>NZ_JACHJW010000001.1:0-2797500 GCF_014203835.1 Micromonospora polyrhachis | reverse complement strand
AGACAACCAGGAGGTTGGCTTAGAAGCAGCCACCCTTTAAAGAGTGCGTAATAGCTCACTGGTCAAGTGGTTCCGCGCCGACAATGTAGCGGGGCTCAAGTACACCGCCGAAGCTGTGGCATTCACATTTTTACTCGGCATCTTCCTTTGGGTGGGTGTCCAGGTGTGTGGATGGGTAGGGGAGCGTCGTGCCGGGGGTGAAGCAGCGGGGTGACCCAGCTGTGGACGCGGCACGAGTGAGAATGCAGGCATGAGTAGCGAAAGAAGGGTGAGAAACCCTTCCGCCGGATGACCAAGGGTTCCAGGGCCAGGTTAATCCGCCCTGGGTGAGTCGGGACCTAAGGCGAGGCCGAGAGGCGTAGTCGATGGACAACGGGTTGATATTCCCGTACCCGCGAAGGAACGCCCATGATGAACCTCGTTGTGCTAACCACCCGAACCGTGGGAGGTCTTCGGACCAAGCTCGGGGAGCGTGGGAACCTGGCGGGTAGTAGTCAAGCGATGGGGTGACGCAGGAAGGTAGCTGATCCCGGCCGGTGGTTGTGCCGGGGTAAGCGTGTAGCCCGCACCATAGGCAAATCCGTGGTGCATGTGGGTGAGACGTGATGCCGAGCCGATTCAGGTGAAGTCAGTGATCCTATGCTGCCGAGAAAAGCCTCTAGCGAGTTCCGAGCGGCCCGTACCCCAAACCGACACAGGTGGTCAGGTAGAGAATACCGAGGCGATCGGGTGAACTGTGGTTAAGGAACTCGGCAAATTACCCCCGTAACTTAGGGAGAAGGGGGGCCGGAGACGTGAAGCCCCTTGCGGGTGGAGCGTTGTATGGCCGCAGAGACCAGGGGGAAGCGACTGTTTACTAAAAACACAGGTCCATGCGAAGAAGTAATTCGATGTATATGGACTGACGCCTGCCCGGTGCTGGAACGTTAAGGGGACCGGTTAGTCTTTCGGGGCGAAGCTGAGAACTTAAGCGCCAGTAAACGGCGGTGGTAACTATAACCATCCTAAGGTAGCGAAATTCCTTGTCGGGTAAGTTCCGACCTGCACGAATGGCGTAACGACTTCCCTACTGTCTCAACCACAGGCCCGGCGAAATTGCATTACGAGTAAAGATGCTCGTTACGCGCGGCAGGACGGAAAGACCCCGGGACCTTTACTATAGCTTGACATTGGTACTCGAATTAGCTTGTGTAGGATAGGTGGGAGCCGGTGAAGTCCATACGCCAGTATGGGTGGAGGCAAGCTTGAAATACCACTCTGGTTGATTTGGGTATCTAACTTCGGACCGTGATCCGGTTCAGGGACAGTGTCTGGTGGGTAGTTTAACTGGGGCGGTTGCCTCCTAAAGGGTAACGGAGGCGCCCAAAGGTTCCCTCAGCCTGGTTGGCAATCAGGTGTTGAGTGTAAGTGCACAAGGGAGCTTGACTGTGAGACTGACAGGTCGAGCAGGGACGAAAGTCGGGACTAGTGATCCGGCACTTGCGAGTGGAAGCGGTGTCGCTCAACGGATAAAAGGTACCCCGGGGATAACAGGCTGATCTTCCCCAAGAGTCCATATCGACGGGATGGTTTGGCACCTCGATGTCGGCTCGTCGCATCCTGGGGCTGTAGCAGGTCCCAAGGGTTGGGCTGTTCGCCCATTAAAGCGGTACGCGAGCTGGGTTTAGAACGTCGTGAGACAGTTCGGTCCCTATCCGCCGTGCGCGTTGGATACTTGAGAAGGGCTGTCCCTAGTACGAGAGGACCGGGACGGACGAACCTCTGGTGTGCCAGTTGTCCCGCCAGGGGCACGGCTGGTTGGCTACGTTCGGAAGGGATAACCGCTGAAAGCATCTAAGCGGGAAGCTCGCTTCAAGATTAGGTGTCCCACCCACTTGATGGGGTAAGGCCCCCAGCTAGACGACTGGGTTGATAGGCCGGAAATGTAAGCCCGGTAACGGGTTCAGTTGACCGGTACTAATAGGCCGAGGGCTTGACTACTAAGTTGCTACGCGTCCACTGTGTGATTCACAGCAAACGAAACACCCTTGTGTGTGGTGTTTTGATATGTTGATAGTGTTACGGCGGTCATGGCGGAGGGGAAACGCCCGGTTACATTCCGAACCCGGAAGCTAAGCCCTCCAGCGCCGATGGTACTGCACTCGGGAGGGTGTGGGAGAGTAGGACACCGCCGGACTTCTTCTAGTTGAGGGCCACCCGTATAGGGTGGCCCTCAACTGTTTCCCCGGACAGTTTTCCCGAGCGCATCTTCAGGTAGGAAGATTTTCGCCGGTTGTTAGACCAGGCCCGAAGCGATCCAGGCCATTACCCCCACCACCAGAAGACGGATGGACCAAGCCGCCCGGGTGAACTTGCGGTAAGCAACCAGGTTGGCCGCCCAGATGTGACCGGCGAGCATCCGTGCCGTCGCGTCGTCGTCTGATGTTGTGGCAAGCCACGCGTCGATGAAACCTTGCCGATCACCTGCGTATCGCCGCGCGACGTCGTCGAAGTGGTGAAGTGCCTCCGGACCGGTTGTCTGCCGCCGTGGGGCCAGGGTGAGTAGGGTCAGCAAGGCGCTCAGAGCTGTGCTCACACTGGCGATGAACAGCAACCCCCACGACCACTCCGTTCCGTTGGTGTGATCGGTCCAGAGCTGGCTGGAGAGGAGTCCGTCTGCCGCCAGTACCGCAGTGACTTTGACGTCCGCGAACCGGATGGCCTCGTTGAGCTGTTGTAGTGCCAACCAGGCCGCGTTACTTTGTTGGGCTCCCGCACCACGCTGGACGTCGCTCACGATGTCGGCCGAGGCGGTGGCGTGGTCGGCGCCGACGGCAGACGTTCGGCCAGGTCCGTGCGATGGAAGCTGCGGAACACGACGCCCAGCTGAGCGACCAGGTGGGCCCGCTCGTCACCCTCCAGTCCAGCGAGAAACTCACCGATCAGTGTGGCGATGGCCTGCTCCCCGGCGGGTGCCCTCGTGGTCGGCGTACTGCTGCTCAGTCGGCTGGCGACCTCGTCGAAGGAACTGCTGGTCAACGCGGAGATGTCCGTTGGATGCTTGAGATGCCAGTACATGCGTGCGATGTTCGGATCTCCGAAGATCTCGTCACGGAGATAACGCAGCCGTTGGAGCTCCTGCCGTTGCCGCAGCTTTTCCCGGGCTTCCTCGCGCTGTGCCTCCTCCCAAGCCGCGGTGATCTCCTGGGCTTCCATCGAGGCGGTCAGCCGGACGTGTAGCTGGGTGATGACCAGCTTGGTACCCGTGATGCGCCTGCGGATAGATCCTTGCGCGTTGAGCAGGTCCGCCAACTCGGCGGCGGCGGTCACCCGATAGCCGGTGGCCTTTCGAGCGACGAGTTCCCGTACAGATCGGCGGATGGTGTCGACGCAGTCGTTGTCACCGCCACGCCACTGCACCGTGATGTCTGCGAGAAAGTGCGCACCCTCGACGGCGCTCGGGATGTCCCTGCTGAGGAACCGGTCCTGGTCGACAGCCGGAGGGGCAAAGGTCATCGTGGAATCGTTGGTCCAGTGACGCGGTTCGCGGCGAAACAGCTCCCACATCGTCGTCAGCTCCTCAGGGCGAGTGGGTCGGCGCGGTGCAAGGCTTCGGTGAGACGGTCCCGCAGATCGCGTCGGCCGGGCGAGGCATGGTCGTCACACACCGGCTGCCAGGTGAATGCGAGCCTGCCGATTCGGACCACCCGGCTTGTTCCACCGGTGCCACAGCGCACGGTGTCGACGAAGAACCGGATGTACCGCTCGTCGTCGCTTCCACTGCCGGCCGCCGCTTCCAGCGCGGCCGCGACGAATGCCGTACGTACCTCGGAAGGCCCGGACCCGTCGATGAGCCGGGCCGTTGCCCGGACGAGCGCCTCGCGTTGCTCTGGCACCAGATCGGCCAGGCCGACCGGGTGTGTATCGGTGGCGGCAAGGGCGTTGATAACCCGCCAGGCCGTGTCGACGCGTGCTCCGGAGTCGTCGGTCGTCCATTCGATGACCGCCTGTAGGACGTGCTGACGCAGTTTCGGGCGCTTCCAAAGGCTGGCCACGGCGGCGACGACGGCGTCCGTCACGGCGGGAAGCTGCCGGGTGGCGAGATGCCCCAGCCGGGTTAGCGACACCTTCGGGTAGAGATCTGCCAGGTCGCCCGCGCAGACTTCGGCCAGGACGGTCAACAGGCGCTCATCTCTGAGCTCTCGGGCCCACCGGTACAGCAGCGCCCGAACCTCGACACCGACCTCGTCACTGACTGCGGTGGCGATCAGGGCGTTGACGACGTGACCCTGGAGGTACGGGCGGGCGGCCCAGTGTCTCAGTTGGCTGAGCGGGCGGACATCCCGTCGCCGCAGCACCATTGTCACCATCATTTCGGTCACCCGGGCAGCAGCCACGGGAGCGCTGCGGCCGTTGCGCCGGATGATCAGTTTGGTCGCCCACTCCCAAAGGTTTCTTCGGAAGGCCGACGAGCGGTCCGCGTGAACGAAGGTAAGGACGGCGTCCGCATAGTTCGCGCGTTTGAACCGAAGGCGGCCGTTGACGATTTCGGCGCCGATGCTGTCGGTGAGGGCACGGAGACCTGCGCTGGCCAGCCCATCGAGCCGAGAGACATCAAGGTCACCGAGCTGCTTGCCCAACGCGTTGACGGTGCTGAGGATTTCGCCAGCAGGTTCTCCCTCCAACACGGCGGCAGCGACCAGGAACAGGCGGGCCCTGAGGCCCTGGTCGTCGTCGGTGAACCACTTCGCCAGTTCGTCGTCCCAGTTGCCGTAGGCCCCGCTGACTTCGTGGGCCAGATCGTCCACTCCCTTGTCTGGGTGGTTTCGCACCGCAGAGACGATGATTCCGGCCAACCGGGATGCGTCCGCTGCGCAGGCGCGTTCCAGGAGCCGGTTGACCATCGGGTGGGTTACGAGTGTGGTCGCGTCCACGTCCGCGCTGGCACACTGGCCCAGCACCAGGGCGGTGGGATCGGGGGGCGCGACCTCGATGACGGGCAGGTCGCTCTGTCCGCCGACGACGCGCCACACCGCCGCAGTGGCCGTGACGAGCAGATGCGAACCGAGGGCACGGAGATCGGCGGCATGCGCCTGTAGGACGAGGCTGAGATTAGGGCCGATGCGATCCGCCTCCCGCGGCAGCCGCAACAGTTGGACGACGCCCCTTTCCTTTGGCAGGTCGGTGCCGACGAACGGGCGGCCGGTTTCGTCGTCGAACAGGATCTGTTCGAGCCGCCATCCGGACCGGCCGAACCCGTCGAGCACTGCGACAGCCGTCGTGGTCAGTCCCGATCCGTCGGTTCCCACGAGCACCACGCACGGTTCGTGGGCCAGGAGACGTTCGACGTCGTTACGGCTCAGCCGGTCGCCGTGGCCGGTTCGGTGGAACTCCCGCTCCACGAACGTCGCCATGACCTGCGCGACGTAGGCGGAAGTCAGTCGATGTGCGGAGATCAACCGGCTCAGCAACTTGATTTCGTTGTTGATTGTCTGGTGCACACCACCGTGGACGATGCCCCCCGACACCGTCTGGCCGTAGTTGACGGTCAGCTCCGGGTTGTCGTACGACTCGTCGTCCAGGTAGTCGTCGAGGTCCTCGCTGACGTCGAGGCCGACCGGCAGAACGGTCACTGCTGTCCCCCGAACTGCTGGTGCATCCCACCATGCACGGCGCCACCCGTCACCGTCTGGCCGTAGTTCAGCCCGGTCGGGTGTGCGGCCGACGGAGGTGGTGCGGGCACCACCTCGTGGTCCGGGGCATCGCGGCCATCAGTATCCGCACCGACGCGGACCGGTCCCGGTCCGGACGGCGCTGGAAGGTGTAGCCAGGCACGCTGGGCGAATGCCTTGCCGGAGACCCGCGCCAGCACATCGACAAAGTGGTCGGGATGGAGGCCGGCGTAACCAGCGGCTACCACGTCATGGAACACCCGATCGGAGACGATCACGACAACCAGGGTCACGTTTGGGCTGGCTTCCGTGAGCACCTGTTTGACGACATCGGAGTCCAAGAGCCGGTGCGTTTCGTTGCGGGCCACGCCGTTGCCGCCATTGCCAGCCGCCGACGGATCGACCGGCAGGGGGCCGACGTGCAGGCTCACCCGTAGACGCAGTATCTGCTCACCTGGGTGGCTACGACGGTGTTCGTCGAGACGTTCCTGAAGTAGGGCTGGGAAGGGGTGAATGAGGTACGGGAGGACCCGGGTGGGCAGCCCCACGGCGAACCCGTCACCAGTGTGGCCGAAGAAGTCCGGGCTGGACCATTCTGCCTCCAGGCCGGCGCTTCGCATCGCTTCGCCTACCAGTTGCGGGATGAGGATGGCCACGTCCTCGTGTGTGCTGCCCGGTAGCTTGGTGAAACCCTTGGCATCCACAGCCAACACCGCACGATACGGCGGCAGCGGTCGGGAGTGCTCGAACGGGCGGAGCTGATTCATCGCATTCCTCTCGAACGACCCGAGTGATGCGAGCAATCGTTGCCCGATGTGCCGGGGAGTACCGCCCACTAATGGGCAGTGTCAGCGTGACCCAGATATCAGTCTGGATGATCGGCCAGGTCAGCGAGCTGGCGTAGGGCCGCGACATCGCGTATCGCCACCCGGCGTCGTTGGGTGTCGATCACTCCCTCTGACCGCAGGACGCCGAGAGCGAGGACCACGGCGTTCCGGGATGCTCCAATCAACTCTGCCAGGTCTTGTTGCGGCAGGTCGAGACTGTGCTGCTGGAGCCCGTTGCTCGCCGCCTGGTGTAGCCAGAGGAGTGCTCTGGCCAGGCGTTGGCGGACGGGAAGGATGGCGAGCTCGGTCCGCCGCAGGTCGGCCTCGCGGGACCGAGTGATGTTGTAACGAGCAAAGGCCGCAGCGACCGTGGGTCGTTCGACGAATTGCCGGAACGCGGCTCCGGTGAGCAGCCGACAGGTCAGGGTGGTCAGGGCGGAGACCGAGGCGAAGCGCCGTCGACCGTCGAGCGCAGCCCAGTCTCCGACGACGTCTCCCGCTCCCCGGATGGTGAGGATGGTGCGTCCACCGGTCGGCTCACTGCGGACCACCTTTACCGCACCACTCAGGATGACGTGCACGAACTCACCCTCATCGCCCTGTCTCAGGAGTTGGGTGCCAGCGCTGAAGGCGTATCGGTTCCCCAGGAGCCGAAGATCCGCCCAGTCTTGTGCCGCCAGGTATGCGGGGAGTCCGGAAGCAGTCTGCGCTCTGTCAAAGTTCATGGACAGAAAGTAGCGAAAATGGCTCTCTTCGATCGACCTGTGTGGAGCCCTTCGGGCTTCCTGTGCTGATTCGATCTGGGACGGGGTGGTTGAGCGTGGTGGTGGTAGGCCGCCGGGGACTCGAACCCCGAACCTATGGATTAAAAGTCCACAGCTCTGCCATTGAGCTAGCGGCCCATGCGCGCCTAGGTTACCGGATGACGGAGGGAAGGGGCTCACCACTTCCTGCGGCTCCACCCCGGGTGGCGGCTCCTCCGGTCGATGTCCGGCTGGCGGCGGTGGGATCGCGCCCCTGAGCGCTCGTGGGTCAGCCGGTCAGGCCGTCCAGCGCTGTCTGGAGTCGGTGGGTGGCCTCGTCGGCGACCGTACGCAGTTCGTCCCGGCCGGTGAGTCGTACCATCACCTGCGGGTCGAGGGCCTGGACCAGGGTGGCTGCTGGCCCGGCGGCGCGTACCACGATGTTGCAGGGCAGTAGCAGACCGATGTCCCGTTCGATGTCGAGTGCCTGGTGGGCCAGGGCCGGATTACATGCGCCGAGGATCACGTAGTCCTCCAGCTCGACGCCCAACTTCTCCCGCATCGTGGCGCTCATGTCGATTTCGGTGAGAATGCCGAATCCCTGTTCCTTGAGTGCGGCACGGACTCGGGCGACGGTGGGGTCGAACGGGTCGGGAAGGCGGATGCTGATCGCGTACGTCATCTTCTGCTCACCTCCCTGCTGATGTTGCCGGTTGGCGGCGGGTGGCGGGGGACATTCGCCAATCGGATACCCCCGGGGGTATGTTGGCTGTGGGAGGTGATGTCGTGAAGGTGCAGCAGGAGATGGTCGGCGACGCGTTGACCCGCCTGAAGCGGGCGCGGGGACAACTCAACGCGGTCATCGAGATGATCGAGGAGGGTCGCGACTGCCGTGACGTTCTGACCCAGTTGGCCGCGGTGTCCAAGGCGGTGGACCGGGCGGGCTACAAGATCATCGCTTCTGGGATGCGGCACTGCAACGCCGCCCGGGAGCGCGGGGAGCAGCCGGAGATGACCGACGAGGAACTGGAGAAGTTGTTCCTCTCGCTAGCCTGACCTGTTGAACTGATCGTCCCGGTGCGGGGGTTTCCCCGCGTCGGGTGGGTACCTGGCACATGCCCCAGAGTGGGCGACGTATGTCCCGGCAATACCCCCCGGGGTATCTCGCTTTTGAGAGGGAGTAGGGCAAATGGCGGTTGAAGTCTCGGTAATCGCGACCTCGTCACTCGGCGACCGGAGCTACCTGGCCACGGACGGCCGGATCGCCGTGGTGGTCGACCCGCAGCGCGACATCGACCGGGTACTGGACCTGGCCGGACGGCTGGGCGTACGCGTCACCCA
Source organism: Micromonospora polyrhachis (assembly GCF_014203835.1). Lineage (NCBI taxonomy): Bacteria > Bacillati > Actinomycetota > Actinomycetes > Micromonosporales > Micromonosporaceae > Micromonospora > Micromonospora polyrhachis. The sequence goes on along the minus strand of NZ_JACHJW010000001.1, from coordinate 2,788,938 downwards.
CGTGGTGGAGACGCACATCCACAACGACTACGTCTCCGGCGGGCTCGAACTCGCCCGGATCACCGGAGCGGAATACCTGGTGGCCGCTGCCGACACGGTGGCCTTCACCCGTCGCCCCGTGGCCGACGGGGACGAGGTCGAGATCTCCGACGTACTGCGGCTGCGGGTCCTGGCCACTCCGGGACACACCTTCCACCACCTGTCGTACGTGCTCGACGAGCGGGCGGGCGACGGCGGCTGGACCCCGGTCGGCGTCTTCACCGGTGGCTCGCTGCTGTTCGGCACCACCGGCCGCACCGACCTGCTGGGCAAGCAGTACGCCGATGAGTTGGCCCACCACCAGCACGCCTCCGCGCAGCGGCTGGCCGACCTGCTGCCCGACGGCACCCAGGTCTGGCCCACACACGGCTTCGGCAGCTTCTGCTCCGCCAGCCAGGCCGACGCCCCCGAGTCCACCATCGGCCGGGAGCGGACCGCCAACCCGGCGCTGCAACTCGCCGCCGACGAGTTCGTGACCGAGACCCTGGCCGGGCTCGACGCGTACCCGGCGTACTACGCGCACATGGGCGTGGCCAACTCGGCCGGACCGGCCCCGGTCGACCTCACCCCGGTCGCCCGAGCCGACGCCGCCGAACTGCGCGAACGCGTCGCCGCCGGGCAGTGGGTGGTCGACCTGCGACACCGCAAGGCGTACGCCTCGTCGCACCTCGCCGGCACGGTCAGCCTCGGCCTCGACGGGCCGATGTCGACCTGGCTCGGCTGGCTCATCGACTGGGGCGTCCCGATCACGCTGCTCGCCGAAACCCCCGAGCAGGTCGCCGACGCCCAGCGGGAACTGGTCCGCATCGGCATCGACCGCCCTGCTGCCGCAGCGACCGGCCAGCCCCGTGACTGGGCAGGTGACGCCGGTCAGCTGCGCGAACTGGCTGTTGCGGACTTCCCCGCGCTTGCCGCCGCGCAGACCGGGAACGTACCGGCCGGCCTGCCGGAACCCGCGGCGGTGCTCGACGTACGGCTGACCAACGAGTGGCGCGACAGCCACCTCGAGGGGGCCGTGCACATCCCGCTGCCCGAGCTGCCGGACCGGCTGGCCGAGGTGCCGGAAGGGGCGGTCTGGGTGCACTGCGGCTCCGGCTACCGCGCCAGCGTCGCCGCATCCCTGCTGGCCAACGCCGGTCGGCAGGTGGTCCTGGTCGACGACTCGTTCGCCCACGCCGGACCGGCCGGAGTCGCACTGGTCAGCGGGGCGTGACCGCTAGCCAGCCGGGTTTGACCGCTGGCCCGGCCGAACTCGCACTGGTCAGCGGGGCGTGACCGCTGGCCCGGCCGGGCGCGACGACTGGCCCGGCCGGGCATGACTGCTGTCCCGGCCGGGCGCGACCGCTGGGCAGCGGGTGGTTGGCCGTCCGCTGCCCAGTCCGGCACCTGATGATCCCTACTACCGACCGAGGAACCATGAGCACCAGCGCAATCATCGACTCCGCGACCCTGCGGGAACTCATCGACGCAGGCCGGGCACCCCGCATCCTGGACGTACGGACACCGGCCGAGTTCGAGACCTCGCACATCCCCGGCGCGTACAACGTGCCCCTCGACCTGCTCCGCGAACACCGGGCCGAACTGCTGGCCCACCTGGACGAGGACGTCGTCCTGGTGTGCCGCTCCGGTGCCCGGGCCGCCCAGGCCGAGCAGACCCTCGCCCAGGCCGGACTCAGCAACCTCAAGGTGCTGGGTGGCGGGATGATGTCCTGGCAGGCCAGCCAGGCACCGTTGAACCAGGGGCGGGCCCGTTGGGACCTGGAGCGCCAGGTACGCCTGGTCGCCGGTGCGATCGTGCTGGTCAGCATCCTCGCCTCGGTGTTTGTACCGGGCCTGAAGTGGGTGGCCGCGTTCATCGGGGCCGGGCTGACCTTTGCCGCGCTGACCAACACCTGCGCGATGGGCATGCTGCTCAGCAAGCTGCCCTACAACCGGGGAGCCAGCTGTCGGGTGGACACCATCGTCAGCCAGCTCCGGGACGGGACACCGACCACGAGCCGGTCATGAGCGGGGTGGCGCTGACCGTCGGGCTGGCCGTACTCATCGGGGTCAGCCTGGGCCTGCTCGGCGGCGGCGGTTCGATTCTCGCCGTACCGCTGTTGGTCTATGTGGCCGGTCTCGAAGCGAAGGAGGCGATCGCCACCTCCCTGCTGGTGGTCGGCGTCACCAGTGCCGTGGCGGTCCTGCCGCACGCGCGGGCGGGACGGATCAGGTGGCGGACGGGCCTGATCTTCGGCCTGGCCGGGATGGTCGGGGCGTACGGCGGTGGCCGGCTCGCCGCCCTCATCCCGGCCGGCATCCTGCTGACCGGGTTCGCGTTGATGATGCTGGCCACCGCCACCGCGATGATCCGGGGCCGGCGTCGGGCCGAGGGGGCCACCGCCGAGGCCACCAGCGAACTGCCACTCCTGCGGGTCGTCGCCGACGGGGTGGTGGTCGGCCTGGCGACGGGACTGGTCGGTGCCGGCGGTGGCTTCCTCGTCGTACCGGCTCTCGCGTTGCTCGGTGGGTTGCCGATGCCGATCGCGGTCGGCACCTCCCTGGTGGTGATCGCGATGAAGTCGTTCGCGGGGCTGGCCGGCTACCTGTCCAGCGTGCAGATCGACTGGGGGCTTGCCGGGGCGGTGACCGTCGCCGCCGTGGTCGGCAGTCTGCTCGGCGGTCGTCTCGCCGGTCGGATACCGGAGAACGTGCTGCGCCGGATGTTCGGCTGGTTCGTGGTGGTGATGGGCGTGTTCGTCCTCGCCCAGCAGGTGCCCCGGCCGGTGCTGGCCAGCCCGTGGCTGTGGTGCGCGACGAGCGCCGTCGGCGGGGCGGCCGTGGCGCTGCTCGCCTGCCGGATCGCCCGCCGCCGGCCTGTGGCCGTCCCGGCCACCACGGTGTGAGGAAGGGTTCCTTCTGATCGCTTTCCGCCTTGGAAGGGGCCCTTCCTGACTCGGGGTGCCCGGGTTGTCGCCGGTGGATGCCCGCAAATCGGTGCTGGCGGCGGGGCTCATGTTCTACTCGATGGATCAAGTGCGGAGGAATGGCGGCGATGGAGAGCACCGACTGGGATGCCCGGTACGCGGCCTCGCCCGACCTGGTCTGGACAGGCGAGCCGAACCGGTTCGTGGTGGAGGAACTCGCCCCGCTGACACCCGGTACGGCGCTGGACCTGGCGGCCGGCGAGGGACGTAACGCGGTCTGGCTCGCCAGCAACGGCTGGCAGGCCACCGCTGTCGACTTCTCCGAGGTCGCCGTGGTTCGGGGACGCGGACTCGCCGAGGAGCGCGCCGTACCGGTGCGATGGGAGGTCGGTGACGTGCGTGAATACGTACCGCCGGCCGGGGCCTTCGACGCGGTACTGGTGGCGTACCTGCATCTGCCCGCCGTCGAACTGGCCGGAGTGTTGGGCCGGGCGCGGGCAGCACTGGCCCCGGGCGGCACTCTGCTCGTCGTGGGGCACGACGTGGCCAACCTGACCGACGGGGTGGGTGGGCCGCAGGATCCGGGCTTGCTCTACACCCCGGATGGGATCGTCGCCGCCCTCGACGGGCTACAGATCCGGCGCGCCGAGACCGTCCGCCGGCCGGTACGGATCGAGGACCGGACCGTCGACGCGCTCGACACGGTCGTGGTGGCGGCCCGCCCCAGATAGCGCACGGAGTCAGCTGTCGCCCGGATAGCGGCCCGGGGCGAGCCGCCGGTACGGGTCGAAGTGCTCCTTGATCCGACGTCGGGCCGACAGGTCGGGCAGCGCTCCCCACAGGTCGACGGAGCGGCGTACCGCCGGCGGGGCGGTGACCACCACACAGCTGCCGTCGCGGGCGAGCAGTACCCCGCGCATCGCCGCGAGGATCGCCGCCACCCGGTGGGGTGGCGTGCGGGGCGGCAGTACGGCGTACACGACGCCGAGGCCGGCCGCGCCGCGTACCGGCACCGGTGCGCCGACCGCGTCCCGCAGTGCGTACACGGCGGCGTGTAGGTCGCCGACGGGCACGGCGATGCGCAGGGCGATGTCGTCCGGGCCGAATGGGTATCGCTGCCACCAGGGCGGTGGCGAGTCGGTGGCCTCGGCCCGGTCGCCGAGCAACCTGCGCAGGCGGGCCGCGTGCGTGGTTACCTCGGCGGAGTCGCCTTCGAGCAGGATAGTGAGGCTGCCGGCGGGTGGCCCGGAGTGGCTACGGCGAGCAGCGGCCCAGCCGGAATCCACCGGCCGCCCCGGAGCGGCGGGTGGACCGGGGGCAGCGGACAGGTCGAGGTCGGCGGGCAGGTCGAGTTCGATGGCGGCGGGGGCCAGCGGGGTAGCGAGAATCTCGCCGACCAGGGTGTGCATCTCCCATGGTGTCCACACCGGACGTGACACCCACAGCCGGCGGGCGGGGACAGGCCGTACCCGGAGCGTGGCCGAGACCAGCACCCCGAGCGCACCGTACGAGCCGCACAGCAGTCGGGCCAGGTCGTACCCGGGAGACTCGCCCGCCGCCCAGCCACCCGCATGGGTCGGCACCCCGGCCGCGTCGACGTAGCTCACCCCCATGACCTGGTCGCCGGGGGTGCCGTGCCGATGGCACAGTGGCCCGACCTCGTTGGTCGCCAGCACCCCGCCGACCGTCGCGTCCACCGACCGGACATCGACGGCGAGTCGATGGCCGTGCTTCCCCAGTGCCGCCTGGACGGCCCGCAGCGGGGTGCCCGCTCCCACCTCGACGGTCTGCTCCTGCCGGGACCAGCGATGGATTCCGGCCAGTCGACCGGTGTCCAGCACGATGTCCAGCTGGGTCGGGGCGGCACCCCAGTCGAGTTTGGTGCCGGCACCTCGGGGCACCACCGTCAGGTCGTGGTCGGCTGCGGTCCGGAGCACCGCCCCGACCGCACTGGCCGTTGCGGGGGCCGCCACCCAACGGGCGGGTGCGCCGCCCACCTCGTCGGCCGGCCCGGCCGCGCGGGTGAACCCCAACCCGCAGATGTGGGCGAGCCGCCGGACGACGTCCACGTCCGACTCCGGGGATATGGATCTCATGCCATCCGCCACGTGCGACATCGTACATATGTTCGAACGATTCGCCATGCTCGTAAGTCTGTCGGTTCGGCGTCAGATGCTCCGCCGCCGATCACCGGCAGTGTGCGATCGCGGTCGGCGTGTCGCGACGGTAACGTGGCCGGGGTGACGACCGAGACGACCGCCAACCCCCCCGTCGCCAAACGGGTCCCCACCGAGCGCACCCACCACGGCGACACCTTCATCGACGAGTACGCGTGGCTCGCCGACAAGGACGCCCCGGAGACGATCGCCCACCTGACGGCGGAGAACGCCTACACCGAGGCCAGCACGGCGCATCTGGCGGCGTTGCGGGAGACGCTGTTCGCCGAGACGAAACAACGTACCCAGGAGACCGACCTCTCGGTGCCCGCCCGCAAGGGCGACTACTGGTACTACCTGCGCACGGTCGAGGGGCAGCAGTACGGCATCCGGTGCCGGCGGGCGGTACGCGACGGTGAGACCGACCCCCCGATGCCGGCCGCCGGTACGCCGCTGGACGGCGAGGAGATCCTGCTCGACAGCAACGTGCTGGCCGAGGGGCACGACTTCTTCGCCCTGGGCACCTTCGACGTCAGCCCGGACGGACGCTGGCTGGCCTACTCCACCGACTTCGCCGGCGACGAGCGGTTCACCCTGCGGGTCAAGGACCTCCAGACCGGTGAGGTGCTGCCGGACGAGGTGCCGGAGACCTTCTACGGCAGCGCCTGGTCAGCCGACGGCTCGATCCTGTTCTACCTGACGGTGGACGACGCGTGGCGACCCAACCGGGTGTGGCGGCACGTCGTGGGCACCCCGGCCAGTGACGACGTGGTCGTCTACGAGGAGCCGGACGAGCGGTTCTGGGTGGGGGTGGAACTCACCCGCTCGGAGAAGTTCATCCTCATCGACATCCACAGCAAGATGACCAGCGAGGTACGGGTCATTCCGGCCGGCAACCCGACCGGCGAGCCGGCGGTCGTCGCACCCCGACGGCAGGGGGTCGAATACCAGGTCGAGCACCACGGTCACCGCTTCCTGATCCTGCACAACGACGGCGCCGAGGACTTCGCCCTGGCGTACACCTCGGCGGACGCACCCGGTGACTGGGTGCCGATGATCGAGCACTCGCCCGGCACCCGGCTGGAATCCGTCGACGCCTTCGCCAACCACATCGTGGTGTCGGTGCGGACCGAGGGGCTGACCGGGATCCGGGTGCTCACGGTCGGCAGCACCGACCCGTACGACATCGAGTTCCCCGAGCCGCTCTACAGCGTGGGCCTGGACAGCAACCCCGAATACCAGACCACTGCCATCCGGTTCCACTACAGCTCGCTGATCACCCCGGACTCGGTCTACGACTACGACCTGGTGACCCGGGCGATGGTGCTGCGCAAGCGGCAGCCGGTGCTGCCCGGGCCAGACGGGCGGTCGTACGACCCGGCCGACTACGAGCAGCACCGGGACTGGGCGCTGGCCGACGACGGCACCCGGGTGCCGATCTCGCTGGTCTGCCGGGCCGGTACGCCCCGGGACGGTTCGGCTCCCTGTGTCATCTACGGCTACGGGTCGTACGAGGCGAGCATGGACCCGTGGTTCTCCATCCCCCGACTGTCCCTGCTGGATCGGGGTGTGGTGTTCGCCGTCGCGCACGTGCGGGGCGGGGGTGAGCTGGGCCGGCGCTGGTACACCGAAGGCAAGCTGCTGGCCAAGAAGAACACCTTCACCGACTTCGTGGCCTGCGCCCGACATCTGGTCAAGTCCGGCTGGACGGCGAGCGAACGGCTGGTCGCCCGGGGCGGCTCGGCCGGCGGGCTGCTCATGGGCGCGATCGCCAACCTCGCGCCGGACGCCTTCGCCGGCATCGTCGCGCAGGTGCCGTTCGTCGACCCGCTCACCTCGATCCTCGACCCGTCGCTGCCGTTGACGGTCACCGAGTGGGAGGAGTGGGGCAACCCGCTGGCCGACCCCGAGGTGTACGGCTACATGAAGTCGTACTCGCCGTACGAGAATGTGGCCGCCGCCGACTATCCGGCGATCCTGGCGATGACCAGCCTGAACGACACCCGGGTGCTCTACCACGAGCCGGCGAAGTGGATCGCCCGGCTGCGGGCGGTGGCACCGGACGGGACGTACCTGCTGAAGACCGAGATGGAGGCCGGGCACGGCGGGCCGAGCGGCCGCTACAACGCCTGGCGCGAGGAGGCGTTTATGGCCGCCTGGATTCTGGACCGGCTCGGCGCGGCCTGACCGTCACCTTGCCGGCCAGCGGCCTGACCGCCACCTTGCCGAGTCTCTGAGGGGTCGCCCGCGCGGGCGACCCCTCAACGCGTCGCGGTGGTTCCGTAGCTGGCACGTTGCGGCCGATGAACGTATCGGGCCAGGTGCACCAGCTACCGGCTCCACAGGAGTACGCCCGAGGGCTACCTTCCCGCCTGGCGAATAGCTCCACGGGCCGATGACGTGGCAGATGCGAGCCGGCACGGTCTAGGCGCATTGTCTAGACAGCGGGAGGGCATATGGCGGCACCAATCGCGGCGCGCCTCGACCGAGTACGAATAACGCGCCGACGCATGCTTGGAGCGGCACTGGCGGTTGGGGCCGCCGTGCCGATCGGCACCATGAGCCACGCGTCGGAGGTGCGGGCCACCCCGGGTCCGGTGTAGCTCACCCTGCCCGTACCCACCGGGCCGTACCCGGTGGGTACGGTGCAGCCGCCGGCGCGGTTCACTCGTTGTACGGCGACGTGCAGATACTGATGCCACAGCTGGCGAGAGCCGTTGGGATGGGCGACGAGGAGCTTCGGAACTGGATCGGCACCCTCGATCCGGCCCGGGCCCTGCGGATCCAGCAGGCGCACCCGCTTGCGTTCTTCGACCTGCATCTGCGGGGACGGCGGGGACACCTGCTCGACGGCCCGAGCGCGAACTTCCCGGAGGTGAAGTTCATTCCGTGAGGCGGTGGACCGCGGCGCTCAGTCCCGCGCCGCGGTCCGTCCCGCCGATGGGGTGCAGGTCCCACCGTCGGGCAGCCGCGACAAGAATGGCAATCGTCAGGGGATGAATAGGGCGAAAGTCTAGAATTTCCGCAAAGTGCTTCGCGCAACTCGGGGGATCGCGATGACCACGCCCGGACCGGCAGACGACGGCTCGACCCAATCCGGTGTCGGGCCCGCCCGCCAGCCGGGCGACAGCGGGGAGCAGCCGCCCGGCGGGCCGGTGGAGGGGGAGGCCCGGCATTGGGAGTGGGCGATCGATCCGCCGCCTCCGCTCGGCCCCAACCAGGAGCCGATGCCGGACCCGGTCGCCGACCGTACGGTGGACGAGCCGCAGCCGATCGACGTCACCGCACCCCAGCCCACCGTTGCCGAAGCGCACCGCTACGTCGCCGAGCCGTACCGGAGCGAGACAGGGGCCGGCCAGCCGCCCGTCGTCGAGCCCCGGCCTCCGGACTGGTCCACGCCGGAGACCCGGTACATCGCACCGCCGGTCGGCGGTCCGCCCGCCGGCCCGCCCCCGCCCTCGCCACCCGGTGACTGGCAGCCGCCGGGCGATTGGCAGCCGACCGGCGGCGGGCCTGCTCCGACGGCCAATCGGCGACTCTGGCTCGTCCTCGGCATCGTCGCCGCGCTGTTGTCCTGCGCCTGCGTCGCGGCCGCCGCGACCGCGCTCTTCATGGGCTGGGACGCCCTCGCCGAGATCAGCGAGGAGCGACCGCAGGTGGTCGGCCTGCACGAGCCGGCCCGCGACGGGGACCTCGAATTCGAGGTACGCGACGTGGAGTGTGGAATCGGTCAGATCGGTGACCCGTTCGTCAGCCAGGACGCGGTGGGCCAGTTCTGTGTGGTCGAGTTGGCGGTCCGGAACCTCGGTCAACGGTCGGCTGTCATCACCGACTCGCTACAACGGGCGTACGGGCCACGGGGCGTGCAGTTCCGCCCGGACAGTGCGGCCGGATTCCTGGCCAACGTCGACCAGCAGGGCTTCCTGTCCGAGATCAACCCCGGTAACCAGGCCATCGGGGTGATCGTCTTCGACATCCCGCCGGACTCCCGGATCATCCGGCTCGAACTGCACGCCACGCCCACCTCCAAAGGGGTGGTGGTCCGTAACAAGTGACCGGTCAGGTCGTGCGTAGCTCCTCCACCGCCGTACTGCCCCGGAGGAAGAGCACCCCGATCATGGCGGCCAGCAGGATCATGCCCAGCGCGCCGGCGCCGTACAACGCGAGATCGTCGAGCGGTACGGCTACCGCCTGGGTGAACTCCGGCGCGACCACGGTACGGCGGGGCGCGCTATGGGCGGTGGGGCCGGTGCAGACCTCCACGGGGGCGTCACAGTACGAGCTTGATCCACGATATCTGGGCTGCGGAAAGATGCCCCGGGACAGCAGCAGGCCGACGGTCGACGCCACCAGGATCGCGGGGACGGCAGGGGTCATCGCCTGCCAGACGATCGACCGACCGAGCACCGATCGGGGCACACCGGTCGCCACCAGTGCCGCGTACGCCCGGTGTCGGGCGACGACACTCTCGACGATGGCGATCAGCAGCCCACCTACGGCGATGACCAGTGCGACTACCACCGCGAGGTTGATTAGATCCATGGTCTGTAGATAGAAGCTGTCACCGGTTACGGGCTCAGTCGTGCGCCCCTCGACCTGATCCCAGAACCGCTGACTAGCAGCGGACACCTGGTCGTTGGCGACGAAGTAGGCCCGGATCCCGGCTGCCCCGGCACCGAAGAGCACCGCGGCCAGCAGCGCGGCGAAGGTGCGGCTGCCCAGCCACGGATCACTGGTCAACCGGCGGGCGGCCAGCAGCGTGGCGGGTCGCCGGGCGAACCGGTGCAGCACCCGCCCGGTGGTGTGGGAGAGCCAGGCGGTGCCGAGCACCACGCCGATCATGGCGAGCAGCCCGCCGCCGATCAGCAGGAGGGGCACCAGGCCGGACGGCATCGTCCGGTCGGTCCGGGCATGCCACTGGACGAGCGGCTGGATGGCGGCGAACGCGGCCAGGCCGAGCAGGATGAGCAGCCCCGGCCAGGGGCGGGGGGCACGGTCGCGTCGGGTCCGGCGGGTCACCCCGAGCGGGGTCACCGAGACCCGACGCAGCATGACGACGGTGGCCAGGGCGGCGATCAGCGGCATGTCGAGGACCACGGCGACCAGCGCACCAGCCGAGGGCAGTACGTCGGTGGGCAGCATCAGCCGTCCCTCGGCGTCCGGCCGGTGCAGCAGCCACCGGCCGACGAGGTAGATCGCGAGGCCGGTCGTGGTGCCGAGCAGGCTGGCCGTACCGGTCTCGGCGGCGGCGATGATGCCGACCTGGCGGGGGGTGGCACCGGCCAGCCGGATGGCGGCCAGCCGGCGGTCCCGGGCCGGAGCGCCGAGTCGGGCGCACTGGCCGGCCAATGCCAGCACCGGGATGGTGAGCAGCAGCAGGGTGAAGGCGACCCCGGGGCGCAGCCCTGGCTCCCGCAGCAATGCGTTGGTGTATTGCGTCGACCAGGTCTCGCCCCCGGTCTCGCCCGGCTCGCCCGCAGCGGGAATGGCCAGTACGGTCAGGGCGGCCAGCAGAACGAGCGTGGCCAACGCGGCGCTGAATCCGGTGAGCAGCACTCGGAGCGTGTCGGTACGGGTGCCGGCCAGCGCGAGGCGGAGCAGGGTCGATGGTGTCATCGGTGGTAGCCGCCTACCGGGGGCGTGGCGGGACCCAGTCCGGTCTGGTCGACCACGCCGTCGCGGAGCATGATCTCCCGGTCGGCGTAACCAGCCACTCGGGCGTCGTGGGTGACCAGCACGACCGTGGTGCGCTGTTCCCGGGCCAGCCGGACGAGATGGCCCAGCACCTGTTCGCCGCTGAGCGTGTCCAGCGCACCGGTCGGCTCGTCGGCGAAGAGTGCCCGTGGCTCCGTGACCAGTGCCCGCGCGGTGGCACAGCGCTGTTGTTGGCCGCCGGACATCTCGCCGGGGCGCTTGTCGGCCAGGTCGGCCACGCCCAGTCGGTCCAACCACGACAGCGCGGCGGTCCGTGCTTCTCGCCGCCCCGTGCCGGCGAGAAGCAGTGGCAACGCGACGTTCTCCGCCGCGGTCAGCTCGGCGACGAGTTGGCCGAACTGGAACAGCACCCCGAAGTCGGTCCGACGCAGCTTCGAGCGGGCGGCCTCCGACCAGGTGTCGATGCGTTGGCCCCGGTAGGTCACCTCACCGGAGTCCGGTCGCAGGATGCCGGCGAGGCAGTGCAGCAGCGTCGACTTGCCGCAGCCACTGGGACCGGTGACGGCGACGAGTTCGCCTTCTGCGATGTCGAGGGTCACCCCGCGCAGGGCGGCGGTCTGGCCGTACGAGCGGACCACCCCACGGGCCTGGAGCAGCGGCGGTGGAGCAGCGGCGTCGAAGCCGGGCTGTCCCGAGCGTCCGTAGCGGACCTCACCATGAACGGTCATGCCGCATGCACCTCCCGGTGCCAGTCGGCGACCCGGTCCAGGGTGGTCTGCAACCACCGCAGGTCCGCGTCGAGATGGGCGATGGCGAAGTCGGCGGCGATCACGTCACCGAGGGCGGCGCCCGGATCGGTCTTGACCCGGGTCAGTTCGCGGAGCCGGGTGGTGTGTGCCTGCCGTTGGGCGGCGAGGTAACGCCGGGCGGGCTCCACGTCGGTCACCAGCAGGGCGACGACGACCTTGGCGAGCAGGGTGCTGCTGACGTACGGCGCGGGGGGCTCCACGGTCTCCAGCCAGTTCGCCAGCGCGCCCCGGCCGTCCTCGGTGGCGGTGTACGACGTCCGGTCCGGCCCGCTCTCGCGGTCGTGGCTGGCCGGCTCGATCAGCCCGTCCCGTTCGAGCCGGCCGAGGGTGGCGTAGACCTGCCCGTACGCCAGCGGCTTGGCCTGGGGCAGTCGCTGGTCGTAGGCGTGTTTGAGCTGGTAGCCGTGTTGGGGGCGGGTGGTGAGCAGGCCGAGCAGCACGTGCGCCGTGGACATGGACGACACTATTCACTGAGAGAATAGTGTCGTCAAGTGCCCGGCTGACATGTTTGGCCGCTTGTCGGGCTCCCGTGCTGTGTCTAGCCCTATCGGTGGAGTACCGTTCCTCCAGGAAGGGGAGGTCGCGGATGTCGTTGACGGTGCGGGCGGAACAGCGTGGCGACGTGGTTGTCGTGTCGATTGCGGGTGAGCTCGACATGGCCACCGCGCCGCAGCTTCAGGACCAGATCACGGACCAGCTCGACAAGGGGCACAGCCGGCTGGTGTTCGACCTCGCCGAGCTGTCGTTCTGCGACTCGACCGGGTTGTCCGTCTTCGTTCGTGCGAAGAACAGCAGCGACGAGGCCGGCGGCCTGGTCCGGCTGGCCGCACCCCAGCGCGGCGTGCTGCGCATCCTTGAGGTGAGCGGCCTGGTCGAGGTGCTACACACCTACCCGACGGTGGACGAAGCGGTCGCGGGCGACTCCGCAGCCGCGTCGGCCTGATCGGCGTCCCCGCCGATTCGCTCTTCGTCCTCGATGAACCGTGGCCGGGCGATGGCCAGCCCGGCGACGGTCTGGGTGGCCAGGGCGACGAGCAGGAAGCCGATCGGCATCCGCCAGCCACCGGTCGCCTCGTAGAGCAGGCCGACCAGTAGCGGGCCGAGCGCCGCGATGACGTACCCGACGCTCTGCGTGAACGCGGAGAGCGCCACCGTGCCCTCGGCGGTCCGGGCCCGCAACCCGATGGTGGCCAACACCAGGGGGAACGCGCTCTGTCCGATGGCCAGCAGCGTGATCCAGACCAGCGCCCCACCGTGCGGTGCGATGGCCAGGCCGAGGTAGGCGACCACGGATGCGGCCGACAGGCTGAGCACGAGCGGACGCAGCGTCGGTAGCCGGGTGGCCAGGGTGGGCATCACCAGTGCGATCGGTACGCCGAGCGCGGTTACCCCGGCCAGCAGCAGTCCGGCGTTCTCCGGGCTGAAGTCGGCGTCCCGGAAGAGTTGGGCCAGCCAGCCCATGACGGCGTACGCGCTCAACGACTGGGTGCCAAAGTAGACGGCCATCGCCCAGCCGAGCCTGGTCCGGCCGGGCCGTACCCGGGCAGCGGTGGACGTGGTGTGGGTCCGCCGGCCGGCTCCGACCCGTCGGGATCGGCGGAGCGCGGCGGGCAACCACGGGAACACGGCGAGCGCCGCCAGGATCGCCCACGCGGCGAGACCGGCCCGCCACGAACCGAAGGCGTGCGCGATCGGCACGGAGGCCGCCGCCGCCACCGTCGAACCGACGGTCAACATCATCGTGTACGCCCCGGTGACCAGCCCGATGCGCTGCGGGAAGTACTGCTTGACCAGCATCGGCAGTAGGACGTTGGCCACCGCGATCCCGCCCAGCGCGAGTGCGCTGGTGGCGAGGAAGATCAGCGAACTGTCGGTGACGACCCGCAGCGCCTGACCGACGACCAGGGCCACCATCGAGGCGACCAGGATCCGGGCCGGGGTGAACCGGCGGATCAGCCACGGGGTCAGTCCGCCGAGTACGGCGAAGGCGATGGTGGGCAGGGTGGTGGCCAACCCGGACAGGGCACCGGAGAGGTGTAGTCCGGTGCGTACCTCGTCGAGCAGCGCGCCGAGGCTGGTGATGGCGGCGCGCAGGTTGATCGCGACGAGCAGGATGCCGGCGAGGACCATGGCACCACCCGGAACCCGGGCGGTCGGCTTTCCGGCACCGACGGCGGTCGTGGCGTGGATCGGGGCGGTCGGTTCGGGCTCCGCCGGCCCGGCCGGCGTCGTGGCCGACGACTCGGCGAGAGTGGTGGGCGGCGGTGTCATGCGAATGACCCTACAATCATGGGATGAATTCCGGTCGGATGATGTAACCGATGACACGGACCCTGAATTCCCCGTCGTCCGCCCCCCGGCGGACCCTTGTCCGTCAGGTGATCGAGCAGCTCAGGGGTCGGATCGCCGATGGTGACTGGCCATTGGGCGGCAAGATCCCGACCGAGCCACAACTGGTGGAGACGTTCGGTGTGGGGCGGAACACCGTCCGTGAGGCGGTTCGTGCCCTGGTGCACGCCGGAGTGCTGGAGTGTCGGCAGGGCTCCGGCACCTATGTCGTCTCCACCGACGAACTCTCCGGTGCCGTCGGGCGCCGGGTCGCCGACGCCAAGACCGCCGAGGTGGTCGAGGTGCGTCGGGCGTTCGAGGTGGAGGCGGCCCGGCTGGCCGCGCTACGTCGTACGCCGGAGGACCTGGCCGCCCTCGACCGCGCGCTCGCCATCCGGGAGGCCGCCTGGCGGGCCGGCGGGGTCGCCGACTTCGTCTCGGCCGACGTGGCGTTACACACGACGATCATGGCGGCGGCGCACAACGCGATGCTGGCCGAACTGTACGTCTCCGTCGCCTCGGCGATGTGGGACACGGTCGCCGCCGCGATGGGCGGCGAACTCACCCCCGACCGGTACGTCGACCACAGTCGGCTGGTCGATGCGATCCGTGCTGGCGATCCGGTCCGGGCGGCCCGGGAGGCCGGCGCTTTTCTGGAAGCGCCCGACGGGGCATAGGTTGTCGCGGACAGGAAACCGGACACCTCGGGAGTTTGCCGATGCTCAAGGGCTTCAAAGACTTCATCATGCGCGGGAACGTCGTCGACCTGGCGGTCGGTGTCGTCATCGGCGCCGCCTTCACGGGCGTGGTCACCCAGCTCACCAAGTCGTTCCTGCAACCGCTGATCACGGTCTTCGTGCTTCTGATCACCGGTAACGACAAGGGTCTCGAAGGGGCTGCGAGTGGCAGTAAGGAAGCGGCCGAGCAAGCGGTCCCGGAGATCGCCGGGGTGCCGTTCGACTGGATCGCCTTCGTCAACGCGGTCATCACGTTCCTGCTGACCGCTGCCGCGCTCTACTTTATGGTGGTCTTCCCGATGAACAAGCTCGCCGAGCGGCGCAAGCGCGGTGAGGAGCCGCCGCCGGCCGCGCCGAGCGAGGAGGTCAAGCTGCTGACCGAGATCCGGGACGCGCTGGTTGCCGCCGGTCGGGTGCCGGCGCAGTCACAGCCCCAGTCACAGTCGCAGCCGCAGTCGCGCTCCGACCGTAGCGACCCGGACACCCCGTACGACTGGAACGCTCCCCGCACCGGCCGCTGACCGGCGGTAACGCTCGACGCGTACGCCCCGGGCCTCCGCCGTTCGGCGGAACCGGGGCCGCTTCCCGTACTGTCGAACACCTGTTCGATAGAGTCTGCCTCGTGGAGCAGCGCAAGCACTGGTGGAACGGAAACTGGGGGCGGCTGGCACGGCGGGACGTCTTCCTTCGCGCCGACGCGGACCGGTGGCATGTCGAGCAGCGGTCGGGGGGTGCCGAGGGCGTCTCCCAGTTCTACGAGTTCGGCAGCGAGGATGCGGCGTACGACCTGGTGCGGGGGCTGTTGGCCGGCACCGATGCCTGGCGGGAGTTGTCGCCCCGACCGCCCGGTGGCTGGTCGGCGACCGACCTGCCGATGGGGCACCCCCTGCCGGCCGAGGGTGGCCATCGCCCGCTGTCGTCCGGGAGTGGGCGTCGCCCCCGATCGCCCGGCGTTTGACGGCGACGGTCCGGGGGAATCGGGACATCATGCAACAGGAGCGCACTTCCGGACCGCAGTCGATCGCCGTGATCGTCCCCGGCATGCGGGTGGTCGACGCGGCTGGCGTCGAGGTCGGCACGGTCGACCTGGTCCAGTTGGGTGACCCCAATGCGGTGACCGT
This sequence comes from Micromonospora polyrhachis, assembly GCF_014203835.1. NCBI lineage: Bacteria > Bacillati > Actinomycetota > Actinomycetes > Micromonosporales > Micromonosporaceae > Micromonospora > Micromonospora polyrhachis. The sequence goes on along the minus strand of NZ_JACHJW010000001.1, from coordinate 2,773,187 downwards.
GCAGGCACCGACCCCCGATGCGGACGTCGGTCTCGACGATCTGATCCGGGCCGGGGCCGAGGAACCGGAGGTGCCGGCCGACACGGCCGCCCGACTGCTCCGGGAGGGCTTCCTCAAGGTCGACGCCCGTCGGCCGCTCGACGGTGCGGTGTACGTCGAGGCGGATCAGATCGGCGTGGTGAGCGCCAGCGAGGTACGCCTGAACGTGCTCACGGGCGAACTCGCTCCGGAGGAGTGAGCCGCTCCACCGTCTCCGCTGCCGTGTCGGCCGGTGGCGGCGGCGAGGCTGTCGCTGAAGTGTCGGCCGGTGGTGGCGAGGCCGTCTTCGTTGGCGGCGGCGAGGCCGTCGTCTTGCGGCGGTGTACGAGCAGCAGCAGGCCACCGGCCAGTAGCCCCCAGAAGGCGGCACCCACGCCCAGCAGGGTCACCCCGGAGGCGGTCACCAGGAAGGTGACGATCGCCGCCTCCCGGCCGGCCGGCTCCTCGACCGCGGTGGTGACCGCCCCGGCGAGCGCGCCGAGCAGGGCGAGCCCGGCCACCGCCTCGATCAGCACCGGTGGCGAGAGCAGGACGAGCGCGGTCGCCAGACCGGCCCCCAGGCCAAGGACGATCATTCCCGCCGCCGCCGTCACCGAGGCGACCCAGCGTCGGCCGGGATCGGGGTCGGCGTCCGGGCTGGCGGCGAGCGCGGCGGTGATCGCGGCCAGGTTGACCATGTGCCCGCCGAAGGGTGCGGCGACGGCACTGGCCAGACCGGTGCGGAGCAGGATGCCCCGCAGTGGCGGCCGATAACCGTACTCGGCCAGGACTGCCATCCCGGGCACATTCTGCGAGGCCATGGTGACCAGGAACAGTGGCAGGGCAAGTCCGATCAACGCTGCGGTGTTCCATTCGGGGGCCTGAAGCTCGACCATCGGCCGGAGGTCGACGCCGGCCAGCCCGTCCGCCGGACTGGTTGCGGCGATTCCCACTATCGCCACCGCCAGTGCGGCCGGCACCGCCCACCGCCGGGCGAGGCGGCTCAGCAGCAGCCAGGTGACGATCGCCGGTCCGGCCAGCAGCGGTACCTCGACGAGGGCACGTACCGGTGCGAGGCAGAGGTCGAACAGGACGCCGGCGAGCATGGCCCCGGCGAGTGGTTTCGGGATTGCCGCGATCCAGCGGCCGAGGGGTGGAAACAGGCCAGCCGCGATGATCAGCAGTGCGGCGACGAGGAACGCGCCGATCGCCGTACCGAAGCCGCCGGGTAGCGGTCCGGTGGCGACCAACAGTGCCGCGCCCGGGGTCGACCACGCGATGCTGATCGGTATCCGGTGGCGTAGCGAGAGCCAGATCGCGGTCAGGCCCATGGTCACGCAGAGCGCGAGTAGGCCGGAGGCGGCCTGCCGCTCGGTGGCCCCGACGGCCCGCAGCCCGGCGAGCACGATCGTGAACGAGCTGGCGAAGCCGACCAACGCGGTCACCACGCCGGCCAGGATGGGTTGCGTCAGCCGGGTCATCAGGCCCCTCTCAGCAGGCGGTCCGCACAGCGGCGTCGGTTTGGCGGCGTCAATTCGGGAGCGTCGGTCTGTGCGGTGGCGTCGGTTCGATGGCGTCGGTTCGTGGCGGTGTCGATCCGTGCGACCACTGTCGTTCCGTAAACGGAACGAGTCGATGCTGCACCATAGCCCTCATGGATTCGGGTGCACCAGACCACCATCGGGCGGTACCAGTTGACCGGACGGGCCTACCCCGGCGTCCCGCTCTGGACACCGGTGCTGGCGAGGTGGGCGTACGGCTTCGCCGCCTACGCCAGGAGCGGGGCATTTCCCTGTCCGAACTGGCCCGGCGGGCCGGGGTCGGCAAGGCGACGCTCTCCGGTCTGGAGAACAGCACCCGGAACCCGACCCTGGAAACCCTTCAGGCGGTGACCGCCGAACTCGGTGTGCCACTGGCGGCCGTACTGGCCCAGCCGCCGGAGGGAGAACCAGCCGTACTACGCGGAGCCGCCGTCGAAGCCACTCTGCTGGAGATCTTCGACGATTCGACGGTCACGACCGAGCTGTACCGGATGCGGGTTCCACCCGGACCGATGCAGACCTCGCCCGCGCACCAGGCAGGGGTGACCGAGCACATCACCGTCTTCGCGGGAGTGCTACAGGCCGGTCCGGTGGCTGCACCACTGTTGGCCGGTCCGGGGGAGCACATCCACTGGCAGTCCGATGTCCCACATATCTACCGGGCGTACGGCGACGAGGAGGTCGTGGCCAGCCTGCTCATCCGGTACCCGCGTGGGTAGGCCGGCCGGCGGTGGTCGTACCTGCGTCGGCCGGCGTGGGGGCGTCCGGGTCTCAGCTCGCCGACGCCTCCAGCAGGGCGATGGTGCTCAGGGTGACCTGGTCCCGGATGCGGTCGACCGAGGACTGCCACTGCCGGGTGAAACCGGGGCGTCGTTCCAGGGCCTGCCAGACCGGCAGGACCGCCTCGTCCAGGCGGGCGGCGGGCATCCAGAGGTGCAGCAGGCAGTCGATCGCCGGGCGGAGTCGGTCGATCTTCTGGGCCCGGGTGCCGGGGCTGGTGAGGCTGGCCTCGATGAGGGAGAGCAACGTGGTCAGGAGCCAGTCGTGCAGCGCGAGGTCCTCGCACAGGGCGACGATCGCGTGTACGTCGTCGTGCCCGACGGTCAGTTCGAGGGTGCGCAGCGTGGCGGACTCGACCCGGAACGTCCCCCGTGGCTCGGCACCCGGATCCTCGGCTGGTACGACCGCCCAGCGCAGCCGGGTCCGTCGGGTCCGGAACGGGGGCCGTCGGTCCAGGTGCGACGACAGTTGTACGGCGTCCATGGTGCGGGCGCTCACCGCCCCGATGTCCAGCACCTGCGGCTGGTAGACGGTGCCCAGAAAGCCCCGGCAGACGTCCTGGGCGTCGACCTTGCCGATGGTCTCGACATGACCGGGGCGGGACAGGTAATGCGACCAGACCAGCCGGCGATTGGCGGCGGCGCGACCCACCCGGGTGTAGGTGGAGCCCTGCACCACGTGGCCACCGGTGACGGCGGCGTGTGACACGACGGTGCCGACCCCCCGGGTCCGACTGCCCGATCGGGTCGGCAGTTGACAGTCGATCCCGGTCAGCTGATCGGTGGAGACGGCGTAGGAGATCGGCCGCTCCGACCGCCGTACCCGCTCGCCGACGAGCCGGTCGAGAAGTTGTGCGGCGTGCTCCAGGGACAGCGAGGTCGAGTTCTGGAGGAGCCCGGTGTGGACCTCACCCAAGGTCAGCATGGAACCTCCGCAATGTCATGCCTGCGCTGGCGACCGTGCCGCGCGATGGGCGGCGGCACCGATCGGCTGATTGCCATCCATCATATTTCCCGGCGCGCCACTGATCGGCCGGATGTCCGCGTCCGTGACCGCGAAATCATTTGCCCGACTCATCATGACTTATGTCGATCTTTGCTCATGGGTGCCGTCTGGGGCGGCCTGTCGCCGCCGAACAATGCGAAATTTGCCGTCCCGGATGTTTGGCAGCGGTTTCTATCCGGATGCCGACCGTCCTCGGGAAAACATTTTCTTGCGTCCTATTGATACGGTTACGCCACGTGCCGCTCACGCCGCGAGGGAGCCGCCGTGACCAAGGTCTACGTTTCAGCCACCTTTCGGGACCTGCAGGATTGCCGTTCTGCGGTCCAGCTTGCCCTGCGCCGGCTGCGGGTCGAGGACATGGCGATGGAGTCCTACGTCGCCGAGGATCGACGGCCGCTGGAGAAGTGCTTGGCCGATGTCACCGAATGCGAGGTATACGTCGGGATATTCGCCTGGCGCTACGGTTTCGTGCCCGCCGGCTACGACAAGTCGATCACCGAGTTGGAGTACCGGGAAGCTATGGCGGCCGGCAAGCCCTGCCTGATCTTCTTGCTCGACGAGGATGCGCCGTGGCCGCGCACCTTCATCGACCGGGGCGCGGACGCCGACAAGATCGAGTCGTTACGTGCCGAATTGGCGGCGCGGCACACCTGTAGCGCCTTCACCAACCCGAACGACCTGGCCGCCCTGGTGACGGCGGCGGTGGCCAACTGCCTGGCCGAGTCCGGTGTGCCGGCGCATGGCGTGCACGCGTTGAACCAGGACACGGTCCGGCGTTACTTCGACCGGCTACGTCAGCACTATGGGGTGCTCGACCTGGACGCGCTGACTCCGGCCCAGACCGAGGACTACCTGCGGATCCAGCTGACCAGCGTCTTCGTGGAGCAATCCGTACGGGAGGATCCGCCCCCGGTCGAACTGCCGCGCGAGTGGCTGCAACGGATGCAGGCCGAGGGGCATATCGGCACCGAGGACGTCCCCGAGGAGGTGGACCCGGCCGAACTGGTGCACCTGCACGACGCGTACCGGGCGAAACCCTTGCGGCGGCTCTTCGACGTACTCGGCGCACCCGACGAGCGCACGGTCGTACTCCTCGGTGACCCCGGCGCCGGGAAGTCCACAGTGGCGCGATACCTCGCGCTCTCGCTGGCGGAGAGCCGGACCGACGAGCGGCTGGCCGTGCTCACCGGCCACCTGCCGTTACTCATCGAACTACGCTCGTTCGTGACCCTGGTGGCCGAGGGGCGGTGCCAGAGTTTCCTCGACTACCTCGACCATCGCGCCGCCGTCGACGGGCTCGGCATCGACCGTACCGCCCTCCAGCAGCACCTGAGCCGCGGTCATCCGGTGGTAGCCATTTTCGACGGACTCGACGAGGTCTTCGACCGCCGCCGGCGTGAGGAGGTGGCCAGCCAGATCGCCAGCTTCGCGGCCGATCACCCGCAGGCCCGGGTGATCGTGACCTCCCGGATCATCGGCTACTCCCGGCGGATCCTCACCGACGTCGGGTTCACCCACTTCACCCTCCAGGATCTCGACGACCAGCAGATCGACGAGTTCCTCACCATCTGGTATCAGCTGGCCATCCACGACCGGCCGGAGGACGCCCAGGCCCGGCAGGCCCGACTTCTCGACGCGATGCGGCACTCGCACGCTATCCGGGAACTGGCCGGCAGCCCGCTCCTGCTCACCATCCTGGCCATCATCGGCAAGCACCAGACACTGCCCCGGGAACGCTGGCGCCTCTACGACCATGCCACGACGGTGCTGGTCGAGCAGTGGGACGTGAACCGCCACCTGCACGACCGGTCCATGGACCCGGGCTTCATCGACGCCGAGGACAAGAAGGAACTACTACGCCGGCTCGCCTATCGGATGCAGGCGGCGGAGCGCGGCCTGGCGGTCAACTACATCGCCGCCGAGAAACTGAGCGAGGTCTTCGAGCGATACCTCGTCGAGCGGTACCAGCGCGACCCGGCCACCGCCCGCCGAGCCGCCCACCAGATGATCGCCCAGTTCCGCGAGCGCAACTTCATCCTCAGTCGGTACGGTCCCCGGCTGTACGGCTTCGTGCACCGCACCTTCCTGGAGTTCTTCTGTGCCGACGCGCTGTTGGTCCGGTTCCAGCACGACCAGGAACTCACCTTCGAGGAGCTGAAGGAGCTGTTTAGGCAGCACTGGGCGGACCTCTCCTGGCGGGAGGTGCTGCGGCTGCTCGCCGGTGCGGTGCACGAGAAGCACAGTGCCCAGCTGATCCACCTGCTGACCCGGGAGGTCAACCAACCCTGGCCACCGGCCGGGTTCGCCCCGCCGCCGTGGAACCTCGCCCTTGCCACACAGTGCCTCGCCGAGGTCCGCAACCTCTACTCCGACGTCGCCGCGCCGGCCGAGGCGCTGCTCCGGCAGATCATTCTGCTGCTGGAGCACTGCGTCGCCATCGACGATCGGGAGACCGCCGGGCTGATCGAGGAGGAGATCCTGCCCGCGGCCAAGGCGATCGGGCCCAACTGGCCCGGCCGGGAAGCCTATCTGTCCTGGTACCGCCGTCGGGGCGTACGGGTGATCTGGAGTTCGGTCTCGGCCCACGCGGCCCGGCTGGCCGCCATGCTCTCCACCCCCGCCGAACGTATCGACGACCTCTTCGACGAGGTACTCGGCACGATGGGCGAGAGCCCTGCGGCGTACGCCTCGGTCGCCGGCCTGGCCGAGGTGGCGCAGCTGGCCAACGCCGCCGTGGACAGCCCGGCCCATCAGGCCGCCGCCGCACGGGCCCGGACCCGACTGGTCAAGCGCGCCCGCGACGACGGTCACGCCAGCGTCCGGCTGGCTGCCGTGCAGGCCCTCGGCGAGCGCTTCGGTGCCGACCAGCGGACACTGGAGCTGTTGGTCGAGCGGGCTCGGGCGGATGGCTACGCCGGGGTCCGGCTGGCCGCGGTGCAGGCACTCGGTGAGCGCTTCCACGGCCAACCAGGCGTGCGGGAGCTGCTGCGGGAGCGGGCGTCGGCCGACGAACGGCCCAGTGTGCGGCGAGCAGCGGTCCAGGCCCTCGGCGACTACTACGGCGGCACCGTCGAGCTACGGGCCGAGTTGCTGGAGTGCCTACGGGGCGACCGGGATGCCGAGGTGGTCCAGACCGCCGCGTTGGTGCTGATGGAACGCTTCGGGGCGACCCGGCCGGTCCGCGACATCCTGATCGCGCGGGCCAACGAGGATCGGGATGCGGTGCTGCGGCGTACCACGGTGCGGCTGCTCGGTGAGCGACTGGGCGCCGACCCGCAGGTTCGCACGCTGCTGCTGGACCGGGTGGGCACCGACCGGGAAGCCGGGGTGCTCTGGGCGGCCGGGCAGGCCCTGGTGCACCGGGCCAGCAGTGACACCCGGCTCTGCGACCTGCTGGGCGAACGGGTCCGTACCGACGCCGACGAGGCGATCCGTCGAGCCGCGCTGCGGCTGCTGGTGGAGTGCTTCCGGCAACACGCGTCGTTGGGCGAGTTGCTGATCAGGTGTGCCCGCCGAGACCGGGACGCCGACGTACGCCTCCTGGCTGCCCGGGCCCTGGCCGACCGGCTCGGGATCGACCCGGTGGTGGCGCCCACGCTCAGTGAGATGGCACGCGGCGACGGCGATTCCCGGGTCCGGCTGGTGGCCGTCCAGTCCCTGGTCGACCGGGTCGGCATGGACCCGAGCGTGTGCGACCTGCTCGCCGGACTGGCCCGGGGCGACGACGATGCGGCGGTACGCCTTGCCTCCGTCTCCGCCCTTGCCGACCTGGTGGGCAGCGACGCCCGGGTACGGCTGCTGCTGATCGAGTGCGCTCGTGACGACAACGATTCGAAGGTCCGACTCGCCGCGACGCAGGCCATCGCCCGGGAGGCGCAGTCACACGCGGATGTCCACGGCGTACTGGTGGACCGGGCCCGCCGGGACCCGGACGCGGCGGTGTTCACCGAGGCGGTGACGGCCATGCTGCGTCGGGGCGGCCCGGACGGCCGCGCCTTCCAACTCCTGGACGAACGGGTGCGTGACGACAGTAACGCCCGGATCCGGCTGGCCGCCGTACAGCTGCTGGTCGAGCGCTTCGGTGCCGAGCCGGAGGTACGCGGGATCCTGCTCGACCGGGTTCGCAGCGACCCGGACACGGACCTGGTCCGGGCGGCGGCGGTGGCACTCGCCACGCATCTCGGGACCGACGGGGAGCAGTGCGAGGTGCTGGTCAAACGGGCGAACAGCGACGACGCGCTTATCCGGGTGGCCGGTGTGTGGACCCTGGGCGAGTACTTCGGGGCGGACCGGGTGGTGCGTGATCTGCTGATCGAGAAGGCCCGACACGATCCCGACCTGGCGGTACGTCGGGAGGCGCTCAGGGTGCTGGGTGAGCACCTCGCCGAGCTACCCGAGGTGCGGGAACTCTTCGTCGAGCGGGTGAGCGACCACGACTGGTCGGTACGCGCGGCGGCGGTGCTGGTACTGGGGACCCGATTTGGCACTGACGAGCGGACCCGGGCGCTCCTGGTCGACCTGGCCCGGGACGATCCGGATCCCGGGTTCCGTCGGTTGGCCGGGCAGGCACTGACCTGGCTGCCCGGGGCCGACCCGGACCACCTGCCGGACCTGGCGTGACCCGCCAGCTCGTATCACCTGCCGGACCTGGCGTGACCCGCCAGCTCGTATCACCTGCCGGACCTGGCGTGACCCGCCAGGCATGCGCCGCCCGGTGTCCCCGATCGGTGGCGCTATTCTCCGATGAACGCGTATTCGACCCGTTCGACCAGGTCCTTTGGCAGGTCGATGTGTTCGGCGCGACTGCGGGTGTGGATCTGGTCCAGTACGGCGAGGCTGACCGAGACCTGGCTGAGGATCGTCCGTACGGCGTGCTCGACGGGCAGGAAGCGGGACCCGAGGACGGAGAAGGTCCGGTACGCGCTGAATGGTGCGGCGTGTGGGTTGAGCTTGACGACGGCTGGCAGTTTGTCCCAGTCGTCCGGCCAGTCGTCGAGTTGGTACGGGTTGGTGACGCCCTCTCCCTCGTAGCGCAGCAGGCCGAGCCGCATGAGTTGCCAGACGGCGGCGAGGAAGGGGCAGGACCAGCGCCGTTCGCCGTTCTCCTCGTAGTCCCACAACTCCACGTCGAGGAAGATCGAGTGCCGGTTGGCGGCGTTCTGCACGGGCGGCATCCAGCCCAGGCTTCCACTCATCGCCTGTGCCGGACCCTGGACCGGCGACCGCTTGCCGTTGCACAGCCAGCCGGTCTCCGTCGTCGGCGGCCGGTCACCGGTGGTTTGGGGCACCGGGTCGGAGACGAGTTGCGTCAGCACCAGGTCGGCGAGGGGTACGTCGTCGGCGCGGGCGCAGCCCGACTCGCGGGCGAAGTAGTCGATGACCAGGCCGGTGCCCTGGGTGGCCTCCTCCAACTGCCGGACCACTTCACGCGGGGTGCTGAACCGGGTGAAGTAGTCGTCGATGAGGAAGCAGGTGCTGATCCGGGCCCGCCCCGCTGGCGTACGGGCGACGCAGGCTTGTTTGGCGGCGGCCACCCAGGGCGCGATCCGGTTGAAGTGCCGCCGGAGCTGCTCCACGCCGCCGGCGAACTCCTCGATGTAGAGGTGGCCGAGCTCCAGCGAGACGTGTGACAGCGGGACCGACTCGATGCTGCGTCTGGCCGCGGTCTCTTCGAAAGCCACATCCGGTGTCGTCAAAGCGTCTCCCAGGCTGAGTCGTCCACGATCCGTTTAGCCAGGGTGTCGAACGCCTCGACGGTTTCGCGGTTGGCGATCCGGCGGGCCCACACATCGTTGTCTGAGATCAGTTGCTCACGCCACTGCAGTACCGGGTCGAGCGGTACGGACCCGATCAGCATGGTCCGGCCGACCCGGTTGTTGCTGGCCAGTTCCAGGAGGTCCCGGTTGCACTCGCGTAGCCAGGCCACCTGCGCCGGTCGAAGTCCTTCGAGTTCAGGGGAGTCGGGGTCGACCACGGCGGTACGCACGAAGCGCAGAGTCTCGACGAGGTCTTCGTAGTTGTGTCCATTCCGTACGCCGGTGTCCAGGATGCCACGGGGACCGTAGACCAGACCGGAGGCGGCGAGCACGTGTTGCCGGGTCCACCGGTGGAACACCAGCCACCGGGACCGGACTGAGCGCAGTTCGGGCATGGCGGTGGCGGCGAGCACCATCTCGGTGGCGTACGACCGGCCGGCGCTCAGGTCGATCAGGCTGAGGTCGAACTCCTCCTCCAGGCGGAGGAAGAGTCGGCTGCAGCGTTCGATGCGTTCTCGGGTGGTGGGGAACTCCCCGCCCCCGCTGTCGCCGGGGAGCAGGACCAGCTGGCCCGCGCCGGGCGGCCGGTTGCGCAGACTCGTCCGGTCTGACTCGGACCAGACGTCGAACCGGGTCGGCTCGATCAGTGCCCCGTCCAAATAGGAGTGCAATCCGCCTCGGGTGGTGCCGTGTACCGCCGACTCGATGTTGAAGATGGCCCCTGAGGTGGGGGAGCCGAAGTCGAAGTCGAGGTAGCAGACGTCCGCCCCTTGCAGGGCGCTGCGGTAGAGGACGTTGCTACTGGTGACCGAGCGGCCGGTGCCGCCCTTGTCGGACACCGCGAAAATCAACATGTCAGCCCGCCTCCGCGACGTCTCGGCGGGCCGCGGCGAACTCGTCGAGTACCCGTAGCACTTCGGTGGCCAGTGCGGCGGCGGTCGCCGGCCGGTCCTGGAGGATCTCCCGGGCTCGCCGAAGGTTTACCCGGACGATGTGCAGGGTCTGCTGGATCTTTGGGCCGGCTTCTGCGGCGCCGCTGAGCAGTTCGATGTCGTAGAGGTGTTCGGCCTCGTTGAGCAGGTCCCGGGCGATGACCGCCAACCGGTCACTGCGCAGGGGCGGCCGGCTGAGCATGTTGGCGGTGGTGACGAGCCCCTGCACCACCCGCTCGGTGTGGTACCAGGAGGGTTCGTCGTAGGTGGTCTGTACCTGCTGGAATACCTTGGCTGGCTGGTCCCACAGACTGCGCGCGGCCCCTCGGTCGAGTCGCCGGTCGAGCAGGTGGTCCCAGGTCCGGTCGGCCAGTTCCAGCAGCCGGGCCCGCTGGTCGGCCTCGCTCAACAGCCCGGCGATCACGGAGGAACGCTGCAACAGCAGGGCGGAGAATTCGCTGACCACCCAGCGTAGCTGGGGGCCGCCGAGTTGCTCGCTGCCGACCAACGACAGGCGTACCCCGGGTGAGTGGAGAGCTACCGCCGAGTCCTGGTCGAGTGGCCGCCGGGTGATGCGGGACCGGTTGGCCAGTTCTTCGAGGACGAGGCCCACGCGGGTCAGTTCGGCGTCCGAGCCGCGTTCACGGACCAGGCCCTTGACGGCCAGCGAGGTCACCAGCAGCGTGTAGTAGTCGGAGGACTCCTCGTCGGTGGTGCGCCAGGGGATGTCTTCCAGCGGCCACCGGTGGCCGTCACCGAAGGTGGCTACCGCCGCCCAGTAGGTACGGGTCAGCTCCCACCGTAGTTGCAGAGCTCGGGACAGTCGCTGCTGCTCGTCGTTGAGCAGACCGAGGATTCGTGTCCGTTCGGAGAGTAGGTCCTCGATGGCGTCCAGGGCGATGACCGTGAAGTAGAGGTAGGGTGCCTCCTGCGCCACGCCCTTGGGCTGGTGTCCCACCGGCTCCTCGGTGTCGATCGTCGGAGCGTCCTTGACGACGCCCCAGGACCAGCCACACTCGAAGAGCCGGTTGGGGCTCTCCAGGTCGGCGACCTGACCGGAACCGATCAGGATCTCTCGGAAGCTCGCCATCGTCTGGCGTAGCTCGCGGCGGAGGTGGGCGACGATCTGCCGTTGTGGGAGGCCGCCCTGGTTGACCATCCGAACCAGGGCCTGGCCCTCCATGGAGTCCACGTCGAAGACGTTTACCGAGAAGCTGCGGAGCATGCCGACCATCGCGGCGCTCAGCCGGACACTGGCCATGGACTCCAGGGATTCGATCTCCCGCAGGATCTCGTCCCGGCTCACGGATTGGCGGAAGACGCGGAGGAAACCGATCGTCGACAGCGAGAGGGTCACCGACATGGCGTACGAGTCGACGATGTCCAGCTGTAGCTGCTCCGGTTTGACCTCGGCCGCGCCGCCTATGTCGAAATATGTGCTGCCTGAGAAAACGGGCGTACCGGACTCGTCGGTATACCGGGCGTAGTAGTCCCGGAGTACCTGCATGAGCACCCGGGGAATCTGGGTGGCATTGCCGAGGGGCCGCAATGCCTTGATCATATCGTCGGCGGTCTCATCCGGACGGTCGATCTTGAATGTGCCGACCTTCGTCGCCGGTAGCAGGAGACAGAGCAGCTGTTCGGCGTCGCTGATCGAATTCGAGCCGTCGCGCCCACCCCACACCCACTCGCCGTCCCGCCAGGACGATCGGACAGCCGCGTTCCAAACCTCCAGAAGCTGCTGCCGAGGTTGGATCCTCATCCCAGTGCACCACCATCCGCCAATGCGCCGCCCGTACGGTCGGCGGCAATCGTGTTATGGGGCTCGGGACGCCGGAGGCTCCCGGAAGCAAGTAGATGATAGGGAAGTGCCCGGCAAGGTTCCGACATCGCGAGGCTATCGAGATCGAAAATTCCCAGCCGTACAGTCAATGATGGACTACGCGTCAAGCGCGGGGAAATGCCGACTTCGTCGGTGGAGTCGAGCCGGCGTGTCGATGACGTACGGCCCACAGGGCCGCCTCGGTTCGCGAAGCCGAACCGGTCTTACGCAGCAGATTCGACACGTGCACGGTCACCGTCCGGACCGAGATCCCCAATGATCGGGCGACCTGCTTGTTGGACATTCCAGCGGCCAGGCAGGCGAGCACGTCGGCCTCCCGGCCGGTGAGCTCCGCCCCGGTGAACTCCACCCTGTTGCGTTCCATCCCGGCGGGCTCCGTCCCGGTGGACTCGTGGATCAACCGCTTTGGTCCACCACCGCCCCGGGCCACCAGAAGCTCGGTGAGCCGGTACGGGTTACCGCCGGTACGCTCCCACGCGGCGGTGACGACCGTCGCCGACACGGCGTGTCCGGGAAAGACCTTGGTCAGGATGTCGGCGACCTCGCCCCGGCCCAGGGTGTCGAGATGCTGGCGGACCGCGCCGGCCGTTCCGGCGAGCCGGGCCATCGTCCGGGCGGTGAGCGCGGGGGAGACGGCCACCTCCGGCGGCTGGCTGGTGACCATGAGCAGGATCGGCAGGTCCGGAACGGTGGCGAGTTCGCCGATCAGGTTGAGGCTGGCCGGGTCGAGGGCGTGCAGATCCTCGACGACCAGCACCGCCGGGCCCGTGCCGACCAGCTCCCGGACCGTACGCACCGCGAGCCGGAGCAGTGCCTCCGGGGCGTACCGCTCGCGGGGTGGGTCGGGGTGCTGGGCCAGCCAGGCCAGCGCGTCCACCGGTAGCGGCAGGGCGGTGGTGTCCCGTCCGCTCAGCACAGCGGCGAGCCAGTCGTAGGGAGCCGGACTGTGTAGCCGGGCCGCACCGGAGAGCACCGTACGGGGACGGGGCGTGAACGCGTCGAGCGCGGTGGCGGTCAGCAGACTCTTTCCAACGCCGGCAGCGCCGGTGATCACCGCGGTACGCCCCATCGGCCGGGTCGCCGTCGTCAACCCGGACCAGGTGTCGACGAGTTCGGCCAGTTCGCCCGCGCGACCGACCATGGGGACCGGCATCATGCCCTAACCCTACGTAGTAGTGCGTAGAGACGTGGCGACGGTCTTCTTGGCATGCTGTTTACATGACCTTGATCCTGCGTACGGCGATGGTCAGCGATCCCGGGCTGGTCCGCGACAACAACGAGGACGCCGCCTATGCCGGCGAGCGGCTGGTGGCGGTCGCCGATGGCATAGGCGGACTACCCGCCGGCGAGGTCGCCAGCGCGCTCGTCATCCGAGAGTTGACTCCGCTGGACCGGCCGCTCATGGCCGAGGAGACGGCGGGGGCGGTGGTGTCCCGGGCGATCGGTCTGGCCAACCAGCGGATCAGGGAGACGGCCGATGCGGACCCGGCCAACGACGGCATGGGCACCACGGTGACCGCGGCCCTGTTGGCCGGGATGGAACTCACCGTCGCGCATGCCGGTGACTCGCGGGGCTATCTGCTGCGGCGGACCGGCCTACGGCAGGTGACCCGGGATGACACCCTGGTCCAGGCGCTGGTCGACCAGGGGGTGTTGAGTCCGGAGGAGGCCCGCCGGCATCCGCAACGTTCCCTGGTGACCAGGGCGCTCCAGGGCCAGGGCGTCGCCCCGACGATCATGGTGTTGGCCGTCGAGGCGGGTGACCGGCTGCTGCTCTGTAGTGACGGCCTCTCCGATGTCGTCGACGACCATGCCATCGCCCAGGTGCTGGGCAGCGCAACCGACCTGCGGCATCGGGCGGAACACCTGGTCAAGCTGGCGCATCAGGGGGGTGCGCCGGACAACGTCACCGTCGTGCTGGCCGACGTACTCGCCGGGTAGGCGCGGCAGCCAGGGACAGGCCCACGACCACAACGACCAGAACGAACTCCACGACCGCAACGGTGACCCGGGGCGGCTGGCCGGACAGCATCGACGAAACGCAGCCGAAATACGGCGGCAAGAGCAGCCGGAGCACGGCGGCAAAAGTCGATTCTGGTCAGTGGAGATGAGATGACAGACCTTCGGGGTGCTCCTGCGGTGCGCCGCCGTACCCTTCTGGCAGCCTGCCTACCGGTGTTGGTCCTCGCGGGAGCGGGGTGCAACAAGGCCGGCGACGCGGGTGACGGCGGGGCGGCCAAGTATCCAACCCGGACCGTGCAGCTGATGGCCCCGGCCGCGCCGGGCGGCGGCTGGGACATCACTGCGCGCTCGATGCAGAAGGCCATCACCGACGGCAAGCTGATCGACAAGTCGGTCGAGGTCTACAACGTACCCGGGGCTGCCGGCACGCTCGGCCTGTCACAGTTGGTGACGAAGAACCGGGGCGACGCGCACCAGTTGATGGTCATGGGCCTGGTCATGGTCGGCGGCGTGGTGACGAACAAGTCCCCGGTGGGACTCAACCAGGTCACCCCGATCGCGACGCTCACCGCCGAGCAAGAGGTGATCGTGGTTCCGGCGTCGTCCAAGTACACGACGCTCAAGCAGCTGATGGACGACGCGAAGGCCAACCCCTCCTCGATCAACTGGGGTGGCGGTTCCGCCGGCGGCACCGACCAGATCCTGGTCGGCCTGCTCGCCAAGGCCGCCGGAGCGGACCCGAAGGCGATGAAGTACGTGGCCTACTCCGGTGGCGGCGAGTCCAAGGCCGCCCTGCTCGCCGGTGACCTGACCGCTGCGGTCTCCGGCGCGAGCGAGTTCAAGGACCTGGTCGCGGCCGGCAAGGTCCGCGCGTTGGCGGTCTCCGGCAGCGTGGGCGTGGACGCCGGCGCCGGCAAGCCGGCACCCACGATCAAGGAATCCGGGTACGACGTGGAGCTGATGAACTGGCGCGGCGTGGTGGCCCCGCCGGGAATCAAGGACGGCGAACGGGCCGCCCTGATCGCCATGATGGACAAGCTGCACGCCTCCGAGCAGTGGAAGAAGACCCTCACCGAGCAGAAGTGGGACGACTTCTACCGCAGCGGTGACGAGGCGGCGGCGTACTTCGCCAGTGAGAGCGCCCGGATCACCGCCGTACTCACCGAGATCGGGTTGGCCAGCTAGATGACGCCGCCCACCACTGCGGCACTGGGAGCGGAGCGGGATGCCGCCCGTTCCCGGCGGCCGTTGGGACCCCTGGTGCTCGGTGCCGTGATGCTGGCGGCGGGGGTCTTCCTGTTCTGGTACGCGTACGACGCGGCCGGCGGTGACTTCGCTCCCGCCGGACCGTGGCTGGCCCCCGTCGTGGTCTCCGGTGGCTGGCTGCTCCTGGCCCTGTGGTACCTGATCCAGCAGTTCGTGTCGCCCGACCAACCAGCCCGAGCAGACGATCCGGCCACCACCGACGAGCCGGCACCGGAGGCGACGGCCGACGCCAACGACTCAGTGCCGGAAGCGAGTGCGGGCGGGGACCCGGCAGCACCGCAGGCCACGGCGACCGCCGACGATCCGGCGGCGGACGACGACTCGCCCGACCGACCCGGGCCGGAGCGTATCCAGTGGCTCCCGCCGGTCCTGCTGGCCGTCGTGCTCTGCGGTTACGTCCTCGCGTTGGAGCCGGTTGGGTTCGTGCTCGCCTCGGCGGTGTTCTTCGTGGTGACCGCCCGGATCCTGGGTAGCCGGCAACCGGTCCGGGACGCCGTCGTCGGGGTACCGCTCGCGCTGGTCGTCTACCTCGCGTTCACCCATCTGCTCGCCATCCAACTGCCCAGCGGAGTACTGCCGATATGACCGACCTGTTGGCGGGATTCGGGACCGTACTGAGCCCGCAATACCTGCTCTACGCGGCGATCGGCGTCACCCTCGGTACGTTCGTCGGGGTGCTCCCCGGCATCGGGCCGGCGCTGACCATCGCCCTGCTGCTTCCGGTGACGTTCAGTCTGGACGACCCGATCGGCACCTTCATCATGTTCGCCGGCATCTACTACGGGGCGATGTACGGCGGTTCCACCACCTCCATCCTGCTCAACACCCCGGGCGAGTCCGCCTCGGTGGCCACCGCGATCGAGGGCTACCAGATGGCGCGGCGAGGCCGAGCCAGGGCCGCCCTCGCCACCGCGGCGATCGGCTCCTTCGTCGCCGGCACCATCTCGACGTTGCTGCTGACCCTCTTCGCGAAACCCTTCGCCGAGCTGGCCGTCAACTTCCGGGCGGCGGACTACTTCGCGCTGGCGCTGCTGGCCATGGTCGCGGTCACCGCGCTGGTCGGCCGCTCCCTCGTACGCGGGTTGATGTCGCTCTTCCTCGGCCTCTTCCTCGGCGTGGTCGGCCTCGACGGGCTGACCGGGCAGGCCCGGTTCACCTTCGGCAGCCTGCAACTGCTCGAAGGCGTCGACGTCGTGGTGATCATCGTCGGCCTGTTCGCCATCGGGGAGACGCTCTACGTCGCCAGCCGGCTGCGGCACCTGCCCGAGCACGTGACGCCACTGGAACCGGTCGGTGGAGCGCGTTGGATGAGCCGGCAGGACTGGGCCCGGTCCTGGCGGCCGTGGCTGCGCGGCACCGCCCTCGGGTTCCCGTTCGGCGCACTGCCCTCCGGCGGAGCCGACGTGCCGACCTTCCTGTCGTACACCTTCGAGAAGCGTCGCTCCAAGCACAAGGAGCAGTTCGGCAAGGGGGCGATCGAAGGGGTGGCCGGGCCGGAGGCGGCCAACAACGCGGCCTTCTCGGGCGTACTGGTGCCGCTGTTGACCCTGGGTATCCCCACCTCGGCGACTGCCGCCGTGATGCTGGCCGCGTTCCAGATCTTCAACCTGCAACCGGGGCCGCAGCTGTTCGAGAAGTCACCGGAGCTGGTGTGGGCGTTGATCGCCTCGCTCTACGTCGGCAACGTCCTGCTGCTGGCGTTGAACCTGCCGCTGATCCGGGTCTGGGTGAAGGTGCTCCAGATCCCCCGGCCGGTCCTGTACGCGGGCATCCTGGTCTTCGCCACGCTCGGTGTGTACGTCGCCTCGAACAGCGTGGTCCAGGTGCTGATCGCGTACGGGGTCGGGGTGATCGGGTTCTTCATGCGGCACTTCGACTTCCCGATCGCGCCGGTGATCCTGGGTGCCATCCTCGGCCCGATGATGGAGATGCAGTTCCGGCGGACCCTGGTGCTCGCCAACAACGACCTGACCGTGTTCGTCAGTCGACCGTTGACCGCAGTGCTGCTCGGGCTGGTGGTGCTCGCCCTGCTGGTGCCGTACCTGCCACGGATCGTGGCCAGGCTGCGGGGCCGGTCGGCGCAGCGGCTGGCCTTCGGCGAGGACGACTGACGTTCCCCGTCGGTCCAGCTCAGCGCCGCCGGTTGATTCAGCCGGCTCCGCCGGTCCAGTTCGTCACCCGGCTCCGCCGGTCCATCGGAACCGCCGTTCCGGTCGGCCGGCGGAGCCGTACCGCAGGGTGACCTTCGCCTTTCCCGCGCCGACGAAATGTTCCAGGTAGCGACGGGTGCTCACCCGGGACAGCCCCACCCGGTCGGCGCACTCACTCGCCGACAGGTCACCGTCCGCGTCGCGCAGTGCCTGGGAGACCAACTCCGCCGTCGGCGGCGTCAGCCCCTTCGGCAGGTCGACCGGGCCGGGACGCATCGCCATCAGCAGCCGGTCGACCTCGTCCTGCGCCACCTCACCGGAGCCGGACAGCCGGTGGTGGGCCTCCGCGTACCGTTCCAGCCGGTCCCGCAGCACGTCGAAGGTGAACGGCTTGATCAGGTAGTGCACGACGCCGTGCCGCAGGGCGGTACGGATCGTGTCCATGTCCCGGGCTGCGGTGACCACCAGGGCGTCCACCCCGGCCGCGCCCTCCCGAAGCCGACGCAACACCTCCAGCCCGGAGAAGTCCGGTAGGTAGATGTCGAGTATCACCAGGTCAGGGCAGCTCTGCTCGATCTCGGCAAGTGCCTGGGCTCCGGTGTGGGCCACCCCGGCGACGGTGAACCCCGGCACCCGGGCCACGAATCCACTGTGCACCTTGGCAACCATGAAGTCGTCGTCGACGACCAGCACCCGGATCACGATGCCGCCCCGACCGCCAGTGGAAGGTGGGCGTGGAACGCCGACCCGGAGACCTCGATGCTGCCGCCCCGATGCAGGCAGATCAGCCGGGTCAGGGCCAACCCGAGCCCGTGGTGCCCCAGCGCCTCCTCCTTGGTGCTGTAGCCCTGCCGGAAGACCTCCTCGACCAGCTCCGGGGGCACCCCGGGCCCCGAGTCGCTGACCGTCACCCGCACCGCGTCGCCGGTCGTACGGACGCCCACCGTCACCTCACCACCGGACCTGATCGCGTCCAACGCGTTGTCGACCAGGTTGCCCACCACGGTGACCAGGTCCCCAGCCAACCCGTCGTCGACCGGAGGCAGGTCCGAGTCCGGAGAGATGTGCAACTGGGCTCCCTGTTCGGCGGCGAGACTGGCCTTGGCGATCAACAGCGCGGCGAGCGCCGGATCCCGGATCAGCGTGGTCACGTCACGGTTGAGCGCCTCGTGTACCTGACTGGCCCGGGTGATGTAGCGCACCACTTCGTCGTGCTCACCCAACTCCACCAGACCGGCGATGATGTGCAGCCGGTTGGAGAATTCGTGCGCCTGGGCGCGCAGCGTGTCGGTGGTGTGCCGGCTGACGTCGAGTTCCCGGCGTAGCGCGGTCAGCTCGGTCCGGTCCCGCAGGGTGGTCACCGAGCCCACCTGGCGGCCCCGCACCATCACCGGCCGCCGGTTGAGCACCAGCACCCGGTCGTCGCTGAGCACGATCTGGTCGACTCCGGTGACCCGACCGGTGAGCACGTCCCGCAGGTGCGGCTCCATCGGCTGACTGTGCAGGGACCGGCCGACCGGTGACTCCGGGAGCCCGAGCAGCCGTACCGCCTCGTCGTTGACCAGGGTGACCCGATCGGCGACATCCGTACCGACCACGCCCTCCTTGATGCCCCGCAACATCGCCTCCCGGTGCTCGACGAGTCCGGCGATCTCACCCGGCTCCAGCCCCAGCGTCTGCAGCTTGACCCGACGGGCCAGCAGCAGCGAGCCGGCCACCCCGAGCGCTCCACCGAGCAGCAGGTAGGTCAGCAGGTTGGGAAAGGCGGTGGCCAACTGTTCGGGCAGCGTCGGATAGGTCCGGCCCACCACGATCAGGCCGAGGAAGTGGCCGTCCCGCTCGTCCAGCACCGGTACGTGTGCGACCAGCGTCTTGCTACCGTCGTCGACCACCCCGACCCAGGAACGACCGGCAAGTCCGTCGCTCTCTCCGAGTACGGCCGGCACACCCGCGTCGGGACCGGTGAGCAGCTTGCCTGTCGCGTCGGTGATCAGCACGTACGACGCGCCGGAGACCGCGCGGGCGCTCTCGGCCACCGTTGCCAGCGCCTCCCGGTCGCCGGGTTCGCCGATGCCCAACCGTACGGTCCGGTTGATCGCGGCGTTCTCGCCGACCGACCGGAGTCGCGCGCCCTCCTCCCGGCGGAACTCCACGTCGGACTCGGCGATCGACACCGCCGCCACGACACCCACCACCAACAGCACGATGCCGAGCTGGAACAGCAGGAACTGACCAGCCAGGGACAACCGCTGCATCCCACCTCCCCTTGCTTTCACCACAAGCAGGAAAGTGGGTCGAGCGGGGCGGCGCAACCATCGCGCCCCACCCATCGGGGGTGGACCCGTGACAACAGACCGCAGGGCGAGCAGGATCTGCACGTACCGAATTCCCGAAGGAGCCGTGATGGGCCAGCTGATCCGCGTGCTGGCGGTCGGCCTCGTGGTCCTGCTCACCGGCGGGGCCTGCGTACCCGGCCCGGAACCGGATGACCAAACCGAATTGCGGATCATGGTGCCCAATCCGCCGGGCAGCGGTTACGACGTCACCGCGCGCACCATGGCCAAGGCCCTCGCCGACGGCGGCATCATCCGCAACGCGGAGGTGTTCAACCTTCCCGGTGGCGGGGGTGTCGTCGGATTGCGGCGGCTGGGCTACGAGCGGGGCAACGGCCAGTTGCTGATGCTGATGGGGCTGGGCATGGTCGGTAGCCAGTACACCGGTAACGCGCCGGTCACCCTGCAGGACACCACGCCGATCGCCCGCCTGATCGAGGAGCCGGCCATCATCGTGGTCACCCGCGACTCGCCGTACCGGGAACTGGCCGACCTGGTCACCGCGTGGCGGGCCCAACCGGCCGCGGTACCGGTGGGCGGCGGCTCCACCGCCGGCGGCCCGGACCATCTCGCGCCGATGCTGCTCGCGGAGGCCGTCGGCATCCGACCACGCCAGGTCGCCTACCACCGGTACGACGGGGGCGGTGACCTGCTCGCGGCGATCCTCGGCAAGCAGGTCGCCTTCGGGGTCTCCGGGGTCAGCGAGTACGCCGACCAGATCGCCTCCGGGCAGCTACGGGTGCTCGCGGTCACCAGCGAGCGGCGGATCCCCGGTATCCACGCCCCCACCCTGCGGGAGAACGGTGTGGACGTGGTGTTCGCCAACTGGCGGGGTGTGGTCGCCCCGCCGGGCCTCGCCGAGGGGGATGTCACCACGATGCGGGCGACGGTGGCCCGATTGCGCGGGTGCGGGCCTTGGCAGGCGGCCCTGGCCCGGTACGGCTGGACCGATGCCTATCTCGACGGGGAGGAGTTCGACGCGTTCCTGCGGGCCGAGAACGACCGACTGGCCCGGGTGCTGGGGGAACTCGGTCTGGTCGGCGCGGCATGACCGGGCTGGCCCGGGGCGGAGCAATCCGGTTGAAGATCGCCGCCAACCGCGCTGGGATGAGGTGGTGGACATCCGACAGGTAACCGGCGAAGAACGTCTCACGACCGCCCTACCCCTCCAAGCGTACGCCTTCGAGCAGTCCCCGAGCGGCCCCGGCCGGGAGGAGGAGTTCCGGCGTTACCTGCCGTACGTCGACGGGAACGTGACGCTCGTCGCGGCGGACGGGGATCGGCCCGTGGCCACCGTGTCGGCCATCCCGATGCGACAGAACCTGCGAGGATCGGTCCAGCCGATGGCCGGCGTCGCCGGGGTCGCCACCCACCCGTTGGGCCGTCGCCAGGGCCACGTCCGGGCACTGCTGCACCGACTGCTCGGTGAGATGCGGGACACCGGCCATTCGATCAGCGCGCTCTACCCGTTTCGCCCCTCCTTCTACGAGCGGTTCGGCTACGTCGGGCTGCCGGCGGCCCGCACCGCCACCTTCGCGCCGGCCGACCTCGGATCGCTGCTGCGGGTCCAACTGCCCGGCGAGGTCACCCTGCACCGGATCGGGGAGCGCTACGGCAGCTATCGCGACCTCACCCACCGGCTGCTGGGTGAGCGGCACGGGTTCGCCGTCCCCCCGGAGTTCCGTGCGGTACGTCAGCGCGACGAGGACAAGGACTGGCTGGCCGTCGCCGAGGTCGACGGTGCGGTTGTCGGCGCAGTGCGTTACCGCATCGACGACCACGGCGGGAAGTTGACCGGTGGTGATCTGCTCACCACCGGGCCGTTGGGTCGAGCGTTGCTGCTGCGGTTCTTCGCCTACCACGTCGACCAGGTCGCGGAGATCAGCGTGCGGGTGTCGGCCGACGAGACCCCCGAGTTGTGGGCGACCGACTTCGCCGTGCACGTCCAGCGTCAGGTGGTCTATCCGACCGGTGGCGCACCGATGGCCCGGGTGCTGTCGCTGGAGGCGTTGGCCGGACTGACCGTCGGTTCCGGCCGGCTGACCGTCGAGGTCGTCGACGATCCGTTCGTCGCTGGTAGCTACCTACTGGATGGCGCGGACGGGAAGCTGGAGGTCGTACGCGGGTTGGAGCCGTCACTGCCCAGCGCGACGCTGACCGGTGCGGGGCTCTCCGGGCTGGTCTACGGCGTCCTCGACCCCGCCGACGTGGCCATCCGGGGCTTCGGCACCGTGGACCGGTCCGCCGAAGCGGAACTGCGGGCCCTGTTCCCGCGCTGTACGCCGTACCTGTTCGCCGAATTCTGACCGGTGGCGGCCGGCCGGCTAGCCTGTTCAGGAGACCCAGACGAGACCGGTCACGAGATACAGACGAAGCGGCCGTCGGCCCAGATCGTGGACGCCCGGCCGGCTGAGCTGGTGGCGACCAGGTCGACGAAGGTCGCCTCGGTCACGTCGACGTCGATCTCCTCAGCGAGGTCTCCCCGGCTGCGGGCGCTCGACTCGTAGACCGTGACCCCGTCGGTACGGACGGCGAAGGTCACCTGGACGCCGTCATTGTCGGTGTCGACCACCTCGATGACCGCCCGGAGGCGTTCACAGCCGGGTGGCGGATGCACCCGAAGCCGACTGGGGGCCGGGGTGACGACCCCGCGTGGGCGGGCATCGTCCACATTGGTTGGTGTCGGTGGTAGTGGGATCGACTGGGCCGCCGGCTCGGGGGCGGACGGGTCCTCCAGCACCAGGAGCAGGTCGGACAGGTAGTGCATGGTTTCGTGCCGGGGATGACGGTCCTGGCTCTGGGTTGGCGTACCGGGTAGGACGTTGAGCGCGGTGAAGGCTAGGCAGGCGGCGAGGGTCGCGACCGTCGCGACCATCCCCCGATGCCAACGGTCGCCCGGCCCGATCCGGCGCGGGACCGGTAGCGCCGGCGTGCTCTCGGTCGAGGTGGTCAGCGTGGACGGTGCCTCCACGGGCCGAACGGTGGCCTTCGGCGAGGTGCCGGTACGCGGGATCAGGGTGGGCGACCGCCGGGCGGCGAGATCCTCGACCCAGCCGAGCAGGGCCACCGCCACCGCGGTGAGCAGCCACACCACGGTCAACCGGAGCACGACGTTGCCGGCCCAGTCGGAGAGCACCATCGAGCTGAGTCCGATGGCGGCGAGCAGGCCGGCTGGCATGTGCCACAGGTAGATGGTGACCGCCCGGGCGTTCAGCAACTCCACCGTCCGGTTCAACGGCCGGATTTGGGCCAGCCAGTCGAGTCGGGGGCGGAACCGCAGCACCGTGGCGACGAATGCGATCGACCAGAAAGTGTTGCCGCCGGGGATGCGGTTGAGGTCGAAACTGCCGCTCGACCAGGCGGCGGCGAGCACCCAGGCGGCGCCGGCGAGCGCGAACGCGGCCACCGCGATGGCGTACCGGCGGGCCGGCAGTCGCTTGAGCAGGCCGTCGTGGTGGGCGAAGCCGAGCAGCCAGCACGCCACGTAGGTGCCGACATTGGTCGCCTGCTCGTTGAAGTAGCCGCCGATCTGCACCACGCCGAACAGGGACGCCACGGGTACGGCGACCGCCACGGCGAGGGTGCGCCACGGCCAGCGGCGGAAGGCGGCCAGCAGGGCGGGCGAGAGCAGCACCAGCCACAGGTACGTGACGATGTACCAGAGCACCGCGTTGAACGCCCAGGCCCAGGACTGGCTCCCGGTCGGTGGCGTACGCGCCGGGAAGATCCACCAGAGCAGCTCACCCCAGCCGAGGTGGGCGGTGGGGGCCGCCCCCCATCCGGTGAACAGCATGAGCGGTACGGCCACCGCCGCGAACGCCCACAGGGGTGGAAGCAGTCGGCGGAGCCGGCGGGCGATCGCCTTCGGCCCGCTACGGTCCAGGGAACTGGCCATCAGGGAGCCCGCCAGGGCGAACATCAGCCCCATCGCGGGAAAGAGGACGGTCAGCCAGACCCAGCCGAAGACGTGGTAGACGACCACCCGTACCAGTGCGGCCGCACGCCACAGGTCCAGGTAGCGGTCCCGGTTCCGTGGCCCGGAACGCGGACGGGGGTCCTGCCCGGCGCTCGGTGAGGCGCTGGCGGCGCGGCGCCCAAGGAGCATGCGGACCATGGGTAGGACCTTCCCAGATATGGCCGACGCCCTCGTCCGTAAGGCGCTTCGGCTTGCCGTACCGGCGGTGTCCTTCGACGATTCGTCGATGTCGGCTCAGCCGATCATGTCATTACGCAGTACCAGGATAGCGATGTCGTCGCGTGGCGACTCGGCGGAGAAACCGATCGCGGTGGAGCGGAGCCGGGCGGCCATCACCTCGGCCGAATAGCCGGCCAGCGGCACCGTGGCGTCCCGGAGCCGATCAGTGCCGAACAGCTCCCGCCCACGCCGCCGCTCGGTCACGCCGTCGGTGAAGAAGACCAGCGCGTCACCCGGGCCCAGCAGCACGTCCGCAGCCGGTGTGGCGATGGAGTCCAGCAGACCCAGGGCGGTGCCGCCGGTCCCGACGAAGTCGGCCCGACCGCTGCCCCGGACCAGGACCGGCCGGTCGTGACCGGCGAGATGTAGGGACACGTCGAGCTGCCCGTCCGGCCCCCGTCCCACGGCGGCCAGCGCCAGCGTGCAGTAGCGGCCAGCACCACGTTCGAGCAGCGTCTCGTTGAGCCGGGACAGTGCCTCCGGCAGTGGCTTGCCGTCGCCGACCAGCACCCGGATCACATCGCGGACCAGCCCGGTGACGGCGGCGGCCTGGACCCCCTTGCCCGAGACGTCGCCGACAGCCACCAACCACCGGCCGTCGGGTAGCGGCAGTACGTCGTAGAAGTCGCCGCCCACCTCGGCGTCGTCACCGGTCGGCACGTACTCGGCGGCGAATCCGATTCCGTCCACCACCGGAAGCACCGGCGGCAGGAGGGACTGTTGCAGGGTCTGCGCGACCCGCCGCCGCTCCGCGTGGATCCGGGCGTTCTCGATCGCCAGCGCCGCCCGCCGGGCCACGTCCTCCAGCACGGCGATCTCGTCGGGATCGTGCCGGTGGCGTTGGTGCCGCCCGACCGCCAGGGTGCCGAGCCGCTGCCCCCGCGCGACCAGAGGCACCGCGAAGCCGTCCATCGGCCCGCCGATCGGCACCTGCGTACCGATCCGGGAGGCCTCCCGAAGCCGGGCCTGGGCCGAATCGGGACCGCTCTCGTCGAGCACCTCGTGCAGTTGCGGCAGCATCGACTCATCGGCGTGGCTCGCCGCCGCGAGCCGGAGTCGACCCCACTCGTCGGTGATGTGTACCGCACACCACTGGCCGAGTCGGGGCACCACGAGCTGCGGGATCAACGCCATGGTCAGCTCGACGTCGAGGGACTGGGCAAGCAGTTCGCTCGCCTCGGCGAGGAAGGTCAACCAGGTCTGGCGGCGTACGTCCGCCCGGCGAAGCCGATCGTTCTCCAGGTGCAGGGAGAGCCGTTCCGCCATCAGGGCGGCCAGCGGCCGGGCGTACGCCGAGGGGGCCGCGTCGAGTTCCAGTTCCCCGGAGTAGGGCCGGTTCACCGCCAGTGGCACCCGGACCAGGGCGTCGCCGGAGCGGGGCTGTCGTCCGTATCGGGCGAGGAGCTGATCGCCCGCCCCGTCACCCCGATCAAGGCGTACGGACCCGCCGGCCGCCCCGAGCATCTCGCCGATGCGGGCCAGCAGATTGCCGGCGAACTCCGGTAGTGGATCGTCGGAGTACGGGTCCGGGGCCGTCTGCATCAGGGCACTCAGCGCCCCGGCGCTCGGTACGGCCCGTTCGGGTGGCGGATCGGACGCACCGGCCAGTGGCCCGGCGGCGACGGTTGCCGGATCCGACCGCCCGGGATTCGTCCCGGGATTCGCCCCGGGAGCCGCGTGCTTGCGATCGAGTCGGAACCAGACACCCTTGCCGGTCGGCTGGTGGGTGGTGCCCCAGCGGCTGGCGAAGTGGTCGACGAGCAACAGGCCACGGCCCCGTTCGGAGACCTCGGCGATGTCGGTGGCGTCGATCCGGGGTCGGGCGATCACGTCGCCGATCCGGCCGGGGGCGAAGTCGGAAACCGTCACCGTCAGGCCATGTCTGTCCGCGACGACCTCGATGTCCAGTTCGGTGCCGGCGTGTTCGACCGCGTTGGTGGACAGTTCGGTGGTCAGTAGCAGCGCCTCGTCGAGCAGCTCGTCGAGATTCGCCTCCGCCAGCACGGACCGGACGATGGCCCGGGCGGTGGCGGGTGTGCGCCGGTCGGCGGGGAGCCGTACCCGGCGAACGTGCTCGTCTGCACCGCTGGTGAACGCGGGCCCCGCCTCCGCTGACACCCTTCGTATCCTCCACCCAGCCGGCCATAGTTCCAAGCCAGGCCCCGATCGGGCTTCGGCGGCGCAGGTCAGCGCCGGTCGATTCCGGCGGGCGGGGGCACAATGATGGGGACACCCGACCGTCCCGGAACCTGGTCGGTGTCGCGTACTGCCATCTCCCCGAGCTGAGCGAGGAATGATGACCACGGCGAAATGGAACTCTGCCGCGGACCACACCGCCGCCGAGGACACGGTCCTGCTCGGCGAACTCGCCGAGGCGCTGCGGCGGGTCCGGCGCGGTGATCTCAAGGTACGCCTGCCACGTCGCTCCGGTGCCGCGGGCGAGGTCGCCGACGCCTTCAACGAGGTCGTCTCGCTCCAGGAACGGCAGCATCTGGACCTACGCCGGATCAGCCGGATCGTCGGCCGGGACGGCCGGCTCGACGAACGCCTCGACGAGGAGGGCCTGGACGGCTCGTGGGTCGAGACCCAGCAGGCGATCAACTCGCTCATCGACGACCTGGGGCGGCCCACCACCGAGATCGGCCGGGTCATCGTGGCGGTCGCCGACGGTGACCTGTCCCAGCACATGGCGTTGGAGATCGACGGACGGCCATTGCAGGGTGAGTACCTGCGGATCGGGCGGACCGTGAACACCATGGTCGACCAGCTCTCGTCCTTCTCGAACGAGGTGACCCGGGTGGCCCGGGAGGTGGGCATCGAGGGCGAACTGGGTGGTCAGGCGGACGTACGGGGCGTCGCCGGCACCTGGAAGGACCTCACCGACTCGGTCAACACCATGGCGTCGAACCTGACGTACCAGGTGCGTTCGATCTCCCAGGTGGCCACCGCGGTGGCCAAGGGCGATCTGTCGCAGAAGATCACCGTCTCGGCCAAGGGCGAGGTCGCCGAGCTGGCGCACACCTTCAACTCCCTCACCGACACGTTGCGGCTCTTCGCCGAGCAGGTGACCCGGGTGGCCCGGGAGGTCGGCACCGAGGGCAAGCTGGGCGGCCAGGCCGAGGTGCCGAACGTGGCCGGCACCTGGAAGGACCTCACCGACAGCGTCAACTCGATGGCGTCGAACCTGACCTCGCAGGTGCGCAACATCGCCCAGGTCTCCACGGCGGTGGCCCGAGGCGACCTGAGCCAGAAGATCACCGTGGCGGCGCAGGGCGAGATCCTCGAACTCAAGGACACCGTCAACACGATGGTGGACCAGTTGTCGTCGTTCGCCGACGAGGTGACCCGGGTGGCCCGGGAGGTGGGTACCGAGGGCAAGTTGGGCGGTCAGGCCCAGGTGCGTGGGGTGTCCGGCACCTGGCGGGACCTGACCGAGAACGTCAACCAGCTCGCCGGAAACCTGACCTCGCAGGTGCGCAACATCGCGCAGGTGTCGACGGCGGTGGCGAAGGGTGACCTGAGCCAGAAGATCACGGTCGACGCCCGGGGCGAGATCCTGGAGTTGAAGTCGACGGTGAACACGATGGTGGACCAGTTGTCGTCGTTCGCCGACGAGGTGACCCGGGTGGCCCGCGAGGTGGGTACCGAGGGCAAGTTGGGTGGCCAGGCGCAGGTGAAGGGCGTCTCCGGCACGTGGCGGGATTTGACCGACAACGTGAACTCGATGGCGTCGAACCTGACCTCGCAGGTGCGTAACATCGCCTCGGTCACCACCGCCGTGGCGAAGGGTGACCTGAGTCAGAAGATCACCGTTGACGCGCAGGGCGAGATCCTGGAGTTGAAGTCGACCGTCAACACGATGGTGGATCAGCTGTCGTCGTTCGCCGACGAGGTGACCCGGGTGGCCCGCGAGGTGGGCATCGAGGGCAAGTTGGGCGGTCAGGCCCAGGTGCGTGGCGTTGCCGGCACGTGGCGGGACCTGACCGACAACGTGAACTCGATGGCCTCCAACCTCACCGCCCAGGTGCGGAACATCGCCCAGGTGTCGACGGCGGTGGCGAAGGGTGACCTGTCGCAGAAGATCACCGTCGACGCCCGGGGCGAGATCCTGGAGTTGAAGTCGACGGTCAACACGATGGTGGACCAGTTGTCGTCGTTCGCCGACGAGGTGACCCGGGTGGCCCGCGAGGTGGGTACCGAGGGCAAGTTGGGTGGCCAGGCGCAGGTGAAGGGCGTTTCCGGCACGTGGCGGGATCTGACCGACAACGTGAACTCGATGGCGTCGAACCTGACCTCGCAGGTGCGTAACATCGCCTCGGTCACCACCGCCGTGGCGAAGGGTGACCTGAGCCAGAAGATCACCGTCGACGCGCAGGGCGAGATCCTGGAGTTGAAGTCGACGGTCAACACGATGGTGGATCAGCTGTCGTCGTTCGCCGACGAGGTGACCCGGGTGGCCCGCGAGGTGGGTACCGAGGGCAAGCTCGGTGGTCAGGCCCAGGTGAAGGGGGTTTCCGGCACCTGGCGGGACCTGACCGAGAACGTCAACCAGCTCGCCTCCACCCTTACCACCCAGCTCCGGGCCATCGCCCAGGTCTCCACCGCTGTCGCCAAGGGTGACCTGACCCAGCGGGTCGCGGTCAAGGCACAGGGCGAGGTCGCCGAACTGAAGGACAACATCAACCAGATGATCGTCACCCTGCGGGAGACGACGAAGAAGAACGCGGAGCAGGGCTGGTTGGACTCCAACCTGGCCCGGATCGGCGGCCTGCTCCAGGGGCAGCGGGACCTGGTCGAGGTCTGCCGGATGATCATGACTGAGGTCACGCCGCTGGTCGACGCGCAGCTCGGCGCGTTCTTCCTGGCCGACCACGAGGAGGCGGTGCTCCGGCTGCGGCTGATCGCGTCGTACGGCTATGTGGCCCGCCACCAGGAGGTGACCTTCGGGCCGGGCGAGGGGCTGGTCGGGCAGGCCGCACTTTCCCGGCGGACCATCCGGGTCGGTGCGGTGCCGGACGGCAAGCTCACCATCCGTTCCGGCATCGCCGAGACGCCTCCGGCTGACCTGGTGGTGCTGCCGGTGCTCTTCGAGGGCGAGCTGCTCGGCATCATCGAGTTCGCCAGCATCGCCGCCTTCTCCGCGCTGCATCTGGCCTTCCTCGAACGGCTGGTCTCCACCATCGGTATCGCCGTCAACACCATCCAGGCCAACCGGCGTACGGAGGAACTGCTCGCCCAGTCGCAGCGCCTCGCCCACGAGCTGCAGGAGCAGTCGGCGGAGTTGCAGCGCACCAATGCCGAGCTGGAAGACAAGGCGAAGCTGCTGTCGGAGCAGAAGGGCAACATCGAGACCAAGAACAAGGAAATCGAGATGGCACGGATCGGGCTGGAGGAGAAGGCACACCAGCTCACCCGGGCGTCGGCGTACAAGTCGGAGTTCCTGGCCAACATGAGCCACGAGCTGCGTACGCCGTTGAACTCGTTGCTGCTGCTCGCCCGGTTGCTGGCGGACAACTCCGAGGAGAACCTGACCGTCAAGCAGATCGAGTTCGCCAAGACGATCCACAGCGCCGGGTCGGATCTGCTCCGGCTGATCGACGACATCCTCGACCTGTCGAAGATCGAGGCGGGACGGATGGACGTCGAGCCGACCGAGGTGCGGTTCTCCGAGATCCGTGGCTACGTCGAGCAGGCCTTCGCACCGCAGGCCGAGGAGAAGAAACTGGACTTCCAGGTACGGATCTCCAAGGACCTGCCGCCGGCCGTCATCACCGACGCCCAGCGCCTGCAACAGATCCTGCGTAACCTGCTCTCCAACGCCATGAAGTTCACCGACAACGGCGCGGTGACGCTGCGGATCGCACCGGCGCCGGACAACGCCTTCTTCGACGTGCCGGCGTTGGCCACCGCCCGGCAGGTGGTGGCGTTCACCGTCATCGACACCGGGATCGGCATCCCCGACGAGAAGCTGTCGCTGATCTTCGAGGCGTTCCAGCAGGCCGACGGTACGACGAGCCGGCGGTACGGCGGCACCGGTCTCGGACTGTCGATCAGCCGGGACCTGGCCCGGCTGATCGGCGGCACGATAACCGTGTCGTCGGCTCCCGGGCAGGGGTCGACCTTCACCCTGTTCATCCCGGATGTGTTGGCTCCGGACACGGTGGTGGCACCGATGCCGCTGCCGGCGTCGCCCGTGCCGGCGCGAGCTGGCCTCCCACCACTGCTGCTGCCGACCACCGACCCGAGGCCAGTCGCCAGCACGCCCGCCACCCAGCAGCTCGACGGAGCCACGGTCCTGATCATCGACGACGACGTCCGGAACGTCTTCGCGCTGACCAGTGCGCTGGAGTTGCACGGCATGACGGTGCTCTACTCGGACAACGGGGCGGAGGGAGTCCGGCTGCTCGCGGAGCACCCGGAGGTGGACATCGTGCTGATGGATGCGATGATGCCTGATCAGGACGGGTACGAGACGACACGGGCGATTCGTCGCAACCATCGGTTCACGGATCTACCGGTGGTGTTCCTTACCGCGAAGGCGATGCCGGGTGACCGGGAGTCGGCGTTGAGCGCCGGTGCCAGTGACTACATCACCAAACCGGTCGACCTGGATGAGTTGATCGAGCTGATGGCCTCCTGGGTCAATGGCGAAGGGCGGGAGGTCGGATGATCGACGAGCGAAGCGGGGCGTTGTCGAGCGAGCGTGGTGAGCGAGCCGGTTGGCTCAGGGTGTCCCACGGCGGCGGCGAGCGAAGCGGGGCGTTGTCGAGCGAGCGTGGTGAGCGAGCCGGTTGGCTCAGGGTGTCCCACGGCGGCGGCGAGCGAAGCGAGGCGATGTCGTGAGCGAGATGGCCAAGGCGCTGCTGGTCGACGATCGGCGGGAGAACCTGATGGCTCTGGAGGCGATCCTCCAGGGGCTGCCGGTGCAGTCGGTCGCGGTGGAGAGTGGCGAGGCGGCGCTCAAGCAACTGCTGGTGGACGACTTTGCGGTGATCCTGCTCGACGCGCAGATGCCGGACATGGACGGCTTCGAAACCGCGAGCCACATCAAGCGGCGGGAACGGACCCGACACGTCCCGATCATCTTCCTCACCGCCGCGGACCGGGATGCCCAACTCGCGTTGCGGGGTTACGCGGTCGGCGCGGTCGACTACCTGACCAAGCCGTTCGACCCGTGGGTGTTGCGGGCCAAGGTCTCCGTCTTCGTCGAGTTGTGGGCCAAGACCCGCCAGCTCGCCGCCCACTCTCGGGCGGTACGGGAGCGCGAGGCGCAGTGGCGGGCGCTTACCGAGACGATCGACGAGGCGGCGGCGTTGCTGCGCTCGGCCGATCCAGATGCTCGGGACCGGGCGGCGGAGCTGCTGGAACAGGCCCGTTGGGGATCGACCGCCTGATCGGGCCTGGGTAACTCGTGGTGGTCAGGGGCGTCTGATCGGCCTGCGCCGGCCTTCCCGGCGAGAGGTGGCTGCCGGTTACTCGCCAGGTGAGGGCGACCGGTTCGCAGCCCGGTGGGCTCGCCATCGCTCGTTGATCGAGTCGACCTCGTCCTGCGCGAAGATGAGGTAGTCCCGCATCTCCGCGAGTCGTTCTCCAGACGGCGTCTCGTCTCCGCCCACCGCCTTGGCCCCTTCGCTCGTCAGATCGGCCATCACCGTGAGGGCCGATCGTTTGACGACGGCAGCCTCGAACCAGGGGTCGTCGGGCATGCGGTAGTGGTCTCGTCGGGATCGGGGAATCGGTTCCCGGACCAGCAAACCACGGTGGGTCAGGTAGCGCACGGCGCCGGAGATCGCTGCTGGGCTGACTCCCAGGCGCTCGCCGATCTCGGCGGCGGTCAACGCTTCCTCGTCGGCGGACATCACGGCGAAGAGCACCCGTGCGGCCATCCGGGGGAAGCCCCAATTGGCGAAGAGCATCGCCATCCGTTCGACGAACCGGTCGACAGCCTCGTCGTCGCGCCGCGGTGGGCTCGGATCAGACATGCATGTCTCCTCGAATCAGCTCGGCCTGACTGGATCTTTGCAGATATCAGACGCTTCACAAATTTGTGAAGCGAGCGTAGCTTTCGATACATGGAAAACTCTATTGATGCAGAGGGGCTGATCAAGGCATTCGGGTCGACCCGAGCCCTCGACGGACTCGACCTGAGCGTCCGTACCGGCGAGGTGCACGGGTTCCTCGGCCCCAACGGCGCGGGCAAATCAACCACGATCCGGGTGCTGCTCGGCCTGCTCCGCGCCGACGGTGGCACGGTTCGACTGCTCGGCGGCGACCCGTGGCGGGATGCGGTCACCCTGCACCGCCGCCTCGCGTACGTCCCCGGTGACGTCACGCTCTGGCCCAACCTCTCCGGCGGCGAGGTGATCGACCTGCTCGGCCGGCTGCGCGGTGGCCTCGACCAGCGGCGTCGGGCAGAGCTGCTGGACGCGTTCGAGCTGGACCCGCGCAAGAAGGGACGGGCCTACTCCAAGGGCAACCGGCAGAAGGTCGGCCTGGTCGCCGCCCTCGCCTCCAACGTCGAACTACTGATCCTGGACGAGCCGACCTCCGGTCTCGACCCGCTGATGGAGGAGGTCTTCCAGCGCTTCATCGCCGAAGACGCCCGCAACGGCCGGACCGTGCTGCTGTGCAGCCACATCCTGGCCGAGGTGGAGGCGCTCTGCGACCGGGTCACCATCATCCGGGAGGGCCGTAACGTCGAGACCGGCACCCTGACCGAGCTGCGGCACCTGCACCGTACGTCGATCGACGCCGAACTCGTCGGCCCGCCGAACGGGCTGGCGGAGCTGCCCGGCGTGCACGGCGTACGCGTCGACGGCAACCGGGTCCGGTTCACCGTCGACGGTGACGCGCTCGACGTCGCGCTGCGCCAGCTCACCACGATCGGCGTACGCGGTCTGGTCAGCCAGCCCCCGACGCTGGAGGAACTCTTCCTGCGGCACTACGAGGTGCAGGCGGATGGTGCCCCGCACCCGGCGGTGACCCGATGACCGGGACCACCGGCACCGGTCAACTCGTCCGGCTGATCCTGCGCCGCGACCGGTGGCTCCTGCTGCTCTGGATCCTGATCCTGGCCGTCCTACCGATGAGCTACTCGTCGGCCATCGCCGAGCTGTATCCCACCGAGGCGGGGCGACAGGCGTACGCGTCCGGGATGGCGAGCAACCCGTCCATCGTGTCGCTGCTCGGTCCGGCCTTCGGATCCAGTCTCGGCGCGCTCACCGTCCAGCGGTCCAGCATGATCATGTTGGTCGCCGGACTGATCAGCCTGCTCACCGTCATCCGGCACACCCGCACCGAGGAGGAGACCGGTCGGCGGGAACTGCTCGGCTCGACCGTCCTCGGGCGGCATGCGGGGCTCACCGCCGCGCTGATCGCCACCTTCGCCGCCGACGTCGTGTTGGGCGGGGTCATCGCGCTCGGCCTGGTCAGCCAGGGTCTGCCGGCCATGGGAGCAGTGGCGTTCGGGCTCGCGGTGACCACCACCGGCTGGGTGTTCGCGGCGGTCGGTGGTGTCGTCGCCCAGTTGACCGAGGGATCGGGTGCTGCCCGCGCCATCGGCCTGGGCACCCTCGGGCTGGCGCTGCTACTGCGGATGGCTGGCGACGCGACTGGCACGGGCGGCGATCTGTCCTGGCTGAGCTGGCTGTCGCCGCTCGGTTGGGGGCAGCGGGTGCAGGCGTACGCCGACGAACGCTGGTGGGTGTTCGCCCTACTCGTCAGCCTGGTCGTCGTACTGATCGCTGCGGCGTACCCGCTCTCGGCCCGACGTGACGTCGCTGCCGGCATCCTGCCGCCCCGGTTGGGGCCGCCGCTGGCCGCCCCCACGTTGCGTAGCCCGCTGGCCCTGGCCTGGCGGCTGCACCGGGGATTGCTCCTCGGCTGGACCGTCGGGTTGGTGGCGTTCGGTGCGGTGGTGGGCAGTTCCGCCGACGCGATCGAGGAGGCGATACAGGACAGCGCGCAGGTCGGCGACATCATCGTCCGACTGGGCGGGACCAGCGCCTTCACCGACGCGTACCTCTCCGGCACCATGGGGCTGGTCGCGTTG
Source organism: Micromonospora polyrhachis (assembly GCF_014203835.1). Classification (NCBI taxonomy): domain Bacteria; kingdom Bacillati; phylum Actinomycetota; class Actinomycetes; order Micromonosporales; family Micromonosporaceae; genus Micromonospora; species Micromonospora polyrhachis. The sequence continues at coordinate 2,739,355 of NZ_JACHJW010000001.1, read as the reverse complement.
GCCGCCGCCGGCTACGGCATCCAGGCGGCGTTGCGGATGCGTGCCGAGGAGACCGCCCTACGCAGTGAGCCGGTCCTGGCCGCGTCGGTGGGCCGGTTCCGGTGGATGGCCAGCCACCTCCTCTTCGCCCTACTCGGCCCGGCGGTCGCGCTCGCGGTTGCTGGCCTGACCAGTGGGCTCATCTACGGGCAGGCCAGCGGAGACATCGCCGGTCAGGTGCCCCGGGTGCTGGCCGCCGCTGCGGTGCAGTTGCCCGCGGTCTGGGTGCTGGCCGCCGTCACCGTGCTGCTCTTCGGGCTGCTGCCGAGGCTCGTCATGGTGAGTTGGGCAGTGCTGGGGGTCTGCGTGCTCCTCGGCCAGGTGGGCGCGATCATGCAACTCGACCAGTGGGCACTTGACGTCTCACCATTCACCCACATTCCCCGGATTCCCGGTGGGGAGCTGACCGTCACGCCGTTGATCTGGTTGACCGGCATCGCCGTTCTGCTGGCCGGTCTCGGCCTGCTCGGCTTCCGGCGTCGGGACGTACCGGTGGTCTGAGAAGCCTGGGCGGCCGGAGTCGGACGCGGTGCGGTCCGGCTTCGGCCGCCGGCCCGAGTCAACCGGTCCGCAGGCCGAGTCAGCCGGTGGACTGCTCGTTACGGATCATCAGCGCCGAGCGCAGGCCAGTGATGTCGAGTACCCGCAGCAGGAACCCGCCGACATTGGTCAGGATCAGCAGGCTCTGGGCGTGACTGGCCTTGCGGCTGAGCACGACCAGCGTGCCCAGACCCTGTGAGTCGCAGAAGGTGACCCCGGCAAGATCCAGCACGATTCGCGGGGGCGGCTCGGCCAGCACCTCGTTGACGGCGCTGGAGAGTCGGGTGGCGGTGAGCATGTCGATCTCGCCGACGAGGTTGAGTGTCACCTCATCGGCGGCCCGCTGCACCGTGATGGACAGCTCCGCACGCTCCACGCCGTCAGCCTATCGCGATCTATGGGCCCCGGCTCGCCGAGGCGGGCGTCGAGGGTGAGCCGAGCAACCCCTGGCCAGGGGTGGGTGCCGCCCAGCGCGGCGGCGCTGACACAATGGCGGCACCGTGACCACTACGCACTCCGCCGGCCAGGAGCGTTACCCAGCCGAAGCGCCGGCCTCCGAAGCTCTGTTCGACCGGGCCCGCGCCATCGTGCCGGGCGGGGTCAACTCACCCGTACGCGCCTTTGGCGCAGTCGGCGGCACGCCCAGGTTCATGGTGCGTGGCGCCGGCCCGTGGCTGTTCGATGCCGACGGTCGGCGTTACGTCGACCTGGTCTGCTCGTGGGGGCCACTGATCCTCGGCCACGCCCATCCGGAGGTGGTCGCCGCCGTCCAGGCCGCCGCCGCCGACGGCACCAGCTTCGGCACCCCCACGCCGGGGGAGGTGGAGCTGGCCACCGAGATCGTCGACCGGACCCCGGTCGAGCAGGTCCGGCTGGTCAACTCCGGCACCGAGGCCACCATGTCGGCGATCCGGTTGGCCCGTGGGTTCACCGGCCGCTCCAAGATCGTCAAGTTTGCCGGGTGCTACCACGGACACGTCGACGCGCTGCTCGCTGCCGCCGGCTCCGGGGTCGCCACGCTCGGCCTGCCCGATTCGCCCGGGGTGACCGGCGCGGCGGCCAGCGAGACCATCGTGCTGCCGTACAACGACGTGGCCGCCGTGGAGGCCGCCTTCGCCGCCGAGGGTGAGCACATCGCTGCGATCATCACCGAGGCCGCCGCCGGCAACATGGGTGTGGTGGCCCCCCGCGACGGCTTCAACCAGCGCCTGGCCAGCATCGCCCACGCCTACGGCGCACTGCTCGTCGTCGACGAGGTGATGACCGGCTTCCGGGTCTCCCGGGGTGGCTGGGCCGGAGCCGATCCGGTGGACGCCGACCTCTACACCTTCGGCAAGGTGATGGGCGGCGGGCTGCCCGCCGCAGCGTTCGGCGGTCGCGCCGAGATCATGGCCCGACTGGCCCCCGCCGGCCCGGTCTACCAGGCCGGCACACTTTCCGGAAACCCGCTGGCCTGCGCCGCCGGGCTGGCCACGCTCCGGCTCGCCGACGACGCGCTCTACCAGCGGCTGGACGCCACCGCCGCCACCGTGGGCAAGCTCGCCAGCGACGCGCTGGCCGCCGCCGGGGTGCCGCACCGGCTGTCGTACGCGGGAAGCATGTTCTCGATCTTCTTCACCGACGCCGACGTGCGTGACTACGACGGCGCGCGTACCCAGAACGTGGCCGCCTTCAGGGCGTTCTTCCACGCGATGCTGGCCGGCGGGGTCTACCTGCCGCCGAGCGCGTTCGAGTCGTGGTTCGTGTCGACGGCGCTGGACGACGCCGCGCTGGAGCAGTTCGCCTGGGCGCTGCCCACAGCGGCCGCCGCCGCAGCAGCCGCAGCGGGCAACGAGAGGTAGTGCGGGTGGGTGCTGGGATCAGGCTGACCGACGGTCGCCGGGCCGGTGGTGGGAGGCCGACACGATGAGTAACACGGTGGTGCACGTACTGCGGCACGGCGAGGTGTACAACCCCGACAAGATCCTGTACGGCCGGCTGCCCGGGTTCCGCCTTTCCGAGCTGGGCATCCAGATGGCCAAGGCGGCGGCCCAGGCGCTCGCCGACCGGGACATCGTGCACGTGGTGGCCAGTCCCCTGGAACGCGCCCAGCAGACGGCCGAGCCGATTGCCGCGCAGTTCAGCCTCCCCACCGGGGTCGACGAGCGGCTTATCGAGAGCGCCAACTGGTTCGAGGGCAAGCGGGTGTCGCCGGGCGACGGATCGTTCCGCGACCCCCGCAACTGGTGGGTGCTGCGCGACCCGGTCACCCCGTCCTGGGGCGAGGCGTACCGGGTGATCGCCGAGCGGATGTTCGCCGCGTTGCACGCCGCCCGGGTGGCCGCCGAGGGCCACGAGGCGGTCTGCGTGTCGCACCAACTGCCGATCTGGACGCTGCGCCGGCACGTCGAACGCAAACGACTCTGGCACGACCCGCGCCGCCGGGAGTGTGGCCTGGCCAGCCTGACCTCGTTCCACTTCGAGGGCGCCAAGATCGTCGGGATCGGCTACTCCGAGCCGGCCGCACACCTGATCGCCACCTCGCCGACCGCCCGGACGGCCAAGGGGGCATGAGATGAGACGCCCGGCCCGCACCTGGCTCGGCACGCTGCTCGCGGCCAGCACCCTGGTGGCGTTGGCCGGCTGCACCGGCGGTGCGCAGGAGGACGCCTGCGACACCTCGACGGCCAACGTGATCGAGTGCGCCCCGGAGCAGCGGGGAGACCCGATCAAGGCCGCCGGGGAACTGCTCGACGGTGATCGCTACGACCTCAACCAGGACCGGGGCCAAGTGGTCGTGGTCAACTTCTGGGGCTCCTGGTGCGCGCCCTGCGTGGCCGAGGCCAAGGACCTGGAGGCGACCTACCAGGCGACCAAGGCCAACGGGGTCCGGTTCATCGGCGTCAACGTCCAGGACATGCGGGAGAAGGCGATCGCCTTCGAGCGTGGTCGAGTCACCTATCCGAGCCTGTTCGACCCGGCCAGCCGGGTGGCCCTGGCCTTCGACCCGCCTCCCAACAGCACCCCAGCGACGATCATCCTGGACCGGGAGGGGCGGATCGCGGTGGTCCTGCGGAAGCCGGTCCGGCAGGACGGGCTGCAACCCCTGGTCGAGCGGGTCGCTGCCGAGTCACCCCCGGTCGCTGGGCCGCGCTGATGGGCGCGACCTTCGAGGAGCTGGCCCGCAACGGTCCGCTGCTGCTGGCGGTCGGCGGGGCGATGCTCGCCGGTCTGGTGAGCTTCCTGTCTCCCTGCATCCTTCCGCTGGTGCCCGGTTACCTGTCGTACGTCACCGGCCTGGCCGGCAGCGACCTCGACGCGGCCAGCGCGCGCCCCGGCGTTAGGGAGGGCCGCCTGCTATCGGATTCGGTAGCGGAAGGGCCCTCTTCTCACACTTCGGGCGTCGCGACGGTCACCCGCAGTGCCCGAGCCGTCAAGGGCCGGGTGCTGGCCGGAACACTGCTGTTCATCGGCGGCTTCACCGTCGTGTTCACCACCACCGCGGTCCTGGCCGCCGGCATCGGTCGGGTGTTCCTGGAGCACAAACGGACCGTGGAGATCGTCGTCGGGGTCCTGATCATCCTGCTCGGGCTGGCCTTCCTCGGGTTGGTGCCCGGCATGCAGCGGGAACTGCGCATCCACCGGCTGCCCGCCGCCGGACTGCTCGGCGCGCCGGTCTTCGGGGCGGTCTTCGCGCTCTCCTGGATCCCCTGCGTCGGCCCCACCCTGACGGCGGTGCTCGGGCTCGCCGCCACCAGCGGAAAGACCGACCGGGCCGTGGTGCTCGCCGTCGCGTACTGCCTCGGTCTCGGACTGCCGTTCGTCATCTTCGGGCTGGGCTTCCGGCGGCTGCTCGGGCTCTTCAAGGCGATTCGGCGCAACAGTCGATGGGTCACCCGGGCCGGGGGCGCACTGCTGATCCTCGTCGGGATCGCCCTGGTCACCGGAGCCTGGTTGGACTTCGTCATCTGGCTGCAGACCAGGTTCGGCGTCGGAGAGGTAAGCATCTGATGACTGCCGTCGCGGACCGGGCTGCGGATCCGAAACCGCCGTCCTCTCGCCGGCCGAACCGGCTACTGGCCCTGCTGCGTAACTCGTGGCGGCAGCTCACCAGCATGCGTACCGCGCTGGTGCTGCTCTTCCTGCTCGCCGTCGCCGCCATCCCCGGCTCGGTGCTGCCGCAGCGGGGCGTCAACCGGGAACGCGTCGACGCGTACTTCGTCGAGCACCCCAAGCTCGCCCCGGTGCTGGACCGGCTCGGTGCCTTCGAGGTGTACGCCTCGATCTGGTTCTCCGCGATCTACCTGCTGCTGTTCACCTCACTGGTCGGCTGCATCCTGCCCCGGTTGCGTGACCACATCCGGGCCATCCGGACCGCGCCGCCCGCAGCGCCCAAGCGGCTGGACCGGCTACCGCAGCACACCGTCCTGACCATCGAAGACGCCGTCGCCGAAGACGACGGCACTACCGGCGCTGGCACCGGCCGGGCTGGTACGGCCCAGGCGATCGCCGCCATGCTGCGCCAGCGCCGCTGGCGGGTGGTGGTCCGGGACGACACGGTCTCCGCCGAGAAGGGGCACCTCAAGGAGACCGGCAACCTGCTCTTCCACCTGTCGCTGGTGGTCGTCCTGGTCGGGGTCGGCTACGGCTCCTGGTACGGCTGGCACGGCAACCGGTTGCTGGTCGCCGGCTCGGACAAGACCTTCTGCAACACCCTCCAGCAGTACGCCGAGACCGGCCTCGGGCCACGGGTGGACGCGGCGGACCTGCCGCCGTTCTGCCTGGAGTTGACCGACTTCCAGGCGACGTTCCTGGAGAGCGGGCAGCCGGAGTCCTACCGGGCGACGGTGAATGTCGACGAGGATGGCGGTGCCACGCGGAGCGAGACCTTCTCGGTCAACTCGCCACTGCGCCTCGACGGTGCCAACGCCTACCTGCTGGGCCACGGCTATGCCCCGATCATCCGGTACACCGACCGCAACGGGCAGTCCCAGACCAACATCGACCCGTTTCTCAACATCGACGGGAACATGACCAGCGAAGGAGTGGCGCTCTTCCCGGACGTCAACCTGACGCCCACCGGCGAGCGGAACCTCGACCTGCAGGTCGCGTTCGAGGGGCTGTACCTGCCAACCGCCCCGGAGTCCGCACCATTCACCCGTTCGCAGTATCCGGCTGAGCGCTCGCCCGCGCTGATGCTCTTCGCCTATCGGGGCAACCTGGGCCTGGAGGCGGGTATCCCGGGTTCGGTCTACAAGCTCGACCAGCGGCAGGTGCGGACCGGCAAGCTCAAGCAGGTGGGTGAGGCCAAGCTGCTGCGGCTCGGCGAGAAGTGGACGCTCGACGACGGTACGACGGTGGAGTTCCTGGGCACCCGACAGTTCGTGACGATCTCCGTACGGCACGACCCGGGCGAGCTGATCGTGCTGGTGAGTTCCGGGCTGATGCTCGTCGGTCTGATGCTGTCGCTCACCGGTCGACGGCGGCGGGTCTGGTTCCGGGTGACGCCGGCTGCCGCAACGGCCGGTTCGGCCCCGGATGGGGGGCCGAAGGTCCCGATCTCGGCCCCCACTGCTGAGTCCACGACGAGCGGTAGTAGCTTGATTGAGGCCGGTGGGCTGCCGCGCACCGACTACTCCGGTTTCGCCGACGAGTTCGAGCAACTCGTCGCCGAGGTGGAACGCGGAGTCCGGGTGCGAGAAGGGACCGAGTGATGGCGGCACTCTCCGACCAGCTGTTGGTGGTCGCGATCATGGCTTATCTGGTCGCGATGATCTGCCATGCCGCCGAGTACGCCTTCGGTAACCGAAGCGCCCTCGGGCGTGCTGCCATCCGGCCGGCCCGGGAACTGGTCGGGGTCGGTGCCCGTACCGGTGACGGCGGGGTGAAGACCGGCGAGGGCGACCCGAAGAGCGCCGGCACGGACTCCCCGCCGACGAAGAAGGGCCGGGACGTACTCCTCGGCCGGGCGGCGGTGGTGGTCACCGCCGTCGCGGCGCTGGTGCACCTGGCGGTGCTCGTCACCCGGGGAATCGCCGCCGATCGGATGCCCTGGGGCAACATGTACGAGTTCGTGCTGACCGGCACCTTCGTCGGTGTGGTCGCGTGGCTGTTCATGTTGTACCGCCACCCGACGATCCGGCACCTGGGCCTGTTCGTCGCGCTGGTCATGGTCCTGTTGCTCGGCCTGGCCGGCCTGGTGCTCTACACCCCGGTCGTGCCGTTGGTCCCGGCGCTCAACTCCTACTGGTTCATCATCCACATCTCGACGATCACCATCTCGTCCGGGATCTTCGTGCTGGGTGCCGTGCCGGCCACGATGTACCTGATCCGGTCCGGCTACGAGCAGGGCAAGCGCAGCTTCCCGTACACCCTCGGGCGTCGGGTGCCGGCCGCCGCCGAGTTGGAGCGGTTGACCTTCCGGCTGCACGCCTTCTCGTTCCCGATCTGGACCTTCGCGGTGATCGCCGGGGCGATCTGGGCGGAGGCGGCCTGGGGCCGCTACTGGGGTTGGGACCCGAAGGAGATCTGGGCCTTCATCTCCTGGGTGGTCTACGCCGGCTACCTGCACGCCCGGGCCACCCCGAGCGTCAAGCGGTCGGTGGCGACCTGGATCGCGATCATCGGCTTCCTGACCATGCTGGTCAACCTCTTCGGCGTGAACTTCTTCTCCAGCGACAGCCTGCACTCCTACGCCAGCGTCGAGTAGCGCAGCCGGTACATAACAAGCGATGGCCGCAGGGCAAGCCCTGCGGCCATCGCGTATGTCAGTGAACCTCCGCTCAGACGCCCATCTTCTCGTCCTCGCCGGCGACGAGTACGACTCGCTGACGTCGGGCCACGAGGAAGAACACGGCGCCGGCCGCTCAGTGTTCGGCTGCCACCCGGTCGAGCCACTCGCCGACCAGCGCGTCGAACAGGGCGGGCTGCTCGATCTGGAGGTTGTGCCCGGCGACGTCGAGCACCGCGAACGTCGCGCGCGGGTAGTGCGGCAGCAGGGCGAACTGGTCGAGATAGCCAGTGGCGTGGTCCTGCCGCCCGGTGAGGATCAGGGTCGGCCGGGTGAAGGGCGTGCCGCCCTCCGGATCCTCACGGAGGGTCCATTGCCGTTGGATGCGGTCCATCGCCGCGATGTCGGCGAGGTCGAGGCCGGCCAGGACCTCGTCGCGGAACCGGCGCAGCGTCTCCGGGGTCTGCACGACGGCGATGTCCGCGAACTCGGCGGCGACCTGAGCATCGGTGGCGGCGAGCAGGTCGGGATCGGGACGCAACACCTGCTGCTGTGGCACCCGGCGCCTGGTCCGATCCAACACGGTGCCGACGGGGCAGATCAGCGCCAGGCCGAGTGCCTGGTCGGGGTAGCGCCGGGCCAGGGCGCGGGCGAGGTAGCCGCCGTAGGACTCGCCGACGAGCAGGAACGCCGTGTCACCGATCAGCTCGTCGATCAGGTCACGCACGGTGTCGAGCACGTCGTCGGAGCTGGCGATCTCTGCCGGGCCTGGGGAGACGCCCATGCCCGGCAGGTCCGGGTAGAGCCGCCGGTAGCCCGGGCGGTTGGCGAAGATCGGTTCGAGGCAGCCGAGCATCAGCCGGTGGTCGGGGGTCCATCCGTGTAGCGCCAGTACCGGGATGCCCGCCCCTCGTTCGACAACGTTCAACGACACGGACGTGCGACGCGACATTTCTGACTCCTGGGTTTCTCGGCAACGGACCGGGCATGCTGCCACCCGGCACCGACGTTCCGGCTCCGCTGAGCCGTCGGTGTGGCGTAACGCACGCGATGCCGTCGACATCACCCACCCGGCCGGGTCGGCCGCCGTCGGGGTGGGGGAGACTTGCAGCATGGCGGCACGTGGCTTCCCGTACACCGATTTGAAGGACTTCCTCGCGGCGCTGGAGCGCGCGGGCGAGCTGCGGCGCGTCAGCGTGCCGGTCGACCCGACGTTGGAGATCAGCGAGGTCGTGACCCGTACGGTCCGGGCCGATGGTCCGGCGTTGCTCTTCGAGCGGCCCACCCGGGGCGAGATGCCGGTGGCGATCAACCTGTTCGGCACCGAGAAGCGGATGGCGATGGCCCTCGGGGTCGAGTCGCTGGACGAGATCGGCGCGCGGATCGGCAACATGCTCAAGCCGGAACTGCCGGTCGGCCTCTCCGGGATGATGGACGGCCTCGGCAAGATCAAGCAGCTCACCTCGATGCCGCCGAAGAAGGTCAAGACCGCGCCCTGTCAGCAGGTGGTCTACCGGGGCGAAGACGTGGACCTGAACCGGTTGCCCGGGCTTCAGGTCTGGCCCGGTGACGGCGGGATCTTCCACAACTTCGGGCTGACCCACACCAAGCATCCGGAGACGGGCAAGCGCAACCTGGGGCTCTACCGGTTGCAGCAGCACTCGCACAACACGCTCGGGATGCACTGGCAGATCCACAAGAACTCCACCGCGCACCACGCGGTCGCCGAACGGCTCGGCCAGCGACTGCCGGTGGCCATCGCCATCGGCTGCGACCCGGCGGTCGCCTACGCGGCGAGTGCGCCGCTGCCGGCCGACATCGACGAATACCTGTTCGCAGGCTTCCTGGCCGGTGAACGGGTGGAGATGGTCGACTGCCTGACCGTGCCGTTGCAGGTGCCGGCACACGCGCAGATCGTGCTGGAGGGCTACCTGGAGCCGGGGGAGCGGCTGCCGGAGGGGCCGTTCGGTGACCACACCGGGTTCTACACCCCCGTCGAACCGTTCCCGGTGCTGCACATCGAGTGCATGACCATGCAGCGTGACCCGGTCTACCACTCGATCGTCACCTCGCAGCCGCCGCAGGAGGACCACGGCCTGGGCAAGGCCACCGAGCGGATCTTCGCGCCGCTGCTGCGGTTCCTGATTCCCGACATCGTCGACTACGACCTGCCGGCGGCCGGGGTCTTCCACAACTGCGCGATCGTCTCCATCCGGAAGCGCTACCCCAAGCATGCGCAGAAGGTGATGAACGCGATCTGGGGCGCGCACATGATGTCGCTGACCAAGCTGATCGTGGTCGTCGACGAGGACTGCGACGTGCACGACTACAACGAGGTGGCCTTCCGCGCCTTCGGCAACGTCGACTACAGCCGGGACATCCTGGTCACCGAAGGGCCGGTCGACCACCTGGACCACGCGTCGTACCAGCAGTTCTGGGGCGGCAAGCTGGGTGTGGACGCGACCCGCAAACTGCCCACCGAGGGCTACACCCGGGGCTGGCCGGAGGAGATGAGGATGTCGCCGGAGGTCGCCAGCCTGGTGGACAAGCGCTGGAAGGAGTACGGGATCTGATGGTCGCGGTCGAGCCGGAGCAGCAGTCGGGCCGGGTGAAGGCGTTCCTGCGTCTGGTCGCCATCGAGCACTCGGTCTTCGCGTTGCCGTTCGCCTACCTGTCGGCGTTGACCGCGATGCAGGTGGACGGGGGCCGGGTGCGCTGGCTCGACCTGCTGCTCATCACCGTCGCCATGGTCGGTGCGCGTACCTTCGCCATGGCGGCGAACCGGATCATCGACCGGGAGATCGACGCGCGCAATCCGCGTACGGTCAACCGGGAGTTGGTCACCGGGGCGGTGAGTGTCCGTACCGCCTGGACCGGCGCGGGCGTCGCGCTGGTGGTCTTCCTCGGCGCGGCGGCGCTGCTCAACCCGCTCTGCCTGATACTCGCCCCGCTGGCCGTGGTGCCGTTGGTGCTCTACCCGTACGGCAAGCGGTTCACCAACTGGCCGCACGCGATCCTGGCGGTGGCGCAGGCGGTCGGCCCGGTCGGCGCCTGGCTGGCGGTCACCGGCACGCTCGCCGGCTCCGGCCCGGCCTGGCTGCTGGGGGTGGCGGTCGGGCTGTGGATCGGTGGCTTCGACCTCATCTATGCCTGCCAGGATGTCGAGGTCGACCGGAGGATCGGGGTGCACAGCGTCCCGGCCCGGTACGGCCTGCGCTTCGCCCTGCACGCCTCGACCGTGGCGCACGTGGTGACCTTCGCCCTGTTCATCTGGTTCGGTCAGCTGGTCGGTTACGGCTGGCCGTGGTGGATCGGCCTGGTGCTGACCGCGGCCGCCTTCGGCTACCAGCATGTGGTGGTGACTCCGACCGACCTGTCTCGGGTCAACCGGGCGTTCTTCACCGCCAACGGGTTCGTCGGTATCGCGCTGTTCGTCTTTGCCCTGCTCGACCTGGTGTTCCGGCTCGGCCTGCGCGGCTGAGGAGCGCCTGTACGGCTGAGGAGTCGCCGGCCGGATTTCGCCCCGGTGGCCCTGACCCCACGGTCGGGGCCACCGGCAGCTTCGTCACAAAGTCTGCCTACGACTACCACCATCATTGTTATGGTATGGCTATAACAACTATATTGGCTGGGTGATGTTCCGCATCGACCCGACGGCCACCGAGCCGCTGTTCAGTCAACTCGTCACCCAGGTACACCTGGCTATCGCCCAAGGTGCCCTCCAGGTCGGTGAGCGACTGCCGGCGGCCCGGGACCTGGCCGAGTCGTTGCAGCTCAACGTGCACACCGTCCTGCACGCCTACCAGGCACTACGGGACGAGGGTGTGATCGAGCTGCGTCGAGGTCGGGGCGCGGTCGTCACCGGGCGAGCAGGTGCCGACCACAGCGCACTGCTGGCCGCCATCGAAGCCGTCGTACGGGAGGCCCGGGCGCTACACCTCACCCCTCAGGCGACGGCCGCACTGCTGAAGGAGGCGTTCTCCGCATGAGCCCAGTTCTCGAACACGACCCCCGCGCGGTGCGGATACGTCGCCGTACCGCCGGCTGGACCATCGTTGCCGGTCTGGCGGTGGTGGCCGTGGCCACCCTGGTCGCCCGCTCCTGGCGCGACGACCTTCCGGACCTGGTGGCCACGCACTGGGGGCGCAACGGCACCGCTGATCGATTCGCCTCCCCGGAGGCGTTGGTGTGGGAAATGGCCAGCCTCGGCGTCGCCCTGGTGCTGAGCTTCGGCGTGGTCACCGCACTGCTGGGCCACTCCTCGACCACCCGCCGGATCGGGGCAGCCACCACCATCTGGGGCGCGCTCTTCTCCTCGGTGCTCATGCTCGGCACGCTGTACGTTCAGCGGGCTGCGCCGGAGACCAACATGGCCGGGAACATGGGCTGGGTACTCCTGTTGGCACTCGTCGGTCCACTGCTGCCGGCCATCGCCGTCGGTGGGTTGGTCCCGGGGGACCCGCGACAGCCCGCCATCGAACCGGTCGACGCCGCCGCGCCCCGCGTCCCGCTGGGAGCGGACGAGCGGGCCGTCTGGATCGGTCGGGCCGAGGCAGGTCCGGGCATCGCGATCGGGATCGGAACGGCGGTGCTGACCATTCTCCCGGCCCTGTTCACCCAGGTCTGGGTGCTGCTGGCCATCCCAGCCCTGGTGCTCGCCCTGGTCGCTGCCACGTTCTCGTTCGTGGTGCGGGTCGACCGGACCGGCCTGGTCGTACGCTCCGCGCTCGGCTGGCCGCGCACCCGCGTACCACTCGACGAGGTGGTCCGAGCCGACGTCATCGAGGTGCACCCGACGCGGGACTTCGGTGGCTGGGGCTGGCGGGTCGGCCGGGCGGGCCGGGTCGGCATCGTGGTATGCGCCGGGAAGGGGCTGCTGGTCGAGCGCTCCGGCGGCCGGTCGATCGTGGTGACGGTCGCCGGTGCCCGGGAGGCGGCCGGACTGCTCAACGCCCTGGCCGACCGGAGCCGCTGACGCCGACGGGGCTGTCAACGCCCTGGCCGACCGGAGCCGCTGACGCCGACGGGGCTGTCAACGCCCTGGCCGACCCACCTGCCGAGCGTCGGACCCGCGCACAGCGGGCTGCCGGGCCGACCGAGCGATTGTGGCGTGGCGTAACCGCCACCCTCAATATTGCGCTGTGAAGATGTGTCGATGCGCCACGACGAGCGGGATTCGGGCACGAGCACGGACACGCCGGTCCGACCCTGGCCTGATATACCGAAACAGTCCGACGTCGACACCCCATCGGAACAGTCCCGGTCCGGTACACCGTGGCAACGGCTGGCCAGCCGCCGGGCACTGCCGTATCTGTTGGCCGGAATCGCCTTCGTCCTCTACGAGGTGCTGTCCGTCGTACGCCACCTGACCGGGCGTACGACCGGATACGACCTCGGGATCTTCGAACAGGTGGTCCGGAACTACGCGCATTTCGACACCCCGGTCAGCGCGCTCAAAGGACCGGGCGTCAACATCCTGGGCGACCACTTCAGCCCGATACTGGCGGCTCTCGGCCCGGTCTATCTTCTCTTTCCGAGCCCGGTCACGCTGCTCACCGTCCAGGCTGCGGCGTTCGCCCTGTCGGTCGTACCGATCACCCGGCTGGCCATCCGCGCCAGCGGGGTCGGCCTCGGGGGCATCCTCGGTGCGGCCTACGCGCTGTCCTGGGGAATACAGAGCGCGGTGGTCTTCGACTTCCACGAGGCGTGCCTGGCGGTGGTCTTCGTGGCCTTCTGCGTGGAACGGCTGTGCCGGCAGGAGTGGCGGGCGGCCGTCGTCTACGCCCTTCCGCTGCTCCTCGTCAAGGAAGACCTCGGGCTCACGGTGGCCGCGATCGGTCTGTACATCGCGCTGCGCGGGCCGAGGAGGACAGGCGTACTGCTGGCGCTCGGCGGGGTGGCCGCCTGCTGCCTGACGGTGCTGGTACTGATCCCACACTTCAACGCGTACGGCCAGAACACCTACCTGGGGCAGGCATCCGGGGCAACGGGGAACCCGCTGGTCCGGTTCCTCATGCCCGTCGAGAAGACCGAGACCATCCTGATGTTGCTTGCTCCGACGGCCTTCCTGGCGCTGCGCTCCCCACTCCTGATCATCGCGTTGCCCACGATTGCCTGGCGGTTCTGGGCAACCAATCCCTTCTACTGGGGAACGGGGCACCACTACAGTGCCGTGCTCATGCCCGTCGTCTTCGCCGCCGCTGCGGTGTCCGTACCGCACGTCCATACCCGGGTCCGGGCAGCCCTGCCGCGATGCTCCCGGCACTTCCACCGGGTGATCGGCGCGTGGTGTGTCGTATTCGTCGTCCTGTATTCCGTGAACGCCCCTGTCGGCCGACTCTTCCAAGGCGCGACCTGGCGACCTGTACTGTCGTCGGCGGAGCGGGGATCCCTGGCCACTATCCCGGACGCAGCGACCGTCGCCGCCGAGAACTCCCTGGCACCGCAGCTCACCACCCGGACGACGGTTCACATCTTTCCCACGTACCCCAATCCGCAGTTGCGGCCGAACTGGGTGGCGGTCGTAGATCCCCCCGAGCCGGGAATCGCGCCGGTCGAACAGCAACTAGCGGCGATACGGCAGTTGCCGGCGCTCGGCTACGAACTGGTGGACCGGAGGGAGCAGGTGAGCATCTACCGGCTGACTGGCTGACCAGCTAGCCGCCGGGGCTGACGTACCGCTGACTCTCCCACGACCAGTCGATCGTGCCCCGGATCGAACCAGCCACCGAGTCGAGGTAGTGGCGCAGCGGCCGGTCGATCCTGGGACCGAAGGAGGGCACGGCCGACACCAGCTCGGTAAACCGGTCCATCGTCTCCTGCCATCGGCGGACCACCAGCGCGTTGGCCAACTCGACCGGTACGTGACTCTCCCGGGCGACCGCCAGCACCAGGTTGTGCCCGCCCGAGGTGATGGTGTCCCGGTCCAGCGACAACAGGTCGTTGAACCAGGAAAGCAGGTCGTTACCGGTAGTGGTGATCTCCTGGATCAGCGGATGGTGATGGACCGCCACCGGCAGTGGCGTGCCCGTGGTGAGCTCGACCAGGGTGTACGACACGTACGCCGCGGACGTCGCGCGCCGCAGGTGGATGTACTCGGTCACGGAAGGGCGCCGCTGCTTGGCCTTGTTGTCCGCCTCCACGAGGATCCCGTCGAGATGGTGCCGGACCGCGTCGAGGAAGCGGGATCGCCACGTCGAGCCCGTCCGTGCCCGCAGCGTCCGCCACACCCGGACCAGCATCTGCCGTAGCAGGCCGGCGAAGGCCGGGTGCTGATGGCGGGGACCGGGCCGTAACACGTGCAGGACTCCGGCCCGCACTCCCCGTACGTCCGGTGCTGCCTCCCCGGGCGGGCCGTCGCAGGCGTCGTCGAGCAGGAAGAACCAGGTGAAGAGGGCGGCGATGGTACGCAGGTCGGTTGGGTTGGCGTCCGGGTAGAGCCGGCTCGCGTAGTAGGCGATGTTGCCGCGGCGGAGCCGGTCGAGGTCCAGGTTCGGGGTGTCGGCCGGTAGGTCGAAGTGGCAGAGCCAGTCGTCGAGCCAGCCCTGCACGGCTGCGGCGTGGGGCGAGATACGCGACGGTATCGGGCAGTGCGATCGCACCGCCAGTAGGCCGGCATGGTCCACGCCGATCGCCTCCACCGGGGTGTTGGAAAGGAGGTTGACAGTATCCCAGGGGTGGCTGGGCGACAGCCCCGCGGACAGGGGAAGCTTGGGGCATGCGAAGGCCGTGGGTGGTCGGGGTTTCCGGCGCGTCAGGTACGCCGTACGCGGCGGCGACGATCAATGGACTGCTCGACGCGGGTGAGGCGGTCGACCTGGTGGTGTCCCGGGCGGCCCGGCTGACGATCCTGGACGAGACGGGTAGGGCGTTCCGTGACGGGCACTGGCAGGACGACCTGACCGCCTGGCTGGGACGGAACGTTGGCGACGGTGACGTGACGTACTGGCCGGCCGGTGATCTGGCCGCCGGACCGAGTAGCGGATCGTATCCGGTCAAGGGGATGGCGGTGGTGCCGGCGAGTACGGCGGCCTGTGCCGGCATCGCCATCGGCCTGTCCAAGGATCTGTTGCAGCGCGCCGCCGAGGTCAACCTGAAGGAACGTCGCCCGGTGGTGGTGGTGCCGAGGGAGACCCCGGTGACCCGTAGTCATCTGGAGCACCTGCTTGCGCTGCACGACGCGGGAGCGGTGGTGCTACCCGCCAGTCCCGGCTTCTATGGTGCGGGGGCCGGTGCCTCGGCCCAACAGTTGGTCGACTTCGTCGCGGGCAAGGTGCTCGACGCGCTCGGCGTACCGCACTCGCTCTTTCGGCGCTGGTCGGGCGAGCTGGGCGCGGCCCACGAGTCCGGTGTGGTCCGCGCCCGACCGTGACCGCTGACCACGCCGGTCCTGGGATCAGTACATCCCGGCGGGACTGGTGGTGCCGGCACCGGGGGTGTAGCCAGGGCCGGCTGGAGTGGCTGCACCGGGACCGGCCGGGGTGGCCGGGCTGGTGCCGGTAGGACGGTTGACCGCGCTCTCGTCGATCTCGTCGAGCATGCCCTCGCCTTCCAGCAGGGCGCGTACCTCTGACTCTCGGAACCGACGATGGCCACCGGGAGTGCGGATACTGCCGATACGACCGGCGGCGGCCCACCGTGTGACGGTCTTCGGGTCGACCCGGAACAGGGCAGCAACTTCGCCCGGTGTCAGTAGACGATCTCCAGTGTCCACAGCCCCCTCCTCGCGTCGCCGAAGCCTCCGGACTGGTAGGTAGGACCGTCCCCCGGACAGGTGGCTGCCAGAGACCTCGTAAGGGACGTATGGCAATTACAGCATCGTGAGAGTGGCGTGTCCGGCAAACGCGAAAACGCACTTTTTGGGGGGTTGGGCTGCTACGATTTGCGTTATTTAATCTCTTTGTCGCCAGGCAAGGTTTTACCGCCCGCAGGACGGCTCATCCGCCCGGTTAGGGTCACACTCCGTGGATGCCATCGATCTGAGGCTTGTGGAGTTGCTGCGTGGCAACGCCCGGCTCTCCTACGCCGAGCTGGCCCGACAGGTCAGCCTCTCCGCCCCGGCCGTGCACGAGCGGGTCGGCAAGTTGGAAGCCGGTGGCGTGATTCGCGGCTATCGGGCCGACGTGGAGCCAGAAGCGGTCGGGTTGGGTGTCACCGCCCTGATCGGCATCGTCCAGGACTCCGGTGGCGATACCGACGACGTGCTCGAAACCATCCGCGCCATGCCCGAGATCGAGTCCTGCTACTTCATGGCCGGCGTGGAATCCTTCCTACTCAAGGCCAGGGTCGGCACCATCGCCGAGTTGGAGTTGCTGATCGTACGACTGAATCGGACGGCCGGCGTGGCGTCGACACGTACCGCGATTGCGCTCTCCACCAAGTGGGAGAACCGGCCACAGCCCATCACCCCCTCCTGAAGCCGGATCCGACAGGCCGGCGGGACCGGCTCGCCGTGGACCGCATGTGTCAGCCCGGTCGGGCTGCCGGTCGGGCTGCCGGTCGGGCTGCCGGTCGGGCTGCCGGTCGGGCTGCTGCGGAGGCACGGAAACTTGTTACGGTCGCGACATGAAACCTCTGGACCGGTGTAACGATGCTGACCGCGCCTGGACGATTGATGCGATCGCCCAGGTGGAGGCGGACGCCAACCGGTCGGCCGACACCCACCTGCTGCCCTTTCCGTTGCCCCGCGACTGGGGGGTCGACCTCTACCTCAAGGACGAGTCGGTGCACCCCACCGGCTCACTCAAGCACCGATTGGCCCGGTCCCTGTTCCTGTACGGCCTCTGCAACGGCTGGATCGGCCCCCGCACCACGATCGTGGAGGCGTCGTCCGGGTCGACGGCCGTCTCCGAGGCGTACTTCGCCCGGATGCTCGGGCTCCCGTTCATCGCCGTCATGCCCGCCTCCACCTCGGGGGAGAAGATCGCTCTGATCGAGTTCCAGGGCGGCCAGTGCCATCTGGTCGACGACCCCGCCAAGGTCGTGATCGAGGCCCGTTGGCTCGCCGAGGACCGGGGCGGGCACTTCATGGACCAGTTCACCTACGCCGAGCGCGCCACCGACTGGCGGGGCAACAACAACATCGCCGAGTCGATCTACACCCAGATGGCGCTCGAACGGTACCCTGTCCCGTCCTGGATCGTCGTCGGCGCGGGGACCGGAGGCACCAGCGCCACCATCGGCCGGTACGCCCGTTACCAGCGGCTGCCAACGAAGCTGTGCGTGGTCGACCCGGAGAACTCCGCCTTCTATCCGGCCTGGCGCGACGGCGACTGGTCCACGTCGACCGGCCAGGGATCGCGGATCGAGGGGATCGGCCGGCCCACGGTCGAACCGTCCTTCCAGCCGGCCGTGGTGGACCGGATGTGCCAGGTCCCGGATGCGGCGTCCCTGGCCGCCATGCGGGCGGCCTCAGACGTACTGGGGCGACGGGTGGGGGGTTCGACCGGCACCAACCTGTGGGGGGCCTTCGGCATCATCGCCCGGATGCGGGCAGCCGGGGAGACCGGCTCGGTGGTGACCCTGCTCTGCGACGGCGGCGAGCGCTACACCGACACCTACTACGCCGACGAGTGGGTGGCCGGGCAGGGCCTGGACCTTGCCCCACACCTGGCCACCATCGAGCGGTTCCTGGCCACCGGCACCTGGCCACTCTGAGACAGGGAAGGAGCGCCTCTTCTCATCGCCCTCGACCTTGGGAAGGGGCCCTTCCTGACGCAGGAGGGCGTGTCTAACGTGCCGCTGGCTCGCGGCGCTCGGCCAGCCCCGGATAGTGCTCGACGTAGCCGTTGGCATCGAGTTGCAGGTCCGCGGTGAAGCCCTCGCTGGCGAACCGTACCCGGCCCGATCCGAGGGCTGTATAGACCTGCTCGGCCGGGATCACCACCAGGCTCGGCACCTGCACCCAGACGACGGTGAGCCGGTACGCCGTACCCGGTTCGGCGTCGAGCAGACCGAGCCGACGTACCGGCAGGGTGTTGAACAGCGGGGCGTTTCCAAGGTCGACGTCGATCGCGTCGCCGAACTGGTCAGGGTCCTCCGTGCCCGGCAGCCCAGCGTCCGGGCGGCCGATCGCGCGGAGTGCGGCGGCCAGGTCGCCCTGTTCCGCGGTGCTCGCCCGCCACTGGCCGGCGGCCCGCTCCAGCCGGAGCGTACGGAGCCAGCCGGCGCCCTCGACGCTCACCTCCAGCCGGGTGGGGCTCCAGGTCTCGTCGGTGACCAACTCGTACCGGCAGGTGTAGGGCAGTGGGTCGACGGACAATCCGACACCCCGCGCACTGAGGCCGCGCCGGTCGTCGAACAGCGCATGGTCGCTGCCGGCGGTGTCGATCCGGGACCAGAAGACTGACTTCGGCATGGTCGGCATGAGCGGAGGTTACCCTCCGTGAGCTCTGCTGGCGCGCCAACCGTACGACGAGAACGCCGTTGCCGGGAATCGGTGGACCGTTCGGTCCCACCTCTCCGCGACAACGGCGCTCGTGTCGGTGCTGACGATCAGTGGGTACGCGTCGGGCGGCGCCCGGAGAACCGTCGCTCGCCGGTGGCGGCCCGCTCGTCGCGGGGCCGGTCAGCCCAGGAACGGTCATCGCGTGGGCGCTCGTCCCGGTGGTCCCGGGCGCGACCCTCGTGGCGGTACCCGCCCTGGCGATCTCCCGAGTGCCAGCCACCACCCGGCCGGCTGCCACGCCGTTCGCCAAAGTTTCCGTCACCGGAGCGGCGCTCGCCCCGGTCAGCCCGGTCCCGATCGCCGAATCGGCGTTCGCCCTGCGGGCGGTCCTCGAAGCGGCGTTCGCCGGTGGGGCGGTCACCGAACCGGCGTTCGCCTTGCGGGCGGTCACCGAATCGGCGTTCGCCCTGCGGGCGGTCCTCGAAGCGGCGTCCGCCGGTGGGGCGGTCACCGAACCGGCGTTCACCCCGTGGGCGGTCCCCGTGTCGGCGTTCCCCACGGCGTGGCGGTGCCGGTTCGTCGACCACCGGGACACCGCTGGGTTCCTGCGCTCCGGTCAGCTCGGTCAGGGCGGCGTCACCAGACCGGACCCGGGTCTGGGCCGGCTCGACACCGGCCTTCTCCAGCATCGCCAACGTCGTACGGCGCTGCTTGGGCAGGACCAGGGTGGCCACCGCACCCGACTCGCCGGCCCGGGCGGTACGACCCGCGCGGTGCAGGTAGTCCTTCGGGTCCTTCGGCGGGTCGACGTGTACGACGAGGGACACCCCGTCGACGTGAATGCCCCGGGCGGCCACGTCTGTGGCGACCAGGACGTTCATCCGCCCCTCTTTGAACTCGGCGAGGGTACGGGTGCGTACCCGCTGGGTCTTGCCGCCGTGCAACGCACCGGCGCGTACGCCGACCGCGGCGAACTGTTCGACCAACCGGTCGACGCCCATCTGGGTCCGCGCGAACATCATGGTGCGACCCTGCCGGGCGGCGATGGACGCGGCAACCGCGAACTTGTCGTGCGGCGGGATCAGCAGCAGGTGGTGGTCCATGGTGGACACAGCGGCGGTCGGCGGGGCGGTCGAGTGGGTGACCGGATCGGTCATGAACCGCTTGACCAGCGTGTCCACGTCACCGTCGAGAGTCGCCGAGAAGAGCAGCCGCTGCGCGCCGGCCGGCGTCTTGGCCAGCAACTCGGTGACGTCGGGCAGGAAGCCCATGTCGGCCATCTGGTCGGCCTCGTCCAGGACGGTGACCTCGATGTCGTCGAGGTTGCAGACGCCCCGCGAGATCAGGTCGCCGAGGCGACCCGGGGTGGCCACGATGATCTCGACACCGCGACGCAGCGAGTCGATCTGCCGGTCGTACGGCACGCCGCCGACCGCCGTCTTGAGGAACACACCGACCGACTTGCCCAACGGCATGAGGGCGTCGTTGACCTGCATGGCGAGTTCCCGCGTCGGCACCAGGACGAGGGCCCGAGGGTGCAGCGGCCGGGCCCGACCGCCGGCCGCCATGCGGGCGAGCATGGGCAGCCCGAAGGCCAGGGTCTTGCCGGAGCCCGTCTGGCCACGGCCTAGTACGTCCCGTCCGGCCAGCGCGTCCGGCACGGTGGCCTGCTGGATCGGGAACGGGGTGGTGATGCCTTCCCGGTTGAGTGCCCGGACGAGGTCCTTGGGCAGACCGAGAGAGATGAAGGTGGGGGCCGCGACCTCCGGCGTCGCAGCGGGGGTGGTGGTCGACTCGGTCTCGTCGACCGGGGCGTCGAGGACGGACGGGAACGTGCTGGGGTCAGCGAAGGACGTCAAGAAAAACCTCTCAAGCGGGGCGCATCTTCGCGATGGCCCGCCACGGCACGCAAACTCCGCCGCTGAATCGCCCGCAAGATCGCCCAAGGGCGTGCGGTGGGCACGCCAGGTCAGTGATTACCGCAAGTGTACGGGTGTCCGGCGCAGTCGCCACCCGCACGACACTCCCAGTGGGCAGGCTCACCCTTGACAGTGTCGTGCATAACAGTCGTAGCTGACTTCAGCCGCCCAGGATTCCGTTGAAAACGCTGCTGATGGCGTCGCCGGCGGTGATGGCGAGAACCAAACCGATCACGACGACGATGCCGAGGCCCACCAGCAGCATGATCATCACCTTGGCGGTGCTACCCGCCGAGTCCGGCGTGTCGGCCCAGCCCTGGGCGAGGATGTGGCCGGTCAGCGAGCCTGTGGTCTCCGATGGATCTCGGAGGGGGAGGGCCACCGTCATCTCGGCGGGAGCGCTGCCGTCCGGACTTCCGTACACCCGTCCCGGTGTTGGTTGACGGGGCACCACCGGCGCGTTGCCCGGTGGCGTGGAGAGCTGACCGTATGGCGTCGGCAGCACCGCTGTCGTCGACGAAGCCGGAACTGACGGCGACGGGAACGGTGCTGACGGCACTGACGGCGACGGGAACGGTGCTGACGGGAACAGGTCCGCCGAGGATGTGACACTGACCGAGGAACTAGTGCCTGGCGCGGTGACCGGCGGCAGTGTGTAGCCGGTCGGACCCGCGACCGACGAGGCGGCAGCGGTCGCCGATGGGGTGGCCATGGCTGGTGGCGGCGGGAAGGGCGGCACCGGCATCGGGCCGGGTGGCGCGGGTGCCGGCGGTGCCGGCGGGTACGGCGGTGCCGGTGGCGGGGCAGGCGGAGTGGGCGCTGGCGGTGGGGTCGGTGCCGGCGCGGGTGGCGGTGGGGTCGGACCCGGTGGGGTCGGACCCGGCGGTGGTGGCCCCGGCGGCACCGGTTTCGGTGGTGCCGGGAACGGGGAGGGAGCCGGCCCGGGGCCGGGCGGGCTGGGTGGTTCCGGTGCCGGAGGCTGGGCCGGGTCGGGTGGCCGGACCGGCTCGGGTGGCTCGACCGGATCCGGGGGCTGGGTCGGCGCGGGAAGCTGCGCTGGATTGGCTGCACCAGCCTGGTAGACCTTGGCGCTGCCAGCCGCAGCGGGAATGGTGGCGACCTCGTGCGCGGTCACGGGCGGCAATTTCGGCACTGACACGGCCGCCCGGGCCGGGATGGACTCGGCCGGTGGTGCACTGCGCTGGGCGGGCACCAGGGGTGAGGACGCGGCGCTCGGGGCGAAGCCAGGCGACCCGGCCGGCAGAACAGCCTCTGGCAACGTGTACGCGGGCATGATGCCGGCTGCGGACGCACCGACCAGGGCTGGCGCGGACGCCGAGGCGGAAACCGGCGCGGACGCGGAAGCTGAGGCGGATGCGGAAGCTGGCACGGACGCCGAGGCGGACACGGAAACCGGCGCGGACGCGGAAGCTGGCACGGACGCCGAGGCGGACACGGAAACCGGCGCGGACGCGGAAGCTGAGACTGGCACCGAGGCGACTGCTGATGCCGGCGACTCTTGTGGCGACTTCGCCGAGGTGTCATCCGGCGTCGGAACGGCGGCAGCGCCGAGATCACTCGCCCGGTACGTCGTACCGGCGGTCGGCTCGGTGCGTACCTGCTCGACGCCCTTGGTGCTGGGCGGAACGCTCACCGCCACACTGGCCCGCCCCCGTACGGTTGCCGCCTCGTTTGCGGCTACGGCCGCGGAGGCCCCGATCGCGGAGGCCCCGATCGTGGAGGCCCCGATCGTGGAGGTCCCGGTCGCAGAGGCGCCGGTCGGCGCAGCCGTCGAGGCGGAAGCTCCTGGCTCGGTAGTGGTGATCGCCTGTTCCATAGCCGGTGGTGTGGGGCGAGTCGGCCACAGTGCCCCGGCCGGTGGGGCGGGCGGGGGCTCGTACGCCTCGGGCTGGGCCGGCTCGGGTGCGGCGGGCACCGTGGTCCCGACGGGCGGTGGCGGTGGCAACGGGGTCAGCTCGGCTGACTCCTCACTCAGTTCGGCAGCGGTCTCGGGTGCCGTACCGGGCTGCGGGGCGGGGTCCGCCTCGTGTGGCGAACCCTGATTTTCGTCCATTGCTGCCTCCCGCGCCCACGCTCGCGCCCGGACCGCTGGCGTCGGTCCGGTAGTACTTCGGACTCACGGTGCCATACTCACGCCCGAGCGCACAGCCGGAGTCCGCACTTGGCGCGTCAGCTGGCGCTCTACTCCGGTCCGGCCGTGCCGCCGGTCGGCTCCGGTCCGGCCGAACCACCGGTCGGGGTCGGTCCGGCCGTCGGGGAGACCGATGGGGTGGCCGTCGGGGAAGGCGACGTCGTGGTGGGCGGGGTCGTCGGCGGCGTCGTGGGCGGGGTCGTCGGCGGCGTGGTGGGCGGGGTCGTCGGCGACTTGGTGGGCGTCGGCGATGGGCTGCTGGTGGGGGGCTTCGAGGGCGGCGGACTGGTCGGCGTGACCGGCACGGCGTCGAGCACCCGGGTCGCGGCATAGAGACGCGACCATGGGACGACCGACCGCTTCACCACGTCACCGGCGGTGGGGGCGTGCACCATCTTGCCGTCACCGATGTACATAGCGACGTGGTGGACGCTGGTCCAGCTGCTCGTTGAGGCGAAGAACAGCAGATCGCCGGGGAGCAGGTTGTGCCGGGCGACCGGCCGGTTGCGGGTGGCGTAGTACTGGTCCTTGGCCACCCGGGGCAGACCCCGGTAGTTCGCCTTCGGTGACCGATAGGCCGCCCACATCAGCCCGGAGCAGTCGAACCGGTTCGGTCCCTCGGCACCCCAGAGGTAGGGGTCGCCGAGTTGGGCGAGGGCGTAGCTGACGGCGGCCAGCGCGCGAGGGTTGGCCCGCATGCCGTTGACGTCGGTGTCCTTGAGGTACTGCTCGCCGAGCCGCTGCTCGGCGGCCTCCTGCGCCCGCTCCAGGGCCTCGATCTGCTCGATGTTGTCCTGCCGGAGCTTTCGGAGGGCAGCCTCCAACCTCTGGTACTCGGCCTCGGTCTTGGTGAACTCCTGATCAGCGTTCGTGACGGCGGTCTGCGCCCCCAGGAGCTGCTGGCTGGCAGCCTGCTGGGCGTCCCGAGCCCGGCCCAGTTCCCGTGCCGGGGCACTGGTGTCGCTGCCGCTGTGCTGGCCCTTCTGCAGCCGGTTGAGCGCGCCGAGCCCGCGTAGGTCGGGATCGACCGAGCCGGGCGGCAGGGCGGCGGCCTTCTTGAGCGCCTCGGCGGCTGCGGCATCGGCGACCACCTGCGCCTTGGCCAGCGCATCGTTCGCCATCCGCAGCGAGTGCTCGGCGGTGGCCAGCCCGACGCGGGCGTTGTCGCGGGACTGGCGCAGGGTGAGCAGACTCTGGCCCAGGATGGCGACCTGGGTCTGCTGGAGGTAGATCTGCGTGGCGAGGGGGCCCTGTTCCAGGGGCAACCCGAGACCGGGGGGCGTGACTCCACCGATCGGGGCACCCGGGAGTGGGACCTGACCGCCGATGGGCAGCGGACGGGCACCGCTGTCGGGGACGGTGTTGGGCAGTGCCGGCTCGGCGTACACCGGCGCGGCGAAGGCGAAGGCGACCGCCGCACCGAGCACGGCGGACCAGACCAGCGGCCGAAGAACTGGAGAAACCGTCTCGCCCGATCGGGCCTGCTGCCTGCGCCTGCTCTTGGCCATCCTGTCCCCCGTCCGACGATGGAAGAGCCGCGCGGGTGGCGCGGCAGGGTGTTCTGGCACCGAGTGTGTCTCGTGTCCTAGTTCGTCTTACCGCACCGCTTCGCCGTTGTCGATTGGCTGTCGGGTAACGAGACACTGAGAATCTGGTGAAGTACGTCGCTGCCCGGCGGCCGGCCGTCCGGTTGGTCGCCGATGCCACGTACGCTCGGTCGTGGACCGCTGGTGGAAGGGACGGGCTGGCATGGACGCCGGACGCAAGCGTGAGCTGGAAGAGAAGGTATACGCCGGGGAGCGGCTGAGCCGCCAGGACGGTGAGGACCTCTACGCCAGCGACGACCTGGCGTGGCTGGGGCGACTGGCCCACCACCGCCGTACGGAGCTGAACGGCGAGCGGGTGATGTTCAACGTCAACCGGCACCTCAACCTGACCAACGTGTGCAGTGCTTCCTGCGCGTACTGCTCCTTCCAGCGCAAGCCTGGCGAGAAGGACGCGTACACGATGCGCATCGAGGAGGCGGTCCGCAAGGCCAAGGAGATGGAGGACGAGCATCTCACCGAGCTGCACATCGTCAACGGCCTGCACCCGACGCTGCCCTGGCGCTACTACCCGAAGGTGCTGCGCGAGCTGAAGGCGGCGCTGCCGAACATCAAGCTCAAGTGCTTCACCGCGACCGAGGTGCAGTGGTTCGAGAAGATCAGCGGCCTGTCGGCCGACGCGATCCTCGACGAGCTGATGGACGCCGGCCTGGAGTCGCTGACCGGCGGTGGCGCGGAGATCTTCGACTGGGAGGTCCGCCAGCACATCGTCGACCACGCCTGCCACTGGGAGGACTGGTCGCGAATCCACAAGCTGGCCCACTCGAAGGGCATGAAGACCCCGGCGACGATGCTCTACGGCCACATCGAGGAGCCCCGGCACCGGGTGGACCACGTGCTGCGGTTGCGCGAACTCCAGGACGAGACCGGTGGATTCGCGGTCTTCATCCCGCTGCGCTACCAGCACGACTTCGTCGACTCGGCGGACGGCAAGATCCGCAACCGGATCCAGGAGCGGACCACGATGGCGTCGCCGGCCGAGTCGTTGAAGACGTTCGCGGTGTCCCGGCTGATGCTGGACAACATTCCGCACGTCAAGTGCTTCTGGGTGATGCACGGGCTGTCGGTGGCTCAGACGTCGCTCAACTTCGGGGTGGACGACCTGGACGGTTCGGTCGTCGAATACAAGATCACCCACGATGCCGACTCGTACGGCACGCCGAACACGATGCACCGCGAGGATCTGCTGAACCTGATCTGGGACGCCGGCTTCCGTCCCGTCGAGCGGGATACCCGCTACAACGTGGTACGCGAGTACGACGCCCCGCCGTCGCTGGCGGAGCGCCGGTCCGAGCCGCAGCAGGTCTGGGCCTGACCACCGTCGGGTCAGCACCGGCACGGCCGACCGGGGCCGGGCGCGGCAGCTCACGTACCCTCGACTGGTTATGAGCGAGCAGCAGCGCGGCGGCTTTCCCCGGCGGGACGACGACGGACGCATCACATACCTGACCGACCTGTTCGGGATCATCCTGGCCGGTCTGGTCATCGGTGTGTTGATCCTGGTGCTCTTCGACTGGGTCGTGGTGCTGCTCGGGCTGGACACGTTCGGTCGGGCCAACGGCTGGCTGGCGGTGATCCTGCCGGCGTGGCTCTTCGTCGAGGAGTTCCGCGCCTGGGAGCGGGGTCCGGCCCGGATCGCGGCGGCCTTGGTGGCGGCGGTCGTCGGCATCGCCGCCGGGCTGCTCGTCGCCGGGCTGGTCGGCGAGCTGCCGTCGCTGGCTTCCGGCGCGCTCGCGGCGGCGGTCTTCTCGCTGTCGTACGCGTTGGTCTGGTTCGTGGGCGTCCGGTGGCTGACCCGCCGGATCGGCTGATCGGAAGGAAAGAACGATGGGTGCCGCGGCAAAGTACACGTTGGGCCGGCTCGGCCTGTTCGTGGTGGTCGTGCTGGCGCTCCTGCCGGTGGACATCAACCTCTTCCTGAAGCTGATCCTGGCCTTGGCCTTCTCCGCCGCGCTGTCCTTCTTCCTGCTGCGCGGCTGGCGCGACGAGATGGCCCAGGAGATGGCCGACGCGGCCGACCGGCGCAAGGTCGAGAAGGAGCGCCTGCGCAGCGCCCTGGCCGGTGACGACTCCGCCGACGCTGCCGCCGACCAAGCCGACCAGACGAAGGCCGACCAGCCCAAGCAGCCCAAGGGCAAGGGCAAGGGCGACAAGTCAGAGTCTTGACGTCCTTGCCGCCCTCCGCCCGTGCCTTCGCCTCTGCCGAGGTGCCGATCGGGAGCGCGGGCGGCGATCGGCACGGTTAGGCCGGAACCGAGCGGGAACCACCGGGTGCCCGCCTCGACGCGAACGAGCGCGGGCGCGAGCCGGCTGAGACTTTGGGGAGGTGGCTGCGGTGGCCGGAGAGGATGAGTCGGACAAGATTGACGAAAGCGATCCGTTGTACTCGGGATCGATTACCTGGCGAGTTGACGAGCTGGGTGGCGGAAACCAGGACGCAGAGGTCGTTGTCGTGGTCGAGGAGGGCGGTGAATCGCCTCCGCCGGAGGAATATGTAGCCGTCTGCCTGGACTACTACCACGATCCCAACCTCCCTGGCGCGATGGCGAGCGGGGTACGCCCGAACGGCATCTGGGTGGGTCCGTCGCACGGAAACCACTACGACGGCGCGTTGGGCGAGGCCACAGCGCACGAACACCCGGGAGCGCAGGTCGCGATCGAGCTGCCCGGTGACTGGTACCAGCTGACGGGTGAGCCGTACGTCCGTCACCTCTACTGAACAGGTGGTCGACCAGTCGGTGGAACGTCAGGTACCTCAAATGAGTCGAGTGACGTACCTGACGTTCCACTCTGGAGTTGGCGGGGCAGCGACCGGCGGCCCGCGTACGGCATGCTGCCCCGATGTCACGCCCCGCACACGTCCCTCGACGGTTGGCGTTCCTGCCCTTCCGGGGCAGCCGGGCAGTCGGCGAGGGCTTGCTGACCCGGCGGATGCTCACCGGACCGACCTGGTGCCGGCTGCTGCCCGACGTCTACGTCCACAGGGACGCGTTCGCTCGGGCTGACCATCGGATGTGGTGCGACGCGGTCGCCCTGCTACTTCCACCGGGGGCGGCGATCGGTGGGCTCAGTGCGGCGTACCTCTGGGGGGTCGATCTGCTGCCCCGGGACGCGCCGGTCAGCGTGGTGCTTCCGCCGGCTCGCCGGATGCGTACCCACCCGATGCTCGACCTGGGCCGGTCCGTGCTGCCGGCCGGTGACCTCACCCGGTTCGCCGGTCTGCCCGTCACCACCCCGGTACGGACCGCCTTCGACCTGGGTCGCCGTACGCCCCGCAGCCAGGCGGTGATCGCGCTGGACGCGCTGCTGCACCGGAGAGTGGTCAAACGCGAAAAGTTGCGCGCCTATCTCGACGAGCATGCGGGCTGGCCGGGTATGCCCCTGCTGCGTGAGGTGCTGGCACTCGCCGAACCGCTGGCCGAGTCGCCGATGGAGACCCGGCTGCGACTGCTCCTGGTCGACGCCGGCCTCCCGCGCCCGATCGCGCAGCACGAGATCCGCGCGCCGACCGGGCGGTTCGTCGCCCGGGTGGACCTCGCCTATCCGGACTCGCGGATCGCGATCGAGTACGAGGGGGACCATCATCGGGAACGAGCCCAGTTCCGTCGGGACGTGACCCGGCTGAACGCGCTCCGGGCGGCCGGGTGGCTGGTGCTTCGCTTCACCGCCGACGACGTACTGCGGAAACCCGCGCGGGTCGTCCGGGAGGTGACCACCGCGCGCACGGAACGGCGACCGTCGCTGGTGGGAACACCGCGTACGTCAACCGGGTCGGATGACGTACGCGGTGTTCCGGTCGAGCGGTAACCGGTTACCAGTTGGTCGAGCCGGCGACCTTCGGCCAGGGCATCCACCACGGCTTGATCAGGTACGCGACGCCACCCGGACCGCCGGAGACGCCACCGCTGGCGTTGTAGCGCTTGGTCCGCAGCCAGATCTGCTCGAACTGCTCCCGCTTGTAGACGTTGCGCACCACGTCGTTCGACGCCGAGGCCGGGTCGTTGACGATGACGTCACCGTCGGCGGTGAAGCCGACCACCACGAACAGGTGGCCCGCCGTGCCGTAGTTGGCCCCGTCCAGCTCACTGGCCAGGAAGGACTGGCTGGTGATGACCGGGATGCCGGCCTTGATGAAGCGCTCCACCTCGTCCAGCGAGTGCAGTCGGGTCACCTTGGCGTCCAACCCCGGGAACGAGGCGGCGTACGCGGTGTTGAACGGCCAGTTGCCAGCCCCCTCGTACGCGTAGTCGTAGACCATCCGGGCGGCGTGGTTGACCGTGTGGTCCGGGTATTCCGGGTTGACCCACGAGGTGTCCTCGGCCGACGGCTTCCGTCCCCAGTACTCGATGACCATCTCGGTGGAGGTGGGCGAGCACCAGGCCTGGCCACCGCCGTCGTACTCGGGGTAGTGGCCGGCGTGGACGTTCTGCGAGTAGGTGGGCACGGACAGCTCCCGACCCCAGGCGATGCCGCCGGCGCTCGGGGCGACGGTGAACCGGTCCGGGACGTACGAGCTCATCGCGCCGAGCATCGTGACCCGGGGCGCGCGTAACTGGCCGGGTGCGCGGTAGAGCGTCAGCTTGAGCTGGTACGCCTGGAGCATCACGCCGTTGGCCACGTCGTCGATGGAGAAGGTGTCGGTCCAGATCGACGACCACGGGTCGCCCTGCCGGTTGACGGTGGTACGCCGGATGTCCTGGTCACCCGAGGCCCAGCGGCCCATGACGTACCAGGGGGTCTGGTTTCCGGTGTTGTAGGTGCCCTGCATCTCGACCTGGATCCAGGTGCCGGCGGGGGTATCGGCGTTCCAGGAGGCGATCAGTTCGCTGGCGTCGAAGCCGACCTGGGTCACCGGGGAGGTCCAGGTGCTGTATTGCCAGGTCTTGGTGACGCCGGTGTGCGGGTCGGTGTAGTCGGTGGTGCCGGCCGGCTTCAGCATCGTGATGCCGGTACGGGCACCGGGCAGGGCGATGGTGCCGGCGTGGGTGCCGCGACGCCAGTCCGCGTAACTGTTCCAGTCCTGATAGGTGATCTGCTCGTCGTGCGTGATCGGGGCGCCACTGGTGGCGCCGGTTCTGGTGGTGCCGAGGGCACCGGGGGCGGCGTGTGCCGGTGCGGTGGTGCCGAACAGGGCGAGCGCGGTGACGCCGGCGAGGGCGACCGCGTGTAGACGGGGTCTGGCCATATGGCTGCTCCGGGGTTCGGGGGTTTACTGCCGTCACTATCCCGTCCGGAAGGAAGTTTCGCCAGATGTCTATTCGAAGAAGAATCCTGCCGAAAGCCGTGATCCGGTGAAGTGGGATCCGGTTCGGTGAACGTGAACCACGCAAAGAAAGAAAGTGATGGATATTGATATGACCATGGATCGGTGGTGCAGTTGTTCATCGACAGCGGGCTCCTCCCCACCCCCAGGAGGTTCGTATGCGCCTACGCGCACCCAGCACCCGATCCAGGTCGCCGCGCCGGAACACCATCCTCGCGGCGGCCCTCGCGATCGGGCTGATCGCCACCGTGACCGGCCCGGTCTCCGCCGACCCGGCCCCCAGTGCCCCCGAATCCGCATCGGCGAGTGCAGCCGCCACCCAGTATCGGGTGCTCGGGCCACGTACCCTGGCCGATCGCAACGCGGTCGCCCGGACCGGCGCGGCCATCGACTACAGCGAGCACGGCATGCTGTTCGTCTCCGCCACCGCGACCGAGGCCAAGGCGATCGCGGCACTCGGCTTCCGGCTGGAGGTCGTACCGGCCCCGTCGACCGGGGACGTCGGCATCACCGGCTTCCCGCCGGCCGACTCCAACTACCACGACTACGCCGAGCTGACCGCCGTCATCAACCAGGTGGTCTCCGACCACCCGACAATCGCCCGCAAGAGCAGCATCGGCAGCTCGTACGAGGGTCGGGACCTGCCGGTCATCAAGATCTCCGACAACGTCGCCACCGACGAGGACGAACCGGAGATCCTGTTCAACTCCCAGCAGCACGCCCGCGAGCACCTGACCGTCGAGATGGCGATCTACCTGCTCAACCTCTTCACCGACAACTACGGCACCGACTCGCGGATCACCAACATCGTCAACACCCGCGAGATCTGGATCGTGCCGACCGTCAACCCGGACGGCAGCGAGTACGACATCGCCACCGGCTCCTACCGGTCCTGGCGCAAGAACCGGCAGCCCAACAGCGGCTCGTCGTACGTCGGCACCGACCTGAACCGCAACTGGTCCTACCAGTGGGGCTGCTGCGGAGGCTCGTCCGGTTCCACCTCGTCGGAGACCTACCGCGGCCCGTCCGCCTTCTCCTCACCGGAGACCGCGGCGCTGCGTAACTTCGTCAACGGCCGCGTCGTCGGTGGTATCCAGCAGATCAAGGCCAACATCGACTTCCACACCTACTCGGAACTGATCCTCTGGCCGTTCGGCTACACCACCGCCAACACCGCACCCGGCCTGAACACCGACCAGGAGGCGACCTTCCGCACCCTCGGTCAGCAGATGGCGGCCACCAACAACTACACCCCGGAACAGTCCAGCGACCTCTACATCACCGACGGAGACAGCATCGACTGGATGTGGGGCCAGCACCAGATCTTCGCGTACACCTTCGAGATGTACCCCGGCCAGTTCGGTGGCGGCGGCTTCTACCCGCCCGACGAGGTGATCCCGGCGCAGACCTCCCGCAACCGGGAAGCCGTCCTGCTGCTCAGCGAGTACGCCGACTGCCCGTACCGGGTGATCGGCAAGCAGGCCGAGTACTGCGGTGACGGGGGCGGCGGTGGCACCACCGTCTGGTCCGACACCTTCGAGACGGCGACCGGCTGGACCACCAACCCGTCCGGCACCGACACCGCCACCTCCGGGGCGTGGGAACGGGGCACCGCCCAGGCGACCAGCTCCAGCGGTGCCAAGCAACTCGCCCCGTACGCGGGTAGCAACGACCTGGTCACCGGTCGGCTGGCCGGCACCTCCGCCGGTGACTACGACATCGACGGCGGCGTGACCAGTGCCCGTTCACCGGCGGTGACCCTGCCGGCCAGCGGCACGCTCCGGCTCTCGCTGGCCTGGTATCTCGCGCACGGCTCCAACTCATCGTCCGCGGACTACCTCCGGGTCAGTGTCGTGCACAGTGGCGGCACCACCGCCCTGCTCACCCAGAACGGAGCGGCCAGCAACCGCAACGGCACCTGGACGACAGCGAACCTCGACCTGTCGGCGTACGCCGGGCAGTCGGTCCGCATCCTCATCGAGGCCGCCGACGCCAGCGGCGCCAGCCTGGTCGAGGCCGGCGTGGACAACGTCACCATCACCGCCTCCTGATCTGGGTTAGGGAAGGGCCCCTTCTTATCGCTTCTCGCATAGGAAGGGGCCCTTCCCTAACCGCGGAACCCAGCCGGTGCCAGCCGCTGCTGTTGGTGCGCTACGGTGCTTGCGACCAACCTGCAGCGAAGCCGGTGCGAATCCGGCGCTGTCCCGCAACTGTGATACCCCGTACCTCCGGCCCTGGCCGGGGATCTTCGGCCCGCCGCCGGGCGTGCCGAAGCGGGGGTGAGCCAGGTCGCCTGCGGTGTGGTCGCGACCAGCGTTCTCGAGGAAGAGCGTCTCGCAGGCGGGCCTCGGGCGAACCCGGTCCCTGTCGGCGAAGCAACGAATCCTCGACCGACAGGAGGACCATGAAGAGGCGTACGTCCCTGGTTTTCGCCGCCGCTTTCGCGGCGGTCGTGGCGCTCGGCGGGTGTGCCGACAACTCGAAGGACCAGCCGTCCGGCGAGGCCAGCGGTGCCGCCGGGTTCCCGGTGACCGTGGGCGCGGTCACCCTCGACCAGCGGCCCGAGAAGATCGTTTCACTGTCGCCTGCCACCACCGAGATGCTCTTCGCGATCGGAGCGGGCAAGCAGGTGGTGGCCGTGGACAACCAGTCCAACTACCCGCCGGAGGCACCCAAGAGTGACCTGTCCGGCTTCACCCCGAACGCCGAGGCGATCGCCGCGAAGAACCCCGACCTGGTGGTGATCTCCAACGACCTCAACAAGATCGTGGACCAGCTCACCAAGCTGAAGATCCCGGTCTACCTGGCTTCGGCGGCAACGAAACTGGATGACACGTACGCCCAACTCGGCGACCTCGGCAAGCTCACCGGGCACGCCGACGAGGCGGCCGACCTCAGCCAGCGGATGAAGGACGACATCGCCAAGCTGGTCAAGGACCTGCCGCAGCGGGCGAAGAAGCTGACCTACTACTTCGAACTCGGCCCGGAGTACTACTCACTGACCAGCAAGACCTACGTCGGTGCGATCTTCGCGCAGCTCGGTATGGAGAACATCGCCGATTCGTCCGACGCCGACGGGAGCAACGGGGGTTATCCGCAGCTCTCCCAGGAAGTGATCGTCAAGGCCAACCCGGACTTCATCTTCCTGGCCGACACCAAGCAGGCCAAGCAGAGCCCCGAGACGGTCAGGGCGCGCAGCGGCTGGGCTGGTCTGACCGCCGTGAAGAACAACCAGGTGGTTCCGCTGGACGACGACATCGCCTCGCGCTGGGGCCCGCGGGTGGTCGACCTGGTACGTACGGTCGCCGACGCGGTGGCCAAGGTGCCGGCGTGACCTTGCGCCGGATTCGTGGTGCGGAAGGGACCCTCCCGGTACAAAAAGCGACAACGAGGGGCCCCTCCGCACCCCCGGCGCGGCCGGGCCGGGAGGCTCGGCCGACGGGAGTACGGCCGGCGGGGCTACGCCCGGCCGGGCTGCGGCCGGGATGGCTGGTCGGCGGGCTCGTCGCCGTCTTCGTCGCCCTGATCGTCGGCGTGGCACTCGGGCCGGTCAGCCTGCCGCCGGGCAGTGTCGCCCTCGAACTGCTCAACCTGCTGCCCGGGGTGCACCTGGACAGTGGGTTGACCGAACGCGAGGTCGCCATCATCACCGAGCTGCGGCTACCCCGGGTGGTGCTCGGGCTGCTCGTCGGCGGGATGCTCGCCCTGGCCGGCGGCTGCTACCAGGGCGTGTTCCGCAATCCACTGGCCGATCCGCACCTGCTCGGGGTGGCGGCCGGTGCCGGGCTCGCGGTTACCGCTGTGATCGCCTTGGGCGTGGGCGGTGGGGAGATCAGCGGGCTGCCGATCACCGTCCCGCTGGCTGCCTTCGTCGGCGCGACCGGGGCGGTGCTGATGACGTACGGGCTGGGCGCGGCGGGTGGCCGGGATCGATCGCCGACCACCCTGATCCTCGCCGGGGTGGCGGTCTCCGCCTTCCTCTCCGCCGGGCAGACCTACCTGTTACAGCGCAACGCCGACAGCATCCAGCAGGTCTACTCGTGGCTGCTCGGTCGGCTCGCCACCGCCGGGTGGCACGACGTCAGAGTGCTCCTGCCGTACGCGGCGGTCACCGCGATCGTGGTGCTGCTGCACCGCCGGGAACTCGACACCCTCTCGGTCGGCGACGAGGAGGCGACCAGTCTGGGCCTGCACCCGCAGCGGTCCCGCTATCTGCTGATCGCCGCCGCCTCGCTCGGCACCGCCGCCGCCGTGTCGGTCTCCGGACTGATCGGCTTCGTCGGGATCATCGTGCCGCACGCCGTACGGCTGCTCGCCGGGTCGAGCTACCGCGTCATCCTGCCCCTGTCGATGCTCTTCGGCGGGGCGTTCCTGGCCCTCACCGACGTGGTGGCCCGGACCGCCGCCGCCCCGGCCGAGATCCCGATCGGTGTGGTTACCGCTCTCTTCGGCGCTCCGTTCTTCGTGCTGGTGCTGCGGACCACCCGGCAGGTGGCGTCATGACCGCCAACCTGACCGCCACGAGCGCGCCGACCGCCGTCGAGGCCGTCGACCTGCGGGTCACCCTGGACGGGGCGTGCATCCTGGACGGTGTCGACCTGACCGTCGCCGTCGGCGAATGGGTCACCATCATCGGCCCGAACGGCGCCGGCAAGTCGACCCTGTTGCGCGCCGTCGGCGGCCTGCTGCCCGCGTCGGGCTCGGTCTCCCTCTTCGGTACGCCGAGCGCGAAGCTGCACCGCCGTCAGCGGGCCCGGGTGGTGGCCACGGTCGCCCAGTCTCCGGTCGTCCCGCCCGGGATGGCGGTCTTCGACTACGTGCTGCTCGGGCGTACGCCGTACATGCCGCCGCTGGGGCGGGAGTCGGCCGCCGACCTGTCGGCGGTGCACGACGTACTGGGAAGGTTGGACCTGGGCCGGTTCGCCGACCGTCCACTGACGACACTGTCGGGTGGTGAGCGACAGCGGGTGTTCCTGGCCCGGGCGCTGGCCCAGGGGGCGACCCTGTTGCTGCTCGACGAACCGACCAGCGCCCTGGACATCGGTAACCAGCAGGAGGTGCTGGAGTTGGTCGACCAGTTGCGCCGGGACCACGGGCTGACCGTGCTGGCGACGATGCACGAGTTGTCGATCGCCGGCGAGTACGCCGACCGGCTGGTGTTGCTGGCCGGGGGGCGGATGGTGGCGGCCGGGCCACCGCGTGCGGTGCTCACCGAAGAACTGCTGGCCACCCACTATCGGGCCCGGGTACGGGTGATCGACGGCGCCCACGGCCCACTGGTGGTGCCGGTCCGAGGGCCCGCCGAACAACAGAGCTGAGAGCCTTTTTCACGTTGATCGACATAGACTGCGCGGATGCGACGCGACAAGTGGGCTTCCCTCGGCTATCTGGTGATTGCGCTCGTTGGCTTGGGCTATCTGTTGTGGTTGCTCGGCTCGTCCACCACACCGTCGGCGTACCGCTCGTCAGACCCGGAGAACGGTGCACGGGTGGTCTGCGGATCGGTGCTTCATGTGCCGGAGGACGCCACCGAGGATGGGCTCAAGTCCGGTGACCGGGCGGAGGAGAGGAATGCCGGCAAGCAGGTGATTCTGCCGGTACGAGAGAATGAGCGGGCACTGTGCGAGGCGACCCGCAGCCGCTCGGTCGGCATCGCCGTGATCGTGACCATCCCCATCGCCGTCTTCGCGGTTCTGGCGATCTTCTCCTGGCGGGGCAGGCAGACCGGCTGACCACCGGTCCTGGGAGGGGGCGTCGGGTCGGGTCAGCTGAACCGTCGGCCCTCGTCGCGCCGGTAGGCCCAGACGGCCAGCACGGCCAGCACGACGATCCAGCCGACCAGGGCGATCAGCGAGACCGGGTTGGGGTCGAAGTCGCCGACGGCGGCCCACATCAGCTCCACCGCGCCCCGGGTGGGCAGGTAGGGCGCGATGATCTCGATGAAGCCCGGTGCGCTGCCGGGGGCGGAGAGCAGGCCGCCGCCGAAGGCCAGCGGGAAGAAGAGGACCTGGGCGACGGCGAGCGCGGCCTTGCTGGGCAGGGCGTAGCCGATGGCGAGCCCCATCAGGGTGAACGGGATCGAGATGAGCACCACCGAACCCAGCCCGGCCAGGAGACCACCGAGGGTGATGGTCGCTTCGGTCCCCACCGCGGCGATGATCACCACCGGGATGATCGGCAGGATCAGCATCACCAGGCCGGCGAGGACGCGGCCGGCGAAGCGCGGAAACGCCCCGGCCGGCAGGGTCCGGGTGTACGGGTCCCAGGGCTGGGCCCGGTCCTCGGACACTCCGATGCCGTACTGGAAAAGATTGCTGGTCATCACCGCGAAGGTCACCATCGACGCGGTGGCGTAGGTGGCGGCGACCGGGTCGTCCCCGGCGAACGGCACCACGAAGAACAGCATGGACACGGCGGGGAAGAAGGCGCTGCCGATCACCGCGATGGGGATGCGGATGGTCTCCAGGAGTTGATACCTGGTGTGGACGAGGGTCAGGTGCACGTCGGGTCTCCCGGTCAGGCGGTGATCGGTTGGTCAGGCGGCGGTCGGCTGGTCGGCAGCGAGTGGCTGGTCAGGCGGCGAGCGGCTGCCCGTCGTGTGCGGTGGTCGACCGCTCATCGCGGCCGGTGATGGCCAGGAACGCCTCCTCCAGGGAGGTGGGCCGGATCTCCAGGTTGGCGAAGTCGACCCCGGCGGTGACCAGTTCGCGGACCAACTGGTCGGCGTCCGTGGTGAGCAGGTGGGTACGACCGTCGGCGCGCTCGACACCGACCACACCGGCCAGTCGGGGCAGCACGTCGGTGGTGTCGAGGCTGACCCGGCGGGCCCCGACGACGCCCCGGATGGCCTCGACGGTGTCGTCGGCCAGCACCCGGCCCTGCCCGATCACCACGACCCGCTGGGCGAGCGCCTCGATCTCCTCCAGGTAGTGGCTGGTGAGCAGCACCGTCCCGCCTTCGGCGTGGAAGCTGCGGATGCCGTCCCAGAGGGCGTGTCGGGCCTCGACGTCCAGACCGGTGGTCGGCTCGTCGAGGAAGACCAGTTGGGGGCGGCCAACGAAGGCGAGCGCCACGGCGAGCCGGCGCTTCTGCCCGCCGGACATGCCGCCGGTCTGCCGTTTGGCGAGGTCGGCGAGGCCGAACCGGTCGAGGAGTTCGGCCCGGGGCACCGGGTCGGGGTAGTGGGCGGAGACGAAGTCGACCACCTCACCGACCCGCAGGGTGGGCGGCAGGCCGGTCTCCTGCGGGGTGACCCCGATCCGCTGGCGGCGGGCCGGTTCGCGGGGGTCGCCGCCGAAGAGTTCGACCCGGCCGGAGGTGGGCCGGCGGATGCCGACGAGCAGGCTCAGCAAGGTGCTCTTGCCAGCCCCGTTGGGGCCGAGCAGGCCCACCAGTTCGCCGCTGCTGACGTCGAGGTCGACGTGGTCCAGGGCCAGGACGTCGCCGAACCGGCGGGTGACCTGGTCGGCGCGGGCGAGGATCATCGTTGCTCCTTGGCGTCGGAAAGGTCGAGCAGGGCGCGTACCGCTGCGGTGTATTCCTCGAAGGCCAGCCGGCCGCGTCGGCCGAGGGCGACGAGGGTCGCCGGGGTACGACCCTGGTGGGTCTTGGTGATGTCGACGTAGCCGGCGTCTTCGAGCTTGCGCAGGTGTACGGAGAGGTTGCCGGCGGTCATCTGGAGGATGTCCTGGAGCCGGGGGAAGGTGATCTGGTCGCCTTCGGCGAGGGTCGCGAGGGTGGCGACGACCCGGAGCCGGGCCTGGGCGTGGATGACCGGGTCGAGTTCGGGCGGGGGTGCGCTCATGACTTTCGCCGAAGTGCGGCGATGGTGCCGGCGAGCAGCAGGCCGCCCCCGCCGCCGAGCGCGATGATCAGGGCGTGCCAGCCCGGTCCGGCGATCAGTCCGGCGACATTGAGCACGATGATCCAGGCGCCGAGCCAGAACAGGTTGCGGTCGAGCCAGATCGCGCCACCGGCCATGAGCAGTACGCCGACGAGGCCGACCGCGCTGGCCGCCCAGAGCAGCCCCTGAAGGTCGTCGGGGAGCAGGGGGCTGATCTTGATGTTGACGGCGAAGAGGCTGACGTTGCCGAGGAACCAGGCCAGGCCGTACCACGTGCCACGTTGGGAGGAGGCCCCGACGACCTGCCCGTACGCCTTCGCTCCGGCTCCGCCGGTGATGATGCCGGCGGCGGCCAGCAGTACGAAGAGGACGGTCAGCGGCAGCCATTCGGGCAGGTCGACGAAGATCCGACCGTCGGGGCCGAAGCGGAGGAAGAACAGCCCGAAGCCGACCAGCCAGGCCACCCCCCACGGCCAGTGGAACAGGCGCGGGTCGGGGTTGAGTCGCCGGGACACCTCGGCCTGCTGCTCGGTGATCAGGCGTAGTGCCTCGGCCGGGTCGGCGGGCGGGATGTCGTCATCACTGGGGCTCACGTAAACAACTTTAAGACACAAAGTCCATGGCGCGGTAAACGGGGGCCGACGACGTCGACCCCCGGCTACCGCCCTCTGCCGTCTATCGGCAGGTCAGCCCTGGTGGGGCTGGCCTGACGGTGGCGTCGCGGTCAGCGCCGGCCCGCCGGGTGCCGGGGCCACCCGCAGTGGGCCACCCGTCACCCCCTGAGGGCTCGGGTCGCCGATCGGCCCACTGGTCGTGCCGCACAACGCCGTGACGGCGAAGTCGACGGTCGCGGAACTGATCGGGTCGGGCTGGCCGGGCACCGCATAGTGGGTGAGGTTCGCCGCGAACGTGAGCTGGCGACGACCGTCCGGCGAGTGCAGCGAGAGTGCACTGTGCCCCAGCACGATCCCGTCATGGCCCCATACCGTGCCGCACGGCAGCGCCAACCTCACCAAGCCCAGGCCGTAGCCGCCGGTCGCCGGCCGGGCCGGGTCCAACGGCACGGTGGTACGCATCTGCGCCAACTCCGCCGGCGGCAGCAACCGGCCGTCCAGCAACGCCCGATAGAAGTGGTTCAGGTCGGACGGGGTCGAGATCAGCTCACCGGCCGTACCTGCCCAGGACATGTTGTAGACGCTGAAGTCCCGTAGTTCACCGCCGTACCAGGGAACATAGCCCTTGGCGTGTGGACCGACGATGCGGGTGTTGGTGCCGGGGAAGTACGTCTGGAACAGGCCCAACGGTCGGATGACCCGGCGGTAGATCTCCAGTTGGGCTGGCCGACCGGTGACCTGCTCCAGGATCAGCCCGGCCAGGATGTAGTTGGTGTTGGAGTAGGCGAACGTCGCGCCGGGGACGTTGGTCGGCGGCATGTCGAGCCCGATCCGGGCCAACTCGCGCGGGTCGAACGTGGTGTTGCGGTGTCGCTCCACGTCCTCGGGCGTGGCGAAGACGACCCGGTCGTAGCTGCCGATGCCGCTGGTGTGGTTGAGGAGCATCCGGACGGTCACCCCGTCGGCCGCGAAGTCGGGAAGGTACGTCCCGACCGGCGCGTCGAGTGCGATTCGCCCCTCGCCGACGAGTTGG
Organism: Micromonospora polyrhachis; assembly: GCF_014203835.1. NCBI lineage: Bacteria > Bacillati > Actinomycetota > Actinomycetes > Micromonosporales > Micromonosporaceae > Micromonospora > Micromonospora polyrhachis. The sequence goes on along the minus strand of NZ_JACHJW010000001.1, from coordinate 2,700,253 downwards.
AGCAACGTGGTCGCCACGAACGTCTTGGTGACGCTGCCGATCCGGTGCTGGAGTCCGGGGCGCATCGGCCGACCGTTGCCGAGGTCGGCCGTGCCGCTCGCGCCTCGCCAGGTGACCAGGTTGTCGCGTACCTCGGCGAAGGCCCCGACCATGCCCGCGTCGGTGACCTTGACGAGGGCGGCCTGTAGCTCGCTGCCGGGCAGTTCGCCGTGCTGTTGCTGGGCCGGGATCGGGCCACTGCTGGTGGCGGCGGCCGGCGTCGCTGCGGTGGCGAGCATGGCCAGTGCCAGCACGGCGGCACCGGCGGCTCGCGTTATCTTCCTTGGTAATCCCCGCACATTGCCTCCTCTGTGGACAGTTGATGCGGCTGTCCTAACCCCATTTGATCACAAAACTCGCAATCCTCCCCGATGGGTCACCCCGAGTCCATCGATTCCCGGCATTGGTGAGGGGTGAAATATGACGTGTCGTGCCTTGGCAACCTCGCTCGGTAATTGCACACTGGTCGAAAAGGGCGCTCCTGATGGGAGGAGACCTGGTGTGGCGGCAGTTTCGGCTGGGGTGGATGCGGCACGTGGCCCATATGGTCGTCGCCCGGCTGCGACGCCTGTCCCGGCGACTGCGGCAGTGGGTCTCGAACCATCAACGACAGACCACCCTGATCGGTGTGGCCAGCCTCCTGGTGGCGGCGACCGCCCTGCTCAACGACGTACGCTCGGCGAGTCGGTCACCTGCCGACAGGGTCCCCGGCGCAGTCGTCGCCGGTGGCCCGACCGAGACTCCGAAGACCGATCCCGGTGCCGCTGCGTCGACGACGCCGAAATCACCCGTGCCGAAGACCTGGCCCGCAAAGATCGTCAATACGTACTCGGAGGAACAGCGACGATTCCGGGGAGTGGTTGCCGCTCGGAGTCCCTACATTCCCGGCCGTGCCGACCGGGGATATCCGGAAGGAACCGTGATTTACGTCATCTGCCAGGCGCACGACGGACGGCTGGTGGCGGACGAGGTTTCCGGTCGGCAACTCTCCTCGACGATCTGGAACAGAACCACCGACGACGTGTGGGTCCCGGACATCTATTCGGATCTGCCCAAGGGGACCGGTGACCTGCCCCCGAAATGCTGAAAGCCCTCAGCCCGGCAGCGCGGGGGCGAGCAGCGGTGCCGGCCATCCCTGTTGTCGCGCCGACAGCGCCGCCATCACACCGAGAGTCGGACGCGACCCCCGGACGGGAGCCGCCGGATCTCCGCATCCAGGCGAGCCGCCTCACTTTCGAGCACGCTGTCGAGGACCTGTAGGCCCCACTCGTTGAGCAGGCCGCTGTGGATGGCGTACGCGCGTTCGAGTGCCATCCGGTGTACACGCATGCCCGAACTTCGTGATCTTCATCGGCTGGTTCAAGCACGCGGTCGCGTGAAGAGCGCGTGAACCGTTTCGCGGTGGCCGGCGGATAACAGGTGATGATTCCTGGCTCCGCGGAAGGGCGTGCATGAATCGTTCCAGACAAGTCGGGGCCGCCGACGTCGGCACAATGACGGACGCGGCCATCATCAAACGGTCCGTCCAGGACCCCGAGAGTTTCGCGCTGATATTCGACCGGCATGCACCGCACATTCACCGCTATCTGGTGAGACGGCTCGGTGCCGGGATCGCCGACGACCTGGTTGCCGAGACGTTCCTGGCGGCGTTCCGTCGCCGGAAGCGATTCGACCCGGCCTATCCGGAAGCCCGGCCATGGCTCTACGGGATCGCCACCAACATCGTCAGCCAGCGTCGGCGCGAGGAGGAACGCGAATACCGGCTGCGGCAGGCGTACGTACCTACGACGAGCGAGGCGTCACATGCCGACCGAGTCGTCACCGTGGTCACCGCGCAGTCACTGCGTCAGACGTTGTTCGACGCTCTGGCCAAACTCTCCGCCCGTGATCGCGACGTGCTGTTGCTGATCGCCTGGGAGGAATTGACCTACGACCAGGTAGCGGCGGCGTTGTCGATCCCGGTCGGCACCGTGCGCTCACGACTCAACCGCGCCCGCAAGCTGCTCCGCGAGAACTTGAGCAGCGATCCCACCAACGCAATCGAGGAGACACTGAGCAATGGATGATCTGCGACTGCTCCAGGAAATCGGTCAGGAGATCCCGCCGGCGACACTCGCACAGTTGGCCCCGGCCCGCAGCCAGCTGTTGGCCGCAGCGACCGCCGAGTCTCCCGCCCCCAGGGCGGTCGGGCGTTCCCACCGCTGGAACTGGCGGTTCCTGCTCAGTGGCGTGGCCGCCGCAGGCGTCGCGGCGGCCGTTGCCGGGGTGGTCGTACTCGCCCCCGGTACGCCCGACGGCGGTAGCGCCCCGGATTCCCAGCAGGCCGCCCAGGCCGACCCCGCCTGGGTGCTGATGAGCGCGGCGACCGCAGCGCGCCAGCTGCCCGACATCACCCCCCAGCCCGGACAGTTCGTCTACCGGCGGAGCCAGGAGGGATCGACAACCTACGAGAGCTGGCTGTCGGTGGACGGGACCCGGGACGGCCGGGTGAAGACGACGTCCGGCAGCGGCAACGAGCAGACGGTCGTTCCGGGTTGCCGGAACGGGCAGGCCGCCGTGGTGAAGGGTGGCCAGGTAATTGCGGGGCGGACCGAGCCCTGCACCCCGAACCCCGCGTACCACCCCGACCTGCCCACCGACCCCGCTGCCATGAAGGCGTACCTGCTCAAGAACGCGAGCGGCGAGGGCGAGCCGAACTCCATCGCCAAGGACGTGGCCAGCCTCGCCGCAGACTATCTACGTCCGCAGTCCCGTGCGGCGCTGTACGAAGCCGCGATCACGGTGCCGGGCCTCCGTGTGATCAAGGAGGCCGCGGACGGCATGGGCCGGCGCGGTATCGGCATTGCCTGGCCGACCACGGGGGCGGACGGCCCGAAGGAAATGATCATGGTCTTCGACGCCAAGACCCACGCCCTCCTCGGCTTCGCGAAGTCGTCCGCGGAGCTGGCCCTCACCATCGTCGACCAGGTCGGTCAGACCGGCTGACCGTCCGTACCATCCGGGCGGGCCGCCCCAGGGGCGGCCCGCCCAACCTTGCCTGCCCTTTCCGGGCGCTCGGCGGGGCTATTACATGGTCATGGGATCCAGATGTTGGACACTGTTGTAGAACCTCTGCGTGTCCCGGCCATAATATGGGGAATACATGTACGGCGAATCGTCTTCCGCGAAACTGTTGTGCCCGTTGACGGTTCCCCAATTACCGTCGAAATTGGTGAGCCAGTAACCGCCGGATGATCCCCCGGTCATGGTGTTCGCCATGTAGATGATGCTGGCTCCAGCGTCATAGGCCTGGCCAACGACCTGGTACAGATTCTCACCGTCGTACGGCGGGTCCGCCGGGTAGCCAAAGGCGTTGCTGTACGGGTAGTAGGGCAGGTTGAACGAGATCCCCTGCGCACCCAGCAGGTCCTGGATCTTCTTGCCCTCGGAGTTGGGCCAGACGATGGCCGCACCCACATCACCGTGCCAGTCACGCTTGGTGACCCAGTCGGTCTGGGCGAAGAGGGTGCGGGCGTACCAGTAGCCGTACGGGGCTGCCTGCCTGGGGAAACGCTGCCCGTCGCTGTAGGCCGGTACGAAGATCCAGTTGGCGGCGTAGGCCCCGGCGTCGTACACGCAGTGGCCTGCGGTCCAGACCAGCGACTTACCCGAACCGATGACGAGGCCGGCCGAGCAGACGTAGTCCGTCCCCTTGTGGTTGAGGAAGACCTTGCCCATGGTGCGGGCTACCGCGTGGAAGACCGAGTATTCGGGCTTGGACGGCGCTCCGGCCACGGCGTTGGCCGTGGCGGTGCCGGTCGACCCGGTCACCACGTTGGCGGGAACGGGCTCGGTCTCCGGCTTGTGGGGCGGGACCGTCAGCGGCTTGCCGCGCAGTTTGTGGGTGACCGCCGCTTCGCCAGCGACCCGGTTGGCGGTGGGCGCCGACACCGTGGCGCCTGGTGCCAGGTGAGGTTGCTGTGTGTCGTCCTTGAGCCTCTGCTCGATCGGGCGCGCCGCGCGCATCCGCTCCGGGGTCCAGTACGCCGACAGTGCCCGCTCGTAGTCGGCGGCGGTGGCGTCGGCACTGACGCTGGCGTGGGGGCTGACCTTGGTGCTGGCGCGGTTGATCGTACGGGCCACATCCGGGGTGAGCGGGGCGATGCTGGCGGCCGCTGCGCTGGCCTTGGACAGGGTGGGCCACTGCTCCGCCCGAGCATGGTCTCTCGCCATGCTCGGTGGTGCCGCCGCCACGATAAGCGCCATGGAAATCGCTGCGGTTGCGGCGATCCCGCGTAGCGGTCGTCGGAACATGCATACCTCCAGATGACGGGTGAAATGCGACCCGCAGGAAACTATGAGTAGAAATTCGCGGGGCGCCCTTAAATTAGCTGCCGATCAGGGGCCGTGAGTGTCGGATAATGGATCTTGAAGGGGTCGGTTCATCCGTTGTGGAAGTGATTCTGGCGGCTTGTTCAGGTCGAGGTAGACCACGAACACGTTCTCGGCACCCGGGGTGCGTGGACCCGTCAGATAGCCGGCCCCACTGACTGGCCTCCGCACCCGTTTAGAGTGGTCAACCCCGGTGACACAGGGCGACCGCCCTGCGGAAGTGGGGCCGTCGGACCCGAGCCGACCGCCCGAAGATCTTCTAGGGTGGGTCCGTGGCGCGCAGTGTGTACCTGACCAGCGTGGGATCGGGCGGCGGGAAGTCGACCATTGCCCTCGGGCTCGCGGAATTGCTGTCCCGACAGGTCGATCGGATCGGCGTGTTCCGGCCCCTGGTCGGCGGAACCGGGCCCGACCCGATACTCACCCTGCTCAGCGAGCGCTACCGGATCGACCTGCCGCTGGCCGACCTGAGCGGCACCAGCTACGCCGAGGCGACCGCGCTGGTCGCCGACGGGCGACGCGAGGAACTCATCGGCAGCATCGTCGAGCGGTACCGGGAAGTCGAGCGGCGCTGCCCCGCAGTGGTCGTAGTGGGCAGCGACTTCGCCGACGGCGGCGATGGGGCCGGCCCCCGCGAACTGGCCTTCAACGCCCGGCTGGCCACCGAGTTCGGCAGCGTGGTGGTGCCCGTCATCGACGGCTTCGGGCAGGAACCGGCCGCGATCGCGGCGGCGGCGCGCGGGGCGTACCACGATCTGGCGGACCTCGGGGCGACGGTGCTGGCGGTGATCGCCAACCGGGTGCCCGGCCCGATGACGCTGCCCGAGCTGCCCGTGCCCACGTACGCCATCCCGGAGGTGCCGACCGTGTCGGCACCGACGGTGGCCGAGGTGGCGGCGGCCCTCGGCGGCACCCTGCTCGCCGGCGACGACGACGCCCTCAGCCGGGACGTGCTCGACTACGTGGTCGGGGCGGCACAGCTACCGACGCTGCTGGACCATCTCACCGAGGGCGCGCTGGTGATCATGCCGGGCGACCGGGACGACCTCCTGGTCGGCACGAGCGCGGCACACGTGGCCGGCCAGGTCTCGGTCTCCGGAATGGTGCTCACCCTCGGCGAGCAGCCGGACCCACGGGCGATGCGGCTGGTCGAGGCGCTGAAGCCCGGGCTCGCGGTGATCTCGGTCCCCAGTGACAGCTATCACACGGTCGCCGCGTCCAGCCGGATCGAGGGACGACTCAGCGCGGCCAACCCGCGCAAGGTGGAGGCCGCGCTCGGTGTGTTCGAGCGCTGCGTCGACACCGACGACCTGGCTCGCCGGCTGCGGGTCAGTCGCTCCGAGCGGGTCACCCCGATGATGTTCGAGTACGACCTGATCGACCGCGCCCGGACCCGACGCCGGCACCTCGTGCTGCCCGAGGGGGCGGAGGAACGGATCCTGCGGGCGACGGAGATCCTGCTGCGCCGGGGCGTCGCCGACATCACCCTGCTCGGCCGTCCCGACGACATCACCCGCCGCACCCGCGAACTGGGCATCGACATCGGCGGCGCGCAGATCGTCGACCCCGCCGCCAGCGAGTGGCGTGACGAGTTCGCCACCACGTACGCCGAACTGCGCGCGCACCGGGGCGTCACCGTCGAGCTGGCCTACGACATCGTCGCGCAGCCCAACTACTTCGGCACCCTGATGGTGCAGACCGGGCACGCCGACGGGATGGTCTCCGGTGCCACCCACACCACCGCCGCCACCATCCGTCCCGCCTTCGAGATCATCCGGACCGTGCCGGGTGTATCGGTCTCCTCCAGCGTCTTCTTCATGCTGCTCGCCGACCGGGTGCTCGTCTACGGCGACTGCGCCGTCAACCCCGACCCGGACGCCGCCCAACTCGCCGACATCGCCATCTCGTCGGCGGACACCGCCGCCCGGTTCGGCATCGAACCGAGGGTCGCCATGCTCTCCTACTCCACCGGCAGCTCGGGCGCGGGCGCCGACGTGGAGAAGGTCGCGGCGGCCACCAAACTGGTCCGGGAGCGCCGCCCCGATCTGCTCGTCGAGGGACCCATCCAGTACGACGCGGCCATCGACCCGGCGGTGGCGGCCACGAAACTGCCCGGCAGCGAGGTCGCCGGCCGGGCCACGGTCTTCATCTTCCCGGACCTGAACACCGGCAACAACACGTACAAGGCGGTGCAGCGCTCCGCCGGGGCGGTGGCCGTCGGCCCGGTCATGCAGGGCCTACGCCGACCGGTGAACGATCTGTCCCGGGGTGCCACCGTGGCGGACATCGTCAACACCGTGGCGATCACCGCCATCCAGGCCGCTGTCGAGGAGTCGTCATGATCGCGCCGTCCGTCGGTGCCACCGCCCCGCAGGATGCACCCGCCGACCGGGTCCTCGTCCTCAACTGCGGGTCGTCGTCGGTGAAGTTCCGGCTGTACGACGGTGACCGGGTGATCGACAAGGGCATCGTGGAGCGGATCGGTGAGCCCGGCGGCGGGCCAGCCGACCACGAGACGGCCGTCCGGGGCATCCTCGACGGGCTCGACCTGACCGGACTGACCGCCGTCGGGCACCGGGTGGTGCACGGCGGGATGCGATTCGGCGAGCCGGTGCTGATCGACGACGCGGTACTGACCGCCATCCGCGACCTGATCCCGCTCGCGCCGCTGCACAACCCCGCCAACCTGACCGGCATCGAGGTCACCCGGGCGGCGCTGCCGGACGTACCGCAGGTCGCCATCTTCGACACCGCGTTCCACACCACGCTGCCCGAGGCCGCCGCCACCTACGCGATCGAGCGGGACACCGCCGAGCAGTACGGCATCCGGCGGTACGGATTCCACGGCACCTCGCACGAGTACGTGTCACGGCGGACCGCCGAACTGCTCGGCCGCCCGTACGCAGAGGTCAACACGATCACCCTGCACCTCGGCAACGGGGCGAGCGCCTGCGCGGTGGCCGGCGGCCGGAGCGTGGCCACCTCGATGGGAATGTCCCCGCTGGAGGGCCTGGTGATGGGCACCCGTAGCGGCGACCTGGACCCGACGGTGATCTTCCACCTGCGCCGCGAGGGCGGACTCTCCGTCGACGAGATCGACGACCTGCTCAACCACCGCAGCGGGCTGCTCGGCCTGACCGGCGTCAACGACATGCGCGAGGTGCTCGCCCGCCGGGCCGACGGCGACGCGGCGGCGACGCTGGCCTTCGACGTCTACTGCCGGCGGATCACCGGCTACGTCGGGGCGTACTACGCCCTGCTCGGCCGGGTGGACGCGATCACCTTCACCGCTGGCGTCGGCGAGCACGCCGCACCGGTGCGCGCCGCCGCCCTGGCCGGGCTGGACCGCCTCGGCATCGCCGTCGATCCAGAGCGCAACGCGGGCATCGGGGACCGGGTCATCTCGCCGCCGGACTCGGAGGTGACCGTCTGCGTGATCGGCACCGACGAGGAACGCGAGATCGCCCGCCAGACCCGCGCGGTGGCGGGGTCGATCGGCTGAGCTGCCGTCTGGTAACTAACGACCGCGTGATCTGGAGACGACTGGCGAGGCCAGCATGGCGATGCCGACCAGCGATAGTAGGAATGCGACAAGCAGCGCCAGGTAGCGAATTTCGGTCGTCGAGTATGCACGTATGACGTGAGTGCGCGCATCCCATTGGTCGAACGCGACCCAGATCGAGAGCGTGGCGAAGCCACCGAAGAGGAAGGCGCATCCTCGGGTCACCGATCGGCTGGCCGGGGTTGTCGGCCGAACGCGGGTGGCCAGGACGAGTCCCAGTAGGGACAGCCCGGCCAGGAGCGTCGTGGCCACGCCAAGGACCCACACTGGCATCCGTCTGCTCCCATCTCGGTGTAGTGGCTCCACTTTAGAGCGATGGTGAACTTCTACTCAGCCAAGCAGGGCGCATGCCACGTCCGTCTGACTTCGCTGCCATTCGACAGGGCCGTTCCGGACAACCTGTAGCGGGGGGAAGGTGGACCCCTGCCACTGCGATTGACGTTGCGTTGGCAGCGTTATGTAGACGGTCTTCGTGCCCCACGGGCGTTCCACGGTCACCGGTACGGGCCACGCATCGGCGGTCACCGCAGGGCAGTCGGTGACCTGGTAATACAACTTGATCCAAGCCTCCTCGTCGCGTTGCAACGTGATCGGAAAGTCCCCTTCGACCGCCGTCAACTCAAGTCCGGTGCCGCTACGGCCGGCGTCGATGATGGTTACCGGCAGGCGGCTGGTGTTGCGCAGGCTGATGCCGTAGAAGATCGTCCCGTGGTTGGCGCCGTATTCGGAGCCTGCGCCAGGCCCGAACCGAGGCGTGATCGCACCAGCCCACCAGGCCGCCCCGGTTGCCAGGATGAGAACGATGATCATCGCCCCGATCCACCGTTGACAGTCTCTCCAGCGTTCTGATTCGGACCCGTCGATCGAACGATAGACCCCCGTTTCCAAGGGCCTGTCCCCTCAGCTTGATCATTAGAGAAGCCGGCTACAGGCAGTGGTCTTGTGCCGTTGCCCGGCGGGCTGCGCGTTTTCCCTTTGCTCTGCTTCCCTATCGGAAACATCACACTGACTAGGGGAAACGCTGCGGTGTTGAATCTGGCGTCAGCGGGGAGGTTGCTCTCGGTAACTCTCTGTGGCAGGAAACCGACCCGCGCCGCGATGGCCTGCGGGCCGCCGCGATGCAGCATGTCGACGCCCAGCACCGACAGCGTGCCGCCACGCGAGGTGCGCAGCCCGACCAGCGTGTGCAGCAGCGTGGTCTTGCCCGAGCCGTTCGGCCCGAGCAGCGCCGTCACCCCGGTCCCCACCATCAGGTCGAGAGATCGGAACACCCAGCGTCGCCCATACCGTTGGGCCAGGCCGCGCCCGGAGATGACAGCGTCCATCGGCTCTCCCGCAGAAGTTCTTACGGCGCACCTTGCGGTTTCTTCGACGCTACGCCGCTGCGGCTCTGGATTCGGGAACGGAGCTGATTCTCCGCGTGGCAGGGCTGCCAAGGGTAGGCCGGTGACAGGCCCTAGGTGATTTTTGATGAGCTGCTGTTCTGACCGCCGTTCGTGGTGGTCGGGGGTAGCCTCCTCACCCAGGTGATGAACGCCGATAACGCCAGCAGTACCGCGCCCGTAGCGCCGATGAGGACCGCGTACGGCACCACAGCGTCAGCCATGCTGATCCAGCTCGGCACCCCGGCGTCAGCCATGCTGATCCAGCTCGGCACCCCGGCGTCGTGCACAATGCCCAGTTGCTTCGGATCGCTGCCGTCGTTCGGCGCGGCCACCACCCAGCCACCGCCGCAGGCGGTGAGAAACCCGCAGATCGGCCCGATGATCCCGGGCGACCGCGATCCGGCGACGCGTGCCCGACGTGCCGCGATCCACAAAATCGGCACCAGTAACGCCGTCACGCCCGGCGGATGTCGCAGACGCTGATGCCGAGATCGTGGTAGACGCGTTGATTGCGTGCCACGGCGGCCATCGCTCGCCCACCAGTGAACCGACCGTCTGACCGGTTACCGCACCAGCGAATGATCTTGCGACGACCGAAGGCGGTGCCCATGCTCGGGCACCGTCTTCGGCATCAGAGAGGGTCAGTGGGTGCGGTTGGTGGTCTTGGTGGCGGTGACGAAGGTGGCCCAGGCGGTGGGGGTGAAGGTGAGGGCCGGGCCGGTTTGGTCTTTGCTGTCGCGTACGGCGACGATGCCGGTGAGGTTGTCGGCGACCTCGACGCACGCGCCGCCGTTGTCGCCGCTGCGGGTGCTCTTGCGCCAGCGTGCGCCGGACAGGTTAGCCATGGTGGACCTCCGCGATGATCTTGCTAATCATGCTCTTCGATTGTTGCGCAGTGCGCCCCTGCCTTTGGCCTTGGTGATCATGACGCTATGGACCTAACCGCTCGGTTTTAACGTCCATAGCGTCATGATCGCCTCGTCGGGGCGGAGCGAGTTCGTCGATGGCTGGGCCGCAGCGCCGGACGCACGGCGGGCGAATGCCTCATCTCGGAGACAGTCACGACTTTGCTGAGGCCCTGAAGGGTGCAGGGTGTCAGCGTCGCCGGTTTGTGAACAAGTGTTGCTGCCGGGGCTACAACAAGTGTTCACAAAGCCTCGGGGTTGAGGGCGGGGGTTAGTGGGTGCGGTAGGTGGTCTTGGTGGCGGTGACGAAGGTTGCCCAGGCGGTGGGGGTGAAGGTGAGGGCCGGGCCGGTCTGGTCTTTGCTGTCGCGTACGGCGACGATGTCGGTGAGGTTGTCGGCGACCTCGACGCACGCGCCGCCGTTACTTCCACTGCGGGTGCTCTTGCGCCAGTGTGCGTCGGACAGGTTAGCCATGGTGGGCCTCCGCGATGATTTTGCTGATCATGCTCTTCGATTGTTGCTCATCCAGGGTCAGCGCATCCAGGCTCGCCCACACCTTTTCGTATGCGGCCAGCTCGCTGGGCCGGTCGAGATAGAGCGCCCCGGTCCATGACTCGCAATAGACCACGGGCGGCTCGGGGGTGGACCGGTTGCCGGGTGGAAAGCTGAGCATCATGAAGGTGCCGGCTTCAGCGCCAAGGTGTGCGCCGGCGGCCAGTGGCAGCACCCGGATGGAGAGCTGGGGCAACTGGGTCAGCTTGAGCAGGTGGCGGAGTTGACCAGCCATCACCGCCGGCCCGCCAACGCACTTGAGCAGGACCGATTCGGAGAGCACCGACTCCAGCCGGGGTGGTCTGGGTATCCGGCGGGTCAGGAGGCGTTGCCGCTGTCGCCGGACACCGATCCGGCGATGCATCTCCTCGTCGGTGAGGTCAGAACGGTCTCCGTGAACGCCGAGCATGTAGTCCTTGGTTTGGAAGATGCCTGGGATGAGGGCGTCGTCGTAGCCGCGTAGGTGGGACGCGGCGGACTCCAGGCCGACGTACAGCTCGAACCACTCGGGTACGGCGTTGCCGTAGGCGTGCCACCAGCCGCTGGACTTGGTCTGGGTCGCCAGCCCGGACAGCGCCTCCACCAGCTCGGGCGCAACGTCATAGAGATCGCACAACGCCTTGACGTCCGGCACCCGGGTCGGGCCGAGTCCACTCTCGATCCGCCAGATCTTCTGCCGGGTGCAGCGCAGGGTGCTGGCCGCCCCGTCGAGGGTGATGCAGGCTTCCTCGCGGAGCTGGCGCAGCGTTCGGCCCAACTGCCGCCGGGGCACCGTCGAGCCAATGTCTTCGGTCATCAAACAACCCCCAGTCAAATTTTTTAACATCTCCCCGGCCTCTCTCCCTATCGGTATCGGGACGGGGGAAGAATGTCAATGGGCGCGTCAAAAACTGGCGCATTTTTGGCTTTGCCGTGCTGGTCAGCGGGGCACAGAATGAGTTTCGGCACGGCGGCCATCCCTACTCTCCCCGTCCTGGCCGCCGTGCCTTGAAAGCCGTAATAGCCGAATCGGTAATTACGTTGATCTTCCCCATGAGAAGAAAGGTGGTGTGCCGTGCGTGCTGTCGTTCGTCGTCTTTTGGGGACACGTGACGCCGGGAACGGTCGACACCGGTCCAGGCCGCCGGAAACTGGGCGACCGTATTCTGGGCGGCCGCAGGCGGACCGGGCGGGGACCGGGCCGGGGGTGCGAGCGGCGTACCGGTCGGGGGCGCACACCCCGATGCCGCCCTGGCAGGTACGGGAGACCCGGTTCAGCCGGCGCGGCCGGCGCGGCGTCGATGCCGCCGAGGTCGGTGACTTCCTCGAACGGGTCGCCGACGATCTGGCCCTGCTCTACGACGAGGTGGCCCGGAGCTGGGAGGAGACCCGCCAGATCAAGGACGCGCTGCACGACTGGCAGTCCCGACAGGCCCGGAGCAGGCGAGAGTTGGTGGGCGAGCGATGATCGGGCGGCCCAGGTATGTCGCGCACGTGCCGTTCACGGCGGTAGACCTGGAAGCAGCGAAGCACTTCGCTCGGGCGCTGACCCGATCGGTGACGTTCCTGCCCGACGTGGACCCCGGCAACGCGTCACTGTCCGAGGAAGACGATTCGGCCGTACAGTATCGGCTCTTCTGTGACCGGGAGCTGGACGACGGGCGACGGTGCACGTTGCGGGCCGACCACGACGTGCCGTGCACGGCGGGGCGGCGACGGTGAGCAACCCCCGTGTGCTCGACCCGATGGTGGTCGACTGTCCCGACTGCGAAGGTATGACGTTCCGGCTGGTGCCCTGCCGCTGCCGCGCTGATCAAAGCCCGACCGACGACACAGCAGCCGGCGGGGAGCCCTACCCGGAGTGCCGGCTCTGTGCCGGGGTGGGCGGCGTCGCCGTCGGCTGTAATCGGTGCGGGCAGACCGGTCGGCGGCGGGCGCAACTCGTGCTGACCATGGCCAACCTCGACACCGGCGCGGTCGCCTCCCACAACGTGGTGCCCGGCGGGTGCGAGCCGACGCCGGACCAGGATGGCGGCTGGTGGATCGAGCTGACTCCGCTGGTGAGCGAGCTGGCTGCCACCGTCGGCGTCACGGCCTGGCGGAGCGTGCTGACCGGGGCGGTCGAACCTGTCGTCCGGTTACCGAGACAGTGGCGACCACACCTGCCCGCCGGACGCCGGCTGGCGTTGGAGGCGAAGGCCCTCGCCGGGCACAGCCGCTGCCCGTGGCAGGTCTACCTCGGACACAGCGACGCTGACGCAGCCGCCGCCCTGGTCCCGCCCGACCTCGATCGTGGGCTCGACCGGCTGTGTGCCATCGCCGGGCTGCTCTGCCTCGACCTGGTGGTGGAGGCTCGTCGGACCAGAGACGGCGGACTGACCTGGAGCATCGGCTATCGGGCGGCTGACGCCGAGGTGCCGGCCGAACCGGGCGGTGAAGCGGCCGACCTGCGCGAGGCGGTGGCGGCCACCACCGTACGACGGGCGTTGGACGGCGTGGTCACCTCCCGGCGGCCCGCGCCCGCATCGGCGTACCTGGTCCAGCCATCCGCCGTGCCGACTCCCCGGCGGCCGACAACCGAGCTTGACCAGCTCGAACGTCGGATCGTCGCCGACTGTGCCCGACCGAGCCGACGCGGCGACGACGTGGCCGGCGCGCAGGCGATCTGGCGGGACGGGCGCTGGTGCCACACCGTGCTCCGGGTGGCCGGGACCAGCGAGACCACGGTCCGACGGGAAACCGGGCAGACCGTACGCCGGATCAGCCCGGTGCTGCGGCGAGACCCGGAACCGCCCGCCCCGAGCTGGCAGGGGGAGCCGATCACCGAACTGCCCTGCCCCGACTGTGACCCGGCCAGTGGGTTGCAGGTCTGCCACTGTGCCCTCGCCGGCCAGCGGCCCGAACCGGGCTGCCCGTTCTGTGACGGGACCGGTCAACACCGCTCGGTGCTGCCCTGCCCGACCTGCGCGGGCACCCACCGAATCCACTCCGGACTCGTCGTCACCATCACCGACCTGCGCGTACGGGCGGTGCACCTGAACTGGCGAGCCGGCGATCCCGTCGACGTCGAATGGTTGACCCTGCACCCCGATGGTCGGCCGGTGGTCCGGCTCCCCGCACGCCACCAGCTTGCCACCTGGGCCGACACCTTCCGGGTACGCCCCGAGGACCTCACCGAACTCGACGGCGGCCACCCGATCGACCAGGACCTGCTTGACGGGATCGTCACGCTGCCTGCCCCGGACGCCGACGTGTTCGCCCAGCACCTTCGGGCGGCCGGGCCCTGGTGGCCGTCGGCTCGACTGTTGGTGCTCGCCGCCCGACCGGCCGCACCGCCGCTGGCCAACCTGATCCGGCTCGCCCTGGGGCTGGGGCTGAACGCCATTGTCACCGTCGAAAACCACCGGTACGCCGAGGGCAACCCGCTTCGGGTGCACGGCGAATGGTGGAGCATTGAACTCGGCACCCCCGGCCGTACCGAGTCGCCGATGCATCCGACCCTGGAAGCGGCGATCGCGTACGCCCTCGAATATCTCGACATCGCGGTGCTGGAGGCCGTGCCGACCGACCCGGGGGAGCCGCTTGTCGTCCCGCAGTCAGCCGCCGCCAGCCCGGTCGCATCCGACCCGACGGTCGATCCCGCATCGGCGATCCGGTGGCTGGGTGAGCAGCACCCGGGGCAGGCGGTCACCGTGCAGCTCGACAGCCGAGGGTGTCGGGTGTTCGTACCCGATGGGGACCGTACCGGGCAGGTGATCGTCGCCGCCGACCTCGCTGCGGCGCTGGACGCGCTCGGGCTCGACAGTTCATGATCAGCATCCCCGTATCGTGGTGGCCATGACAGACGACCTGGTCGGAGCCGCCGCCGCGGAGCCCGTCAAGATTTTGCTGACCGAGGACCAGGGAATGATGCGGGGCGCGCTCGCCCTGCTGCTCGACCTCGAAGATGACATGACGGTCGTGGCCCAGGTCGCCGAGGGCGACCAGATCGTGCCGGTCGCGTTGGAGGTCCGCCCCGACGTCGCGGTCCTGGACATCGAGCTGCCCCACCGCAGCGGCCTGGATGCGGCCGCCGACCTGCGTACCCAACTGCCCGCCTGCAAGGTGCTCATCGTCACGACGTTCAGCCGTCCCGGCTATCTGCGTCGGGCGATGGAAGTCGGGGCGAGGGGTTTCCTCTCCAAGGACGGCCCGGTCGATCAGCTGGCCGCGTCGATCCGACGGGTACTCAGCGGCGAGTCGGTGATCGATCCCACGCTGGCGGCTGCCGCGTTGAGCGCCGGACCGAGCCCGCTGACCGTCCGGGAACGGGAGGTACTGGCGGCCGGGCTGGGCGGCGCGACGGTGGCGGACATCGCGGCGAAGCTGTGGCTGTCCGAGAGCACCGTCCGTAACTACCTGTCGTCGGCCATTGGCAAGACCGGAGCAAGAAACCGTACGGAGGCCGCCCGGATCGCCGACGAACGCGGCTGGCTCTGAGTTCTTTGTTCGGGCGCTGGCGGCAATGACATTTGTCCTGCCGGAGTCCGGATATTTTCGTCTACAAGGCACCTGAGCTGCGCTCATATCGTTCTTGGCATGACGAAGACACACGACGCGGCACCGGTGGTGGCCTTCGCCGGCGCGGTCCGGACGTTCGGCGACGTACGGGCGGTCGCCGGGCTCGACCTCACCATCGGGCGGGGCGAGCGGGTCGCCCTGCTCGGCCGCAACGGCGCGGGCAAGTCGACCTCGATCAGCCTGCTGCTGGGCCTGGACGAGCCGACCGCCGGCCAGGTACGCCTCTTCGGGGAGACCCCGCAGCGGGCGGTACGCGCCGGGCGGGTCGGTGCGATGCTCCAGGACAGCAAGCCCGTACCCCGGGTCACGGTGCGCGAGCTGGTGACCTTCGTGGCCAGCAGCTACCCGAAGCCCATGCCGGTCGACGAGGCCCTGGCCCTGGCCGGGCTCACCGACCTCGCCGGCCGGCGGGTGGACCGGCTCTCCGGCGGTCAGGCACAGCGGGTCAACTTCGCCGTCGCCCTCGTCGGTGACCCGGACCTGCTAGTCCTCGACGAGCCGACCGCCGCACTGGACGTGGCGGCCCGGCGCTCGTTCTGGGAGTCGATGCACGCCTTTACCGAGCGGGGCAAGACGGTGCTCTTCTCCACGCACTACCTCGAGGAGGCGGACCAGAACGCCGACCGGGTTGTGGTCATCGACCGGGGCCGGGTCGTCGCCGACGGCAGCAACACCGAGATCAAGCAGGCCGTCGGGGCGAGTCTCGTCTCCTTCGATCTTCAGGGTCGCCCGGCGCCCGCCGGCCTGGAGTCGCTGCCCGGGGTGCTCTCGGTGGCCCAACGCGACGGTCGGGTGCTCCTGCGGACCGCCGACTCCGACGCGACCGTGCACGCACTCGCCCTGCTCGGACCGGTACGGGGCCTCGAAGTGACCTCCGCCGGACTGGAGGACGCCTTCCTGACCCTCACCGCCACCCCGCCTTCCTGACGCTCGTCTCTTTCCTCACTTCTCCTTCGTACCAACGCTAAAGGCAGGTTCGTGATGCTCGGCCAGATCGCCCCGGTCTACCAGTACGTCAAGCTGGAACTCCGTCGTACCTTCCGGGACACCGGGTTCGTCATCTTCGGCATCGGCACCCCCGTGCTGATGTACCTGATGTTCACCAACGTCGGCGGCAAGGCCGACGGCTCCTCCGGCTGGGCGGTCACCGCGATGGTGGGCCTGGCCGCGTATGGTGCGCTGAGCGCCGGACTGACCGCCGGCACGGCGGTGGCCGAGGACAAGGCCGTCGGTTGGCTACGCCAACTGCGGATCACCCCGTTGACCTCGGCCCAGGCGGTCGTCGGACGGGCCGTGACCGGTTCGCTGATGGTGCTGCCGGCGATCGTGGTGGTGCTGCTCACCGGGGCGATCGTCAACGGCGTACGGCTCGGGCTCGGTCAGTGGGTGATGCTGACACTGCTGCTGTGGATCGGCTCGGTGCCGTTCACCATGCTCGGCCTGGCCAACGGGTACGCCCTCTCCGCCCAGACCACCAACGTGACCAACATCGTGACCAACCTGTTCCTGGCCTTCCTCGGTGGTCTGTGGTTCCCGGTGTCGGAGTTCCCCGGCTGGCTGGCCGCCGTTGCCCGGTGGACTCCGGGGCACCGCTTCGGGGAACTGGGCTGGGACACCGTGCAGGGTGCCGCCGTGGGGCTCGACACCGTACTTGTCCTGGTCGGCTGGCTGGTGGTGTTCGGCGTGTACGCCGGCTACGCGTACCGTCGGGCCGGCCGTCGTGCCTGACCGGCCGTCGTGCCTGAGCGGCCGTCGTGCCTGACCGGGCGAGTCGAGTCGAGGCAGAAGAAACAGGATCGAGTCGAGCAGGATGGGCATGAAGAAGCGCTGGTGGCCGAATCCGAACGCCAACGTCGACGTCGACAAACTGCCAGAGCTGACCAGCGGGGCCGCCTTCCTCCCGTGGCTGATGCTGACCGCCGGTTCCGTTGCTGACCTGATCCGCGGCGAAGTGTCCCCGCCCTGGCTGGGCGGTGCCGGCCTACTGGCCTTCGTCACCCTCTACGTCGTGGTGGCGTACCGGGCGTTCGATCCTCGCCGCAGCGCCAACCGGACCACGCTGATTCTGCTTGCCGCGCAGGCCGCCGTCACCTACCCGCTCGCCCTGGCGTACGGCGGCAGCTGGATCCAGCTGTTCATGCCGTTGGCGCTGGCCTGCGGTGCCGTACTCCGAGGTCAGCACCTCATCATGGCGCTGATCGTCCTGGGTGGCTCGGCGGGAGTGATCTCCGGGGAGCGGGACCACGACCCGCTGGCCGCAATGATCAACGGGTACGGCACCTTTATCTCCGGCCTGGTGACAGCCGCCATCATCGGTCTCGCCGCGACCACGGCGGAACTGCGCCGGACCCGGGAGGAACTGGCCCGGTCCGCTGTGGATCGGGAACGCCTGCGCTTCGCCCGCGACCTGCACGACCTGCTCGGACACAGCATGTCGGTCATCGTGGTGAAGGCCGAAGCGGTACGCCGACTGATGGACCGTAATCCGGCGCAGGCGCTCGCCCAGGCGTCCGACATCGAGACCGTCGGCCGGCAGGCGCTGACCGAGATCCGGGAAGCCGTCTCGGGGTATCGCGAAAGCAACGTGGCCGCCGAACTGGACCGCGCCCGGTCGGCACTGACCACGGCAGGTGTCACGCAGGACGTTCAGCTCACCGGCCCACCGCTCGCCCCCGACGCCGAGACCGTGCTCAGTTGGGTGGTACGTGAGGCCACGACGAACATCATCCGGCACAGCGACGCGACCCAGGTCGCGATCGTCCTGACGCACGACCCCGGGCGAATCCGACTGGAGATCACGGACAACGGCACCACCTCACCCTTGTCCTCACCCTCACCCTCACCCTCGCCCTTGTCCCGCCCGACGGGTCAGCCTGCCGAGATCTCCGGCAACGGGCTGAAAGGCTTGGCGGAACGACTTGCCGAGGCGGGCGGAACGCTGGTGGCCCAGGCCGGGCCGTGCGGCGGTTTCCAGGTGGTAGCCGAACTCCCCGAACCTCTGTAACGGATGCTGCCACCGGGCAGTGTCGGCGGCGGCTCACAGCGTAGGGCTGGAAAGCTTGGCGCAACGGCTTGCTGAACTTGGTAGGCGCCACCGGCCACCTCTTTGCTCGGGCAGTCGACGGCGCCTGGTCAAGCGGTCTGCCCGCTGCCGGGTTGGACCAGAACCGGATGTGCTAGCCCCGGGTCGTCACCTTGAATGCGTAGCCGACCCGCTTGGTGCCGTTCCAGTTGTACATCGGGTAGCACGGTCCGGGCGATGTCCAGGACGAGACGTACGTGGGCCGGGCGGCCTTGCAGGCGGCCAACGTCTTGTAGAGCGGGCTGGTGTAGTCCGCGTGCGCGGGCGAGGCCACTCCGACTACCACACCGGCAGCGACCGCAACGGCGGCGAGGGTCGCGCTAACACGGGTGCCAGGGCGGCGAAGGGCGATCCGCATCTCTTCTCCATCCGTAGAAGTTCGGCCTGATCAACAGGCGAAACTTCAAGATCGTAAAACACCGATCGTGTCGGCACCAGCGGCCAGATATCGACATGACAGCCCGCTGTCGCCGTATCGCCATACGTGATATCAAAATCGACCCGCGCCACCCTCACCACCTGCGGCTGCGTGGGCCGGCAACAATCGAGGGTCGCGCCGTGAACGCCATTCGCGACCGACCAGTTCGGACACAAACCGGCGATGCTCCGACAGTCGCTTTCGCGAGGGGCGAGCCACCGTAGAAGCCGCCAGCTATTTTCAAGAACGCCGATATCCGGTACGTTCCGGGGCCATGCGGCTACGTGTGCTCTCGGCGCTCGCCCTCTCCGTCGCGGTGCTGGCCACCACCTCCGGCTTCGCCTGGCGACCCGACCCGAGTTGGCAACTGCGGGATACCGGCTCGACCGCCCGGCTACGCGGACTCGCCCCGGTCAGCGAGCGAGTGGCCTGGGCCAGCGGCAGTGGCGGCACCGTGCTGCGTACCGTCGATGGTGGTCGGAGTTGGCAGCAGGTCGGGCCGGCGGGGGTGTCGGCCCTGGACTTCCGCGACATCGAGGCGTTCGACGCCGACCACGCGGTGATCCTCTCCATCGGTACGGGCGGCGACTCGCGGATCTACCGCACCAACGACGGCGGACAGAGTTGGACCGAAACGTTCCGCAACGACGACGAGCGGGCCTTCTACGACTGCATGGCCTTCTTCGACCGCCGGCACGGCCTGGCCCTCTCCGACCCGGTCGACGGCAAGTTCCGCATCCTGTCCACCTCGGACGGCGGTCGGTCCTGGGCGGTGCTGCCGTCGGCCGGGATGCCGGCCGCCCTGGCGGGCGAGTTCGCCTTCGCGGCCAGCGGCACCTGCCTGGTCACCGCCGACCGGGGTGCCCACCGAGACGCTGACCATGGCGGTCGCTCGGTAGCCGGTCACGGTGCCGACCGGACGGCGTGGATCGCCACCGGCGGCGGCAGCGAGGCGCGGGTGTTCCGTACCGACGACCGGGGCCGTACCTGGCGGGTGACGGACACCCCGGTGCCAAGCGGCCCGTCGGCCGGCATCTACACGTTGGCGTTCCGCGACGGTCGGCACGGCATCGCGTTGGGCGGCGACTACACCACGCCGACCAGCGCCCCGGACGGCGCGGCGGTGAGCCGGGACGGTGGCCGGAGCTGGACGCTGGCCGGACGGCAGCCCGATGCGTACCGGTCCGGGGCGGCCTGGGTCACCCGGCGTGGTGGGCAGACGGCGTTGACAGTCGGGCCGACCGGCAGCGACATCAGCTACGACGGTGGGCGCAACTGGCAGCGGTTCGACGCCGGCAGTTTCGACTCGGTGGAATGCGTGGCCACCGGTGCCTGCTGGGCCTCGGGCGAGCGCGGCCGGATCGCGCTGCTGCGCTGGCGCTGAGGTGTTAGGAAGGGCCCCTTCTTATACAAAAAGCGATAAGAAGGGGCCCTTCCTAACATCAAAGCGGGGTGGGGAGCGGTTCGGCGTGCACGACGGCGAGCCGGGAGACGGCCCGGGTGAGCACCACGTAGAGACGGTGCAGGCCACGCGGCTCGGCGGCCACGATCTGCGCCGGCTCGACCACGATCACATGGTCATACTCCAGGCCCTTGACCAGGGTGGCCGGGACGACGGTGACCCGTGCGACCGACTCGACATCCTCGGCGGTGCCGGCCTCGACTCCGGCGTCGGTCAACACTGTCCGCAGTCGCTCCACCGCCGCGTCGGCGGCGATCACCGCCACCGAGCCGTCGTGCGCCAGCGCCGCCCGCACCTCGGCCACCGTCGCATCGTCCACCCCGGAAGGCTCGACCACGGTACGGATGTCGAGCGCCCCGTCACGGCGCAGCGACTCGGCCGGCGGTACGTCCACCGCCAGCGCCGGCAGCAGCCGGTTGGCGAACGTCACCACCGCGGCCGGTACCCGGAACCCGACGGTCAACGGGACCACGGCGGCGTCCGGCTTGCCGAGGTGGTCCAGCGACACCCGCCAGTCGGTGGCGGCCCACGGGGCGGTGCCCTGGGCCAGGTCACCGAGCAGGGTGATCGACCCGTGCTCGCTGCGTCGGGCCACCGCCCGGCACTGCATCGGCGACAGGTCCTGCGCCTCGTCCACCACGACGTGCCCGAAGCTGGTCGTACGCTCGATCAGCCCGACCGCCTCGTCGATCAGTACGGCGTCGGCGGCGCTCCACTTCGCGGCCTTGGCCGACCGTGGCGGCTTGGACCAGAGCAGCAGTGCCTGCTCCTCGGCGGTGAGCAGGTCACCGGCGGCGGTGGCCAGCGCAGCGGCGTCGGAGAAGAGGGTGAACAGCAGCCCTTCCGGGGTGACCGCCGGCCAGACCGCGTCCAGGAACTCGGCGACCGGTTTCGCCTTGCCCATCCTGCGCAGCCACGCGTCGCTGGGGGAGTCGCCCCGTCGAGCCTCGGACTGCCGTTGCAGCAGGCCCACCACCCGGGCCCGGACCCGCTCGCGGCCGGTGCCGTAGGGCAGCCCCTCCCGGCGGGCCTCGTCGACCACCCGACGCAGCGCGTCCGCCCCGATCCGCCAACGGTAGGAACCGTCGGATACGACGATCGGCTCCTCGGGCTTGCAGACGTACCCGTGTAGGGCCCGGCGGAGCACGTCGGCCATCCGGGCGTCGTGCTTGACCACGGCGGCGGCCGGGTCGTCGGTGGCGCGGACCGGGAGCCGCGCGACCAGGTCCTCGACGGTGGCCTGGGCGACCTCCACCTCGCCGAGGGCGGGTAGCACCGCCGAGATGTACGACAGGAACGCCCGGTTCGGCCCGACGACGAGTACCCCGGAGCGGCGCAGCCGTTCCCGGTGCAGATAGAGCAGATAGGCGGCCCGGTGCAGGCCGACGGCGGTCTTCCCGGTGCCCGGCGCACCCTGCACGCAGATCGAGTCGGCCAGGTCGGCGCGGACCAGTTCGTCCTGCTCGGGCTGGATGGTGGCGACGATGTCGCGCATCGGCCCGACGCGGGGGCGTTCGATTTCGGCGGTGAGGATGCGGGAGGCGGTGCCCAACTCCTCGCCCCGGTCCAGGTGCTCGTCTTCGAAGCTGGTCAGTACGCCCGCGCCGAAGCCGAACCGGCGACGGGTAGCCACGCCCTGCGGGTCACGCACACTGGCTCGGTAGAACGACCGGGACACCGGGGCCCGCCAGTCCAACACCAGCGGCTCGCCCACCTCGTCGGTGATGTGCCGCCGCCCGATGTGATACGACCGCCCCGCGTGGTCCGCGTGATCAGGGTTGTCCGGCTCTCTTCGGTCGGGATCCGTGCGGTCGGGATCGCTGCTGTCAGGGGTGCCGCCGAAGTCGAGCTTGCCGAAGAAGAGCGGCGTGCTCGGGTCGTCAGCCAGCTCGGCGACCCGACGGGACAGGGTACGGCCGAGCATCTCCGCCGCGTACGGGTCACCGGCCACCTGGCCACCGGCGCTGAACAACGCCTCGGCACGCTCGCGCATCCGGTGTAGGGCGGC
Source organism: Micromonospora polyrhachis (assembly GCF_014203835.1). Taxonomy (NCBI): domain Bacteria; kingdom Bacillati; phylum Actinomycetota; class Actinomycetes; order Micromonosporales; family Micromonosporaceae; genus Micromonospora; species Micromonospora polyrhachis. The sequence goes on along the minus strand of NZ_JACHJW010000001.1, from coordinate 2,677,929 downwards.
CCGGGAAAGATCGAGGTGGGCTCGTTCGGCAGCTAGTTGACTTCCAAGATCGTCATCGACAACGGCATCGGATTGCTGGGCGGACAGGGTCATGCGACGGACCTTCCGGTGCGTTCGTTTGTGATCGCTTGACCTGGGCCGCCCGGCTGCTCCGTCGTCGCGGTGCCGGCTGTGCCCAATCGAGGGAGATACGCGCCTCGCGCGGCCGTCGATCCTACGCCTCGGCGTGGCAGGGGGCGATGCGTTTAGTCGCAGGCCGAGGTGGATGCGGAGTACGCCACTGCACGACCGGCTGCCTGAGCGGTGTCCGGAAGGGCCGGATACGGTCGAGACATGACGGATTCTCGGCGACCCCGGGTAGGGCATATCCAGTTCCTCAACTGCCTACCGATCTACTGGGGGCTGATGCGTTCCGGTGCCCTGATCGACGTCGACCTGCACAAGGACACCCCGGAACGGCTCAGTGCCGACCTGGTCGCCGGAAACCTGGACATCGGACCCATCACGCATGTCGAATACCTACGGCACGCCGACGAGCTGCTGCTCCTGCCGGATCTGGCGGTGGGCAGCGACGGCCCGGTGCTATCGGTCAACGTGGTCTCCACCCGTCCGCTGGCCGAACTCGACGGTGCCAAGGTGGCGTTGGGTTCCACCTCCCGTACCGGAGTGCTCCTCGCCCAGATGCTGCTCGCCGATCGTCACGGCGTCCATCCCGAATACTTCAGTTGCCCGCCCGACCTGACCCAGATGCTCCTGGAGGCGGATGCTGGGGTGCTGATCGGTGACGTGGCGTTGCGCGCGCTCTACGAAGCGCCCGGTCGTGGCCTAGAGGTCACCGACCTCGGGCAGGCCTGGCGGGAGTGGACCGGACTGCCCATGGTCTTCGCCGTCTGGGCGGTACGCCGGGACTTCGCCGCCGCCCACCCGGGCCTGGTCAAGGAGGTGCACGAGGCGTTCCTCCGCTCCCGGGACCTTTGCCTGGCCGAGTTGGACAAGGTGGCCGAGGCCGCCTCCCGGTGGGAGCCGTTCGACGCGGCCACCCTGGCAAACTATTTCCGGGTACTGGACTTCTCGCTCGGTGACCGTCAGGTGGCGGGCCTACGGGAGTTCGCTCGGCGGGCCGCCGCACGGGGGGCCGTGCCGGAGTTGCCCACCGACGGTCCGGCCTTCTTCACCGGCTAGGCCGGCTTAAGCTCAGAGAGGGCCTTCTTCGCTGGCTAGTGCCCTGACTGCAAACGTTCCCGGTGTTGTATGACACGCCGCTGTGCTTGCAAGCGCGGCGGCGTGGGTGGTCTCCGGCTGGGTGGGTGGCAGAACCTGTTCGAGTACGCCGATTGAATGATCAAGAGGGTCAACGGTTGCAGCGCACGGCGCCGTGGGACTGGCTCGACGGTGCGGCTGTGCTGGGCGCATTTTGGGCCGCTACGCACCTTCGTGATCGCCGGTTCGGACCACCAAAGCCACACCGCGCTGACCCGCCGCCTACATCAAAACTTGCGCTGGCAGAGCACCAACGCCCGCCACCCCGACGTCCTAGCAGCCCAACGTCGTGAACGCGCCCGCGTCCACAGCGAGCGCCAACGGCGCTGGGGCCAAGCAGCTGCCCGCGCAGCCTGAACACGCAACCAGCTGGTCAATCGGTCTGCCCGAAGTGCGCCGGATCATAGGGCCGCTGTCCCACGATGCAGTGGTAACAGCGCTCGACCTCATTGTCAGCCTTGTACCACTCATGATCACCGCAGTCGGCCGTGCCCTTACTCGCCAGGCCACGGTTCACCAGGAACCACGGCAGCCCTCTCCGAATATTCGTTCGCCACCGGAACCGTCCAAGAGCCGTCCTGGCCATCGCCACACCGTACGACGAGATGACCTAGCGGCGAAGCCGTTAACTAACCCGGCGACCGTTTGTGGTCAGAGCACTAGCCCGACCGGCCGGGTCGAACCTTGGTGTGGTCGGATCAAGGGCTGGTGTCGGCGCTGGCGCTGGTGCTCGCGGAGGTGCTGGTGCTGGCGGCGGCGATGAGCTGCTGGGCGACGCTCTGGCAGATCTTGGCACCGTGCTCGTACCCCTTGCCGGCCGGGTAGCGAGCCATCACCCCCATGGTCCAGCCGTCACCGATCGCCAGGCAGTTGATGTGCCAGGTGCCCTCCTCGTCGCGGACCACCCAGCCGTTCTTGATGGCTATCTCCTTGCGCTCCGTGGCGGGGAACGCCTTACGGATGCCGAAGTCGCCGACGCCCCGGACGGCGCGCATCTCGTCCAGTAGCCACTTGGTCCAGTTCGGGCCGGCGGCGCGGCCGTCAGCGATGCAGGCACCCATCCGGGTGATGTCCCGGGGGGAGAGCCGGGTGATGCTCCAGTTGTTCTGGTGGGTGCTGCTGTCGGTCAGCTTGCAGATGCTGATCAGGCGCTTCACCGTGGCGGAGCCGCCGACCTGGGTCCAGAGGGCCGAGGCGGCATCGTTGTCACTGTCCCGGACCATGATGGTCACCTGCTGGAGGCGGGCCTTGGTCGGCTCCTGCCCCTTCTCGTCCAGCCGGCGAAGATAGTCGGCCGCGATCCATGCCTTGATGAGCGAGGCAGTGGTGCTGGTCTGCGCCATGTTGTCGGAGCCCCAGATCTCGCCGCTGCGGGTGTCCTGCATGGCCCAGGAGTACCAGCCGGTGGTGTCGATCTCGACGGACCCCGCCTTGATGGGCAGCGGCGGTGGTGGTGGGGGCGTCGTGGGGGTGGGGGTTGGCCGCACGCCGGGATCGGAGCCCCCTTGCCCCTGGCTGTTCGACTCGCCCCAGGTGGCGGCGGCGGAGACCGCGAACGGCGACCCGGGGAGTAGCCGTAGTGCGCCCAGCACGAACACCACCAGTACGCCGATGACGATGGCGAGGCGCAGCGGCGTCGCGTCGCCGCTGCGAGGTGGAGCCTTCCGAGGGTTGACTGCCATTAGTCCTTTCCAATTGGCTGGGGCGCGTTCAGCGCCAATTCAATTGGTCGGGGGGCTTCGACGTCGGTGCGGGGGCGGGTGGTGACCAGTTGACTCGTCACGCTCGCGCAGACCCGCGCACCATGGTCGAGGCCGTTCGCTGTCGGATAGCGCATCAGTACGGACAACACCCAGTCGTCGGCGATGGCGAGGCACGTGACGTGCCACGACTGATCCGCGCCGATCGCCGTCCAACCGTTCTTGATACTGATCCGAGTCCCGGATCTGATCTCCTCCGGCAGGCCGTCGATGATGCCCCAGCGACCGCCACCCCGACGAGCTTCTTGGTCGGCTGGCGCGGTGGTGCCGCGCACCTTGCTCATTTCGTCCAGCACCCATTCGGTCCATTTCGGACCGGCTGCTTTCCCGTTCTTGACGCACTCTCCCAGGCGTACCGCGTCCCGGGCGGAGATCTGAGTGTAACTCCACCAGATGGTGGTCCCCCGAGGCGCGATCGCCCTGGTCTCGGTCAAACCGCATATTTTGATCATGCGAGTGATGATCTTAGCTTGACCCCCGCGGTTGTACAGCGCGTTGGTCGCGTCGTCGTCGCTGTCCCGGATCGCGCTACTGGCCCACTTCAGCATCTGCGGCGTGGGTGACCGGTCACCCAACAGGCGTAACACGTCGGAGACGATCCAGATCTTGATCATCGACTCGGTCGAGCTGGTGGCGGTGATGTTCCGGGAGCCGGAGATCGTGCCCGTCCGCCGTTCGAGTAACGCCCAGGACAGGAAGCCGTCAGTGGCGACCGACACCTCGGCCGGTGCCAGCGTAGGCGGAGCCGTGGTTGCCATCGACGGATCTGGCGTTGCCAGCGTCTGCCCCGTACCGATGCGGTCCCCGTCGTCGCGGCTGGTCAGCTCGGCGTACGCGGTAGGGATCAGCCATGCGCCTACGAGGACGACTGCCGCCAGCGTGAGTGCCAGCGTGAGACGAGAACGCATGGTGGGGGAACTCCACGGGTTGGGGCCGAGCGGCCAGGTGTGCGGCGGTGTCGGGCGGCCTCCGGGCGGGGGATATGGGCGCGTGCCAGGAGCCTCCCGCAGGTCCTGCGAGTGGCTCAGGCAGTTGTCTGTGTGGATGGCTCGGGGAGCGGCAAGCCCACAGGACGATGTCTCGTCGATGTGCGATTGCCCTGGTCAAGCGCTAGTCGGAGTTTACGTCTCCGGTTGCGACACGCCAGAGCGCGACGGGCCCGGGTTTCGCCGAGCGCGTCTCTCCTGATCGCTAACGGGGTTGGTGGGGCCGGAGATGCTTGCCAATGTGATCAGTGTCATTTGTCGAGTTAGGACTGGTTTGCACCTGCGATTGACGGTGTCGTAACGATGAGTGTCCGGAAAGTAGACGTTCCGTGGTCAACCTTCTTCTCTGTGACACATCTTGGCTTGGTGGCATGAGAGCTGTAACACTTGAGTCGTGTACGGCAACGACTTCCCCGGCGCTGACGAGGGTTCGGCCACCGGCTTGCTTGATCAGGTAGAGGCGGCAGAGGCGGACCTGCGGGCCGCTGCCGTCCGTGGATTGGCGGCCAGTGGGTCACCCGGTGCCGACAGTGATCTCCAGGAGTACTTCGATGCTGTGATCGGGGCGGATCAGAAGATCGAGCCTCGCGACTGGATGCCGGATTCATACCGAAAAACTCTGATTCGGCAAATTGCGCAGCATGCTCACTCCGAGATCATCGGCATGCAGCCGGAAGGCAACTGGATCAGCCGGGCGCCGTCGCTCAAGCGCAAGGCGATCCTGCTCGCCAAGGTCCAGGACGAGGCCGGACATGGCCTCTATCTCTACGCTGCGGCGGAGACGCTCGGCGTGACCCGGGACGAACTGGTCGACCTGCTCTTCGAAGGCCGACAGAAATACAGCTCGATCTTCAACTACCCAACGCTGACCTGGGCGGACGTCGGCGCGATCGGCTGGCTCGTGGACGGGGCAGCGATCGTCAACCAGGTGCCATTGTGCCGCTGCTCGTACGGGCCATACGCCCGCGCCATGATCAGGGTCTGCAAGGAGGAGTCGTTCCACCAGCGACAGGGATACGAGATCCTGCACACGCTGTCCCACGGCACCCCCGCCCAGAAGGCGATGGCCCAGGATGCGATCGACCGGTGGTGGTATCCCTCGTTGGCCATGTTCGGTCCGCCGGACGCCGACTCGACCCACTCCGCCCAGTCGATGGCCTGGAAGATCAAGCGTTTCTCCAACGACGAACTGCGGCAGCGGTTCGTCGACATGTGCGTCCAGCAGGCCGAGATCCTCGGCCTGGGGCTGCCCGACCCCGAGCTGCGGTGGAACGAGCAGCGGCAGGCCCACGACTTCACCCAGCCGGACTACACCGAGCTGATGCGGGTCATCTCCGGAGACGGACCGTGCAACCGGCAGCGGATGGACCACCGCCGCCGGGCGCACGCCGAAGGCGCATGGGTACGCGAGGCCGCCGCCGCGTACGCCGCCAAGCAGGCGGCCCGAGCAGAGGTGGCAGCGTGAGTGAGCAGGTCTCCCCGTTGTGGGAGGTATTCGTCCGGGCCCGGCGTGGCCTGGCCCACAGCCATGTTGGCAGCCTGCACGCCCCGGACGCGACACTGGCCCTGCGTAACGCCCGGGACCTCTACACCCGTCGGCAGGAGGGAGTGTCGATCTGGGTGGTACCGGCCAGCCAGATCACCGCCTCAAGCCCGGACGAGAAGGACGCCTTCTTCGATCCGGCGGCGGACAAGGTCTACCGTCACCCCACCTTCTACGAGGTGCCCGACGGGGCGGCCCACCTGTGAAGAAGGAACTGACCGAACTCCTGCTCCGGCTCGGCGACGACGCGCTGATCGCCGCCCAGCGGCTGGGTGAGTGGGTGTCCGTCGCGCCCGAGATGGAAGAAGACGTCGCGCTGGCCAACATCGCCCTCGACCAGGTCGGTGCGGCTCGACTGCTGTTGTCGTACGCCGGGGAGCTGATGACCGAGGCGGGCGAGTCACCGGCGGCGGCCGGCGGTGGTGTGGTCACCGAGGACACCCTGGCCTATCTGCGTGACGACCGGGAGTTCCGCAACTGCCTGTTGGTGGAGTTGCCCAACGGCGACTTCGCGGTCACCATCGCCAAACTGCTCTTCCTGTCGGCCTACCAGCGGCTGCACTACGACTGGCTGGTCGCCTCCACCGATGAGCGGCTCGCCGGCATCGCCGCCAAGGCCCGTAAGGAGTCGGCCTACCACCTCGACCACGGCACGCAGTGGGTGATCCGGTTGGGGGACGGTACGGCGGAATCGCATCGCCGGATGCAGGCGGCGGTCGACGAGATCTGGCCCTATACCCACGAACTCTTCCAGGCAGACGACCTGACCCGCCGGCTCGACGAGGCAGGCTTCGGTGCCGCGCCGGCCACCCTCCGGGACGCCTGGTTGGCGATCGTGGAGCCGGTCCTGGCGCAGGCGACCCTCGATCGGCCCGCCGACGGCTGGGCCCCGGCCGACGGCTGGGCCCCGGCTGGCGGCCGGGCCGGGCTGCACACCGAGCACCTTTCCTATCTGCTGGCCGAGATGCAGGTCCTGCACCGGGCCCACCCGGGAGCACACTGGTGAGTGCACCAGTGAGCGTGAGGAGTGAGCGAGCGCAGCGAGCGAGCCCCGCAGTCGCGAACAGGGATTGGCGTAGTGAGCGCGAGGAGTGAGCGAGCGCAGCGAGCTTGCGAGCCCCGCAGTCGTGAACGGAGGCTGGCACGGTGAGCGTGAGGAGTGAGCTTGCGAGCCCCGCAGTCGCGAACAGGGAATAGCACGGTGAGCGTGAGGAGTGAGCTTGCGAGCCCCGCAGTCGCGAACGGAGGCTGGCACGGTGAGCGTGAGGAGTGAGCGGAGCGAGCCCCGCAGTCGCGAACAGGGATTGGCGCAGTGAGCGCGCGGGCGGCGGTCTCGGCGGTGGTCGACCCGGAGATTCGGGTGGTCACCATCGACGACTTGGGCATCCTGCGGGAGGTCACCGAGGACCCGGAGACCGGACGGGTGACCGTCACCATCACACCGACCTACAGCGGTTGTCCGGCCATGGACATGATCCGGGCCGACATCCGGCGGGCGTTGGCCACGGCCGGCTACCTGGACGTCGAGGTGGTGACGGTCGTGGCCCCGGCCTGGAGCACTGACTGGATCTCCGAGACGGGGCGGGCGAAGCTGGCCGCTGCCGGGATCGCCCCGCCCAACCCGGCTCGCCGGGCCGGACCGATCCCGATCGCGCTGGCGGTGCCCTGTCCCCAGTGCGGGTCGGCGGAGACCGAGCAGATCAGCCGGTTCGGGTCCACCGCCTGCAAGTCGTTGTGGCGCTGCCGTGCCTGTCGGGAGCCGTTCGACCAGGTAAAACCGCTGTGACGGAGACAGAACACAGATCAGGGACGCCAATGACGCGGAGGGACCGGCGATGACCGGCGTGACCATTACCCGACCGGTACGGCGGCGGCCGGTCTTCCACCCGTTACCGGTGGCTGCGGTCGACCGGTTGACCGACGACGCGGTCGCGATCACCTTCACGGTGCCGCCCGAGCTGCGCAGCCGGTACGCCTTCCGCGCCGGCCAGCACCTCACCGTACGACGTGTCGACGGGCAACCGGACGGCACGGAGGCGCGTCGGTCGTACTCGATCTGTTCCACCCCGGCGGACCTGGCCGAGCACGGTCGGCTGCGGATCGGCGTACGGGCGATCCCGGGCGGGGCGTTCTCCGCCTTCGCCGGCACCAGCCTGCGGGCCGGCGACACCGTCGAGGTGATGCCGCCGCTGGGGCACTTCACCACGGACTTCGATCCAGCTCGGAGCCGGCGCTACGGCGCGGTCGTCGCCGGGTCTGGGATCACCCCGGTGCTCGCGCTGGTCGCCACCGCGCTGTCCGTCGAGCCGACCAGCACCTTCACCCTCGTGTACGGCAACCGCTACGCCCGCAGCGTGATGTTCGTGGAGGAGTTGGCCGACCTCAAGGACCGTTATCCGGACCGGCTGCACCTGGTGCACGTGCTGTCCCGAGAGCCGGGTGAATCACCACTGCTTTCTGGCCGGATCGACGCCGATCGGTTGACCCGGCTGTGGGACACCATCGTGCCGGCGAGCCTGATCGACGAGTGGTTCCTCTGCGGCCCGTACGGGATGGTCGTCGACGCCAAGGCGGTGCTGGCGGGGCGCGGGGTGCCGACGGAGGCCGTACACGCGGAGTTGTTCCACGTCGACGAACCGCCCGCGCCGCCGCAGCGGCCGACTGAGACGGCGGCCGGCAGCGACGTGACGATCATGCTGGACGGGAGGGCGTCGAGTTTCCGGATGGGGCGGGATGAACGGGTGCTCGACGCGGCGTTGAAGGTCCGGGGTGAGCTGCCGTATGCCTGCAAGGGTGGGGTCTGCTCGACCTGTCGGGCCAAGGTCGTCTCTGGCGAGGTGACGATGGCCCGCAACTATGCCCTGGAGCCGGACGAGCTGGCCGCCGGGTACGTCTTGACCTGCCAGTCCAGCCCGGTAACCGACCAGGTGGTCATCGACTACGACGCCTGAGCGGGTGTGGGCCGGACCGCAGATGGGCCACCACTGCCGGCACAGTACGACAGGGGCGACGTAGGCTCGGGGGGTGACGACGGTGAGCCGGGAGATCGACAGCATCCTGCAGCGTGGCGCGGACGGTGGGCGGATCACGCCCGAGGAGGCGCTGCTGCTCTACACCGAGGCGCCGTTCCACGCGCTCGGCGAGGCGGCCGACGCGGTACGTCGGCGGCGCTACCCGGACAACATCGTCACGTACCTGATCGACCGCAACATCAACTACACCAACGTCTGCGTCACCGCATGTAAGTTCTGTGCCTTCTTCCGTGCGCCCAAGCACAAGGAGGGCTGGAGCCACCCGATGGAGGAGATCCTGCGCCGGTGTGGCGAGGCGGTCGAGTTGGGCGCGACGCAGGTGATGTTGCAGGGCGGCCACCACCCGGACTACGGCGTGGAGTACTACGAGGAGCTGTTCTCGTCGGTCAAGGGCGCCTATCCGCAGCTCGCCATCCACTCGATCGGACCCAGCGAGATCCTGCACATGGCGAAGGTCTCCGGCGTCAGCCTCGACGAGGCGATCGCCCGGATCAAGGCCGCCGGCCTGGACTCGATCGCGGGCGCGGGCGCGGAGATGCTGCCCGCACGGCCCCGTAAGGCCATCGCCCCGCTCAAGGAGTCGGGTGAGCGGTGGTGCGAGGTGATGGAGTTGGCCCACCGGCAGGGGATCGAATCCACCGCCACCATGATGATGGGGACCGGCGAGACCAACGCCGAGCGCATCGAGCACCTGCGGATGATCCGCGACGTGCAGGATCGTACGGGCGGTTTCCGGGCCTTCATCCCGTGGACCTACCAGCCGGAGAACAACCACCTCAAGGGGCGTACGCAGGCGACGACGCTGGAATACCTGCGGCTGGTCGCGGTGGCCCGACTGTTCTTCGAGACGGTGCCGCACCTACAGGCCTCCTGGCTGACGACCGGCAAGGACGTCGGGCAGTTGGCTCTGCACATGGGGGTCGACGACCTCGGCTCGATCATGCTGGAGGAGAACGTCATCTCCTCGGCGGGGGCCCGGCACCGGTCCAACCTGCACGAGCTGATCTGGATGATCCGTTCGGCCGACCGGATTCCGGCGCAGCGGGACACCCGCTACCGGCATCTGGCGGTGCACCGTACGCCGGCTGACGACCCCACCGACGACCGGGTCGTCTCGCACTTCTCCTCGATCGCGCTGCCCGGTGGCGGCGCGGGTCGCAGTCTTCCCCTGGTGGACGCAAAGTAATTGTGTGACAGCCGCAGGTGAATTGGTTGTTCATCCTTTTGGTTGGTGGTTACACAGATGAACCGATAATTCGTCAGGCACGTTCGGTGTGCCTGACGAATTGCTGTTACGGCAATGGTCATCAACTCGGACATTCCTTAAGTGATCGTTAGCCATGCAGCTCATGGTGGACCCGGGACGGGGTAGCGGGCGGCGGCTGGGGACGGCTAACGTGCCGATTCGTCTCTTCCCTTTACCCCCGGGGGACCTCTTCATGAAGTTTCGTTACCGCGCGCTGGCGCGGGCCGGTGCGACCGCCCTGCTCGCGTCCGGTGTGTTCGCCACGGCCGGTGCCCCGGCGTCTGCCGCCGGAACCCAAACCGACTTCGAACTCTCCGTCGTCGGCACGAAGGTTGGTGGGGTCGCAGAGGGCAAGCTCGGTTGGGCCAAGATCACCAATAAGGGGACGGGCACCCCCAGCAAGCTCAGTGTCACCGCCGACCTATCGAAGGTCGACAGCGAGCGGATCGTCGCGATGCCGATGACCGATGGTGACTGTAGAGCGGGCGAGCGGCGTCAGTTCACCTGCGAGATCGCTGCTGAGGACATCCCTGGTCCCGGCGAGACCCTCGAGGTGCCGGTCTTCGTCATCCGGGGAAAAGCTGGCCAGACTTCGTACCACGCCCCGGTGACCTTCACCATCAACTCGCCGGACGACACCAACGAGAGCAACAACAGCAAGACCATCCCGCTGATGATCAGCGGATGGCCCGGCGTGGACCTGGGGGTCCTGGTGCCGGACGTCAAGGCGAAGGTTGACTCGATCGATGACCTGCTCTCCGACGAGGAGGAGAGCCTGCCCAAGCTGCGGGCGGGAGACCGCACCCTGGTGGCCGGCTTCGTCTTCAACTGGGGTGATCAGGTTGCCGCCGGCCTACAGGTAAAGGTGAAACTGCCCAAGCAGGTGACCTTCGCCGAGACCGAGGACGACTGCGACTACTCCGCCGACAAGCGGACCGCGACCTGCACCTACCGCGACTTCACCCTGATGCCCGAGTCGTTCTCCGGTGAAGGCGACCTCGGTGCCGTCTTCTACTGGCCGGTGCGGGTGGCCGAGGACGTCGAGGGTCCGGTGACGCTCGCCGGCGGGTCGTGGACCGTGAACGCCCTGGGGCAGGCGCCGGTCCCGCAGGTCAGTCGGTCGGCGGCCAAGCCGCTGCCGAAGAACGCCAAGATGGTCAGCGCCGAGCACGTCGGGGCCGACGAGGTTGACTTCACCGACAACGTCGACGACTTCGCGGTCGTGGTGGCCGGTGCGGGCAACGGCGGCGGTGGCGGCGGTCTGCCGGTGACCGGGGTCCAGGCGGGTCTGATCGGTGGGATCGGCGTGGCCGTGGTGGTCGCCGGCGGCGTCATGTTCCTGCTGGCCCGTCGTCGCCGGGTGGTGCTGGTCACCCCGGGCGACGAGAAGCCGAACGACTGACGCTCGTTCCTACCGGTTTACCGCCGGAACGCACGACAACTGAGGTACGGCATCGTGGGCGGGCGGCTCGGCTGCTCGCCCACGATGTTCTTCGAACACATGACTCTTCAAACGCATGGCTCTTCGAACGCCTGACGGCCGCTCGATCATGCTCCATTTCACATGGAGGTCAGATGAGACGTTACGCACTGCGTACGGGTGCCGGCGGCGGTCTCGCCGTCGTACTCGCCACGCTCGGACTGGTGGCCGCCCCTTCGGCGGCGTCTGCCGAACCCACCGCCTCGGCGGACCTCAACCTGTTCATCGGTGGCAGCAAGGTCGTCAAGAACGCGGCGATCAAACAGTTCCGGATCCAACTGTCCAACCAGGGCCCGGATGTGTCGCAGGGAATCCGGGTCACCATCGATGCCAGCAGGATCAAGCAGGACGTGCTTGCCTTCGGCCTACCGTCCGGACCGGACTGTGACCCGGCCGGGCCGGCGAAGGTCACCTGCTTCCTGGGTGACCTGGCCGATGGCGCTTCCCTCAACGATTTTCCGGCGCTCTTCGCCACCACGCCCAAGAAGCAGGGCAACGCCGGTTCGTTCACCGTCACGGTCACCTCGGCGACGGCGGACCCGGACACCAGCAACAACAAGACGACAGTGGATGTCCAGGCCGCGCCGGCCGGCTACGACCTGGCTGCGGTCGCCTACGACGTCTACGCCGATCCGATCGCCAAGACGCCGATCGCCCCGGGTGGCACGGGTGAACTGGACTGGGCGCTCTACAACGAGGGCAGCCGAGCGGCCAAGGGAATCAAGTTCGAGATCGTCCTGCCGTCCTGGACCACGTTCGCCGAGCGGCGGTCGGGCTGCACCTACAACGACGACAACAACCACGCGGTCTGCACCCGGCCGAACCGGACGGTACGTCCCGGTGAGGTCTTCCAGATGGCGAAGCCGATGAAGGTAAAGGTGTCGCCGACGGCTCCCGGGCCGATGGCGCTGGGTGGGGGCGGTGTCGTCGGCTACGGCCTCGCCGACCCGACGGACGAGGGCGGTGCCCGGGCGTCGACGGTGGACGACACGGTCGTACGCCCGGCGGAAGCCAAGGACCGGGAACGACGGGAGGCCGACCCGGGCGACAACGGTGCCGGCTTCTCGGTCTTCGCCTCGGCGAACTCGATCGACCTGGCGATCGGCAGCACTCCGGCACAGGGCGCGGTCGGTGCCGTGGTGGAGGTCACCTTCAATGTCGCCAACAACGGCCCGGCGACCGGTGGCGCGCGACTGCGGGTCAAGGCACCGAGCGGCACGCTCGCGCTGAAGCCGGCCCCGGGCACGTTTCCGACCTGTCTGGACGGAGCCGGCAACTGGGAGTTCGTCGAGGCGGCGGAGCTGAGGTGCACCTTCGAGAGCGAGTTCCAGCCGGGGCGGGCATTCGACTTCAAACTGCGGTTCCGGATCGTCTCCGCTCCGGTCGCCGCGAACGGCACCATCGAGGTCAGCAACGAACTGCCGTCGCCGGAAAGCAAGCCGGCCGACAACACCGCCGCCATCATCATCACGGTGCACGGCGGTAGCGACGGTGGCGGTGGCGGCGGTCTGCCGGTCACCGGGGTCCAGGCGGGTCTGATCGGTGGGATCGGCGCGGCCGTGGTGGTCGCCGGTGTGGTGCTGTTCCTGCTGGCCCGTCGTCGCCGGGTGGTGCTGGTCACCCCGGCAGACGAAGAGTCAACCGACTGAGCCGGTACGGCGAGTGCCCCAGTGGGCGGGATGGTCGACCATCCCGCCCATTGGCGTATCCGGGAGGGCGGTGACCATGGCGTTCAATCCACTAGATCCAATCCGTGTCTTCGAATGTCTCCCCTTCGCGGAGTCCCGGCCCAACTGCGAATACTCACCGAATGGCCGTATCGCGACCTGCACCTATCCGGCGTTGGTGCTTATTCCGGTGCAGGATGATGGGGACCCCGGCGACAAGGTTCATTCCGCGATCGTGCCGGGATGGTCCAGCGCAACGACGAACCACAGCGCGCTGCCGGATGGGGTTACCGGCAACCAGGGACATGACCTGGACGTTGCCGACAATGTCGACCGGTTCGTCGTGTTTACCGGCCCCGCTGCCGGCCCCGTCGGCTGACCCTTCGGCGGCGGGGCGAGTCCAGGCTGGCAGAGTAGGACGGCGTGAGCCGTACTTCGCGCGGACAGCGCGCCAGCCTGGACAAGCAGCCACACGAGGTCGCCGCGATGTTCGACGGCGTGGCGGCGAGATACGACCTGACCAACACCGTGCTGTCGTTCGGGCAGGACCGGGGCTGGCGCCGGGCGACCCGAGCCGCCCTCGGGCTGCTGCCGGGGGAGCGGGTGCTCGACGTGGGGGCCGGTACCGGCGTCTCCACCGAGGAACTGGCCCAGTCCGGGGCGTACGCGGTGGGTGCCGACCTTTCCCAGGGCATGTTGCGGACCGGCAAGCAGACCCGCCCCGCCGTGCCCCTGCTGGCGGGGGACGCGTTGCGGCTGCCGTTCCCCGACGAGACCTTCGACGCGGTGACCATCTCCTTCGCCCTGCGCAACATCCCCGACCCCGAGGCGGCGCTGCGGGAGATGGCCCGGGTCACCCGGCCGGGCGGCCGGCTGGTGGTGTGCGAGTTCAGTACCCCGACCAATGCCGCCTTCCGTACGGTCTATCTGTCGTACCTGATGCGGTCCCTGCCGTCGGTGGCGCGGACGGTCTCCAGTAACCCCGACGCGTACGTCTATCTGGCGGAGTCGATCCAGGCCTGGCCGGACCAGGCCGGGCTGGCGGCGCGGATCGGCCGGTCGGGTTGGTCCCGGGTGGCGTGGCGCAACCTGACCGGCGGGATCGCGGCGCTGCACCGCGCGGTGCGCGACTGACCGGCGATTGGTTTCCGGGCGGGCAACGTGGGCCCGGCTGGGCAACGCGGGCCCGTTCTGGGCGATTGGGCCCGGCTGGGCAACGTGGGCCCGCCCTGGGCGATTGGTTCAAGTGAGTCTGAGTGCTTTGTCGGCGACTTAGCTGATTTTGGGCGTTTCGGGCTGTTCGCCCAGATAGGCTGCCGGCATGACCGGGGCAGAACAGCTTGACGACACGGACGCGGCCGAGCTGATCGCCCAGATCCGCGCGCTGGCCGGGCCGGATTCGGCGGGCGCGCAACAGATCGTCGCCGATGTGCTGGCCGCTCTCGATCGGGCCGCCGGCGGCGCACTGCGTGATCAACTGCCCGACGGGTTCCTGTTTTCCTCTGATCCGGAGTGACTTCGGTCGCCTTCTCCGCACCGTCGAGGGGTTCCAGCGCTTCTACCTCTACTAGTTAGGGTCACCTAACCAGGCGCTGGCCTTCTCGCGGTTCTAGACTCCTCCCGAACCTAGCTTGTGAAGCATTTCACGAGCGTACGGAGGGAGGCGCAGATGACGACAGTCGAGAACGACGCGGACGTCATCGTCGTTGGCGCTGGGCCTGGTGGCTCCGCCACCGCCTACCACCTTGCCCAGCACGGGCTCCGGGTCCTGCTGCTGGAGAAGACCGAATTCCCACGCGAGAAGGTGTGCGGCGACGGCCTCACCCCACGCGCCGTCAAGCAACTCATCAAGCTCGGGGTCGACACCTCGCCCGAGGCCGGCTGGCTGCACAACAAGGGCCTGCGGGTGATCGGTGGCGGCGTGCGCCTCGAACTCGACTGGCCCGAGCTGGCCAGCTTCCCCAACTACGGTCTGGTCCGTACCCGGCTCGACTTCGACGACCTGGTCGCCAAGCGCGCGGTCGCGGCCGGCGCGGAACTGCGTACCGGAGTGAACGTCACCGGTCCGGTGCTCGATGCCACCGGCCGGGCGATCGGTGTCGCCGCCGAGGTCGGCCCCGGCAAGGAGCTGACGACCTTCCACGCGCCGCTCATGGTGGCCGCCGACGGCGTATCCGGCCGGTTCCCGCTCGCCCTCGGTCTGGCCAAGCGCGAGGATCGGCCGATCGGTGTGGCGGTTCGCCGCTACTACCGCTCGCCGGCCCGCCATGACGACAGGTACCTGGAGTCCTGGCTGGAGTTGCGCAGTCGGGAGGGCGGCGACAAGTTGCTGCCCGGCTACGGCTGGATCTTCGGCATGGGCGACGGTCGGGTCAACGCGGGGCTCGGCGTGCTCAACTCCTCGTCGGCCTTCGGCAAGACCAACTACCGGCGACTGCTCACCGACTGGCTGGCCAACACGCCGGACGACTGGGGGCTGAACGACGACGCCAACGCCGACGGACCTATCCTCGGTGCGGCGTTGCCGATGGGCTTCAACCGGGTGCCGCACTACACCCGTGGGGTGATGCTGGTCGGTGACTCCGGCGGCATGGTCAACCCGTTCAACGGCGAGGGCATCGCCTACGCCATGGAGTCGGGCGAGCTGGCCGCCGAGGTGGCGGTGCAGGCGTTGGCCCGGCCTGCCGGGGTGGAGCGCGAGCGGGCGCTGGCGCACTACCCGACCGAGCTGAAGTCCCGCTATGGCGGCTACTACCGTCTGGGCGGGGTCTTCGTGAAGCTCATCGGCAATCCGCAGATCATGCGGATCGCCACCAAGCACGGCATGCCGCATCCGTTGCTGATGCGGTTCGTCCTCAAGCTGCTGGCCAACCTGACCGACCCACGCGGCGGTGACGCGATGGACCGGATCATCAACGCGATGACCAGGGTGGCACCCAGTGTCTGAGTGGTCATCCGAGCACTCTGTGTGACTCGCGGCACCTTCTTTGAGGCGTCGGCGAAGAAGTGAATACGTTGGACTGGCGGTCGGCCGGACAGGAAAGGACGGCAGGAGGAGATGTCACTCTCCATGTGGGTGCCCATTGTGGGTCTGTTGATCCTGGGCGCACTCTTCGCACTCTTTTCCGTGGCGATCGCGCCCATCGTTGGCCCCAAACGGGCCAACCGGGCCAAGCTCGCAGCGTACGAGTGCGGGATCGAGCCGTCGCCGACGCCGATTGGCGGCAGTCGGTTCCCGATCAAGTTCTACCTGACGGCCATGCTCTTCATCGTCTTCGACATCGAGATCATCTTCCTCTACCCGTGGGCCGTGTCGTTCGACGCGCTCGCCCTCTTCGGGTTCGTCGAGATGGTGCTGTTCATCGTCACGGTGTTCATCGCGTACGCCTACGTGTGGCGGCGTGGCGGGCTGGACTGGGACTGAGGTTTCGTCATGGGTATCGAAGAGAAGCTGCCGAGCGGCATCCTGCTCACCTCGGTCGAGAAGCTCTCCAACTGGGCACGTAAGTCGTCGTTCTGGGGTGCGACCTTCGGTCTCGCCTGCTGCGCGATCGAGATGATGGCCGCCGGCACCCCGCACTACGACCTGGGCCGGTGGGGCATGGAGGTGTTCCGCGCCTCGCCCCGCCAGGCCGACCTGATGATCGTCGCCGGTCGGGTGAGCCAGAAGATGGCCCCGGTCGTGCGCCAGATCTACGACCAGATGCCCGAGCCACGTTCGGTCATCTCGATGGGCGTCTGCGCGTCGTCCGGCGGCATGTTCAACAACTACGCCATCGTGCAGGGCGTGGACCACATCGTGCCGGTGGACATCTACCTTCCCGGTTGCCCGCCTCGGCCAGAGATGCTGATCGACGCCATCCTCAAGATGCGCGAGAAGGTGATGGCCCAGCCGCTCGGCCCCAACGGCCGCAAGATGCTCGAAGCCCGCCGCGAGCGCGGTGACGTGCCCGTCGTCGCGCCCGGCGCGATGCCCTCCTCCTACCGGGTCGACAAGGTTCGGCGTGCGGAGTGGGAGCAGGCGGTCCGCGAGGGGCGCGAGGAGCAGTTGCGCATCGAGAACTGGATGAAGGCGCAGAACCACGTGAAGCTCGGGGGCAGCAAATGACCTCTCCCTCACCCGCACCCAGTGAGCAGCCCGGCGGCGGCGTACCGGTCGCCGCGCCGCCGGTCGGCGCGACCAGCGGGGCACCTGCGGAGTTCCCGCCGGCCAGCCCGGCCGGTCGGGGCATGTTCGGCATCCAGGGCACCGGCGACACCTCCGGCTTCGGTGGGCTGAAGCGCCGGTCGGTCGAGGTGGTCGACAGCCCGCGGCCGTACGGCGGCTACTTCGACGAGGTCCGCGACGCGCTGGAGGAGGCCTACCCCGGGTTCGCCGACGCCATCGAGAAGGTGGTCATCGACCGGGGCGAGATGACCATCCACGTCCGGCCGGACAGGATCCTCGAAGTCTGCCGGATCATGCGTGACGACGAGTCGCTGCGCTTCGAGTTGTGCAGCTCGGTCTCCGGCGTGGACTACCTCGGCTCCGACGAGCGACGGCTGCACGTCGTCTACCACCTCACCTCGATGACCTACCGGCGGCAGGTACGGCTGGAGGTCGCGGTGACCACGGCCGACCCGCACGTGCCCAGCGTCACGTCCGTCTACCCGACGGCCGACTGGCAGGAGCGGGAGGCGTACGACATGTTCGGCGTCGTCTTCGACGGCCACCCCGGTCTGACCCGGATTCTCATGCCGGACGACTGGGAGGGGCACCCGCAGCGCAAGGACTACCCGCTCGGCGGTATCCCGGTCGAGTACAAGGGTGCCCAGATTCCCCCTCCAGACCACCGGAGGTCCTACCAATGATCGGCGCGAGGATCGACCGTTTCGGGGCCGGCCACGTGGCCCGCGCCGGAGCCGGAATGCGCGCAGGACTTGTGAGCCCCGCAGTCCTGATCGGAGGGATGAAATGACCACCCCTGGCTACGCGACGGAACGCGAGACCGCCGAAGGCAAGGTCTTCACCGTCACCGGCGGTGACTGGGACACCGTCGTTTCGGGTGTCGACCCGATCAACGACGAGCGGATCGTTGTCAACATGGGTCCGCAGCACCCGTCGACCCACGGCGTGCTGCGGTTGGTGATGGAGCTGGAAGGCGAGACCGTCCGGGAGTGCCGGCCGGTCGTGGGCTACCTGCACACCGGTATCGAGAAGAACCTCGAATACCGCAACTGGGTGCAGGGCACCACCTTCGTCACGCGGATGGACTACCTGGCGCCGATCTTCAACGAGACGGGATACGCGCTCGCGGTCGAGAAGCTGCTCGGCATCACCGACGAGATTCCCGAGCGGGCCACCACCATCCGGGTGCTGATGATGGAGCTCAACCGGATCGCCTCGCACCTGGTCTGGATCGCCACCACCGGCATGGAGCTCGGTGCGATCTCGATGATGCTGTACGGCTTCCGGGAGCGCGAGTACGTCCTGGACATCTTCGAGCTCTGCTCGGGGCTGCGGATGAACATGGCGTACGTCCGACCGGGCGGCGTCGCCCAGGACGTACCCGACGAGGCGATCAAGAAGATCGACGAGTTCCTCGACTACCTGCCGAAGCGGCTCAAGGAATACGAGGACATGCTCAGCGGTCAGGTCATCTGGCAGCAGCGCACCCAGGGGGTGGCGGTGCTGGACGTGACCGGATGCCTCTCGCTCGGCATCACCGGCCCGGTACTGCGCTCGGCGGGCCTGGCCTGGGACCTGCGCAAGACCAACCCGTACTGCGGCTACGAGAACTACGAGTTCGACGTGCCGACCGCGACCACCTCCGACGTGTGGGGCCGCTACCTGGTCCGGATGGCGGAGATGCGCGAGTCGATGAAGATCGTGCGGCAGGCGGTCGACCGGCTCCGGCCCGGCCGGATCATGGTGTCCGACAAGAAGATCGCCTGGCCGGCGCAGCTGGCCATCGGTGTGGACGGCATGGGCAACTCGCTGGAGCACGTTGCCAAGATCATGGGTCAGTCGATGGAATCGCTGATCCACCACTTCAAACTGGTCACCGAGGGCTTCCGGGTGCCGCCCGGCCAGGTCTACGTCGGCATCGAGGCCCCGCGCGGCGAGTTGGGCGTGCACGCGGTCTCCGATGGCGGGACGCGTCCCTACCGGGTGCACTACCGCGAGCCCAGTTTCATCAACCTGCAGGCGGTGCCAGCGATGGCCGAAGGTGCGCTGCTGGCCGACGTGATCGCCGGCGGAGCTTCACTGGACCCGGTGATGGGCGGGTGTGACCGATGAGCGTGGGCGCGGAAAGCGAGCGTTTTGTGTTCAGCCAGGAGACGTACGACCGGGCAAAGGAGATCATTGCCCGATACCCGGCCGACCGGTCGCGGTCGGCGTTGCTGCCGATGCTGCACCTGGTGCAGTCGGAGGAAGGCTACGTCTCGCCCGCCGGGGTCGAGTTCTGTGCCGAGCAACTCGGCCTCAACAAGGCCCAGGTCGGCGCGGTGGCCACCTTCTACACCATGTACAAGCGTCGGCCGACCGGTGACTACCTGGTCAGCGTCTGCACCAACACGATGTGCAACGTGCTCGGCGGGCAGGAGGTCTACGACGCCCTCGCCGAACACCTGGGCGTCGGGCACGAGGAGACCACCGCCGACGGGAAGATCACGCTGGAGCACGCCGAGTGCCTGGCCGCCTGTGACTACGGCCCGGTGATGACGGTCAACTACGACTTCTTCGACGGAGTCGACCCGGACACTGCGCAGGGCGTGGTCGACGAGCTGCGCGCCGGTGGCCGGCCGATGCCGACCCGGGGTGCCCGGCTCTGCACCCTGAAGGAGATGGCACTCCAGCTCGCCGGCTTCGCCGACACCCGGGAGGGTGCGGTCGCCGACGGACCGGCCGGTGATCCGACGCTGCGCGGCCTCCGGCTGGCGCAGCAGCACGGCATCGCAGTCGCCGGATTCGACCCGGAGACCCCGCTTCGGCGCAAGGACGCGGAGCCGGCCACCCCGGCGACCGCGCCCGCCTCGGGGGAGGCCAGGAAGGCGGAGGCCGCCGGCGTGGCCGCGAACCGCCCGGCCAGTGACGCCAAGCCGGCGGGCGACAGTGCGGTCGAGCAGGAGCGGTCGTTGAAGGAGGCCCAGAAGTGACGACGCCTCGGGCGGAGACGCTGGCCAAGCTGACCCCGGTGCTCACCAAGCGCTGGCTGTCCCCGAACGCCTGGCAGCTGGAGACGTACGAGCAGCTCGACGGGTATGCGGCGCTGCGCAAGGCGATCGCCGTGCACCCGGACGACCTGATCCAGTTGATCAAGGACTCCGGCCTGCGCGGCCGGGGTGGAGCCGGCTTCCCGACCGGCCTGAAGTGGGGCTTCATCCCGCAGGGCGACGGCAAGCCGCACTACCTGGTGGTCAACGCCGACGAGGGCGAGCCGGGCACCTGCAAGGACCTGCCGCTGATGACGCACGACCCGCACTCGCTGGTCGAAGGCGTGATCATCGCCTCGTACGCGATCCGGGCCAACCGGGCCTTCATCTACATCCGCGGCGAGGCGGTACACGCCGCCCGGCGGCTGCGCAACGCGGTCAACGAGGCGTACGCCAAGGGCTACCTCGGCAAGGACATCCTCGGGTCCGGCTTCGACCTGGACCTGGTGGTGCACAGCGGTGCCGGGGCGTACATCTGCGGTGAGGAGACCGCGCTGCTGGACTCGCTGGAGGGGTTCCGGGGCCAGCCCCGGCTGCGCCCACCGTTCCCGGCAACGCACGGCCTCTACGCCAGCCCGACCGTGGTCAACAATGTCGGCACCATCTCCAGCGTGCCGTACATCGTGCTCGGCGGGGCCGACTGGTGGAAGAGCATGGGTACGGAGAAGTCCGCTGGCCCGATGATCTACTCCCTCTCCGGCCGGATCGCCAACCCTGGCCAGTACGAGTGCGGCCTCGGCATCACGCTGCGGGAGCTGATCGAGCTGGCCGGCGGGATGCAACCGGGCCACAACCTGCGGTTCTGGACCCCGGGTGGGTCGTCGACTCCACTGCTCACCGCCGAGCACCTGGACGTGCCGCTCGACTTCGAGGGGGTCGCGGCAGCCGGGTCCATCCTCGGCACCACGGCCACGCAGATCTTCTCCGACCAGGACTGTCCGGTCTACGCGACCTACCGGTGGATGGAGTTCTACCACCACGAGTCGTGCGGCAAGTGCACCCCGTGCCGCGAGGGCAACTACTGGATGGTCCGGGTCTACCGGCGCATCCTCTCCGGTCAGGGCACCCACGAGGACCTGGACACCCTGCTGGACACCTGCGACAACGTCCTCGGCCGCGCGTTCTGCGGTTTGGGTGACGGTGCCACCAGTTCGGTGACCTCCTCGTTGAAGTACTTCAAGCAGGACTACCTCGACTACATCGAGGGACGTAAGGCACCGAAGCTGTCCGCCAAGCAGCTGGTTGGAGCGCACTGATGCGAGCGCGAGGAGTGAGCGGAGCGAGCCCCGCAGTCGTGAGCGGGGGGCTTGCGCTGCGAGCGCGAGGAGTGAGCGGAGCGAGCCCCGCAGTCGCGAGTGAAAGGCCGGCAGAATGACCGAGGTAGCCAAGAACACGGACACGGTCACGCTGACCATCGACGGTGTCGAGGTGACCGCGCCCAAGGGCGAGCTGCTGATCCGGGTCGCCGAGAAGATGGGCACCGAGATCCCGCGGTTCTGTGACCACCCGCTGCTGGCCCCGGCCGGTGCCTGCCGGCAGTGCCTGGTGGAGGTCGAGGGACAGCGCAAGCCGGTGGCCTCCTGCACGCAGACCGTGGCCGAGGGCATGGTGGTCCGTACCCAGCTGACGTCGGAGGTGGCCAAGAAGGCCCAGGCCGGCGTGATGGAGCTGCTGCTGATCAACCACCCGCTCGACTGCCCGATGTGTGACAAGGGTGGCGAGTGCCCGCTGCAGAACCAGGCGATGTCCACCGGCCGTGCCGAGTCGCGCTTCCACGAGCACAAGCGGGAGTACGAGAAGCCGCTCAACATCTCCAGCCAGGTGCTGCTGGACCGGGAGCGGTGCGTGCTCTGCCAGCGGTGCACCCGGTTCTCCGAGGAGATCGCCGGTGACAAGTTCATCGACCTGATGGGCCGCTCCTCCGGGGAGCAGATCAACATCTATCGGGACGAGGAATACGGCGGCGAAGAGGGCGACCCGGGGGATGTCCCGTTCAACTCGTACTTCTCCGGCAACACGGTGCAGATCTGCCCGGTCGGCGCGCTGACCGGGGCGCAGTACCGGTTCCGGGCCCGCCCGTTCGACCTGGTCTCCACGCCGAGCGTCTGCGAGCACTGCTCGGCCGGTTGCGCGATGCGTACCGACCACCGGCGCAACAAGGTCATGCGCCGGCTGGCCGGCGACGACCCGGCGGTGAACGAGGAGTGGAACTGCGACAAGGGCCGGTGGGGCTTCCGCTACGCCACCGCCAACGAGCGTCTGGTCAACCCGCTGGTCCGGGACGCCCGCACCGGTGAGCTGCGGGAGGCTTCGTGGAGCGAGGCCCTCTCCGTGGCTGCGGAGGGGCTGCGCCAGGCCCGTGACGAGTCCGGGGTCGGGGTGCTGACCGGCGGCCGGCTGACCGTCGAGGACGCCTACGCGTACGCGAAGTTCGCCCGGGTGGCGCTCGGCACGAACGACATCGACTTCCGGGCCCGGCCGCTGTCGGTCGAGGAGACGGAGTTCCTGGCCAGCAACGTGGTCCGGGCCACCGATGTGACGTACGCCGACATCGAGCGGGCCCCGGCCGTGGTGATCGCCGGGCTGGAGCCGGAGGAGGAGTGCCCGATCCTCTTCCTGCGGCTGCGCAAGGCGTACCACAACAAGGGCCTGAAGGTCTTCGCGCTGGCGCCGTTCGCCAGCCGGGGCCTGGAGAAGCTCGGCGCCAAGCTCGCCCGGGTCGTACCCGGCGAGGAGGCCGAGGTGCTGGCCACCCACCCGACCGTCGCCGAGGCGCTGGCCACCCCGGGAGCGATCCTGATCGTCGGCGAGCGGCTGGCCACCGTCCCCGGTGGGCTCTCCGCGGCGGCGGAGGCCGCCCGGCGTACCGGGGCGAAGCTGGCCTGGGTGCCGCGGCGCGCTGGGGACCGAGGCGCGGTGGACGCCGGCTGCCTGCCCAACCTGCTGCCCGGCGGACGGCTGGTCAACGATCCCGCTGCCCGGGCCGAGCTGGCCGAGGCGTGGGACCTGGCGGCGGGCGTGCTGCCCAGCCACGTCGGCCGGGACACCGACCAGATCCTCGCGGCGGCCGCCGACGGTCGGCTCGGGGCACTGGTGGTGGCCGGGGTCGACCCGGGTGATCTGGCCGACCCGCGCCTTGCCGAGCAGGCACTGGACGCGGTGCCGTTCCTGGTGAGCCTGGAGTTGCGGACCAGCGCCGTCACCCGTCGGGCCGACGTGGTGCTGCCCGTCGCTCCGGTGGTGGAGAAGGCCGGCAGTTTCCTCGACTGGGAGGGCCGCCTGCGGACCTTCGAGGCGGTGCTGCAGTCGTCGGCGATGACCGACGGTCGGGTGCTCGATGCCATCGCCGCTCAGCTCGGGGTCAGCCTGGGCATCGGCGACGTCAACGGCATTCGCCGCGAGCTGGGCTCGCTGCCGGCGAGCCGGTCGGACCGGCCGGGCCCGCCGATCGTGGCCCCCGGCACGCCGGCGGTCGTTGCCGCGGAACAGGCCGTGCTCGCCACCTGGCACCAGCTGATCGACGAGGGCACGCTGATCGCGGGCGATCCGTACCTGGCCGGCACCGCCCGACCGGCGGTGGTCCGGATCAGTAAGGGCACGGCCCAGGATCTGGGTGTCGAGGACGGCGCGGCGGTCACGGTCGGCACCGACCGGGGCGCGGTGACGCTGCCGGCGCTGATCACGGAAATGCCGGACGGAGTGGTCTGGCTGCCGACCAACTCGCCCGGTTCGACTGTGCGACGCAGCCTCGGGGCGGCGTCCGGCGCGGTCGTCCGGCTCTCCGTCGGGGCAGTGTCGCTGCCCGCGCAGCAGACGAAAGATGGAGCGGTGAAGTGATTCCGACCTATCTCGCGGAGGGCCCCACCCTCGCCGACTTCGGCAAGGACGTGTGGTGGATCGTCCTGATCAAGGTGCTCGGCCTCTTCGTGATGCTGCTGCTGCTGACCCTCTTCACGATCAACTACGAGCGTAAGGTCGTCGCGCGGATGGCGCAGCGGCCCGGCCCCAACCAGGTCGGGCCGAACGGCTGGCTCCAGTCGCTGACCGACGGTCTCAAGCTGCCCTTCAAGGAAGAGATCATCCCGTTCACCGCGGACAAGGTGGTCTACTTCCTGGCTCCGGTGATCTCCGCCGTCTGTGCCTTCACCGCCTTCGCGGTGATCCCGTTCGGGCCGATGGTGTCGATGTTCGGTGAGCGTACGCCGCTGCAGCTGACCGACACCCCGGTCTCGGTGCTGGTGGTGCTGGCCTGCGCCTCGATCGGCATCTACGGCGTGGTGCTCGCCGGTTGGGCGTCCGGCTCGACCTACCCGCTCCTCGGCGGCCTGCGCTCGGGCGCGCAGATGATCTCGTACGAGGTCGCGATGGGGCTCTCCTTCGTCGCGGTCTTCATGACGGCCGGCACGATGTCGACCTCCGAGATCGTCCGGGCCCAGGAGCACGGAAACCCGATCAACCTCTTCGGGTTCGAGGTCACCGCCCCCAGCTGGTACGCGATCCTGCTCATCCCGAGCTTCATCATCTACGTGATCTCCGCGGTGGGGGAGACCAACCGGGCCCCGTTCGACCTGCCCGAGGCGGAGTCCGAACTGGTCGGCGGCTTCCACACCGAGTACTCGTCGTTCAAGTTCGCGATGTTCTTCCTCGCCGAGTACATCAACATGATCACCGTGTCGGCGGTCTGCACCACGCTGTTCCTGGGCGGCTGGCGGGCACCGTGGCCGATCAGCATCTGGGAGGGTGCCAACTCCGGTTGGTGGCCGATGCTCTGGTTCTTCGGCAAGGTGCTGGTGCTGCTCTTCGGGTTCATCTGGCTGCGGGCCACGCTTCCCCGGCTGCGGTACGACCAGTTCATGCGGTTCGGTTGGAAGGTGCTGATCCCGGTCAACCTGGTGTGGATCCTCGCCCTGGCCGGCATCCGGACCCTGCAGAACCAGAACGTGGCCGACACCACCCGCTACCTGATCATCGGTGGGGCCGTTGTCGGCGTCCTACTGGTCGCACTCCTGTGGCCGGAGCGGAAGAAGCCCACCTTGCCCAGCCTGGAGGAACAGGTGGCGAGCCGACCGGTCGGCAGCTTCCCGTTGCCACCGCTCGACCTGCAGGTGCCGCCGAGTCCACGGGCCCGACGTTCGGTTGCCGAACGGCAGCCGGCCATGGCCAGCAGCCATCGCGACGGCACCGATGGTGGGGCAACGACGACCACCACGAACGACGACTCCGGCGCGGCCGGCAAGGAGGTGTGAGATGGCGTTCGGATTCTTCAAAGGGTTCGGGGTGACCTTCTCCCACATGTTCCGGAAGGTCATCACCACCGACTACCCGTTCAAGCCGCCGGTCTCCGCGCCCCGTTACCACGGGCGGCACATCCTCAACCGGCACCCGGACGGGCTGGAGAAGTGCATCGGCTGCGAGCTGTGCGCCTGGGCCTGCCCCGCGGACGCGATCTACGTCGAGGGTGGCGACAACACCGAGGAGCAGCGGTTCTCGCCGGGCGAGCGGTACGCGAAGACGTACCAGATCAACTACGCCCGGTGCATCTTCTGCGGCCTGTGTATCGAGGCGTGCCCGACCCGCTCGTTGACGATGAGCAACGAGTACGAGTTGGCGCGCGACTCCCGGCAGGACCTGATCTTCACCAAGGAGCAGCTGTTGGCACCGCTGCTGCCGGGTATGGAGCAGCCGCCGCACCCGATGCGGCTGGGCGACTCCGAGAAGGACTACTACTTGGGTGCCCTCACCAATCCGGGCATCTCGGCCGGTGCCGAGCGCGCGCCGTGGGCCGAGGCCAGCGAGGTTGACGGGTCTGAGCCGACTGGAGTGACCTCATGACGAGCGGGCAGGCGGTGCTCGCCGCGGCGGGCGGCGTATCCACCGGCGAGGAGATCGCGTTCTGGGTCCTCGCTCCGCTCGCCCTGATCGGGGCGATCGGCATGGTGGCGTCCCGCAACGCCGTGCACTCGGCGCTCTGGCTGGTGCTCACCATGCTGTGCCTCGGCGCGTTCTACGTGATGCAGTCGGGGCCGTTCATCGGCATGGTGCAGATCATCGTCTACACCGGCGCCATCATGATGCTCTTCCTGTTCGTCCTGATGCTGGTGGGCCGAGACACCACCGACTCGCTCATCGAGCCGTTACGCGGACAGCGGGTCGCGGGCATCGCGCTCGGGATCGGCTTCGCCGCACTGATGGGCACCGGGGTGTACCGGGCCGTCGGCGGCATCGAGGCGGTCGGGCTGGAGCAGGCAAACGCGTCCGGCAACGTGCAGGGCATCGCTGGGCTGCTCTTCACCAGGTACGTCTTCGCCTTCGAGATCACCTCGGCGTTGCTCATCACGGCAGCGGTGGGCGCGATGGTGCTGGCCTACATCGAGCGCCGCAAGGGCGAGCGGCGCTCCCAGGTGGAGCAGATGAAGGCGCGCTTCGCTCCCGGCTCGTACCCCGGTCCGAAGCCCGGGCCCGGCATTTTCGCGACCTCCTCCTCGGTGGTCACGCCTGCCCGCCTGCCGGACGGCAGCCTGACCGAGGCCCCGTTCGCCGAGATCCTGCCCACCCGTGAGCTGACTCCGACGGAGGCTGCTCCGAAGGGAACCGAGAAGTGACTCCCGACTACTACCTGATCCTCGCCGCGGTGCTGTTCACCATCGGTGCGGCGGGTGTGCTGATCCGGCGTAACGCCATCATCCTGTTCATGTGCGTCGAGCTGATGCTCAACGCGGCCAACCTGACGCTGGTCACCTTCAGCCGGATCAACGGCGACCTCAACGGCCAGGTCATGGCGTTCTTCGTCATGGTGGTCGCGGCGGCGGAGGTGGTGGTCGGCCTGGCCATCATCATGTCGATCTTCCGGACTCGGCGCTCTGCCAGCGTCGACGACGCCAACCTGCTGAAGTACTAAAGGGGCCCCGGAGTGGTAGAGACCTTGTGGAGCGCCCAGACCGGGGCGGTGACGGTGGTCGCCGACGGGCCGGCGGTGCCGGCCGGCGCCATCGAGTACGCCTCGGCGAGTGGGTTGCTGAACAGTGTGTGGCTGCTGGTGGCCATCCCGCTGGTGAGCGCGGCGATCCTGCTGCTGCTCGGTCGCCGGGCTGACCGGTGGGGCCACTGGCTGGGGGTGGCCAGCGTCGGAGCCGCCTTCGTGCTCGGCGTCACCTACTTCTTCCAGCTGCGCGGCCTGGAGAACCGGTCCGTGGAGCGCAGCCTCTGGGAGTTCATCGCCGTCGGCGACTTCAAGGTGGACTTCGGCCTGCTCTTCGACCCGCTGGCTGCGGTCTTCGTACTGCTGATCACCGGTGTGGGCTTCCTGATCCACCTGTACGCCGTGGGTTACATGTCCCACGACCCGGGGCGGCGCCGGTTCTTCGCCTACTTCAACCTCTTCGTTGCCGCGATGCTCCTGCTGGTGCTCGGCAACAACTACGTGATGCTCTACTTCGGCTGGGAAGGCGTCGGTGTGGCGTCGTACCTGCTGATCTCCTTCTGGTACGACCGGCCCTCGGCGGCGACCGCCGGCAAGAAGGCGTTCCTGATGAACCGCGTCGGTGACGCGGGTCTGGCGATCGCCATCTTCCTGATGTTCGCGACGCTCGGCAGCACCCAGTACGACGACGTGTTCAACGGCGTCAGCGGGCTGGCCGCCGGCACCGTACTGGTGATGGGTCTGCTGCTTCTGCTCGGTGCGACCGGTAAGTCCGGTCAGTTCCCGCTCCAGGCCTGGTTGCCCGACGCGATGGAGGGCCCGACCCCGGTCTCCGCCCTGATCCACGCCGCGACGATGGTGACCGCCGGTGTCTACCTGATCGCCCGGTCCAACCCGGTCTTCTCGGCCAACACCACCCTGCAGACGGTGGTGGTCAGCGTCGGTGCGCTGACCCTGCTGATGGGCTGCATCATCGGTGCGGCCAAGGACGACATCAAGCGGGTGCTCGCCTGGTCGACGGTGAGCCAGATCGGCTACATGTTCCTCGGCGTCGGACTCGGTGGTGGGGCGTACGCCCTGGCCATCGTCCACCTGCTGGCGCACGGCTTCTTCAAGGCCAACATGTTCCTCGGCGCGGGTTCGGTCATGCACGGCATGAAGGACCAGGTGGACATCCGGCGCTTCGGTGGCCTCGCCAAGTACATGAAGGTCACCTGGATCACCTTCGGCACCGGCTGGCTGGCCATCATCGGTCTGTTCCCGTTCTCCGGGTTCTTCTCCAAGGAGCCGATCATTGCCGCCGCCTTCGCGCGGGGCGACTGGACCTCCTGGCTGTTCGGCGGCGCGGCGCTGGCCGGTGCCGGCCTGACCGCGTTCTACATGACCCGGCTCTTCGTGCTGACCTTCCACGGCCCGAAGCGGTGGACCGAGGACATCGACCACCCGCACGAGTCGCCGCCGATCATGACTATTCCGCTGATCCTGCTCTCGATCGGCTCGCTTGGGGCGGGTGCGCTGATGGCCAGCTCGGTGCCCGACTGGCTGACCCCGGTGCTGCCCGAGGGCGCTGAGGAGACGCACGGAGTGCTCTCCCACACGATGATCACCATCCTGTCGACCGTGATCACGGTGCTCGGGGTCGGCCTGGCCTGGGTTCTGTTCCGCAAGGGCACCGCCCCACAGGAGCAGCCGGCCGGGGTGCTGGTCACCGCGGCGCGGCGCAACCTCTACACCGACGCGTTCAACGTGGCGGTCTTCGAGAAGCCCGGAATCTTCCTCACCCGGGCCCTGGTCTACCTCGACAACCGTGGCGTCGACGGGCTGGTCAACGGCCTGGCCGCGGCGGTCGGTGGCGGATCCGGCCGGCTCCGCCGGCTACAGACCGGCTTCGTCCGGTCCTATGCGACGTCGATCCTCGCCGGTGCCCTGCTGGTGGTGGCGGCGTTCCTGGCCGTGCAGATGGGGTGGCTGGCGTGACCACGTTCATCCGTCCCGCCGGTACCGGCGGCTCGTGCACTGACGACGGAGGTAAGGCCGAATAATGTCCGACTTCCCCTTCCTCTCGGTGCTGACCGTCGCACCGCTGGTCGGTGCGCTGGTGGTGGTGTGCCTACCCCGCCGTCAGACGCAACTGGCCAAGCTGGTGGCGCTGGGCTGGTCCCTCGCCGTACTCGCGCTCTCCGTGGTCATGTGGGTGGCGTTCGAGGTCGGCGGCGACCGGCTCCAGTTCCGCGAGTCGTACGCCTGGATCCCGCAGTGGGGCGTCAACTTCACCTTCGCCGCCGACGGCATCGCGCTGGTGATGCTGATGCTGATCGCGCTGCTGGTGCCGTTGGTGATCCTGGCGTCCTGGCACGACGCGGACAAGGCCAAGCGGTCCGTCCCGGTCTACTTCGCCCTGCTGCTGGCCCTCGAAGCCACGATGATCGGCGTCTTCGCCGCCGCCGACATCTTCCTCTTCTACGTGTTCTTCGAGATCATGCTGGTCCCGATGTACTTCCTGATCGGAAGCTTCGGCGGCCAGCGGCGCCAGTACGCCGCAGTCAAGTTCTTCCTCTACTCGCTGGTCGGCGGTCTGTTCATGCTGGCCGCGGTGATCGGCCTGTGGGTGCTCGGCGGCAAGACCTTCGACTGGCAGACGCTGACCCAGATCGACCTGTCGACCGGGGCCGAGCGCTGGCTCTTCCTCGGCTTCTTCATCGCCTTCGCGATCAAGGCACCGTTCTTCCCGTTCCACACCTGGCTGCCGGACGCCGGTGGTGCCGCTCCGGCGGGTGCCGCCGCGCTGCTCGTCGGCGTGATGGACAAGGTCGGCACCTTCGGCATCCTGCGGTACTGCCTGCCGCTCTTCCCCGAGGCGTCGAAGTGGTTCGCACCGTGGGCACTGGGCCTGGCGGTGATCGGCATCATCTACGCCGCGCTGCTGGCGGTCGGGCAGAACGACCTCAAGCGGTTGGTGTCGTACACCTCGATCGCGCACTTCGGCTTCATCGGTGTCGGCATCTTCGCCTTCACCACCCAGGCCGGTACCGGTGCGGTCTTCTACATGCTCAACCACGGTCTGGCGACCGGCCTGCTCTTCCTGGTGGTCGGCATGCTGGTGGCGCGGCGGGGCTCCGCCCTGGTCAGCGACTTCGGCGGGGCTGGCAAGCTGATGCCGCTGCTCGCCGGGGTGTTGTTCTTCGCGGGTCTGGCCTCGCTCGCCCTGCCCGGTACGGCACCGTTCATCTCCGAGTTCCTGGTGTTGATCGGTACCTTCACGGTGAACAAGCCGGTTGCGATCATCGCCACGCTCGGCATCATCCTGGCCGCCGCATACGTGCTGTGGATGGTGCAGCGCACCACCCAGGGCACGCTCAACCCCGCACTGTCCGGGATACCGGCCATGCACCGTGACCTCAACCTGCGGGAGAAGATCGTGGTCGCGCCACTGATCGCGCTGATCCTGCTGCTCGGCTTCTACCCGAAGCCGGTCACCGACGTCATCAACCCGGCCATCCAGGCCACGATGCAGGACGTCGGTAAGTCTGACCCCGCCCCGACGGTCGGTAGCGTCCAGGAGGCCGCCCGATGACCGAGCTCAAGCTGCCGTCTTTTGACTACGCGGCCATCGCTCCGATCCTGATCATGGTTGGTGCCGCGCTGGTCGGTGTACTCGTCGAGGCCTTCGTGCCCCGTCGTCGCCGGCAACTGGTGCAGTTCCTGCTGGCCCTGGCCACGCTGGTGGCGGCACTGGTGATGGTGGTGGTGAACTCCGGCAAGGGGTTGACCACCGCCGGTGCGGCGCTGGCCATCGACGGGCCCACGCTGTTCCTCCAGGGCGCGATCATCGTGCTCGGCATCATGGCGCTGCTGCTCGTCGGCGAGCGCTCGGTGGAGCGGGGCGGGCCGTTCGTGGCGGAGGCCGCGATCACCGCCGACTCGGCGGAGGACCGCCGGCAGGCCAGCAACGCCAACGGCGCGACCGAGGTCTTCCCGCTGATGTCGTTCGCCATCGCCGGCATGCTGGTCTTCGTCGCCGCGAACGACCTGCTGACGATGTTCATCGCGCTGGAGGTCTTCTCGCTGCCGCTCTACCTGCTGTGCGCGCTGGCCCGTCGCCGGCGGCTGCTCAGCCAGGAAGCGGCCCTGAAGTACTTCATGCTGGGCGCGTACGCCTCGGCGTTCTTCCTCTTCGGCATCGCGCTGGTCTACGGCTTCACCGGTGGGGTGGCGGCCGGTGGCGGCGGCAGCGTCGACTTCAGCACCATCCACCGGTCGGTGACGGAGTCGACGGCCAGCCCGATCCTGCTCTTCGCCGGCCTCGCCCTGATCGCCATCGGTCTGCTCTTCAAGGCGGCGGCCGCACCGTTCCACGTCTGGACCCCAGACGTCTACCAGGGTGCGCCCACCCCGATCACCGGCTTCATGGCGGCCTGCACCAAGGTGGCGGCCTTCGGTGGGCTGCTCCGGGTGCTCTACGTCGCGTTCGACGGGTCGACCTGGGAGTTCCGGCCGGTCCTGGGGGCCATCGCGGTGCTGACCATGCTGGTCGGCGCGATCCTGGCGGTCACCCAGACCGACATCAAGCGGCTGCTGGCCTACTCCTCCGTGGCCAACGCCGGCTACCTGCTCGTCGGTGTGCTGGCGGTCTCCAAGGCAGGGCTCTCCAGCACGATGTTCTACCTCGTCGCGTACGGGTTCTCGGTGATCGCGGCGTTCGCCGTGGTGACCCTGGTCCGCGATGCCGACGGTGAGGCCACGCACCTGTCCCGTTGGGCGGGGCTTGGGCGTCGTTCGCCGCTGTATGCCGGGCTGTTCACGTTCATCCTGCTGGCCTTCGCCGGTATCCCGCTCACCAGCGGCTTCATGAGCAAGTTCGCGGTGTTCGGGGCGGCTCTGGAGGGTGGCCAGACCTGGCTGGTGATCGCCGGCGTGCTGAGCAGCATGATCCTCGCCTTCCCGTACCTGCGGGTCGTGGTGATGATGTGGCTTTCCGAGCCGGGCGAGTCCACACCGAGCATCTCCCGTGCCGGCGCGATGACCAAGCTGGCGCTCGCCATCGGTGTGGTGGCGACCCTCGTGCTCGGCGTGGCCCCGGCCCCGCTGCTCGATCTGGCCAACAGCGCCGCCGACTTCGTCCGATGACGGTAGGTTGGCAGCGAGGCGGACCGGGCTCTTCGGTGCCGTCCGTCACGCTGCCCCCCACCGGGAATGCTTGGGCCGGTGTGGCATGGTTGGACACGTGGTGAGACCGGCTGACGGCCTGACGAGTATCGGGCTCGACTTCGTCGACGCGCAGGTGGAGGCGTCGGTGCTCGGCGTGCTCGCGACGGTCGAGACGGAGTTGCGGGCCAGTGTGGCGAGCGCGGATCCGTTGGTCACCGAGGCGGCCCGGCACCTGGTCGAGGCTGGTGGCAAGCGGTTCCGGCCGCTGCTGGTGGCCCTCGGGGCCCAGTTCGGCGATCCGACGGCGGCGCAGGTGGTGCCGGCCGCCGTCGTGATGGAGCTGACCCACCTTGCCACGCTCTACCACGACGACGTCATGGACGAGGCACCGGTGCGGCGGGGGGCACCGAGCGCCAACTCGCGGTGGACCAACTCGGTGGCGATCCTGGTCGGCGACTACCTGTTCGCCCGTGCGGCGGACCTCGCGGCCGACCTCGGCACCGAGGCGGTCCGGCTGCAGGCGCGTACCTTCGCCCGCCTCGTGCACGGCCAGATCGCCGAGACCGTAGGTCCCCGGGCCGGTGCCGACCCGGTCGCCCACTACCTGCATGTCATCGGTGAGAAGACTGGTTCGCTGATCGCCACCTCCGCCCGGTTCGGTGGCATGTTCGGCAACGCGTCTCCCGAGCACATCGCGGCGCTCACCGGTTACGGCGAGACGATCGGTGTCGCGTTCCAACTCTCCGACGACCTGCTCGACATCGCTTCCGAGTCGACGCAGTCGGGCAAGACACCCGGCACCGACCTGCGCGAGGGGGTGCCCACCCTGCCGGTGCTCTACGCACTCGCCTCGGACGACTCCGACGCGGCGTCGGTCCGGCTGCGGGACATCCTCTCCGCCGGCCCGGTGACCGAGGATGATCTGCACGCCGAGGCGCTCGGCCTGCTGCGCGAGTCACCGGCCCTCAAGCGGGCGCGGGAGACCGTACGCAGCTATGCCGAGGAGGCTCGGCAACAGCTCTCGCCGCTGCCGGACACCGCGCCGCGCCGGGCGATGGAGTCGCTCTGCGACTTCATCGCCGACCGGACAAGTTGAGCCGCAGCACCAACTGGGCCTTACCGGGCCGGGCGATCCACCCGGCCGGGCTGGGCAACCAACCGAGATCTTCCAGGACGTGCCGCTCGGCGATGAGCCGTACCGGGATCTGTTTGCGGCCGATCCGCAGGGTGTCACCGAAGATGCGCTGGCAGAGATAGATACCAGCGGTGTGGTGGTATATCGCCCGCGGTGGCGTACGTCGCCGATGATCTGCTTCGAGGAGTCGATGAATTCTTCGATCGGCAGATAGTCCTCGGGAGCGCCGCCCTACTTGCGGGCGGCTGACTGTGCGTGATGCCACGAGTTCACCCGAGCAATGTAGACGGTGCGCCGGACATTACGACGGGTAGGAATGCCGCGCCGTTGGTCGATCCGTACGAGACGGTGTGCTTGGCTGCCCGGCATGGACCGGAAAACTGTGCTGCGGACGTTCGAAGATGCGTGCGTCGCGCATTTTGGTGAGGCTGGGGGGCCGCAGATAGCGCACCTGGCGCGGCCCGGCTTCGAGATCGAGGCAGCTGCCGATGACGCGTCGGCGACCGGGCGGTGCGCGCTGGGCGGGCCGGCGCTGCTGGAGCCGGGTACGCCATGGCCGGAGGCCGACGGCCACCCGCTGAGTCTGCTGGCCGTACTCGACGTCGACGCGTTCGCGCCCTGGCTCGGTGAGCATCTGCCCCGCCGGGTCGGGTTGCTCAACTTCTTCATCGTGCAACCGGCACCGGGGCAGCCGTACCCGGAGGTCGACTTCGACGATCCGGCGTGGCTCCGGGTGGTGCCGGCCGATCCGGCGCAGGTGGTGCAGGTGCCGGCCCCGACCGGGACGGTGTCCTTCGAACGGGAGCCACTACGGGCCGAGCCGGTGCTGACGATGCCGGACGAGTGGAGCCCGTTGGTGCACGCTATCGACCTCGGCCTGGACCCGCCGAGCAGCGCCGCCCAGGTGGCCGAGTTCTACGACGCCTGCCCGCTGGTGCGGAACCCGGCCGGGGACGCGGCATTCGGGTGGCCGGTCGGGGAACTCGGGGCGATCCACCGGTGGAAGGACGGCCATGTCCATCTACTCAAGCTGATGGACGGACAGTCCGGGTGGCCGACGCTCTACTTCATGATCCCGGAGGACGCGTTCCGCTCCGGGGACTTCGGCCAGGCGCTCGTGACCCAGGAGACCTACTGAACGCTGCCGACCGCGGCGTGGCGGAGCATCCGGCTGCCGGCGAGCATGAGGCCGGCGGCGAGCAGCATGGCGACCGAGGCGGTCAGCCACATCGCCGGATAACCGGCGTACGCGGCGACCGCACCGAGGCCGAGCGGACCGATGCAGCCGCCCGCGTACACCCCGGTCTGGGTGATGGCGGTGGCGGCGGCCGGTGCCTGCGGGTGGAGTTGGACCACGGCGAAGTTCATCAGGCCGGGCCAGGCCCAGCCCAGGCCGAAGCCGAGGACCACGCCGACCACCAGTGGGGTCGAGCCGGGCCGGGCGAGCAGGACGAGCCCGGCCGCACCCACCACGAGCATGCCGGCGATGACGGCGACGTGCCCGCCGGCCCGCCGGTCGGCCAACCAGCCGGAGAGGACCCGGGCGGTGACGCAGACCGCGCTGCCGAAGGTGAGGGTGAGCCCGGCCAGCCCGGGGGAGAGTCCCCGCCCGACCGCCGAGTCGACCACGAAGGTGCCCAGGGCGTTGGCGGCGGCTGCGGCCAGGGTAGCGGCCAGGCCCAGGACCACCAGCGCCGTGGTGGCGCGCTCGCCACGCGTGCCCTCGCTCCGACGTGTCGTCCGGTCACCGGCGGGTACGGCCGGCAGCGTGGCCAGTGCCGCACCGGCCGCCGCGACGAAGGCCCACCGCCAGCCGGCGGTGAGGGCGATCGCCGGTACGGCGGCACCGGCCAGCAGGGTGGAGACGGGGATGGCGGCCTGCTTGACGCCGAAGGAGAGGCCCTGCCGTCCGGGCGGGACGTGTCGGGCCAGGGCGGCGTTGCTGGCGAGTTGACCGAGCGAGTTGGCTCCCGCGCTGAGCCCCAGCAGGACGACCAGGGTCGCGAAGGAGTGGGCGAGTACGGCGATGGCCAGCAGGGTGGTGGCGGCGAGGAGCAGTCCGGCGCGGGCGACGATCCGGGGGCCGTACCGCTCGACGAGCGCGCCGGAGGGCACCGAGGCGAGGGCGCTCACGCCGAAGTAGACGGAGACCGCCAGGCCGAGCCCGGCGGGGGAGAAGCGCAGCTCCTCGCCCATCTGGACGGCGAGTCCGCCGACCAGGAAGACCGGCAGTACGCAGCCGATGGTGGTGACCGTGGCACCGGCTGCGGCGCGTACGGGATGGGTGGGCGCAGCGGCGGCCACCGGGATGTCGGTCATATGTGAAAGATTTTATGCGATCCGGACGTATGAACCGAACGTGTCTGTCGCTGCACGCGTAGTCGCCGTAGATCTGGCATCCTCAATCCGAACGGTCATTTCCTCAAAGGCCGATTTTTCATATGGTGTAAGTCCCCGGCGGCGGAGGTGGTTGTGCGCGACCCCTTGGCGGAACCTTCGGACCTGATCCGTAGCGTGTCGCGTGCGCTACGTGTCCTCGAAGCGGTTGGGCGGGCTCCGAAGGGCCTGACCGTAAAGCAGATAGCGCGACGGTGCGAGCTGACCGTGGCCACCACCTACCACCTGGTGCGCACGCTCGCGTACGAGGGCTACGTGATCCGTCGAGAGGACGGCACGTACATCGTGGGGCTGGAGGTCGCCGACCGGTATCGGGAGTTGGTGACCGCCTTCCGCGGCCCGCCATCGGTCGGCGAGGCGCTGCGCAGGGCGGCGTCCGAATCTGGCTTCAGCCACTACCTGGGCCGGTTCGTCGGCGGACAGGTGGCGGTGACCGCCGTGTCGGAAGGCCCCCGATCGCCCTACCTGGAAGACCTGGTGCCCGGATTCGACGAGGGAGCCCATGCCACCGCACTGGGCAAGGCGTTGCTCGCCACCCTCACCCCTGAGCAGCGGTTCCGTTACCTGCGGGAATTCGGCATGCGCCCGTTCACCCCGGCGACCCTGGTCAACACCGAGGCGTTCGAAGCCGACCTGGCGGCCGGCGACCGGCGGGGAATGCACCTCGAACTCGGACAGTTCCGGCAGGGGGTGGCCTGTGCCGGGGTGCTGGTCTGTCCGGACAAGGACATGGAACGCCGCGTCGTGCTCGCCTGCGCCCTGCCGGCCACCGAGATGATGACCACCGCCCGACTGGTCCGGGCCAAGCTGCTGAGCACCGCCCGATCCATCGCCGACGGGCTCGCGACGGAGGGCTAGCGGCACGCTTTCTGGTTAGGAAGGGCCCCTTCCAAGGCAAGAAGCGATAGGAAGGGGCCCTTCGTAACACGCCGGCTGCCGACGCGAACCCAACCCCGGTACGGCTTGAACCATCGGGCAGGTTGGTGCGTGGGTGGAGGCGAAGGGAGGCAGCCATCTCCGATCACGACGCGCAGCTGCTACGCGCATTGCACGACGAGCACGCGGAGGCGCTCTACGCGCACGCGCTGCGCCTCGTGCATGGTGATCGGCAGCGGGCGGAGGACTTGGTGCAGGAGACGCTGCTGCGGGCCTGGCGGCACCCCGGGGCAATGGACCCGAGCCGCGGTTCGGTCCGAGCTTGGCTGTTCACCACCGCGCGTAACCTGGCTATCGACGCATGGCGGCGGAGCGCCGTACGGGTTGGTGAGGTTGTCACCGACCAACTGCCCGAACCGCCCCAGTCCGTCGACGAAGCCGACCGTGCGGTGGAGGCGTGGATGGTCGCGGAGGCACTGTCCCGACTTTCGCCCGCCCACCGTGAGGTGCTGGTGGAGTGCTTCTACCAGGGACGCTCGGTAGGTGAGGCGGCCAGCCGGCTCGGCATACCACCGGGAACGGTCAAGTCCCGGATGCACTACGCGTTGCGGTCCCTGCGATTGGTCCTGGCGGAGATGGGGGTGACCCGGTGAACTGCGAGCACGCCTACGACGACGCCGCCTACGTGCTGGGTGCCCTCGCCCCCGCCGAACGGGCCGCCTACGAGAGGCACCTGGCCGCCTGCCCATCGTGTCGAACGGCCGTCGCCGAGGTCGCCGTGCTGCCGGGGCTGCTCGGCCGGCTCGACCCGGCCGGGCTGGAACAGGTCACTGCCCCGGTCGACGAGTCCCGGGTGCCGGCGCTGCTGGCCTCCGCCGAACAGGTTCGCCGCCGCCAGCGTCGTACCAGGTGGTGGTGGTCGGCCGGCGCGGCGCTCATCGCCGCCTGTCTGGCCCTGGTCGTCGGTCTCGGTCTGGGTGGGGTGCCGGCACGCGAGGAGCCGGGCATCGACTTCGAGGTCCGGATGGTCACCATGCAGCCGGTGCAGGGGACGGTGCCGGTGAGCGCCGAGATCGGGCTCAACGGCACCAACTGGGGCACCGAGGTCACCATGGAGTGCCGCTACGCGAAGACCCGGGACTACACGAAGGCGTACACGTTCCGACTGGTGGCCAAGGGCGCCGACGGGTCGACGGAGCAGGTGGGGTCGTGGGTGGCCGCTCCCGGTGAGGAGGTCCGGTTCACCGGTGTGACCCGGTTCTCCCGCGCCGAGCTGGTCCGGCTGGAACTGCTCCGGTACGACGGCACCCCGCTGCTCGCCTACGACGTCACGTGACGCTCGCTGCCGCTGCCGGCGTACTGGCAGCGGCGTGCCGGCAGGGGCGGCGTTTCCGGGCACTGGCGGCGGTGACGGTTACCGGACGACCCGGGCGGCGGTTACCGGACGACTCGGGTGACAGTTGCCGGACGACCCGGGCGACGGTTGCCGGACGACCCGGACGACGGTTATCGGGCACTGGTGGCGGCGGCGGGCTCCGGGGTCGCGGCCAGCAGCGCCGCGCGGGACTGCCGACGGGTGTGCCGCACGGCGTCCACCGTGAAGACGATCAGCGCCAGCCAGACCAGGGCGAAGCCGGCAAGCCGGGCGGGCGGCATCGGCTCGTGGAAGATCAGTACGCCGGTACCGAACTGGAGGATCGGTGCGATGTACTGAAGGATTCCCAGGCCGGTCAGCGGAATTCGGTTGGCCGCACCGGCGAAGAGCATCAGCGGGATGGCGGTGGCCGCGCCAGCGAGGACCAACAGTGCGGTGTGCCCCGGCGAGACGTGTCCGAATGCGGCCTGGCCGTGCCAGAGCAGCCAACCGAGGTAGCCGGCCGCCGGCAGGGCCAGTACCGCCGACTCGACGAAGAGCCCCTCGGCGGCGGGCAGAGCGAGCCGCTTCTTGATCAGCCCGTACCCGCCAAAGGTGACGGCCAGGGTCAGCGCCAGGTAGGGCAACCGCCCGTAGTCGATGGCGATCACCACCACCGCCGCCGCGCCGAGGCCGAGCGCGGCCCACTGTACGACGCGGAGCCGTTCGTGTAGCACGGTTACCCCGAGCAGGATCACCACCAGCGGATTGATGAAGTAGCCGAGGGCTGTCTCCACCACCCGGTCGGAGTTGACACCGTAGATGTAGACGCCCCAGTTGATCGCGATCAGGGCGGCGGCGCAGATCATGCCGAGCAGGGTGCGCGGCTGGCGGAACAACCGCCGCAGGAACCTCCAGTTGCGCAGCACAGCGAGCACGAGCGCGACGAACAGCACTGACCAGACCACCCGGTGGGCCAGGATCTCCATCGGACCGGCCGGTTGGAGCAGCTTGAAATAGATCGGGAAGACGCCCCAGATGGCGTACGCGCCAATCCCGTAGAGGTACCCCCAGCGCTGCTCGCTCATCGGCTCAGCGTAAGTGGCTGATGGCCACATGGGTCCTTTCCGGTGAGCTGATTCACCAGCTTCTGCTTTGCCCGCCGGTACGTCTCGGGATCAACCCCGCAGATCCAGTTCCAGCAACTGGTCCGGTCGGGGCGGAGTGGTGAAGCCGAGCCGGGTGTACACCTCGTGCGCGTCGACCGTGGCAAGCATGATCCGGCGTACACCCCGGGCGATCAGCTCGTCCCTGGCCGTGGCGGCCAGCCAGCTACCCAGCCCGCGTCCCCGTTGGGCCGGGTCCACGTAGACGTCACACAACCAGGCGATGGTCGTCTCGTCGGTTACCGCCCGACCGAAGGCTACCTGGGCCTGATCGGTGGGGCGGTAGACACCGAACACCACGGACCTGGCGATCGCCCGGACGGTGGTCTCCCGGGTCCGCCCGAGAGCCCAGTAGGCGTCGGTTGACAACCACGTATGCACCCGGTCGATGTCGAGGCGCTCGGGATCGGTGGACAGCTCGTAACCGTCGTCACGCCTGATCGCCATCATGGCCGGACGGTAACAGCGGTTGGTGGTGAAGTGTCTAGTCGCGGTCCATGACCAGGCCGAGCAGCCAGGTCACCACGCCTACGAAGAGTGCGCCGAGCACCGCGTCCGGCCAGAATCCGTCCACGTGGAACGGCAGCCCGACCTGGCCCGAGATCCAGCTCGTGAGCAGGAAGAGCAGCCCGTTGACGACGAGCGCGATGAGCCCCAGCGTGAGCAGGTACAAACCACAGCCGACGACCTTGATGATCGGCTGGAGGACGGCGTTGACCACCCCGAAGATCACCGCGACCAGGACGAGGGTGAGTACGGCCTCGCCGATCGACTCGGTACCCAGCGTGATCCCGGGGATGATCAGCGTGGCCAGCCAGAAGGCCAGCGCCGTACTGCCGATCCGGACGAGAAGACCTTTCAGGAAGTCCATCCGGCGATGGTGCCACGGCGGGGCAACCCCTGGACAGCCCTACCCGATCTTCCCAGGACAGGTCAGACGGGTTCCTCTGCACAGTTGCGCGACTGGGCGAGCGAGTCGACCACAAGCCGGGCGGAGCGCGTCGACCATGGACCAGGCGGAATTGATCAGTCGCGGAGGGGCGGAGCGAGTCAGTCGCGGGCCGGCGGACCGACCAGTTGCGACTCGATCGGGGTGACCGAGAGCAACGCCCAGCGAAGAGAGCGACGATTCACCACCCCCACCATGTCGGCCCGGATCCGGGTCAACCACTCCGACGACTCGCCGAGGCCGAGGGCGGGGCCGGCCAGCGCCGCCTCGGCGGGCCGGAGTGGTTGGAGGATCGCCAGGTCAGCGCGGGACACCAGGTCGACGTCGGAAGCGGTCAACTCGTCCCGGACGACCAGGTTGGCCTGCCAGCCCGGGCCTGGCTGCGGACCGGACGCGACCGGCCCGGTGTCGACCACGAGCAGCAGCGGACGCAGCGGAGTGCCAGGCGGCCCGTCGACCGGCCGCCCGGGTGGAATGACGGCGATCTCACCCGACGCACTGGACCCCCGGACGAACGGTTCCCAGGAGCGGGGCCGCGCCGTCTGCACCACGATCCGGGCACCCAGCGCCATCGCCCGTAGGACGACGAGTTGTGCGGCGCGGATGCCCCCGACCAACACCACGTCGGTGGTTTTAGCTCGGAACAACTGGGCGATCACCGCGCCGCCACGCCGACTCGCGCCGAGCATCAGGCCCGCCATGCCGTACGGCAGCTCCAGACTGTCCAATGCGGCCGGCGGCAGTGTCAGGGCCTTGGTCGGAACGCCCGGACGGAGGCCAGCCGTGCCGAGCGGTAGGGTCGCGGCGAACCCGGCGAGGTGCTCGCCGTCGAGCCGTTGCCCGCCGAACCGTTCACCGGTCAGCAGACGACGGAGTGCCTGTACCGTGGTGGTGAGGTCAGCCGCGCTCGCGGCGGCCAGCCGTACGGTCAGATCCACCGGTACGACGTCGGTGCCGCCGATCGGCCACGGACCGGCGGTGAGCGACACCGTGGTCGACATGGTCGGCAGAGCCAACATTCGCGGCACGAGCCGGCGGGCGCTCTCCAACTGCGGATCGGTCCAGCGGTGTAGCCGGTAGGTGGTCTGCCACAGCCCGCCGAGCTGAATCGACTGCCACGATTCCTGCACCGGTGTGGCGGCGTCGTGGTGGGCCAGTTCGGCGATCACGCGTAACGCCGCGCTCTCGCCGAGCAGGCGGGTCTGCACCGGGCCGAGCCGTCGACGTACCTTGCGGACCGCGCTGGAGAGGGCGCGATGTAGTTCCTCGTCGGTCCAGTTGGCGACCCGCAGCACCCGGACGGCGAGTAGTGCCCGCTCGTGGCGTAACAGCCGCCCGTCGGTCAGTTGCCGGTAGGAGGTGGCCGGGATGCCACCGCCGGTTCCCGGTACGGGTGCCGGTGCGCCAGCGAGCAGCAACTGGATGCGCATCGGCGGAGCCTCGCCACTCGGTGCCGGAAGCAGGGTCGCCGGTGTGGGCAGGACCTGCGGATCGTCGGCGAGCAGCTCGGCGGCGTCGCCGAGTTCCAGGACAGCAGTCAAACCGTAGCCGTCACTGAGCACCGCTGCCGAGTCACCGGCCAGCTCGGCGGCGGCCATGGTCGTACCGGGGGCGATCAGGTCGAGCAGTGCGTCGGGGTCGGCGGCCGGCGCGAGCGAATGCCGGCCGGTGAGGAAGCGGAGACCGGTGCCGGACCATTCGAACAACCACCGGCCACGGATCCGGATCCAGGCGACGCAGACCAGAACGACGGCGACGAGACCGGCCGCGAGCAGGATGAGCGGACCGCGTCCCCCGGCGAGCAGGAGCAGGGCAACCGAGAGCTGGGCGGCGACGATCTGTCCAGCTCGGACACCCAGCGGGGCGCGTCGGGCCGGTAACGAGCCGAGCGGGGCTGGGGCGATCCGTGCTGGCCGCACGCTGTCCTGGACCGGCTGTTCGGTCGTGCTCACGGCCACCGCTGTCGGCCTCCCCGTCTGGTCGCCCGGGCCAGTGGGGGAATACTGCGCCCCCCATGAATCACTCTGCGGCCTATCGTATGGGCCGGACCGAATGGGGAGGGGCCCGCATGCCGTCGCGGCAGGACCAACTGCATTCATACCAGTTCATGGTTCAGCGCGTGGTGGCCGCGCTGGTGATGCGAGAGACCGATCCGGCGCAGTCACCGTTCCGGCGGGCGGCGGGGGCGACCCTGGCCAGCGTGCTGATCGCGGCGATCGTGATCGGTGGCCTCGCCGTGTACGGCGCGCTCGCCGGGGGCGGTAGCAAGAGCTGGCGAGATGCGCAGGCGGTGATCGTCGAGGAGGAGTCGGGTGCCCGGTTCGTCTTCGTCGAGGGCAAGCTGCACCCGGTTCTCAACTACGCCTCGGCCCTGCTGATCATCAAGGCGTCGGCCCCGAAGACCGTGCTGGTGTCCCGTAAGTCGATCGAAGGCGTGCCTCGAGGAATGCCGCTGGGCATTCCCGGCGCCCCCGACTCGTTGCCGGGGCCACGCCGGCTCACCACCACTCCGTGGACGATCTGTTCGTTGCCGGGGTCCAGCGCTGCGACCACGCCGGCCCGGTCGGCGTTGCTGGTCGGCGCCGACGCGGCCGGTGGTACGACGTTGGGCGACGACGCCCTGCTCGGTCGGCATCCGGACGGCAGCCTGCATCTGATCTGGCACGACCGTCGGCACCTGATCCGCGATCGGGACCTGGTACTACCTGCCCTCACCTGGGCCAGCGATCAGGCGGTGGCGGTGGCGCCAGCCCTGCTCAACGCACTGCCGGTCGGGGCGGATCTGGCCCGGGTAGCGATCCCCGGACAGGGCGACCGGTCGGAGAAGGTGCCGGAGGCCGAAGTCGGCGAGGTTTTCGTGGTGGAGAGTCAGGGTGGCGGACGGCAGTACGTGGTAGCCAAACGCGATGGGCTGGCCGCCATTACCGAGGTGCAGGCCGACCTCCTGCTCGCTGCGGTCAACCAGGACAAACCAACGCCGCTTGCTCCGGGCCGCTTCGCCGGTATCCCGAAGCTGCCGACCATGGTCTCCACCGACCCGGCGGCTCCGCCAGCCACCCAACCCCGGCTGCTACCGGTGACCGATGGTGCGGTGTGCGGTCGGATTCCCGACGACCGGGGAATTGCGGAGATCCGGGTCGGGGCGCGCGTTCCGCAACTGCCCGAGGATGGGGGGACCGGGGCTCGGGCACCGGACGGTGGCGCACTGGCCGACCACGTCGTGGTGCCACCGGGCCGGGGAGCGCTGGTGGAGTCGGCCGCCGCGCCAGGCGCCAGCGGTGGCGCGATCTCCGTCGTCACCGACCTGGGGCGGCGGCACGCGGTGAGCGCGGCCGAGGTGTTGCCGATGCTGGGGTACGGGCAGACCCGGCCGATGCGCCTGCCGGCGAACCTGGTGACGCTGGTTCCGGCGGGGAAGGCACTCGACCCGGAGGCGGCCCGGTCACCGGCCGTCCAGGAGTGAGTTTCGGTTGCCCGCTCGCGCATTGGTGTCCGGAGGGGGCTGCCCGGGGTGGTGCCGGCCGGTTAACGTCATGCGGGATTGTTCGTGACGTTGTGCGACCCGGCGGAGACACGGTGTGCGCCATGGTCCATAGTGGGCGGTGCATCGTCGGGACGTGCGCGACGAGTATGGAGGGAACGGGGTGACGTCGTGGTAGCAGCAGATGCTGCGGTGATGGCGCAGACTGCCACGAAGTTCGAGAGGGCGGACGAAGCACTGCAGAAGATGCTCAGCGGCCTGATGGTCGAGCTGGCAGCGCTGCAGACCGAATGGCAGGGCAGTGGTGGCCGTTCGTTCGAGCAGGTCAAGTTGGCGTGGGAGCAGGACCAGCGGGCGATCCACGACGCACTGCGGCAGACGGCCGGGGCGATCCGCACCGCCGGCCGGCAGTACGACACGACCGACACCGACGCGGGTAGTCGGGTGGCCAGCACCAACCGTGGCGGCATTCAACTTCCGCTGTAGCGGACAGAACGGGGAGGGGAGACCATGAGTGACCAACTCGTCGTCAAGCTGCCGGCCCTAGAGAAGGCCAGCGGGGACATCCAGCGGGCGCTGAACACGCTCGACGCCCAGCTCAGCCAGTTGGAGCAGGATGCCGGGCCGCTGGTCGCCAGCTGGGAGGGCGACGCTCAGCAGGCGTACGCCGAGCGGCAGGCCCGGTGGCGGTCGGCCTCGAACGACCTGAAGACCATGCTTCGCGACATCAAACTGGCAGTGGACGAGTCCGTCCTCGAATACCGCAGCACGGAGAAGCGGAACACCCAGCTGTTCTCCGGTTAGTAGCCACGACCGGCGAGGCTCCCACTCCGTCGTCGACCGGCCCGGAGACCCCGGCCGGCAGGTTCTGGCCCGGTTCGGACCGGAACATCATGACGCGGGTGGGAGCTGCGTCGTCTCCGTAGGCCCGGCGGGCCGCCACCGTCGGCGTGCCCCGCGCGGCAGCACCACAGCCAGCAGCACCACCAGGACGGCTACCGTGCCGGCGACGCCGGCCAGCCAGAGCGCCCGGTGTCGAGCGGTTCCGCGCCGTTCTTCCTGCGCCACCACCGCCGGGTCGACCTGATGCGCGGGCAACGCGC
The DNA here is from genome assembly GCF_014203835.1 of Micromonospora polyrhachis. Classification (NCBI taxonomy): domain Bacteria; kingdom Bacillati; phylum Actinomycetota; class Actinomycetes; order Micromonosporales; family Micromonosporaceae; genus Micromonospora; species Micromonospora polyrhachis. Next base: position 2,633,230 of record NZ_JACHJW010000001.1, on the reverse strand, counting down.
GAGCCGGTTGCGGGTTGCCCACCGCCCCGGTGTCGGTCACCGCTCGGTACGGGTTCAGTGTTCCCCGGCCGTACGCCGTGCTGTGTTCACCGGCCGGGGCCGGGTCGGCGGTGGCGAGGATCCGCTCGATCACCTGGGCCGCGGTCAGCGCCGGCCGGTACTGGCGGACCAGGGCGGCGGTGGCGGACACGAACGGCGCGGCGTAGCTGGTGCCGTCCTGTTTGCGATGTCCCCGCCCGGGGGCCGCCGCCAATACCCCGCTACCCGGGGCGACCACGTCGACGTACGACCCGACCTGCGAGAAGGGTGCCCGGTTCCCGTCGGCGCCGATCGCCCCTACGCCGAGCACCCCGGCGTACGCCGCCGGGTAGGGGCGAGGATCGCCGTTCTCGTGCAGGTTTCCGACGGCGGCGACCACCACCACGTCCTTCTCGACGGCGTAGGCGATCGCCTCCCGTACCGCCGGGCTGTCCTCGTAGAGCACCACGGAGAGGTTGAGCACGGTGGCGTCGTGGTCCACCGCCCAGCGGATGGCTCGGGCGAACTGCGCCGCCGTGACCGTACGTCCCGATTCCCGGCCCTCGATGATCTGCTGCTCGCTGATCCTCACCGGGAGGATCTTGGCCTGCGGCGCGAGCCCGCGAAACCCGGTGCCATCCCGTTCGGTGGCGGCGATGATGCTCGCCACGGCGGTGCCGTGCCCGGCACAGTCCAGGTTGCCGTCCCGGCCCTGATCCAGGTAGTCGGTGCCGGACAACACTCGGCCGCGGAGCTGGGCGTGCCGATTGTCGACACCCGAGTCGATGACGGCCACGGTCACCCCGACACCGGTGGCCAGCGGGGTCAGGCGATCCGGCAGGTAGCGCTGTTGGGCCCAGGGCAGTTCGGTGACGGGTTCGACCGGCGCCAGTGGCGAGGTGCAGCCCGGGGCGGCGAGCCGGGCCGCTGCCGGCGTGGCTAGTATGCCGCTGGGCAGCACCGATGTGATGATCATGGCGGTGGTGAGCGCGATCTGTGCTTTCCGGCGAGGCATGCTCTGCCTTTCGGATCGTGTCGGGTCCGAGACCGGATGTTATCGGCGGACAGTCGACCGTGGCACCCGCCGCCGGCCTGCCATTGTGATCTTGGATCCACCTTGTAGGTTGTACGCGATACCTGTGGCCTGTCCGGCGAAAGGGGGTGGCCGTGACCAACTGGGAGCCGGCCACCGAAGCCGAGGCCGCGATGCGGGACGCCCTACGGGCGAACGACCAGGAACTCTATTTCCAGATTCTCTCCCGCACCGAGCTTCTCCTACCGATAGCCGCGCAAGCTCCTTCCGGACAGCCGGCCGGCTGGGGCACCTGGACCACCAACGGACGTACCCACGTGTTGGCGTTCACCTCGGGCACCGCCCAGCGCGCCTGCCTCGGTGAAAATGCTGGCCCGACCCGCAGGATCCACTACTACGAGTTGGCCAGCGACTGGCCCAACCTGGAGTGGTGGCTCGCGGTCAACCCAGGGCTGCCGATCGAGGGCTACCTTCCAGCCTGGTTCGTGTCGCAACTCGCCCGGGGCGAGGTCCGGTTGCCGGGTCGCACCATGGGGGCTCGGGCCCGGTTGGACCGGGCTGAGCTTCTGGCTCGTGCTCGGGCCACCGCAGTCGTTCCGCCGCGCCCCACGCCGTCCGGGCCCGCCACGCCGATGGCCTCGCCACCGTCCCCCTCGCCACCGTCCCCCTCGCCACCGTCCCCCTTGCCACCGGCGGGACCGCCGCCCCCATCACCCCCGGATTCCGTTACGACCGACAACCATTCGTCGCTCTGGATTCCGGACCTTCCCGATCCGGCCCATGTCGGCAGTGGTGGCGGCGGATCCCACGCCGATTCCCCGTCCCCGGCCCCGTCTGCTTCCAGCGCCCCGGAGACCGAGTTCTCCGGGTGGTACGCGGCGGCCAACCGGTCGACCGCCCGACCACCCGGACCGAGGGCCGAGCCGGAACCGGAACCGGAACCGGAACCGAGTTGGAACTTCCAAGTCGACCGGACGTCAGAAGCCGTCCCACCCGGATCGTCCGCACCAGCCGCCGTACCGGACCAAGGTGCGGGGCCGCGTCGGGAACGGTCACTCTTCGAGAAGGTTCCACCACCTCGGGCCGCGATCGGCGACCACACCGGGTTCGCCGACGATGCCGCGACCGCCGATGATGCCGCGACCGCCGACCACACCGGGTTCGCCGACGACGCCGGGGACGAGCTGACCTCTGCGGCTGGCGAGATTACGAACGTGGTGCCGGATGTGGCCCCGGAACCCGTCGTCGAGCAGCCGAAACAGGCTGGCCTCGACCCGGTTGCGGAGACCTGGCTCGATCCGGTCGACGAGCCTGAGGTCGGCCTCGACCTGGATGCTGACCTCAGGGCTGATCCCGGCGCGGAGCCGCAGCCCGACTCGTCGCCAGAGCCTGCACCGGTCGAACCGGAATCGCCCACCGCGGTGAACCCGACGTCGCTGCCGTCGGACTTCGTCCCCGCCAACGACGTCGAACGAAGTCTGCTGGAGGCAGTGGGCGACGGCAGCACCGACACCTTCCTCTCCACCCTCCTACTGGCCCGGGTGCTACTGCCGGTCTCGGCGCTGTCACTGCCCGGAAGTCAGCCCGGCGATGACGGCTTCGACTGGCACACCGAGCGGATCGACGGTGAGACCTACGTGGTGGTGTTCACCTCGCCGGAGCGGCTCGCCGACCACGTGCCCGATCCGGTGGAGACCATCGGCGAGAAGTTCGTCCGACTGATCCGTAGGTGGCCTGACAACGACTGGTCGTTCGCCGTCAACCCCGGCACTCCGGTCGGGGCGAAGCTGCCCGGCGCGCAGATCGTCGCGCTGGCCAACTGGGCAGCTGAGCTGGGGCTTGGGGACGACGACGGCACGACCGTCGAACCTGCGGTGCCGCCGGCTGAGGAGGCCGAGCCACGATCGTCGTACGCGCCGGTCCGCGAGGACCCGACCCGTCCGCAGATGATGCAGAAGGTCGTCGCCCCCGGCCAGATCGCCCTCTATCTGGACCGGGGCTACGACCGGGTCTCGGGCTTCCTGCACCGGGTCTCCGAGGTCGCCCACCTGGACACCCCGGCCAAGCTGCACGCCGCACTCGGCCTCAACTATCCGGGGTCACCGTTCTCTCGCGACGCGGACGAGATCTACGTGCTGCGCTGGCCGGCCTACCGGCCGAGCCTCTACCGCATCCCGTACGGCGGCCAGAGTGAGGCGGCCATGCGGGCGATGGAGGGCTGGGTCATCGAGCGGGCCCCCTTCCGAGGCAACGGTTTCGCCCCGGGCGAGAGCAGTGACGTGGTGGCAGAGTTCAAGGTGGACAGCGCCCGACTGCCGCATGGGGCCGAGATGCGGCGGCTCGGCGCAGACGGCGCGGACACTCTGGTAGCCACCCTGGACATGGACGTCTGCCACTGGCGACGGGTCGAGCAAGACTGATGCGCGACGGGGAAGACTGATGCGCGACGGCTACATGGCTCGCTGGCAGGGCCGGGAGTACGAGGCCAGCCCCGACGGCGACCAGGTAAGGATCTACCAGCCGGAACCTGGTGCCGGATTCACCGAGGTACGTCCCGGCCGGTTCGTCCGGCTGGTGCCCGCCACCGAGGTCGACGATCTCGCGTACGTGCGTACCACCTGCTCATGGCAGGGGCAGCCGTTCATCGTGCTCGCCGCGCACGAGTCCTGGCTCCGGGTCGAATACACCGGGGGCCGCTGGCCGATCGCCCAGTCGATAGGGCTGGAGGAGTTCGACTTCGGCGTCTACCAGGGGTGGGCCCCAGTGCACGAGGTGACCGAGGTACGTGAGCAGCGAGTCTGACGTCCCAGCCCGAGCGTCGTCCGGGCCCGGCCCGGACGTGACCTGGTCCGGGCCGACTACGACTTGGTCCAGCGCAGGATCTCTCCGAGTACCAGGTCGGGGGCCTCGACGTGCGGAAAGTGGCCGACACCGTCGAGCAACCGCCACTCGTACGGGGCGGAGACGTAGCGACCGGACCCCTGGGCGGTACGCGGTAGCGAAGCCTCGTCGATCGCTCCGTGTAGCTGCAGGGTCGGGGTGATCAGGGGCTGCTGCATCAGCCGTACGAACCGGTAGCCGTGCAGCCGCAGGACCGACCGGAAAGCCCACCGGTAACCCTCCATCGCGCAGAACGCCGCCTGCGGAATCTGCATGGCTTCCCGGCACCGGGCGGCGTAGCTGTCGAACGACGTGCTGGAGACCCAGTCCTGGCCACCCCAGCGATGCAGGTACTCGCCGACGAGAGCAGCGTTGTCCCGGGTCAACGTGTGCTCATAGCGGGGAATCTGGAACTTCAGCATCGGTGTCGAGGCGGTGAACTGCCCACGCGGGTCGGAGAAGAGAGCGGCCCGTAGCCGCAGCGGGTGGGGAGCGCCGAGGACCACCAGCCGCCGTACCAGCTTGGGATGGAAGGCGGCCGTAGTCCAGCCGATCATGCCGCCGGAGCCGGTCCCCACCACGGTCGCCGTACGCTCACCCAGCCCGCGGATCAGGCCGGCGATGTCGGCGGCCAATGTGTACCCGTCGTACCCCCGGGGTGGTTTGTCGCTGGCACCGTAGCCGCGTAGGTCGACCGCGACGGCGCGGAAACCAGCGTCCGCGACGGCCGGCAGCATCTCGTGCCAGGCCCACCAGAACTCGGGAAAGCCGTGCAGGAAGAGCACCAGGGGGCCGGTGCCCGCCTCGACGACGTGGAACCGGCTGCCGTTGGCGCCGACGAAACGGTGCTGCCATGGGCCGTCCACCAGTACGCAGGACTCGTCGACGACGGGCTTCCTACGGCCGCCTCGCTGCTCGGTCATTGGCACAGCCTAGGCGCGGGTGTGGGCGGTGGTGCCCCCTAGGCGGCAGTGATCAGGGATTCTTCCGGGACCTCACCCGGTTTCGACCCTCGAATGGCATTTCCGAATGGCGTCGCCAGCCGGCTAGCGGACCACGCTGAGCTCCACGATGCTGGCATGGGTGCCCGGTCCGCAGTTGATCCTCAGGAGCAGGGGGGCGATTGTCACCCGGACGAAGGTGTCTACCTGAAGCGTGCCGGTGTCGCTCCCGTAGAGGGCGTATTCCTTGCCATCGTCGGTGACCACCCCGTAGCACGGGCCCGAACCACCCCGGGTGACCCGTCCCGCGATACGGTCGGTGGCCTGCTCGTCGGTCGGCTTCTTCGGTGGGATGGCGGGGGCACTGGACGGCCGGACAGTCGGCGTCGGGGTGCTGGTGGGCGTGGTGGCCGCGCTGGTGGTTGCCGTGGGTGATGACGGTTGGCCAGCCGCGTCGTCGGCCGGCTCGGTGGTAGCACAGCCGGACATCAGCAGGGCCAGGGTCATCGGCGCCAGCAGCCATTCGCTGGCTGCCCGGAGGGGTGATCGCGTCACGTCAGGCACCCTACTTCGACGCGGGGCGGCAACCGAACGTTCCCGTTCCGCGTCACGCGGACTTCGGGGTCACCACGATCACGCGGTTTCCGGGGTCGCCACAACGAAGCGGCGCCCGAGGAGGTGAGTCCTCCCCGGGCGCCGCGACTGATCAGTCAGCCGGGATCAGTAGATCCGGATCTTGATCGAGGTACCGTCCTCGTCCAGCACCCGGATCTTGGTGCCGGTGGCCGGCAGCTTGACGCCGTGGTTCGGCAGCTGCGGGTACCAGTACTGCTTGGTGTCGTCGAACAGCGGCTGCGCGGCCTGACCACGCACGTAGTTCGGCCGACCGTTGATGTGCAGGGTCATCGAGTCGGCCTTACGCAGGCTGAACGGCGCGTCGTAGACCTGGACCCGGGCCCGCCACGGCTGGCCGGTCAGGTTGTAGAGCGGCTGCGGACGCGAGTCGATGATCATGTTGCGACCCTCGCCCGGGTGCTCGAACGTGTCGTTGTCCGAGTACCGCGTGTTCCAGTACGAGATCAGCAGACCCGTCTGGTACGCGTAGTTGTCCACATAGTCCGGCCGGGTGTTCTGGTAGCCGAAGAAGTACGGACCGGTCTTCAGGTACTTGTCGTACCCGACGTACGAGCGGTGACCCGCGATGTAGAAGTTGTCGAACAGCTGGGTGTACGACTGCTCGACCACGGTGAAGCCGTCCAGGTTCCAGCCGGCCGTACCCGCCTCGAAGCCGTCGGCGAAGAGCGTCTGCCCGTCGGCGGTCACCGTGACGGAGTCACCGAAGAAGCCACCCTCGGAGACGCCACCGTCGGTGTAGTAGCGGAACCGGAACTGCACCACCTGACCGGCGACGGAGTCCAGCGGCACGCTCAGGTCGTACCACTGACCAGCGCTGCTACCGCCGAGTGCCGGCCGGCCGGCCGGGTCGCTGGGAGCCGGCTGCCCGTTGATCGAGAACGGCATCGCCGTCCAGGTCGAGCCGCCATCCACCGAGGTCTCGAAGTAGAAGTAGTCGTAGTCCTGCTCGATGTCGTAGCGGCCCTTCAGCGCCAGCGACGCGCTGGTCTTCCCGGTGAGGTCCAGGGTCCGGGACATCGAGTTGTTCAGGTCGTCCGCGTTGCCGGAGAAGAACTGCTTCGAGCCCTCCGCCGGTGCACCGTGGTCGAACGTGTACTCCCGCTGGGGTAGCACCACCACGGCACCCTGCGGCTTGGCCGAGTTGTACTCCTGTGGGCCGAGCGTCAGCGTACGGTTCTGGCCGGGCACGACCACCTCGTAGTCGAGCCAGCCGAGCTGCAGCTTGTTCCACGCGCCGAGGTCGCCACCGCGCTCGCCGATGCCGGCGTCGGTCTTGTCGCGGAGCCGGCTCTGGGCCATCAGGGTCCAGTGCTCGTTGTTGTTGTCCCCGCCGTTGATGTTGTTGTAGTCGTCCGGCAGGCCGAGGTCGTGCGCGTACTCGTGGTAGAAGACGCTCCGGCCGCCGTTCTCCGGCTGCACCGTGTAGTCACCGATCCAGATGCCGGTGTTGCCGATCTGCGTACCACCGGACAGGTTGTGGGCCGGGCCGGTGACGCCAGCGCTGTTCACGAAGGCGTACCAGCGGTGGCTCCAGATGGCGTCCTCGCCCTGCCACGGGTCACCGTCCGCCTCGTCGCCACCGGAGTGGACGATCTGGAAGTGGTCGATGTAGCCGTCCGGCTCGTTGAAGTTGCCATCGCCGTCGTAGTCGTAGCGGTCCCACTCGTCGAAGGACCGCATGTCCGCGGCGATCTGCTCGTCGGTGCGACCGGCTGCCCGCTGGTCGGCGACCCACTGGTTGGCCGCGTCAGCCACCAGCGCCCACATGTTGGTGCAGGTGTTGGAGGCGCAGACCGCCGGGTCCTGGTTGGCGAAGTCGCCGGAGCGGCCGTACCGCGCCTCGTTGTACCGGACCTTCACCCAGTCGGTGACGGTGCCGTCGACGCTGTAGCGCCCGGACGACTGGGCCTCGTAGTACTGCTTGAGCGACTCCTCGCCGGCACCCGTACCGAAGTACAGGTTGCGGTAGTAGTCGGCGTTGTAGTCGGAACGCCACACGGTCGAGTTGTCCACCGCGCGGTTCGGCGCGGGGATCTCGTTACGTAGCGGACCGTCGAAGCGGACCGGCCCGGGAGTGTCCGGGTCGGTGTCCTTGTCCGGGTAGTCCGGGTGCCGGTCGTTGCCGAACTCGGTCAGGATGACGAAGATCCGGTCGGTCTTCTCCCGGCCCAACTCGACGTACTGGTCCTGGGTCTGCTGCCCGCCCGCGACGCGTGCACCGGGCGCGTTGCCGACGACCTTTTCGCCGACCTTGACCACGGTGCTGCCGTTGCGCTGCTCCGGCTTGGACCGTCCGGTCAGGACGTCGGTCAGGCCCTGCTCGCGCAGGGCACGCCGCTTGGCTTCAAGGGGGTTGGGCAGTTCGTCCGAGTGCTTCGCCTTGGAAGTCGACGGGGCTGCGGCTGGCGCGTCTGTGGGGGGTGCGGCATAGGCGGCCGGACCGAACGTCGCGGCCGTCGCTGTCAGCGTGAGCCCGAGCAGCCCCACTGCGACTTTGCGCACGTGGTACCTCCGGTGTTAGGTGACCGACCCAACGGCAGTATGGGTCGGAAGATCGATCCCTTTGCGGGGATCAATGTGAAACCTAGAACCTGGCGGGATCGCTGGGAAGTATGCGCGTCGGGTTATTGCAAGATCTTGTTCAGGCACGCCCTCTATGTCACATTCAGCGGGTAGTCGGTCAACTACCGGACCGGTCCGATGCGGTCAATACCCACAAACGCCGCTGGGCGGGCCCGCCCGGACCCGCCCAGCTCACCGTATGGATTGGTCAGTCCTCGTCGGACTTGCCGGAGCGGATACCGGACGAGATCAGATCCATCACCGACGAGTCCTGGAGCGTGGTGACGTCACCGAGCGACCGGTTCTCCGCCACGTCCCGCAACAGCCGACGCATGATCTTGCCGGAACGGGTCTTGGGCAGCTCCGGGACCAGCATGATCTGCCGGGGCTTGGCGATCGGCCCCAACGACTTGGCGACGTGGTTACGCAGTTCCGCGATCAACGCCTCACCGGCCTCGCCGGCGGTCTCGACGTTGCCCCGCGGAATCGTGAACGCGACGATGGCCTGCCCGGTGGTCGGGTCGGTAGCCCCCACCACGGCCGCCTCCGCCACCGACGGGTGCGACACCAGCGCCGACTCCACCTCCGTGGTCGAGATGTTGTGCCCCGACACGAGCATCACGTCGTCGACCCGGCCCAGCAGCCACACGTGCCCATCGGCGTCCTTCTTCGCGCCGTCCCCCGCGAAGTAGCGGCCCGGGAACCGGGACCAGTAGGTGTCGATGAAGCGCTCGTCGTCACCCCAGATGGTGCGCAGCATCGACGGCCACGGCTCGTCCAGGACCAGATAGCCGCCGCCCCCGTTGGGCACCGACTCACCCTGGTCGTCCACCACGTCGGCGCTGATCCCGGGCAGTGGTGACATGGCGCTACCCGGCTTTGCGGCGGTCACCCCGGGCAGCGGCGAGATCATCATCGCCCCGGTCTCCGTCTGCCACCAGGTATCCACCACCGGCAGTTCGCCCCGGCCGACGTGCTGCCGATACCAGATCCAGGCCTCCGGGTTGATCGGCTCGCCGACGCTGCCGAGCAGGCGCAGCGACGACAGGTCGTAGCCGGCCGGGATGTCGTCACCCCACTTCATCATGGTGCGGATCAGGGTCGGCGCGGTGTAGAGGATGGTCACCCCGTACCTGTCGACGATCTCCCAGAACCGGCCCCGGTGCGGAGTGTCCGGGGTGCCCTCGTACATGATCTGCGTGGCGGCGTTGGAGAGCGGTCCGTAGACGATGTAGGAGTGCCCGGTCACCCAGCCGATGTCGGCCGTGCACCAGTAGACGTCGGTCTCCGGCTTCAGGTCGAAGACCGCGTGCGTGGTGTACGACGTCTGGGCCAGGTAGCCGCCGGTGGTGTGCAGAATGCCCTTCGGGCGAGCGGTCGTACCGCTGGTGTAGAGGATGAACAGCGGGTGCTCGGCGTCGAACGGCTGCGCCTCGTGCTGCTCGGCGGCGGTATCCACCGTCTCGTGCCACCACAGGTCCTTGTCCGTCCAGGCCACCTCCTGGCCGGTACGGCGGACCACCAGGACGTGCTCGACCGTCGGGCACTGGGCCACCGCCTCGTCCACCGTCGGCTTGAGCGACGAGGGCTTGCCCCGCCGATAGCCGCCGTCGGCGGTGATCACCACCTTGGCGCTGGCATCCTGGATCCGGTTGGTCAACGCGTCGACGGAGAAGCCGCCGAAGACCACGCTGTGCGTCGCCCCGATCCGCGCGCAGGCCAGCATCGCGACCGCCGCCTCCGGGATCATCGGCAGGTAGATCGCCACCCGGTCGCCCGAGGTCACGCCGAGGTCGGTCAGCGCGTTGGCCGCCTGGCTGGTCATCCGCAGCAGGTCGGCGTACGTGATGGTGCGGGTGTCGCCCGGCTCGCCCTCCCAGTGGATCGCCACCCGGTCTCCGAGCCCGGCCTCGACGTGCCGGTCCAGGCAGTTGTAGGCGACGTTGAGCTGCCCGCCGACGAACCACTTGGCGAACGGGGGGTTCGACCAGTCGAGCACCTGGTCCCAGCCGGTGGTCCAGGTCAGCCGCCCGGCCTGCTTCGCCCAGAAGGCGAGCCGGTCGGCGGCTGCCTCCTCGTACGCCTCGGCGGTGACGTTGGCCTCGGCGGCGAGCGCGGCCGGCGGCGGGAACTCCCGTGTCTCCTGCAGCAGATTTGCCAGGGTCTCGCTCATGGTGTGGGGGCTCCTCCGGCGTCAGGGTGACGTATGTCTCGGCTAGGAAGGTTAACTGTGCCGCCCTGGTCAGGCGAGTGTTGGCCAGGAACGGACCGCACCGACGCGCCGAATGGCCGCTGCCGAGCGCCGGCCGGTCGGGGGTCGCTAGCGTGTTCACCGTGACCACCGATCCACTCACCCCGCTGCTCACCCTCACCGACATCGGACCCGCCGTCGAGCAGGCCCGCGACCGGGTCGACCAGGCGCTGCGGCATCGCGCGTTACGCCGGCACGGCGGCCAGGTAGCGGCCGAGGTGAGCCTGCGCTCCGCCGTGGCCAGCGCCGCCCTGGAGGGGTACGCCCACGAGCGCGAGACGGTGCGTGCCGGCACGGTCACCGACCCGGTGCTCCAGGGGGCGTTGCGGGTCGCCGGGGCGCTGCCCAGCCTGGCCGACCTGTGGCCCAAGGCACCCCGACAGGTGCTCGCCAAGCTGCACACCCTCGCCGCCCGAGGAACGATCAGCGAGGAGGCGCTCGGCCGGCCGGTGGCCGAGGACGGCCTTCGACCGGTCGCGGACCCGGCGATCGGCGCCCGCCTCGACGGACTGGCCGACCTGGTGGCCGGGGGGACGAAGGCATCGCCGTTGATCCTGGCCGCGGTGGTGCACGGCGAACTGTTGGCACTTCGCCCGTTCGCCGGCCCGTCCGGGGTGGTGGCGCGGGCCGCCGCCCGACTCACCCTGCTCTCCACCGGGTTCGACCCGCGCGGTCTGGTCGCCGTCGATGTCGGGCACCACGAGCGCGAGCCGGAGTACGTCGGCGCAGCCGGCGCCTTCGCCACCGGTACGCCGGACGGACTCCGATCGTGGCTGCGGCACTACATGACGGCCGTGGAGATCGGGGCGGAACAGATCACCGTGATCGGTGACGAAATCCTCGCCGCCGCCTGACCCTGCCCGCCTGGCTCGCCTGACCCTGCCCGCCTGGCTCGCCTGATCCGGGGCGCACCCGGTTGATGGCCCAGCGGGTGCGGGGTCAGGCGGTGGTGGCCCTGGTACGGCGATGACGGCCGTACCAGGCGATGCCGATCGCCACGCCGACCCCGACCCCGATGGCGGCTGCCGCCACTGGGACGGCGGGCCGCTCCCGCAGCCGTCGACCCAGTGGAATGGGGTGCCGGAACTCCAACACCGGCCAGGCGTTCTCGGTGGCCAGCTTGCGTAGCGCCCGGTCCGGGTTGACGGCGGTGGGATGGCCGACGCACTCCAGCAGCGGCCGGTCACTGATCGAGTCGGAGTAGGCGTACGACGCGGCCAGGTCGTAGCCCCGCTCCTCGGCCAGCTCGCTGACGGCCTCGACCTTGCTCGGGCCGGCAGCGTAGAACTCCACCTCGCCGCTGTAGCGCCCGTCCTCGACCGCCATCCGGGTGGCGATGACGTCGGTGACCCCCAGCAACTCGCCGATCGGCCGCACCATCTCCTCGCCGGAGGCGGAGACGAGGACCACATCCCGACCGGCCGCCTGGTGCTCCTCTATGAGAGCGGCGGCCTCGGCGTACACGTAGGGGTTGATCAGCTCGTGGAGTGTCTCCGCGACGATCTGGCGGACCTGTTCCACCTGCCAGCCCTTGCACAGGGTGGCCAGATAGTCGCGGGTACGCGCCATCGTCTGCTCGTCGGTGCCGCCCAGCCGGAACATCAGCTGGGCGTAGGCGGACTTGACCACGTCCCGCCGGGTGATCAGCCCATCCCGGTAGAACGGCCGTCCGAATGCCAAGGCGCTTGACTTGGCGATGACGGTCTTGTCTAGATCGAAGAAAGCGGCGCTTCGGCCCACGGCGCGAAAGTCTAGCCGGATGGTCTATCGTCGGCGGGTGCGCGGGGTCACCCGTGCACGTTGCTGGCCTGCCGATCCTGATCCGCCGGTCAGTTGGGCGGTGATGGCGATCACATGAAGATTCCTCATTTTCGCAGGGTGTGGAGTTAACGCCACTCGACGTATACAGCTCGACTCAGGCATGCTTGTATTTACGACACGGTTTCACCTGATCCTGTGTCTGGGCAGACCCTCGGCGGTTGCATCCCCCCGCGACCGCTGAGCGGTTCGGCTCGACCCCCCCGGAGCCGAACCCCATAGGCGACCCCCGTCTCCCCCCGACGGGGGTCGTCTCCTTCTCCGGGAACGTTCCCGCCCAGCTCGGCGCCATCCTCCTCAGGTTGGCGGGCCACTCAATTTTCGTGCCGCCACTGCGGCAGCCATCAGCAGGACCGCCAGAACCGGTCCGGAGACTATGATCATTAGACCCGCTCCGATGTTGGCGCCGATCACCCCGGCGGTCAGCACTCGCCAGCCGTGGCCGACGATGGCCCCGGCCCCGACCAGCGGTAACAGGAACCACCACCAGCGGTGGTCAAGTTGGCGGGTGGCGGTTCCCCAGATCAACGTGCCGAATGCCCCGAGGGCACCGATGCACGCGAGGATGCCGATCAACTGATTCCAGATGGGGCCAAAGCTCACCGGCCGCATCAAGTAATCGAGTTCCACCCCTCCGGCAGCCAGTTGCCGCGCCGCTTCGTTCGTCAGGTCGCCGATGACCCATGCGAACCCGACCGGCACGGACAGGACCAGTACGAACATCGCTAGCGAGAGCGATATGCGATGCGGCTTCGTCATGCGACCCCGCCCTTCCCCATGGCCCGGCGATCGGACTGTGCAGCAACTATGTGCGGATTGCTCGGGCGGGGCATGAGTACCGCTACTCAACGAACGGTGTCTCGGATACGACCGGGCCCGGTCAGCCGGAGGCGACTGGCCGGGCCCGACGTCGTTCGGATCGGGTACGGATCCCGGCAGGTCAGGGCTTGTGCAGGGTGTCCCGCAGGGACATGGCGGCCTGGCTGGTGGCCTTCCGGGCCGGCGGGCTGTCGGCCAACGCGTTGAGCATGACGAAGTCGTGGATCATGCCCTGGTAGCGGACCTCGGTTACCGGTACGCCGGCCTGGCGCAGCTTGCTGGCGTACGCCTCGCCCTCGTCCCGCAGGACATCCGCCTCATCGGTGATGATCAGCGCTGGCGGTAGCCCCTTGAGCTGGTCCATGCTGGCCTGTAGCGGGGCCGCCATCGGGTTGGACCGCCGGCTGGTGTCGGGCAGGTACTGGTCCCAGAACCACATCATGAGTTCCCGGCCCAGGTAGTAGCCCTCCGAGAACTCCCGGTAGGAGGCGGTGTCGAAGTTGGCGTCGGTGACCGGGTAGAACAGGACCTGTTCCAGGAACCTCGGGCCGCCCCGCTGCTTGGCCATCATCGTGAGGACGGTGGCCATGTTCCCGCCGACGGAGTCGCCGGCGATCGCCATACGGGAGGCGTCCAACCCCTGCGCCGCGCCACTATCCATGATCCACTGCGCGACCGTGTAGCACTCCTCCAACGCGACCGGGAACTGTGCCTCCGGGGCGCGACTGTACTCGGGAAAGACCACGGCGACGTTGGCCTGCGTCGCGAGTTCCCGGACGAGCCGCTCGTGGGTGTGGAAGTCACCGAACACCCAGCCCGCCCCGTGTACGAAGAGGACGACGGGTTGCGGGTTGCGGGAGCCGTCTGGCTGCATCACGTCCTGTGCCACTGCCCGTACCCGGTTGCGTAGTCCGCCTGCTCCACCGGCCTGCTGTCCCTTGGGCCATACGATCCGGACCTGAACCTGTCCGGTCGGTCCGCCCGGAATCGTCATGTCCTCCAGGTCGACGTCCGGTTGGCTGATCTGGCCGGACTGGATCTCGTCGAGCTTGGCCCGTCCCTGAACTGGTGGAATCTGGAACAGGAACGGCGGTTGGGCCGTCATCCGGGCCACTTCCTGCGCGGCCGGCTCCAGGATGACTGTGCTGGTGGCCTGTGCCATGACGGATTCTCCTCCCCGGGTCGCCACGGGCGGCGACTGATCAACTTGCGAAACTCCGTCTGCCTCCGTGCCACGGGTACCCGAATCTGGACGAGCTATTGCGAGGGAGTCGCCTCGCAGCGCCCGGTTTGTGGCTTCATGGGGGAATCAGATAGCAGATCGACTTGACTGTCGGGCGTTTTCCACAGGTGGTCCGGTTATCCACAGGCGCGCCGGTCGATCCCCCTGAGCACGTCGTCTTCGCGGCACGGTGTGGCGGTGACCCGTACCCGCGCCGTTGGAGGCAGTGATGCCGTCCCGTACCTCCGTCCCGTCGGTTTCGCGCCTGCCACTCGTGTTGACCTCAGACGATGACCTGCTCGACGAACTGCTACGACTCGCCGCCGCAGGCGGCACCGAGGTCGAGGTGGCACCCGATCCGCCCGCCGCCCGGTCCCGGTGGACCGCCGCGCCGCTGATACTGGTCGGATCCGACCAGACCCAGGCCTGCCTACGGGCCCGGCTACCGCGCCGCCCCCGCGTGGTCATGGTGGGCCGGTCCGGACAGGGCGATCCGAGCTGGGATCTGGCCGAACTGCTCGGTGCCGAGCATGTCGCGATGCTGCCGGCCGCCCAACCCTGGCTGGTGGACCAGTTCGCGGAAACCACCGGCAACACCGTCGCCACCACCGGCCGGATCATCGCGGTGATCGGTGGGCGGGGCGGTGCCGGTGCAAGCGTCCTGGCCGGCGGCCTCGCCGTCACCGCCGCGCGAGCCGGTCTACGTACGCTGCTGGTGGACGCCGATCCGCTCGGTGGTGGCCTGGATCTGGTCCTCGGCTGGGAACAGTTGTCGGGGCTTCGCTGGCCAGCGCTCACCAGCGCGGATGGGCGGGTGGACGCGCCCGCCCTGGTGCAGGCCCTACCCAGTCGAGGTGACCTGGTCATGCTCTCCTGGGACCGGGGTGACCTGATGCCCCTACCAGCCGAGGCAATGGCGGCCACGATGGACGCCGGGCGACGCGGCCGGGACTTCGTCGTCGTGGACCTTCCTCGGCAGTTCGACGATCCCACCGTGATCGCACTACAAGCCGCCGATCAGGTCTTCGTGCTGGTGCCAGCCGAGTTGCGAGCCACCGCCGCCGCAGCCCGGGTGGTGGCCGCCGTCGCTCCACACTGCGCAAACCTGTCGGTGATCGTGCGAGGGCCGGCTCCCGGCCGGTTGAAGGCCCGTGAGGTGGCGAAGGCCCTCGACCTTCCGCTGGCCGGCACGCTCCGGCCAGAGCCCAACCTGTGCCGAGGACTGGAACGTGGCGAGGCACCAGCGGCCACTGGCCGAGGGCCGCTCGCCGTCCTGTGTCAGCGACTCGTCGCGGACCTCTCCGGTGTTCCGGTCCACCTCACGGAGACGGCATGAGCCAGGAGATCGTCGAGCGTGTCCGGCACCGGTTCGCCGCCGAGGGCACGGCGCTCACACCGGCCGCTGTCGTCTCCGCCGTACGGGCCGAGCCCGGAGCCGCCGTACTGGGGGACACCACCGTGCTGCGGATCGCCAGCCGAGTACACCAGGATCTGGTGGGTGCCGGTCCACTGGCACCGCTGCTCGCCGATCCGAGCGTCACCGACATCCTGGTCAACGGGGCCCGGGTGTGGGTCGACCGAGGCGGCGGGCTTCGCCAGGAAGCGGTTCCGCTCGGCTCGCACGAGGATGTCCGTCGGCTCGCCCAGCGGCTGGTGGCGGCCTGCGGCCGGCGACTCGACGACGGAACGCCCTACGCCGACGCACGGCTGCCCGACGGCACCCGGCTGCACGCCGTACTACCTCCGGTGGCGACGGACGGACCCTACCTTTCGTTTCGCACATTCCGGCAGCGGCCGTTCACCCTCGACGAACTCGTCGCGCACGGCGCGATGGCCCCGCCCGTGGCGGAACTACTCGAAACAGTGGTGGCCGCCCGCCTGGCCTACCTGGTCACCGGCGGTACCGGGTCGGGCAAGACGACGCTGCTCAACACGCTGCTCGGCCTGGTCCCGACCACCGAACGGATCGTGCTGGTCGAGGATGCCGCCGAGTTGCGGCCGGTGCATCCACACGTCGTCGGACTCCAGGCCCGCACCGCCAACGTCGAAGGTGCTGGCTCGATCGGCCTCAGCGACCTGGTGCGGCAGGCGTTACGGATGCGTCCCGACCGGCTGGTGGTGGGGGAGTGCCGGGGCGCGGAGGTGATCGACCTACTGGCCGCGTTGAACACCGGCCACGATGGCGGGGCGGGTACGTTGCACGCCAACACGCCGGCCGACGTACCGGCCCGGTTGGAAGCGCTCGGCCTGCTCGGTGGACTGCCCCGGGCCGCCCTGCACGCCCAGGTGGCCGCCGCTCTCCAGGTACTCCTGCAGGTTCGCCGATCCCGCCAGGGGCGGGTGCTGGCGGCGGTCTGTCTGCTGTTACCCACCGGCCCGGAACGGCTCGTCACCGTCGTACCGGCCTGGCAACGCGGGCAGGGCCTCGGCCCGGCAGCCACCGCGTTGGCTCGGCTCATCGCCGAGCGAGGCGTGCCAGTGCCGCGACTGTTGACCGCTACCCGACCAGCCCTGCCGACGGCTGCCGAACCAACCGGGGCAGCCTCGTGACGGCGACGCTGTGGCTGCTCGTGTCCTGCCTGCTGGGTGCCGCGCTGGTTGCCGGATGGCCAGTCGGCTCCGGTCGAGCCCGACGACGCGCCATCATCGAACCGCCGCCGGACCGGGGCAGGAGCACCGACCGGCGGCCCCGCACCACTCGGTGGCGGATGTCCCTCTCCCAGCTCTCCGCCGCGCCCCGCCGGAACACGATCGCGGCACTGGTGATCGGTGGAGGTGCCGGAGCCTGGTCAGGCGGTCCGGTGGCGTCGATAGCAGTCGCTGCCTACACCGGGCTCGCCGTGGGGATGGTGCTGCGCCGGCAGAAGCTGCGGCTTGCGGTACGGCAACACCGTCGCCAACTCGACGACCTATCCGCGCTCGCCGCCGACCTACGCGCCGGTCTGCCCGTGCCGGCGAGTTCCCAGCCGCTCTCGGCGATGTCTGCCGCGCCGGCACCGGCGGCGACGCTGCCCACAGCCGACGGAACAGACCGGATCACATCGT
Source organism: Micromonospora polyrhachis (assembly GCF_014203835.1). Lineage (NCBI taxonomy): Bacteria > Bacillati > Actinomycetota > Actinomycetes > Micromonosporales > Micromonosporaceae > Micromonospora > Micromonospora polyrhachis. The sequence continues at coordinate 2,616,005 of NZ_JACHJW010000001.1, read as the reverse complement.
TGACCTGGTCGGCGATCCGATTGGCCGAGCAGACCGGCGCACCCCTGGCCGGACTACTCGAACGGATCGAGGCCGACGCCCGCGCGACGGACCGGGGTTTGGCCGCCGCCGAAGCCCAGGCCGCTGGTGCACGGGCCACCGCCTGGCTGCTGGCCGGCCTGCCACTGGGCGGGATCGCCCTGGGCTTCGGCATTGGCGTCGACCCGGTCACCGTGCTGCTACACACCCCCATCGGTGCTGGCTGCGCCATAGCCGCCATCGGCTTGCAGCTCGCCGGCCTGACCTGGGCCAACCGGCTTACCGCCGGTGCTACGCGGGGCTCCGCTGGTCCGATGCGTACCCGAACAGCCTGATGTCCGCCCCGCTCGCGTTGGCTGGTTGCCTGGCCGGGGTGGCGTTGGTCGTGGCCACGGCTGCCCGACCCACCGGCCGTACGGTTCGTCGTCGTCTCGCCCGGCTGGGTATCCGACGTACCGGTCCCCGTCGGCTGCCCGACCTGATCCGGCTCGGAGCGTTCCTCGGTGGCCTGACCGTCGCGGTCGTGGCCGGCGACTGGACCGGGGTGCTGGTTGGTGTTCTCGTCGCCGTCGTCCTGGAGCGGCTGCTGCGGCGCTTCGAGCCGGCGGCAGTCCGGGCTCGGCGGCTACGCGAGGCCGCCGACCTTCCGCTCGCCGCCGACCTGCTGGCGGCGGCACTTCGGGCCGGAGCACCGGTGGACCGAGCCGTGCTGGCGGTGGCCGAGGCGCTGGCCGGTCCGCTCGGCGAGCGACTGGCGCGGGTCGGCCGGACGATGCTGCTCGGCGGCGGTCCGGAGGAAGCGTGGAGCCACCTGGCCCCGGTGGCCGGTGCCGACCGGCTGACCGCAGCCGCCGTCCGCTCGGCGGCCAGCGGCGCGGCACTCGCCGGGGCACTGGCCCGGCTCGCGGACGACCTGCGGGCCGACCGAGCGGTGGCAGCGGAAGCGGCAGCCCGCCGGGCCGGGGTGCTCATCGTCCTGCCGTTGGGGCTCTGTTTCCTGCCGGCCTTCGTTCTCGCCGGCCTCGTGCCGGTGATCGTCGCTGTCCTCGGCGACGTGCTGTGACGACCATCGAAGAAAGGAACACCAGCATGCGTAGACTCCGAGCCCGGTTGCGGGGCGACGCCGGAATGAACACCGCCGAGTACGCCGTCGGCACCCTCGCTGCCGTGGCCTTCGCCGGCCTTCTGTTGAAGGTCCTCACCTCGGGCAACGTCCAGGCCGCCCTGACCGCCGTCATCGATCGGGCGTTGAAGTGATCCGGCGCTGGTGGGCCGGCCGGGACCGAGGCTCGTATACGGCTGAACTCGCGGCCGGCCTGCCGGCGCTGATGTTGCTGTTGTTCGTCGGACTCACCTCGGTCCACGCCGTGACCACGAAGGCGCAGTGTGTGGACGCCGCCCGAGAAGCGGCCCTGGCTGCCGCCCGAGGTGAGGACGGGGTGTCGGCAGGGCAGCGCGCCGCGCCGGCCGGGGCCGTCGTGTCGGTCGCCGTGGCGGGGGAGACAGTTGCGGCGACGGTACGCGCTCCTGTCCGCGCATTGGGCGCACGTCTGCCCCGGCTCACCGTCTCGGCTACGGCCGTCGCCGCCGTCGAGCCTGGCGCGTCGGAGGCAGCCCCATGACGACTGCCAGGGAACGGGGAAGCGCGTCGCTGTGGTTGCTTGCGATCGGGCTGGTGCTGGTGGCGGCTGGCATCGGCGGGGCGGCAGTCGGTGCGGCCCGAGTCGCTCGGCACCAGGCGCGGGTGGCGGCAGATCTGGGCGCGCTGGCCGGAGCCGTCCACGCGCTCGATGGTCCGGTGGTTGCCTGTGATCGGGCGGCCACCATCGTCTCCGCCAATGGCGGTCGGCTCACCGGCTGCACTGTGGACGGCCTCGACCTGGAGGTGACCGTTGAGGTGGCCGCCACCCCGTTGCCGGGACTGGACCGGTCCGCCACTGTCACTGCTCGGGCCGGGCCGATCCGCGCCTGAGGTAACACCCGCACGACTTACATCCTGCTCCCCAATGGGCGGGAAGAGACGGGATAGGCGGTAATGGGCGGTATTCTCACCAGTTTGATCGTATGAGCAAATACTGGTTCGGCTCGAATCGTATTGAGGGGGCATTACCCGGGTACGGGGAGAGGGCGCCGGACAGCAGGCAGGTCGGGGAACCTCCGGGTTACGACGACCTGACGTTACCGAGTCACGAGGAGCAGCATGCGGATCGGCAACGTGGAGATCAGACCACTCGGCGGCGGGCTCGGCTGCCTGCTGATGATCCTCTTCTCGATCGTCGCGTCGATCGTCCTCACGGTGGCGGTAAATCTGATCTTCTGACCCGGAATGCGAACGCTATGCCGCCAGGCGCAACAGGAACTCCTCGACATCTCGGCCCCGCCCGTACGCAAAACCACTGTCCTCACCGACGACCGTGAAACCGCACCGTTCAAGGACCTTGCGGGAGCCGATGTTGTCCTTCGCGACCCGGGCATGCAACGGCCGGGTCGTCACCTCGGTCAGGAACGCAGCCAGTGCCTGGGAGGCGATGCCCCGACCCCATACTGCCCGGTCGACCCAGTAGGTGACCTCGACATCGCCCTCCTGGACGAAGCTGGCCACATGGCCGACCACGCTGGCGTCGACCACGATGGTCCGCGTAACGATGCTCTCGTTGCCGAGGATTTTGGCCCAGCGGGCGAGAAAAGCTGCCCGGTCCGAGGGATCCTCGGCGGTGAAAGCGGCCATCCAGATCGCCTCCGGGTCGAGCTGATGCTGGAAGAACGCATCCAGGTCGGCCTCTTCCACCATCCGCAGCAGCACCGTCACGACGTCGGCCTCCACATTGATCCGCCCGATACTCCACCGGGGACGAGGAGCTTAACCATGGGAGCCGACAAGGGTCCTCCCATCGACCCCGAGACCACGACCGGTGGGGACTGCGAAAACTACGGCGAGCAGGTCCGACTCTTCGCCAGGTTGGACAACACCACGTCGAGCACCCGTACCGCCGCAGCCTTCGACAGCGGATTGTTACCGTTGCCGCACTTCGGCGACTGGACACAGGATGGGCAGCCCGCCTCGCAGCCACACTCGACGATCGCGTCCCGGGTCGCCCGCAGCCACGCCTCCGCCACCCGGTACGCCCGTTCGGCGAAGCCCGCCCCGCCCGGGTGCCCGTCGTAGACGAAGACCGTCGGCTTCTCGGTGTCCGGGTGCAGTGCGGTGGAGAGTCCCCCGATGTCCCACCGGTCACAGGTCGCCACCAGCGGCAACAGTCCGATCGCCGCATGCTCGGCGGCGTGCAGCGCACCCGGCACGTCGGCCGGTTCGACTTCCGCCTCGACCAGGGCCGGATCGGAGACCGTGAACCAGACCGCCACGGTCCGCAACTCGCGGGCCGGTAGGTCGAGGGGGCGGGTATCCAGCACCTCCCCGGTGGCTATCCGCCGCCGCTGGTACGACACCACCTGGCTGGTCACGTCGACCTCGCCGAGGAAGAGGCTGATCGGACCGGCGTCCAGCCGGGACCGGACCGACACCACCGACAGCGAGGTGACGTCCCGAGCATGGGTCGACCAGTCCGGCTCCTCGGCGTGCACCAGGGCGCAGCCGTCTTCCAGGTCCAACTCGTCGACGACGTAGGAGGCACCCTGGTGCAGGTGTACCGCGCCGGGGTGGACGGTGACGTGGGCCGACGCCGGGTCGACCGTGCCGAGCAGCCGACCGGTGGTCGACTCGACCACGCAGATCGGCGTACCGCCGGTGCCGCGTAGGTCCACCTCGGGCCGCCCGGAGTGCCGCCAGTACCACCCCGTCGGGCGTTTCCGCAGCGCCCCACCGGCCACCAGCGCCTCGACCGCCTCGGCCGAGCCGGGCCCGAACAGGTCGAGGTCGGCTTCGGTCAGCGGCGCCTCGACCGCTGCACAGCACAACTGCGGGCCCAGGACGTACGGGTTGGCCGGGTCGAGCACCGTCGCCTCCACCGGCTGCCCGAACAGTGCCTCCGGATGGTGCACCAGGTAGGTGTCCAGCGGGTCGTCCCGGGCCACCAGCACCGCCAGCGACTCCTGCCCGGAGCGCCCGGCCCGGCCAGCCTGCTGCCACAGCGAGGCGCGGGTGCCGGGATAACCGCAGATCAGTACGGCGTCCAGCCCGACCAGGTCGACACCCAACTCCAGGGCGTTGGTCGAGGCGAGACCGAGCAACTCGCCGGTGAGTAGCGACCGTTCCAACGCCCGTCGGTCCTCCCGCAGGTAACCCGCCCGGTAGGCGGCGACCCGTTCGCCGAGACCGGGCACCGCCTCGTTCAGGGCGTGCCGCGTGGTGGTGGCGACCACCTCGGCACCGCGTCGGGACCGGACGAACGCCAGGGTCCGCACCCCGGCGGCCACGGTGTCGGTGAGTAGGTCGGCGGTCTCCCGCAGCGCCGAGCGGCGGACCAGGGCGGTGCCGGCGCCGGGGACGTCGTCGGCCGGTGCGGCCGGTCCCGGAACAGCAGACCCGGGGCGGCCGGATCCGGGGAGGGCTGACCCGGGCATCGCCGGTTCCGGGTCGGCGGGCAGCAGCGGTGGCTCCCAGAGGGCGAAGGTCAGGCCGCCGCGCGGCGAGTGATCCTGGGTTATCGCCGTCACCGGCAGCCCGGTGAGCCGTTCGGCTGCCACCGCCGGATCCCCCGAGGTCGCCGAGGCCAGTACGAACACCGGGGAGCGGCCGTAGCGGGCGGCCTGACGGCGGAGCCGCCGCAGCACATGGGCGACGTGCGACCCGAAGACGCCCCGATAGGTGTGGCACTCGTCCACGATCACGTACGTGAGCCGGCGCAGGAACGTCGACCAGCCCGCATGACCGGGCAGCATTCCGTGGTGCACCATGTCCGGATTGGTCAGCACGAACCGGGAGTGTCGGCGGATCCACTCCCGTTCGGCCCGTGGGGTGTCCCCGTCGTAGCAGGCCGGTCGTACGTCGTCGAGGCCCAACTCGCTGACCGTGCGTAACTGGTCGGCGGCGAGCGCCTTGGTGGGGGCCAGGTAGAGCACTGTGGCCCGGGGGTCGGTCAGCAGTCGGGCCAGGGTGGGCAGCTGGTACGCCAGTGACTTGCCGGAGGCGGTGCCGGTGGCGACGACGACGTGCTGTCCCTCGTACGCGAGGGTGGCCGCCTCGGTCTGATGCCGCCAGGGCGCGACGACCCCTCGCCCGGCGAGCGCTGCGCGTAGCTGTTCGGGCACCCAGTCTGGCCAGGGGGCGGTGGTGCCGGCGCGGGCGGTGACCTGCTCGACGTGGGTGACCGGGTCACCGGCGGCGGTCATGCCACTGCGGGCCCGCAGCCGGCGGAGCAGGTCCGCCGGTGTCGGATTGCCGGCCGGACCCGACCAGTCGGCTCCGGAGCCTGCCGATACTGTGGCTGCGGAGGTCACGTCCTGCACTCTCGCACTGTCGAGGGGCGATGGAAAAGCCGGGGCGTGGGTAAAGGGTTGGTGCCGGTGCACCTTCGATGCGGTTCGTGCCGGCCGATGGTTAGATGCCCAGGGGTGTCCTGGTGGGCAGAGGAGGGGACTGATGGAGCTATCGCTGGCGACCCGCACCGTCGCCGATCACACGGTGCTTGAGGTCGGCGGCGAGGTGGACGTCTATACCGCCCCTCGGCTACGGGAACGGCTCGTCGAGTTGGTCGACGGCGGGGCCCGTAACGTCGTCGTGGACCTGGGGCGGGTCGACTTCCTCGACTCGACCGGACTCGGTGTGCTGGTCGGTGCCCTGAAGCGGCTGCGTGCGGCCGGTGGCACCTTCGGTCTGGTCTGCGCGAAGGAACCGCTGCTCAAGATCTTCCGGATCACCGCGCTGGACCAGGTCTTCCCGATCCATCCCAGCATCGACTCCGCGACCGGCTCGGGCTCGGCCGGCGCCAGCGCGTGATGGCGACGGTCCGGCTCTCCTTCTCTCCCGCGCCGGTGCACGTGCGTACCGCCCGGCTGGTCGGTGTCGCCGTGGCCCGGCGGGCCGGCGTCGCCGAGGAACTCCTCGACGAGCTGCGGCTCGCCATCGGTGAGGCGTGCACCCGGGCGGTCGCCCTGCACAACCAGTACGGCCTGACCGACCTGGTGGAGGTCGAGATGTCCGACGTGGGGATGTACACCGTCCGCGTGATCGACCGGGCACCGATCGAGGCGGGACTCGGGCTGACGGCACTGCCGCCAGACGAGCTGACCAACGAGTCGTTGACCGACGAGGCGCTCACCACCGGGGTCGGCTTCGCCCTGCTGGCCGGCCTGGTCGAGGACCTTCAGGTGCGTCCCGTGGACGAGGGAATCGGCACCCAGGTACGGATGGTCTGGCCGATCGGTCGCTGACCGCTGGGTGGACGTGATCGAGCCGCTGACCGCTGGGCGGACGTGATCGAGCCGCTGACCGCTGGGCGGACGTGATCGAGCCGCTGGCTGTCGGTCGGTCGCCTTATCGGTTCTGACCGCGAACCGGACGCTGCCACCGGCAAGTGCGTAAATATCTGCGTCTATACATCACTTCGTCGGCCTAACACAACGACGAAGATCACCGCGACACGGTGCGGTGAGGGTGTGACCTCTGCCACCGTTGGCGGCTAGAGTACCCGGGGTTATCAGCAAGTGTCCTGGTCCCGCAGCCGGCGGGATCGGGTGATCGACGCTGGTCCGCGGGCATGGGTCGGCGCACAGACACTTGCGAATCCGTGTGGCCGCCCGGGCCGGTTCGTCCACCGGCGGCGCGAGTGTTCGGTACAGGAGGACATAGATGTCCGGGACCTTGGCCGCCGCAGGCGGCGGGTTGTCCCTTACCGGTGCGAACCTGTCGTATGTGATCATCGCCGCGGTCATCGCGTTGGTGGCACTCGGCTTTGCCGCCGCCCTGACCAGGGCGGTACTGGCAACCGGTAAGGGCACCACAAACATGCAGGAGATCTCCGGGGCGGTCCAGGAGGGCGCCTCGGCATACCTGCTTCGCCAGTTCAGAACCCTGGGCATATTCGTCGTGATCGCCGTGCTGCTGCTCTTCCTGCTGCCGGTACACGACACCGACAACAGCGAGCTGCTGGTCAAGATCGGCCGATCCGGCTTCTTCGTCGTGGGTGCGGTCTTCAGCGCGTTCATCGGCGGTGCCGGTATGGCCCTGGCCACCCGGGCGAACCTGCGGGTTGCCGCCGCCGCCCGGGAGGCCCGGGGCGGTCGGGAGGCCGCGATGCAGATCGCGTTCCGCACCGGCGGTGTGGTCGGCTTCCTCACCGTCGGTCTCGGCCTCTTCGGTGCGGCACTGGTCGTCGTGCTCTACAAGGGGGACGCGCCGACCGTGCTGGAAGGGTTCGGCTTCGGGGCCGCCCTGCTCGCCATGTTCATGCGGGTCGGCGGCGGCATCTTCACCAAGGCCGCCGACGTCGGTGCCGACCTGGTCGGCAAGGTCGAGCAGGGCATTCCGGAGGACGATCCGCGTAACGCCGCGACCATCGCCGACAACGTGGGCGACAACGTCGGTGACTGTGCCGGCATGGCTGCCGACCTGTTCGAGTCGTACGCGGTGACGCTGGTCGCGGCCCTGATCCTCGGCCGCGCAGCGTTCGGCGAGGAGGGGCTGGTCTTCCCGCTGATCGTCTCCGGCATCGGGGTGCTCATCGCGATCGTCGGCGTCTTCATCACCCGGCTGCGCGCGTCGGACCGCTCCGGTCTGACCGCGATCAACCGGGCGTTCTACCTCTCCGCCCTGCTGTCGGCGGTCCTGGTCGCCATCGCCGCCTGGCTCTACCTGCCGGCGAACTTCGGCGAACTCGTCAACGGGCTCCGCGCCGCCGACGGCACCCCGATCGACGGCAACCCACGGGTGGTCGCCATCGGCGCAGTGCTGATCGGCATCGTGCTGGCCGCCGCCATCCAGGCCCTGACCGGCTACTTCACCGAGACGAACCGTCGTCCGGTGCAGGACATCGGCAAGACCTCGCTGACCGGACCGGCCACCGTCATCCTTTCCGGCATCAGCATCGGTCTGGAGTCGGCCGTCTACTCGGCGCTGCTGATCGGCGCGGGGGTCTTCGGCGCGTTCCTGCTCGGCGGCAGCTCCATCACGCTGTCGCTGTTCGCGGTGGCGCTGGCCGGCACTGGTCTACTCACCACGGTCGGGGTGATCGTGGCGATGGACACCTTCGGCCCGATCTCCGACAACGCGCAGGGCATCGCCGAGATGTCCGGGGACATCGACGAGCACGGGGCCCGTACCCTCACCGAACTCGACGCGGTGGGCAACACCACCAAGGCGATCACCAAGGGCATCGCGATCGCCACGGCGGTGCTGGCCGCGACCGCGCTCTTCGGCTCGTACACCGACACGCTCCGGACGGCGTACGCCGACGCCGGGGTGGGGGATGTCACCAACGAGATCCTCAACGCGTTGAACGTGGCCAATCCGCGCAACCTGGTCGGCTTGATCATCGGTGCGGCGGTGGTGTTCCTCTTCTCCGGTCTGGCCATCAACGCGGTCTCCCGCTCGGCCGGTGCCGTGGTGATGGAGGTACGCCGCCAGTTCCGGGAGATGCCCGGCATCATGGACCGCACCCAGCGCCCCGAGTACGGCAAGGTCGTCGACATCTGCACCCGGGACGCGCAGCGGGAACTGATGACCCCCGGTTTGCTGGCCATCCTGGCACCGATCGCGGTCGGCTTCGGTCTCGGGCCCGGTGCGCTCGCGTCGTACCTGGCCGGGGCGATCGGGGCCGGCACCCTGATGGCGGTCTTCCTGGCCAACTCCGGTGGGGCCTGGGACAACGCCAAGAAGCTGATCGAGGACGGGGCGCACGGCGGCAAGGGCTCCGACGCGCACGCCGCGACGGTGATCGGTGACACGGTCGGTGACCCGTTCAAGGACACCGCCGGCCCGGCGATCAACCCGCTGATCAAGGTGATGAACCTGGTCTCGCTGCTGATCGCCCCGGCGGTGGTGGCGTGGAGCGTGGGCAGCGACCAGAACACGCCACTGCGGATCGGTGTCGCGGTGGTCGCGACGTTGATCATCGTGGTGGCGGTGCTGTTCAGCAAGCGCAAGCCGGTTGCCATGTCCGAACCGGGTCCCGGCTCGGGTGGCACCGGCAGCGGCAGCCCGGATCAGCGGCCGGAGACGGTGAACGTCTGACCATTCGACCCGGTCGGGGCCGTCGACCCAGCGGCCCCGACCGGTCCCCGGTACTGACCAAGCCCGTCCCGACCGGCTCCGGCACCTGCCCCGCCCCGACCGGTCCCCGGTACTGACCAAGCCTGTCCCGGCCGGCTCCGGCACCTGCCCCGTCCCGCCGTGACCACGGCCCGGTCGGCGACGCCGTACGCTGCAACGCATGCGTACGCCCCGCGCACCCGCTGGCCCGCTCACCATGGTCCTGGCCACCCTCGCCCTCCTTCTCGGGGCCTGTGGCAGTGGACCCACGGCCCAGGTCTGGGCCGCCTCGGTCTGTGCCGCCCTCACCCCGTGGCGGGCCGAGATCAGCGACCTGACCAGCAGCACCCAGCAGCAGATGACCGCCAAGACCACGCCAGCACAGGCGAAGGAGAACCTGGTCCGGCTCCTGGGCGGGGCGGAGAAGGCCAGCGAGACGGCCCGTAAGAAGGTGGCCGCCGCCGGCGTACCGGACGTGGAAAAGGGCGAGCTCGTCTCCCGGGAATTCCTCGCCTCGCTCACCGCTGTGCGGGACGCGTACGCCAAGGCCAAGAACTCGATCGAAGGGCTGGGTATCGGGCAGGCTGGGGCGTTCTACGACGGGGTCAAGACAGCGATCGACATTCTCAACCAGGAGTACGCGGCAAGCGCGCTGGACACCACCAATCTGGACTCGCCGGAACTTGAGGAGGCGTTCGACGAGGTCCCGGAGTGTCGCTGACGCCATCCGAGGCGGGCCGGCAGCTCTCACTCTTCGGGGTGGAGGCGATCCGGCCCACCCCTGCCGATCTTGCCGGCCTGCTCGCCGGTCCGGGGCAGGTGGTCCGGATGGGCGGTACGGCCCGGGTGGGTGTCGTGGTGGACGCCGCCTGGCGGGTGCACGTCCTCGTCGCCGAGCTGGCCCAGCGCGGGCTGACCGCCAACTGGGTGGCCGACGTGCCCGACCGACACGCGGTTCGCACCTCGTACGCCAGTACGCTCGCGCCGCTCGCGGCAAGCTGGCTACGGGGCACGGTGAAGCATCCACCGGGAGACTTCCACCTGGATGGTCCCCGGCTCCGGCTGTGGGTCGCGGCGGCCGGCGACCGGGACACACTGGGTTACCTGCTTCGGCTCGGCCCCGACGATCGGGACTGTTGGGCACCGGTCGGTGCCGCGTTGGCCGCGATCGGGCTGGCGGCGGCGCTGCTCGATGCTCGGGCCGGTGGCCCGGCGTACCGGATAACCGGCCGGCGTCGCCTCACCAGACTGGCGGAGCTGGTGGGCGACCGGCCACCAGCTGCGCCCCCGGCGCACTGGCCGCCGCCGCCGCCGGTCTGAGGTTCCGGTGGCCTGGTATGCCGGGTCGGCCCCCTCCCGGGTCGCCGCTGAGGCATCCTCAAGCTGACCTGGGACGGCGTCTCGGGGCGGATCGGGGGTGGATCGGGGGCGTTCTGACGGCCGATGGGCCACGTGGAGGCTGACTGTGGGTGTACCGTGTCGCCGTCCGGGTCATCCTTCCGTGTGATTGTGGTACCCCGACGTAACCGCTGCTCAGCGGGTTGGTTCGCCGCCCGCGCAACCCAGGAGGCGAAGAGCGCGTTACGTTGGACGTTCGGATTGCCGACGCGACGGCGCGGTTCGGCGGCGAGCGCGCGGCCACGACGGTCAGCCAGGCGACAATTGCCCGGTGTGATGTCCGGCCCGGGCAGAACACCATGAGTGAGGTCGGGGAGAGACGTGCCGAGTAACGCCAAGAGCACCCGTCTGGTCATCGTCGAGTCGCCGGCGAAGGCCAAGACGATCTCGGGCTATCTCGGCCCGGGGTACGTCGTCGAGGCCAGCTTCGGCCATGTGCGCGACCTGCCGCGCAACGCCGACGACGTACCCGCCAAGTACAAGAAGGAGCCGTGGGCCCGGCTCGGGGTCGACGTCGACCACGGCTTTGCCGCGCTCTACGTCGTCTCACCCGACCGAAGGCAGCAGGTCGCCAAGTTGACCAAGCTGATCAAGGAGGTGGACGAGGTCTTCCTCGCCACCGACGAGGACCGTGAGGGCGAGGCGATCGCCTGGCACCTGGTCGAGACGCTCAAGCCCAAGGTCCCGATCAAGCGGATGGTCTTCCACGAGATCACCAAGTCGGCCATCCAGACGGCGGTGGCGAACCCCCGCGAGATCGACCGGGACCTGGTCGACGCGCAGGAGGCCCGACGCATCCTCGACCGGCTCTACGGCTACGAGGTCTCGCCGGTGCTGTGGAAGAAGGTGCGCAGCGGGCTGTCGGCCGGTCGGGTCCAGTCGGTGGCCACCCGGATCGTGGTCGAGCGGGAACGACAGCGGATGGCCTTCCGTTCCGCCGAATACTGGGACATCCTGGCCACGCTGGCGGTCCAGGCGGCCGGCGACGGTCCGCGTACGTTCCACGCCACCCTGATCGGCCTGGACGGCGACCGGATCGCCACCGGCAAGGACTTCGAGCCGACCACCGGTCGGGTGAAGCCCGGGGCCGGGGTCCGGCACCTGGACGAGGCGGGGGCCCGAGGTCTGGCCGCCCGGCTCGACGGACGGCCGTTCACCGTCACCCGGGTCGAGGAGAAGCCCTACCGGCGGCGGCCCTATGCGCCGTTCATCACCTCCACACTTCAGCAGGAGGCGGCCCGTAAGCTGCGGTTCTCCTCGCAGCAGACGATGCGTACCGCACAGCGCCTGTACGAGAACGGCTACATCACCTATATGCGTACGGACTCGGTCAACCTGTCGGAGACCGCCATCGCGGCGGCCCGTCGGCAGATCGCCGAGCTGTACGGCGACCGCAGCGTGCCACCGGAGCCGCGCCGCTACACCGGCAAGGTCAAGAACGCACAGGAGGCGCACGAGGCGATCCGACCGGCCGGGGACAACTTCCGTACCCCGGGTGAGGTGGCCAACGAACTCTCCGGCGAGGAGTTCAAGCTCTACGAGCTGATCTGGCGGCGCACCATTGCCTCGCAGATGACCGACGCGGTCGGCTCCAGCGTCTCGGTGCGGATCCGGGCGATCTCCACCAGTAGCGAGGAGGTCGACTTCGGGGCGACCGGCAAGACGATCACCGACCCGGGCTTCCTGCGGGCGTACGTCGAGTCCTCCGACGACGAGACTGCCGAGGCTGAGGACGCCGAGCGGCGCCTGCCGAACCTGACCAGGGACCAGCCGCTGACCGCCGACGAACTGGTCGCGCAGGGGCACCACACCCAGCCGCCGTCCCGGTACACCGAGGCGTCGCTGGTCAAGTCCATGGAGGAGTTGGGCATCGGTCGCCCCTCCACGTACGCCTCGATCATGCAGACCATCCAGGACCGGGGATACGTCGCCAAGCGCGGCCAGGCGTTGATCCCGTCGTTCCTGGCGTTCGCCGTGGTCGGCCTGCTGGAGCGGCACTATCCCCGGCTGATCGACTACAACTTCACCGCCACGATGGAGAACGAGCTGGACGAGATCGCCGGGGGCGATCACGCTGCGGTGGACTTCCTCACCGCGTTCTACTTCGGCAGTGGCACGGTGGACGGCGACGACTCGATTGCCCGGGCGGGCGGCCTGAAGAAGCTGGTCACCGAGAACCTGAGTGAGATCGATGCGCGGAGCGTCAACTCGATCCCGCTGTTCCGCGACGACGAGGGGCGGGACGTGGTGGTCCGGGTCGGCCGCTACGGGCCGTACCTGGAGCGGCGGCTGCCGGGCGTCGAGCCGACCGCCGGCCTGGCCACGGGCGTCGAGCCCACCGCCGGGGCGACCGCGGAGGGCGAGGACGGCGGGGCCGGTGGCGACCGGGCCCCGATCCCGGAGGGGGTCGCGCCGGACGAGTTGACGCCGGAGAAGGTACACGAGCTGTTCCTCGGTGGCGGCGGTGAGCGCAAGCTCGGCGAGCACCCGGAGACCGGGGAGCCGATCGTGCTCAAGTCCGGCCGGTTCGGCCCGTACGTCGCCAGTGGCGAGCGTAAGTCCTCGCTGTTGCGGTCCCAGAAGCCGGATTCGCTCTCCCTGGCCGACGCGCTTCAGCTGCTGAGCCTGCCCCGGCTGGTGGGGACCGCACCGGACGGTGCCGAGGTCCTGGCGGCGGCCGGTCGCTACGGCCCGTACGTCAAGCAGGGCGACGAGTTCCGCTCCCTCGAATCCGAGGAGCAGATCTTCACGATCTCCCTGGACGAGGCGTTGGCGTTGCTGGCCGCCCCGAAGACCCGGCAGCGCCGGGCGGCGGCCCCACCGCTGCGGGAGATGGGGGCGGACCCGTTGACCGAGAAGCCGCTAATCATCAAGGATGGCCGGTTCGGGCCGTACGTCACCGACGGCGAGACGAACGCGTCGCTGCGCCGGGGCCAGACGCCGGAGGCGTTGAGCCTGGAAGAGGCGTCGGAGATGCTCGCGGAGAAGCGGGCCAAGGGGCCGGCGCCGAAGAAGAAGGCCGCCAAGAAGACCGCCGCGAAGAAGACTGCGGCCAAGAAGACGACGGCGAAGAAGGCCACCGCGAAGAAGGCCACCGCGAAGAAGACCGCCGAGGCCGATGGTGGTGGGCCAGCGAAGAAGACCGCCGCCAAGAAGACGGCCGCCAAGAAGACCGCGCCGAGGAAGGCCGCCGCTGTCAAGGAGGCGTCCGAGTAGCAGATCTTGGTGGGTTCCGGCCCTTGGCGGGTCGAAAGCCACCAAGATCTACCTTGGTCAGGCGCCCAGGACCCGATCGGTGTAGGCATTGGCGAAGATTCGGCCCGGGTCGAGCCGGTTCCGTACCGCCAGGAAGTCGGTGAACCGGGGGTACGCGGGCGCGAGTGACGCCGCGTCGCGGTAGTGCAGTTTGCCCCAGTGCGGTCGGCCGCCCAGTCCCTGGGCGATCTCCTCGAAGGCCCGGAAGTACGGCTCGTACGGTGCACCGACGTACTGGTGGATCGCCAGGTACGCCGACTCGCGCCCGTAGCCGTGGGAGAGCCAGATGTCGTCCGGGGCGGTGAACCGTACCTCCACCGGGAAGAGCACCTTGAACGGCAGTCCGTCGACGAGGCGGCGCAGGGCGGCCAGCGCCTCGGGCAGCGTTTCCCTCGGCAGGCCGTATTCCATCTCGGTGAATCTGACTCGTCGTGAGGTGCAGAAGACCGTGTCGGAGCGGCCGGTGTAGATCCGCTCGCTGAGTGCCCGTGCCGAGATCGAGCTGATCGTGGGCACCAGGCCGGGCAGGCTGCGGCCGAGGCGGCAGGCCCCTTCGAAGACGGTGTTGGACAGGAACTCGTCGTCCAGCCAACCCCGGAACCGGGGCAACGGCCGGTCGTCGGTCGGCACCCGGTTGTTGATCTTTACCTGCACCCGGTCGGTGTACGGGAACCAGTAGAACTCGAAGTGGTCGTTGTCGCTGATCAGGGTGGGCAGGTCGGCCAGCACCTCGGTCAGCGGGGCTGGGCGTTCGTGGGCCCTGAGGGTGAACGCGTCGTCGCAGCGCAGGGTCACCTCGACGATCACTCCGAGCGCGCCGAGGCCAACCCGGGCGGCGGCGAAGACGTCGGGGTTCTCGTCTGCGGAGCAGTGCAGCACCTCGCCCGTACCGGTGACCAGGGTGAGCCCAGCCACGAAGGTGGCGAGGCAGCCGTAGCCGGCCCCGGTGCCGTGGGTGCCGGTGGAGATGGCACCGGCGATGGTCTGTGCGTCGATGTCGCCGAGGTTGGGCATGGCCAACCCGTGCCCGGCGAGTAGCTGGTTGAGTGCTCGTAGCTGTGTCCCGGCTGGCACGGTGACCAGGCGTTGCGCGCTGTCGACCCGGATCGCCCCGGCCAACTTCGCCAGCTCGATCCGTTGGTCGTCGGAGCAGGCGATGTCGGTGAAGGAGTGGCCACTGCCGACGGGCTTGATCCGTCGTCCGGTGGCACGGGCCGTTTCGACCGCGGTGACGGTCTCGGCCACGGTCACCGGGGCGAGTACCGTGCGGGCGGTGGCGTTCTGGTTACCGGCCCAGTTCGACCATGCCGAGTCGACGGTGCCGGACGGTGGGGGTGTGGTACCGCGCATGCGGTCCTCCAGCTGCCATCCCGAAACAGAAAATGAAACGTATTCATATCAGGAATCCTGGTGTGAGTAAATACCGCAAATCCCCCTGGATCGTTAATCCGGGTAGCGTTTCGAACCCGCGACGTTTAGATATGTTCATGGCTCGAAAGGGGAGTGGCGACGAGTGTCCACATCAACCGCCACATCCGGTCCATTGCGCCGCGTTCCGGTGCAGGGCCGCAGCGTAGCCCGGGTCCAACGAATGCTCGACGTCTGTGCCGAGTTGGTCGACGAGGTGGGCTATGAAGGCCTCACCACGACGCTGCTCGCCGAACGGGCGGAGGTGGCGATCGGCTCGGTCTATCAGTTCTTTCCGGACAAACGGGCCATCGTGCAGGCGTTGACCCTGCGCAACATGGAGGCCTATCTGGAACGGCTCAGCGAACGGTTCTCCCGGGGCGACCTCGCCCACTGGTGGGACGGGGTGGACGCCAGCATCGACGAGTACATCGCGATGCACCGGCTGATGCCCGGCTTCCGTACCCTGCACTTCGGCGACGTCGTCGACGTGCACCTGCTCGACGAGAGCCAGGACAACAACGGGGTCATCGCCGAGCAGATCGCCCGCGTCCTGGTCGAGCAGTTCGGCATCACCGACGAGCCCAACCTGAGGTTCGCCCTGGAGATCGCGGTCGAGACCGCCGACGCGCTGATCAAGCTGGCGTTCCGTCGCGACACCGACGGCGACGAACGGGTGCTCGCGGAGGCCAAGGCGTTGATCCGCGAATACCTGCACCGGCATGTCGACGCCCGGTCCGATCGGCGGCGCGCGACGAAGAGCAGCGGGGGCGTGAAGAAGTGAGCGCCGGGCACCGTCGCCGTTCACCGGTAGGCGTGGCCCGCACTCGTCGGTAGGTGGGGGCATCAGTCACAGGTAGGCGTGGCCCTCACCCCGATAGGTGGGCACCGTCCCCACCACCTCCTCACCGTCGACCAGGTGCAGCTCGTTGACGTGCTCGCAGAGTTCGCCGGCCTTGGCGTGGCGGAACCACACCCGGTCCCCGACGTGCAGTTCGTCGGCTACCGACCCGATCAGCGGGGTCTGCACCTCGCCGGCACCCTCGGTGCCGGTCAGGTGCAGCCCGACCGGCAGCCACGACATGGGCAGTCGGCTCGCCTGGGCCGGGCCGGACGCGATCCAGCCACCGCCGAGCACGGTCGCCACACGGGGACCGGGACGGCGTACGACGGACAGGGCGAAGCCGGCGGCCGGTGTCGGCCGCCAGGCCCGGTAGCCGTCGAACAGTGTCGGCCCGTACAGTCCGGAACCGGCGGTGACCTCGGTCACCGCCGGATCGGCGCTGGTCAGCGCGAGGCTGCCGGTGCCGCCGCCGTTGACGTACGCGAGATCGGCATGCTCGCGTACGGCAGCCACCGCCGCACCGCGCCGGCGGAGCAACTCCCGGTACGACCGGCGGTGCACAGTGCGGATGGTCAACCCGCGCAGTGCCTGCCGGGGTGGGGCGTCCCCGAGCCCGGCGATCTGTGCCTCGTACGCCATCAGGCCCACCAGCCGGAAACCGGGCCGGCCGGCGACGTGCGCGGCCAGCGCGCCGGCGGCTTCGGCCGAGTGCACCGGTGAGCGGCGTACCCCGACGTGCAGCCGGCCACCGAACGGCCGCCACGAGGCGTCGAGTTCGAGACAGACCCGGATCGCGGCGCGGTGCTGCGGGGCAGCGACCGAGTCGATCAGGTCCAGTTGGGCTGGGCTGTCCACCATGACGGAGATGGCCGTGGCCAACTCCTCGTCGCCGGCCAGTGTGGCCAACGCACCCCGGTCCGCCGTCGGGTAGGCCACCAGCACGTCCCGGCTGACCCCGGTCCGGACCAGCCAGATCGCCTCGGCCAGGGTGTACGCCATCACGCCGTGCCAACCCGGCC
The DNA here is from genome assembly GCF_014203835.1 of Micromonospora polyrhachis. NCBI lineage: Bacteria > Bacillati > Actinomycetota > Actinomycetes > Micromonosporales > Micromonosporaceae > Micromonospora > Micromonospora polyrhachis. Next base: position 2,598,919 of record NZ_JACHJW010000001.1, on the reverse strand, counting down.
GGGCCAGTGCCCGCCCGAGCAGGTCCCGGCAGCGCACGGACTTGCTCGCTATCCGTACCGGTTTGCCGGCGGCCCGGGTGACAAGGGCGGTGGCGTTTGCGTCGAAGGCGGCGAGGTCGACGACCGCGAAGGGTGGGTCGAGGTGCGCGGTGGCCCGGTCCAGGCGTGCGCGCAGGATGTCGCGTTCGGCATGAAGGGCGGCGCGTCCCGCCTGCGCGGTGTCGCGTTCGGCACGCCGGGTGGCGTCTCCGGCGTGCTGGGTGTCGCGTTCGGTAGGCACCCGAGCACGCTAACCGGCCAGCGGTAAATGCGAAATACCCTCGTGTCTGACTCGGGGTGGCGCGGAACCCGGACAGATCGTCCGAGCGGTCCAGGTGGGTGGCAAAGCCGGCGCTGCTCGCCCCCGACGAATGTCGCCGGCTGTGTCCACCCCCGCCACGACTAGAGTGTGGGGTCGGGGGAGCCCGGCGCTGGGCAGCATCTGGAGGTAGCGGCCATCGACACGAATCAGAGCGGTGCGGCCGGTGGCAAGACACCGGGCGCTGCGCCGTCGACGCCGCCCGCCGCCCAGGTCGACCTGACCGGCTACCAGGCCCTGCGGTCCGTCCTGCGGATCCGCCCGTTCCGCCGGCTCTGGCTGGTGCTCGGCGCGGCCTCGTTCGGTGACTGGTTCGGCCTCCTGGCCACCTCGATCTTCGCCGCCGCCCAGGTCAGCGGGGACACCGCCAAGGGAGCCGCGTTCGGTGGTGTGATCGCGGTCCGGTTGCTGCCCGCGTTGATCCTCGGTCCCGTCGCCGGCGTGTTGGCCGACCGGTTCGACCGACGACTGACCATGGCCATCTGCGACATCCTGCGCTTCGTCCTCTTCGCCTCCATTCCGATGGTGGCGCTGCTCGGGGCCAGGGGCGGGGTCGTGGTCGGCTGGGCGGCGATCGCGACCTTCCTGATCGAGACGATCACGCTGATCTGGATCCCGGCCAAGGAAGCGGCGGTTCCCAACCTGATCCCGCGTACCCGGCTGGAGATGGCCAACCAGCTCACGCTGATCACCACGTACGGCATCACTCCCATCCTGGCCGCGCTCAGCGCGGCGGCGCTGGAGGCGCTGGTCCGGGGAATCTCCGGTAACGAGTCACTGGGCTGGGCCGAGCCAGCCCAGATCGCGCTCTGGATCAACGCGTTCTCCCGGCTGGCCACCGCCCTGGTGGTGTTCTTCGGCATCAAGGAGATCAGCGGCCGGGACGGCCCACGCGGCCGACCCGAACAGGGCATGCTGCGCCAGTTCGTCGACGGCTGGAAGTTCATCGGCAAGACCCCGCTGGTCCGGGGACTGGTCCTCGGCATCCTCGGCGCGTTCGCCGGCGGTGGCATCGTCATCGGCACGGCCCGCTTCTTCGCCTCCTCGCTCGGTGCCGGCGACGCCGCCTTCTACCTGCTCTTCGGTGCCATCTTCGTCGGGTTGTCGCTCGGTATCGGGCTCGGCCCGATGATCGTCCGGGAGATGTCCCGGCGACGCTGGTTCGGGATGAGCATCGTCCTGGCCAGCGCCTCGGTGCTGTTCCTGGCCGTCGCCCTGCACCTGTCGATGGCGATGCTCGGCGCGATCCTGGTGGGTGCCGGGGCGGGAATGGCCTTCCTCGCCGGCACCACCCTGCTCGGCGGGGAGATCGCCGACGACGTACGCGGCCGGGTCTTCGCCGTGGTGCAGACCGGTACCCGGCTGGTGCTGATGCTGGCCATCTCGGTCAGCAGCGTGCTGGTCGGTGTCGCCGGTTCCCGGGAACTGAACATCGCCAACCTGGGCATCTCGGTCTCCTCCACCCGCCTGCTGCTGCTGGTCGCCGGCATCGCCGGGATCTTCGCCGGCATCAGCGCGTTCCGCCAGATGGACGACAAACCGGGTGTGCCGGTGCTGCTCGACCTCTGGGGATCGATCCGGGGTCGTCCGCTCTCGCCGGCCGAACCGTTCACCTCCGCCGGACTCTTCGTCGTCTTCGAGGGCGGCGAGGGGGCCGGCAAGTCGACCCAGGTCACCCGGCTCGCCGAGGCGCTGCGCGCCCAGGGCCGCGAGGTGGTGGTGACCCGGGAGCCGGGGGCCACCGGCGTGGGCAAGCGCATCCGGGGCCTGGTGCTGGACGGTACGGAGGGTCCGGAGAGCCTTTCCCCCCGGGCCGAGGCGCTGCTCTACGCCGCCGACCGGGCCCAACACGTCGCCACCGTGGTCCGCCCGGCACTGGCCCGCGGCGCGGTGGTGATCAGCGACAGGTACGTCGACTCGTCCCTGGCCTACCAGGGGGCCGGTCGTACGCTTCCGGTCGACGAGGTCTCCTGGCTCTCCTCCTGGGCCACCGGCGGGCTCAAGCCGGACCTGGTCGTACTCCTCGACGTCGACCCGGTCGTCGGCCTGGCCCGGGTGGCCGAGCGCGGAGCCGGCATCGACCGGCTGGAGAACGAGGCGGTCGAGTTCCACGAGCGGGTCCGCTACGCCTTCCTCGACCTGGCCGCCGCCGACCCCAAGCGTTACCTGGTGCTCGACGCGTCCCAGTCAGCGGTGGAGATCGCTCCCACGGTGCTGGCCCGGGTCGACGGGCTACGTGCCGATCCGACCGACAGCGGCGGAGCCGAACTGGGAAAAGTTCCTGACCCGCCGGGTCAACCGAGGTTGTCCGAGGACGAGCTGGTGTCTGTCATGGACAGTGAGTGGGAACGGCGGCCCTGATGCCTGACGTCTTCACCGAGCTGGTGGGCCAGGTTGAGGCGGTCCAGACCCTGCGGCGGGCGGCGGAGGCGGCCAACGAGGTGATCCGCGCGGCCGAGGCGGTGGCCGCAGGAGACCGGGGCGGGGCCGAGACGGCCGACGGGCTCTCCGCCGGTAGCGCGATGACCCACGCCTGGATCTTCACCGGGCCGCCCGGGTCCGGCCGGTCGGTCGCGGCCCGCGCCTTCGCGGCGGCGTTGCAGTGCGCGTACGGCACCGGCTGCGGGGACTGCGCCGGATGCCGTACCACCCTGGCCGGAACCCACGCCGACGTGCGGTTCGTGGCCCCCGACGGGCTCTCCATCAGCGTCAGCGAGATGCGTGCCCTGGTGCTACGGGCCGCCAGCACGCCGGCCGGCGGGCGCTGGCAGGTGGTGGTCATCGCCGACGCCGACCGCCTCACCGAAGCCGCCGGCAACGCGCTGCTCAAGGCGATCGAGGAACCCCCACCGCGTACGGTCTTCCTGCTCTGTGCCCCATCGACCCACCCGGACGACATCTCGGTGACCATCCGGTCCCGGTGCCGGCTGGTGCCGTTGGGGCAGCCGTCCGCCGACGCGGTGGCGACCGTGCTGCGGGACCGGGACGGGATCACCCCGGAGATGGCCGGCTGGGCGGCTGCCGCCGCGCAGGGGCACGTCGGTCGGGCCCGCCGGTTGGCCAACGACGCGGAGGCGCGGCAGCGGCGGGAGGCCGTACTGGCCGTGCCCCGGCGACTGACCGGGGTCGGGGCCTGCTTCGACGCCGCCTCCGCGCTGATCGAGGCGGCCGAAGCCGAGGCGGCAGCGTCGGTGGCCGAGACCGACGCCGCCGAGAAGGCTGCCCTGCAAACGGCGCTGGGGGCGGGCGGTACCGGCAAGGGAGCGGCTGGCGCGAGCCGGGGATCCGCCGGCCAGATCAAGGAACTCGAACGGCGGCAGAAGTCCCGGGCCACCCGCGCCCAGCGGGACTCGCTGGACCGGGCCCTGGTCGACCTGGCCGGCTTCTACCGGGACGTCCTGACCATGACGTTGCGGGCACCGGTCGCACCGGTGCACACCGACACCGTGCCGCTGGCCCGTGCGGCGGCCGAGAAGTGGGCACCGGAGGCGACCCTGCGCCGGTTGGAGGCGGTGCTCGCCTGCCGCTCGGCGATCGAGGCCAACGTCAAGCCGCGGATCGCGGTGGAGGCGATGATGCTCAACCTCTGGCGGGGCTGACCGGGGGTCTCGGAGGTCGCCGCAATCCGAATCCAGTGTCGTGGATCGATCTCAAGGGTTCCCTTGCCGATCGTCGGCCGGTACGGTTCGGTGCCGTATCGCGATGGTCGGGGCACGCTCGGTGAACGGGCCTGCCGAGAGGAGCCTGCCGATGGGGGCGCGCGAGATCGACGAGACCTGGATCGAGGAGGCGGTCGAGCGCTACCGGCGTATCGAGTCGCACCGGGCCGAGTTCGACAAGGCGGTGCACGGCGTCGAGGTGACCGTCCGCTCCCCGGACGGGCTGGTCGAGGTGGCGGTCACCGCCGCCGGCACCATCACCGACGTACGGTTCCTCGGGCCCCTGCACACCCGTACCTCGGCTGAGGTCGCCCGCTCGGTGCGGGCCGCGGTCACCGCGGCGGCCGACGCCGCCCGCTGGGCGCGGGAGAAACTGCACGCCGAGACGTTCAGTGACTACCGGCCGCTGACGGAGGCCTGAATGGACAGCCTGCGTGACCTGGCCGATCGCCTGGACGAGGCGGCCACCGCGCTGGACACTGCCGCCCGTACCCTGGCGACCGTCGCCCCCGACCCGATCGTCCTGGGGGCGGACACACCGGGCTGGCCAGGGGCAGTCGGCCGGGCCCTGCACCACCAGTGGTCGGCCGCCACCGCCGCCCGGTCCAGCGAGGCCGCCAGGGTGGCCAGCCACCTGGCCGACGTCGCCGCCTCGGTGCGGGTCGCGGCAGCCGGTTACGCCGACGCCGACGCGGCCGCCCGACGCCGGCTGCCCGGGGAGGCATGACCATGGACCTCCTTGACCACCTGGCCGAACCCGCCAGTGACCTGCTTGCCCGGGTGGACCGTACGCTCACCCTCGGCGGAGTGCCGGCCGGACATCCGATCGCGCCGCTGCTGCGTCGACTGCGAGCCCTGCCCGGAGCGGCGGCCGGCGCGATCATCGCGCTCCAGCCGGCCCCGCTGGCCGCCGCCGGTCAGATGCTCCGGGAACTGACCCGGGTGTACGACCAACCGCAGGCCGCCCTCGCCGCCACCGGCACCTGGCAGGGCAGCGCGGCGGACGCCTTCGACATCCAGCGGGCCGCGCTCGCGGAGCATCTCACCGGCGGGACGGAGAGCCTGCTGGGGCGGCTGACCGCCACCGCCGACCATGCCGACGCGCTGGTCGAGTGGGCGACCCGGAGCCGGGCGGAGTTGGCCAGCACCCTCGTGGCGGCGTTGGGCTCGGCGGAGGCGGTGACCCTGGTGACCGGCGTGGGTGCGGAGGACTCCGCCCCGGGCGATCCGGGCGCGGTACGGGCCGCCGCTGCTGTCGGCGCCCGCACGCTGTCCACAGTGGCTGACGCGTACGAGCAGGCGGAGACGCTGCTGCACCGGTGGCCACCGCGACTGTCCGAGCTGATCCTTCGACCTTCGGTGGAGGGGGCCACCGGCTTCGACCAGACCACCCGGATCGGTAGTTGATCGATCGACCGGGCCGACGTGGTTCCGTCGTAGAGTGATGCCCATGGGTATGCTCTGCGCGGTCAGTTTCAACCGGTATGGGCGGCTCTACTACCTTGATCCAGGTGAGCTGCGGCCGACGGTCGGTGACCGGGTGCTGGTGCCCACCGACGACGGTAACGAGGTGGCCGAGTGTGTCTGGGCCGCGCAGTGGGTCGGCGAGGACACCAGTGGGTTCCCCCGGCTGGCGGGCATGGCTAACGACGAGGACCTACGCCGGGACGAGCTGCAACGCAAGCGCAAGGCCGAAGCGAAGGTGGCGGCCAAGCGGCTGATCCGCGAGCACGACCTGCCGATGAAGGTGATCGCCGTCGACCATGTGCTGGAGCAGTCCAGCGGCGGACGGACCACCATCTACTTCACCGCGCCGCACCGGGTCGACTTCCGGTCGCTGGTCCGCGACCTCGGTGCCACCCTGCACTGCCGGGTGGAACTGCGCCAGCTCTCCGCCCGCGACTCGGCCCGGGTCCAGGGCGGGATCGGTTCGTGCGGGCGGGACCTCTGCTGCGCCACCTTCCTCACCGACTTCGAGCCGGTGACCATCCGGATGGCCAAGGAGCAGGATTTGCCGCTCAACCCGCTGCGCATCTCCGGGGCGTGCGGTCGGCTGATGTGTTGCCTGAAGTTCGAGCATCCGTTGTATGAAAAAAGTGGCAATTATCCGGCTGGTGGCCAGTTGGTCCGCACCCCGGAGGGCGAGGGGCGGATCGTGTCCCGCCACCCACCCAGCGAGACGGTCACCGTCCGACGCCACTCCGACGGTGCGGTCAGTCGATGTGCCCTCTCCGAGGTCTGCGGCTCCCGGCAGGCCCACGAACAGCGCTACCCGGGCTAGGGTGGTCAAGGCATTCGGCGGTCAGCGCAGGGTCAGCGGCGGTTCGGCGAACCGTGCCGGCAGGGGATCCGTCGGTGACATCCACGAGGTGTCGGGTGCGCCGTCAGGATCGGCCTGCCAGGAGCGGGAGATCCGGTCGATCGCGATCGGATAGATGGTCAGCTCCCCGGTCGGGCCGAAGTGCAGTCGGAGGAAACACTTGGCATCTTCGATGCCCTGGCCGGCGAAGAGTTCGTTGAGGTTGACCCCGAACGCTCCGGCGACCAGGAGGTAAGCGGCGGTCAGCTGACCGGCGACGAAACCGGCGACCGGTCCGTAGAGGACACCGGCGGTGATCACCGGTAACGCACCCGGCCAGTCGTGGAACGGCAACGTCAGCCAGATCCAGGTCCCGAGCGTGGCCAGCGCGATCTGCGCGATACCGTGGCTGAGTCCGAGGATCCAGTGCCGGGCGTGCCGTTTCCCGCCGGCGCTCGGCGGTTTGGCGAACAGGCCCGCGCCGATCAGGATGATCGCCAGCATGCCGACCATCGGCACGCTGAACAGGCCCCGGTCGCTGGTGCCGGCACGCTGCACGGCGACCCCGGCCATCGCCAGCATCAGCAGGGTGTGCAGCAGCCCGAGCAGTGTCAGGAAACCCGGATTACGTAGCGGTAGCCGGCCGAAGACTCCCCAGCCGTAGCGGCGGGACCGGGCCGCGTCCGGGTAGCGGGCAGTAAGCCGGTACGACTCGGTACGGCTCGGCCGCCGGGTCAGGCTGTCCCGAGGCGGCACCTCGATCCGTTCCGGCAGCTTGTGCGTGGGATAGAGATAGGCACCGCCGCCACCGCACGTGATCAGCTCCCGGTCCGGCCCGGTGTATCGCGCGTAGTGGTGCAGGTCGCCGGAGAGGAGCAGCCGGACCTGCGCCCCGGTGGGGGCGATCACCTTTCGTACGAAGTAGTCGACCGCGTCGTACGCCCCGGGGTTGTCGACGGCCTTGACCCACGACGGTGCCGGCACCACCAGGATCACCCGGGACTCGGGGCCGAGTGCGGTGGCGGCCTGCTCGAAGTAGCGCAACTGCGGATCGTCCAGGTACGCCCCGGACTGCTCGTCCAGAGCGAACAGCCACCAGTCGGACGGTAGCTCGATGCTGAAGTAGGACCGGTGCTGCGGGGTGCACCAGCCGCCGAGGTCGTTGTCCCGGGACCGGGCGAAGAGCCGCAGGAAGGCGGTCAGTCCGTCGTACCAGTCGTGGTTGCCGGGCACCGCGTAGAGGTTCGGCATCTGCTCGCCCGGCCGCACCTGGGGCAGCGCCGCCTGGTAGGGCCCCTTGCAGCGGTCCTCGTACGCCTCGCCGCTGGCGGTCGGATAGACCTGGTCGCCGCCCATCACCAGTACGTCGCCCCGGGGTAGCCGCTGCCCCTCGACGGTGATCTCCCGTTGGGCGAGCAGGTAGGCCACCGAGTAGGTGGCGTCGAACCCGTCACCCAGGTCGGCCACGTAGTCCAGCCACAGCCCGTCCTGGTCGCCGGGCTCCCGATAGCCGTCGCTGGACAGCGAGTTCTGCAACTCCCGCTTGTCCAGGTACGCCCCGAACAGCAGGGCCAGCAGGGCGCGCAGCCCGGTGCTGATCAGGAGGAGGGGAGCCAGCCACGGAACCGGTGGACGGCGGGTGAAGCCGAGTTCCTGCGGGTCGCAGCTGCGGGGGCGGGCGGGGGCGGTGTCGACCGGGGGTGCCGGCGGTGCCTGATCGTCGGTCACGGCTTGGCAGCCTAGTCGGGAAAGCTGTCAGGAAGCTGTCCGGTGTCAGCCTTTCTGGGCGAAATTCCGACACAATTGATGTCGTGATGTGATCAATCCGTATCGCCGAGTGACCGTTTCGTCTGGCTGGGCGGCGACCTGAGCGGCACCGGCAAACCCGTGGCGCGGGGGGCCGGCTGGTGCCGTACACTAGGCCATCGTTGCCGCCTTAGCTCAGTCGGCTAGAGCGACGCACTCGTAATGCGTAGGTCGACGGTTCGATTCCGTCAGGCGGCTCGCTCACCTAAGCCCAGGTCGATGACCTGGGCTTAGGTGTCTCTGAGGGGTGCCCCAACGCCCCAACTGGCCGCACCGGCCCCTGGGGCACTCCTCGGCTTTGAGTCCACCTGCGAGAACGGCCGACAGGAACGTCATGTCGATCCGCAACACCCTGCTGCTTGCCCTGAGTCTCAGTGGCGCCATGTTGGCCGCCAGTGGGTGCACCGGGCCGCCGGAGTCCCCCTCCGCCGCCGTGACTTCCCACCCGGCGCGCGCCGCACTGTCGCCCACCGCCGCCGTGGCGCAGGCCGAACTCGTCGAGGCGTTACAGCGTTCGCAGCGCGTCGCGCACCGGTACACGGTGCAGGGTGACCTGCCGGAGGGTGAGCGCGTCAAGGGCAGCGGTGTATTCGATCCGGTGGCTCGCAAGATCAGTTCGACGATCGAGGTGGCCGGCGGGAAGAGCCCGTCAGCCCACCAGCGGATTGTGATCGGCAATGACAACTACCAGCGCGAGGTTGGCGACAAGGTGTGGATACACCTTGACCTGAAGCGGGTGAAGCCGGGCAGTCTATTTCATTTTGACATGGCTGATCCGACCGGTCTGGTAGCGTTTTCCTCCAAGATCGGCTCGGTGAAGCAGAGCAGCCCGGGCGTATATGAAGGCTTCTTCAGCCCTACTCAGGACGGGATGAAGCCGTTCCTGCCGGTTGGCGCACCGAGCATCATCTCGTTCGGCATGGTCCGGGCGGCATTCAAGGCCACCATCGACAATCAGGGGTGGGTTACCTCGATCACTGTCGAGTTGACTGCCAGGGAGGGCCCAAAGCTCACCATGACGACTTCGATGAGCGGGCACGGGAAGCCACACCAGATCAAGGCCCCGGCAAAGGCGATCACCCGGGAAGCCGACGACATCTACTACAACTCCTGACGCCAGGCAGGGTGCCCGTGGTGCTGTTGCCTCGCCAGGAGTCGGGACGTATTCGTGGAAGGTGGCGAGGAGATCAGCCAGAGCTGGCCGCCGGCATCGGTACGGCGCCGGCGGCCACAGGTGGCACTCAGCTACGGGGAGGGGACGGATTCGGAGTTGGGGTCGGTCCGGGAAGCCGGCCAGTGCGGCGGGCCCATGTCTCGAACGCCACGGTCATGAATGGTGGTACGGCGGCCAGCAGGGCGAAGACCGTCGTCCAGCTCAGTCTCCACTTCAACCGGATTGCCACCAGAGCGGCCAGGAGTACGTAAGCGATAAAGGCGCCGCCGTGCAGTGTTCCGAAGATCCGGACGCCGAGTTCGGTGGTCTTCGGGACGTACTTGAGGTACATCCCGATGAGCAGGCCGGCCCAGGTGCACGCCTCGATGACCGCGATCCAGGTGAAGCTGCGTAGCAGGCGACCTGTTCGGATGGTGGTTTCGGTAGGCGGTGCGGCAGGTGCGCCGTCGGCGGGGGTGGAAGGCATCCGAGGGCCAGCCGGGCGTGCTGGGCGGGTAGGCCACAGGGCGTGGTCACCGAGGAGCCGGACGATGGCGGGAACCAGGAGAGGTCGGATGAGGAAGGTGTCCAGCAGGACACCGAAGGCCATGGCGAAGCCGAACTGGAACAGTTCGCGGATCGGCTGCGTCATCAGGACGGCGAAGGTCGCAGCGAGGATGAGGCCTGCGGAGGAGACGACGCCGCCGGTGCGAGTGAGTGCGGCGCTGATGGCCCTGGCTGGAGGTGCGGTGCGTAGCTCCTGCTTGAACCGGCTCATGATGAAGATGTTGTAGTCGACGCCGAGCGCGACGAGGAAGACGAAGATGTATGCGGTGACGCGGTTGCCGATGCCTTCGTCACCGAGGACGGTCAGCGTGAAGAAGGTGGTGGCACCCAGGGTCGCCAGGAATGACAGGACGAGGGTTGCTACCAGGTAGAGCGGCGCGAGAAGCGATCGCAACAAGAGGAACAGGACCGCGGTGACGATTGCTAGGACCAGGAGCACGATGTAGGTCGTGTCGCGGTCGAGGGCAGAGCGGATGTCGGCGTTCTGCGCCGTCTCCCCTGCGATGAGCACCGTGGCGTTCGCTACCCCGGCGGCGTCGGCCGCGACCCGCGCGGTCTCCTTGAGTGGATCGATCGCGTCGAGTGCCTCGGAGCCGTACGGATCCCACCTGAGGACGACGTCGTAGAAGACCGTCCTGCCGTCCTCGCCGAAACGGGGGTGCGGCCCAACCCGGGTGACATCCGCAGAGCCGGCAAGGGCGGCGGCGATGGCGGCGGGTGCGGGGCTGGACCGCAGGTCGTCCCGGGAACGGACGACGACGGTACTGGGTGCGATCTCACCGGGGCCGAATGCATCCTGGATGAGCCGCTGTCCGCGTTCTGACTCGGTGGCGGTACGGAAGCCGCTGAGCGAGTTGAAGCTCTCCTGGTAGCTGATCAGCCCGGCGCTCATCACCACGAGCAGCGCGACCACGGTCGTGGCCACCCGAACCGGGGCGCGGGCGACGAGTGCGGCGACGCGGTGCCAGACACCCGCGCCGCGACTGCGTTCGGCGGCCTTGCCCACGCCACCCGGCCAGAAGACGCTGCCACCCAACAGGAGGATCAGGGCCGGAATGAAGGTGAATGCCACCAGCGCCATGACGGCAACGCCGAGAGCGAGGTACGGCCCGAAGCCGCGCAGCGCAGGAGAGACGGCCACGAGCAGGGCGAACATGGCGAGCACGATGGTGGAGGCGCTGGCGAGCACCGATTCGGCTGTTCGGCGTACGGCGGCCTGCATCGCGCGTGGACGGTCTGGCTCGTCGAGGAGGGCCTCGCGGTAGCGGGCAGTGATGATCAGCGCGTAGTCCGTGCCCACACCGAACAGCAACACGGTCATGATCGAGGCGGTCTGGGAGCTGACCGTGATGACTCCGGCGTCCGCGAGGAGTGCACCGGTCGTCTCCGACACGCGCATTGCCACGCCGACGGCGACGAGTGGCACGAGCGCCATCAGCGGTGAACGGTAGATGACCAGAAGGATGACGAGGACGAGCAGGATGGTGGCCAGGAGCATGACCTTGTCACCGCCGCTGAAGACCTTCACGGTGTCGGTGGCGATCCCGGCGGGGCCGGTCACGGCAACTTCGGTGGACCCTGCGCGGTCGGATGCGAGGGTACGCACCCTGTCGACAGCGTTCTGGAAGGACTCGTCCGAAGGGCTTCCGGTCATGGGCACGATGACCAGTTGGGCGCGGCGGTCCGGTGAGACCAACTCGGCTGCGGCGGTGGGAGCCGTCACCGTGGAGATCACGCTCGCGACCTGGACGGGCCTGGCGGCTTCCGACAGTGCGGAGGTGATGCGCGCGACGGCTTCCTGGGCGCTCGCCGCCGGGTCGGTGCCCTCGCCGCGCACCACGATGATTGCCGGTGTCGCGTTCTGGCCGGGCAGTTGCGAGCGGACGAGGTCGCGGGCCTTCATGGAATCTGACGCGGCGGGCGGAAGGTTGGCGGAGGCGTTGTCCTCGACGGAGTCCAGCGCAGGGGCGCCCCCGGCGAGGAGGCCCGCGATCAGTACCCAGAAGGACACCACCACGGCGGCGCGTTTTCTCGACCCCAGGAGGCATTGGAGCATGCGGGAGTACGTCGGTTGCATTGGGTAGCCCTCGGTAGTGAGCGCGGACAGAATTTAGCGACAGGGGTGTCGCTAAGTTGTCGTCAAGCTAGCACAGCGCCCCTCAGTGCCCCCGCATGCCGGGGTAGATTGGCGTGCGACGGAACCGTGCCGTGCCCGAGGCTGAGCGGAGAAAATGCCCAAGATTGACGCTGGTAGTGTCCGTGAGCATCGGGCTCGGCGGCTCGCTCAGCTGATCGACTCGGCTGAGGCAATCCTGAACGAGGGCGGCGTGGAGGCCCTCACCGCTGGCGCGGTCGCTGCGCGGGCCGGCATCGCACGCAACAGCATCTATCGTTACTTCGACTCGATCGAAGACCTGTTGGAACTCGTCGTGACACGCGAGTTCCCCACCTGGATCGACGCAGTGGAACGAGCGATCGCGGCTGAGGCCACGCCCAAGGAGCAGGTCGCCGCCTACGTCAGGGCCAATCTCGACCAGGCCGCGCGGGGTACCCACGGTTGGCGAGCCTCGATCTCGCGCGGCTCACTCTCCCCGTCCGCGCGCGAGCGCGTGAAGAATCTGCACGTCTCGCTCCATGAGGCCCTCACCCAGGTTGTCCGCGAGTTGGGGCCACCGCATCCGGAGTTGACTGTCGCCGTGCTCCAGGCCGTGGTCGACGCATGCATTCGCCGAATCGACCAGGGCGACGAACTGGTAACGGTGTCCGACTTCGCGGCGGAAGCCGTATCTCGGCTGCTTGCCGATGACCACCACTGACCCTCGGTCGTCGTGAGCAGAGCAGGGTAGGTCGGGCTGCGGCTGGTTCACCAGCCGTTCCAAGCACAAGCGGAGCGGGCGCCGACGATGATCCGCCCTTGCCGGCTGCCCGCTCCGCGTACGGGTCAGCTCAGGCGCACCTACCGGCCAGCCAGGTCTTGTAGTCCTTGGTCCAACTGGTGGCGATCCGCTTCGGGCCCTGGTTGAGGGTGCTCTGCCACTTGGTGTGGTTGCCTGAGGCGGCAGGCGGTGGCTCCTCCCAGCCGACCGAGTCGACCCAGGTCGGGCGGTTCGTCAGGGTGGCATCCAGCCCGGCAGCCTTGATCCGCTTTTCGAGTTCGGTCTTCAGCGTGGCGTCATGCGTGTAGATCATGATTTCCTGCCCCGCGATCCGCTCCTTGATCGGATCGAGTATCTCCTGCCACGCCCGTGCCCTGATGGCCGAATCGGTGTTCAGCAGCGACTGCTTGGCCTCTCCCTTGACCTCCACCAGGGCGATCATCTGCCGGGCGCGAACGGCGTCCAGCCACTCACGGAAGGTGTAGACCGTCTCGCCGGTGTACGGGCCTCGGCTGATCTTCCGCCCCTTGAGCATGTCGCTGCCGGTGGCCCACCAGAGCTCGGTGATCGCCTTCCGGGTGCCGGTCAGTCCGTTGGTCGTGGTGTTGTGCCACATCACCGCCTTGGTGCCGTTCTTGGTGAGCTGGAGGTCGGCCTCGACGCCGCTGGCCCCCCAACTCTTCTGGTCGGTAAGACCACGTGGATGGTTGGGCTGCCGTACCTGGTCGCGGTCCCAGGGGTTGGCCTTGGTCGGGTAGCCGCCGTGCCCGAAGATCTGCGGGCAGGCGGGCAGCGCGGCGGCCGGGGCGGCGGGCGTGACGACCGTGAGGAGGCCGGCGGTCAGGGCGCCCACGATGGCGAATACGCGCGACTTCTTGATGTTCACAACGATCAAGGTATCGACATGTACGCGTGCGTCAAGGTGGTGTGGGTCGGCCGGTAAGGGTGCGGTAGAGCTGGGCGCAGGCAGCCGATTCCGAATCGAGCAGCGCGCGTACCTCGTCGGTGCCGCGCTCGTGGGAACCGATCTCCCACTGCTGCCCACCCTTCGGTCCGCCCATGCGCAGCCGGAGGAACCAGAAGTCGGCCGGAACCGGCACGGGCTCGTGCACGCCGGTCAGCCGGAACGCGTCGGGTGACACGCCGGCCGCCAGCAGGGCGTCGCGGAGCTGGTACCGATCCACCAGCGCAGGTTATCCGCCCGGATCATGCGGAGTGGGTGCGGACCTGTCCCGCCACCGCCGGGTCGTCTCCCGGAACGGGAGCCTCCTCCACCAGGTAGCCATTGGCCAGTAGCCAGGTGACGTTGAGCGCCGGGCCCGCCTCGGGCAGGTACTTCTGCTCCAGTTTGAACTGGATGCCGAAGCCCGGCTGGGCGAACCAGGGGGCGATCGGTCCGGCGTCCACCGTGAACGGCTTGACCACGCAGTAGACGTGGTAGTTGGCCAGCGGGGCCTGGCTCGGGGTGTTCAGCGACTGTGGGGGCAGGGCCCGCCGGGCGTACGGGGTGCCGACGGGGGCGAGGAAACTGCCACCGGGGAAGCCGAACCGGTCGATCCGGTGACCCGGCTGCAACTCGAAGGCGAACTTGACCGGCCGTCCGTCGGGCAGGACGACGAAGCCGAGGGCCGGTGGGTAGACCCAGCCGTCCTTCGCGGCGTTGCCGTACTGCTCCAGGAAGCTCGCCTGGTCCAGTGCGCCGAACCGCCGGTAGTTGCGGAGCAGGTCGCCGACCGGGGCGGTGGCCGGCAGCTCGGCGGGGCCGAAGATCGCCCGATCCCCGTGGTACCGCCCGGTGGGGGCGGCTGGGGCAGGGGTGCCGGGACGACAGCCGCTTACGCCACCGCCACCGCCGCCCCATTCGGCCTGACCGCCGCGTTCGTCCTGGTCTTGCATCTGGAACGGACGGTCCGACGCGGGGACAGCCGCCGGGTGCGGGAGTACGAGGGCGGCACCGGCCAGTACGGCGAGGAAGGCGCGTCTGTACCTCATCAGGAACCTCCGAAAACCAGACTGATGACGACCAATCTTCGGGGTGTCCTGCGAATTTAGCACTAAATTGCCCTTTAGTGAGGGAAGAGAGATGTGTCGGTTTTAGCGCTCACGTCGAGTGATGTGACCGGTGAGGACACCGAGGCGGTGGGGTCGAACCCGCATCAGCGAGGTTTGCCGCCCCGACCACCGGGTACGGCCTCACCCACAGGCGCGCCGGACCGCCGAACTGGGAGGGCGACCATGGAGAGCCGAGTAAAGATCATGGGCCACCCGGTACATCCGATGCTGGTGATGTTTCCCGTGGCACTCTTCGTCACGGCGGTCATCTTCGACGTGATCGACATCCTCGGCGGTCCCCGGTTCCTCGGCGAGGTCGCCTACTGGAACATCGTCGTCGGTCTGATCGGCGGCGTCTTCGCCGCAGCGGCCGGTGCGGTCGACCTACGGGCCATCCCCCGGCACACCCGGGCCAAGCGGATCGGCGTCGCCCACGCCCTTACCAACAGCGCCGTGATCGTGCTCTTCGCCGCGGTCTGGGCGGTACGGATGGCCGCCGATCACCGCACCGCCGGGGGCGCACTGATCGCCATCGAGATCGTCGCCATCGTCGGAGCCGGGCTCGGTGCCTGGTTCGGCGGCGAGCTGGTCGACCGCCTCGGTGTGGGCGTGGACCCCAACGCGAACCTCGACGCGCCGAGTTCCCTCCGTGGCGGCCCGGCGAGCCGGCTCGCGAAATAGGAGGCCCGGCGAGCTGGCTCGCGAAACAGGGGGCACGGCGAGCCGGCTCGCGAAACAGGGGACACGGCGAGCCGGCTCGCGAAACAGGGGACACGGCGGGCTGGGGGACATGGTGGGCCGGCGGGTGGAATAGGAGTGGAAACACGATGACCGAGCATGGCGAACAGCAGGAGAAACAACGCCCAGCCGAGCGGCGGTGGGACCCGGTGGCCGACCTACAGACCCTCCGGTCCGGACTGGGGCGCATGGTCGGCTCGGCGCTGGCCAGCATCGGCGGTGGCAGCCCCGACGTGGAACTGTGCAAGACGGAAACCGGTTGGGCGGTGGTCGCCCGCCTGCCCGGAGTCGCCCCCGAGGAGGTCGCCCTCGAACTCGACGAGCGGGAACTGTGCATCCGGGCCCGTTCCGAGGAGGAGGTCAACGCCGATCACGGCATGGCGGGCACCGGCTCCCGTACCCGGGGCTTCGAATACCGGATCAACCTGCCGGCACAGGCCGACCTGGACAACATCGACGCGGTGATGGACCACGGGCTGTTGACCGTCATGCTGCCCCAGGCGGCCCGCACCGCCCCCCGCACGATCACCGTCGGCCGACGGCTCTACCCCGAACCCGGCGCGGGTACGCCCCAGGGCGGCCTCACCCGGCCGATCGCCGGTGACCCGGCCGCCGACCGGGAACTGCACCGCCCCGAAGCGGGCGCACCCGGCACCGCCCGGTGGCAGCACCCCTGACCGGCAGCCGGGGCATGAGCAGTGGTCGGACCATGATCGGGCAGATCAGCGACCGGGTGTCCGACGTCGAGCGCATCGCCGTACTGCGGGCCAACGCCCTGGGTGACTTCATCTTCGTACTGCCGGCTTTGGACGCCCTACGGGCCGCCTACCCGGATGCCGAACTGGTGCTGATCGGGGCACCCTGGCACGCCCGTCTGCTCGCCGAACGACCCGGCCCGGTCGACCGGGTGCTGGTGGTGCCCCCCGCCGAGGGCATCCGCGCCGCCGGAGCCGGTGAGGCGCCACCGTCGAAGGAGGCGATGGCCGACTTCCTCGCCGCAGCCCGCCGGGAACGGTTCGACCTCGCGCTACAGATGCACGGTGGCGGTGCCAACTCCAACCCGGTGATCTCCGCTTTGGGTGCCCGGATCACCGCCGGACTCCGCGCCGAGAACGCCCCACCCCTGGACCGGTGGATGCGCTACGTCTACTACCAGCCGGAGGTGGTGCGCTACCTGGAGGTGGCCGGTCTGGTGGGCGCACCACCGGTCCGGCTGACCCCGTACCTGGCGGTGACCGAGGCGGACCGAACCGAGGCGCGGGACGTGGTAGGGCCGCCGGACGTACCCCGGATCGCCCTGCATCCCGGGGCCAGCGACCCCCGCCGCCGCTGGCCCGCGGAACGCTTCGCCGAGGTGGCCGACGCCCTGGTCGCCGACGGGTACGAAGTGCTGGTCACCGGCACGCCGGACGAGCGTGAACTGGCCGAGCGGGTGGTCACGGCGGCCCGGGTGCCGGTCCGGTCCCTGGTCGGCGAGCTGTCCCTGGGCGGCCTGATCGGCTGCTACGCCGACTGCCGGGTGGTGATCTCCAACGACACCGGCCCGGTGCACGTGGCGGCGGCGGTCGGCACCCCCACCGTCGGCATCTTCTGGGTCGGCAACCTGCTCAACTGCGCGACCCCGCTGCGCGCCCGGCACCGGCCGATCGGCTCGTGGACCCTCAACTGCCCGGTCTGCGGCGTCGACTGTAGCCGGGAGATCTACCCGGACCGGCCCGGCGACGGGGACTGCCCGCACCGGGTTTCCTTCGTCACCGACGTACCGGTGGTGGAGGTGCTGGCGGCGGTGGCGGACCTGGTGGACTCGTCGGACCGCCGGTGAGCACCACCTCCCACGCCTCGACGTCCCGCTCGGTGACCGTGGTCGGTGACTCCAGGTGGTAGGCCCCGCTGGGCAGGATGCCGGCCCCGCCGTACCGACGCATCACGGTGAGCTGGGCGGCGACGTCCTCGCCCTGGTGCCGCTCGCCCACCTGAGGCCAGAAGTCGAATCCGCCAGCCGCTCGCAGTCGGGCCGCGTCGTAGAGCACACACCCGCCGATCCAGGACACCTTGTATGCCCGCCACTGTCCCGAGGGCAGCCGGCGGGCGGCGGTGACGTGCAGCAGGTTCGCCGCCGAGTGGATCTGCGCCCGGTCCCACTCCGGCGTCTCCGGCCGGATCTCCTCCGGCTCCGGCGGCCCGGTCCACTCCACATAGTGCCGGTGGGTCTCCGGCCGTACGTCGTGCAGATAGGACAACCCGTGTACGGCGTTGCCGACGAAGCCGCAGCCCAGTTCGCCGATCGCGGTCAGCAACCGGTCCACGGTGTCCGGTTCGAGCCAGACGTCGTCGTCGAGGTAGAGGACGTACCGGGCGGCCGACTGGTCGAGCAGGTAGGCGCGATGCTCGGCGAGCCCGCGCCGGGGCAGCCGTCGGGTGAGCAGCACCGGATGTCCCCGATGTCGCAACACTCGCACCATCGCCGCCACCGCCGGATCGGTCCAGGGGGCTGGCCCGTCGGACTGGTCGCTGACCACCACCCCGAACCCGTCCGCACCCTCACCACCCTGCGCGGCCAGTCCGGAGAGGGTGACGGCCAGTTCAGCCGGGCGGTCCCGGGTCGGGACCAGTACGTCCAGTAACCGCTGGTCGTCCCGGAACTCCTCCTGGCAGCCCGGGTCCAGCGGCCGGGTCACGACGGTCTGCCGGTAAGGAAGGGCCCCCTATTTCCGTTTTCCGGAGCGGAAGGTTCCCCTCCAACCGCCTCACCGATCACCTCACCCTGCGAGCGGATCCGCTCGATGATCGCCGAGGTGGAACGGTCGGGTACGTAACCGAGGGTGTGCACCTGGCCGCCGAGTCGACGTACCAGGGGTGCCTCGGGAACCATCTCCGGCGGATAGTCGCCGCCCTTGACGTACACGTCGGGTCGGACGGTCTCGATCAGCGCGACCGGTGAGTCCTCCGCGAAGACCACGACATGGTCCACGCAGGAGAGTGCGGCGAGCACGGCTACCCGGTCCTCGACCGGGTTCACCGGCCGGTCCGCACCCTTGAGTCGCCGTACGCTGTCGTCGGAGTTGACCGCGACCACCAGCAGGTCGCCCAGGGCCCGGGCCTGGTCCAGATAGCGGACGTGCCCCCGGTGCAGGACGTCGAAGCAGCCGTTGGTGAAGACGATGTTCCGCCCCGCCTGCCGATGCTGTGCGACCAGTGTGGTCAGCTCCGCGTGGTCGACGACGGTGGCCGCAGGCGGGGGCACGGTGACGGCCGTGGACGGTACCGGCACCGCAACGGTTTCCGGCGGCATCGGCACGGCTGCGGGCGGTTGCGGCGCAGCCGCCGAACCGAGCGCGGCGAGCAGGTCGTCCCGGAGACAAACGCAGGTACCGGTGTCGGAGACGGTGATGGTGGCGGCGAGTTGGGCCAACTGCGCGGCCGTGGGCAGCGGCGCGTCGGCGGCCAGGGCCAGCGTCATGGCGGCCAGGTAGGCGTCGCCCGCACCGACCGCGTGGCTGGCCGGGACTCGGGTGGCGTGGCTGCGCCGGGAATCACCGTCGGCGCCGCCGACGATCGCGCCATCCCCGTCGAGGGTCACCGCCACCACCTCAGCCCCGGTACGCTCGCGCAGCTCGGCGAGGTGCGCCTGGGCCACGTCGGCCCGGTCGAGGCCGGTGTCGACGGTCGCCGTGCGGTCCCCGGTCACGTCGATCTCCGCCTGGGTCGTCCCGGTCCCGTCCCGCGTGCTCGTAGCCACGTCGAGCAGCCGGGTGGCCTCGGCGAAACTCGGGGTCACCACCGTGGGGGCGAGACCGCGCCAGTCGGCCAGGTCGTGGGCGTCGAGCGCCACGGTGGCGAAGAGGTCGCGGTGGGCGACCAGCCAGGCGCGGATCGCCACGGGTAGCGCGCCCAGACCGTAGTCGCAGACCACCAGGGTGGGCGGTCTGCCGTCGGTCAGGATGAGCAGTTCCTCGGCGGCGCAGGACAGTGCGCCCAACAGGCGATCGATCGTTTCGTCGTGGAGTTCGTCGTCGGCGTCGCCCTCGTCCTCCCGGATCAGGATCTGGTCGGCGGCGAGGAGCCGGCGCTTGACCGGGGTCGCCCGGCCCTGCTGGGTCACCGTACGGTCCAGCACACCTGCCCGGTCGAGGCAGTCGTGCAGTTCGTCACCGGGGGCGTCCGCGCCGATCGGTGCGACCAGTGCGGCCAGCCCGCCCAGTGCGGCGAGGTTGACGGCGGTGTTCGCCGCTCCACCAGCCGCCGCGAGCCGGCGGCGTAGGGTCAGCACCGGGGCAGGGGCTTCTCGGCAGAGCCGGTCCGAGTCGGCGAACCGCCACTCGTCGAGCATGGCGTCCCCCACCACCAGTACGCCGCGTCCCACCCAGTCGTCCACCACGGCCGCGAGTCGGCCGCTCTCCGCTGCGCCTGTCGCCATACGGCTGCGGGTCCCCGTCGTGGTCAGGGTCAAACCTGCGGGTACGGCTGCTGCCACCGGTGTCGTTGGGGCTCTCCGGACGGTTGTGGGTGCTGTCCGGACTGTTGGGATCGTCCTGATCTGGCCGATCCCCGGGCGAGACGGTACAGCTCGGTCGAGACTGGGCCCATGAGGTCCCCGGGGCCGGGTCATGGGCGCCCCGGACACCACGGGAACCGGGAACCACCAGGGGAGGAGCCGCGATGACCGTCGCGCAGGACGACCGCCCGATACTGAGCCACCGACAGATTCTGCTGCTGATGGCAGGGCTGATGACCGGCATGCTGCTCGCCGCACTGGATCAGACCATCGTCGGTACCGCGTTGCCGACCATCGTTGGTGAACTGGGCGGGATCACCCACTACTCGTGGGTGGTGACCGCGTACCTGCTCGCGTCCACCGCCTCCACCCCGCTCTACGGGAAGATCTCCGACCTGCTCGGCCGCCGCCCGGTCTTCCTGTTCTCGATCGTGACGTTCCTGATCGGCTCGCTGCTGGCCGGGCTGTCCCAGAACATGGCCCAGTTGATCATCACGCGGGGTATCCAGGGCCTCGGCGCGGGCGGGCTGATGACGCTCGCCTTCACGATCATTTCGGATGTGGTGTCGCCCCGCGAGCGGGGCCGCTACCAGGGGCTCTTCGGTGCGGTCTTCGGACTGTCCTCGGTGGCCGGGCCGCTCGTCGGCGGCTACTTCGCCGAGACGAACTGGCGGTGGATCTTCTATATCAACATCCCGCTGGGCCTCTTGGCGATCGTGGTCTGCTACCGGGTCATGCGGATGGTGCCGTTCCAGCGGCGCAAGCACGCGATCGACTGGATCGGGGCGGTCCTGCTGGTGGTCTGGGTGAGCTGCCTGTTGCTCGCGTTGAGCTGGGGTGGCAACGAGTACGCCTGGAGTTCGCCGACGATCATCGGGCTCTTCGCGGGCGGTGCCGTGCTCGCGGTGGTGTTCCTGATCCAGGAGGCCCGGGTCGGCGAGCCGATCCTGCCCCTGCACCTGTTTCGCCGGCCGACCTTCGCGTTGGCCAACATCGCCGGGTTCGTCCTTGGTCTGGTGATGTTCGGGTCGATCATCTTCATCCCGCTCTACTTGCAGATCGTCAAGGGAGCCTCGCCGACCCGTAGCGGTTTGTTGATGTTGCCGATGATGGCCGGGGTGATCGTCATGTCGGTGCTCTCCGGGCGGGCGATGAGCCGGTTCGGCCGGTACAAGTGGTTCCCGGTGGCCGGGTCGGTGGTGCTGCTGGTCGGCATGCTGCTCTTCACCCAGTTGGAGGTCCGGACATCCCTGTGGCTCGCGTTCGCCTTCATGGTGATCATTGGGATCGGGATGGGTCTCTGCATGCAGTCGTTGATCCTCGCGGTGCAGAACGCCGTGGAGGCGCGTGACCTGGGTGCCGGTACGTCGGCGGCGACATTCTTCCGGTCGCTCGGCGGCTCGTTCGGCGTGGCGATCCTCGGCGCGGTGCTGACCGCCCGGCTGAACAGTGGGCTGGCCGAGCGGCTACCCGGGGCGCTGGCCCAGTTGCCACCCGAGCAGGCCACTGCGGTCGGCGGTGCGGGCAACATCTCGATCAACGAGCCGGAGAAGATCCTGGCGCTGCCCGAACCGGTCCGGGTCGCCATCCAGGAGTCGTTCGTCGGCTCACTGCACCTGGTGTTCCTGGTGACCGGGCTGATCACGATCCTGGCCGTGGTGGTCACCGTGCTGCTGCCCGACCGGGAATTGCGGGGGGCCGGTCCGCAGGGGGCGGCCGGTGGGGTTGGTCCGGCTGGCGGCAAGGCTCCTGCCCCCGGCGGTAAGCCCCTGGACAAGGCGACCAAGGAGGAGGCAGCCAGCGAGATGGAGGCCCAGAGCCAGACAATGCTCTGATGTCGGCGTCCAGCGTCCAGCGTCCAGCGTCGGCGGGACAGGGACAGGGACAGGGACAGGGGCTGACTACTTCAGGACCATCCGGCCGGTCCGCTCGAAGGCGGCCAGATCAGCCAGGGTCTCGACCACCGACGGGGAGATTGGACTCGGCAGTTCGTCCATAGGGTAGAACCGGGCATCGGTCGTCTCGTCGGTGACGGTGAGCAGGTCACCGGTCCACGCGTCCACCCGGAACGCCACAGTGAAGACCTGGTACGTGTGGCCGTACATGTTGGTGTTCGTCCGATCCGGTCCGGTGTAGAGGCTGAAGGCGGTCACCGCGCTGGTCAGCAGGCCGGTCTCCTCGCGTACCTCCCGGGCCGCGCAGTCGGCGATGGACTCGCCCAACTCCATCGCCCCGGCCGGCATCGCCCAGTGACCGTTGTCGGAACGTTGGATCAGCAACACCCGGCCGGCGTCGTCCCGGACTACCGCCCGTGCGCCGACGAACATCAGCGTCCGGTCCCCGGCCAGGGCACGTAGCTGGCCAACGTACGAATCAGCCCAGGAAACGCTCACCGAGCCAATCTACGGCGATGCCCGGCGGTTGGGTCGCGTTTCACCTGGGACCGTCGGGGAACCCGCTGCGGTGGCCATACCTGCCCGGGATGGCCGGGACGCGGCGAAGTGATGCGTCCGGTCGACGGTCGGAAGGAGTCGAATGGTGACCGGCTTGCTGGCGCAGGACGGCCTGAAGATCAACTGGGTGGAGATGCCCACCTACAACACGGTCATGGCCCTGGCAGCGGGTGTCGGCCTGGTCCTGGTTGTCGCGTTCGGTTGGCAGGTGGTCAACCACAAGCCGATCGTTGCCGAAGGGTGGGCTGCGGCGTTCGCGGTCCTCGGTGTGATCCTCTTCCTGACCGGTCTGCACATGACGTTGACCTGGCCACTGGCGAGCGGCGGCTTTGCCTTCGACAACATCATCTTTGGCGAGCCGGCGTTGGCGTTCGGTGCTCTGATGCTCGGGGCCGCGCTGGTGCTCTGGCGGCGGGCGCCGATGTTCGAGATGGCCGCCGGTGATGCGGGCGGGATTCGGACCGACCAGGTTCGACGGTTGTTCGGCCCGATCTCCGTCTTCGTCTTCGCGCTCGGCCTGGCCTGTTTCGCCATCGCCGCCGCAGGCTGGACCTACACCCTGTTCGCCGCACCGCCGGAGGAGCCGATCTCGGGCGAGTTCGCCGACTACCCGTGGATCGAGGCGACCTTCATCTCCGGTCTGTACGTCCTGACCGGGATCGGGGCGGTGCTCCTGCCCCTCGGTCTGCGCAAGATGACCCGGCCGCTGCTGATCGCCGCCGGGGTCGCCTGGGGCATCGCCGGTGTCGTCTTCACCCTCTTCGGCGCGTTGAACTTCTTCACCCACATCGGCCTGATCGTCAACACCCAGTAGACAGCCCCCGGAGGCCGGCGGCGATCCGGCCTGACGCTAGTTCGTGGCGGCGGCCTCAACGGCCTGGTCGGTGAGGTCGCCGATGGACGGCAGGACCAGGGTGGCTTGCTCTTCGGCGTCCGGGGCGAGTGGATAGGCCGCGTGTGGCACCGCGATCACCCGCATCCCGGCGGCGGCTGCGGAGCGTACGCCGTTGGACGAGTCCTCGATGGCGACGCAGCGTGCCGGGTCGACGCCGAGCGTCTCGGCGACCGCGAGGTAGACGTCGGGTGCGGGCTTGCCGTGGGCGGTCTCCTCGGTGGAGAGGGTGGTGCGGAACGCGTCGGTCAGGCCCGTCGCGGCCAGCGCCGCCGCGATCAGCCGGGTGGGCGAGGAACTGGCCAACCCCAGCGGCCACCGCGCGGCGAGCCGGCGGACGACCTGGTCGGCGCGGTCGATCAGGGGTACGTGTTTCGCGTACCGCCGGGTCATCTCCTCGATCACCTCGGTGGCGACCTGCTCCGGCGTACGGTCGACGCCCAGTTCGTCACTGAGGTAGTGGGACCACTCTCCGGTGCTCATGCCCATCAGCCGGTGCTGGGTGTCCGGCTGCCACCGGCCGCCGTGCAGGGCCACGTAGGCGCGTCGGACCTCCTCCCAGACCGGCTCGGAGTCCACGATCACGCCGTCCAAGTCGAAGATCATCGCATCCGTCACGCTCCCCATCCTGCCCGACCAGCCAGGGATCGGCATGGCCGGCAGGATGACGGATTCGGACCGGCTCAGCGGATCGGGGCGGGCAGGCCGTGCGGGGTGACGGGTGGCAGAACCGCATAGCAGGCGTGGGCGACCGGAGCGAGCAGTTCCCTCAGTCGGCCGGTCTCTGTCGGGTCGAGGGCCCGCCATGGCCCGGCCGCCGTCCGGTCGGTGGTCTCCTCGATCGCCTGGTACGCCGTACGCCCGGCCTCGGTCGGCTTCCCGTCGGCAGTGAGCCAGCCCCGGGCGGTCAGCCGGTCCGCTGCCGCCTGCCATTCCTCGTCGGTCCAGCCCCGGTAGGGCTGCAACACCTGCCGGGGCAGGTCGATGCTGGCTCGCCAGACGAGCGATTCCGGCCCGTCCAGCCCCGCCGCCACCAGGGCGGCGACATGCCCGTCGCCCCGGTGCTCGCGGAGTGTGGTGGCCGCCTGCCAGAGCCGGCCGAGGGACTGCTCAGGGCGGGGTAGCGCCGCGTTGACCGCGCCGAGGATCCGGCCGCTGTGGTCGAGGTGGTCGGCGGCGGCCTCCAGTAGTTCGGCCAACTCGGTGAGGTGGGCCTCCGGCAGGTCGTACGTCAGTTCGGCGAGGGCCTGTACGGCTCCGGTGAGCCGGGTGTGTAACGCATCCTCCGGGCTGACCAGGTGCCAGACCGAGGGCAGGGCCCGGGCCACCATGGCGGGGGCGAACCCGAAGAACGCGGCGACCACAGGCGCCGCCTCGACTGGGCCCAGTGGTGCGGATCGGGCGGCGAAGTAGCTGCGCCAGCCACGTAGTCCGGCTGCCTCGTACGCCGCTTGGGGGCGGGGATGGAAGTAGGTGATGGCATGTACCGGTTCGAAGTGTGTCCACATCAGCCGAGCGAGCCGTTGTGGATCGTCGATGGTCTCCACCTCCGTACCTTAACGTTAGTTAAGGTGGGTGGGAAGTCTTCGAATTGTCGCCCAGCTCGGGGGAGAAAGATGGGGGCGTGGGCGGGTCCGCCGTACGGTTTGGGGCGTTTTGGTAGTGGAAACAGGTATGCCACTGTGGATCCGAGGGGTAGCTTCAGATCATGACGATCCTCACTGACCAAGATCTGGCTCTGCTCAACGAGCCGCACCTCGCCCACGTGGCGACGATCGAGGCGGACGGCAGCCCGCACGTGACACCGGTGTGGGTGGACACCGACGGCGAGCACATCGTCTTCAACACGGCAAAAGGGCGGGTGAAGTTCGACAACCTGGCCCGGAACCCGGCGGTGGCGGTATCCGTGGTGGACCGGGCCAACGACTTCCGGACGCTCTGGGTCAAGGGCACCGCGGAGCTGGTCGAGGAGGGGGCCGAGGCGCACATTCACCAGCTGGCGAAGAAGTATCTCGGCCAGGACCGGTACCCGCTGCAACCCGGCGAGGAGCGCGTGATCGTCCGGATCACGCCCACCCAGAAGCTGGGGCGCGGCTAACCGAGCGCCCGGCTCGCGCCCTGGCTGCCCGGCTCGCCCCCTGGCTGCCCGGCTCGCACAGGGGCGGGCCGCCTCAGGCGCTCTTGCGGGCCGCCTTCTTCGGGGCGGCCTTCTTCTCTCCAGCAGCCTTCCGGCCGGTCGCCTTGGCCCCGGTCGCCTTCTCGGCCGTCTTCTTGCCGGCGGTCTTCTTCGCACCCTCGGCCTTCTTGGCCGGCTTCTTGGCGGTGGCCTTCTTCGCCGCCTGGGCGGCACGCTGCGCCGACTTCGCCGAGGTGATCGGCGTCGGCTTGCCAGCCCCGCCCCCGGCCCGCGTCTCACCCCGGGTCGGTGCCTCACCCCGGGCGGCTCGCGCCCGGTCCACCGACGCGCGCAGCGCCGCCATCAGGTCCACCGCGGCGGCCGGTGCCTCCTCCACCTCTTCCGGCTGCACCACCTCCCGACCCTCGACCTTGGCGTCGATCACCTCCTGCAACGCCGTCCGGTAGTCGTCGGTGAAGGCGTCCGGCTCGAACTCCCCGGCCATCGAGTCGATCAGGGAACTGGCCATCGCCAACTCCGGCCCCCGCACCTTGATGTCCTCGTCGAGGAAGCCGAAACTCGGGGTACGGATCTCGTCCGGCCAGAGCATCGTGTTGAGCAGCAGCACGCCCTCGCGTACCCGGAGAGTGGCGAGTTGCTCGCGTTGACGTAGTGCCACCTTGACGATGGCCACCCGCTCGGCGTCGGCCAGCGCGTCGCGCAGCAGCACGTACGGCTTGGTCGCCGCCCCTTCCGGCTCCAGGAAGTACGCCTTGTTGTAGAGGATCGGGTCGACCTGCTCGGCCGGTACGAACTCCAGCACGTCGATCGCGTGCGAGGTGGTCAACGGCAGGTCGGCGAAGTCCGCGTCGGTGAGGATCACCATCTCGCCGCCGCCGATGTCGTAGCCCTTGGCGATGTCGTCGTAGCTGACCTCCTCGCCACAAACCGAACAGGTGCGTTTGTATCGGATTCGGCCGCCATCCTCACGGTGCACCTGGTGGAAGCGGATGTCCTTTTCCTCGGTAGCTGAGTAAAGCTTGACTCCGATGGAGACCAGCCCGAACGAAACCGCACCTTTCCAGATGGCCCGCATTCCCCCGCCCCTTCATCCGATATCGACCAGGATCGCATCTGTTTGAAGAGCGGACGAGGGTTTCCCGGCGGATCTACGCTGGTGAGGTGCCCCGTGCGCCAGTCAAGCCGATGCTCGCCAGCGTTGGCGACCTGCCCGCCGGATCCGAATGGGGCTACGAATTCAAATGGGACGGAGTGCGTGCGCTAGCCGATATCGGTGGCGCCACGATACGCCTCTACGCCCGATCCGGTGCCGAGATCACAATCGCCTATCCGGAACTGGCCGCGCTCCGGGAGCAGGTGGACGACGTACTGCTCGATGGTGAGGTGGTCGTGTTGAGCGGGGGTGGCGTGCCGTCGTTCACCGCGCTCGCCGAGCGGATGCACGTACGGGAGAAGGGCAAGGCCGCCCGGCTCGCGGCGGCGATGCCGGTGACGTACATGATCTTCGACCTGCTCCGGTGGCGCGGCGAGTCCCTGACCGGCCGCCCCTACCGCGAGCGGCGGGATCTACTCGACGGGCTCGACCTCAACGGCCCCAACTGGGCCGTGCCACCGGTCTTCTCCGACGGACCAGCCACCTACGAGGCGGCCGGGGAACACGGCCTGGAAGGGGTGATGGCCAAGCGACTCGACTCGGCCTACCGTCCCGGGGTCCGCTCGCCCGACTGGGTCAAGATCAAGCTGGAGGTGACCGGTGACTTCGTGGTCGGCGGTTGGCGACCCGGGGCGCGCCGGATCGGCGGCCTGCTGGTGGGCGTACCCGGACCGGACGGGCGACTCGTCTACCGGGGTCGGGTCGGCGGCGGCATCGGTGCGGCGACCGAACGAGAACTGCTCGGCATCCTGGAACCGCTCCGGTCCGAAACGTCACCATTTCGCGGCAAGCTCCCCGTCACCGATGCCCGAGGGGCGATCTGGGTAAGACCAGAGACTGTCATCGAAGTGAAGTACGGCCAGCGCACCCCGGACGGGCGGCTACGGTTCCCCCGGCTACGCCGGTTACGCCCCGACAAGGCGGTGGAGGACGTGACCGATGACAGCTGAGCGCACCGGCGGGAAGGCGAGCCGGGTCCGGGTCGAGGTCGACGGCCGCGAGCTGGAACTCTCCAACCTCGACAAGGTGCTCTATCCGAGCGCCGGCTTCACCAAGGGCGAGGTGATCGACTACTACACCCGGGTCGCCCCGGTACTGCTGCCGCACCTGCGCGACCGCCCCCTGACCCGGATCCGCTACCCGAACGGGGTGGATGCCCCGTCCTTCTTCGAAAAGAACGCCCCGGCCGGCACCCCCGACTGGGTACGCCTGGAACGGCTGCCCGCCCCCGGGTCGACCAAGGGACGGGAGAAACTCGACTACGTGGTCGCCGACGACCTGCCCACCCTGGTCTGGTTGGCCAACCTCGCCGCGCTGGAACTGCACACCCCGCAGTGGCGGGTCGGCGAATCACCCGACATGCTCGTCGTCGACCTCGACCCGGGCGCACCGGCCGGGCTGCCCGAGTGCAGCGCGGTCGCCGTACTCATGCGGAACCGGCTCGCCGACGACGGAATCGTCAGCTATCCGAAGACCTCCGGCAAGAAGGGAATGCAGCTTTGCTGCCCGATCGCCGGCACCCAGCCGGCCGACCTGGTCTCGGCGTACGCCAAGCGGATCGCCGAGGAACTGGAGAACGCCGAGCCGAAACTGATCATCTCGAAGATGGCCAAGCGGCTCCGCCCCGGCAAGATCTTCATCGACTGGAGTCAGAACAACGCGGCCAAGACGACGGTGACGCCGTACTCGCTGCGGGCCCAAGCCACGCCGACTGTCTCCACACCGCTGACATGGTCGGAGGTGGAGGAGGCCGGGGGAGGCATCCCGAGCACCGTGCGCCAGTTCACCTCCGCCGAGGTGCTGTCCCGGATCGACGAGTACGGCGACCTGATGGCCGACCTGATCGACGGCGGCCCGGAGGTCCCGATGTAAGGAAGGGCCTTTCTTGCATCGAGGCGAGGTGGTGCTGCCGCTACAGAGAGTGGACGGGTCAGGTCCGCGAGCGGCGGCGCAGCAGCAGGACGGCAACGGCGATGACGGCCCCGACCAGCAGGAGGCATCCCACGCCGATAGCAGCGATGACGCCCACTGGCCATTGGCCGTTCTGGCCATCGATCGCGTTGGGAGCCGGCCCAGGCACCTGGAACGTCGGGTTCGGGTTGGCTGGGACGAGGCTCGCCTCGGGCAGCGGCGGTACGTCGGCAGTGAGCGCCTTGACGATGTTGACGATGCCGTAGCCGTACTGGTCGTCGCGGCCCGGTGCGCCCTTGTCGGTAGCGGTGGCGGTGAGCCGGTGGATGACCTCAGGTGCCTTGAGGTGCGGATACTTAGCCCGAACCAGCGCCACCGCCCCGGCCACGATGGCCGTGGCATCACTGGTGCCACGGCCGAGGTGATAACCGTTGCCGCCGTTGGCACGGGTTCCCGTGGTCATGATGTCGACGGCGGGGGCGGCGAGTACGACCTCCGGTCCGGTGACGGAGATCTCGGCGTGCCGGCCGTTGCGGTCCACCCCGCCGACGGCAAGCACCCCCGGATAGGCAGCTGGGTAGATGACTTTCTTGTCGTCGGGGCGGTTACCGGCGGCAGCGACGACCACGATGTCAGCCCGCTGCGCCGCCTGGATGACCTCCCGCATCTCAACATCGTCGTCGGCAGCGCCGAGGGAAAGACTGATTACCTTGACACCCTGGCTGGTCGCCCACCGGATAGCAGCCTCGGCGTCAGAACCCGTCCTTGAGGTTACGCCGTGGCGAATCGGCAGGATCTTGGCTTGGGGGGCGATGCCGAGGGCGCCGGCCCCGTTGCCGTGACCGTGGGCGGCGATGAGTCCGGCCATGGCGGTACCATGCCCGTCGATGTCGGTCCGCCCATCCGGCAAGTCGCCCTTAGCGTTGGTGAGGTCGTTGCCGGATAACACTGAACCGATGAGGTCGGGGTGACCCGCGTCGACCCCGGTGTCGACCATGGCGACGGTGACCCCGGCTCCCTTCGTGATCCGGTGTGCTTCGGCAATGTTGAGGAAGCCGAGGTGCCACTGCTGGTCGCGGATTTCGTCAGCCTGGGCGGGGGGTGCGGCCACGAAGGTGGTGGCGAGCGCGGCCACGGCGGCGACGATTACCCGGCTGGTCCGATGGCGGGTGGGACGCCGGTTCACCGGTTGATCCCGATGACGCCGGGGCCGAGATCGTGACGACGTTCGCCTCGGGGTGCTTCGGTCACGGGGGCCACTCCTTCGGCTACTTCCCACACCAGGTCTGCCCGGCCGTTCGAGTCTTGACCACTCTGGTTCCGGCCAGGTCTACCGCCCCCGGCGCCCATGCCTGCCATGCCTGGCATCCCCGAGCTAGTGCCGCCGGCTCGACCGCCCGCCTGAGCGCCGCCGACGCCTCGGCCGCCCGCTCCGCTGGCCGGGGCATACATTCCGCCCGGCGGCAATGCGCCGCCACCGAAGCTACTACCGCTGCCGAGTCCGCCGCCGATGCCGACGCCAGCACCAGCGCCGATGCTGGCCCCGCCACCGACGCTCGGCAGACCTGTCGTCGGTGGAGTTGTGCCGCCGCCGACGCCACCGAGGATCGGGCCACTACCGCCGGGGGTGCCACCGCCAGGTGTCCACTGCTGCCCGTCGGGCAGGACCGGGTTGATCCCGGGTAGCGGCGCGGGCGGGTGGTGCGGCACCGGCGGCACGAGCGAACCACCACCGTCACCACCGGGCCCAGAGCCTCCGCCGCCCGGTGGTAGGGGCAGTGCCAAATCTTCACGGCTGGGGCTGTAACGAGGCGGAAGGGTGATTGATTCGGTGTGTTGGCTGACCGCGATCTCGGCATCAGCCATGATCTGGCGGGCCTTGCGATTGATCTCGTCTTCTGCGCCGTCGAGTTGGCGCAGCATCATGTCGTCGGCCTTGCCCTGGTATTGCCCGAGCAGCGGCTCCAGCCGCTTCTTCGCCGACTCCAGGGAGTCCATGATGCCGTTGAGGGCATGCTTGTTCCTGCCAGCAGCGGTCTCACTCCGGCTCATGTTGGCGATGAGTTCGTCGAGTTCGGCGAGGAAGGTGCGGGCGGCGGGACTGCTGGTCGCGGGCCAGGCGACCTCTGTCGTCTGCCGATACCGGCGCAGCCGGGCGATCTGGTCGACCAGCGCTGACTCCACGGCTGCCCAGGTGCTCACCTGGCGGCGACCGGTTTCGATGTTGTCGCCCTCGACCATCTGCCACAGAGCATGCAGGTTGTAGGCGTCCCAGTTGGTGCACCAGGGCGGGGCAACCGGGCCACCGGCCGGCTCCTCGGTGTTCTTCTTGGGCACGGGTGGTCCCATGATGGGCAGTTGCTTGCTCGGTGGAGGAGCGGCCGGGACCGTGCCACTCGGGAGGTAGGCCGGGTCGGTGTGAGAGTGGTGGAGACCCTTGCCGGCCAGCCGTACGGCGGTCAGCGCGTCGACCTCGTCGTAGTTGTCTGCTGCCTCGCTGGTAGCCAGCGCAATCTGGTCCACTCTGGCGGTGTAGCCGGCAAGCGTGGCTATCGCCCGGTCCAGCGCCAGCGCGTACCGCTTCTTCGCGGCGAAGACGTATCCGCTGGCCGAGGTGGCACCGAACGGCACACCAGGAGAAAAGTCGGTCTTGACCTGCGTCGATCGCGGTTCGAGTGTGGCTGCCCGGTCACCGCTGAGCTGGGTGGAGACCTGTCGGAGATCGGCCGTACTTACCTTGATTTGCAGCCCATCGTCCAATTCCGCCATGAGCAGCCTCCCCCGCCACCGTCACAGGCACTAGATCGCACAATAGCGGAGCGTGCCGATTCGAGAGCGCTGGGATGCCTGAAAGTCGACAGAGGATGATCGGCTTGCTGCGAAGGGCTAACCGCCCCTGCTATCGGGTGTCATGGCTGTGGCCGTACGGTTGCCGGGGCCATCGACCACCGCAGGGTCGGCTGTGTTCGGTGGGCAGGGCGCATCGGGCACCGTTCGCGAGCAGCCGGTCGCAGAAGACCCGATGATGTACGTCCTGATCGTCCTCCCGGGTAACGGTGACCTCACCCAGGTCGACGCAACTGCTGAAGTGGGCCAGGAGGCGGGCGGCGGTACGCGCGAGGATTCGTGCCCGGAGCAGGTCCAGCGCGGTGATCGGGAGGTGGATCACCCAGCGGCTCCGGGTTGCTGGGCTGGTCATCGCCGGGCCAGTTCGTACCCGCTCGGGGAGTGGGCATTCTGCCAGGCCCACAGCGCGCGTTTGATGCGTACGTTTTCTTCTTGGACGGCGACCAGAGCGGTCTGTGTGACGGCCAGTTCGTCGGCGACCCGGTGTAGGAAGGCGCGGATCTCGGCTGGGTCGAGGCCGCGACGGCGTGTGGTGAAGTGATGGCTGCGTACCTGCCAGGGGCGCAGCGTCAGGTGTCCGGCGGGTCTTGTGGTGGTGTCGTGGCGAAGGTGTCTCGGTTGATGATCGTCACGCCGTCTGCCGCGTAGTCGGCGTAGGAGTGCGCACACGTGTCGCCCTTCGTTCGGTCGTCTGCCGGAGGCTCTTTCTGCTGGTGGAAGGGGTGGTCTCCGCCGTTTCGGGTGCGGCGGAGACCACCCCGCCCTGCCGGTGCAGCCTCGATCGGCGGGTACAACGACAGGGCCGTGTGGGTGTGCGGGGTGTCCCGGGGTGGCCGGCCGGGAGAGCGGTCCGGCCACCCCGGGACCGGGGGGAGGTACGTATTGCGGTGGCACGAGCGATGCGTGTCCCGTACGAGCAGCGCCAACCGACCGCAGCAGCACCACATCACTGACAGCGACCGTATTGCCGCTGAGTCACCTATGTCAAGGACGTCATCATGTCTACTAACCCGAATTTGTCAGCAACGTCAGTTGTCGTGCATGCGTTGCCTATCTCGGCATAGTCGATCAATACTGGGTGGGCCAACCGACTGCAAGGGGCCAAAGCGTGCCTATTCCACCCACGATGGACGAGCTGCTCGACGATTTGATGAGCAAGATCGAGAACGGAACCTACCCGCCGGGCTCACAGTTGCCCGCTGGCCGAGCCTTGGCTGATGTGTACGACGTTTCGCAGTCGACCATCAGCCGCGCGGTAGCGACGTTGCGGAAGCGGGGTGTCCTGGTGGGGCGGCCGGGTCGAGGCGTCTTCGTAGCTGAATCCTCCGGCCGCTGACCGAGTTCTCGCTACGATTGGCGGCAGGAAGCCCGCTTCCGAACCCGCCTTAAGCCCCGCAGACGCGGGGCCTTCGTGCGTCTACATCTGTTGGAGCGCCAGCGGCTGCCAGCACTGGCGGTGCTGGTCGGGGGGCTACGGGGCATCTGTGGTTGCATGGATCAACCGAGTCCAGGGCTACTGCCTTTCGAAGCAAATCAGACCTCTGTTGGTGCTTGATCGTCAGCGGCACCTTCTCTGGTCTTAACCCGTTCCCCTGCGGCTGCATCAGCCTTGGCGCTGGCCACCTCCGGTGCCCTCTGGTGCAGCTTGGCGCCTGCCAGGTGGCCCCGAATGTGGCTCGTGAACTTTGGGACTCCCAGAGTGTTGAGTTGGTTGAGCAGCGTTTCGACGGTGAGCCGAGGTTTGCCGGCGGATCTGCCTGTATCCGCGCTTTGCTCCTTGATGACGTAAACCACCAGGGAAGGAGCAAGGTCGTATTGGAGGCATAGAAACCGATCCGGCTCCAGTGCCTCGATGCTGAGCGGGTCGAGGGTGTGGCGCGGGAAGTGCTTGACGTTGCTGGTCACGATTACGTCGGCGCGCCCGACGACAGCGGCGGCAAGGACATGCCGGTCACCCTCGTCGTTGGTCATCCCGCCAACGAGGGGTTCGTATCCGGTGATCAGAGCATCGCTGAAGGCCTCGTCCATGCAGCTGAACATGGCATCAAGGCGCTTTGGCTCGATGTCAGGACGTAGGCGCAGGATGGTTCGCCGCGTCTCGGCGATGATGTCTGGACTCCACAGTGGTCGATAGAAGTCGGACTCGGCGAGCCTTAGCAGAGTGTCACGAAGAGCGTTTGGCACCAGGACGTTTGCATCGAGCAATGCTGAGAACGGCACCAGGGGATCTTATCGTTGCGCAACATCCTCATGACCCACCGTGGTCATCCTCCTGTTGTGCTGCTGGAACGTCGTAGAGGCCCATCGCGATGCCCTCTGTGGTCATCCGTCGAAGTAGTCCTCGGCGTTCCTGTCGACGCTGTTGCTGGTACGCGAGCAGGTCGGCGAGTTTGATGCGGCGGTGGCTGTTGGGTCGTTCGTAAGGGATCTTGTTGTCGTCGAGCAGCTTGGTCAGCGTGGGCCGAGAGACCCCGAGCAGGTCGGCGGCCTGTTGTGTGGTGAGGGTGGTGTGCTGCGGCGCGATCGTGACGGCGTATCCGCCGGCTAGCGCTTCGAGTGCCTTGACCAGGATGTCGTGCAGGCTGTCGGGTAGCGGCACGCTGCTGGAGCCGTCGGCGCTGACCAGCCGTGCTCGCGCTGGCGCGACGTCGTGGCCGCGATCGCGTAGGACCTTGAGTAGGTCTACTACCTCCGCCTTAGTGGCGGCGTCCGGCAGGATCGTCTGCTCGTCCATGACGCGGGCTGCGGCTGTCATGCTGCAAGTGTCACGTAAATTCGAAAGAAACGCAATCGGACTGCGTTGATCGGTACGTCCTGCGGAAAATCAGGGCGGCCTGATCAATCCACGCTGGGCAGGGGCGGGCCGAGTACGTCGTCGGCGTCGATGATCGTGTACGCGTACCCCTGCTCGGCCAGGAAGCGTTGCCGGTGTGCGGCGTACTCGGTGTCGATGGTGTCCCGGGACACGACCGTGTAGAAGTGTGCCTGCCGGCGGTCGGCCTTCGGCCGGAGCACCCGGCCGAGGCGTTGCGCCTCCTCCTGGCGGGAGCCGAACGTACCGGAGACCTGGATCGCCACCGCCGCCTCGGGCAGGTCGATCGAGAAGTTACCCACCTTGGAGATCACCAGGGTGGAGATCTCGCCGGACCGGAACGCGTCGAAGAGGCGTTCCCGCTCCTTGTTGGTGGTGGAGCCCTGCACGATCGGAGCATTGAGGTATTCGCCGAGCTGGTGTAACTGGTCGATGTAGCCGCCGATCACCAATACCTGCTCACCGGGGTGCCGGTCGACCAGCGCCTTCACCACCGGCAGCTTGGTGCGGGCGGTCGCCGCGAACCGGTAGCGCTCCTCCGACTCCGCCGTCGCGTACGCCATCCGCTCGGCATCGGTGAGGGTGACGCGTACCTCGACACACTCGGCCGGGGCGATCCAACCCTGCGCCTCGATGTCCTTCCACGGCGCGTCGTACCGCTTCGGGCCGATCAGCGAGAAGACGTCGCCTTCGCGGCCGTCTTCCCGTACGAGGGTCGCGGTCAGGCCGAGCCGGCGGCGGGCCTGGAGGTCGGCGGTGAACCGGAAGATCGGCGCGGGTAGAAGGTGCACCTCGTCGTAGATGACCAGACCCCAGTCGCGGGCCCCGAAGAGGTCCAGGTGGGTGAAGGCGCCCTTCCGCCGCGAGGTGAGCACCTGGTACGTCGCGATGGTGACCGGGCGGATCTCCTTGCGCTCGCCCGAGTATTCGCCGATCTCGTCTTCGGTCAGCGAGGTGCGGGCCACCAGCTCGCGCTTCCACTGCCGGCCGGCGACCGTGTTGGTGACCAGGATCAGCGTGGTCGCCTTCGCCTCGGCCATCGCCGCCGCCCCGACCAGCGTCTTGCCCGCGCCGCAGGGCAGCACCACCACGCCCGACCCGCCGGCCCAGAAGTGCTCCACCGCCTCCCGCTGGTAGGACCGCAGGGTCCAGGCAGGGCGCCCGTCCTTGCCAGCCTCGGCCAGCTCGATCGGGTGCGCCTCGCCGTCCACGTAACCGGCCAGGTCTTCTGCCGGCCAGCCCAGCTTGAGCAGCGCCTGCTTGAGTCGCCCCCGCTCGGAGGGGTGTACGGCGATGCTTTCGTCATCGATCTTGTTGCCGAGCATCCCGGCGAGCTTCTTGCTCTTGGCCACCTCGACCAGGACCAGCCGGTCCAGGGCCCGCAGCACCAGCCCGTACGCGGGGTCGTTGACCAACTGGAGCCGGCCGTACCGGTCCATGGTCTCGGCGATGTCGACCAGCAGCGCATGCGGCACCGGGTAGCGGGAGAACTTGATCAGCGCGTCGACCACGCCCTCGGCGTCGTGCCCGGCGGCGCGGGCGTTCCACAGCCCGAGCGGGGTCAGCCGGTAGGTGTGCACGTGCTCCGGGGAGCGCTCCAACTCGGCGAACGGGGCGATGGCCATCCGACAGGCCCGCGCGTCTGGATGATCGACCTCCAGTAGCAGGGTCTTGTCCGATTGAACGATCAGCGGTCCGCCACTCACGCCAGCTTCCTCCCACACATTGGGTGACCCTCCAGTCTTGCACGGGAGATAACGAACCGGAAAACTCTTCCAAAGACCGCAACCATCCCCGTATCTCGATGCGTCTTGTTGAGTGCGGCTGTCCGAGGAGGGCGGATGAACCAACCTCGCAGGATCGCTCGGGTCCTGGCTCTGGCAGTGGTCACGCTGGTCGGCGCCGGCGCGTGTACGTTCGATCCGCAGGAACGGGCCGGGGCTGATCGCCCTGCCCCGGCCAGTAAGGCGGAGCGTGGATCGGGGGCGAGCGACACCGCCGGGCCGGATCAGAAGTCGACCAAGCGTAACCCCAAGCCGACCAAGACCACCCCAGCCCCGACGAAGACCGTCAAGAAGCCGGCCCCGACGAAGACCACCTCCTCGGATCGGGGGAGTTGTCCCCAGGGCGAGAAGCAGCGCGAGGTCGAGGCGTACCTGGCCAAGCTGGGCGGATTCGGGCGGATGAAGGTGGACGGCAAGCAGTCGATCGAGGACTGCTCGGCCATCAAGAAGTTCCAGAAGCGGTACGACATTCGCCCCGCCGAGGGACGGGCCGGACCGCTCACCCTCGACGTGGCCCGGCGGCTGGCCAGCACCAACACCGCCAAGTGCAAGACCGGTACGGGCACCACGTTCTGCATCGACCTGACCCTGCAGACCGTCTGGGCGATGCAGGGCAGCAAGGTGATCATGAAGCCTACGGTCACCCGTACCGGGATGAAGGACTTCGCCACGCCCCCCGGCACGTACAAAATCAACTTCCGCAACATCAAGGAGTGGTCCGACCCGTACGAGGTGTGGATGCCGTACTGGCAGCACTTCACCCAGGGAATGGGCTTCCACGAGGCGACCACCTACCTGCACAACCCGGTCGGCTCGCACGGCTGCATCAACATGCTGCCGGCGGACGCCAAGACGCTGTGGTCGCTGGGCAAGGTTGGCACCCGGGTGCACGCCTTCGGCCACCGCGCTGGCACCTGACAACTGCATACCAAGTACGGCGGCACAGCAGGCGCTGTGTCGCCGTACTTGTCTTGTGGCTGGTTCAGTAGCCGATCATGCGGTGTAACCGGAGGAAGGTCTCGGTGAAACCGAGTTTCGGCCAGGTACGGGAGGAGAGCAGGTTGGTCACCCGCCAGTCGGTGACCACACTGTCGAATCCGCTGGCGGCGGCCCAGTCGATGATGGCCTCACCGAGGGCCCGGCCGGCACCGGCACCCCGAGCCTGCGGAAAGACCGCGGCGAACCCGAGGAACCCGGCATTGTCCGGGCGGGCCGGGCCGAGGTGTGCGCTCGACTTCTCCAACGCGCATCCGATGGCCGAGCCGATGACCTCGCCGTCGTGTTCGGCCACGAACGTCACGTACCCGTCGTCATCGAAGTCCTCTGTCCAGTCGGCGAGGTTCTCCTCGACCGTCCCGATCTTGCCGGGTGAGAAGGTCGGGGAGAGGCCCTGGTGCATTGGCAACTCAAGGTCGAGCTGGGCGAGTGCCGGGATGTCCGCCCGAATGGCCCGGCGTACCGACAGTCGAGGAACCATGCTCGTCGCTGGTCTGGACGCTGGCCGGATGGCGTGTGCGTGCTGCTGGCCGAAGCCGAGGCGGAACCAGGCGTGCACCAGTTCCGCGTCGTGTGCCGGCACCATGACGTAGTGCGCCGTGTGGCCCTCGGCGACCCAACTGGTGGCGGCGAATGCGTACAGGTCACGCATCACCTCGGCGTCGGTGGCCGCCTGACCGGCTGCTTCGACCCAGATGTTCGGACCCCACAGCGGTGACGACTTTGGGGCCCCGAGCACGAAACCGACCAGGTCGCCGGCGCGGAACGCGACCGCCCCGGACGCACCCGCACCCTCGAATGCGGTGGTCAGCTCCGCGATAGCGGCGTCGGCGTCCTCGAAACGGGGGGAGAGCAGCGGCTCTGCGATGCGGTGTTGGCGGTGCCGCTCGGCCAGGAGGGTGCCGCAGGCGGCAAGATCAGCGGCCTCGAACGGCCGTACCTCTACGCGGGACATGGCCGGCACAGTACGCATCGAAGGGCCGCTCGGCATTCGCTTTTCTCCCGTCGCTCAGCGTGGTCACGATCGAACCTGATGTGGACCGCCGGTACGGCGCGGAAGGCAAGCGAGCAGTCGATGCCGTATCGGCCAGGTGTCCCGGTTGACCAGAAAAAGTGTGAGGCCGATGATCGGCAAACCGAGCAACCAGTAGCGGTGGACAGTTGACCAGTTCGGGCT
Source organism: Micromonospora polyrhachis (assembly GCF_014203835.1). NCBI lineage: Bacteria > Bacillati > Actinomycetota > Actinomycetes > Micromonosporales > Micromonosporaceae > Micromonospora > Micromonospora polyrhachis. The sequence continues at coordinate 2,560,754 of NZ_JACHJW010000001.1, read as the reverse complement.
ACCCGGCGGCAGCCACGGCGAACTCTGCCTGTCGATGAAAAAGGTGAATGCGGCGAGAGTGAACTGGGTCATCGGCCCGGCGAGTGCGCCGGTCGATGTGTGCCGGTAGCGGGCGGCGACCGCCGAACCCGCCACGCCGGCCAACCCGCACACCAGCGCCTCCACCGCGAGGTCGCCCGCTGGTGCCGTGGCATCGGCACCCAGCACCACGACGGCGATCGAGTGCAGCGCCAGCCACGTCAGCGTGGCCGGAACGACCACGATAACCAGCCGTAGCCACTGCCGCAGCCAGCGCGGTGTGGCCGGGACGACGGTGGGAGCCATCCGGTCGGTCATCGCGAATGACGCCCCAGCACCGAGCAGCACTGCGGCCAGCCGGAGTTCGAGCAGCGCGGCGTACGGGGCAGGATCGTCCAGCAGCGCCGGTAACAGAATCAGGGCGGAGAGCCCGGCGGCCAGTGCCAGCGGCCCCCACGGTATGGCGAGCGCCAGCGGCCGGAGCAGCAGAAGGCTCTGTCGGGCGCGCAACATCACGGGCAACGTATCTTCTCGGCATCGGGTGAGGCGCTGGCCGTGCTGGGTGAGGCGTTGGCCGTACCGTCGGCATCGGGTGAGGCGCTGGTCGTACCGGGCGAAACGTTGGCCGCGACCGGTAATCCGAGGGCAGTGAGTACGTCGAAGCCGGCCGTTGGTGCCGTCAGCCGGTCCCAGCCAGCCGCTACGATGCCGGCCACCTGCTGCCGTGGCAGGTTGAGCAACGCCAGGGCCGCGTCGATCTCCGGCTGGCCGTAGCGGCTCGGGAAGAGGCCGAGCCGATGTGCCCGTAGCAGGGCCGCGCCGTCGGGCAGTGCCTGCGCAGCCAGCCACAGCGTGATGACCGTACGGGCCTGCCCGCTGGCCGAGCACCCCCGGAGCCGGATGGCAGGATCGGCCGTCCACAGACCAGGCAGACCGACGATCGTAGCGGCGAACGAGGTAGCCAGTTGGGCTCGGGAGTCAGCAGCCCAACGACCCTGCCGTCCCCAGATCAGGTCGGTGGCGACGTCGGCCGGGCTCTGGGACTCGTAGAAGGAGTAGGCGAATTGCCGTACCCGGGGTAGGTCGGCGCGGACCGAGGGCGGCAACACGACGACGACCGGTGCCACCGCCTCCCGCCACCGTACGATCCACCGTTCGTAACCGGGCAGGGCGCAGTAGCGCACCTCGTTGTGGCGCTGACACACCAGCGCCGCCTCCCCGGTGTACGGCTCCTCCATCTCAGCGCTGATCGCCCGGGGTGTCGCGGACAGTTGCGGGCCGACCGTCGATGCCGCCAGCGTCAGGGCAAGCACCCCGACCAGCGCCGGCAGTATCCGCCAGTGCCGGAGTAGGGGCACCGCACCGACGAAGACCACCAGCGCGACCAGGTAGAGCAGATGCCAACCGGTGGGCTGGGGTGCCCCCGGTGCCCAGTTCCGGTCCATCAGGACCGGGGAGAGCCATAAACCCAGATAACTGTCCCCATTACCGAGGCCGGGCAGGGCGAGCACCAGCGCCGCACTGACGATGAGCCCGAGCGGCCCGGCCGCGGTCGCCGGCAACCACCGACCGATGGCCACCCCGACGCTGACGGCCAGCACCGGAACCACCACCACGACCAGCAGATTCGGCCAGTCCAGTCGCCCTGCCGGCCAATCCGGCAGCAGGCTGAGCAGTAGCGCCCCGAGCAGCAGCACCCCGGCCAGTGCGGCGACCGGTGCCAGTGCCAGCAAACTCACCGTACGCCGCCGAAGCGGGGTGGGCAGCACAGCGTGACTCTCGACCACCCCGGCGCGGTGGTCGCGGCTGACCGCCAGATGGCCGGCCAGCAACAGCCCGGCACCCAACAGCAGCGAGGCCGTGCCGGCGTTCATCGCGAACCGTTCCCAGTCCGGCAGCCGGGTCCAGCCGAGGGTGACGCCCAACGCCAGCGCCAGGACCAGGGCACCCCAGACGATCGGACTACGCAGCAGCAGCCGGACCTCGGCCAGCGCCAGCGCCTTCATCGGGTCACCGCCGACGCGTCAGCCGCCCGGTGTTCGCCGACCAGCAGCAGGTATCCGTCCTCGATCGTCGGCTCGGCCGGTGTGCCACCGTCGGGCTGGTCGCCGAGCGTCCGGTAGCGCCCGTCGGCGTTACGCCAGTACAGCGTTGCTCCCTCCGGCGGGTCCGTCGACAGCCACACCTGACCACTGGCCTGACCGGCGAGCCCGGCCGGCGTACCGTCAAAAACCACGCGGCCATGGAGCAGGACCACCACCCGCTCGCACAGCGCCCCCACGTCCTCGGTCTGGTGGGTCGACAGCAGTACGGTGCGCTGCTCGCCGAGCCGCGAGATGAGCGCCCGGAAACGCATCCGCTGTTCCGGGTCGATGCCGACGGTGGGCTCGTCGAGGATGAGCAGCTTGGGATCGGCCAGCAGGCACTGGGCGACGCCCAACCGCTGACGCATGCCACCGGAGAGCTTCCGTACCTTGGTCCTGGCTCGATCGGCGAGGTCGACCTCGTCCAGCACCCGGCGTACCTCCCGGTGTCGCTGCCGGCGGTCGGTCAGCTCCTTGAGGATCGCCACGTAGTCGAGCAGGCCGAACACGGTGAAGTTCGGGTAGAAGCCCGGGTCCTGCGGCAGGTAGCCGATCCGCCGCCGCAGCTCGGTACGCTGCGCGGCCTGGCTCGGGTCGTAGCCGAGGATGTTGAGTTGGCCACTGTCGGCGGCGAGGGCGGTCGCCAGGCACCGCAGCAGCGTGGTCTTGCCCGCGCCGTTCGGACCGAGCAGCCCGGTGATTCCGGGGCCGATGTCGAGGTCGAGCTGATCGAGCACCGGCCGGCTGCCGTACCGCTTGCCGAGCCCTCGGATCGTCACGGTAGTTGTCAACGTGGTTCTCCAACGTCGAGGCGGCGACGCCGCACGGTCAGGACGACGGCAGCGCCGACGGCTGCCACCAGGAAACCGGTCTGCGCGACCGGCTCGAAGAGGTATCGGGCGGTCAGGGCGTGCGACAGGTCGCCGCTGCGATCCAGCAGTGTCATGACGGTGACCAGCCAGGCGCTGGCGAGCCCACCTGCGGCGACCTGCAATGGCAGGACGGTGGCCAGGGCGAGGCTGCCCAGGCATAGGAAGAGCGCGGGCAACAACCAGGCGAGCGCCAGCCAGCCGACCGGTGGCAGGAACATCGACGCGATCGCGCCCAGGCCCAGGGAGACGATCAGCACGGTCATCGCACGCCACAGCACCATCCCCGGTCCGGCAGTCGGCGTCGTTGCGGTGATCTCGTGCATCGGATCGACCCGAGGGCCGTACGCGGTCGCCACCGCCAGCACCGGTAGCACCGGCGCTACCAGGAGGAACGTCAACAGCGGCCACCCGCTCTCGGCAAGGTGGGCGGCGAGTACGGCGAACGCGAGCACCGCCACCGTGGCGGTGAGCCAGGCTCGACGTAGGGCGGGTGTGGCGGCCAGCAGCCGGGCCCGGTGCTCGGGCAGGCCGAGCCGGGCGAACAGCCACTCCAACGGGCTGCGCCGTGGACTGTCCACCACCTCCAGCAGCGCGTCCCAACTACGGTCCAGCCATGCCTCGTCGGCCGGTACGGCGTTGCGGCAGTCGGAGCATCGGGCCAGGTGTGCCTCGACCGCCATAACCCGGGCCGGGTCAAGCCGGCCGGTGTCGTACTCGACGAGCAGATCCGGTGGAACATGCCAGGTCATCGGGGCTCCTCCCGTCATGTCAGGTACTCCCGCAGTCGCGCCTTGGCCCGCATGAGCCGGGTCTTAGCCGTACCTTCCGGAACACCGAGTAGCGCGGCTGCCTCCCGTACCGTCAGGCCGTCCAGCACGGTCGCCTGGATGACCGCCCGTAGCTCCGGTGACAGGCGGGACAGTGCGCCGCCCAGGTCCCCGTGTTGGATGCCGAGCAGCACGACCTCCTCGGCTGAGGGAGCGGTACGGGACTGCTCGGGTATCTCCGGAACCGGGGTGCTCTGCCAGCGGAAGCCGGCACCCCGGAGGGTGGACAACAGTCGGCGGATGGCGATCGTCCAGATCCAGGCTGCGGCGTCACTGTTGGTCTCGGTGAAACGATGGGCGCCGCGCCAGATGGCGACGAACGTGTCCTGGACGGCCGCATCCACCACGTCGGGGTCGGCGCACCGACGGGCCAACCGGGACCGTAGCCATGGTGCATGTCGTCGATGCAGCAGCCGCAATGCCTCGACCTGTCGACCGGCCACCGCGCGTAGCAGGTCGGCGTCGCCGCTCTCCTCCGTCGGGGGCGGGACGCTCCGGTTACGAATCCACTGCACGAATGGACTATCGCCACCCGTGGCGGATTTGGTTCATCCGGTTTCCGGCGCAACCGCTGCTGACCGGGGCGACTCCGGAAGTAACCGGGTCGTGGCGGTTTGTTGTGTCTCGCGGATCGCGGAAGTTGGTGCGGTCGTACGGCGCTGGACGCGATTCCAAGACTTTGACAGTCTTCGATGTGCTGGCTGCCGGATCGGATGCCGGGGCGGGGTGGCCACAGCCTGTTTCGTCAGGGAGGCTCTGTTGAAACTCATGGTGCGTAGTCCACGAACCGTCCTGGCCGCACTCGCCGCCGGACTCGCTGGTCTGCTGGCCGGCAGCCTGCTCGCCATCGCGCCGTCGGCCAACGCCGAAGACTCCGGCTCGGTACAGGGAGTATCGATGCAGGCCAGATACAGCCCGCTTGGCGCGACCGCCAACGGGCCGTCCGGCCCAGCCACCGCCAAGTTCACGGCCGGACCATACTGCTGCCCGTCCACCGCCATCGTGCTGACGCCGCAGCAGGTCATCGGTGAGGGCGACTTCCAGTGGCTGAATCTCGGGCTGCCCTGGGACAACGCCGCAATCACCTCGATCGACGTGTGCTACGCCATCAGCACGAGCATGGTGGGGACCACCTACATCAGCCAGACCCGGGTCACCGAGATGACCACCCCCAACTCGGCGACGGTACGGGTGGACGACAGCACCGACCGCACCACCCCGACGGCCAACTGTTACACCGTGCCGACCAGTTTCACCCCGAGCGGCACGCTGACACTCGCGCTCAAGGTGGTCTTCGGCAGTACCAGTGACCGGATCACCATCGGCATGGTCAAGGTCGGCGGCGTCTCGCCCTGATCGCCCGACCAGACGCGGGCGGCTCGAAGCGCACTTCGCTCGGCGGCGAGCCGCCCACAGTCCTCTATGGAGAACGGCGCGAACTTCCGCGACCTCTGACCCGGACAGGTTACGCAACCTCCGCCCCGAGTCGACCGGTCCGGCCAGCCCGACTGCGCCGGTAGGCCCACGTGATCAATGCCAGGGAGCCCAGCAGGAAGACGGTGTTGTGCGCGTACTTCGGTAGCGGCGGGACATCACCGAGCGGGGTAGCCAGGAACGCCACGAGAGCCCTCGCGACCACCGCGCCCCCGGCCACTGCCACGAGGTAGCGCCCATCCCAGTGGGTCGACCGGGAGACGTACGCCAGCAGCCCGGCACCGGCGGCGAGCAGCGCGGCCCCGCCGGTGACCCCAGCCCAGGTGGACGGCAGGAAGTCGAATGTGAGCGCACCGACCAGGCTGAGTAGACCTATCGCGTATGGCGGTGGCAGTGCCCGTTCGTGTCGGGTCGGCACGGGCCGCCGCCCGAGGGTGAACGCCCCGGCGACCAGCAGCGCGACGACCAGGAGAGTAACGCCGATCTGGGCGGCCGAGGCGTGGTCGTCCTCGGTCTTCAGGTGACTGCCGAGGATCAACGCGGCGGCGGCGAGGTAGAGCATGGTCGCCACGAGCAGTCCCGGCCAGCGCAGCCAGGGAGTCTTTGCCCGGTGCCCGGCCAGTGCCTCCGTGAGTGCGATGGGTGCGCCGAAACTCCAGACGACATGACCGACGACGAAGGAGATCGCCAGGTAGGGCGCGAACCCCAGCGGCTCGATCAGCGTGGGCAGCAGCATGTCGTCCCAGTAGTCGATGTCGCGGTAGGACATGCTGAACAGGCTCTGGTCGATGACCCCGGCCTGGAGCAGCCCGGCCGCCGTCGCCAACGCGAGGATGCCCGGCCACCGTACGTCGTACCGGCGGGCCAGTTCTCGGATGAGCAGCGCGGGGCAGCCGTACAGCGGCCCCAGGATCAGCAACCCGCCCAGCAGGGCGAGTGGATCGCCGGTGCTGACGTCGTAGCCGGAAAGCGATTCCGCGTATAGCGGCGACAGCAGGACCAGGCCGAGGGCCAGCAGGAGTCGCCCGGCGCGGGGCCGGGCCGGGGGCGGTGCGGGCATCGGGGGTCCTCCGGGACGTGCGCTCAATGAGACGCTCCAAGGCTCGCCGCCCGCCGGGCTCGCCAACTACGGCCAACCTGCGAGTACGCCCCGACCAAAGTCGACGCTCGTCGTAACCGGAAGGCGAGCGCCGATATCGGTGCCTGATCGTACATATGTGCTATGTGCGGGCGCGTGGAAATCCGCCTATCGTCCCTGGTGACCGCCGCCGTGAACCTTGGCCGGGTACGACGGCGGTCTATTGCGCCATCCAGGGATCCGGAAAGGAGCAACATGACAATCCTAGTGACCGGCGCGTCCGGGAACACCGGCCGTCACGTGGTGGACCAGTTGGTGAATGCGGGTTGCCCGGTGCGGGCCATGACCCGCCGGCCGCAGGCATTCACGCCACGTGCCGGTGTCGACGTGATCGAGGGTGACTTCCAGCGGCCCGAGACCTGGCCTGCGGTTCTGGGCGGAATCGAGCGCGTTTACCTGTTCCCCTTCGTCGATGTCGACAGCGAACCGGGGAATGGGTTCGTGGACCTGGCGGTGCGAGCCGGGGTACACAGGTTCGTGGTGCATTCGGCCGCCGCAGCCGCATTCGAGTCCGACGACGCTCCAGACGACCCCGACATCAGCGCGTTGCGGCGGCACCTCGCCGAGGAACGGCTGGCGCATCGGGCGGTCGAACGGGCCGTGGAGGCCAGCGGCGCGCAGTGGACCCACGTACGCCCGGGCCTGCTGGCCGTGAACGCCCTTGCTTGGGTCGCCCGGATTCAGCGCGAGCAGATGGTGCGTGCGCCGTACGCCGCAGCCGGCTTTCCCTGGGTGCACGAGGCCGACATCGCCGACGTGGCGGTCGCAGCGTTGCTCGGCGACGGCCACCTCGGCGCGGCCTACACGCTCACCGGACCGGCGAGGGTGAGCCAGGCGGAGCAGGCGACGGCGATCGGAGCGGCGGTCGGGCAGGAGATCCGCTTCGAGGAGCTGAGCCCGCAGCAGGCCCGCGAACAATGGCTGGACGACGGGTACGACCAGCAGACCGTCTCCTGGCTGATCGAGCTGCTGGCCGCCGCCGTCGAGGGGCCGGAGCTGCTGCCCGCCACCGACACCTACCAGCGGATCACCGGACAGCCACCGCGCACCTTCGCCCAGTGGGCCCTTGATCATGCGGCCGACTTTCGGCCCTCGGCACGGACGGGAGCAGCCGCATGACCATTTTGCTGACCGGGGCGACCGGATTCATGGGGCGAGGCATTGTGGGCGAACTGCTCCGGGCCGGTCAGTCCGTCCGCGCCCTGACCCGTAGGCCAGCGACGGCTGGCCTGCCCGACGAGGTGGAACTGTTTGCGGGCGACCTCGAACAGCCCGCGACGCTGCGCGACGCGCTGCGGTCGGTCGAGCGGATGTACCTATTCCCGGTAGCCCCGCAGACGGCGGCTGAGGTGGTCGCGATGGCCGGGGCCGCTGGCGTACGCCGAATCGTGGTCCTCTCTGGAGCGCTGGCCGACAGCGACGTCTGGGGCGATGACGGCTACCTGCCCGTCGAACGGGCCGCACAGGAATCCGGCCTGGAATGGACGATCGTGCGGCCGGGCGAGTTCGCCGGCAACTGGCTCGACTGGGCGCCAGCGGTACGCACGCAGCGGCTGGTGCGCCGGCCATACGGTGCCGCGGTCACCCAGCCGACGCACGAGGCCGACATCGCCGAGGTGATCGCGACGGTCCTGACCGAGGATGGCCACGCCGGCATGACGTACACGTTCGCGGGACCGGAGGCCCTCACCGTTGCCGAGCAGGTGCGGCTGATCGGCGCTGCTCTCGGGGAGAAGGTCAGGTTCGAGGAGCACGATCCGGTGCAGGCCCGCGAGCAGTGGATCCAGGACGGGTATCCGGCCGAGGTCGTCGACTGGTTGTTCGGGATCTGGGCCGACTCCGCCCGCGATCCTGCTCCGGTCAACGAGGATTGGGCCGCTGTGGTGCCACGACTGACGGGTCGGCCAGCCCGCACCTTCGGTCAGTGGGCCGTGGACCACGCCGCGTCTTTCCGGTAGTCGGGTGACCGTTTCGCGACCACTCCCGCTGGGTGGTCGCGAAACGGCGACTACTGCCAGCGTGGCACCGCCTGGACGAGTGCGGTCACGTCGGGTCGACAACTGACGTATGGACGCAGGTGAAGCCTGTGCAACCGCCGATTCCCCCTGTGGGGAGTCGGTTCCCTCATGCTCGGACGAGTCGATCGGCCTGCCGTGGCTACGTTCGCAGCTATGGATGGTGTTGATCTCCAGCGGCGCTGGCCCGCGTATCCGACGGCGGTGGTGTTCCTCAGTTACGCCGCCGGTAAAGCAGCCTTCGCCCTACAAGCCAGGCTCGGGTTACCGAGTGGGCCGGTCGTGTCGGCCGCCGAGCACGAACGGTACGCCCGCGAGGTCATGGACGTGGCCCCGCACAGTGGTGTGCGAGCGCTTGGGCTGCTGGGTGCCTGTCTCGTCCTGGCTACGGTCACGGCGCTGGGGGGCCGAGTGCCGAGGCCACTCATGCTGCTGATGCTGGTGGGGATGACACTGGCTGCCGGGGCCGGCGCGGTGGTCATGATCGTGGACGGGTTCATCGGCATCGGCGTGGGTTGGCAGTGATACCACGGCGTCCTCGGGGTCGTCGTCATCGGGCTGCTCGCCCGTGATCCGCTGTTTGTGGCAGGTCACTGGGTGCTGGCAGGTGCCGTGCTGATCGGTGTCGTCGTTGCGTTGCTCAGTCTGCGCCGTGACTTGCCGACGGTGCCGCGCCGGCTGTTGCTTGCGATCACCTGGACACTCGGGGTCTTCGTGATCGCTCGATCGGTTGGCGTGCTGGGATTCGGCTTCGTCGGTGACGTGTTACTGCTGACCGGAGTACGCCCACCCCCAACCGAGCATGCCGCGCTGGCCCGCGAACTGGCGCAGTGGGATCTGTGGTTGTGGTCGCCGTTCTTCCTGATCTGGGGGATGTGCTGGACGACTCTGGGCTGGCGGTTACGCAGGAACGTGCGCCCGTAGCCCAGAAGGCCCGATCGGCGCCAGCCCGGATAGCCCGGCCTGGGCGCTGCCCCAGCGGCAATCTTCGACCGCCGGACCTCGGACACCCACCTGGCGAAGATTAGGCTTCGACACATGCTGAGGTGGCGATGGCACGGTTGGGTGGCGAACGCCGCCCTGGTGCTGGTGGTCGGCCTGGTCGCCCTCGTCGGCCTCGTTGTGCAGTCTCGCGGCATCGACACCGCCGCTGACTGGGCGGCGCTTCTGGTCGTGCTGGCATCCTCCGGCGCGCTCTGCTTTCGCCGCCGTTATCCGGTGGCGGTGGGTGTGGCGGCGCTGGCCGCCGTCGGCATCTACGGAGCGCTGCTGCACCGGCCAGGGCCGATCATGCTGGTGTTCGTCGTGGCGCTCTACACCGTTGTCGACGAGGGGCGCCTCGCCCTCGCCATCGGGCTCGGGCTGGCCTCGGTGGTCGCCTTCGCCGCCGCGGACAGCTACAACAAGACCGAGGGGACCGCGAACGGGGCGACGTTGTTGCACGCCGGATGGCTCGTCGCCGTCATCGTCGGCGTGACTCGCAACCGCCGGGCCTACCTTGCCGAGGCGCAGGCCCGGACGCTCGCCGCAGAGCAGCGTACTGAGGAGGAGGCCCGACGCCGGGCCACCGAGGAGCGGCTGCGCATCGCCCGCGAACTGCACGACGTTCTCGGCCATCACCTTTCGCTGATCAACGTGCAGGCCAGTGCCGCGCTGCACCGCCCCGACCCGGCCCGGTCCGAGCAGGCGCTGATCGCGATCAAGCAGACGAGCAAGGAGACGTTGCGGGAGTTGCGCATGGCGCTGGGCATTCTGCGGCAGGAGGGCGAGACGCCGACTACTCCCACCTCCGGGCTGAACCGCCTCGACGAGCTGGTTGCGATGGCCGAGCGGTCCGGGTTGGCGATCCGTACCGAGCTGACCGAGACCCCGCCATTGCCGCCGGAAGTCGACCTGGCGGCGTACCGGATCGTTCAGGAGGCGCTCACCAACGTGGCCCGCCACGCCGGCGCGACCACCGCAGTCATCCGGGTCCGACCGGACCGCGACGACGTGCTGGTGGAGGTCGAAGACGACGGCAGCGGCGTATCGGGCCCGCCCGGCAACGGGATCCTCGGTATGGGTGAGCGGGCCCGGGCGCTGGGCGGGTCGCTGACCACAGGCCCCGGGCCGGACGGCGGGTTCCGGGTTCATGCCCGCCTGCGGCTACGGCCAGGGCCGGTATCCGTGGGGGCGTCAGCATGATCCGGGTGCTGCTCGCCGACGACCAGACCCTGGTACGCGCCGGTTTCCGTTCCATCCTGGACGGTGAGGACGGCATAGCGGTGGTGGGTGAGGCTGCCGACGGTGCCGAGGCGGTGCGGCTGACCCGGCAGGTGCGGCCGGATGTCGTTCTCATGGACATTCAGATGCCCGGACTGGACGGCCTGGCTGCCACTCGGGAGATCGCCGCGAGCTCCGATGTCCGTGTGATCATCCTGACCACGTTCGACCTGGACGACTACGTCTACGGTGCGCTGCAGGCCGGCGCGAGCGGCTTTCTGGTCAAGGACACCGAGCCAGCGGAGCTGATCCACGGGGTGCGAGTGGTGGCGCGCGGTGACGCGCTGATCGCGCCGTCGATCACCCGCCGGCTGATTTCCGAGTTCACCGCCCGGGTCAGCCACCCGGACCCGGGGCCTCGGCTGAGCGCGCTCACCCAGCGGGAACGTGAGGTGATGGCACTGGTCGCCGCCGGCCTGTCCAACGATGAGATCGCGGCGCGGCTGGTGTTGAGTCCGGCCACCGCGAAGACGCACGTCAGCCGGATCATGACCAAGACCCAGGTCCGGGACCGGGCCCAGTTGGTGATCCTCGCGTACGAGTCCGGCCTGACCGTTCCCGGCTGGCTCGCCCGCTCCTGACCTGGGCCCCGGGGCCGGCTGGTCAGGCGGCGCGGCGGGAGCGAACCAGGGCCAGCCCACCCAGGATGACGGCGACCAGTCCCACCAACAGGGCCACGTAGGCGCCACCTCGCCCGTTGCCGGTGCCGATACCACTGTCGGAGGTGGTCACGACCAGCCCACCGAGGGCCATGCCGATCAGCCCCGCCACCAGGGCCACTGGGGCACGGAGTCGCCCGAATCCGCGCGTACGACCGGCGGGGCGGGCCAGAGCCAGTCCGCCGACGACCACACCGGCCAACCCCAGTACGGCGGCGACGCTGGCCCCGAGTCGGCCGGCGCTCATGGTGGTGACACTGGCCGCGATTGGCTGGGCGGTGACGTGTGCGGCTGCCGGTGCGGCCAGCCCGAAGCCCCCGGCCAGGACGGATGCGGTGACAGCAAGCAGGTGACGGACGTACATCGAGGATCCCTTCGCTCGTATGACGAGTACCTGCGGCAGCGTATGTACCGGGGTGGTCACAGGTCGTCATGCCGGAGTTGCCGATCGGCCTACTACCCGGGTTGCGAACGCCCGGGGCGGCGTACCACTGCGGTTGTCCCTTCTCCGCTTCCGCCGTGCTGGTCCGTCGTCGTCCTGGTCGAGGCGGGGTGACCCTGCGGAGTCGATCAGCGAGTGCCGAAAACGCGTCTACCCCGTTAGGGACAGAGAGGAGGTAGTTGTCGGAGAGCCGGCACTCAGGGAATCCACCCCTGTCGAATTGGCTTCTCGGGTGCGAGTCTGGGTACAGGGGAAACGCACAGGTGGGGAGGATGGATGACGGTCGACCACGAGTTGCGAACCAACGACGAGCAGCGGACCGCCAAGCCGGTCGCGCCGTCTGGTCGTGAGACACACCCCCAGCCGCCCACCAACGAACCGGTCTCCCGCGCCACCATCGTCTGGTATTCGCTGGCCGGGGGGATCCTGTTCGGCTGGTTCCTGTTCGGCTGGCTGGTGCTGGAGCAGGGGTTCGTCGACTCGGTCGGCGAGGCGGCCGGCAGTGCCTTCGCCTTGCTGCTCCTCATCTCCATCGTCGGCACGGTCCGTCGCAGCCGACGAAACTGACCAGATGCCGCGGCGCAGCCGACGAAACTGAACCCGCGCCGCATCAGCCCCGGCTACTCCTCCAACACCGCTGCCGTGATCCGGTGCAGGGCGAAGGTGTGCAGCATCTCGCTCCGGTCGTCCTCGGCCCGCAGGTATCCGGCGCTCATCGAGACCGGCCGGACCAGGCGGGACGTGGTGGCCCCGTGTGCGTCGACGTACCCGACCCAGACCAACGCCTTGTCGCGGACCGCCTGTTGTAGGACGGCGAGTGCCTGGGTGTGGGCCTGGCTCTGGGAGGGTTCGGCACCACCCCGACCGTTCATCGTCCGGACCGAGGCCGGGGCGCGGCGGGCCGCACGGGCGGCGGCGTCGCCCCGCCGGATGTGCTCGACGATGCCGAGCAGTCGGGGTGCGGTGAGTTTCGGTGTGGCCAGCGGGTCGGTGACCCGGTTGGCGACCGACATCCGGGCCGGTGCCCGGCTCGGTTTCGGCCGGGTCAGCACCGCGGCACCGGTCGCGTCCTCCGGCACCGGGGCGTAGCCCGCCTCCCGCATCGCGGTCAGCATTCGGCCCACCTGGTACGGGGTGCTCAGCACCGTCGGGGCCAGCCGCCGCAGGGACAGTGCGGCCAGTCGCCGGTCCGCCAGTACCTCGGTGAGCAGTGCCTCGTCGTCGCTGCGGACGTACGCCCCGGCGGAGCCGACCCGTAGCCCGCCGTGCTTACGGGCCACGTCGTCGACCAGGTAGGTCAACGTCTGCGGCACCGGGGTCCGGGACCGGCGCTGGAACAGGGCGTGCAGGTCGTCGGCGGCGTACCCGGCGTCCAGCGCCCGGCGCAGGCTCGCCCCGGTCACCCGGTGCACGCTGGCCCCACCCGTCGACTCGTGCTCGGCCACCACCTCCAACTCGGCGGCGAGCATCGGCTCGGGCGGGCCGGGCACCACCACGCTCAGGTCGGCCTGCATCAGGAAGTGGTCGACCGGGGCGGGCAAGAGCGCGTCCAGAGCCCGGACCGTGGTGGCCGCCTCGTCCGCAGGTGCGCCCGGCTCGGCCCGTCGGCCGAGCGGGTCGTCGCTGGCCGCCGCCGCACGGGCACTCCCGGCCAGGGCCTCGGCCAGCAGCAGTCGGCCGTACGAGGTGAGCGCACCCAGGCCGGTGACGCCGAGGCGGGCCGCCTCGGTCAGCGCCTCGCGGTGCGCCGGCTCGCGCCCCTTGCTGCGGCGCGGGGCGTGCCAGGCGAGCAGTTCGAGCACCTCGTCGGCGGTGGGTGCACCCCCCGGGTCAAGTGCGCCGAGCACCCCGAGTACGGCCCGCCGGACGGCCGGTGCGGCGGCCCGGTCCACCTCACTGGAGAGCACGGTGATCAGACGGTCCCGGTCGTCGCGCTGCCCGACCAGGCCCGCCTGTCGGGGCATGGCCAGCCAGGCCCGGGCCAGGTGGTCCCAGCGCTGCGCCAGCGAGCCGCTGCGCCACACCTCGTACGTGGCGGTGGGCAGCACCTGCTGGTCGGCCCCGGTACGAGTGGTGGTGGCCCCGGGCAGGTCGGCTTCCCCGGTCAGCCCGGCGGCGTGCGCGACCTCCAGCAGCAGCGCCGTGGTGGTCTCGTCCAGCCCGGTGGTGCGGGCCAGCCGGCGCAGCTCACGTACGCCGATTCCGCCCGAGCGCAGCACCGGGGCGGGTTCGGCGGAGAGCGCCTCCAGCAGCGCCTCGGTGTGCCGTACCGTCTCCATCGCCTGACCGGCCCCGGCGGAGTCGGCGGCCTTCGGTTCCCGGGCTGTGGCGGCCGGCACCGGTGGTTGGGGGCGCAGCGGGCCGAGCGGGCCGCAGTCGCGGCGCAGCAGCAGTCCTACCTCGCGGGGTAGTTCCACGGCGGCACCCCGGGCGGTGGCCCCGGTGTCCGGGATCGGGACCAGCAGCGCGTGCTCGACCAGCCAGCGCACCGGTGATGGGGACGCGTCCAGTTCCGTCCCGTCGACCGTAGGTAGGGCTGGACCGTCGGTGGTCGGCGGGTGCAGCAGTTCGGCCGGGAGCGTCCCCACCGGTGGGCCGGCGGCGAGCCGATCGAGGATCGCCCGGGCCGGGGGCGGAGCGGAGAGCACGGTCCGGCGAAGTCGGGCCGGATCCGCCACCAACTGCGCTGCCCGTTCGTCCAGTTCCGCCGCGGGTCGCCCCAGACCCGCCGGGTACGGCAGGCAGACCTCGTCGACACTGGCCACCACCTGGAGGGCCGACTCCGGTCCGTACAGCAGGAACAGTGCGCGGAGCCGGTCGAGCGCGGCGCGTACGGCGGCCTGGTCCCCACCTCGGCCGGTGGTGGCCAGGGCGAGGATCGCCGCGACGGAGGTTCGGCCCTCGTTGTCCGGATCACGGGTCAACCGGGCCGCGTCGAGGATCTGGAGGGTGAACTGGTCCAGCCCGTCCAGGGCGCGAGCGACCGACACCCGGGACTGGGCCCGTACGGCCAGCGCGGACACGTCGGCCGGTACCGGGACGACCAGGTCGGGACGCAGCTCCAGCAGGGCGGCGAGCGTGTCGTCGGGTAGCGACCTGAGGTGGTCGGCGAGTGTGGTGGTCATCGTCGTTCCACGCTATCCGGCCGAGGGCCCGTCCGGCTCCTCGGATGGCCGGGTGGCGTCGACCTGCCCACCGGATTCCCAGTCGACCTGCCGGCCGGATTCCCAGCAGCGCCAAGTCGGCCGATGCGGCTAGCCTTGTGTGACACAGGAGTCTCAACGAGGCAGGGGTTAACAGGTGCCGACGGGTCGAGTGAAGTGGTATGACGCGGCCAAGGGATACGGGTTCGTCACCAGTGACGAGGGTGGCGACGTGTTCCTGCCCAAGGGCGCGCTGCCCGCTGGCGTCACCGACCTCAAGGGGGGCCAGCGGATCGAGTTCGGTGTGGTGGACAGTCGTCGGGGCGCCCAGGCGCTCGGGGTGAAGCTGCTGGACGCTCCGCCGTCCATGGCCGAGCTGCGTCGTCGACCGGCCGAGGAGCTGCACGGTCTGGTCGAAGACATGATCAAGGTCCTTGAGGCGAAGATCCAGCCGGATCTACGTCGGGGCCGGTTTCCCGACCGGAAGACCGCGCAGACGGTTGCTCAGCTGGTCCACGCCGTGGCCCGCGAGCTGGAGATCTGAGGGGTCAGGCCGGCGTCCGCAGCCCGGCGCAGCAGCGCGTCGATCGCGGCCCGGCCGTCCTCGCCCAGGTCGGCGGTGAACTCGTTGACGTAGAGGGCGATGTGCCGGTCGACCACGGCGGCTTCCATCTCCTGTGCGTGTCGCAGCACGTACTCGCGGGTGGCCGCCGGGTCGGCCCAGGCCTGTCGTACCGAGGTGCGGATCCAGTCGGTGGCCTGGGCCGGGTCGACCGCACCCCGGCGGGCCAGGATCGCGCCGAGTGGGATCGGTAGGCCGGTGTCGCCCTCCCACCATTCGCCGAGGTCGACCAGGGCGGTCAGGTCGTACCGGGGATAGGTGAACCGGGCTTCGTGGATCACCAGGCCGGCGTCGTAGCGGCCGACGGCGACCCCGGGCATGATCTCGTGGAACGGCACGACCTCGATCCGGGCCGGCGGCCGGGCCGCCGACCAGAGCCGGAAGAGCAGGTACGCCGTGGTCCGGTCCCCTGGTACGGCGACGGTCGCGCCGGTCAGGTCGCCGTGGGCGCGGTCCTTGCGGGTCAGCACCAGCGGGCCGCAGCCTCGGCCCAGCGCGCCGCCGCAGGGCAGCAGGTGGTAGTCGTCGAGCAGCCAGGGCAGTGCCGCGTAGCTCACCTTCACCAGGTCGTACGCCCCGCGTTCGGCCGCGGTGTTGGTGACGTCTACGTCGGCGTAGGTCACCTCGACCGGAGGTGCGCCCGGTACCAGCCCGTGTACCAGGGCGTGGAAGACGAAGGTGTCGTTGGGGCAGGGCGAGATCGCCAGCGAGAGCGCCACGTCCTACACCGAACCACATCCGGGTCGACCGCTCCCGCGTCGGCCCATCGAGTGTGAGGTCATAGACAGTGACTGGCGGTTTCGTCGGGCCGGGGCAGCGACGGTGTCATGAATCGTGTCAATGTCAAGATGTGCAGGTCATCGCCGCTTGACCGGCCGTCCCCCGCGCTACCGGTGATAGAGTTCGCCGTCTGGCCGCGCGCAGCCGGGAAGGAAGCCGGAAGATGGTGCGGTAGCCGGGCGGACCGGCGGGCGGGGAGGAAAAGCATGGGAATCACGGCCGACGAGAGCGGTCGCCTCGGCGTGCTGTTCGACAGCCATGCCGAGCAGCTGAGCGCACGGTGGACGGAGGTCGTCGCGAACTCACTGCGGGGCCGGATGACCGAGGCGGAACTGCGCCAGCAGGTACAGGACCTGCACCGCGCATTGACCGCGACCCTCCAGGAGGGTCCGTTCGATCTGGACGCGGACCGTTCAGCGGAACTGCGCGGCACGCTGGCCGAGCTGTCTCGTAGCCGGGCACGCCAGGGCTTCACCGCCAGCGAGACCGCGATCAGTGTCTTCGCCCTCAAGGAGGCGCTGGTCGACGTGCTGGGCGTACATGGCGGCGACGCCCAGGCGCTCGCCGACTACGTGGCCGCCTCGGCGGTGGTGGACCAGATGGGGCTGTTCACCTTCGAGCGCTACACCAAGTCGCGCGAGGAGCTGATCGCCGACCAGGCGGAGCAACTGCTGGAGCTGGCTACGCCGGTAGTGAAGCTCTGGGAGGGCGTCGTCGCCATCCCGCTGGTCGGCACGCTGGACTCGGCGCGGGCCCAGGTGGTGATGGAACGGCTGCTGCAGATGCTGGTGGACACCGGCTCGCCCTACGCGATCATCGACATCACCGGCGTACCCGCCGTCGACACCCAGGTGGCCCAGCACATCCTCAAGACCGTGGTGGCCGCGCGGCTGATGGGTGCCGAGTGCATCATCTCCGGCATCCGGCCGCAGATCGCACAGACGATCGTGGCGTTGGGCATCGAGTTCGGTGACATCGCCACCAAGGCGACGCTGGCCGACGCGCTCCGCCACGCGCTACGGATGATCGAGATCAACCGGCGGGCGACCCGAGGCAACTCGGCTGCGCTGCCGGGCACCCGGGAGGCCTGATGGACCGGGTACCGGTCCTCAAGATCGGCGACCTGCTACTCGTCTCGATCCAGGTCGACATGGAGGACCAGACCGCACTGGCGCTCCAGGAGGACCTGGCCGAGCGGATCGTGGCCACCGGCTGCCGAGGCGTGATCATCGACATCACCGCGATGGACATCGTCGACTCGTTCGTCGGTCGTACGCTCTCCTCGATCGCGGCCATCGCCCGGGTGCTGGACGCCGCCACCGTCGTCGTGGGGATGCGCCCCGCAGTCGCGATCACCCTCGTCGAGCTGGGCCTCTCCCTGGACGGCATCCGAACCGCGTTGAACGTCGAACGGGCCATGGAGTTGCTCGCCCGGTCCCGCTTCGATGAGGCGCTGTACCTGCCGGACCTCGGTTCGGACGACGACTGGGCGCTGCCAACCGGGCTCGACATCGACCGTCCCACCTCGACCTCGTCGTGACCGCCAGTCCTGACCTGGGCGCCCCTCAGGTAGTGACGATCGCCGCCGACAAGGACGTGGTCCTGGTCCGGCAGGTGGTGCGTAGCGTCGCCGTCACCGTCGCGCTCTCCCTGGTCGACCAGACGAAACTGGTGACCGCCGCGAGTGAACTGGCCCGGAACACCCTCGTCTACGGCGGGGGTGGTGGGGCCGAGATCGGGGTGGTGGACAGTGGTCGCCGCAAGGGCGTACGCATCGTCTTCGCCGACGACGGCCCCGGCATCGCCGACCTGGACCTGGCGTTGAGCGACGGCTACACCAGCGGGGGTGGACTCGGCCTGGGGCTCGGTGGGGCCCGCCGGCTGGTCGACGAGTTCGAGATCGACACGGCCCCCGGCCGGGGCACCCGGGTGACCATCACCAAATGGTCGCGGTCGACGTGACGGGCGACCACCGGCTCACCGACGGCGGGGTGTGGTTCCGGATGGAGGAACTCGGCCGGGTCAGTGCGGCACGCCGATCGGCGGAGTTGCTCGCCGGCCAGATGGGTTTCGATACCGAGCGGGTCGGTGCGCTCGCGATCGTCGTCACCGAACTCGCCAGCAACCTCGTCAAGCACGCCGACGACGGGCTGCTCCTGATCCGCCCGGCCCGGGCCGGGAAGGTCGCCGGGGTGGAGGTCCTCGCCGTCGACTCCGGCCCCGGGATGGACAACGTCCTCTCGTCCGCCCGGGACGGATACTCGACCGCCGGCACCCTGGGGATCGGCCTCGGGGCGATCAGCCGGCAGGCGAGCTGGGTCGACGTCTTCTCGATGTCGGGCAAGGGCACGGTGACCGCCGTGCAGGTCTGGCCGGCGGAGCCGCCCGAGTTGTACTGGGCGGCCGGGGTCAGCCGGCCGATGACCGGCGAGAAGGCCTGTGGTGACGGGTTCGCCGTACGGGTCGTGGACGGTCGACGGCAGGTGCTGGTCTGCGACGGCCTGGGGCACGGGCCGCTGGCGGCGGCGGCTGCGGCGGCCACCGTACACGCCTTCCAGGTGGCCCCGGCGGTACGTCCGGCAGCGGTCATCGAGCATCTGCACCGGTCGGTCAGCCACACCCGAGGTGCCGCCGCAGCCGTCGCCGAGCTGGACCTGGAAGCTGGTCTGGTCCGCTACGCCGGGCTAGGCAACATCACCGGGACGCTGATGGACGGCCCGGACCGACGCGGGCTGGTGTCGCTGCCGGGCATCGTCGGTCACCAGCGGCGCACGGTACGGGAGTTCGACTACCCGATGCCGGCCGGTGCCTGCCTGGTCATGCACACCGACGGGGTGACCGACCGGTGGCGGCTGGCCGACTATCCCGGCCTGCAACGACGGTCCCCTCAGGTGATCGCGGGCACGATGCTGCGGGATGCTGCCGTACGGCGGGACGACGCGTGCGTACTGGTCGCCCGGACCACGCCATGATCGAGCCCGGCGAGAACGGCATCCCGCTGCTGCGGATGGCACTACGCGCCGAGCCCGACGTCTTCGTGGTCCGGCAGCGGGGTCGGGAGGTGGCCGCAGCCGTCGGCCTCGAACACCAGGACCAGATCCGGCTGGCCACCGCGCTCAGCGAGATTGGCCGATATCTTCTGGTTACCCTCGCCGTGCCCGTCCCGGCCGAGGTGGTCTTTTCGGTGACCATCGGTACGGATCCACAGACGCTGGTCACCGAGGTTGTCGCCAGCCATTCGATCGACACTGATCAACGACTGCCCGGGGCCCTGGCCGTGGGGCGATTGGTCGACTCGTTCAGCGTTCAGCCGAACGGTGGGTCTACCGTGATACGAATGTCGCGTCGGATCCCCCGCTCGGCCGGTCCGCTCACCCCCGCCCATCTCGAAGCGGTGCGCGGCGACCTGACTTCCTCCGCTGCCCGGACACCATTGGAGGAGATGGCGGAGCAGAACGAGCAACTACTGGCAGCCCTGGAGCAGGCCCGGGCACAACGGGACGAGCTGGCCCGCCTCAACGAGGAACTCGCCGAAACCAACCGGGGCGTCCTCGCCCTCTACACCCAGCTCTCCGAGGAGCTGGACGAGACCAACCGGGGTGTCGTCGCGCTCCACGCCGAGCTGGAGGAGCGGTCCGCCCGGTTGCGGGTGGTCAGCGAGACGAAGAGCCGCTTCCTCGCCAACGTCAGCCACGAGCTGCGGGCTCCGGTAACCGCCGTGATCGGTCTGACCCGGCTGCTGGCGGACCCCTTCTCCGACCCGCTCACCGACGAGCAGAAGGAGCAGGTCGAGCTGATCCGCAGTTCGGCGGCGGACCTGCTGGCGCTGGTCAACGACCTGCTCGACCTCGGCAAGGCGGAGTCCGGAACGATCGAGCCGACCTGGTCCGACGTCGAACTTCGGGCCGTCTTCGGGCAGCTGCGCGGTACCGCCCGCGCCATGGCCACCCGCCCCGGAATCGAGCTGGTGGTCGTCGATCCCAAATCGCCAGCGGTGATCCGCTCGGACGAGGTGCTCCTCACTCAGATCCTGCGGAACCTGCTGCACAACGGGCTCAAGTTCACCGAGCGCGGTGAGGTCCAGATGACCGCCGACCGCGATGGTGAGTGGTGGACGTTCCAGGTCAGCGACACCGGGATCGGCATCCCACCCGAGCACCAGGAACGGATCTTCGAGGAGTTCTACCAGGTGCCGGGGAAGTCGTCCGGCGGCACCGGCCTCGGCCTGCCCTACGCGCGACGACTCGCCACCATCCTCGGCGGCAGCCTCGGGGTGACCAGCGTCCCCGGCACCGGCAGCACCTTCACGCTCCAGTTGCCCGTCCGGCCGGAGCCGTGACCGCATGGACCGTCCGGTGACCGATGCCACGATTCTTGTGGTCGACGACAGCGCCGCCAAGCGCTATCTGCTGGTCAGGTGGCTGACCCGGGCCGGGTTCACCGTTGTCGAGGCGGACAGCGGCGCGAGCGCGCTCGACCGGATGGCCAGCCAGGACATCGACCTGATCGTGCTGGACGTACGGCTCGGCGACATGAGTGGCTTCGACGTCGCCGAACGGATCAAGGCGAACCCGAGGCACGCCTCCCGGCCCGTCATCCACGTGTCGGCACACGCGGTCGACCTGGCCGACCGTACCCAGGGGTTGGCCCGGGGAGCCGACGCCTATCTCGTCGAACCCATCGAGCCGGACGAGCTGATCGCCACCACCCGTGCCGCACTGCGCTACTACCGTGCCCGGCGTCGCGCCGAACTGCTCGCCGCCCGGCTCGCCTGCCTCGCCGAGACCACCCTCGCCGTCAACTCGGCTGCCACGCTGCCGCAGTTGCTCGACGCCGCCGTGACCGGGGCCGCCCAGATATTCGGGACCGGTGCCGTCGTCGTGGCGGAGAACGCCGACGGGGACCGCCTGGCCGCGGTCACCATCGAGCCAGGCACGTCGGTGCGGACCGGTAGCTGGCCCGGTGATGTCGTACCGGTGCCGGTCGGGGTCACGGTGGACACGGCACCCACGCCCGAGGATTGGCCGCTGCCCGTCAGCGCGGACGAACAGATCGCCATCGCCACCGTACGGCTCCGTAACGACCGGCCGGCGGTGCACGTCGCCGTACCGTCCTCCGCCCTGCTCCCGGAGTCCATCGTCCTCACGCAGCTCGCTCAGGCGGTCGCCACCGCAGTCGAGGCGCAACGCTCCTACGACGAGGAACACCGAATCGCGGTGACCCTGCAACGCAGCCTGTTGCCCCGCCGGCTGCCCAAGATCGCCGGGTTGGACCTTGCCGTACGTTACGAGCCCGCCAGTATGCAGACCGAGGTCGGAGGGGACTTCTACGAATTCGCGATGATCGACGGCCGGCTGCTCGCGGTGATCGGCGACGTCGCCGGCCACTCGCTGCACGCGGCCACCGTCATGGCCGAGCTTCGGCACGCCATCCGGGCGTACGCCGTGGAGGGCCATTCGCCCGGCGTCATCCTGGAACGGGTCGATGAGCTGGTCCGTACGCTGCTGCCGGGAGAGTTCGCGACGGTCTGCCTGTTGACCCTGGAACCCGACACCGGGCGGGTCCGGTTGGCCAGTGCCGGTCACCTGCCGTCGCTGCTGGTCACGGCCGACGCGACCCGGTTCATCGAACACCGGGCTCCGCTTCTCGGGATCCACGCCGACCGTCCCGACGACCTCGAATTCGACCTGCCCTCCGGGGCGACGTTGGTGCTCTACACCGACGGGTTGATCGAGCGCCGGGACGTCGACATCGACCAGCGGATGGCCGACCTGGCCGTCTGCGCGGCCACCGTGGACGCCGACCTCGACCGGTTCTGCGGCCGGCTACTCGCCGAACTGGGCCCATCGCAGAGCAGCGACGACCTGGCCGTGGTGGCCCTGCGCCGACACTGACCGGCTAGCCGAAGGCGGCGGCGGCGGTGGTCAGCGCGTCGAAGGCCGCACGCATCCGCCACGCTCCCCGGTCCCGGGGGCCGATCGGGTTGGAGATCGCACGCAACTCCGCGAACGGCAACCCGGCCTGGGCGGCGGCTACCGCCACCCCGTGTCCCTCCATCCCCTCGGCCACCGCGTCGGGATACCGGTCGGCGAGCACCCGGGTGGTCTCGGCCGTGCCGGTGACGGTGTTCAGGGTGAGAACCGCGCCGACCGTCGCACCGGGTAGCGCGGCGCGCAACTGGGCGAGCAGGGTCGGGTCGGCGGGGATCTCCGGCCCGCCGCCGAGGTGTTCCCGCGACATGCCCAACTCGTCGAGGGGGAGAAAGCCCTCCGGTGACTCGGCCCCGAGGTCGGCGGCGATGCTACGGGTGCCGAGGACGATGCCGCCGAGCGCGGCCCGGTCCGGGAACCCGCCGCCGATGCCGGCGCTCACCACCGCCCGGTACGGGCTGCCCGCCACCTCGGCCAGCGCCAGCAGTCGGGCGGTGCCGGCGGCAGCAGCGGCCGGACCGACCCCGACCGGGGCGACGGTGGTGGAGGCCGGGGTGATCAGGCCAGCGAGCAGCGCCTCCGTCTCGGCCGGTACGGCAGTGACGACCAGGATTCCACCGTTCAACTCTTTGGTCCCTGTGGTTCGCGGCGGGACTCGTCGTCCCCCGATCCGGTGCGTGGCATGGCCGAGGACGGCCGGTAGATGTGGAAGCCGGGCGGCGCGAGCGGCGGTTCGTCGATCGGCTCGTCGGGGGTGACCATCGCCCAGGCGGTCGTCCCGGGGGCGGACCCGGCGGCTGATGCGGCGGCTGATGTGGCGGCCGATCCGGCCGTGGACCCGGGCGCCGCTCCGCTGGATGATGCCGGGGCGGGCGAGACCGGAGTCGGTACGTCGGCACCCGCGCTGCTGGTCGTACGGTCTGCGCTGGCCTGGCTGGTGGACGGCTCGTCCGGGGTGGCCCGCTCGTCGTCGGCGAGCGCACGGCCCAGCAGGCGCTCGCCGCGTAGTCGGGTGGCCATCACCGTCGCCCGTACGGCGGCGAGGGTGGCGAAGCCAGCCAGCCCGGCGATGCCGATCCACCCCTCGACCGGAATGAGTCCGAGCGCCCCGCCGGCCACGAAGGCCAGCATCAGCACCGTCTCCGAGCGGGCGAACGCGCTTGCCCGGAGTCGTTCCTGGACCCGTTCCTGGATGCACGCGTCCACGGCCAGCTTTGCGATGCCGCTGATCATGGCGGTTACCAGGCAGAGTAGGGCCACCATGGGAAGTGAGAACTTGATTGCGGTGAGTATCGCCACTCCGGCGACGACGACCAGACCGCTGGACTGGATCATGGTCGGCTGGTGGATGCGGAGCCGGGTGCCCGCTGCGGTGGCGAGGAAGGAGCCCACCGCGAGCGCTCCACCCACCAGCACCAGCGCGCCCTCGCTGGCGATGTCCCGCCCGAACACCTCGGTGGTCAGGTCGCCGGCCTTGAGCGCGAAGGCGAGGTAGAGCAGCAGGAAGCCGAACATGGCGCGCAGCGTCGCGCTGCCGACCAGGCTGGTCATCACCAGCCGGCCGTCCGGACCGCTGCGTCCGAGGGCCCGGTCGCCCGTGCCCGGCCGGCGGAAGAGGGCGGCGAAGACCCGCGGCATGGCCTCCGGTGGTGCGGAGTCCGCCTGGGCCGGTAGCCGCAGCGAGAGCACCATGCCGATCAGGAAGATCACCGAGGCGGCCCGCAACGGCCACTGCGGGCCGAACCAGAACAGGGCCAGGCCGACCGGACCCACCACACCGCCGGCGATCGTGCCGTAGACACTGGCCCGGGCACCCGCCTGGGACAGCCCCAACCCCGCCGGAAGCAGCCTCGGTACGGCGGCCGAGCGGGCGACGCCGTACGCCCGGGAGAGGGCGAGTACGCCGAACGCGGCGGGGTAGAGCCCGAAGCCGTGCAGGTAGTCGGAGATCAGCCAGGCCAGGAAGGCGCGACCGAGCATGGTGGTGGCCAGGGCCCAGCGGCGACCGTGCCGGAAGTGGTCCAGCAGCGGGCCCACCACCGGGGCGAGCAGTGCGAACGGCACCATGGTCACCAACAGGTAGAGGGCCACCTTGCTGCGGGCCTCGCCGAGCGGAGCGTTGAAGAAGATCGTGCCGGCCAGACCGATCGCGACCAGTGCGTCGCCGGCGCAGGAGATGGCGTGCAGGTCGAACATCCGGGCCATGCCCGGCTCGCCACCGGCACCCTTTTCCCGTACCCGGCCCACGCTTCGTACCGTCCAGCGCCCGCCGCCCAGCGTCGTCCGCAGGGTGAACCGGATGAGCCGGATGGCGGTGCCGACCGTACGCCCGAGGGCCGAGCGGCCGGAGCGGGAGAACAGCGGCATGCCGACCATCCTTGCCTATCCGGTCGATCTCTGCCGGCTCTGGCCGGAGATCGTACCGGGGAGTCCCTGCGGGTCGGCCACCCGGATAGGCAACAATGAGCAGGTGACCAGGACCGTCGCCACTCGTGCCCCTCGTCTCGACCAGGTTTGTGCCAGCGCCGTCGAGGTGGCCCGTGCCGGCATTACCGAAGCGGGCCCGTCCGACGTCGGCGACCACCTGGCGGCGGTCGCCGAAGGTGATCGATTGGTGACCCACTTCTTCGAGTGTCGCCTCCCTGGTTATCGGGGCTGGCGGTGGGCGGTCACCGTGACCCGGGTGCCGCGCAGCCGGAACGTCACGGTCTGCGACACGGTGCTGCTGCCCGGACCGGATGCGCTGCTGGCTCCGGGGTGGCTGCCCTGGCAGGACCGGCTCCAGCCCGGTGACCTCGGTCCGGGTGACCTGCTGCCGACTCCCCCGGACGACGAGCGGCTCGCCCCCGGGTACGTACTCTCGGACGACCCGGCGGTGGAGGAGACGGCCTGGGAGTTGGGTTTCGGCCGGGTCCGGGTGATGTCCCGTGAGGGACGGATGGACACCGCCCAGCGCTGGTACGACGGCGACCACGGCCCGGCCGCGCCCATCTCGGTAGCCGCGCCCGCCTCCGCCCGCTGCGGTTCGTGCGGGTTCTACCTGCCGATCGCGGGCGTCCTGCGGCAGAGCTTCGGCGTCTGCGGCAACTACTACGCGCCGGACGACGGTCGGGCGGTCAGCGCCGACCACGGCTGTGGTGCGCACTCCGAGGCGTTGACGGACTCGCCGGAGACGTCGGCCGACGAGCCACCCGCGGTCTACGATGACAGCGAGGTGGAGACGGTTCCGGTGATTCGGCCGGCCGGATCGGTGGGGACCGACGAACCGGTCGAGCCCTACGGGCACGGCTGACCGGACCGCACGACACCACCACCCCGGTCAGGTTGCACCGGGTGGCACCGACGGCCAGGTCAGTCGACCGGACCGGTGTGGTCGGCCGCCCGACGACGACGGCGGTTGGCGTCGTGCCTGAGCATCACCGCCAGGCCGGGGAATCCGAGTAGGAACCCGGCCAGGCAGGTCCAGAGCCAGTTCTCCCGCCCCTGCTCGGTCAGCCAGTCCTGGAAGAAGATCAGCAGTACCAGTCCGGCGACCGCCCAGGCGGCGATACCGGCGATGGCGAACGGCACCATCGGGGGGTCGAGCGGCTGGGGGCGGGGGGGTTGTTCCTGCGGCACGTGGCCAGGGTACGGGATCAATTTTCAGGGTAGGCCCGTGATCTGCGACGATGCGCGCGGCAACGACGGATCGCCTGCGAGGATCTGATGAGCAAAACCCCGATCAAGTCCGACAAGACGGAAGAAGGACCCAGAGCCCGGAACGGCTTCGACCGGTTCTTCGAAATCACCGCCCGTGGCTCGACCCTGGGCCGTGAGGCCCGTGGTGGCCTGGCGACCTTCTTCACGATGGCCTACATCGTGGTGCTCAACCCGCTGATCCTCGGCAACGCCTTCGACGGGGACGACAAACAGTTGTCCATCCCGGCGCTGGCCGCCGCCACCGCGCTGGTAGCCGGTGTGATGACCATCCTGATGGGTGTGGTCGGTCGGTTCCCGCTCGGGCTGGCCGCGGGGCTCGGCGTCAACGCGATGGTGGCGTACGAGATCGCCCCGCAGATGACCTGGGCCGACGCCATGGGTCTGGTGGTGATCGAGGGGCTTCTCATTTCGCTGCTGGTGCTGACCGGGCTGCGTACCGCGGTCTTCCGTGCCGTGCCGACGCAGATGAAGACGGCGATCGGCGTGGGTATCGGCCTGTTCCTGACGATCATCGGCCTGGTCAACGCCGGGTTCGTCCGCCGGATCCCGGACGCCGCCAACACCACCGTCCCGGTTGGTCTGGGCATCAGCGGCAAGCTGGTGAGCTGGCCGGCGCTGGTGTTCGTGGTCGGCCTGTTGGTGACGTTGGTGCTGGTGGTCCGCAAGGTACGGGGCGCGATCCTGATCGGCATCCTGGGTTCCACCGTGCTGGCGATCATCGTCGAGGCGATCGCCAAGGCCGGACCGTCGATGATCGACGGGAAGCCGAATCCCACGGGCTGGGCGTTGAACGTGCCGGAACTGCCGGCGAAGCTGCTGGACGTCCCCGACCTGTCGCTGCTGGGCCAGTTCAACGTCCTCAACTCGTGGGAGAAGGCCGGCCCGCTGGTCGTGTTGATGTTCATTTTCACGCTGCTGGTCACCGACTTCTTCGACACCATGGGGACGATGGTCGCCGTCGGCCAGGAGGGTGGCCTGCTGGACAAGGAGGGCATGCCGCCTCGTACCAAGCAGATCCTGCTGGTGGACTCGATCGCGGCGGCGGCCGGCGGTGCGGCGAGCGTGTCGAGCAACACGTCGTTCGTCGAGAGCGCGGCCGGGGTGGCCGAGGGCGCCCGTACCGGCGTGGCCAACCTGTTCACCGGCGGGTTGTTCCTGCTGGCGATGTTCCTCGCGCCGCTGGTCGTGGTGGTGCCCTTCGAGGCGGCGTCCATCGCCCTGGTGGTCGTCGGGTTCCTGATGATGGCCGAGGTGCGGACGATCGACTGGTCCGACTACGAGATCGCCGTCCCGGCGTTCCTGGCCATCGTGCTGATGCCGTTCACGTACTCGATCTCGAACGGTATCGGTGCGGGCCTCATCACGTACGTCGTGGTCAAGATCTTCAAGGGCAAGGCCCGCGAGGTGCACCCGCTGATGTACGGGGTGGCCGCTCTCTTCGCCCTGTTCTTCCTGCGGGGCCCGATCGAGGCGCTGGTCTACTGATCTGCACCGGGATCGATGTGGTCCATGGTGACTGCTGTCATAAAGAGTGGTCGTTAGCCTGGCTTATTAGTTAGGCTAACGACCGTGACGGAGCGGACGGTGATGGCGAAACGCGTGCCGGCTGCGCAGTTGGCAACGATGCTGCGTGACGCCATCACCCGGCTCAACCGGCGGGTCCGGCAGACCCGCCCGGTCGGTGACCTCACGGTGACCCAGCTCTCCGCCCTGACCAGCCTGCGGCTGGCTGGCGCGCTGACCCCCCGTGAGCTTGCCGACACCGAACGGGTTCAACCGCCGACGATGACCAAGATCGTTGCGAAGTTGGAGGAGCGCGGGCTCGTGCAGCGCACCCCCCATCCGACCGACGGTCGGCAGGTCATCCTCGCGGCGACCGAGGCAGCCCACGCGGTGCTCGCGCAGACCGAGCGCGCCCGCGACGAGTGGCTCGCCCAACGGCTCGCCGAGTTGTCCGCGGAAGACCGCGACACGCTGCTGCGTGCCGCCGAGCTTCTGCAACAGGTGGCCCGCGCCGACCGGCGCTGAACACCTCCCGGTCCGCTTCGTCCGCTGTGGATGACGCGTACGACCCGAGGAGGCGCACACCGAGTGCGGGCAAAGCTAAACACGACGTTCCAGTCCCTGCAGGTTCGCAACTACCGGCTCTTCGCCACCGGCCAGCTGATCAAACTGATCGGCGTCTGGATGATGTTCATCGCCCAGGACTGGCTCGTCCTCGAACTGTCCGACGACTCGGCGAGTGCCCTGGGCATCGTCACCGCGTTGCAGTTCACGCCCGTACTGCTGCTGACCCTGTTCTCCGGTCGCCTCGCCGACCGGTACGACAAGCGCCTGCTGCTCTTCATCGCCAACGCGACCTGGACCGTGCTCGCCCTCGGCATGAGCCTGCTGGTGGTCACCGATCTGGTCGAGCTGTGGCATGTCCTCCTCTTCGCCCTCCTGCTCGGTGTCGCCAACGCCGTCGAGACCCCGGTCCGCCAGGCGTTCGTATCGGAGCTCGTCGGCACCTCGCTGCTGCCCAACGCACTCTCCCTGTCGGCCGCGACCTTCAACTCCGCCCGGATCATCGGCCCCGGCCTCGCCGGCCTGGCCATCGCGGCCTTCGGCGTCGGTCCGGTCTTCGTCTTCACCGCCCTCGTCTCGGTGGCCCCGCTGGTGAACGTGGTCCGGATGCGTCCGGCGGAACTACACCGGGCGACCCTGCCACCCCGCGACGAACGCGACTCGGCCCGGGTGGTGGACGGGCTGCGTTACGTCTTCCAGCGAGCCGACCTGCTTCTGCCGATGGCGCTGATGTCGGTGATCGGCATGACGCTGTTCAACTTCCAGCTCACCCTGGCAGCCCTCGCCAAGACCACCTTCAACACCGATGCCGCCTCGTTCGGCCTCTTCTCCACGGCCCTGGCCGTCGGCGCGCTGGGCGGGGCGCTGGCCGGCAGTGGCCGCCGTAGCCGTCCCTCGGTCTGGCTGGTCCTCGGTGCCGCCGTCGCGTGTGCCATCTCCGGCACGCTGGTCGGCTTGGCCCCGGCATACTGGCTGGTCGTCGCGTTGCTGCCGCTCGCCGGCTTCTTCATGGTCTTCTTCGCCCAGGCAGCCAACCAGCGGGTCCAGCTCGGCACCGACGCCGCGTTCCGGGGACGGGTGATGGCCCTGTGGGTGCTGGTGTTCCTGGGGACCAACCCGATCGGCGCGCCGATCATCGGCTGGGTCGCCGAGAAGTACGGTGCCGGGGCGAGCATCTGGATGGGTGGTCTGATCTCGCTGGCCGCCGCCACGCTGGCCCTGGTCTGGCAACTGCGGCGCTCCGGTGCCCGGATCCGGCTGCGGCTCGTCCCGCTACCTCGCTTCTACGTCGTCCCCACCGACTGCTGAGGGGTGGGGAAGGGCCTCTTGTCATTGGTTCTGCCTTGGAAGGGGCCCTTCCCGATCCCCGAAGAACCTAACCCCCCGAAATCGGTGGCGAGCCCCTCTGCCGCCGCCTAGCGTCGGAGGATATGGCCGTCGTGCACGCACTCGTGCTGGCGCTGGCACTCCTCGCGGTGGTGTGCCTGCCCGCCGCAGTTGCCGCGATCATCTGTGCCGACGAGCTGATCGAGCGGTTCGTAGGTGCCCTCGCCGAATGGCGAACGGCCTGGCGGGACCGGCGTACCATCCGGCGGCTCGACCGCGCCGTCGAGGCCGACTCACTCTCCCGTGACCTGGACCTCACCGTGTTCGACCAGGCGGATCGGATGTCCATCGAACGGATCGCCGCCGACCTGCACCGCCTCGGTGGGCAGCGGCTCGGCCGGCGCCGCCCGCACCTGGCCGTCGGTCGCTCGTCGTACTGGCACGAGGGGTTGGTGCGGGCGTACGACGAGCGCCTCCGGATGGCCAGCCGGGCACTGGGGGTGGCGGAGCACCTGGCCGACCTCGACGGCTTCGACCTGGAGATAGAGCGGATCCGGGTGGAGGGTGAACTACAGGCGGCCGGTCTGCACCTGCCCACCGCCACCACCGAACGGCGGCGGGAGCAACGATGAGACCCGGGACGGCACCTTGCGACTCTTTGTGGCGCTCTATCCCACTCCCGAGGCGGTGGACGACCTCACCGCGCAGGTGGTCCGACTGCGGATCGGGGAACTCGCTGCCACCGGGGTGAACGTCCGGCTGACCAACCGGGAGACCTACCACGTGACCCTGGCGTTCCTGGGCGAGGTCGACGACGCCCGCCTGCCCGACCTCGAAACGGCGCTGGACCGGGCCGCCCGGGGCTGGCGCGGCCCGGCAGGCGTACCCGTGACCGGTGGAGATGACCTACCCCGGCTCCGGTTGGCCGGTGGCGGTCGGTTCGGCCAGGACCGCTCCACCGTGCTGTGGGTGGGGCTACGTGGGGATCTCGTGGCGCTGCGCCGGCTCGGTGCCGCCGTACGACGTGAGCTGCGGCGGGTCCGGGTGTCCTACGACGTGCGACCGTACCGGCCGCACCTGACCGTGGCCCGTCCCGGTGAGCGGGCGACCCCGGCCCTCGTCGAGGCCGACCGGGAGACCCTGGACGGCTACTTCGGACCGTCCTGGCCGATGTCCGAGATGGTGCTGGTACGAAGCCACCTCGGATATCGCTCACTACACCACCGGCTGGCGTCATGGCCGCTCTGACCCTCGTCAGGCGGAGGTCACCAGGCCCAGGCTTCGGGGCCGGGACCGCCCTGGCCGACCGGCGGGAACAGCTCGTCCAGCTTGGTCAGCACCTCGTCGGAGAGCCGCACCTGTAGTGCGCCGAGGTTCGCGTCGAGCTGCGCGACGGTCCGGGGGCCCACGATGGGCGCGGTCACGCCGGGGCGGGACAACAACCAACCGAGCGCGACATCGGCCGGGTCGTGGCCAAGTTCGGCACAGAGCTTCTCGTACGCCTCGATGGTCGGCCGGTGTGCGGTCAGGGCGTCCGCTGCGCGACCGCTCCTGGCCCGCTCCGCGCCCCCCTCGGACAGCTTGCGGATGGCCCCGCCGAGCAGCCCGCCGTGCAGCGGCGACCAGGGGATGATGCCGAGACCGTACTGCTGGGCGGCCGGCACCACCTCAAGCTCGACGTGTCGGGTCATCAGGTTGTAGATGCACTGCTCCGACACCAGCCCGAGGAAGTGTCGCCGGTTGGCCGACTCCTGGGCGGCGGTCAGGTGCCAACCGGCGAAGTTGGACGAGCCGACGTAGAGCACCTTGCCCTGGGCGACCAGGGTCTCCATGGCCTGCCAGATCTCCTCCCACGGGGTGGCCCGGGAGACGTGGTGCATCTGGTAGAGGTCGATCCAGTCGGTCTGTAGCCGACGGAGCGAGTCCTCACAGGCCCGGATGATGTGTCGGGCGGAGAGTCCCTGCTCGTTGGGCCAGTCGCCCATCTTGCCGTAGACCTTGGTGGCCAGGACGACCTTTTCTCGGCGGCCGCCGCCCTGGGCGAACCAGCGGCCGATGATCTTCTCGGTGATGCCCTCACCGGTCTGCCAGCCGTAGACATTGGCGGTGTCGTAGAAGTTGATCCCGTGTTCCAGCGCCCGGTCCATGATCTCGAAGCTGTCCGGCTCACTGGTCTGCGGCCCGAAGTTCATCGTGCCCAGACAGAGCCGGCTGACCGACAGACCGGTACGTCCCAGGTTCGTGTAGTCCATCGGTCCACCCTGTCATGCGGACCGGGCATGCGCCGGCCAGGAGGCGATGAGGACCGACCAGGAACTCCCGAGTTCCGACCACATGCGTGGCCGGAACCCTCGCGTCGGTCAGGAACTTTCGCGAGCCGCCGGACCGCCACCGAAGAGTACGTCGTCCCAGCTCGGCAGGCGCTTGCGCGGCTTGCCGGCAGCGTCACCCGACTCACCAGCCGCCGTGGCACCGGCAGTACGCCGGGGACGGAGCACCGCCAGCGAGGGAACCGCTGGAACTTCCTTCGGCGCGTCGGCGTCATCGTCGAAGGCCGAGCCCTGGCCGCCGCCGAGCAGCGCGGCCGCACCGCCACTGACCGCCCGCTTGCGGGGCGTCTCCTGACCAGCGAGCGCGGCCGGTGCGGTCGGGTCCAGACCCCGCCCGGCACTCGATCCGAGCGGCCGGTCGAGGGAGGCGAGCAGGGCATCACGCCCGGCCCGGATCGGATCCCGGGTCGGCCGAGGCTCGGGGGCCGCCGCAGGCAGGCCGTGCCCACCCCGACTCGGCTCGCCACGCGACGGGCCGGGCAGGGCGTGCCCGCCGGCCCGTTCCGGCACCGGCTCCTGACCGAGGATCGGCGCGGCTGGCCGCTCGGCGCAGAGGTATTTCGCCATGTCGTCGTGGGGCGTGACGAACTGTCGGGTCTTGTCGAGATCCCAGACCGCCTGGGCGGTGGCCTTGCCGGACGGCCAGGTGGCGACGATCCGCCACGTGCCGTCGTCACGGCGGAACGCGTCCCAGGAGATCTTCTCGGTGTCGATGCCGTGCTGGGCCAGCCGGCCGTCCACGACCTCGGAGAGCGGGACGCTCTTGTCGGAGGTCCGCAGCCGGGTACGCCGGGCGTGCTGGGCGAGCATGGCCCGCTCCTGGAGCACCGGTCCGGCGTAGCGCAGCACCCGGTCGACCGGTACGCCCGCGATACGGGCGACGTCCTCGGCGGACTCGCCGGCCCGGATCCGGGCCTGGATGTCCCGTGGAGACAGGGAAGGGGCGAAGTCGTTGGCGGTGGCCACACTGAGGGGAACCCCGCCCGGCTCGGCCTGGAGAACCGTGGCCACCCGCTCGTCGATGGGCAGCGCAAGAAGGCGACCCACCTCGTCGGTGAGCACCAAGGCCTGGCCGTCCTCGGAGAGGGCGACGAAGCGTACTGGCCGCATCTCGTTGCCTCCGTCCGCGTCGCTGGACCCACGCCGTCCGCGGGCATCACGCCACGAGTCAGCCACCCGGGCGTCCTTGACACGGTACGCCGGTGTGTCACCTGGTGGGGGGAGGCCACGCCCGCATGTCGTCGGTGAGCTGCGTGGATCGATCTCCAGCCGGGATCGTCCGGCGGGTATCCGACAGCTCGGACACCCGCCGGACCTGGCGTCAGAGTCGCTCGACGACGTAGTCGATGCAGCGGGTCAGGGCCTCGACGTCGGCCGGCTCCACCGCCGGGAACAGCGCGATCCGTAGCTGGTTGCGGCCCAACTTGCGGTACGGCTCGGTGTCGACGATGCCGTTGGCGCGCAGTGCCTTGGCGATCGCGGTGGCGTCGACACTGTCAGCGAAGTCGATGGTCGCCACCACGTTGGAGCGCAGTGTGGCATCGGTCACGAACGGGGTCGCCACGGCGGAGCGCTCGGCCCAGCCGTACACGATCCCGGCGCTTTCGGCCGTGCGCTTGGCCGCCCAGGCCAGCCCACCCTGGGAGTTCATCCAGTCGGTCTGCTCGGCGGCC
Source organism: Micromonospora polyrhachis (assembly GCF_014203835.1). NCBI lineage: Bacteria > Bacillati > Actinomycetota > Actinomycetes > Micromonosporales > Micromonosporaceae > Micromonospora > Micromonospora polyrhachis. The sequence continues at coordinate 2,527,433 of NZ_JACHJW010000001.1, read as the reverse complement.
AGGAAGATCGTGGCGAGCGCCGGGGTGTTGTAGGTCTGCTCCAGCCGCGAGTTGTCGATCGCGGTGACCAGGTCCAGGAAGGCCGGGATGTAGCGGCCGGACTCCTTGATCGCGGTGGCCCGGGCCAGGGCGGCCGGGGACATCAGCGCGATCCAGATACCCCCGTCGGAGCCGAAGCACTTCTGTGGGGCGAAGTAGTAGACATCGCTCTCGCGTACGTCGACGTCGAGACCACCGGCGGCGGAGGTGGCGTCGACCAGCATCAGCGCGCCCTCGTCCGCGCCGGCTACCCGTCGGATCGGTACGGCCACACCGGTGGAGGTCTCGTTCTGCGGCAGGGCGTAGACGTCCACCCCGGCCTCGGCGACCAGCGTCGGAGCCGAACCCGGGTCGGCCTTGTGAACGGTGGGCTCGCCGAGGAACGGTGCCTGCTTGACGGACTTGGCGAACTTCGCCCCGAACTCGCCGAAGCTGGCGAACTGGGCCCGGTCCTGGACCAGGCCGAAGGTGGCGACCTCCCAGAACGCCGTGGTGCCACCGTTGCCGATGATCACCTCGTAGCCCTCGGGCAGGGAGAAGAACTCGGCGATTCCGCGCCGCAGCCGGGCTACCTGGTCCCGGACCGTCTTCTGCCGGTGCGAGGTGCCGAGGTAGGTCGTGGCCACTTCGGCGAGTGCGGAGACAGCCGCCGGCCGGACCTTGGACGGGCCGCAGCCGAACCGTCCGTCGGCGGGCTTGATCTCGTCGGGAATCCGAATCGTCGGTACGTCAGCCACGGTACGAAGATCCTTCCGGGTGGGCCGGCGGGCCCGCTGAGCTGGCAGACCCGGCCTACGGTTCCACCAGCGCGGACACGCTGTGGAGCCGGGACGGGCGGATGACCCGGCGGCGCTGCCGGAGGGCTCCATCCTGTCATCCGGACCTCGCCGGAGACTTGCTGGTCCCACGGCGAGGGCTGAGGTGTAGCCCACAATTCGGCCGCAGATGTTAGGAAGGGCCCCTTCCCAGCGTTTTCTGCCTGGGAAGGGGCCCTTCCTAACCACTTATGAGCGACGCGCTCAGACGCCGTGCGGGATGGCGTCCCAGCCTTCCACCCCGGCGGGCTTACGGGGGGCCGGCCCGACGTAGCGGGCGGAGGGCCGAACCAGTCGGCTCAGCCGCTTCTGTTCCAGGATGTGCGCGCTCCAGCCGCCCATCCGGGCGCAGGTGAACATCGAGGTGAACATGTGCGCCGGCACCTCGGCGAAGTCGAGAACGACCGCCGACCAGAACTCGACGTTGGTGGCCAGCACCCGGTCGGGCTTGCGGGTGTGCAGTTCCGCCAGGGCCGCCTTCTCCAACGCCTCGGCCACCTCGAAGCGGGGTGCGCCCAGCTCCTTGGCGGTGCGCCGCAGCACCCGGGCCCGGGGGTCCTCGGCCCGGTAGACCCGGTGGCCGAAGCCCATCAGCCGTTCGCCCCGGTCGAGTACGCCCTTGACGTACCCCTCGGCGTCGCCGCTGCGCTCGACCGCCTCGATCATGTGCAGTACCCGCGACGGCGCGCCACCGTGCAGCGGGCCGGAGAGCGCCCCGATGCCGGAGGAGATGCAGGCCGCCGCGTCGGCACCGGTGGAGGCGACGATCCGGGCGGTGAAGGTGGAGGCGTTCAGCCCGTGCTCGGCGGCGGAGATGAAGTAGGCGTCGACCGCCTTGACGTGCCGGGGGTCCGGCTCACCCCGCCAGCGCTTCATGAACCGCTCGACGATGGTGGAGGCCTTGTCGATCTCCTTCTGCGGTACGGCCGGCAGGCCGAGACCACGCGCCGACTGGGCGACGAAGGAGAGCGCGGTGACCGAGACCCGGGCCAGGTCCTCGCGGGCCTGCTCGTCGGAGATGTCCAGCAGTTGGGAGAGCCCCCAGTACGGGGCGAGCATCGCCACGGCGGACTGGACGTCGACCCGGATGTCCCCGGAGTGCACCGGTACGGGGAAGGGTTCGGCCGGGGGCAGGCCGGGGCCGAACCGACCGTCGACGAGCAACGCCCAGACGTTGCCGAACGAGACCTGGCCGATCAGATCCTCGATGTCTACACCGCGATAGCGCAGCGCGCCGCCCTCTTTGTCGGGTTCGGCGATCTCGGTCTCGAAGGCGATCACGCCCTCCAGGCCCGGCTTGAAGTCGGACATTCTTCTCTCCTGGATCTGGTTGTCCGTGCACTCTGGCTCGTCCGCGTGGTCGGAAAAGCTCCTTAGGCGACCCTCAGGGATGTATTCGTGTCATCTTGCCTGCTGAGTAACCCGGTTGCGACCCTGCCCAGGTGTGCTATGCCCAACAGCGCGGACCGTGATTCAGATCAACGGCGGTGGGTTTCCAAACCGCTCGACCGGTCCGCCGGTGGGCTCACCGGTCCACCAGTCGGCGGGACGAATCCGGGAGAGTGTGATGGAGGACACGGTGCGGGCGGCAGGCATGCGTGACGACTACGCGGGGGACACCGGGCTGTCCCGGACCGGCCTGGCCGCCGACTGGTGGACGCAGTTCGACCGGTGGTTCGTCGAGGCCGTCGAATTCCGGCTACCCGAACCGAACGCGATGGTGTTCGCCACCGCCGACGCCGCCGGGCGCCCCAGCAGTCGGACCGTCCTGCTCAAGGGGTACGACCAGCGGGGATTCGTCCTCTACACCAACCACGAGTCGCGCAAGGGCGTGGAGGCGCTCGCCAACCCGTACGCCAGTCTGGTGTTCCCCTGGTTTCCGATGCACCGGCAGGTGGTGGTCTGCGGTGGGGTGACACCGGTCGACCGGGCAGAGACCGAGGCGTACTTCGCCAGTCGGCCGCGCGGATCGCAGCTCGGCGCCTGGGCGAGCCCGCAGTCCCGGGTGCTGCCGGACCGGGCCGACCTGGACGCGCGGTTCCAGGCTGCCCTGGCGCGGTTTCCGGAGGGCGAGCCGGTGCCTCCACCGCCGCACTGGGGTGGGCTGCGGGTCGAGCCGGAGACCGTGGAGTTCTGGCAGGGGCGGACCAGCCGGTTGCATGATCGATTGCGCTACCGTCGCACCGACGAAGGAGTGTGGACCATCGAGCGGCTGGCACCTTGAGCATTGTCAGAAAGGGCCCCCTGCAAGACGGGAAGCGCGAAGAAAAGGCCCTTCCTTCACGGTGGGCGATCGACGTACGCCCGCTGCGCGTACCGCCCTACCGGCGGATGTGGCTGGGAAACGCCGTATCGATGTTCGGGTTCCAGTTCACGGCCATTGCCGTGCCCGTCGAGATGTACGACATCACCGGCGGCTCCTTCTGGGTAGGGCTGCTCGGGCTGGCCGGTCTGCTGCCGCTGCTGGTGTTCGGCCTCTGGGGTGGTGCGGTCGCCGACGTCGTGGACCGGCGTCGCCTGCTGCTGGCCAGCTCCACCCTGATGTGGCTGTCCACACTCGGGCTGCTGGCCCAGGCACTGGCCGGGGTGGAGAACCCGGTGCTGCTGCTCGGCCTGGTCGCGGCCCAGTCCACCGCCTTTGCGGTCAGTTCACCGGCTCGCGGCGCGATCATCCCGCGACTCGTGCCGACCGCCCTGGTGCCGGCTGCGAACACCCTCAACTACACCACCCACCAGGCATGCGCGGTGTTCGGTCCGCTCACCGCCGGCCTGATCTTCGCGGCCTGGTCGTACGACGTGGCGCTGCCGATCGCGTACGGGGTCGACGCGCTGCTCTTCTCCGTGTCCATGTGGGCCACGATTCGACTGCCGGCCATTCCGCCGGAGTCGGATCCGGCGGAGGAGCGAGACGCGACACCTGCGGGTGGGGCGGCGGTCGGCCGGTCGGGAACACCGAGCGGCCGGCGGGCCTCCTTCGGCCTGCGCGGCATCCTGGACGGGTTCCGCTATCTGGCCACCGCACCCGTGCTGCTGTTGTCGTTCGCGATCGATGTCATCGCGATGGTGCTGGCAATGCCCCGGACCCTGTTTCCCGAGGTGGCGCAGGAACGGTTCGGTGGCGGTACGGCGGTGGGCTGGCTGTACAGCGCCATCGCCATCGGTTCGGTACTGGGCGGACTGACTTCGGGCTGGATCGGCCGGGTACGCCGTCAGGGCGTGGCCCTGGTGGTCGCGGTGGTCGGGTGGGGGCTGGCGGTCGCGCTCGCCGGACTGGCTCAGCAACTTTGGCTGGTGGTCGGGCTGCTCGCCCTGGCCGGCGCGGCAGACCTGGTCAGTGCGGTGTTCCGGCAGTCCATGCTGCTGGTCTACGTACCGGACCGGATGCGGGGCCGGCTCCAGGGCATCAACACCGTGGTGGTGGCTGGTGGCCCTCGGCTGGGTGACCTGCGGGCCGGGGCGAGCGCCGCCGCCTTCGGCGTCGGCACCGCCTGGGTGGGCGGTGGGGTGGCGGCGGCGGTGCTCGCCGTGCTGCTGGCGCTGGCCTTCCCGGCACTGTTGCGTTACCGGGTCGCGGCGGCGGACCGGACGGCTGGGCCGTGACGGGACCGGGCGGCTGTTCCATGACGGGACCGGGCGGCTGGACCATGACGGGACCGGGCGGCTGGACCGTGACGGGACCGGTGCCGGTCAGGCCAGCTCGGCACGGGGCCGGCTGGGAACGGTTATGGTCCAACCCATGGACAACATCGACGTGGGCCCTCGACCCCCGTCCGGTGCACAGTGGACAATCAAAGCGGACGGGCACGAGGCGGTCGTGGTGCAGGTCGGCGGCGGGCTGCGCGCCTACCGGGCCGGCGGCGTGGACTACCTCGACGGCTATGCCGAGGACGAGCTGTGCGTCGGTGCCGCCGGGCAGGTGCTCGCCCCGTGGCCGAACCGGATCCGCGACGGTCAGTACACCTTCGCCGGCCGCTCGTTGCAGGTGCCGCTGACCGAACCGGCTCGGCACACCGCGATCCACGGCCTGGTCAACTGGCTGCCCTGGCGGCTCGTCGCGCACGAGGCCGACTCGGTGACCGTACAGGGGGATCTGCCGGCGCAGCCGGGCTATCCCTGGCCGCTGCTGCTACGTACGGTCTGGCAGGTCGGCACGGACGGCCTGCGGGCCACCCACGAGGTGACCAACCTGGGGGACGAGCCGGCCCCGTTCGGTCTCGCGGTCCACCCCTACCTGCGGCTACCCGGCGTGGCCGTCGACGATCTGTGGTTGCGGGTGCCGGGTCGCCGTCGGCTGCTGGTCGACGGGCGCGGGTTGCCCATCGGTGCGGCGGAGGTGGCTGGCGACGGATACGACTTCAGCACGCCCCGACGGATCGGTGGTCTGGTGCTCGACACGACCTTCGGTGACCTCGACCGGGAGACCTCCGGCGGGTCTGGTGTCACCCTGGCCAGTGCCGACGGCGCCGCCGAGGTGAGCGTGTGGGCCGACCCGGAGTTCGGCTGGTGGCAGGTGTTCACCGCCGACTCGCTGGCTGGCGAGCGACACCGCCGGTCCGTGGCGGTCGAGCCGATGACCTGCCCACCGGATGCGTTCCGCTCCGGGCAGGATGTGATCACACTGGTGCCGGGCCAGCCCTGGCGGGCCAGTTGGGGCATCCGCCCCGGCGGCCGGCTCGGCTGACGGCGGGCGGTATGGAGTTCACGAAGGTCGTACGGCGACGACGAATGGTGCGCGACTACGACCCGGATCGGCCGGTCCCGCCCGAGGTGGTGGAGCAGCTGCTGGACCATGCCGTACGTGCCCCGTCGGCCGGTTTCACCCAGGGCTGGGGTTTCCTGGTGTTGGAGACGGCGGTGGACCGGGAACGGTTCTGGGCGGCGACCAGCCCGGTGCAGGACGCCGGCAGTCGGGGCCGTGGCCGGTGGTTGGCCGGTATGCGACGGGCCCCGTTGATCGTGGTGCCACACGCCAACCGCGCCGCCTACCTCGACCGCTACGCGGAGCCGGACAAGGGCTGGACGGACCGGGACGAGGGGCGCTGGCCGGTGCCCTACTGGTTCGTCGACACCGGCTTTGCCTCGCTGTTGATGCTGCTCACAGCGGTTGACGCGGGGTTGGGAGCCTGCTTCTTCGGTATCCCACCGCAGCGGGTCGCGCCGTATCGGGCGGTGTTCGGCGTACCGGAGGGCTTCGCCCCAGTCGGTGCCATCACCATCGGCTATCCGGCCCCGGACCATCGATCGCCGTCCTTGACGCGGGGACGCCGGCCGGTCGAGCAGGTCGTGCATCGGGGGCAGTGGAGCTGAGAACCTACCCTGGACAGGGTTCAAGCATGGATGGTCGCAGTAACGAAACTGACATCCGGCAACAAACCGTGTTGTCGTCGGTGGTCGCTAGGCTGGCACGGGTCGCACGGTGCGGCGTGTCGGAACGGGGTCGGGTGCCGACAGCGCCAGCGACCCGGTAGGTCAGCTCGGCCAGGGGAGGGGAGCGTGCCGTCGTGATCTTCAAAGCGGTTCGGGATGGGCGTCCCTACCCCGAGCACGGGCTCACGCTCAAGCAGTGGGCCGAGATTCCGCCGCGGCCACTGCGGCTCGACCAGTTGATCACCACGAAGCGGGAGTTGGCTCTCGACAAGCTCCTCGCCGAGGACAGCACCTTCTATGGCGACCTGTTCCCGCACGTCGTGCAGTGGAGCGGGGGGCTCTACCTGGAGGACGGGCTGCATCGCGCCCTGCGCGCCGCCCTCCAGCAGCGTAACCAGATCCACGCTCGGGTGCTGCTGCTGCCCGCGCCGTGACGGACCACGCCTGAATAGTCGTTAAGGTGGCGGTCATGAGCATCGCCCCGCTTGACCTGCTCGACCTCGACGTCTCCCTGACCAGTGAGGAGCTACAGGTCCGCGCGGTCGTACGCCAGCTCGTGGCCGACCGGGTTCGGCCCGAGGTGGCCCGCTGGTACGAGGACGGCACCGCGCCGGTCCGCGAGCTGGCCGGCGAGTTCGGTCGCCTCGGCCTACTCGGCATGCACCTGACCGGGTACGGCTGCGCCGGTGCCTCGGCGATCGCCTACGGGCTGGCCTGCCTGGAGCTGGAGGCGGGCGACTCGGGCATCCGGTCCCTCGTCTCGGTGCAGGGCTCGCTGGCCATGTACGCCATCTGGCGTTACGGCAGCGAGGAGCAGAAGCAGCAGTGGCTGCCCCGGATGGCCGCCGGCGAGGTGATCGGCTGCTTCGCGCTCACCGAACCGGACCACGGCTCCGACCCGGCCTCGATGACCACCCGGGCCCGGCGGGACGGCACCGACTGGGTGCTCACCGGTACCAAGACGTGGATCACCAATGCCCCGGTGGCGGAGGTGGCGGTCGTCTGGGCTCGGACCGAGGCCGGAGTACGCGGTTTCGTCGTACCGCTGGCCAGCCCGGGGGTGACGGTCCGGGAGATCCGGCACAAGATGTCGCTGCGTGCCTCCGCGACCGGCGAGATCGCGCTCGACGACGTACGCCTGCCCGCCGACGCGGCGCTGCCGGACGCGGCCGGGCTCAAGGCCCCGCTCTCCTGCCTGACCGAGGCGCGGTACGGCATCGTCTGGGGGGCGCTCGGCGCGGCTCGGGACTGCCTGCACACCGCCCTGGACTACGCGCGTACCCGGGAGCAGTTCGGCCGGCCGCTCGCCGGGTTCCAGCTGACCCAGGCGAAGCTGGCCGACATGGCGGTCGAGCTACAGAAGGGCTACCTGCTGGCGTTGCACCTGGGGCGGCTGGCTGACGCCGGGACGCTGCGCCCCGAGCAGGTCAGCGTCGGCAAGCTCAACAACGTACGGGAGGCGCTGGCGATTGCTCGGCAGTGCCGCACGATCCTCGGGGCGAACGGGATCAGCGGTGAGTATCCGCTGCTGCGTCATGCCAACAATCTGGAGAGCGTGCTGACCTACGAGGGGACCTCGGAGATCCACCAACTGGTGATCGGGCAGCGACTGACCGGGGTGGCCGCCTTCACCTGAGCCGTACTGAGCCGCCTGAGCTGCTGACCTGCCGGGCGTACTGAGCCGCCTGAGCTGCTGATCTACCGGGTCGAGCGGTCCGACCCCGGGTTGCGAGGCGGGCTCCGATTCGCGGGTGTCGTACCGGAGCCGTACCGTTTCAATCAGACGGTTGTCTGATGAGGACGGTGAGGGCGATGTCCCGTAACGGAGATGTCAACGAGCCCACCCGGGAATTCCCGGAATATGCAAAAGGCCAGGCCAGGCCCGGTCTTGCCAGCAGCTCCACGGTAGAAGAGGATCAGCCCGACCTGACCGGTGACCCGTCGACGACCGCCCGACCGGAGCTGGTCGACTCGGCGTCCGGCGGGCGCGGGCGCGGGTTGTTCTGGCTCGCCGGGATCGTCGGGCTGGCGATCGTCCTGGTGCTCGGGGTGCAGGCGACCGGGTTGTGGCCGAGCTGGCGTAACCCGTTCACCCAGGAGCAGACCGACCGCAGCCAGCCGCCGCTGCTCAAGTCGATCCAGGATCTCAGCCGCTACGTCGCCGCCGAAGGCACCTTCCAGGTGGTGATCGACCTCCAGAAGGACCGCAAATACGTGCCGGACTTCCTGCTCGGCGAGCGGACCCTCTTCGTCGGCGCGGGTCGGGTGGAGTCGTACGTCGACTTCGGGAAGATCGCCGAAGGGGCGGTGGTCGAGTCGGCCGACCGGAAGACCGTGGAGATCAAGCTGCCGGCTCCCCAGCTCGGCGAGCCCAACCTCGACCTCGCCAACAGCTACGTCTTCGCCGAGAAGCGGGGGTTGGTCAACCGGATCGGTGACGTCTTCGGCGGCGACCCCAACCGGCAACGCGAGGTCTACCAGCTCGCCGAGGAGCGGATCGCCACCGCTGCCCGGGACAGCGGGCTCGGCACCCGGGCCCAGGAGAACACCCGGAAGATGCTCGAAGGTCTGCTCCGGTCCCTGGGCTACGAAACGGTCACGATCACCTACCTGGTCCCCTGAGCCTCGACACTCGTCGGTCGACCGCGAAGGCGGCAGCTGCGGTGCGGGAGTGATCCCACGTCACTTCCGCACCGCAATCGTGTCCCCGGGGCCGCTGGTTCGCCGGGTAACCTCTACCGTCATCGTCGAACGCTCGACGAAGACTCCGCCAGTCGGGTCACGTCACCTGACCGGAGATCGCGCGAGACGCCCAGCTGCGGCGCCCCAGCGTGCTTCGCCGCCGATATCTGACTCCCGGGAGAACGCCTGTGGCCCACTCTGCCGCCAGGGAAAAGCAGCCTGCCGATCTGGCTGGCGCCGAGTCCGGGCACGAGCCCGGTGGCGCGGCCACCCCGACCGGCGACGTCAGGGCCGGGGAACGGCCGACCAAGGGTGCCGGACGGGGGCCGGTCGGACGCTGGATCAACGGTGGCACGGTCGCGGTCCTCACCTGGCTGGTGGCCTCGCCGGTGGTCTTCTTCCTACCCACATTGATCGGCCAGGACCCGCTTTCCTCCCGGGCCACGACCATGCCACTGGTCGCCGCCGTCTGCCTGGCCATCGGCGGGTTCATCGTGGCGAGTCGCTGGTCCGGTCAGATCGTCGCCGGGTTGGCCGCCGGACTGGCTGCCGCCTGGATGACGTTGATGTTGCGGGCGGCCCTGGTCGGCACACCGTTCGGGTTCGGCGGACTGTACGGCGACATGGGCCGGACCACCGCGTCCGCCACCCGGTACACCGACACCATCGTCAGCTCCGACACCCTGGTGCCGTCGCTGCCGTCGGAGTATCCGCCGTTCTACACGTGGCTGGTGGGCCGGGCCTCCCTGCTGTTCGACATACCGGCGTGGAAGCTGATCGCCGATGCCGAGGTCCTGTTCATGTCGGCCTCGATCCTCGTCGGGTTCCTGCTGTGGCGGCGCCTGGTGAACGACTGGGTGGCGTTGGCGATCACCGGCATGGCGATGGTCGCCTGGTCCGATCCGCGTAAGGCGTACGAGGTGATTACCCTGGTCGTCTTCGTGCCCTGGGCGTTGGAGGTCTTCGCCCGGACACCCCGGGTACGGATGCACTGGCTGCCCGCCGGACTGCTCGGTGGTTTCATCGCGATGACCTACCAGGCGTGGATGGTCTACGCCGCCCTGGGCCTGATCGCTCTCGTGGTGATCGCCTGGCGTACCGAGCCGGACCGTTGGGCGTACCTGCGGCGGCTCGGACTGGTCGTGGCGGTCGCCTTCGTGGTGTCCTCCTGGTATGTGGTGCCGTTCATCTGGGCCACCTTGACCGTCGGCGGACAGCAGGTTTCCGACCTCTACGCCTCGTCCTCGGTCAACCAGGGGCTCTTCCCGTTCCTGGAGTTGACGCCGCTCGGTCTCCTGCAACTGGTCGGCCTGGTCGGGCTGGTGTGGCTTTGGCGCTCGGCGTGGTGGGCCCGGCCGCTCCTGGTGATGATCATCGGCGTGTACGCGTACCGGATGGTGATGATGGTCCGGTTCGGGCTGACCGGCCACACCGGCTTCCTGCACTACACCATGCGCCTCTACACGGTGCTGTTCGTCATCGCTGGGGTGCTGGTCCTGGCCCATGTCGCGCCGATCGTGCTGCGCCGGCTCCGGGTGACCCCGCCCCGCCGGGCGGCCGGTGCACTACTTGCGGTGGTCCTTGCCTGGTCGGCCATCGGCTTCACCATCACCTGGATGCCCCCGGACAACCGGTACGCGCTGGACGCACACAAGGAGCCGCTGCCTGGCGGTGGATATCCGGAGTTCGCCCCGAACGAGGGCCGGCGGGACTGGTTCCCGGTGGATCAGGTGCGCCAGGCGGTCGAGGGGGTGCTGGGGCCGGATCCCCGACGGGTCACCCTCGCCGCTGACGACCGGCTCTACTCCTACCTGCCCTGGCCGGGATACCTGGACATCAATCGCACCGCCGGGGCGACGCTGTCGCACTGGGACGACCGGTTCGCCGAGATCAAGCGGCTGGTGGCGACCACCGACCCGAAGGCGTTCGCCGCCGCCTCGCGGGAGACCGAGTTCGGACCGATCGACATCTTCGTCCTTCGCGAGAAGCCGGATGGCTGGACCTGGGGCGGCCAGCGGTTCACTCCGGCGCAGTTCGCGCCGGAGTACTGGACGGTGGTCGACGACCTGGAAGCGGATTTCGTGGTGGTGATCCGCCGCTGACGGGCTCCGGGGCGGCCGGCGGGCCGGCCGCCCCGGACCCGGGGTTCGACGTCGTGCGAATGTTGACGCTGCCCGGAACCCCCGGTTCTGTCGTCAGTGCGAGGCGTGCGAGAGGTAGCGGTCCTCGTTCGGCATGATGATCCACAGCGCCAGATAGATGATCACCTGACTGCCCGGGATCAACAGGGAGAGCAGGAAGAGCAGACGCACCATTGCGGTGGAGATGCCGAAGCGTTGGGCCAGGCCGGCGCAGACGCCAGCGACCATCCGACCAGCACGGGGGCGTACCAGTTTGCGGCTCATGACTTCCTCTCCCCACTCCGCGGCGATCCGCCACGGCTGAATTCCACGGTAGGGACGGCGGGTCACGGTGCCCTCCGCCCCGAGATGGATTTGCCGTCTCACCACCCGTAGGTGCCTACCCCGACCAGCGCGCAACAATGTCAGTCAGGGTGTCAGCGGGTAGGCTGGCCGGTCGGCAGCCGCTCGACGGGTCCGGCAGCGTGGCCGGTGCCCGATTACGACGGCAGGGAGGCCGCGACCGATGATCAGTGCTTTCGACCTGTTCACCGTGGGGATCGGGCCCTCCAGTTCGCATACGGTGGGGCCGATGCGTGCGGCCCGTACGTTCGTGGCCGGGCTGAAGGCGGACGGACTGCTCACGGAGACCGCTCGGGTACGGGCCGAACTCTTCGGCTCGCTCGGGGCCACCGGTCATGGCCACGGCAGTGATCGGGCGGTGCTGCTCGGGCTCGCGGGCGAACTACCGGAGACGGTCGACACCGACGGGGTGCCGGAGTTGGTCGGCGAGGTGCGTACGTCCGGGCAAATCGCCCTGCTCGGCACCCACATGATCGACTTTGACGCTGACCGCGACCTGCTGTTGCATCGCCGACGGTCGCTGCCCTTCCATCCCAATGGCATGACCTTCGCGGCGTACGACGCGCGTGGGGACGAGGTCCGGGCCCGCACCTACTACTCCGTCGGCGGCGGGTTCGTGGTGGACGAGGCGGCGGCCGGAGCGGACCGGATCAAGCCGGACAGCACCCGAGTGCGCTTCCCGTTCACCACCGGTGCCGAGCTGTTGACGGTCGCTACCGAGGCCAACCTGTCGATCAGTGACGTGATACTCGCCAACGAGTGTTCCTGGCGAAGTGAGGCGGACGTCCGGGCGGGCCTGCTGGAGATCTGGCGGGTGATGCGGGAGTGCGTCGAGCGGGGCTGTGAGCGGGATGGCGTGCTCCCCGGCGGGCTGCGGGTCCGGCGCCGGGCGGCGGAGCTACGACGCAGCCTGGAGGCGGACGGCGCGCCGGACCGGTGGAGTGTCGGCGGTGCGAATCAGGCCGCCACCGGTGCGGCCGATCCGCTTCGGGTGATGGACTGGGTCACCCTCTTCGCGCTCGCGGTCAACGAGGAGAACGCGGCGGGGGGTCGGGTGGTGACCGCGCCGACGAACGGGGCGGCTGGCATCATCCCGGCGGTCCTGCACTACTACACCCGGTTTGTCCCCACCGCTTCGTCGGACGGCGTCATCCGGTTTCTGCTCGCGGCGGCGGGCATCGGAGTGCTCTTCAAGGAGAACGCCTCGATCTCCGGTGCCGAGGTCGGGTGCCAGGGGGAGGTCGGCTCGGCCTGTTCCATGGCGGCGGCCGGGCTGGCCGAGGCGATGGGCGGCACCCCGGCTCAGGTGGAGAACGCGGCGGAAATCGGAATGGAGCACAATCTCGGCCTCACCTGCGACCCGGTGGGTGGCCTGGTGCAGATTCCGTGTATCGAGCGCAACGCTGTGGCCAGCATAAAGGCGATTACCGCAGCCCGACTGGCGCTGCGCGGCGACGGGGTGCATGCGGTCTCGCTGGACAAGGTAATCAAAACGATGCGGGAGACCGGGGCCGACATGAAGGTCAAGTACAAGGAAACCGCGCGTGGCGGCCTCGCGGTGAACGTGATCGAGTGCTGAGCGTAGCCGGGTCATGCGCTTACTTCGGCGCTTCACAGACTGCTAACCTATGGCGCGTCAGCGGCCCGCGTCGGCGAGTCAGCCGCCGCGACGCGTGTGCCGTACGGGCCACGCTTCGTCGGGGCCGTTCGCGACAGAGGTCACCGGAGTGCTGGTGGTCTGACCCAATCCTGAGCTGGAGGCGGCTGTGACGTCTGGCGTCGGTGCGTTGTGGTCCTATCGCAATTCACTACGGTTGCTGGTCAGACGAGACCTTGCGGTCAAGTATCAGCAGTCCGTTCTTGGTTACTTCTGGTCATTGATCGAGCCGCTCGGTATGGGTGCGATCTACTTCTTCGTCTTCGGGATGCTTTATCAGAACGCCACCAACCGACACCTTGGTGACGCTGCGGAGTCATATCCGCTCTTTCTGATTACCGGCATCTTCGCCTGGATGTGGACCAACTCGGCGATCAGCGAGGCCACCAACGCTCTTACCGGGCAGGCTCGACTGATCACCACCATGCGGATGCCCCGCGAGGTGTTCCCGATCGGTCGGGTCACCGGCCGATTCGCCGAGTACATCGCCGGGCTGCCGATCCTCGCCGTCCTGGCGATCGTCTACGCCGTCCTCGGCAAGATCGAGATCGGAGTGTCCCTGCTGGCGTTGCCGCTGGCGGTGCTGCTCCAGGCGGCCCTGCTGGTCGGCGTCGCCCTGTTGCTCTCCTCGCTCAACGTGCTCATGCGTGACGTGGAGCGACTGATGCGCCTGGTCACCCGGGTACTCTTCTACGCCACCCCGATCATCTACCCGCTCAGCCTGGTTCGGGACTCCTCGATGCCGGACTGGGTCAAGGTGGTCTACGAGATCAACCCACTGGTCGGCATCTTCCAGCTGCACCACGCCGTGTGGTACCCGAGCGAGTTCCCCGACGCCCGGCTCCTCGCCTTCGCGTTCGCCGGCAGCCTGCTGATGCTGGTCGGGGGCTGGTGGGTGTTCCGCCGGCTCGAACCCGCCGTTCTCAAGGAGCTGTAGTGGACCAGCCAATCATCGAGGCCGAGAACCTCGGCATCCGGTTCGTCCGCAACCGCCGCCGGCAGTTGCGGCTGCGGGAGATGTTCATCCACAAGGGTGGACGTCACCCGGACGCCGGGGAGTTCTGGCCCCTGCGCAACGTCAACTTCCAGGTCCGGCCGGGCGACGCCATGGGCATCATCGGCAAGAACGGCACCGGCAAGAGCACCCTGCTGCGGCTGATCGCCGGGGTGCTGATCCCGGACGAGGGCGGGATCAAGGTACGCGGTGCCGTGGCTCCGCTGCTGGAGCTCTCCGCCGGATTCTCCAACGACCTGACCGGCCGGGAGAACGTGCACCTGGTCGGCTCGCTGCACGGCCTCAGCTCCGCCTACCTCAAGCGGAACTTCGACGAGATCATCTCGTTCGCCGGTGAGCAGTGCGAGAAGGCCATCGACACCCCGGTCCGGCACTACTCGTCCGGCATGAAGGTCCGCCTGGGCTTCTCGGTGATCTCCCACCTCCAGCACCCGATCCTGCTCATGGACGAGGTGATGGCGGTCGGCGACGCCGAGTTCCGCAAGAAGTGCTACGCCACCATCGAGCGGCTCCTCGCCGAGGGACGCACACTGGTGCTGGTCTCGCACAACGAGAACGACCTGACCCGGTTCTGCACCCGGGGCCTCTACTTCAACGCGGGCCGGTTGGAGGTCGACGGAACTGTGCGCGAGGCCCTCGACGCGTACAACAACGTGGTCCGGACGTGACGCTGGCCGTACTGTTCAACGCCGCCCCCGCCTCGGCACCGATCACCCTCGCCAGCGGGGAAGCGCTGGCTGACCGGCTCGGCGACCAGTTGCGCCGGGCCGGGGCCCGGGACGTGCTGGTCAGCACCGACCTCGCCGAGTTGGCCGACCTGGCCGAAGCCGGCACCGAGACACTGCTGCTGTGCGGTGCCGACCTGGTCGCGCACACCGCCGTACTGCGGCACCTGCTGACCAGCCCGGTCGGCCCGACCGGCGCGCTGGTCCTCACCGACCCGGCCGGGCCGGGGCAGTCGGTGCTGACCGAGGACCGGGGCCTGGTGGTGGCCGCCGGCCCGGCCGACGGATACGGAACCGACCCCACCGGGGTCTTCGGCGGCGCGCTACGGGTCGGTCCCGAGGACCTACCGGCCCTGGCCGGGGCAGCCCGGACGGCAGCGGCGTCGACCCCCGCCGATGGCGCGGACATGCCGCTGGACCAGCTCTTCGCCGCCTTCACCCGGACCGACACCCGGATCTTCGCCCACCGGGTACGGCTGCTCGTCGCGCATCGGGCCGCCGACCAGCCATCCGCCCTCACCGCCGAGGCGGCCGTCGCCGCGGTGGACGAGGAGCGGGCGGAACTGCGGCTGTCGGTCAAGGAGAAGGACGACTTCTTCACCACGTACGCGGTCAGCAGTTGGTCGCCGTACGTGACCCGGCTGGCCGCCCGGATCGGCCTCGGCCCGACCGGGGTGACCGCGATCTCGGTGCTCTTCGCCATCGCGGCGGCGGTCCTGTTCGGCTACGGCGAGCGGGTCGCCCTGGTCGCCGGTGGGATCCTGCTCTATCTCGGCTTCGTCCTCGACTGTGTCGACGGCCAGTTGGCCCGCTACACCCGCAACTTCAGCGCCTGGGGCGGCTGGCTGGACACCATGGCCGACCGGGCCAAGGAATACCTCGTCTACGCCGGCCTCGCCGTCGGTGTCGAGCGGTCCGGGCTGGCCGACGGCTGGGGCTGGCCCCTGGCTATCGCGGCAATCTCCCTACAGACCGTCCGACACATGACCGACACCTGGTACGGCGCCCTGCACGACGAGGCGGCCCGCCGGCCGAAACCGGCCGCTTCAGCGGGTGGGCTCGGTGCCCGGCTCAGCCAGGCCTCCACCCGGGTGCAGGCCGACTCGGGTTCGCTGTCGTACTGGCTCAAGCGCACCGTGGTCTTCCCGATCGGCGAGCGCTGGGCTCTGATCGCGCTGGCCGTGGCGCTGTTCAACCCGCTGGTCGCCCTGGTCGCGGTGCTGGCCTGGGGGACGCTCGCGTTCGCGTACACGGGGGGCTTGCGCACCCTGCGCGCCTGGTCGATGCGGGTGTCGGTGCTGGACCGGGTGGATACCCGGCTCTACCGCGACGACGGACCGGTGGCCGGCTGGATCGGCGCGGCCGGTCGGCGGCTGCGGGTGCCCGCTCCGCTGCTCTTCGCCCTGCTCGCCGCAGCGGCGAGCGCGGCGCTGGTGGTGGCCGGATTGGTCGGAGCCGGTGGCGGGGAGCTGCGCTGGTGGCTGGTCGGCGGCGCGGTGATCGCGCTCCTGGCGGGATTGCCCGCCTCGGCACCGCACGCCGGGCCGCTGGACTGGCTGGTGCCGGCGGCGTTGCGGGCCACGGAGTACCTGTTCGTCATCGCCGTCGGGGTGGTCACCGACGTGACCCCGTCGGTGATCTTCGCGATGTCGTTCGTGCTGGCGCTGCACCACTACGACCTGACCGCGCGGTTGGAGAAGCGGGAACGACCGCCGTTGTTGCGCGCGTTCGGGCTGGGCTGGGACGGACGGATCGCCTTCCTGACCGGCGCGACGGTGCTGGGGGCGGGGGATCTGACCGAGATCGGCATGATCGAACTCGCCGGGTACCTGGCGCTGGTCTTCATCGTGAACGCGCTGGGCGGCTGGCTTCCGGTTGGCCGCCGACAGCGCACCGACGTTAATGTCAAACTGGCAGCAGGCCAGACAGATCCGCTGGAAGATGCCGGTCAGCCCGAGGCAGTGGCAGCCCGTGGGGCGGCTGGGGAACGGAATCCATGACTCTGATCAGCTTTGTCGTGCCGGTCTACCAGGTGCAGGGCTACCTGCGCGAGTGCCTGGACTCGATCCTCACCCAGTCGTTCACCGACGTCGAGGTGATCGCGATCGACGACTGTTCCCCGGACAGCAGCGGCGAGATCCTCGCCGAGTACGCCGCCCGGGACGCCCGACTGCGGGTGATCACGCTGGATCGGAACGAGGGACAGGGACCGGCCCGGAACCGGGGCTTCGCCGAGGCGGTCGGGGACTACATCTGGTTCATCGACAGTGACGACTGGCTCGCCGACGGGGCGATCCGGGCGGTGGCCGACCGGCTCCGGGAGACCGACGCCGAGGTGCTGATCGTCGACTACGCCCGGGTCTACTGGGACAACAAGATCGACCCGAGCATCCCGGGACGCACCTTCCACGAGGCGCCGCCGGTCTTCGCCCTGCGGGACTGGCCCAAGGCGATCGATATCCTGCACGTGCCATGGAACAAGGTCATCCGGCGGGACGTGCTGGCCAAACTCAACTTCCAGTTCCGGTCCGGCTGGTACGAGGATGTCCCGTTCACGTACGGGCTGCTGCTGGCCGCTGAGCGGATCTCCCTGCTGGATCGGGTCTGTGTCTACTACCGGCAGCGCCGGGCGGGCGCGGCCACCCGGACGGTCGGGGACGGCCACTTCGCGATCTTCCCCAACTGGGCCCAGGTCTTCGACACCTTCGACGACTCCCGACCCGGCGCGGCCGAGCTGCGCAAACTGCTGTTCCGCCGGATGATCTGGCACTTCCTGATCGTCCGGGGCAACGACGACCGGCTGCCGCCCGCACTGCGCGGCCGGTTCTTCACCGGGATGACCCAGCACTACCGGCGCTACCTCCCGCCGGGCGGCTATCCGATGCCCGGTGGCGCGGAAGGGCTGAAACACCGCCTGGTCGCCGGTGGCCGCAACAGGACCTTCCAGGCGCTCCGGGTCGGGTTCCGCGCCGCCGACTGGGCCCGGCAGACCATCGGCACGGTCACCCGCAAGGGCCGGGGCATCGCCCGGTCGACGGTCCGGTTGGCCCGGGAGGCCGTCTACCGCGGCTACTACCGCCTCCAGTTGCGCCGTCCGATGGACGAGTCGCTGGCCGTCTACGCCGCCTACTGGTACCGCGGCTACGCCTGCAACCCGGCCGCCATCTACGAGCAGGCCCGGCAGTCGGCCCCCGGGGTGCGCGGGGTGTTCGTGGTGCGCCGCGACAAGGCCGGCACCATGCCGCCCGGGGTCGACTACGTGATCGCCGGATCGCTGCGCTACTACCGCACGCTGGCTCGGGCCAAGTGGCTGATCAACAACGTCAACTGGCCGAACAACGTGGTGAAACGACCCGGTTCGGTGCATGTGATGACCCACCACGGCACCCCGCTGAAGGTGATGGGGCTGGACCAGCAGGCCTACCCGGGCGGCGTGCAGGACGACGACTTCGCCGGCCAGATGCGCCGTGCCGACCGGTGGGACTACAGCATCACCTCGAACACGTTCACCACGCAGATGTGGGAGCGGGCCTACCCGTGCCGGTACGAGACCCTGGAGACCGGCTACCCCCGTAACGACCAACTCGTCACTGCCACCGCCGAGGACGTGACCCGGATCCGGGAGAAGCTGGGTATCGCCCCCGGCGAGAAGGTCGTGCTCTACGCGCCGACCCACCGGGAACACCACCCCGGTTACCACCCGCCGTTCGACCCGGCGGAACTGCTGGCGGCGATCGGGCCGAACGGGCGGCTGCTGATCCGCAGCCACTACTTCCACGACCGGGCCCACGCGCCGGGCAACACCGGACTGGCCGACCGGGCCCGGGACGTGTCGGCGTACCCGAGTGTGGAAGAGCTCTACCTGGCCTCGGACGTGCTGGTCACCGACTATTCGTCGGTCATGTTCGACTACGCCGTCCTGGACCGTCCGATCGTCGTCTACGCTCCTGACTGGCAGGCGTACCGGCTCGTGCGAGGTGTCTACTTCGACGTCACCGCCGAGCCGCCGGGAGCGGTCGTGACGTCCTTCCCGGACCTGCTCGACCTGTTCCGTACCGGGGGCGTCGACAACGACACCGCGGCGAAGGCACGCAGTCAGTTCCGGCGTAGGTTCTGCACACTGGCCGACGGTCGTTCCGCGGAACGAGTCGTCCGGAGGGTGTTCCTCGGCCAGTCCAGCTGAGAGATGGGGGCAGGTATGGGGTCGGTCATCACCGTCGTCGTACCGATCTACAACGTCGAGCGGTACCTACCCGAGTGCCTATCCTCGCTGGCCAGCCAGACGTACCCGGACCTGGACATCGTCCTGGTCGACGACGGCTCGACCGACGGCAGCGCCGAGGTGGCCCAGCGGCAGGTGGCCGGCGACTCCCGGTTCCGGCTGGTCCGCCAGCCCAACCGGGGGCTGGGCGCGGCACGCAACGTGGGAATCGACTTCGGCACCGGCGACTACCTGACGTTCGTGGACAGCGACGACGTGCTGCCGCCGTACGCCCTGGAGGTCCTGGTGGGCGCGCTGGAGCAGACCGGCTCGGACTTCGCCACGGGCAACGTCGCGCTGTTCACCTCGCGAGGGCTGCGCCAGTCACCGCTGCATCGGGGCACCCACCGGAACACCCGTCTGCGGATCACCCTGAAGGATCAGCGAAACCTGGTCTACGACCGGCTGGCCTGCAACAAGGTCTTTCGGCGTTCCTTCTGGGAGCGGCACGGACTGCGGTTCCCGGAGGGCGTGCGCTACGAGGACATCCCGGTCACCATCCCGGCGTACGCGTTGGCCGAGTCGGTCGACGTGATCGACCTACCGGTCTACTACTGGCGGCAGCGGGAGGCAGGTGCCGAGGCGTCGATCAGCCAGCGGCAGACCGAGGTGCGAAATCTGATCGACCGGTTCGCCGCCGTGGACAGCGCGAGCCGGTCGCTGGCCGGACTCGGCGACGGCAAACTCAAGGACTGGTACGACGAGACCGTCCTACAGAGCGACCTGCGGATGTTCCTCGACCTGCTGCCCGACGTCGACCACGCCTACCGGATCCAGTTCCTGGACCTGACCGCCGACTACCTCAGCCGGGTCGACGCTCGGGTGGTGGACCGGTTGATCCCTCGGCTCCGGGTGGCCTGGCGGCTCGCCCAGGCCCGAGCCCTGACCGAGTTGGTCACCGTGGTGGCCGCCAGTCGGGCCGGCGCGATCGCGCCGGTGGTGCGTCGGGGACGTGGCCACTACGTCCAGCTCCCGCTTCTGGACGACCCGCACCCGGCTGCGCCTGCGCACCTCTTCCGCGCCCCCGAGGGCATCCGGACCGAGGTGCACGAGGCCCGCTGGTCGGAGGGCCAACTACATGTGCGTGGGTTCGCCTACGACGTGGCCCGGGGCGCGGAACGACCCTGGCGGTCGGCACGGATGCTGTGGCTGCGGGAGGACTCCGGCCAACGGCGAAGGGTCCTGCTGGCCACCCGGGCCCACCACGTTGCCCAGGCACCCAGCCCGGTGCCGTACGGGTGGGCGGGGTTCGACATCCGGGTCGATCCGGCCCGGCTGCGGGGTCGCGGCGATTGGCAGGCGGGTGACTGGAGCTTCAACGTGGCGCTGTTCGGTGCCGCCCGCCCGCAGCGGCGGACCCTGGGACTGGGGGAGGCCCGTCCGGCGTTGCCCGCCCGGTGGGTCGCCGACGGTGTCCGGGTGGTGCCGTACGCGCGCTCCGGCCGGCTCTGTCTACGGGTCGAGCGCCCAGCGGTCTGGGTGACCGCGACCCGGGTCGACGGCGACGCGCTGCTGGTCGAAGGCGCGGCATTGACTCGCCCCACGACCGCGGTGCTCCGGCTGACCCGGGTCTCCGGGGTGACCTGGCGAACCTATCCGGTGCGACCGGACGAGGTCGGCACAGCCTGGTCGGCCCGCATTCCAACGGCCGACCTGGTTGCCGGCAGTGGCCTGCGGGACCGTCCGGTGCTGGTGGGGGAGGCCGGTGCCGGTTGGCGGGTCGGCTTCGCCGACGTGGGTGGTGGTGACGCCCAGGATCTGCCGGTGTTGCCCGACTTCGTCGGAGTCCGACACACCGTCGGGGACGTGGAGTTGGTGGCCCGGCCGTCGGACGACGAGGTGCTGTGGGTGCGGGCGCTGCCGCCCGGTCCGGTGGTGCACGGCGTGGACCTGACCGACGGCATCCTGACGTTGACCGGGGAGTTGCCCGGCGCGCAGTCCGGCTGGGGCGACCTGCGGGTGGTGCTGCGGCGGCGGGAGGGCACCGATCCGGCCGAGTTGCCGCCTCCCGACATCGAGGTGCTGACGGACGTGGTCGAGGGTCGGTGGACGGCCCGGCTGCCCCTGGTCGGTGAGGCCAGCCCGCCGGATGGCGACTGGGTGCCGCTCTACCGGTGCGCGGAGACCACCAGCCCGATCGATCTGCCGTTCGACGCCACGGCCCGGCGTCTGTTGCCCCGGGACGTGACGGTACGCGGCCGACGGGTGGAACTACTTCCGGACCAGGTACGGGAGACGCTGCGGATCGGGCCCACCGTGCCCCGACCCTGACCGGGTCTCCTGGGCCGGGCTGGTGGATCTCTCCGTGCCCGGCCAACAGCGTCCGGTCCGTCCGATCAGGAGCCCGGGCTCTGCACCCGGCGCTTGACCTCTCGCGCCGCCCCACCGGCGTATCGGCGGGCGACGAACCGGGTGGCGCGGGCGAGCGAGCGGATACCGCCCACCGGGATGGTGTCCCCGGTGGATGTCGTCTTGCGTTTCTCGGTGATCGTGACCAGGCGCGGCTTCGGGGAGACCAGATCCGTCATCGGCAGATCGTCCAGGTTGACCACGTCGAAGTCGTCGCCACTGACCCAGCGTTCTCCGGCCACCTCGGCGATCACCCGGTCGAGGGGCTCGCCGGGTGTCTGGACCCGAAGCGCGCGACTCAGGGCCGAGGTGCGCCACAGGGCCAGTGCCTCGTTGGGTGACTTCACCCCGGGCGCCAGCAGCCGAATCAGCCCGATCTGCTTCTCGTCGGCGAGCTTCAGCAACCGTCGTACGGTGTTGGCGTGGACGCCCAGGTGCGGCGGGACGTGCAGTAGGAACGGGGAGGGGTACGCGGTGCTGGGGGCGGACCGTACCAGCTCGACCCGGGGTTCGGAGCGGTAGGTGACGGCGATCAGGCGGCGGTCCAGCACCGGATCGTTCAGGACGGACTGACGTCGTTCACTGATCTCGTCCCAGTCGGCAACCAACTTGATCCGCAGATCGGTCTGGTCGCTGGCCAACAGTCGGTCGACGCAGGTACGTACCAGTTCGAAACTGCCGTCGGCCGGTACGACCACGGTCACCAGTGGCACGGCCCAGGAGCGGTTGCCCGCCGGGCGCAGGTAGCGGGGCTGGGGCATCAGGTCGGCGAGGTGCGGGTGGTTGTATCGCCGTAGCGCGTCGCCCTTGGTCATCATGTGGGAAGCACCCATGTGCCAGCTGCGGGCGAGTGGCTCGGGGACGAACACGGCACCGGCCTGGGCCAGGCGGTAGCCGAACTCGGTGTCCTCACCGAGTCGTAGTTCGGTGTTGAGCCCGCCAGTCGCCTCGTAGAGGGAGCGGGGCAAGGCGGCGGTAGCACCGACATGGGCCCGGAAGTTGAGGTGGTCACCGCCCCGGAGCTGCTTGGTGTCGTCGATGAGTTTCTCGACGTAGTCGTGTGGCTCGGTGTCCTCGAACCGGAAGAGCGTGTCGACGGTGCCCTTCGCGCACCGCTCGGCGACCTCCTCCGGGGTGGCCCAGCCGTCACCGACGAAGCGTTTGTAACCGAGGGTCACCGCCTCGTCGGAGACGTGCTGCCACCGGACCTGCGCCTCGACGTGTTCCGGAAAGACGATCATGTCAGCGTCGAGCCAGTGCAGGATCTCCCCGGTGCTCACCGTCGCCCCGACGTGCAGCGCGTTGGACCTTCCCCAACCGGTGGAATGGTCGGCCGTCCGCACGAGGCGGCAGTTGAGCGGACGGATCTTGGGTAGTTCGATGGGCGGTTCGCTGCCGTCGTCGACCACGACCACTTCGAGCAGGTGGGTGGGATAGGTCTGCTGGCTCAGCGAGGCGAGTGTCAGGTCGAGCGATTCCTGACAGTTGTAGGCAGGAATGACCACGGAGACCGACTTGGTGGGCAGCCATTGGCCCAACGCAGCGGGGGTCAGTGGGCTCCAGTCGTTACGGAACAGTCTGACCTGCGGTGCGGAGGACCCCGACATCATGGTGCGTTCCCGGCTCGACACGAGGAAAGTGTATCCAGCGGCGGGACGTAGGCTGGGATCAGCACTACGACGGTCAGCACCCGGCGTGCGTCAGCGCCAAACGTAGAGAGGGATCGGGTTGTCGAGCCAGAAACCGGCACATAGCTATCTCCGCTGGCGGATCGTCGTCGGTGACCGCAATGGCATGTGGCGTCGTAGCGGGCCGGTCAGCCTGTTGGGGGCGGGCGTGACCGAGGTGCCCGGCCGGGGCGGACGGAACTCCGGGCCCCGCCCCGGAGACCGGGTGTACCGGATGGTGGTCTCCGCCCAGTCCGTCGACTGGCTCCGATATCTCCTGACCGATCCGACCTCACTCGTCGAGGTGACCCGGGTCACCATCATCGTCAACTCCTGGACCATCCCGCAGGGCGGCTGGTCCGGCCGGCTCGGCCCGCTCACGCACGTGCTCTTCCACCGGCTCCGGCTGCCCCGCAGCGGGGAGGGACGCGCGGTCGTGGACATCGAGATGGAGTGGTCCCGGCCCCTGCGGAAGGTGATCAGCGCAGTCCTTCCGCTGCTCACCCCGGTCCGGCCGATGCCCCATCCAGCCAGCGCGGACGTCACGGCACAGGATGTGTTCCCGGCCTGGCTGGGTATCGGGCAGAACGAGATCGCACTCTCCGGCGAGCTGCCGGACAACGAGGACATCCGGCCGTACGACATCGTGCTCACCGCCACCGGCGAACCGCAACCGTCGGTCGCGCCCGAGCCGGACGGGGCGGCGGAGCCGGCCGGTACGCCCACCGCCAACCGGTACGGCACGGTCCTCGCCGCCGGCGCGGGCGGTGCTGGCGTGACCCGTCCGGACGCGGTGCTCGTCGACCTGGAACACGTCACGGTACGTGGGCGGTACGGTCCGTTCGGGCCGACGGCCGGCCGGGCGCAACTGGACTTCACCACCGCCGCCGATGGTCGGGGCTGGCAGATCACCGGACCCCGGGGAGCCCTCTGCACCGGCCGGGTCGACCGACCGTGGCTACCCGAGTCGACCCGGGAGGCGCTGGCCGAGGTCGGCACGGTGGTCTGCCCGTCCGTACCGGCCCGGCATCCGATCGAGGAGGCCACCTTCCTGGCCCACCTGGTGCTGGCCGGGGTCCTGGTACAGGTGCCGGACCTGCCCCCGGCGGTCGCCGCCTACCTGGCCGAGGAGGTACGTGGCCTGATCAGCGCGCCACTGCCCGACTCGGACGAGGAGCTGGACTGGGAGGCGCGCGTGGTCGGGCAGCGGCGGGCGGTGATGCGGCAGCATGCCACCGGATTCGCCCTGCCGCGGCTCGCCGCCGCGGCCTTCCCGGCGTTGGCCGAGCCGCCCTCGGTGAGCGCCCTGCTGGTCACCAAGCGACTGGAGTACGTGCCGGATGCACTGGCCGCCATCGAGGCGCAGACCTACCCCAATCTGGAGATCGTGCTCTGCATGCACGGGGTGGAACTGCCGGCGGAGCTGCGGGCCCGGGTCGCCCGCTCGCCTCGGCCGGTGGAACTGCTGACCCTGCCACCCGGCCACGGGTTCGGCGAGGCGATCGGGGTGGCCACCGCCCGGTCGCGGGGCACCCTGGTGACCAAGTTCGACGACGACGACACGTACGGGCCGGAGCATGTCTGGGACCTGGTGCTGGCCCGACACCACTCCGGCGCGGCCATGGTCGGCAAGGGAGCCGAGTTCGTCTACCTGCAGACGATCGACACGACGGTACGGCGTGACGCCGGCCGGGCCGAGGCGTTCACCCACGTGGTGGCCGGGGGCACGATGCTGATCAGCCGGGGCGACCTGGAACAGGTCGGTGGCTGGCGGCCGGTGCCCCGGTCGATCGACCGAGGGCTCATCGACCGGGTTCGGCGGGCCGGCGGCATGATCTACCGTACCCACCCGCTCGGCTACATCTACCAGCGTCGGTCCGACGGCCACACCTGGGACCCGGGACTGGAGTACTTCCTGCGGGGCGGGGGCACACAGTGGACCGGTATGCCCAAGCATCCGGAGTTCGGCACGGTGGGCCGCCCCACCTCCGACGCCCGTACGGAGATCGCCCTGTCCTGAACCAACCTCCCCCGCGCGAATCAGACCCTCCCGCCGGCCGAATCGGTCACCATGAGCCGTGGGGAGGTGTGAGGAGGCGCGTTGGGCGAGCCGCGCTCGGTAGGAACGGGCGACGGTCAGGTCGTACCCGTCCGACGTCGTCGTGACGGGTTGCGCTGGCTGTCGCCGTACCTTCTGCTGTCCAGCGTGGCGGTGCTCGGGGCGGCCACCCTCATGGCTCGCCAGCGGTGGGGCACCGACTTCGGAATACACGCCTCGGTGGTGGCCCGGCTTCGGGACGACCTGTCCCGGCCAGGCAATCCGATGGTCGAGACGGTGGGGCCCAGCCCTTACTTCACGCCGTACCCGGTCCTGCTGGGGCTGGTGGCCCGGCTGACCGGATGGTCGGCCGCCACCGTGCTGAGCATCGCGGCACCGGTGAACCTGGTGCTGCTCCTCTACGGGCTGCGCCGGTTCGTCGGGCTGTTCACCGCCTCCCGGTGGGCGCCGGTCCTGGCGCTGTTCTTCGTGCCCTTGCTCTGGGGGCCGGCGGCCACCCGGTGGAGTGGCTTTCCGGCCCTGGAGGGGCTGGTGCTGACCCTGCCGTATCCCAGCACTCTGGCGTTGGGGCTGGTGCTGCTCTGTTGGGTCCTGATCGTCTCGGCGACGACTGAGCCGGAGGCACCATCGAACCGGTGGTGGCAGGTGCCGGCTCGAACCACGGGTGGCCGATGGGTGCTGGCCGGCCTGCTGGGTGGCCTGATCGTGCTGATCCACCCGTTCACCGCCGTCTGCGGGGCGTTCGGCGCGGTGGCCCTGGTGCTGGGCCGGCTGGGTGGACTGGGCCGGCTGGGTGGACTGGGCCGGATCGGCTGGGCCGGACTGCTGGCGGCGGTCGGCGTACTCGCCGTGGTGGTCCTGTCCTGGCCCTATTTCCGGGTCACCGAGCTGCTGCTCTCGGCGGCCGACCTGGACGCGATCCACCAGCCGCTCTACACCGACCCGATCCGCCGGTACGGGCTCGGCTTCCTCGTCGGCCTGCCGGCGCTGGTGCTGCGCTGGCGTCGGGACCGGTTCGATCCGTTGGTGCTGCTCTTCGGCATCTCCGGGCTGGTGGTACTCGTCGGTGGGGTGACCGGGGCCTACGCGCTCGGTCGCGCCTGGCCGATGGTGCTGCTCAGCCTCCAGCTCGCCGCCGCGGTCGAACTGGCCCGGGTCGGTGCCCGACTCCGTGTACGGTCCGACCGGTGGGGACCCGCCCGGCTGGCGGCGGTGCTGTGGATAGTGGTCACGCTCGTCGCCTGCCTCGCCGGGCTACGGGCCCAGTACGGCAATCTGCTCCTGGTGCTGCCCGACGAGCAGTTGCCCCCGGCCCGGCGGGCGGCGCACGGCATTACGCTGACGAACCGGTACAGCTGGGTAGAGCGAGCGGTCGAGCCGGGTTCGGTGCTGATCACCGGCAACCCGCACGTCAGCCGGACGC
The DNA here is from genome assembly GCF_014203835.1 of Micromonospora polyrhachis. NCBI lineage: Bacteria > Bacillati > Actinomycetota > Actinomycetes > Micromonosporales > Micromonosporaceae > Micromonospora > Micromonospora polyrhachis. The sequence continues at coordinate 2,500,891 of NZ_JACHJW010000001.1, read as the reverse complement.
TGCTGGCATACGAGATCCGGTCCGTCGTGCCACCGTGGCCGGATCCCCTGCTGCCCGACGAGGCGCAACGAAGGGCGGACCAGGCCGAGATGCTCGCTGCGGGAACCCCGGAGCCGCGCCGACGCGAGCTGCTGACCCGGTACGGGGTGGACTGGATCCTCGACCTCCGGGGTGAGTACCCGTGGGCTGATCGGTACGCCGTTGCGGTGGTGGACGGGCCGGGCCGGGCCCGGCTGCTCCGGCTGCGCTGATTCAGGTGGAACTCAACCTTTCATCGCGGTAGATGGACCGTCACCCAGGGAACATGACACGTTTACCCGATAGGCGTACTCCATGATCCTGGTCACAGTCATTCCGGGTTCCGCGACCAGGCTGGGGGAGGTGACGGTGGCGACCGTCGCACTCAAGGACGTCACGAAGGTGTTTCCGGACGGAACGGTGGCGGTGGACAACATCAGCCTCGACGTCAACGACGGCGAGTTCATGGTGTTACTGGGGCCTTCGGGGTGCGGCAAGTCGACCGTGCTGCGCATGGTGGCCGGGTTGGAGCAGCCGAGCAGCGGGGTCATCCTGCTCGACAACGAGTTGGTCAACGACCTGTCCCCCCGGGACCGGCGGATCGCCATGGTCTTCCAGGACTTCGCCCTGTATCCGCACATGACCGTCGGCGAGAACATCGCCTTCCCGCTCCGACTGTCCGGAGTAGAAGAGGCGATCCGGACCGAGCGGGTGGCGGACGTGGCGAATGCGCTGGGCATCGGGGATGTGCTGGGGCGCAAGCCCGGCCAGTTGTCCGGCGGCCAGCGGCAGCGGGTCGCGATGGGACGGGCGATCATCCGTCGACCGAACCTGTTCCTCATGGACGAGCCATTATCCAATCTCGACAGCGGTCTGCGAGCCGAGTTGCGGGCGGAGATCTCCGGCCTGGTACGCGAACTCGGCGTGACCACGATCTATGTCACCCATGACCAGGCCGAGGCGCTGACCATGGCGGACCGGGTAGCCATCATGCGGAAGGGGGTCCTCCAGGACGTCGGCACCCCGACCCAGGTCTACGGGCGACCGGCGACGCTCTATGTCGCCGCCTTCCTCGGCAACCCTCGGATGAACCTGCTGGAGGCGTCGGTCTACGTCCACCTGGACCGGCACGTCGCGCTGCACCTCGGCGACCAGGTGCTGCGGTTGCCCTGGGAGGACATCCGGGCGCGCGCCGTGGCGCGCTACCACGGCGAACGGATCGTGGTCGGGATGCGGGCCGAGGCGCTCGCCCCGGTCGCCCCCGACGCGTCCGGCGAAGTGTTGCGCGGCCGAATCCGCTATCTGGAGCACCACGGTCACGAGTCGTTGGCCTTCGTCGACATCGGGGCTACCGCCATCGTCGTCGACGAGTTGGGCGGTCAGGCGGCCGGGCGGGCCCGGCGGTCGGCTGGGTCGGGGCGGTTCAGCCGGGCGGTCCAGCGATTCATCGGTCGAGCGGCCGTACCCACCGCCGAGAACGAGGACTCGACGGGCGGTATCCGAACCGGGGTGCTCTCCGACCCGGGGCGGCACCACCGCCGACCGGCCGAACTCGCGGTACGGCTCGCGCCGTATCCCGGCGTGTCGGCCGGGCACCCACTCGCCATCTCGGTACGGATGGACGCGGTGCACTTCTTCGACGATCGGGGCGACCGTATCGACGTGGGCTGGCGCTGACCGTAGTCCGGCACCAGCACCAACACCTCCGGCCGGGCCGTAACTGGCGGACCGGCCGGGGCGATCCGGTGAGCGGGCGAGCATCTGGTGAGGCGAGCCCTACCCGCCCGATCGAACTCCTCGGCCGACCCGGGCAAACGGGCGGAATGGCGTTTGTCCGGCGGGTGCCCTGGATAGGTTGAGGTGATGTTGGGCCTACCTGATCAGGTGACCGCATGTCTCTTCGACCTGGACGGGGTGCTGACCCGTACCGCCCTGGTGCACAACGCCGCCTGGGCGCAGACCTTCGACGCCTTTCTGCTGCGGCAGGCAGAGGCCAGCGGTGAGGTGTTCCGGCCCTTCGACCCCGGACCGGACTACCACCGGTACGTCGATGGCCGGGCCCGGGCCGACGGCGTACGGTCGTTCCTCGCTTCCCGGGGCATCGTGTTGCCCGAGGGGGCACCAGACGATCCACCGGACCTCGACACCGTCCACGGCATCGGCAACCGAAAGAACATCATCTTGCTCGACGTGCTGGAGCGGGACGGGGTCCAGGTCTACGAGGGCTCGGTGGCGTACCTGCTGGAAGCGCAGCGGGCCGGATTGCGCCGGGCGGTGGTGTCGGCCAGCGCCAACTGCCAGGCGGTGGTCGTCGCCGCCGGGCTCGAAGATCTTCTGGAGATACGCATCGACGGGGTGGTCGCGCGGGAGACCGGACTACGCGGTAAGCCCCATCCCGACACGTTCCTGGCCGCTGCCCAGTTGTTCGGGGTGGAGCCTGCACAGGCCGTCGTGTTCGAGGACGCCATCGCCGGCGTCGAGGCGGGCCGGGCCGGTGGGTTCGGGTACGTCGTCGGCGTGGATCGGGTCGGCCAGGCAGACGACCTGCTCGCCCACGGTGCCGACGTTGTGGTGCGGGACCTGGCCGAACTGCTGACGACATCCGGAGGCGCAATTTCATGAACGTGCGGAGTGGTGCCCGGCAGCCGAGGGTGGTCCGGTGATCAGAGAACGGGCCTACCCGGTCGAGCCGTGGTGCGTCCGGGAGACCCGCCTCGACCTCGACGTACTGGCCCAGTCGGAGTCAGTGTTCGCCCTCGCCAACGGCCACGTCGGGCTGCGCGGCAACCTGGACGAGGGGGATCCGCATGGCCTGCCCGGGACCTACCTCAACTCGTTCTTCGAGCTGCGGCCGCTGCCCTACGCGGAGGCGGGCTACGGCTTTCCCGAGTCCGGCCAGACGATCGTCAACGTCACCAACGGCAAGCTCATCCGGCTCTTCGTCGAGGACGAACCCTTCGACGTCCGGTACGGCGAACTGATCTCCCACGAGCGGCGGCTCGACCTGCGGGCCGGAACGCTGACCCGGGACGTGGAATGGCGGTCGCCGGACGGCCAGGGGGTGCGTATCCACAGCACTCGACTGGTGTCGTTCCGGCAGCGGGCGGTTGCCGCTATCAGCTACGAGGTGGAGGCGATCGACCATCCACTGCGCCTGATCGTGCAGTCGGAGTTGGTCGCCAACGAGGAGCTGCCCAAGCACGGCGGTGACCCCCGGGTGGCGGCGGTCCTGGACCAGCCACTTCAGGCCGAGGAGCGGCTGGTCCAGGAGACCGGCGGAATCCTCATCCACCGCACCAAGGCCAGCGGCCTGCGGGTGGCGGTGGCGATGACGCACGACATCGAGGGGCCGGAGCGGACCCGGGTCGGCACCGAGGCGTACGAGGACTGGGCCCGGACCAGCGTCGCCTGCGAGCTGAAGCCGGGCGAGCGGCTGCGGGTGGTCAAACTGATGGCGTACGGCTGGTCCAGCAGCCGGTCGTTGCCGGCGCTGCGGGACCAGGTCAGCGGCGCGTTGGCCGGTGCGCAGCTCTCCGGCTGGGACGGCCTCCTGGCCGAGCAGCGGGAGTACCTCGACGAGTTCTGGGACAACTCGGACGTCCGACTCGAAGGCGATCCCGAGGTGCAGCAGGCGGTCCGGTTCGGCCTGTTCCACGTGCTCCAGGCGGGTGCCCGGGCGGAGGCCCGGCCGATCGCGGCCAAGGGGCTGACCGGGCCGGGCTACGACGGGCACATCTTCTGGGACACCGAGTCGTTCGTGCTGCCGGTGCTCACCTACACGAACCCGTCGGCGGTCGCGCCCGCCCTGCGCTGGCGGCACTCCACCCTCAACCTGGCCCAGGAGCGGGCCCGGACCCTCGACCTGCGCGGGGCGACCTTTCCGTGGCGCACCATCCAGGGGCAGGAGTGTTCGGCGTACTGGCCGGCGGGCACGGCCGGGTTCCACATCGGCGCGGACATCGCCGACGCGGTACGGCGGTACGTGCTGGTCACCGGGGACGAGACCTTCGAACGCGAGTTCGGGCTGGAGTTGCTGGTGGAGACCGCCCGGCTGTGGCTCTCGCTCGGCCACCACGACCGGCACGGGCAGTTCCACCTGGACGGCCTGACCGGCCCGGACGAGTACACGGCGGTCAAGGACGACAACGTCTACACCAACCTGATGGCGCAGCGGAACCTGTTGGCCGCCGCCGAGGCCGCCACCCGGCACAGCGAGCAGGCCTGGCGGCTGGGCGTCGACGACGAGGAGATGGCGGCCTGGCGGGACGCCGCCGCCGACATGTACATCCCGTACGACGAGGAGTTGGGGGTGCACCCGCAGGTGGAAGGGTTTACCCGGCTCCAGGAGTGGGACTTCGACAGCACGCCGTTGGACAAGTATCCGCTGCTGCTCAACTACCCCTATGTGGACCTCTACCGCAAGCAGGTGGTGAAGCAGGCCGACCTGGTGTTGGCGATGCACTGGCGGGGGGACGCGTTCACCGCCGAGCAGAAGGCCCGCAACTTCGCCTACTACGAGCGGCGTACGGTCCGGGACTCCTCCCTGTCGGCGTGCACCCAGGCCGTCATCGCCGCCGAGGTGGGCTTCCTCGAACTCGCCCACGACTATCTGGGTGAGGCCGCGTTGATGGACCTGCACGACCTCAACCAGAACACCCGGGACGGGGTACACGTGGCATCGTTGGCCGGGGCGTGGATCGCCCTGGTGGCCGGGTTCGGTGGGTTGCGCGACCACGACGGCACGCTCTCGTTCGCGCCCCGGTTGCCGAGCCGGCTCGATCGACTGGAGTTCTCGCTGCGGTGGCGTGGACACCGGCTGCACGTGGACGTACGGCGAAACGAGACCACGTACGCCATCCGGGACGGGGTCGCCGGTACCAGCATCGAGCTACGTCACCACGGCGAGACGGTGGAGGTGACCAGTGACAACCCGGTCACCTGCCCGGTGCCGCCGCTGCCGGCGGTCGGGCCGCCGCCGCAGCAGCCGCGTGGCCGGGCTCCGGTCCGGCGTACCCAGGAGTCCGGGCCACCGGGGCCAGGCTAGCGGCGGGTTCGGCCGCTGCGGCTCGGGTTGGTGACGGTTCGGGTTGGTGGGTTCCGGTCTGCTGCTTCCGGGCTAGAGCATCGACAGGTGTACGTGATTGGTGTGGTCACTGGACGGATCGCCGTGCGCGGCGCTGTACTTGCGCCAACCGGTGGCCGGGAACCAGATCTGGCGGTACCAGATGACGTACAGGATGCCCAGCCGGTCGGCGTTGCGGACCAGGAAGGCGGCGAGGTTGTTGCCGTAGATCCGGTCGTCGCCCCGGGCGTCACCGCCGAAGCCCTTCTGCTGGCTGGAGAAGTCGCAGGCCCGTCCCTTGGGGTGTTCGTACGGCCCGCCGGGGCGGTAGCAGGCGACGTACCGGGTGAAGCCGGCGCGCTGGGTCTCGGCCAGGGCGTGCAGCATCCGGGGCGTCACGCAGCCGGAGGTGGTCGGGTCCTTACGGTCGCAGGACTCCCGAGGCCAGGAACCGTTCCGGCCCCGGGGGGCGGGTCGGGCGACCGGGGATCTGGCGTCGACCCAGCCGCCGGTGCTCTCGCCGCCGACCAGGGTGAGGGCCCGTTCGGCCTCCCGCTTGCGGACCGTCATGATGGAGAGCTGCTTCTGCTTCTCGGCGAGTTCCGCGTCGATCGCGATCTTCGCCCGGGTGGCCCGTTTGCGGGCTTGGCGGAGTTCGTGTAGCCGGCTGTTGTCGCGGAGCGCCAGCTGGTCGAGGCTTTCGGCTCGCCGCAGGTAGGTCTCCGGTGAACTGCTGCCGACCAGCACCATGACCGGTCGGAGCCGGCCGGTGCGGTAGGCGTTGGCGGCGATCAGCCCCACCTCGGGGGTCAGTTCGGCGATGCGTCGCTCGATCTCACGTAGGTCGTTGGCGAGCCCCTGGTGGCGGCGGTTCGAGTTGGTGACCGCGGTGCGTGCCTCAAGGTAGCTGCGCCCGGCGGATTCGAGCACCTCCCGCAGCATCGGCGGGCCGCCCTCGTCTCCGGGGCTCGGGGTCGCCCCGGCGGGTACGGCGGCGACGACGGCCCCGGCCAACACACTCGTCACACAGAGCAGCGCCCGGGCCAGTGGGGACCGGGGACGTCCGGGTACGGACATGCACGTTCCTCCTGTCGGCCAGCTCCCAGGCAGCTGACGGAGAGCTGCTCGGGGGGCGACCGCAGGTCAGCCTACCGGGCGAAGCGAATGAATCGGCGGTAAAAGGAGAAGTCGTGTGTGAAGCGTCGTATCGCCTCAGAGCGGTTCATCGGTCAGAGGGGGTCACCGGTCGACGGCACACCGGACTGGTCGTGCGGCGCCACCGCCCGTGGATCGTCCGCCGTACGGGCCTCGGCGGCCTCGTCGGCCCAGTCCCGCCGCTCGGCGCGTTCCTGGATCTCGTCCTTCTCCGGCTTGGCGCTGGCTCCGCTCGGCTCGGCGTTGGCGGTCTTCTTGCGCGTCATGGGCGTCCCTCACGATCGTTCGACGGATCCGGACGGGTACGGAGACAGCGGCCCGAGGGCTCGCCCACCCCGGCCGGCCGACTGCCTGACCGGTGTTTCCCCGGCCGGCGTTCCCGGCCGACTGCCTGGCTGGTGTTTCCCCGGCCGGCGTTCCCGGCCGACTGCCTGGCCGGCGTTCCCGGCGCGCCCGTCGGCAAACCCCCGCCGACCCAGGCCCGAGCCTGGTCGGGTGACTGACTCCCGTGTCGGCGGGTAGTCGGGTCCGGTCGTGACGACCGGTGGACAGCCGGTAAAGAGGGAGGCCGGGGCATGGGCGATGGAATGACCGAGACGATGATTCCCACCGCCGGGGTACGCCTGTCGGCGGAGCTGACCACCCCGCCCGGGGCGGCGGGAGTCGTACTCTTCGCGCACGGCAGTGGCAGTTCCCGGCACAGCCCGCGCAACGTCGCGGTCGCCGGGGCGCTCCAACAACACAGCCTGGGCACCGTACTGGTCGACCTGCTCACCCCCGACGAGGAACTTGTGGACGAGCAGACTGCCGAACTGCGCTTCGACATCGGTCTGCTCTCCGACCGGCTGGTCGGCATCGTGGACTGGCTTCGCTCCGGGCAGGCCGGCGAACCGCTGCCGGTCGGGCTCTTCGGGGCGAGCACCGGCGCGGCGGCAGCGCTGGTGACGGCGGCGGCCCGGCCGGAGGACGTACCCGCGGTGGTGTCCCGGGGCGGGCGTCCGGACCTGGCCGGTCCGGACCTACCCGAGGTACGGGCGGCGACCCTGCTGCTGGTGGGCGGCCGGGACGAGCAGGTGCTGGAACTCAACGAGCAGGCGCGCGCGGCACTGGGTGGGTTCTCCGAGTTGCACGTGGTGCCGGGGGCGACCCACCTGTTCGAGGAACCGGGCACATTGGAGCAGGTGGCCGACGAGGCAGCGGCCTGGTTCGCCGAACACCTCTCCGGGACAGCCCCGGCCACCCGGGCGTAGTCCTCCGGGACATCCCCCAGAGAATTATCCGGGCTGCGGTGGGCGGATTCCCCGATGACCCGTACCGGTCCCGGCCGGCAAGCTCCAGATCATGAAAACGCCGCGCCGCGCGCTCGCCGTACTGGCCGCCACCACGGTCGCCTCCGTCGGCCTGGCCGCCCCCGCCGTCGCCGGCCCGAAGGGCCGATGCTCGACGGAACCGACCGCGCCGACCACCCTGCCCCGGCTCTCGGCCGAGAAACTGTCCGCCGCCATCGCCAACCTGCCCAACGACGAGGTCACCGGGGCGCTGGTGCAGATCCGTGGTTCGGCCGGCTGCTGGCAGGGCACCTCCGGGGTCGCCGACCTGCGCACCGGGCGGCCGGTGCCACAGGACGGCCGGTTCCGGATCGGCTCGATGACCAAGACCTTCACCGCCGTGGTCGCACTGCAACTGGTCGCCGATGGCGAACTCGACCTCGACCGGTCGGTGCAGCACTACCTGCCCGGATACCTGCCCGCCGACTACCCGACGATCACGGTCCGGCAGGTCCTGACCTACACCAGCGGGATCAACGGCAAGGGCGTGCCGCACAAGGACCCGGACTGGTTCTTCGCGCACCGCTACGACCACTGGGAGCCGGGCAGCCAACTCGACCTGACCAAGCCGCTGGCGTTCCCACCCGGCACCAAGCAGCGGTACGGCAACGCCGACTACATACTCGCCGGCCTGCTGATCGAGAAGGTCACCGGACGGAGTTGGGAGCGGGAGGTCACCAACCGGATCATCCGGCCGCTGGGGCTGACCGGCACCACCGCACCCAGTGACGACCGGCGAATCCACGGCCCGCACGCCCGGGGTTACGAGGCGGTGGAGACCGCCGAGGGCACCCGGTGGGTGGACATCACCGAGGCGAACCCGTCCCTGCAGTGGTCGGCCGCGTCGATCGTCTCGACCGCAGCGGACCTCGACAAGTTCATCGTCGAACTGTTCAGTGGCCGGCTGGTGCCGGCAGCGCAGTTGGAGCTGATGTTCAGCGTGCCGGCGGTGCCGGTCTACGACGGTGACGACGACCCGACCAACGACCAGCCGGCCACCCACAGTGCCGGCCTCATGGCCATTCCGCTCGGTCCGCTGACCCTGTGGGGCAAGTCCGGTGACCGGCCGGGCTACAACAACGGCATGGGCGCCACGAAGGACCTGTCCCGGCGCCTGGTCTACTCGGTGAACACGATCCACATGGGTGGCGAGATGCCCGCTGCCGCACAACGGATCATCGGGGCGAGTTTCTCCTGATCGGCGTACCACCGGGGGGTAGGGGGCGTGGTGGCCCGCCGGCATCAGCCGGCGGGCCACCACCGTGTTCGTCGGCGGGCTCAGCCCTTCAGGTGGCTTGACCAGTCCACCGGATTGTCGACCAACTCCAGCCTCCGGTACATCATCAGCGTCCCCGTGGGGTGGGGAGCGATGGACGCCGAGAAGTTGCTGGTCACTTCGACCAGCGCCCCTCCGCTCCTACCGACCCGCACCGTCGTGGCGGGACCCCGGAGGGGGAACCGGTATGCCGGCTGCCCATCGATGATGGTGTTGGGTGCCGGAGCCAACTTCTCCTTCTCGGTCCGGTCCTTCTCCTCCTTGTACGGGGAGACGCTGATGTCCACCGTGTTCGTGAGCGGCTGTGCCGGGTCGATCCTCGGGCTCAGCGTGACCGAGGCGTACCAGGAACGGGGGGACCGTACGGAGTCGGAGATGCTCACGTTGACTGGCTGGAAGCCGATCGACAGCAACGAGGCCACCCGGACCGGCAGCGGGACCTTCTCGCTGGTGCTCAGCTCCATCGAACTGGCGATCTTGTGTGCGGTGGCCTTGACGTCCAGGCTCGGGTCCTTGCCCATGAACCGGAGTTGGGCCCAGCCGTTGGGGGCGTACCGCCAGCGCAGGAAGGTCTCCTGCCCCTCGCCGTCGCTGTAGATGATCCACGACGCGGCGTTGTCGTTGACCGACTTGGCGGCCGTGGCGTCGAGTTCGGTGCCGCGACTACGGTCGTCCCGCTGCGGCGCATCCGGGGTGACCCCACGCGGATAGAGGGTGACCGAGAAGTTCCCCCTGGGGGAGTTGGCATCCCGGTCCTGATCCGCCGACAGGTAGGCGACCGAGCCGGTCCGGCCAGGAACGAAACCCGCCTGGTACTGCCGGTGGTCGTAGCCGTCAGGCAACCACCCGAACCTGAGGTACAGCCCCATCGGGTCGATCGCGGCCGGGGCCTGGGGCAGGCTGGCCAACCCGGACGACTCCGCGGCCAGCACCGTGTAGCCACCCGCCGCGACCATGTTCGTCCCGCCGTTTCTGGCGGGCTCGTTCCTGAGCTGACCGGGTACGACGGCCACCCCGACAGCGAGGGCGGCAACCAGTACGGCGGCACCGGCGGTCGGGCCGTACCAGCGCTGGCGGCGGCCGGTGCGCATCGCTTGGTCCACGTCCAGGAACTTCGAGCGGGGTGCCTCGATTCCCTCGATGTCGGCGTGCATGAGCCGCGTGATTTCCTTGTCTTCTTCGATCATCTCTGGCTCCTCAGCGCGTGCTGACGGGTGACGGAAGCAGGCGGCGCATCTTCTCCAGACCCTTCACTGTCTGGCTCTTGACCGTGCCGATTGAGCAGTTCAACGCCTTTGCCGTCTCCTCGACCGACAGGTCGTGGAGGTAGCGCAGGACCAGGACGGCGCGTTGCCGGGGGGCCACCTGCCGCAGTGCGGTCATCAGGTCCAGCCGGTCGGTGAGGTCCATCCCCTCGGTCGCGGCCCGTTCCGGTAGTTCGGTGCCGAGCCGGACCCGGGCCCAACCGAGCCGCTGCCCGTCGATGAACCGACGCATCAGCATCGTCCGGACGAGCGCGTCGACACTCTCTGCCTGCCGCGCCCGGTTCCACTTTCGGTAGAGCTCGGTCAGCACCTGCTGGAGGACGTCGTCCCCTCGGTCCCAGTCGCCGGCCATCAGGTACGCCACCCGACGCCAACGGTCCATCGTGGCGCGGACGTACTCGGTGTACTCCTCGTCGGCCGCCGCCTTGTCGCTTTTTCGGAACAGCACCCGCAGGTCATCCCTTCAGTCGGTACGCGTCGATGATCGTCTGGCGTACCGTGTTGCCGGCCGAGTCCACGGCGAACGCCCGAAGCGAGGCGAACCCGTTACCGGCCGGGTGGTCCACGGTGGCGGTCCAGTTGTTGCCGTTTCGGACCAGACGGGCGGGCTGCCACGTCCTACCGCCGTCATAGGAGATGTCGAGGGTCAGGCCCACGACGGTTGCCCCCGGTGCCCCGGATTGCCGCTGTACGGTCACCGGAAAGCGGAACCGCTGACCGGCCGGAGCCGCGTCCTGCTCGTCCAGCGCCGGCATCGACCGTACGGCCATGACCGGCAGGTGGGCCGTCTTGCCGCCTGACACGTGCCCGGAACGGAACGTCCAGGTCGCGCTGACCCGGGTGGAGAGCTCCGCCCCGGCGATCCGGTTGTCCTCGGCCTCGAACCGGTAGTTGGCCGCCTCCGGCGGCACGTCGTATTCCCCGTTGTCGTTCAGCGGCACCGCCACGCCGTTGCGATAGAGAGCCCGCCGGCGCGACTCGTAATCGGCAGAGCCGGTGTGGTGAAGCGTCCGATCGGCGAACATCGGCGGGATCAGCCACATCCTGTCCCCGGTACGGGACATCCACGAATTGCCCTGGATCGCTGGCGCGGCGAAGCCCGGACCGAACGGGGCCGCCAGCCACTGCTCGGTCTGTTCCCCGACCGGGTAGGCGGTCGGCGCGGACTCCTGACCGATGTCGCCGCCCCAGATCTCCGAGGACCATCGGACGCCACCCTCGGTCGTGTAGTACTCGGTCCGGTCGCCCGGCGGGGCGACCAGACTGCCCCCGCGCCAGGAGTCCAGGAAGTCGGGCAGCGAAGGCCCGGTCATCTTCTGCACGGTCTGCGCGACGCGGTGCTTCGCCTGGACCACCGCCAGTTCGCCATGTTGGACCTGCCGGTTGAACCCGGTGGGCAGCCGCCCCGGCGGATACCAGGCCAGGTTGTAGACGTGCGAGAAACCAACGCCGTTGGCGGCGGGCTCGCCCCACCAACTCAGCACCCGACCCCTCATCTGGTCGGCAGGTAGGGCGGCGCCCAGGTGCGCGGTGTACAGCGGCTCGAAACCACCGCCCTGGGTGAACAACGAAGTGCTGGTGAGGGTGCCGTCCGGTAGGTGCCGGTAGAAGCCGATGGCCGATCCGATCGACTCTGCGCCCGGGTGGGGCACCGAGACGGTGGCGCTACGCTGGGCCGTCCGGGCGTCGAGCGTAATCGTGGTGTCACCGGTGAGGTTCAACTCCGGTTGGGTCAACAGGCTGCTGTCGGACTCGCCCCTGATCGTGCTGGTCAGGTGGTAGCGGCCCGTGGGCAGCCGTACCGTGACCGTGCCGTCCGGGTCGTGGGGCCACGCCGCACCGGAGGCGGTGACGCCATCCAGGACCGTGGAGTAGGCCGGGGTCGGCGCGCCCGTACGGTCGAGGTGGGTCAGCGTGAGGTCGTAGCTCTCCAGCTCGCGGTCGACGACGAGCAGGGTACGCAGCGATGCGCCGGTCGCGGTCGCCAGCACGCTACCGAGGTAGACGCCCTCGGCGCCGGAGACCCGGGTGTCCGCGGTGAGGGTGGCCGTGGCGCTGCCACCGGCCGGCACGGTGAGCTGGCTCGGCTGCACCTGGAACATGTTGGCGGGTGCGGCCTTGCCGTCCGGGCCGGTGATCTCGGCGGCGAGGGCCAACGTGACCGGCGCGCTGCCGGAGTTGTGGTACGTCAGCGTACGGTTCACCGGTTGGTCGTCGGTGTGCGGCCAGCGCTGTAGGCCAAGGTCCATGGTGGCCGGCTCGACCCGGACCGTACGCGTCGACGCGGCGGCCACGTCGAGCCGGCCCGCCCCCTGCTCATGCACGGTCAGCTCCGGGTTCGGCACCGCCGCACCCATCAGGGTCGCCTTCAGGCCGGCGGAGCGCCAGTCGGTGTGCTGCTGGGCCAGCAGTGCGGCGGCTCCGGCGACGTGCGGGGCGGCCATGGAGGTGCCGGACAGGCGGGCATACGAGTCGCCGACCGGATCGTCCGGTTGGAAGCCGGCAGCTCGGGCGGCAACGATGTCCACCCCCGGAGCCGTGATCTCCGGCTTGATCGCGCCGCCAACCGACCTCGGTCCCCGGCTGGAAAACACGGCGAGGTCGTCGTTGGCGTCCACCGCGCCCACCGCCAGGGCCGCGTCGGCGCTGGCCGGCGAGCCGACCGTACCCGAGGCGGGGCCCTCGTTGCCGGCGGCGACGACGAAGAGCGTGCCGTGCTGGGCGGTCAGGTTGTTGACCGCCTCCTCCACGGGGTCCAGTTCGGGGGTGTCGCCACCGCTCAGGCTGAGGTTGACCACCCTGGCCCCGCTGGTGGCGGCCCACTCCATACCGGCCATGATCGCCGAGTCGGAGCAGCCGTCCCAGGTGCAGACCTTGCCGGCCAGCAGGGTCGCGTCCGGGGCGACGCCCTTGTACTTTCCGCCGGAGGCCGCGCCCGAGCCGGCGATGATCGACGCCACGTGCGTGCCGTGACCGACGAGGTCGTTGGTGTCCGGGTCCTCGGTGAAGTTGCGGGTCTCGGCGATCCGCCCGGCGAAGTCCGGATGCGCCGAGTCGATGCCGGTGTCGAGTACGGCGACCTTCACCCCCCGACCGGTGTGCCCGGCCTGCCATACGCTGGGTGCGCCCACCTGCGACACGCTCTTGTCGAGGCTCACCTTGCGGCGGCCGTCCAGCCAGACCCGGGTGGCTGGTGCGCTGCCGCGCGCACCCGGTGTCATGGTGCCCGAGAGTTCCGCCCAGTACCGGCCGGTCTCGGGCTTGGCGACGCGCACCGCGTGACCCTTGACGCTGGGCAGTTCGCGGACCACCCGCCGACCGGTGCCGGCCGACGCGACGGCGGCTTCGGTGCCCGCCCCCGGGATCACCAGCAGCGGCAGGTCAGCCGTTGCCTGGTCGTCGTAGCCCATCTCCAGCAGGGTGGTGATGTCGAACAGGCGGCGGTCCAGTCGTTTCGAGCCGACCAGGCCGAGCGCGTCGGCGGGAATCACGTAGTCGCGGTCGTCCACCCGCTGCTGGTGGAAGATCATCTTCTGGCGTCCCGGGCCGGGCTCCACCAGATAGCTGCCATCGTTGACCCGTACGCGGTCGCCGGTCAGCAGCGTCACGATCCGCTCGTCGGCACCCGTACCCGCCGCCGGACGGGGACCCGAAGGGCCGCCGGTGGCCCTGTCCCTGGCAGTGGCCGGTACGGCACCGCCCATTGCCAGGGACAGGGCCAGGACGGGAACCGACCCGCGCCGGACCATCCGTCTCCATCTCGTCATTCGTCTCTCCCGATCGAAGGGGTGTTCGAGAGGGAGTCGATGTCGGGACCGGAGCGCGTTGCCCGGTGTGGTCTTCTGCCCGGAGCGGTTCGCGGGATCGGTTCGGCGTACCGTTTGCCACCCGGAGGGCCGGGTAAGCCGCTCCATGCGGATCGGCATCATCGGCGCGGGCCACGTCGGCGGCACCCTGGCCCGGCTGCTGGCGAAACACGGGCACGAGATCCTGATCGCCAACTCACGCGGCCCGCAGACCCTGGTCGACCTGGTCGACGATCTCGTCGGTGCGGGGGGCCGGGCGGTCACCGCCGAGGAGGCGGCCCAGGGTGGCGACCTGGTGATCGTGTCGGTGCCGTTCGGCCGCTACGCCGAGCTACCCGTGGCCGGTACGGCGGACAAGACGGTGATCGACACCACCAACTACTACCCGGAGCGCGACGGGCACCTCCCGGAGTTGGACCGGGACGAGACCACCTCCAGTGAGCTGGTCCAGGCACACCTGCGCGACGCTTACGTGATCAAGACGTTCAACACCATGTACTGGGAGCACCTGCGTGACTTCGGCCGGCAGTCCTCGGCCCAGTTCCGCTACGCGCTCCCGGTCTCCGGCGACGACGAACGGGCCAAGCGTACGGTCTTCGACCTCGTCGAACTGCTCGGGTTCGACCCGGTCGACGTCGGCATGCTGGCCACTGGCGGTCGTCGCCAACAACCTGGTACGCCCGTCTACGGTGCAGACCTGACCGCCGCCCAGCTGCGTGACCGGCTGGGCCTCCCGGCCCCCTGGGGTGTTCCTACGCCGCCGGGCGGAGTTGGGTCAGTGCGTCGAGGATGATGTGACGTGCGGCTTCGCCGTGTCGGGCGATCCCGTGTAGCCGGTTGAAGATGGAGCGGAACCGGCTGATGTCGGCGGGTGACTGTAGGAGTTGCCCCTCGGCCCAGGTTTCGATGGTGATGGCGTCGTCGAACATCACGAAGCCGTGCAGTGGGGCCACCGGTAGCAGGACGCTGGTGGGGATGACGCCCAGGTCCACGTTGCCCATTCCGATCAGTGCGGCGAGCCGGTCGAGCTGGCCCCGCATCACCTCGACCGGACAGAGCAACATCCGTAGGACCGATTCGGTGACCACGAACTGGAACTTCTTGGTCGAGTCGTAGAGCACCTGCTGCCGTTGGATCCGCAACAGGAGGGTGTGCTCCAGGTCGTCGGCGGGCGCACCGCGTAGTCCCACTTCCTCCGCGAGTCGTACCCGGGCGTAGTCGGCGGTCTGGAGCAGGCCAGGGACGACACCGACCTCGAAGTTGCGGACCAGGGTCGCCTCAGCGGCCAGCTCCATCGCCGACCGCGAACCTCCCGACTGGTGGGGGCCGCTACCTCGTCGCCACGGAATGTAGGCGGTGCGTAGCGTCCGAAGGCCCTGCAACAGTTCGTCGACGGTCGAGTCGTCGGCCTGGGTCGCCTCGGCCCAGGCCCGCACCTCGTCGCCCGTGGGCACCTGACGGCCCGTCTCGATCCGGGACACCTTGGACTGGACCCAACCCAGCCGGGCGGCCAGCATTACGCCGGACATGCCTTCGCGTGCGCGCAATTCCCGCAGTCTGGCCCCGAGTGTCGCTCGACCGCTGCCGGTCTGATTGCCGGACATCACCTGCTCCTAGGCCGCCTTCAGGTAGGCGTCACGGTACAGCTCTGCGGGCGTTGATTGCTGTATTGCAGTTGACTGAGTTTGTGGACAGCGGACGGCTCCGATGGAATGGGGATAGGTTCGATCGGCTCACCGGCCCGGAAACGATGCGTGCATCCCGAAGGGGCGGCGTACTCCTGACCGGTGAGCCGATCGCCGGTTTTCCTACCCGCTGTTACAGCGTCTTAGCGATCTCTATCAGTACGTCGGTAGGAACCTCGACCACAGTCTCGTGGGAGGGGATGTCGAGTTGCGCCAGAGCCTCCGGGTCCGACACCCGCCAACCCTGTACGACGAAGGTGTCGCGATCAGTGCGGTAGAGCGACGGGCAGTTGCTTACCTGGGACAGCGCCGTCTTGCGGACAAAGGTGAGCTTCATGCTCCACCTCTCACTTCTCCGTATGTCGCTTTTGGCCCAATGCCTGGCGACCTGCGATGCATTATGCGATCCATCGCTGACTGGGCGTGAGGAAATGGCGCTCGACACGAGCATAAAATATCTCGTATTTCGACTTTCAGTGGCAGAGTCAGATTCATATTCAGATTGATGCATGATCTATGCGATAACGGCGTCTGCGGGACTTCGGCCGTGCCGACCAAGCCTTCGCCCGTGGCGACCAAGTCTTCGGCCAGTCGGGCCAAGCCTTCGCCCGTGCCGACTGAGGCTTGGCTCGACTGGCGTTCGAACGTGTGTTCGAATAGAATCAGGCGATGGGTAGCAGCCGGGAGGAGACCACCGCGCGACGGGCGGTCGTCATCACGCTTCACGAGATCGCCAACGATCACGCCGGTGGCTACCGCGAAGGCTTTCCCCGCGCTGCGGCGCTGGCCGAACTGGCCGCTGTCTCCACCGATCCCGACCTGCTCGCCGAGGCCGCCGCGATGCACGCCGTGGCCGACAACTGGTACGTGGTGATCGCCGTCGACCTGCTCATCGAAGCCGGTGCCGACCAGTCGCTGATCGACCGGCACATCGACGAACTCGGCCCCTACCAGCCCGACCAATCAGCAAGTCCGATCCCCGGAATGTCCGCTTAGGAGTGCTTCGGCCGACGGTCGGGTCAGCCAGACAGGCAGGGTCAGCTCGCGACGACCGGTCCTCGTGTCGTGTGCAACCGTTCCAGCAGCGTCACCGCGTACTCCGGTCCGGGCAGCGTGGCGATCTCGTCACGCAGGCGTACCGCCGCCCGTCGACGGTCGGGATCGGCCAACCCGGCGGCCACCGCCTCGCGTACACCATCGGCGGTGACCCGCACCGCGTCCAGCACCTCGGCGATCCCGAGGTCCGCGCAGCGGGCGGCGTTCGCCGGCTGGTCGGCACCCATCGGCAACAGGACCATCGGCAGCCCGTGGGCCAGCGCGCCGAGCACGCTGCCGGAGCCGCCGTGCGAAACCACCAGATCGCAGTACGGCAGCACCGCGGCCTGCGGGACGAACCGCTCGACGCGGACGTTGGGCGGCTGTGGACCGAACTCCTCGGGATCGATGTGCGCCCCGACCGTGACGAGCAGGTTCACGTCCAGCTCGGTGATTCCGGTGAGCACCCGGGAAAAGAGATCGCCCGACTCCAGGTTGAATATCGTGCCGAGCGTGAAGTAGACCGTCGGGTTGCCGGTTCGGCTGGCGAGCCAGTCGATCGCAGGATGGTCGATGTCGGATGCCCTGGACGGTGACGGCCCGAGCGGGTGCGCGGTGTCCGGCAGCGGGTACGCCGGATCGCGGAAGCTGACCGGGCCGGGGGAGAGGACGAGGTGGCGGCTGAGCATCGCCAGCTCGGGGTCGACCGGCAGGCCCTGCTCGGCGCGGAGTTGGTTCAACGTGTCGGCGAGGAGCTCGGGGCGGGCGAAGGAGCCGGCCACCAGGACCAGCACACTGGCGTACGGGATACCGAGGCGCTCGGCCGCGATCATGGCCCCGAAGTCGGTCTCGTCGCAGACGAGTAGGTCGGGCTGCCAGGACTCGCACAGCTCCCGTACCCCGGTGGTGCGTGTCCGGGCCATCCAGCCGGCGAACCCGTCGCGGAGATCACGGTCTTCCCGGTCGGGGTCGAGTTCCAGCAGCGGCAGGCGCTTGGGCGGTACGTCTCGGTCGGTCTGGGCCGAGAAGACGGCGAAGCCGTCGGCCTGGATCGTGGGGATCATCGAACTGCGGCAGCCGACGGCGACCTGATGTCCGGCCGCCTCGGCGGCTCGCGCGATGGGCGCCAGTGGATCGAAGTGACCCCGCCCGCCCGCGAAGGTGAAGAGGATACGCACCTGGGCATCCTGGCCCGGTTGCCCTGTCAGCTCAACCGGGATCGGGTTCCCGGGTCGACTTCGACCTGCGGCCCGGCAGCGCATTCGAGGGATCGAGGAGATCGGAGGAGGCGTGGTACGGCTGACGGTGACCCACGACGTCGAAATCGGGGCGTCTCCGTAGAGTGCATTTATGAACGTAGAACCCTTGCCTGTCCGGCGTCCGGCCCGAACGGGTGCCGTCGTGGCCATCGTGGTGGCAATCCTCTGCGCGATCGTCACTGTGCTGATTGCCGTCACTGCGGTCTACACCGCAATCCACTTCGCCGACGATCACGAGCTGTACGGCTCCGCCTGGCTGGTCGTGCTCTTTCTCGCGGCGCTCGGCGTCATCAGTGGCTTGGCTACGTCGTACCTCGGCTGGCGCGGCATCCGCCAGCTTCGCGCCCATCGCTGACGTACGTGGTGGTCGGGTGAAGGCCCGTGAAACCGGCGTGATGTCGGGGTGAAGGCAGGGTGCGCCAGAGTGCTGGCCATGAACCTCACTCAGGCCATCGCCCGCCCGGCTATCGCCACAGAAGCCTCCCCGCCCGGGGCCGACCTGGCCGTCGAGGCCCGCGGACTCGTCAAGCGTTTCGGTGATGTCGCCGCCGTCGACGGCATCGACCTCACCGTCCGTACCGGCGAGGTCTTCGGCGTACTGGGGCCCAACGGGGCGGGCAAGACCACGATGCTGCGCATGTTGACGACGCTGCTGCCGATCGACGGCGGTGAGGCCAGCATCTTCGGCGTGGACGTGGCGTCGAAGCCCCACCAGATCCGGCAACTCGTCGGCGTCACCGGGCAGTACGCCTCGGTCGACGAGAACCTCACCGCAGCCGAGAACCTCTGGCTGTTCGGTCGGTTGCTCGGCCTACGCTCGAAGGCGGCGAAGGCGCGCGCCACCGAACTGCTCGGACGGTTCGGCCTGGAAGACGCCGCCGGCCGCCAGATCAAGACCTTCTCCGGCGGTATGCGGCGCCGGCTCGACCTGGCCGCGTCGCTCATCTCCCAGCCACCGCTGATCTTCCTCGACGAGCCGACGACCGGGCTCGACCCCCGCACTCGCGGGCAGATGTGGGACACCATCCGCGACCTGATCCGCGACGGTGCCACGGTGCTGCTGACCACTCAGTACCTGGACGAGGCGGACCAGCTCGCCGACCGGGTGGCGGTCATCGACCGTGGTCACAAGGTGGCGGAGGGCACACCGAACGAGCTCAAGGCCGGCGTTGGCAACTCCACTCTCTACGTCCAGCTCACCGACGCCGAGCGTGCGGCCGAGGCGGCTGGACTGGCGGAGCGCATCCTCCACGAGACGCCAGCGCTCACGCCCGAGGCGGGCGGCCTGTCCATCGCCCTGCCCGACCCGAACCGCGCCGCCGACGTGCTGATCGCGCTGCGCACGGCCGAGATCGGCATCTCGACCGCATCGGTCCGCCAACCCACCCTCGACGAGGTCTTCCTCGCCATCACCGGCCACTACACCGACACCAACCCTGACGCACAGGAGTCCCGATGAGCACACTGATCATTCCCGCGGCCGGACGCCGCCTGAACCCGCACACGTCACTGCGCGAGACGGCCAGCCACACCTTCTCCATGGCCTGGCGGGCACTGAAGAAGATGCAACGCAATCCAGAGCAGTTCTTCGACGTTGTCATCCAGCCGCTGCTCTTCACGGCGATGTTCACGTACATCTTCGGCGGCGCGATCGCGGGAGACGTGAAGAGCTACCTGCCCACGATCATCACGGGCATCCTCGTCCAGACGTCGCTGACCGCATGCATGGCCACCGGAACCCAGATGCGGGAGGACATGGAGAAGGGCGTCTTCGACCGATTCCGTTCGCTGCCGATGGCGCGTATCGCGCCCCTGGCCGGACCCATGACCGCCGACCTGCTCCGCTATGGCATTGCCGCGACGTTGACCATCATCACCGGCCTGCTGATGGGCTACCGTCCCGGCGGCGGGTTCGTCGGTGTCGCGGCGGGATGGACTCTCGTCGTCATCGCCGGATGGTCCCTGTCCTGGATCTTCGCGTGGCTCGGCACGGTGCTGCGGACGGCCCAGGCCGTACAGGGTGCCGGCATGATGATCATGTTTCCGCTGACCTTCCTGTCCAATGCGTTCGTCCCGGCTGACACCCTGCCCGGCTGGCTACAGGCATTCGTGAAGGCCAACCCGGTCTCGCTGGTCATCAACGCCATCCGCGACCTCATGAACGACGGTGCCCTCACCCGTAACGTCGCCTGGGCACTGCTGGGCTGTGCCGTGATCGTCGCGATCTTCGCACCGTTGGCCGTACGCTCCTACAACCGCAAGGTCTAGCCCAGGCTCCGGAGCAGGGCCTGGAGCGGCTCGCGCAGCTGGACCGGATCGCCGGGCGCGATCTGGGCCGGCTGCGCGAGCGAGGTCGCCCACGACCAGTCGAAGCTCGGCAGTATCCGGTTGAACGCGAACCGGTCGGCGTAGGCGAGTAGCGTCGCGCCGGCACTGCGGTCACCGAAGGTAAGCTCCCACACCGACAGGGCAAAGAAGACACAGCCGAGCACCGGTACGTCGAGAAAGCCCTCCTGCCCGAGGACGGCCCGGGCTTCGCGGACGAGTCCGTCGCGGTCGCCACGCGCGGACCGCCCGTACCGGGTGAAGGCCGTGACCAACGCGGCCCGGGGGAACATCACCCACGGTGCGAAGGCGACAGCCTGCATGCCCGGCATCCCGCGCTCGCTGATCGTGGCCACCGCCGCCGCGTACGCCGCCAGCCCGGCGTCCGTCTCCCCCCGGGCGAGCAGCAACTCGGCCCGGCCACACATCAGTTCCATCGCACCGCCGAATATGGCCTGCGCCCCGTCCTCAGCTGCGACCTCGTCGAAGATCTGCTCAGCCTCGTCGAGCCGCCCCTCGTGCAGGGCCAGCATCGCCAGGCCAGCCCGGATCTGCGCATGGTCCTCATAAGCGCCCAGCGACCTCAACACCGGCAGCGCCGCCCGGGCGTAAGCCCCGGCCTCGACGAGATCGCCGGTCTGGAGTGCCAGGCCGGCGACCGTCGCCGACAGGGTGCCACGCATCCAGGGCCCGTTCGCGTCGTCGCACAGGTCGAGCGCCCGCCGGGCGGCGGAGCGGGCAGCGGCAAGATTGCCGAGGTTCTCGTAGGCGTGCGAACACCAGAGCAGGGCCAACCCCGCGACGGTCGAGTCAGGGTCATCGCCCAACGCCGACAACCGCTCGACCTGCCGCTCCGCGGCGACACCACAGTCCACCAGTAACCGGACCATCGACGCGACCTGCGGCTCCGGTCCCGGGCCGAGCTCGCGGAGACGGTTCAGCAGGCGCTCGCTGATCGCCCGGCGAAGGATCATCTCGTTGGTTCCCACGATCCCCAGGCATACCCGGGTCCCGGCGACGAGTTCCGGCGGAGTCGGCGCCGACAGCAACAACTCCACGACAGCGGAGCCGAGGCTCAACACCTTCGCGTGGGAGCCCTCGATCACCCAGAAGCCGGCCAGCACCCCGTACAGCACTGTCACGGCCGGACCGTCACGATCGGCGAGACCGCGGCGCAGGACGTCGACGAGGTTGCCCTCCTCCTCCCGTACCCGGGCCATCGTCTCGACCTGGTCCGGGCTGTGCAGCCGGCGACCAGCTTGCGATGCCAACTCGGCCGCCCACGCCGTCAGCCTCCGGTCCGCCAACGCGTCGTCACCGGCGTTGACGAGTTGCATGCGGCCGAACTCACGTACCGTCTCCAGCAGCCGGTATCGCACCGTCGAGGTCTCCCGGACCACCACCAGCGAGTGCTCCACCAATCCAGTAACGACCTCACGAGCATCGTGTCCCAGCACCGCCGTGGCCCCGTCCAGGGAGAATCCGTCCCGGAAGACGGCCAGCCGCCGCAACGCGACGCGCTCCTCCTCGGTGAGCAGATTCCACGACCAGTCGATGACCGCCAGCAGGGTCTGGTGACGCTCGGGAGCGGTCCGGCTGCCACCGCGCAGCAGCGCGAACCGGTTGTCCAGCCGCCGGGTGATCTCGGCGACGCTCATCGAGCGGACTTTCGCCGCCGCCAGCTCCAGCGCGAGCGGCAGCCCGTCGAGCCGGACCACCAGGTCGTGGACCTCGGCCGGATGCAGAACCACCCCCGGCCGGGCCGCGGTGGCCCGCTCGGCGAACAGCACGGCCGCCTCGTCCGGCGGGAGTTCCGGCAGCGGATACGTGCGTTCCGCGGGCAGGCCGAGCGGGATACGGCTCGTGACCAGCACAGTCAGGTTGGGGGTACGGGTGACCAGTGCGGACACCAGGTCGGCGGCGGCCTCCACCAGGTGCTCACAGTTGTCCAGCACCAGCAGCCCCGGTACGGTCCCGACCGCGTCGACCAGACGGGTGAGCAGGTCGGCCGGACGCAACGTGACGGCCCGGCCGGCCACCGTGTCGCGTACGCCGAGCACGTCGGCCACCTCGATCGCGACCCCCTCCGGCGAGGTGACGCCGGCGAGTTCGACGAAGTGGACAACGGGCTGCTCCGCCAACCGGGCGACCAGGTGAGCCAGCCGTGTCTTGCCGAGGCCGCCCGAGCCGACGATCGAGACCACCCGGTGGGTACGGACCAGGACGCGCAATGCGGCGGTGTCGGCCTCACGGCCCACCAACCGGTCGGCGTCGAAACGCAACCCATTGCGCACCGGCCGGTCGGAGGCCAACAGTTCGGCGTGCAACGCTTGCAGCTCGGGCGACGGATCAATCCCGAGCGCGTCAGCCAACCTCGTCCGGTACTCCTCGAAGCGGACCAGCGCGGCGGGCACGCCCCGCACTCCCGCGAGGGCTCGCAACAGGGCGGTGACGACCTCGGTGTCGTCGTCACGGGCCGCCCGCTCCAGCAGCGGCAGGGCTTCGGCGTATCGACCCTCGGCGGCCAGCCGTAGCCCCTCCGGCCGCAGCGCCCACGCGTCAACCTCGCTCACGGCGAGACTGAGCCGGTAGCCGCTCCGGGTACGCTCGATGACGTCAGCCGAGGTCGCCGACCGCGCTCGGGAGACCACTACCTGCAATGCTTTGCGGGGGTTTGCCGGGACGCTGTCGTCCCACACCTGGTCGACCAGCGCGTCCTCGCTGAGCCCTCCGGGCCCGGCACCGACAAGCGCCCGCAACAATGCGGCCGTACGGTCACCCGGGAGCTCCCGGCCCTCCCAGGCGACCTTGTCCAGAACGGTCAGACGGCTCATCTCGGCACAGCACCCCCCGTCGCCCCGACCCAAGCGTAGAGCCCGGTCCGGAAGCCGCAGCGGTCCGTGTGGTCGACACCTCCGTCTTGCCGCGATCCCCTCCGTCGCCAGGATGTCCTCCCTGGCGTCGAAGGCGGGTATCCAGCCGAACCGGGGCCTGCACTTGTCGGCCTGGCCGGTCGGTCGGTCGGTCGGTCAAGATCATTGCGGGTATATGCACGCCAACCGATGCTCCAGAATGAGATGTCTCTACTTACGGACCTCAGGGCCGCTGAATATCCGGAGGGCCAGTGCAGAACGGCTCCTACTACATGGTGGAGCGACCAGCCTTCACCGCACGCTTCCTGCTCGGCAATGGGCCCCCCGAGTCCGTCCAGGACGCCGATGTCCACGTACACCTCACCGACGGCTCCGTCCGTTACCTCACCTTCTTCACCCTGCCCGCCATCGAGCGAGTACTGCAGCGGCAGCGAACCAGCGGAGAGACTGCCGGCGGCGCCTACTTCTGGTCAACCGACCTGGTGATCATCCCCGAACCAGGGGTAGCCGCCATGGCCCGAGCGCTAGAAGAGCTCGTCCAGTCAAAGGACATCGAAGCCGTCGGCCAGTTGATCAGGGGCGAGCTACAGAACGACGGGTAGCACTGCGACCGCCCGGCGTTCCTACGGCTTCCTGCCCCCGGCCCACACGTCGGAGGCGGGCTCTGCGTCAGCGGCTTACCGTGTGGCCCGGGACGCCGGTACTCGATGGGGACCGTGGCCGGATGAGCGAACGGATCGAGGCGGCTCTCAGCCGATGAGGGCGCATCGTTCCTGGAACTCCATCAGCCAGCCGCGAACCTGCGCATCGTCATGCAGGTACGGCTCTTCCGGCCCGTGCCGTAGGTCGATGCCGGCGAGGACGCCGAGTGCCCACCACACCGCCTCATCGACCTCGAATCCGTCAAGGTCGAGCATGACCCGGCTGGCCCACCGGTCCACCCCATCCCGTGACTGGCTGCCGTCAAGGAGCGCTATGAAGCGGGTCTCCACGGCAAGACGGCTTGGCGGGCTCGGCCCCGGGTCAATCACGGCCGTGATCCTGCCGGACGTCCAGCGCCCTTTCTCGCTTCAGCGTGGAGGCGTTGAGCTGGGAAAAAGACCATGTCAGCGATCCAAGATCATTACACGTGTTTTGCGCGGCCGGCGACAAACGGCGGCTGAGGGCGGCCTACGGCTGCCTACAAGGTCAACTCGACTGGGAGGCGTATCCGCTGGTCAGGTGGCGTTCTTGCTGATCTTCGAGGTGCCCCCCGGCAGGATTCGAACCTGCGACACGGTTTAGGAAGGCGACTGCGGCAGTGTGACGCCCGTGCCCGTGACCTGGGCGGGCTGGCTGCTTGCCGGCTTCGCGAGCCAAGATCATGGCAGGCGCTCGGCACGGTGCGCTGCGGACACCCGAGGACGGCCGGAGGCGCCCCCGTAGGGCAGGCCGCGAGCGTGGCGGCTACCTCTGTCTTGCAGGGATCAAGACACCTGTCGGCTGGCGTCGGTGGCTGCCGCTGGCCTGCTCGTCCTGTCGCTCCCGTCGCCTCGGACTGCCCATGTCGGCCAGCTTGGCTGTACGGATGGCTGTACAGCCACCCTCTGATCCGTAGGAACCTTCCGCATCCGCTGCTACCCGCCTCGCCTGCCCGCTGGCTCGGGGCCGGCGTTCATTCGGTGACGGCTGTGGGCGTCGTGCTGGGGTCAGGCTGGGGTCAGATACCGGCAGCTTGGGAAATCGAGCGAAGCCATCATGAAGGCATCTTCGCCGCGTGTAAGTGCCTCGACCAATGCCGCGAGTGACCGTGGTTTACTCGCCCTAATGGCACGCTAATGGCACGAACCAAGGTGTACGGGACGAGCGGCTTGGAAGTCTTGAGCGAGGGTCGGGAGCCGCTCCGTACGAACAGATTGCGCACCGATCAGTTTCCTCCGCTCGACTGGTTTAGTCTTCCGAGACCGACTGACGGAAGGCATGGTGCTATGCGGAAACTGATCTACGGCATGAACCTGACCCTGGACGGCTACATTTCGGCGCCCGGCGACGACATCGGATGGAGCGGGCCGAGCGATGAGCTTTTCCAGTGGTGGCTCGATCAGGAGCGGGTGATCAGCCTGTTTCTGTATGGGCGCCGACTGTGGGAGAGCATGAGCGCCTACTGGCCGACCGGCGACCAGCAGCCGAGAGCCACCCCGGCGCAGATCGAGTTCGCGCGGAACTGGCGGGACACGCCGAAGGTGGTGTTCTCCTCAACGATCGACAAGGTCGACTGGAACACTCGCCTGGTAACCGGCAACGCGATCGCCGAGATCACCCGGCTCAAGGCCGAGGACGGCGGGCCGATGAGGGTCGGTGGCGCAACGCTCGCCGGGGCGGTAATGCGGGCCGGGCTGATCGACGAATACGAGATCGTCACCCATCCGGTCCTCGTGGGCGGCGGCACACCGTTCTTCAGTGCGCTGGACGGCTGGGTGAACCTTAACCTGGTGGAGACGCGTACGTTTCCCGGCGGCGTGATCCTGACCAGGTACGAGACGAAGCGCTGAGCGCGATTCCTTCACGAGGGACTTGTCTGAGGGAGCGGCAGCATGCCCCGGAGCAAGGTCGAGCTGTTCGCTGTGATGAGGTGTGACCCGCCATTCCTCCTCACCCGATAGATGTCGAGATCAAGCTGCCCCTGCGCGATGACCTGGGCTCCCCCGGCCTGACCTGCGCGGGGGCTTCTCATCGTCTCGCATCGTTCTCGGTCCGCGCTCGCGATCGTGTGGACTCGATGCGGACTGGCCGCCATGCTGCCCCCGTCCCCCGGATAGAAGATGCCAAAGTCTGTGTCGCCCCGGTCGGAGTCAAGGGCGACCGTAGGCCATCGGCGTGCCGACGCGCAGCGCCCTTGACGCCGGGCGGGCGGCGTAGAGAATCCGGCATCCGGGGGACGGGTCACGACCTGGTCCTCGTCGTCATCGACCGCGGACGGTGCCCACGAGAATCCGGGGCCAAGTAGCTCCGCTGCACGGCAGCTGATCGCCCCGACCTCGACAGAGAGCAACCCGATGGCGATCGTCCCGCCTCAGCCCTCGTGCTCTTGTCCCGTCAGCGTGGCCGGCCGGCCCGGCCGATGCGCCGGCCGCAGGTCGCCAGCAGGTCGCCTTGATCCTGGTGAGAATGTTTTGGCAGTGGCGTCACTTGCAAGGTCCGCATCTCGTTTGCAAGCTTTGTGCGTCGTGTCCGAACGCGTCCGGCAACGGCTGCATGCTTGGAGCTTCGTCCGTGGCCTGCGCTCGTCGGTGTGCTGCCGTCCGGCGGCGTTGCTGTCGACAGCCGTTCCACGGCCTGCAACGCAGCCGCCGCGACGCTGTCGTGCTGTGGTCGTTCCTCGCCGCGACCAGCCTCACGATCCCATCAATCGACTCATGAAACCGCTTAGGCGTGAGTGAGTGATGAAACCTCTTAGGTGTGAGTGAGTGCTAGGTCGGAGGCTTCGAGGATGCCGCCCAGAGCCGTACGGGCTTGAGTGAGGTCGGCTATGCGGGAGTCCAACTCGGCGTACTGGGTTCTGAGGTGGTCGAGAACGCAGGCCTGGAGCTCGGTGCCGTCGCCGACGAAGCAGGGCATGAGCTCGCGGATGACCTTGGTAGGGAGCCCGGCGGCGAGCAGGGTGCGGATGCGCGCGACGGTGGCAGGGGCCTCGGGATCGTAATGGCGGTGGCCGCCTTCGCTGCGGCTGGAGGTGAGCAGCCCCTGAGCCTCGTAGTAGCGGAGCAGACGTACGGCCACGCCCGTGTCGCGGGACAGCTCCCCGATCTTCATGTGACCCACCTCATAAGAAAACGCCTTGAATCTAACACTTATGTCACATCCTATGTTGATCACATGACGACGACTTCTACTGCACCAGCGCCCGTTGCGCTCTACGGATTCCTGACCCCCAAGCCCGGACATGCCGACGAGTTCGGAAAGCTCCTGATGGGCCTCGTCGAGCCGTCTCGAGGGCACGAGGGCAACCTTCAATACCACCTTCACGAGCAGGAGGACGGCCGATTCTTCCTCTATGAGGTCTGGCGTTCGCGGGAGGACCTCGACCGGCACAACGCGACCCCTCTGCTGCGCGCCTTCATGGATGAACTGCCCGAGCATATTGAAGGAGCGCCCGAGGCCTACTTCGGCGCGATGAGGAGTCCTTATCCGGACATCGTGGCCTGACCGGGGTCGCAGCAGACTCGAAAAGTCAACGGCAACCCCATCGGCGAAACAGCTTCGGCCCGAGGGGCCAGACATTCTCCCGGAACAACCCCATCATCCCAAAGGTCGATGACTGCTGGATCGAGACACTTCCCGTTGCCATGTGACGTGGTCTCGGGCCAGTCAGCGTGCAGGAGGAGGGCAGTTGATCACGGGTAGGGTGCGGGAGGTCGTGGCTGACGCTGCGACCTCGTTGCATTTGTGCCGCCTGACCTGCGGAAACTCGACCAAGATCTTCGCACGTATTCTGCACGACTGGCGACAGGCGGCGGCTGAGGGTGGACTATGGCCGTCTACGTGGTCAACTCGACTGGGAAGCGTATCTGCTGGTCAGGTGGCGTTTTTGCTGATCTTCGAGGTGCCCCCGGCAGGAATCGAACCTGCGACACACGGTTTAGGAATGGAGTACGGCTCAGCCGGTGTGCGGCCCTCTGACCTGCTGAAACGGTTCACGCGCGGCCGCTTTCTCTCAAGATCAGTCCGTAAATAGTCCGTGGCCCTGGCCACCGACGTCACTGCCCTTCGGTAGTGAGTGCGGGGCTGCTCAGCCAGCCGATGAACGACAGGTACTGGCGGAGTTGGTCCGGGATCGGTCCTGGCTGGCAGACCCATTCGTCGGCCAGGGTCGCGATGAGTAGCTCGGTCCGTTCGAAGTGGAGCAGGACTCCGCCGACAGTCGGAATCGTGCTGTGCCCCTGGATGAGGCCCACGTCGACGAGGCGTTGCCCAGCCACCTCGCCGAGCAGGTCGGTGGGGTGGACCGGCCCGACCACGGTCTGTCCGTGCTCCTGCATGTCGTACGACGGGTAGGGCTCTTCCTCGGTGAGCATCAGCAGCTCACCGCAGCCGTGGGCCATGATGGCTGGCATTCCCTCGAAGTGCAGCCAGAAATGCAGCAGGCCGCTAATTCCCGTCACTGGCCGTTCGTCGAACCAGTGCCGTGCCTCGGTTGCCGCGAGCAGGCGTCTGCCCAGGAGCGGGCGAAGTAGAGCGGCAACGGTTACGGGATCCGACACGGCCGCACCATAGCAGCGCCAGGCCGCCAGTTTGGAAGATCGTGATCCGCTGACCTGATCTGTCTGAAGTGCCTGGTCGCTGGCGGTGTCGTGGTGCCCGCCCCTGCCCGCTGGTGACCGCTCGCGACACCGGCTTATGGCACGTGGCTGGCACGGCCGCGCGATGGGCGCGCGGCTGTCCGGCGGTGTGCGGCTCACCGCCCCCGGCCTTTCCGGCCAGGGGCGGCTTGCCGTGCCGCCGGCTCTCTGCGCGCCTGTACCACGTACTTCGGTGGCAAGCCGCGCAGCGGCGCGGCAGCGATCGCCCTAACCACGACGGCGGCCAGCCACCCTCGCGATCGTCACGGCTGTCACTGGCTGGGATCATCGTGGAATGCGGACAGAGGGCGAAGAACTCGAAGCCGTGGCGCGACTGTGGGACGCCCACTTGCGGGCAGCCTTCCCAGAACACCTGAGGGGAGTAGACCTGCTTGGCGTTGACATGGTGATGCTCGACGCCGACATTGCGGGCTGTGTCAGCACCCGGCTGGGTAATCGAGGCAGCCTGGACGGAAGACGCCAAAGGACTCTCACCCGCTGCATGGCCGACCTTGACCGCGTCTTACCGATCCTGACCGGTCAACAAGAGCGCGGGTACTACGGCCGGTTGCGGACCATGGCCGTAGCGGTGCTCGGCATGCAGTAGGGATCCCCCTTTACCGCTGTCGCTGAAGCACTGCTCGGACCAGACCTGATCGTGGGGCGAGGCGTGATGGTGCGGCCCGCCGCGCCGGCCGATGCCGGCCGGAGGCCGCCAGCAGGTCGAGCGCGGGCGGGCCTGCGCCGCGCTTGCGCGGCGCCTTGATCCTAATGAGAATGTTTCGGCAGTGGTGTGATTAGCCCAGACTGAGCGTGGCTCTTCCGTGGCTTGCAACGGCTCGACTGAAGCGCGGTCTCAGAGGGTGGTTCGAGAGGTTATGTCCGTTGTGGGTTTGGCTGGAGGTTGGAAGTCCTGCTCGCAAGGCTGTCCGGGGCGCCGCGTTGGCGAGGCGAGGGTGAACAGGCCGGGTTCGGGTTCGGGTTCGGCCAGGATTTGGCGGGCGACGAGGCGTTTGAGTCTGGCGCGTAGGGCTTCGGTGTCCTTGGCGCGCATCCCGTCGGTGGTGGCGTGGAAGACTGCGAGGATCTGCTGGTAGGCAGGGCTGGCGATGGTCGCGTCGGCGGGTGCCGCGCGGGAGCGCGAGGCCGATCGAAAAGTGCCGACCGGCCTCCGTGCCCTGCATCTCCGTAACGCCATGCCCGGTGGCGGTGGCAGAGGTACGCCGCGCGTCAGCCGATCAGGCTCGACTGAACCGATCAGCTATACACCACCCAGAGCTGTACGTCGATGGGCCTGTTGTCGTAGCAGCTCCAGCTCAGCCACCGACCATGGAATTCCCCCTTGCTTCCCACGCTTATACACTGGGACAGCGTTGCGTACCTGCCATAAAGCACCGCAGGCGTCGGGATATCCGAAAGGTCTGTACTTACATGAGTCACGGTCGAAATGGTTTCGGAGTTGGGCATCGCGGACGCTTGCGATGGGGTGGCGGCGAGACCCACGGCGCTCAGTAGCGAGACGGCTGACGTAGCTACGACTTTACGCAGAACTCTTGACACTCGATCTCCAATCAATGCGATTCGGCAAAACTGGGCGGTCCACATTCTGACGAGCGGGAGGATCACTCCGAGCATGCCGTGACGATCACTTGCACCCGGACACATAATCCGCCACAGGCCACTAT
This sequence comes from Micromonospora polyrhachis, assembly GCF_014203835.1. NCBI lineage: Bacteria > Bacillati > Actinomycetota > Actinomycetes > Micromonosporales > Micromonosporaceae > Micromonospora > Micromonospora polyrhachis. The sequence continues at coordinate 2,470,801 of NZ_JACHJW010000001.1, read as the reverse complement.
GAAAATGCGAGGCATCCTTTAGATGTCAACGTTCCTCCTTTCGATTCGCTGATCTTTCTACGCCAAGTGTCGACGATCGATGTAGCATATGCCTTGACCGCTAGCGCCTGACTCTTGACTATCCGCGCCAGGCGCCTGCGGCGGGCTGACGCATAGTGGAAGATCTTGGCTGACCATGGGGGTTGTGGATGGACGCCTATGCGGATTTCCGGACCGAAGGCCTGCCGCAGGCGGAGCGCTTCGCGGCCTGGCAGGAGGCCGTCGATGGCGGCATCCTGCCCGCTGTCATGCGTACTGAGCACACGGACAACTTCCAGGCGTCAGCGCGAATGGTGGACCTTGGTGACATCCAGGTGTCTGCCCTGGGCTTCACACCGCTCAATTCCTACCGATCCCCAAAGTTGATCCGCCGGCATGATCCAGGGCAGGTGATCACATGGTTGAGCTTGAGTGACGGCTTGGGATTCGACCTCGCCAACGGTGATTCCTCCCTCATCGATGAGGGAAAGGCGATGATCTATAATAGCTGGCAGCCCTTCCGCTTCCTCGCCCGCAATCCGGTCCGAGGGCTGCTGATACAGATGCCGGTGGAGTTGCTTCCCATGCCAAAGGCCGCCACCTCACTCTTCGGGGCGGCTCTGCCCAGCCAGGAAGGGCTCGGCCCTCTCTTCGCTCGCTACCTTGTCGAACTGGTCCGACACGCTGACCGCTACCGGTCGACCGACCTACCTCGGCTGTCCACGATCGCTGTGGACCTCCTCACCGCCTTCCTGCACAGCGAGCATCTGGACGACTTCCGGTCATTGGAGGAGACGCGGCAACGGGTGCTACGGCTTCGCATCGATGACTTCATCGAACGGCGAATCCGTAACCCCGACCTGTCCCCGCAGATGGTGGCCCTCGCGCACGGCATCTCGGTCCGCGCCCTGCACCGGATGTTCGAAAACGAAAACCTCACCGTGGCCAGGTGGATACGTCACCGTCGGCTCGAACGCTGCCGCCACGACCTTGCCGATCCACTCCTGGCCCACCGAACGCTCCAGAGGATCGCCTCCGAATGGGGATTCACCGACCCGGCCCACTTCAGCCGAGTCTTCCGCAACGCATACGGCATATCCCCCAAGGACTACCGGGCGACACAGGAACCAAACAGCCGGCGCCCCAGCAGCTCCTGAGAGGGCGGTTCGAAGGTTTAGGTCCGTTTCGAGATGAGGGTGAATACGCCGGGTTCGTCTTCGGTGAGGACGTTGCGGTGGACCATTCGTTTCAGCTTCGCGCGGGTGCTCTCGACGTGGTTCGGTGAGGGCTCGACGTCGAGTGCGATGCAGATAGCTTTGGCTCGCATGCCGGCGGGCGCGGTGGTGAGGACGTCCAGGATCTGCTGGTAGGGGGCGCTGGCGATCGTCGGGGCGTCGGCGGTGAACTCGGCAGCGGTGAGGGCGCTCAGGGTGGTGCGGGTGGTCGTCAGGGCGGCCAGTTCGCCCTCGATGCGGGTGAGGTCGGCGGTGAGGGCGGTGATCTGCTCGCGTAGCCGGTCGGCGGCCTGACCGGCGGTGGCTTCGCGTGCGGTGATCAGGTCGAGGATCACGGTGAGGTTCACCGGTGCCGCCAGGACGGGGTGCTGGTGCCGGTCAGCCGACGCACGATGGTGACCATCGACGCCCACAACGTCCGTGACACCGCCGATTCTGGGCGGCTCTCGTACTCGCGGACGAGACGACGGTGCAGCATCAAGGTGCCGTAGGTCTGTTCCACGATCCACCGCTTGCGTACCGGCACGAACCCGGGGCGGGAGTCGGATCGTTTGACGACCTCGACGTCGACCCCGAGGACGGCGCCGTGCAGCGCGAAGTCCTGTTTGAAGCCGGCGTCGCCCCAGGCGCGGGTGACCGTCGGGGTGTGTTCGACGACCTTGTCGAGCAGTCGTATGCCGATGGCGTTGTCGGTGACTGACGCGGCGGTCACCACGACCGCGATGATCAGACCGAGGGTGTCCACGGCCAGGCCGGGCTTGCGGCCGGACACCTTCTTGCCGACGTCCTTGCCGGTCGTGGCGGCCGGGACATGGTTCGCCGCCCGGACCGACTGGCTGTCCAGCACGACCGCGGTCGGGTCCTCGGTCCGGCCGGCCTTCTCCCTGGCCTGGCAGCGCAGCAGGTCGTGGATCGCCTGGTCGGTGCCGTCGTCGCGCCATAGGGCGAAGTAGTAGTAGGTCGCGGACTTCGGCGGCAGGTCGTGCGGCAGGTACGCCCACTGACAGCCGGTCCGGTTCTGGTAGAGGATCGCGTTCACGATCTCCCGTAGGTCGTAGTCGCCCTGATGGCCCGAGACCGAGACGCGCTTGGCCTTCCATGCCCGCAGGAACGGCCCGATCAGCGCCCACTGCGCGTCGGTGACATCACTGGGGTACGGCTTCCGATCACCCATGACCGGGCTAACGCCACCGTGACCCGAAGGTCACGACCGCGATTCACATTCACAGCATCGAGGGCCGGCTATCAACAGCGGGGACCCGATCAAAGACCCTCAACCGGACGCACGGCATAGATCAACTCAAAGATCCTCGAACCGACCTCTCAGACCACCGACTTGTCGCCTAACGTACTAGTGTCCTGCGCCAGAAATTCGCCTTATAAGTGGGTGTAGGCTACGAGGATGCCAAGAACCGGGCGTCCGACCCCACCGTTGACGCTGACGGACGAAGAGCGGGCGACGTTGACGCGCTGGTCACGGCGGGCGAAGTCGTCGCAGGTTCTGGCGATGCGGTCACGGATCATCCTGGCGTGTGCCGAGGGCGCCTCGAACGTCGACGTGGCGACGGAGCTGGGTGTCCATCTGTCCACTGTGGGTAAGTGGCGGCGGCGGTTCCTGAAGCTGCGGCTCGACGGCCTTATCGACGAGCAACGGCCGGGCCGTCCGCCGTCGATCAGCCTGGACCAGGTGGAACAGGTGGTGGTCGCGACTCTGGAGCAGGTACCACGCAACGCCACGCACTGGTCCCGCACGTCAATGGCCGAGCGATCCGGGCTGTCGAAGTCCACCATCGGGCGAATCTGGCGGGACTTCGGCCTCAAGCCACACCGGGCGGACACGTTCAAACTGTCCACCGATCCGCAGTTCATGGAGAAGGTCGTTGACGTGGTCGGCCTGTACCACAACCCGCCGGAACGGGCCGTGGTGCTGTGCGTCGACGAGAAATCCCAGATCCAGGCCTTGGACCGCTCCCAGCCGGTACTGCCGATGATGCCCGGCATGCCGGAACGCCGCACCCACGACTACGTCCGTAACGGCATCACCAGCCTGTTCGCCGCGTTCAACGCCGCCGACGGCACCGTGATCGGCCAACTCCACCGCCAGCACCGCGCCACCGAGTTCCAGAAGTTCCTGACCGCGATCGACAAGACCGTGCCCGCCGACCTCGACATCCACCTGATCTGCGACAACTACGGCACCCACAAGACCCCGGCCATCCGGGCCTGGCTCGCCAGACACCCCCGCTTCCACATGCACTTCACCCCGACCGGCTCGTCCTGGCTCAACCAGGTCGAACGCTGGTTCGGCTACCTCACCGAACAAAAGATCCGTCGTGGCGCGCACAAGAGCGTCCGGTCCCTTGAGGCGGACATCCGGGCGTGGATCACCGACTGGAACAGCAATCCACGTCCCTTCATCTGGACCAAGACCGCCGAAGAGATCCTCGAATCACTCGCACGATTTTGTAGGCGAATTTCTGGCGCAGGACACTAGCCCCTGCCACGCCGTCCGCGTGAAGGCCCACCACGGAGATCAGTCATGCGCCTTCACGCTGCCAATCTCCTTGCTTCCGAGTGGTCTGCGGACCGTCTGCCAGCGTCTGTGCCGGTCGCCAGTACCCGGCCGAGGGTCCGTAGGGCGGTACATCCTGGTCGTCCTCGTCCCAGTCGCTATCTTCCACCGTTGCTGTAAGGGCTACCCAACGGTTCACCATGCGAGACGTCTTTCTCTTGATCCACAAGAAAGACCGACCGTATACCTTCCAATCCGTACGCATGTTCGACAGAATTAGGTAAGCCGGCCAGGGAGTGTGGTAATGGCAGACAAGAGTTCCATCGAGTGGACTGAAGCAACGTGGAATCCGACTACTGGTTGTGATCGGATCTCGCGCGGCTGTGACCACTGCTACGCCCTTACACTTGCGAAGCGCCTGAAGGCTATGGGCTCGCCCAAGTACCAGACGGACGGTGACCCGCGCACCTCCGGGCCAGGTTTTGGCGTCGCCGTCCATCCGGGAGAGCTGACCCTGCCCTTGCGCTGGAGGGACCCCCGGGTTGTGTTCGTTAACTCGATGAGTGACTTGTTCCACGCGAAGGTGCCCTTTGAATTTGTCGAGCAAGTCTTCGAGGTCATGGCGGCTACTCCACAGCACACCTACCAGGTACTAACGAAGAGGGCTTCTCGCTTAGTCAAGCTCGCCCCACGGCTAACCTGGCCCGCGAACGTCTGGATCGGCGTCAGTGTGGAGGACGCATCTGAGGTCGTCCGGATAGATCCTCTACGGGCCGTACCGGCGGCCGTGCGCTTCATCTCTGCTGAACCCCTTCTCGGCCCTCTGGCCTCGCTAGATTTGACGGGCATCCATTGGCTTATTGCAGGCGGTGAGTCAGGGGCAGGCGCCCGGCCCATCGATCCAGCATGGGTGCGTGATCTCCGTGATCAGTGTCAGTTGCAGAAGGTGGCCTTCTTCTTTAAGCAGTGGGGAGGCAGGACGCCGAAGGCTGGCGGTCGAACCTTAGACGGGGAGACATGGGACGAGATGCCGCAGCTGAGGGCTGCCGCCGTCACGACGGTCGGATAGAGGGGTAGCGAACCAAGGCCAACATGTCTTACGGTGTCGAGACGACTGCGCACTGTAGACAGGGGGGGCCTTGTCAACGCCTGATGAAGTGCTGTGGAAGAAGGACCCGCACACAGCGGCCAAGCACCTTGTGTACCGTAGCTATCTCAATGCCTGGTTCCCCATTCTGCTCCAGTCGGTGTATAGCTCGAAAGGTGTTACCTACGCCGAAGGATTTTCTGGTCCCGGCGAATACGAGGATGGATCGCCGGGATCTCCAGTCATTGCCCTGAGGGCAGCTCTGGGTTGCGTTTCCCCGCCGAGGCCAGGGCGGGAGGGTCGTTTTCTCCTTCTTGAAGATGACCAAGGACGCGTCGACCATTTGCGTAACGTCCTTTTCCGTGAGCTTGGCACGTTGGACAAGGCCGCGTTAGCGGCGCGCGGATTGGTAGTTGATCCTCAGAAAGGAAACTGCCGGGACGACCTCGTCCCTCTTCTTGAGAAACATCGAGTATGGAACAAGCCTCTACTGCTGATCCTCGATACATGGGGCTCCGCCGTCGACTTCGAAATTTTGGCCAAGACGGCCAAGAGTAAGGCGGCCGAAGTGATCGTAACGATGCAGCCCAGTCAGTTCTGGAGGTTCGCTTCTGACCCCCGGCACTATGGAGACAGAGTCTTCGGCCCTGTGATGTGGCGGGAAGTTCAAGCTCAGCCTAAGGGTGCAAAGGCTAAATACATCAAGTCGCAGTATCGTCGGGTGCTAAACGAGGCGGGCTTCCAGTACGTTCTAGACTTCGAACTAGCCGACGAGCGCAGCAATCTCTTATACCTCGTCTACGGCACCAATTCCGAAAAGGGTGTCGAAAAGATGAAGGATGCAATCTGGCGTGTCGATCCATATCAGGGCATCGGGTATAGGGATCCCAGAGACCCCAATCAGGAAACTCTGCCAATACGACCTATGCCTCAACTCGGACCGCTTCGTCGTCTCCTCCTGGAGCACCTAGCGGGCCTGCCGGGACGGAGTGCGTCACTGGACGAGTTGCGTCGGTTTACCCTACTCAAGACAATCTTTCGCCCTGGTCAGACCCTGAACGCTGTGCGGATGCTTTTGAAGGAAGAAAATGTGACAATTCCGCCTCAAGTGGGCCGTGTGGTCGGCTCGACGCAAATAACACATGCCGGGTCGATGGCGCTGTTCTAGACGACCAGCTTTTAACGAATGAGTCTGCTGATGTAGTCGGCGTCAACAAGGCGGGCGTAGGCGGCTTGCACCTCGGCGGGTACGTCCTGGGGGATGGCGAAGCCGAGTTCGGCGTACTTGTCTATGCGTTGAGTGTCGCCGACGAGCATGTCTATGACCTTGGTGGCGTTGCCGATGCTGGTGACGTAGTCATCGAGTGAGAGCGGGTGGGACGCGCAGATGACATCGACCTCGGGCCAGAGCTTCTTGCAGGTGGCGTAGGCGCGGCGCTGCTGATAGGGCCGGGACATCAGGATCACGGATTGTGTCTCGACCTGGTGCTCGGCCAGTAGGGCGCGGGTGAACTCGATGTTCTGGCCGGTGTTCCTGGCCGCGGTCTCGATGAGGATCGCGTCGGCCGGTACGCCGTGCTCAACGGCGTACTCGCGGTAGTGCACGGCCTCACCACGGGGGAACTGCTCGACGGTGGTGGGCGCATTGGCCCCGGTGAAGACCAGTCGCGGGTACATCTTCCGGTGAAAGAGTTCGGTGGCAATCTTGGCGACGCCGAGGTCATGACTGCCCAGTCCGATCCCGACATCGCAGGGCCGGATTTGGTGGTGCATGTTGTGGTAGTCCCACAGGCACTCGACGTCTGCGCGGTGGGCTGACGGGATGACCGTGGGCATCGTCATGGCTTGGCTTTCAGTCAGGAATCTTGAAGGTGTACGACCAGGTGAAGCGGGATGCGGCGTGCACTCCCCGGGCGAACTCGACCGGTCGACCCTCACCCGTGTGCGTCGTGCGATGCAGGATCATGACCGGCTCACCTGCGGGTAGTTGTAGCAGTTCAACCTCGTCCGGTGTGGGCATACGTGCGCGGACGGTCTCGGTGATCTGATCCGGCTCCAAGCCTCGGTCGGTGAGGATTGCGAATCCGCCACCGCGACCGGCTGGGCCTGGGGTCGGGTCGACCAGCGCTGTTCCTTCAACGTCCTCAGGTCGGTAGTAGCTGGTCAGGGTATGCGTGGGACTATCCGATTCCTTTACGAGCCGGGCACGTTCATAGACGGGCGCTCCTGCCGGGATGCCCAAGGCTTCGGCGACCTCGGAGTCAGCCTCGGTCATCCGTACGGTCTGGGTCTGATCTCCTGGTGCCCAGGCGCGACCGGTTGCTTCCCGGTCGGCGGCGAACGCAACGAGGCCAGACTTCCACTTGCTCTTGGCGTATCGCTCGATGCCGAGCCGCTTCATAGGGACCTGTGGCCGGATGACTGTTCCCCGACGGCGGACCGGCGTCACCAGCCCTTCGGCTTCGAGAACCCGTACGGCTTGCCGCACGGTGTTGATGTTGACGCCGTGGGCTGCGGCAATCTCGTTCTGCTTGGGTAGCGTGCCGCCCTCGGGATAGTCGCCACGCTGGATGGCTTGACGCAGGAGGCCCGCCAGCTCTCGGTAGCCGATGCTCACCTGTTCCTCCTCGTCATGAGCCAGCTGAAGCTATCACCGTCAGGTTGAATGCTAGACGATCCACCATTAGAGCTAGCTCTATTGACAGAAGGATGCGCTTTGCTGTCCTATAGAGCTAGTTCTAACGCTCTGCGTCTGGGGAGAGTCTGATGCTTGTTGCTCCGGTAGCTCCGGTTATGTCTGGTCTGGCATTGACTGGTCTCGGCTCAGGCGCGTCTAGCCTTCCTGGCCCAGACGCCGTGTCGACTCCACCCACTTCGCCGGTCTGCTCCTTCTGCGCGGGTGCGGGGTGGAAGTACGTCGTGCAACGGGTGGCGCTTCGGGTGATGGCGCAGGCGGCGCGACCTGGGCGGGCGTTGGCTCGCCGGTCGTGTCTGGACTGTGGCGGGTCTGGCCGCCTGGCGGCCTCGTGAGCTGGCACCGGGATGGGTGCTGGAGATGCGGCCGTGAGAGGGCTCAGTGTGGCCGCAGGGGAGCCCGCCCGTCCCGGTGCCATCCAACTTTCTCGGATTGGGGTAGCGGGTGACACCGGAGCCAGGTGATGTGCTGCGGATTGATGGTGCTGCGTCTGTGCAGTTTCGGGGCGAGTGCGCGTTGGTCTTCCGGGTGATTTCGGTGTGCAAGAAGGACACCTACCGGGGCTGGGCCTGGATCACGGGTTACGTGCTGGATCAGGCTGGTCTTGCGGTGGAGAAGCGGGAGATCTTCGTTATGAAGTCCGGTCTTCGGCCCGTCGCCAGCAAGCCGGCCGCGAAGGCGGTGCAGGGTCGTCGTGTTTGACATCCGGGTACGTCTTGGCGAGGTGTATCGCCTTTCCGCCACCGACAGGTACCACCCGGAGGACGGGCCGACTGCGCTGCGGGTGACCGGGGTACGTCTGGTAACCAACCGGCCGGAGTCGCACAGTTGGGTGTGGCTGGAGGGGTTCAAGGTCCTTCCCGGCGGCAAGCTCGGCGCGCAGGTACAGGTGTTGGTGCGCGCGTCGGCCCTGTCGCCGTTGGCCGTCCAGCCGTGAGCGTCTACCTGTCCGCCGCCGTGCGTGCCGAGTTGGCGGCGGCGCAGGACCGGCTTGACCGACACACGCCGTCGAGCGGCGACGGCCGGTGTTCGGGCTGTGGTGAGGTCGGGCCGTGTGCGTTGCGGCGGGCGGCGTTGCGGGTGTTCGGCCGGTACGGGTGCATGCCTCGGCGGTGGCCGGGCGCTTCCCGTCCAGAGTTGATTGTGGGTGGTGGCTCGTGGTCGGGGTGGCTGGCCCCTCCGGCTGGGGATGTGCCGTCGAACGGCTGACCCGGGTTGTGCTGTCATGTTGCGAGCATCTACGCTCCTGTATTGACATTATGTGATCTTTGTTGCTGGGGGGCTTGTGATGGCGTACGAGGTTCCGACGCCGAAGTACCTGCGGGTGTTGAACACCCTGCGGGGCCGGATCGAGGACGACACGTACCCGCCCGGCGCGGCCCTGCCCTCGGAAAGCCAACTCTGCACAGAGTTCGGGGTGTCCCGCCCTACGGTGCTCAAGGCGCTCGGCATCCTGAAGCAGGACGGGTGGATCGAGTCTCAGCAGGGCCGGGGCAGCTTCGTACGGGGCCGTCCGCCGTCGGGCCGTACCTCGCCGCAGTATGCCCGGGACGCGGTGGAGCTGGACGAGACCGCCGACACGGAGATCCTGCATGTCGGCCCGGTGCTGGCCTCGGCCCGGATCGCCGCCGAGTTGAACATTCCGGAAGGTACCCCGGTGTACGAGCGGCGTCGGCGTACGGTGTCGCAGTTCGGGCCGGTGGACCTGGTGGCGACGTTCGTGCCGGTGGACATCGCCGTCGGTACGGGGATCACCAAAGCTGATCCGATCGATGGTGGCCTGCTGGAACACATCGCCCGGCTCAAGAGCCTGCGGGGCGACTACGCCACCGAACGGATGACCGCCCGCCGGGTTAGCAAAGACGAAGCCGAAGCCCTCGCCGTACCGACTGATGAGCCGGTGCTCAGCGCGGTGATCACCGTCTTTCAGGCGTCCGGTGAACCCATCATGACCTCGGTGCTGGTGATGCCAGGCAGTCGGCACGAGATCGAGGACACCTACCCGCTGTCCTGAGCGGGACTGCGTTCCCTGCTGGCTTCACCCTGCAGACTTCTCCTGTAGCTCAGCGGCGAGGGCAACGACTGCACGCTCGTAGAAGAGCAGGTCGGCTCCCACTCGTGCGGGCCGTAGTTTCCCTTCCGCTATCAGGTCGTAGAGGACGGGTCTGCTGGCACCGAGTAGGGCCATGGCTTCTTCGGCGCGCAGCATCGGGGGTGGGGGTGAGCTGTGGAAGCGTGCGAGATCCAGGTCGTACCAGCTTCGGGACTGCCTCCAAATCCAGTACTCGTGATGTAGTCGCCTGCGGCTACCTGGGCTGCTCATCTCGGCAAGAAACTCGTCGAGTAGATCGAACAGTCCAGCACTGGCAGTCTGATCGTCCGCTGCGTTGAGCGGGCGTCCGACGTTGCCGTCGAGTACCAGACGTTCGACCAGACCCCACCAGGTCAGGTTGTCCCCGTCATCGAGCTTGAGAACCAGGAACTCCCGGAAGCCGTCAAGCACAAGCCCCTGTGCACCGATGTCCAACCCCTGAAGGAACGTAACCAGCCTGTCGTAGGACAACTGGCCGCGTCCGAAGTAGAGGCCGGGCCGCTTTCGTACGTTGCGTAGTAGTTCTCGGTAGTTCACTCCACGCCTTCCTTCAGCTCGCAGCCACACCGCGCGGCGTTAGCCATTCTGCGGACTGCGTTGCTGTGAAGCTCGGCCGCCTCCGTCCAATGTGTGCGAATCTCACCTAGACTCTTGCTTGTGTTTACATGCTGACGTAACTTGGTAAACCAACCGGATGTCAGAGGGCGTCTGGTGAGGCTTGGAGGTTGCACGTGGTTCCGCTGACGTTGAAGGTGCCGGTTCCGTTTGACTACGTCTTTCCGGCCGGGGCGCTGTGTCTCGGGGTGGATGCGCAGGTGGACTTTGACCGGCGTTCAGAGCCGGATAACCAGGCTCGGGACAAGGAGACGGGTGAGCGGGTGTGGGTGGTTCGGGTGTTGGACCTGGACCCGGATGCGGGGAAGTTTGGTCGGTCCACTGAGGTCAAGGTGAAGGTGATCGCGCCGCATCAGCCGGTTCCTCCGGCGTCGGCGGTGCCGGGTTACCCGCCGGCTATCCAGTTCGAGGGTCTGACGCTGACCCCGTACGTGGATTCGCAGCGGTGCAAGTCGTCGGGGCAGTGCAAGGCGCGGATGGCGTACTCGCTGCGGGCTACGGCGATCAAGCCGGCCGCTGTCGCTGCCGCTGCCGCCTGACCAGTTTCACAACGCGGGGCGGGCCGTTTTTCCGCCAAGAGTCCCGGCCCGTCCCGCGCCTGAACCCACCCCTCAACTCGTGAAGGAGGGCCTTGTGCCCACCGTAGTTCACCCTGCCCCCGATCACTCCTCTGAGCGCTTCCCACCGCTGCCGGGCCGGTGGTCGTGATGCGCCGTACTCGTCTCGTGTGGTTGCGGCACGCGGTCCGTGAGGTCGAAGCCGTTCTACGTCGTGCGTTCGGTTTGTCGCCGGTTTCGGCTCGGGTGGTGGCGATCTACTGCCCGCACTGTGAGGAGTGGGTGAAGCCTCGTCGGTTTGATCTGCGGCGGATGGCGTGCCGTATGTGCCTGGCGACGTTGGCTCGGCCGCGCCGCTCCCGGGTCATCTTGGGTGGTGACTGGTCGTGCCGTTGATCAATGTGATTCCCGGGGAGAAGGTCCCGGTCGCACCGATGAACCTGCGGCTTCCGGCCTGGCGGATTCCGGGCTGGCTGCTGGTCTTCTGGTGGCTGCTACGGGGCGTGGTTCGCCTGTCGGTGTTGGCGGTCCGCTACTGGTGGCTGACCGCCCCGACCATGGCTGCCCTGTGGATCTGGGCACGGTTCGGCTGGCCGGTTCTGGTGGGCGTGGTCCTGGCCGTGGCTGGTCTCTGTCTCGGGTGGTGGCGGTGGCATCCGGCGTCATGGCTGCGGTTCGGCTGGTTTCCGGTCGTGGCGCGGTGGCGTCGCCTATGGGTGTATCGGCGTGGCTGGGCGTCGGTGATGGCTACCTGCGGGTTGGCGACGGCGTTCGCCGGAGACCGCTACGTGCCCCAACTCCTTGCCGTGCGGTGTGACCGGTTCGGGGATCGGGTGACGGTGCGGATGCTGCCGGGCCAGATTCCGGATGACTGGGGGCAGGCCGCGGAACGTCTCGCCTACGCGTTCCGGTTGCGTGAGGGCCGGGCGAAGTCAACGGGGCGGCCGGATCGGGTGGTGTTGCACTTCGTCCGCCGCGACCCCCTCGCCTCCACGGTGAAGCCGTTGCCGGTGCCGGTGGTGCCGGACCTGGACGGCCTGCCTCTCGGACGGCGGGAAGACGGGGACCTGTATCGGCTGCGGTTGGCCGGGTCGCATGTGTTGATCGCGGGGGCGACGAATTCCGGCAAGGGCTCGGTGATCTGGTCCCTGATCCGGTCGCTTGCGGGTGGGGTCCGGTCGGGCTTGGTGGAGTTGTGGGCGTTCGACCCGAAGGGCGGCATGGAGTTGGCGGCCGGGGTGCCGTTGTTCGCCAGGTTCGCGTACGACGATCCGGACAGCATGGCCGGGGTCCTGGAAGAGGCCGTGAAACGGATGCGGCAACGCGCCGCCCAGTTGCGTGGGGTCACCCGTCAACACGTCCCGACCGTGGATGAGCCGCTGATCGTGCTGGTCGTCGACGAGCTGGCCGCGCTCACGGCGTATTTGACTGATCGGAAGGTCCGCGACCGGATCAAGGAGGCTCTCGGGCTGTTGTTGTCGCAGGGCCGTGCGGTCGGTGTGCATGTGGTGGCGGCGTTGCAGGACCCGCGTAAGGACGTGCTGCCGTTCCGGGACCTGTTCCCGACCCGGATCGCGTTGCGGCTGACCGAACCGGAACAGGTGGACATGGTCCTCGGCGACGGCGCCCGCAACCGAGGTGCCGTGTGTGACCGGATTCCCGAGTCCTCGCCCGGGGTGGGCTACGTCGCCCTGGATGGGGTGCGGGAACCCGTCCGGGTCCGCTTCTCCTACCTCTCTGACACCGACATTCGTGACCTGGGCCGGGACTACCGGCGGCTGGACGACACCGACACCGGGCGGGAGGTGGCGGCGTGAAGACCACCGTGACCAGCATGGGTGACCGGTTCGAGGGCGTGGTCCTGGTCCTCATCCTCCTCACCGTCGGCGGACTTGCGGGGGCGGCGTCGTTCACCCACGTCCACGACTGGACCATGACCAACTCCCCGGCCGGTACCGGGGACTGGTTCGGCTGGGCCAACGCCGCGATCTCCGAACTCATCCCCATCGCCGCTCTGCTCACCATCCGCAAACGGCGACGCACGGGCGGGCCGGTCGGCTACCCCATGTTCCTGCTCGTCGCCGCCGTGGCCCTGTCCCTGTCAGCACAGTTGGCGGTAGCCAAGCCGGGCCTGTCTGGGTGGCTGCTGTCCGCCGTCCCCGCGTTGGCGTTCCTCGGCCTGTCGAAACTCGTCCTCAACGTCAAACCGGCGCCACCATCCGCTGAACCGCACTTCGTGGACCTGGTTCCAGTCGAGGACGACGACAACGAAGAACCCACCCCGGCGCAGGTCGACCAGGACGACGAGCAGCCCGACCGGTCCGACGAACAGATCAACTCCGTCGACCAGGTGGCGATGGTCGATCTGGTCCGCCGGGAGTCTGACCGGCCCGGACTGGTCCCCGTACCAGCAACGGCGTTCGCCCCACGTAATGGCACCCGGGTCAACCCTTCGGCACCTGCGGAGGAGGCCACCCCATGACCCACCCCCAACCAACCATCGCGATCCCGGCAGGGGTACCTTCCCCGCCTCGGCCGGGTTCCCGGGCCGACCGGATGCGTATGCCCCTGGCCAAGGACGCGCTCAAGCGCCTTGCTGAGGAAAACGGCGTGTGTGTCCGGCCGCTGGCGCTGCGGCGTACCGACACCGTGACCGGGGTGACCGAAGTCGTCGAAGTGCCCTGCGGCGCGACCCTGGCAGTGAAGTGCAAGCCGTGCGCGGAGCGCAACCGGCGGCTACGCATCCAACAGATCCGCGAGGGCTGGCACCTGGCCGACGAACCCGCCATCCGACCCGACCAGCCGGGCGAGGACGTCCTCGCGCTGGTGCGGGTGCGGGCGCACATGGAGTTCGAACGGGAAGCACTCAACTACCAGCCGATGCACCCCGATGACCGGGTCGCGCTGATCGCCGACCTCGATCAGGGCATCGTCGAGCTGGATGAGGCCCTGGCCGAAACCAACCTACGCGGGCACCTGACCCCGAAGGAGCGGGATGAGCGGCCTCGGCGGAAGCGGTCCACGAAACGGCGGCAGGACTCGCCTGATCTGCCTCGGCTTCCCGTCGACCCACGCACCGTGGGCCGGGCCTATGCTGGGAAGGCGGGCAGGACTCATCGGCCGTCGATGCTGGTCACGCTCACCCTCGGCTCACATGGCCCGGTGCACTCCCACCTACGCCGAGGTGCCTACATCGCCCCCTGCGAGTGCGGGGAACGGCACGGCAAACACGATGACGTGCTCGGCACCCCCGTCGACCCGGCCAGCTACGACTACCGGCGCGCCGCGTTGGATGCGATCCACTTCGCCCGGGTGTTGGACCGGTGGTGGCAGAACGTCCGCCGTGCGGCCGGCTGGAACGTCCAGTACGCCGGGGCGGTCGAGTTGCAACGCCGACTGGCTCCGCATGCTCACTTCGCCATCCGGGGCACCCTGCCGCGTCGCTTGTTGAAGCAGATCGCCGCCGCGACGTATCACCAGGTGTGGTGGCCCGCCTTCGACCGACTCGTCTACTCGGTCGACAAGCCGCCCGTGTGGGACGTCGACCAACAGGCGTACGTCGACCCCAAGACGAAGCAGCCGCTGCCCACCTGGGCGGAAGCCCTCGACGAGCTGGAGGAACCCGACAGCCGCCCGGCCTACGTCGCGAGGCTCGGCCGGATCGACGCACGCGGCATCGAGCAGGGCACCAAGGATGCCGAGCGGTCCATCCGCTACGTCACCAAATACGTCACCAAGGATCTGACCGACCAGGCCAAACCCCGGTCGGACGCGCAGAAGGCGCACTTCGACCGGCTCCACGCTGAGCTGTCGGTGTTGCCGTGCTCGCCGACGTGTGCGAACTGGCTTCTCTACGGTGTCCAGCCCGATGGGGTCAGAGCTGGCCTGACCCCCGGCCGCTGCACCGGGAAGGTCCACCAACGATCCACGCTCGGCTTCACCGGCCGGCGGGTCCTCGTCTCCCGCCAGTGGTCCGGCAAAACCCTCGCCGACCACCGCGCCGACAACCGGGCCTGGATACGAGCCATCCTCGCCGGCGGCATGGCCGACACCGAAGAACACGACCAGGACCCGCACCAGGCGGGCACCGAACCGGACGGGCCACAGCGATACCGCTTCGAGTTGGCCCGACCGGAAGACCCTGACGTCCTACCCCTCGAACATCGCATCCTGCGTGCCGTATCGGCCCGTATCCGTTGGCGGGCTGATCTCAATGCCGCCCGTCAACGAACAGCCGTCGCTGTTTCGGCAACCGCAACACCCCTCGCCCTCGCAGCCTGATCGTCCGGAGGATTCCACCCCTTATGGAAAGTGAGCTGTTGACTGTTCCGCAGGTGCTCGACGTGCTCAACGGCGTGTCGCGTCGCACCTTCTACCGCTGGCGTGAGCTGGGCATCGCGCCGGAGTGCATCAAGCTCCCCAACGGTGAGCTACGCATCGAGCGGCGCGACCTTCGGGCGTGGTTGGAACAGCACCGGGAGGCGGCGTGAAGTCGCGCGAGGTCCGGATTCGCGGGATTCAGGTCAACGCGCTGGCGGGCAGGAAGAAGTCGTACACGGTCCGGTGGATCGTGGGCAGCGAGCCGAAGTCGCGGACGTTCAGCACCCGGGCGCTGGCGGACAACTTCCGGTCCGACCTGATGCAGGCGGCGAATCGTGGTGAGGCGTTCGACCAGGCTTCCGGGATGCCAGAGTCGCTGCTCAAGCCGGAAGAGGCGGTGACCTGGCTTGGCTTCGTACTCCGGTATATCGACATGAAGTGGCCCGGTGCCGCCGCCAAGTCGCGGGAGAGCATGACGGACGCGCTGGCGACTGTGACCGGCGCACTGGTCCGGGACCTGGCCGACCGGCCTAATCCGGCGTTGCTGCGGCGGGCGCTTCGGGAGTACGAGTTTCCGCCGGCCGCTCGGCAACTCGACCGGCCGGCGGACATCGCCGCTGCCCTGCGTTGGCTCGGCAAAGCGTCGCTGCCGTTGCCCGCGCTGGCGGAATCCGCGGTGGTACGCCCTGCGCTGGATGCGTTGGGGCTGCGGATGGATGGGCTTTCGGCAGCCGCGACGACGACCAGGCGGCGACGCTCGGTCTTCTACAACGTGCTTCAGTACGCGGTCGAGTTGGAACTTCTCGACTTCAACCCGGTGGACAAGCTGCGTATCCGGTCGACCAGGCGCAAGGTCGCCGGCGAGGTCGACCGGAGGGTGGTGGTGAACGTTCGGCAAGCGCGCGAGCTACTGGCGGGCGTGACCTACGTCGGCACCCGTGGAAAGGAGGGGCGTCGAGGGGAACGGTTGCGGGCGTTCTTCGCCTGTCTCTACTTCGCGGCGTTGCGGCCGAGTGAGGCGCTGGGCCTTCGGCAACGTGACTGCCACCTGCCCGAGCAGGGCTGGGGCCTGCTGACAGTCGAGAAGTCCCGTCCGGCGGCCGGGAAGCGGTACACCGACAGCGGGGAAGTGCACGATGACCGGGGCTTGAAGCACCGAGGCGAGACGGAAGCGCGTGAGGTGCCCATACCGCCGGAGCTGGTGGCGATACTGCGGGAGCACATCGACCGGTTCGGCATCGGCGCGGACGGGCGGCTGTTCCGTAGCGGGCGCGGGAACGTGGTGGCGTCGTCGACGTACTCCCGGGTGTGGGACGAGGCACGGGCGTTGAGCCTGCCTCCGGATCGGGTGGCTTCTCCGCTGGCCGGGCGGCCGTACGACCTGCGGCACGCGGGCGTCTCGCTCTGGCTGAACGCTGGCGTCCCGGCTCCGGACGTCGCCGAGCGGGCGGGGCACTCGGTTGATGTCCTGCTCAAGGTGTACGCGAAGTGCCTCGACGGGGACCGCAGCCGGATGAACGAACGGATCGAGGCGGCGCTGAGCCAATGATGATCACGGGTAGGGTGCGGGAGGTCATGGCTGATGCGTAACCATGATTATGAACGCATGCGACACATCTTGGATGATCCGACAGGGCTGTCTGAGCGGGCACAGCGGTTTCTGGCCGATCGGGCCGACAGAGTGCCGTTTGATGTAGGGGAGGGGCCGACTGACGCGGAGCTTAGGTCGACGCTTGGCGGGCTGCCGGGAGTGGACGTCGAGGCGGCTCTGGCGCTGTTCCGACAAACTCAGGCACGGTACGGAGGGCTGCGGTTCCGCAGTGTTGCATGGTCTTTCGATGAGGTAGTCACGCTGGGGCCGTGGCCGTGGGATGCGGGTGACTATGACTCGGACGATGTGGAACCGATGTCGGATCTCCTAGAGCACAGCGTGGCGCACCCACACCAGGTCTGGCTTCGGGGCAATGGTGAGGTTTCGTACTTCGCACACGACTTCACCGCTTCCAACGTGCCTGTGTTCGCATCGGTCGATGCGTTAATTGAGGCCGAGGCCATCTACCAGGAGTGCACCGCGTGGACGCGCGTGCGGCTTGACGAGCTTGTGTCTGTGGATGCGATCGAAGCGGGCGCAGCCGGGTTGACCCTGTTGTCGGAGGGGTCCGGGCATACGGAGCAGTGGTGGGAGCAGGAGGGGTTCAGGGTGCACGTCTGGCACACGTTCGCTGCTGTCTATAAAGGTGCTGCTCGCAGCCGCTGGGGCGTTTGGGCCAAGGATCGTGCCGGGGAACAGGCTGCGCGGACGTTTCTGGCCACGATCGCCAAGTGAGCGAGCGGATCGAGGTGGTACTGAGCCGATGAGGATTACGGGTAGGGTGCGGGAGGTCGTGGCTGACGCTGCGGCCTTGTTGCATTTGTGCCGTCTGACCTGCGGAAACTCGACCAAGATCATTGCACGTATTTTGCACGACTGGCGACAAACGGCGGCTTCGGGTGGCATCTGACTGCACAGGTCGACCGATTGACGCGAGAGCGTATCCGCTGGTCAGGCTGTGTTTTTGCTGATCTTCGAGGTGCCCCCGGCAGGATTCGAACCTGCGACACACGGTTTAGGAAACCGTTGCTCTATCCCCTGAGCTACGAGGGCGCGAGGCTTCAGGGTACCTAGCACCGGCAGATGACGGGCGACAGGGACCCGCAAATTCTGTCACCACTGGCAGCGCTACCCGAGGACCATGCCCCAACCCGCTCTTCACATCGTGGCCTGCTGCGCACTCGTACGCCGGCCTCGGGGCCTTCCGCTGAGCGGTGGCGCTACTCGGCTCCCGCGCCGGCCGTCCCCGACGTGGCGGCTAGCCTGTGCCAATGCAGGAGTTGGTATCCGAGAGCGACCTCGATGGCTGACGCCCGTGATGTTCGTCGTCTGGCACTCGCTCTGCCGCACGTGATCGAAATCGCGAGCGACGGCTTCGACTTCCGGGTTGGGAACAAGGGTTTTGTCTGGTCCTATCCCGAGCGTAAACCAGGCGGGCCACGGGTCATCCGGACCGACATCGCAGTGCTGTACGTCGGCGACGAGGCGGAGAAGCAGGCGCTACTGCTTGGCGAACCGGAGATCTTCTTCACGACGCCTGCCTACGACGGGGTACCCCTGGTCATGCTGCGGCTCGCGCAGGTGAACCTCGATCGCCTGACCGAACTCGTCACCGACGCGTGGCGGATGCGCGCTCCAGACGCGCTTGCCAGCGACTTCGACAACGACACCGATCTGCTGCACCTGGAGTCGGGGACAGTCGATCGATAGGCACGTGTCGTGGACGGCTGGTTGCCGGTGGCCTCGACCAACGCCCACACTGGGGCAGATCTCGGGTGGCGTCGTCACGGCCTCAGCGGGTGCCGGCGGTGCCGTCACCGAGGCGGTCGGCGCGGTGCAGGAGATGACGACGCTCGGGCACGCTCAAGGTCAGCCGGGCGGCCTGCCGGTAGGCGCTTCGTGCTGCCCCCCGATCTCCGGCGAGTTCCAGCAGGTGTGCGCGGACAGCATGGAGACGGTGGTGGTCGCCGAGACCGTCGAGATCCCGGAGTTGGTCGAGCCCTGCCCGGGGGCCCCGCACCATGGCCACCGCCACCGCCCGGTTCAGGGTGACCATCGGGCTGTCGTCGTACCGTTGGAGCAGGGTGTAGAGCGCGAGGATCTGCGGCCAGTCGGTGTCCGTGGGGCGTGGGGCGGCGTCGTGCAGGGCGGCGATCGCCGCCTGGATCTGGTACGGCCCCAGCCGGGTGACGCCCATCGAACTGTCGAGCAGGGCGGTGCCCTCGCTGATGAGCCGGCGGTCCCACCGTTCCCGGTCCTGCTCTGCGATCGGAACGGCCGCCCCGTCGGCGGCGACCCGGGCCGGTCGGCGGGCCTCGGTGAGCAGCAGCAGCGCGGCCAGTCCGGCGACCTCGCCATCGTCAGGCAGGGCCTGTCGTAGTATGCGGGCCAGCCGGATGGCCTCGCTACTGAGATCGATGCGGGTCAGCTCCGCACCGGCGGAAGCGACGTACCCCTCGTTGAAGATCAGGTAGATCACCCGCAGGACCGCGCGCAGCCGGGCCTCGACCTCGCTCCCGGCGGGCATCCGGAACGCGGCGCCGGACTTCGCCACCGTGGCCTTGGCCCGGCTGATCCGCTGCCCCATGGTGGCGGCGGGTACGAGGAACGCCCGCGCGATTTCCTCGGTGGTGAGTCCGCCCACGGCCCGTAACGTCAACGCGACCTGCGACGCTGCCGACAGCGACGGATGGCAGCAGAGGAAGAGCAGCAGCAGGCTGTCGTCCTCGGGTTGCCGGACGGTGTCCGCAGCGGGGGCCAGGAACCGGTCCGGTGGGATGGCGAAATGTACCTGCTCCTCTCGCCGCTGCCGGGCGAACTGGCTGTGCAGCATGTCGGTCATGGCCCGGGAGGCGACCCGGATCAGCCAACCACGTGGCTTCTCCGGTATCCCGTCGACCGGCCACTGCCGGGCGGCGGCCAGCAGCGCCTCCTGGACGGCGTCCTCGGCGACGTCGAATCGGCCGTAGCGCCGTACCAGCGCACCGAGGACCTGCGGTGCCTCCCGGCGAAGCAGGTCCTCGGTGGGTGGATCCAGGTGCATCAGTCGATCCTCAGGTGCATCAGTCGTCGCCGCCGAAGTCGACCTGCATGACCGGCCGGACCTCGATCGTCTCGCCGGTGAAGTCGACGACCCGTGCGGCGATCTCCACCGCCCGGTCGTAGCTGGCCACATCGACGATGCTGAAGCTGACCAGGGTCTCCTTCGCCTCGACGTACGGGCCGTCGGTGGCCACCGGCGCTCCGCCGACCTTGCGGACGGTCCGGGTGTGTGACGGATCCGCCAAACCCTCCGAGCCGACCCACTCCCCGGACTCGGTCAACTCCTTCTCGAACTGGGCGTAGAAGTCGCAGATCCGTTGGACCTCCTCGGCGCTGACGTCCTCCTCGGTCCAGGTGTTGGCGCTGGTGTACGCCAGCAGCAGGTACTTCATCGCGACTCTCCTTTCCGTACCAAAGGGTGGCAGGACCCTGGTCACCGGGGGTGACGGGGCTCGCCGGGCCGGCGGGCCCGGCCGAGACGGAGGGATCCGCACAGCGCGGCCAGCCAGCCGAAGGCCACGACACCTCCGAACGCCATTCGGATACTCACCCCGTCGGCCATGGGCAGGGACAGCAGCACCAACAACGTCAGTGCGACCGCGGCGTTGGCCACCGCCCAGCCGTGTCTCCGCAAGATGGCCAGACGTACCGCGAACACCACCATTGCGACGATCAGGGCGTTGTAGCCGATCGCAGCGCTGGCGGAATGGGCGATCCCGTGCCAGCTCATTGTCGCGACGGGCCCGTCGGGGGTGCCGGCCGGATAGCCGTTCTCGGCATCAGGCACGAAGATGCCCGCAGCGATCAGACCGATCCCGAACAGGGCGATCAGTCGGGGCACCCAGACCCGGCCCCGACCCGCCGTGAGCCGATGGTGCACGCCACGAGAGGCGGCCACGACCAGCAGCCCGGTCACGGCGAAGGTGGCCACCTGTACCCAACCGTGGTCTCCGGTGGCGAGCATGCTGATCGGGTGCCGGCTGAGGTCGAAGTCTCGGTGGGCCACCAGTTGAACCGCTACCAGGGCGGCGAACAGTGGCCCAGCGAGCAGGCCGGCGGCGAGCAGCCGGCCGGGCCGGAGCGAGTGTACGCGGGGTGCGCCGTCGACCCCCGCTGCTCGCTGGCTTGTTCCTATCGTCATCGTCGGACGCCTTCCGTGCGTCTCAGGCGTCGGTACGGGTCATGGTGGACGGGTAGCCGCCGCCACCGGGGTAGACCCACGCACCGTCCATGACCCGATCCCCGTCGGTGAAGGTGCCGGTGAACTTCGCCGGCGAGCCTTTCTCCCCGCCCCAGATGTGCAGGGTGTCCCCGTCGAGTTCGTACACGTAGTCCAGCGTGTTGCCGGTGCTGTCGTAGAACCGCGAGTACACGTCCGCGCTGGGCTGCTCGCCGAACGGGCGCAGGTGGCCGATCATCTCGACCCCGTGGATCCGCTGCCCGTACTGCTCCAGGTCCACCCGCTGGATCAGGAAGTAGCCACCCGCCATCCACTCGTAGGTGACCGTTCCGACCGCCCCACCGCTGACCGTCCAGGTGCCGACCAGACGGTCTAGGACCCGTACCTGGGTGCTGGGCTCCGGCGTGACCTGGGTGTACTGCTCGTCCGACATCGTCTGCTCCATCCGCGTCGCTTGGCTCTTACGCGGATACATCCGAGCCGGCTACGCCGTTTCGACATGCACGACGAGATTCTTCTTGGAGAAGGGCGGCGGCCGGGGAGCCGGTGGTACGCCGCAACCCGACCCACGATGGGCGGCAACAGGCCGGCGCAGTCTACTCGCGACAGTGGATGGCGACGGCACTATGCTGGCGGGCAAGACGTCGTAGGGTCCCATCTGATACCGGTCGGAGCGATGGCGCGCACTCTTCTCGTGGCACCCCAGCAGCGCGGCGCGTACGCCACGGTGGGCGCGGCGTTGGCCGCCGCGTCGTCCGGGGTGACGATCCTGGTCACCCCGGGTACGTACCACGAGGCACTGTTCGTGGTCGACATGTCGGTCCGGGTGACGGCGGCCGACGACTCCGGCACGGTCGAGCTCGACGCGCGCGGCCTGCCGCATCCGGCGTTCGACGTCCGTAACGGTGAGCTTTCGATCGAAGGGCTGACCGTACGAGCCGGTGACCATCCGGCGATCGCCGGTAGGCGCTCCTCGATCTCGATCAAACAGTGTGAGATCTCCAGCGGATATGACGCGGCGATCGACGTCCGGGACCGCAGCCGCTGCGACGCGCTCCAGACGAGGATCACCGGGGGCCAGTTCGGGTTCCTCTTCGAGGACTCCGGCGGCACCGTGCAGGACTGCGAGGTGAGTGATGTCGACGACGGCATGATCGTACGACTCGGTGCCGACCCGCAGATCCGGGCCAGCACGATCAGCCGCTGCCAACGTCGAGGTATCTACGTCTACCAACTGGGCAAACCGGTGGTCGAAGGATGCGAGATCTCCCAGGTCGGTGCCGTCGGGGTGGAGATCGCACACGAGAGCTCACCGGTCCTGCGGCGGTGCTGGATCCACGACACCCAGGGCGTGGCGATCCAGGTGGGCCGGGGCTGCGCGGGAGAGATCGACAGCTGTCGGGTGGAGAACGTCCGGTCGCCAGGCATCGAGGTCGCGCCGGACGCCAGTACCCGGGTCACCGGCACCGGCGACGAC
This sequence comes from Micromonospora polyrhachis, assembly GCF_014203835.1. NCBI lineage: Bacteria > Bacillati > Actinomycetota > Actinomycetes > Micromonosporales > Micromonosporaceae > Micromonospora > Micromonospora polyrhachis. The sequence continues at coordinate 2,448,380 of NZ_JACHJW010000001.1, read as the reverse complement.
CGGGCCGGTCGGCCGGACGCCGCCGATGACAGCCGCGACCAGGCGGTGTTGGGTTCGTTGTTGGCCGAGTTGGACGCGATGGTCGGACTGGCCGGGGTCAAGGCCCAGGTCCGAGGGCTGATCGACGAGTTGCAGGTGAACGAGTGGCGGCGGGGTGCCGGCCTGGCCGTGGAACAGACCGGTCACCATCTCATCTTCGCCGGCGCACCGGGCACCGGAAAGACCACGGTCGCCCGGCTGTACGGTCGTCTGCTCGCCGTGCTGGGGGTGCTGCCCAGTGGCGCCTTCCGCGAGGTCGCCCGGCGTGATCTGGTCGGCCAGTACCTCGGCCAGACGGCGATCAAGACGGCGGCTGTCTTCGAGGAGGCGGCTGGTGGCGTGCTCTTCATCGACGAGGCGTACACGTTGTCCCGGGCAGGGCTCCGCGGCGACTTCGGCCAGGAGTCGATCGACACGCTGGTCAAGTTGATGGAGGACCATCGGGACAACGTGGCGGTGATAGCCGCCGGCTACACCACGGAGATGACCGAGTTCCTTTCGGCCAACCCGGGACTCGCCTCCCGATTCTCCAAGACCATCGAGTTCGAGAACTACCACTCCGAGGAACTGGTCCTGATCATCACCCGGCTTGCCCGCGCCGCCGACTACGAGTTCGTCCCCGAGACGCAGCCACTGTTGGGCGAGCACTTCGAGCGGCTCCGGCACGAACCGAACTTCGGTAACGCCCGCGAGGCCCGCCGGCTGTTCGAGGCGGTACGCCAGGCGCAGGCCCAACGGTTGCGGGGGAGCGGGCAGCGGCCGACGGTCGACGCACTGCGCCAGCTCACCGTCGCAGACCTCACCCTGGCGATCGAGGAGGGGCGGCACACCGGTTCGCCAGCCTGAGTGCACGCGCGGAGCCATCATTCTGAGAAGTTGAGCCGGTCGTACGGGTTGCCCAACAGCACCCCGTCTCGTGAGAACGTCCTAATGGGACCTTGAGTAAACCGCCTCCGCCACTACCATCGAACCCAGCGCGTGCACTCGGACGACAGATGGTCGGCCCGGGTGGTTCCGATGACAGGAGCGTCAACGTGTCGGATGGCGAGGCCACCCCGGGTGGCGGACAGGTACGGGTCGACACCGACGCGATCGCCACCCACCAGGACCAGCTGAATCGGCGGAGCGAGGAACCGCCTCGGAAGGCGGCGACCAGCGGTGACCGCAGGCCGGGCCGGGCCCGATGACCGTCGACCCGCCCCGGAACGCCCCGACGGTATCCGGCTACCGGATCCAGGAGCGCATCCGTCGAGGGCCGGACGCGACGGTGTACCGGGCATTCACCGAGGACGGCGACGAACCGGTGGCGCTCAAGGTGCTCCGCACGGAGACCGCGCAGGCCACCGAACTGGCCCTGCTGCCTCGCCTTCCCGCGCACCCACATCTGGTACGTGTCGTCGGCACCGGTCGTACCGACGATGGGCGACCGTACCTGGCGATGACGTACCACCCGGACGGCTCGTACGCCGATGTGCTCGCCCGGCGCGGCCCGATGCCGGTGGCCGAGGCAGTACGGGTCGCCGCCGCCATCGCCGAGGCGCTCCAGGTGATCCATGACGCGGGGCTGATCCACCGCGACGTGACCCCGGACAACATCCTGTGCGGGGCGACCGGCCCGGTGCTGGCCGATTTCGGCATCGCGGCCGATCCTGACGAACTGGCCGGCACCGTCGCCCTCGACCGGCTCACCCCGCCCCACGCCGCCCCGGAGGCGCTGCGTCGGCAACGGCAGGACGCCCGATCCGACGTCTACAGCCTCGCCTCCACCCTGTGGACCCTGCTCGCCGGCCATCCACCGTTTGCGGTGGCGGGTGACCGGACACCGGATCCGTTCGCCTATCGGGAGGACACCCTGCACCGTCCGGTGCCACAGGTGCCTCGCGTGGAGGTGCCGGCCGGGTTGCAGGCGTTGTTGGCCCGGGGCATGGCCAAGACCCCGGAGGCACGTTTCGGCAGTGCCGCCGAGTTCGGCGCTGCCCTGTCGGACTCCGCTGCCCTGTCGGACCCTGCCGCCCTGTCGGATCAGTCGGCCTTGACGGTTCCGGCGACCCCGGCGACCCCGGCGACCCCGGCGACCCCGGCAGGTCGGGCGGGGCGTGCCGGACCTGTCATCGAGGTGCCGGCCGCCGGCAGTACGCCTACCGGCAGCACCGGGGGCGGCAGGCAGGAGCCGATCCGCCCGCCGGAACGGGTCCGCCCAGGCCGATCGCCGTCCACGCCCGATCTGCCGGCCCCGGCCGAGTCTGCCGCATCCGGCTCGTCCACATCGGTCGCACCTGCCTCGCCTACACCGACCCCGCCCGCATCTGTCGCATCCGACCAGCTCGCACCGACCCCGCCCGCATCTGTCGTATCCGACCAGCTCGCATCGGTCTCGCCCGCATCTGTCGTACCCGACCAGCTCGCATCGGTCTCGCCCGCATCTGTCGTATCCGCTCCGCCCCTCCCTGCCCCGCTCGCATCTGACCCGTCCACACCCACGCCAGCAGCGGATACGGCCTACACCGGCGCGTCGGCGATGCGGAAGGCGGTAGTCGTACCGCCAGCCCCACCGGCAATTGGTGCACCACGATGGCACGGCCGTTGGGGTGCCCATCGCGCCGTCGCCACCGTGATCGGGCTCGTCCTCGGTGCGGCCACCGTGCTGCTGGTCATCCGGCCCGGCGCCGAACCCCAGGCCGGGCCGGAGCCGACCCCATCGGCGTCGCAGAACCAGTTGGCCGCGCCCCGGCAGGTCGGGCTCCGCGATGAGCGGATCGCGGTGACCCTGACCTGGCAGGACGGCAGTGCCGGACAAGCACCGTCGTACGTGGTCGGCGGACCCGTCGGCAGGCCGCCGTCGACCCTGGCCAACGGTGCTGCCGGGGTCACCTCGGTCCGGGTCAACGGGTTGAACCCGACCGTCGACTACTGCTTCGTGGTCGTCACGGTGCTCTCGGTCGACGAGGTGGCGCACTCCGAGGAGGTGTGCACCCGCCGGTCCACGCCCGGGCCGAGCCGCTGACCCGTACCCCGACCCGGCGGTGTGACAGCGCCGATGGCGGGAGGCAGCACGGGCGGCGGGAAACAGCGGGAGACGGCGACCTATCGCCACCAGAGTGGTCGCGGATCGAGCCACCAGGTCCACGGCCGAAACCCACCCGTCCGGCGGCGCAGGATCCGCAGGTAGGCGCGTACCTCGGCGGTCGCCCGGGTGGCGGTCTCCCGATCCGGTACGACGCCCGCGAACGCCACCGCGTTCACGGTGCCCGCGAGCCCGGCGAGCCGACCGGCCGGGTCACCCACCCCGTCCGGCCCACTGGCGACAGCGGCGCGGGCGAGGGCGGCGACCTCGTCAGCGACCAGTGCGGGGCCGGGTGCCCGGCCGGCCAGGCGCAGCCCGTCGCACAGTTCGGCCCAGGCCCCGAGGACCCGGCGGCCGGGATCGGCGTGGCCGAACCGCCGGGCGGTGCGGCGTAGCCGTAACGCGACGACCAGGCCCGCCAGCACCACCGGTACGGCGAGACCGGCACCGATCGGTGCGAGCGGCGACCCAGGCCTGACCGGTCCGGGCCCGGCCCGTACCTCATCGAGCGGCTCCTCGTCGGGCAGCGCGGTGGCCTCGTCCGGCCCCCGGCTCGGCTCGGTCAGCGGAGCCGGCTGCTCCTCGACGACCTGGTCCCCGGCCACGGACGCCGCCGGGGTCGGATCGAAGCCGATCCAGCCCATCCCGGCGAAGTAGACCTCCGGCCAGGCCAGCGCGTCGCCGCTGCGTACGAGGTAGCGGTCGCCGCCGAGCGCCTGGCCGGGCTGGAAACCCACCACCACCCGGGTCGGCATCCCCAGTGCCCGACCGAGTACGGCGAACGCGGTGGCGAACTGTTCGGAGGTGCCCCGGCCGCCACCGGCTGACGCAGGCTGGGTCAGGAACCGGTCGAGGCTCGGATAGCCGTTGCCGCCCGGGGCCCGAGGATCGAAGCGGTACTGCCGGCGCAGGTAGTCGGCGAGCCGTACCGCCTGCTGATGAGGTGTTCCGGTGCCGGCTGCGAGCTGGGCCAGCTCGAACAGACGGGCGGGCCAGCCCGGAGGCAGTAGACGGTACCGGTCGTAGTCGGGGTCGGAAGGGAGCCGGGCTGCGGCCAGCTCGGTGGGCGTCCACGTAGGAATGCCCGCCTCGACCGTGTAGCGGGTCCCGGCGGTGAGCCCGTCCGGCAGTGCCACCGTCGTCGAGTCCCGATCGACGGCGATCCGTATGCCGTGTATCTCGCGGGTGCCGTCGGGGACCGGTAGCCATGTTCCGGTCAGCCCGGCGACGGTTACCTCCTGCCGTACCGGAACGGTGCGGGGTGCCGGGTCCGGGGCAGCGGGCAGCAGTGCTCCTGCTGCCCGGTAGCTGGGTGCGGGCAGCCAGGTGATGCCGGTGAAGTCGGGCAGGGTGACCCAGCGGAGGCGGTACGGGTGGTTGGTGCGTACCTCCAGCAGTGGGCGTTGCGGTTCGGCTGCCCAGCCGGAGAGCAGGCTGAGCGGGTTGACCTGTTCGGCATGTCGCAACGGCGGCTGGAGGTAGGTCCGCAGGTCGGGGGGCTGCCGCTGGACGCCGGCCAGCATCGGCGAGCCGACGAGGACCACGGCCACGGTCAGCAGGGCGGCGAGGATTGTCGTACCGAGCAGGGCGAACCGGGGCCCGGCGTACCCACTGGTCACCCCGAGGAGGAGGGCCAGCGCGCCGACCAGGATCACGGCGGGCCCGTACGCCGGCCGTGGCTCGGGGCCGACCACGATCAGCATGCCGAGGAAGAGCACGACCGGGGGCAGTGTGGCGCTGGCGGGCCTCCGGCTGTGGAGCAGCCCGACGGCGGTGGCCGCAGCCAGCCAGGTTGCGCAGAGCGGTAGCGCCACGGTGTCCATGGTGGATTCGAGTGGGGTGGCGCTGGTGAGGATCCGCGCCCCCGAGCCTCGTACGGCGGTGAGCGTGGCACCGAGCAGTCCTCCGTCGGTGCGGGGCAGCCAGGTGGCCAACGCCAGCAGCCCGGCGGCGAGCCCGGCGAGTCCCATCAGCAGTGCGGCGGCGGGTGGCATCCGCAGCGCACGTGCCCCGGCCACCAGGGCGGCCCCGCCTGCTGCGGCGACCGGTAACAGGATCGGCAGTGGTCCCGGCGCGTAGCTGGCCGTGATCGGCTGCGCCGCCGCCGCGCACGCCGTGGCTGCCGCCCCGGTGGCGACCAGGTCTCTCATGCCCATCGTGCCGGCCGGTCCCATCGACTGGCGAACTCCACCGCGTCGCCGGCGCTGACAAGGGCGACGTCGCCCGGCGGTGCGGACCGTCGGACGGTAGTCGGGCCGAGCGCCACCACCATCACCTGCGGATATCCGTCGGCTGCGGCGACGGCCGGGGCCAGGTCCACGTCCGAGCCGGTGACCAGGATGAACGTGTCCCGGCGCGGGCCGTCGCTGCGGGTACGGCGTACCGCCCCGGCCAGGTCCACCCCGGCCACCGGTCGCACCTGGGCCAGCAGGTCCAGCCCGGAGCTGGTCGTCGCGGCCACGCCTTGGGCCGACGCCAGGTGCAGGCTTACCGGCGTGCCGGAGTCCAGGGTGCTGACCAGGAGCGATGCGGCCACCTCGACGGCCTCCTCGATCAGCTCCGGGTGCCCCTGGTACGCCTCGGCTCGGTCGTCGAGCAGTAGCACGACCTGGGGTAGTGCGGTGTCCACGTACTCCCGGACCATCAGCTCACCTACCCGGGCGCTGGTGCGCCAGTGCACGTGCCGCAGGTCGTCACCGGTGCGGTATTCCCGCAACGCGTGGAACGCGATACTGCCGTGCCGGGCACCGTCCACTGTGCCGTCGAGGTTGGGCGCGATCCCGGCCGGCAGGGCGCGTAGTCGATGCCAACGCGGTCGTACCACCAGTCGGTCGCTGGAGCCGACCCGCCGCTGCATTCGACAGAGCCCCAGCGGGTCGGTACGGGCGATCCGTAGCGGGCCCACGCCGAACACCCCACGCCGGTCGGTGGGCAGCGGATAGGTCAGCCGGGTCGGCATGCCACCACGCACCTGGACGGCGGGTACCGGGACGATCCGGTCTCGCCCCTGCTGGCCTACCGGCCCGACCAGCGCGTCGGTGGCCGTGAACCGGCGGGTGCGGCCGGAGGCGGTGTGGAGGTCCAGCACCACCTGGCAACTTCCGCCCCGGTGTGTCCGGGCCGGGCGCAGGGTGCGATCCACCGCCAGTCGGGGTGGCCAACCGACCCAGCCGGCAGCGACGCTGACGGCCACCATCCCCACGCCACCCAGCACGGGCAACTCCCGGTAGCCGACGACCAGGCCGAGGACGAGCAGCAGCGCGCTGACCGCGAGCACCGTCCAACCGCGTACGGTCGGCATCAACGGGCGGCCGACACCGGGTGGGGTGCGGCCACCTCGGCGACGATCCCGGCCATCACGTCGGCGCCGGTCTGCCCGCGTAGGGCGGCGTCAGGGGTGATCAGCAGCCGGTGCGCGCACACCGTCGGGGCCAGGGACTTGACGTCCTCGGGCAGCACATAGCCCCGGCCGGTGCCGAGCGCGTGGGCGCGGGCACCGCGGGCCAGCGCCACGCACGCCCGGGGGGAGAGGCCGACCCGGATGTCGGGGTGACGCCGGCTGGCGACCGCGATCCGCCGGATGTAACCGTAGATCTCGTCGTGTACGTCGACCCGCCGCGCGAGCTCCGCCAACCGGGCCACCGCAGCGGTGTCGAGGACCGGCTCGATCCGTTCCGGAGAACGCTCCGCGTCGCCCCGCATCACCTCCAGTTCGGCTGCCTCGTCCGGATATCCGATCGACAGCTTCATCAGGAACCGGTCGAGTTGGGCCTCGGGAAGCCGGTAGGTGCCGTCCATCTCGACCGGGTTCTGCGTGGCGACCACCAGGAACGGTCGGGGCACCGGGTGACGTACCCCGTCGACGGTGACGAACCGTTCCTCCATCACCTCCAGCAGTGCCGACTGGGTCTTCGGGGACGCCCGGTTGATCTCGTCGGCGATGACGATGTTGGCGAACACCGGGCCGGGATGGAACTCGAAGGTGCCGCTGGCCTGGTGGTAGATGGTCACGCCGGACACGTCCGAGGGCAGCAGGTCCGGGGTGAACTGGATCCGCCGCCACTGCCCGGTGACGGCGGCGGCCATCGCCCGGGCCAGGGTCGTCTTGCCCACCCCGGGCACGTCCTCGATCAGCAGGTGCCCCTGCGCGACGAGCGCCGTCACCGCCAACCGGATCGTCTCCGTCTTGCCGAGCAGCACGGTGGCGATGGCGTCGGTGAGGCTGGCGAGCGCCGTGGCGGCCGTACCGACCTCGTCAGGGTTGGGGGGTGGCGGCACGGTGCTCCTCGGGTCGGTCAGAAACTGGGTCGGTCGGTGCGGTCAGCAACGGGGTAGGGCATTGATGTCGTCACCGTTGTCGAGGGTCACCCAGACCCAGGCGATGTATCCGCCGGTGGTCAGGCGTAGCCACTGGTCGCTCGCCTTGTGGCGGTTGTAGACCCCGGCCTCCAGGTGTTCGCCGGTGACCCGGCAGGTCGCCACGATCCGGCTGCCCGGCATCAGCCGCCGCAGCTCGGTGCCGGGCTGCCAACGTGCGCGGGGGAAGACCCGGATGCCCCCGGTCGAGGTGCAGTATTCCGGGTCCTTGTTGGTCGGTGCATCCCGGCAGGTGACCACCCCGCCCACCTGTGGGTAGTCGGTGGTCACCGTGGTGGTGGCCTGGCCGGTCCCCATCGGGTTACGTGCCTGGACCTTCACCTCGTAGCTGGTGTGGGCGGCCAGCCCGGTCACCGTGGTGGTGCCGCAGCCGGTCGCGGAGCGCTCGCCCGCCGTGGTGGTGCAGGTGGCGGTGATACCGCCGTCTCGGACGGTGAACCGGACCCGCACCGACAAGGCGGTGACCGACACGTCGGTGATCTGGACGACCGGTGCGGTCGCGGCGGTCACCGCCCCGGAGCCGGCAGCACCTTCCCCGGCCTCGTTGACCGCGGTCACCGTCACCCGGGTCAGCCCGGTGGCGGAGACGGTCAGCCGGCGCGTCCCGCCGGCCGTACTGCCCAGCGACTGACCGTCGCCGGTGCGTACCTGGTATTGCTGCACCGGTCGGCCGTTGGCTGCCGCCGCCGTCCAGGTGATCTCGTAACGGTTCGGGCCGACCTGGCGCCCGGCTACCGTGCCCGGCCGCCCCGGTACGGCGTACGGCACCACCTCGTTGCTGGGTGGACTGGCCGGAGCGGCCCCACCCGCGTCGTTGCGTGCCGTCACCGTGAACCGGTAGCGGTGGCCGGCAGCCAGGCCGGCGAACTCGGCCGAGGTGCCGGTGACCGTCTGCGGCGGATCGCTGCCCGCGTCGCCGTTGCGAAGCGGGACGACCACGTAGTCCCGGGCACCGGAGACTCCGGCCCAGGTCACGATGACCCGCCCGGGGCTGGCCGACGCGGTGGGCGTACCGGCCGATGCCGGCACCCGGTCGACCGGGACGACCGGCCCGGAGAGCGCGGGCGGCCCCCAGCCGTGCCGGTTGTGCGCGGTCACCCGGAACCGGTACGTCTCACCGTTGCGCAGGCCCCGGATGGTGGTGGAGAGGGTGCGGCCGGTCACCTGGGTGCTGCCCCCTGCCCACTCGACGCGGTAGCCGTCGACCCGGGCGGAACCGGCGGCGGCTCGTCCCCAGTGCAGCTCGACCCGTCCGTCGCCGGCCAGTGCGGTCACCGGCACCGGTGGGCCCGGTGGTTGGGCACCCGGATCGTCGGGTTCGTCCGGTCGCTCGCTCTCACCCGGCGTCGGCCGGGTGCCCGGGGCACCCGTACCAGTGTCCGGGGTGGGGGTGGGAGTGGGGCTCGCGGTCGGATCACCCGGGCCGGGGACGCTCGCCTTCGGCCCGTACTTGTCGACGACCTTCACCGTGCCGCGACCGTCCACCACACAGGCGACCGGGGCGTCCGCCGAGTTGATGAAGAGGTGCTGCTCGCGTACCTGCAACTCCAGGTCGCCCTGCGCCTGGGGCAGGCGTAGCGGCGGGGCTTCGGTGCCGGCCAGGTCGAGCACCCGGACCGTGCCTGATGGCTGGTCCGGGACGTAGACCCGACCGGAGAACGGCAGCGCCGGCTGGTCCGTCCGTTCTCCGGTGGGCAGTGGGAGCCGGTGTACCGGTCCGCCCCGGTCGGTGTTCTCGACCGCGACGATGGCCCCGGCCTGCGGGACTGTCACGGCGGCGAGCGCGCCGACCGTGCGCTCCGGGACCAGCGCGCCACGCAGTCGTACCGGTGAGGTCACCCGGTGGACCTGCTGGCCGACCACGACCACGAGTTGGTCGCCGCCCCGGTCGACCGCCAGCACACCGCGATCGAGCACGCTGATCGCCAGTTGCTGACCGGGAGCGGCGACCGGCACGGTACGTCGTACCTCGACTTTTCCCTTGCTGGCCGCACCGATCGCGACCACGGTGCCCTGCTCGGGCAGACCGAGCCAGAGCGTGCCCGAGGCGTCGAACGCGCCCCCCACCAGGGGTGCGGGTAGTTGCAGCGGCTCCCCGCGAGCCTGGAGGCTGGCCGGGTCGACCGAGCGGACCAGGCCGCGGGCACGGTCGACGATCACCGCAAGCCCCTGGGACAGCAGCATCGTCACGTCGGCACCCGGAGCCAGGGCCAGGGAGCCGGAGAACCCCATTCGGGTGAGGTCCATCGAGGTGACCCGGCCGGTCTTCAGGTCGTGCAGCAGAAGGTTCTGGTCGTCCTGGGTCACCCGCACCGGATGGCCGCGTGAGTCGAGCAGCGGGGTGCGCAGGTCGACCGTGCCGGAGTTGGCGTTGACCCGGGCCAGTTCACCGGCCTGCCGACTCCACAGCCAGGCGTTGCCGTCGAAGACCTCCGGTGCGTGACCGGTTGCTCCGAGGGTGAGGACGCTGCCCAGCAGCGCCGCCGTGACCACCGTGACGATCGCCCCGGAGGAGCCGTGACGAATTCGAGCGCCAATCGAGCGGAGCCAACTCACGGCCACACCTCCGGGCCTCGCCGGATCACCGACAGACAGTTGTGCACACCGGCTCTCGCCGGTAACGGGCGCGCGCCGTCAGCCTAACCGAGCTTGTCTATCCACCCAATGGCCCGAGGCAGTCGAATACCAACCACAGTGGACCGTCATCGTTACCCGTCCTCAGTCGGCACACCCGCAGGGCGGCTCAGTCGGCACATCCGCAGGGCGGCTCAGTCGGCACATCCGACAGCGGCCAGGCGCAGGAGCGCGGCGCGGCTACGACGGTGCATCCGGTGCAGGTCGACCGGTACGCCAGCGGACAACGTCGGCTCCCATGGCACGTCGATGACTGTCGACCGGTCCACGTCGGGAATCTGTGGCTGCGCCCTGCCCCATCGGTGTCGCCAACCACCCCCCGGTAGGTCGACCAGCGCGAAGACGACGTTCCGGACCCGATCCTGGTCCAATGCGCGTACCCGGTGCAGCGTGCGTCCAGCGGCGGCGACCGCGTCCGGTGCCGGTGTCGTGACGACCACGATCCGATCGGCGCGAGCCAGTGCGCCGTGGCCAACGTCGCTGGCGTCGTTGCCGACGTCCAGCAAGGTGTAGTGGTGTTCTTCGCGCAGGTCGGCAACGATGCGGGCTAGCGCGGGCCGGGACAGCGGGGTTTCCCACGGCGCACCGTCCACCACGGTCACCCCGGCCACCACGACCGGTTCGTTGCCTCGCGACGCGACCGCCATCGAGTCCACCCCGGTGGAGCCGCCGAGTCGGACGGCGAGGGATGCCGTCGCCGTTCCGGTGTCTGCCAGGGCTACCTGTCCCGGTAGCAGAGTGGCGAGCGTGAGCGCGACGGCCGTTGCCGTGCTCGTGGTGCCGACGCCTCCGTTACCCGCGACGAACGCGACCACCCGGGGTGGCCCGCTCGGACTTCCCGCGGTCGTCGAGAACGCCCGTTCGTCGGTGATCCGCGCGGACCCGCTCCCCGGGGTCAGCGTGGCGATTCCCCTGGCCCGGGGTGCCGTACGTCGCTGCGGTGTCGGCCCGGCCAGCGGTGGTGTCGGTCTGGACATGGTCCTCCCGGTGGTCGCATGAGGTGGTGCGGCCGGTCCGGCGTCAACCATCCACCCAACAGTGGGTGTGTCACATGCCGCACATACCCTCGGTGTGTGGTCGGTGACGTGCAAGTGTCGGCCGGGGGGTATGTTCTCGGATACCCGGTGGTGTGGTGTCGACAGTATCGGCGGCCGCGACTCTGGTTCTGGTTGTTGGTGATCGCGTCGGTCGGGCCGGTTTCGGCTACCACCGTGCGGCGGTATGTCGACGCTCCGGTCGTGTGGTGGTGGCGTGGGGGGCAGACGCGGTGAGGCGGGCCTACAAGTTTCTGCTGCGCCCTACCGTCAAACAGGTCCAGACACTCGGGGAGTGTCTGGAGGCGCATCGGTTGTTGTACAACGCGGCGTTGCAGGAGCGTCGGGAGGCGTGGCAGCGGGCCGGGGTGACAATCCGGTATGGGGATCAGTCGGCGCAGTTGAAGGACATCCGCCGTGCCGACCCTGGCCAGGCGTGTTGGTCGTTCTCGTCGCAGCAGGCCACGCTGCGCCGGTTGAACCTGGCGTTCGACGGGTTCTTCCGCCGGGTCAAGGCTGGCCAAACGCCGGGCTACCCCAGGTTCAAGGGCCGGGGTTGGTGGGACACGGTGGTGTGGCCCAAAGACGGTGACGGATGCCGGTGGGACCCACCGCCCGACTCCGGTCTGACCCGCGTCTACCTGCAGGGTGTCGGACATGTTCGGGTACACGCCCACCGCAGGGTTGAGGGCCGGGTCAAGACGATCAGCGTCAAGCGGGAAGGCACCTGCTGGTACGTGATCCTGTCCTGCGGCGACGTGCCCGCGCAAACCCTGCCACCGGTCAACAGCCCGGTGGGTGTCGACATGGGTGTGGCCGCGTTCCTGACCACCAACCACGGCGTGCAGGTGCCCAACCCTCGATACCTGGCCGCATCCGCCGACCGGCTCACCCAGGCGCAGCAGGCACTGGCCCGGTGTGAGCGCGGGTCGCGGCGCCGTGGTAAAGCCCGTTCCCGGGTGGCGGCGGTGCACCGTAGGGTGGCCCGGCAGCGGCTCGATCACGCCCATAAGACCGCTCGTTGGCTCGTCACCCACCATGATCTGATCTGCCACGAAAAGTTGCGCATCACGAATATGACTCGTTCGGCGGCCGGCACGGTTGACGCTCCCGGCGTCAACGTGGCCGCGAAGTCGGGGTTGAACCGTTCGATCCTGGACGCGGGTTGGGGGGTGTTCCTGCGAGTGCTCGCGAGCAAGGCTGAAAGCGCCGGCCGCATGGTGATCGCGGTGAACCCCGCCAACACCTCCCGCACCTGCCCACACTGTGGGCATTGTGCGCGGGAGAACCGCCCCACCCAGGCCGACTTCACCTGCGTCGCCTGCGGCTACCACGGGCACGCCGATGTCGTCGCCGCCAGCAATGTACTCAGGGCAGGGCTTGCCCTTCAGACCGCGCAACCGGCCTGAGAAGCTGACGCCTTCAGGAGTCAGAGGAGTCACCACGATGCCAGATCACCCGCACGAGGAGCCCGGCCAGGGACGCCGAACCAGCGGGTAGCGCTGTCGCGGCGGATCTGGCATGGTCCCCCTGTGGTTCGATATCTGTCGATTGATGGGGTGATCGTGTGCGCGTACGGAGACGGCTACTCGCGGTCGGGCTGAGCCTGGTGCTGGGAATCGGCGCGCTGACCGTGGCCGGGTCCGCGAGCGGATCGCCGAGCAGTGCAGCGGGGGAGGGCGCGGCGGGCGGCCAGGTGTCGGCCGCTGCGGCGCTGCCGTACCCCACCCGGTCGGACTACCGGATCAAGGGCATTCAGCCCGACTTCTGGCCCAACAAGGACGAGATCGTCGGCAACAACACCGGTGGCGTCTCGATGAACCTGATCTGGGCGCACTGGCAGCCGACCCGGCAGACCGCGCCGTGCGGAGCCGGCCAGGAGGCGTACGACGGTCAGTGTTTCCAGGTCAGTACGGCCGTTGACGCGGCGATCCGGGACTACACCGCCCGAGGTCTCGTGGTCACCGCGATCGTCTACGGCGTACCGGCCTGGGCCCGGAACGGCAAGACCTGCTCACCGGCCGCCGCCGGCTTCGAGATCTTCTGTACGCCGAACAACGCTGCGGACTACGCCCGCTTCACCGGCTACCTGGCCCGGCGCTACAACGGCCAACTCGGCAACGGCCGGATCGCGGACTTCGTCATCCACAACGAGGTCAACTCGAACACCTGGTTCGACATTGGATGCGGCCAGGGCGTCACCTGCGACATCGGGCGCTGGGTCACCGAATACTCCGCCAACTACAACGCCGCGTACGACCGGATCGTCGCCGAGCAGTCCACCGCGAAGGTGCTCATCTCGCTGGACCACCACTTCGGCCCGGCGTACGACCAGCCCGGCATCAACCAGCCGCTGCTCGCCGGTCAGCGGATCATTCGCGAGGTGGCCGCCCGTGCCCAGGGTCGCGCCTGGCGGGTGGCGTTCCACCCGTACCCGCCGAACCTGCTGGCCCCCGGGTTCGGTGCCGACGACTATCCGAAGGTGACCTTCGGCAACATCGGGGTGCTGGTGGGCTGGCTGCACGCCACCTTCCCGAACACCCCGTCGGCCTGGCAGGTGCAGCTTACCGAGCAGGGGGTCAACTCCAGCTCCCCCTCCAGCGAGGCCGCACAGGCGAGCGGGATCTGTCAGAGCTTCCGCAACATCCTCGGCACGCCCGGTATCGAGAGTTACCTCTACCACCGGATGCAGGACAATCCCGATGAGGGGCAGCTTCGGCTGGGCCTGCGTCGGGCCGACGGTAGCGCCAAACCGGCCTGGTCGACCTGGGCGCTGGCCAACCGCAGCGACCTCAACCCGCCGCGACTCTCCTGTGGGTTCGAGCAGCTGCCGTATACCGTGCTGACCCGGGGATACAAGGCCAGCGCCGGACATGTCGCCACGACCCGGCAACTGCCGACCGGATTCGCCGAGGAGCGGCGGTGGCGGTTGCTGCGTAGCCCGGCTGCCGGGACGGTTCTGCTCTACGAGTGCAAGGTCGGTCAGCATTCGTTGCTGAGCCGGGAGCGGGGGTGCGAGGGGCAGTTCCCGCTCGGCCCGGTCGGCTACGCCTATACCGCTGCCACGACCGGGACGGTTCCGCTGTACTGGTGCTACCTGCCGAGCAACGGGGACCACTTCGTCAGCGCCGACTCGGGGTGCGAGGGACAGCGCACCGAGCAACTGCTCGGCTACGTGCGTCCCTGATCCAGGGTGGGGCAGCAGGTGATCGACACCGGGACACCACAGCTGATCGACACCGGGACACCGTCGATGCGTGGCATCCGGTAGACATGCAACGTGGAGGAGCTGATCCCGACGTACCTGCTGTCCCTGCCGTTGCACGCGGTCACCGAGGTCTATGGCGAGGAGGGGCTACGGCAACGGTTCGCGTTGGAGATCGCCCGATTCGACGAGGCCGCCCGGGCCAAGCTGGATCGGGCGCTCACCCTCGCGGCCCGGCTGCACCGTGACGACCGGCGGGTACGCGAGCCGTACCTCAACCACCTGCTCCGGGTCGCGATTCGGATCATCTGCTACTACCGGGTGTACGACGTCGACGTCATCGTCGCCGCGCTGCTGCACGACGCGGTCGAGGACCATCCTGAGGCCCTGGCCGGCGGCCAGCCCGCCGACCCGACCGAGGCGGCACTGCGGGTGCTGGCCCGCGACTTCGGCCCGCGGGTGGCGGACCTGGTCCGGTCGGTTACCAACCCGGCGTACGACCCGGACCGGGACCGGGACGAGCAGTACCGCGAACACGTGGCGGAGAGCCTGAGTCGGGACCCGTGGGCTCGGGTGATCAAGGTTTCGGACTTCACCGACAATGGCGTCGGCGTGATCCACACGACCGGCTCGAAGATCCACCGGGCGGCCACCAAGTATCGGCCGCTGGTGCCGATTCTGCGTGACCTGGTGGTGCGGCCGGACACTCCGCTCGACGACGAGGCGAAGCAGCACATTCTGGACCAGTTCGACCTCGCCGAGAGGCGCTTTGCCGCCATCCTCCAGTCCTGAGCCACCGCCGTCAGCCCTGCACCGTCACCGTCCAGGGGCAATCGGGTCGGATGATGGCGGATGCTGCCAGATCAGCTCGGTCCAGGTGACCCGGGTCATTGTCCGGCGCAGGATCCGCCGCGCGAGGGTTTCGAGTAGCCACGGTCCCCGGACCTGGTCCCGGTCGTAGCCGAGTAACCGCCCCCATGGGCCGCGTACGACCACTGCGGCGGTCAGCGCCGGCCGGCCCTGCTCGTCGAGTTCGGTGACGACATCCACCACCCGACCGAGGTAACGGCCGGCGGCGTCCACGGTCCGCCGACCGAGCAGGTCACTGACCCGCAACGGCTGCCCGGCCGGAGCCTGGTGGTCGGCTGAAGTCGAGTGGTTGGCCGGAGGCAGGCGGTCGGCCGGAGGCAGGCGGTCGGCCGGGGTGGGCAGGTCAGCCGGCATCGCCGGCTCCGGGGATCCGTCCGATCAGGTGCGTGTCGAGCCAGGTCTCCAGTGCGGGGGCGGGCAGCAGGTCCCGCCGGATGCTCAGGTGTACCGCACTGTCGATGCTGGCCACCAGGTCGTACCCGATCCGGCGGGGACCGAGCCGATGCTCGTCGAGGCGTACGGCGATGTTGGTGATCCATCGGCCGAGCGCGCCCCCGAAGCGTGCGCCGAGCGCCTGCTGCCCGGTGAGCAGCGCGGCCACGTAGAACCGTCCCTCGTCGGTCCTGCCGAGTTCGACGTCGTCGACCTTGCCGACCGGGATGCCGTCCCGGTCGACGATCTGCCGGTCGAGCAGGTCGAAACTGATCAGCATGGTCAGCCTCCCATTCCGGTCATCACCATCAGGGGGATGGCTGCCACGGCGGCGGCCATGACGATGACGAGGTACACCACCCCGAGGGTGTTGGCGAACGGCCCGTTGACCTTGTCGCCGAGGTAACCCCGGTCGTTCGCGACGACGAGGATCGGCAGGTAGGTCAGGGGTAACACCACCGCGCTGAAGATCAGCATGTATTCGGTGAGCTGCACCGGGTCGATCGTGGTGAGCAGGGCCGCCACGGCGAGCAGGATGCTGACCAGCACCACGGTGTGGAAGCGGATCGCCTGGCGGGGTCGCAGCAGCTTGCCCCAGGACCAGCCGAAGTACTGGGCGACCGCGTACCCCGACGACAGGCTGGTCTCCATCGCCGCACCGAAGGTGGCGGCGAAGACACCGAGGATGATCAGGGCCAGCCCGACCTTGCCGAAGGCCAGACCGGCGGGGAGTACCGCCTGCCCGAGGGTGTCCACCCCCACGTCCAGCGGGTGGAAGACGATCGCCGAGGTGGCCAGGAAACCGAACGCCAGCAGGCCACCGAGCGGGAATCCGACGAAGACGTTGATCCGGGAAACCACCAGGTCCTTCGCCGTCCAGCGTTCCTCCACGCCGCCGGAGGAGAAGAAGAACACCTCGTACGGGGTCATCGCGGAGGCGAAGAGGGCGATGGCGAAAAACCAGTACGTGGGCCAGTTCTCGCCCTCGGGCGGGGCCGGCGTCAACGCCTGCCCGGCCAACTCCCCGAACGGCGGGTTCAGCCACAGGATGGCGATCACCAGGACGACCAGGGTGAGCCCGGCGAGGCCGAAGATCCGTTCGAGGGTCTCGAAGCGTACCCGCCAGAGCGCTAACCACAGCACCAGCGCGACCAACGGCACCCACACCAGGTAGGGGACGTCGCTGAGCAGTTGCAGGGCCAGCGCGACGCCGCCGATCTCCGCGGCCAGGGTCAGGAGCGTGACTAGGTACGACCCGATCAGGTTGGCGACCGCCACCCGGGGACCGAGGCGTTCCCGGATCAGGTCGAACACCGGGCGGTTGCTGACCGCGGTGACCCGGCCGGCCATCTCGGCGTAGACGCAGATGCCGATCACCCCGACGACGAGGACCCAGGTGTGTGCCAGCCCGAATCGGCTGCCCGCCTCGGACGAGGAGACGATGTCGCCAATGTCGACGAAGCCGCCGATCGCGGTGAGGATGCCCAGGGTGATGCCGAGGAACTTCTTCACCGCCGTCCACCCCGTAGCCTCCGTCGGCCACCCCGCCGGCTCAGCTGACCAATCCGCCAACTCGGCGGACCACCCCGCCGGCTCACTTGTGTGCCTCGATGAAGTCGGCGAGTGCCGTGCCGACCGGTTCCAGGGCCGTCACCGCCGCCCGCAGCGCGGCGTCGTCCTCGTCGTCGACGGCCCGCTCCACCGCGCCGAGGGCGGTGTCGGCGTCCACCAGCAGGGGTGCGAGCTGTGCCCGGATGCCGGTGGTGACGTCGTCCGGTGGTGTGGTGGCGCTGAACTGCTTGGCTGCGCCGGCTAGGGCGTCCCGGGCGTCGTCCAGCATGGTGCCCGCGTATCGGCGGTAGAGACGGGCGTCCGCCCGGCCCTCGGCGGTGAGCCGGGCGGTGGTGACCGCCCCGTACGCCGACTGGGCCGCCTGCACGGCGGTCTTGCGGTAGTCGTGCCGGTCGGTCGGCGTGGTGGCCAGGTATCCGCCAACTCCCCACACACCGACGACAAGTGCGATCAGCAGCGCCGCCCACCATCGTGTCCGCATAACCGAACGTCCCTCCGCCGGTCCGGACCGCTTCCGGAGCGCTCAGCGATCGGCTACTCGATCGTTGTCGCCTCGGTACCCACTGGCTGCGCAAACCACTCACCCCGGCGGTGATCTGCGGGGTCGGCGGAGTTCGGGTTACGGCTCGGGCGCGATGAGGTGACCGTCGGTGCCGTCCCGGACGGTGATCGCCTCGGCCGGGCAGGACTCGGCCGCGTCGGTCACCACCTCGACCGGTGGGGTCGTTTCCGCGTTCGGGCGGGACCTCCCGTCGGTGAGGGTGAAGTGTCCGGGGGCCATGCCGACGCAGATGCCCGCCCCGATGCAGCGGTCCCGGTCGACGGTGACTTCCCAGGCCCCGTTCACCAGGCCACCGGCAACGCGGTCAGGCCCCGCACCAGGAGGCCGCTCTTCCAGGCCAGGTCCGGTTCCGGTACGGCGAGCCGCAGGTCGGGGAGGCGGGTGATCAGCGAGCCGAGGGCCACCTGTAGTTCCATCCGGGCCAGTTGTGCTCCGACGCAGTGATGTACGCCGTGACCGAAGCCGACGTGCGGATTGGTCGGCCGGGTCAGGTCGAGCCGGTCCGGGTCGGCGAAGACCCGCTCGTCGCGGTTGGCCGACGAGAGTGCGCCCAGCACCGGCTCCCCGGCCCGGACCGTGCCGCCGCCGAGTTCCACGTTCTCCCGGGCGTACCGGGCGAACGCCGAGGCCGCGCCGAGCGGCACGTAGCGCAGCAACTCTTCCACCGCGGCCGGGATCAGCTCCGGGTCGGCCCGAAGCCGGTCCAGTTCGGACGGGTGGGTGAGCAGGACGTACACGAAGTTGGAGATCTGGGTGACGGTCGTCTCGTGTCCGGCGGCGAGCAGCCCGGCGGCGAGTCGTACCAGTTCGTCCTCGGTGAGCCGGTCCTCGTCCTCTGCGCGGGCCCGGACCAGCGCGCTGATCAGGTCGTCGGTTGGTTCCTTGCGGCGCTGCGCGACGAGTTCGGCGATGTAGGCGTAGAGGTTGGCGAGGTATTCGTCGATCTGCTCGGGGCTCAACGAGGTGGTGGAGACGATCGCCTCCGACCAGGTGTGGAAGCGGCCCTGGTCGACGATGGGGACGCCGAGCAGCTCGCAGATGACCCGGATTGGCAGCGGAGTGGAGAAGTGTTCGACCAGGTCGGCGGGGGGACCGGCGGCGATCATGGCGTCGAGGAGTTCGTCGGCGATCTGCTGGGTACGCGGCCGAAGCTGCTCCACCCGCCGGGCGGTGAACGCCTTCGCCACCAGTTTGCGCAGTCGGGTGTGGTCCGGCGGGTCCATCGTGAGGATGCCCTCCTGGATGGAGTGGGGCGTGCTGCGCGGCTCGTCTCGACCGAGTGCGGCGGCGCGGCTGAACCGCAGGTCGCCGAGGACGGTCTTCACGTCCTCGTACCGGGTGGCGAGCCAGGCCTCTTCGCCGTACGGCAGCCGTACCCGGACCAGCGGCTGCTTCTCGCGAAGCTCGCCGTAGGTGGGATCCAACTGGAGGCGGTCGGGGGCGGTGAACGGGTAGTTGCGGGCATCGGCGATCTGCTGGTGGTCGGTCATCTTCTGACTCCCCTCGTCGCCCGAGGACGGACGCGTTTCCGCACGTCAACCCGGTGACATTGACTTTGAGTGATGCGCCAACTGCGGATGGTAGTCAAGCTTTACCGATAAATCCACCATTGGGCATTCATGGAACTCCAGCTCGATCTATGTGAAGATCGGCTGACCCGGGAGTGCGCCTGGACCGATCGACGATCCATGGGGGACGAGATGCGACTTGGTCGGACCCTGGCCGTGTTGGTGGCCGCGACGCTGGGGGCACTCGCCGGCCCGGTGCCGGCGCAGGCGGCGACGGTCAACACCACCTACAACGTCTGGTCCTGGAACGTCGCCGGTTGGAAGATGCACCGTGGCTCCACCGGCAACGGTCTGATCCCTGCGCTGAGCAACTCGATCCGTAACCGCTCGGCGCACTTCGCCGCCCTCAACGAGCTGTGCTGGAGTCAGTACAAGGCGGTGCAGGCCAACCTGCGCAACTCCGGCTGGCCGCAGGACGTGGAGAACTTCTCCCGCTTCGAGCCGCACAACGACACCGCCTGCGGTGGTGAGCCGTTCGGGGTGGCCATCTTCAGCAAGGCACCCCTCGGTGCGGCCAACCGGTACGCGCTGGCGGCTGACGGCACCACCGAGACGCGCAAGCTGCTCTGTGCGCCGCTGTCGGCCCGGCCGCATCTGCGGTTCTGCACCACCCACATCACCCCGTCCAACGAGGTGGTCAACGGAGAGAAGATCAACGAAACCCAGTTGGGGCAGGTGCTGACCCGACTGGAGGCGTTCCACGCCGCCGGGGACACCGTCATCGTCGGCGGTGACTTCAACGCCCAGCCGCACTACGGGCGGATGAACCCGTGGTACTCGACGAGCCTGACCGTCCCCAACAACTCCGGCAACACCGGCTTCTACCGCGAACTCGACGACACCGACTCCCGCTGCGTCGGCTACGGCGAAACCACCGTGTACGACGGCAACACCGAAGGACTGTGCGGCCAGGGCAAGAAGATCGACATGATCTTCGTACGACAGAACAAGATCGTCGGAGCGTACGACGGTGACTCGCTCGCCATCTCGACCAGTTGCGGCGGTGCCTGCTCCGACCACCGCATCCTGATCGGCACCGTCACCGTCTCAATCACGCAGTGAGGCGAGGAGTGCAATGAGTTCTCGACGTCGTCTGTTGACCCAAGGTGCCGTATTGACGGTGTCAACCATGGTGGCACCGCAACTGCTTTCGGAAGCCGCACGAGCGGCGACCAGCATGGCAATATCGGTTGGGAAGGCCGACATTACCCCCGCTGTGGGGGCCGCTCTCGGTGGGTACGGAGTCAACCGGCCACGCACCGCCACCGGAACCTATGCGCCATTATTTGCCCGATGCATGGTTTTCTGGGACAACGGATTTCCCAACGTTTTCGTTACCGTCGACGTTCTCGGGTTCGGCACGCGTATGCACCAGGCGATCCGCAACCGGGTGATGGGTCTCGGCGTAGGCAACTCGGATTTCGTCTTGACCGCGACGCACACCCACAATGGCCCGAGCCTCGCTGAGAAGCTCGATCCCTATATCTCGTACGCGATGACCCCAGAGCAGATCGCTGCTGTCGAGTCGTACAGCGA
Source organism: Micromonospora polyrhachis (assembly GCF_014203835.1). Classification (NCBI taxonomy): domain Bacteria; kingdom Bacillati; phylum Actinomycetota; class Actinomycetes; order Micromonosporales; family Micromonosporaceae; genus Micromonospora; species Micromonospora polyrhachis. The sequence continues at coordinate 2,427,487 of NZ_JACHJW010000001.1, read as the reverse complement.
CTGGCTGGTCGACAGGATCGTGCAACTGGTTGAAGAGACGTTGCTCGCTACACGGCAACCGTGCGTGCTTGACTACCAGGTAGCGACTCAGGAATTCTCCGTCAACCGAGAAGGCCTGCCGTACGTCGAAAGAGATGTTCCCATTCTGGTCGCACGCGATGCCTCCGGCGACCCGCTGGCAGTTCTCTTCAGCTACGGGTGCCACCCGGTTGCGGCTGGCTCGCAGACCCTCTTCGATCCTGACTACCCGGGGGCGGCGGTGTCGGCGATCGAAGGTGCCACTGGCGCCTTTGCTCAGTTCCTTCTCGGCCCAGCCGGCGACCAGAATCCCAGCGGAAGCCTTGGTTGGGCCCTTAGGGACCGACTTGGCCAGGAGCTGGGTGACCGCGTCACGAGTGCGGTCAGCACGCCGGGTCGGCTGGTTTCTGGACCTATTCGCACCAGCTACCAGTCGGTGTCGCTACCGCTGGACGTGACCTTGACGCCGGGAAATCTCACGCTCGTCCAAAACGCCTACGCAACCCGGTTGGCGAACACGGCACTTCCTGGCTACTGTCGCCGACACGCTGAGAGGATGATCGCGCAGATCCAGTCCGGCAACATTGTCACCTCGGTTTCCCTGCCGCTTCAGGTGTGGCGCTTGACCGGCGATCCGGATCTCCGCATCGCACTTGTCGGAGGCGAGGTGGTATCCGGTTACGGGGTGTACTTCCGAAATACCTATGGTGGTTCGAGTCGGCTTTTGTTCGCTGGCTATGCAAACGAGGTCCCGGCGTACATTCCCAGTGACGAGCTGCTGCGCAAGAATTCTTCCTATGCGGCGGGCATTGATCCCGACTTCCCAGGGATCGCCGGTGGCTCGATGACCGTCTACAACTGCATCGGGCATTTCCGCGGTAAACCGAATGTCAGCTCGCCCGACGGGGTCGAACAGATCCTGACCTCGGCGCTCCGATCCATGCTGGACGCAGCCTGAGCCACCCCTTCCGGCCGCAGAGACCCGTACGGGGTGTGCGGCACTGTGCTGGAAACCGGTTGGGCGATGTCGTAGGGCGCTGGCAAGATGCCGCAGTGATCATGACTCGTGGCCGCACACCAGACACTGCCGAGCAGCTGCGCCGGTTGCGCCTGCTGGAGCTGCTGTCCGGGATCGAGCCGTGGGACGACGCGGAACGGGCCGACATCGTCGACACGGCCGAGTGGATCGCCGACGGCAGCCCGCTCTATCGCATCCGTAAGCCGGACGTACCGGCGAAACACCTGGTCAGCTACTTCGTGCTGGTCGACGCGCGGCGCGGTGAGCTGCTGCTCGTCGCACATCGCAAGGCCGGGCTGTGGCTACCGCCCGGTGGGCACGTGGAACCGGCGGAACACCCGTGGGAGACCGTACGGCGGGAGTGTCGGGAGGAACTGCGGGTCGACGCCGTACCGTCCCCGCTGACCGGGACGCGGCCGTTCTTCGTCACCGTCACCACCACCAGAGGCATCGGGCAACACGTCGACGTCTCGTTCTGGTACGTCCTGCAAGCCGACGCCGAAACAGTCACCTGGTACGACGAGGAGGAGTTCTCGGCCATCCGCTGGGTGACCCCACGCCAACTGCTCAGCGAGCCACTCGACACCCTCGACCCGCAGCTGCACCGGCTCACGGAGAAGCTGCTCGCCGCACTCGACGCGGCGGCCACCTCGTCGAAGGAAGAGCCAACAGCGACCTCGTAGACGGAAAAGCCAACAGCCGGCTAGTCGAAGAACCGGGCCATGTGGCTGGCCGACGGGTCCGGATCGTCCACGCCCAACGGGGTGAGGTCGGCGAAGATCGACGCGCCGTCACAGCCCGCGTGCAGCGGATACCAGCGGGGCGTGCCCGGGGGCCGCTGACAGATCCCCTTGATCGTCTGTACGTCCAGCAGCCGTACGTGGGTTGGGTCGGCGACCGCGTTGACATGCCCCCACCAGGGGCTCATCACGTGCAGGACACCGCCGGGCCGGAGTATCCGGTGGCACTCGTCCACCAGGCTCAGGAAGTCGATCAGGTGCTCCAGGATGTGCACCGTGAAGATCACGTCCACCGAGTCGTCGGCGACCGGCAGCGACCGGGACAGGTCGGCCTGGGCGTGCACCCCGCGTGCGACCCGCAGGTCGAAACCGAGGTTGTCCGGGTACTGCTTGGCCGGGCCGCAGCCCAGGTCCAGCACGACCGGTGCCCGGCCGCCGACGCGTACCCGGGACCAGACGGCGAACACCCCGTCGAGCCGGCCGACGAGCTGCCGTACCAGGAGCAGTTCTGCCGCGTCTGCGACGTCGCCGGTGAGGTGCGCGACGCCGCGGTCGAACCGGACCTCGACCGCGGTGTCGCGCAACCGGTCGTCGTGTTTGACCAGGTCGGCGTACGCATCGCCGAGGAAGTCGTCCACCGCCCGGAGTCGGGTGGCGGAGGGCGACGATGGCGTCAGCACGACCATTGGCGGTCACCTCCCGGCCGGGGCTACCCGGATTCGGCCCGGTCATGCCCGCCAGCGGTCACCGGTCGGCTGGCGACAACCCGGTCGGCCGATCATTCCTCGGTGACCTGCCCGGCCTCGACCCGGATCCGCCGGTTCGTCTGCACCGCGTCGAGCATCCGCCGGTCGTGGGTGACCAGCAGCAGCGTGCCCGGGTAGGCCGCCAGCGCCGACTCCAGCTGCTCGATCGCGGGCAGATCGAGATGGTTGGTCGGCTCGTCCAGGACGAGCAGGTTCACTCCACGTGCCTGGAGCAGGGCGAGCGCGGCCCGGGTGCGCTCCCCGGGGGAGAGGGTGGCCGCCGAGCGCAGTACGTGCGCCGACCGGAGCCCGAACTTCGCCAGCAGCGTCCGCACATCGGCCGAGTTCAACTCGGGTACGGCGGCACCGAAGGCGTCCAGCAGCGGCTGGTCGCCGAAGAAGAGCCCCCGGGCCTGGTCGACCTCGCCGACCACCACCCCGGGGCCGAGCGAGGCGTGTCCCGAGTCCAGGGGCAACCGGCCGAGTAGCGCGGCCAACAGCGTCGTCTTGCCCGATCCGTTCACGCCGGTGATCGCGATCCGATCGGCCCAGTCCACCTGGAGGTTCACCGGTCCGAGGGTGAAGTCACCCCGGCGTACGGTGGCGTTCCGCAGCGCCGCGACGACCGCTCCGGCGCGGGGTGCGGTGGCGATCTCCATCCGCAGCTCCCACTCCTTGCGCGGCTCCTCGACCACGTCCAGCCGCTCGATGAGCCGTTCGGTCTGTCGCGCCTTGGCGGCCTGCTTCTCGCTCGTCTCGCCCCGGAAGTGCGCGACGTTCTTGTCGTTGTCGGTGGCCTTGCGGCGGGCGTTGCGGACGCCCTTCTCCATCCAGGCCCGCTGGGTGCGCGCCCGCGCCTCCAGGTTCGCCAACGTGTCGGCGTACTCCTCGAAGTCGGCGCGGGCCTGGCGGCGGGCGATGTCCCGCTCCTCCAGGTAGGCGGTGTAACCGCCGCCGTACTGCCGGACCTGCTGCTGGGCCAGGTCCAGCTCGACGATCCGGTTCACCGTGCGGGTGAGGAACTCCCGGTCGTGGCTGACCAGTACCGTCCCGGCCCGCAGGCCGGTGACGAACTGTTCCAGCCGAGCCAGACCGGCCAGGTCGAGGTCGTTGGTCGGCTCGTCGAGCAGGAAGATGTCGTATCGGCTGAGCAGCAGCGAGGCCATGCTGGCCCGGGCCGCCTGGCCGCCGGAGAGAGTGGTCATCGGCTGGTCGAGGTCGACCGCCAGCCCCAACTCCGCAGCCACCTGTTCGGCCCGTTCGGGCAGGTCCGCGCCGCCGAGGGCCAGCCAGCGTTCCAGGGCGACCGGGTACGCGTCGTCCGCCCCTGGTGCGCCGACCGTCAGGGCCTCGGTCGCGGCATCCAGCGCCGTTTGCGCGGCGGTGACCCCGGTACGGCGGGCCAGGAACGCCCGTACCGTCTCGCCCGGTCGACAGTCCGGTTCCTGCGGCAGATGTCCGACGGTCGCGGTCGGTGGGCTGAGTTGCACCGTGCCGTGCTCGGCGGGGTGCAGCCCGGCCAGGATGCGCAACAGTGTCGACTTGCCGGCGCCGTTGACGCCGACCAGTCCGATCACGTCACCCGGGGCGACGACCAGGTCCAGCTCGGAGAAGAGAAGACGATCGCCGTGTCCGGCGGTGAGGTCCTTGGCGATCAACGTGGCACTCATGGCCTGTCGATGCTAGCGGGACGGGGGGAGAAGTCGAGCGAATTGCCGCCGGCCCGATGGGCTCCGTCCGCCCCGGGCAGACTGTGCCTGTGGTGACCACTCTTGCCATCGACTGCGGTGGCGGCGGGATCAAGGGTTCGGTACTGGACGAGGCGGGGACGATGCGCGCCCGCCCGATCCGGGTACCCACGCCGTACCCGTTGCCTCCCGCGCTCTTCATCAAGACCCTGCTGGATCTGAGTACCGAGTTGCCTCGGGCCGACCGGGTGACGGTGGGGATGCCCGGGATGATCCGGCACGGCGTGGTGGTGTCCACGCCGCACTACGTCACCCGGGCCGGCCCACGAACCAGGGTCGATCCGGAGCTGGTCGCCGAGTGGGCCGGCTTCGATGTGCAGAGCGGTCTGGCCGACGCGTTCGGCGTACCGGTGTTGGTGCTCAACGACGCGGAGGTGCACGGTGCCGGGGTGGTGGCCGGGACCGGGCTGGAACTGGTCCTCACCCTCGGCACCGGACTGGGGTGTGCCCTCTTCGACGGGGGGGCGCTCGCGCCGCACCTGGAGCTGTCCCAGGCGTCGTTCCGGTGGGGGACGAGCTACGACACCTACGTCGGGGAGCCGGAACGGCGCCGGCTGGGCGACGGGTTCTGGTCCCGTCGGGTACGCGGGGTCGTCGAGGGCCTACGGCCGGTCTTCCTGTGGGACCGGCTCTATCTGGGAGGTGGCAACTCGCGACTGCTCCGGCCGGATCAGGTGGCCCGGATGGGCGACGACGTGGTGGTCGTGCCCAACACCGCCGGCATCCTCGGCGGCGTACGTGCCTGGACGATCCGCGCCGGCTGACCGAGCGGGTCGGTGACGAGGAACCGGGAAGATCTGCGGGGCTGGCGGGGTTGTGTCAGCGTCGGATGAAGGCGGTGGCGCGAACGAGGAGGTGGGGTGTGGATCTTCTGGAGGAGTACCGGCGAGCGACCATGTTCTTCGAGGCTGGGGACCCGACCGGGGCGGCCCGGCTGCTGGAACCCATCATCGCGGCGGAACCGGACAACTCCGCCGTACGGCAACTGCTGGCTCGGGCGTACTTTCAGTCGGCCCAGCTCGGTCGGGCGGAGGAACAGCTGCGGGTCCTGGTGGAACGGGACCCCAGCGACCACTACGCGCACCACGTACTGGGCCGCACCCTGGAACGGGTCGGACGCCCCAACGAGGCACTGAGTCACCTCCGCATCGCTGCCGCCATGCGTGCGGGGGACGAGGACTATCTGACCGCCTTGCGTCGGGTGGAGGATCGGGTCGGCTCCCGGCGCTGACCGCCACACGTCCGGCGATCGGCGTACGGCAGGACAGCCGGGCGGGATGGCCAGCCGGGCAGGACGGCATGACAGCCGGGCGGGGGCAGTCGGATGGCTGTCCCCGCCCGGCTTTTCGTTATGGCCCGGTTGCTTTGCCCGCTGTCGTCAAGGGCCGCGAACCTCGGCGCCTTCGGACGATGATGACGATGGCAAGCCCCATGGACGCCACTACGCCTGCCGTCGACAGACGGAGCCAGCGTGGCCATGGCCCCCGGTCGACGCCGGGCTCACCGGTACGTAGCTCCGGCAGGAGCTTGGCCGGGGGAGATGGTTGCACCGGTGTTCGGACCGGTCGGCCTACGATTGGCCGTCATGGGAGCTGACCAGGTGGCGGGTACGCGATGAAGCTCAAACTCGACCTGCACGACATCTTCAACCGGGGCCACGACATCGACCGGGCGCTGCGCGGGATCATCGATGAGGCGGTGGCGAAGAAGGCGACCCTGGTGGAGATCATCCCGGGCAAGGGCTCTGGGCAGCTCAAGAAGCGGGTGCTGCGCTTCCTGGACCAGAAGGACGTCAAGCAGCTCTACCACCGGGTGGAGAAGGACTCGAAGAACTTCGGCCGACTCTTCGTGCATTTCCGGTGGAAATGACAAGTTGGCGTTGAGCTGCGCGTGGAAGTTGTCAGTCGTCTATTGATCGTATCGGCTGGAAGTCGAACGTCGAGGAATCCCGCGACTGTCAGACTGTCGCCATCCCGACAGTCTTCTGTTGATTTGTGGGGCGGTTGGGGCGAAACTCATCTGCTGATGAGTGTCGATCTGGCGATAGCATTAGCGAATGGCGACCTCTGGAGAGTCTGACGCTCTGGTAGTCGGAGCGGGTGTAGCCGGCCTCACCGCCGCGATTCGTCTCGCCGAAGCGGGATTCTCCGTTCGGGTCCGGGCGGAGCGTCCGCCACTGGAGACCACCTCCGCCACTGCTGGCGCGAGCTGGGGTCCGTACATGGTCAGCGATCCCCGCGTGCTGCACTGGAGTGAACAGACCCGACTCACCCTGGAGAAGCTCGCGGCGGACGCAAGCTCCGGTGTTCGTCTGGTGCGAGGGCTGGAAGCGGCGCCCTATCCGATGGACCCGCCACAGTGGGCGCTCGGGGTCGGTGACTTCGAGTTGTGCCGGGCCGACGAGTTGCCACCCCGGTACGTCAGCGGCTGGCGATACACGATTCCTCTGGTGGAGATGCCGCGTTATCTCGCCTACCTGACCCGGCGGCTGGCTGCTCTCGGGGTGGTCGTCGAGATCGGTGCGATCAATTCGCTGCGAGAGGTGGCCGGCAGTGCGGGATTGTTGGTCAACTGCACCGGACTGGGCTCCCGGTTCCTGGTCCCCGACGACGAGGTCTATCCGACCCGAGGTCAGCTGGTCGTCGTCGACAACCCTGGCGTGGAGACCTTCTTTCAGGACAATGCCGAGAACGAGGACCTGACCTACTTCCTGCCACACGGCGATCACGTGGTCCTCGGCGGGTGTGCGTTGCGCCGTTCGGACAGTCTCGAACCGGATCGGGCGTCCGCCATCGCCATCGTGGAGCGGTGCGCCGAAGTGGAACCACGGTTCCGGAACGCCACCATCCGCAAGATCCTGGTGGGGCTGCGTCCGAGTCGACCCCGGGTACGGGTCGAGCGTGACTCGGTGTCAGGCGTGCCGGTCATCCACAACTACGGGCACGGCGGTGCGGGACTGACCCTTTCCTGGGGATGTGCGGACGAGGTGGTGACGTTGGTCGGCAGGTGATGCCAGGAGAGGTGGTGTCGATGGGAGAGGGTTGGGGGCGGCCGGGGGTGGGGAGGGCGGTATCTTGGCTGTCCTCTGCTCCCGTGGGCGGGTGGGGCCACCGCCCGGAGCGCCGACGATCCGCCAAAAAGCGCCGCAAAGCAGACGTTTTGGCGATATCAATCCATCGTCCGGCGAATTGTGTCCCTTGCCTGCTGCGCGTATCGTCATTTCAGGCTTCAGATTTGAAGTCCGAAAAGATCCCGCATTCTTCTGGTGGTCGTGACTGCCAGGGTGCTAGCCGATTGCCAGGTGTTCGCCGGTGATCGGGCAACGTGAAGGGGGAATAATCGGATGAGTGCCGTAAGGCCGTACCCCGAGAGCGTTGAAGGGGTTGCCAAAGGCCATGTGGGTGCGGCTGATCATGTCTTTAATGATCAGTTCGACTGGGACCATTTCGATTCCGACGCCTATTTCGATCACAACTATCGCGCGGTACGGGACGACGATCGCGAGATAATGAAGATCGTTCGGGACTTCTTCGCCAACGCGGATATCGATTCCCGTGGGCGGGCGGTCGATGTGGGAGCGGGCACCAACCTCTACCCTTCGCTGGCGATGCTGCCGTTCTGTAGTCACCTGGATCTCTGGGAGTACAGCGCGTCCAACGTCGCCTGGCTCAGGCGTCAGGTGGCGGGGTTCGGTGAGAACTGGGACGCCTTCTGGGACATCTACCGTGAGCAGCCCGCCTACGCCGCGTTGAGCGACCCGCGAGTGGCGCTTGCCGAACGTACCGAGGTGCACCAGGCCAGCGTCTTCGACCTGCCCGATCGCCGGTGGGACCTGGGCACGATGTTCTTCGTCGCCTGCTCGCTCTCGACTGATCTGACCGAGTTTCGCCGGGCGGTGCACGCCTTCGTCGGAGCACTCAAGCCGGGAGCACCGTTCGCCACCGCGTTCATGGCGAAGTCGCAGGGGTACTTCGTCGGTGACGATTGGTTCCCTGCCGTCGCCATCGACGCCACCGAGGTGGAGAGTTGTCTGGCGACGGTCGCCACCGGCGTCACGGTCACGTCGATCGAGGTTGGCGCACCGCTCCGGGATGGCTACAGCGGCATGATCGTTGCCACGGGCCGGACGACTACCGACCCACAGTGACATCCGTCGGTGCGGGATCCGGGTTGCCGGATCCCGCACCGTGACCGTGCCTACCCAACTCTGTGTGGAGTGCGCGGGTGGGTCAGGGCCGGAACTCCCGAGCATCCTCGGCGTTCCAGAGATCCGCGAATTCGAGGATGCGCTTGTTCACCCGCTCCGGGTCGGTGACCAGGGACGTGTTGACGATGATGGGATTCAGCTGCCGCAAGGTTGTTGCCGCCGTGGACTGATAGCTGAGCACCTCGTCGAAGAGGATGAAGTCGCGTAGCCGGGAGTGGAAGGCTGCCGCTGCGGTGTTGTCCAGGGTCCGTACCTCGACTCCGATGCTGTAGTGCAGTTGGAGGACCTGGTCGAGGTCCTTCGCCGGCAACTCGTCCCGATCGATGATGAAGATCCGTTGGACCCGTACCCCCCGCTTGATCGCCTGGCGTTGCAGGGCGAGGTAGCGCTGACCGAGATCGGTCTGCCAGACCCCGCCGTCGACGAAGCTCCGGCCGCCGGCGTCCACCGTGCTCAGACTGGTGGCCTTGATGCTTGACTTGGCCGCCTTTGTCAGGCCGAGGATCCAGTCCCGGTCCTCTCCCTCGTACGTCAGGTCGCTGCCGTCGCCGATCTGCTTGAGGTATTCGGCCAGCCGAGTGATCTCGGTCTGGGCGAACTCCTGCACCAGCGGACTCGTTGCCGAGGTGATTTTCGTGCGGCTGCGCACGAGCTTGGTCAGTTGAGCCATCTCACCGGGCTTCAGTTGTGACGCCTCGACCAGGCCGAACAGTTCGGTGGCCAGGTGGATCTTCGAGAATCCCTCGGACAGGTGTCGTTCGGTGGCCTCCGCGTGCCGGGCCAGTTCGGTCTGCGTCCGTTGCTGGTACTCGTCGAACCTCTGCTCCAGTGCGTAGAGCCGCTTCTCGACCTCGAACAGGTATTGCGCGATGAACACCACTGCCGCGACGAAGAGGGAGACGCCGAGACTCCACAGCAAGTCGGACCGATTGCCCAACGGCAGGAAGGTGGAAATGCTGAATGTCACGAGGAAGCCGGCGAGGCTTATGAGGATCTTGGCGATCAGTCGTCGATGGGCCTTGGCGGGTGGTTGCTCTTCGGATCGACCTATCTGCATTATCGTCTCCCATGATGAATGGTTCCGATATAGCGGTGATTTGTCGTGAATCCGGTACGGTGGCGCGATGATCAACCGGTCGTAGTCGGCAGTTCAGCAGGATGTCGGTGGTGATGTGGTGATGGCGAGCGGGAGAACTTTCATTATGTGCTCGGCTCGCAATAGGCGGCACCCGTCGACTGTCCACCCGCAATGTCTGATGTCGATGGCATGCGAGCCGAGCGGCGGGTCGGCCCAGGCCGACCCGCCACTTGCCCAAGGATCACAAGGCGAAGGTACGGGCGACCGCGACCATCTCCGAACTGTGTGAACCGACGATGCCCACGTCCGGCGGACGAGGCCGGAAACCGGGCAGGCCGGCGAGCCCGTCGCTGGCGTCCATCGCCCGCAACCACACCTGACCACCGATCGGGCGTACCACCAGGGTGACCTCGATGCCGTCGCTGGGCGGGGCGTGGAAGACCAGGCCGAAGCTCCAGCGCTCGGCCGGGCCGGACTGCACCGGAACGCTCCGACCGGCCACGGTCGCCTGTTCCACCGTCGCCGTCGTCCCGTCGACGTGCAGCGTCACCAGACGCACCGGCCGTTGGGGGCGCAGTCGCAGACGCAGCGTACGCAGCCCGCCGAAGGTGGTATCGGCGAGCTTCTCGATCTCCGGGGCGGGCAGGTCGGCCGCCTGGGCCGGGCCGCTGCGCAGCTTTCCGCCGCTGGCGGCCGGCAGCCCGATGCCCGGGAAGTCGTCACTGACCGGGGCGGGCGCGTCGACGTACTGGGCGGTCCACGGCTGCGGATCCGTCTCACGACTCAGCCAGCGGGCGGTGCCGGAGCTGGCGTCCAACGCGTACATCAGGTGGGTGGGTGCGGGATGCGCGGCGTCGAACCGGTCGACGGTCAGGCCGACCCCGGCGAAGACCACCGCCGCGAGGGTCGCGGCGAGCGCCGGTATGGCACCGACCCGCCGGGCCCGGACCGCGACCATGGCCCGCTGCCCGCCAGCCTGCGGATGCAGCAGGTCGACCACCGGCAACGCGGCCAGCCCGAGCAGCACGGTGACCAGCGCGGCCACCCCGCCCTGTTTCATGCCCAGCGCGGGGAAAAGCAGCACCACGGTCGGCAACAGGATGACCACGCCGACCGCCGCACCGGCCACCCCGGCGACCACCGCCCACGGTCCGGACGGTCGGACCAGGAGCGCCACCACACCCGCCGCCGCCCCGGCCAGCGCCGGCAACGTCGCGAGGTACGACCCGCCGGGGGCCAGCCCGGCGAACACCACCCCGAGTACGGCCAGCCAGCCGAGCCCGCCGATGGCCAGTGCGACCGGACCGGTGCGTCGACGGGTCAGGGCGTACCAGACGAACAGGACCGCCGTGGCCAGCGCGATCACCGAGAGGCGATACCACCACGGCTGGTACGGGTCGAGTAGTTGGGCGTAGCCGGGGCGGATCGTGGTGATTGCCCACCACAGCAGTTGCGCGGCCAGCGGCGCGACCACCAGGGGCACCAGGGCCAGCCCGAACCCGGCGGCGATCCGGGGCCACGAGGTGCGTCCCCGCCGTCGGGCCAACCAACCCAGCACGCCGACCGCGCCGACCGCGAGGAGCGCCAGTGGCCAGGTCAGCCAGCCCGGGTAGCGGACCAGACCGCCGGGGACCGGGAAGTAGGTGGCGTCGGTGGAGGACTCCAGCCTCGTCAGGTCGGTTCGGCCGAACTCGCGGGCCAGGGCCAGCGCGTTGTCGCCATGGTGTTGCAGGCTGCCCCGGTCCACCGACTCGGGTGTGTCCAACGGGGTGTGGTAGATCGCGCCCCCGTCGATGTAGGCGGAGTTGAGGCCGGTGAAGCCGTTGTCCAGGAAGGCGGTGAAGTCGGTGTCGTTGGGCAGCAGCCGGTAGACCTCGACGGCGAAGGACGTGCCCACCGGGTGCGGTGCGGCCCGGCTGAAGACGTCCACCAGGGCGGCGTTGTTCTCCGACGTCTGGAACATGACGACCGGTCCGGTGCTGCCCCGGGCCTCAAGGTTGATGACCACGCCGCCGTCCGCGGCGAGCGGGTGACTGGCGGCGAACGCCGCCGCGCCGCAGAGGCACGCCTCCTCGGCGTCGGTGAGCACGAAGACGATGTCGTTGCGGGGCCGAGGGCCGGTGGTCAGCGCCCGGGCCACTTCGAGGATGGCCGAGGTGCCGGCGGCGTTGTCGTTGCCGCCGGGACCGACCTGCACCGAGTCGTAGTGCGCGACCAGGAAGATCCGACCGGTGGAGTCGGTCCCGGGCAGGCGGGCCACCACGTTGCGGACGTGGGCCAGGGTGCTGCCCCCCGCGCCGCCACTGAGTTCGCCTGCCTCCCCGCCGATGGTGTCCTGCACCTCGGTCTCCAGGCCGAGACCGCGCAGCACCCCCTCGACGTGGGCGCGGACCTGATCGTTGGCCGGGCTGCCGGCGACATGCGTCCGGTCGGCGACGACTCGCAGGTTCCCGTACGCCCGTTCGGCGCTGAACCGGTCGGCGGGGGCGTCCACGCCCAGCGGGGTGGGGGTACGGATGTCGAAGAGGACGGCGGCGCCGACGGCGAGCAGTGCGGCGAGCGCCGCCACGGCGGCTAGTGGACGGCGCGCGGGCCGGGCCAGCGCCCGGTCGGCCGGGTGTGTGAGAGGTGGGCCCACCACGGGTTTCCTCCTGAGATGGTGTCGGGGCTCACCATCCTGCCGCGCCCTCGGGCGCGGTGGGTTACCGGTCATCCGGCCGGTCGCATAGCGTGGAACGTATGGCATCAGCACATGTGTCTGATCCGCTCACCGCGCTGCGGGAATTCGTCGAGCGGATCACGCCGTACGACCCGGATCCGGCGGCCACCGTCGGCACGGTCGGGATCGACCACGGCCACGAGTCGGGGGAGTTCCGACTCACACCGCACCTGGCCCGGGCGCTGGTCGAGGCGTTGGCCAGCTACCGTGATCCGGCGGATCGGGGCACCTGTGCGGGCTGTGGTGGTCGGCGACTCGACGACAACCTGCACTGCCAGGACTGCGGTCGCCTGCACGGGGTGCTCGGCGCAGTGATCTTCGAGCGGGCGGAACGAATCTCCGAGCAGGCGGAACGGGTCCAGTGGGCGGCTGGAACGGACGCGGAGAGACCCCTCGGATGACGGTTCGGATGACGGCACCGGGCACGGATGTCGCCTGTGTTGTGTGGCTACGCCGCGTAAGGCAGGATCAGCGAGCGCTCGGGAAGATTCCATACATCGGCAGGAGCGAGGTGGCGATATGACCGGCTCCTCCACCGTACCGCGAGTGGCCCAGGTGCCCGGCGGTCCCGGTGATCCCCAACGTCTGCCCCAGAGGGAACGACTCCGGGTTCTCCTCGTCGAGGACGACGAGGGAGACGCATTCCTGGTCCGCGAGCTGTTGGCCGAGGCCGACGCGGCGGTCGACCTGGTCGTCGCCACCAGCCTGACCCAGGCCCGGCAGCGGATCGGCGGGGTCGACTGTGTGCTGCTCGACCTCGGCCTGCCCGACGCCGAGGGGCTCGACGGACTACGCCAGGTCCTGGACATGTCCAGTCGGGCGGCGGTGTGCGTGCTCACCGGCCGCAAGGACGAGCACCTGGGCATCGGCGCGGTGGCCGAGGGCGCGCAGGACTACCTGGTCAAAGGCCAGGTGGACGGGGTGTTGCTGAGTCGGGCGCTGCACTACGCCGTGGAGCGCAAGCGGGCCGACGAGAACGCCCGTCGGCTGCGCGAGGTGGAACTGCGGCAGATGGAGTCCGCTCGGCTGGAACGTGGCCTGCTGCCGCAGCCCCTGATGGACACCGACCAGGTGGCGGTGCACACCTTCTATCGTCCCGGTCGACACGCCGCGTTGATCGGCGGTGACTTCCTCGACGTGGTGCAGACCGCGCCGGACCGGATCGATCTGATCATCGGGGACGTCTGTGGGCACGGGGTGGACGAGGCGGCGCTCGGCGTCGAGCTGCGAGTGGCCTGGCGGGCGCTGACGCTGGCCGGTGTTGCCGATGACGAGGTGCTGCCCGCCGTAGAGCAGGTGCTGATCAGTGAGCGGTCGGCGCGGGAGATCTTCGCGACCGTGGCCGCTGTCCGACTCGACCTGGCCCGCAACCGGGCCACGGTCCGGCTCGCCGGCCATCCGCCGCCGCTGATCCTCTCCGCCGGGACGGTCTCACCGGTGCCGGCCCCGAGCGGCCTGTTGCTCGGCGTGCAGCCCCGCCGGCCGGTCGCCTTCGAGGTGGACTTCGACACGGAGGACTGGTCACTGCTGCTGTACACCGACGGCCTCATCGAGGGCCGGGTCGGCAAGGGGAACGAACGGCTCGACGTGCCGGGCCTGAGCGCGCTGCTCGGGGCGGGCGACTCGCACCACGTGCCGTTGCCGCAACTGCCCGGATGGCTGGTCGGTCGGACCGAGGAACTCAACGGCGGCCCGCTCGCCGACGATGTGGCGATGTTGCTGGTGAGTCGGGGAGGTGGTCGGTGATGGGCAAGGCCGGATCGGGTTCGGGGCGGGGCCGCTGGACGTTACGTCGGCGGGTCAGCGTGCTGGTGGTCGTGGTCGGACTGGTGCTCTCCGGCCTGGCCGCCGGCGAGGCGACGGTGGCGGCCAAGAACCGGGAGTACCTGGACGTTCTGCTCAACAAGACCGGCCCGCTGCGGATCGACGTGCAGGGGCTGCTCAACGCGATGGTCGACCAGCAGAACGGGGTCCGGGGCTACGCGGTCACCGGGGACCAGCGCGAGCTGGGGACGTACCGCGACGGCGTCGAGAAGGAGCGGGAACTGATCGCGTCGATGGACGCCCTGCTCGACAGCCAGCCCGCCATCCGCCGGCAGCTGTACGCCGTGCGGGACCAGGCCGAGCAGTGGCGGGTCACGGTCGCCGTACCGGCCATCGACACGACCGCCACCAGCGGTACGGACGCCGGACAGGCCCTGCTCACGGCGCAGCGTACGCAACTGTTCGACCAGTTACGCGCCGCTGTGGACGTACTGCGGGAACAGATTCTGGAGCTGCGCAACAGGGTCGCCGAGGACGCCAGGCAGAGCGGTAACGCACTGGTCCTGTTGCTCATCATCGCGGCGGTCGTCGTACTGGTCGCCGGGACCGCCCTGCTGACCTCGCTGAACCGGCTCATCATCGGCCCGGTGACCGCGCTCGCCGCGCAGGTGCGTCAGGTGGCGAAGGGAAACTACGACCGGAGCATCGAGCGGGTTGGGCCGCCGGAGCTGGCCCGGCTCGCCGAGGACATCGACGGGATGCGCCGGAAGATCGCCGAGGATCTGGCCGAGGTACGCGAGGCGCGCACCCGGATCGAGTGGGTCAACAGCCAACTGGAGAAGCAGGCGGAGGAGTTGGTCCGGTCCAACCGCGACCTGGAGCAGTTCGCCTACGTGGCCTCACACGATCTACAGGAACCGTTGCGCAAGGTGGCCAGCTTCTGTCAGTTGCTGCAACGCCGCTACGCGGGACAGCTCGACGAGCGGGCCGACCAGTACATCGCCTTCGCGGTGGACGGGGCCCAGCGAATGCAGCGGCTGATCAACGACCTGCTCGCCTTCTCCCGGATCGGCCGGCTGACCAGCGGTTTCTCCGACATCGACCTGAACCAGCTGATGACGGAGGTGTCGTCGCAGACCGAGACGGCCCAACGCAATGCCGACGGTGAGCTGACCTGGTCGGAGCTGCCGGTCGTCCGGGGCGAAGAGGCATTGTTGACCAACCTGTTGGTCAACCTGGTGAGCAACTCACTCAAGTTCCGCCGGCCCGACGTGCCAGCCCGGGTACATGTCACGGCCAAGCGGGCGGGCGACGAGTGGGAGATCACCTGTCGGGACAACGGCATCGGTATCGAGCCCGAGTTCGCCGACAAGATCTTCGTCATCTTCCAGCGGCTGCACTCGAAGGACGCCTACCCCGGTACCGGCATCGGCTTGGCGATCGCCAAGAAGATCGTCGAGTACCACGACGGCCGGATCTGGGCTGTGCCCGCCGAGGGCGGCGGTACGGAGATCAAGTTCACCCTGCCGGCAGTCGCGAGCCTGGACGACCTGGTGGAGGGGCCCGGTGCCGAGGAGGCCGAAACCATCGACGAGACTGGACCGGTCGATCAGGCGACTGCCGGTACGGCCAGCGAGCGGCCCGCTGCCGAGACGGCCGGCGACTCGTCCGGTGAGCAGCCGGTGGCGGGCGAGAACCCGTCCGGTGACCGACCGACGGCGGACGAAAACGAAGAAGACTCCAAGCGGAAACAGCGGGATGAGGTGACGACATGACGGCCCCAGCGGATGGCAAGAGCCCCATCGAGGTACTGCTCGTCGAGGACGATCCAGGCGACGTGCTCATGACGCAGGAGGCGTTCGAGGAGCACAAGCTGCGTAACCGGTTGACGGTGGTGTCCGACGGTGCGGAGGCCCTGGCCTACCTGCGCCGGGAGGGCGAGTACGCCGATGTGGTGCTCCCGGATCTGATCCTGCTCGACCTCAACCTGCCCAAGCGGGACGGGCGGGAGGTGCTCGCCGAGATCAAGAAGGACGAGCAGCTCTGCCGGATCCCGGTCGTGGTGCTGACCACGTCCCAGGCCGACGAGGACATCCTGCGCAGCTACCAGCTACACGCCAACGCGTACGTGACCAAGCCGGTCGACTTCGAGCGGTTCATCACCGTGGTGCGGCAGATCGACGAGTTCTTCGTCAGCGTGGTCAAGCTGCCGCCGCGCAAGTGACGCCATGATCGAAGAGGTTGGGTCGCTGTTACGAGCGGCTGCCGCCACCGCGATCCTGCCCCGGTTCCGTCGGCTGGACGAGGCGGAGATCGAGGAGAAGACCCCGGGCGAGCTGGTGACGGTGGCCGACCGCGAGGCCGAGCAGATCATCTCCGACGGGCTGCGGCGGCTGCTGCCCGGTTCCGTCGTGGTCGGTGAGGAGCAGGTCGCCGCCGACGCGGAGCTGCTGCGCCATCTGCACGGCACGGCACCGGTGTGGCTGGTCGACCCGCTCGACGGTACGGCCAACTTCGCCACCGGCCAGCGGCCCTTCGCCGTGATGGTGGCGCTGTTGCGCGACGGGGTCACCGACACGAGCTGGATTCTCGATCCGGTGGCCGACCGGCTGGCGGTGGCCCGGGCCGGTGCCGGGGCGTACCTGGATGGGGTGCGGGTGCGCAGCGCGGACCTGGCGCTGCCCCGCTCGGCCCTACGTGGTGCGGTGTCGACCCGGTTCCTGCCCACAGCCCTACAGGTCCGGGTGGTGGCCGGCGCGAAAGGGTTGGGCGAGCTGTTGCCCGGGCAGCACTGCGCCGGTCAGGAATATCCGGACATTGTGCTCGGCGTACAGCAGTTCGCACTCTTCTGGCGGACGCTGCCGTGGGACCACGCCCCCGGTGCACTGCTGGTGCAGGAGGCGGGCGGGGTGGTCCGGCGACTGGACGGTAACCCCTACGACCCGACCGACGAGCAGACCGGTCTGCTGGTGGCCGCCAACGAACGCGTCTGGTCGCAGGTGCACGAGGCGCTGCTCGCCGGGGCGGACGGGCTGGCGGATCGAGGTAACGACAGGGGTCCGGTAGGCTGACCCGCGGTCGCCGCCCTGGTGTCCATCCGGGTGCCGGCGGTGACTGCCGCCGACTGGTCAGCTGACCACACCGGGGGTGGGCGGCCGACGGAAGGATTTGTGCTTCGTGCCCAGGACGGCAGTCAACCGGCATCGCACATTGTGGTCGATCGTGCTCATGGTCGCCGCGACGGTCTTCTCCCTCGGCGGCCCGGTGACACCGGCGCTCGCCGTACCGGGCCCCGGTGACGAGGGCGGCAGCAAGAACCTGCGCGAGGCCCTCGAAGCCGCGTCCAAGGGACACATCGAGGCCAAGGCCAAGCTGGAGAGTTCACAGAAGCAGCAGGCAGCACTGGCCACCGAGCTCCAGAAGATCGAACTGCGGCTGGTGGACCTCACCGCCGGGGTGGGCGTGGTTGCCGCGCAGTCCTACCGGATGGGGCGACTGACCCCGACGAGCATGCTGCTCAACAGCGCCTCCCCGGACGCGTTCCTGGAACGGGCCGCGATGCTGGAGATGATGGCGCAGCGTGACGATCGGCAGTTGAAAGCGCTCACCGCAGCGCGCGAGCAGGCGGCCCGGGCAAAGGCCGCGATCGACAACGAGGTGACGGAACAGGCCAAGCAGCTCGCCATCATCGCCAAGCGGAAGCAGGACGCGGAGCGGGCGTTGGCCGCCGTCGGTGGTGGGAGCAGCGGCGGCTACGTCAACGCCAACTCCCCAGCGGCCAAACCGGCTCCCCGCAACTCGGACGGCTCCTGGCCCAAGGAGTCCTGCACGGTCAACGACCCGACCACCAGCGGCTGCATCAGCCCGCGCACCCTGCACGCGATGAACCAGGCCAAGGCCGCCGGCTTCACCTGGTACGTCTCCTGCTATCGCAGTGGTGGCGGTGGTGAGCACCCCAAGGGCAAGGCGTGCGACTTCGCCTCGGCCAAGGGCGGCTTCAAGAACTCCAATGCGACCGGGGCGGAACGGACCTACGGCAACAACCTGGCCGCCTACTACGTCAAGAACGCCAACCGGCTCGGCGTACTCTATGTGATTTGGTATCGGCAGATCTGGATGCCGGGCACCGGCTGGCGGGCCTACAACGGCGGTGGCTCCCCGGCCAGCGATCACACGAACCATGTTCATCTATCGATGCTTTGACCCGCAGCGGGGATGACGCTGCGTACCATCTCAGCGATGGAAACTCCACCGTCGGACGTCGCCGCCACCCACCCCGTACCGGACGGGCAGGTGGTGGCACCCCGCCCGTTGCCGTCCCCCCTGGCCGCCGTACTGGTCTTCCTGTCCAGCGGCGCGGTGCTCGTACTGGAGACCGCCTCGTTGCGCCTGGTCGGCCCGTACGTCGGAGTGACCCTCCAGGTCACCAGCTCGGTGATCGGGGTGGCGTTGGCCGCCATCGCGTACGGGGCCTGGCTCGGCGGGTGGACCGCCGACCGGCGTGACCCGCGCCCGTTGCTGGCCCCGGCGCTGGTGCTCGCCGGGATCGCCACGGCGGTGACCCTGCCACTGGTCCGTTACGCCGGTGAGGTGCTGCGCGGCGGGGCGACCGCCGGGATCCTGTTGCTGACCGCGTTGGCGGTGTTCCTGCCGGCGGCCCTGCTGTCCGCGATCACCCCGCTGGTGGTCAAGTTGCAGCTCGGCGACCTGCGCAGGACCGGTCAGGTGGTGGGTCGGCTCTCCAGCATCGGCACGCTCGGTGGCATCACCGCCACCCTGGGCACCGGATTCGTGCTGGTCGCGGCACTGCCGAGCAGCGCCATCATGCTCGGACTCGCCGGGGTGCTCGGGGTCACCGGCATCGCCCTCGGCGTCTACCTGCGTCGGCAGAATCGGACCACGGTCCCCGGCAAGCCCCGGATCAAGGCGGTCGTGGCGGTGCTCGGCCTGGTCGGCGCGGGGCTGACCACCGTTGCCCCGAACCCGTGCGACGTGGAGACGGCGTACCACTGTGCCCGGGTGGCCACCGACCCGGCCAAGCCGAGCGGCCGGATGCTGCTGCTCAACTCGGCACAGCACTCGTACGTCGACCTCGCCGATCCGACCCACCTGGAGTTCGCCTACACCCGGTGGTTCGGTGCGGTCGCCGACGTGCTGGCCCCGCCCGGCGTACGACTCGACGCCCTGCACCTCGGCGGCGGCGGGTTCACCATGCCGCGATACCTGACCGCGACCCGGCCCGGCACCGACAACGTGGTCTACGAGATCGACGGCGAGCTGGTGAAGTTGGCCGAGCGGGAGTTGGCGGCCCGCCCCGGGCCGGACCTGCGCGCGGTGGTCGGGGACGCCCGGATGCTGGTGGCCGCGCGACCGGACGCCAGCGCGGACCTGGTGGTGGGGGATGCCTTCGGGCACATCGCGGTGCCCTGGCACCTGGCCACCCGGGAGATGGCCGCCGAGATCCGGCGGGTCGTCCGGCCGAACGGCAGCTACGTGCAGAACGTGATCGACTATCCGCCGCTGCGGTTCATCCGAGCCGAGTTGGCCACCGTCGCCGCCGAGTTCTCGCACGTCGCGTTGATCACCGAGCCGGACGCGCTGACCGGTACGCAGGGGGCCAACTTCGTGATCGTCGCGGCCCAGACGCCGCTACCGCTCACCGCGCTGCGGGCGCGCCTCGACGTGGTGAGCGACGGGCCGGTCACGCTGCTTTCCGGCTCCGCCCTGACCGACTTCGTCGGCGGGGCGTTGGTGCTCACCGACGAGTACGCCCCGGTCGACCAGCTGCTCGCCACCTCCTGATCCGAGAACGATTCACCAGAACCGCGCCGGCAAGGTGTAAGTGGTGCGCGCGACGGGCATAAACCCTGGTCATGGGAGGCACGGGCAGTTACGTTGGGCAATCGCTCGGCGGGCGTTACCGGCTCGTCGACCGACTTGGCGTGGGCGGCATGTCGGTGGTGTGGCGAGCGCACGACGAGGTTCTGGGTCGCGAGGTCGCGGTGAAGATGCTCGTTCCCCGGCTGGCCGGCGACCGGGCCTTCCGAAACCGGCTGCGGATGGAGGCCAAGGCGGCAGCCCGGCTGTGCCACCCGCACATCACCAACGTGTACGACTACGGAGAGTCCCGCCACGACGGCCTGACCATCCCGTACGTCGTGATGGAACTCGTCGATGGCCGCTCTCTGGCGGCCCTGCTCACCGAGCGGGAACGGCTGCCCTGGCGCGATGCCGTGGTCGTCTGCGCCGAGGTGGCCGCCGCGCTGGCCGGTGCGCACGCCCGGGGTGTGGTGCACCGGGACATCACTCCGAACAATGTCATGCTCACCTCGACCGGTGCGAAGGTGGTGGACTTCGGCATCTCCGCGTTGATCGGGGAGCGCGACGTCAGCCAGGACGGCAGTCTGCTCGGCACCCCCGCGTACCTGGCGCCGGAGCGGCTGGATGGCGGCCAGGTCTCCCCGGCCGCCGATGTCTATGCGCTCGGACTGCTGCTCTATCGCGCCCTCAGTGGTCGCCTACCGTGGCGGGTGAGCACCACCACCCAGGTGCTGCGGGCACATCGACGTCGGGAGCCGGAGCCGATGCCCGCGCTGGACGGCCTTCCCGACGAGGTGGTCGAGCTGTGTACCCGGTGCCTGGCGAAGTCACCCGGCGAGCGGCCGAGCAGCGCGGAGGTGGCCGCCGTGTTGATGGCCGCCGCCGGCCCGGCGACACTGACCAGGCCATTGATCGACTCACCGATGGGCGCGGCGGCGGGCTCGGATGTGGCGGCTGGTCTGGTGGCTGCGACTGGCTCGGATGTGGCGGCTGGTCTGGTGGCTGCGACTGGTTCGGATGCGGCGACTGGCTCGGATGCGGCGGCTGGTCTGGTGGCTGCCGACGAGCAGTCCGGGGCCGGGCCGGACCGGGACCCACAGGCAACCGGCCGCCTGCTGGAGTTGGACTGGTCGACCGAGGCGTGGCGCGTGGACGACGCTCCCCGAGGTCGGGGCGGGGCGTGGCTGGCGGGCCGGAGCGGCGTTGCCGCAGCCGGTGTCGGCCTGCTGGCGCTGACCGGCTTGGTCTGGTCGGCCACCGCGCAACCGCCAGCCAGTGGCGGTGCCGCGCCCGCCGCGCAGGCACCGGCGTCGACGCCGACCTGCCAGGTCGAGTACGCGTTACGCCAGGACTCCGGCAGCGGCTTCGACGCCGATCTGACTGTCACCAACACCGGGGTCGAGGCGGTACGGGACTGGTCGTTGATCTTTTCGTTCCCCGGGGACCAGGCGATCACCAAGGGGAAGTCGGGTCGGTGGGAGCAGCGGGGAAGGCAGGTGGTGGTCCGGCCGACCGTCGGACAGGGCGTACTTGCCCCCGGCGGCTCTACCGCGCTCGGCCTGACCGGCGAGTACGCAGGTGGTAATCCGCTCCCGGTGGAGTTCCGGCTCGGCGATTCGGCCTGTGCGGCCAAGGTGTCCGGTGTTGCGGGGAGTGCCGCTGATTCTGGGGTGACTGCCGCATCGGCTGATCCGCCGAGCGCTCGGACACCGCTCGCCGGGACGGGGGCCGGTAACCGGAAGGGCTCCGGGGCTGGTCCGGAGAGCGATCGCGCCAAGAAGGGCGAAAAGGGCAACAAATCCCAGAAGGGTCAGGGCGACCAGAACAGCCAGGGCAGCGGCAATGGCTCAAAGAAGGGTGATAGCGACGATGACGATGGCGACGACTAGGTTTCGTCGTCGGCTCGCACCCTCAGGTCAGGGCGGCGAAGGCCTGGACCTGATCGATCGTGCCCTCCACGATGAGGATGCTGTCCGGCGGCAGCACCAGGTCAGGGTGGGCGTGGGCGAAGTTCTGACCGGGGCTCTGGACTCCGATCAGCGAGATTCCGTACCGCTCCCAGAGACATAGTTCCGCTACGGACCTACCGACCATGTCGCCTGGCACCCGGGCCTTGGCGAGGGCGAAGTCGGCACCGATCTCGACGAAGTCGAGCATCCTGCTGACCAGTAGATGGCCGATCCGCTGGCCCATCGCAGCCTCGGGAAATATCACGTGTGCGACACCCATCGCGTTGAGGATCTTGGCGTGGGCGTTGGAGGACGCCCGGGCCCAGATCTCCGAGACGCCGATCTCGGTCAGGGCCAGGACGGTCAGCAGACTAGCCTCGACGGCGCTGCCGAGGGCCACCATCACCCGTTCGAAGTCCGGCACGCCGAGCTGCCGTAGTGCCGTCTCGTCGGTGGAGTCGGTCTGTACGACATGGGTGAGCTGCTGGGACAGGCTCTGGACGACCTTCGGGTCTCGGTCGAGGGCGAGCACCTCATGCCCGAGCTGGGTCAGCGTGATCGCCACCTGGCTGCCGACCCGGCCCAGGCCGATCACCACGACACCTCCGGCCGCCGCAGCGCTCCTCCTGGCGTTCCTTCTAGCCGACAATGGGTCGCTCCTCCGGGTATTGGTAAAGCCGGTGCCGGGTGTTCAGCGCGAGTGCCGATGCGGCGATGATCGTGCCGAGCCGGCCGACGTACATCAGGACGATCAACAGGACCTGTCCCTCGGTCGGTAGCGCCCCGGTGACGCCACCGGTCAGGCCGGTGGTGGAGAAGGCCGAGACCACCTCGAACATGGCCCAGTGGAAACGTAGGCCCCGGGTGAACGCCATCATCAGCAGCGTTCCGACCGCCACCATCGCCACGCCGAGTAGTGCGATCGTCATGGCTTGGCGCTGGGTGGCCGTGGCGATTCGCCGCCGACCGACTACCACGTCCGGCTCGCCGCGGATCTCCGCCCAGAGTACGAAGGCGAGCAGGAAGAACGTGGTGACCTTGATACCCCCAGCGGTGCTGGCGCTACCGCCACCAACGAACATCAGCCCAATGGTGATTGCGATTGATTCGTCCCGCATCTGGCCGTACTCGACGCTGTTGAACCCGCCGGATCTCGGCATCGTGCCCTGTACGAAGGCGGCGAGCAGTTTGGTCGGCACGTCGAACGGACCGAGCGTGTGCGGGTTGGCCCACTCGGCGGCGAGTATGGCCAGGAAACCCACCACCAGCAGCGTGATCGAACCGCCGATGGTCAGCCGGGTCTGCACCGACCAGTGGGCTGGTTGCCGCCACCACCGTCGCAGGTCGAACAGCACCGGGAAGCCGATCGACCCGGCGATCACCCCGAACGTGATCGGCAGGCAGATCCACGCGTCGCCGACGAACCTCGTCAGACTGCCGTCGAACAGTGCGAATCCGCAGTTGTTGAACGCCTGTACGGCGTGGAACACGCCGTACCAGAGGGCCCGACCCGGCGGGTAGGCGTATTCGAGCCAGAGCCGTGCGGCCAGTATCACGGCGATGGTCGATTCGCAGACCAGGACGATCAGGGCACCCCGCAACAGCACCCACCGTACGTCGCCGAGGGAGAGCCCGCCGCTCTCCGTCTGCAACAGCAGCCGGTTGCGTAGACCGAGCCGTTGCGACACGAGAAGTGCCAGTAGCAGTGCCACGGTCATGATGCCGTAGCCGCCGATCTGGGTGGCCACCGTGATCAGCACGTGGCCGAAGGTGGACCAGTACTCCAGGGTGTCGGTGACGTTGAGGCCGGTGACGCAGACCGCCGACGTGGCGGTGAAGAGGGCCGGCAGAAACGAGGCGCTGCCTGGGCCGGCCCGAGCGGCGGGCAGCATCAGCAGGGCGGTCACCACCGCGATCGCCCCCAGGAAGGCCAGCGGTACGGCCCGGACCGGGTATCGCAGGACGGACGCCGTCAATCCCCGAGCCCTCACCCGCCCTTGGATATCACGGGATCAGCCCGTCATCTCGACATAAGCGGATGATTCACTCGTACGCAGCCAAGATCGTGGAGCGCGTCACCGCCGCCTGGCGGGAGGTCACGATCTCAGCCGAGTACGCGACGCGGGTACGGCAGAGCCGGAAGGCGGCACTGCTCACTCCACATCAGATAGAGCGGCGGTTTGGCGTACGTTGGCGAATCGCCGATTCGGTGGGAGCTTTTGACGAGAGTTGGGATTCCGGCTCGGATTCCGCGCCGGAATCCGTTCCGAATAGCGGATCATGAACCGTGTCGCCGTCGGTGGCGGGCGCTGCGTCTTGGCCGCGCAATGGTTGGAGCGGCCGGTGTGGGATCGGTTCGTAGTCGCCGCTGTAGGTCATGGTGGGTCGCCTCCGGGAAAGTGGCTGGGGCGGGGCCATCACGTTGGTCGGGTGGGAAGGCCGCGATGGCCCCGCGCCGGATGCGTTTCTGACGTGGCCTTGCCGGACCACCACATCCGATAGAGACATGTTGGTATCCGAACCGCTACTCTCGGAATACCTCATTGCCGTCCGCGCAGTTCTGGTGCCTATGCGTGTGTGATCGGAATTCGGCACGGCAAATCCGGGGAGAATTTGGGTAGAGTCTGGGGGATCGATGAGCGTAGCAATGGAGTACATTCTGGGGGAGTTACGGCTTGCGCGTACCTCACGAGGTCTCAGTCAGGAGGAGTTCGGCAAACTGATCCGATTTTCGGCGTCCCACGTCAGCAGTGTGGAAACCGGGCAGCGGTCGCCCACCTTGTCCTACATGGAGGCCGTGGACGCGGGCCTCCAGACCGGGGGGCTCTTCCTGCGGATGCTCAAGAAACTGGGGGCGTTGGAGGCGACGCCAATCTGGTTGCGTGAGTGGATCATCTTCGAGCGTCAGGCGACCACCCTGCGCTGGTTCGAGCCGTTGGTCATTCCGGGGCTGTTTCAGACCGAGGCCTACGCACGGGCGACCCTGGCCGGCGGCCGGTTCACCGCCGAGGAGGTCGAGCAGCAGCTCGCGGCTCGACTGGAACGCCAGGCGATCCTGGACCGGGACAGCCCGCCGCATTTCATCGCCGTGATCGACGAGGCGATCTTGCGCCGGCCGGTGCCGGAGCATCCAGGGCTGATGGCCGAGCAATTGGAACGGCTGGTGACAGACGCGGAGCGGGAGAACGTCCAACTGCATGTCGTGCCGGCCGAGGGGATCTATCTCGGGTTCGCTGGTCAATTCATCATCGCCGAACTGGCCGACGGCGGCCGGGTCGCCTATGCGGACAACCAGCTCCGCGCACAGATCATGGACGATTCGATGGACATTGCTAGACTCGCCAAGACGTGGGAGGCGATCCGCTCCATCGCGCTTCCCCGCCGCCAGTCAATCGACTTGATCAAGGAGGTGGCGAAGACATGGACATGACCGTCGCCAAGTGGCGCAAGTCGACCCGCTCCAGCGGCAACGGCGGGGCATGTGTGGAGGTCGCCGACAACCTGCCCGGTGTGGTCCTGGTGCGGGACACCAAGGACCGGGACGGCGGCACCCTGACCTTCGGTCCGGCCGCCTGGCGGGCCTTCGTCGGCTTCGCCAAGCAGTCCTGACGACAGACTTCCGACGCGTCCCCGCATCGTGCCGATGCGGGGGCGTTGTCGTTGCTGCTCCGGTCGACGCCCGGATCGCGGCATGAGCGCGCATCGGACTGCGCGGCAGGGGTAGTGGTGGCTCCGCCTCCATGGCAGGCTCGTGCTTTCGACCTTGGAGTACATGTCTAGGAGGCAGCCTGGTGAAGGCCGGCCACTACGACAGTTTCGCCGAGTGCTACTCCGCGGATAACGAAGTCAACCTCATCAACGGCTACTACGAGCGGCCCGCGATGATCGGACTCGCCGGGGATGTGAACGGTCGGCGAATCCTCGATGCCGGCTGCGGTTCAGGTCCCTTGTCTGCGGCTCTTCGCGAACGAGGGGCCATCGTGACCGGCTTCGACTCCAGTCCCGCCATGGTCGAGCTGGCCCAACGGCGGCTGGGCGAGGACGTCACACTGCTGGTAGCCGACCTCAGTAAGCCGCTTCCCTTCGCCGACGGTGCGTTCGACGACGTCGTCGTCTCCCTGGTCCTGCACTACCTGCAGGACTGGGCTGCACCCTTGGCTGAGCTGCGACGGATCCTGAGGCCAGGGGGCCGGCTCTTCCTGTCCCTGAACCACCCGATCACCTACCCGACGGTGCACCCGGGCTCCGACTACTTCGCCCTCGCGCGCTGGACAGACGAGTACACGTTCGACGGTCACCGCACGGAGCTGACCTTCTGGCACCGGCCGCTGCACGCGATGACGAAGGCGTTCACCGACGCGGGCTTCCGCATCTCGGTCATCAGCGAACCCCCCATCTCTCCCGAGACTCCGCGCGAACTCCTGCCCCCACAACTCGGGGACCGCACGTCGTTCCTCTGCTTCATCTTCTTTGTCCTCGAAGCGCACTGAGACCGGGCCGGTCAGAGCGGCGTACGGAACGTGATGGTCGATGGCGAGCCGTAGCGCACACGACTGAGATGATCGTGGCCATGTGGTTGGAGTCTCGGTGACGGTTACATCGGATCGCGGAGCGGCGCCGGTACACGGTTCATTGGCGGTCTATCCCGGTACGTTCGATCCGTTCACCCCGGGGCACCGCGACCTGGTGGCCCGGGCCCGGGTGGTTTTCGACCGGATCATCGTGTTGTTGGCGGTGAACGCCGACAAGCGGCCGACGGCCGAGGCCACGACCAGGGCCGTACTCGTGCGCGACGCCATGCCGGCGGCCTGGGGCAATGTCGAGGTGGACACCTGGACCGGCCTGACCACTGCCTACTGCCTGCGCCGCGGTGCCACGGTCATCGTCCGTGGCGTACGCACGGCCGTGGATCTTCACTACGAGTACCAGCTTGCTGCGATGAACGAGAAACTCGGCATTCAGACCGTCTGGCTGCCGGCCCGTCCGCAGCTGGCCGCGACCTCGTCCACGGTCGCCCGCGCATACCGCTCGGCACAGTCAGCCCGTCCGTCCCTGAACGCTGACGACTGAGGCCCAGGCGTACCGGAACGGTGGCAACGCCTTGAGGTGTGGTGCTCTCTCGGAGGCGGGCCATGCGGACGCGTACAAGCTGTGGGTGCTTGTTGGTGGCTACGCTGCCCCGATGGTGGAGGCTGAGAGCGGAACCGCGTTTAGGCGGTTGTTGGCGCGCCGGTGGCTGGAGGTCGCCGTGACAGCGGGTGCTCTGCGGCCGGAACTCGACGCCGTGCTTAGCGGCGGCGTGGCCAGTTCTTCGTTGGTGCGGCGGCTGGCACCGACGCTCGGGATGCATACGGCGGATTTGTTTGTGGTCGCCGGGCTCGATTTGCCGCAAGATCTGGTGGCTGCCAGCGGTACCGGGCCTTGGCATGTCGGGACGGTACTGGAAATGGCGGCCAAGTCGGCGCAGCAGTCACTGCGCCAGTTGCACGAGTTCGTCCGGTCGCTCCCCGAGCATCCGCCGGTGTGGCCGCCTGCACCACCGCATCACAGCTACCCGCTGGGCCCTGGCGAGATCATGTTGCGGCTACTGCTGAACCGCAACATCAGGCCGTACAGCCCGAAGGTGTTGTACTTAATCGGCGACGGGCCGGTGGTGTCGTACTCCACGATGGCGATGCTGGGACCCGGCCGAACGCGGCTGACACCGCAGTATGTGACCGCGTTCGCCACCGTCCTGGGTATCCCGGACGACGACCTGGCCGCCGTTGCCGGGGTTGCTGCAGCCACTGATCCACGACTGCACCGCAACCACGTTGAACTTGCCCGGTTGGCCTGGGATGCCCGGCGGCTGACCAGCGAGCAACTGTCTGAGGTGCTCGACCTGGCCAGGCGTTTGCGGTAGCTTCCCGCAGCAGTTGATAGCCGACGGCCAGGAAACCCCCACGCATCGTGCCGATGGCCATCGCGGTCAGGAACGGGCGCGGCGGCCGTCGCCAGAACACCCGGCGAGCCGGCGGATCGGTGGCCCGAGTGCGAGCAGGGCGTTGACGGGCGACCCGGCTGGCGGTGATGCCCCGTCCGATCCTGGTAGAAATGCCGGATGGATGTCGATCGGGTGGCGGTACGGGAACAGGCCGAGGCGGTGCTGCGCCGGTTGGCAGGCGAACAGGCCCGGCTGCGGGAGGACCAGTGGCGGGCCATCGAGGCGCTGGTGGTCGACAAGCGGCGGGTGCTCTGCGTGCAACGTACCGGTTGGGGAAAGTCGGCGGTCTACTTCGTGGCCACCGCCCTGCTCCGTGCCCTCGACGCCGGTCCGGACGACCGGTCCGCCGGAACCGGACCGACGGTCATCGTCTCGCCGCTGCTGGCGCTCATGCGTAACCAGGTCGAGTCGGCGGCCCGAGCCGGCATCCGCGCCCGCACCATCAACTCGGCGAACCTGGACGAGTGGGACGAGATCACCGGGGAGATCCACGCCGGCAGGGTCGACGTACTGCTGATCAGCCCGGAACGGCTCAACAATCCGGACTTTCGGGACAGCGTCCTGCCCCAGTTGGCGGCCACCACCGGGCTGCTCGTGGTCGACGAGGCGCATTGCGTATCTGACTGGGGGCACGACTTCCGGCCGGACTACCGCCGGCTACGCACGTTCCTGGCCAACCTGCCGGCCGGCACCCCGGTACTGGCCACCACCGCCACCGCCAACAGCCGGGTCACCGCCGACGTCGCCGAACAGCTCAGCACCGAGACCCGCACCGTCGGCGCTCCGGTCGACGATCCTGGTGCCCAGCTCAGCGACGCCCTGGTCCTGCGCGGTCCGCTCGACCGCGAGTCGTTGCGGCTGGCCGTCCTCGATCTGCCCAGCCCGGCCCACCGGCTCGGCTGGCTTGCCGACCACCTCGACCAGCTTCCCGGCTCGGGCATCATCTACACCCTGACCGTCGCGGCGGCGGGGGAGACGGCCGAGTTCCTGCGCTCCCGGGGCTACAGTGTGGCCTCCTACACCGGCCAGGATGACGACGCCGACCGGCGGGCCGCCGAACAGGACCTGCTCGACAACAAGATCAAGGCGCTGGTGGCCACCTCGGCGCTGGGGATGGGTTTCGACAAGCCCGACCTGGGTTTCGTGGTGCATTTGGGCGCACCCTCCTCCCCGATCGCGTACTACCAGCAGGTCGGCCGAGCCGGACGGGCGGTCGAGCACGCCGAGGTGCTGCTCCTGCCCGGGGTCGAGGACCAGGCGATCTGGCGCTACTTCGCCTCGCTGGCGTTCCCGCCGGAACACCAGGTGCGGGCCGTGCTCGACGCGCTCCCCGAGGACCGTCCATTGTCGACAGCCGCCCTCGAACCGATCGTCGACCTGCGCCGTACCCGACTCGAACTGATGCTCAAGGTCCTCGACGTCGACGGCGCGGTCCGCCGGGTGCGCGGCGGCTGGCTCGCCACCGGCGAGCCGTGGCACTACGACGCCGAGCGGTTGCGGCGCGTCGCCCAGGCGCGCACCGCCGAGCAGCAGGCCATGCGGGAGTACGCCGCAACGACCGGCTGCCGGATGGAGTTCCTGCGCCGATGCCTGGACGATGACGGGGCCACCCGCTGCGGTCGGTGTGACCGCTGTGCCGGACCGCAGTACGACGCCGACGTGTCGGCCCCGGCCCTCGCCGCCGCGCAGGCGTTCCTCGGTCGCCCCGGGTCCGAGATCATGCCGAAGAAGATGTGGCCCACCGGACTGGCGACGGTCGGCGTGTCCCTGCGCGGGAAGATCAGCCCGGACGAGCAGGCGCTGCCGGGGCGGGCCGTCGGGCGCCTCTCCGACCTCGGCTGGGGTGGGCGACTGCGTACCCTGGTCGGCCCGGAAGCGGCCGACGGGCCGGTGCCGGACGACGTGGCCGGCGCGGTGATCGAGGTGCTGAAGGCGTGGGCCCACGGCGATGACCGGTGGGCGCAGCGGCCGGTCGGGGTGGTCGCCGTCGGGTCGGCCCACCGGCCCCGGCTGGTACGTAGCCTGGCCGAACGGATCGCCACCGTCGGCCGGCTGCCCCTGCTCGGGGAGGTGCCGGCTCGGGATTCGGCCGCGCGGGACGGCGGGGCGCGGGGCAACAGCGCCCAGCGGGTACGCGCGCTGCACGACGCCTTCGTCATTCCGGACGAGTTGGTGGCCGCCCTGTCTGGCGTGACCGGTCCGGTGCTGCTCGTCGACGACCTGGTCGACTCGGGCTGGACCATGACCATGGTGTCCCGGCTGCTGCGTCAGGCCGGCGCGCCGGGCGTGCTGCCACTGGCCCTGGCGATCGCCGGCTGACCGGCCCGACCGGAGTACCCGGGTCACACCACCTGCGTCAGAAGGGGCTGTCCAGCGCTGGACAGCCCCTTCTGACGTCGCTCGGTCAGCGGGGTCGGCCGTAGCCGTGTACGGGTTGGAAGTCGGTCTTGTCGACTCGTACCTGCTTGCCGGGCCGGGGAGAGTGGATCACCTTGTCGTTCCCCACGTAGATCCCGACGTGTCCGATGTGACGGTAGTAGAAGACCAGATCACCAGGGCGGAGTGCGGCCCGGTTGATCCGGGTCACCACCCGCCACTGCTGCGCGGCGTTGTGGG
Organism: Micromonospora polyrhachis; assembly: GCF_014203835.1. Lineage (NCBI taxonomy): Bacteria > Bacillati > Actinomycetota > Actinomycetes > Micromonosporales > Micromonosporaceae > Micromonospora > Micromonospora polyrhachis. Next base: position 2,397,081 of record NZ_JACHJW010000001.1, on the reverse strand, counting down.
GCAGTTTCACCCCGACCGTCGCCCAGGCAGCCAGGGTCAGCCCGGAGCAGTCGTAACCGTTCGGGCCCGAGCCGGCCCAGCGGTAGTTCTTGCCCAGTTGCGCGTAGGCGAACCGGACCACCCGTGCGCCGGCCGGGGGCGGGGCGGGGGCCCGTTCGGTCCCCGGCTCGGTAACCGGTGGCGCGCCCCCCTGCTCCGCGCGGAGCCGGTTCAGCCGGCTGATCTCGGCCTCGATCTGTTGGTTCCGTACGGCGAGTTGCTGCTCACGGGCGCGTTGTAGGACGATTTCGTCCCGTACCACGCGGTGGTCCGCGAGTAGCCGTTCGGTGGTTCGGGACAGATCCGAGACGACTTCTTCCGGCCGGCGGTCCAGTCGCTCCAGGGTCAGCAGCGGATCCACCCGGTTGGTGTTCGACCGGGCCCCGGCCAGGTTGGCCATCGGATTGGTTCCCCGGCTGCGGTGGGTCACCGCGATCCGCCCGATCTGGTCGCGTTGGGCCTTGAGCCGATACTCCAGGGCGACCAGTTGATCGGTGAGGGCCGCGATGCGGGCGCGGGTGTAGCGCAGTTCCTCCTGTAGGTCGGTGTGCTCCTCGACGAGTTTTTCCAGGCCGTCCGCGGAGGCGGCGACCCGTTCCGGACCCGGTTCGTCCGGTGGTTCGGCGAGAGCGGGGACAGGTACGAGCGCGAGGGCCACGGTCACCCCGGCTGCCAGAGTGGCAGCGCGGCGCGGCAAGGTGGTTGTCGGCACGATCGGTACAACGATTTATGTCCGTCAAAGGCTACGTGAGCAGGAAATGAATGAATGTCAATACGGCAGGGGGGTATCCTCGACGTGATGGTGCCGGTTTGCCATGGTCGTCGGGGTGCGCGTTGTCGTGTACTCGGTCATTCAGGGAGTTTGTGCTAAATGTCCGCTAAGCAGATCCGGTCGGGCCTGGACCTCGGCTCGCTCCGCCTGGCACTGGTGCTGGGTGGTCTGGTGCTCGCCCTGCTGGCGGGCTTCGCCATCGGCCGGATCGACACCGGAGCCGCCCCGGCAGCCGGCGGTTCGGTTGGCGGCACCGCCGACGACGGCCACCTCCACCCGCCCGGCACCGCACCACACGAGCACGCCGGCAACGGCACGACGGGCAGCGCAGCCGACAGCGCGGTGGGCGGGCTGTCGCTCAGCGCGGGCGGGTTCACCCTGGTGCCTAGCACGACTTCGTATCCGGTCGGCCGGCAGCAGGATCTCCGCTTCCAGGTGCGGCGTGCCGATCGTACGGCGGTGACCGACTTCGCGGTCGTGCACGAGAAGCCGATGCATCTGATCGTCGTACGCCGGGACCTCTCCGGCTTCCAGCACCTGCACCCGAGCATGGCCCCCGACGGCACCTGGAGCATTCCGCTGACCCTGCCCGAGGCGGGCATCTGGCGGGCGTACGCCGACTTCACCGCCCGGGACGACGCGGGCCGGGAGACGGCGTCGACCCTCGGCGTCGACCTGGTGGCCGCTGGGGACTACGCGCCCCGGCCGTTGCCCGTCGCCGTCCGGGAGGCCACCGTCGACGGCTTCACCGTCACCTACGAGGGCACCCCACAGGTCGACGCGACCCAGCCGCTGCTGTTCCGGGTCTTCCAGGACGGCAGCCCGGTCGGCGGGATCGAGCGCTACCTCGGCGCGTACGGGCACCTGGTGGCGCTGCGTCAGGGCGACCTCGGCTACGTGCACGTCCATCCGGAGGAGCAGTTGGTCGGCGGCGCGGTCAAGTTCTGGCTGTCGGTGCCGAGCCCCGGTAGCTACCGCCTCTTCTTCGACTTCCAGGTGGCCGGTGTCGTCCGGACCGCCGAGTTCACACTGACGGTGCCCTGACCGTACGTGTCGAGCCGGGCCGCGCCGTCCGTGTCGAGGCGGGCTGCGTCGTACGTGTCGAGGCGGGCTGCGTCGTACGTGTCGAATCGGGTCGTCGGGCCAGATGGCGCAACATGTCGCGGATCAGCTGCTTCTCTGCGACCGGTACGGCTGGGTCGGCCAGCCGAGCCATGATCGTCCGCACATCGGCCGCCACCGAACTGGCGTCCTCGGCGGCGGCCCGGCGGCGGTCCGACTGGCCGACGGGTAACGCGTCGGGCAGGCCCAGCGCCCAGAAGGCGGCGACAACGGGCACGTCCAGGGCCTCGCAGAAGCCGCGCACCTTGGCCAACTCCGGATAGTCGTGCCAGTCGCCGGCCAACCAGCGGAACACCGTGGAACGCCCCACCCGGGTGTGCGCGGCCAGATCGGTGACGGTCCAGCCGCGCTCGTCCCGAGCATGGTCAACGACCTGCCGTACGAATTGGGAGAACGCCGCCTGTGGTGACTCGTCGGCGGCCTTCATCGCACCCAGGGGACGACCTCTTCCTGACAGATCACGGCGGGTTGGGCTAGAGCGTAGTCCGGTGCGATGGATTCGGCTGTGCAACCTGTTGGTCCCGTAGACGAGACTGACTACTGTGGATGCCACCGTTGGTCGTCGGCCCCGTGCGCGGCCCCTCCCGGTCGGCCCCGACGGTGCACGGGCCGGTTCGCCGGTGCGGCAGTGGTGTCCCGCTGGCGAGGGGGCAGCGGGACACCGGGCCAGTGGCCGATCAGGCTCGATCCGCCGGGACAGACCCTTCCGACCTGGGCTGCACCGACTCCTCGGCCGCGCCCAGCAGGGTCAGCAGTCGTGGTGTGACCTGCCATTGCGTCACCAGCCGTCGGTATTCGTCCCGTTGCTGCCCGGTCGGTGGCGAGTCGGTGCGCCGGGCCCGCAGCAGCAGATTGCGGGGGGTGTGGCGGGAGTCGACGAACTCGACCACCTCGACCCGGTAACCGTGCAACCGCAGCAGCGCCGCACGCAGCGCATCGGTGAGTACGTCGGCGAAGCGCTCGCGCAGGATGCCCTGTCGGGTGAGCAACTGGTATGGCTCGGGTGGTGGCCGGTCGCGCAACTGCGCCGCGAGGTCGTGGTGGCAGCAGGGGGCGGCCAGCACCCAACGGGCCCCCCAGCGCACCGCCCGGGCCAGCGCCTCGTCGGTGGCCGTGTCGCAGGCGTGCAGCGCGAGCACCAGGTCGGGAGCCGGGTCGACGACGGCGTCCAGGATCGTGCCGGCCACGAACCGTACCCGACCGGCGCAGCCCAGTTCCGTGGCCAGTTCGGTGTTGCGCCGCCGCTGGTCCTCGCGTACGTCTACCCCGACCAGGTCCACCTCGATGCCCCGGTCGGACAGGTAGCGGAACGCCGCGAACGTCAGGTAGGCGTTTCCACAGCCGAGGTCCACCACCCGCAGTGGCCCGGTCAGGTCGTCGGGCAACGTGGCCGCCAACGCCCGCAGGAACGCGTCGACCTGACGGCGCTTTGCGGCACTGCCACCGATCGCGGCGAAGAGCGGATCACCCGGGTCGAGCAGGTAGTCCTTCTCCCGGTCGTGCCCGGCTGGCGGCGCTGCCGGCCGGGTGGCAGCCGCCCGGTGCACCTGCGCGTCGCCCTTCTTGGTCACCCGTACCTGCATGGTGGTGTCCGTGGTCTCCACATGCCAGTTGCCGAACGGCTCGGCCAGCAGAGCGTCGACCGCCACCTCCGCCTCCGGCCCCGGCACCACGTTGCGGGTGTACGGCCGGCTACCGTCGGAGCTGACGATCTGTAGCCGAGAACCGCCCTTGAGGGCTACCGGCCGCAGTTCGGCGCGTACGACCGAGGGGAGCCGCCCCCGGCGTCGGCCGGCGGCCACGGCCCGGGTCAGCCCCGGATCGAGCAGTAGGGCGCGCACCTCGGCGAGCACCACATCCAGCGGTTCCGGCATGTCGACATTCTGCGCCGCCGCAGATCAGCGGTGGTCGTCGGGGCGTCCGGCGAAAATGCCGACCACGTACGGCGATTCGCTCGTGGGGTCCTGGTTCGTGACGGTCGACGGTGGCCACGATGGCGGGCGGTGTCCGCGAGCAACGTGTCCGGGGCCATCGGGACGCCGGCGATGGCCCCGATCAGCCCGGTGAGGACAGTGTGCTGGCAGGAGTGGTCTTGGATCCGGGCGGCAGTTTGGTCGGTCGGTCGGTTGCCGTCCGCGCCCGCCTCGACGAGCGCGGCGACCTCACCTGTCCGATCCTTCATCGACCGCCAACCGGTCCCGACACCATCGGGTGTGTCCAGGGCTCAGACGTCGGCTGCCGGTGCGTCCGAGGCGGCGGCGGCGGACTCGCCGCGGGACCCACGGCCGCCGCGACGGCGGCGACGCCGGGTCCGAGCCTTCGCCTCCTCCGTCGCCCCGCCGGGCTCGTCGCCGGCCACCCGGCTCGCCTCGGTGGGGACTGCTTCACCGGCACCTGCCTCGCCGGCCTCGGCGCCGCTGACGAGTTGACCGGCCCGGCGCCGACGCCGCTGGCGCGGCGGGCGGCTGACCTCCGACGGCTCCTCGGTGCCGGAGTCGGAGTCGGTGGTGCTGCCGGTGCCACCGTCCGGGCCCCGGCGACGGGACTGTCGGCCCCGGCCGGGACCTTCCGTACGCCGCCCGCTGCCCCGGGACCGTCCGCCCAGGTCCTCCTCGACCTCGGCGGCGAGCCCGGCGCGGGTGCGCTCGGCGGTCGGCAGGGTGCCGGCGACGTCGGTCGGAATGTTCAGATCGGTGTAGAGGTGCGCGGAGGTGTGGTACGTCTCCGGCGGCTCGGGCATCTCCAGCCCCAGCGTCTTGTCGATGATCCGCCAGCGCGGCATGTCGTCCCAGTCGACGAAGGTCACCGCCACGCCGCTCGCGCCGGCTCGACCGGTCCGGCCGATCCGGTGCGTGTAGGTGTCCTGGTCCTCTGGGCAGTCGTAGTTGACGACGTGGGTGACGCCGGTGACGTCCAGCCCTCGGGCCGCCACGTCGGTGGCGACCAGGATGTCGATCTTTCCGGCTCGGAAGGCGCGCAGTGCCCGCTCCCGCGCACCCTGCCCGAGATCCCCGTGTACGGCCGCCACGGCGAAGCCGCGGAAGTCGAGGTCCTCGGCGACCCGGTCGGCGGCCCGCTTGGTACGAGTGAAGATCATCGTCAGGCCGCGACCCTCCGCCTGCATGATGCGGGCGACGATCTCGATCTTGTTCAGTGAGTGGGTCCGGTAGACCAGTTGCTGCGTCTGCGGCGACGGTCCGGTCTCCGCGGTGTGGCCCGCGTGGATCGTCACCGGATGGCGCAGGAAACGCCGGGACAGGGCAACGATCGGATCGGGCATCGTGGCCGAGAAGAGCATGGTCTGCCGGTCCTCGGGCAACATCGCCAGAATCTTCTCGACGTCGTCCAGGAAGCCCAGATCGAGCATCCGGTCGGCCTCGTCCAGGACCAGCGCGTGCACCCGGTCGAGGCGTAGTTGCTTCTGCTTGGCCAGGTCCATCAGCCGGCCGGGGGTACCGACCAGGATCTCCACCCCTCGGCGGAGCGCTTCGACCTGTGGCTCGTAGGCCACGCCACCGTAGATCGGCAGGACCCGTACTCCTCGGGTCTTGCCAGCGGCGGCGAGGTCCTTGGCGACCTGGAGACCCAGTTCGCGGGTGGGTACGACGACCAGCGCCTGGGGCAGACCGTCCCCGCCCTCACCCGGGGCGAAGACCCGCTCCAGCAGCGGAATGCCGAAGCCGAGGGTCTTGCCGGTGCCGGTGGGTGCCTGGCCGATCAGGTCGGTGCCGCGCAGCCCGATCGGCAGCGCGTACTCCTGGATGGCGAAGGCGTGGGTGATGCCTACCGCGGCAAGCGCGTCGACGGTCTCCTGGCGCGCGCCGAGGGCGGCAAATGTAGGAGCCTCGGGGCGTACCGGCGCGATGGCGGCCAAATCCTGGCCTGCCGTTTCGTGGTTAATGTCCATTTGGTTGTGGGGGTGCCCTCTCGTGGTGCGCCCCGCCAGTGGAGTAGGGCGCGGTTTTCGGTAATGGCGCGGGCCACACGGCTCGACGGCTGTTGTGCCGGGGTCGAACCGGGCCGCACGCGCGACGCAGGCAGGAAGTTTGATGAGTTCGTTGGCCTGCGGTAACTGGTCCATGTTACCTGAGCCGGGCAAACGTCGCCCCGGCTCTGATGGAAGACGGTGCGGCGGGGTCCTTCGGTGTGGCATTGGCCACATCTTGGCCAAGCATTCGCCCAGTACGCCGACCGGCACCCTCTCGACCGGTCCGGGCGGTAATCTGCGGGCGTGTCCGCCCCCACCGAACCCGCCGAGTCAGCACCTGTCGAGCGTGCCCCGGGTGCCACGATCAGCCCGAGAACCGCACCGTCACCACCCGGCGACGCGTCACTGTCCGACACCGTCCCGGAGTCGATCGATGCCGTCGTCGACCTGCTCGGCCTGGTCGCCTACGGCGAACTGCTGGCCTTCGATCGGATGGCAGCCGATGCCCGACTCGCGCCCGACCTGCGGCGGCGGGCCGCCCTCAGTGAGATGGCGGCGGTGGAGATCACCAACTACCGCCGGCTCGCCGACCGGTTGGTTCAGTTGAGGGTCTCCCCGGACGACGCGATGACGCCATACGTGACGGCGCTCCAGGCGTACCACGACTCGACCGAGCCGAAGGACTGGTTGGAGGCGGTGACCAAGGCGTACGTCGGCGATGCGATCGCGGACGACTTCTTCCGGGAAGTGGCCGGATTCCTCACCGGACCCGACCGGCAACTGGTCCTCGACGTCCTGCACGACACCCGCTACGACGACTTCGCCGGGCAGGAGATCCGGGCTGCGATCGCCGCCGACCCGAAGGTGGCCAACCGGCTGTCCATGTGGGCCCGACGCCTGGTTGGTGAAGGGCTGTCGCAGGCGGGGCGGGTGGCAGGTGACCGGACCGCCCTGGCCACCCTGATCGTGACCGGCTCCAGCGACCAGACCGGGGTGCAGGAACTCTTCCGGCGGCTCACCGCCGCACACACCACCCGGATGACGGCGGTGGGCCTGAACAACTGATTCAGGCCCACCGGCTGTCTGATCCGGCCAACCGGTCGAAGTCGTTCGCTACCGGTTGGCGCCGTTCCCTGTCGGCCGGGTACGTCAGGTGCACCCGACCGGAGCCGTTCCAGCGAACGGCGAACCCGACCGGAGCCGTTCAGCGAACGGTGAACCCGACCGCACGCGGAGCCGCCTCGGCGATCTCGACATAGGCGAGCTTGTCGACCGGCACGATCACCCGCCGGCCCTTTTCGTCGGTCAGGGTCAGGGTGCTGGCCCCGGAGAGTGCCTCGGTCACGATCTGCTCGATCTCAGCCGGTGACTGCGCGCTCTCCATAACCAGCTCGCGGGGCGCGTACTGCACGCCGATCTTGACCTCCACGGGGGCCTCCTCACCTGGACGGAAAACTGCGCCGTTGAAGGCTAGCCGATCAGTGGTGGCAACCGTCAGGCTGACTCGCCCTGCAACGGGAAGCCCGCTATGCCACGCCAGGCGAGCGCGGTCAGCAGGCCCTCCGCCTCGGCCTTGGGGACCTTGCGGCCTCCGGCGAGCCAGAACTGGGCGGCCGTCTCCGCCGCGCCGACCAATCCGGAGGCCAGCAGCTCGGCACTGGGCCGGTTTACACCGGTGTCCGAAATGATGGTATCCGTGATGGCGGCGATGCATCCCTGTTCGACGCGTTCGACCCGCTCCCGTACCGCCGGCTCGTTGCGCAGGTCCGATTCGAAGACCAGGCGGAACGCCTCGCTCTTGTGATCCACGAAGTCGAAGTAGGCGCGGACCGCCCCGCTGACCCGTTCCTTGTTGTCGTTCGTCGCCTGCATCGCCTCGTGCACCTTGCCCACGATGGCGTCGCAGTGAGTGTCCAGGAGTGCCAGATACAGTTCCAGCTTGCCGGGAAAGTGCTGGTAGAGCACCGGCTTGGAAACGCCGGCTCGCTCGGCGATGTCGTCCATCGCGGCAGCGTGGTAGCCCTGCGCGACGAACACCTCCTGCGCCGCCGCCAGCAGCTGCTTGCGCCGTGCCGATCGGGGCAGGCGAGTGGGTCGGCCGGCCGTCTGTGCACCGTTGCCCGCTGCCGTCATGGGCACCTCCAAGTTCGCTTACGCGGGACCGACCTTTCGCCAGCACCGATCGTGCCGGCTGTCCGATCGCCGAAATAGCCCGCCGCTGTAACTTATCGCCACTGTCACCACACGGTAGCCTCAGCGGGGGCGACCAAGGAGCGCACGGTGGACGAAACAGGGCAACCCGGGGTTGCCGGATCCGGTGAGAATGGCAACGGGACAGAACCAGAAGGGGATCCGACCCGACTGTCCAACGGTTGGGCCCCGGGTGGCGCGGCGTGGTCCGAGCCGGTCGCGACCGACGGTCCCGACGCCGATTCGACCCGGTCCCAGCGGCGGGAGGCGGGCGAGCCCCAGCCCGTACCGGCCTGGGCGGAGCGGTCGACGCGCTATTCCCACCTACCGACACTGCCGACGGTCGCGCAGCGGCCAGCCACCAACGGACACCAACCAATCAACGGCGTCGGCCATGCAGGTCAGCAGGCGGCGAATGGGGTCGGCCATGCTGGTCAGCAGGCGGCGAATGGGGTCGGCCATGGGGGGCACCAAGCCACCGATCCCGTCGATCAGGGTGGCCAGCAGCCGAGCACCAACGTTGGCCACGGCGAGCGGTACGTGGACGCTCCCGCCGTGGCGCTGCGGGAACCGGTCAGCGCACCGCCCCGTGCGCATGAGGAGTCTGTCGCGAACCACGCCCCGGCCCCTGCCCACGAGCGGTTGGCCTTTCCAGCCCAGCGCCCGGCACCGGTGCCCGACCGTACCGGCCTGTCCGAGTCGCAGCCCGCGATGGAGATGACCGACGAGACCGAGTCGGCCCGGCATGCTCTGGACGACGATCCCGGGCCGCGGGGCGCCAGATCTGGAGGCGTCGGATCGGGCGGAGAGCCCACCCGCTGGCCGGCCAGCCCGGTGCCGGCAGCCGGGGAACCGGCGGGATACCGACAGCCGAGCTACGAGGCTGGACCGCCTGCGGCGCAATCGTCGTACGAGGCTCCGCCAGGCTTCCGGCCGGCAACCGGCTACGGGCCATCGACCTCGCCTGGGCCGGCGAGCAGGCCGGACGGAAGTGCCTGGGAGTCCGACCAGGTCGAGCCCGAGGTGGTGTCCCGGCAGCGGATTCCGGATCAAGGCTGGCAGTCGGACCGCGCCTACCAGCCGCCCGAGCCCTCCGGATGGGTGCCGAGGGCAGTGAGCGAGCAGCCCGGGACCGGGGCGGCAGCGGCCGACGGTTCCCACTCAGGGTGGGCACCGCCCTGGGCGCCGGCCTTTCCACATCCCGCCGTGCCGACGCCTGACTCCGGGCGGCCCGCCGCACCGACGCCTGATCCGGGGCGGGCCGCTGCGTCGTCGCCTGACTCCGGGCGACCCGCCGCGTCGTCGCCTGATCCGGGGCGGGCCGCTGCCGCGCAGCCCGAGACTCCCCGGTTTGCCCAGCCTGCCCGTCGTTCCGGTGACGAATGGGCACCTCGCTGGTCCGAGCCAGTGCCCCCGGCCACCGAGCCCGTAGCGGCCCGATCGGGATATCCGCTCGGTGGTGAGGAGCCGGTCGTCGCGCCGAGGCAGCGCGAGCCGTATCCGCCGTCGAGCGGGGGTAACCGTTACCCGGCCGTACCGCCGGTGCCTGACCAGTTGCCAGTGCCTGACCAGCCGCCGGTGCCTGACCAGTCGCCAGTGCCTGACCAGCCGTCCGGCCCGGCCGATTCGTCGACAGCCGCGTTGCCGCAACGGGTCCCCGCCGAGCCGGATGTACCCACGGTGCCCGAGCCGCCAGCGGTGGAACCCTCGACCGAAGCTCCGGAGCTGGCCCGGATCGCCACACATCTGCGACGGGAGGACGAACCGTCGCAGTTGGAGCGTCCCGAGGGATTCGACGTCGACGCGATCCTCGACGCCGTACGCGATGTCGCCGGGGTGCGGGGTGCGTCCCTGCGGACCACTCCCGCCGGAGCCCACAGTCTGCGACTGGACCTTTCCGACGGTGCCGACCCGGCCGAGGTGAGCCGCCAGGTCGCCCGACTGCTCCAGGAACGGATGGGGCTCGCAGCGGCACCGCAGAACGTACCCGGTCTCTCCGCCCCCGCAGCCGCGCCCTATCGGTCCGCGCCGGAACCACCCGCCACGCCGTACCGTCCCGGACGGATGGAGCGGACCGCCGCACCGTATCGGCCAGCATCGGCTGAACCGCCCGCCCCGGCGACCAGCTACCGGGCCGCACGGTCAGCGGCGGACCGCCGGGAACCGGCCGCTACGAGCGCACCGATCGACCCGTTGGCGAACGTCCCACGTCGCCGTCGTCAGGCCTCCCCCCCACACCAGGGGCGTGCCACCGTCGGGGGACCCTCCGCCAACACCGCCGTTCCCGACCAGGTGACGGCACCGGGCCCCATCGGGACACCCCCGGGCGGGCCACTCACCGCTGGCACGTCGTACTCGGGGGGACAGGTCACCACCACCGAGACAGCACCCTCACGGCCGCTCAACCCGGACGGGCCCCCGGGCCCCCGGGTCGTCATCGACCACGTCCAGGTGAGCACCTTCGGCCTCGACGCCACGGTGGAGGTTCGGGTCGCTGCGGGCGGCCGACGGGCGGCCGGACTGGCTACCGGGCCGGCGGTCGACGGGTACGTACTGCGACTGTGTGCGACCGCTGCCGGCACCGCGATCGACGAACTGCTGGACAGGTCGAGCCGGGTCAGCGAGCGGGGTAGATGCTTCGTGGAGCATGTCGCGGTCATCCCCTTTGGCAACTGCGAGGTGGCCACCGTGGTCGTCCTGCTGGTCTGTGACGGCTGGGTCGAGCAACTCGCCGGCTCGGCGCTCGTCTCCGGCGATCCCCGGCAGGCGGTCGTCCGGGCCACCCTCGCGGCGGTCAATCGACGGTTGGAAGCCCTCCTCGCCTGACCCGCGCGATCCGGATCACATCGGGAGCGTGTGGTGATCATGCAACGTCAGCCACCATGCGGAGCGTCTACCCAAGCGATGCAGAAGCAACCCCCTACCGAACCTCACTCCCATTCGAAACCATCGGCTCAGCGCGCCGCCCGGCGGCACATCCGGTGGAGCGGACTACTGGCCGTGGTCGTACTGCTCCTGGGCGGCGGAGCGGTCCTGCTCTCGGTGACCAACCGGCTTCCGGGCGGCAACGACCAGGCGCATGATGTGGCGCAACCGGCCGACCACAGCGGTGTGCCCGACACCGCCCCCGCCCCGTCCACTGTCGCCACTCCCACGGTCGCCACCCCGACGCCGACGCCAAGTCCCGAGTTGGTGCTTCAGCTCCCCGGAACGGTGCCTGGCACCGGGACCGGGCGATTCGACTACGCCCGGACCGGCGGGCCGGTGTGGGGGCGTTCCGGGACGTTGCAGCGGTTCCGGGTCGCGGTGGAACAGGGCGCGAACGAGGACATCGAGGAGTTCGCTGCGGCGGTCGACCGGGCGTTGGGTGATCCGGCCAGCTGGATCGGCAGCGGCCAGCTACGCCTGCAGCGGGTACCCGACGGGTCGCGTCACGACTTCACCGTCTACCTGGCCACCGCCAGCACCGCTGGCCGGATGTGCCAGGCCGGGTACGTGGACATCCGGCTGAACGGGAAGCCGTACACGTCCTGTCGAGCACCGGGCAGGGTGATCCTCAACCTGGACCGGTGGCGCAAGTCGGTGCCGCACTTCGTCGCCGCCAAGGTGCCGCTGGACCGCTACCGGCTGTACGTGGTGAACCACGAGGTCGGCCACGAGTTGGGCCACGGGCACGAGCGCTGCCCGGGGGCCGGTAGGACCGCTCCGGTCATGATGCAGCAGACCCTTTTCCTCCGGGGCTGTGTCGCCAATCCGTGGCCGTACGTGAACGGGAAGCGGTACGCCGGCCCACCGCTGTGACAGTAGGCGATATCCGGCAATAACCGGATAGTCGGCGCGTCGCTTACTGGTTGTCGCTAGCTGTCGTGACACTCTGTGTGCGCCATGATGACGCATCCGCATCATCCCGCTCGTAGTCGCCCGGGGGCCGAACCGCCGGCCGCGCCGGTGCCGGCCTTCGGGTGGTGGCTGCCGATCGGTCCGGACCCGTTCCGGGCCCGCCGGATGCGACGTCGCCGTCGACGTACGGCGGTGCTGGCCGTCTTGCTCATCGCCGCCGGCCTGGTCGGCGCAGACCTGACCCGGGGTGGGTCCCCGACCCGAACCCCGGGCCGGTCGACCGGTGATCCCACCCCGCTGGGTAGACCAACGCCGCTACTGGGCCTTCCGCCTTTCGGATCGGACCTCGCTGGCGTTCCGCACAACTGGCCCGACCCGATCGACCCGTCCGACGCCGGTTCCGGTGTCGCGCCCACCGGGCCTGTGGTCGGGTCCGCAGGTCCGGGCGGCGGACCTCGGGATCCCGGTGGCGAACCCGGCACCGGGACCGGTCCGCCAGCCTCGGGACGACCGGTGAGCGCCCCCACCGCCGACTACCCCGAGACCGGGCCGGGCACCTTCCGGTACGCCACCGGCCAGCCGCGGGTACGCGGCGTCGCCGGGCCGGTACGCCACTACCGGGTGGCGGTCGAGGACGGGACTGGCCAGCGGGCCGCGACCTTCGCGGCTGCGGTCGACGTGATCCTCGGCGATTCCCGGGGCTGGACCGCCTCCCGCGAGTTGCGGCTGCGCCGGGTTTCCGGCACTTCCGCCGCCGACTTCACCGTCTACCTCGCCACCCCGGCCACCTCGGAACGCATGTGTGCGGCCGGCGGGTTGCAGACCGAGCGGTTCACCTCATGCCAGGTGCCGGGCAAGGTGATCATCAACCTCGCCCGCTGGCTGACCGGAGTGCCGGAGTACGGCGCGGTGCTGGACGTCTACCGGGCGTATGCGGTCAACCACGAGGTGGGGCACGAACTCGGTGCGGGACACGAGGCGTGTCCGGGCGAGGGCCGGCTGGCACCGGTGATGCAACAACAGACGTACGGGTTGTCGGGGTGCCGGGCCAACGGCTGGCCGTACCCGAACGGCCGGCGGTATGCGGGCCCGGCGGTGCAATGACCGGTTCTCGCGAGTGGTGCGGCTGCGGCCGGCGTCGTGCTGCCGCCGCGTACAGAGCCGGCACCGGTGGTCTATTCCCGATCCCGGATGGCGGGCAGGTGTTCCGCCTCATGGTCGATGCGCGGGGTGGCGAGCGACAATGGCCCGACATGCCACACCGTCATGCTCAGCCTGCCGCTGAGCGAGGACCGCAACCGGGGAGTCCACCGTGTCGCTGCCCCCACTCGTCGAGCCCGCCGCCGAGTTGACCGTCGACGAGATCCGCCGCTACTCGCGCCACCTGATCATCCCGGATGTCGGGGTCGAGGGGCAGAAGCGGCTGAAGAACGCCCGGGTGCTCTGTGTCGGGGCCGGTGGCCTCGGATCGCCCGCGCTGATGTACCTCGCCGCCGCCGGGGTCGGCACCCTGGGCATCATCGACTTCGACATCGTCGACGAGTCCAACCTCCAACGCCAGGTCATCCACGGCCAGTCCGACATCGGCCGGCCGAAGGCCGAGTCGGCGGCAGCGACCGTACGGGAGATCAACCCGTTGGTCGACGTGGTGATCCACAACACCGCGCTGGATCGGGACAACGTCCGGGACATCTTCGCCCAGTACGACCTGATCGTCGACGGGACGGACAATTTCGCCACCCGATACATGGTCAACGACGCGGCGGTGCTGCTCGGCAAGCCGTACGTCTGGGGGTCGATCTACCGGTTCGACGGTCAGGCGTCGGTGTTCTGGGCCGAGCACGGCCCCTGCTACCGCTGCCTCTACCCGGAGCCCCCGCCGCCGGGGATGGTGCCCTCCTGTGCCGAGGGCGGCGTGCTCGGTGTGCTCTGTGCCTCGGTCGGCTCGATCCAGGTCACCGAGGCGATCAAGCTGCTTACCGGCGTCGGCGAGCCGTTGGTCGGCCGGCTGATGGTCTACGACGCCCTGGAGATGTCGTACCGGCAGATCAAGGTCCGGAAGGATCCGGCCTGCGCGCTGTGCGGGGAGAACCCCACGGTCACCGACCTGCTGGAGGACTACGACGACTTCTGCGGCGCGGTCTCGCCGGAGGCCGAGGCGGCGGTGGTCGACGCCACCATCACCGCGCAGGAACTGAAGGAGTGGCAGGACAGCGGCAAGGACCATTTCCTGGTGGACGTCCGGGAGCCGGCCGAGTACGAGATCGTCCGCATCCCCGGGGCGACGCTGATCCCCAAGGGCGAGATCCTCTCCGGTGCGGCGCTGGCTCAGCTCCCTCAGGACCGGCAGATCGTGCTGCACTGCAAGTCCGGCGTACGCTCCGCCGAGGCGCTGGCCGCGCTCAAGGCGGCCGGGTTCCGCGACGCCGTACACGTCCAGGGCGGTGTGCTCTCTTGGATCAAGCACATCGATCCGTCGCTGCCCGCGTACTGACGTATTGACGTATTGACGTCAGGAGGGGTCCCTTCTTGTCGCTTTCTGCCCTGGAAGGGGCCCTTCCTGACCGTCAACCACTCCGGCGGTCACCAGCAGACGTAGCCAGGTGTCCTCGTACTGACCCCGGAATCGGCCCTTCCGCACCCGGTGCTCCCGGGCCCCCGGCCACAGGACGGTGTCAACCAGTTCGAGGTATCGGGGGCCCAGCACGAACTCGTCGAAGAAGGTGACGATGTCGGGCGCGAAGATGTGGATCTCCAGATCCTCGTCCGGATGCTCGTAGCAGAACACGTACTCGTCCGGGTCGAAGTGGTAGACGTCACCGTCAGTGAGGTCGAGGTAGATGCCCTCGCCCCTGATTTCGCCGCGCAGCCACCTGGGTACGCTGTGCAGCTCACAGCCGATGGGCAGGTTCGGACCCATCGGATCGTGCGGATCATGGGGATTGGCCTGGAAGACCGCCGCACTGCCCAACTCCGGGGGCGGCTCGAACCGGAAGTTGCTTCCTTCGATCCCGCCGACGATCCGAAACACCTCGAAGGCTGCTTCGGGGATACCGGGGATCGGCTCCAGGGGCGTCCCGTCAGCGAGGAGCACGCCGAATCCGCACTCGGCTTCCACCGTCTTGAGCTGCGCGAAGGTGGCTCGGATGCGGTCGAGCCGCGCCGCCTGTGGTCGGTCGATGACTGTCCCCGCCGCCGACTCGGCCGGCTCCGGGCGCGAGTCGGCGGTCCGCTGATGCGGCGAATGATCGTCCATGTCGGACAGACTAGGTGCGAATGTGCCCGTCGCCGGTCACCACGTACTTGGTGGAGGTCAGCTCCGGCAGGCCCATCGGTCCCCGGGCGTGCAGCTTCTGGGTGGAGATGCCGATCTCGGCACCGAAGCCGAACTCGCCACCGTCGGTGAACCGGGTGGAGGCGTTGACCATCACCGCCGCCGAGTCGACCCGGGCCACGAATTCCCGGGCAGCCACCGCCGAGTCGGTGACGATCGCCTCGGTGTGCCCTGATCCGTACCGCCGGATGTGCCCGACCGCGTCGGCGAGCGAGTCGACGACGGCGGCCGAGATGTCCGCGGAGAGGTATTCGGTCCCGAAATCCTCCTCGCTCACCGGCACGACCGCGTCGGAGTAGGCCCGCACCCGCTCGTCGCCGTGCACGGTCACGCCGGCCTCGGCGAACGCGGCCAGCACGGCCGGCAGGAACACGTCGGCGATGTCGGCGTGCACCAGCAGGGACTCTGCCGTGTTGCAGGTCGACAGGCGCTGGGTCTTGGCGTTGAGGGTGACCGCCACCGCCTTCTGCAGGTCGGCGGCGGCGTCCACGTAGACGTGGCAGTTGCCCACCCCGGTCTCGATCACCGGCACGGTCGACTCCTCGACCACCGTCCTGATCAGCGACGCGCCGCCGCGCGGGATCAACACGTCGACCAGCCCTCGGGCCCGCATCAGCTCCTTGACCGAGTCGCGGGACGTGGCGTCCAGCAGTTGGACGGCGTCGGCCGGCAGACCGGCCCCGGCCACCGCGTCGCGCAGCACCGCCACCAGCGCCGCGTTGGAGCGGACCGCCGACGACGAGCCGCGTAGCAGTGCCGCGTTGCCGGACTTGAGACAGATGCCGGCCGCGTCCACGGTCACGTTCGGCCGCGCCTCGTAGATGATTCCGACCACCCCGAACGGCACCCGGATCTGCCGCAGCTCCAGGCCGTTGGGCAGCGTGCTACCGCGTACCACCTCGCCGACCGGGTCGGGCAGCGCCGCCATCTGCCGCAGCGCGTCGGCGATCCCGGCCATCCGCTCGGCGCTCAGCGCCAGCCGGTCCAGGACCGCCGTCGACAGGCCGGCTTCGCGCCCCGCCGCCAGGTCCGCCTCGTTCGCGGTCAGGATCTCCGGGGTACGGGCGACCAGCGCGTCGGCCATCGCGTGCAGCGCGCCGTCCTTGACGGAACGGGTGGCCGTGGCGAGCATGCTCGCCGCCTCGCGGGCCCGCCGCGCCTGCTCCGTGACGCTCATCGTGCTCTCCTTCTCCGGGGATGTCAGGAAGGGCCCCTCCTTCTCGGTTTCTGCGCGAGCCCTTCCTTACAGCAATCTGTACGAGCCCTTACTTACAGCAGGACGAGGTCGTCGCGGTGGACGACCTCACGTTCGTAGGCGGGGCCGAGGGCGGCGGCGAGTTCCCCGGTGGACCGCCCGAGCAGACCGGGTAACTCCACCGCGTCGTAGTTGACCAGCCCTCGGGCCACCGGCGCACCGGTGGTGTCCACCAGGTCGACCGGGTCGCCGGCGGTGAAGGCACCGTCCACGGCGGTGATCCCGGCAGGCAACAACGACTTACGGCGGTCCACCACCGCCTGCACCGCCCCCGGGTCCAGGTGTAGTCGGCCCCGGGGCGAGGTGGCGTGCGCCAACCAGAAGAGCCGGGCCGCCGGCCGCTGTCGTACCCGGTGGAAGTAGGTGCCCACCGGGTGACCGGCGAGGGCCTCGGCGGCCAGCGGTGCGGCGGTCAGCACCACCGGGATGCCGAAGCCGGTGGCGATCCGGGCTGCCTCGACCTTGGTGACCATGCCGCCGGTGCCGACGCCTGCCTTGCCAGCCCGGCCGATCGCGACCCCGGCGAGATCGGCGGCGTCGTGGACCTCCGCGATCCGGCTGGTGCCCGGCTGGGCCGGATCACCGGTGTAGAGCGCGTCCACGTCGGAGAGGAGCACCAGCAGGTCGGCGTGGACCAGGGCGGCGACCAGTGCGGCGAGCCGGTCGTTGTCGCCAAACCGGATCTCGTCGGTGGCGACCGTGTCGTTCTCGTTGACGATCGGTACGGCCCGCAGGTCGAGCAGTTTGCGCAGGGTCCGGTACGCGTTGCGGTAGTGCGCGCGACGGGTGACGTCGTCGACGGTGAGCAGCACCTGCCCGACGGTCAGCCCCTGCCGCGCGAAGCTGGCGGCGTAGTGCCCGATCAGCAGCCCCTGCCCGACGCTGGCGGCGGCCTGCTGGGTGGCCAGGTCCCGGGGACGGCGACGCAGGCCGAGCGGGGCCAGCCCGGCGGCGATCGCCCCGGACGAGACCAGTACGACCTCCCGGCCCTCGGCCACCAGGCCACCGAGTACGCCGGTGAGGGCGTCCATCCGCGCGGTGTCCAGCCCGCCCTCCGTGGTGGTCAGGGACGACGAGCCGACCTTGACCACGATCCGCTGGGCTGCCGTGACTGTTTCCCGCACCCGCCCATTCTGCGTGGTGGGGGCCGGTCCAGGACGCGCACCTCCCACATCGTGGCGGTCGTCCGCGCCCCTGACAGGGGATCTTCGGAGGATTCCGGGGACCTGGAACATGGATGAAACTCAGGTTCATGTCAGTGTCGCCGCCCGTCCGGGACCATGTACTGCCGCGCCGGGTGCACCTCGGCTACGCCTCCGGCTCGCTGGTCACCGGCGCGTTCGGCACCGTGCCCGGGTTGCTGCTGCTGCCGTACCTGACCGACACCATGGGCGTCGCGGCCGGTGTCGCCGCCCTGCTGGTGCTCGGCCCGAAGGCGTGGGACGTGCTGGTGAATCCGATCGCCGGACGGGTCTCCGACCGGACCCGGTCCCGCTGGGGTGCCCGCCGGCCGTACCTCCTGGGGGCGGGGCTCGCCCTGGCGGTGCTCTTCGCGGCCATCTTCGCCGCGCCGTTCGGCACCGGCCCGGGGGCCGGGGCGTACGTCGCCTTCGCCTTCCTGGCCACCGCGACCGCGTTCGCCTTCTTCCAGGTGCCGTACGTGGCGATGCCGGCCGAACTGACCACCGGCTACCAGGAGCGCACCCGGTTGATGACCTGGCGGATCGCGGTGCTGGCGCTGACCATCCTGGTCTCCGGCGCGCTCGCTCCGGCCGTGGTCGCCGCCGGTGGCCAGGGTATTCCGGGTTACCGCTGGATGGGACTGTTCGTGGCCGCGCTGATCGTGCTCGGGACGGTCGGCTCGTTTCTCGGCACGGCAACTCGGTCCGCTTCCGGTGGCGAGGTGGCGACCAGCCGGGACGCGACGGCTGCCGACTGGGACGGGACGGCAACCAGCCGGGACGGGACGGCGGCCGACCGGGACGAGTCGGCCGGGGCGAGTTTTCGGGCCCAGCTCGCGGTTGCGGCCCGAAATCGGCCGTTCCGGGTGCTGCTGATCTGTTTCGTCGTCCAGTCGGCGGGGATCGCCACCATCCTGGCCGGGGTCAACTACTTCGCGGATCACGTCCTGGGTGGCTCCGCCGCCGGCCCGACCGTTCTCTTCGCCTGTTTCGTCGGGCCAGCTCTGCTGGTGATGCCGGTCTGGAGCCGGGTGGGGGCCCGGCTCGGCAAGCTACCGGCCTTCTGCTGGGCCTCCGCGATCTTCGCGGTGGGGGCACTCGCCCTGGTCGTCGCGCCGATGCTGCCGCCGGTCGCGGTCTACGCGCTGGTCGCCGCCATCGGCTGCGGTTACGCCGGGCAGCAGGTGTTCGCGCTGGCCATGCTGCCGGACTGCATCGCGTACGACGCGGCGCGTACCGGCCGGCGACAGGCGGGCGTCTTCACCGGGCTGTGGACGGCGGGGGAGACCTTCGGCCTGGCCCTCGGCCCGGGGATCTACGGGCTGGTCCTCCAGATCTCCGGGTACGCCTCGTCGGCCACCGGTACGACGGCGGTGCAGTCCGACTCGGCCCGGCTGGGGGTGCTGCTCGGCTTCACCGTGCTGCCCGCCGTGCTGGTCGGGTTCGCGGTGCTGCTGCTGCGCGGCTACGACCTGACCGCCGAGCGGCTCGCCGAGGCGGAACGGATGGCAGCGGAACGGATGGCAGCGGAACGGATGGCAGCGGCCGAGCGGAGTCCCGGCGCGCCGGCGGCTGAGCGGGTCAGCGAGTGATCTCCGACCGGGCTGACGGTACGGTGACCGCCATGATCGAGGCGTTGCCCGCGCGGGGCGTACCGGTGGAACAGGTGCTGGCCGAGATTCGCGGGCTGCGCGCCGCGGACCGACCGACCCACGGCGGGCGGCTCTTCGCCTATGTCTACGACCCGGCGGTGGCCGGGCTGGACGACCTGGCGATGTCGGCGTACGCGCTCTCGGCGCACGTCAACGGGCTCGACCCGACCGCCTTTCCGTCGCTGCTGGCGATGGAGAACGCCCTGGTCGGGGCGGCGGCCCGGGTGCTCGGCGGCGGCCCGGACACGACCGCGCCGGACGTGGTGGGGAGCGTGACCAGCGGCGGTACGGAGTCGCTGATCCTGGCCGTCAAGGCGGCCAGGGACGCCCGACCGGAAGTGGCCCGGCCCCGGCTGGTGGCCCCGGCGACGGCGCATGCCGCGTTCGCGAAGGCAGCCCACTACCTGGGGGTGGCGCTCGACCTGGTGCCGGTGTCGCCGGAGACGTTGCGTCCCGAGGTGGCCGACATCGCGGTGGCGATCGGGCCGGAGACCGTGCTGGTGGCGTGCTCCGCGCCGTCGTACGCCCACGGGGTGGTGGACCCGGTCGGCCAGATCGCGGCGGTCGCGGCGGCGGCGGGGGTGCGCTGTCACGTGGACGCCTGCTTCGGCGGCTGGACCCTGCCCTACCTGCGTCGGCTCGGGTTCGACGGGCCGGCGTTCGACTTCTCCGTGCCCGGGGTCACCTCGATCTCGGTGGATCTGCACAAGTACGCCTACGTCCCGAAGGGTGTGTCGGTGCTGTTGCACCGGGACGCCGGGCTACGCCGGCCGCAGTACTTCGCCTCGGCTGACTGGCCGGGCTACACGATGATCAACCCGGGCATCGCCTCGACCCGCTCGGGTGGGCCGGTCGCCGCCGCCTACGCCACCCTGCGGCACCTCGGCGACGAGGGCTATCTGCGGCTCGCCGAGCAGACCCTCGGTGCGGTACGGGGACTCGCCGACGCGGTACGCGAAGTGCCGGGGCTGCGGTTGATGGCCGAGCCGGAGTCGACCGTGGTCTGCTTCACGAGCACGGATGCCGAGTTGGACCTCTTCGTCCTCGCCGACGAGCTGACCGCCCGGGGTTGGCACACCCAGCCCCAGTTGGCGTACGCCGACCTGCCGGCCAGCATTCACCTGACGGTGACCGCCTCGGTGGCACCCCGGGTGGCGGAGTTCGGGCCGGACCTGGCGGCTGCGGCGGCGGACGCCCGCAAGCTCGGTCCGGTGCGGCTGCCCGACGAGATGCGCGCGCTGGCCACCACCCTCACCCCGGACATGCTCACCCCCGAGTTGGTCGCCGGCCTGGCCGGTGGGATCGGTCTCGGTGCCGCCGGCAGTGGCGGTCCCGATTCGACTGGCGGGCCCACGCCCGAGCGGATGGCGACGGTGAACACGCTGCTCGACGCCGCCCCGCCGGCGTTGCGGGAACGACTACTGGTCGAGTTCTTCAGCCTGTTGCAGCGCCCGACCTGGGCCTGACCGATTCGGATCGGGAGGGGTCGATGACCCCGGAGGAGTACGTCGAAACCGTGCTCGCCTGCGTCGAGGCGATCCCGCCGGGGCGGGTGGCCTCGTACGGGGCGATCGCCGACCATCTGGCGGAGCGGTCCGGTCGAACGTCGTCCCGACTGGTCGGCTCGATCATGGCTCGGCACGGCGGCGGGGTGCCCTGGCATCGGGTGGTCAACGCCGCCGGCCGGCTGCCACCTGGCCATGAACGGGAGGCGCGGGCGCGCCTGATGGCGGAGGGCATCGTGTTCCGCAGCGAGCGGGTCGACATGTCTCGCTACGCCTGGTGGCCTGCCGAGGCTGCCGATCGGCCGTGACGGGTGGGGTGGCCAACCTCTGATCCATCGATGATTGTTTGTCCGTAGGTATTTACTGTTAAGAATCCTTACTTTAACTTGGGAGCAACTTGCCGATTCAAGTCGAGTGAGGAGTCCCGTCATGCGAAGACCGCTCGTTCTTTCGTTCCTGACCGTGGCCGCCGTCGTGGGAAGCGCCCTGGTGGTGGCCTCGCCCGCGCAGGCACACGGGTACGTGTCATCCCCGCCCAGCCGGCAGGCACTCTGTGCACAGGGCCGGGTGGCGAACTGCGGCGAGATCCGGTGGGAGCCGCAGAGTGTCGAAGGCCCCAAGGGGCTGCGCAGCTGTAGCGGTGGTAACAGCCGGTTCGCCCAGTTGGACGACGAGAGCAAGGGCTGGCCCGCCACCTCGGTGGGCGGCGGCTCTGCCACGTTCAGCTGGGTGCTGACCGCCCGGCACGCCACCAGCACCTGGGAGTACTACATCGGCAGCCAGCGGATCGCGCTGTTCAACGACGGCGGTCGCCAACCCGGGGCCACCGTCACCCACCAGGTGAACCTCGGCGGCTACACCGGACGGCAGAAGGTCCTGGCCATCTGGAACATCGCCGACACGGCGAACGCCTTCTACGCCTGCGTCGACGTGCAGATCGGCGGCGGGCCGAACCCGACCCCCACCGTTACGCCTACGTCCACGCCCGATCCGAACCCGACCTCCCCGCCGCCGACCGGCGGCACCTGGAGTGCCGGCACCGCCTACCAGGTTGGCAGCGCCGTCACCTACGGCGGCACCACCTACCGCTGCCGACAGGCGCACACCGCTATCCCCGGCTGGGAACCTCCGAACGTTCCATCCCTCTGGCAGCAGCTCTGACCAGCATCGCGGGTCCGCGTCCGGTCGCTGGCACTGCACGAGCCGGCAGCCTACGAGCTGGCGCCGTGTGAGCCAGCCGGCCCAGGCGCGGACCCGCACCCTTCCCGACCGGACCTGCACCCTTCCCGACCGGGCCGGCTCGCGCCCGACGACGAGACGCCGGAGATCCACGACATGACCCGTTACCGTCGTAGCCTGCTCGCCGCGAGCCTCCTACTGCTCACCGGCTGCGGCAGCGCCACCGCGCCCACCCCACCGACCAGCACCCCGCCGGAAGCATCGCCCGCCCCGACCGCCGTCGTCTCGGCCATCGGAGAGTTCAACGCCGCCGACGTGATGTTCCTCCAGATGATGGTCACCCATCATGAGCAGGGAATCGAGCTGGTACGGCTCGCCGAGACCCGGGCCCAGCGACCGGAGCTGAAGATCCTGGCCGCCGCCATCGACGTCACCCAGTCCGCCGAACGGGACACGATGCAGGGCTGGCTACGTGACTGGGGTCGTCCGACCTCGGCGGATCCGAACGCACATGCGCACGCTGACCACGGTGGCATGCCGGCCACCGGCCCCGAGGAGATCGCCGCCCTGCGGCAGCTCAGCGGAGCCGAATTCGACAGGACCTTCCTCAACCTGATGACCGGGCACCAGCATGGGGCCGTGGAGTTGGCCCGTACCGAGATCCGGCTCGGGGTGCATCAGCAGTCCCGGGAGTTGGCCCGGCGGATCGACCTGTCGCGTACCGCCCAGATCGACCAGATGCTCGAACTGCTTGCTTGACGTCGGGCGGGATGTTGCCCGACCCCGGTCGGGACGCGTGCCGAATCCACCCTTCCCACCGCTGTGGTTCACTGTCGGTTGGCAGACCGAAGGGGGACGACCGTGCAGCTGCCGGGAGTGTTGGGGGAGCCGATCCGGTTCGTGCTCAACTGGGGTCGGCGCTACTCGCTGTGGGTCTTCAACTTTGGGCTCGCCTGCTGCGCGATCGAGTTCATCGCCGCCAGCATGGGCCGGCACGACTTCATCCGACTGGGCGTGATCCCGTTCGCCCACGGACCACGTCAGGCCGACCTGATGGTGGTATCCGGCACCGTCACCGACAAGATGGCCCCGGCCATCAAGCGGCTCTACGACCAGATGCCCGAGCCGAAGTACGTCATCTCGTTCGGTGCCTGCTCCAACTGCGGCGGCCCGTACTGGGACTCGTACTCGGTCACCAAGGGCGTCGACCAGATCATCCCGGTCGACGTCTACGTTCCGGGTTGCCCGCCTCGTCCCGAGGCGCTGCTGCACGGCATCCTGCGGCTCCAGGAGAAGATCGCCGCCGAGCAGTCCGGGATCGGTGGGGTGCCCCGACCGGATCCGCTCGCCTCCCCGGCGGACCAGCCGACCGACCAGCCAGCCGAAGCGCGTAGCGTCGAATCGCTGACCGCGCCCCTGGTTCGGCCGCCCGCCACCAACCCGTCCGCCTGAGCTGCGCGCTGCCCATCCGCCTGATCGATCAGCGCAGCGCCATTCATCCGCCTGAGCTGCGCGCCGCTCGTCCGCCTGATCGATCAGCGCAGCGCCAGCGGGGCGAGCCAGCCCCGGCTGGTCGGCCCATCCGCGAGCAGCACGGCCAGGGTGCCGGCGGTGCCGGCGAGCATGGTTGCCCCGGCACGGGTCGAGTCGTACCAGCCGGGCAACCGTTCGACTATGCGGTCCCGCAGATGCTCGGCCAGGGTGCCAGCGCCCGCCAGCCCGTCGTGGTCGGCGAAGGCGCGGGCCACCGCGTACGACCCGGGTGCGCCGTGACAGAGGCTGAGCTGCGCGTCAGCAGACTCGGCGCGCAGGTAGTAGTCGTCGTCCCAGGCGGCGCAGAGCGAGGCCATGCTGAACCGGGCGACCTCGGAGACGGTCGGATCGTCCAGCACCCGGGCGGCCTCGGCCAACTGCCACGCTACGCCGGGAGCGCCGTAACACCAGGCCTGCCGGCGGGGATCGGTGGTGGCGGCCGTCTCGTCACTGCCCCGTCGCCAGGTGAGCACCCCGCGCCCGTCACGGATCGCCGACCGGCAGAGATGTCCGGCCAGCCGGGCGACCACCTCGGTCACCTCGTCCCGCTCGGCTCCGCAAACCACGGGATGCGCGGCGACCAGGGCGGCGAGGATCCCAGGTACGCCATGGGCCAGACCGTGGTTGAGCTGACCGACGTTCCAGCGCAGCCGGGAATCGGGCTCCCGGGCGCTGTGTCGTAGCCCGGCCAACCCCGGTCCGGTGCAGAGGCGCAGCAGGTAGTGCAGCCCCGGTCGCAGGTGCTCGGGGCGAGGATCCGGGCTGGCCGTCAACGCGAGCACCGCGCCGGCGACCCCGTTGACCAGGTCGTAGTCCACGGCCAGCGGTCCGTCGGGATGGGGCTCTTGTCGACACCACGCGACGAGCCGGTCCCGGGACAGCTGCGCCACTGTACGCAGTCGCGGCTCCACAGCACAGGCGTGTCCCAGACCGACGACCAGGCTGGCCAGCCCGTCCCCGTACAACCGGGCCGCCGCCACCCCGCCCCGACGCTGGGCCACCCAGGTCAGCACAGCTCTCCGGGCGGTCACCCCGATCGTCGGGTCGATGTCGGCCGCCGGAGTCGACTCGACCGTGGTTACCAGCCGGGCCAGCAGGGGAATGCCCCAGTCGGCCCGGGCCGCGACCTCCTGGGCGGCGGACGTCTGCTGGGCGGCGGTGGTGAGGGTGCGGCGGGCCAGCGCGTACCCGATGGGGTCGACGGCAGAGCGCACGGCGGACCTCTCGCGATGGGTGGTTCCGGTGCGTCCCGGCAGAGGACGCACCGGAACCAGGGACATCAGAAGGTGTGGCAGCTACCCATCCCGCAGCAGCTGTTGTTCGTCAGCCCGTTGGCCGCCTCCGGGGTCAACTCCCGCAGTTCCTGGAAGTCGACCTCCAACTCGGCGATCAGGCTGTCCACATCGTCGAGCCGCAGCTCAGCGGTTCCGAACTGGTCCATGGGGCACCATCCTCTGGTCGGGCGGTGGGTTCTCCGTCGGTACCGGTCGGTCCGGCGGAGCCTCCGGCGAGGGGCCGGGAGGTCGGTGGATCCGTGCGGCGACCAGTCCGGCCGCCGCGTCGGCGGTGGTGTCGAAGGGCACCCGGAATATCAACTCGGCCAGGCTCCCACCGTCGACCGGCGTCGCCTCGTCGCGTACGGGCAACTGGTCCGGCGCTGGCAGTAGTTCGCTGACGAGCAGCGCCGGGTGTCCGGCCGGCAGCCGGTCCAGCACCCGGGGGGCCCGTACGCTCTCCAGGTCGACGGTGGTCGGCTCGTCGTGCGGACTGGTGACGACCGTGACCCAACGGGGCAGGTCAAGTCGGTGGCGCAGTCGCACCAGAGTTCGCATCCGGTCGACCAGCGGCTCGTCGGGATGGCCAGCATCGGCTCGACTGATCCGCCACTGTGCCGGGGTCAGCACCAGTCGGCCGCCACCAACGGTGATCCGGGGTACGTAGTTCCGGTCCGGCCATGCGGGAAGTGAGTGGGTCAGGGGCCGCCAGGCACGCCGGTCGGTCTGCGGTGATGCGCCCAGAAGCAGGGCCCGGATGACGTCCCACGGGGGACGGGGCACTCGGGCGGTGTGCATGACCGGCCAGATCTGCCGGCCTTCGGCTTCGGCGATCACCCGTCCGTCGGTGACGCGCAGCGTGATGGCGGACAGCGGCAGGTAGGTCGTCGGTCGTCGTGCCCCGTCCGGGAAGTAGCCGGTCTGGTCCGGGTCACCGGTCCAGAGCCGCGTGTAGCCGGGGCGACGTACGGCGTTGGCCGCCATTGTGGACATCGGTGGGATGAGCAGTTCGACGAAGGGCACGTCGGTGAGGTCGTCGAGTCGATTCAGGAATCGCCGGTACGCCTCGGCGTGGGGCAGATCTGCGCCCAGATGCCGTAGCGCGGGGAGGAACCGGGCGTCCAGCACCCCGGCCGGGGCGAGGTCCGCCAGCAGCGCAACCGGCCCGGAATGGTCGGGTATGGCTGGCACTGGCCTGGAGCGGTCGGCTACGGGTGTTACTGGCCTGGAGTGGTCGGACACCGTCCGGCTGGCGATGGGTCGCAGCAGGACGTCCACTGGCCAGTCGACCGGCTGCTCGGGCGCGCCGCACCGGTCGAGCGTTGCCGGCCCGAGGTCGATCCCGTCCCCGTCGACCCGAGCGGCGCCATTCGGCAGCCGTGCGTCGATCCACCGGAAGAGTCGGGCGTAGCCGGAGTCTGCGTCGCGAGGTACCGGCCAGTCGTGTCGGTGGTCACCGTGCCCGCTGAAGCCGCTGTCGTCCTCCTCGACGCACTCCGCGACGACGTCCAACAGCCGCCGCGGCTTCTCG
Organism: Micromonospora polyrhachis; assembly: GCF_014203835.1. NCBI lineage: Bacteria > Bacillati > Actinomycetota > Actinomycetes > Micromonosporales > Micromonosporaceae > Micromonospora > Micromonospora polyrhachis. The sequence continues at coordinate 2,370,746 of NZ_JACHJW010000001.1, read as the reverse complement.
GTCAGGGCTCGTGGGAGGGCGGGCGGTGTGGCAGGGCTGTCCGAGCCGGCCAGCGCCATCACCCGTAGCGCCTGGCCGATCAGTTCGGAGAGTTCGCTCGCGTACGCCCGGCCCAGGTCACCGGCTGGCTGCCGGTAGACGTCGACGAACGCCGGGGCAGCGGCCAGATCCGGGTTGGCCGGTAACTGGTTCGGGTTGGCCGGCAGCTGGAACGCCGCCACCGGCTGCCATCCGGTGTATCTCGGCTGTGGGGCGGCACCCAGTTGCAGCGCGCCGACCTCGACCAGGTGCGCGAGGAACCGGCGTAGGGCGTCCCGCCGGTCCGGATCCCTGCCGGCCAGCGCGTCGACGAGTCGTACGACCGGGCGGGGCCCGCTGTCGAGCAGTGACCACACCGCGTCCAGGACGGCGCTGCGGCGCAGGCGGACCGCCACGAGCCGGCTGCGCTGCTTGTCCCGGCTGTGCCGCTTGCCATGTTCGGGCTGCTCACCATGGCTGTGCTGCTTGCCGTGTTCGGGCTGCTCACCATGGCCGTGCTGCTCGGTATCGACCAGCCAGACCGCCACCTGCCCGACGTCCTGCCAGCTCAGTGGGGCGATGGCGACCGTCTCCCCATCGTCGGCAAGCACCGTCGCCGAGGTTGCCCGTAGTTTGCGGAACTCGTCCAGGTTGTCGACGATTTCAGTGGCCGCGAGGTCCCGTACGACGATCGCCTTGCCGGCCAGCCAGCCGGTGGCACCGGTCTCGCTGACCGGAAGCGGGCCGACATGCGCGAGCCAACCCCGGGGCGTGGCCCGCGCGCTGCCCCGGGTGAGCATCCGCCACAGGTACTCGCTGCGTTGACGCATCCGTTTGGTCGTCCACGGCTCACCTCGGACCACCCGGCGGGAGATCTCCTCGAAGATGGCCACGTCCCCGTGCCGCAGCGTGTGTCGGCCGGCGGGATGCTCGTGCAGGATCCGCCAGGGCAGGTCCAGTAACCGGGCCTCCTCCGCTGCCACCGAGCCTTCGATGGCGTGGCCGGCGTGACGTAGTGCGTCGGCAGCGGCGTGCGTCTCGCGTAGCGCCTCGGCCAGGCCGGAGTCAGGCAGGAGTTCCACGGCGAGGTCAGCCAGGCCGGTGGAGCTGGCCGGGACTGGGTCACCTCGGTGCAGCGCTCGCCGGACCCGCAGGGCGGTGCCCCGCTGGGCGCGGTGGAGCCCGGGATGCGGTACGAGCAGGTCACCGAGTTGTTTGGCGACCTGCCTGGCCCGCTCCTGGTAGATGGCAGTGTCCCGGTCCCACTCGGCGAGGCGGGTGGCGAGCTGTGGATCGCCGCCCTGGGCGAGCGCTGACAGCGGCAGTCCAGCCATTCGTAGCAACACCGACCCACCGAGGATCGGTGCGGTGGTCACCGTGGGCGTGGTCATGGTCGGCTGGTCCGGTCGGCCAGTGCGGCGGCGACCAGCGCCTGGGTGAGCGCCGACAGTCGACCCCGGTTCCAGTGGAAGATCGTGACGAAGGCGGCGGCCTCCCGTTCCCCGATCAACGCCCCCGGCCCCGCGAAGTAGTCGGTGTGCCACTGCTCGGCCATCGTGCGGACCGTGTCGCCCCACCGGTCCACCAACTCCAGCGCGGGTGCGGGCAGGCTGTTGCGTAGCTGGTCCGGCTCGGCCCACATCGTGCGGATGGCGCCACCGACCGAGCGCACCTTCTCCGGGTCGATGGCCTGGGGGACCATCCGGTGGGCCTGTCGTCTGATCCGCTCCCACACTTCCAGGTCCTCCCAGCCGGCGATGCGTAGGCCGTTGAGGAGCTGACGGACCAGCGCGAGGGAGAATGCCCAGGCTGAGGGGGGCTCGGCGAGTTGGTGGTAACCCAGCCAGGCCCGTGCGTCGGCGGTGAAGATCTGATGGACGTACGGCATCGCGGCTGGCCCGCCGAAGAGCAGTTGCTCCGGCTCGTAGATGCCGGGGGTCAGCTGGTCGAGGTGGGTACGGAGCCGGTCCAGCCGGGTGTGGAGCGCGTCGTGTAGTGGTTGGTGCTGGCCGGTCGCGGTCTCGAAGCGTATCCGCAGCCCCGGCGGCTTGTGCATGAAGAAGAAGTTGGTGGCGATCTGCTTGTCGAGTAGTTCGGTGGCGATTTCGTCCAGTCCGGCGTAGACCACCGACCATCGGTGCGCCCCGGGCGCAATACCGACCTGTACCCAGTCCCGACTCGACTCAGGTGCGCGCAGCGCCGCCAGTCCACCGGCGAGAAACGTCTCCGTGTGGTCGCCGAGCACCGGGCTGAGCAGCGTACGGAGTTCGTCCAGCCGGGCAACCGGTAACCGTATTCCGGCGGGTCCAATGAGCAGGTCGGCCATTACACCTCCCGATGGGTATCGGGGAGTGTATATATCTGCCGACCCAATTTCTAGGGGCGCAAATTATCGCCGTATCCGGTAAAAGTCCGGGAGTTAGGAAGGGCCCCTTGTCATCGGGGCGGATTCTGCCGGTAAAGGGGCCCTTCTGACAGAAAAGCGGTTTAGGGCTGGGTGAAGTCGACTACGACCTTGATGTCCTCGCCGCTCGGCGTGTACGCCTCCGCGTACGCCGAAACCGGCAGGCGGCGGGTGATGAGCGCGGCGAGCCATTGCGCATCGGCAGCGGCCAGCGCCTCGGAGGCCATGTCCCAGTGTTGCCGGTTTGCATTGATCGACCCGAAGACGACATTGTTCTCCAGCACCAGTTCCCGGTTCAGTGCACCGGCGTCCAGGTCGATCATGCGTCCGCCGCTGGAGACACCGGTCAGGCAGACGATTCCGGTAGGCGCGGCCTTCTGCATCACGCCCAGTACGACCACCGGCGCGCCCGTGCATTCGAGGGTGACGTCCGGCTCGAAGTCCAGGTCGGTCACGTTGCCGGTGTGGTAGGTGGCGCCCAGCGCACCGACGAGTTGGGGCTTGGGGCCACCGGTGGCGCGGTCCAGGACGTGCACGGTGAGCCCGCGTTGACTGGCGAGCAGGGCGGCCAGCAGGCCGATCGGCCCGGCCCCGGTGACCAGGGCGGTCTGCGGTTTCCACGCCGCCCGCTGACCGATCCGCTCGATGTGCGCCCAGGCCTTCGCGACCACGCTGGTGGGTTCGAGCAGCACCCCCACCTGCGCCAGGTTCGGGTCGAGTCGTACCGCGAACTTTGGTGGGACGCGCCAACGGTCCCGGGCGAAGCCTGGCAGCCCCTTGATGCCGTGTTCGGTGTAGAGCCCGTTGCGGCACATGTCCCACTCGCCGACCGCGCAGTTGGGGCAGGGTACGGGATCCGGGTAGCGGACGATGCCGGCCACCAGGTCACCCGGCTCGAACGTGCCGGTGGGGTCCTCGATCACCCGCCCGAGCGACTCGTGGCCGATCACCAGGGTCGTCGAGCCGGGCGTCGGCTCACCGTACTGGCCGGAGATGATCTCGTGGTCGGTGCCGCAGATGCCGACCGACAGCGCCTCGACGAGCACCGAGCCCTCGTCGGTGGGCGGCTCCGGATGATCGTCTACGAGTCGCAGCGAGTCCGGGGTTCCCGGTCTGACCGTCAAGGCACGCATACCGGAGATTCTTCCCCGCCCGACCGCACGCCGCGTCCGAATCCGTACAGTTCTCGGGTCGATCGGGTTGGCTGACGGCCCCATCGACTCGCATCGTCATCCGTCCCGACCTGCATCGTCATCCGCCTCGACTCGTATCGTCATCCGCCGCCGGGCGGTCGACGGTGTCCCGGTCGTATCCGGGTGGTCATAGGATCGGCGGCATGACGCCGGAAGAGGTCGGAGCGCGGCTGGGATCGTTGCTCGCGGAGACGGACGTGACGGTCGGACTGTCCGGTGGGCAGACGTACGCCCGCGCGACCGTCGACGTACCGCCGGACAGCTGGCGGCCGGCGCTGCTGGCCGCCCGGGACGACACCGAACTGGCCTGCGACTTCTTCGACTGGCTCTCGGCGGTCGACGAGCTGGCCGACGGCTTCGACGTGGTGGCCCACCTGTGGTCGACCACCCGACGGCACGGAGTGCTGATCCGGACCCGGATCCCCCGCTCCGACGCCCGGGTCCGTTCCGTGGTGGACGTCTTCCCCGGCGCGTCCTGGCACGAGCGGGAGACGTACGAGATGTTCGGCATCGAATTCGACGGGCACCCGGACCTCAAACCGCTCCTGCTGCCCCCGGAGTTCGAGGGGCACCCGCTACGCAAGGAGTTCGTGCTCGCCTCCCGGGTGGCCAAACCCTGGCCGGGGGCAAAGGAGCCGGGCGAGTCCGAGGCGGGCGGGAGCCGCCGGCAGGCGATGCGGCCGCCAGGCGTGCCCGCCCCGGGTGAGTGGGGCGGTGCCTGATGCCGGTCTGGTTGGAGTTGACCATCCGGATCGTCGGCGTCGTCGCGGCGTTCCTGGTCCTGCCGCTGGTGGTGGGGCAGACCGAACACAAGGTGATGGCGCACATGCAGGGCCGGCTCGGCCCGATGTACGCCGGGGGTTTCCACGGTTGGGCCCAGCTCATCGCCGACGGACTGAAGTTCGTGCAGAAGGAGGACGTCACGCCCCGGGAGGCGGACCGGCCGGTGTTCCGGCTCGCGCCGGTGGTCGCGCTGGTGCCGTACCTGCTGGCCCTGCTGGTCATTCCGCTCGGGCCGGGTGACCTGGTGGGGCAGCCGTTGGACATCGGCTTGTTCTTCGTGCTCGCCGTGGTCGGGGTGGGCGTGGTGGCGGTGCTGATGTCGGCCTGGGCGTCGGCCAACAAGTACAGCCTGCTCGGTGGCCTGCGTGGGGCCGCGCAGCTGCTCGGCTACGAGCTGCCGTTCGTACTGGCGGCGGCCAGTGTGGCGATGGCCGCCGGCACGTTGAGCCTCTCCGGCATCGTCGAGGCCTGGCAGCCCTGGTGGCTGCTCTGGCAGGCCCCGGCGATGATCGTCTTCTTCGTCGCCGGACTGGCCGAGATCCGCCGCCCGCCGTTCGACATGCCGGTCGCCGATTCCGAACTGGTCGCCGGCTACATGACCGAGTACACCGGGCTGCGGTTCGCGTTCCTTCTCCTCGCCGAGTACGTCGGCATCGTGGTGATCTCCGCGTTGACCACCGTGCTCTTCCTCGGCGGTTGGCAGGGGCCGTTCGGCGACGAGTACCTGGGTTGGCTGTGGACCCTACTCAAGGTGTTCGCGGTGGCCTTCGTGATCATCTGGTTCCGGGTGACCTACCCCCGGCTCCGCGAGGACCAGCTACAGCGGCTGTGCTGGCTGGTCCTGGTGCCGGTGGCACTGGGCCAGTTGGTGCTCACCGCCGCCGTCCGCGTCGCCCTCCCGGGTTGATGTCGCTGGTTGATGTCGCCCTCCCTGGTTGATCAAGAGATCGGCGTCGGATTTCGACTGTTCCCGTGACGCGAACCTCTTGATCAACGAGGAGGGAGTGGTAGGGGGTGGTCGCGCGTACGGGGCCGACAGGGCAGGATGGTCGCCATGAGCGTGCCTGGAGAGGGGCTGGCGAAGGGGCTGGCGGTCACCCTCAAGACGATGACCCGCCGCTCGCACACCCAGCAGTACCCGGATGTCGCCCCTGAGCTGCCGCCCCGCTCGCGCGGGGTGATCGGTCTGCTGGCGGAGAACTGCACGGTCTGCATGCTGTGCGCCCGCGAGTGCCCCGACTGGTGTATCTACATCGATTCCCACAAGGAAGAGGTGGTGGTGCCGGGCGCGGCCCGCCCCCGCCAACGCAACGTGCTCGACCGCTTCGACATCGACTTCTCACTCTGCATGTACTGCGGCATCTGCGTCGAGGTCTGCCCGTTCGACGCGCTCTACTGGTCCCCCGAGTTCGAATACGCCGAGTACGACATCAAGGACCTGCTGCACGACAAGGACCACCTCGGGGAGTGGATGGCGACCGTACCGCCGCCGCCCGCGCACGACCGGCGGGGCGAGCCGGCGAAGGAGGAGACCGCCGCCGCGCGTAAGGCCGCCGGTCCGGCCGCAACCCCCCGCGCCGCCGGTCCCGGCCCGGCCGCCCGATCGGCCAGCACCCCCGGAGTACGACCACCGCGTCCTGCCCGACCCGGACCGCCGGCCGCGTCTGCCGCCCCACCAGTGGACTCTGCCGCCCCACCGGCCGCGTCAACCGAGCCATCGGCCCAGCCCGCCGAACCACCCGAGGCGTCCGGGGCGACAGAATGACCGGTGCGGACGTGCTCCTGTTAGCCCTCGGTGCGGTGGCGGTCGGTGCCGGCGCGCTGGTGGTGACCACGAAGCACTTGGTCCGCGCCGGCCTCTACCTGGTGGTCTGCCTGGGGGCGATGGCCGGGCTCTACCTGGTGCTCACCGCCGAACTGGTCGCCTGGGTGCAGGTGCTCATCTACGTGGGCGCGGTCGTCGTACTGCTGCTCTTCGCGGTGATGCTCACCCGAGCCCCGATCGGGGCCTCCACCGACCTGGACCGGCCCGGCTGGCCGGCCGCCCTGATCGGCGGGGGAGCCGGCCTCGGCCTGGCCGTACTGTTCGTCGACGCGTACCGCTGGTCCAAGGTGGAGCCGCCGACCGAGCCGGGCAGCGCCGAGCAGCTCGGCGGTGAGATCTTCAGCGCCTGGGTACTGCCGTTCGAGGTGCTCTCGGTCCTGCTGCTGGCCGCCCTGATCGGCGCGATCGTGCTGTCCCGTCCCGAGATCGGCCGCCGCCCATGAGACCGGTGATCCCGTACGTCGTGGCCGCGCTGCTGTTCGGGCTGGGCGTCTACGGCGTACTGCGGCGACGAAACGCCGTACTGCTGCTGATGTCCGTGGAGCTGATGCTCAACGCGGTCAACCTGATCCTGGTCACCGCCTCGGCAGCGCTTCCCCTGGCCGCCGCTGGCACGGGTGCCGCCCCGGCGGCCGCCCACACCGGGCAGGTGTTCGCCCTCTTCGTCATCGTCGTCGCCGCCGCCGAGGTGGGGGTCGGGCTGGCGATCGTGCTTCAGCTCTATCGGATGCGCGCCAGCGTGGCCGTGGACGAGGTGCCCCTCGACCGTCCGGGAATCCAGGATGGACCAGCCGGCGAGGCAGCGGTCGAGCCGGCCGAAACCGGCCCGGCGGTTGAGCCGGCCAATCCGACCGTGCAGGTGAGGACGCCGTGAGCGCCGTCGGCGTACTCGGGCCGCTGCTACCGGCCGTACCCTTCGCCGCCGCCCTCGGCGGGCTGATGCTGCCGGCCGCACCCCGCAGTCGGTCGGCCACCGGCGGAGGTGTGCGCCAACCCGGCGTACGCCGGACCGCCGCCGGCCTCGGCATCGGCGGCGCGGTGGTGGCCCTGGTCGTCTCGATCGCGCTGCTCGCCACCCTGGACGGGCCGACGGAGACCTCCACCGTCTGGATCGACTTCGGCGGGTTGGCCGTCACCTTCGGGGTCCGGCTCGACGCCGTCGCCGCCATGGTGGCGGTCGCCGTCTCCGCCGTGGCGCTCGCCGTCCAGGTCTATTCGATCTCCTACCTGTGCCGGGACGCGCCCGCCGGTCAGGGCGACGTCGACCACCGGTACGCCCCGTACGCCGCGCAGATCAGCCTCTTCACCGCCGCCATGCTGCTGGTGGTGGTGTCCGGCGACCTGATCATGCTGTTGGTCGGCTGGGAGGTGATGGGCATCTGCTCCTACCTCCTGATCGCCCACGACCGGCGACTGCCCGAGGCACCGGCCGCCGCGATGAAGGCGTTCCTGGTCACCCGGGTCGGCGACGTCGGTTTCCTGCTCGGCATCGCGGTGCTCGGCATCGAGGCGGGCAGCTTCCGGATCGCCGACGTGCTGGCCCACGACTACTCCAGAGGCACGCTGACCGTGGCCTGCCTGCTGCTGCTCGCCGGGGTGGCCGGCAAGAGCGCCCAGTTCCCGCTACACACCTGGCTGCCCGACGCGATGGCCGGCCCCACCCCGGTCTCGGCACTGATCCACGCCGCGACCATGGTGGCCGCCGGCATCTACGCGGTGACCCGGGTCTACCCGCTGTTCGAGCAGGCCCCGGTGGCGCTGACCGTGCTCGGCGTGATGGCGGTGGTCACCCTGCTGCTCGGCGCGTTCGCCGCCACCGCACAGGACGACATCAAACGGGTACTGGCCTGGTCCACGGTCTCCCAGATCGGCTACATGGCCGGCGCGCTGGCCGTCGGATCGCCGCCCGCCGCGCTGTTCCACCTGCTCAGCCACGCCGCGTTCAAGGCACTGCTCTTCCTCGCCGCCGGTTGTGTCATCCACGCCATCGGCAGCACCCTGATGTCCACCATGGGCGGCCTGCGGCGCACCATGCCGGTCACCTTCTGGTGCACCCTCATCGGCCTGGGCGCGCTGGCCGGCGTACCGCCGCTGGCCGGGTTCTGGAGCAAGGACGGCATCCTGGTCGTCGCCGAAGAGGCCGCCCGGCACGGCACCGGCCCCACGCCGGTCTGGCTCGCCTGGCTGGTGTGGCTCGCCGGACTGCTCGGCGTCGCGGTCACCGCCTGGTACGCCACCCGCCTGCTGCTACTCACCTTCTTCGGCGACACCCGCTCCCCGGCCGCCCACCCGCACGACCCGCCGCCGCTGATGCGCTGGCCGGTGCTGCTGCTTGCGGTGCCCAGCGCCCTGCTCGGGCTGGCCGTCTTCGTTCCGTCGTTCCGCTCCGGACTCCAGCTCGACGAGGTGCACCTCAACGGATTCCTACTGCTGCCGGTGGCATTGCTGCTGCTCGGGGCGGGACTGGCCGGATGGTGCTGGCGGCGGGATCCGACCGGCGACCCGGCCAGCACGCTGGGCCCGCTGCGGCCGGCGTTCGCCCGCGCCTTCTGGCTCGACGAGGTGCAGCACACCCTCGTCGTACGCCCAGTGCGGGCGCTGGCCCGCGCGGTGCGCTGGGGAGACGAGACGGTCGTGGACGGGGTGGTCGAGGGCACCGGCCGGGGCGCGGCGGGCCTGGGCGGCTGGCTCGGCTCGCTGCACCGGGCCGGGCTGCCTCGGGCGGCCACCGCCGTACTCGCCGGTGCGCTGCTGATCGGGCTGGCCGCCGTGGTGTTGGGCGGTGCCGGATGACGATCCTGGGCGGTGCCGGATGAGCCAGTCGACGGCATTGGTTCCACTGGCGGCGATGGGAGGTGGGGCCGGCGTGAGCTTCGGACAGGTGCTGCTGGTCGCCACGGTGGCGCTACCCGCCCTCGGGGCGGTGCTGGTCGCCGCCGTACCCCGGCGTAGTGACCGAGCGGCCCGGATCGTCGGGACCGCGTTCGCGGCGCTGGCGTTCCTGGTCAGCCTGTCGCTCTATCTCGACCGGGCCGGACCGGGCTGGGTCAGTTACGGGCCGGTGCGCCCCGGGCCACGACCGGTGCTGCCCTGGCACGAGGTCGACCTGACCTGGGTACCCGGTCTGGATCTGCGGTTCCACCTCGGCGTCGACGGGATCTCCTACCCGCTGGTCGTACTCACCGCGCTGCTGACCCTGCTCTGCTGCGCGTACACGCTGTGGCACGTGCCCAAGCCGGGGCGGGGCCGCATCCTGGTGGCGCTGCTGCTGGTCATCGAGGTCGGCATCCTCGGCACCTTCCTCGCCCTCGACCTGATCCTGTTCTTCCTCTTCTTCGAGGTCGTCCTGCTGCCCATGTACGCGGTCATCGCCGGCTGGGGCGGCGAGCGGCGACGGCACGCGGCCGGCAAGTTCGCCCTCTACACGCTCTTCGGCTCGGTGCTGCTCCTGGTCGGCGTCTTCGTCGTGGTCACCGCCGCCGGCACCGCCGACATCGTCGCGCTCACCGGCGGCAGCGAGTTGAGCCGAACCACCCAACTGGTGGCGTTCACCCTCTTCGCGCTGGCCTTCGCGGTGAAGAGTCCACTCTGGCCGCTGCACACTTGGCTGCCCGACGCGCACACCCAGGCCCCCACCGTCGGCAGCGTCATCCTCGCCGGGGTGCTGCTCAAGATGGGGACGTACGGCCTGATCCGGGTCGCCGTCGGGGTCACCCCGGAAGGGGTCCGCTGGGCGGCCAACGTGCTCGGCATCCTCGCCGTCGCCGCCATCATCGTCGGTTCCCTGGTCTGCCTGGCCCAGGTCGAGCTGAAACGACTCATCGCCTACTCCAGCGTCGGGCACATGGGATTCGTGCTGCTCGGCATCGCCACCCTCACCGCCACCGGGTTGGAAGCGGCACTGATCGGCAACATCGCGCACGGCGTCATCACCGGTCTGCTGTTCTTCCTCGCCGGGGCGGTCAAGGACCGGGCACACACCGGCGTCCTCGCCGACCTCGGTGGGCTGCGGGAGAACGCGCCCCGGCTGGCCGGGCTGCTCGCCTTCGCCGCGATCGCCTCACTCGGCCTGCCCGGCCTCGCCGGCTTCTGGGGCGAGGCGTTCGCCGTGGTCGCCGCGCTGAAGGTGGGCGGGCCGCTGTGGACCACCCTCGGCGTACTGGCCGCCGTCGGTGGGGCACTCACCGCCGCGTACCTGTTGCGCCTGCTCCGCCGGGTCACCCAGGGGCGCCCCACGCCAGCGGTCACCGGCCTCACTCCCGGGCTCGCCGGGGCCGAGTTGGCCGCCTGGGGGCCGCTGGTGCTGTTGGCGCTGGCTATCGGCCTGGTGCCCGGCCTGGTGCTCGGCATCGCCGGTGACCCGGTCCAGGCCCTCGTGGAGGCGGTGGTCCGATGATCCAGGCCAGTCCGATGACGCAGGCCGTGGACAACGTCGCGCTGCTGCCGGCGTACCTGGCCGCCGGCACAGCCGTACTGGTGCTCCTGGCCGACCTGCTGGTGGCCCGCCGGGGCGCGACGATCGCCACCGCCGCGACGGGCACGATCGCCACCGCCATCGCGGCGGTGCTCGTCGGTCGCGCCGGTACGCGTCAAACCTTCTGCGTCGCCGCCGACTGCTCCTACCTGGCCAACGGGCGCAGCGCGCTGGTGGCCACGGTATTCGCGCTGCTCACCCTCGGCGTCCTGGCACTGTCGGTGCCGATCCTGCGGACCGGTCCGACGCCAGCGGGGGAGTACTGCTTCCTGCTGGCCTGCTCGATGACCGGCGGCGTCGTGCTCGGCGGGGCCGGCGACCTGATCACCCTGATCGTGGCCCTGGAGACGCTGACCCTGCCGCTGTACGTGCTGGTCGGTCTGCGTCGCAACAGCGTGGCCAGTGCCGAGGCCGCCGCCACCTTCTTCATCGTCAGCGTGGTGGCGACCGCGGTGACCCTGCTCGGTGCGGCCCTGCTGTACGCGGTCACCGGCACGGTCCACCTGCGCCGCCTCGGTACGGTCTTCGCCGAGGTGCCCGACCTGCTGGACGTGCCACTGGCCACGGCCGCTGTGGCGCTGGTCGTACTCGGGTTGGCCTTCAAGGTGGCGGCGGTGCCGTTCCACGCCTGGGCACCGGCCACCTACGACGGGGCACCCGTGCCGGTGGCCGGATACCTGTCCACCGCCTCCAAGCTCGGTGGCGTGATCGCCCTGCTCGCGGTCACCGCCGTCGCCCTGCCGGCGCAGGTCACCGGTCCGGTGCTTGCGACGCTGGCCGTACTCACCATGACCGTCGGTAACCTGGTGGCGCTGCGTCAGCGCCGGATGGTCCGTCTGCTGGCCTGGTCGTCGGTGGCGCAGGCCGGCTACATCGTCGCCCCGCTGGGCGCATTGGCGCTGGCTGGTGGCCGGACCGACGAGGCGCTTTCCACGGCGGTCGCGGCGACCGTGGCCTACACCGTCTTCTACGTGGTGATGGAGTTTGCCGCCTTCGGCGCGATGGTCGCGCTGCGGCCGGTTGGTGCCGACGGTGGGACGATCGAGGACTACCGGGGGGCGGCGCGGCGGCACCCGTGGTTGGGGGCGGCCTTCGTACTGGCCCTGGTCGGGCTGGCCGGGCTGCCACCCGGGCTGGCCGGTCTCTTCGCCAAGGTGACGGTGGTGCGCTCGCTGCTCGACGGGCAGGCCGGGTGGCTGGCCGTGGTGGTCGCGCTCAACGCCGTGGTCGGGCTCGCCTACTACGTACGCGTCGCCGCGGTCCTCTACGTATCCCCGGCGGCTGCCGTTCTCTGCGCATCCCCGGCGGAAGCCGCCACCCCGTCGTCGTCATCCGTTGCGTCGTCCTCGCCCGGGTCAGCCGTGGCTGCCTCATCCCTACCCGAGTCATCCGCCGTTCGTCCCGCCTGGGCGGTTGTGGCAGCCCTCGCGGTCGCCACCCTCCTTGCGGTGGTTGTCGGCTTCGCTCCCCAACTCGTCCTCGACGCCGCCGCCTGGATGTAGGGAAGGTTCCCTTCCCAGGTAACTCTCAGTTACGTCTGGACTATGGGTGGGTACCGGGGTGTTGGACCGGTAGGCGGGTCCACGGACTCGCGCACCGAAGGAGTGATTCGTGCACAGCCACCATAATCGTCTCAAGACCGCCGCACTGCTCGGCCTGCTCACCGCGCTCATCCTTGGCGTTGGCTACTGGCTGGGTGGCAGCGGCGGATTGGTCATCGCCGTGGTCGTGTCGCTGGGAATGAACGCGGCCACCTACTTCTGGTCCGACAAGTTGGCCCTGCGCTCGATGCGGGCGCAACCGGTCAGCGAGGCGGAATTTCCCGCGCTCTACCAGATGGTGCGGGAACTCGCCGCCGAGGCGCAGCAGCCAATGCCGCGCCTCTACGTGAGTCCGACCGCGCAGCCCAACGCGTTCGCTACCGGACGTAACCCGAAGAACGCCGCGGTCTGCGTCACCCAGGGGATCACCCAGATCCTGGACTATCGCGAACTGCGCGGCGTGATCGGCCATGAGCTGTCGCACGTCTACAACCGGGACATCCTGATTTCCAGCGTGGCTGCGGGACTCGCTGGGATCATCACCATGCTGGCCAACCTGGCGTGGTTCCTGCCGCTGGGCGGCAACGACGAGGACTCGCCCAACCCGGCGGCGCTGCTGATGATGCTGATTCTCGGCCCGGCGGCCGCGACGATCATCCAGCTCGCGATCAGCCGTAACCGTGAGTACCAGGCGGACGCCTCCGGCGCCGATCTCACTCGCGATCCGATGGCCCTGGCCAGCGCGTTGCGCAAGATCCACGCCGGTACGCAGCGGATGCCGCTGCCGCCGGAGGGGCAGCTCGCCAGTACCGCCCACCTGATGATCGACAATCCGCTGAAGGGGAACGGTATCGCGTCGCTCTTCTCCACCCACCCACCCATGGAGGAGCGGGTCCGGCGGCTGGAGCAGATGGCCATGAACGCCGGCCCGGTGCAGTTCCTCCGCTGACTGTCGTACTGCTCGCGTGCTGGCGTCGTACTGCTCGCGTGCTGAGCCATACTGCTCGCGCTGACTTGTCGTACGACGAAAGGGTGCCGGATCCGCCTGACGGCGGACCGGCACCCTTTCCGCATCCGGACCGTTATCGCAAAAGTTCTAGAATGCGACTAATGCGCCGTAATGCGACGGGCTGAAGTGGGAGGGTGGTTCGTCGACTGAGCTAAGCCGGGGGTGAGCGGGAGGGGGCAGTTCTGGACAGGACTGGTTCAAGTGACAGCCGGGTTCACGTCGACTGACAGGCGGGTTCACGTCGACCGCCCGGTTCGGCCGATGTGAGCGCATCGGGGCGAGGAAGAGGGGGCGTGGTGTCGGAGGCCGCCGAGCGGTGTCGAAGCGCATGGCACGCGGTGCCATGGTTACTGCGGGTCGTCGCCCTCTACAGCCTCTGCCTGGTGGCCGTGGTTGCGGCCATGTACCTGCTCGGCCGACTGCTCACGGCAGTGACCGCGCTGTCGGTGGCGGTGGCCGGTGCTCTACTCCTCGCCGCGCTGCTCAACCCGGTGTGCCGGCTGCTCCGCAGGCTGCGTCTGCCCAGAAGCCTGGCCGCCCTGATCACCGTGCTCGCCTTCCTGGGGATCATCGCCGGCGTGGTGGTGCTAGTGGCCAGCCAGGTCGCTACCCAGTTCACCGATCTGGGCTCCACGCTGGCGAGCGGCCTACGGGAAATCCGACAGGTGATCATTGACGGGCCGCTACCAGTGAGCGGCAAACAGATCGACTCCCTCGCACAGGCGGTCCGGCAGTACGTGACGAGCGCCGACGTCGATCCGGCCGCAGCCGCCCAAAGCACCATCGCCGCGCTCGGCGGCGTCCTGCTCGCCATCGTCCTGCTCTTCTTCCTACTCAAGGACGGGGACAGGATGTGGCAGTGGTTCCTGCGGATCTTCCCCGACCGGCGACGGAATTCCGTCGCCGAGGCGGGACAGGTCGGTTGGGCGACGCTGAGCCGCTACATCGTCGGGCAGATGGTCGTTGCGGCGGTGGACGGCATCGGAGTCGGCATCGCCCTGCTGCTGATCGGGGTGCCGTTGGTCGGTCCGCTCGCCCTGCTGACCTTCGTCGGCGGCTTCATTCCCATCGTGGGTGCCACGGTCGCGGGTGCTGCGGCCGTGCTGGTGGCCCTGGTCGCCAACGGCCCCACCGAGGCGCTGCTCGTACTCATTGCAGTCATCGCCGTCCAACAACTCGAAGGGAACCTGCTGGAACCGCTCATCGTCGGCCGGGCATTACGCCTGCACCCGGCCCCGGTGCTGCTGGCGGTCACCGCCGGGACGCTGCTGGCGGGAATCATCGGCGCGGTTATCGCGGTGCCCATTCTGGCGGTCCTGTACCGGTCGGGGGCCGTGCTACTACGACACCGCGGCGGGACACAGTCCGCAGAACTGCCCGCCATGCCCTGAGGCGACGAAATTGTTCGACGCCACGCTCTGAGGTGGGGCGAGATCGTGCGACGCCATGGTCTGAGATAGGACGAGACCATGCGACGATGCGGCTCGACCTGCCGCTGTCACTGCTGTGAGACGCCGCACCACGGGTGCGAAACCTGTTCGCGCGCCAGCCGTCCGACGTTAGGGTCGGCAGGTCTTCCACCCATTACCGTCCCAAGGGGGCGCCTTCGTGGCCGCGCTTCGTCAGTACCTGGGAGTTTGGCGCATCCCCGGTGCGCCCATGCTGCTGATCACCGGCATTATCGCCCGGCTCGGCATCGGCATGACCCCGCTGGCCCTGCTGCTGGTCGTCGAGAAAGTCACCGGACGATACTCGCTCGCCGCCGTAGCCGGAGGCATATACGCGCTGGCGGGTGCCGTACTGAGCCCTATCGCCGGACGGATCGCCGACCGGGTCGGGCCCACTCCCGTACTCCTGGTCACGGCGGTGGCACATCCGTTCGCGCTGGTCGGACTACTGCTCGCCAGCCGCGCAGGAGCGGACAACATCTCGATCATCTACGTCGCCTCGGGGATCGCCGGTGCGACGTACCCGCCGCTGACCGCCGCGATCCGAGGCGCCTGGAACGACCTCACCGACCCCAAGACCGGACGGTACGCCCTGCGCAACGCGGCGCTGGCCGCCGAGACCTCGCTCTTCGAAGTGGTCTTCGTACTCGGCCCGCTGCTGGTGGCAGTCTTCGTCCTGGTTGCCGATGCGGCAGCCGCCCTACTCGGGGCCGCCGTGGTGACCCTGGTCGGCACGATAGCCGTCGCCCTTGGCCAGACGATGCGAGGCTGGCGGCCACACCCGACCCACGACCAGGCCCGGGGGCTCGGCCCGCTCCGGGTGGAGGGCTTCAAGGCCCTGCTGCTCTGCGTTGCCGGCCTCGGCGTCGCATTCGGGGCGGCCGGGGTGACCGTTCCGGCGTACGCCAAGGCGTACAACGGAGGTGGCGACGCGGAAAGCCTCGCCGGCATCCTGCTCGCCATCTGGGGTACGGGCAGCGCAGTCGGGGGCCTCTGGTTCGGTACCCGTAAACCGGCGGCGAACATGGCCCGCCAGTTCGCCTGGTTCCTCGGCTCGGTAGCCGTCAGCTTCGCGGTCTTCGCCGCGATGCCGCATCCGATCGCGCTGGGCTTCGCCCTCGTCCTCGGTGGCGCGGCCATCGCTCCGGCGCTGACCCTGGAGAACATGATGGTCGGGCGGATCGCGCCGGTCAGCATGCTGAACGAGGCGTACACCTGGGTCGTCACCATGGCGGTAGGGGCGAGCGCGGCCGGAGGATCGGTGGCAGGCCTGATCGTGGATCATGCCGGCGGCGTATCGTGGGCGTTCCTCTTCGCCGGCGCGTCCGTCGCCGTGGCCGCTGTGGTGGCGGCGTTGCCGACCGGTTCGATCTCCCGCGCGGAGAAGAGAGCAGCCGTACGGATGGAGCAGGTGCTCGCCACCGAGGCGGCGTAGCGCTCATGTGTTACTGCCCGCCGCGGGAAGGGTGGCTGCCGCTCGGCGTGCAGTCACGCTTCCCGCGGCGGGCGGAAGCGCTGTTAGCGGTAGTTGGTGAACTGTAGGGCGACCCCGAAGTCAGCACCCTTGAGCAGGGCGATGACCGCCTGGAGGTCGTCCTTCTTCTTGCCCGTGACGCGAAGCTGGTCGCCCTGGATCTGGGCCTGTACGCCCTTCGGCCCCTCATCACGGATCTTCTTGCTGATTGCCTTGGCCTTCTCCGAGTCGATGCCCTGGATTACCTTGCAGTCGATCTTGTAACCCTTGCCCGAGGGGCGCGGGTCGCCGGACTCCAGCGACTTCAGCGAGATGTTCCGCTTGACCACCTTCTCCTTGAAGACCTCCAGAGCGGCCTTGGCTCGGTCCTCCGTCTCGGCCTGGAGACTGATCGCTTCCTCGCCCGACCAGGAGATCTGAGCCCCAGTGCCCCGGAAGTCGAAGCGCGTGGAGAGCTCCTTCTCCGTCTGACGGAGGGCGTTGTCGACCTCCTGCCGGTCGACCTTGCTGACGATGTCGAACGACGGGTTGGCTGCCATGATCATGCTCCTGCTGTGTGGCGATATGAAGATTTTCCGGACCGCCGGGCGGCGGCACATCCTGCCGACCGTACCCGCTTGCGCAGGTGCCCGGTGCAACCGCTATTCTTGCTTCCGCTGCCGCAGATGCGGTGGCAAGCCCAGGCGGGTTGCCCGAGCGGCCAATGGGAGCGGACTGTAAATCCGTCGCGAAAGCTACAGAGGTTCGAATCCTCTACCCGCCACCAGGTGCACAAACAGCCCCTGACCAGCGTGAAGCCGGTCAGGGGCTGATCTTGTTTCGTCCCCCTGAATCCAGCCGAGTCCGGTCGTCTACGGCTCGCTGTGGGCGATAGTGGGAATTTCGGCGATCAGCAGGCATGCATCAGGCACAGGGGATAGATGGGAAGTCCAGCGGATCTTGGGGGGCGTGTCCAAGACCATGCATGAGGACGCGACGAGAGTGAGCATCCCTGACTCGGCTGCTGGGTAGACCGCGTGAAGGTTGGGGCGGGGCAGATGGTGGCCGCTCAGCGGGCCGCGATCGAAGGTTCGCTCGGATGATCTCAGTTGTGCGACCGGTCGTGACAGCGCTGGGCGGCCTCGGCGAATCCTGGTTCGACGCTGTCGCCCAGGAGACGAGCGGCGTTCGCCATGTGAGCCCAGAAGACCTGCGGGTTCTCTGGCGTGCCGCTACTCCACAGAGCTTCGACTGAGAGGAAAGCTTGCCGCAGTCCCCCTGCGGTCAGCCGTCTATAGACGTTGTGAGCCAAACCGCTCGGGGCCGGGCCAGCGGCCCTGAGCGCTTCCTGAAGCGCTTCCGTGATCTCAGTACCAGCTTCGTCCCACTCGACCCGGTGATCGAAGTAGCCCGCGACCTCCAGGACCTCCCCGATGATGTTCTCTTCACCGAGCGAGACCTCTTCGAAAAGCTCGCTGTACTCCAACAATCGCTGATGGGCCTCGCTGAGGCTGGTGCCGCCTGCCACGCAGACCGCCACCGCGGTCAAGCGCAGGTCGCCTCCGGTCGTGGCGACGCGTACGTAGGCGAGAGCCGGGGTGTCACCCGCATGCAGCCGGCCAGTGGCAGCTGAGATGAGGCTCTCAAGTTCGGGCGTGTTCTCCACGGGGTGGAGCCTGCCTCCTTCAGGCACCTGGAGCCAGGGAGTGCCGGGACTTCGGGTGGGAGTTGTGGGCAGTGGCAGATGGTGGGTGGCTGACTGAGCAGGCTTGTTGAGACAGTGGGAAATGGCAGGTCAGCACGACACCGGTGAATCCGGCCGGGTCCGGTTGTCTGCGACTCGCTGTGTAGAGATGGTGGGCAGGTCGATCCAGGTACCCCGGAGGCCGGTTCGTTTCGTTGCCGATCCGATCCGATCCGATCCGGCAGGCAGGCAGGGCCAGCCTCCGCTCGCCGGAACCGCCGTCGTACGAGCGCCGCCCGACAAAACCAGAGGTGCAAGCCCGGCAGCGTACGAAGCGGTGTGGTCGGCGTACGTTGTGACGCCATGCGGATCATCAAGTACACCCACGCATGCGTACGATTTGAGCAGGATGGCCGGGTGCTTGTCATCGATCCCGGGATCTGGAGCGAGCCAGCCGCCCTGATCGGCGCGGATGCGGTGCTGGTGACTCACGAGCACGCTGACCACATCGACGTTCTCCGCCTGCTCGGTCTCGGCGTGCCCGTCTACGCTCCCGTCGAGGCAGACCTTCCGCAGTTGGAGGTCATCGGGGTGCCAGCGGGGGAGGAGTTCGCTGCTGCTGGCTTTCGTGTAGCAGCGGTCGGCGGTCGGCATGCGCCGATTTATGGTGGCCAACCGGACTGTGCGAACCTCGGCTATATCGTCGATGGGACGACCTACCATCCGGGCGATGCGCTGTACGTACCCGAGCAGCCGGTCGAGACGCTCCTGGTACCAGTTCAAGCGTCGTGGCTGAAGATGGCGGAGGCGATCGACTTCGTCAAGGCGGTCAACCCGAGCCGGGCGTTCGCGATACACGACGCGCAGATCAACGACCGGGGGCTCAGTAGCGTCAACGGCTGGCTCGCGGAGGAGACCGACAACGGTTATCGGTATCTGGTGCCCGGCGAGTCCGCCTGAGCTGGCAGCCAGCACGGCCTCGGGTTGGCCCAACGACTCTGCGCCGTTCGATCGTCGGTGCCTGCCGAGGCGACCAGGGCTGGAGATCATCCGAGACGGCGGACCTGTGACGGGCGGGCACTTATCCGAGACAGCGGACCTGTGACGGGCGGGCAATCGTCCAGCGGTGATGGAAATACTTGCCATCTGGAAAACTTCTGGCTCCCGGTCGATTGAGGGTCGGGCGTGCCAGATGACGCTGGGCCGGGAGCCGTACGGGGCGAGACGCTGATCTTGGTTGGAATGTCGGCCCCACCGCCTAAGCTCTGCTGGCGGCCAGACATGCGGGGCATTGCGTAGATATCGTCGCTCGTGGACGAGGCGAGAGGCGCTCGCGAACGCGGTGAATATAGGGATATGCACCGATTAAGGGATTAGGTAAGCAATGGGGGATTCGACGGTAAACTGTGGACAGTAGGATTCGAGGTGGTAAGCATGATTTGCTATAATCGTCGGATTGTGCGGTCTGGGTAGCCAGATGGGTATCCGTCAGCGTCCATAGTTGCTTACAGCATCGGAAGTCGACGCAATTCCAGCGATTGAACTTGGCCGGCGAGGGGCCTCCAGTGCCTGCTGTCGCTTTGCTGCCTCCGTCGACTGTGGCACCATCATGGAACCTCTACCACCTCTTCGCCAACTGGACGGGAGCAGCAGATGCCTGCATGGAGGCTAAGTCGACGCTTCGGCTCTGCCATGGCGCTCGTAGCGCTCGTGGGCGGCCTCTTCGCCGTCAGCTACGGTTTCAGCGGTGCTGATGGTCAGGGTGCTGGCCAGCAACTCGCAGTAGCCAGTGGTGCGGACTCCGGCGGAAACCTGACCACCGACGGATTCGACTGGACCTAGGATTCCGCGCCTCTGACGGGATGGGCGGCCAACCCATGGGAGCGGCATGGCCAAGCGTCAGCCACCACGACGACCTTCTGAAGTTTCTTGGTTGATTACTGGCCCGCTGGCCATGCTGGCGGTTGTCTGGTCGGTGGTTCTTGCCCTGGTCGGGGGCGACGCTGAGCCATTCGGCCCATGGGTGGCCGTCCTTTTTCTTGGGCTCTTCGTCCTTGTAGAGTTTCCCGTTCTGCACATCATCATCCGGCGGCAGGGCTTCACCATCACGATCAACGAGATTCCGTTGATCCTCGCGATGTTCTACCTGCCGCCGTTGACCGTCGTGCTCATCTGCACGGTCGGCTCATTGATCACCCAGGTGCGCCGCCGGTTGCCCGCCGCCAAGCTGTGGTTCAACGTCGCCAAGACGGCCGCGGCGACATCGCTGGCCTGCCTCGTCCTGGTAGCGATGCCAGCAATCGAGGATGTGGGACCCGGCACCTGGGCCACGCTTCTGCTCGTCGTCGGCACCAACACCCTGGTAACCCTGGTGGCCGTCGCCGGCGTCATCACGATCATGCAGGGGCCGCAGGCGGGTGGCGAGGTGATCCGTAGCGCCGGGTCCGGCCTGCTCATCGCTGCCGCGAACGCGTCGGTGGGGCTGGTGATCCTGATCTGCCTGGAATCAACCGGGTGGTCAGCATTGCTACTGCTGACCCTCGCTGGCGCCCTGATGCTCATCTACCGGTCGTACGCCCGATTCTTCCGGCAGCACAACACGCTCGCCGACATGTACGAGCTGACCCGGGCGATGACCGAGAGCGGCCAGAACGGCACACTGGCCGATTCGATGCTCGGTCGGATCCGGGCCCTGATGCAGGCCGAGTACGCCACCCTCTGGCTGCCGGCCCAGGGCCGCCACCCGGAGGTGCTGCTCACCGCCCGGGTCGACGATCCGGGGTTGCTCGACTTCGCTCGGACGCCAGCGAGAGCCCGGGAGAAGGCTCGGGAGGAACGGCGGACGGTCGCCGTCGGCCGGTTCCTCGATGGTGACGAGGAGCTACGGAGTGCGTTACGACAAAGTGACGTGAAGGACGTCATCGTCGCCCCGTTGCGGTCCGGCCAGGCGGTGATCGGTTCTCTGGAGGTGGTCAACCGGCTCGGTGACATCGGCCACTTCAAGCCGGGTGACGTGCCGATCGTCGAGACGATCGCCGCACACGCGGCGGTCGCGCTGGAGAACTCCCGGCTTGTCGACCGACTGCGCTACGACGCCTATCACGACGGGTTGACGAACCTCCCCAACCGCCGACGGATCAGCGCCGCCCTGGAGGAGGCGGTTCGGGTACGCGCACCGGGCGAGATGGTGGCCGTCCTGCTCTTCGACGTCGACGCGCTCCGCCAGGTCAACGAGTCGCTGGGGCACGCGGCCGGCGACAAGGTGCTCGTCGAGGTGGCGAACCGGCTACGCGCCAGCGCCCCATCCGGCTCCCTCGTGGGCCGGGTGGGGAGTGACGAGTTCGTGGTGACCCTGCGGGTGGAGAGTGTCGAGGTCGCGATGACGCTCGCCGGCGAGCTACGGGAACAGATCCGCGACCAGATGGTCTTCGACGCCCTGACCCTCGACGTCGACACGGCGGTGGGGGTCGCCGTACACCCGGACCACGGTAGTGACCCGGCGATCCTGCTCCAGCGGGTCGACCTGGCCGCCACCGCGGCCAAGTCGACCCCGGGCAGCATCCAACTGTTCAACCCGGCCCTGGAATCGCGGTCGATGCGCCGGCTCGGCCTGGCCGGTGACCTGACCCGGGCTCTGGACCGAGGCGAGCTGGAGGTCTACTTCCAACCCAAGGTCACCCTCGGCGACCGGCGGCTGGTCGGGGTGGAGTGTCTGGCCCGCTGGGAGCACCCGGCGCACGGCGCGGTTGCCCCGGAGGACTTCGTCGCGGTCGCCGAGCACACCGGCCAGCTCGGCCGGCTGACCGAGGCGGTGCTCCGCGAGGGGCTACGCCGCAGCCGGGACTGGATGGTCGCCGACCAGCCGCTGGCCGTGGCGGTCAACCTTTCCGCCCGGACCCTCACCGACCAGCATTTCCCAAATCGGGTACGGGAGCTGCTGGAGGAGTACGACGTCCCGCCCGACCGGCTCACCTTCGAGATCACCGAGACCGGGGTGCTCGACGGCACCAACCGGCCGATGCCCACCCTGCGCCGGTTGCGGGACATCGGGGTACGGCTCTCCGTGGACGACTTCGGCACCGGCCACTCGTCCCTGTCCCACCTGCGCCGATTGCCGGTGCACGAGATCAAGGTCGACCGTTCCTTCGTGCAGGGGATGGCGACCGATCCGGGGGACCTGGCGATCGTCAACGCGGTGGTTACGTTGGCCCAGCAGTTCGGGCTGACCGTGGTGGCCGAGGGGGTGGAGAGCGAGTTGACGCTCGAGCTGCTCCAGGACATCGGATGTCAGATCGGGCAGGGCTTCCTGTTCAGCCGTCCGCTGTCGTACGAGCGGTTGGAGGCATGGCTCGGCGCGCAACTGGAGCCGGAGTCGCTGCTGAACGGCGACGTACGCCGGTTGCGGGCGGTGCCCTGATCGGGAGCCGGAGTCCCTGGTCGAAGACCTGTGCGGGATCTGATTTCACCTCTGGCGGGGTGCCGTGTACTCTTACCTCTGCGCGGCCTCCGGGAGATCGCGCAAGCCCCCTTAGCTCAGTCGGCAGAGCGTCTCCATGGTAAGGAGAAGGTCTACGGTTCGATTCCGTAAGGGGGCTCTGCGGGTTCAGCTGGACCCCACCTGCGGCGGTGTAGCTCAGATGGCAGAGCAAACGGCTCATAATCGTTGTGTCGCCGGTTCAAGTCCGGCCACCGCTACTCTCGACCGCCGGGCAGATCCCGGGGCTGGAGTGACGGGCGTCGCAAGACGCCCACTTTGCGTGTCCGTGTGACTAGCGTCTACGCTGATGCGTTGTAGCTGATCCGTTAGCGAGGAAGGCCCTCCGCCGTGGCCAAGGCGACCGATGTCCGTCCAAAGATCACTTTGGCGTGTGTGGAGTGCAAGGAGCGCAACTACATCACGCGTAAGAACCGCCGGAACGACCCGGACCGCATTGAGCTGAAGAAGTTCTGCCCCCGGGATGGCAAGCACACCCTGCACCGCGAGACCCGCTGATCTCAGCCGGCAGCACAGCCGGGGCAGGCTCCCGAACTGCAAAGATCGCCGATTCGGTACGGACACCACGTCCACCACCGAATCGGCGATCTTGCGTTGCGTGTAGGTTCGCGACATGCCCTTGGACCCGTCCTTCATCGGCCGGAGCTATCCGCCGACCGCCCCCTATCAGGTGGGGCGGGAAAAGATCCGCGAGTTCGCCACCGCGATCGGTGCTACCGATCCCGCCCACCACGATCCGACGGCCGCCCAGGCGTTAGGGCACCGCGACGTGGTGGCCCCGCCCACGTTTCCCGTCGTGCTGACCATGGCCGCCAGCCAGCAGATCATCGATGATCCAGCGCTCGGCCTGGACTACAGCCGGGTGGTACACGGTGATCAGCGGTTCGCCTACACCCGCCCGGTCGTGGCCGGCGACGAACTGGTCTGTGTCAACACGGTGGAGGACATCACCTCACGCGGTGGCCACGGCTTCCTGACCACCCGGACCGAGGTCGCGACGGTCGCCGGCGAGCCGGTGGTCACCGCTTGGTCCAAGCTCGTCGTACGCGGGGAGGAGTGACCATGGAACTGCCGGTCAAGACGTTCCGGGTCACCCGGGCCGACCTGGTCCGCTACGCGGGCGCCTCGGGCGACTTCAACCCGATCCACTGGAGCGACCGGACCGCCACGCGCGTCGGCCTGCCTGGCGTGATCGCACACGGCATGTTCACCATGGCGCTGGTGGGCAGGGCGGTTACCGAGTGGGCCGGTGCCCCGGACGCGGTCGTCGAGTACGGCGTCCGGTTCACCCGTCCGGTGGTCGTGCCGGACGACGACCAGGGTGCCGAGATCGAGGTGCGGGCGACGGTCCGCTCAACGACCGGGGAGGGCCTGGTCCAGCTCGACCTCACCGCGACCTGCGGTGGCGAGAAGGTGCTGGCGCAGGCGCGGGCGACGATCCGGCAACCGGTGTGAGGAACGGGCCGGCTCGGGCCCGGTGACCGCTGTGACGGGTGAGGCCGGAAGCACGTCGAAGGTCGTTACGGACGCGCGGTGGCCGTACCGGTTGGGAAAGTAGTGCCTCTACCCGTACACTGGTCCGCCGTGGGGCAACTGACCCCTGCTCACGCGTCGCGTGATGCAGTGGTCGGCTCTCCGCACAGGGGTGTAGCTCAATTGGCAGAGCAGCGGTCTCCAAAACCGCAGGCTGCAGGTTCAAGTCCTGTCACCCCTGCGCCTTAGGCCTGACCGGTCCCGAGGGTCGGAGTTCGGCCGGCCCGTTCCGGGATGGTGAGACCAGCGCAGCGCGCGCGTCCACCGATGCGTGCATCAACCACCGGCGACGGAGGGCGAAGTGGCCGAGAGCAACCGGCGCGGCGAGGACGCCGCGGACGACCGCCTTGACGACGAGGCGATCGATGACGCCATCGACGACGACGCCATCGACGACGACGCCATCGAAGAGGACGCCAAGGAGCCGGTTTCGCGCGGCGGTACCGCCACCCGTTCCCGTACCAAGGCCGATTCGGCCGACAGTCGGTCCAAGGCCAAGTCGGAGACCGACCGAGTCGGAATCTTCGGTCGGATGGGGCGGTTCGTCCGCGAGGTAGTGGGCGAGCTGCGTAAGGTCATTTGGCCGACCCGCAAGGAATTGCTGACCTACACCGCTGTGGTGGTCACCTTCGTCGCCGTGATGCTGGCGATCGTGGCTGGACTGGACTTCGCATTCGCGAAGGGTGTGCTGTGGGTCTTCGGCTGACGAGCTGACCCAGCTGATAGTGACGGAAGTGAGCGAGCGTGCCTGAGTACGACGAGACCGCCGAACACGCGGACGAGCAGTCCGCGGTGGCGACGGCGGCGAGTGACGAGTCGGTCGAGGCCGCCAGCGAACCGGATGCCGCAACCGCTGAGCCGGACGAGACCTTCGACCCGGTCGCCGAGCTGCGCCAGAAGCTGCGCTACGCGCCGGGTGACTGGTTCGTGGTGCACTCGTACGCCGGTTACGAGAACAAGGTGAAGACCAACCTTGAGACTCGGATCACCAGCCTCGACATGGAAGAGTTCATCTACCAGGTCGAGGTGCCGACCCGGGAAGAGGTCGAGGTCAAGAACGGCAAGCGCTCCCAGGTGCAGGCGAAGGTCTTCCCGGGCTACATCCTGGTCCGGATGGAGCTGACGCCGGAGTCCTACTCCTGCGTGCGTAACACGCCGGGCGTCACCGGGTTCGTCGGTGCCACCGACCGGGCGGACCGCCCGGCGCCGCTGTCGCTGGACGAGGTTCTCAAGTGGCTGGCCCCGGCGGTGGAGACCGCTGAACAGAAGAAGGCGAAGCCGGAGATCAAGGTTCTCGACTTCGAGGTCGGCGACTCGGTCACGGTCACCGATGGTGCCTTCGCCTCGCTGCCCGCCACGATCAGCGAGATCAACGCCGACCAGCAGAAGCTGAAGGTGCTGGTGTCGATCTTTGGTCGGGAGACGCCGGTTGAGCTGAACTTCAACCAGGTTGCCCGGATCTGACCACCGGAGCACTGGCCGGATCTGATCACCGGAGCGCTTGGCGGAGACCTCGGCGCATTCGCCGGGGCTGGCCTGCGCTAGCCTAGAACGTCGCCCGGTGGGTCGCGCTGACCGTGCGTGCCCTGCGAGCGAGTCAGGTGCTCATTCACCAGTTCAAGCCCAGGAAGAGACATGCCTCCCAAGAAGAAGAAGCTCGTCAAGACGTTCACGCTTCAGTTGCCGGCCGGTCAGGCCACTCCGGCCCCGCCGGTCGGTCCCGCGCTCGGTCAGCACGGCGTGAACATCATGGAGTTCTGCAAGTCGTACAACGCGCAGACCGAGTCGCAGCGTGGTGACATCGTCCCCGCTGAGATCAGCGTGTACGAGGACCGGACCTTCACCTTCGTGCTGAAGACCCCGCCGGCCGCTCGGCTGCTGATCAAGGCTGCTGGCGTGCAGAAGGGCTCCGGCGTGCCGCAGGCCGAGAAGGTCGGCTCGGTGACCCGCGCCCAGTTGCGCGAGATCGCCGAGAAGAAGATGGCTGACCTCAACGCCAACGACGTGGAGCAGGCCGAGAAGATCATCGCCGGCACCGCCCGGTCGATGGGCATCACGGTCAAGGAATAACGTCCCCGAGCACGACCAAGATCAAAATCGTGGGAGGGTACGCCGCCAGGCGGCCCGCCAGAAACCACAGGAGTAGCCAGATATGCAGCGCGGCAAGAACTACCGCAAGGCCGTCGAGGTCATCGACCGGTCCAAGCTCTACACCCCCGCCGAGGCGGTCAAGCTCGCCAAGGAGACCACCACCGCCAAGTTCGACGCCACGGTCGAGGTCGCAATGCGCCTCGGCGTCGACCCACGTAAGGCGGACCAGATGGTCCGTGGCACGGTCAACCTGCCGCACGGCACCGGTAAGACCGCCCGCGTGATCGTCTTCGCGGCCGGCGCGAAGGCCGAGGAGGCCACCGCTGCCGGTGCGGACGCCGTCGGCACCGACGAGCTGGTCGCCCGCATTCAGGAGGGCTGGCTCGACTTTGACGCGGCGATCGCCACGCCCGACCAGATGGCCAAGATTGGCCGGATCGCGCGGATCCTGGGCCCGCGCGGTCTCATGCCGAACCCGAAGACCGGCACGGTGACCATGGACGTCACCAAGGCGGTCTCCGACATCAAGGGCGGAAAGATCACCTTCCGGGTGGACAAGCACTCCAACCTGCACCTGATCATCGGCAAGGCTTCCTTCTCGGAGACCCAGTTGGTCGACAACTACGCTGCAGTGCTGGAAGAGGTGCTGCGGGTCAAGCCGTCGGCGGCCAAGGGCAAGTACCTCAAGAAGGTCACCCTCACCACGACGATGGGCCCGGGTGTGCCGGTCGACCCCAACCTGGTGAAGAACCTGCGGGAGGGCCAGGCCGAGGCCTGAGTAGCCACCTGATCCGGTTTCCGGGGCACCTCGCCGAAGCGGCGGGGTGCCCCGAATCGTTTCCCTTGCTGCGTGGGGGTGCCCCGAATCGTTTTCCCTGCCGCCGGGCGCGACGGGTTCGGACTTCTCGCACACCGAGGGCAATGTGGCGAGGTGGTGAGGCCGATCGCTACCGATTTGGTGGTTGCGCTCGGCGTCGCGTAGTCTCTTCCTTGCGTCCGGCCTTTTTGGCTGGGCGAGCATCGTAACCACCAAAGACCGCTGGTCACCGTGCTTCGGCACGGGCGAAGGTCCCGTTTCGACGGGCGGCCCGCGCAGGGGGAACGGTCAGCGTACCCGGTCATTTATTTATGATCATGTTCGCCCCGTGCGCCCTGCGCCGGGGCGTTTCTCGTTGTGCCGGTTCCTTCACTACCGACTCCGACGGTAACCAGCCCGGAGTATTGAGAGAGGAGGGACATGGCGGACAAGCCGGTTCGGGCCGACAAGGCCACTGCCGTTGCCGAGCTGACCGAGCAATTTCGTAGCTCGGAAGCCACCGTGCTGACCGAGTACCGCGGCCTGACGGTCGCACAGCTCACCCAGCTGCGGCGTTCGCTGGGTCGGGAGACGACCTACGCGGTCACCAAGAACACGCTGGCCAAGCGCGCCGCGGCGGACGCTGGTATCGACGGCCTCGATGAGCTGTTCACCGGTCCTACCGCGCTGACCTTCGTCTCCGGCGATGTCGTCGAGGCGGCGAAGGGCCTGCGCGAGTTTGCGAAGGCCAACCCGAAGCTCGTCATCAAGGGTGGCGTCTTCGAGGGCAAGGCCATCACCGCGGCAGAGGTCACCAAGCTTGCCGACCTCGAGTCCCGTGAGGTGCTGCTGGCCAAGCTGGCTGGCGCGATGAAGGCCAACCTGGGCAAGGCTGCGGCCCTGTTCCAGGCGCCGCTGTCCAAGACCGCCCGCCTGGCGGCTGCCCTGCAGGACAAGCGCGAGAAGGAGGGCGCGGAGCAGGCCTGACGGCCGGCTCAGCGCCACCGGATCATTCTTTTTCAGAAGATTCAGGAAAGGACGCCAGATATGGCGAAGCTCAGCACCGACGAGCTGCTCGACGCGTTCAAGGAGATGACGCTGATCGAGCTGTCGGAGTTCGTGAAGCAGTTCGAGACGACCTTCGAGGTCACCGCCGCGGCCCCGGCCGCGATGATGATGGCCGCTCCGGGTGGCGGCGGCGCTGCTGCCGAGGCCGAGCCGGAGAAGGACGAGTTCGACGTCGTCCTCGAGGCCGATGGTGGCAAGAAGATCCAGGTCATCAAGGTCGTGCGCGAGCTGACCGGCCTGGGCCTGAAGGAGGCCAAGGACGTTGTCGAGGGCGCGCCGAAGGCCGTCCTGGAGAAGGTCAACAAGGAGACCGCCGACAAGGCCAAGGCCAAGCTCGAGGCCGAGGGCGCCAAGGTCACCCTCAAGTGACCTGACGCACACCGCGTCTACGCGGGCGGGGATCCGGCGCCGGATCCCCGCCCGCGTTGCTGTGTGGAGCCTTCCCGACACCCTCGATGATCAGGGCGTTGGTACTTTCCCAGCGGCCTGCGGTGGGCCGTTGGCGGCGGAAACCGTAGGCGGAGCAACGTCTCCGCTCGAATGCCAGCCCTTGACGTGAGCCCTCACCGACAGGCACGCTGGACCAGCAAGACCTTCCGCGCTTGCAACGGCCAACGCCTGGGTATGCACAACGGCAGCGACATCGCCGCCGCAGCCGAGGCGGCCCAGTGGGAAACGCCGCGTTCCGAGCGGCCCCAGGAGCACCCTTTCGGGGTGCCTGGAGGCACGTTCCGCAGCGTCCTGCGGTGGTGGGCTGGACAGCGGTTAGCCACTCGGCTACACTGCTAGTTTGCGCTGCCTTCCGACTTGCCCCTGCTCGGAATGTCCGTTTCTTGGCATTTGGAGTGGGGCCATTGGAGTGCACGCGTAACAGCCGTTTTGCAGCACCGGTCCTCGGAAGGACGCATCTTGGCAGCTTCCCGCCCTGCGAAGACCAGTCGTACGTCGAGCGCTTTCGCTCCCCGCCGAATCTCGTTCGGCAGGATCACCGAACACCTCGAGGTCCCCAACCTCTTGGCCATCCAGAACGAGTCGTTTGACTGGCTGGTCGGCAATGAGGCTTGGCAGGGCCGGTCGGCTGACGACCCGCACGCTCGCTCGGGTCTCGCGGAGATCCTCGACGAGATCAGTCCCATTGAGGACTTCTCCGGCACTATGTCCCTGTCCTTCTCCGCACCGCGCTTCGACGAGGTCAAGGCCTCGATCGAGGAGTGTAAGGAGAAGGACCTGACCTACTGCGCCCCGCTGTTCGTGACGGCGGAGTTCACCAACAACACCACTGGTGAGATCAAGAGCCAGACGGTGTTCATGGGCGACTTCCCGATGATGACGCCCAAGGGCACCTTCATCATCAACGGCACCGAGCGCGTAGTGGTAAGCCAGCTCGTCCGGTCTCCGGGCGTCTACTTCGACAAGCAGCCGGACAAGACCTCCGACCGCGACCTCTCCAGCGTCAAGGTGATCCCGAGCCGGGGTGCCTGGCTGGAGTTCGACATCGACAAGCGCGACACCGTCGGTGTCCGTATCGACCGTAAGCGGCGTCAGGCAGTCACCGTACTGCTCAAGGCCATCGGTTGGACCGCTGAGCAGATCCGCGAGCGCTTCGGCTGGTCCGAGCTGATGATGACCACCCTGGAGAAGGACCACATCGCCGGGGTGGACGAGGCGCTGCTCGACATCTACCGCAAGCTGCGGCCGGGTGAGCCGCCGACGCGGGAGAACGCCCAGACCCTGCTCGACAACCTCTTCTTCAACCCGAAGCGGTACGACGTCGCCAAGGTCGGTCGTTACAAGTTCAACAAGAAACTCGAAGTCGGCGTCCCGATCACCACCGGCACGCTGACCGAGGACGACATCGTCGCCACCGTGGAATACCTCTGCCGGCTACACGCCGGTGAGGAGGGCTACGAGGCGGACGACATCGACCACTTCGGTAACCGTCGGTTGCGTACCGTGGGCGAGCTGATTCAGAACCAGGTCCGGGTCGGTCTGTCCCGGATGGAGCGGGTCGTCCGCGAGCGGATGACCACCCAGGACGTCGAGGCGATCACGCCGCAGACCCTGATCAACATCCGCCCCGTGGTGGCGGCGATCAAGGAGTTCTTCGGTACGTCCCAGCTGTCCCAGTTCATGGACCAGACCAACCCGTTGGCGGGTCTGACCCACCGGCGCCGGTTGAGCGCGCTCGGCCCGGGCGGTCTGTCCCGGGAGCGGGCCGGCTTCGAGGTCCGTGACGTGCACCCGTCCCACTACGGCCGGATGTGCCCGATCGAGACGCCGGAAGGCCCGAACATCGGTCTGATCGGCGCGCTCTCCACCTTCGCGCGGGTCAACCCGTTCGGCTTCATCGAGACGCCGTACCGGAAGGTCGTCGACGGCCGGGTCACCGACCAGATCGACTACCTGACCGCCGACGAGGAGGACCGGTTCGTCAAGGCGCAGGCCAACGCCCCGCTGAAGAGCGATGGTCACTTCGCCGAGGACCGGGTCCTGGTTCGCCGGAAGGGCGGTGAGGTCGACTTCGTGGCCCCCACGGCGGTCGACTACATGGACGTCTCGCCGCGCCAGATGGTGTCGGTCGCGACCGCCATGATTCCGTTCCTTGAGCACGACGACGCCAACCGGGCTCTGATGGGCGCGAACATGCAGCGTCAGGCGGTGCCGCTGGTCAAGGCGGAGTCGCCGCTGGTCGGTACCGGCATGGAATACCGGGCCGCGGTCGACGCGGGCGACGTGGTCGTCGCCGAGGTCGGCGGTGTGGTCGAGGATCTGTGCGCCGACTACGTGACGGTGCACCAGGACGACGGCCACCGGCGTACCTACCTGCTGCACAAGTTCCGCCGCTCCAACGCCGGCTCCTGCGTCAACCAGAAGCCGGTCGTCTTCGAGGGCGACCGCGTCGAGGCCGGTCAGGTCATCGCCGACGGTCCGTGCACCGACGAGGGCGAGATGGCGCTCGGGCGCAACCTTCTCGTGGCGTTCATGCCGTGGGAGGGCCACAACTACGAGGACGCGATCATCCTGTCGCAGCGCCTCGTGCAGCAGGACGCCCTCACCTCGATCCACATCGAGGAGCATGAGGTCGACGCTCGCGACACCAAGCTCGGCCCGGAAGAGATCACCCGCGACATCCCGAACGTCAGCGAGGAGATGCTCGCCGACCTCGACGAGCGGGGGATCATCCGGATCGGTGCCGAGGTCGTACCGGGCGACATCCTGGTCGGCAAGGTCACGCCCAAGGGTGAGACCGAGCTGACCCCGGAGGAGCGGCTGCTCCGCGCGATCTTCGGTGAGAAGGCGCGGGAGGTCCGGGACACCTCGCTGAAGGTGCCGCACGGTGAGAGTGGCACGGTCATCGGAGTCCGGACGTTCTCCCGGGAGGACGGCGACGAGCTGCCGCCGGGCGTCAACGAGCTGGTCCGGGTCTACGTCGCGCAGAAGCGGAAGATCCAGGACGGTGACAAGCTCGCCGGCCGCCACGGCAACAAGGGTGTCATCTCCAAGATCCTGCCGGTCGAGGACATGCCGTTCCTGGAGGATGGCACGCCGGTCGACATCGTGCTCAACCCGCTCGGTGTGCCGAGCCGGATGAACATCGGTCAGGTGCTGGAGACCCACCTCGGTTGGGTGGCCAAGACCGGTTGGAAGGTCGAGGGCGACGACACCGAGTGGAAGCGGGCCCTGCGCGCGATCGACGCCGACGAGTCGGTGCCGGACACCAACGTGGCGACGCCGGTCTTCGACGGTGCCAAGGAGGCGGAGATCTCCGGGCTGCTCTCGTCGACCCTGCCCAACCGGGACGGCAAGCAGTTGATCGGCGCGAGCGGCAAGGCGCAGCTCTTCGACGGACGTTCCGGCGAGCCGCTGCCCGACCCGATCGCGGTCGGCTACATCTACATCCTCAAGCTGAACCACCTGGTCGACGACAAGATCCACGCGCGGTCGACCGGCCCGTACTCGATGATCACGCAGCAGCCGCTGGGTGGTAAGGCGCAGTTCGGTGGCCAGCGGTTCGGCGAGATGGAGTGCTGGGCGATGCAGGCGTACGGCGCCGCGTACGCCCTGCAGGAGCTGCTGACGATCAAGTCCGACGACGTCCTGGGCCGAGTCAAGGTCTACGAGGCGATCGTCAAGGGCGAGAACATCCCCGAGCCGGGCATCCCGGAGTCGTTCAAGGTGCTGCTCAAGGAGCTGCAGTCGCTGTGCCTCAACGTCGAGGTGCTCTCCAGCGACGGCGTAGCCCTGGAGATGCGCGAGACCGACGACGAGGTTTTCCGGGCCGCGGAGGAACTCGGCATCGACCTGTCCCGGCGCCCGAACGAAGGCGTGAGCAGCGTCGACGAAATTTAGCGGGCGTGTCCGGGGTGGGTCACCACCCCGGACACCCGTCGGACCTAGAACCCAACCGAGCAACGAAGAGGGATAGGACCAAGTGCTCGACGTCAATTTCTTCGACGAGCTCCGCATCGGGCTGGCCACCGCGGACGATATCCGGCAGTGGTCGCACGGTGAGGTCAAGAAGCCCGAGACGATCAACTACCGCACCCTGAAGCCGGAAAAGGACGGGCTCTTCTGCGAGAAGATCTTCGGTCCGCAGCGGGACTGGGAGTGCTACTGCGGTAAGTACAAGCGGGTCCGCTTCAAGGGCATCATCTGCGAGCGCTGCGGTGTCGAGGTGACTCGTTCCAAGGTGCGTCGTGAGCGGATGGGCCACATCGAGCTGGCCGCGTCGGTCACGCACATCTGGTACTTCAAGGGCGTGCCGAGCCGGCTGGGCTACCTGCTCGACCTGGCACCGAAGGATCTCGAAAAGATCATCTACTTCGCGTCGTACGTGGTCACCAGCGTGGACGCCGAGGCGCGTCACCGCGACCTGTCGACGCTGGAGAACGAGATCCTGGCCGAGAAGCGCCAGGCCGAGAACAGCCGCGACTCCGAGATCGAGAAGCGGGCCGCCAAGCTTGAGGCCGATCTGGCCGAGCTGGAGGCCGAGGGTGCCAAGGCCGACGTGCGGCGCAAGGTCAAAGAAGGCGGCGAGCGCGAGATGCGCCAGATCCGCGACCGGGCGCAGCGCGAGATCGACCGGCTGGACGAGGTGCTCGACACCTTCCGCAAGCTGGAGCCGAAGCAGCTGGTCACCGACGAGCTGCTCTACCGTGAGCTGCGCGACCGGTTCGGTGAGTACTTCACCGGTGGGATGGGCGCCGAGGCGATCAAGGCACTGGTCCAGAACATGGACCTGGACGCCGAGGCGAACAACCTCCGCGAGATCATCCGCTCCGGCAAGGGACAGCGGAAGATCCGGGCGCTCAAGCGGCTGAAGGTCGTGGCGGCGTTCCTGAACACCCGCAACTCTCCGCTCGGCATGGTGCTGGACTGCGTACCGGTCATCCCGCCGGACCTGCGTCCGATGGTGCAGCTCGACGGTGGCCGCTTCGCGACCTCGGACCTGAACGACCTCTACCGCCGGGTCATCAACCGCAACAACCGGCTCAAGCGCCTGATCGACCTGGGCGCCCCGGAGATCATCGTCAACAACGAGAAGCGGATGCTGCAGGAGGCCGTCGACGCGTTGTTCGACAACGGCCGCCGTGGCCGTCCGGTCACCGGCCCCGGTAACCGGCCGCTGAAGTCGCTCTCCGACATGCTCAAGGGCAAGCAGGGCCGGTTCCGGCAGAACCTGCTCGGTAAGCGTGTCGACTACTCCGGCCGTTCGGTCATCGTGGTCGGCCCGAAGCTGAAGCTGCACCAGTGCGGCCTGCCCAAGCAGATGGCGCTGGAGCTGTTCAAGCCGTTCGTGATGAAGCGGCTGGTCGACCTCAACCACGCCCAGAACATCAAGTCTGCCAAGCGGATGGTCGAACGGCAGCGGCCGGTCGTGTGGGACGTGCTGGAAGAGGTCATCGGGGAGCACCCGGTGCTGCTCAACCGGGCACCGACCCTGCACCGGCTGGGCATCCAGGCCTTCGAGCCGCAGCTGGTCGAGGGTAAGGCGATCCAGATCCACCCGCTGGTCTGTACCGCGTTCAACGCCGACTTCGACGGTGACCAGATGGCGGTGCACGTGCCGCTTTCCGCCGAGGCCCAGGCCGAGGCGCGGATCCTGATGCTGTCGTCGAACAACATCCTGAAGCCGGCTGACGGCAAGCCGGTCACCATGCCCACCCAGGACATGGTCATCGGTCTCTACCACCTGACGCACCTCACCCCGGGCGGCATCGGCGAGGGCCGGACGTTCAGCTCGGACGCCGAGGCGCGGATGGCCTTCGACGCTGGCGAGCTGCACCTGCAGACGCCGGTGAAGATCCGGCTCCGCAACGTCATCGGCGTGGACAACGGTGCCGGTAGCCAGCCGTGGACCGCCCCGGAGGGGTGGACCACGGGTGAGCCGCTGATCGTGGAGACCACGCTCGGTCGCGTGTTGTTCAACGAGACCCTGCCGGAGGGCTACCGGTTCGTTAACTACGAGATCCGTAAGGGTCAGCTCTCGGCGATCGTCAACGACCTCGCCGAGCGCTTCCCGAAGGTGGCGCTGGCCGCCACCCTCGACGGGCTCAAGGAGGCCGGTTTCCACTGGGCGACCTGGTCCGGCGTGACGATCGGCATGGAGGACGTCATCGCGCCTCCGCGTAAGCCGGAGATCCTGGACCGGTACGAGAAGGAAGCCGACCGGATCGACAAGCAGTACCAGCGGGGTCTGATGACCGCCGAGGAGCGTCGCGGCGAACTCATCGAGATCTGGACCAAGGCGACCAACGAGATCGCCAAGGAGATGGAGACCGCGCTTCCGCAGGAGAACCCGCTGTGGAAGATGATTAACTCGGGTGCCCGAGGTAACCTCCTCCAGCTCCGGCAGATCGCGGCGATCCGTGGTCTGGTGGCCAACCCCAAGGGTGAGATCATCCCGCGGCCGATCAAGGCCAGCTACCGGGAGGGTCTGTCCGTACTGGAGTACTTCATCTCCACGCACGGTGCCCGTAAGGGTCTGGCCGACACCGCGCTGCGTACCGCCGACTCGGGTTACCTGACCCGTCGTCTGGTCGACGTCTCGCAGGACGTGATCATCCGGGAAGAGGACTGCGGCACCGACCGTGCGATCCCGATGCAGGTCGGCGAGTACCTTGACGGCAAGCTGGTGGTGCACGAGCACGCCGAGACCGGGGTGCACGCCCGTACTCTGGCCGACGACATCAAGGGTGCCGACGGCAACCTTGTGGTCGAGCGGGGTGCGGACCTCAACTCCGTACTGGTCGACAAGCTCGTCGCGGCCGGGGTCGAGACGGTCCGGGTCCGCAGCGTGCTCACCTGCGAGTCCAAGCTGGGCGTCTGCGCGGCCTGCTACGGCCGTTCGCTGCCGACCGGCAAGACCGTGGACGTCGGCGAGGCGGTCGGCATCATCGCGGCCCAGTCGATCGGTGAGCCCGGTACCCAGCTGACGATGCGTACGTTCCACACCGGTGGTGTCGCCGGTGAGGACATCACGCAGGGTCTGCCGCGTGTCACGGAGATCTTCGAGGCGCGGGTGCCCAAGGGTAAGGCGCCGATCGCCGATACTCCGGGCCGGGTCCGGATCGAGGACGGCGAGCGGTCGCGGAAGATCATCGTGGTGCCGGACGACGGCAGCGACGAGATCGTCTACGACAAGATCTCCAAGCGGGTACGGCTTCGTGCCCACGACGGTGGTCACGTCGAGGTCGGCGAGAAGCTCACCGAGGGGACCATCGACCCGCACGAGCTGCTGCGGATCCTCGGCCCCCGGGCGGTCCAGGTCCACCTGACCCAGGAGGTCCAGGAGGTCTACCGATCGCAGGGTGTGCTCATCCACGACAAGCACATCGAGATCATCATCCGCCAGATGCTCAAGCGGGTTACGGTGATCGACTCCGGCTCGACCGAGTTCCTGCCGGGTGTGCTGGTCGACCGGGCGCTGTTCGAGTCGGAGAACCGTCGACTCGTCTCGGAGGGTGGCGAGCCTGCCGCCGGTCGTCCGCAGCTGATGGGTATCACCAAGGCGTCGCTGGCCACGGACTCGTGGCTGTCGGCGGCCTCCTTCCAGGAGACCACCCGAGTGCTGACGGACGCGGCGATCCACGCCCGCAGCGACTCGCTGATCGGCCTGAAGGAGAACGTCATCATCGGTAAGCTCATCCCGGCCGGTACGGGCATCAGCAAGTACCGCAACGTCCGGGTGGAGCCGACCGAGGAGGCTAAGGCCAAGGTCTACTCGATGACCGGATACCCGGAGACCGACTACGGGTTCGGGCCGGCCAGCGGCCAGGCAGTGCCGCTGGACGACTTCGACTTCGGGTCGTACCGCTAGGCAAACGACGCCAGGCGCCCCACACCGACGAGGTGTGGGGCGCCTGGCGTCTTTGTAGGCTGACCGGGTGGAGATGATGCCGGTGACCGTTCCCGGCCAGCCCTTACGTCATCCGCTCGACCCGGACCCGGTCCGGTCGAGCAAGTCCCGTACGGTGTTCGCCCTGGGGGTGGTGGCCGTCCTGACCGGGCTACTGGTGGGTGGGATCGTGCCGGCTACCCTCGCGCTGCTGCTCGCCCGACAGGCCCGGCGGGATGCGTACGCCTCGGGTGGTTACCTCACCGGGGCGGTCTGGCTCCGCCGTGGTGAGCGGCTGGCCTGGGCCGCTGTCACATTGGCCACCACCACAGTGGTGGTCGCGGCGGTCTTCGGCGTGGTGAACCTGGCGGAAAACCCCGGTGGGCAGGACTTCGGGCCGTCTGTCGACTAGTCGGCGGCGGTAGCCTGACCCGGGTACTCATCGCGGTGGCGGTCAGAGGGGGACGTTCGTGACGGAAGAGGCGCAGCCATCGCCGGCGGACGACCGGGACAGCCGGCCACCGGAGGCCCCCGAGCACTCGCAACCCGACTACCACGTTCCGACCTACGGGCTGCCGACCGACCCGGCACGGGTGCCGACAACCGAGATGGCACCCGAGAGGTCGACCGTGCCGGAGCCCGGCGGACCGAACCCGGCAGGGCCGGCGGCGGAGAATGTGGCCCTGCCGTCGGTGGGCCCGGGGCAGCATCCCTCGCTGCCGGGGTCACATCCGGCCGGGGGTTACCTACCGTCAGTGGCAGGTGACCCGCCAGCGGGCGGCCTGGGGCCGGTGCCCGGTGGCGGGGGATCGGAGGTAGGGGCCGGCCGACCGGGTCCGAGCTGGGTGCCGCCGCCACCGCGTGAAGCGTGGCATGCTCCGCGTCGGGTGGAGACGGTCCCGGGTACGCCGTTCGGCACGGTGCACCTCGAAGTGCCGCCGATGGTCTCCGGGCTGGCGATCGGCGCGTTGGTGGCCGGGATCGCCTCCGTACTCGTCTCGTTTCTGGTGGTGTGTTTCGGTCTGGCCGGTGCGGCCGAGGGCTGGGGAGCCTGGGCGGCCGGTGCCTTCGCGCTGCTCGGGGTGCTCTCTGGAGGCGCGGCGATCGTGCTCGGCCTGCTCGGCCTGAGACAGATCCGGCGCGTGGCATCACCGTCAGCGATCCGGTTCCGGGGCCGGGGACTGGCGATCGCCGGCCTGAGTTGTGGCGGTACGGGACTCGGCGTGACGGTGCTCGCGTTCCTGCTCGCGCTGCTTCTTCAGGCGGCTTGACTGCCGCCAGGGGCGCTGAGTCCGCGCTAAGGGAGTCCCGGTAGACTGGTTTACCGGAGTCGCTCACTGCGGGTAGGACGGCAGAGCGGGCCGACGGGTGGCCAGCGGCTACCACGACCCCCGTTTTGACCTGTGCTCCCATGGTGGGTACTCTTTCCCCTTGCGCCCGGGCATGCCTGGGCAGCTCGTGCGTGCGCTCGGGCCGGGGATCCGGTCACGGAGCAGTACCACACAAAGTCATAATCAGGCTTTCGATCGTGATTAGTGGTCGAGAGGCCGGAAAAGTCCGGTACGCGCGCGCGAGCGCCGTACCGGCACGCGGAGGGGCGACACGCCCGACCGCGGGTGCCGGGAGCCCGTAAGGGACACCTGGCCGGAATGTAGGAGAGCTGTCCAGCCGGGCGGCTATGACGACACGGCGCGGCCGCTGAGGGGCGGCCGAAGGGAGCGGAGAAACCCGGTGCCCACCATTCAGCAGCTTGTCCGCAAGGGCCGTCAGGCCAAGACGAGCAAGACGAAGACACCAGCCTTGAAGGGCAGCCCGCAGCGGCGGGGCGTATGCACGCGTGTCTACACCACCACCCCCAAGAAGCCGAACTCGGCGCTGCGTAAGGTCGCCCGTGTCAAGCTCAGCAGCCAGGTCGAGGTGACCGCCTACATCCCGGGCGTCGGCCACAACCTGCAGGAGCACTCGATCGTGCTGGTTCGCGGTGGCCGGGTGAAGGACCTCCCGGGTGTGCGCTACAAGATCGTGCGCGGCTCGCTGGACACCCAGGGCGTCCGCAACCGTAAGCAGGCGCGTAGCCGCTACGGCGCGAAGAAGGAGAAGAGCTGAGATGCCGCGTAAGGGCCCTGCTCCGCGTCGGCCGCTGGTCGCTGACCCGGTATACAACTCCCCGCTGGTCACCCAGCTGGTGAACAAGATCCTGCTGCGCGGCAAGCGTCAGCTCGCTGAGCGCATCGTCTACGGTGCCCTGGAGGGCTGCCGTGAGAAGTCGGGCACCGACCCCGTCGTCACCCTGAAGCGGGCGATGGACAACGTGAAGCCGACCCTCGAGGTGCGTAGCCGTCGGGTCGGTGGCGCGACCTACCAGGTGCCGGTCGAGGTGCGCCCCAGTCGGGCGACCACCCTCGGACTGCGCTGGCTGGTCACCTACTCGAAGGCCCGCCGTGAGAAGACCATGGTCGAACGCCTGATGAACGAGCTGCTCGACGCGAGCAACGGTCTCGGTGCCGCCGTGAAGCGGCGCGAGGACACCCACAAGATGGCCGAGTCCAACAAGGCCTTCGCGCACTACCGCTGGTAAACCAGCCATTCCTCGACCCGCTGCCCGGCCTCGCCGGGTGGCGGGGCGGAGAAGACCGCAGGCTCGAGACGACGATGAAGAGGGATTGAAGTGGCCGCCGCAGACGCGCTCGCCAAGGTACGCAACATCGGCATCATGGCGCACATCGATGCCGGCAAGACCACCACTACCGAGCGGATCCTGTTCTACACCGGCATCACGTACAAGATCGGTGAGGTCCACGAGGGCGGTGCCGTCATGGACTGGATGGAGCAGGAGCAGGAACGCGGTATCACCATTACCTCCGCCGCCACGAAGTGCGAGTGGAAGGGCCACACGATTCAGATCATCGACACGCCCGGCCACGTCGACTTCACGGTCGAGGTCGAGCGGTCGCTGCGCGTGCTTGACGGTGCGGTCGCGGTGTACGACGGTGTCGCCGGTGTGGAGCCGCAGACCGAGAACGTCTGGCGGCAGGCTGACAAGTACAACGTCCCGCGGATGTGCTTCGTCAACAAGCTTGACCGGACCGGCGCGGACTTCTTCCGCTGCGTCCAGATGATGATCGACCGGCTGAACGCCACGCCGCTCGTCCTGCAGGTGCCGATCGGGGCCGAGTCCGACTTCATCGGCGTCGTCGACCTGATCGAGATGCGGGCGCTGACCTGGCGTGGCGAGACCCAGAAGGGCGAGGACTACGCGGTCGAGGAGATCCCGGCCGAGCTGACGGACCTTGCCGCCGAGTGGCGGGAGAAGCTGCTCGAGACCCTGGCCGACGTCGACGACGCGATCATGGAGAAGTACCTCGAGGGCGAGTCGCTCACCGTCGAGGAGATCAAGACCGCGATCCGGCGGGCGACGATCGCCGGCAAGGCCAACCCGGTCCTCACGGGTACCGCGTTCAAGAACAAGGGCATCCAGCCCATGCTTGACGCGGTCGTCGCCTTCCTGCCGTCGCCGCTGGACATCCCGGCCATCGAGGGCACCGCGACTGACGGTGAGACCCCGCTGCAGCGCAAGCCCTCGGTCGCCGAGCCCTTCTCCGGTCTGGCCTTCAAGATCCAGACGGACAAGCACCTTGGCAAGCTGACCTACGTGCGGGTCTACTCCGGCAAG
Source organism: Micromonospora polyrhachis (assembly GCF_014203835.1). NCBI lineage: Bacteria > Bacillati > Actinomycetota > Actinomycetes > Micromonosporales > Micromonosporaceae > Micromonospora > Micromonospora polyrhachis. Next base: position 2,330,920 of record NZ_JACHJW010000001.1, on the reverse strand, counting down.
CTTGACTCCGGGTCCCAGGTGATCAACTCCACCAAGGACCGCAAGGAGCGCATCGGCAAGATCTACCAGATGCACGCCAACAAGCGTGAGGAGCGCGCCAGCGCCCAGGCTGGTGACATCATCGCCGTGCAGGGTCTCAAGCAGACCACCACCGGTGACACCCTCTGCGACCCGGCGAACCCGGTCATCCTGGAGTCGATGACCTTCCCGGAGCCGGTCATCGAGGTCGCGATCGAGCCGAAGACCAAGGCCGACCAGGAGAAGCTGGGAACCGCGATCCAGCGCCTGGCGGAGGAGGACCCGACCTTCCGCGTCAAGAACGACGAGGAGACCGGTCAGACGGTCATCTCCGGCATGGGTGAACTGCACCTGGACATCCTGGTCGACCGGATGCGGCGTGAGTTCAACGTCGAGGCCAACATCGGTAAGCCGCAGGTGGCGTACCGCGAAACGATCCGCCGCAAGGTGGAGAAGGTCGAGTACACCCACAAGAAGCAGACCGGTGGGTCGGGTCAGTACGCCCGGGTCATCGTCAGCCTGGAGCCGCTGCCGCTGGACAACGACTCGGCGACCTACGAGTTCGCCAACGCGGTTACCGGTGGTCGTATCCCGAAGGAGTTCATTCCCTCGGTCGACGCCGGCGCCCAGGACGCGATGCAGTACGGCATCATGGCCGGCTTCCCGCTGGTCGGTGTGAAGCTGACGCTGTTGGACGGCCAGTACCACGAGGTCGACTCGTCCGAGATGGCGTTCAAGATCGCTGGTTCGATGGTGCTGAAGGAGGCGGCCCGCAAGGCCGACCCGGCACTGCTCGAACCGATGATGTCGGTCGAGGTCACGACGCCCGAGGAGAACATGGGTGACGTGATCGGTGACCTGAACTCCCGCCGCGGCATCATCCAGGCCATGGAGGAGCGCCACGGTGCGCGAATCGTCCGTGCCCTGGTGCCGCTGTCGGAGATGTTCGGCTACGTCGGGGACCTGCGGTCCAAGACCCAGGGCCGGGCTAGCTACAGCATGCAGTTCGACTCCTACGCCGAGGTACCGCAGAACGTGGCGAAGGAGATCATCGCGAAGGCGACGGGCGAGTAACATCGGCCGGTGCCTTTCGGGGGGCCGGGCTGCACGAGAGACCGGGCCTGAAGGTTCTACCACCGCAAGACCCAAGAACTTTCCGGTCTGCAACTTAGGCCGGTAAGGCTGTCGACAGAGTCCCAAACGCCGAACGGCGTGCCGGGCGTACGAACCAAGAAGTCCACAGGAGGACACCAGTGGCGAAGGCGAAGTTCGAGCGGACTAAGCCGCACGTCAACATCGGCACCATTGGTCACATCGACCACGGTAAGACGACGCTGACGGCGGCCATCACCAAGGTCCTGCATGACAAGTACCCGGACCTGAACCCGTACACGCCGTTCGACGAGATCGACAAGGCGCCGGAGGAGAAGGCCCGCGGTATCACGATCTCGATCGCGCACGTCGAGTACCAGACCGATGCGCGGCACTACGCGCACGTCGACTGCCCGGGGCACGCCGACTACATCAAGAACATGATCACCGGTGCCGCGCAGATGGACGGCGCGATCCTGGTGGTGGCGGCGACTGACGGCCCGATGCCGCAGACCCGCGAGCACGTTCTGCTGGCCCGCCAGGTCGGCGTTCCCTACATCGTCGTGGCGCTCAACAAGAGCGACATGGTCGATGACGAGGAGCTGCTCGAGCTGGTCGAGCTCGAGGTCCGTGAGCTGCTGTCCTCGCAGGAGTTCCCGGGCGACGACCTGCCGGTCGTGCGCGTCTCGGCGCTGAAGGCGCTCGAGGGCGACCCGGAGTGGACCGAGCGGCTCATGGAGCTGATGACCGCGGTTGACACCGCGATCCCGCAGCCGGAGCGCGAGGTTGACAAGCCGTTCCTGATGCCGGTTGAGGACGTCTTCACGATCACTGGTCGTGGTACGGTCGTCACCGGTCGGGTTGAGCGTGGCGTTCTCCTGCCGAACGAGGATGTTGAGATCGTCGGCATCAAGGAGAAGGGCTTCAAGACCAAGGTCACCGCGATCGAGATGTTCCGGAAGACCCTGGACGACGCCCGTGCAGGCGAGAACGTCGGCCTCCTGCTGCGTGGCACCAAGCGCGAAGAGGTCGAGCGCGGCATGGTCGTCATCAAGCCGGGTACGACCACCCCGCACACCGAGTTCGAGGCGACCGTCTACATCCTCTCCAAGGAGGAGGGTGGCCGGCACACCCCGTTCTTCCAGAACTACCGTCCGCAGTTCTACTTCCGGACCACGGACGTCACCGGTGTCGTCACGCTGCCTGAGGGCACCGAGATGGTCATGCCGGGCGACAACACCTCGATGACCGTTAAGCTGATCCAGCCGATCGCGATGGAGGACAACCTCCGCTTCGCGATCCGTGAGGGTGGCCGTACGGTCGGCGCGGGTCGCGTCACCAAGATCATTAAGTGACTAAGGTAACCCCGATTAGCGCTGCCGTGCGGTAGTACGGCATACTGGTCAGGTTGCGTACCGACAAGGGTGGCTGGCTGCCCAGCAGTCAGTCACCCTTGTGGGGCGTGTCAGGTCCTGGAAACACGACCCGGCACCCCGATCCAACCGCGAGGTCGCACCGCCCTGGAATACCAGTTGGCGGAGTCTGGCCCAAGGGCGCGACACGCCCGACCGCGGGGGTCGGACACAACACGAATCGGCAGCGCCGGGCCCGGTCTGGCAACTCCCGCTCGCCACTGAGCGGGCTCCAATTGCGGACGGTCGGGCGGGGCGGAGAGAGAAGGAACAGAAGCCACCATGGCGGGACAGAAGATCCGCATCCGGCTCAAGGCCTATGACCACGAGGTCGTCGATTCCTCGGCGCGGAAGATCGTCGAGACGGTGACCCGCACTGGGGCGCAGGTCGCGGGCCCCGTACCGCTGCCCACGGAGATCAACCGTTTCTGCGTGATCCGTTCGCCGCACAAGTACAAGGACTCGCGCGAGCACTTCGAGATGCGCACGCACAAGCGTCTGATCGACATCATCGACCCGACCCCCAAGACGGTCGACTCGCTTATGCGCCTCGACCTTCCGGCTGGCGTCGACATCGAGATCAAGCTGTAGGGACCGGACTAATGGACAGGCAAGTTAAGGGCATCCTGGGCGCCAAGCTCGGCATGACCCAGGTCTGGGACAACAACCGCGTTGTTCCGGTGACCGTGGTGCAGGCCGGCCCGTGCGTCGTGACCCAGGTTCGTACCGCCGACAAGGACGGTTACGCCGCGGTCCAGCTGGCGTACGGCGCGATCGACCCGCGGAAGGTCAACAAGCCGGAATCCGGCCACTTCGCAAAGTCCGGAGCGGCCCCCCGTCGGCACCTGGTCGAGCTGCGCACCAGCGACGCGAGCGAGTACGACCTCGGCCAGGAGGTCACCGTCGACGCTTTCGCCGAGGGCGTCTCGATCGACGTGACCGGTAAGACCAAGGGCAAGGGCTACGCCGGTGTGATGAAGCGGCACGGCTTCCACGGTCTGCGCGCCAGCCACGGTGTCGAGCGTAAGCACCGCTCGCCCGGCTCGATCGGCGCCTGCGCGACCCCGGGTCGCGTCTTCAAGGGCGTCCGGATGGCGGGTCGCATGGGTGGCGTTCGCTTCACCGTGCAGAACCTCAAGATCCAGGCGATCGACACCGAGAACAACCTGCTGCTCGTCCGGGGTGCCATCCCCGGCCCCAAGGGCGCGCTGGTCCTGGTCCGCACCGCGGCGAAGACCCAGGTGAAGAAGGGGGCGGCGAAGTGAGCACGGTTGACGTGCGCAACCTCGAGGGCGCCAAGAGCGGCTCGGTCGAGCTGCCGGACGACATCTTCGACGTGCAGGCCAACGTCGCGCTGATGCACCAGGTCGTGGTGGCCCAGTTGGCCGCCGCGCGCCAGGGCACGCACAAGGCCAAGACCCGCGGTGAGGTCGCCGGTGGCGGCAAGAAGCCGTACAAGCAGAAGGGCACCGGCCGGGCCCGGCAGGGCTCGATCCGTGCCCCGCAGTTCGCCGGTGGTGGCGTCGTCCACGGCCCGGTGCCGCGTGACTACAGCCAGCGGACCCCGAAGAAGATGAAGGCCGCCGCGCTGCGTGGCGCCCTCTCGGACCGGGCCCGCGCGGGCCAGGTCCACGTGGTCGAGTCCTTCGTCGCGGGCGACAAGCCGTCGACCAAGGCGGCGCTGGCCACGCTCGGCAAGGTGACCGAGGCCAAGCGGGTCCTGGTCGTGCTGAGCAGCACCGACGAGCTGAACTGGCTGTCGCTGCGGAACGAGTCGAAGGTGCACCTGATCGAAGCCGGCCAGCTCAACACGTACGACGTGCTGGTGGCCGATGACGTGGTCTTCACCAAGGACGCGCTGGACGAGTTCCTGGGTGTGCCGGCCGAGACCACTGAGGAGGGTGGCAAGTGACGACGATTGCCGACCCGCGCGACATCATCGTGGCGCCGGTCGTCTCGGAGAAGAGCTACAGCGAGCTGAACCGTAACTGGTACACCTTCCTGGTGCACCCGGACGCGAACAAGACCGAGATCAAGATCGCGATCCAGCAGATCTTCGACGTCCGCGTCCTGACGGTGAACACCCTCAACCGCGAGGGCAAGCGCAAGCGCACCCGCACCGGGTACGGCCAGCGCAAGGCCACCAAGCGGGCGATGGTGAAGCTGGCTGACGGTGACCGTATCGAGGCCTTCGGCGGCCCGGTCAGCTGAGGGGTATAGACAATGGCTATCCGTAAGTACAAGCCGACGACGCCGGGCCGGCGTGGCTCCAGCGTCGCCGACTTCGCCGAGATCACCCGGTCGACTCCCGAGAAGTCGCTGCTGGCTCCGCTGCCGAAGAAGGGCGGGCGTAACGCCCAGGGCCGGATCACCACGCGGCACCACGGCGGCGGGCACAAGCGGCAGTACCGTCTGATCGACTTCAAGCGGGTCGACAAGGACGGCGTGCCGGCGAAGGTCGCCCACATCGAGTACGACCCGAACCGCACCGCGCGGATCGCGCTGCTGCACTACGCCGACGGCGAGAAGCGTTACATCATCGCGCCGAAGGACCTGAAGCAGGGCGACCGGGTCGAGTCGGGGCCGGGCGCGGACATCAAGCCGGGCAACAACCTGCCGCTGCGCAACATTCCGGTTGGTAGCACCATCCACGCCGTCGAACTGCGGCCGGGTGGCGGTGCCAAGCTGGCCCGTTCCGCCGGTGTCGGCATCCAGCTGCTGGGCCGGGAGGGCGCGTACGCCACCCTCCGGATGCCCTCGGGTGAGATCCGGCGGGTCGACGTGCGGTGCCGCGCCACCATCGGCGAGATCGGTAACGCCGACCAGTCGAACATCAACTGGGGCAAGGCTGGCCGGATGCGGTGGAAGGGCAAGCGCCCGACCGTTCGTGGTGTCGCCATGAACCCGGTCGACCACCCGCACGGTGGTGGTGAGGGTAAGACCTCCGGTGGTCGCCACCCGGTCAACCCGCAGGGTAAGCCGGAGGGCCGCACCCGTCGTAAGGGCCAGCCGAGCGACCGGATGATCGTCCGCCGCCGCTACGCCACCCGCAAGCGCGGCTAAGGGAGATTAGGACATGCCTCGCAGCCTGAAGAAGGGCCCGTTCATCGACGACCACCTGCTCAAGAAGGTGGAGACGCAGAACGACAAGGGCTCGAAGAACGTCATCAAGACCTGGTCGCGGCGCTCGACGATCATCCCCGAGATGCTCGGCCACACGATCGCGGTGCACGACGGACGCAAGCACGTTCCGGTGTTCGTCACCGAGGCGATGGTCGGGCACAAGCTCGGCGAGTTTGCGTTGACCCGTACGTTCAAGGGTCACGAGAAGGACGACCGGAAGAGCCGCCGGCGCTGATGCCGACTCTTGTTCGGTCCACCATCCGGCGGACCGTACGTCAGCCGGACCTGGCCGAACAATGGTCGTAAAGCCACGGATTAAGGATCAAGGGGTTACAGCGATGCCAGTTAGGGGCGACGCTCCGGTGCTTCCGGGCGCGCGGGCGGTTGCGCGGCACGTGCGCATCTCGCCGACGAAGGCGCGCCGGGTGGTCAACCTCGTCCGCGGTCTGCCCGCGAAGGAGGCGCTCACGGTGCTGCAGTTCGCGCCGCAGGCTGCGAGCGAGCAGGTCTACAAGGTCCTCGCGAGCGCGATCGCCAACGCGGAGAACAACGAGCGGTTGGACCCTGACGCGCTGCTCGTCAGCGAGGCGTTCGTCGATGAGGGCCCGACGATGAAGCGGTTCCAGCCTCGGGCACAGGGCCGGGCGTACCGGATCCGCAAGCGCACCTGTCACATCACGATCGTGGTCGAGGCGGTAGCGCCGGCCACGTCGGGGAAGAAGGGCGCGCCGGCCAAGAAGGCCGCGCCGGCCAAGAAGGCCGCGCCGGAGACCACGGCCGCCGACACGCAGAGCACGACGGAGGGTGCCGAGTAATGGGGCAGAAGGTTCACCCGCACGGGTTCCGGCTCGGCATCTCGACCGACTGGAAGTCCCGCTGGTACGCGGACAAGCTCTACAAGGACTACATCGCCGAGGACGTGAAGATCCGGCGGATGATGTCCAAGGGCCTGGAGCGTGCCGGCATTTCCAAGGTCGACATCGAGCGGACCCGGGACCGGGTCCGGGTCGACATCCACACCGCCCGGCCGGGCATCGTCATCGGCCGTAAGGGTGCGGAGGCCGACCGGATCCGCGGCGAGTTGGAGAAGCTGACCGGCAAGCAGGTTCAGCTCAACATCCTCGAGGTGAAGAGCCCGGAGTCGGACGCACAGCTGGTCGCCCAGGGTGTGGCCGAGCAGCTCTCCAGCCGGGTCAGCTTCCGGCGGGCGATGCGTAAGGCCATGCAGTCGGCGATGAAGAACCCGATCGTCAAGGGCATCCGGGTGCAGGTCTCCGGCCGCCTCGGCGGTGCGGAAATGAGCCGCACCGAGTTCTACCGCGAGGGTCGGGTTCCGCTGCACACGCTGCGGGCCAACATCGAGTACGGCTTCTTCGAGGCACGGACCACCTTCGGCCGTATCGGCGTGAAGGTCTGGATCTACAAGGGCGACGCCGTACCTGGTCGGGAGACCCCGGCCGAGGCGGGTCCGTCGCGTCCGCGCCGCGACCGCGGTGACCGTCCGGAGCGGCCGCGTCGTGGTCGGTCCGGTTCGTCCGGCACCACCCCGGGTGGTACGGACGCTGGACGGGCTGCGGCGGCCGAGGCCTCCGCGGGTGCTGTGGAGGCCACGAACGAAAGTGCCGCGCCGGCCACCGCCGCGCCGGCCACTCCGGCCGCTTCGGCCGGATCGGACAGCTCAGCGCAGGAGGGCTGACAGATGCTGATGCCGCGCAAGCCCCCGAAGGGCTTCCGCAAGCCGCACCACCCCGACCGCCATGGCGCGTCGAAGGGCGGCAACCGGGTGGTTTTCGGCGAGTTCGGAATCCAGGCGCTCGAGCCGGCGTACGTGACGAACCGGCAGATCGAGTCGGCCCGTATCGCGATGACCCGCCATATCAAGCGTGGTGGCAAGGTCTGGATCACGGTCTTCCCGGACCAGGCCCTGACCAAGAAGCCGGCGGAAACCCGGATGGGTTCCGGTAAGGGCTCACCGGAATGGTGGGTCGCCAACGTGAAGCCGGGGCGGGTGCTCTTCGAGATGTCCTTCCCCAACGAGCAGATTGCGCGAGAGGCGATGCGTCGCGCGATCCACAAGCTCCCGATGAAGTGCCGCATTGTGACGCGCGAAGTGGGTGAATCCTGATGGCAGCGGGCGTTAAGGCCGCCGAGCTGCGTGAGCTCTCCGAAGAGGAGCTGGTCACGAAGCTACGGGAGGCCAAGGCGGAGCTGTTCAACCTCCGCGTGCAGGCCGCGACCGGCCAGCTCGACAACAACCGTCGGCTTCAGGTCATCCGTCGGGAGATCGCCCGGATCTACACGATCATGCGTGAGCGCGAGCTCGGACTCTCGGCCGCGCCAACTGAGGTGAAGGCATGAGTGAGAAGACTGCCCCGGAGGGGACCAGCGCGGCTCAGCGGGCCCAGCGCAAGGTGCGCGAGGGCCTCGTGGTCAGCGACAAGATGGAGAAGACCGTCGTTGTCGAGGTCGAGGACCGGGTCAAGCACCCGCTGTACGGCAAGGTCATGCGGCGTACCAGCAAGCTGAAGGCGCACGACGAGCAGAACGCGTGTGGCATCGGCGACCGGGTGCTGCTGATGGAAACCCGTCCGCTCTCCGCCACCAAGCGGTGGCGGATCGTGGAAATCCTCGAGAAGGCCAAGTAAGAGCCGTACGGGCTGCGTAGCAGACCGATCCAGCAGGCTCAGGGTTCCGCCAAGCTCGGTCGGCCGGGCCGACTGAGAACTGGCAGACATAGGAGATAGACGTGATTCAGCAGGAGTCGCGACTGCGCGTCGCCGACAACACGGGTGCCCGGGAGATCCTGTGCATTCGGGTTCTCGGCGGCTCCGGTCGGCGCTACGCGAGTATCGGCGACGTCATCGTGGCCACCGTCAAGGACGCGATCCCCGGCGCCGGTGTCAAGAAGGGTGACGTCGTCAAGGCGGTCGTCGTTCGTACCGCCAAGGAGAAGCGGCGGCCGGACGGCTCGTACATCCGCTTCGACGAGAACGCCGCCGTCATCATCAAGGACGGTGGAGACCCGCGGGGTACCCGTATCTTCGGCCCGGTGGGTCGGGAGCTGCGGGACAAGCGGTTCATGAAAATCATCTCGCTTGCGCCGGAGGTGTTGTGACCGTGAAGGTCAAGAAGGGCGACACGGTCGTCGTCATTGCCGGCAAGGACAAGGGTGCCAAGGGCAAGGTCATCGCGGCCTACCCGCGGCAGGACAAGATCCTGGTCGAGGGCGTGAACCGGGTCAAGAAGCACACCCGCATCACCACCACCCAGCGTGGCGCCAAGACCGGTGGCATCGTCACCCAGGAGGCCCCGATCCACGTTTCGAACGTGCAGGTCCTGGACTCCGACGGCAACCCGACCCGGGTCGGGTACCGGATCGACGAGAGTGGCCAGAAGGTCCGCATCGCGCGTAGCACCGGTAAGGACCTCTGATGACCACGGCTACCGAAATGAAGACCATGCCGCGCCTCAAGGAGCGGTACCGCAACGAGATCGTGGCCAAGCTGCGTGAGCAGTTCGAGTACGGCAACCCGATGCAGGTGCCGGGCCTGGTCAAGATCGTCGTCAACATGGGTGTCGGCGAGGCAGCTCGGGACGCGAAGCTGATCGACGGTGCGGTCCGCGACCTCGCCACGATCACCGGCCAGAAGCCGCAGGTGCGGCGGGCGACCAAGTCCATCGCGCAGTTCAAGCTGCGAGAGGGCATGCCGATCGGCGCGAAGGTGACCCTGCGCGGCGACCGGATGTGGGAGTTCCTGGACCGGCTGCTCTCCATCGCGCTGCCGCGTATCCGCGACTTCCGCGGCCTGGACGGGCGCAAGCTCGACGGGCACGGTAACTACACGTTCGGCCTGACCGAGCAGTCCGTGTTCCACGAGATCGACCAGGACCGGATCGATCGGCAGCGGGGCATGGACATCACGGTGGTTACCACCGCGACGACCGATGACGAGGGCCGGGCGCTGCTCAAGCTCCTGGGCTTCCCGTTCAAGGAGCAGTGAGTACGAGATGGCGAAGAAGGCGCTGATTCTCAAGGCCGCCAAGAAGCCGAAGTTCTCGGTCCAGGCGTACACCCGCTGCCAGCGGTGCGGACGTCCGAAGGCGGTCTACCGCAAGTTCGGTCTCTGCCGGGTGTGCCTCCGGGAGATGGCCCACCGCGGTGAGCTGCCCGGCGTGTCCAAGGCTTCCTGGTGACGCTACGCCCTGGCTATGGGCGAGGCGTGGAACACAACCCGGTAGAGCCCAGCTGCGTCCAGGCCGACGGCCTGGGCGAGGATCGCAACGCCGTAGGCCCGGGTCTGACCGCCCAGGGAACCCCGGTGAGAAAGGCTGACGAGAACCAATGACTATGACCGACCCGATCGCAGACATGCTGACGCGTCTGCGGAACGCCAACCAGGCGTACCACGACCGGGTGACGATGCCCTACTCGAAGATCAAGGCGAACATTGCCGAGGTTCTCAAGGCCGAGGGTTACATCGCCACCTGGTCGGTCGAGGAGCCCGAGGAGGGCGCTGTCGGCAAGCGCCTGGTGGTCGAGCTGAAGTACGGCCAGAACCGTGAGCGGAGCCTGGCGGGCATCAAGCGGGTGTCCAAGCCCGGTCTGCGGGTGTACGCCAAGTCGGACGGGCTCCCGCGGGTGCTCGGTGGGCTGGGCGTGGCGATCATTTCGACGTCCCAGGGACTGCTCACCGACCGGCAGGCCCGCAAGCGGAGCGTTGGCGGGGAAGTCCTCGCCTTCGTCTGGTAACGGGAGACAGGTAGAAATGTCGCGTATTGGACGTAAGTCGATCCCGGTACCGGCCGGCGTCGACGTCACGATCGACGGCCGGACCGTCAAGGTCAAGGGCCCGAAGGGCGAGCTCGCCGTCACCCTGGCCGAGCCGATCACGGCGGAGCAGGGCGAGGACGGCCAGCTGCACGTCAACCGGCCGAACGATGAGCGCAAGGCCAAGGAACTGCACGGCCTGAGCCGTACCCTGGTCGCCAACATGATCGTCGGCGTGACCGAGGGCTACAAGAAGTCCCTGGAGATCGCCGGTACCGGTTACCGCGTCACCGCCAAGGGCAAGGACCTGGAGTTCGCGCTCGGGTTCTCGCACCCGGTGCTGGTCGCGGCGCCGGACGGCATCACCTTCACTGTGGAGAAGCCGACGCTGTTCCACGTGGCCGGCATCGACAAGCAGCAGGTCGGTGAGATCGCCGCCAACATCCGGAAGATCCGTCCGCCGGAGCCCTACAAGGGCAAGGGCATCAAGTACCAGGGCGAGGTCATCCGCCGCAAGGCTGGAAAGGCCGGTAAGAAGTGAGTGCGAGGAGCGAGCTTGCGAGCCCCGCAGTCGCGAGCAAAGGAGTGATCAAGTGAGCGCCACGCTGCTCAAGCGCCGCCGCGGCGTCGCCGCCCAGCGCGCCGTCGGGCGTGCGCGTCGGCACTTCCGCGTCCGCCGGAGCATCAGCGGTACGGCCGAGCGGCCTCGCCTGGTCGTCACCCGTTCGCTGCGGAACATCACCGCCCAGGTGGTGGACGACACCCAGGGCCGCACCCTCGTGTCGGCATCGAGCCTGGATGCGTCCATCCGGGGCACCGAGGGCGACAAGAGCGCACTGGCCAGCAAGGTCGGCGCACTCGTCGCGGAGCGGGCCAAGGCTGCGGGGATTTCCAAGGTCGTCTTCGACCGCGGTGGCAACCGGTACGGCGGGCGGCTCGCCGCGCTGGCCGACGCTGCCCGCGAAGCCGGACTCGAGTTCTGACGGCGTCTGATGCGCGTCATACGAGGATCGCAACTAGCTAACCCCGTCACGAGAGGGAAGGAAGGCTGCTGATGCCAGGTCAACAGCGCCGTGGCGGCGGGTCCGGTGGCAACGAGGGTGGTCGCCGCGACAACCGCCGTGAGGGCGGCCGCGGAAACGCGCCCGTCGAGAAGACCCCGCACCTTGAGCGGGTCGTCGCGATCAACCGTGTCGCCAAGGTCGTGAAGGGTGGTCGTCGCTTCAGCTTCACCGCCCTGGTGATCGTGGGGGACGGCGACGGCACCGTCGGTGTGGGCTACGGAAAGGCCAAGGAGGTGCCCGCGGCGATCGCCAAGGGTGTCGAGGAGGCCAAGAAGCACTTCTTCAAGGTGCCGCGGATCGCCTCGTCGATCCCGCACCCGGTGCAGGGTGAGGACGCCGCTGGCGTCGTCCTGCTCAAGCCGGCCAGCGCCGGTACCGGTGTCATCGCCGGTGGTCCGGTTCGTGCCGTGCTGGAGTGCGCGGGTATCCACGACGTGCTCTCCAAGAGCCTCGGTTCGTCGAACCCGATCAACATCGTGCACGCCACGGTCGCGGCTCTGAAGAGCCTCGAATCGCCGGAGGCGGTCGCGGCCCGTCGCGGCCTGCCGGTCGAGGACGTCGCGCCGGCCGCCATGCTCGCGGCTCGGGCGGGGGTGGCGTCCTGATGGCACGTCTCAAGGTCACCCAGGTCCGGTCCGAGATCGGGGCCAAGCACAACCAGCGGGAATCCCTGCGGTCGCTCGGCCTCAAGCGGATCAATGACGTGGTGGTCAAGGAGGACCGTCCCGAGATTCGGGGCATGATCTTCACCGTGAACCACCTCGTGAAGGTCGAGGAGGTCGAGTAATGACGATCAAGGTCCACCACCTGCGTCCCGCTCCCGGAGCCAAGACCGCGAAGACCCGCGTGGGTCGCGGTGAGGGCTCCAAGGGCAAGACCGCCGGTCGGGGTACGAAGGGTTCCAAGGCCCGGAAGAACATCTCGGCGGCGTTTGAGGGTGGGCAGATGCCCATCCACATGCGGCTGCCGAAGCTCAAGGGCTTCAAGAACAAGTTCAAGGTCGTCTTCCAGGTCGTCAACCTGGACCGGCTCGCTGAGCTGTTCCCCAACGGCGGCCAGGTCGGCCCGCTGGAGTTGGTGGAGGCTGGTGCGGTCCGTAAGGGACACCCGGTCAAGGTCCTCGGTACCGGTGACCTCGGTGGAGTGGCTCTCCAGGTTTCGGCGCACGCGTTCAGCGCCTCCGCCAAGGAGAAGATCACTGCCGCCGGTGGCTCGGCCACCGAGCTGTAGGCAAGCACGTCGACCGTGGCGCTCGCTCAGTTGTCCGCAACTGGCGGGCGCCACGGTCTGCTGGTCCGGTATTGCCCCGGCAGCATCGGATCCGGTAAATGTTCCCGGGCGCACCTGCCCGAATACGCTCTTGGCTGTTAGAGTCCGATCCCAGCTATGGATATCGGGCGCTCGCCCGGCAACCACCACGTCCCGCCACGACTACTGGCGGCCGCCTCGCGCAGGAGGATGAAGTTGCTCTCCGCCTTTCTCAGTGCGTTTCGTACGCCTGACCTGCGCAAGAAGCTGCTGTTTACAGTAGCCATCGTCGCGATTTATCGGCTCGGCGCGACACTGCCGAGCCCTGGCGTCTCCTACAGCAACGTCCAGAGCTGCATCAAGACGATGGAGACGGGGGAGGGCAACGGCGTCTTCACGCTGCTGAACCTCTTCTCCGGTGGTGCGTTGCTCCAGCTCTCGGTCTTCGCGCTGGGCATCATGCCCTACATCACCGCCTCGATCATCCTGCAGCTGCTCACCGTGGTGATCCCGCGGTTGGAGCAGCTCCGCAAGGAGGGACAGGCCGGGCAGGCGAAGATCACCCAGTACACCCGCTACCTGACGCTCGGACTGGGTGTGCTGCAGGCCTCGGCGTTCGTCGCACTGGCCCGCTCCGGGCAGCTCTTCAACGGGATGTGCGACCAGTTCCCGATCGTCCCCGAGAACACCGGCCTGCCGCTCTGGATCACACTGGTCACGCTGGTCATCACGATGACCGCCGGCACCGGCATGGTGATGTGGCTCGGTGAGCTGATCACCGACCGGGGCGTCGGCAACGGCATGTCGGTCCTGATCTTCACCTCGATCGCGGCCCGACTGCCCAGCGAGGGCTGGACGATCCGCAAGACCAACGGCTGGGACATGTTCGCCCTCGTGCTGGTCCTGGTGCTGGTGATCCTCACTGCGGTGGTCTTCATCGAGCAGGCGCAGCGCCGGATCCCGGTGCAGTACGCGAAGCGGATGATCGGCCGGCGGTCGTACGGCGGGACCTCCACCTACATCCCGCTGAAGGTCAACCAGGCAGGTGTCATCCCGGTCATCTTCGCCTCCTCGCTGCTCTACCTGCCGCAGCTCGGGTTGCAGTTCTTCGATCCGAACAACCTGAACGACTGGCAGATGTGGATCCAGAACAACCTGGCCAACCCACGCAGCCCGATCTACATCAGCGTCTACTTCCTGCTGATCATCTTCTTCACCTACTTCTACGTCTCGATCACGTTCAACCCGACCGAGGTCGCGGACAACATGAAGAAGTACGGCGGGTTCGTGCCGGGCATCCGGCCCGGTAAGCCGACCGCCGAGTACCTCGACTTCATCCTCAGCCGGATCACGCTGCCCGGCTCCCTCTACCTGGGTCTCATCTCGATCCTGCCCAACTTCTTCTTCATCTGGCTGAACAGCGAGCAGTACGTCAACTTCCCGTTCGGTGGAGTTGCGGTACTGATCATGGTCGGTGTGGGTCTGGAAACCGTGAAGCAGATCGAGAGCCAACTCATGCAGCGGAACTACGAAGGGTTCCTGCGGTAGATGCGACTCGTTCTGGTTGGCCCTCCGGGGGCCGGAAAGGGTACTCAGGCCGAGTTCATCGCCGCGCACCTGGCCGTGCCCAAGATCTCCACCGGCGACATCTTCCGGGCCAACGTGTCCCAGGGCACCCCGCTTGGTGTCGAGGCCAAGCGCTACATGGACGCCGGCAAGCTGGTGCCCGACGAGGTGACCATCAACATGGTGCGGAGCCGGCTCGCCGAGCCGGACGCCAGCGGCGGGTTCCTGCTCGACGGGTTTCCCCGTACCACGCCGCAGGCCGCCGCTCTCGACAAGCTGTTGGCTGACCTCGGCACCGCCCTCGACCTGGTGCTCGAGTTGGTCGTGGACGACGACGAGGTGATCCGACGGCTCTCCGGTCGGCGTACCTGCCGGGGCTGCGGGAAGATCTGGCACGTCGAGTTCGACGCACCCTCGCGGGAGGGCATCTGCGACCGGTGTGGTTCCGAGCTGTTCCAGCGTGACGACGACAAGGCCGAGACGATCGCCGAGCGGCTGCGCGAATACGCGGACAAGACGGCTCCGCTGGTCGACTTCTACGGCGCGCAGGGCAAGCTGGTCGGGATCGACGCCACCGGCCCGGTGGAGGACGTCACGGTTCGGGCCATCGACGCTCTGCGTTCGTACGGCGGATAGGCACGCCGGCGTCGGCCCCGGGAGATCTTCCCTGCGGCCAGGGCCCGGAGCGGCCGGCGGGGTGGTTGCCGGCCGCAACAGTGCGTGGCGTGGCCCGGAACATGGGTACTCCGTGTTCCGGCGTGGCGCGGACACGCCGGGGCGGGAGCAGCGAGCCCCGCACCTGTCAGCGAAAGGTAGAAACGGCATGCGCCGTCACCAGTTGGACATCCAACTGAAGACCCCGGAGCAGATCGAGAAGATGCGGGCCGCCGGGCTGGTGGTGGCTGCCGCGTTGGGCCGGATGCGTGCGGCGGTCGCGCCCGGGGTCACCACCGCCGACCTGGACGAGATCGCCGAGTCGGTGATCCGCGAGGCCGGTGCCGTTCCCTCCTTCAAGGGCTACCACGGCTTTCCCGCATCCATCTGCTCCTCGGTCAACGAGCAGGTGGTGCACGCGATCCCGTCGCCGAAGCAGGTGCTGCGCTCCGGGGACCTGATCTCCATCGACTGCGGTGCGGTGCTGGACGGCTGGCACGGCGACGCGGCGATCACGGTCGGAGTCGGCGAGGTCCGGCCGGAGTTGCTCCGGATGTCCGAGGTGGCCGAGGACGCGATGTGGGCCGGGATCGCCGCTGCGGCGCGGGGGGCGGCCAGCGGGAAGGGCCGGTTGACCGACATCTCGTACGCGGTCGAGTGCGCGGTCCGTAAGGGCGGCCGGTACGGCATCGTCGACGGATACGGCGGGCACGGCATCGGCACCGAGATGCACCAGGATCCGCACGTGCTCAACCACGGTCGGCCGGGACGCGGGCCGCGCCTGGTGTCCGGTCTGGCCCTGGCCATCGAGCCGATGATCACCATGGGCTCGCCCCGGACGGCCGAACTGGCCGACGGCTGGACGGTTGTCACCCGGGACGGTTCGATGGCGGTGCACGTGGAGCACACGATGGCCCTGCTCGACGACGGGGTATGGGTGCTGACCGCACCTGACGGCGGCCGAACTCGCCTCGGCGACCTGGTGACCGACCGGCAGCCGTCCGCATCCGAGCCCGCCTGACGGGGTCGGCGTCGACCGGTACCGGGGGATGTCGCTCGTATCCGTGCGATGGCATGCTTCTAGCCATGGACCGGCGGGACGAGATGCGGGCGGCGGACTCCGACCGGACAGCGGCAGCGGATCGACTGCGAAACGCGTTGGACGAGGGTCGGCTGGATCTGAGCGAGTACGACGAGCGCCTCCAGCGGGCCTACGCCGCGAAGACGTACGGCGAGTTGAACGCCCTGCTGGTCGATCTGCCGGAGACCGTCCCCACCCAGCGGGCACAGCTGCTGCCCGCAGGGGAGCGACCGGTGGTGGTGCCCGAGGAGCAGGTCCGCTTTCCGGGGGCGACACGGCGCTGGCTGGTCGAGACCTGGGGCACCTACTTCGGCGCGATGACCATCACCACCGCAGTCTGGGGTGCCAGCAGCCTGAGCACTGGTGAAACGCTCTACTACTGGCCTGTCTGGGTGGCTGGGCCGTGGGGGGCGGTGCTGGTCGTTTCCACGGTGGGGGGCTTGATCAACGGGGCACCGCAGCAGTGGGCGGCGAAGCGGGCCCGGAAGGCACAGGAGAAGATCGACAAGCGAATGCTGGGCGATTCCGACCGGTCGGCCGGTTGCCAGGACGATTGATATAGTCCCGTTCGTCCGATCGGCTCGCCGGGACCCACCTCGGTTTGGCGTCGATGCGTGCCCGCGCGTACACTGGCTGATCGGCGCACAGCGTCCACTCTGGCATGCCCGCCCGCGCTTCGGCGGGTGCCGGAGCCGCGGCTGGCTCGGGTGAGTGATCTTGTTTCCAGGCTGAACCCCTGGGACGGGTTGAAACCACCCAGTAAGGCGTTGTGAGCCGTCCGGATAAACCGACGTCAGGACAGCGGAGGACATGCCGAAAAAAGACGGAGCCATCGAGATCGAAGGCCGAGTGATCGAGCCACTCCCGAACGCCATGTTCCGGGTTGAGCTCGCCAACGGCCACAAGGTGCTGGCTCACATCAGCGGCAAGATGCGGCAGCACTACATCCGCATCCTGCCCGAGGACCGGGTCGTCGTCGAACTCTCGCCGTACGACCTGACCCGCGGGCGCATCGTCTACCGCTACAAGTGAACCTGCTTGGACGAGCACCCTCCCGGTCGCACCCGGGAAGCGGTGTTGCGTCCAGTCAATCGTTCATCAGTTACTGACAGCGGCCGGGACGTCCCGTGTCCGTCTTCGAGGTCCGATGCCGCGTCTGCTGACGCTGCCGGGCGTAGATGGGAAGTAAGGCAACCGTGAAGGTCAAGCCGAGCGTCAAGAGGATCTGCAACAAGTGCCGGGTGATTCGCCGGCACGGCCGGATCATGGTGATCTGCACCGATCCGCGCCACAAGCAGCGCCAGGGCTGATTGGCCCCGGCTGCGCAGGTCCGTACAACAACACAAGCTCGTCCCAGCCACGAGCAGCGAAGCGCATTGCGTACGCGTACTCGTGGCTGACCCCCGGTCGGAGGCCGGGGCCCGATCGGGCAACGACCACACCGGTCCCGGCGTCAACGACACCGAGCCGCGACGGTCGGATCGGGGTGGGTCGGGTCCAGACCTCCGCGACACACCATGAGGAGTACGCCCGCACATGGCACGTCTAGCTGGCGTCGACCTCCCCCGCGACAAGCGGATGGAGATCGCGCTCACCTACATCTTCGGGGTCGGTCGGACCCGGGCGGTTGAAACGCTCGCCGCGACCGGTATCTCCCCGGACAAGCGCGCCAAGGACCTCACTGACGAGGAGCTCGTTCAGCTCCGCGATCACATCGAGGCGAACTACAAGGTAGAGGGCGACCTGCGCCGCGAGGTCGCCGCTGACATCCGCCGCAAGGTCGAGATCGGCTGCTACGAGGGCATCCGGCACCGCCGGGGTCTGCCCGTGCGTGGCCAGCGGACCCGGACCAACGCCCGGACCCGCAAGGGCCCGAAGCGGACCGTCGCCGGCAAGAAGAAGCCCGGCAAGAAGTAACCCTTAACCGGAATCCAGGTCGGCGTCCGTCGAGGTCGGCCGGACTCCCACCTGATACTGGGAAAGGTGACCGGCAACACCGGTCCAGGCCCGCCGAGTGCGGCTGGGCCGTAACCGGTACCGGGAAGTCAACTAGGAGCGCACAGACTTATGCCACCGAAGGCTCGTGCCGGGGCCGCCGTAAAGAAGGTCCGGCGCAAGGAACGCAAGAACGTCGCCCACGGGCAGGCGCATATCAAGAGCACCTTCAACAACACCATCGTGTCCATCACGGACCCGACCGGTGCCGTCATCTCCTGGGCCTCCGCTGGTCAGGTGGGGTTCAAGGGCTCCCGCAAGTCGACGCCGTTCGCCGCGCAGATGGCCGCCGAGGCCGCCGCGCGTCGGGCGATGGATCACGGCATGCGCAAGGTAGACGTGTTCGTCAAGGGCCCCGGCTCCGGCCGGGAGACCGCCATCCGTTCGCTGCAGGCCGCTGGGCTTGAGGTCGGCCAGATCGCCGACGTCACCCCGCAGCCGCACAACGGGTGCCGTCCGCCGAAGCGTCGCCGGGTCTGAGAGGTAGAGAGAGATGGCTCGTTACACCGGTGCTGACTGCCGCCGTTGCCGGCGGGAGAAGATGAAGCTGTTCCTCAAGGGCAGCAAGTGCGATGGCCCGAAGTGCCCGTTCGAGTCCCGGCCGTTCCCGCCCGGGCAGCACGGCCGGGGCCGCACCAAGGAGACCGAGTACCTGCTCCAGCTTCGTGAGAAGCAGAAGGCCCGCCGCGTCTACGGCGTGCTGGAGAAGCAGTTCCGCGGTTACTACGAGGAGGCCGTGGCCAAGCCGGGTAAGACCGGTGAGGCTCTCCTGCAGATCCTCGAGTCGCGGCTGGACAACGTGGTCTACCGGGCTGGCTACGCCAAGTCCCGGGACATGGCCCGCCAGGTTGTCAAGCACGGCCACTTCATGGTCAACGGCAAGAAGGTCGACATTCCGTCGTACCGGGTCAAGGAGCACGACATCGTCGAGGTCCGGGCCAAGTCCAAGGAGCTGACGCCGTTCATCGTGGCGCAGGCCGAGGCCGGTTCGAAGACGGTGCCGGCGTGGCTGGAGGCGATCCCCAGCCAGATGAAGATCCTGGTGCACTCGCTCCCGGCCCGGCAGGTCATCGACACGCAGGTCCAGGAGCAGCTGATCGTCGAGCTCTACTCGAAGTGATCGGAACTCGCTCGGGGTCGCCGCTGGCGACCCCGAGCGGGGCCCCGATGGGCTGACCGGCCCAGCACCACATCAGGCGGGCGTCATATAGCGGGCGTCCCCGGAAGAGAAGAGAAGAAATGCTCATCACCCAGCGGCCGACCCTCTCCGAGGAGTCGATCAGCGAGACCCGTTCCCGGTTCACCATCGAGCCACTCGAGCCGGGCTTCGGCTACACCCTGGGCAACTCGCTGCGGCGTACGCTGCTGTCGTCCATCCCGGGCGCGGCCGTGACGTCGATCAAGATCGACGGTGTCCTGCACGAGTTCACCACCATCCCCGGCGTCAAGGAAGACGTGGTCGAACTCGTCATGAACGTCAAGGAGCTGTGCGTCAGCTCCGACCACGACGAGCCGGTCAGCATGTACCTGCGCAAGCAGGGCCCCGGTGACGTGACCGCCGGTGACATCCAGCCGCCGGCCGGTGTCTCGGTGCACAACCCCGACCTGAAGCTCGCCACGCTCAACGGCAAGGGCCGGCTCGACATGGAGCTGACCGTCGAGCGGGGTCGCGGCTACGTCACCGCCGCGCAGAACAAGCAGGCCGGTGCCGAGATCGGCCGGATCCCGATCGACTCGATCTACTCGCCGGTGCTGAAGGTGACCTACCGCGTCGAGGCGACCCGGGTCGAGCAGCGTACCGACTTCGACCGGCTGATCATCGACGTCGAGACCAAGCCGTCGATCGGGCCGCGTACCGCGCTGGCCTCGGCCGGCTCCACCCTCGTCGAGCTCTTCGGCCTAGCCCGGGAACTGGACGAGACCGCTGAGGGCATCGACATCGGCCCGTCCCCGCAGGACGCCCAGCTGGCTGCCGATCTGGCCCTGCCGATCGAGGAGCTGGACCTCACCGTCCGCTCCTACAACTGCCTCAAGCGCGAGGGCATCAACACCGTTGGTGAGCTCATCGGGCGTACCGAGGCCGACCTCCTCGACATCCGGAATTTCGGTCAGAAGTCGATCGACGAGGTCAAGATGAAGCTGGCTGGGATGGGTCTGGGGCTGAAGGACTCGGCTCCGAACTTCGACCCGGCACAGGTCGTGGACGCCTTCGGCGAGGCTGACTACGACACCGACGACTACCGCGAGACCGAGCAGCTCTAGATCCGCTGCCACTACTGAGGAGCACCAAGCATGCCCACGCCCACCAAGGGCCCCCGCCTCGGCGGCAGCCCCGCGCACGAGCGGCTGATGCTGGCCAACCTGGCCACCTCGCTGTTCCAGCACGGCAAGATCCGGACCACCGAGACCAAGGCCAAGCGGCTGCGGCCCCTCGCGGAGCAGCTCATCACCAAGGCCAAGCGTGGTGACCTGGCCGCTCGGCGGCGGGTGCTGTCCGTCGTACGGGACAAGGACGTGGTCTACGCCCTGTTCGACCAGATCGCGCCCCGGTACGCCAACCGTGCGGGTGGCTACACCCGGATCGTGAAGATCGGTCCGCGTAAGGGTGACGCTGCCCCGATGGCGATCATCGAGCTGGTCGAGGAGTTGGTCGTCGCAGCTCCGGCCGCCAACAAGAAGACCGCTGCCCGCAAGACGGCGCAGCAGGACAAGGTCGAGGCGCTCGCTCCGTCGGACGAGAGCACCGCGCCGCAGTCGGCCGACGCCGACCAGGACGCCGACGCGCCGGAGTCGGTGTCGGGCGACACGCCGGCTGCCCGCGAGGACAGCGACGAGGCAGGCGAGACCAAGTCCTGAGCGACAACGGGCAGATCCGGGCCTGACACCCTTCCCGGGGTGTCAGGCCCGGACGCTATCTGGGGGGATCGAGTGGAGACACACACCCGGGTACGGCTGGACGTCGCCTATGACGGCACCGCCTTCTCCGGTTGGGCGGCCCAGCCGGGGCGGCGTACCGTCGCCGGGGTGCTGACCGAGGCGCTGGACCGCATCTTCGGCGGCGCGGGACCGACCCGCCGGGCACCAGTGGACCTGACCGAGGCGGGAACCGTCGCTGACGTGACGGTGGCGGAGCCGATGGCGGGCCCACCTGCGGTGACCGGGCTGACCGTGGCCGGTCGTACGGATGCCGGGGTGCATGCCACCGGCCAGGTCTGTCACGTCGATCTGCTCACCATCGCATGGCAGGCGCTACAGGGGACCCTGCTGCGCCGACTTGCCGGCCTGCTCCCCGGGGACGTACGGGTTCGGGCCGTGACCGAGGTGCCAGCCGAGTTCGACGCGCGCTTCTCGGCCACCTTCCGCCGCTACGAGTACCGGGTCACCGATGCTCCGCACGGGGCGGAGCCGCTACGTCGACACGAGATCCTGGCCTGGCCCCGGTCGCTGGACCTGGCGGCGCTCAACGATGCCGCCGCCGGTCTGGTCGGCGAGCACGACTTCGCGGCGTACTGTCGGCGCAAGGAACACGCCACCACCCTGCGGGAGATCACCCGACTGGACTGGCGACGTGACCCGGACGGCATCCTGGTGGCCACGGTGCAGGCCGACGCGTTCTGCCAGTCGATGGTGCGCAGCCTGGTCGGCGCGATGCTGGTGGCCGGCGACGGACGCCGAGCGGTGCAGTGGCCGGCGAGCCTGCTCAGCCGGCGGGACCGGTCCAGTGAGGTGACCGTGGCCCCGCCGCACGGGCTGACCCTGGTGGCGGTCGGCTACCCCGACGAACCGGCCGAGTACGCCCGCCGGGCGGAGCAGACCCGCCGGTTGCGGGTCGGAGCCCGGCAGTGACCGGCCCGACCGACCGGCCCGACCGACCGGCCCGACCGGCCCGGTGGCCCGGTGGCCCGGTGGCCCTGGGGATCCGACCGGGGGGCGACCGACCGGCCCGGCGGCCCTGGGGATCCGACCGTCGGCTCGGGGACACTATGCCGGTAGGCGACAATGCCTGACGTGAGCGGCGAACACTACTTCAGCGTCCAGCCCGGTACCTCCCCGCACCGCCGCGACATCGAGTTCTCCGTCGCCGGTCGGGACTACCAGTTGACCACCGCCGGCGGGGTCTTCTCCGCCGATCGGCTCGACCCCGGCACCGCCGTACTGCTGCGTAAGGCCGATCTGCCCGGACCGGAGACCGCCGGCCCGCTGCTCGACCTGGGCTGCGGCTACGGGCCGATCACCTGCGTGCTCGCGACCTCGGCACCGGCGGCGACCGTCTGGGCGGTCGACGTCAACGAACGGGCCCGGGAACTCGCCGCCGAGAACGCGACCCGGGTCGACGTGGCCGACCGGGTCCGGGTGTCCGCGCCGGACGACGTCCCGGGCGATGTCATGTTCGCGCAGCTCTGGTCCAACCCGCCGATCCGGGTCGGCAAGGCGGAGTTGCACACGATGCTGCTGCGCTGGCTACCGAGGCTGGCTCCGGACGGGGTCGCCTGGCTCGTGGTGGCCCGCCACCTCGGTGGCGACTCACTCCAACAGTGGCTGATCGAGCAGGGCTGGAGAGTGGAGCGGCACGCCAGCCAGAAGGGCTACCGGGTGTTCCGGGTCACCCACTGAGCGCTGCCATGGCAGTGGGCCGGAAACTCGGATGCCGCGACCCGTCGGGGTCGGGCAGGATGCCGACGTGGGTTACATAGACGTCGCCGGGCTCGGGTACACGCTGCCGGACGGCCGGGAACTCTTCGCCGACGTGTCGTTCCGAGTGGGCGAGGGGGCCAAGGTCGCCCTGGTCGGGCCGAACGGTGCCGGTAAGACCACCCTGCTCCGGATGGTCGCCGGTGACCTGCCGACCAAGGTCGGTGCCATCGCCCGCAGCGGTGGCCTGGGGGTGATGCGGCAGTTCATCGGCATGATCGGCGACGAGACCGAACTGGCGGAGCTGGCGCTCTCCCTCGCCGCCCCGGCGTTACGAGCCGCCGGGGAGCGGCTGGTCGCCGCCGAGGCGACGATGCACGCCGCCGAGGTACGCGGCAAGTACAGCACCGCCGCCGGCAAGGCGCAGATGACGTACGCGGACGCGCTGGCCGCCTGGGGCGAGGCCGGCGGGTACGACGCCGAGGTGCTCTTCGACACGGTGTCGACGATCGTGCTCGGCCTGCCCTGGGAACAGACCCGGCGCCGGCCGGTACGTACCCTCTCCGGCGGGCAGCAGAAGCGGTTCGCGCTGGAGTTGCTGCTGCGCGGCACGGACGAGGTGCTGCTGCTCGACGAGCCGGACAACTTCCTCGACGTACCCGGTAAGCGGTGGCTGGAGGGCCGGCTGCGCGAGTCCTCGAAGTCGGTGCTCTACGTCTCGCACGATCGGGAACTACTGGCCCAGACCTCCGACCGCGTGGTGGCGGTGGAGGGCGGTAGCGCCTGGGTGCATCCGGGCAGTTTCGCCACCTGGCACGAGGCGCGGGTGGCCCGGCACGGCCGCCTTGAGGAGCAGCGCAAACGGTGGGACGAGGAACACCAGAAGCTGCGTGAGCTGATGCTGATGTACAAGCAGAAGGCCGCCTACAACGATGGGATGGCTTCGCGGTATCAGGCCGCACAGACCCGGCTGCGCAAGTTCGAGGAGGCGGGGCCGCCGCCGCTGCCACCGAAGGACCAGGACATCCGGATGCGGCTGAGCGGCGGACGTACCGGCAAGCGCGCGGTGATGTGCGAACAGCTGGAGCTGGACGGTCTGACCTTCCCGTTCGACCTGGAACTCTGGTACGGCGACCGGGTGGCGGTGCTCGGGGCGAACGGGACGGGCAAGTCGCACTTCCTGCGGCTGCTGGCTCGGGGCGGCACCGATCCGGATCCGGCTGTCGTGCCGCTCGCCGGGGGTCTGGACCTGACGCCGGTGCGGCACGACGGGGTGGCCCGGCTGGGGGCCCGGGTCCGCCCCGGGCACTTCTCGCAGACCCACGACCGGCCGGAGTTGATGGACCGTACGCTGGTCGACGTGCTCTGGCGCGGGGACGAGCACCGGGCCGGCATGGACCGGCACGCCGCCATGGCCGCGCTGAGCCGGTACGAGCTGGCCGGACAGGGTGACCAGCGGTTCGGGTCGCTCTCCGGTGGGCAGCAGGCGCGCTTCCTCGTACTGTTGTTGGAGCTTTCCGGGGCGACCCTGCTGTTGCTCGACGAGCCCACCGACAACCTGGACCTGGCGTCGGCGGAATCCCTTGAGGAGGGGCTGCGGGCCTTCGAGGGCACGGTCATCGCCGTCACCCACGACCGCTGGTTCACCCGGTCGTTCGACCGCTTCGTACTCTTCCAGGGGGACGGCGAGGTGGTGGAAACCCCCGAGCCGGTGTGGGGGGTGTAGGGAAGCCCCCTTGCTGAACAGGGGACAGCGGCACTGATCACCGCGATCGCGCTGGCCAACCGAGCCGTCGCCGGGTCGCGGGGATGGTCCCGGGCATAGGGTTGATCGCGTGACTGAGATGACCTATCGCCGGCTCGGTAACTCCGGACTCGTGGTGTCCGTGGTGGGGATCGGCTGCAACAACTTCGGCCGCAAGCTCGACGTCGACGGCACCCGGGCGGTGGTCGACGCCGCCCTGGACGCGGGGATCAACTTCTTCGACACCGCCGACATCTACGGCGAACCGCACGGCGGCTCGGAGGAGCAGCTCGGTGCGGCCCTGCGGGGCCGGCGGGACGACGTGGTGGTGGCGACGAAGTTCGGTATGGACATGTCCGGGATGAACGGGCCGGACCACGGTGCCCGGGGTGCCCGGCGCTACGTCGCGCGGGCCGTGGAGGCGTCGCTGCGTCGGCTGGGCACCGACTACATCGACCTCTACCAGATGCACGAGCCGGACCCGGGCACCCCGATCGAGGAGACCCTGGCCGCGCTGGACGATCTCGTCCGGGCCGGCAAGGTGCGCTACCTCGGCAACTCCAACTTCACCGGGTGGCAGATCGCGGACGCCGCCTGGGTCGCCCGGGCCAAGGGCCTGACCCCGTTCGTCAGCGCACAGAACCTCTACAACCTGCTCCAGCGGGACGCGGAGCAGGAGGTCGTACCGGCCTGCGAGCACTTCGGCCTGGGGCTGCTGCCGTTCTTCCCGCTGGCCAACGGGCTGCTCACCGGCAAGTACAAGCGCAACGAGCAGCCGCCGACGGGGAGCCGGCTGGCCGGTGGTGGACGCTACGCCGAGCGTCTGGCCGCCGCGCCGTGGGACACCATCGAGGCGATCGAGAAGTACACCGTCGAGCGCGGGCTCACCATGCTCCAGGTCGCGATCGGCGGGCTGGCCGCCCAGCCGGCGGTCACCTCGGTGATCGCCGGAGCCACCACTCCCGACCAGGTACGCGCCAACGCCGCCGCCGGCACCTGGCTGCCGTCCGCCGAGGACCTGGCCGATCTGAACGCCCTTCTCCGGTAGGTGACAGCTGGACGACCAGGCACGTCGCATCGTTGTCGATCGACGTGCCTGGTTGCCTTCTGGCGCGAGTGCGCCCCGTCACCTCTCTTTACTTGATGTCCCCGACGTCGTAGCCTCGGCGAGGAAGTAACCCACGGGAGCCCGGTGGACCGGGCTGAGAGGGGGGCTGACAGCCCCCGACCGTCGAACCTGATCCGGGTAATGCCGGCGCAGGGAGGAGTGTTGCCGTGCTGTCCCTGGGACGACTGCATCTCGTCACCGACACCCGACCCGGGCGTGATCCGCTCACCGTCGTCCGAGCCGCGCTCTCCGTGGCCGGTCCGGACCTCGTGGTGCAGGTCCGGGTCGAGGACACCGCCAGCGACCGGGAGGCGTACGACCTGGCGGTCCGGACCGCCGAACTGTGCACCGAGGTCGGGGCGACCTGGCTGGTCAACGACCGGTTGCACGTCGCGCTGGCGGTCGGCGCGGCGGGCGGACACGTCGGTGCCGACGACCTGCCGGTGGCCGCTGCCCGGCGGGTGCTCGGGCCGTCCGCCGTACTCGGTGCCACCGCCCGGGACCCGGGAACGGCTGCCAGGGCGGTGACAGCCGGAGCCAGCTATCTGGGTGTCGGTCCGTGTCACGCCACCACGACGAAAAACGGTCTGCCACCGCCGATCGGCCCGATTGGCATCCGGGCGGTGGTCGACGCGGTGGACGTACCGGTCGTCGCGATCGGGGGTGTGACCGTCGATCGGGTACCCGCTCTGTTGGCCGCTGGCGCGTACGGGATCGCGGTGGTGGGGGCGATCTCTTCCGCCGCTGATCCGGCACGTGTCGTCGCCACGCTGCTCGGGGCACTCTCGTGTTAGGACCGGCCCCTTCTACCACAGCAACCGACAACGAGGGCCTCTTCCGTGCCGACGTGGCGGTGGTGGGGGGTGGGCCGATCGGGTTGGCCACCGCATGGCGGTGCGCGACGCGCGGGATGCGGGTGACGGTGTACGACCCGGAGCCCGGGTCGGGCTCGTCGGGGGTGGCCGCCGGCATGCTCGCCCCGGTCGCCGAGGCGTACTTCGGTGAGGAGGAGTCGACCCGGCTGATGACCGAGTCGGCCGCCCGATGGCCCGGATTCGCCGCCGAACTCGTCGAACTGTCCGAACTGGATATCGGCTACCGCACCGAGGGCACCCTGGTCGTCGGGCTCACGCCGGACGACCTGGCCGAGGCGCGGCGGCTCTGGTCGTACCAGCAGGGCCTCGGCTTGCCGATCACACCGTTGCGCCCGGCGCAGTTGCGCGACCGCGAGCCGCTGCTCGCCCCCGGCGTACGCGGCGGGGCGCACGCGCCCGACGACCATCAGGTCGATCCGCGCCGCCTGGTCGCCGCACTCCGGGTCGCCGCCGCCAAGGCCGGGGTGTCGTTCGTCCCGACCACCGTCACCGACCTGTCCGCGATTCCCGAACCGGTCGTGGTGGTGGCGGCCGGCTGCGGCACCGCGTCGCTGACCGGCCTGCCGGTCCGGCCGGTGAAGGGGCAGATCCTCCGACTGCGTGCGCCCGGCGGCGGCCCACCGGGCTTCCGGCATGTCATCCGGGGGTACGCCGACAGCCGGTCGGTATACCTCGTGCCGCGTGCTGACGGCGAGGTGGTGGTCGGTGCGACGGTCGAGGAACGAACCGACCCGACGGTCACGGCCGGGGCGGTGCTGGACCTGCTCCGGGCGGCGGCCGACCTGGTGCCGGAGCTTGTCGAGTACGAGCTGGTGGAGGCGCGCGTCGGGTGGCGCCCCGGTACGCCGGACAACGCCCCGATCCTCGGGCCGCTGCCGGGCCGGCCGACCGTGGTGGTGGCGACCGGGCACTACCGGCACGGCATCCTACTCGCTCCGGTGACCGCCGTACTCATCGCCGAACTGTTGGCGACCGGCGTACCGGCCCCGGTGCTGGGGTCGTTCCTGCCGGAGCGGTTCATGACCGTCGCCTGAGCGCTGAGCGGGTGCTGGGCTGACCAGGGATGGGGACGTGATGGAACTGATCGTGAACGGGGAGCGGCGGATGGTTTCCGTCGACGCGACCGTGGCCGAGGTGATGGCGACGGTAGTCGCACTGCCCCCGGGGGTGGCG
Organism: Micromonospora polyrhachis; assembly: GCF_014203835.1. Taxonomy (NCBI): domain Bacteria; kingdom Bacillati; phylum Actinomycetota; class Actinomycetes; order Micromonosporales; family Micromonosporaceae; genus Micromonospora; species Micromonospora polyrhachis. The sequence goes on along the minus strand of NZ_JACHJW010000001.1, from coordinate 2,303,367 downwards.
GTCACGGCACTGCCCCGGGGGGTGGCGGTCGCGGTGAACGGGGAGGTGGTGCCCCGGGCCGGCTGGACGGACACGGTGCTGCGTGCTGGTGACCGGGTCGAGGTGCTGACCGCGGCCCAGGGCGGCTGATCGGAGTGGACGTGCCGAGGGCGACGGCGGCCGGGGTGGACATGACGAGGGTGCCGGTGGGCGGGGTGGACGTGCCGAGGGCGACGCTGACCGGGGAGAGCGACGGTTTTCGGCTTGGCGGGGAGACGTTCGGCTCCCGGCTCATCCTCGGTACCGGCGGGGCGGCCAGCCTCTCCGCGCTGGCGGCGGCGATCAGCGCCGCCGGCACCGAACTGGTGACCGTGGCGCTGCGCCGGGTCGACACCGCTGCCACCATGCGCGGGGGGCTGTGGGAACTGCTGGACCGGTGCGGGGTACGGGTGCTGCCCAACACGGCCGGCTGTTACACCGCGACCGAGGCGGTCAAGGTCGCCCGGCTGGCCAGGGAGGCGTTCGACACCTCCTGGGTGAAGCTGGAGGTGATCGGGGACGAGCGCACGCTGCTGCCCGACGGAACGGAGTTGCTGCGTGCCGCCGAGCAGCTGGTGGACGAGGGTTTCACGGTTCTGCCGTACACCTCGGACGATCCGGTGCTCGCGCGCCGGCTGGCGGACCTGGGCTGCGCCGCCGTGATGCCGGCCGGGGCCCCGATCGGCTCCGGGCTGGGAATCACCAACCCGCACCACATCCGGCTGATCCGGCAGAGCATCGAGGTGCCGGTGATCCTCGACGCGGGGATCGGGACCGCCTCCGACGCCGCGTTGGCGATGGAGTTGGGCTGTGACGGGGTGCTGCTGGCCAGTGCGGTCACCCGGGCCGCCGACCCGGCCCGGATGGCGGCGGCGATGCGGCTTGCGGTCGAGGCGGGTCGGTTGGCGGCCGGGGCGGGCCGGATTCCCCGACGATTCCACGCCTTGGCGTCCACTTCGGACGAGGGGCGGCCGGAGCTGTGAACCGACGGCATGGTGCGTCGAGGATCGAGGGCGACGCCGCGCCAGCGGAGGTGCTGCTGTTCACCGACCGCAGGCAGGCGAGCCGACCGCTGACGGAGGTGGTCCGCGCGGCGGTGGCAGGTGGTGCCCGGTGGGTGGTGCTGCGAGAGCGAGAGCTACCGCACGTCGAGCGGGCGCGACTTGCCGACCAACTGCGGACGATCCTCGACCCGGTGGCTGGCCAGCTGATCGTCGCCGGTCCGGATCCCCTGGGCGGAGGCGCCGTACACCTGCCGGCCACCGGCCGGGTGGAGCCGCCGGCAATGGAGCTGTCAACGGTGAGCCCGGGAGCCGGTGCGAAGCCCCGGCTGGTCGGCCGGTCCTGCCACGACCTGGCCGAACTGGATCGCCTCACCATCGAGGACTACGTGACGCTGTCGCCGGTCTTTCCGAGCCGATCCAAACCCGGGTACGGCCCGCCGCTGTTTCCGGCCGGGCTGGCCCGACTGGTTCGGCACACCCGGGTGCCGGTCTTCGCGCTCGGTGGGGTGGCCTCACCGGATCAGGTGGTGGCGTGCCGGGCGGCGGGTGCGGCTGGGGTGGCGGTGATGGGCGCGGTGATGCGGGCCGACGATCCGACCGGTGTGGTCCGCGCCCTGCTCGACGCGGTCGCGGAGCCGGTCGTCGGTGCTACCCGGTCGGGTGTGGACCGGTGACGCCCCCGGTGGTGCTCACCATCGCCGGATCGGATTCCGGGGCGGGTGCCGGGATCCAGGCCGACCTGAAGGTCTGTGCCGCGCTCGGGGCGTACGGCACGTCGGTGGTCACCGCCACCACCGCGCAGAACACACTCGGGGTCTTCGGCGCCTACCCGGTCCTGCCCGACGTGGTGACCGCACAGCTCGATGCGGTCCTGGCGGACTTCTCGCTGCGGGCGGTCAAGACCGGCATGCTCGGCACTCCGGAGATCGCGTCCGTGGTGGCGGCCCGGGCCCGGGCCGGCTTGCTGCCCAACCTGGTGGTCGACCCGGTGCTGGTGTCGACCAGCGGGCACCGGCTCGGTGTGGTCGGTGCGGCGGAGCGCCTGCTGCCGTACGCGCTGGTGACCACGCCCAACAGCGCGGAGGCCGCCGCGATCGTGGGCCGACCGGTGACGACCCCGACCGAGATGGCGGATGCGGCGCGGGAGATCGCCTCGGGTGGCCCCCGGTACGTGGTGGTGACCGGCGGCGACCGGACCGCCGGGACGGAGGCGGTCGACGTGCTGTGGACCGGGACGGAGAGCCAGATGCTGTCCGGACCTCGGGTCGACACCCCGCACACCCACGGCACCGGCTGCTCGTTCTCCACGGCGATCGCCGTACGGCTCGGTCTGGGTGACCCGGTCCCCGACGCGGTGCGGTTCGCCAAGGTCTATGTGGCGGCGGCGCTCGCCGGTGCTCGGCACTGGCGGCTGGGCGGGGGCCGGGGCCCCCTGGACCACCTCGGATGGAACCGAACGACGGCCGACAACGACTGACGGCCGACAACGAACGACGGCCGACAACGAACGACGGCCGACAACGAACGACGGCCGACAACGGCTGACGCCGATGCCGAACAGCAGCAGGAGGTAGCGCATGGAAGCACGTCGCAAGGTGTACGTCCAGGGCTCGCGGCCGGATATCCGGGTGCCGTTCGCCGAGGTGATGCTGACCGGGGACGAGCCGCCGGTACGGCTCTACGACACTGCCGGGCCGGGTGCCGACCCGGCGGTCGGCCTACCGCCGATGCGCGGGCCGTGGATCGCGGAGCGGGCCGACACCGCGCCGGTACGGGGCGGCGGTACGCCCTTGGCCGGGGTGGACGGTCGCCGGCCGACCCAGCTCGCCTATGCGCGCGCCGGTCTGGTCACGCCGGAGATGGAGTTCGTCGCGTTGCGGGAGAACCTGCCAGTCGAACTGGTACGGGCGGAGATCGCCGCGGGCCGGGCGGTGCTGCCGGCGAACGTGAACCATCCCGAGTCCGAGCCAATGATCATCGGCAGCCGGTTTCTGGTGAAGGTCAACGCCAACATCGGCACCTCGGCGGTGACCTCTTCGGTGGCCGAGGAGGTGGAGAAGCTGACCTGGGCGACCCGGTGGGGTGCCGACACGGTGATGGACCTGTCCACGGGGCGGCGGATCCACGAGACTCGGGAGGCGATCGTCCGCAACTCGCCGGTGCCGATCGGGACGGTGCCGATCTACCAGGCCCTGGAGAAGGTCGACGGGGATCCGGTGCGGCTCTCCTGGGAGGTGTTCCGGGACACCGTCGTAGAGCAGGCCGAGCAGGGTGTGGACTACATGACGGTGCACGCCGGGGTGCTGCTGCCGTACGTGCCGCTGGCGGTGGACCGGGTCACCGGGATCGTCTCCCGGGGCGGCTCGATCATGGCTGCCTGGTGCCTGGCGCATCACGAGGAGAACTTCCTCTACACCCACTTCGCCGAGTTGTGCGAGATTCTCGCCCGGTACGACGTGACGTTCTCCCTCGGCGACGGGCTACGTCCGGGCTCCATCGCCGACGCCAACGACGCGGCGCAGTTCGCCGAGCTGCGTACGTTGGGGGAGCTGACCCGGGTGGCCTGGGAGCACGACGTGCAGGTGATGATCGAGGGGCCCGGCCATGTGCCGATGCACAAGATCAAGGAGAACGTCGACCTGCAGCAGGAGCTGTGCCACCAGGCCCCGTTCTACACGCTCGGTCCGCTGACCACGGACATCGCCCCGGCGTACGACCACATCACCTCGGCGATCGGCGCGGCGATGATCGGCATGTTCGGTACGGCGATGCTCTGCTACGTCACTCCCAAGGAGCACCTCGGGTTGCCGGACCGGGACGACGTGAAGGCCGGCGTGATCGCGTACAAGATCGCTGCCCATGCCGCCGATCTGGCCAAGGGACACCCGGGCGCGCAGGCCTGGGACGACGCGCTGAGCCGGGCGCGGTTCGAGTTCCGGTGGGAGGACCAGTTCAACCTCTCGCTCGATCCGGAGACCGCCCGGTCGTACCACGATGCGACGCTGCCGGCAGCCCCGGCGAAGACGGCCCACTTCTGCTCGATGTGTGGGCCGAAGTTCTGTTCGATGCGGATCAGTCAGGAACTCGCGGAGTATGCCGAGCGGGGTATGCAGACCAAGTCGGCGGAGTTCGTGGCCTCCGGCGGCAACGTCTACCTACCGTTGGCCTGAGCTCTTTGCTTTGCTTCCCTATAGGAAACATTTCACGGAACGTTATCGAGTGTCGTTTCGGTGGATTCACCGTGTCGTATCGATAGCTTAGGGAAGAAAGCTGGTCAGGGTTGAAGTGTTTCCGTTGGGGAAGCAGAGCAAAGAAGGCTTTCGCCGATTAATAGCCACTAGTCAAGGTGACTGAGAGTCAGGTTGGCGGGGTGTTATCAGAAGCGGTCCGAGTCCTCGTCACGCGCCTGTCGAGACGGCTGATGGTACCGCTCCCAGCTGTGGTAGCACCTCGCTGGCGATCAGTTCCAGGTGGTCCAGGTCGGCCATGTCGACCATCCGTAGGTGCACCCGGGTGGCACCGATTGCGGCGAACTCGCCGATCCGCTCGACGAGCTGGGCGGGCGAGCCGACCACCGGGTCCTCCGGTGGCAGCGCACTCGGTACGTGTAGCGGGACGGCCCGCCGTCGGGCCTCCGCGTCGGTGCGACCGATCGCCACGACGATGCCGGCCGAGCGGACCAGCGGTGCCCGGCCGCTGTCGGTCCGTCCGAACCGGTCACAGGCCTCGGTGACCCGTTCGTACATCTCCGTGGTCGCCGCGATGGTCTTGAAGGGTGCGTTGAACTCGTCGGCGAAGCGGGCGGCCAGCTCCGGGGTACGCTTCACGCCCCGGCCGCCGACGATGATGGGCGGACCAGGTGCCTGCATCGGCTTGGGCAGCGCCGGAGAGTCGACCAGCCGGTAGTGGTCCCCGTAGTGGCTGAACCGTTCACCGACCGGTGTGGACCACAGCCCGGCGATGACTTCGAGCTGCTCCTCCAGCCGGTCGAAACGCTGCCCGATGCTGGGGTACGGGATGCCGTACGAGAGATGCTCGCGCTCGTACCAGCCGGCTCCGATGCCCAGCTCGACCCGGCCGCCGCTCATCTGGTCGACCTGGGCGACCATCACCGCCAACGGGCCGGGCAGCCGGAAGGTCGCCGAGGTCACCAGCGTGCCGAGCCGGATTCGATGGGTCTCCCGGGCCAGCGCGGCCAGGGTGAGCCAGGCGTCGGTCGGCCCGGGGTCCCCGTGGTCGTCGGCCATCGCCTGGTAGTGGTCGGCGCGGAAGAAGCCCTCGAATCCACCGTCCTCGGCCAGCCGGGCGAACCGGAGCTGGTCGTCGTAGGTCGCGCCCCGGTGCGGTTCGGTGAAGACGCACACCCGCGTGATCATTACTGCCCCTTACCCGCCGTTGCCAGGTCTTCGGCCTGGGCCCTCGGCGGCTCGACCAGACTGGCCCGACCGCTCTCGGGCGCGGCGTCGGGCCGCTCTCGTTCCATCAGCAGTTCGTGCAGGTCGGCGCTGCACCGGGCGACCTCTTCGAGGTGGTCGTTGCGGCCCAACGTGCGCGGCCGGGGGATGTCGATGTCGACCACCTTCCGGAGCCGGCCCGGTCGTGGGCTGAGGACGACCACCCGGTCGGCGAGCAGCACCGCCTCGTCGATGGAGTGGGTGACGAAGACGATGGTGGAGCGGTTCTCCATGTGGACGCGTTGCAACTCGACCGACAGCTCCTGCCGGGTCAGGGCGTCCAGGGCGGAGAACGGCTCGTCCATCAGCAGCACCCGAGGGTTGCCGACCAGCGAGCGGCACAGGGATACCCGCTGCTGCATCCCACCGGAGAGTTCGTGGGGCAGTCGCTTCTCGAAGCCACCCAGACCGGCCATTTCCAGCAGCTCAAGGGCGCGGGCCCGGTGCTTGGCCCGGCGCCAGCCGAAGAGTTCCACCGGAAGCAGCACGTTGTCGAGTACCGACCGCCAGGGCAGCAGCGCAGGCCGCTGGAACAGCATCGCGATGTCCTGCCGTGCCCTGGTCACGGGCTCGCCGGCAACGGAGACCAGTCCGTCGGTGGCGGGTAGGAGACCGGCGATGATACGGAGCAGAGTGGACTTGCCGCAGCCGGACCGACCGAGGATCGCCACGAACTCACCGTCGGCCACGTCCAAGTCGATCCCGCGCAGCGCCTCCACCGTGCCGCTCCGGCCAGAAAAGGTACGGGAAACTCCCGAAAGTCGGATCATCCGGCAGGCTCCAGTCCAGTGACGACGGATCATCAGGCTGGCAAGGCTAACCGCATTGGCCGCGCAAAGCAGCCCCGGGTCGGTGTGATGTTTTGTTTCCGTTCCGCAACCTGATGACTCTGGTGCCACAAAGGTGTGATTCTCGTACGCTGTCCGGCGAAGAATCTTCACCCGACACGGCAGCGCGTACAAACCTCTTGGCCCGATGCCGTACCCGCTAGCTGAACCCCTCCGGAAGGCTCGCGCCTCCGGGCGGAAAGGAAACGGTGTTCATGAAAAGGCTGACCCGGACAGTCACGACGGTGGCGCTCGCCACGGCACTGGCGCTCGTGGGCGGTTGCAGCTCGGACAAGTCCGAGGACTCCAAAGGCGATGGCAAACTAGAAAAAGTGACGTATCTCACTTCTTTTGGCAACTTCGGCCGTGACGCCTATGCATGGGTTGCCAAGGAGAAGGGATTCTTCAAAGAGGCTGGCTTCGATGTCGACATCAAGTCCGGCCAGGGCACCGGTGGCAACATCGGGCTCGTGGTCAGCGGCAAGGCCGACTTCACCCCGGTCGACCTGACCGGTGCGTTGTTGCAGGTCGGCAAGGGTGAGGCCAAGGACTTCGTCGCGGTGGCGGCCATCCAGCAGCGCACCATGGCGGCCATCTTCTCGACCGAGGGCAAGGGCATCGCCACCCCCAAGGACCTCGAAGGCAAGAAGGTCGCCGACACCGCCGGCTCCGTCGTCCGGCTGCTCTTCCCGACGTACGCCCGGCTGGCCGGGGTGGACGCCAGCAAGGTCCAGTGGCCCAACGGTGAGGCGTCGGCGCTGATGGGCATGCTCGGCTCGGGTGCCGTCGACGGCATCGGGCAGTTCGTCGTGGGTAAGCCCACCGTGGAGGCGGTCACCAAGAAGAAGGCCGTCATGTTGCCGTACAGCGACGTGATGACCGACCTCTACGGCAACGTGCTGATCACGTCGAGCAAGCTGGCCAAGGAGAAGCCCGACATGGTCAAGCGCTTCAGCGAGGCGCTGCTCAAGGGGCTCGACTACAGCCTGGCCAACCCGGCCGAGGCGGGCGACATGCTCAAGAAGAACGAGCCCACCGCCAACCCCCAGTCCGCCGCCGCCGAGTTGCAGCTGATGGAGGCGTTCGTGCGGTCCGCCGGTTCGGGTGCCAAGGCCGGCACGCTGGACAGCCAGCGGGTGGCGCGGTGCATCGCGCTGTTGCAGGGCGCCGGCTCGATCCCGGCCGGGCTCACCCCGGAGCAGATCGTCGACTTCAACCTGACACCGAAGGCCTGAGCGGCCGCTCGCTCAATCGCAGTTGGGGGTGTGCCCGCCGGACCAATCCGGCGGACGCGCCCCCGCGCTGTCCCGGCCCGGACCTTCCGGGCCGGCCTGACCCGGACCCCTCGGGTCGAACGAGGAGGAACAGATGACCGAGATCCGGTCAGCGCCGCGCCGGACGTCGGACGCGTCGACCCCGCGGGGCGCCCGTCCGGCCCGGACCACCGACGCCGTACGTACCCTGGTGCCACCCCTGCTCGGACTGGTGGTCACGATCGCTGTCTGGTGGCTGGTCACCGAGGTGGAACTCGTCCACCCGATGGCCCTGCCGCCGCCCCAGGACGTCCTGTCCGCCTTCACCGCGTCCTCTGACCGCCTGATCGAGCAGACCACCCTGACCGCGACCGAGACACTGATCGGCTTCGGCCTCTCCACCGTGGCCGGGGTGCTGATCGGGCTGTTGTTGGCCGGCTCCCGCTTCGCGGCCCGAATGTTCTCGCCACTGCTGGTGGCGGTCAACTCGGTACCCAAGATCGCCCTTGCACCGCTGCTGGTGGTCACCCTCGGGTGGGGGCAGCCGCCCATCCTGACCATGGTCTTCCTGCTCTGCTTCTTTCCGATCGTCCTGGCCACCGCCACCGGGCTGACCACGACCCCGGCGGAGCTGGCCGAGCTGGCGCGATCCCTGGATGCCTCCTGGTGGCAGGCGTTCCGCAAGGTGCGGTTGCCGGCCGCTCTACCGCAGATCTTCGTCGGGCTGAAGGTGGCCATGCCACTGGCGGCCATCGGCGCGGTGATGGGCGAGTTCCAGGCGGGGGAGGGCGGCCTCGGCTACGAGATCGTCCAGTCCCTCGGCATCGGTGACAGCCCGACCGCCTGGGCGGCCATCCTGCTGATCGCGCTCTTCAGCATCCTGCTCTACGCCGTGCTGACGCTCCTGGAACGGCTCGCGTTGCCCTGGGTGCGGGCGACCACCTCCGCTCGCTGACCGGAGAACGTCACCGCCCCCGGTCGGACGAGAACCGGCTAGGGCTCGACGACATCCGAGAGTGCGGCAAGGAAACGGCTAGGGCTCGACGACATCCGAGAGTGCGGCGAGAAACGGCTACGAGCCGGCCCGGGTGGGCCGACTCGTAGCCGTTGCGTCGAACGGGGTCAGCCTGCCAACCGCCAGCGACCACCCCGTGCCACCAGCGTGGTCAGCGCCTGGGGCATCAGCCCGGAGTGGTTGTCCGGCGTCATCCGGATCGGCCCGGACAGCCCCTCCAACTGGGAGGTCTCCAGGACGTCCCGGATCCCGTCCCGGTTGAGGGAACCGGCCGTACCCTTGGCCTTCACCACCGCGTCCGCGACGAGCTGTACCGCGTCGGCGGCGAACGAGGAGGTGCCGTAGTAGCTGCCGAACCGGGCCGTGTAGGACCGGAACCACTGCTTGCGGGCGGCCTTCGCCGGGGTGGTGGCGATCACGTCGTCGATGACCATCGTCTGGGTGAAGACCAACGTGGCGTCGCTGGCCGCGGTCGCCGCCGCACCACCGCCCAGGAACAGGTCGCCCGCCGCCGAGGCGTCGAAGTAGAGCTCGCCGTCGAACGAGGTGGCCGCGACCGCGGTGGCGGCGAGGAGGGCCTGCTCGGCCGGGGTCCAGATGACCATCGCGTCGGCCCTGGCGCTGGCCAGGCTGCGGACCGGCTGGTTGAGTTCGGTGTCGGTGGGCTTGATGCTCTGGGCCCGGCTCAGCCGGATATCCACCTTGTCCAGTTCGCCCTCTAGAAGGGTGGCTCCCTCTTTCCCGTAGTCGTCGTCGGTGTGTAGCAGCGAGACCCGCTTCACACCCTTGCGCTTGAGTTCGGTGGCCAACGCGGTGGCGCTGTCGATGGCGTTCGGTGCGAGCTTGAACATGTATCGGCGCTCGGCCACCGGACTGGCGATCTTGCTCACCGGAGCCAGCGCGATCGTCGGAACCTTCTTGTCGTTGACGGTGCCGGCCGCACCGACGGCGCATTCATTGCAGCCGCCCATGACGATCGCGCTCACCGTCGGATCGTTGGTGAAGTCACCGATGTTGCGGAGTGACTCGGCTGGATCGGATCGATTGTCCTTGACGAACAGCCGAATTTTCCGGGCGCCGAGCGCACCGGAATCATTGAGCTGCTCAACCTTGAGTTCCAGTGCGCGCTGATAGGCCTTGCCCGCCGGTGCCGAGGCACCGGACAGTTCCAGGTCGGCTGCGATGACGATCTCACTGGTGTCCTGCTGCTCCCGGCCCAACGAACAGCCGGTCATAGTGGTAGCCAATAGGGCTGACGCGAACACCGTGAGTGTCGCGGAGCGGATGGGCCTCAACTCAGTCCTCCATGTGCGCGGCGCGGGCTGGTCTACCCGGTCACCGCCGACGGATCCGTCCTCATTGGAGGAACGGGGGTGGTGTGCCGTACGGTGTGCGCGAAGCCTTCAAACCTGCAAAACCTTGCCAATGGCGGGCGCTCGGGTCAAGCGGGGACCCGGACGCGTTTCGGGACGGCGTTCCCACATATTGGCAGGACGAGATGTTTGCAAATCTTAACTTTCCAGCTGCAAACCGCCACTCTGGGCTATCCCGCCTGATCAGAGACTTGTGAGAATGAAGGTACTCGTTGAGTAGAACAGTGGTTGCGTGCTGTGTGACCGTTTTCAGGTCTCCTGTGACTTCCCAAACCGGCCTCGTTCTGGTGAAATCGCGGCCGTGCCGCGTGCGGCCCTGTCCGCTGCAGCAGGCACCGGTCGGTAGGTCATGCGTGGAAAGGACGACGGAGGCGATGTCGTGAGCACCGGACCTACGACCCTGCCCGAAAACGCTTCACCGGAGCATGGCGCGCGTCGCCGTTGGTTTCCCCGGCTGCGGGATGCCAAGATTCGGTCCAAACTTGCGCTGATCCTCGTTGTGCCGCTCGCCACAGTCCTCGCGCTCGCCGCGATCCGATTGGTCAGCGTGGGGCAGGGGGCGCTCGACGCCAACCAGGCCCGGGCGCTGACCGAACTTTCCGCGGACGTCTCCGCGTTGACCCAGGACGTACACAAGGAACGTATGGCCGCGGCCAGCTTCCTCGCCACGAGGTCCGGCAAACCGGACGCGTACAACCTGCGGATCCGGAGCACCGACGAGCGGATCAACGCCTACACCGCGAAGCGAAGCAGCATCGGCGACCTGCCGGGCGCGGTCGACGAACAGCTGAAGCTGATCGACGCGCACCTGACCGCCCTCACCGGTGCCCGTCAGGAGGTCCTGGACCGCAAGCAGATGCCGGTCGCCGAGGCGGTCCTGCGTTACGGCGTGATCCTGACCGACCTCGTCGCGTACAGCGAGTCACTGAGCCAGCTACCCGGCACCGACAGCCTCGTCGAGAGTCGGCGCGCGGTGGCCGCGTTCGCTCGCGCCAAGTCCGCCACCGCCGAGGAGGAGGCGGTCACCTTCGCCGCCCTCACCGGCGGCAAACTCGACGACGAACAGTTCTCCTCGTTCGTGGCGACGCTGACCAGCCAGCAGGAGGCGCTGCTGTCCTTCTCGCTCGCCGCGTCCCCGCAGCAGCAGGCGCTGGTGAACAGCACGGTCACCGGTGACGCCATCGTTCTCGCCGACCGGGTGTCCTCGGATGTGACCCGCTCCGTCGGGCAGAACCTCCTGGTCACCGCCGCCGACGCGGCGAACTCGATCGGCGCGGTCAACGACCTCATGCGCTGGGCCGAGATCCAGCTGGAGAACCAGCTGCTCGCCCAGACCGACGAGGTCCGATCGGCCGTCATCCAGCAGGCGATCACCGAGACCGTCCTGGTACTGCTCATCCTCGCGATCGCCATCGCGCTCGCCGTGGTGCTGGCCCGCTCGCTCAACGACTCACTGCGCCGGCTGCGGGAAGGCGCGCTCTCCGTGGCCAACCACGACCTGCCCGAGGCGGTCGCCCGGCTGCGTGATGTCGGCAACGTCGGCGACGGCGGTGTCGAGGAGATCGTGCGTCAGGTCCGGGACCCGATCCGGCTCTCCAACAAGGACGAGATCGGCCAAGTGGCGGCGGCCTTCAACGTCGTACACAAGGAAGCCGTCCGGGTCGCGGCCGAACAGGCCGCCCTGCGGACCAGCGTCTCGGCGATGTTCCTCAACCTGGCCCGCCGAAGCCAGGCACTGGTCGACCGGATGATCGGTGAGCTCGACATGATCGAGCGCGGCGAGGAGGACCCGAAGCGGCTGGCCCAGCTCTTCGAGTTGGACCACCTTGCCACCCGAATGCGTCGTAACGACGAGAACCTGCTGGTGCTGGCGGGTGCCGACTCGACGGTGCCGCGTCGTGACGACGCCCTCCTGGTGGACGTGTTGCGGGCCTCGCAGTCCGAGGTGGAGCTCTACAACCGCATCGAGTTCGGCACGGTCGACACCGACATCTCGGTCGCCGCGCACGCCGTCAACGACGTCGTACGACTGGTCGCCGAGCTGCTCGACAACGCCACCCGGTTCTCGGCCCCGAACACGGCCGTGGTGGCCGACGCCCGCCGGATCCGGGACTATGTGCTGATCCAGGTCGAAGACCGGGGACTTGGGCTCCGGGACGATCAATTGGAGGCCCTCAACCGGCGGTTGGCGGCTCCGCCCACCGTCGACGTGGCCGCCTTCCGGCTCATGGGTCTGGCCGTGGTCAGCCGGCTGGCCTCCCGGCACAACATTCGGGTGGAACTGCGCCGCAACATCGAAGGCGGTACGGTCGCCCAGGTCACCCTGCCCGCGGGCGCGGTCGTCCTACCCAAGCCGCAGGCACGTGAGCTGATCAGCCGGCCCCGGCAGCCTCTGGCCGTGGAGCCCGGTCCGGCCGCCGGAGCACCGAGCGCGGGCGCCCCGGCCGCCGCGAACTGGTCGGAGCCAATGGGTGCCGGCCGCGCCGCTTCGGCGACGCTCTCGGACAACTGGCGGGACTCGTCGTCGCAGTGGCAGACCACGAGTGACCAGTCAAACAGCGCGTTCCAGGTCAACACGGCCGGTCAGACCGCCAGCCAACCGGTGGTGACCCCGATGCCGCCGTCGGCCCCGGTCGTCCAGACACCGCCGCCGGCCGCCCAGCCGTCGTCGGCCGATACCGGCTTCGGCACGCCGACCATGGCGTACCCGACCCTGCGGCCACTCCCGCAACGGGGCGGCACCGACCGCCCGATGCCGTCGGCGACACCCTCGGCCGGGCTACCGGCCGGCCCGGTAGCGGGACCGGCTGCCACCCCGGCCATGGCACCCGCAGCGGCGCCTCCGGCTCCGCCGAGGGTCCCGACCCCGCCGGCCAGCGGTGCCACCCCGGGCCCGGCAGAGTCCGGTGACTCGCCCATCTTCCGGGAGATGGAGACGGCCTGGTTCCGGTCGCACGGGCAGGACGCGACCGAGATCTTCACGATGCCGCCGATCGACGACATCCCTCCGCCGAAGACAGCCACCACCGCGCCGGCGGCTCCGGTCCGTCGTCCCCTGCCGGCCCGGACACCGGGAGAGAGCGCACCGCCGCCGTACACCCCACCCGCAGCAGCCACCTCCGCGCCGGGCCCCTCGGCCGGTCCGGATACGCGCACCGGGGCGATCCCGACCACGCCGGCCGCGCCAGCGCCGGGCCAGGGCGGTAACGCGTGGCGTACGGCTGCGGACGAGGGGTGGGCCCGGGCCACCCAGGCCGCCGAGCCGGCCGCCGCCGGCACCACCCGATCCGGTCTGCCCAAGCGGGTGCCCCAGGCACAGTTGGTGCCCGGTGGCGTCGCTGCAAAGCCCCGGGAGCGGGCCCGGCGGACGCCGGATGAAGTACGTGGTCTGCTGTCGGCCTACCACCGTGGCGTACAGCGCGGCCGGTCGGTCAACGGAGACCCGAACGGCACCTCAACCAAGGAGACGAGCGAATGAACAGGCCAGCGGCGATGCAGGACATGAGTTGGCTGCTCACCAACTTCGCCGACAGCGTGGCGGGGATCGCCCACGTGGTGGCGGTCTCGGCTGACGGGCTGCTCCTCGCCTCCTCGCGGGACTTGCCCACGGACCGGGCCGACCAGCTCGCGGCGATCACCTCGGGCGTGGTGAGCCTGACCGATGGCGCATCCCGTATGTTCAACGCCGGCGGTGTACTGCAGACCGTCATCGAGATGGACAGTGGTTACCTCTTTCTGATGTCCATCAGCGACGGTTCCTCCATGGCGGTACTGGCCGCACGTAGTTGCGACGTCGGCCAGGTGGGTTACGAGATGGCGTTGCTGGTCGAGCGGGTGGGTGCTGCACTCGTACCGCTGCCCCGCGATGCCGTTGTTTAGTCGTATTACCTGTACGACCGGGATTGACGCTGGTGAAGCCGTGACTCGACCGGAAGGAGGGGCCCGTAGATGGACAGACGCCGCGAGGATCCACGGGGTGCATTGGTCCGACCGTACGCGGTCACCCGTGGCCGTACCGAACCGCGCCAGGACATTGCCATCGAGGCAGTTCTGACGGCGAGTCCGGCAGCGGTGATGGAGTCCCGGTTCGCCGGGCACGACAAGCACCGCATCGCCACGGTCTGTGAGGGCCGGGCGCAGTCACTGGCGGAGATCGCCGCGTACACCCGGCTCCCCCTGGGAGTCGCCCGGGTGCTGGTCGCCGACATGGTGGCCGACAGCCTGCTGACGCTGCACAGTGCCGCTCCCGCTGAGGCGTACGAGGAGCGGATGGAACTGCTTGAGAGGGTGCTAAGTGGACTTCGCAGGCTATGACCCTGCCGGGTCGCGCCGCGGCGGAGGGATCACCTCCGCGAAGATCGTCGTTGCGGGTGGATTCGGTGTAGGCAAGACAACGTTGGTCGGTGCGGTCTCGGAGATCACTCCGCTGACCACCGAGGCGGTCATGACGGCCGCCGGTGTGGGTATCGACGATCCGTCGAAGGTGCCGGGGAAGCAGACCACCACGGTGGCGATGGACTTCGGCCGGATCACCATGGCCCAGGATCTGATCCTCTATCTGTTCGGCACCCCCGGTCAGACCCGGTTCTGGTTCATGTGGGACGAGATCATCCGGGGTGCGGTGGGGGCGGCCGTCCTGGTCGACACCCGGCGGATCACCGACGCCTTCGCGCCGCTGGACTACTTCGAGAACCGGCAACTGCCGTACGTGGTGGCGTTGAACCGCTTCGACGGCGCGCCGCAGTACGAGCCGGAGGAGGTGCGGGAGGCGCTGGCCATCGCGCCGCACGTCCCGCTCGTCCTGACCGACGCCCGGCACCGGGAGTCGGTCAAGCAGGTGCTGGTGAACGTGGTGCAGCACGCGATGGCCACGTTGCAGGCCCAGCACGGCCGGGGCTTCCCGACCCCGGTGGGCTGAGCATCCGGGCTCTGTCAGGCCCGCGCCGGCCGGTCGACCTCGTCGTCGACCGGTCGGCGCGGTGCTTTCAGTCGACCGAGAGTCGGTAGCCGCGCCGGAGCACCGTCTGCACCAGGCCCGGCACCCGCAGCGTCGCCCGGATCCGGGCAACCGCCATCTCGACCGTGTGCCCGTCGGCTCCCCTGGGCAGGCGGTGCAGCAGCGCGGCGCGGGTCAGCACCCGGCCGGGCGTACCGGCAAGGGCCCGCAACACCGCCATCGGCGCGGGGGCCAGCGAATGTGGTGTGTCGTCGAGGAGGGCGACATGGCCGCGCAGGGTCAGCCGGTGCCCCGCGACCCGGAGGTCGATCGCGCGGCGCGGTAGTTCTGCGGTGATGGCCCGGACCAGGGCACCGAGTCGGGTCTGACCGGGCACCAGCACCGGAACCCGGTGTCGACGTAGCGGCGCGGCGGTGACCGGAGCGACGCAGGCAGCGAGTACGTCCGTACGCAGGGCCGCCAGTACCGCCTCGATGTCCGGCCCAGCGGAGTGCAGCAGACTGTCCACGGCGGGGGCGCTGGTGAACGCGATCGCGTCCACCATCCGGTTGGCTACCAGGAACACCAGCCGGCGTAGGGGAGCCAGGTCGGCCGGAGTAGCCCAGCGGTTGCCCGGTCCGTCGGCGACCAGCGGCACGAGCCGGAGCGTTGGAGCGACCACCACCCGGGCCCCCTGACGTTCGAGCAGGGCGGCGAGTTCGTCCCGCCGGCGATCGACGGTCACCGCCACCGTGAAGCCGGCCAGTTCCCCGGTCATCGGCGCTCCGGGTCACTGGGGAGTGGCTCATGGCGCTCCGGGTCATGGCGCTCCGGGTCACGGCGCTCCGGGCCACTGGGGAGCGGGTCGCGGGAAAGCGGGTCAGTTCGGGATGGGTGCCGTTCGCTCCCGGTGGCGGTACCCGTACGGTCTGCCATGTCGGAAGCGTCTCGGTGCCGGGTTTCCGGCGTACGTCCCCGTTGTTTCGAACCGGCTAAGACCCGCTGTCCGGCCCGCCCGACAGGATGACCGCCGGTCATACCCGGGGTAGGCTGGTCGATATGACTGCCAAGGTGACGCTGTCGTTCTCCGAGGAAACGATCGAGGAAGCCAGACGCTTCGCCAAGCGGGACGGGATGTCGCTCTCCGCCTGGATCAACCAGGCCGCACGGGAGAAGGCGCTTCGCGAGGTCTTCACCGCGCACGCCGCTGCGGTTCGCCGGGCCGGCTTCGACTTGGAAGCCACCGCCCTCGCCGACGAGCGCGAAGGGGAGATGGTCGACGACGCCATGTTCGGCGGGGGTGCGCGTGCTGCGTAGAGGCGAGATCTGGCGCATCGAGGGAGCCCGGGAGCGGCTCGGGCTGGTGGTCAGTTCCGACGTCTACAACAGCACCGACGTACCGATCGTGATCGTGGTGGAGGTGGTCGAGGAGGAGTTGCTCCGGGACTCGCCGCTGGCCGTGCCCATGGGTGACTTCGTGGTGATGCCCGATCGGCTCTCCTCTCCGATGAAAAAGTGGTTCACCGAGTGCGTCGGCGTGGCCGACTCGGACACCATGTTCCGTGTCTCCCGGGCACTGCGAATCATCCAGAACCTCTGACCAGGGCTGCTGCGTGGCGGCGGTGACCCGGGGTCAGCCCCTAACTGGGTGCGGCCCAGTCCCTGAGGAAAGTCAGGGGTGAGCTACGACCTTCGGAAGCCGAAAAATCCTCGGAGCCTTCGTAGCCTCGTAGCCATGCTCACTGTAGAAGCCGGGCTCAGTACGGCGGAGGTGGCCGAACGGGTCGCAGCCGGTCGGGTCAACGACGTCCCGGTCCGTTCCGGACGGAGCGTCACGGAGATCATCCGGGCCAATCTGTTCACTCGGATCAACGCCATCATGGGCGTGCTCTTCGTGCTCATCCTCGCGGTCGCACCGATCCAGGACGCGCTCTTCGGCGGCGTGATCATCGCCAACACCCTGATCGGCGTGGTGCAGGAACTACGGGCCAAACGCACGCTGGACCGGCTGGCGATCGTCGGCGCGGCCCGCCCGATGGTGCGTCGGGACGGCCGGTCGGCCGAGGTGGCCGCAACGGACGTCGTCCTCGACGACCTCATCGAACTCGGGCCGGGTGACCAGGTCGTGGTCGACGGGGTCGTCACCGAGGCGGCGCAGTTGGAGGTGGACGAGTCCCTGCTCACCGGAGAGGCCGATCCGGTGCTCAAGGAACCGGGCGATCAGGTGCTCTCCGGCAGCTTCGTGGTGGCCGGCACCGGCGCGTTCACCGCCACCCGGGTCGGTCGCGCGGCATACGCCGCCCGGCTGGCCGAGGAGGCCAGCCGGTTCACCCTGGTCAACTCGCAGCTGCGCAGCGGCCTGGACACCATCCTGCGGTTCGTCACCTGGCTGATCGTCCCCGCCGGAATCGCCCTGATCACCAGCCAGTGGCTGGTCAACCGGGACGACCTGCCGGAGGCGATCCGCCGGATGGTCGCCGGTCTGGTGCCGATGGTGCCCGAGGGCCTGGTCCTGCTCACCTCGATGGCCTTCGCGGTGGGGGTGATCCGACTCGGCCAGCGCCGCTGCCTGGTGCAGGAACTGCCGGCGATCGAGGGGTTGGCCCGGGTCGACGTGGTCTGCCTGGACAAGACCGGCACGCTGACCGATGCCGCGATGCGGGTCGCCGAGGTCCGGTGCCTCGACCCGGAGGCACCGGTGGCCGAGGTGCTGGGCATGCTCGGCGCGGCCGACGAACGCCCCAATTCAAGCCTCAAGGCCATCATCGAGGCGCACCCCGCACCCGCGGGGTGGACGGTCCGGGAGCGGATGCCCTTCTCCTCGGCCCGGAAGTGGAGCGGAGCCACCCTCACGGATCCGACCGGAGCCAGCACCACCTGGCGTCTGGGTGCCCCCGACGTTCTGCTGCCGGCCGGTCATCCGGTGCTCGCCGAGGTCGACGAGTACGGCGTACGAGGACTTCGGGTGCTGCTGTTGGTCCAGCAGCGGGACGAGGTGTCCGGGGTGCCGATGGCCCTGGTGGTGCTCGCCCAGCGGCTGCGGGCCGAGGCGCCGGACACGTTGCGATACTTCGCCGAGCAGGGCGTCACGGTGAAGGTGATCTCCGGCGACAACGCCCGCTCGGTGGGCGCGGTCGCCCGGAGCCTCGGGCTCCCCGGCGCGGACCATCCGGTGGACGCCCGCCACCTGCCCACGGATCCGGCGGCGCTCGCCGACGTGGCCGAGGCGAACACCGTCTTCGGGCGGGTGGGACCCCAGCAGAAACGGGAACTGGTGACGGCGCTCCAGGCCCGGGGGCACACCGTGGCGATGACCGGGGACGGGGTCAACGACGTACTCGCGCTCAAGGACGCGGACATCGGGGTGGCGATGGGGTCGGGGAGCCCGGCCAGTCGGGCGGTCGCGCAGATCGTCCTACTGGACGACAGCTTCGCCGCGCTGCCCGCCGTGGTGGCTGAGGGCCGGCGGGTGATAGGCAACATCGAGCGGGTCGCCAACCTGTTCCTCACCAAGACCGTCTACTCCGTGCTGCTGGCGATCTTGGTGGTGGTCAGCCAGGTGCCGTACCCGTTCCTGCCCCGGCACCTCACGCTGGTCTCGTCGTTGACCATCGGTATTCCGGCGTTCTTCCTGGCGCTCGCGCCCGGTGCCGAGCGTGCCCGGAGCGGCTTCGTCGGGCGGGTGGTGCGCTTCGCCGTGCCGGCCGGGGCGGTGGCGGCGGTGGCGACGATCACCTCGTACCTGCACGCTCGGCAGGTCTACGGCGGGAACCTGGCCGCCGAGACCTCGGTCGCCACGCTCACCCTCTTCCTGGTCGGGCTCTGGGCGGTGGCGGTCATCGCCCGGCCGTACACCTGGTGGCGGGTCCTGCTTCTGCTCGGCCTAGGCGCGGCCTTCGCCACGGTGCTGGCCGTGCCGTACCTCCAGGAGTTCTTCCAACTGGAGCTGGTGGGTGGCGGGGCACCCGGGGTCGGGCTGGGGATCGCGGCGGTCGCCGGGTTGCTGCTGGAACTCGTTTGGCGGCTGCTCGGGCGCCGCGCGCGCCGCCTCGACCGGGTCGGGCCGGCGGAAACCCGCCAGATCCGGTTCGAAGGAAGCGGTCAGGCCGGGCCTGCGGAAGCCCGCCGAACCCGCTTCGAGGAAGTCGACCGGGTACGTCCGGAGGAAGATCAGGTCGGCGCGCTATCATCAGTGCGGCCTGATCATAATGAGCCGGTCACCTGACCGGCCCCGTTTTGACCCCACGACCGGCGAGCGAGTATCGTTGCCTGCTGTTGTGCTACAGCCGACGGCGTGCCCCACCAGGTACGCTTGGTCGTTCGTGCGCCCCTTATGATCGGCGCCCGACCCCAGACCGCCGACGAGACAAGGTAGACCTGTGCGTACGTACAGCCCGAAGCCGGGTGAGATCGAGCGTCAGTGGCACGTCATCGACGCCTCTGATGTCGTGCTGGGCCGCCTGGCCACCCACGCCGCCACGTTGCTTCGTGGTAAGCACAAGCCGACTTTCGCGCCGCACGTCGACACTGGTGACTTCGTTGTCATCGTGAACGCGGGCAAGGTTGCGCTGACCGGCAACAAGCGGCACACCAAGATCGCCTACCGCCACTCCGGATACCCGGGTGGTCTGAAGCAGATCGGCTACGACGAGCTGCTGACCAAGCGCCCGGAGCGGGCCATCGAGCTGGCCGTCAAGGGCATGCTCCCCCACAACAAGCTCGGACGTCAGCTGATCAAGAAGCTGAAGGTCTACGCCGGTGCCGAGCACCCGCATAGCGCGCAGCAGCCGGTGCCGTTCGAGATCAAGCAGATCGCGCAGTGAGCGCGGACGAAGGAAGCAGCATGACCGAGACCACTGCGCTCACCGTTGACGAGTACCCCCAGGCTGCGGACGCGCCCATCTCGCGTGCCCCGCGCGGCGACCGCCCGATCCAGACCGTCGGCCGCCGCAAGGAGGCCATCGTCCGGGTGCGGATCGTCCCTGGTTCCGGCAAGATCACCTGCAATGGCCGTGAGCTGGAGGCGTACTTCCCCAGCAAGGTCCACCAGCAGCTGATCAAGGACCCGCTGGTGACCGCGGAGAAGGCCGAGGCCTTCGACGTCATCGCCAACCTGCGCGGCGGCGGCATCACCGGCCAGGCCGGTGCGCTGCGGCTCGCCATCGCTCGCGCGCTCTGCGCCAACGACCTCGACGACCGTCCGGCGCTGAAGAAGGCCGGCTTCCTCACCCGGGACGCTCGGGTCAAGGAAAGCAAGAAGTACGGTCTCAAGAAGGCCCGTAAGGCCCCGCAGTACTCGAAGCGTTGATCGACAGCTTCACCCTGTACGTCTGCGACAGTTTTACCTTGCACGTCTGCAACAGCTTCACCTTGTACGTCTGACAGACGGCCGGGTCCGCCTCCCCCTCAAGCGGTGGCGGCCCCGGCCGTTTGCTTTCCTCGTCGGCGGCCTTTCCGGAGGTATCACGCGCATGGGTCGGTTGTTCGGTACTGATGGCGTACGGGGACGGGCGAATGCCGACCTGACCCCCGAACTGGCTATGGCCGTCGCGGTAGCGGCGGCGCACACCCTCGCCGAGTCCGATCGCAGCCACCCGCCGTTGGCCGTGGTAGGCCGGGACACCCGGGCCAGTGGAGAGATGCTCGAATCCGCCGTGGTTGCTGGGCTGGCCAGCGCCGGGGCGAACGTGTTGCGGGTCGGTGTGCTGCCCACCCCGGCGGTCGCCTACCTGGTGGGTGAGGTCAAGGCCGATCTCGGGGTGATGCTCTCCGCCTCGCACAACCCGATGCCGGACAACGGGATCAAGCTCTTCGCCGCCGGGGGACACAAGCTTCCCGACGACGTGGAGCTACAGATCGAAGCGGCGATCGAGGCCAACGCCGCCGCCACCTGGCATCGGCCCACGGGTGCCGGTGTCGGACGGGTGCACGACCTGCTCGACGGAGCCGACCACTACGTACAGCACCTCGTGAGCACGGTGCCGCACCGGCTCGACGGGCTGAAGGTAGTCGTCGACTGCGCCCACGGTGCCGCCTCGGAGGTGGCCCCCGTCGCGTACCAGGAGGCCGGTGCCGAGGTCATCGCCATCCACGCCGAGCCGGACGGGCTCAACATCAACGACGACTGCGGGTCGAACCACCTGGACGTCCTACGGGCCGCCGTGGTCGAGCACGGGGCGCACCTCGGCATCGCCCATGATGGCGACGCCGACCGGTGCGTGGCGGTCACGGCCGACGGGAACGAGGTCGACGGCGACCAGATCCTGGCCATTCTCGCCCTGGGCATGCGGGAGGCCGGCACCCTGACCCGGGACACGCTGGTGGCCACCGTGATGAGCAACCTGGGCCTTCGGCTCGCGATGGCCGAGGCGGGCATCCGGCTGATCGAGACCAAGGTCGGCGACCGGTACGTACTGGAGGAGCTGCGGGCGTCCGGGCTGGCGCTCGGCGGCGAGCAGAGCGGGCATATCGTGCTGTCGGAGTACGCCACCACCGGCGACGGGGTGCTGACCGGCCTGCAACTGATGTCGCGGATGGCGGCGACGGGCCGATCGCTGGCGGATCTCGCCGCCGTGGTCGCGAAGCTGCCACAGGTGCTGATCAACGTTCCGGTCGGTGACCGGACCATCGGTGCCGGTGCTCCGGCAGTGCTCGCCGCGACAGCCGAGGCCGAGGCGGAACTGGGCGAGACCGGACGGGTGCTGCTGCGCCCGTCGGGCACCGAGCCGCTGGTCCGGGTGATGGTCGAGGCAGCCACACTGGAGTTCGCCGAGACGGTGGCGGAGCGGATTGCCGACGAGGTACGTCGAGCCAGCCCCGCCTCGGCATAGCGCGCCGGGCCGGGTAGCGCGTCTCCCCACTGCCGGGTTGGGAACGTCTGTCACTGCGCCAGTAGCAACAACCGTTCCCAAAACCCGCTCGCGTGGCAGGTTCCAGCGGAAACCGGTCGTGGGTGCCGGAGTTGGGGCCTAGTACACGGAATCATGCACGTGGTTTGTGTTGTCGCTGGACGGGTCGTCGCCGGCGCCGCTGTAGTAGTACCAACCCGCCGCCGACGTCCACACCTGGCGATGCCAGATGACATACAGCACGCCGAGCGTGTTGGCGTTGCGCACGAAGAACGCCGCGAGGTTGCCGCCGTAGACCTTGTCCTGACCCGTGGCGTCACCGCCGAACCCGTTGGCCCGGGCGGCGAAGTCGCACGTACGGCCCTTCGGGTGCTCATGGGACCCACCGGGGCCGGTAGCAGGAGTAATACCGCTTGAAGCCGGCGGCGTGCGCCTCCTTCATCGAGTGGATCATGCGCGGCGTGACGCAGCCCGTGGTGGTCGGGTCGTCGATGGTGCAGCTCTCCTTGGGCCCGCTGCCGTCCGCGTTGCGCGGTGCGGGCTTGGCCAGGGGCGAATTCGCGCTCATGTAGCCGGTGGCCTTGCCGCCGGCCTTGGCGAGCGCCGTCTCGGCGTCCTCCTTCTTGCCCATGATGTCGGCCCGGGCCGTCTGGGTGGCCACCTCGGCGTCGATCGACTTCTTCGCCGCGTCGGCGTCGGCCTTGAGCTTCTTGAGCCCGCCGAGCGTCTTGTCGTTGTACCGGTTGATCGTGTTCACCAGCATCGCCCGGCTCATGAGCCGCTCCGGGTCGGTGCTGTCGAGCAGGGCGGAGGCGGTGCGCAGGCCCCCCGCGCGGTACTCCGGGGCGGCCGTCGATCCAGTCGCGGTTGGCCTTTCGAGGGCCGTACCGAGCGTTATGTTCGCCGTGCTCCGGATGCCGCCTACCGAGTTGGCTGACGGGCTCGGGACGGAACAGCGCCCCTACCGTTGGTGCGGATTCACCCCGGTTGCCGCTGGCACCGAGGGATGCCGCGAGGCGGAGACCATGGTCGGACTACCGGCTGGTCACCGGTCGCGCATGTCCGAGAACGGGGTCGTCCGGTGGTGCAGCGTAGTTGCCCGACATCGTCGGCGGTGAATCGCATGGCAGCGGTCACCTTGTCGATCACCCGTCGCGTACATCCCATGGGAAATCCGATGAGCCCGGCGCGACGGACGCCTACGCTGCGTCCGCATGCGCCTGCTCCGCCGCAACCGGGACTTCCGTGTGTTGTTTCTCGCACGGTGCGTGTCCTTCGCCGGTGACTCGATCAGCATGATCGCGTTGCTGCTGCACGTCGCCGACTCGACCGGTCAGGGCCTCGCGGTCGCGGCGCTGCTGCTCGCCGGCGACTTCACACCGTCACTGCTCGCGCCGATCGCGGGGGCGCTCGCCGACCGGTTCGACCGGCGACGGCTGATGATCGTCTGTGAGCTCGTGCAGGGCGCGGTGGTCGCGATGATCGCGCTGTCCCTCCCCGCGCTGCCGCTGCTGCTGGTCCTGGTGGCGACCCGGGCCGTCGCCGGGCAGATCTTCCAGCCCGCCTCCCGGGCGGCGGTGCCGGCGCTGGTCCGGCGGGACGAACTCGAGGAGGCCAACGCCACCCTCGGCTTCGGCACCAACACGGCGGACCTGGGCGCGCCGCTACTCGCCGCCGCGCTGTTCCCGTTCTTCGGCACGACCGGGGTGCTGCTGGTCGACGCCGCCTCGTTCCTCGTGTCGGCGCTGCTGCTCACCGTCCTGCCGAAACTGCCGCCGAGCGAGTTGGAGACCGACTCGCTGTGGAAGGGCACGCGCGCCGGCATCGGGTACATCGTCACGACCCCCATCGTCCGCGTCGTCGCCGTGGGGTTCTGCGCGGTGGTGTTCTTCACCGGCGTCGACGACGTGGCCCTGACGGTGCTCGCGACAGGCGTCTTCGACGTGCCCGACTCCGTGGCCGCGGTCCTGCTCGGCGCGATCGGGTTCGGCCTCGCCGCCGGCTATGCGCTGCTGACCCGGCTCGGACGCCACGTACCGACGGCGGCGCTGCTGATCGCCGGCTTCGGCATCAGTTCGCTGGGCAACCTGCTCACCGGCGCGGCGGCTGGCCTGACCTGGGCGATCGGCGCGGCATTCGCCATGCAGGCCGTGCGCGGGCTCGGGATCGCCGCGATCGACGTCGGCAGCAACACCATGCTGCAGCGGACGGTGCCCGACGGCATGCAGGGCCGCGTCTTCGGCAACCTCTACGGCGCGGTCGGTCTCGCCGCCGCCCTCTCGTACATGCTCGGCGGCCTCCTGCTCGACGCCACCTCGGCCCCGGCCACGCTCGTGGTGGCGGGAGCGGGCGGGCTCGTCGCCACCTTGCTTACGGCATTGGCCCTGCGCACGTCACTGCGCCGGGAGCCGGCTGCCTCGGCCGAGGGTGGAGCGGCGGTCGCGGATGGTGCTCCGACCGCCGGTGGGGCTCCGGTCGGGCGTGGGATTTCGGACGCGGGTGCGGAGCACGGCGGCCCGGACCCGGCGGCCGGAGACATGGTCCTGGGCCGGACGGGTGAATGACCCGGTGACGCGACCTGCCGCGCCGGAGGCGGGTCGGTGCCGACGGGCGTCAGCGGTTGCGCTGACGCCGGGTGGCCGCGGCGGCCTCGACGAGACGGCGCTGGTTGCGAGTGGTGCCCAGGCTCCGCTTGGCCTTGTAGTAGAGGCTTGTAGTAGACGCTTGTAGTAGAGGCTTGTAGCAGAGGGAGGCGCCGCACCGACCACCGCGGCCCCGACCAGGATGTAGAACGTGGCGCCGATCAGTGCCCTGAAAGAGCCACAGGCGATGACACCGGCGACGAACAGCGTGAACACCACGGCGACGGTCCCAGCGAGAACCCCACGGCGACGAACAGCGCGAACACCACGGCGACGGTCCCAGCGAGAAGTCGCCCCATGGCCCCAGCATGCTCCCGCCCCGCCACCCGCCGCATCGGGGAAGTCACCCGGATTCGCGGCTGCGTTCGCACGGTCGACCGGTGGCCGGCTGACCCCGGCAGTGGACGGTCGCGAAGAAACCGGTTTCTGCCGGCTTGTCGTGCACACCGCCGGGCGGCTCCTTCGGCAGATGCCTGTCCTTGCGGGCGCCTGCGGCGTGCTGGTGGGCGCGACTGGTCATCGAGTCGGCGCTCTCCGTCCAAGCGATCCAGCCGGTCGCGTCGCCGGCCGCCTGCAACGCGGACAGGATCCTGTCCCAGGTCCCGTCACGCTGCCAACGGCGGAACAGGCCGTGGACGGTGGGCCAGGGCGCGTACTCGGCCGGGACATCCCGCGCTGGGGCACCGATCCGGATCCGCCACCGGATCCCGTCGATGAGCTGTCGTTTCTCCCATTTCGGCGGACGACCTGTCGTCGGCGCGGCAGGCAGCAGAGGGGCCAGAACAGCCCACTGCCTGTCGGTCAGGTCATGCCGCCTCGTCACCACTAGGCTTGGCACGAGGTCTCCGGTATGAAGTTCTTGCTTGGTCGCAGAACCAGATACCGGAGACCTCTTCAGTTATCGATCACCGCCACGCCGTGACCTTGATCAAACCCACCCACTCTTGAAACACGCCTTAGCGGCGGGTGACTCCCTGCCGGCTCGTCGCTGACCGGGCTGTGTCGGCTTTTCGTTGGTTGGCAGGTGTCGGCTGTCGTCGACTGGCCAACCAGAGACGATGCCCGAACAGCAGGGCGTACCCGCCGAGGACCGCGCCGAGGATGAGGGGGGCCGACCCGCCGCTGCCCCGTACGACGATGTCGGCGAGGACCCCGGCCAGGGCGGCGCACACGATCAGGGAGACGTGGTTGGAGGCCCAGAAGACCACCGGGGTCATCCGTTCCGGAATGACGTCCCGCATCGCGCCTTGGCGGAGTTGACGGACCAGCCAGACCGACAGGGCGGCGGTGGCGGTCATCGGTGCCCACACCAGCCACGGCACCCAGCCGGCCACGGCGAAGAGGGTGAGCAGCAGGTAGGCGACCACCTGGGCGGCGATGATCATCGTGATTGCCCGGGAGTAGCCGATGATCACCGGAATGGTGCGTTTCCCGACGGACTCGTCGGACACCCGGTCACCCAGGTTCATAATCATCATTCGGGCGACCTGGAGCACCGCCGTCGGTGCCAGGATCGCCAGTAGCATCAGCGGCAACGTGTCAGCCTGAAGCAGCGCGGCGACCACCGGCCACAGGCCGTTGAGGATGGCCGCCACCGTGAGTTCGCCTAGTCCCCGGTAGTTGAAGCGCAGCGGCGGTGCCGTGTAGAACCAGGCCAGCGCCAGGGTGACGGCCCCCAGTATCCGGGCCGAGGTGGTCGGCATCGCCGCCACCAGCAGCATGCCGCCGACCCAGAGGAGGAAGGCCGTACCCAGCGAGACCACCGGTGCGACCAAGCCGTCCACCAGTGCGCGGCTGCCGCCGGTCCACGGCGTGTGGTAGATGTTCGCCCGGTCGGCCTCCAGATCGAAGTACTCGTTGCAGTAGTGCGTCATCAGGTGGACGACCCAGGCGAAGACTTGAGCGACGACGTACCACTTGACATCCAGCGGATGCCCCAGGTGTACGGTCACCGCGACGCCGAGCCCTACCGGAAGCACGTTGTAGAGCAGAAACCTCAGTCGAGCCAGTCGAATGAAACCGCTGAGTTGGAACCCCTGGACCGCGCTGGCCGTGCTCGTCCCACTGGCCGTCATGCGTAGCCACCCCCGTGGTTGATTCGCCGTACGAGTCGGTTCGATCGCCAGTGTAGAGCTTTGTCTATATTGTCGGCGTCCGATGGTTGACTTCTCGGCGAGCGGGCGGCTCAGCCGACCTGTCGCATCGTCGACAGCCGGTCGACCGCGTCGTCGAGCACCTCCGGGCGCTTGCAGAAGGCGAAGCGGATCAGGCGTTGTCCAGCGATCACGTCGTCGTAGAAGACCTGGGTGGGTACGGCCACGACGCCACACCGTTCGGGCAGGGAACGGCAGAACTCCACTCCGTCGCGTCCACCGAGCCGGGTGATGTCAGCGGTGATGAAGTAGGTCCCCTCTGGAGTCAGCACGTCGAATCCGGCTGTGGCCAGGCCGGCGGAGAGTTGGTCACGGCGGGCCTGCATCCCCGCGCGGAACCCCTCGTAGTAGCCGTCGGGCAAGGCCAGCGCCACGGCCACCGCCGGCTGTAGTGGTGCCCCGTTGACGAAGGTAAGGAACTGCTTGACCCGGGTCGTCGCGGAGACCAGGGCCGCCGGCCCGCTGGCCCAGCCAATCTTCCAGCCGGTGCAGGAGAACGTCTTGCCCGCCGAGGAGATCCGCAGCGTCCGGTCCCCCATTCCGGGCAACGTGGCCAGTGGAATGTGTGTCGTGGCGGCATCGGTGAAGACAAGATGCTCGTAGACCTCGTCGGTCACCGCGTACACGTCGTGTTCCTGGCAGAGTTCGGCGATCAGGGTCAACTCGTCGCGGGTGAAGACCTTCCCCGTCGGATTGTGCGGTGAGTTAAGCAGCACCAGCCGGGTCCGTGGGCCGAACGCGGCACGCAGGGCGTCCGGGTCGAAGGCGTACCGGCCGTCGTCGGCTGGCCGTAGCGTGACCGGGCGGCGGACCGCGCCGGCCAACGCGATCGACGCCGCGTACGAGTCGTAGTACGGCTCGAAGCAGATCACCTCGTCGTCCGCTTCGCACAGGGCCAGGATTGCGGCGCTGATCGCTTCGGTCGCGCCAGCGGTGATCAGTACCTCGCCGTCGGGGTCGTACTCCAGTCCCCAGAACCGGCGCTCGTGGTCGGCGACCGCCTGGCGCAGGGGAAGTATGCCCGGACCGGGCGGGTACTGGTTGTGTCCGGAGTGGACGGCCTGTGCCGCTGCGGCCAGCATCTCGGCAGGCCCGTCGGTGTCCGGAAAGCCCTGGCCGAGGTTGACCGCGCCGGTTCGGGCCGCCAGTGCCGACATCTCGGCGAAGATCGTCGTGCCGAACGGGCGCATGCGGTGGACCAGGGGATCTGCGGATCGGTGTCGTTTGGTGCCGCTCGATGTCGTCGTCACGTCGTCAGCCTAGGGTCGAACGTTCGTTCAATCATGCGGGAGAGGCCGCGCTACGCGCCGCGCTGCACGACATCGACGCCGGGGAAGTCGACCTAGGCAACGCGCAAGCCCAACCTCTGTACCGCTGAGCCGGGTGGAGCCTGGTCCCAACCTGGTGGATGCCGACTGCGGTGACCCGTACCGCAGTCGGCGGTGATGCACGCGGGATGCCCTATCGACCGGGTGCCGCCTGGCTGCGGGCTAGGTCCGGTTGGTTCCCGGAAGCCCCGTATCAAGCAAACCTGCTGCTTGATTCCCTGGCTTTCGAGCACGCATGGTGAGCGAAACTAGGTTAGGCTCCGGCTATGTGTGGAATCGTGGGCTACGCCGGCAGTCGGCCAGCGTTGGGCATCGTGCTGGACGGACTCCGGCGGCTGGAATATCGGGGCTACGACTCGGCGGGGGTGGCCGTCGTCTGCGGTGACGAGCTGCTGACCGAGAAACGGGCCGGCAAACTGGCCAACCTGGAGAAGGCCCTCTCCGAGCGGTCGAGCAGCGAGACGACCGACAGCGGCACCGTGCTGGGCATCGGGGACGGTGTCACCGGGATCGGACACACCCGCTGGGCCACTCACGGCGGCCCCACCGACCGCAACGCCCACCCACACGTAGCCCGGGACGGCCGGGTTGCCGTCATCCACAACGGGATCATCGAGAACTTCGCCAAGTTGCGCGCCGAACTCGAAGCCGACGGGGTGCAGTTCACCAGTGACACCGACACCGAGTGCGCCGCACACCTGCTCTCCGCCGCGCTGACGAAACTCCGTACGTCCGGGGAGCCGGAGGGGCCGCAGCTGCTCGCGGCGGCAATGCGGGCGGTCTGCCAGCGCCTGGAAGGTGCCTTCACCCTGCTCGCCGTCGACGCCAGCCTGCCCGGCACGGTGGTCGGAGCCCGGCGCAACTCCCCGCTGGTGGTGGGCCGGGGCACCGGTGAGAACTACCTGGCCAGCGACGTCTCGGCGTTCATCGAGCACACCCGGGAGGCGGTCGAGCTGGGGCAGGACCAGGTCGTCCTGATCACCGGCGACACCATCGAGATCTCCGACTTCGCCGGCCAGCCCGCCACCGGCAAGGACTTCCACATCGACTGGGACGCCTCGGCCGCCGAGAAGGGTGGCCACGAGTACTTCATGCTCAAGGAGATCGCCGAGCAACCACAGGCGATCGCCGACACGCTGCTCGGCCGGCTCACCGACAGCGGCGAGATCATGCTCGACGAGGTACGCCTCAGCGACCAGGACCTGCGCGACGTCGACAAGGTCTTCATCGTCGCCTGCGGCACCGCGTACCACTCCGGACTGGTCGCCAAGTACGCCATCGAGCACTGGACCCGCATCCCGTGCGAGGTCGAACTGGCCAGCGAGTTCCGCTACCGCGACCCGGTGCTCGACCGGTCCACCCTGGTCGTGGCGATCTCCCAGTCCGGCGAGACCATGGACACCCTGATGGCGCTGCGCCACGCCAAGGCACAGAAGGCCCGAGTGCTGGCCATCTGCAACACCAACGGATCCACCATCCCCCGGGAGTCCGACGCGGTCCTCTACACCCACGGCGGCCCCGAAATTGCCGTCGCCTCCACCAAGGCGTTCCTGACCCAGCTGGTGGCCTGCTATCTGATCGGCCTGCACCTGGCCCAGGTGCGCGGCAACCTGTACGCCGACGAGGCCGGAGCGATCGTCGAGCAGCTACTCAAGACACCCGACAAGATCCGTGAACTGCTGGCCGGGATCGAACCGGTCCGCCAACTGGCCCGGGAACTCAAGGCCGCGCCGACCGTACTCTTCATCGGCCGGCACGTCGGCTATCCGGTGGCCCTGGAGGGCGCGCTCAAGCTCAAGGAACTGGCCTACATGCACGCCGAGGGGTTCGCGGCCGGCGAACTCAAGCACGGCCCGATCGCCCTGATCGACCAGGGCACCCCGGTGGTCTGCGTGGTGCCCTCACCCGCCGGCCGGGGCATGCTGCACGACAAGATCGTGTCGAACATCCAGGAGGTACGGGCCCGGGGCGCCCGGACCATCGTGATCGCCGAGGAGGGTGACACGGCGGTGCTGCCGTACGCCGATCACGTGATCTACGTGCCGCGTACCCCGACCCTGCTGGCGCCGCTGATGACCACCATCCCGTTGCAGGTGTTCGCCTGCGAGATCGCCGCTGCCCGAGGCCACGACGTGGACCAGCCACGCAACCTGGCGAAGTCGGTCACCGTCGAGTGAGGTGCCGTCGGACGTGCCCCTTCCCATCCCGGATGCGATGGGATGGGGCCCGTCCTGACGTGTCACCGGTGCTCGCGTGAGCCGACGCGGTGCGGGCTAGGGTGAAGCGATGATCGTGGCAGTCGGCATCGACGTGGTGCTGGTCGACCGGTTCACCCGGGCGTTGGAACGCACTCCGCTGCTCGCCGACCGGTTGTTCACCGAGGCGGAGCGGACCACCGGCTCCGGTCACCCGCGTTCGCCGGAGTCGCTGGCCGCCCGCTTCGCGGCCAAGGAGGCGGTGGCCAAGGCACTCGGTGCGCCGAGCGGCCTGCACTGGCACGACTGCGAGGTGGTCGCTGATCCAGACGGGCGGCCCTGGCTGACCGTTTCCGGTACGGTCGCTGCTGCCGCAACCGCACATGGCGTCAATCGGTGGCACCTGTCGCTGTCGCACGACGGTGGCATCGCCTCGGCGATGGTGGTGGCGGAGAGCTGACCCCACTTAGTGAGGTGACGTCATGAGGCCGGTGTGGCGGGTTGCGGACGTACGGGCGGCGGAGGCGGCGTTGCTGGCCACGCTACCGCCGGACACGTTGATGCGGCGGGCCGCCGCCGGACTGGCCCGTCGGTGTGCGTTGCTGCTCGCCGAGCGGGGCGGGGTCTACGGCGCACGGGTGCTGTTGCTGGTCGGATCCGGGGACAACGGCGGTGATGCCCTCTATGCCGGTGCGCTACTGGCCGATCGGGGAGCCGCTGTCACCGCCCTGCCGCTGACCCGCGACCGGATACATCCGGGTGGACTCGCGGCGCTGCGGGTGGCCGGGGGCCGGATCGTCGACACCCTGCCGGATCGTGCCGATCTGGTGTTGGACGGCATCGTCGGGATCGGTGGCACCGGCGGGCTGCGCGAGCCGGCGGCTCGTATCGTGGCCGGGCTCGCCGGGCTGCGTACCCGGGATGGCGAGCGTGCGTTGGTGGTCGCGGTGGACGTACCCAGCGGGGTGGCGGTGGACACCGGTGACGTGCCTTCAGCATCGTCCAACGGCTTGCCGGCCGCCGTGACCGCCGACGTGACCGTGACCTTCGGCTGCCTGAAACCGGCGCTGGCGGTGGGCGCCGCCGCCGAGTTGGCCGGGGCGGTGGAACTGGTCGACATCGGCCTGACCCCGTGGTTGCGGGCCAGCCCTGCGCTGGAGATGACCGAGTGGGCCGATGTGGCCGACTGGTGGCCCCGGTTGACGGCCAGTTCCGAGAAGTACAGCCGAGGCGTGGTGGGGATCGCGACCGGTTCGGCCACCTACCCGGGGGCCGGGGTGCTGTCGGTGGGTGGGGCGCTGGCCGGGCCGACCGGCCTGGTGCGCTATGCCGGCGGTGCGCGGACCGAGGTACTGCACCACCATCCGTCGGTGATCGCCACCGACCGGGTAGCCGACGCCGGCCGGGTCCAGGCCTGGGTCTGTGGCTCCGGGCTGGGCACCGGTGACGAGGCCCGGACCGAACTGCGCGCCGTGCTGGCCGCGCCCCTCCCGGTGGTACTCGACGCCGACGCGTTGACCCTGCTGGTGGACGGCTCGTCGGCAAAGCGGCTGCGAGACCGGGACGCACCAATCGTGATCACGCCGCACGACCGGGAGTTCGCCCGGCTCGCTGGCGAACCGCCAGGTGCCGACCGGGTCGCCGCCGCGCTCCGGCTGGCCGCCTGGATGAAGGCGGTGGTGCTGCTCAAGGGCGAACGTACGGTGATCGCCACCCCGGACGGGCGGGCGTTCGCCAACCCGACCGGCACCCCGGCGCTGGCCACCGGTGGCACCGGGGATGTGCTGGCCGGGCTGTTGGGTTCACTGCTCGCCGCCGGGCTGTCGGCGGAGCGGGCCGCGGTGGTCGCCGCGTACCTGCACGGGCTGGCCGGTCGGGAGGCGGCCCGACACGGCCCGGTGACCGCCTCCGACGTGGCCGCCGCCCTACCGACGGTGATACCGAACTGACCCTCGGACCGAACTGGCCCTCGGACCGAACTGGTCGTTCGGGGATGGTTGATGGTCGCGTCTACTGGCTGGCGAAGGCCTGCTGGACTTCGTCCGGGGAGCAGGCGACGGCGGTCGGGTCGGGTTCGCCCGGTGTGACGTGCGGCAGGTGGATGATGGCGTCGTAGGCGTCGAGCGGGCTTACGGGGGAGTAGAAGGCGCCGAAACGCTGCTGGGTGGCGTCTCGAACGGCATTGGCGTCGGCCGGTGACAGTTGCCGGAGGTCTGTTGCGAAGGGGGCGTCGTGGCTCGCGGCCATGACCGCGTCGAGGCTGCCGGGCTGGGGTGCTGCCAGGTCTGTGAAGAGGGTGCCGGTGTAGAAGTCGGCTCCCGAGTTGAGGGTATGACCGGTCCCCGTGGTCGTACCGATGACGACATAGTCCTGGCCGAGCCGGTCGGCGAGGTGTAGGCCCATCGGCGTTGCCGGGGGCATGCCGGGCAGGGTCAGGGGCCAGCGTTGGAGGTGGCCGTTGTGGGCGGCCAGTAGGACCCGGTCCTCCCGGCCCATGATCCATTCGACGGTGTCTGCAATCGCGGCGTCCCGGCTGGACAGCACCGCATCCTGGTCGCCGTCGGCCATTGCGCGGACGGCCATGTCGAGAGTGACCGTGAGGCGCGACGAACGCAGCGCGCGCTCGTACGCGTCGGCAGTCGTCCGTCGGAGGTAGTCGAGGCGACGTTCGGTCAGCCGTGCGGTGAGTGCGTCGAGGCCGGCGGTCAGCGCGTCCCTGCTCTCGGGGGCAAGTTCGAGGTACGCGGCGAAGGCCGCCGGGGCGGAGAACACGGACGCGGCCGCGAAGGTCGAGGCCGTCTCCCGGATATCGGGGTCCGGCTGGAACTCCGGATCGGCTTGCGCGAGGTAGGCGAGGACGGCGTCCAGGCCGGGCAGCAGGGAAGCGTTCGAGCCGGACAGGTCGATGCCGTAGAAGCCGAGCGGTCGGCCGGCGGCGCCGTTGTGCTGTCGCATCCACTCCAGGTGGGCGCGCATCTGCGTCCACGGTCCCATCAGCGACGTCAGGCCGTCGGCCAGGACCTGACCGAGCGGGTCCGCGCTGCCCCGGACCCAGTCGTCGACCCGCCATCCCTCGACGAATCCCGACTCCATCGCGTACGCGGTGAACCCGTGCCGCTCGACGAGGTAGCGCAGCAGGTGGTGGCGGAGTTGGTAGGACTCGGCGTTGTAGTGCGCGCTTTCGCCGATCGCCACCACCCGCGCGTCGCCGATCGTCTCGTCCAGCCAGTCCAGGTCGTCCAGCGGCTCGTTCGGGTCCAGCGTTTGCAACGGCAGCACCGCCGTGCTGCTCAGCCGAGTTGTCGCCGCAGAGAAGGCCGCGGTCATGTCCCACCTCTTTCCTGCGTTTCCAATTTTGGGAAAGGTATCAGATGTGGGATCGTAAGCTGATGGACCTGCTCGACCTGCTCCTGCACCCGGTGCGGCTACGGATCGTGTACGCCTTCTCGGGTGGACGTGAACGAACGACGGCAGACCTGTGCGCGAGCCTGCCCGACGTTCCCAAGACCACCGTGTACCGGCATGTCGGGTTGCTCGCCGAAAGCGGGGTGCTGGAGGTCGTTGACGAGCAGCGGGTACGCGGCGCGGTGGAGCGCCGCTACCGGCTGCGCCGGGATCAGGCGGTGATCGGCGCTGAGGCGGGTGCGTCGATGTCGCTGGATGACCACCGTCATGGATTCACCGCAGCCATGGCTGCCCTGCACACCGAGTTCAACGCCTACCTCGACCGGCCCGGCGCCAACCCGTTCGCGGATCTGGTGGGCTATCGGCAGGGCATCCTCTGGCTCAGCGACGACGAGACCGCCGAGTTGATCGGTGAGCTGCAGGCCGTTCTGGCGGCCCGGACGGGCAACCAGCCGGCGTCCGGCCGCCGCCCCCGCCTGATGAGCCTGATCCAGTTCCCGACCGAGCCACCACCCCAGTCCGCAGTCGACCAGCCCGATGGACACGACACGCACCGACCGGTGCGTCCGCCCTCGGTGACCAGCGGTGGCTCGGCAGGTACGGGCGAGGACGGCCCGGCAGGTACGGGCGAGGCCGGCCCGGCAGGTACGGGCGAGGCCGGCTCGCCGAGCGGATTGCTCCGGCCGAGGCAATCATCTGGTCAGTAGGCTGGCTTTATGTGGCAGGCCGAGGTACGCGTCGATCTTGAAGCGATCCGGGAGAATGTGGCCCAACTCCGGGCCGGGACCAGTGCCGAGCTGATGGCGGTGGTGAAGGCCGACGGCTATGGCCACGGCATGGTGCCCGCCGCTCGCGCCGCCCTGGAGGCGGGGGCGAACTGGCTCGGTGTCTGCACCCTCGACGAGGCGTTGGCCCTGCGGCAGGCCGGCATCACCGCGCCGGTCCTGGCCTGGTTACTCGCCCCCGGCCTCCCGCTGTACGAGGGGGTGGCGGCCGACATAGACCTCAGTGCGGCCAGCGTCGACCAGTTGGCCGAGATCGTTTCCGCCGGGCAGCGAGCCGGTCGGGTCGCCCGGGTGCATCTCAAGATCGATACTGGGCTCGCCCGGGGCGGGGCCACCCCGGACGACTGGCCCGCGCTGGTCGAGGCCGCCGCGAAGGCGCAGGCCGACGGCGTTGCCGAGGTGGTCGGCGTGTGGAGCCACTTCGTGTACGCCGACTCACCCGGCCATCCGACCATCGACCGGCAGTTGGCGCTCTTCCACGAGGGGCTCGCCTTCGCCGAGACGTACGGCGTCCGGCCCCGCTACCGGCACCTGGCCAACTCGGCGGCCACCCTGACCCGGCCGGACACCCACTTCGACCTGGTCCGGCCGGGCCTCGCCATCTACGGCCTGTCACCTGTGGCGGGAGAGACCCACGGATTGCGGCCGGCGATGACCGCCCGAGCCCGGGTGACACTGACCAAGCGGGTGCCGGCCGGAACCGGAGTGTCCTACGGGCACACCTACACCACCGAGCGCGATACCAATCTGGCGGTGGTGCCACTCGGCTACGCCGACGGGGTGCCCCGGCATGCCTCCAACTGTGGCCCGGTGCAACTCGCCGGCCAGGTTCGGACGATCGCCGGCCGGGTCTGCATGGACCAGATCGTGCTGGACTGCGGTGACGATCCGGTGGCTCCCGGGGATGTGGCCACGCTCTTCGGCAGCGGGGCGAACGGCGAACCGACCGCAGACGACTGGGCTGAGGCGGTCGGCACCATCAACTACGAGATTGTCACGCGATTCGGCGGGGTACGGGTGCCTCGGGTCTACGAAGGGGAATCTCGGTGACAGTGGGCAGCGAGGGGCCGAAGCCGAAGCGGCCAGGTGCCAGGTTGGGCCCGGCGAAGGTGGCCGGGATCTTCGGTGCGGTACTCGGGCTCGCGGCGGCCGGTGCGGCGGCCGGGGTCGCTGTCGAGCGCGCGCTGGTCCGACGCTCCAAGGCCGAGCCCGGCGACCGGTACGCCGATGAGGTCTTCGGCCCGCAGCCCTGTGACGACGCGTTCCCGATCGAGATGGCGGACGGCACCGACATCCACGTCGAACTGGTCGAGCCGACCGTCGAGGGCAGGGGCCAACCGTCCCGTGTGGGCAGGGTTCGGCCGACCGTCGTCTTCGTCCACGGTTTCTGTCTCGACATGGGCACCTTCCATTTCCAGCGCAAGGTGCTCGCCGAGCGGGGCGAACACCGGCTGGTCCTCTACGACCAGCCGGGTCACGGCCGGTCCGAACGGCTGAAGTCCGGTGAGTACGACCTGTCCCGACTCGGGGAGGCGCTGCGTACGGTCATCGACCGGACCACACCGAGCGGCCCGCTGGTGCTGGTGGGGCACTCGATGGGCGGTATGACGATCATGGCGTTCGCCGAGCGCTATCCGGAGATGTTCGACGACCGGGTGGTCGGCACGGTGCTGATGGCGACCTCGGGCGGCCGGAACGAGGAGACGAAACTCGGGCTGCCGGCGATCTTCGGCCGGGTCGGCCTGCCGTTCCTGCCGGTGATGACGAACACGACCCGGCTGACCGGGGGAGCGATCGACCGGGTTCGAAAGGCCTCCTCGAACGTGGCCTGGCTGCTGACCCGGCGGTACGGATTCGGCACGGATCGACCCAGCCCCGCCCTGGTGTCCTATGTGGAGGACATGAACTCCCGTACCTCGGCGGACACGGTGGTCCGCTACCTGCGTACGCTCTACACACATGCTCGCTATCCGGCGCTTGCCGCGCTGCGCGGCACCCCCACCCTGGTCATCGTCGGGGACAAGGACATGATCACGCCGGTCACCCACTCCGAGGAGATCATGCGTCACCTGCCCGAGGCCGAGTACGTCAAGGTGCCCGACAGTGGGCATGTGGTGATGCTCGAACACGCCGACGAGGTCAACGCGGCGCTGGAGAACTTCCTGGAGAGGCTCGCCCGATGAGCGTGGTGGTCAAGTTGCCCACGGTGGCGCAGACGCGGGCGTTCGGTGACCGCCTCGGCCGGTTGCTGCGCGCCGGTGACCTGCTGGTGCTCACCGGACCACTCGGTGCCGGCAAGACCGCGCTCACCCAGGGCATCGGTACCGGACTCGGCGTACTCGGCGACATCACCTCACCCACCTTCGTCATCGCCCGGGTGCACCGACCGGACCCGGCCCGAGGCGGGCAGGTGGCGCTGGTGCACGCCGATGCGTACCGGCTTGGGGATGCGGCCGACCCCCGGGCCGAGATCGACGATCTCGACCTGGACACCTCGATGGACGAGTCGGTCACCGTGGTCGAGTGGGGTGCGGGAATGGTGGAACAGCTCGGCGACGCCCACCTGCACGTCCGGATCGACCGCCACGACGACGACACCCGCGAGGTGGAGCTGGTGCCGGTGGGCGGCGACTGGGCCGAGCGGATCGCCGCTCTGCACTGATCGGTCGGATCCCAGCCGCCCCGGACCGATCGGCTCGAACCCGCGGAGCCGAGATCGGAGCGCCCGGGATCGGAGCGAGCCCGATCCGATCTGCTGTCGTACCCGTTGCCTACAGTGCGCCCGTACCCGTTGCTCCGGGCGCATCGTCCCTCACCGGTGGAAAGGTTTCCCATGCCCCACGACGCCCCGACCCTCGACCTGCTGGCGCTGCTGCCGACGGAGTGGCAGGCGGTCCTGACCCCGCACCTCGACCCGGCCCGGACCGCCGCGCTCGGTGAATTCGTCGCGGGGGAGTACGCCTCCCAGACGGTCTATCCGCCGGTGGAGGACCTGTTCTCCGCCTACCGGCTCTGCGCGCCGCAGGACTGCCGGGTGCTGATTCTCGGTCAGGACCCCTACCACAAGGCCGGTCAGGCGCATGGGCTGAGCTTCAGCGTCCGGGATGGGGTGTCGGTCCCGCCGTCGCTGCGCAACGTCTTCAAGGAGATGGGCGAGGACGTCGGCGTGCCGAAACCGCGCAACGGCAACCTGAACGGCTGGGCGGCGCAGGGGGTGCTGCTGCTCAACGCGGTATTGACGGTCCGCGAGGCCAAGCCCGGCTCGCACGCCAACAAGGGCTGGGAGGAGTTCACCGACGCGACCATCCGGGCGCTGGACGCCCTGCCGAACAGGATCGTCTTCCTGCTCTGGGGCGGCTACGCCCGCAAGAAGCGGGACCTGGTCACCAACCCGGCGCACGTGGTGTTGGAGGCAGGTCACCCGAGTCCGATGAACCCGCGCGGTTTCCTCGGCAGCCGGCCGTTCAGCGCCACCAACCAGGCACTCGCCGAGGCTGGCCTGTCCGGCATCGACTGGGAGAAGTCGGCCGGCTGACCGGCACCCCGACCGGGACGCCGGAACCGGGTACGAGCAAGTCGACCGGGACGCCGGAACCGGGTACGAGCAAGTCTCCGGCCACCCCAGCCCAGCTAGTCGACATGCCGGACGTTCGCGTCCGGCGGAGCTTCCGGCCGCACCGCCACGTCGGCTGTGCCGGCCGGTTCGTTTCGATCGACCGGGTTGTCACCTGGTCTCCGTCGGGCAGGTCGTGACCGACCGGCTAGGACCCGGTCGCAGCCACCCGGCCCTGACCTTTCGCTGGCCCGGGTAGGGGAAGCGCTAGGGTCATAGCGTGCTCGTACTCGTGGTGGACTCGTCGACCCCGGCGGTGACGGCGGCACTGGTGGAGATCCAGCCCGACCGCCTTGTGCTGCGTGCCGAACGGTGTGTGGTCGACGCGCGGGCCCACGGGGAACTACTCGCCCCGCAGGTGGAATCGGTGCTGGCCGAGGCCGGTGCGCGTTCCACGGACCTCGGTGCCGTCGTGGCCGGGGTCGGCCCGGGGCCGTTCACCGGTTTGCGTGTCGGCCTGGTCACGGCCGTCACGATGGGGCAGACCCTGGCGATCCCCACCTACGGGGTCTGCTCCCTCGACGCGCTCGGCCACGCGGCGGCGGCCACCGGGCAGCGGATACTGGTGGCCAGCGACGCCCGGCGCCGGGAGATCTACTGGGCGGTCTACGGCGACGCCGGCAAGCGGATCACCGAGCCGGACGTGGCCGCACCCGCCGTGGTGGCCGGGCAGGCGGCCGGACTGGGGATAACGGTCGCCGTCGGCGAAGGGGCACACCGCTACGCCGACATACTCGGTCTGCCGTTGCGCGCCGAACTGCTCTACCCCCCGGCGTACGCCCTGGCCGAGCTGGCGGCGGAGCGGATCCGAGCCGGTGACCCCGGCGAATCGCTGACCCCGCTCTACCTGCGTCGCCCGGACGCGGTGGCGGCCAGCATTCGCAAGCCGGTCCTGCCGTGATCGGACGCCCCGCACCGAGCGGGCTGGCGGCATGAAGCTGAGCCGGTTCCGCTGGTGGCACATCGACCCCGTGCTGACCATCGAGGCCGACCTGTTCGGCTCCGAGAAATGGTCGGCGGGAATGTTCTGGAACGAGTTGGCCAACGGCCACCACTACCTGGTGGCGCTGGACGACGCGGGGGAACTGCTCGGCTACGCCGGGCTCGCGACACAGCCGCCGGACGAGGCCTGGGTGCAGAACATCGCGGTACGCCGGGACGCGCAACGCGGTGGGATCGGGCGGGCGCTGCTGGAGGCGCTGCTGGCCGAGGCCGCCCGGCTGGGGATACGCCGGACCCTGCTGGAGGTCGCGGTGGACAACGCCCCGGCCCAGAAGCTCTACGCGACGTACGACTTCGAGCCGGTCGGGATCCGTCGCGGCTACTACCAACCGAGCAACACCGACGCGCTGGTGATGATGAAGAGTGGCTGACGAACCGCTGATCCTCGGGATCGAGACCTCCTGCGACGAGACCGGAGTCGGGATCGTACGTGGGCACACCCTGCTCGCCGACGCGGTGGCGTCCAGCGTCGCCGAACACGCCCGCTTCGGCGGCGTGGTGCCGGAGGTGGCCAGCCGAGCCCACCTGGAGGCCATCGTGCCGACCATGCGGCGGGCGCTGGACGACGCCGGGGTGACCCTGGCCGACATCGACGCGATCGCGGTGACCGCCGGCCCGGGACTGGCCGGGGCGCTGCTGGTCGGGGTGGCCGCCGCCAAGGGTTACGCGCTGGCCGCCGAGAAACCGGTGTACGGGGTCAACCACCTCGCCGCCCACGTGGCTGTGGACACCCTGGAGCACGGGCCGCTGCCCGAGCCGGCGATCGCCCTGCTGGTCTCCGGCGGTCACTCGTCCCTGTTGCAGGTGGACGACCTGGCCACCGGGGTCATCCCGCTGGGTGCCACCATCGACGACGCGGCCGGCGAGGCGTTCGACAAGGTGGCTCGACTGCTCGGCCTGCCGTTCCCCGGGGGGCCGCCGATCGACCGCGAGGCGCGGGCCGGCGACGCCGGGGCGATCGCCTTCCCGCGGGGCCTGACCGCCCCGAAGGACCTCGTCGCCCACCGCTTCGATTTCTCCTTCTCCGGCCTCAAGACGGCGGTCGCCCGATGGGTCGAGGCGAAGCAGCGGGCCGGCGAGCCGGTGCCGGTGGCCGACGTCGCCGCCTCCTTCCAGGAGGCGGTCTGCGACGTGCTGACCCGCAAGGCGATCGACGCGTGCCGGGACCGGGGGATCGAGACCATGGTCATCGGCGGCGGGGTGGCGGCCAACTCCCGGCTGCGCGCGATGGCCGAGGAACGGGCCGCCAAGTACGGCATCACGGTCCGGGTGCCCCGGCCGAAGCTGTGCACCGACAACGGTGCGATGGTGGCGGCGCTCGGGTCGCACCTGGTCGCCTCGGGTGTGGCTCCCAGCCGGCTGGACCTGCCGGCGGACTCCGCCATGCCGCTGACCGTGGTGAGCGTGTAATGTCCGGCGACGTGATCGTGCGGATGTGGGAGGTACGCGCCGAGCCGGCTCGCTTCAGCGACCTGCTCTCCTGGGTGTGTGACACGGCGCTGCCGGAAATCGAGCACAATCCGCTACATGTGTCGAGTGAGGTCTTCTCCTCCACCGACCATCGGCTGGTGGTCGTCTCAAAGTGGCGGAGCAATCCGGTGAGCCTGCCCGAGCCACCGTCCCGGCTGGTCGCCCGGCCGCCGCACTCCTGGGACTTCACGTCGGTCGATCGCTGACCTTCGCGGGTGGCAGCGACACTACGCCGACCAGCGGTAATTCGATGGCGGGCAGCCCCGGCCATCTCCTAACGTCGGTGCCGTTATGCGGTCCTTACCCGAGCCCGAACCCGGTACGCCTGACTGTCGGTCGGCGACCCATTTTCTGCTGTGGATGGCCGCCCGGAACAAGTGGCCACTGATCGTCGGGGTGCTGCTCGGCGTCGTCTGGATGGTCAGTCAGGCGCTGATGCCGGCCGCCATCGGTAAGGCGATCGACGTCGGGGTGGCCGCGAAGGATCTGGACGCGCTTCTCTTCTGGGGTCTGGTCCTGCTCGGTCTCGGCGTACTCCAGGCCACCGCCGGCACCGTCCGGCACCGGATGGCGGTCCACGTCTGGCTCTCCGGGGCGTACCGGACGGTCCAGATCACCGTCCGGCAGGCCAACCGGCTCGGCGCGGCCCTGCCCAAACGCCTCTCCGCCGGGGAGATGGTCAGCATCGGCACCGCCGACATGGACCAGATCGGTAGCGCGCTGGACATCACCGCCCGGGGCACCGGCGCGCTCGTCGCCATCGCCACCGTCGCGGTGATCCTGCTCACCACCTCGGTGCCGCTGGGACTGGTCGTGGTCCTCGGGGTGCCGGTGCTCGTACTGATCGTCAGCGTCCTGATCCGGCCGTTGCACCGCCGGCAGCAGGCCTACCGGGACCAGCAGGGGACCCTCACCACCCGGGCCGGGGACATCGTCGCCGGACTGCGGGTACTGCGCGGAGTGGGGGGTGAGCCGGTCTTCTCGGCGCGGTACCGCACCGAGTCGCAACGGCTGCGCGCCGAAGGGGTCCGGGTCGCCCGGGTCGAGTCGCTACTGGAGGCCGCGCAGATTCTGCTGCCCGGCTGCTTCGTGGTGCTGGTGACCTGGCTCGGTGCCCGGTTCGCGCTGCGGGGCGAGATCACCGCCGGTCAGCTCGTCGCCTTCTACGGGTATGCGGCCTTCCTGGTCACCCCGCTCCGGACGCTCACCGAGGCGCTCAACAAGTACACCCGGGGGTACGTCGCCGCCCGCCGGATCATCCGACTACTCGGGATGACCCCGGAGTTCACCGATCCGGCCGAGCCGGCCCGCCTGCCCGAGCAGCCCGGTGACCTGGTCGACGTCGAATCCGGCCTGGTGGTCCGGCCGGGCCGGTTGACGGCGCTCGCCGCGACCGCACCCGAGGACGCCGTCGCCGTCGCGGACCGACTCGGCCGGTATGTCGACGCCGACGTGACACTGCGCGGCGTACCGCTGCGGGACCTGGCACTGGACACGGTCCGGGAACGGATCCTGGTGGCCGACAACGACGCCCGCCTCTTCGCGGGCCCGCTCCGGGCGGAGTTGGACCCGCGCGACTCGGCCGACGACGCGACGATCGAGGCGGCGTTGGTTGCCGCGAGCGCCACCGACATCGTCGAGGCGCTGCCCGACGGGCTGGCCGCGCTGGTCGCCGAGCGGGGCCGGGAGTTCTCCGGCGGGCAGCAGCAGCGGCTGCGGCTGGCCCGGGCGCTGGTCGCCGACCCGGAGATCCTGGTGCTGGTCGAGCCGACCAGCGCGGTGGACGCGCACACCGAGGCCCGTATCGCCGACCGGTTGAGTGGGGCCCGGCACGGCCGTACCACCCTGGTCTGCACCACCAGCCCGCTGCTGCTCGGCCGGGCCGATCACGTGGTCTTCCTGGAGGACGGCAAGGTCATCGCCGAGGGCACCCACCAGGAACTACTCGCCGACGAGCCGAGGTACGCCGCGACCGTCAACCGTACGGACGAGGTGACGGTGTGAGTGAGCTTGTCGAGCGAATGGGTGGTTCGGTTTCACGCGCCGGTGCCGACGGTAGGGGGGTGGCGGGGTGAGTGAGCTTGTCGAGCGAATGGGTGGTTCAGTTTCACGCGCCGGTGCCGACCGTAGGAGGTGGCGGTGTGAGTGAGCTTGTCGAGCGAATGGGTGGTTCAGTTTCACGCGCCGGTGCCGACCGTAGGGAGGTGACGGCGTGAACAGTTTGCCGGTGGCGGACGCCAAGCAGGTCCGGCGGTACGCCCGTACGCTGATCCGCCGGCATCCGCGCGCGTTGGCCGTCGCCCTCGGCCTGCACGCGCTGGCGGCCATCGCCGGTCTGGCCGCGCCCCGGTTGCTCGGTGACCTGGTCGAGGCAATCTCGCAGGGCACCACCACGATGACCGTGGACCGGATCGCGTTGGTCATCGCCGGGTTCGTGGTCGGGCAGGCGGTGCTGGTCCGGTTCGCCTACTTCGCGTCGGCCCGACTGGGCGAGCGGGTGCTGGCCCAGCTACGCGAGGAGTTCGTCGACCGGATCCTCGCCATTCCGCTCGCCACCGTGGAGCGGGCGGGCACCGGTGACCTGCTGACGCGTACCTCGCGGGACGTCTCGGCCCTGTCGCAGACGGTGCGGCGGGCCGTACCCGAGACCCTCATTGCCATCGTCACCGCGTTCTTCATCGCCGGTGCCTTGCTGCTGGTCGGTCCGGTGCTCGGGGTGCCCTGCCTGCTGGCGGTGCCGATCCTGTGGGTCGGCACCCGGTGGTATTTGCGCCGGGCCCCCGCCGGTTACCTGCGGGAGAACGCCGCCTACTCCGACATCACCGACGGCATCAGCGAGACGGTCGAGGGGGTACGCACCACCGAGGCCCTGCGGCTTCAGGAACGCCGCCGGGCCCGTACCGACACCGACATCGCCCGGTCGTACGCGGCCGAGCGCTACACCCTCTTCCTGCGTACGGTGTGGTTCCCGGTGGTGGAGGTCGGTTATGTGGTGCCGGTCGTGGCGACCCTGGTCATCGGCGGTTGGTTCTATATCGAGGGTTGGGTGACCCTGGGGCAGGTCACCGCCGCCACGCTCTACGTCCAGCAGCTCATTCACCCGATCGATCGACTGCTCTCCACCTTGGACGAGTTGCAGGTGGGCGGTGCGTCCATGGCCCGGCTGCTCGGCGTCGCCCAGCCGACCGACAACCAGCCCGTGCTCGCTCCGACGGCACCCGATCAGCGGCCCAGCGGGCAGCGGCTCAGTGACGAGCGGCTCAGTGACCAGCAGCCTTGTGACGAGCGGCTCAGTGACGAGCGGCTGGCCGTGCAGGAGGTGCGGTTTGCCTACCGGGACGGTCGGGACGTGCTGC
The DNA here is from genome assembly GCF_014203835.1 of Micromonospora polyrhachis. Lineage (NCBI taxonomy): Bacteria > Bacillati > Actinomycetota > Actinomycetes > Micromonosporales > Micromonosporaceae > Micromonospora > Micromonospora polyrhachis. Next base: position 2,259,690 of record NZ_JACHJW010000001.1, on the reverse strand, counting down.
ACGGCATCACGTTGACCGTGGCACCCGGCGAACGACTGGCCATGGTGGGGCCTTCCGGGGCCGGCAAGTCCACGCTCGGGCGGCTGCTCGCCGGTATCCACGCACCCCGGGTCGGGACGGTGACCGTAGGCGGCAGCCCACTGGCCGAGTTGTCCCTGGACGAACTGCGGTCGCAGGTGGCGCTGGTGACCCAGGAGCACCACGTCTTCATCGGCACGCTGCGGGAGAACGTGTCGATGGCCCGGCCGGGCGCCTCCGACGAGGAGGTACGGGCCGCGCTGGCCGTAGTGGACGTACTGGACTGGGCGCAGCGCCTGCCCGACGGGTTGGACACCATGGTCGGCTCGGGTGGGTATGCACTCTCCTCAGCTCAGGCGCAGCAGTTGGCCCTGGCCCGGCTGGTGCTGGCCGATCCGCACACCCTGGTGCTGGACGAGGCGACCTCGTTGATCGACCCGCGTGCCGCCCGGCACCTGGAACGGTCGCTGGCCGGCGCGCTGCACGGTCGTACCGTGATCGCCATTGCCCACCGGCTCTTCTCCGCCCACGACGCGGACCGGGTGGCGGTGGTGGAGGAGGGCCGGATCGCCGAGTTGGGCTCGCATGACGAGCTGGTCGCGGCGAATGGCTCGTACGCCGCGCTGTGGCGCTCCTGGCACGGTGACCGGGCGTAGCTGCCACTGCCCCGGGTGACTGTCGCGGCAGCGACAGCCCCATGGCCCGCGACCGGGTCGACTCGCCGGATACGGATACGGATACGGATACGGTTGCGGTTGCGGTTGCCGGGTGACGACGCCGACGCGTTGACTAGCTGCTCTTCGAGGTGGGTGGGCGGTTTTGTGCGAGGGTCTTGCAAAGAAAGCTTTGCAAGGCTAGCTTTGCAAACATGTCTAGGGAAGAGGTACGTCCGAGCGCGACCAGCCTGCGCGGCCTCGCGCACCCACTGCGGGTCCGCATGCTCAACCTGCTGCGAGAGCACGGTCCCGCCACCGCCACCCTGCTGGCCCAGCGACTCAGCCAATCCACCGGCGCCACCAGTTACCACCTGCGCCAACTCGCCCAGTACGGCTTCGTGGTCGAGGACCCCGATCGCGGTGCCGGCCGCGAGCGGTGGTGGAAGGCGGCACATGGCGGGACGTTGCTCGACGGCACCATCGGTGAACAGGCAGCGGCAGAAATGGAGACCTACCTACGCGCGGTCGCGTCGCTGTATGCCGAGCGGGTCGACCGGTGGCTGGGGGAGCGGCCCACCCTGCCCGAGGAGTGGCGGCAGGCGTCCACCCTCAGCGACTGGCGACTGCGGCTGACCGCCGCCGAGGCGGCGGCACTGCACGACGAGATCTTCGCGCTGGTCCAGCGCTATCGCCGAGACCTGCCGGAGACTGCGGCACCCGTTGGCGCCGAACAGGTCGTCCTACAGGCGCAACTCCTGCCGTTCCCGTCGACCGATACCGAGTGAAGGTGTGACCGTGGACACCACGACGAGCGATACGACGACAGCGGCCGGGACGACAGGCGATACGACGACAGCGGCCGCGGCGAGGCGGAATAGCCGTGGTCTGGTCGGTCTGCTGATCGCCGAGACGATCTCGCTGGTGGGCAGCCGGATGAGCCTGGTCGCGCTGCCCTGGTTCACCCTGGCGACCACCGGCAGTGCCACGAAGACCGGCCTGGTGGCGTTCGCCGAGATGCTGCCGTACGTCGTGGCCTGCGCCCTCGGCGGGCCGCTGATCGACCGGATCGGTGCCCGTCGGATGAGCGTCGTCACCGACCTCGGCAGCGGTCTGGCGCTGGCCGCGATACCCCTGCTGTACCGGGCCGACCTGCTGGCCTTCAGTGTCCTGCTGGCGGTCGTCGCCGGGGTCGGGTGGCTGCGCGGGCTCGGCGACACGGCCAAACGGGTGGTCTTTCCGAAGACCGTCGCCGCCTCCGGCATGTCACTGACCCGGGCAACAAGCCTGCACGACGGGTTGAGCCGGCTCTCCACGCTCCTTGGCGCGCCACTGGCCGGCCTGCTCATCGCCGCGCTGGACGCACCGACGGTGCTCCTGATCGACGCGGCGACCTTCGTCGTGGGCGCGGTGGTCGTGGCGTTGCTCGTACCAGTGGTGTTGCCCGGACCGTCGGACGAGGAGCGGAAGACAACCGACCGGGAACCGTACCTAATGGCGTTGCGCACCGGGTTTCGCTTCCTACGCCAGGATCGGCTCATCCGCGGCCTGGTCGTGATGCTTTTCGTCACCAACCTCGCCGACGCGGCCTACAACAGCGTGCTCGCGCCGATCTGGGCGAAGGAGATCATCGGATCCCCGACCGCGCTCGGCTTCTTCTCCGCATCCTTCGCCGTCGGGGCGGTGCTGGGCAACATCGTTTTCACCACCATCGCGCCGAAGGTACCGAGGTTCGCGGTCTTCACGGTGGGCTTCCTGATCGCCGGGGCACCCCGCTTCGTCGTACTCGCCCTCGTCGAGCAGTTGTGGGTCATCTACCTGGTCGCGTTCATCGCCGGGCTGTCGATCGCGGCGGTCAATCCGATCCTCGGTGCACTCTCGTACGAGCGGATTCCCGAGCATCTTCAGGCCCGGGTGCTCGGACTGACGCACGCCGTCTCCTGGGCGGGCATCCCGCTGGGCAGCCTGCTCGCCGGGCTGGCCGTGCAGGGGCTCCGGCTGCCGGCCGCGAGCCTGCTGTTCGGCCTCGCCTACCTGGTGGTGACCCTGCTTCCGCTGGTCAGCCCGGTCTGGCGGACCATGGACCGACTCCGGGACTCAGTTCGTGGCGTCGAGCGGGTCGGTGAGCAGGTGAGCGAAGGCTAGCTCGGCGGCCCCGATCAGGGCGGCGTCCTCGCCCAGCTGTGGCGTACGCAGTCGTACCTGCTCCCTTGCGGCGGGCAGCGCCATCGAGTTGAGTCGACTGCGTACCCGGGCGGCGGCGGCGAGGTAGACGTCCCGCAGGGTGCCGCCGAAGATGACCACCTCCGGGTTGAAGATGTTGACCAGGTTCGCCACACCGAAGCCGAGCCAGTCGCCGACCTGTCGTACGGCGGCCTGGGCGCTGGCGTCCCCCCGCGACGCCGCGTCGACGACGGCGAGCGCCGCCCCCCGGCCGTCGGTGGTGGCTGGCTGCCGAGCCACTCCGGCGGCCGGGGCCAGCATGGCGTGCTCGCCGATCTCGGTCTCCCAACAGCCACGCGAGCCGCAGCCGCAGAGCCGCCCGCCGGGCCGGACCACCATGTGACCGACCTCGCCGCCGTAGCCGCCATGTCCGGTCAGCCGTCGCCCTCCGACGATGATCCCGGCATCGACCCCGACGTCCCGGTGCAGGTAGATCAGGTTGTCGCAGCCGGCCCCGGCCCCCCGGGCGTGCTCGGCCAGCGCCGAGACGTCGGCGGCGTTGCCGATCAGGACGGGCCGGTCGGATTCGAGTTCGGTGGCCAGGGCAGCGGCGAGCGCGGTACCGAGCGGTTCGTCGACCCAGCCGGTCTGCGGTCGTACGTGCACCGGGCCGTCCTCCCCGCGCAGGATGCCGCAGACCGCGACGCCGCCGCCCACGTAGACCGATCCGGCCGGGACCGACTGGTGCATTTCCTTGACGAAGGCGGCGAGCTGCGGCACGGTCTCCTCCGCCAATATCCCGGGCGGGCGCAGAGCCTCCCGCCGGTCGAGGATCGCCCCGCCCAACCCGACTCGGGCGGCCCTGAGCCGATCCACCTCGACGCTGTACGCGTAGGCGTACACGAGGTCGGACCGGGGTCGGACGACCAGCGACGGCCGGCCGGCCCGACCGGTCTCCCGGGGCGCACCCTCACTGACCAGCCCGGCGGCGGTGAGATCGGCGGTCAGCGCGCCGATGGTGCTGCGGTTGAGTCCCAGTTCGGTGGTCAGCTCCGCCCGGGAGGTCGCCCCGTGGATGTGTACGTAGCGCAGCAGCGCACCGAGATTCTGCCGGCGGATCTCCTCCTGGCTCGGCCCTGCGCGCATCGGTACGGTCACTCCACTTCCCCGTGTCGGTGGACGGTCAACGGTTTCCGGTTGCCGCCGCCCGTCGTCGGGACAGGGCGTCGACCCCGGCGGCCAGCAGCAGGACCAGCCCGGTCACCACGTACTTGACTCCCGCGCTGTAGCCCATCAGGCCCATCCCGTTGTCGATGACCGCGACCACCGCGCCGCCCAGCACAGCGTCGATCACCCGGCCCTTGCCGCCGAAGAGGCTGGCACCACCGATGACCGCGGCACCGACCGCGTAGAGCAGCACATTACTGCCCCCGGTCTTGGCGTCGACCGAGTTGGCCCGACTGGCAGCCACGATGCCGCCGATCGCTGCCATGAACGAGCAGATGACGAAGACCGAGATGCGGATCCGGTCGACGTTGATGCCGGCCCGCCGGGCCGCCTCCCGATTACCGCCGACCGCGTAGACGTGCCGCCCGTACGCGGTGCGTTGCAGCACGAACGTCCAGCCGATCAGTAGTACGGCGATGATGGGTACGACGATCGGCACCCCCTTGAGCGAGACGATCAGGGTGTTGATGCTGCGTTCCAGGTTGAGGATGTAGACGGCGGCACCGAGGAGCACCGCCAGGGCGCCGACCCGGATCAGTAGCACCGTCACCGGGGCGGTGGTCAGGCCCCGGGCCATCCGGTTGCGGTGACGTAGCAACTGCACTACGGCGTAGCTGGCGACCGCGACGGCAGCCAACAGCCAGCCGAGCCAGGGCGGCAGGTTGCGATTGGCGATCGCCACCAGCACGCTGTCCCGTACCGAGACGTTGGTGCCCTCCTTGACCAGCATCAGCACGATGCCCTGGAAGGCGAGAAAACCGGCGAGGGTCACCACGAACGACGGAATGCCGACCTTCGCGACCAGGAAGCCGAGCACGCACCCGATCAGCACACCGGTGCCGAGGGCCGCCGCGACGGCGACGTACCAGGGGTAGCCCTGGAGGGTGACCAGGTTGGCCAGCACCGCCGCGCAGACCCCACTGGCGTACCCGGCGGAGAGGTCGATCTCGCCGAGCAGCAGGACGAAGACCAGTCCCATCGCGATCAGCGTCACCGCCGCCCCCTGGGTGAGCAGGTTGGCGAAGTTGAACGCGGACAGGAAGGACGGTCGCAGGATCGCGAAGACCGCGCAGAGCACGACCAGCCCGAGTACGGCCGGCAGCACGCCGATGTCGCCGCCGCGTACCCGACCGAGGTAGTCCCGTAGGTGTGAGCCGACGGTCGGTGCCGTGTCCACGGCCGACTCCCCGCGTACCGGGGTCATGGTGGTCATCGGGTGGCTCCTGTGGGGTCGGCGTCGGAGTCGGCGGTGTCTGTGTCAGCGGTTTCGACGCCGGGGGTGCCGACAGTTCCGGGGATGTCGGCGGCGTCGGTGCCGGCGGTGGAGTCGGGGTCAGGGTCAGGGTCGGTGTCGGCGGCGGTCAGGTCGAGCCCGCCGGTACGTCCGGCGGTGATCAGCTCGACCACCTGGGCGTGGGTGATGTCGGTGGTCTTCACCTGGGCGACCATCTGGCCGAGATAGAGGGCGGCGATCCGGTCGGAGACGGCGAAGACGTCGTTCATGTTGTGTGAGATGAGCACGACGGCCAAGCCGTTGTCGGCCAACCGGCGGACCAGTTCGAGCACCTGGGCGGTCTGCGCGACGCCCAGCGCGGCGGTGGGTTCGTCGAGGATGACCAGTTTGCTGTTCCACAGCACCGCCTTGGCGATCGCCACGGTCTGCCGCTGACCGCCGGAGAGGCTGGAGACGTGTTGCCGTAGCGACTTGACGGTGCGTACCGACAGGCCAGCGAGGGTTTCGGCGGCCAGTTGTTCCATGGTCGCCTCGTCGAGCACCAGTCCGGTGCGCTTCTCCCGGCCGAGGAACATGTTCTGGACGATGTCGAGGTTGTCGCAGAGGGCGAGGTCCTGGTAGACCACCTCGATGCCGAGCGCGGCGGCGTCCCGGGGGCTGTTGACGTTGACCGCTCGGCCCTCGAACCAGAACTCGCCGCTGTCGGTGGGATAGATGCCGCTGATGCACTTGACGAGGGTCGACTTGCCGGCACCATTGTCACCGACGAGCGCGGTCACCTCGCCTGGCTGGACGGTGAAGGCGACGTCACGTAGGACCTGGACCGGACCGAAACTCTTGTCGATCCCGCGCAGTTCCAACAGGGGGGTCGCGGACACAGGGGGCGCGGACACGGGGTCTCCTTAGTCGCGGGCTGCGGGTTAGGAAGGGCCCCTTCCTATCGTTTTCGGTATAGGAAGGGGCCCTTCCTAACGTCGGGAGCGCGGCGGTGGCCCAGCTCGGCTCGGCTCGGCTTAGCGCGGCTCGGCTCGGCTCGGCTCGGCTCGGCTTAGCGCGGCTCGGCTCAGCTCGGCTCAGCTCGGCTCGGCTTAGCTCACGCCGGCCTTGGTGCAGAGCGCGGCGAACTCGTTGGCGCACAGGGCGGCCTTGGTGACGAAGCCGTCGGCGACCACGTCCTTGACGTTCTCCAGGTAGATCGGCTTCGGGGCGAGCAGGACGGCGGGGACGTCACGACCGCCCTCCGGGTCCTTCACCGACTGCCCGGTGTCCTTCTTCTCGCCCTTGGCCAGTGCGATCGCCAGGTCGGCAGCGGCATCGGCCTCCTGCTTGATCGCCTTGTAGACGGTCATGCACTGGTCACCGGCGAGGATGTTCTGTAGGCCCTGTACGTCGGCGTCCTGACCGGTGACCGGGACCCGACCGTTGAGCTTGTTCTTCTTCAGCACCGAGATGACCGCGTTGCCCAGGCCGTCGTTGGCGGCCAACACTCCGTCGATCTTTCCGCGCTGCTGGGTCAGCATCTGCTCGAAGATGGTGCCGGCCTGGGTGTTGTCCCACTCCGGTACGGAGACGTCCGGACCCTTGACGAACTCCTTGGCCTCGTACTTCAGGTTGAGGACCGAGTCGTAACCGGTCTTGAACAGGGTGGCGTTGTTGTCGGTGGGCGAGCCGTTGAGTTCCGCCACCACCGGGTCCTTGACGCCCTTGTCGGCGAGGCACTTGACCAGGCCCTCGCCCTGGAGCTTGCCGACCGCGACGTTGTCGAAGCTGACGTAGTAGCTCGCCGAGCCGCCGAGGGTGAGCCGGTCGTAGTCGATGGTGGCCACGCCCTGGGACCTGGCCTTGTCCAGTACGGCCTTGCCGGTGCCGGAGTCCAGGTTGACGATCATCAGTACGGTGACCCCGCTGGTCATCATCTGGTCGGCGATGGTCTGGAACTGGGCCTTGTCGCCCTGGGCGTTCTGGATGTCGTATTGGACGCCGGCGGCTTCGAATGCCTCCTTGAGGTACTTGCGGTCGGCGGTCTCCCACCGGGCCGAGGTGGCGCTGTCCGGCAGGATCACGCCGATCTTCGGCGTCCTGGCGCTGCCGGCGTTGTCGGACGTCTCGCCGCAGGCGGCGAGGCTGCCGGTTACCAGTAGCCCGGCGGCAGCGATGGTGAGGATCCCTTTGCGCATCTGCACGGGTCCTTTCGGGGGTGAAGTGCGGGTCTCGGTACGGGGGAGAGACTGCGGTGGCCGTCCGGCTCCGGATGCCGGCACGACAACGGATTGAGACCGGTCTTCGTACGTTTGTTGTGTCCGGCAACGTATTAGGGGTCGCGGCTGCGGCACAAGGCATATCAGCGGCTGAGTTTGTTGTTGGCGATAACAATTTCGCAACACGGTGGATGCGCGCTGGTCATCGATGCTCCAGCTGCCAACTGATCGGTTCTCTCGGATGTATTGTCAAAGTAACCCCAGTGGGGTTACATAGGGGTTACCTTTATGTTCTCGGTGGTAGGGAGGATGTCGGCCATGCCAAAGATCAACGTGTATCTACCCGATGAGTTGGCGGAAGCGGTCAGGGAATCCGGCGTGCCGGTCTCGGCGATCTGCCAGCGGGCCCTGGAGCAGGCGGTGCGCCGAGTAACCGCGATCCGGGAGACCACCCTGGGCCACCTGGATCTGGATGACCTGGCCGCGCGGCTGCCACACTTCACGGCTCGGGCCCAAGCCGTACTCCGGCTGGCCCGGGAACGAGCCCAGGCGGAGGGAGTGCCGACCGTCGGGACCGAGCACCTGCTCGGGGGCATCCTGGCCGAGGGTGGCAACGTCGCCCTGCACGTCCTGCGTGCGGTGGAACTCGAACCGGAGCAACTGGAGCGTGACCTCGACCAACTCGCGGTAGCGGCGACGCCGGAGATCGCCGGGGAGCAGTCCGTAGCGGTCAGCGGGGACCGGCCTGCGGCAACCAGTTCGGCAGCCTCCGGGAAGCCGCCCGCGAGCCGGTTCAGCGGGCCGGCAGCCAACGCGTTGGAGTTGACCGTCACCGAGGCCACCGCCCTCGGGCACAACTACGTCGGCTGCGAGCACCTGCTGCTCGGCCTGCTCACCGAGCCCGACGGGACCGCCGGCCAGATGCTGCGCGCTCGGGGCGTGGAGCCCCGACTGACCCGTCGCGCCGTGGCAGCGTGGCTCGCCGGCTACGTCCACCTGCGCACCCAGACACAGCAACCGGGCACCGGGGCGGCCGGGGCGGACCCCGCCAAGGCCATCGGTGCCGTCGTACGTCAGGAACTCCAGCCCCTCATCCAGCGCATCGAACGGATCGAGGGACTCGTCGGTGTGGTGCCAGAGCAGTGAAGGGGCTGGGCGGATGAAGCGTCCACTGGTCGTCGCGTCCCGATGCCGTACCCGGGAGGTGCCGCTGACCGTCCGCCCCGTGGCTGCCCGTCCGCCCCGTGGCTGTCCGTCCGCACGGTCAGCGGATGGCGATGGGGGCGGTGATCGCGTTGGTCAGCCGGATCAGGTCCGCTGGCGCGAGTTGGAGTTGCAACCCGCGCCGACCGGCCGAGACGTAGACGGCCGGAAAGCCCTCGGCGGACGAGTCGACCACGGTCGGCAGCCGTTTACGTTGACCCAGCGGACTGATCCCGCCCCGGACATAGCCGGTGGCCCGCTCCGCCACCGTACGGTCGGCCAGCACCGCACGTTTGCCCCCCACCGAGGCGGCCAGCGCCTTCAGGTCCAACTCACCGGTCACCGGAACGACCGCCACCGTCAGCGCCCCGTCCACCTCGGTCACCAGCGACTTGAACACCCGCTCCGGCGGTACGCCGAGCGCCGCCGCCACCTCCGCGCCGTAGTGCGGTGCGTCAGGTGGTACGTCGTACGGGTGGGTGCTGTGCGGGACCTTCTGTTTCGTCAGCAACGCCGTCGCCGGCGTTCCCTGCCCTGCCATGATCGGACCCTATCCCCGCGCCCGCCGACGACCTACCGAAATGCGGGTGTGACGGGGTGGCCCAGCAGCACCGTCGGCGCTCCGGCCACCCGGGTCAGCACGACGGTGGCGGGGGCGGCCCCGGACAACCGAAGATCCCGACGTAGCTGTTCCGGCTCCAGCGCCGAGCCGCGTTTGAGAATCTCCACCCGGCCGACACCGCGTTCGCGGAGCAGCGCCCGGAGTCGCTTGAGGGAGAACGGCAGCACGTCGGTGATCTCCAGGCAGCGCGCGTACGGGGTCGGCACCGGCTCGTCGGCGTAGACATAGGCGATGCTCGGGTCGCCCAACCCACCATGCACGGTCTCGGCGAACTCCGCGACCAGGTGGGCGCGGACCACCGCCGGGTCCGGGTCGTACAGGTAGCGGCGGACCGGCCCGACCGGCGCGTCGACGGTGCCGGTGCCGGTGAGCTGGCTCGGTTCGCTGCCCGGCTCGCTGCCCGCCGCGCTGCCCGGCTCGCTGGGCAGGGGACCGCCCTTACCGCTCAGCAGGGTGGCACGGCGGGGGGATCCGGCGAGCGGGCCGCACCAGAGGGCAGCCTCCACCAGGTCACCGTCGACGCTGACCCACTCGGCCTCGGCGCCCGGCGGGATCAGGGCATGCTCGATGCCGGGGGCGACCTTGAGCACCGTACGGGGGACCCGCGCGATGAGTCCGGTGATGAAGTCCCACGGTGGGGAGTACGCGTTCGGGTCGAATATCCGGCGTCCGGTGCCGGCCCGCCGCCGGGCCGGATCGCAGAAGACCGCGTCGACCCGACCCACCTCGAAGGCGGTGGCGTCGCCACACTCCACGGTGAATCGGTCGGCCACCCCGGCCGCCTCGGCGTTCGCGGCAGCCATCGCGGCGGTGACCGGGTCGGCTTCCACACCGTACACGCGGATGCCGGCCCGGGCGGCGGCGAGCGCGTCCGCACCCAGCCCGCAGCCGAGGTCGGCGAGGCTCGTCACGCCGGCGGCCCGCAGCCGCGCCGCCCGCCGGTCGGCGACCACGGCCCGGGTGGCCTGCTCCAGGCCGGCTCGGGTGAAGAACATCCCGGCGGCCATCGGGCCGAACTTGGCGGCCGCCCGGCGGCGTAACTCGGCCTGGGTGAGCGCGCCGGCGGCGAGGTCGGCGGGGACGCCGGCCGCGCGCAGGGCGCTGGCGGCGGTGAGCGGGTCGCCGCCGGCCAGTTCGGCCGCCGCGGTCAGGGCACGCGCACCATCGGGGGTACGCAGTGCGGCTAGTTGGTCGAGGTCCACGCCTGCGATTGTGGCTGGCAGCACGGGGCGGACCGGCGGCGCACCCGTCGGGGACGATCGGGGCAGGTAGCGGGGGGTTTGGGTCGGTGCTGCCGACGGGTGAATCGGCGCGACTCGCCGGCGGGAGAGTTGGCACTCTCCTTGACGGAGTGCCAGCCATCGGCCTAACCTGCCGTTAGCACTCTCGAACCGAGGGTGCCAGCTTCGGGCTCCGGTCCGAGGCTTAAACGCCAGGCGGACCGGCACCCGCGACGACGGACCCGCCCGGTGGCATGAGGCAGATGACGCCGTCCGGCACGTACGGCCGGCGCATAGAAACCAAGTACCCCAGGAGGGTATGCCCGTGACTACCGCGACCAAGGTTGCGATCAAGCCGCTTGAGGACCGGATCCTGGTCCAGGCGAATGAGGCTGAGACGACCACGGCGTCGGGCATCGTGATTCCCGACACCGCGAAGGAGAAGCCGCAGGAGGGCACCGTCCTCGCTGTCGGCCCGGGCCGCGTCGACGACAACGGCAACCGGATCCCGGTTGACGTGAAGGTCGGCGACACGGTCATCTACTCGAAGTACGGCGGCACCGAGGTCAAGTACGCCGGCGAGGAGTACCTGGTGCTCTCCGCCCGCGACGTCCTCGCGGTCATCGAGAAGTAATCAACTGATCAGTGACGATGCCCCGGACCGGCTCGCCGGGCCGGGGCATCGACTGTTTGAAGGGATATTCATGGCGAAGATCCTGAGCTTCTCGGACGACGCCCGGCACCTGCTCGAACACGGTGTCAACACGCTCGCCGACACGGTCAAGGTCACCCTCGGCCCGCGCGGGCGCAACGTCGTACTGGACAAGAAGTTCGGCGCCCCCACGATCACCAACGACGGCGTGACCATCGCCAAGGAGATCGAGCTCAGCAACCCGTACGAGAACCTTGGCGCGCAGTTGGTCAAGGAGGTGGCGACGAAGACCAACGACGTCGCCGGCGACGGGACCACCACCGCCACCGTGCTCGCCCAGGCCATGGTCCGCGAGGGCCTGCGCAACGTGACGGCCGGTGCCAACCCGACCAGCCTCAAGCGGGGCATCGACGCGGCGGCCGCGAAGGTCTCCGCGGCGCTGCTCGACAAGGCCGCCAAGGTGGGCAAGCGCGAGTCGATCGCCCAGGTGGCGACGGTATCGGCGCAGGATGCCACCATCGGCGACCTGATCGCCGAGGCGATGGAGCGGGTCGGCCGCGACGGTGTGATCACCGTCGAGGAAGGCTCCACCCTGGCCACCGAGCTGGAGGTCACCGAGGGCCTCCAGTTCGACAAGGGCTTCATCTCGCCGCACTTCGTGACCGACAGCGAGGCCCAGGAGGCGGTGCTCGACGAGCCGTACATCCTGATCACCACGCAGAAGATCTCCTCCATCGAGGAACTGCTGCCGCTGCTGGAGAAGGTGCTCAAGACCAGCAAGCCGCTGCTCATCGTGGCGGAGGACGTCGAGGGTCAGGCGCTGTCCACGTTGACGGTCAACTCGATCCGCAAGACCATCAAGGTCTGCGCGGTGAAGGCCCCCGGCTTCGGTGACCGGCGCAAGGCGATGCTCCAGGACATGGCGATCCTCACCGGCGGTGAGCTGATCGCACCCGAGTTGGGCTACAAGCTCGACGCGGTCACCCTGGAGATGCTCGGCAGCGCCCGGCGCGTCGTGGTCGACAAGGACAACACCACGGTCGTCGACGGCCGGGGTCAGAAGAGCGAGGTGGCCGACCGGGTCGGCCAGATCCGCAAGGAGATCGAGGCTTCGGACTCCGACTGGGACCGGGAGAAGCTGGCCGAGCGGCTGGCGAAGCTCTCCGGTGGCATCGCGGTCATCAAGGCCGGTGCGGCGACCGAGGTCGAGATGAAGGAGCGCAAGCACCGCATCGAGGACGCCATCGCCGCGACCAAGGCCGCGGTCGAGGAGGGTACGGTGCCCGGCGGTGGGGCCGCCCTCGCGCAGATCGCCTCGGTGCTCGACGACGGCATCGGGCTCACCGGTGACGAGAAGATCGGCGTGTCGATCGTCCGCAAGGCACTGGTCGAGCCGTTGCGCTGGATTGCCCAGAACGCCGGGCACGACGGCTACGTGGTGGTGCAGAAGGTAGCCTCCAGCCCCTGGGGCAAGGGCCTCGACGCCGCCACCGGCGAGTACGTCAAGCTGGCCAAGGCCGGCATCGTCGACCCGGTGAAGGTGACCCGTAACGCGGTCGTCAACGCCGCGTCGATCGCCGGACTGCTGCTCACCACAGAGAGCCTGATCGTGGAGAAGCCGGAGAAGCCGGTCGCCGCAGCGGCGGGTGGGCACGGCCACAGCCACGGCCACGGGCACCAGCACGGCCCGGGTTTCTGACCCGAGGTACGAGCTTCTGACCCGAGGTACGAGCAAGACCGGATCCGCGTAATCGGAAACGGGCTCCGGCACGCGCTGGCGTGTCCGGAGCCCCTGATCACGCGGATCCGTTCGATCGTGGGATCGCCCTGGTCAGGCGGATCGCTCCTGTAGTTGCCGTTGCACCGGGATCGTGGCCTTGTGGGGCCTGCCCAGTCGTGCCTCCAGCCGGGCGATGTCCACCCGGCTACGCCGCCGGTCGGCGAGATCCTCCCAGCCCATGGCGAGCAACCGGAGTCGTTCCGATTCGCTGAACCCGCCCCAGACGCCGTACGGCTCCCGCACGGCGAGCGCGTGCGCGGCGCACTCGGCGCGTACCGGGCAGGTCACACAGACCGTCTTCGCGTTTGTCTCCCGGCGGTTGCGGGAGGCGCCCCGCTCGCCGTCCGGGTGGAAGAACTGGGCGCTGTCCCGGCCCCGACAGGCACCGAGCCGCTGCCACTCCCACAGGTCAACGATGGGTCCGGGCAGTCTGCGTACGTCCGACATCAGCACCTTCCTTCGACGGTGAGCGCGGGACCCCGGCGACCCGAGGTCGGGATGCCGGGACGGCGGCCCGCGCGGGGCGCGTACCGACTTCCTGGCTGGTCCGGCGACACTTTCCTGGCTGGCCTTCGCGTTACCCAGTACGCCGCCGGCTCACACGTCTCCGCCGGGAACCCGCGCAGCCGCCCAAGAAAACGATGCCAGCAACCGGTGCATCTACTGACGAATCGGCTGAAAACTGGCTGATGTGCGCAAAGGCCGAAAATTCTGTCGTTCATCGCGCGGAAACTCGTCATGATCAAAGCCTGCCGTGGTCTCCTCCTTGAGGAGAGGAGAGCACCGTGCGTACAGTTCTCGTCTGCGTCCGGACATCGCTCGCGGCGCAGAATGTCGCTTCCGCCGCCGCCCGGCTCGGGTTGGCCGCCGCTGTCCGTACCGCAGTGTCTGATCCCGAGGTGATGCTGCGGCTCGCCGAGCGACCACCTGACGTGGTCCTGGCCGACACCGCCCTCACCCGGCCGGACAGTGTGGGGTTCACCCGACGCGTCCTGGCCCGGGCTCCCGGAGCAGCGATTCTGCTGTTCGGCACGGAAGAGCCAGGGGTGGCCTCGGCCGCCATCGCCGCCGGGGCGCGGGGCCTGATCCAGGGCGGGGACCATGACCTGGTCAGCGTGGTGGCCAAGGCCATCATGCTGCTCGCCGCCCGGGGCCGGGCCATCCGCGGGACCGGCCGGGACGGGGCCGCGCTGCCCACCGTCGCCGGGGCGGCGGTGCCGGGCGAACTCGCCAACCCGGCGGCCCGGGCCCGCACCACCGGCCAGCGTCCGGATGCCGCCCGGCGTCTGAGCGGGGACGAGCGTCTGGACGCCGGCCGATCCGTTGCCGAGCAGCGCCCGGACGCCGGCCAGCGGCCCGGCACCGAACAGCGGCCAGGGGCCGTGGCCTGGGTGGTGGCCCGCCCGGGGGCGATCGGTTCGGAAACCGGTACACCGCCGCGCGGCGGTGCCGTCCCGCCCGTCGGCACCGATCCGGCGAACGTTCATCTGCCCGGGCGGGCCGGCCCGCCGGTGGGGGCGGGGGCCGGGTCGGTGGGCAAGGCCGGCGGCGGTCAACCGGGGGTGCCCGGAGTCGTACCGGTCCAGCGGGGTGACGACCCCGGCAGTGACGGTGAACACCCGGCAGAAGTCGGTCCGTCGTCGGCCGGGGCGGCGGAACCCCAGGCCACCGCTGCCGATGGCCGGTCCGGCGCCGCCCGTGTCGGGAAGAACCCCGCCGCCGGTGATGTCGGCCGGTCCGAGCAGGGTACGCCTGCCGCTCGGCACCTGGTGCTGACCGAGCGCGAGATGCAGGTGTTGCTGGGGATGGCCGACGGTAAGAGCAACGCGGAGATCGGCCGGGAACTCTACGTCTCGGAGGACACCGTGAAGACGCACGCCCGTCGACTGTTCCGCAAGCTCGGGGCCCGGGATCGGGCGCACGCGGTGGCGGCGGGTTTCCGGGCCGGACTGGTCGCCTGACCGTCGGTGGCCCGCGGTGCCTTGGTGCCGGCACACCGGAAGTCTCGGATCAGCTCTCGCCGTCGTCGGTGCCCTCGGCCAGGGTGTCGTGTACGCCGTCGGCGTAGCCGCGGGCGTACTCCCAGCTCACATAGTGGTCCGGGTCCGGATCAAAGGCCGGCTCGTGCACTCGGGGGCGGCCCGAGTTGAGCAGATGCCGGAGATTGCCGCGCAGCAGATCCCAGTCGAAGTAGTGTGGCTCTCGGCAGTCCTCGCACTCGATCACCAGTCCACGGATGCCGGATGGACCCAGCAGCGCCTGGTAGACCTCCAGGTCGGCGAGGTCCTCCAGTACGTCCTGCCGCTCGCTCTCGGTCAGTGGTTCGAGCGGGGCGTCGCCGACGGCGTCGTCCAAGCCCGCTGACGGATCGGCGGGGTCGCCGTTGAACGGATCGATCGGCTCGTCGTGCACCCCCCCACCGTAGTCGTAACCCCGGCTGGTGTGCGTACCCGTCGGTCGGGTGCCCGTGGCGTCGGAGCCAGCCCCACCGGTCGGCGGGCCTTGCCGCCCGCCGACGCGCCCCAGCTCACTGGGTACGATGAACCATCGCGTCGCCCGCTCCGGCCGGGCGATGATCCACTACGGCACGTGATGCCGTCGTTCCGACCAGCTCAGGGGAGAAATCGTGGACAATCTGCCGACCAACGATCTTCCGGCGGGTCTGGTCGACACCGATGCGTACGCCGCCGACCTGGCTGCGGCGCAACCCCTGACGGTGCCGCTCGGCCTGACCTTCGACGACGTGCTGTTGCAGCCGGGCGAGTCGGACATCGTGCCGAGCAAGGTCAACACGATCACCCGACTGACCCGCAACGTCACGCTCAGCCTTCCGCTGCTCTCCAGCGCCATGGACACGGTGACCGAGGCCCGGATGGCGATCGCGATGGCCCGTCAGGGCGGCATCGGTGTGCTGCACCGCAACCTCTCGGTCGAGGACCAGGCGATGCAGGTCGACCTGGTGAAGCGTTCCGAGTCCGGGATGATCACCAACCCGGTTACCTGCAACCCGGACGACACCCTGCGTGAGGTGGACGCGCTCTGCGGTCGATACCGCATCTCCGGAGTGCCGGTGGTCGACGCCGACGGGGCCCTGGTGGGCATCGTCACCAACCGGGACATGCGCTTCGTCTCCGACGGCGACACCCCGGTCCGGGAGATCATGACCCGGATGCCGCTGATCACCGCGCGGGAGGGGGTCTCCAAGGCGGAGGCGCTCACCCTGCTGCGTCAGCACAAGGTCGAGAAGCTGCCCCTGGTCGACGCCGCCGGTCGGCTCCGGGGCCTGATCACCGTCAAGGACTTCACCAAGAGCGAGCAGTTCCCCGACGCCACCAAGGACGCCGCCGGCCGACTGCGCGTCGCCGCCGCGATCGGCGTGGGTGACGACGCCTACAAGCGGGCCCGCACGCTGATCGACGCCGGAGTGGACGTGCTGATCGTCGACACCGCCCACGGTCACCAACGCGCGGTGCTCGACATGGTCCGCACCCTGAAGAAGGACGCCACGATCGACATCGTGGGCGGCAACATCGCCACCTACGCCGGGGCGAAGGCGCTGGTCGACGCGGGGGCCGACGGCGTCAAGGTCGGTGTCGGACCGGGTGCCATCTGCACCACCCGGGTGGTCGCCGGGGTGGGCGTGCCGCAGATCACCGCGATCATGGAGGCCGCCCGGGCCTGCCGTCCGGCCGGTGTGCCGGTCATCGCCGACGGCGGTATCCAGTACTCGGGCGACATCGCCAAGGCGATGGTGGCCGGTGCCGACTCGGTGATGCTGGGCAGTCTGCTCGCCGGCTGCGAGGAGAGCCCCGGTGAGCTGATCTTCATCAACGGTAAGCAGTTCAAGGCGTACCGGGGGATGGGTTCGCTGGGCGCGATGCAGTCGCGGGGCCAGGCCCGGTCGTACTCCAAGGACCGCTACTTCCAGCAGGACGTGACCAGTGACGAGAAGCTGGTCCCCGAGGGCGTGGAGGGCCAGGTGCCCTACCGGGGCCCGCTGTCCCGGGTGGCCCACCAGCTGGTCGGCGGGTTGCGGCTGGCGATGGGGTACGCCGGCGCGGAGAGCATTCCCGAGCTGCACCGACGCGGTCAGCTCATCCGGATCACGGCGGCCGGGCTCAAGGAGAGCCACCCGCACGACATCCAGATGACCGTCGAGGCACCCAACTACCACACCCGCTGAACCACTGCCCCCCTCACACCTGGAGTGACTCATGCGTGACGTGGTAGAGATCGGGCTGGGGAAGACCGCGCAACGCGGCTACCACCTGGACGATGTCGCGATCGTGCCGAGCCGCCGGACCCGGGACGTGGACGACGTCTCCACGGCCTGGCAGCTCGACGCGTACCCGTTCGGAATCCCCTGCGTCGGGCATCCCTCCGACGCGACGATGAGCCCGGCCTCGGCCGTACGGCTGGGCCAGCTCGGCGGGCTCGGGGTGCTCAACGTCGAGGGTCTCTGGACCCGCTACGAGGACCCGACCAAGATCCTGGAGGAGCTGGCGGCCCTGCCCGAGGAGGCCCCGGCCACCCGTCGGTTGCAGGAGGTGTACGCCGAGCCGATCCGGCCCGAGCTGATCACCGAGCGGGTACGTCAGCTTCGCGAGGGCGGCGGCACGGTCGCCGTACGGGTCTCCCCGCAGCACACCCTCGCGCTCGCCCCGGTGATCCTCGACGCCGGGGTCGACATCCTGGTGATCCAGGGCACGATCGTCTCCGCCGAGCACGTCTCCACCACCGACGAGCCGCTCAACCTCAAGGAGTTCATCGCCGACCTGGACCTGCCGGTCATCGCCGGTGGGTGTACCGACTACAAGACGGCGCTGCACCTGATGCGGACCGGTGCGGCCGGCGTGATCGTCGGCCTGGGCGGCGACGAGTGGTCCACCACCGAGTCGGTACTCGGCATCCGGGTGCCGATGGCCACCGCCATTGCCGACGCGGCGGCGGCCCGGCGTGACTATCTCGACGAGACCGGTGGCCGCTACGTGCACCTGATCGCCGACGGCGACCTGCGTACCTCCGGCGACATCGCCAAGGCGCTGGGCTGTGGTGCCGACGCGGTGATGCTCGGCGAGCCGCTGTCGCTCTGCGAGGAGGCCCCGGCGGGCGGTGCCTGGTGGCACCCGGCCGCTAGCCACCCGAAGCTGCCCCGGGGTGCCTTCGGCACCGCCGACCAGCCGCTCGGGTCGATGGAGAAGCTGCTCTACGGCCCGGCCGACGAGCCGGACGGCCAGCTCAACCTCTTCGGCGGGCTGCGCCGGGCGATGGCCAAGTGTGGCTACCGCGACCTGAAGGAGTTCCAGAAGGTGGGGCTCGTCCTTGACCGCTGACGTCCGTTCCCGGCCGGCAGCCCGTCGTTCGCGTCAGCGAGAGCGGGTCGCCGGCCGTCGGCGTCTTCGGCCGTCGGTGTCTGGGGTCGGGACGTCCGGATGGACTGACGCAGCGCGTGCTCAAATCACCGGCCCGCCGCCTGTCCGAATCTTTCAAGATCCAACAGACGGATCCGCCTAGTGTTGGGTGTCATGCCCACCGACATCGCTGCTGCCGAACGGTTCATCCACGACACCGCCCGTCTGCTGGACCGGCACCGACTCGCGGTGCTTCTTCACGGTGCCCCGGTCGAACCGGTGCGCACGGCACTACGCGCCTATCAGAACCCCGACCACGGCTTCGGCCATGCTCTGGAACCCGACGTCCGGGATCCCGCGAGCCAGCCGACTGCCACGCTGCACGCGCTCGAGGTGCTCGCCGAGGTCGACGCCCTGGATGATTCCATGGTGATCCAGGCGGCGAACTGGGCCGCCCGCAACGCCCGTCCGGACGGGGCGCTGCCCTTCGTCCTGCCCACTGCGGCCGACCATCCGCACGCACCCTGGATGACACCGAACCCGGACGGTTCGTTCATCACGTTCGGGGTCGCGTCCATCCTGACCCGAGCCGGCGTCCAGACCCCCTGGCTCGACGTCGCAAGGTCCTGGTGCTGGTCCCGGATCGATCGCCCGGACCAGCTCGACGCCTACTGGGTCAAGTTCGCTCTCGACTTCCTCGACCACGAACCGGACGAGGATCGCGCCCGTGCGGCCATCGCATCGCTCCGGCCCAAGATTGGGAACGACGGCACCATCCCCGTCCCCGGTGGCACCGAGGACGAGCGCCTCACCGCGCTCGTGCTTTCGCCACGGCCGCACCTGCGCAGCCGGGCCCTGTTTGCACCGGAGCACATCGACGCGGAGTTGGACCGGCTTGAGACTGACCAACTGGCGGACGGCGGCTGGATGTTCGACTGGCTCGACTGGTCCCCGGGACAGCGTGTGGAGTGGCGGGGCAGTGTCACGCTGCGCGCCCTCGCCACCCTCGCGGCACACGGACGCGCCAGATGATCACGTGATGTCGGCGTGGACGGCGTCGTTCATCGGGTCTGGGTGGGCGGCTCGTACAGTGCCCGGCGAAGCCCGGTGGAACGAATCGAGTCGATCATGACGAGGCCGATGCTGACGGTGGTGAGCAGGCCCAGTGCCCAGAGCGCAGGCAGGGGCATCGTTGCCGGCGTCAGGGTCGCCACGAGCAGTGCCCCGCCCACGCGCACCCAACGCACCGGACGTTGGATACGCCACCAGAACAGTTGGTCGGCGAGAAGATAGACGACCACTCCACCGAAGAGGGTGACGTGCCCCAAGGGCGTCGATCCCGCGTCGGGCCGGTCCGCCACCAGTGCCAGGGTGGTGCGCAGACCGTAGGCCAACGACACCAACCCGACGACCATGGGCAGGTGTAGGTAGGTGTAGGCGTCTCGGGCCAGCGCCCACTGGGCCAGGCCGGTCCGGGTCTCGATGATCCGCTGTCCGAGGATGGCATCGATGCCGAAGTACACCCACCAGAGGGTGGACAACATGAGGACGCTGAGCGTGATGGCGATGGTGACCGGCCCGGAGATCGGCTGATCGGCCACGGCCAGTCCCGTCGAGATGACGACCTCGCCGAACGCGATGAGGATGATCAGGGCGTACCGCTCGGTCCAGTGCTCGACCGAGCGGATCTGCCAGTTGGTGCGTCCGACCAGGTAACCTCCACCGAGTTCCACGAGGGCGGCCGTGACCCAGAGGACCGTCCCGATCGGACTGATCGAGGCGGGCTCGTCTGCCGGCGGAAAGGCCAGTACGGAGTAGAGCAGCAGGGCCACGGCCACTGCCGCCGGGACGGCGGCCCGCAACACCTTTCTGCGTAACCCCGGATTCCGCCGTGCGACCAGCCAGAACGAGCTGATGTGCAGGATGCGGAGCAGCAGGTAGCAGGTCACCACGATGAGCGGACCGGGTAGCCCGCCCGAGACGTGGCTGAACGCCTGCGGGATGGCGAGCCCGAGCACCAGGGTCAGCGCCACGATGACCAGCACCGCCAGCCGTACCGGGCCGGACTCGCTCCGTACCGCGCTGCCCAACCAGGCGTAGTGACACCACACCCACCACAACAGAGCGAGGACCGTCAACCCGTGGACCAACCCGACCACGGATGGTTGCCGGGCCATGAGGACTATGACCTGGATGAACGTGTATACGAACACCAGGTCGAAGAAGAGTTCCTTGGGCGTGATGTCGGTGCCCTGGATCTCCGTAGGCGTGATCACTTCGTGTAGTGAGCGGTGCCGGCGGCGGAAGACGGTGCGGTCGGCCACCACCAGGCTGGTGGTGGCCGCCGCCAGCAGCGCCAGGGCACCCAACACGGGCAGGCGGATGGCGAGTGGGAGCAGAGCGGAGACCAGAACGATGCCGAGCAACGGACTACGCCCGGCCAGGCGGATGGAACGCCACTCAAGGGCGAACAGCCCGAGCAGGTAGAGACCGACCCCGCTGTAGAGGATGACCGTGCTCAACGCGTCCCAGTCGTGTGCGGTGGTGCCCTCGGTCGCGCTCAGGCCATGCTTGAAGCCGAGCGAAAGCAGGATGAGGCCACCGATCATCGGCAGGTGCAGCAGAACGTAGGCGTCGCGACCCAACAGTGATCTGGCGACTCCAGACGCCTGTTCCAGCGCCTGCTCGACGGCGGGTCTGGCGATGTCGAAGTAGGTCCACCACAGCACGGCCACGATGACGATGGCCAGCAGTGAGCCGCCAATGACCGACCAGGTGATCGGCGGATCCCCGACCAGACCGCGACTGGTACCGATCGAGATGATCGTCTCGCCCAGCGCGATCAGCATGATCAGGCTGTGCCGTTCGGCCCAGTGTCGCGTCGAGACGACCTGCCAACTGCCCGCACCAACGTTCCACGTGCTGATGTAGTCGACGACAGTGGCAGCCAGGAAGAGTGCCAGCCGGATCTGCTCTCGGTTGCTGCTCGGGGGCAGGTGCGCGGGCAGCAGGGCGGCGAGCAGCAGCAACGACGCGCTGCCTGCCACTGGCGTCCAGGCCCGTAGGAGGGACCCACGCCTATGCATGCTGTCCCGCTGCGCCTCCGTCGCGAGCACCAGTACGACCAGGCGCACCAGTAGGAAACTGATGGCGAAGACGAGCGGACCAGGCAGGCCGCCGGGCTGGTCGGTGAACGCCTCCGGGATGGCAATGCTGATCAGTAGGATCGCCGTGGTCAGCATGACCAT
Organism: Micromonospora polyrhachis; assembly: GCF_014203835.1. Lineage (NCBI taxonomy): Bacteria > Bacillati > Actinomycetota > Actinomycetes > Micromonosporales > Micromonosporaceae > Micromonospora > Micromonospora polyrhachis. The sequence goes on along the minus strand of NZ_JACHJW010000001.1, from coordinate 2,238,121 downwards.
GATCGGTGGTAGTAGACCGCGATCCAGTTGGATGACGTTGCCGAGCCAGGCGCATGAGATCCAGCACCGCCAGAGCAGCAGCACCACCAACGCCCCCTGAAGCAGACCGCGGGGATTCAGGTTTTCCGACATCAGGTTGGTGACGTTGAGGAAGGCGTACACGAAGACCAGGTCGAGGAAGAGCTCCAACCGGGTCACGCCGCCGCCACCGGTGGCAAGCTGGATCTGCGTGGCGATCCTGGCACGGATCGGCCTGCGGGGCATCGCCGATCCGCTGCTGGTCATCCAATCACTCTGTCAACGCCGCTGGCGGATGGCGGACGATCCGGCAAGCCGAGGGATCTTCGGTGCCGGCGGGGCGACGGTCAGTCGCCGAGCAGTCGGCCGACCCGGGACAGCGTCTCGCGGATGTTGGGCTTCGTGGCCGTCGCCACTGCCTCCGGGACGGACAGCCAGCGCAGTTCCGCCGTCGGGTTCTCCAGCCGGATCGCGTCCGGTGTGTCGGTGGCGAGCACGAACCGCAGGTCGGCATGCTCGTGGGCCGGCTCGGTGGCGTTCGGTGCGACCGGCACGACGACGACGTGGACGATCGGCGCGGCGTCCCTGGCGTCCCTGGCGTCCCTGGCGTCCCGGGCGTCCCGGGTGGGCCAGGGGGTGAGGTCGGTGAGGCCGGTCTCCTCCTGCCCCTCCCTGAGGGCGACGACCATCGGGTCCGTCTCGCCCTGGTCGGCGTGCCCGCCGACCAGCAGCCAGGCCTGCTGGCGTACGTGCCAGCGCAGCAGCACCCGACGGGTCGGTGGATGCACGATCGCCGCCGACACGGTCAAATGCAGTGGCGTCGACCGGTGCCACGGATCGTCGGCCGACGACAGCAGCGAGCGGACCCGCTCGACGTCGTCGGTCTCCGCAGCCGTCTCGGATCGATGGCGGGACAGGGCATCGACCAGCGGAGACATCAACTCGCTGCCGGGCATCGTCGAACTCCTTCGTCCGTACCGCTGTCGGGATCACGGTAGTGGCGCGGAGGCGAGACACCCAATGAATACTCTGGTCCTGCCCCGCCCCGGCGTACCACGACGCGCGGAGGTGCGGTGGGCGAGAGCGTGGGGAGGACAATGAGCAGGTCCAGGCGTACGGCGATCGCCGCGCTGCTGGTGTCGGTGCTTGCGGTGGCCGGCTGCACCGGTGGTCGGGGTTCCACCGACCCGACCGCGCGGCCCGACCCCACCGGCTCAAGCTCCTCGTCCGCTGCCGACGGGATCGGTGACCCCTACTTTCCCTCGTACGGCAACGGTGGCTACGACGTGGCGAGCTATGCGCTGAAGGTGCGCTACGACCCGGCCAGCGACGTGCTGACCGGGGTCGCCACCATCGCCGCGACCGCCACCGAGGCGCTGTCCCGGTTCAACCTCGACCTGGCCGGCCTCACCGTCGAGTCGGTCGAGGTGGACGGTGCCAAGGCCGGCAACGAGCGCCGGGACAACGAACTCGTCGTCATCCCCGGCCAGCCGATCGCCAAGGACCAACGGTTCACCGTCAAGGTCGACTACGGTGGCAAGCCCCGTCCGATCACCAACCCGGCGCTCGGGTCGAACGGCTTCAGCGATACCCCGGACGGGGCGATCGCCCTCGGTCAGCCCGAATCGGCCAGCACCTGGTTCCCGGTCAACGACCACCCCTCGGACAAGGCCACCTACGAGATCGAGGCCACCGTGCCGGCGGGGCTCAGCGCACTGAGCAACGGGATACCGCTCGGGGTCGACACCGCCGACGGGTGGAGCACGTGGCGGTGGGCCGAGCGGGTGCCGATGGCCAGTTACCTGACCACCCTGGTGATCGGTGACTACCGGGTGGTCACCGGTACGCACGGCGGTAAGCCGATGGTGACCGCGGTCGCGTCGAGCCTGCCCAAGGGGGGTGCCGCCGAGCAGGCGATGGCCCGCACCGGGGAGGTGGCCGACTTCCTGGTCAGCCAGTTCGGGCCGTACCCGTTCCAGGCGTACGGCGGGATCGTGGTCGACGACGACCGGATCCGGTACGCCCTGGAGACCCAGTCCCGGCCGGTCTACGGCTCGGTGTTCTTCCGTGGCGGCCCCGAACTGGGCGTGGTCGCCCACGAACTGGCCCACCAGTGGTTCGGCGACAGTGTCTCGCTGCGCCGGTGGAGCGACATGTGGCTCAACGAGGGCTTCGCCAGCTACGCCGAGTGGCTCTGGGAGGAGCATGCCGGTGGCCGCTCGGTGCAGCAGAACTTCACCACCGAGTACGCCAACACGGACTGGGCGCGACCGGCGCTCGACCCCGGTCCGACGGAGCTGTTCGGCCGGGCGGTCTACAAGCGGGGTGCGCTCGTGGTGCACGCACTGCGGCTCACCGTCGGCGACGAGGCGTTCTTCCGGATCCTCAAGACCTGGACGGCGGAGAAGCGTGACGGCATCGTGACCACCGACGACTTCTTCACCGTTGCCGAACGGGTGGCGGGTAAACCGCTTCGTCCCGTGCTGGGCACCTGGCTGTCCGGGACCAGCGCGCCGCCCGTACCGGGTGGGTAGACACGCTCCTACCCGCCGGTAATATCGCTGCTCATGCGCTTCGACGTGGTGGTCATCGGCTCCGGCTTCGGCGGCAGCGTGGCCGCGCTGCGGGCCGCCGAGAAGGGCTACTCGGTCGCGGTGATCGAAGCCGGTCGCCGGTTCACCGACGACGAGTTCCCGAAGACGTCGTGGCGGCTCCGGCGCTTCCTCTGGGCGCCGAAGCTGGGCTGCCACGGCATCCAGCGGATCACCCTGCTGCGCTCGGCCACCCGGCGGGAGGCGGGGGTGTTGGTGCTCTCCGGAGCCGGGGTCGGTGGTGGCTCCCTCGTCTACGGCAACACCCTCTACGAACCGCTGCCCGATTTCTACGCCGACCCACAGTGGCGGGACATCACCGACTGGCAGGCCGAACTCGCCCCGCACTACGCGCGGGCGAAACGGATGCTCGGCGTCACCACGTACCCGGTGCAGACCAGCGCGGACCGGGCGATGCGGGCGGTGGCCGACCAGATGGGGGTCGGGCACACCGTCCGCCCCACCCCGGTGGGGGTGTACCTCGGTCGGCCCGGGGAACAGGTCGCCGACCCCTACTTCGGTGGCCTCGGTCCGGACCGCACCGGCTGCACCCACTGCGGATCATGCATGACCGGATGCCGGGTCGGGGCCAAGAACACCCTGGTGAAGAACTACCTGTGGTTGGCTGAGGAGCGTGGCGCGCAGGTGGTCCCATCGACCACCGTGACGAGCGTACGGCCCGCAGCGGACGGGGCCGGCTACGAGATCGAGACGGTACGCACCGGCACCTGGCTGCCCGTCCGCCAGCGGACCTTCCGCGCCAACCAGGTCGTCTTCGCCGCCGGGGCGCTCGGCACCCAGCGGCTGTTGCACAAGCTGCGCGCTACCGGCGCGCTGCCGAAGCTCTCGCCCCGGGTCGGCGCGCTGACCCGGACCAACTCCGAGGCGATCCTCGGTGCGGCCGTGCCGCGACCGGCCGCCCGCCGCCGGGGTGTGGACTTCACCGACGGGGTGGCCATCACCAGTTCCTTCCACCCCGACGCGCAGACCCACATCGAGCCCGTCCGGTACGGTCCCGGTGCCAACCTGATGGGACTGCTCCAGACCGCACTTGTGGACGGTGGACCCCGCCGGTTCCGGCGCTGGCTGGGCACCCTGGTCCGGTCCCCGTTGACCTACCTGCGGCTGCTCTCCGTGCGGGACTGGTCCCGGCGTACCATCATCGCCCTGGTCATGCAGTCGGCCGACAACTCGCTGATCACGCACTACCGCCGGGGTTGGTTCGGTCGGCGGCGGCTGGTCACCAGCCAGGGGCACGGCACGCCCAACCCGACCTGGATTCCGCCGGGCAACGAGGCGGTACGGCGACTCGCCGACGAGATCGGCGGGATCCCCGGCGGATCGATCTCCGAGCCGTTCAACGTGCCGATGACCGCGCACATCCTCGGCGGGGCGGCGATCGGCCGGTCGGCCGAGGACGGGGTGGTCGACGCGTACCACCGGGTGTTCGGCTACCCGGGGCTGCACGTGCTGGACGGGGCGGCGGTGTCGGCGAACCTCGGCGTCAACCCGTCCCTGACCATCACCGCCCAGGCCGAGCGGGCGATGTCGTTCTGGCCCAATCGGGGTGACCCGGACCCTCGGCCGGCCCCCGACGGGCCGTATGCCCGTATCGCCCCGGTGGCACCGCACACCCCACTCGGGTGTTAGGAGGCCCCTTCCTATCGCCTTCCGCCTTGGCAGGGGCCCCTGCCTGCCCCTCATGGGGGTCTAGCGCGGTACGACGAGCGTCGGATTGGCCGCCAGGAAGTCCGCGACCCGACCGGCGCGCAACTCGGCGATGAACCGTCGGCTGACGTCGTCGAGTTGCTCGCCCAGATAGCCGCTGCCGTCACTCACCGAGTGTCCGGGCAACTCGACCAGGGTCATCGCCTCGACCGACAGCCCACTGAGCGCGAACGCGAAGTCGACCACGCGTCGGCCGTTTCCCTGGAAGGTGAAGCCGCTGCCGACGGCGTTCATCACCTGGTCGAGCCGGGCGGGGTCGCGGGTCAGGTCCTGGCTGAGGATCTTTCGGGTGACGGCCTTGACAAGTTGCTGATGGTGGCGCTGGCGGGAGTAGTCGCCGCCGTTGATGTAGCGCTGTCGCGCATAGTCCAGCGCCTGCCAGCCGGTCAGGTGACGCTGGCCCTTCTCGTAGACCATCTGCGGGCCGACGTAGCCGCCCGGTCCGCTGGCTCGGTGGGTGCCGTCCGGTCGACGGTGCCGGGACACCACCCGCTGGTCGATGTAGAGGTCCACGCCGCCGACCGCGTCCACCAGGTTGTCGAAGCCGCCGAAGGTGAGCACGCCACCGGCGTCGAGCCGGTTGATCCCGGTGTACCGGCTGACGGTGGTGGCGAGCAGTTCGAAACCCTGGGCCGTGTTGGGTGGCCTGCGGCCGGCCGGGTCCCGGCTGCCGTAGCTCATCGCGTGGGTGAGTTTTGTCCGTGCCCCGGAGAAGCCGGCCTTGGGGAAGGCCGGGATGTCCACCACCAGGTCGCGGGGGAGGGAGAAGAGGTACGCCCGGTCCAGTCCCTTCGGGATGTGCATGACGAGTACGGCGTCGCCGTGCGGTTCCCAGCTCGGTTCACTGACCCGGGTGTCGACGCCGACGAGGAGGAGGTTGAGCGGTCCGGTGATGCCGGCACCGGGCTCCGGGGTGGGGCTGGCTGATGGAGTCGACCGCCCAGATGTGGTCGAGGCGGTGGTATCGGTGGACGGCTGGCCGTCGTCGCTGCCGGAGAGGAGCGCACTGGTCGCGTACGCGGTGCCAGCCAGCAGTGCGACGACCGTGACGATCACCGCGAGCTGTCGGCTGCGGGCCCGTCTGTTGGGTTGCCACCGGTGGCTGTGGCCCGGCCGATCCTGCCCGGTGTCTGTCATCCTTCGACCCTTTCCCGTGGCACTACTTGCGGCCTGCGCCGCCCAGCGTGGTCTGTCATCGGCTGGCCGCATCGCCGCTTTTGCGGGTCCGGGCACATGCTGGGGGTTCTCTGTGTAGAGAACGCGGCTACCCCTACAAGGAGTTACGAGTACGGGGGTAAGTGGCCCTTCCTGACATCACCGACCTATTCCCCGGGTCGCGCCACCGGTGAGGTGTGGCACAGCCGCGAGCGGGTGCCCCCATCACGCTCGGTACGCTTTCTCCATGAGCACTCCGCGCCCCGTCCTCGTGATCGACTTCGGAGCCCAGTACGCCCAGCTCATCGCGCGACGCGTACGCGAGGCGAGGGTCTACTCGGAGATCGTGCCGCACTCGATGCCGGTCGCCGAGATGCTGGCGAAGGATCCGGCGGCGATCATCCTCTCCGGCGGCCCGGCCAGCGTCTACGCGCCTGGCGCACCGCAGGTGGATGCGGCCCTGTTCGAGGCCGGCGTACCGGTTTTCGGTATCTGCTACGGCTTCCAGGCGATGGCCCAGGCGCTGGGCGGCACGGTGGCACACACCGGTAACCGGGAGTTCGGCGGTACGCCGCTGCGGCCCCGGGCGGAGGCCGGCGTGCTGCTGCGCGAACTTCCCGCCGAGCTGCCGGTCTGGATGAGCCACGGTGACTGTGTGACCGAAGCGCCCGCCGGGTTTACCGTGACCGCCGAGTCGGTCGGGGCACCCGTGGCGGCGTTCGAGGATCTCGCCGGCCGCCGGGCCGGGGTGCAGTTCCACCCCGAGGTGGGGCACACCGCGCACGGGCAGGAGATGCTGACCCGCTTCCTCTACGACATCGCCGGGATCGAGCCGACCTGGACGCCGGCGAACATCATCGAGGAGCAGGTGGCCGAGATCCGGTCCCGGGTCGGCGACAAGGAAGTCATCTGCGGCCTCTCCGGCGGGGTGGACTCGGCGGTGGCCGCCGCGCTGGTGCACAAGGCGGTCGGTGACCAGCTCACCTGCGTCTTCGTCGACCACGGGCTGCTGCGGGCCGGTGAGGCCGAGCAGGTGGAGAAGGACTACGTCGCGGCGACCGGGATCAAGCTGAAGGTGGTCGACGCGCAGGACCGGTTCCTCGGCGAGTTGGCCGGCGTGACCGATCCGGAGCAGAAGCGGAAGATCATCGGACGGGAGTTCATCCGGGTCTTCGAGGCCGCCGCCCGCGAGGTCGCCGCCGCCGGTGATGTGGAGTTCCTGGTCCAGGGCACGCTCTACCCGGACGTGGTCGAGTCCGGCGGGGGGACCGGAACCGCCAACATCAAGTCCCACCACAATGTCGGCGGTCTGCCGGACGATCTCCAGTTCTCGTTGATCGAGCCGCTGCGCACCCTCTTCAAGGACGAGGTCCGGGCTCTCGGGATCGAGCTTGGCCTGCCCGAGGCGATGGTCTGGCGGCAGCCGTTCCCCGGCCCGGGTCTGGCCATCCGGATCATCGGTGCGGTCGACCGCGAGCGTCTCGACCTGCTGCGCGCCGCCGACCTGATCGCCCGGCAGGAGCTGACCGCCGCCGGCCTCGACCGGGACGTGTGGCAGTTCCCGGTGGTGCTGCTGGCCGATGTGCGCAGCGTGGGTGTACAGGGCGATGGCCGCACCTACGGGCATCCGGTGGTGCTGCGTCCGGTCTCCAGCGAGGATGCCATGACGGCCGACTGGTCGCGGCTGCCCTACGACCTTCTCGCCCGGATCTCCACCCGGATCACGAATGAGGTGGCCGAGGTCAACCGGGTGGTGCTGGACGTGACCAGCAAGCCGCCGGGCACCATCGAGTGGGAGTGATCCCACCGGTCCGGGTCACGCGGTAGGCGGCGCGCTCGGCGGCTGTCGGTGCGCCGGGTCGGACTGCCACGGGGGCGCATCCGCCGTTGCCGGCTGGGGCCAGGTGGCTTGGCCAGCCGGTGCCGGGTGCGGCCAGGTAGCTTCCCCTGCCGGGTGCGGCCAGGCGGGAGCGTCGGCCGGCTCCTCCGGCATGACGAACCACATGATCGGGTACGCCAGCAGCGCGAGGCCGCCGGTGAGCACCGTGGCTACGGCGAAGATCACCCGGACCAGGGTGGGGTCGACGTTGAAGTAGCGGCCCACTCCGCTGGCCACCCCGGCCACCATGCGGTCGGTGACGGGGCGGCGGAGCTGCCGGTACGGGGGCTGGTGTGGGGCACTCTGTGTCATGTCTCCACGGTCCGCGTCCGGCTCGACGACTGCCTCGGTGACCGCCCGGAGTCCGACCCTGATCGCCCCCTGATTGGCGGCGGGGTTAGGAAGAGCCCCTTCCTATCGCTTTTGTTTTGGCAGGGTCCTTCCTGGCGGCGCATGTCAACCTTCTGTCGCCAGTTTCCCGATCGACTGTCAGGAATCCGACTCTTCTCGTGGTCGGCTTGGCTGGCGCGGGGAGAATTCCGCCCTGTGACAGCAGCACTAGAGCCACTTCGCAAGATCGCGGCATATGCAGTTTGTACCGATTCGGCGGACCGGGTGCTACTGGTTCGCGCCTCCTCGCGGTCCGGCACCCCCGGCATCTGGTCGCTGCCCGGCGGTGCGGTCGACCACGGCGAGGACCCCAACCACACCGTGGTACGTGAGACCGCCGCCGAGACCGGGCTCTCCGTCACCGTCTCCGGTCTCCGGGACGTCCTGGCCGACATGCGGGCGCTGCCGGAACGCGGCATCACCCTGCACACCGATCGGCTGCTCTACAACGTCTTCGTACGGGGTGGGACCATCTGCGAGCGGGTGGACCAGCCGACCGACCTGGTCCAGTGGTGCACCCTCGACGAGGCGAAAGGACTGCCGCTACGCCCGTTCACGGCTCGGGCGTTGGGCCTGCCGCCCGGTTCGATCGACCTCTGCCCCGAGGAGGCGCCGGACTTTCCGTCCTTCTACGCGGTGCCCGGTCCGGACGGGCTGCACCGGGCGCAGCGCTTCGCGGCGTACGCCGTGGCCACCGACCCGGACGGCCGGGTGCTGCTGACCCGGGTCTCCGACGGCTACCCCGGTGCGGGGTGCTGGCACCTGCCCGGCGGCGGTACGGACTACGGCGAGCAGCCGGGCACGGCGCTGATCCGGGAACTGGTCGAGGAGACCGGCCAGCGGGGCCGGCTGGTCGAGTTGCTCGGCGTGGCCAGTCACCGGGACGCTGCCTCGCTGGGCCCCGAGGGATACCCGATCGATTGGCACGGCGTACGCGCCTTCTATCGGGTGGTGGTCGACTCGCCGGTGCCCCCGATGGTGTACGACGTGGGCGGCTCCACCTGCGAGGCGCGCTGGTTCGGCCCGGACGAGTTGGGGGCGCTGCCCGCAGAGCGGCTCACCGAGGTGACCGCGGAGGCGGTGCAGGCCGCCCGCCTGGCCTGAGGCACCCAGTTCGGTACCCAGTCCGATGCCCTGCCCTGCCCCGCCTCGATGACCCGTCCATCCCGGGTCGATCATGAAGGTTGTCGGATAGAGCATCCTCCGCCGACGATAAGTTCATGATCGACGGAGCGTGGACCGCCGATGGAGCATGGGCCGGGGGCAGGAAACGTGGGACAGCGACGGGGAGCGGTTGGTGACCGAACAGCGGCGGAGGATTGCGGCGTACGGCCTGTGTCGGGACGGAGACCGGGTGCTGCTTGCCCGAGCGGCCCGGACCGTGGCCTTTCCCGGTAGGTGGCAGCTTCCCGGCGGTGGGGTCGACCACGGAGAGCATCCGGCGACCACGGTGGTACGCGAGTTCGGCGAGGAGACCGGCCTCGAAGTCGAGGTGAGCGGGCTGCGGAACGTCGTCGCTGACGTGATTCGACTGCCGTACCAGGACAGCCTCGTGGTGCACACCGACCGGGTGATATACGACGTCACCCCGATTGGCGGGACGTTGCGCCACGAACGGGAGGGTACGACCGATCGGATCGCCTGGGTGGGGCCGCTTGAGTTGCCGGGGCTGTCACTGATGCCGTTCACGGCGCAGCTGCTCGGCGTACCTGTCGTTCCCCTGCCGGAGGCCGACCTGGCCGGGTCCCCGCCGGCCGGGCTGCCGCCCGGTCGGCGACAGCGGTTCGCCGCGTACGGCCTGGCCACCGACCCCGCCGATCGGGTGCTGCTGTCACTGATCGCACCCGGGTATCCAGGGGCGGGGCGGTGGCATCTTCCCGGCGGTGGTACAGATCACGGTGAGCAGCCGGAGGCGGCGTTGCTGCGGGAACTCGTGGAGGAGTCCGGTCAGCTTGGTCGGGTCACCGACCTGCTCAGCGTCTCGCACCGGTACAGCCCGGCTGAGCTGGGGCCAGAGGGCGTGCCAATCGACTGGCACGGTGTCCGGGCGGTCTACCGGGTGGCGGTCGACGTACCCACCGAGCCGAAGGTGACCGAGGCGGCGGGTGGCTCCACCGCGCGGGCGGCATGGTTTTCGGTCCGTGATGCGTTGAACCTTCCGTTGACCGAGGTCACAGTGGCTGCATTGGGGCAACTGGGCAGCAAGTAGACACGTGACTGATCGATATAGATGTCCCGGGTAAAATCTGTGAAGAGGCTGAGCCGGGGTTGAGGGGTTAGCTACGTCGGTTTAGGCCCTCTGGGTGGTTCGGGCGCTTTGTGGAAGGATGTCCAATCGCTGACTATCGCCAACGCACAACGTTTGTGCGATGGTGTAGGCCGCAAAACAGGTTGCCGGTCACCTTTCAGGGCTGGCACGACGAGCCGGATGGCCTTCGCGAAGGTGGAGGTGACCGATCCGGTGATGGAGGAGAACGTGCCGAGGACCCCTTGGCGTCGGCGTCGTACCACGGACAGCCCGCGCCCGGCAGGTCGGCGCTGGGCCGGGCAACTACGTCGGGGTGGAACCTTCGCCCGGCAGGTGCTCCTGGTCCGGGTCGGTCGTCGCAATCAGGAATCGGACGGCGTGCCCGACGAGATGCTGCCCGAGCGCTTCCACCACTCCGGTGGTCGCTGGTCGGCCGATTCGTACCGGGTCGACCGACTGACCGAAGCGGAGATCGAGGCTGTCATGCCGGTCAGTCCGGCGGTGGGATCCGTCAGCCCGGTGCCGGAGGAGACCGCCCCCGGCGCGACCATCCCGCTGCTTCCCGGTGAGCGTACCGTCGCCCGCCGGATCAAGTTCGCGGTGGTGAACGCCTGCACCGTGGCCAGCCTGATGCTCGGCCTCTTCGCCATCTTCCTGGCGATGCACGGCAACGTCCGCATGGCGGCCGCCTGCCTGATCGCCTGTGTGGTCTTCGACGGCCTCGACGGGGCACTGGCCCGCAAACTGGGAGTGGCGAGTCCATTCGGGGCCCAGATGGACTCGCTGGCCGACATGTGCTCGTTCGGCCTCGCCGCACCCGTGGTCGTCTACGCGTCGCTGGCTGGCTCGGTGTCGACCGCTGCCGCCGCGGTCGCCGCCGCTCTGGTAGCCGCCTGCGCCGCGATCCGACTCGCTCGCTTCAACGTCTCGCCCAAGGACGGCCGGTTCTTCTGCGGCGTCCCGACCACGATGGCCGCAGCGGTGCTCGCGATCACCGTGCTGATCGGGCTTCCGGTACCGGGCAAGGCCGTGGTCGCGGGGGTGGGCCTGTTGGCCTTCGCGATGGTCTCCAGCTTCCCGTACGCCAAGCTGGCCCGGCTGATCAAGCTGCCGCCGTGGCTCTGGCTGGCCCCGGTGATCGGTGCCCTGGTCGACATCCGGCTCACCTTCGCGCTGGTGGTCGTGGGTTACCTGGTCAGCGGCCCGCTGCTCTGGCTGCGTCAGCGTGCCACCGTGCACGGCCCAGGCCGCGCGGCGTAACCAGCCGACGGACCGGCCAGTCGGCCGACGAGCAACCGAGTAACGGACGGCCAGTCGGCCGACGAACAACCGAGTAACGGACGGCCAGTCGGCCGACGAACAACGAGCAATGAGCGGCCGAGTAAAAGGGCGGCTCCCGGAACTCCGGGAGCCGCCCTTTCGTCATCGTCGTCGGCTGATCATCGGCCGGTGGTCAGCGCCAACGGGCGATCACGGACGAGCCACCGACGACTCGGTCGCCGGGCCCCACCAGCGGGTCCGCCGCGTCGGCGGGTAGGTAGACGTCGGTGCGCGAGCCGAACCGGATCAGCCCGAACCGTTCGCCCCGGGCCAGCAGCGCCCCGACCGGCGTGCGGTGCACGATCCGTCGGGCGATCAGCCCGGTACGCTGCGCCACCACCACCGTGCCGTGGTCGGTTTCCAGGGTCGTGTACGCGGCCACGTTGTGTTCCGCGTCCGGCTTCATCGCTGCCGCGAAGCCGCCGTCGGCGACGAAGTAGTCCACCACCTTGCCGGCGACCGGTGCCCGGTTGACGTGGACGTCCAGGACGGAGAGGAAGACCGCGATCCGGAGGAACTCGCCGTCACCGAAGCGTTCGTCGTGCAGCCGCTGCACCGACAGCACCTTGCCGTCCGCGGCGGCGACCACCGCTGACGCGTCGTCGGGCACGTCCCGCTCCGGGTCCCGGAAGAACGCCGCCACCGGTGCGGCGGCCAGCGCCGGCAACAGCCAGAGCTTGGACTTCGGCCGGACGACCCGGGTCAGGGCGGCCACACCCAGGGCGATGCCGGCTGCCGCGACCCCGTTGGAGTCGATGTGCATGGTGCGGGTCAACGGCACGCTCGACGGCCGGAAGGCCGGTGCGAGTCGGGCTGCCGTCGCCACGGCGGCCGGGGTGTACCGCAGCCGATACACCCGTACCGGGGGCTGGTTGAGCAGGACCAGATCGGTGCCCACGCCGAACAGCGCACCCTGCCGGTCGAGTTCAGCGGCGGCCCCCGGAGTGCGTCCCGGCACGGCGGGTACCGCCACCGAGAGCACCGCCCCTTCGGTCAGGTACTTGGCGAGCCCTTCCACGGTGGCCCGCGCCTCCTCGGCGGTACCGGTCAACGGTTCGGCGGCCACCACCACGTCCGCCGCGTCCGCCTCGGCCAGGGTGTCGACGACGCGTACCCGGTCAGCGACCCACTGTCCCTGGGCCGTGACGTGTGCGCGGAGGCCCGCTGCGGCCAGCGGGTCCGTCGGTACGACGGTGACCGCGTCGCCGGGCAGCAGGGTGTCGAACACCGAGGCCAGCACCGAGGAATCCACGGTGACCCCGACCAACAGGGCGGACTTCGGGGCCTGGTGCCGGGCGAGTTCGGCGATGAGGGTACGGGCGGCGCGCTCGCCGAGGCGCACCGGACCGGGTGCCCCGGTGGTGTGCGTGGCGGGGGACTGCGTCATGTCGGGCGGGCTCCTCGCGAGGTCGTGGTGGGACGTGGGTGGTGGCGGGGGCTCTCGTGAGGGGAGTCGTCACCACCGCCCACAACGCGGACCGGCTGGAGGTGGAAACCTCCATCGGGCAGCATATGCGGCTTTCCGACCCCGCCGCATATGCCCGTGTCAGCCCCGCCCGTCGTAGCCCGTCCCGTCGTAGCCCAGGCCGGTGGCCGGCGGACCGGTGATCGGCGCGGTCAGGTCGTCGTCGCCCCCGTGCGGCGCGGACACCGAGGCCGGCAGTGCGGACGCGGGGACCGGCGGCGCGGGTGGCGGGTTCCGGTTGGCGCGTAGCGCGCCGAGGAGACCCAGGACACCGAGCAGGATCAGCCCGCCGGCAGCGAACCAGCCGATCGGGGGGAGCGCCAGGTCGAAGATCTGGGCGAGCAACCACCAGACGACGAGCCCCAGGAAGAGCAGTCCGAACACGAGGGACACCCCGTCGGTACGGTGTGGCTTCATCGGGTCACCTCCAGGTTGCCCGCGTTGACGTACAGGAAGAGCCGAAGCTTGCCGCCGCCGGCACCGTCCGGACCAAGATCGGTCAGATCGCGCCGGTTGGTGTTGATACCGCTCCACCGGGTTTTGAAGACCGTCGCGTCGCCGGCATTGATGTTCGCGGTAACCGTCACGTCAGTGTTCGGCGGTACGCGCACGGTCAGACTGCCCAAATTGACCTCTGCGGTCACCTGGGTCTCTGAGCCGGTGAACTCGATCCGGGTGAGGTCCAGTACCGCGTCGCCAAAGTTGTTCTCGTACCGGTTGGCCAGGTCGCGCGGGTTGGTCGGGGCCCAGGTGACGTCGCCCTCGATGTTGCGGACCCGATCGTAGGACTCGGCGAGGGTGGCCATCCCCAGGGCGGTGGCGGCCACCAGACCGAGCGCGATGAGCCAGCGAGCCCGACCGAACCACGTACCGACCAGGAGGCCGACTCCGATGGTGGCCAACGCCACCGCGAAGTAGGCGGATGGCGGTACGTCGAGGACGCTGCTGAGGTCGAGTACTGCCAGCAGGCCGAGAACCACAAAGATCATCGAAAAGGTGGCGGCGCCGAGGGGCGACCGTTCCTTCGGTGGTTTGGGCGGCTTGGGAGCCTTGGGCGTCGCGGCCGGCGGGTACGTGGCGGTGGCCGCGTACGGGCCGTGCGGCGCGAAAGGCGGTCGGTATCCGCCAGCCGGGGGCAGCGGTCCGGCCGGCGGAGGGCTGACCGCTGGCGGCGGGAACATCGGTGCCGGTGAGGTGCTGACCGGCCAGCCCGGCAGTGCCTGGGTCGGCGGCGCTGTTGGCGCTGCCGCAGTGGCCGGCTCGGTCGGCAACGGTGGGCTGGGGTACGGCGACAGCGGCTCGGTGGCGAGACCGGCCGAGGAACCGGTCGTCGTCGGCCCGGTCGGCTGGTGTGGCCCGGTCGGCTGGTGTGGCGGGGACGGCTGGTGTGGCGGGGAGGGAACCGCCGGTGGCTGCTGTTCGCTGGCCGATACCGGCGCTTGCGGCTGGACGGGATCAGGCCCGGGGGCAGTGGACGGGTCGACGGGTGCTGGGTTCCCCGCTTCGGCGGCCCGGTCCCGGTTGCTGTTTCGGTTCATCAGAAGTGCTCCACCGATGAGGATCGCCGCACCGAGCAGGACGGCCCGGAACGCGTCGGTCACGACGTAGCCGAAGCCCACCGCGACGAGGATGCTGAGGACGAGCACTGTGACCGGCGAGGTGCTCGACCGACCCCGGCCCAGCATCGCCTCCACCGGGGACGCGGTGTCCCCCTCACCGGGGATGATCAGCCACGCGGTGATGTAGACCAGGATGCCGATTCCCCCGAAGAAGCCCAGTACGGCGAGGAGTACCCGCCACAGGATCGGGTCGGTGTTGGTGGCTCGGCCGATCGCCGCACAGACCCCGGCCAGGTAGCGGCCCTGTCGGGGCCGGACCAGGCCGTACCGGGAGGTGAAGCCGGCGGTTCCCGGTGGTGGGGGCGGGGCGGACGACGGACCGTACCCGGAGTGGGGAGGCGGGGTTGGTCCGCCGGCTGGCGGCGGGCCGGCTGGTCCCGGCGTGCCCTCCCCCATGGCCGACCGGTGGGGGTCGGCAGCTGCGTCGGTCATACTCCAAATCCTCGTTCGTCGACCACCTGACCGGCCTCGGGACCCGACCCTGAGCCCACCCTGAGATCTGCCCACCCAACGACCAGGGACTTACCCCGTAGCCGAGGGAACCGGGCCCGTGTGACGATCGAATGACCAGCGGTGTGTAGTCGGCCGGGCAGGCCGGCAGGCAGGCCCACGGAGACCGGCCGACAGGCCGGCAGGACAAGGAGTTCCCCGATCAGCATCCCCACCGAACCTCCGCGCCTCTACCGCTCCCGGGACCACCGGATGGTCGCCGGCGTGGCCTCCGGCATCGCCGAGCACCTGGGCATCTCGGTGGTCCGGGTCCGGGTCGCGTTCGCCGTGCTGCTCGGACTCAGCGGGCTCGGTGTGCTGCTCTACGCGGCCTTCTGGGCGGTCGTCCCGCTTCGGTCGGACACCGCCGAGACGCCCCCGCCGCGGGACTTCTTCCAGCTTCTGCCATTCGTGGCCATCGGCCTCGGCATGATCATGGTGCAGGCCCTGGTGTTCGACTCGATCGGTGTGGCCAGCACCGCCGGCTGGCTGGTGGCGATCATCGCTGTCGGCGCGGGGGTGATCTGGCACCAGTCCACGCCCGGACGTCGGCAGCAGTGGAGCGAGTCGATGTCGGTGCCGTGGCTCGGCGCGGTGGTGGAGGAGAGCGACCGACGCGCCTTCGTCCTGCGCTTCATCGGCGGTGGGGTGCTCGTCGCCGTCGGCATCATCGGCGTGGTCGCCGTCTACTCCCCGCAGGACAACTTCGACGCGGTACTCAACGGCGTGATCTTCGCGCTGGTCGGGCTCGCCGGAGTCGGGGTGGTGGCCGCGCCCGCCCTCTGGCGGACCTTCAACCAACTTCGCGCGGAGCGCGAGGGGCGCATCCGGGAACAGGAACGGGCCGAGTTGGCCGCCATGGTGCACGACCAGGTCCTGCACACCCTAGCGCTCATCCTGCGTAACGCCCACGACGTGAAGACGGTGCAGCGGCTGGCCCGGGGCCAGGAACGTTCGTTGCGTAACTGGCTGTACAAGCCCACCGCCTCGCCGACCGAACGGCTCGCCGCCGCGCTGGAGCAGGCTGCGGCAGAGGTGGAGGACACCTATGCGGTCACCGTGGAGACGGTGGTGGTGGGTGATCGGGAGACCGACGAACGGGTCGGGGCGCTGATCGCCGCCGCACGTGAGGCGTTGGTCAACGCCGCCCGGCACGCCAAGGTCCAGACGGTGTCGCTCTACGCCGAGGTCGAGCCGGAGCAGATCAGTGTCTTCGTCCGCGATCGGGGCGCGGGTTTCGACCCGACTACGGTGGAGGACCATCGGCACGGGGTACGTGGCTCGATCATCGGTCGGATGGACCGGCACGGCGGGCGAGCGGAGATCCGCAGCGAACCGGGCAGCGGCACCGAGGTGCGACTGACTCTGCCGACTCCCGGCACCGCAGGAAGGACAGGAAAAGATCATGACTGACCAGCCGAGCGAGGCGGCCATCAACGTCGACATCCCCCGTCAGCTGCGGGTGTTCCTGGTCGACGACCACGCCATGTTCCGGGCCGGGGTCCGGGCCGAACTGGGCGCGCACGTGGAGGTGGTCGGCGAGGCGAGCAGCGTGGTCGAGGCGGTCACCCGGATCGCCGCGCTGGAGCCGGACGTGGTGCTGCTCGACGTACACATGCCGGACGGGGGTGGTCGGGCGGTGCTGGAGGCGATGCGTCGCAGCCATCCGCAGGTCCGGTTTCTCGCGCTGAGCGTCTCCGACGCGGCGGACGACGTGATCGGCCTGATCCGGGCCGGTGCCCGGGGGTACGTCACCAAGACGATCTCGCCGGACGAACTGGCCGCGGCGATCCGGCGGGTGGCCGATGGCGATGCGGTGTTCAGTCCCCGGTTGGCCGGTTTCGTGCTGGACGCCTTCGCCGCCCGTCCGGACACCCCGGTCGCCGACCCGGAACTGGACCAGCTCACCAACCGGGAACGGGAGGTGCTGCGGCTGCTCGCCCGGGGGTACGCCTACAAGGAGATCGCCAAGGAGTTGTACATCTCCATCAAGACGGTGGAGACACATGTCTCGAACGTCCTGCGCAAGCTCCAGATGTCCAATCGCTATGAGCTGTCCCGCTGGGCTGCGGATCGCCGACTGGTCTGAACTTTGGGCCGGTTCGGTTGATCTCGATCGGCCGAACCGGCATGACTGTCCGGTGGCCCCACTCCGTGCCGGAGCATGGTCTCGTGGCCTCACTCCATACGGAGCATGGTCTCGTGGCCTCACTCCGTGCGGAGGACGGTGAACGATTCCGCCAACCGACCCTCTGGCAGCCCGGCGGACCGGGCCGTGGCGCCGAGCCAGTCACGCAGCCAGCTTTCCAGGTCAAGGTGGGCGGTCTGCGAGGTATGCGCCCGTAATGCCGCTACCTTCTGCTCGAAATGGTCGGTGATGTCCACCGCGTGATCCGGGTCGGGCCCTCCGGCGTACCACACCTCGCGGACCACCCACGGCTCCAGGCCTTCCCGAAGTAGCTCCGGGAAGGCGAACGGGTTGCGCGCGTCCGGGTAGATGGCGCAGGTGGTCGCCTCCCCTGCGGCGAGATGGTCGGGGTGACTTGGGCCGGTGAGGTGCTCCCAGCGGCGCAGTGGTGAGCTGGTCAGCACCCGGTCCGGTCGTGTCCGGCGGATCGCCGCGGTGATGTCCCGCCGCAGGGCCAGGGTGGGGGAGAGGGTGCCGTCCGAGTAACCATCGAGGAAATACACCTCGTGTACGCCGACGGCGGCGGCGGCGCTTCGCTGCTCCCGTTCTCGCATCAGGGGCAACTCGTCGCGTGGTGTGTCGTCGAACCCACCGGCATCCCCCCGGGTGATGAGAAGGTACGTGACCTCGATACCTTCGGCTACCCAGCTGGCAATGGTGCCCGCGGAGCCAAAATCTATATCGTCCGGATGGGCGAATACGGCGAGTGTGCGTCGTACGTCGGAAAGTGGTGGTGCGGAGGCGGGAAAGCTCATGAAAGCTGAGCCTACGCGCAGGGCGAGGTATCGGCGGCTATGACGGAATTGCTGGTCAGGGCCGCCTTTCCGGGGCGAAAAACGATCTTTCTTCAGTATCGGCAGCGCACCAGGCAACTAACGTCTTGATAACGGCACCTTCACGCAACAGGCCAGGCGGTGTCACAGTTGCAAGCGCTCCACCCCCCTGCGTGGGTCACCCGGCTGGCGCGTCCGACGTTCCCCGAAGGCCTGTCCCAGGCCGCCCGGAGCGAAGGAAACCGGTTGCGGTGGCGGCGTGCGGTGGGTGGGCGAGCCCGGCGGATCATCGGTGCATCTGGGGTGTCCCGATTCCCTGCGGTAGCTTTCCGGCGGTCCGTGTCAACCTTCGGGCGGCCGGTCGGCGTCACCCCTACGACGTGTAGAACCACACGGCGAAGACCCAGGTAATGAAAGAGGAGGCCCCAGTAATGAGAGTCTCGAAGCGCGCGGGCGCGGTCGCGGTCAGCGCGGCTGTCGTGCTCGTCGCTGCTGGCTGCAACAGTGGGGACGGAGGCGACAACTCGGGCGGAAGCACCGATGGCGCCATCACGATCCACGGCACCCAGCCCGAGGTCGGTCTGGTCCCCGCCAACACCACCGAGACCGGTGGCGGCAAGATCATCGACTTCATGTGGACCGGTCTGGTGCGGTACCCGAACGACGGTGGCAACCCGGTCAAGGCCCTTGCCGAGTCGATCGACACCACCGACTCCAAGGTCTACACCATCAAGATCAAGAAGGGTACCAAGTTCCACGACGGTACCGAGGTCAAGGCGAAGAACTTCGTTGACGCCTGGAACTGGAACGCCTACTCGCCGAACGCGGTCCAGGGCGCCAGCTTCTTCAGCGACATCGACGGCTACGCCGACGTCCACACCGAGGACCCCGACGGGGCGGACGGCCCGCAGAAGGCCCCGGAGCCGACGAGCAAGACGATGAAGGGCCTGGAGGTCGTTGACGACCACACCTTCAAGGTCACGCTGGCGGCACCGTTCTCGATCTTCCCGACCAAGCTCGGCTACAGCGCGTTCATGCCGCTGCCGGACGCCTTCTTCACCTCGACCTCGGACGCCTTCGGTAAGAAGCCGATCGGCAACGGCCCGGTGAAGTTCGTCTCGTGGCAGGACAACGTCGAGGTCAAGCTGACCCGGTTCGACGACTACACCCTGGAAGACAAGGTCAAGTTCAAGGACCTGACCGTCAAGATCTACCAGGACGACACCGCCGCCTACAACGACCTGCTCTCCGGTCAGCTGGACTTCATGGAGCAGGTGCCGAACTCGTCGCTCGCCGGTGACAAGTGGAAGAGCGACCTGGGCACCCGGGCCAAGAACGTGCCGGTTCCGACCTCGGCTCTGATCGCCTTCCCGATGTACGACAAGCGCTTCCAGAACGCTGACCTGCGCAAGGCCGTCTCGATGTCGGTCAACCGGGCAGAGATCACCGAGAAGGTCTTCTTCAACTCGAAGAAGCCGTCCAACAGCTGGGCCAACCCGCTCGCGCCGGGGAACAAGGAGGGCAACTGCACCTCCTGCGCCTACAACCCGGACGAGGCCAAGAAGCTGCTGGAGAAGGCCGGTGGCTTCCAGGGCGAGATGGTCTTCTACTACAACGCTGACGCCAGCCACAAGGAGTGGATGGAGGCCGTCGCGCAGAGCGTGAAGAACACGCTGGGCATCAACGCCCGCGCCGAGGGCATCCCGACCTTCGCGGTGTTCCGTCAGATGATCAACAACCACGAGATGAAGGGCCCGTACCGGGCGGCCTGGCAGCAGGACTACCCGGACGTGGAGAACTGGATCGGCCCGCTGTACGTGACCGGTGGTTCCTCGAACGACGGCCTCTACAGCAACAAGGAGGTCGACCGGCTCTACAAGGAGGGCACCGCGGCCGCCGACATCGACGCCGCGCACGCCAAGTTCGCTGAGGCCGTTGCGCTCGTCGACGCCGACACCCCGAGCATCCCGGTGTACTTCTACAACGAGCAGTGGGGGCACTCGGAGAAGCTGAAGAAGGTTGAGGTCACCAACGTCGGTGAGATCGACCTTTCCTCGGTCGAGCTCTAGTAAGTAACTAGTTCCGACCCCGGGTCGGGCCGCCGGTTCCTTGGCGGCCCGACCCGGGGCGGTATCGCCGGGGTGCGTCTGCCACGTTTCCGGCGCGCATCTGCTACCCGTGTCGGGCGCCCGACGCGCCCCCCCGTCTGGAGGACCCATGGGCCGTTATGTACTGAGGCGGCTGCTCCAACTGGTTCCCGTCTTCATCGGGACCACACTTCTGATCTACTGGCTCGTCTGGGCGGTGCCCGGCGACCCCTTTGCTGGAAAATGCGGTGACCGCCGCTGCCCAGACTCCTACATCGCCGGCATGACCGAGAAATACGCGCTCGATCAGCCATGGCCTGTGCAGTACCTGAAGTACATGCAGAACATGCTCCAGGGGGACTTCGGCACCACGTACGGTGGCCGGTCGATCAACGAGCTGATCGCCGCCGCGTACCCCAACACCCTCAAGCTGGCCATCGTCGCGTTGGCCGTCGAGGCCCTGATCGGCATCACCGCCGGCGTGCTGAGCGGTCTACGGCGCAACGGCTTCATGGACAACCTGGTCCTGGTCTCCACACTGTTCCTGATCGCGATTCCCACCTTCGTCACCGGCTTCGTGCTGCAGTTCCTGTTCGGTGTGAAGTGGGGCATCATCAACCCCACGGTCTCGAGCGACGTACCCTTCTCGGAGTTGCTGATACCCGGCTTCGTCCTCGGCAGCACCTCCATGGCGTACATCGCCAGGTTGGCCCGGACGAGCATCGCGGAGAACCGCCGCGCCGACTACGTACGGACCGCCATCGCCAAGGGGCTGCCCATGCGTCGGGTGGTGGGCGTCCACCTGCTGCGTAACTCGATGATTCCGGTGATCACGTTCCTCGGTACCGACCTCGGCGCACTGATGGGTGGCGCGATCGTAACCGAGGGTATCTTCAATATCAACGGAATTGGTCGAGAGGTCTTCCGGGCGATCGTCACCAAGGAAGGCGCGACGGTGGTCTCCATCGTCGTGATCCTGGTGCTCGTCTATCTGCTCATGAACCTGGTGGTTGACCTGCTCTACGCCGCCCTGGACCCGAGGATCCGCTATGAGTGACCCCACGATCGGATCGGCAGTCACGACTCCGCCGGCAGAAGCACCCACCGTCGCGGGTGGCACCGCGCCGCCGGACGCCGGCCTGCCCGCCAACGCCAAGCAGGCGAAGCCGCGAGGGCTGCTGGGCGACGCCTGGACGGACCTGCGGCGCAAGCCGCTCTTCTGGATCTCCGTGGTGTTCATCGCCTTCTTCGTGGTGATCGCCGCCTTCCCCTGGCTGTTCACCAGCAAGGACCCGGCCTACGGCCAGCTGGCGCACAGTCTGGCGAAGCCGTCGGGCGACGCCTGGTTCGGCTATGACATCCAGGGCCAGGATGTCTACGCCCGGGTGATCTGGGGTGCCCGTGCCTCGATCATCGTCGCGCTGCTCTCCACCATCGGCACGGTCCTCATCGGTGGGGCGATGGGCATGGTCGCCGGGTTCAAGGGCGGGTGGGTGGACGCGGTCCTGTCCCGGATCGCCGACATCTTCTTCGGCCTGCCGTTCGTCCTCGGTGCGATCGTGATCCTCTTCACCTTCAACGCGCCTGGGTCGGACAACAACGAGTGGCGCATCATGGGACTGGTCATCATGTCCCTGGTGGTGCTGACCTGGCCGGTCTCCATGCGGATCATGCGGTCGGCGGTGCTGGCCACCAAGGACGCCGACTACGTCGTGGCGGCCCGGGCCCTGGGGGCCGGGTCGGGGCGGATCATCTTCAAGCATCTGCTGCCGAACTGCATGGCCCCGCTGCTGGTCTACTCGACGATCCTCATCGGGTCGTTCATCGGTGCCGAGGCGACCCTGTCGTTCCTCGGTGTGGGTCTGAAGTCGCCGGTAGTGTCCTGGGGCATCATGATCAGCGAGGCGCGGAACCTGATCCGGGTCGCGCCGCACCTGCTGCTCTTCCCCTCCGCATTCCTCGTCGCCGCCGTACTCAGCTTCGTCACCCTCGGTGAGGCAGTGCGCGAGGCTCTCGATCCGAAACTCCGGTAGGAGATCCTGTGTCCGACATACTCGTTTCCGAGCGGTCCGCAGCGGATGCCTCCGGACGTCCTTCCGGCCGCCTCCTTGAGGTCGAGGACCTCCGGGTGGAGTTCCGCACCCGGGATGGCGTGGCCAAGGTCATCAACGGGGTGACCTACCACGTCGACGCGGGCGAGACGCTTGCCGTGCTGGGAGAGTCCGGCTCTGGCAAGAGCGTGACCGCGCAGACCATCATGGGCATCCTCGACACCCCGCCCGGCTTCGTCACCGGCGGCGAGGCCCGGTTCCACGGCCGCGACATGCTGAAGATGTCGGTCGAGGAGCGACGGCGGATCCGCGGCGAAGGCATCGCAATGGTGTTCCAGGACGCGCTCTCCGCGCTGAACCCGGTCTTCACCGTCGGGTTCCAGATCGCCGAGCAGTTCCGGTTCCGGCGGGGCATGAGTCGCGCCGACGCCAAGAAGCGCGCCATCGAAATGCTCGACCTCGTGCAGATCCCGAACGCGAAGGGGCGGATCAACAACTATCCGCACCAGTTCTCGGGTGGTATGCGGCAGCGCGTCATGATCGCGATGTCGCTCGCGCTCGACCCCGAGGTGCTGATCGCCGACGAGCCGACCACCGCGCTCGACGTGACCGTGCAGGCGCAGATCATGGACCTGCTCGCCGAACTGCAGCGTGAGCGGCAGATGGGCCTCATCCTGATCACGCACGACCTGGGTGTGGTCGCCGACGTCGCGGACCGGATCGCGGTCATGTACGCGGGGCGTATCGTCGAAGAGGCGAACGTGCACGAGTTGTACGCGAAGCCGTCGCACCCGTACACGATCGGCCTGCTGGAATCGATCCCGCGGATCGACGAGAAGGGCCAGGAGCTGCGGACGATCAAGGGGCTCCCGCCGAGCCTGTTGAACATCCCGTCCGGGTGCCCGTTCCACCCGCGTTGTCCGATGGCGCAGTCGGTGTGTCGGGAGAAGCTGCCCCCGCTGCTGCAGGTCGGCCCCACCCGGGCCAGTGCCTGCCACTTCGCTGAGGATCTGGTGAACCGTGACTGAGAACATCCTCGAAGTCCGTGACCTGGTCAAGCACTACCCGGTGACCAGGGGAATCGTCTTCAAGAAGACCATCGGGCACGTCAAGGCCGTGGACGGGGTGTCGCTCGACCTGAAGCAGGGCGAGACCCTCGGTGTGGTGGGCGAGTCCGGCTGTGGCAAGTCCACGCTGGCCCGGGTGCTGATGAACCTGGAGCGACCCACCGCAGGCTCGGTGCGTTACAAGGGGCAGGACATCTTCGGCCTCAAGGGCAGCGAGATGCGCCGGATGCGCCGGCAGATCCAGCTCGTCATGCAGGACCCGTACACCTCGCTCAACCCTCGGATGACCGTGGGTAACCTGATCGGCGAACCGTTCGAGATCCACCCCGAGGTGGCTCCGAAGGGCAGCCGGCGGAGCAAGGTCATGGACCTGCTGGACGTGGTCGGGCTCAACCCGGAGCACATCAACCGCTACCCGCACCAGTTCTCCGGCGGCCAGCGGCAGCGGATCGGGATCGCCCGGGCCCTGGCCCTGCGGCCGGAGGTCATCGTCTGTGACGAGCCGGTCTCCGCGCTCGACGTCTCCATCCAGGCACAGGTGATGAACCTGCTCGGCAAGCTTCAGGCCGAGTTCGGGCTGTCGTACATCTTCATCGCGCACGACCTCTCCGTGGTTCGCCACCTCTCCGACCGCGTGGCGGTCATGTACCTGGGGCGGGTCGCCGAGGTCGGCACCGACGAGGAGATCTACGAGCGCCCGACCCACCCGTACACCCAGGCGCTGCTCTCTGCCGTGCCGGTGCCGGACCCGACCAGCCGGGAGAACAAGGCGATCATCCGG
Organism: Micromonospora polyrhachis; assembly: GCF_014203835.1. Classification (NCBI taxonomy): domain Bacteria; kingdom Bacillati; phylum Actinomycetota; class Actinomycetes; order Micromonosporales; family Micromonosporaceae; genus Micromonospora; species Micromonospora polyrhachis. The sequence goes on along the minus strand of NZ_JACHJW010000001.1, from coordinate 2,214,272 downwards.
TTGACCGGTGACGTGCCGAGCCCGGTGGACCCGCCGTCGGGTTGTCGGTTCCGTACCCGGTGCTGGAAGGCGCAGGACATCTGTGCCAAGGAGGTGCCGATGCTGATTCAGCGTCCGGGCTCCGACCACGACAGCGCCTGCCACTTCGCCGAGAAGCGGGAGATCGTCGTCACCCACGAGGCCTGATCGACACCGCACCACACAGGTCTGGGTCAGCGGGGCTTGCCGGAGGATCGACTCCGGCAAGCCCCGCTGCGTTCTTCCCACCACCGGTACACGGCGCGCCGATCTCGCCGGTTGTGCGTGGCGACTGGTCGGCGCGATGCTCACAGGGGACCGCGGCCGGCCCGCAGCAGGAGCAGGGCGAGCTGCGTACCGTCGGCTCCCAGCGCCTCCCGGAAGCGATCGACGATCTCCCGCTCCCGGGAGAGCACGAGTCGGGTCCCGCCAGAGGCCATCCGGGTGGCACCGACCTGCCGGGACAGGGACGCCCGTTCCTGCCAGAGCGCGATGAGCGCGTCGTCGATCTCGTCGATCCGCTCGCGGATGGCGGCGATACGTTCCGCCGCACCCGGAGCATCCGTGCCGGTTTGGGTGCCTGCCCCACTGTTGGCTTGGGGGGCGTCGGCGGACGGTCCGGGTGGTGTGTTGGCGTGAGGCTCGGCGGACGGTCCGGGTGGCGTGTTGGCCAGGCGATCGGCAGGCTGTTCCACCATGTTGGTAATCATCGGGCACTCCCTCGTCAGACAGGCCACGGTGTCCGGATCCCGAAGCAGAAAGCCCCGGGCTCCAGGAGCCCGGGGCTTTCGGTAGGTCAGTTGATCAGGCGCGACCTACGGCTGCCGGACTCCCGGAGCCGTAGTAAAAGTAGGCACGCACCTGCTCGATCACGCGGTCGAGTATGCCGAGTGGGTTGGCCTCGCGCAAGCATTCCGGTTAGGAAGGGTCCCTTCCTGCACGGAAAACGAGAGGAAGGGACCCTTCCGTTCAGCCCAGTCGGGTGATGCGGTTGGCCGGCCCGGGAGCCACCGGCGCCGCGCCGAGGTAGGCCACCAGGGCGTCGACGTCGAAGCCGGGCGCGGTGGAGCGGGCGGTGCCCTCCCGCAGGGTGGTGAACCCGTCACCACCGTTGGCCAGGAAGTCGTTGGTGGTGACCCGGTAGCTGGCCGCCGGGTCGATCGGCGTACCGCCCAGCTTCAGGTCGCTGACCCGCTCACCCGCCGGCTTCGTCGTGTCGTACGAGTAGGTGAAGCCGGCCGAGATCTGGAGGACGCGCTGCGTGGTCTGCCCGCCGAAGCCCGGGAACTGCTGCTCAAGCACGTTCTTGAGCTGCGCCCCGGTCAGGGTCTGGGTGACCACCAGGTTGTTGAACGGCTGGACGGTGAACGCCTCGCCGTAGGTCACCTCGCCGGGGTCCTCGTCCCCGGCAGAGGCGGCGTACGGCAGGGACGCCCGGATGCCGCCCGGGTTCATCAGGGCGATCTGTGCGTCGTTGGCGGTGGTCCAGGCGAGCTGGGCGTCGGCGATGACGTCGCCCATCGGGCTCTCCTGGTTGGGCTGGACGTCGCGGACGATGTCGCCGGTGATCCGGCCGATGACCCGGTTGGCGATCGGGGCGACCGCCCGGCGGTACTTGTCGGCCAGCGCCTTGGCGCCCGGATCGACCAGGTCCGGGTTACGGACGTAGCTGCCCGGCGTGGTCTCCTGCCAACTGCCGTCCGGGTTGCGTACCCCGTTCTCGGCGATCACGTTACGCGCGGTGATCTCGGTGAACCGGCCGGTCCGCCGGTCCAGCGTGTAGTCGATGTCGGTGATCAGCTGTCCGTTGGTGCCGGCGCTGGTGACGACGCTGTGCGCCCCGGAGGAGTTCGGCAGCGAGCAGGAGTAGAACCGGTGGGTGTGCCCGGAGACCACCAGGCCGAACTCGGGGCGCAGACCGGACACGATCGGCACGATGGGGCCGGAGAAGTTGGCGCAGTCGGAGACTCCCGGGGTGCTCGGCGGCGGCGACTGGGCACCGCCCTCGTGGATCAGCAGCACCATGGCCCGGACACCGAGCAGCTTGAGCCGGGCGGCCCACTTGTTGGCGGTCTCGACCTCGTCCTTGAATTCGACCTTGGTGATGCCGGCCGGGTTGACGATGCCCGGGGTGCCTTCGAGGGTCACCCCGACGAAGCCGACCGGTACGCCGCCGACGTGCCGGATGGCCACGGGCGGGAGGATCGGGAGTCCGGTCCGCTTGTCGACCGTGTTGGCGGCCAGGTAGGTGAACTTCGCCCCGGCGAAACCGTCGCCGTCCTGGCAGCCGTCGACCGGGTGGCAGCCACCCCGGTTGAGCCGCAGCAGCTCGTCGACGCCCTCGTCGAACTCGTGGTTGCCGACCGAGCTGATGTCCAGCCCGATCTGGTCCATCAGTTCGATCGTCGGCTCGTCGTGGAAGGCGGCGCTGACCAGGGGCGTCGCGCCGATCAGGTCGCCGGCGCCGACGGTGGTCGTCTTGCGGCCCTCGGCACGGGCCTCGGCGCGCAGCTTCTTCAGCCAGGTCGCCAGGTATTCGACTCCACCGGCGGGAGTGCCGTTGACGGTGGCTCCGCTGCCGGTCGGCGGGTCGATCGCGCCGTGGAAGTCGTTGTAGCTGAGGAAGTTGCCCCGGACCGATCCGGCCGGGGAGTGCCCGTAGGAGATCGAGATCGGGGTCAGGTTGGTGGTCGGACTGGCGGCTGCCGGCGTCGGGCCGCTGGCGATCGGCAGGGCGCCGACGAGGGCCAGCGCGAGGGCGGGCACCGCGAGGCGACGCAGTACCCGGCCGCGCGAGCGCGGTTGGCTCATGTTCTGCTCCCAAGTGGGGGTACGGGGAGGTTCAAGGCTGTTACCCGGTCATCGTTCTCGGCCGGGGACGAACACGCCAGACCCTGTCACATGACGGCTCGACGTCGATCGGGGGAGACGGCGGTGTGGAGATGTCCTACCGGCGACATAGACTCGCCACGCGATGCATGCTCTCTTCGAAATCCCGCCCATCGGCGACCCACCGTCGTCGTCCTCCCCGTCCCAGTCGTCACCACGCCCTAGGCCGCCAGCCGGGCTGGATCCACAGGCCCTGGTGGCCGGTCTCAACGGGCCCCAGCGGGACGCGGTGACCCATGGGGGCACGCCGCTGCTGATCGTGGCGGGCGCGGGCTCGGGCAAGACCCGGGTGCTGGCCCACCGGATCGCCTATCTGCTCGCCGCCCGGGAGGTGCATCCGGGCGAGATCATCGCGATCACCTTCACCAACAAGGCCGCGGCGGAGATGAAGGAGCGGGTGACCGCTCTCGTCGGTCCCCGGGCCCGGCTGATGTGGGTGTCGACCTTCCATTCGGCCTGCGTACGTATCCTGCGTGCCGAGCATGAGCACGCCGGGCTGAAGTCGACGTTCTCCATCTACGACGCCGACGACTCGCGTCGGTTGATGCAGATGGTGGCGCGTGAGCTCGACCTGGATCCGAAGCGCTATCCGGCGCGAGGGCTGGCGGCCCAGGTCTCCAACCTGAAGAACGAGCTGGTCGATCCGGAGGAGTTCGCCGGTCGGGCGAAGGGCCCCAACGAGCGGGCCCTGGCAGAGGTCTACACCCGCTACCAGCAGCGCCTCAAGGAGGCGCACGCGCTCGACTTCGATGACCTGATCATGACGACGGTGCACCTGCTCCAGGCGCACCCGCACGTCGCGGAGAGCTACCGTCGGCGGTTCCGGCACGTACTGGTGGACGAGTACCAGGACACCAACCACGCCCAGTACGTGTTGATCAAGGAGCTGGTGGGCGGCGGTGACGTCGACCTGCCCCCGGCCGAGCTGTGCGTGGTCGGTGACGCGGACCAGTCGATCTACGCGTTTCGGGGCGCGACGATCCGGAACATCCTGGAGTTCGAGCGGGACTTCTCGGACGCGCGGACCATCCTGCTGGAGCAGAACTACCGCTCCACCCAGACCATCCTCAACGCCGCCAACGCGGTGATCGACAACAACGCCTCCCGGAAACCGAAGCGGTTGTGGAGCGAGCAGGGGGCCGGTGAGCAGATCGTCGGCTATGTCGCCGACACCGAGCACGCTGAGGCGGACTGGGTGGCCCGGGAGATCGACCGACTCTGCGACGACGACGAGGCTCGTCCGGGTGAGGTGGCGGTGTTCTATCGCACCAACGCCCAGTCCCGGGTTTTCGAGGAGGTGTTCATTCGGGTCGGGCTTCCCTACAAGGTGGTCGGCGGGGTGCGCTTCTATGAGCGCAAGGAGGTCCGCGACGCGTTGGCCTACCTGCGGGCGGTGGTCAACGACGACGACACGGTGAGCCTGCGCCGCATTCTCAACACGCCGCGCCGGGGCATCGGTGACCGGGCGGAGGCGTGCGTGGAGGCGCTGGCCGCCCGCGACCGGATCTCCTTCGGCGCGGCGCTGCGTCGGGCGGTGGACGCACCCGGCATCTCCACCCGCGCGGCGAACGGCATCGCGGACTTCGTCGCTCTCCTTGACGGCCTTCGCGAGATGTCCGCCACCGCGCTGCCCGAGGAGGTGCTGGAGGCCGTACTGACCCGCTCCGGCTATCTCAGCGAGCTGGAGGAGAGCCTGGACCCGCAGGATGCCGGCCGGGTGGAGAACCTCCAGGAGTTGGTCAGCGTCGCCCGGGAGTACACCGAGCGGATCGAGGCCCAGACCGAGGACGGGCAGGGGGCGACCCTGGCTGGTTTCCTGGAGCAGGTGGCGCTGGTCGCAGACGCCGACCAGATCCCCTCCGACGACCCGGACCACCAGGGGGTGGTCACCCTGATGACCCTGCACACCGCCAAGGGACTGGAGTTCCCGGTGGTGTTCCTCACCGGGTTGGAGGACGGCGTCTTCCCCCATCTGCGTTCGCTGGGTGACACCCGGGAGCTGGAGGAGGAGCGGCGACTGGCCTACGTCGGCATCACCCGGGCCCGCCAGCGCCTCTACCTGTCCCGCGCGGTCACCCGCTCGGCGTGGGGGCAGCCCTCCTACAACCCGCCGTCGCGGTTCCTGGACGAGCTTCCGGCCGACCTGGTGCGCTGGGAGCGCACCGGCGGTTCCTACACGTCCTGGTCGGGCACTGGCGGCGGAGTGGGCGGTCGGGCCGATGCCGACCGGCAGCCGGCGGGCCGGGGCAGCGGCTTCGCCGGGGGTACGCCGAAGGCGGCCCAGTTGGCCCAGCGCCTCGGGGTCGATGGCAGCCGGCTCGCCACCGCCAGCGAACTGCCCCGGGCGCCCAAGGTGGAGGCGGGGGACCGGGTCAACCACCAGCGCTACGGGCTGGGTCGGGTAGTCACGGTCGAGGGGCATGGCCCGGGTGCGCGCGCCCAGATCGACTTCGGCGACCAGAAGCTGTGGCTCGTGCTGCGGCACGCGCCGATCGAGAAGCTCTGACCTGATTTCTCGGATTCCGTACATCGACACGAAGCCCGGTCTGGCAACTGCCAGGCCGGGCTTCGTGTGGGGGAGGTACGGGCAGCGTCTCAGCAGCCGAGGTCGACGCCCCGGGCCCGCATCCACGGACCGGGGTCGACCTGGTTCCACAGGCCGTTGTGCACCTCGAAGTGCAGGTGCGGGCCGGTCGAGTCACCGGTGGAGCCTTCGTACCCGATGACGGTGCCGGCGGTGACCTTCTGGCCCACGTTCACCGCGGTCTTGTTCATGTGGGCGTAGTGGGTCAGGTAGCCGTTGCCGTGGTCGATGACGACGGAGATGCCGTAGCCGGTGAACGCCCATCCGGCGTTGACGACGGTGCCGGCCGCTGCGGCGTGGATCGCGGTGTTCTCCGGCATGGCCAGGTCGATGCCGGCGTGCAGGGTGCCCCACCGCTGCCCGTAGCAGGAGGTGGTGGGTGCGCCCGGCATCGGGTGTACCCAGGCCGCCTTGGGCTTGGCCGCCGTGGTGGCTTTTTTCGCCGCAGGCGTCGCTGCCTTGGTGGGGGTGGTGGCCTCCGCACTGGGGGTGTCGGTCGCGGGTGCCTCGGTGGTGGCCGAGGGGCTGGGTGCCGACGAGGTCGACGTCGGGGTAGCGGTGGCGTCGTCCCGCGAGGAGCGGTCGGCGCGGTCGGCGGCCTCGGCCCGGGTCCGCTCGTCCAGGGCCACGGCGGTGGGCTCGGCGGTGTCCTGGCTGTCCGGGGTGACGGCGGCGGAGATGCCGGCGATACCGAAGCCGACCAGCGCCACGAGGGCGGTGGCGAGGTAGGGGGTGCGGCCGGTGGTCAGCCTGCCGCGCATCCGGTGGCGGCCCACTTCGGCGTCGCGTTCAGGGGCGTCGTGGTGGTTCTCGAGCGACTCGTTTTCCTGCACGGGGGGAACCTTCGTGGTCGAGGGGCACGGACTGGCAAATATTTGTTTGCCGCACCTCTGACCAGGGAAAAGGGGTAGAAGGTCGGTCGTCGATGGGCGACCGGTGAGCCGCTGCGGTCGGGGCCGTTGTCCGGGTATCGCCGGTTACTGACCGACAGGCAGGTGCGGTGGGGGCGTGGTGTCGCTCACACCGCCTGTTGTGGCGTAGGAAACTTTGACGGAGAGTGATCAACGAAAAACCGCCCGAACCGTAAGGTTCGGGCGGTAGGTTGGACAGCGCAAAGAGTCAGGAGCTGGTTACATCGGCGAAGCTTGGCTGCATTTCCAGCTTGATGTCCACTCCCCGCTCCTGGAGCCACGGAATCGGGTCCTTCGGCTCGCCATTGACATGGACCTCGAGATGTAGTTGAGGTCCATAGGTGTGCCCGGTGCTGCCGACCAGACCGAGCTGGTCGCCAGCCTTCACCTGCTGGCCTTCCTTGACCATCAGCTTGGACGAGTGACCGTAGATCGCCTCGCTACCGTCGGCGTGCTTGATGATCACGGCATGGCCGTAGCCGCCGAACCAGCCCGCCTTGGTCACCGTGCCGGCGTGAATGGCCTGGTAGGGGGTGCCCTCGGGGGCGGCAAGGTCGATGCCGGTGTGCAGCTTGCCCCAGTGCATCCCGTAGGGGGTGGTGAACTGGTAGCCGCGTAGGGGCAGGAGCCAGACGTTGCCGGACTCGTCGGTCGTCGACGCGTCGACGCTGCTGCGGGGGTTGTCACGAGAGGCACGATCGGCGTCGGCGGCGCGGGCTGCGGCGTCGGCGTTGATCTGGGTTTCGCTCTCCAGCTGGGCGGCGAGCGTGTTGGGGTTGACCGTCTTGGCGTCCGGCATGGCCCCGGCACCGAGTGCCACGATGCCCGCGCCAACGAATGCGGAGGTGACGACTGCGGCGTAGCGGCTGCGGGGAGGAGTGGGGACGCGACGCCGACCGCGATATCGGTCCGGCTCAGACGACAAGCGCTGGCGCACGCACATCCTCCGTTATCGGGTCAATAAGGCGGCTTCACCAGCGTCGTATCAGGAGATGAACGCTGGATCACCGCGTCGTCACCCGGCTGTGGGCCTGATGGCAACCGTTGGACACGGTAGCCAACCCCCAGACGACTCACAAGCCGCACCGCGCAAATCACTGATACGGAGTGCGGCTGTCCGCTATGGAATAGCCTAGGTCGTAACGTTTTGCGGATACCTTCGTTAGTAGCGTTCCGTCTGTGACCGGCAGCGGATCGTCATATTCCTTGTCCGGGGCGCTGGTGGGATCCTGCGGGGCAAGCCAGGTCAGATCGGTGCGGGTGCGGGTGCGGGTGCGGGTCGCGGTCGGGCTGGCTGACGGTCGGGCCGGCTGACGGTCAGGGCGCGCCCCCAGCACCCGTAGCCGGCCCGTGGCCGAGGTCGCCCACCGCCGCGGGGTGAGGATCCGCAGCATCGGTCCACTGTGCCGGCGGGTGGCGGGTACGGGCCGATGGTGATGCCGATCTGCTGTCGTCCGACCGGGTACGCCGTCGATGCTCACGTCGACGTTGGCCGCTGAGGGGCTAACCACTCCCGGCTTCCGGAGTACGCGGGAGGCAGGTTACCGTTCGTTAAGGTAGTTGCCGCGGATGCCGCCCTGAAAGGTGTTGCGCTGATGAGCTCTCGAATTCGGGTCGTGGTGGCCAAGCCGGGGCTGGACGGGCACGATCGTGGTGCCAAGGTGGTTGCTCGCGCGCTGCGGGATGCCGGCATGGAGGTCATCTACACCGGGCTGCACCAGACGCCGGAGCAGATCGTCGAGGCAGCCATCCAGGAGGACGCCGACATCATCGGTCTCTCCGTACTCTCCGGGGCGCACATGACGCTCTTCCGGCGCGTGCTGGAACTGCTGGCCGAGCGAGACGCCGAGGACATCATGGTCTTCGGCGGCGGCATCATTCCGGAGGCCGACATCCCGGAGCTGGAGCGGCTCGGGGTGGCGAAGATCTTCACGCCCGGCGCGACGACCAGGTCAATCGTGGACTGGGTCAACCAGAACGTGGCCCAACAGGTCGCCTGAGTCGCTGCGAGCGGGCGGCTCATCGGTGGCCGGGCGACAGTGGCGGCGATGTCCGAAGACGGGGGGAGAGGCCGGACGCACCCCTCACACGTCCGGCCTCTCTATGCACGATGCCCCGCCGCCACCCCTCGACCGACAGGGCATCGGCCGCTCCCGCCATCGCGCTCGTTCGCGCTCTGACATCTGACTCAACGACGCCCTCCGGCCTGGGTTACGCGACGGCCGAAAAGAGTCGACAGTTTTCCCATCGAGTGGCTCCCGGCCGTAGCCTGTGCGCGTCACCCCATGACCCGTAGGCCGTACCGCCGCCCTCAGGAGCCGAGTCATGACCGTTCCCCCGCACCAGCCGCCCCCCACGTCCGGCGGATGGCCGCAGCAGCCGCCGGCCCCACCCGCGTGGCCCCAGCAGCCAGTCGGTCCTGTCCAGCCGGCCCCACCCGCGTGGCCCCAGCAGCCGGGCGGCCCCGCCCAGCCGGCCCCACCCGCGTGGCCCCAGCAGCCGGGCGGCCCCGCCCAGCCAGGGCAGCACGCGTGGCCCCAGCAGCAGCCGGCTGGGCCCGGCGGGTGGCAGCAGCAACCCCCGCCCGCGCCGGCACCGGTGGTGAAGCGAATTCCCGAGGACCAACCGTTCGTCGTACGGCCAAGCGGGCGCAAACACCTGCTCTTCTTCGGTGGGCTGATGGCTTTCGCCCTCCTGATCGGTGCCTGCCCGTTGGGCCTGATGGCGATGGCCGGCAGTTTCGACATGGCCGCGATCGGGATCGGGATCTTCCTCGTGACCTTCGGAGGGCTGTTCGGCCTGCAGTACTGGATGGTCGCCTCGGGCGGGCCGGTGCTGGCGGTGGGGCCGGCCGGAATGTGGATCAAGACCCGGCCCACCCGGGGACAGGCGATCTGGCTGCCCTGGGAGGCGGTCGAGCAGGTCTACCGCCGTCGCTGGACGTTCAACAAGTATGTCTGCGTCAAACTCCGCGATCCCCGGATGCTTGGCAACCTCGGGGCGTACACCGCCGTAGACAGCAGCATGATGCAGGGGGTCTTCGGCACCGGTCTGACCGCCACCGTCAACTTCGCGGACCGGCCCGAAGCAGAGATCATGCAGGCCATCGGCCACTTCTCGGCCGGTCGGTGCCCGGTAAGCTAGGGCGGTCCCGGCGGGTGGTCGGGACCGCTCCGAACAAGCCGGCGCTCCGGTCGGTCTGTGCATTACCGCACACCGCGCACCCGCTCGGTTGCCGGCGGTGCCCACCTCGCTAGGCTGCGGCCGATGGCCTGTTTCATCTGACGACAGGCGTCAACTCAATTCACGCTGGCGGCGGCGCGACGGCGCGTCGCGGAGACGGGACGGGACACACAATCGTGGACCTGTACGAATACCAGGGGCGTGACCTGTTCGAGCGGCACGGGTTGCCCGTGCTCGCCGGCGGCGTCGCCACGACCCCGGAGGAGGCCCGGGCGATCGCCGAGCGCCTCGGTGACCGGGTGGTCGTCAAGGCGCAGGTGAAGGTCGGGGGCCGTGGCAAGGCCGGCGGGGTGAAGCTCGCCGAGGGGACCGAGGAGACGACGGCTCGGGCCGGCGACATCCTGGGCATGGACATCAAGGGTCACACCGTCCACAAGGTGATGATCACGGTTACCGCGAACATCGCCGAGGAGTACTACTTCTCGTACCTGCTCGACCGGGCCAACCGTACCTTCCTCTGCATCGCCAGCGTGGCTGGTGGCATGGACATCGAGCAGGTCGCGGCGGAGACCCCGGACAAGGTCGCCAAGATCGCTATCGACGCCAACGTCGGGGTGGACGAGGCGAAGGCGCGGGAGATCGTCGCCGCCGCCAAGTTCCCGGCCGAGGTGGCCGACCAGATCACCGCCATCGCGGTCAAGCTGTGGCAGACGTTCGTCGCCGAGGACGCCACCCTGGTGGAGGTCAACCCGCTGGCCAAGACCGCGGACGGCACGGTGCTCTGCCTCGACGCGAAGGTGACGCTGGACGGCAACGCCGCGTTCCGGCACCCGGACCACGAGGCCCTGGTCGACCAGGCTGCCGTGGACCCGCTGGAGCAGCGGGCCAAGGAGAAGGACCTCAACTACGTCAAGCTCGACGGCGAGGTCGGCATCATCGGCAACGGTGCCGGCCTGGTCATGTCCACCCTTGACGTGGTGGCGTACGCGGGCGAGCGGCACGGCGGGGTCAAGCCGGCGAACTTCCTCGACATCGGCGGTGGCGCGAGCGCGGCGGTGATGGCCAACGGGCTGGAGATCGTCCTGTCCGACCCGGCGGTGCGCAGCGTCTTCGTCAACGTCTTCGGCGGAATCACCGCCTGCGACGAGGTGGCCAACGGCATCGTCCAGGCCCTGGAACTGCTGGAGCAGCGGGGCGAGAAGGTCACCAAGCCGCTCGTCGTCCGGCTGGACGGTAACAACGCCGAGGCGGGTCGGGCGATCCTCAACGACGCCGCGAACCCGCTCGTCGAGCGGGTGGACACCATGGATGGAGCGGCCGAGCGCGCCGCCGAGCTCGCGGCTGCGGGGGTCTGAGATGGCAATCTGGCTGACCAAGGACTCGAAGGTCATCGTCCAGGGGATGACCGGCTCCGAGGGCATGAAGCACACCCGGCGGATGCTCGCGGCCGGCACCAACGTGGTCGGCGGCGTGAACCCGCGCAAGGCGGGTCAGACGGTCGACTTCGACGGCACCGAGCTGCCCGTCTTCGCCAGCGTGGCCGACGCCATCCAGGCCACCGGTGCGGACGCCACGGTCATCTTCGTACCGCCGCAGTTCACCAAGGGCGCCGTGATCGAGGCGATCGACGCCGGCATCGACCTCGCCGTGGTGATCACCGAGGGCGTGCCGGTGCACGACACCGCCGCGTTCTGGGCCTACAACGTGGCCAAGGGTGAGCAGACCCGGATCATCGGCCCCAACTGCCCGGGCATCGCCTCGCCCGGTGCGTCCAACGCCGGCATCATCCCGGCCGACATCACCGGCTCCGGCCGGATCGGCCTGGTCAGCAAGAGCGGCACGCTGACCTACCAGATGATGTACGAGCTGCGCGACATCGGCTTCTCCACCTGCGTCGGCATCGGTGGCGACCCGATCATCGGCACCACCCACATCGACGCGCTCGCGGCCTTCGAGGCCGACCCGGAGACCGACGCGATCGTGATGATCGGTGAGATCGGTGGCGACGCCGAGGAGCGGGCCGCCGAGTTCATCAAGGCCAACGTGACCAAGCCGGTGGTCGGCTACATCGCCGGTTTCACCGCGCCGCCCGGTAAGACGATGGGTCACGCCGGGGCGATCATCTCCGGCTCGTCCGGCACCGCCGAGGCCAAGAAGGCGGCGCTGGAGGCGGTCGGCGTCAAGGTCGGCAAGACGCCGACCGAGACCGCCCGCCTGATGCGGGAGATCATGACCGGTAACTGAGTACCACCCGTGACGGGGTCGGCCGCGGTGTGCGGCCGGCCCCGTTCGTCTGCGTACCCGGGGGTCTCGTTCCCTGGTCCTGGTGAACGCGGTGGTCCTCCGAGGATGCGTCTGGTAAGCGTGATATGTGGGCATATCACGAAACTGGTGGTGCGACCAGCGGTGGTGTCAGCCAGCGGCCGTTTCGCGGACGTGTCAGAGTAGGCGCTGATGCCACCCGTCCCCCCTGATCCGCCGCACCGTTCCGCTCATTCGGAGGTTGGCGACACCGACCCGCTCGACCGCGGGGTCGAGCCGGTCGAGGTACCGCCCCGCCGGACCGGTCGCCCACCCGTGCAGCGGTCCGGTGTGGAACCGCGTCCCCGCCGTCGGGCTCCACTGGCGGTCGCTGCCGGCGTCAACACGTGCTGGGCGGCGCTCGTCTCGTTCCTCCCGGTCGCCACCGTCCTGGCCCTGGCCCAGCTCACCGAGGATGCGGCCACCTTCACCGGGGCCATCCGGATCGGCCTTGCCGGCTGGTTGCTGGGGCACGGTGTGCCGCTGGGCACCAGCGCTGGTCCGATCGGCCTCGCACCGCTGGCCCTCGGCGCTCTCGCGGCATGGCGGGTCGCCCGGGCCGGCGTACACACCAGCCGGGCCATCGGCGCGCAGCGGCGCGGCTCGCCCCGGCAGGCACTCGCCGTCGCGGGCACGGTCGGCCTCTGGTACGGCGTGCTCGGTGCCCTCGCAGCGGTCGCCGTCGACCTCAGCGGGATCACCGTCCCCCCGCCCCGGGCGGGCCTGACCTTCGCCGCCTTCGGTGCCCTGTCGGCGCTGCTCGGCGCGGCACGCAGCACCCGTGCCCTGGGGGTGTTGGCCGGGCAGACTCCCGCCGCCCTGCGGGACGGGGTGCGTACCGGGCTGGTAGCCGCACTGCTCGTACTCGGGGCTGGAGCCGGCGTGGCGGGACTCGCCGTGGCCACCGGCGGCGGCGAGGCCAGCGACATGCTCGGCGCCTATCGGACCGGGGTGGCTGGGCAGGCGGGTATCACCCTGGTCAGCGTCGCCTACGCGCCCAACGCCGCGATCTGGGCCGCCTGTTACCTGCTCGGGCCAGGGTTCGCAGTCGGCACCGACACCGCCGTACGCACCACCGAGGTGACGGTCGGCGCGCTGCCCGCCATACCCCTGGTCGCCGGTCTCCCGAGCGGACCCGTCGGCGGCTTTGGTGCGCTGTTGCTCGCCATACCGGTGCTCGCCGGTATGGCCGCCGGTTGGTTGGGCACCCGCCGGACGCTGCGCATCGCCGCTCGGGATCGCACACCGGTCGGCTGGCTTCGGCTGTTCGCGGCGGCGGCGATTGCCGGACCGGTGGCCGGTGCGTCGCTCGGGTTCGCCGCCATGGTCTCGGGCGGGCCGCTCGGCGGCGGCCGGTTGGTGCAGATGGGGCCGGTGCCCTGGCTGGTTGCGGCCATCGCCGCGCTCGTGCTGGTGGCGAGCACCATGATCGGCATCACCGCTGCCCGGGTCTTCACCGACCGTTCCCACTGACGCGGCGGGGCGCCCCGGAAGTTCCGGAGCGCCCCGAACACGTGGCCGACCTACTCAGTAGGTGGTCGGCACGAGGGCCAATCCGAACTGCAGGATGATGAGGAGGATGCTGAGCCCGACGGCGACCGCGCCGCAGATCAGACCGGCCAACGCCTGACCCCGGTTGTCGGCCAGCCCCTGGTCCGCCTTCTGCTTGCCGAGGAAACCCATCACCACCGCCGCGACACCCAGCGGGATGCCGAGGTAGCAGCAGAACGTCGGGATGGCCACGATACCGAGGATCATCGAGAGCAGACCGAGCGTGTTCTGCTGTTGGGCAGGTGGTGCCGGGTAGCCCGGAACCGGTGGGTATCCCGCCGCACCGTATGGCTGACCAGCACCGTATGGCTGACCAGCACCGTACGGCTGGCCCGAGCTGGGCTGCTGCCCGTACGGATCCGGGTACACCGGCTGCCCGTACGGCTGACCGGAAACAGGGTCCCCGTATCCCGGCTGGCCCGACGTGGGCTGCCCGTACGGCTGGCCCGAGGTGGGGTCCCCGTATCCCGGCTGACCCGAGGTGGGCTGCCCGTACGGCTGCTGCGGCTGCGCGTAGGGATCCTGGGGCGGTGGTTGCTGACCGTACGGGTCCTGGTCGGGATAGCCGGGCTGCATGTGTGACTCCTGTCAGGAACTTAGATGCGCTCAGACACTGGTCGAGGCTGCCGACAAGCTGATGATGAACCAGATGACGCAGCAGATGATGTTGATGGCCCAGAGGACGAGGCCGATGATCAGGGCCAGCTTCGACCACTTCTTGGAATCGGCGGCGGCTGCCTGGGCAGCAGCATAGTTACCCTGCTGAAGCAGCGGGTTGACCTTGGATGCGGCCATGATGGCCGGGATGGCCAGCGGCCAGAACAGGAAGATCGCGACGATGGACATCGTCATGTTGTTGTCGATCTGCTGCGGCTGTTGCGAGGGGTAGCCGGGCTGCATGGTGGTGGACTCCTTGTGCCGTCGTCTCTCGTGGGTGGAGGGCTACGGAGAGCGGCCGTTCATCGAGAGACCAAACTCCGGAGCGTCCGGCAGCGTACCGAATGCAAGCGACACCGGGGGGGTGCTGCGCTGGCAACTTGCCGAGCAGTTGTCACATCGGTCAGAAATTGTGATGGTTGCCGGTGGAGGGGCCGGAAGGGCCCTCCGACCTGCCCGATAGGGTGCTGTCGTGACTGAGCCTGCGGCGGCCGCCCGCCTCGTCGTCCTCATCTCCGGCTCCGGCAGCAACCTGCAGGCGTTGTTGGACGCATGCGCCGACCCGGCCTACGGCGCGCAGGTGGTTGCCGTCGGCGCGGACCGGGACGGGACAGCCGGCCTCGACCGGGCCGCCGCAGCCGGCGTGCCGGTCTTCGTCGAGCCAGTCAGGGCGTACCCGAGCCGCGAGGACTGGGACCGCGCACTCACGGCGCGCATCGCGGAGCATCGTCCCGACCTGGTCATCTCGGCCGGCTTCCTCAAACTCGTCGGGCCACACTTCCTCGCCGCCTTCGGCGATCGCTACCTCAACACGCACAACACCCTGCTGCCCGCGTTTCCGGGCATCCACGGCCCCCGGGACGCGCTCGCCTACGGCGTCAAGCTCACCGGGGCCACCCTGTTCTTCGTCGACGCGGGAGTCGACACCGGTCCGATCGTCGCCCAGGTGGCGGTACCGGTGCTCGACGACGACGACGAGGAGACCCTCACCGAACGCATCAAGGAAGCCGAACGGCGTCAGCTGGTCGAACAGATCGGCCGGCTGGTCCGCGAGGGTTGGACGATTATCGGAAGAAAGGTCACCATCCCGTGAGCCAGAGCGGGTCCGCAGTAGACGGTCGACGCCCGGTGCGTCGCGCAATGATCAGCGTGTACGACAAGACCGGGCTGACCGAGCTGGCCCAGGCGCTGCACGCCGCCGGGGTCGAGATCGTGTCGACCGGCAGCACCGCCGCGACCATCGAGCGGGCCGGGGTGCCGGTCACGCCCGTGGAGAAGGTGACCGGGTTCCCCGAGTGCCTCGACGGCCGGGTCAAGACCCTGCACCCGAAGGTGCACGCCGGACTTCTGGCCGACCTACGGTTGGACAGTCACGTCGCCCAGCTCGACGAGCTCGGCGTACAGCCGTTCGACCTGCTGGTGTCCAACCTCTACCCGTTCACCGAGACGGTCGCCTCCGGCGCCGACTTCGACAGCTGCATCGAGCAGATCGACATCGGCGGTCCGGCCATGGTGCGCGCCGCCGCCAAGAACCACGCCTCGGTGGCGGTGGTCACCGACGTCTCGGCGTACCCCCTGGTGTTGGCGGCCGTGGCCGACGGCGGCTTCACGCTGGCGCAGCGCCGCGCGCTCGCCGCCCGCGCCTTCGCTGACATCGCCGAGTACGACGTGGCCGTCGCCAACTGGTGCGCGGTGACGATGAGCGAGGAAGGTCAGGCGTGGCCCGGGTTCGCCGGGCTCGCCCTGCGCCCCGCCGCGACCCTGCGCTACGGGGAGAACCCGCACCAGCAGGCGGCGCTCTACGTCGACGCCGGTACCCCGGCCGGGCTGGCCCAGGCCGAGCAGTTGCACGGCAAGGAGATGTCCTACAACAACTACGTCGACGCGGACGCGGCGTGGCGGTCGGCCAACGACTTCGCCGACGCTCCGGCGGTGGCGATCATCAAGCACGCCAACCCGTGCGGCATCGCGATCGGCTCGGATGTGGCCGAGGCACACCGCAAGGCACACGCCTGCGACCCGGTGTCGGCGTACGGCGGGGTGATCGCGGTCAACCAGCCGGTCTCCGTCGAGTTGGCCAAGCAGGTGGCGGAGATCTTCACCGAGGTCGTCGTGGCCCCGGACTACGCCGAGGGCGCGGTCGAGGTGCTGGCCGCGAAGAAGAACATCCGGCTGCTGCGCGCCCCCGCCTGGTCGCCGCAGCCGGCCGAGTGGCGGCAGGTCAGCGGCGGCGTACTTGTACAGATGGCCGACCGGGTGGACGCTCCCGGCGACGACCCGACCACCTGGCGGCTGGCGGCTGGCGAGGCGGCCGACCCGGACACCCTGCGCGACCTGGCCTTCGCCTGGCGGGCCGTACGCGCGGTGAAGAGCAACGCGATCCTGCTGGCCGCCGACGGCGCAACCGTCGGGGTGGGCATGGGGCAGGTCAACCGGGTCGACTCGGCGCACCTCGCCGTCACTCGGGCCGGCGCCGAGCGGGCCCGGGGCGCGGTGGCCGCCTCGGACGCGTTCTTCCCGTTCGCCGACGGGTTGCAGGTGCTGATCGACGCGGGCGTACGGGCCGTGGTGCAGCCCGGCGGCTCGGTACGTGACGAGGAGGTCGTCGCCGCCGCGCAGGCCGCCGGGATCACCATGTACTTCACCGGGACCCGGCACTTCTTCCACTGACCGTTCCGCCGCGATCTGCGCCCCGGTGACCGCGTACCCGGGGCGCAGATCACGGCGCGACTCGTAGGGTCAGCATCGCTGTTGCCCCGTTGTCGCGGTCGGCCTGCACCGTCCAGCAGCCGGCGGTCGGGAAGATCCAGCCGGTGCCCCATTCGGTGCCGGGACGCGACCAGTTGCTCCCGGTGTGGAGTTCCGGTCCCCACATCGGGGTCACCGTGACGTCGTCCGGGCCGGTGGCCCGGATGCGCAGATCGCCGGTACCGGTCATCCGCCAGACGATCTTTGTTTCTTCGGTGGCCTGTAGTTCCCTCTCCCCCTCCCTCGGGAAGAACATCGCCCACAGGCTGACGCCGTTGCCAACTCCCGGTGCCTCCGGGGTCCTGGTGATCGGGTCGACTGGAAAGGTGGCGGAGGGTGGGCAGGACGGGCTGGTCGCCGCTGCCGCCGATCTGGTCGAGGTCGTCGCCGGCCCGGTCGAGGACGGCGCGGGGGCACCGGCTGGCGTCGCCGGGCTACACCCGGCCAACAGGGCGCCTCCGGTTAGTGCCCCGGATATCAGGGCGGCTGCACGTCTCGTGGACATGCCAGCAAGATATCGAGCCCTGAGGATCGATCGGAAGACCGGACTGGCAGACGATCGGCAGGCGACGGGAATCGCGGGTCGCGATCCTCGTGCGTGCGAAGCTGATGGCACGACACCGGCAAACCGTCGGATCTGGTCCCTGATCACGAGAATCCTGGGGACGTGAGACGATTCGTGGTGTGACGGCGACCCTCTTGGACGGCAAGGCGACCGCGGCGGAAATCAAGGATGAGCTGCGGGTACGGGTGAAGGCACTCGCGGAACGGGGCATCGTCCCGGGTCTGGGTACGGTATTGGTCGGCGAGGATCCGGGCTCGCAGGCGTACGTCAACGGCAAGCACCGGGACTGCGCCGAGGTCGGTATCGCGTCGCTGCGACGGGAACTGCCGGCGGACGCGACGCAGGAGCAGGTGGATGCCGTCATCACCGAACTCAACGCCGATCCGGCCTGCCACGGCTACATCGTCCAGCTTCCGTTGCCGGCCCAGATCGACACCCAGCGGGTGCTGGAGCTGATCGACCCGGAGAAGGACGCCGACGGCCTGCACCCGGTCAACCTCGGTCGTCTGGTGCTCGGCTATCCCGGCCCGCTGCCCTGCACCCCGCGCGGCATCGTGGAGTTGCTGCGCCGGCACGACGTGGCACTTCGTGGGGCTGAGGTCGCCGTGGTCGGGCGGGGTAACACCGTGGGTCGCCCGATGGGGCTGCTACTGACCCGACGTAGCGAGAACGCCACCGTGACGTTGTGCCACACCGGCACGCTGGACCTGGCCGCACACACCCGGCAGGCGGACATCGTGATCGTCGCCGCGGGCGTACCGGGGCTGCTCACCGCCGACATGGTCCGGCCGGGAGCGGTGGTGGTGGACGTGGGCATCACCCGGGTGATCGGTGCGGACGGCAAGGGCCGCTACACCGGGGACGTCGACCCCGAGGTGGCCGAGGTGGCCGGCGCGCTGGTGCCGATGCCGGGCGGTGTCGGGCCGATGACCCGGGCCATGTTGCTGGCCAACGTGGTGGAGCGCGCCGAGCGGGACCTCTGACCGCGCTCTGTGTGGGGAAGGGCCCCTTCACGGCAGAAACCGACAAGAAGGAGCCCTTCCTTGCATTAACGGGGGGTGGTGATCCGGCCAACGGTCACCGGCCCTGCCCCGAACGGTGCGAACATGACTGATACGGTCCGGAAAACCCGACTGGTATCAGGGAGTGGGACGACCATGGGCAAAAAGGTCACTGTCGTCGGCGCTGGCTTCTACGGCTCGACGACCGCACAGCGCCTGGCCGAGTACGACGTCTTCGACACCGTGGTGATCACTGACATCGTGGAGGGCAAGCCCGAAGGGCTGGCGCTGGACATCAACCAGTCGCGGCCGATTGAGGGCTTCGAGACCAAGGTCGTCGGCCAGACCACCGGTCGCAACGGTGAGGGCTACGAGGCCATCGAGGGCTCGGACGTCGTCGTCATCACCGCTGGCCTGCCCCGTAAGCCGGGCATGAGCCGGATGGACCTGCTGGAGACCAACGCCAAGATCGTTCGCCAGGTCGCCGAGAACGTCGCCAAGTACGCCCCGAACGCCGTGGTCATCGTCGTCTCCAACCCGCTGGACGAGATGACCGCGATGGCGCAGCTCGCCACCCAGTTCCCGAAGAACCGGGTGCTCGGCCAGGCCGGCATGCTCGACACCGCCCGGTTCAGCAACTTCGTGGCCGAGGAGCTCTCGGTGCCGGTCGGCTCGGTCAGGACGCTGACCCTGGGCTCGCACGGCGACACCATGGTCCCGGTTCCGTCCAAGAGCACGGTCGACGGCAAGCCGCTGCGTGACGTCATGCCGGCGGAGAAGATCGAGGAGCTGGTCGTCCGTACTCGCAACGGTGGTGCCGAGGTCGTCGCGCTGCTGAAGACCGGTTCGGCGTACTACGCCCCGTCCGCCGCCGCCGCCCGGATGGCCAAGGCCGTGGCGACCGACTCCGGTGACGTCCTGCCGGTCTGCGCCTGGGTCGACGGTGAGTACGGCATCTCGGGCGTCTACCTGGGCGTCGAGGCGGAGATCGGCGCTGAGGGCGTACGGCGGGTCGTCGAGACCGACCTGGACGCCGACGAGCTGGCCAGCCTGAAGGAGGCCGCCGAGGCGGTTCGTGCCAAGCAGGGCGACGTCGCCAACCTCTGACCCGTACGACGGACGCGGCCGAGCCGTGTGAGTCGAAAGATCGCCCCGCCATCTCAGCTGAGGTGGCGGGGCGATCTGCGTTCCGGATCACGCCGGAATTTTAAACTCTCTACGGCGTATGGTGTACAATGTATGGGGAAACGGGGTCCCGTGCCTCGAAGAGTTCTCGACCAAGGGAGATCCTGTTGCAGATCACCGGTGCCGCCATCTCACTGAACGTCGACGACGTGGCCACCTCAGCCGCCTTCCTCAAGCAGCACTTCGGGTTCCGGGAGGAGATGGCGGCCGACGGGTTCGTCTCGCTCGCCCGGGACGACCTGGGCTTCAACGTCATCTTTCTGCGTACCGGTCTCGCCAGTCTGAAGCCGGACAGCCTGCGTGACCAGCCCGCGGCCGGGCTCATCCTGGCCTTCGTGGTGGCGGACATCGACGGCGAGTACACACGCGTCCAGCGTGAGGGGGTGGAGATCACCACTCCGATCGAGACGGAGCCCTGGGGCGAGCGCTACTTCCAGGTGACCGACCCGAACGGTGTCGTCGTCCAACTCGTGCAGTGGATGACCCAACCGACCACCCAGGAGTAGCAACCGAGAACCGGTGGGAGGGCGGGGAGGATGGGTGCCGATATGGCCGTCCTCGACCGCCCTCCCATCACGACACCGCTACGGCGTGGCGAGGGCCTCGGTGGGGGAGAGCCGAGCGGCGCGGATCGCCGGGTAGAGGCCCGCGACCGCGCCGATGAGCAGGGTGGCCCCCAACCCACCGACCATCGCCCACCCGGGTACCACCGTCGGCATCGACCGGGTGCTGGCGTACCCGGCGGTCACCACGATGCCGACGGCCACGCCACCGATACCCCCGAGGGCGGAGAGCAGCAGCGACTCGGCCAGGAACTGGACCCGGACCTGGCCACGAGTGGCACCGAGCGATCGGCGCAACCCGATCTCCGAACGGCGTTCCAGCACCGAGATGACCATCGTGTTCGCCACCCCCACCCCGCCCACCAGCAGGGCCACCGCACCGAGCCCGAGGAGGAGCCCGGCGAAGGAACGGTCGGCGGCCTGCCGCGCGGTCAGCGCGTCCGAGGGGCGGGACACCTTGACCTGGTTGGGTGCCTGCGGGTTGGCGGTCGCGGCCAGGACGTCGCGTACCGCCGTCACATCGGCATCGGCGGCGCGGGTGTAGATGGTCGTGGCGTGGCCGTCGAAGTCCAGGTACGCCGTCGCGGCCGGCCACCCCACCAGGGCGGCCGAGTCGAGTTCGGGGGCCAGCGGCACCTGATCGAGGATGCCCACGACAGTGAACCACCTGCCGCCGACGTAGACCTGGACATCCGTTCCGGCGGCCCCGATGCCCAACCGTCGGGCGGTGGCGTTGCCGAGCACCACGGCCGGATACCGGGCGGTCGCCTCGTTCAGCCAGGTGCCGTGTGCGATGGAGGCGGCAACCGTGGCCGGTAGGTCGAGATGCGCGGCCAGTACCGAGATCCCGCCGCTCTCCGCGGCGGGGATCCGGTTGTGGCGGTAGACGTGGGTCTCGGGTAGTTTGCCGGTCGCGGCGACCTCGGTCACCGGCCCGATTCGAGAGATCATCGGAACGGATTCGGCGGGTAGTGTGGCGTTCCCGCCGGAGAGGGAGCTACCCGGTGCCACGGTCAGCAGGTTGGTGCCGAGCGCGGCGAGTTGCCGGTCCAGATCGGCCCGACTGGACGTCGAGATCCCCACCACCGAGATCATCGCGGCGATGCCGATCGCGATGCCCAGGGCGGAGAGGACTGCCCGCAGGGGCCGGGTGCGGAGCCCGGCACCACCGACCCGCAGCACGTCCCGGGGGCGAAGCCGGGCTGGCGAGAGATCCCGCGCGTTCGACCTGGCCGGTGGCGGCAGGTCGTCCGGAACGACCTGTGGTGGTGACCCGGTCACGGGACCACCTGCCCGTCGCGCATCGAGATCTGGCGCGGCAGGCTCGCCGCGAGGTCCCGATCGTGGGTGATGACCAGTACCGTGGTGCCGCTCTCATGCAGCTCTCGGAGCAGCCGCACCACGGCACCCCCAGACGCGGAGTCGAGGTTTCCGGTCGGCTCGTCGGCCAACAACAGCGCCGGCTCACCGGAGACCGCCCGGGCGATGGCCACCCGCTGCCGTTCCCCACCGGAGAGCTCATGCGGTCGATGGTCGACCCGGTTACCGAGACCGACGCGGATCAGCGCGGCCTCCGCCCGCCGTCGGCGCTCCCGCATCGGTACGCCGGTGTAGAGCAACCCGTCCGCGACGGTGTCCAGGGCCGGCTGCCCCGGCGTCAGGTGGAACTGCTGGAACACGAAGCCGATCCGGCGGGCCCGCAGCGCGGACAGTTGCCGGTCGGAGAGGGCGGCGACGTCGTGACCGTCGACGCGTACCACCCCGGACGAGGGGCGGTCCAGCGTGCCGAGCAGATGCAGCATGGTGGACTTGCCCGAGCCGGACGGGCCCACGATGGCCACGAGTTCGCCGTACCCGATGGCGAGGGTGACCTCCCGCAGTGCGACGACCCCGCCGGGGTAGGTCTTACCTACCTCCGCCAACTCCACCACCGCGCTCACGCCGGCATCCCCACCGTCATGCCCTCGGTCAGCTCCGAGCCAGAGACCTCGACCCGACCACCAGCGAACAGTCCGGTCTGCACCGCGATAATCCGGGTCGCCGACTCCTCCACCACCTGTAGCCCGTATCCGCCCTCGGCCAGGGCGAGCAGCGCGGCCACCGGTACGGTCAGCACGTTCTCCTGCCGGGCGGCGGTGAAGCCCACCGTCACCGTCGCCTGGGCGAGAGCGGCCAGTGCCTGCTGATCGTCGACCGAGACGGTGACCCGCAGTGTCGTCTTCGCGGCGTTCTGCCCCTCGGCTGGTGTGATCGTCGTCAGGATTCGGCTGACCTTCCCGGGCACGGCCTTGCCATCGGGCAGGGTGACCTCCACCCCGACGCCCTTACGGGCCAACCGCTGGTCGGACATCTCCAGCTCCACGGTGACCACCTGGGTCGTCCCGGTGTAGGCGAGCACCGCCTGGCCCGGCTGGCTCGCCTCGCCGACCGCGGCCGTCAGGCTGTCCACCCGTACCGCCCCGGTCGCGTAGGCGACCCGCCCCGATTCCACCGTGCCGGTCCTCCGCAGGCCAAGATCGCCCTGCCACTTCCGGACCGCGCTGGCGGTCGAGCTGGAGTACGTCTCGTCCACGGTGAACCCCCGGTAGCCCAACGCGTGGAGGTTCTTTTCGAACTGCTTGACATCGGCACCCCGTACGCCGGTGGAAAGGGTGCGGTAGGCCGGAATCGTGCCCTGCAGGAGCACCACCGGCGTGTCGTTGACCCGGTAGAGCACCTGTCCACGGTCGAGCTTCGCACCGACGGCCGGTAGCGCCGTGACGGTTCCGGGGAGTCGCCCGTACACCTTGATCGGGTCGCCGTAGCCCAGCTCGCCACTCTCGGTCCGCGTCTCGACGATGGTCTGCCGGGTGACCTCGGCGGTCGCCGGGGGGAGACCGCCGCGCGTCGGATCAGCGTTCTCGCTCTCCGGCCAGCCGAACCCCGTGGCCACCGCGACGGCGGCACCGATGGTGGCCACGGCCGCCGCCACGGCCACCACTCGCGCCCTCCGTCGCCGTCGTCCGGTGACGCCGGTCATCCGTCACTCCGGTTCAGCGAGCCCGGGGGCGGTGGCGGTATGTGCTTGTTGCATGCCCGCTCGGCGGCCTTGACCTTCGGGTCTTCGGGGTTCACCACGTTGTTGTCGATTTGCAGGCCCTGGTCGGTTGGATCGGGGAAGTGGAGAACACCGTTCTCCCGCATGCACTTGGAATACTGTCGTAGCTGCTCCAGCACCTGTGGGTCCGCCTTTCTCGGCTCACCACCGTTGGGCTGGTACTGCTTGCACTTCTCCTCGGCCGCCTTGACCTTGGCCGGGTCCGCCCCTTCCGGCAGGCTCAGGGAGATGTCCCCGTTCTCCTTGAGCTCCGGGTCCGGGAAGTTCGGCACTCCGTTCTCCCGTACGCACTGCGAGAACTTGAGGGCGTTCTCCCGCTCGTTCTCGGGGCCGGTTCCGGCCTTCGCGCCGGCACTGGCGCTGGCGCTGGCCTGGCCACCGGCGGTGGCCACCCCGTCGCCGTCGTCGTTGCCGCCGCAGCCCGCCACCGCCACCAGGGTCAGCAGACCGAGTACGAGCGCTCTCCTGAAACGCATCGATCGTCTCCTCATCGCCGGCCGGGTGCCTCCCGGCCGTACCCCTATTAGCGGGGGTGACGTGTTTCCCGGCCGTCATCGAAAACCTTGACGCCGAAGTGACGTGACTGTCGGTCACCATGGGGGAATGCGAATACTGGTGGTCGAGGACGAGCCGTTGCTCGCCGACGCGGTGGCTCGGTGGCTGCGGGGTGACGCGCACGCGGTCGACGTGGTGCACGATGGTGGCTCCGCCCTGGAGCGGATCGGGGTCAACGACTACGACGTGGTGGTGCTCGACCGTGACCTGCCGGTCGTCCCCGGCGATCGGGTCTGCCGGGAGATCGTCGAGACCGGCTCGTCAACCCGGGTGCTGATGTTGACCGCCGCCGCCGACATCGACGACCGGGTCGCCGGGCTGGCCCTGGGCGCGGACGATTACCTGCCCAAGCCCTTCGCATTCCGGGAGTTGGCCGCCCGGGTGGTGGCCCTGGGGCGGCGTGCCCGACCGGCCGCGCCGCCGGTCCTGCACCGCGCCGGAATCCGGCTCGACCCGCATCGCCGTGAGGTCTACCGGGATGGCCGGTACGTGCCGTTGTCCCGGAAGGAGTTCGCCGTCCTCGCCGAGCTGTTACGGGCCGAGGGGGCCGCGGTCTCCGCCGAACAACTGCTGGAGAAGGCCTGGGACGAACACGCCGACCCGTTCACCCACGCGGTACGGATGGCGATCCTCAAGCTGCGGCGCAAACTCGGTGACCCGCCGGCCGTGCTGACCGAGCCGGGAGTGGGGTACCGGATTCCGTGAAGAACCTCGGAATCCCCCGGCCGACCATCCGCGCCCGGCTGACGCTCGTCTACGGCGGGCTGTTCCTGATCGCCGGCTTGCTGCTGCTCGGCGTGACCTATGTGCTCGTTTCCCAACAACTACGCACCGCCGAGGTTTCGTTCAGCACCGACACGACCATTTCCAGCACTGATACGACCGCTTACCGCACCGGTCAGCCGGTTCCGCCTCCCACCAACGCCAGTGCCAACGCACCGGTCCAGAGCCAGACGATCATGCGTGAGGCCCAGAATGACGCGCTTGAGACCATGCTCACCCAGGGCGGGATCGCGTTGGCCGTGGTCGGTGCCGCCGCGGTCGCCTTCGGCTGGCTGATTGCCGGCCGGATGCTCCAACCGCTGCACCGGGTGACCGAGACCGCCCGGCGGATCGCCGACGCCCCGGCGGCGGACCGGAATCTGAACGAACGCATCGCGCTGGACGGACCGCACGACGAGATCAAGGAGTTGGCCGACACCTTCGACGTCATGCTCGAACGGCTCGACCATTCGTTCGACGGCCAACGCCGCTTCATCGCCAACGCCTCGCACGAGCTGCGTACCCCGCTCACCGTCAATCGGGCACTGTTGGAGATCGCGGTGGAGCGTACGACCGCGTCACCGGAGATCCGCCAGCTCGGCGAGACCCTGCTCGAGGTCAACGCTCGCCACGAGCGGCTGATCGACGGACTGCTTCTGCTGGCCCGCTCCGAACGCGAGATCATCGAGCGTTCCTATGTGGACCTCGCGGACATCGTGGAGCATGTGGCGGTGCGGATACCGAGCGACGGGGTCACCGTACGTACCGAAGCCGGCGAGGCACCGACCATCGGCAACCCGGTCCTGCTCGAACGGCTTGTCCAGAACCTCGTGGAGAACGGGGTACGACACAACGTCACCGAGGACGGCTGGGTGCGGATCACCAGCGATACCCGACCCGACGGCACGGTCGTACTGGAGGTGAGCAACACGGGTCCGGTTGTACCCCCGTACGAGGTCCCGAAGCTCTTCGAGCCGTTCCGGCGGCTCGTCGACCGGGTCTACACCACGCCCGGCGCGGGCCTGGGGTTGTCCATCGTCCAGGCGGTGGCCCGGGCCCACGGCGGGGACGTACGCGCCGAGCCCCGTAACGGGGGCGGCCTGGTCGTCACGGTAACCCTGCCGGTGGCGACCTGACCCACGGCCGCCTACCGAGAAACGGGGCACCTGGCGGAACAGGTGCCCCGTTTCGCTGTTGCTGGTACCGGTCAACGCAACCGGTACGCGTGGATGATCGTCTGTTGCACGGAGTCACCCTCGCTGTCAACGGCTGTGCCACGTAGCGACACGTAGCCCTGCTTCGGGTGGATCAGCCAGGCCACGCCGTTGACGACCGGCGCCTTCTTCCAGGTCTCGCCGTCGTCGTAGGAGACCTCGACGGTCAACGACTTGACCTTGGCAGCGGGCGAACTCGGGTTCCGCCCCACCGACACCGGCACGCCGAACAGATGATGAGCCGGCGCGGTGTTGGCCTGGTCGAGCCTTGGCGAGAACCGGATGACCTGGATGGGGAGTTGTCCTTCCGTCCCGTCGTGCTGGAAGGTCCACGTCCCGGTCACCCTC
This sequence comes from Micromonospora polyrhachis, assembly GCF_014203835.1. NCBI lineage: Bacteria > Bacillati > Actinomycetota > Actinomycetes > Micromonosporales > Micromonosporaceae > Micromonospora > Micromonospora polyrhachis. Next base: position 2,188,140 of record NZ_JACHJW010000001.1, on the reverse strand, counting down.
GTCGACATGTCCGAGAGGCTGCGTCGTGCCGACGCCGTGACCTGGTACTTGCCGGCCACCGGTGGTCCCTCGACGACGCACCTCGGCCGGACCGTGTCGCAGACCTTCTGACCGTCCCGGTAGATGGCCGTCCGCGTCTCGTCAGTTCGCGAGTTACCCGCTGTCCCCGCCGCCGTGCCGAAGAGCGGAACCTGGAATCTCAGCCGGTCCGCGTACTGCGCCGCGTGGGAGCCCAGCTCTATCGGGCCGGGCAACGACGGACCGAACACGGCGCCACCGTTCCACGTCTCGTCGTACCTGGTTCCGGCTTGGTAGATCTGCCAGGGGCGGGACTGCTCCGCCTCCATGTCCTCCTGGGCGCCCTGCACCAGCGCCTGCCACCAGGCCACGCCCTCGGTGCTGTACAACTCCTCCTGGGAGCCGGGCAGGCTGACGGGGAAGATCGGGAATCCCAGTCCGGCCCAGGGCGCGTCAACCGGGTTCGGACCCGCGCCCTTCTCACCCTGGGTGCCCTTGCCCTGGGGCAGCAGGGTCGTCTTGACCTTGGCGAGGTCCGCGTCCCGGACCTTTCGGTCGCCGTTGGACATCTTGCCGGCGGTGAACCAGCCCAGGTGGTAGACGTACGGCGAGTTCGCGAACTCTCGCTCGCCCTGCCCGCGTACCGCGAAGATGGCGCGCTGCGCGGACACGAACTTGTCCTTCGGTCCGTCCGGACCGATCTGGCCGGTCCGCGTGTTCGTGAAGTCGGTGGTGTCGATGAAGGCTTGGGAGATCGCGCCGTTGGCGGCCCGCGAACTGTAGCCCAGGGTGCCCACCGCCAGCTCCGCGTCGGCCCGTTCGACCGTCACCGGTGATGCCTTCGTGACCCGGGCATCGAGCGTGACGGTCTGGTCGGAGCGCAGCTCCAACCAGGGCCGTACCAGGAAGTCGACATCGTTGCGGTTCGGGTCCGTGCCGGTGTTGATGGCGGCGTCGAGGACGTAGTCGCCCTTGGGGACGCGGAGAACGACGCTCCCACTTAATCCCCAGGCCTGCTTCATCGGGCCATCCACATAGCCGCTCAGCCCGATCGCGAAGTCCTTCGCGGGCTGGCCGCTCCGGTCAATGATGTTGATCGTGAGGTCGTAACTCTCCGCCTCACGGACCACCCCGATGGGCGTGTCGACGACGGTGTCACCCGACGTCGCGCTCACCCGGCCGGTGTATTCCCCGTCCGGCCCGTCGCCACTGGTGTCGGCGGAGACACGGACAACCGCGCTGCCGTGGGCCGGAACGGTGACCGTCGGGGCCGACAGGCGGAACACGTCGGCGGGCTTCTTGTCCGGTCCCGTCGCCGACACCTTCAGGGCCAGCGTGATGTCCTGGTCGCTGGTGTTCTGATAGATCAGGTCACGGTCGACGACCTTGTCGTCGGCGTGCGGCCAACTGGTGAGCCCGAAGCTGAGACTGGACGGGCTGGTGAGCACCTGCTGCTTGATCGCCTGGCTCAGGTCCACCCGGCCGGCACCCTGTGCGAACGCGTTCGCGCCCGGGGTGGGCTTGGCGGACCCCATCAGCGCTGACTTGACCTGTGCGGGCGTCCAGTCCGGGTGCTGTTGGAAGAGCAACGCCGCGGCACCGGTCACATGCGGAGCGGCCATCGAGGTGCCGGACCCTGCCGCTCGCGGCTCGCCCGGCTCACCGACCTGGCCATCTTTCGACGAGGCCGCGACGATCCCAACACCCGGTGCGGTGATGTCCGGCTTGAGGGCGTAGTCGCCGCTCCGTGGGCCGCGACTGGTGAATAGCGGGAGGTTGTCGTCGCGATCCACGGCACCCACGGCCAGCGCGGCATCGGCACTCGCCGGTGAGGTCAGGCTTCGCGCACCACCGGCACCGTTGTTGCCGGCACCGGAGACGAACAGGGTGCCGTACTGGGCGGTGAGCCGGTTGATCGCCGCCTCCTGTAGGTCGACTCCCTCGAAGTCGGGGCCACCGAAGCTCATGTTGACGACCTTCGCGTGCTTCTCGGCCGCGATCCACTCCATCGCCGCGAGGATCGCCGATTCCTGACAGCCGCCGCGTTGGTCGCAGACCTTGCCGACCACCAGGGACGCGTCCGGTGCGACTCCGCGATACTTCTGGTCTCCTGAGGCGATCGTGGCCGAGACGTGGGTGCCGTGCCCGACCAGGTCCTTCTCACCTTCGCCGGTGAAGTCCTTGACCTCGGCGACCTTGCCCGCGAGATCGGGATGGGTGATGTCCACGCCGCTGTCGAGCACCCCGATGGTGACGCCCTTGCCGGTGTACCCCGCCTTCCAGGCCACCGGGGCGCCGATCTGCGGGACGCTGCGGTCCTGGGACAGCTTCATCATGCCGTCCAGCCAGATCCGCTTCGCGCCGTTGCCCAACGCCGTACGCCAGAAGGTGGGGTCGTCCTTGCGGACCCGCAGTGCCTGGCCAGCGACTGCACCCAGCTTCTTGGTCGCCATGGTGCCGGAGACCACACCCTGCACGATCAGCGGCAGGTCGCCGCGCTTGTCGTCGCCGTATCCCTGGTCGACCAGCCCCGCGACGTCGAACAGCCGGGGATCCAACTTGCCGGACGCAACCTCGGCGACGGCATCGAGCGGTACGACGTAGAGCTGGTCGCCACTGCGTCTGGTGGAGAACCTCACCTTCTCGCGTCCCTTGCCCGGGACGATGCGGGAGACCCCACGGTCGCCGACGTAGACGCGGTCACCGGTGAGCAGGGTCACCACCTTGTCGCCCGGAGCTTCTCCGGCCAATGGACTACCGGCGGACCCGGTGGCGGGCATCGGGGAGATTCCCAGCCCCAGCCCCAGCCCCGCCAGCGCGGTCGCCAGCGCAGTCGCGGTGGCGGTTGCGCCAAGCTTTATCGATCTTATCGAGCCCACGTAACACCTTCCCTGAGAGTTGGATGGTGAGCTCGAACAGATTTAGTCCGTCGGAGGTTTCCTGGGCGTCATCGAAAGCGCTAATTGGCGGAGCCATCCGACCGGATGTCAGTGGCCATCACCTCTGCAGTACGCTCGTACTGCTTGACCTGTCTTGCGAGAGGAGCGCCGGCCGATGGCGAAGATCAAGGTAACCAACCCGGTCGTAGAACTCGACGGCGACGAGATGACCCGGATCATCTGGAAGCAGATCCGAGAGCAGCTGATCCTGCCCTACCTCGACGTCGACCTGCACTACTACGACCTGTCGATCCAGCACCGCGACGCCACCGACGACCAGGTGACCGTCGATGCCGCCAACGCCATCAAGCAGCACGGCGTCGGCGTCAAGTGCGCCACCATCACCCCGGACGAGGCCCGCGTCGAGGAGTTCGGCCTCAAGAAGATGTGGCGTTCGCCCAACGGCACCATCCGTAACATTCTCGGCGGTGTGGTCTTCCGCGAGCCGATCATCATGTCCAACGTGCCGCGCCTGGTGCCCGGCTGGACCAAGCCGATCATCATCGGCCGGCACGCGCACGGCGACCAGTACAAGGCGACCGACTTCGTCGTCCCCGGTCCGGGCACCGTGACCCTCACCTACACCCCGGCCGACGGCAGCGCCCCGGTCGAGATGCAGGTCGCCAACTTCCCCGGTGGCGGCGTCACGATGGGCATGTACAACTTCGACGAGTCGATCCGCGACTTTGCCCGCGCCTCGCTGCGCTACGGGCTGGACCGGGGCTACCCGGTCTACCTGTCGACCAAGAACACCATCCTCAAGGCGTACGACGGCCGGTTCAAGGACATCTTCGCCGAGGTCTTCGAGACCGAGTTCAAGGCCGAGTTCGAGGCCGCCGGCATCACCTACGAGCACCGGCTCATCGACGACATGGTGGCCGCCGCGCTCAAGTGGGAGGGCGGCTTCGTCTGGGCCTGCAAGAACTACGACGGTGACGTGCAGTCCGACACCGTCGCGCAGGGCTTCGGCTCGCTCGGCCTGATGACCTCGGTGCTGATGACCCCGGACGGCCGTACCGTCGAGGCCGAGGCGGCGCACGGCACCGTTACCCGGCACTACCGGCAGTGGCAGAAGGGCGAGAAGACCTCGACCAACCCGATCGCCTCGATCTACGCCTGGACCCGGGGCCTGGCCCACCGGGGCAAGCTGGACGGCACCCCGGCGGTGACCGAGTTCGCCAACACCCTGGAGCAGGTCATCATCGACACTGTCGAGGGCGGGCAGATGACCAAGGACCTGGCGCTGCTCATCTCCCGGGACGCGCCGTGGCTCTCCACCGACGAGTTCATGGCCGCGCTGGACGCGAACCTGGCGAAGAAGCTCGCCGCCTGATCCACCCGCGAGACCCGGTCTCGCACTCGTTCGGCCCGCCGGCCATGCGCCGGCGGGCCGTTCGCCATGCCGGCTCCGACAGGCACCAATCGTGACCGACGGTAATCGTCCATCATCCAATCGCCCGTCACTTTCGGCTGCCTCAGGCCGTTGAACAGGTTGGATGTGATGCCAGTCGCGTCCAGGAAGGCCGGTCATTCGTAGCCGCCCCGAAATTGGGCGCCGGCCGATCGGTCGGTCTTCCCGGCTGTCGCGCACAGCCGGCCGTCCCTTCCCAGCGGGGGGCCCACTCTCCGGGCCCCCCGCGCCCCCGTCCGCGGTCCGTCGGATGTCGGCCGGGCCCCGTTACGGCCGGGCCCCGTTACGGCCGGGCCCCGTTACGGCCGGGCCCCGTTACGGCCGGGCCCCGTTACGGCCGGGCCCCGTTACGGCCGGGCTTCCGGGGGCCGGTCAGGCCGGTTGCAGCCGGGACTCCACCCAACCGGTCTCGGTCAGGTGGTGCAGCACCGCCCGCACCGCCTCCTCGATGCTCAGTTCGCTGGTGTCCAGCACCAAATCGGCGTCGGTCGGCACCTCGTACGGATCGTCGATGCCCGTCATCCCGACGAGTTGTCCGGCCCGGGCCCGGGCGTAGAGGCCCTTGCGGTCCCGCTGCTCGCACACCTCCAGCGGCGTGGCGACGTGGATCAGCAGGAAACCGGCGCCGGCTGACACAGCCATCGCCCGTGCCGCCGAGCGGGCCTGCGCGTACGGTGCGATCGGGCAGCACAACGCCAGCCCCCGGTGCCGGGCTATCTCGGCCGCTACCCAGCCGATCCGGCGTACGTTGAGGTCCCGGTCGGCCTTGCTGAAGCCGAGTCCGACGGAGAGTTCCCGGCGGACCACGTCACCGTCGAGCAGCGTGACCGACCGGTCTCCGCTCTCCCGTAACGCGTCGGCCAGGCCCCGGGCGATGGTGGACTTGCCCGATCCGGACAGCCCGGTGAAGAACACCACCAGCCCGCGCTGTCGACGTGGCGGCCGGGCCCGGGAGAGTTCCTTGGCCACCGCGGGCGGGGTGTGCCACTCGGGCAACGGGAAGCCCCGGTCGAGTAGGTCCTCGATCTCCTCGTTGCTCAGCGCCAGGCGCCGGTTGCGCGGCGGGATGTCCTCCCGCCACCGCCACTGCCCGTCCCGGTTGTCGTAGGCCAGTTCGCGGGGCACCAGCACCCGCAGCCCACCGCCGGAGAGCGTGTCGACGGTGGAGAGCAGGTGGCTCACCCCGTACGCGGCGGCGACCCGGGCCCGCAGCAGGGCGTCGGTGATCTCGTTCCCCCGCCGGGCCATCGGTACGGCGACCAGGGTGGCCGGTGGCATCCGGTCCCGAGCACCGAACACGCTCCGTACCAGCACCTCGGGCGGCAGCCCTTCGCTGCCCCCCTCCGTCACCGGGATCAGGACGAGGAGATGGGCGTTGAGGGTCCGAGCCGCGTGCGCGATCTGGGCCAGCTGCGGGCGGTGCAACGGCCGGTCGGCGATGACCCCGAGCACCCGGCCGGGAGGCAACAACGACCGGACCTCGGCAGGAGTACGCCGCAATCGCTGGAACGGGCCGTGCCCGCCGTCGCCGATCCGGCGTACCGCGCCGCCGACCCCGGCCGTGCCGTCCCGGGCTGGCCAGGTGTCGGCCACCTCCAGTAGCGCGACCGGGGCGCCCTCGGCGTCGGTGAGGACCAGGGCCCGCCGCAGCGGGTCACCGAGGTCCAGCCCCTCGACCAGCCCCGAGGGCACGTGCAGGGTCACCGGTACCGGCCACGCCGTGCCGTCGGCCAACCGTCCACGTCGGGCCACCGAGGTCAGGTCCGCTCGCCCGAGGAAGCCGGTCAGCGGTTCGTAGGCCCCACTGAGCAGTAACTCAAGATCGGCCAGTTCGTGGGGACGCGGCGTGTACGCCGGCGCGTCCCGCAGCACCTCGTCGGGCAGCACCCATCCGTTGCTCATCGCACCCCCAGACAACCGATCGGCACACAGTTTCGCAGCCGACCGCCAATCGGTCGAGAGCGCCACTCCACCCGACTGTCCGTCAACCGCCGTCAGCTCCCCGGACGACCCGTCCCGTCCGGCCGTGGACCGCTCTCCCGGCCGGCTGTCGGGCACCCTTCGAGTGTGGCGGCGGCAGGGTCAGTTGTCGGGCATCCTTCGAGTGTGGCGGCGGCCGGGTCAGCGGCGAGCCGGCTGTTCCCCCTAATGGGGGAGGACAGGAAAGGATCAGGGGGCGACCAGGGACGGGATGGTCACCGCGACGAGCGCCCGGTCCCTAGGCTGAGCCGGTGACACTGATCGCGACCCAGTCGCTCACCAAGACGTACGGCGGGCGGGTGACCGCGCTGGCCGACCTGACGGTCGCCGTCGAGCCGGGCATCGTCGGGCTGGTCGGCGCCAACGGCGCGGGCAAGTCGACGTTTATCAAGATCATGCTCGGTCTGCTCGCGCCGACCAGCGGCCAGGTGCGGGTGCTCGACCTCGATCCGACCACCGACGCGGCGGCGGTCCGCGCCCGGGTCGGCTACATGCCGGAACACGACTGCCTGCCGCCCGACCTGTCGGCCGCCGAGTTCGTCACCCACCTCGGCCGGGTCAGCGGTCTGCCCCGCACCATCGCCCGGGAACGGGCCTCCGAGGCGCTGCGCCACGTCGGGCTCTACGAGGAGCGCTACCGGCAGATCGGCGGCTACTCCACCGGCATGAAGCAGCGGGTCAAGCTCGCCCAGGCGCTGGTGCACGATCCTGACCTGCTGCTCCTGGACGAGCCGACCAACGGTCTCGACCCGGCTGGCCGGGACGCCATGCTTGCCCTGATCCACCGCATCGGCACCGAGTTCGGTATCTCTGTCCTGGTCTGCTCGCACCTGCTCGGTGAGGTCGAGCGGATCTGCGACTCGCTGGTCGCGATCGACGGCGGCCGGCTACTGCGCTCCGACCACATCTCGGCGATGACCGAGGCGACCGACGTACTCGCCGTCGAGGTCAGCGAGGGCACCGACGAACTCGCCGCGCGGCTGGTCGCCCTCGACCTTCCGGTACGGCGGGAGGGCCGGCTGCTGCTCGTACCGTTGGCCTCCGACGGGACGTACGACCTGATCCTGACCGCGGTGGCCGAGTTGGATCTGCCGCTACACCGCCTCGACCAGCGGCGGCACCGCGTGGCCGAGCTCTTCGCCACCCGGGAGGTTGCCAGTGTCCACGCTTGAGACCCGACCCGCCGCGCCGGGCGGGGTGATCCACGACATCGGCTACCAGCGGTACAGCGGGCCCCGGCTCGGTCGCCGTCACGTCGTCGGCTCCCTCTACCTGCACGGTCTGCGTACCTCGTTCGGCCTCGGCCGCAGCGCCAAGGCCAAGATCTTCCCGTGGATGATCGTCAGCATCATGACGGTGGTGGCGGCGGTACTCACCGCCGTCCGCGCCCAGTTCGGTGAGGTGATCCTGACCTACACCGCCTTCGCCGGCTCGATGAGCTGGTTGCTCATCTTCTTCGTCGCGGTGCTCGCCCCGGAGCTTGTCTCCCGGGACCTGCACAGCGGCGTTCTTCCGCTCTACTTCTCCCGGCCGCTGCGCCGCTCCGACTACGCGCTGGCCAAGCTCGCCGCGCTGGCCTCGGCGGTCTGGCTGCTGCTCGGTGGCCCGCAACTGTTGATGTTCGCCGGGGGCGCGTTCACCACCAAGACCGGTATGCGCGGCGTGTGGGACGAGTTCACCGACCTCGTACCCGGTCTGCTCTACGCCGGCATGTGGGCGGTGCTGTTCGCCTCGATCAGCCTGCTGGTGGCGTCGCTGACCGGTAAGCGGGCGTTCGCCGCCGGTGGGATCGTCGCGGTCTTCCTGATGACCACCCCGATCGTCGGCGTGCTGTCGGTCATGCCGTCGCGGATCGTCAACGAGCTGGCCTTCCTGGCCTCCCCGTCCACCCTGGTGCAGTCGGTCGGCAGCTGGCTGTTCCCCGAGGCCGGTGCGGCCATGGGGATCGGTGACACCGGGCCGGTCTACCTCGCGGCCTTGGTCCTGCTGGTCGCCGGCTGCGTCACCCTGCTGCTCGCCCGTTACCGGAAGGTCGCCGCGAAATGACCAATGTGGAGTTGACCGCGGTCTCCCGCTGGTACGGCAACGTGGTTGCCGTCAACGACGTGACCATGAGCCTCGGCACCGGGGTGACCGGCCTACTCGGCCCCAACGGTGCTGGGAAGACCACCCTGCTGCACATGATGGCCGGCTTCCTCGCCCCGTCCCGGGGCACCGTCACCGTCGACGGCACCCCGACCTGGCGCAACCCCGCCGTCTACCGTCAGCTCGGTCTGGTCAGCGAGCGGGAGGCGGTGCACACCTTCCTCACCGCGTACGAGTTCGTCCTGGCCAGCGCGAAGCTGCACAAGCTGCCCGACCCGGCGGCGGCGGCACGACGGGCCATCGAGCTGGTCGAGATGACCGCCGCCCAGGACCGTCAGATCGGCACCTACTCCAAGGGCATGCGGCAACGCACCCGGGTCGCGGCAGCACTGGTGCACGACCCGGCGGTGCTGTTGCTCGACGAGCCGTTCAACGGCATGGACCCCCGCCAGCGGCTACACATGATGGACCTGCTGCACCGGCTCGGCGGCGAGGGCCGGACGATCCTGTTCAGCTCGCACATCCTGGAGGAGGTCGAGCAGGTCTCCGGCACCGTACAGGTGATCGTGGCGGGCCGGCTGGCCGCGTCGGGCGACTTCCGGACGATCCGACGGCTGATGACCAACCGGCCGCACGTCTTCGCGGTGCAGTCCACCGACGACCGGCGGTTGGCGGTCGCCCTGATCGGTGAGCCGTCGGTGACCGGGGTCGAGATCGACCGGACCGGCCTGACCGTACGGGCCGGTGACTACGGCAGCTTCACCCGTGCCCTGCCCAAGATTGCGCTGGCGTCCGGCATCCGGGTGCGTCGGCTGCTGCCCTCGGACGAGTCCCTGGAGAGCGTGTTCTCCTACCTGGTGGAGGCCTGAGGCCGTGCGCGCGAGGAGCGAGCGTTCCGGGGCGGTTCGCGTGGGACGCGACCGAGCCGGAATGCGAGAAGAGCTGGTTTTGCGAGCCCCACAGTCGCAAACGAAGGAGTAATCATGTCGACGGTTTCGTGGATCACCGCACGTGGGCTCTTCGGCCGCCGTCGGTTCCTGATGCTGCTACCCCTGCCCGCCCTGCTGATCGTCCTCGCCGTGACGGCCCGATCCTTCGGCGTCGACCCCGGCGAGTGGGGGCCACCTGTGCTGCTGGGCCTGGGGCTGGCCGTGGTGCTGCCGGTCGTCGCGTTGGTCGTCGGCACCGGCGTGCTCGGCTCCGAGATCGACGACGGCACGATCGTGCACATCCTGACCAAGCCGTTGCCCCGCTGGCAGATCGTGCTGCCGAAGTTGCTCGTGGCGACCGGGGTCACCGCGTTGACCACCGCCGTCCCGCTCTACGTCGCCGGGGTGCTCGCCGAGTCGGTACGCCTCGGGCTGGGACTGGCGGTGGCGGGTACGGTCGGCGCGTTGGCGTACTCGGCGGTGTTCCTGGCGCTCAGCCTGGTCACCCGGCGGCCGGTGCTGCTCGGCCTGGTCTACGTGCTGATCTGGGAGGGGCTGCTGAGCAACCTGGTCAGCGGCACCCGGGTGCTCTCCATCCAGCAGTACGTGGTGGCGCTGGCCGACCGGATCGCCCCGACCGAACTGCTCAGCACCACCGTCTCGACGCCGATCGCGATCGTGATGGCCGTGGTGTTCTCGGTCGGCTTCACGGTGCTGGCCATCCACCGGCTGCGTTCGTTCAGCGTGGCGGGCGAGACGAGCTGATTTGCTGTTGGGAGGGCCCCTTCCTGTCGCTTCCCGCCTTGGAAGGGGCCCTTTCTGACACCCGGAGCGTTGGGCTGAGCCGGTGCGCCGCACGTGCCGAATACGGCTCAGCCGGTGTTGCGCATGCCGGCGGCGATGCCGTTGACCGTGGTCAACAGGGCCCGCTCCAGCGCCGTACCGTCGCTCGGAGCGCGCCGACCCCCGGGGGCGGTGGCGACCGCCCGCCCGGCCGCCCCCGAGTCCCGGTACTGCCGCAGCAGCGCCACCTGTAGGTGGTGCAACGGTTCGAGATAGGTGTCCCGGACGGCGAGGGTCCGCTGCAACACCGGCGAGTTCTCCAGCAGTGCGGGGGAGGCGGTGACGGCGAGTACCTCGCTCTTCGTCCGCTCGTACTCCTCCTCGATCTTGTGGAAGATCGGGTGCAGCGGCTCCGGTACCAGTGTCTCCACGTAGCGCCGGGCGATGTTCAGGTCGGTCTTGGTCAGCATCATCTCGACGTTCGACAGGAACGTGCCGAAGAAATGCCAGTTGCGGTGCATCTCGGCCAGTACGTCCGACAGTCCGGCCTCGCGGGCGGCGGCCAACCCCGAGCCCACCCCGAACCAGCCGGGCACGATCTGCCGGGTCTGGGTCCAGCCGAACACCCACGGGATGGCGCGCAGGCCACCGAGCCCGGCCCCGGTGTTGGGACGCTTCGCCGGCCGGGAGCCGATGTTGAGCGCGCCCAACAACTCGGTCGGCGTGGACGCCCAGAAGTACGCCGGCAGGTCCGGATCCTCGACCAGCGACCGGTACTGCCGGAAGGCCGAGTCGGAGACCAACTCCATGGTCTCGTTCCAGCGTTCCAGCATCTCGGCCGGTTGCCGGGGAGTGGTGTGCAGCAGGGCGCTCTGCAACACCGCGGCCAGGGTCAGCTCCAGGTTCTCCCGGGCCAGCGACGGCAGGGTGTACTTGTCGGAGATGACTTCACCCTGCTCGGTCACCTTGATCGCGCCGTCCAGCGTGCCGTACGGCTGGGCCAGGATCGCCTCGTGCGTGGGCCCACCGCCCCGACCGACCGTACCGCCGCGACCGTGGAACAACCGCAGCCGTACGCCGTGCCGGGCCGCCACGTCGCGCAGCGCGCGCTGCGCCTTGTGGATGGACCACTGGCTCGTGGTGATCCCGGCCTCCTTGTTGGAGTCGGAGTAGCCGAGCATCACCTCCTGCACGTGCCCCCGGGCGGCGACGATCGACCGGTACGCCGGGAGGGAGAGCAGTTCGTCGAGGAGTTCACCGCCGGCGTTCAGCTCGGCCGGGGTCTCCAGCAGTGGTACGAAGCCGATCCGCGCCCGCCCGCTGTGTACGTCCACCAGGCCCGCCTCCCGGCCCAGCACCACGGCGGCCAGTACGTCGTCGGCCCCCATCGTCATCGAGATGATGTACGACTCGATCACCTCGCTGCCGAACCGGTCCTGCGCCTCGCGGATCGTGCCGAAGACGTTGAACGTCTTACGGGCCGCCTCGGTCAACGGCGTGTCCACTGTAGAAAGCGGACGGCGGCCGGCCAGCTCCTCGGCGAGCAGCTTCGTGCGCTCGCCCCGGGGCAGCGTGCTGTAGTCGGTCACCTCGCCGACCTGCCCGTAGAGCTGGGCCAGCACCGCGTGGTGCGCCTCGGCGTGCTCGCGTACGTCCATCGTCGCCAGGTGCAGGCCGAAGGCGGAAACCGTACGGATGGCGGTGGCGAGCCGGCCGACGGCGGTGAGCTGGCCGGAGTTGCGGGCCAGCGAGGCGCGCATCAGCTCCAGGTCGGCGATCAGCTCAGCCGACCCCCGGTAGTCCCGCCCCGGCACGTGCGGAGTGCCCCGGCTCAGCCGGAGCCGGGTGTTGGCCAGCTTCGCCTTGATGCACCGGGCCTTGAGCCGGTACGGCTCCTCGGCGTTGACCCGTCGGAACCGGGGCGCCACCTCGGGCAGCGCGTCCAGGTCGGTGGCGAGGCTGGCCGAGAGATCCAGCGACACCGAGCGCAGCCGTCGGGAGACCGAGATCTCGGTGATCAGTCCCTCCAACGCCGCCTCGGTCGCCTGGATGCCGTGCTCGTACTGGATGAGCAGGACGTCCCGGGTTACCAGCGGGGTGACGAACGGGTTGCCGTCCCGGTCGCCGCCGATCCAGGTGCCGAAGGTCAACGGGCGGGCGGTGGGGGAGGTCTCCACCCCCAGCCGACGCAGCGTGTCGGCGAGATCGTCGAGCACCTGCGGGGCGGCGGCGGCGTACAGGTCGCGCAGGTAGAAGATCGCGTTGCGCGCCTCGTCGGTCGGGTCGGGCCGGTCCAACCGCAGTTCGTCGGTCTGCCACAGCAGGTCGAGCAGTTCGGCCAGCCGCCGGTTGGTGGGCCCCTCGTCGCTGGCCCCGTAGAGCACCGCGTTGGCCGTCTCGGCGTCCAGTTCGTCGGCGACCGCACGCAGCTTCGACAGGATCGAGCGGCGGGCCGCCTCGGTGGGGTGGGCGGTGAAGACCGGCCGTACGGCCAGCCGTCGGGCCGCTGCCGCGATCTCCTCGGGCGGTACGCCACGCTCGGCGATCAGCCGAGCCGCCTGGTCCAGCCAGCCGCCCTGGGCGGCGCGCTGCCGGCGCAGGTCACGGGACCGGTGGACCTGCTCGGTGATGTTGGCCAGGTGGAAGTAGGTGGAGAAGGCCCGTGCCAGTTTGGTGCCCGTGGTGACGTCCATCCCGGCGAGCCGGGTGGCGGCGGCTTCGGCGTCGGAACGGACCAGGGCCCGGATCTCCTCGACGAGGTCGAGCAGCGGGGGCCCCTCCTGGCGGGCGAGGGTCTGCCCGAGCAGGGTGCCGAGCCGGCGGATGTCGGCCCGGAGAGCGGCGTCGGGTCCATTGGGATCATGCAGGTCGGTCACCATGCGCTCCTTACCCAAAAGTGCGAAGGACAGCGCTGTCCGACTGGCTGGATCGTATCCGCGTGGGCCCGGGTGTTAGGAAGGGCCCCTTCCTATACAAAAAACGATAGGAAGGGGCCCTTCCTTACACCTCAGCCGGGCGGGGATGATCCGCGCTGGTCGCTCTGTCAGCTTATGAGAGATTTAATCGTTTGGTCCGGGCGATAGCGTCTCAGCATGCAAGAGCTGAGGTATCCAGCGAAGCCGCAGCCGGGGGATCAGGTCGCCGTCGTGTCCCCGTCCACCGCGCTGCCGGCGATCTTCCCGCACGTCCACGAGCTGGGCCTGCGCCGGCTCCGCGACGAACTCGGCCTGGTGCCGGTGGAATATCCGACCACCCGGCAGTGGCAGGCCGACCCGCGCGACCGGGCCCGGGACCTGACCGCGGCCTTCGCCGATCCGACGATCACGGCGGTGCTGGCCACCATCGGTGGCGACGACCAGCTCACCGTCGTCCCGTACCTGGACGACGAGATCCTGCGAGCCAACCCCAAGCCGTTCTTCGGCTACTCGGACAACACCAATTTGCTCCACCACCTGTACGGCCTCGGCATCGTCGGCTACCACGGTGGTTCTGTACTGGTGCACCTCGGCCGCCCCGTCGCCATGCACCCGGCCAGCCTCGACTCGCTGCGCGCCGCCCTGTTCACCGCCGACTGGTACGACCTCGCGCCGGCTACCGAGTGGGGAGACGAACCGGGCGACTGGCAGGACCCGGCGGGCCTGGACCGGCCGTTGACCATGTTTCCCGGCACCGGCTGGAGCTGGCATGGCCCGGCCCGCATCGTCGAGGGGCCGATCTGGGGTGGCAACCTGGAGATCCTCTCCGGGATCCTCCAGGCCGGTCGGGTCGGCCCGAGCGAGTCGTACGCCGGCTCGGTCTTCCTGATGGAGACCTCCGAGGAGTTGCCCTCCGATGTCGAGGTCTACCGCATCCTGCGCAACCTGGGGGAGCGCGGCCTGCTCGCCGGCTTCCCGGCCGTACTGGTCGGTCGCGCGAAGGCCTGGGACTTCGCGAAACCCCACACCCAGGAGCAGAAGCAGGAGTACGCCGAGGCGCAGCGCGCCGCCGTACTGCGCGCCCTCGCCGAGTACGCCCCGGATGCCGTGGTCGTGTTCGACCTCGACATCGGGCACACCGACCCGCAGTTGATCGTCCCTTACGGCGGCACCGCCCGGGTCGACGCGGTGAGCCGGCGCATCTCCGTCCGCTACTGAGCCAGCCTGCTGCGCCGGCCTGTTGCGCCGGCCTGTTGCGCCGGCCTGCTGCCGTCCGGACAGCTCGTGATCAGGGCCCCATGGACGTTACGACCGGTGGATAAGGTCCATGGAGTCCTGATCACCTTCGGCTGCCCCATGATCAACGGTGGCGTTCGAGAATCGCGCCAGTCACCAGGTGGACAATTCGGGCAGGATGCCGTAGTACGTCGTCCGCCGTGAAACGCAGCACCAGCCAGCCCGCCGCCCGTAGAGCGTTGAGTCGCGCGACATCGCGCTGGAAGTGTGCGCGTTCCCGGTGGTGGTCGCCCTCGTACTCGAGAGCGATCCGCCACCGGGGATAGGCCAGGTCGACACGGCCGAGAAAGATACGTCCGCGCTGCGGATGAACACCATGGACGTCGTGCTGCGCGGTCAGAGGTGGCAGGCCGGCGTCGTGCAGGATGAGCCGGAGCCGGGTCTCCATCGGGGACTCGCTCAGTGGCTCGGCCAGCGTGACCACCTCGCGCAGTTGGGCGGTGCCGGGCCAGCCGCTGTGCGCGTCCAGGTAACCGGCCAAATCTGGGAGCTTGACCACCCGCCGATGCAGCAGCGCGTCCACCGCGACCAAGGCGTCCGTCCGGGGCAGCTGCCGCCCGAGGTCGAACGTGGTGCGGAGACCGGTGGTGACCGGTAGCCCGGCGAACCGGGTGATCTCCTCAACCAGTAGGGACCGTTGGTTGACCGACACGCGAGGGCTGGAGCGTCGGCGGGCCGTACCCGGAAGCGTGATGAAGACCGGGCTCTCGCGCGGCAGGAGGTCGATACCCCACAGAAACGCCGCGCTGAGGTCACTGATGGCGGCACCCCTCGGCAGGGTCAGGGCGACGGCGTCGCACCACATCCGATGGTCGTCCTCGCGGTAGCCGTCAATGTGGACGTAGATGTCGGGCAACATGCGACGCCAGGACGGGCCGCGAAGCATTCGCCACGTGACCAGGCCGGCGACGACCGCCTGACTGCCGGAGAACGGGAGGAATGCCAACTCTCTGGGAATGCGCGGTGGTCGTGACATTCCGACAGCCTGCCGTCACGGAACGTTGCGCGCTGCCCCGAAGAACTCGTGCTACCTCCGAAGCCGTGGCGGCCCCGAAGTCACGCCGCATCGTCATGTGGCACATCGGAGAATGTCAGCCTGGTTTGCCATCATGCCGGCCATGCGGAGCAGCAGCGAGGCCGTCTGGGTTTCGGCCGGCGACGGATACGAACTCAGCCTGACCGGAACGGGGCTGACCTGTCGCGATGCGACGGGTAGGGAGTGTGATCCGATTCCCGCGCAGGTGCTGGCCTGCCGGACGTATCCCGCCTGGGCACTCATCGCCGATCCGAACAACGCCGAGGCGGCCCTCGCGGTGGTCGACCACTTGAAGCGAGCCGCCGGTAAGGCCCCCCACGACGCGATGGGCACGTACGAATGGGAGGCCCGCCGGTTGCCGGTGGGGCACCTGCCGGTCTTCTGGGAACATGCCGGCCGGCAGCTCATCAGGCGGGACACCAAACGGGCGGCGATGGCGTTCAGCCGGGCCCGGGATGCCGAGGAGACGCACAGCCTTCCGGTCGACGGCGACAGTTGGCTGGCGGCCCATCGGGAGTTCGCCGCAGCGGGGGCGATCAGTGCCAAGGTGGCCGGCCGGTTCGGGGCCGCGCTGCGTGACCGGTACGCGCCCCAACCCGCGCTTGCCGCACTGATCGAGTTCGCCGAGCTGCGTACCCAGCATGGCCAGTCGCCCTGGCCGGAACTGCCGCGACAGCTCACGGCGGCGGCACGCGCGGCTGGCCGGGACGTCGATGTCGAGCAGAAACATCTCATCGAACGGCTGCTGCCGTTGCCCGCAATCCGTGAGTCACCGACGGCGGTGTGGAAGGCGTGGCGGCCGGCGCTCATTGCGTTGGCCAAGGGCTCGACGCAGATCCAGCGTCGGCTGCTCGAGGTGTTCCCCGTGGCCGACGGTATCGACGGCTGGTGGTTTGAGCTGCTCAACGAGAGCGGCGCGCTCGACCTCCTGACGCACGTATCGTCCACTCAACACGAGACAGCCGTGCAGGAGAGCGTCGCTCCAGTCGCGCCGGCCCAGACCGCGGCACGTTGGCTCAGCCGGGCCGTCATCCACGCGCGGCGGGTTTCCCGGGACCGCGTGCACCGGACGCTGCCGCGCCAGTTCGGATGGCTCATCGCTGCACTGAGCGCCCGGCTCGTCGCAGACGCCATTCCCGTACGGCTTGACGGCGCCGCCTACTGGGAACGCGCGATCGACGTACGGGTGCTGGAAACCTGCCTCGCGAAGGGCGTACCGGTGGCGGCACCGGCGGCGGACGCCGGGCTCGCCTTCCACGTCTGGATGTTCGACCGGGACCCAGAAGAGGACATTCCAGCACTGGTGGCCGACCCGGTGTTCGCGACGCTGCTGCGGAGCAAACTGGACCGGCACTGGAACAAGGGCGACCTGGAACGAGTTCCCGCGTTGCGCCGGCTGGGCCAACCGGCTGGGGCGGACCAGGCGGCTGGGGCGGACCAGGCGGCTGGGGCTGACCAGGCGGCTGGGGCTGACCAGGCGGCTGAGGCCGGGGCCGAGCCAGCGTCGGCCGGGACGGCGCCGGTGGAGGAGACGGCCCGGCTTCCCCTGGATGCTGCCCGGCTTCCCCTGGACGATGCCAGGCATCCCCTGGACGATGCCAAAGTGACCGGGGCGCTGTACGGGCTGGCCGAACGTTGGACGGCGCAGCGCGACGGTGGATCGCTACGCGGGATCCAACTCGTCGGCGGTTTCCTCACCGGTGTCGTGACCCCGGACCGGTTCGCCGCCGAAGCCGAGCGCGGGCTGCCGGTCACCGACTACTGGGTGTCACTGATCGGCCGGATCGGTGGTGTCGCCCTACGGGCCGTGGCCGCCTCCACCCGGGACGAGCGTCGGGCCCGACTGCTGGCCCTGTTGGAGGTCTGGGCACAGACGCCCTTCGCCGACCCGGAGGCGTCGCTGCGGATGGGTGTGGTGGAGACCGAGCAGACCGGGCCGCTGTTCGTCCAAGGGAAGTACGGGGCTGCGGCCGCGCTCGGCTGGGTCACCAGGGACCGGCGGCGATTCGTCGAACTGCGGACCGGTGCCGGCGATCCGCCAGCGCTGGGAACTGTGGTCGAGGTGGCGGACGCCCCTCGCGGCGGCTGGGGCAGTGCGGATACGCTGTGCCGCATCATCACCCTCGTCCGGGAGCGTGGGCCGGTGCCGTACGACGTCGCGGCGGTCGGTGTCCTCGCCGAGCGTACGGGGTTGAGTCGCCCCGCCGCCGGGCTCATCCTCGCCGGCATTCCCGGTACCGGCTCCTACAGTCCGCCGTTCCTGGACGAGACGGAACGGAAGATTCTCCGGTTGAAGACCGCCGAGGCGGAAGCCGGCCGGCAGGAACTTGGGATGCTCCGCCCCGAGCAGAGGCTTGACCTGCTCGCCGATGTGCTGCCCGCCGACCCGGCCGAGCTGTGGGAGCCGGGTGGGATGTGCGCGGTGGCCGAGCGGGTGGCGCAGCGGTGGAATTCCATGGTTGGCCGCAGGGTCAGCGTGCCCGAGGCGACCCTGGCAGCGGCGACGAAACTGCCCACGGTCGAGTCCACCGCCGAGCTGTGTGTGATGCTCGCGGAGCCGTACGCCATTTCGTCCCTCACCACCAACCTGGACACCTGGATCGAGAAGGGGGAGTACGGCTACAAGGTCACCGATGACGAAGGGGGCACGGCTGCCTGGCGATTCGGGAACCTGCTCAGGACCCTTGCCATGGGGGCACAGTGGGCCTATGCCGAACTGCCCGCCGGTGATCCGGTGCGGGCCGGTGTTCCCGACACGGTGAAGCTGCTGCGTGCCCGGCTCTCCCATCCGGGGCTCCTGCTGAAGGCCGGTAGCCCGCACTACCGTCACTGCGCGCATGAGGACCTGCGAGCCCGTTTCGGTGACGAGCCGTACCACGGTCCGGATCCCCTCGACGTGGCGACCATCGACGATGGCCTCACCGTCGTCACCCTGGGTGGGACCCGTCTACTCCGGGGCGTCCAACGGGACCTGGAACCGAGTCTCTTCTTCAGACCGGCGTTCTACGGCGACGACACCCGATCCGAGCAGTTGCGGGCCACGGCCTGGCTCGGCGTCTGGGACTTCGCCGTCGTGCAGTGGCTGCTCAGCGAGGAGTGCGGACGGATGGTGGCGCGCATCCGGTCCGGGAAGCTGCCCGACGGGGCGTATGAGGCGTACCCGCTGGCCAGCGTGCCGGAGCTGGTGGCCGAGGTGGGCCAGCGGCTGGACCTGGCATCCGACCCGGCCGCCCTCTACCTTGAGCTGTTGACGCTGCTGCAACCGACCGACCGGAACATCCGTACCTGGAACGGGTGGACGCCGGCCCGGCACAAGACGGCGGTGGCGACGCTGGTCGAGCGGGGCCTGGTGGTCGAGGCGAAGCGGTCCCGAGCCGGGCGTGGGGTGTTCCTAGCGGGCGGGTGGGTCAAGGCGGGCAAGAAGCATCTTCCGCTGGAATCCTGGAAGGCAGCGCTCTACGACCTGAAGGGCTCTGCCGACGGCAGCGAGGTCGAGGGGATCTCCTGGCCTACCCGGCCGCTGACCGAGCTGTACGTCTCCGCCTGGCAGCGCGTCCTCAACGGCGACCAGCCCCGCTGACCAGCCTGTTGACCGCGTCGATCAGGGCGCACCGCGTCGACTCGGCCCATCTCCGTACGCTTTTGGGACGTCGATCATCAGGAGGCTGACCTGATGGGCTATTCCCTGGCCTATCCGATTCTGCGTACCAGTGATCTTTCTGAGGCGTGGCGGGTAGCCCGGAAACTGCTGGATATTGCTGACCTGACCTCGTCGGGCGCGATGATGGAGGTGGAGGCATTCACCCGTACGCACATTGGTTTGCCCCGCTTTCTCACTGCGTTGCATGGGGGGTGGCTGGAATTGGTGGTGCCCGCTATTGCGGCTTCGCATGCCTGGGATTTGCTGGCTTCACCGCGCGATGCGCTGTTTCCGCAGTGCATTGACTACTGGTCCTGGAAGGAAGACGGCGATGTCGAGCTGTTGATGGACCTTACCGAGGTGACGGTGGCAGCCTTGGCCAGGCTGCCAGATCTGCCCGTCAAGTTGACGATGGAACACGAGCAGATCGGCTCCGTTGAGGACCAGTTCCTTGCCGCTGTCGACACCGATCTGGCAAATATCTTGTGGTGGGTGGGCTCCTGGCCAGCCGTGCCAAAGCTGGCGCTGGATGGACAGGCCAACTATGTCGGCATTGAGTTGGTGATGAACGGCGAAGGCATTGAGGAACGGGTGCCGAGGGACGACCACACACTCTATGTGCATGTGCCGAGCCGTGAGGACGCCCGGGTGCAGTGGTTGGCCGAGTTCGTGGGGCAGACCGTCATCGGCTCGAGAATCATGGGCTACTGACCGTCTGCAACATACAGATGTTGGGGGATCAGGTGCCGGCGCCCCAGAAGGGGCCAGTGAGGCCGACCTGGCGCAGGTAGTCAGGCTGCCTGCGCGGGCTCACGCCAAATGTACCCCCGGTCGAGGTGACCGGTGTACCAGTCGCAGATCATCAAGCTCTTCGTTGGTCGTCCGCCCATTTTCGCCAACTCCGCCCCGGACCATCGTTGGTGATCTGAGCACCAGAGGCGCTACCGGGGTGGTTTAGCGCCTCTGGCGCTCAGATCGCGAACGGCAGAAGTGATCAGGATCGGCGCTCGTGGATTGCCCGATTCACTTGGCGGATGATTCGGGTGGGATGCCGGAGTACGTCGTCGGCGGTGAACCGGAGGACGAGCCACCCAGCCGCCCGCAGCGCGTTGAGTCGAGCGACGTCGCGGCGGAAGTGACCGCGTTCCCGGTGGTGGTCGCCCTCGTACTCGATGGCGATACGCCACCGTGGGTAGGCCAGGTCCATTCGGCCGAGGAACCTGCCCCGCGCGTCGTGGACGTCGTGTTGGGCGGTCAGCGGTGGCGCGCCGGCGTTGTGTAGGAGCAGCCGGAGACGGGTCTCCATCGGGGACTCGCTCAATGGCTCGGCAAGCGTCAGCACCTGACGTAGCTGGGCGGTTCCGGGCCAGCCGCGGTGGGTCGCAAGGTACTCACCCAGCGCGGGCAGCCGTACCACCCTGCGGTGGAGAAGCGCATCCACCGCCACCACCGCCTCGGTCTGAGCCTGGTGCCGCCCGTCGGGTGCGAACGCGCCACCGTCGGGATCGAACGCACCACGGCCGAGGTCGAAGGCGGTCCGGATGGGAGTGGTGACCGGCAATCCGGCGAATCGGCCGATGTCTTCGGCTGCCAGCGTGTGGTGGCTGACAGCAACGCGCCGGTTGGGGCGGCGCCGGGTCGGTGCGGGCAGTACGACACAGACCGGGCTGTCGCGGTTGAGCAGGTTGACGCCCCACAGATACGCCGCACTCAAGCCCCCGATCGCCGCATTCGGCGGCAGGGTGAGGGCGACGGCGTCACACCACATCCGGTGGTCGTCCTCCCGGTAGGCGCTGGCGTGCAGGTAGATGTCGGGCAGTAGTCGGCGCCAGGAGGGCCCGCGGAGCATGCTCCTGGTCAGCAACCCGGCAGCGACGGCCCGCCGCGCTGAGAACGGGAGAAACGCCAACTCTCGGGGTACCCGGGGTGCTCGGGGCATTCGGACAGCTTGCCGTCACCGGATAGCCACCCGCTGCCCCGAACGAAGACGCGCGTGACATCGAGAAGGAACACTCGCTGCCTGTCGACGGGACCGCCTGGTTGGCGAGCCACCTGGAGTTCGCGGAGGCGGGCGCGCTGGGTACGAAGACGGTGGGTTCGTTCGCGGCCGGAATGCGTGACCTGTTCGCGCCCGAGGACGTCGTCGCGGCGTTGGTCGAGCTCTCCGTGTCCCGTACCCAGGCTGGGTGCTGCCGTGGCCGGAGCTGCCACGGCAGCTGGCGGCGGTGCTGGCGGCGGTAGCTAAGGCCGCCGGCCGGGATGAGCAGACCGCACATCGATCGTCTAGTCGTGGGGTGTGGGTTCCCCCTTGCGCATGACGAGGACAACGGTGACGAGTACGGCGGCCCCGGCCACGAGGGCCGCCCCCACCCCGGCATAGATCTGTAGCCCGTGGGTCACCGCGTCGCGTACTGCGCCGAGGAGCGCCGAGCCGTGTGCGGCAAGGCCCTCGGCGGTCAGGCCCTCCGCTGCGGCGACCCCCTCATGGATGCTGGATTCCGCCGCTCGCGTGGCCGATTCTGGCACCTCGGGCAGCGCGGTGTCCGATAGTGCGGCGCGGTAGGCGAGCATGCTGATCGCGCCGCCGGCTGCTAAACCGAGCGCGGCTCCCAGCTCGCCCCCCACTTCCTGTGCGGCGGCTGCGGACCCCGTCTGTTCGGCTGGGGCGTTGGCAATGATCAGGTCGCTGACCAGCGCATTTGCTGCGCCTTGCCCGAGGCCGATGACCGATGTCGCCGCCACGAGAAGGGCGAGCGGTGCCCCCGTGCCGGTGGCAACGACGACCAGCATCGTGGCGAGCGCGGCGATGACCAAACCGCCCGCGATGACGGTCGCCGGCCGGAACCGCGCGGCGAGGGCTGGTGCGAGCATCGCCCCAACGATGTTGACCACGATGTATGGCAGCGTCCAGAGACCAGCCTGTAGGGGGGAGAGGCCGACGACCCACTGGAGGTACTGGGTGAACAGGTAGAAGACGCCGACGACACCGACTCCGACGAGCAGCAGGGTTGCCAGCGAGGCGGCAACGGGTCGGTTGGTGAGGAGGGCGAGGTCGAGCAGCGGGTCACGGAGCCGACGTTGCCGGCGTACGAAGAGGGTCAGGACAACGACGCCGACCGCGATGCTGGCGAGCTTCGGCCAGATCGAACCGGTGTCGGTTTCCTGCCCAGCGGCGAGTTCCTGCAGGCCGTAGACCACGGCCAACATGCCGATCACGGAGAGCGCGACGCTCGCCACATCGAGCCGGACAGGGGTTCGCTCCGGGCGTTCGGGGAGCAGCCGAGGACCGACGAGTAGGAGCAGGAGGATCGGCGGCACGTTGATGAGGAAGACCGACCCCCACCAGAAGTACGTCAGCAGCAGGCCACCCAGGAGCGGGCCGACCGCCGCGCCGACGGAGAACGAACTGAACATGATGGCGATGGCGAGCCGACGCTCCTGGTCGTCGCGGAACATGGTGCGCAGCAGCGAGAACAGCGACGGCATCAGCGTGGCACCGGCGATCCCCAGTAGTGCACGGGCGGCGATCAGCATCTCCGTGCTGACGGAGAACGCGGCGACGGCGGACATCGCGGCGAACGCCGCAGCGCCGGTCAGCAGGAGCCGCCGGGGGCCGACCCGATCGCCGAGTCGTCCCATGGTGACGAGGAACCCGGCGATCAGGAAGCCGTAGACGTGCACGATCCACAGCGTCTGGGTTGCGGTGGGTTGGAGGTCAGCGCTGAGCGTGGGCAGCGCGAAGAACAACACTGTCAGGTCGGTCGACAGAATCAGCATGGGCAGCACCAGGAGCGCGAGCCCGGTCCACTCCCGCCAGGTGGCCCGCTCCGCGGCGGTCGCATCGCTCCCGGGGTGGCCTACGTTCGTGCCGGGTCCGCTCACTGCGCGTCCCCCGTTCGAGCCAGGCGGATCGTGCGGCCTTCGAGCCGGTTCGTCGTGCTTGACATCAGTGAGGCCCCTCCCAGAGATTTAGATTACGATACGATACGTAATGTAAGGGGGGAAGAGGTAATGCCTCCTCACTTTTGGTGAAGATTTCATTACGTACTGGTGTGTAATCGTGGGTTAGCCTGGGCCGCATGTCTCAACCGCGCAGGTCCGCAGCCGGGGGCAGCGGCGGGCGACCCCGCAACCCCCAAATCGACGACGCTGTCCTCGCGGCCACGCTGGAGGTGCTCGACGAGACGGGCTACCCCGGGCTGTCGCTGGAGGAGGTGGCCCGCCGGGCCGGCACCTCGCGACCGGCGATCTACCGCCGATGGTCGGGACGGGCGCCACTTGCGCTCGCCGCCATCGCCAGCCGGCTGGCCGTACCCGCGCCGCCAGACACCGGCTGCACGCTGTGCGACCTAGCGGAGAGCTTCAACGTCTTCCTGGCTGCCTACCGCACGATTCGCCCAGAGGTGCTCAGCTCCCTCTACGCCGAGTGCGCGCCGGACCCGGCGCTGCAGGCACGCTACCTGGAGACGGTCGTCGAACCGTCCCGTCAGGCCGTCGGCCGCACACTCGATCGGGCCATCACGCGCGGGGACCTGCGGGCGGACGCCGACCGGGACCAGTTGCTCGACATCGTGGGTGCGCTGGTGCACTATCGCGCCCTCTTCGGCCGGGAGCACCTGACCGACGCCGAGGCCGAGAGCGCCATCGAGACGCTGTTGCGGGGTGCGGCCGTGGACTACCCGGCGCTGGTGGCCCACAGCGAGGCGATGGAGCAGGTGCATCCCGGTCCTGCCGGAGCGCACCACATACACCTGACCTCGACGTAATGCCCGACTGAACTTGTGTGTGTCGACAGCAGCAACCAACGTGCACGCGAACCCGGGCTGCCAGCGGAAGAGCAGGCGGCGTCGCTCCTAGTTGGCGGAATCATGCTGGAACTCTCCGTCGGTGCGGACATCGAGCGGTGGCCGATCGACCTGGCGCAGTCGCAAGCCCTTCCGTCCCTCCTCCAAGCCCTGCTGCGGCAGTCCGAGACCCAGCTACCTCGGGCCGCTTGAGGTTTCCTGACTGGTCCGTGTGCATCCATTGCTGCTGTGGGACAGCAATGGATGCACACAAACCCAGAGATCAAGCGACGATCAGGCGGAGTCGAGCACGGCGAAGGCCCGTACGGGGAAGGTGCCCATCCCGGCGACCAGAGGCGGTGCGGCGGTGAACCGGAACCCGTCCGGCGGCAACTGGCCCAACCCGCGCAGGTGCTCGACGATCGGGATGCCGGCCGCCAACAGGGCGCTGTGCGCCGGTCGGGTCCCGGCCGACGCCGGGCCCATGTCGTCAATGTTGATCGAGTCGATGCCGACCAGCGCCGCACCCGCCTCGACCAGCCACTGCGCGCCGTCCCCGGTCAGGTACGGGTGCTCCGGCGAGCCGTACCGATCGGTGTCGAAGTGTTCGTTCCACCCGGTGTGCAGCAGCACCGCCCGACCAGCCACCTCGTACGGGGCGAGCATCAGCCGGTCGACGGCGCGCGTCCCGGCCGGCACCCGTACGACGATGCCGGGCAGGTCGGCGAGGCGGTCCAGCGGCACGCCGGCCAGGTCAACCTGCCCCGCCCAGCGGTGTCCGGGCGTGTCCACGTACGTGCCGGTGTTGGCGATCATGTCGATCCGGCCGATCTGGAACTCGGTGCCCGGTGCGTACCGCGCACGGGAGTCCGCCCAGCTCATCCAGTCGGTGATCCGGGGTGCCGGGAAGCCCGGCAGGGTGACCATCCCGTCCCGGATGACGTGACTCAACTCGATCATGCGACGAGCCCCGACACTGGGTGAGGCAGTCA
This sequence comes from Micromonospora polyrhachis, assembly GCF_014203835.1. Taxonomy (NCBI): domain Bacteria; kingdom Bacillati; phylum Actinomycetota; class Actinomycetes; order Micromonosporales; family Micromonosporaceae; genus Micromonospora; species Micromonospora polyrhachis. The sequence continues at coordinate 2,163,332 of NZ_JACHJW010000001.1, read as the reverse complement.
CGCCCCGGCCACCCTTGTGTGCCTCCTGGATGATCGTCTTGTTGCTGATCCGCACCTCGGCCACCATCAGTAGCCCGAGATGGCGGACGAAGAGCGCCGCCAACTCGTCGTCGCCGATCGTCGTACCCTCGATCGTCGTGCCCGGAATGTCCAGCCGAAAGCCCTCCGTGCGAAGTCCGCCACCGTTGGCAAAGCTGACCTCCGCGTCGAACTGCGCCCGCCACTGTGCCGTTTCCGTCTGCCCCGGTGTCGGTTCCACGTGTTCTGTCACATGGGCAAGCATGCCGGCAGATCGCCGTACGGCGACAGGGCAGTTGTGTCCGCTGGTCGCGACGCCACGGGGGCGAACCTGGGCGGGTGGGGTGGCTCAGCGATTGACCCGGTCGGCCGCAGCGCGCCGGACCTTTTCCTCTTCGATGGGGTCGTCGCGTAACTCGGCCAACCAGCGCTGGGCGTGTTCGGTGAGCGGAGCGTGCTGGGCGGCCAACAGCCGCACCTCGGGCTCGCAGTCGAGCAGATGGATCGGCAGCGCATCCGTCGTGCGCTGCGGGTCCAGGAGCAGCAGACTGCGCAGATAGCTGGCTCGCTCGTACGAGTGTGGTGAGGCGATGGTCAGCCAGCGCAACTGGCGGACCAGCCTTACCTGGGTGTCGGCGTGTGCGGCCGGCGGCGAGCCGGCGAGGATTCGGGCGAGGCCCTCGGTCAGGCGGTCGTAACCGCACCACCGGTCGGTGAGCTGGTCGAGGGCGGCGAGTAGCACCGGGATGTCCTGCCCGTCGCCGTACGCGGCGAGCAGGTCCGGGGCGTGGTGGAACAGCGGGTGCTCGGCATCGGCGGCCCACCGCCTAGCCGCCGGGACGCCCAGGGGGCCGAGTAGACGCAGCGCGCCGAGCAGGCCCGCCGGCCGTGCCGGTGCCAGGTGTTCGATGAGGTCGAGGAGTTCCGGTACGGGACGTCCCCGGCGTCGGATCTGCCAGAGTACGGCTCCCGCGCTGCGCGGATTGGTGTCTACTGCCGCCCGCAGGGCGGCAACCAGTTCAGCGTCGGATGCCGTGGCCAGGTCGATCCGACGACGATCGGTCGAGGGCCGGGTGCGGTCAGCGGCGTCGAGCACAGCATCGAGTCGAACGTCGCGACCGCGCCAGCGTTGCCACGGCTCCCCCTTGATCAACAGTTCTGCCGCGTCGGCGGCGGAGATGCGCTTGGCGGCGACCTCCCAGAGGTCATCCCACCACTCGACGGGCCACTCGTCGGTCAGCGCCTCCAGGACATCGATCCAGCGAATGCCGTCGCGGACGTATGCCCGCAGTGCCGCGCGGGCCTGCGTGTCGCCGGCGCGGGCCAGTGTCTCCAGGATCCCGACCGCGAGATTGAACTGGTTGTCGTCGTCCGTGGGATCCGGTTGGGGCCAGGGCCGGTACGGACCGCAGGCCCGAAGTTGCGCGACCAGGGGAGCCGGATCGAGGCGCAGGTCACGCAGTAGCCGGGCCAGATAGGTGTAGCGGTCGTCGACCTGCCAATCCCAACGGGTGTCACGGCTGGTGCACTCGTAGACCAGTTGTGCCGGTCCCGGTCGGTCACGTAGCCGGGCTACCGCAGCAGCCACGCCTCGTTGCAGCGCGCCGCGCACAGTGCGGTACGACGCGTAGCGCCACTCGGGCGATTTGTCGCCCTCTTCGAAACTCATCGCGGCGCTGCTGCTACTTCAGCCATGTGCGGCAGGGTGACAGATCCGCCGGTTCACCGGCCACCGGTTTCTTGGGCTGCCGCGTCCACGTGTTCCGTCACACGGGCAAGCATGCCGGCATGATCGCCGTACGGCGATAGGGTGGAAAGGTTCACCTTCCCCGCTCTGCCCGGCCGGCTTACCCCCGTACCGGCCGGAGGCGGGGTGATTGTCGTGCGCATGCAGAGGTTGTGATCGATGACGACGCTCGCCGGTCTGCTCCACGCGGCCCTCGGCGATTCCGCGCTGGCCCGTACCCGTGATTTTGCCCGCAAGGAGCGGGGCGACGCGCTCGACCTGACCGCCCCGGCGTCCCTGCGGCCGTTCATCGTGGCCGCCGTGGCGGCCGACACGGCCCAGGGGGGCGCGGGTCGTCCGGTGTTGGCCGTCACCGCCACCAGCCGGGAGGCCGACGATCTGGCGAGCGCGCTGGGCAGCCTGCTCCCCGCCGAGCAGGTGGTGGTCTACCCGTCCTGGGAGACGCTGCCGCACGAGCGGCTCTCCCCCCGGTCGGACACGGTGGGCCGCCGGCTGGCCGTACTGCGCCGCCTGGCGCACCCGGAGATCGAGGAGAGCGGCGGGCCGCTGCGGGTGGTCGTCGCCCCGGTTCGCTCGGTGCTGCAACCGCAGCTCAAGGGGCTGGGCGACCTCGAACCGGTCCAGCTCGCCGTCGGGGCCGAGGCGGAACTGGAGACGATCGCCCGGCGGCTGACCGACCTGGCGTACGCCCGGGTGGACCTGGTCACCAAGCGCGGCGAGTACGCGGTGCGCGGCGGCATCCTCGACGTCTTCCCGCCCACCGACGAGCACCCGTCCCGGGTCGAGTTCTGGGGCGACGAGGTGGAGGAGATCCGTACCTTCGCCGTCGCCGACCAGCGCACCATCGACGCGGTGCCCCGGCTCTGGGCCCCGCCGTGCCGGGAACTGCTGCTCACCACCGACGTGCGGGACAAGGCCGCCGCCCTGGCCGAACAGCACCCCGAGCTGGCCGAGATCCTGGACAAGCTGGCCGAGGGTATCCCGGTGGAGGGGATGGAGTCGCTGGCCCCGGTGCTGATCGGGCCGGACTCGCTGGAACTGCTGCCCAACTGCATGCCGGCGGGCACCCACGTACTGCTCTGCGACCCGGAGCGGATCCGCACCCGGGCGCACGACCTGGTCCGTACCTCGGAGGAGTTCCTCCAGGCCAGCTGGGCCGCAGCCGCCGTCGGTGGCCAGGCCCCGATCGACCTCGGCGCCGCCGCCTTCAAGACCCTCGCCGAGGTACGCGCCACCGCGAGTCGACTCGGCCAGCCCTGGTGGTCGGTGTCCCCGTTCGGCCTGGTGCAGGCCGAGTCTGCACCGGCTGTCGCGCCCTGGGAGGACGAGCCAGCCCAGGTCAGTGTCACACCCGACGAGACGATCCCGGTCACCCTGACCGCCCAGCCGACGCCGCTCTATCACGGCGAAACCAGCCGGGTGGTCGAGGACCTGAAGCGGTGGACCGGAGACGGCTGGGCGGTGGCCCTGGTCTTCGAGGGGCACGGGCCGGCGCAGCGCGCGGCCGAGGTGCTGCGCGACGCCGGGCTCGGGGTGGCGACCGCCGCGACGATCACCGCCGCGCCGAAACCCGGCGAGCTGATCATCACCTGCGGCTCGCTGAACCACGGTTTTTTCGACGAGGCATCCCGGTTCGCCGTCGTCACCGGCAACGACATCACCGGTGGGCGCGGCTCGACCACCCGGGACATGCGCAAGATGCCCAGCCGGCGGCGCAACACCATCGACCCGCTGGAGTTGAAGACCGGCGACCACGTGGTGCACGAGCAGCACGGCATCGGCCGGTACGTGGAGATGGTGCAGCGCAAGGTCAACGGCGCGGACCGGGAGTACCTGGTCATCGAGTACGCCGCCTCGAAGCGCGGGCAGCCCGGTGACCGGCTCTTCGTGCCGACCGACCAGCTCGACCAGCTCTCCCGGTACGTCGGCGGCGAGGCCCCGACCCTGCACAAGATGGGCGGCTCCGACTGGCAGAAGGCCAAGGCCCGCGCCCGCAAGGCGGTCAAGGAGATCGCCGCCCAGCTGATCCAGCTCTACGCTGCCCGGAAGGCGTCCCAGGGGCACGCGTTCGGCCCGGACACCCCCTGGCAGCGGGAACTGGAGGACGCCTTCCCGTACACGGAGACGCCGGACCAGCTCGCGGCGATCGAAGAGGTCAAGCGGGACATGGAGCAGTCCACCCCGATGGACCGGCTGATCTGCGGCGACGTCGGTTACGGCAAGACCGAGATCGCGGTACGGGCGGCGTTCAAGGCGGTGCAGGACGGCAAGCAGGTGGCGGTGTTGGTGCCGACCACCCTGCTGGCGCAGCAGCACTACAACACGTTCGCCGAGCGGATGGGGCAGTTCCCGATAAGCATCCGGCAGCTGTCCCGGTTCCAGACGCCGAAGGAGGCCGAGCTGACCCTGGAGGCGGCGGCCAACGGCACCGCCGACATCGTGATCGGCACCCACCGGCTGCTCCAGTCGGCCACCCGGTTCAAGTCCCTCGGCATGGTCATCGTCGACGAGGAGCAGCGCTTCGGCGTCGAGCACAAGGAACACCTCAAGGGCCTGCGGACCGCAGTGGACGTGCTCACCATGTCGGCCACCCCGATCCCGCGGACCCTGGAGATGGCGATCACCGGGATTCGGGAGATGTCCACCATCGCCACCCCGCCCGAGGAACGGCACCCGGTGCTGACCTCCGTCGGGGCGTACGACGACAGGCAGGTGGCGGCGGCGATCCACCGGGAACTGCTCCGTGACGGCCAGGTCTTCTACCTGCACAACCGGGTCGAGTCGATCGACCGGGCCGCTCGTCGGCTGCGGGAGCTGGTACCCGAGGCCCGGGTGGCGGTGGCGCACGGCCAGATGGGCGAGGACGCCTTGGAGAAGGTGATGGTCGGCTTCTGGGAGAAGGAGTACGACGTCCTGGTCTCGACCACCATCGTCGAGTCCGGCATCGACATCCCGAACGCCAACACGCTGATCGTGGAGCGGGCCGACCTGCTCGGCCTGTCCCAGTTGCACCAGATCCGGGGCCGGGTCGGCCGGGGTCGGGAGCGGGCGTACGCGTACTTCCTCTACCCGCCGGAGAAGCCGCTGACCGAGCACGCGCACGAGCGGCTGGCCACCATCGCCCAGCACACCGAGCTGGGCGCGGGCATGTACGTAGCCATGAAGGATCTGGAGATCCGAGGCGCGGGCAACCTGCTCGGCGGCGAGCAGTCCGGGCACATCGAGGGGGTCGGCTTCGACCTCTACGTCCGGATGGTCGGCGAGGCGGTGCAGGCGTTCAAGGGCGAGCGGCCGGAGGAGGAGGTCGACGTCAAGATCGACCTGCCGGTGGACGCGCACCTGCCGCACGACTACGTCGGCGTCGAACGGCTGCGCCTGGAGATGTACCGCAAGCTCGCCGAGGCCCGCGACGAGAACCGGCTCCGTGAGGTCGTCGCCGAGATGACCGACCGGTACGGCACCCCGCCCGAGCCGGTGCAGAACCTGGTCGCGGTGGCCCGGTTCCGCCTACTCGCCCGCCGGTACGGCCTCAGCGACGTCTCCGTGCAGGGCAAGCATCTGCGCTTCTCGCCGCTGGCGCTGCCCGACTCGAAGCAGCTACGGCTCAAGCGCTACCACCCGGACTCGGTCTACAAGCAGGCCACCGACCAGGTGAGCGTGCCCCGGCCGAGCACCCGCCGGATCGGCGGCGAGCCACTGCGCGACCAGGCGTTGCTGGATTGGTGCGCCCAACTACTCTCCGATGTTCTCGGTGACCCGGTACCCACCGGAACCCCCGGTGCGTGAGAGAGTGGCGGCCATGCAGCGTGCTCGTCGTCTCGTCGCCGTCGTCACGGTGGCCGCCCTCGGGGTCATCGGCCTCGGTGCCTGTGCCCGGTCCGCCCCCACCGTCGCCGCCTACGTCGGCGACACCACGTATTCGATGGACCGGGTCGACGCCATCTATACCGACGCCGACCAGCGGTTCCAGGAAACGGAACGGGAGCAGTTCGCCCAGCGTGGCGAGACGCCACCGGCGCGGGTCGAGTCGCCGATCAGCCGACAGAACGTGGTGGACCTGCTGGTGAGCCTCGAACTCGGCAAGCAGGTCGTGGCCGAGAAGAACATCCGGGTCACCGACGAGGTTGACGCGGTCAACGCTGCCGGGGTGCTTCGGCTGTCGCCGACGACCGAGTACGTCCAACTGTGGGCCGAATGGGTCGACATCTACATCGGGCTGCGTGAGCAGTTGCCATCGGTGGAACTCACCGATGACCGGGTCACGTTGGCCTACCAGGCGCTTGTCGACGACGGCGTGCTCAAGCCCAACGTTCCGATCGCGCAGGTGCGGAATGCGCTCGGTAACCAGATCAGCGGCGCGTCCGCCGTCAGCGCCGCCCTGGCTCAGCGAGCGGAACAGGTCGGCACCACCGTCAACCCGAGGTTCCGTCCGGTTGGCGCACCGGTTTACATCGACCTACCAAATGTGGGATCGCGGACCTATGCCCTGCCCTACGTCGACTCGGCCGCCCCGGTGTCGGACGTGACCGGCCCCGCCGCTCAGTGACGATGACCGCGCGGGTCGTACTCCTGGTCACCTCGCCCCGGCTGCCGGCGGGTCTGCTCACGGCGGCGGCCTGGGATGTCGTACGCGCCAATCCGGTCTTCGCCGGGGCGGAGAGCGAGCTGACCACGGCCGTGCGCGTGGCGGGCGCCGAGGTGACCGTGCTCGGCGACGGGTCCCGGGTCGACGCGGATGCTCGGCCGGTGGATCCGGATGCTCGGCCGGTGGATCCGGATGCTCGGCCGGTGGAGGCGTTGCTGGCCGCCGCTGCCGAGCATGGCACGGCGGTGTGGTTGGCCGGCCCGTCCGGCGACGAGACCCTGGCCCGGGAGTTGGGGTTGCGGCTGGCCCGTGAGCCGGGGCTGGCCGAGCTGGAGCTGATGTACGGCTCCTGGGATCCGCCCGGTGCCCGGCTGCTCGACGCGGTCGCGGTGATGGACCGGCTGCTGTCGCCCGGCGGTGACCCGTGGAAGCGGGAACAGACCCACGCCACGCTCGCCCGGTTCCTGCTGGAGGAGTGCTACGAGGCGTACGACGCGATCGGTGCTGGCGACCTCGCGGCACTCCGTGAGGAGTTGGGCGACGTGTTGTTGCAGGTGGTGCTGCACGCCCGGCTGGCCGAGGAGTTGCCCGAGGACGAGCGCTGGTCCGTCGACGACGTGGCCGGTGGGCTGGTCGACAAGATGGTCCGGCGCAATCCGCACGTCTTCGCAGGTGCCCAGGCCGGCACGGTGGAGGAGATCACCGCCAGCTGGGAAGAGATCAAGAAGGCGGAGAAGGCCCGGGATTCCGTGCTGGACGGGATCGCGTTGAGCCAGCCGGCGTTGGCGCTCACCGAGAAGATCCTGGAACGGGCGGCGCGGGCCGGCCTCGACGTGCCGCAGCCCGAGGCGACGGATGCCGAGACCCGGCTCGGGGCGAGCCTGCTGGCGATCGTGGCGCAGTCCCGGGCCGCCGGGCTGGACGCCGAGGCGGCCCTGCGCCGGGCCGCCCTGGCCTACGCCGACGCCGTACGTGCCGCCGAACGCGAAGTGTCGGACAACGTTTCGGGGTCCGACCTGGTGTGATCAGGCATGGTGCAGCGATCGATATCGCTGGTATCAATGCCGTATGGCATCGACGTATCGCACCAAAGATGGTCACAGCGTCCGGGTCGGGGATCAGGTCTGGGCACAGAACGGTACGGGGCCCTTCATCATCACCAGACCCGCTGGCCTGAAGCCCGGTTGGGTGTTGTTGCTCCACGCTGGTGGCGATGACGACCAGCGGCTCCATGCGCCCGAGGACATCACGATCTACTACCACCGCGTCCGGCCTGTGCAGTCCTGGGAACGCTGATAGTGCGTGCGGTCGGGGCGTCCCACCCACCTTCGTAATCATTTCGGCCTGGCTCAAAGAGTCGCGGTCACGGGCCGGCGGCCGCCGAGGCGGGCGGGTACGGCACTGAGCGCCGCCACCGCCAGCACGGTTGCCAGCACCAGGCCGACGAGCTGCCAGGGCGCCGGAAGCGTGGCCTTGTCGCTGTCTCCGCCGGTGATTGCGTTGATGGCGGCGAACAGCGCCCAGCCTCCTGGGAAGACCCCCAGGACGGCACCGACGAGCGCGGGTAGCACCTGCGCGGCCGCCAGAGCGACGGTCATTTCCTGCGGGGTGGCACCGAGGGCGCGTGCCAGCGCCGAAGCATGCCGGTTGTCGAGCACCGTCGCCCAGGTGATGACGATGGCGTTGACCGCCGACAGGGAGAGCAGGACGACCGTCCAGACTCCGAGCACCTGGCGCAGGGTCGCGACCTGACTCTCGTCGTATCCGCCAGCGTCCGACTGATCGCCGAGGAAGGCGTTGAGCACCAGCAGGACGTAGATCCCGCTGACCGTGACCGCGATGCTGACCACGCCCAGCACCACCCGTCGCGGCCGGCGGGCGGCGACCCGCAGAGCGAGCAGCAGCGGGACGGGCAGGCGCGCCGAGAGAGCGATAAGCCAGCCGGTGCGGCGAGGTGGGCGTGCCGCGTCGGCCAGCGCGCTGACGGTGCTGGAGCGGGCCGCGCGTACGGCCGGAACAGCGGTCGCCACCACCGCGACGCCGAGTGCCACGGCGGTCACCGAACCGATCGTGAACCAGGTCAACGACGGGGTCCCCGCGCTGCCGACGAGGCCCGCGCTCGATTCGGTGAGCAACGGAGCGGTCAGCGCCCCGATCGTCAGCCCGGCCGCCGCCGCGACGATGGCCACCAGGAGATACTCCGCGAGCAGTACGACAGCGACCAGGCCCGGGGTGCCGCCGACCGCCTTGAGGAGTCCGACGCGCCGGGTCTGGTCGGCCATCCGGCCGCCGACCAGCACCGAGAGATTGGCCACGGCGAGCAGGCCGAGTAGCCAGGCACCGATCAGCAGCAGGATCTGGGAGTCGCGGGCCAGGTCGGTGGCGTCGGCGAGGATGCTCTCCCAGGTCTGCATCGACATGGCACCGCCATGATCGCCGCCGATCGAGTCGACGAATGCCTGGGCTTCGTCCGGGTCGGCCAGCTTCAGGTTCATCACATAGGACATCGAGCCCTGGGCGGCCGAGGCGAGGCTGCGCACATCGGCCTGAGTGAGCCAGACCAGCCCGGGATTGTGCAGCAACCCCGCCGGCAGCTGCTGGTCCTGCGGGATGGCACCGTTGATGCAGCCGACGGAGACGATGCAGGATGCCCCGGGATAGGGCGGCATGGCGGCGGTGACCGCGACGCCGACGACCTTGAACGACCTATCGCCCAGGGTGACCGAGTCACCAACACCCACATCGAGCGAGTTGGCGAAGGCGGCTTCGAGCACCACGCCACCGTCGCTGACCCAACTGCCCTGCGTCACCTCGGGCTGATCGACCGCCGCGCTGGTGGCGTCGCGCCCTTCGACCTGCACGTCCGATGTCCGGCCAGACGCCCCGAGCTTTTCGGCGATGACGGGGTACGGTCCGCTGTGCTCGGTGACGCCGGAGGCGGTGGCCAGTTTCTCAAGGCTGGCGAGGTCGGCGGACTGACCGATGGTGGCGACCACGTCGGGTCCCTTGGTTGCCGCCCGGGTGTTCTCGTACGGATCACTGGCCGCGTCGCGCAGAACGAGCCCGAGCGTCAGTGTCGTGGTGGCGGCCAGGATGGTGATCAGCAGAAGCACGGCTTCGCTACGACGCCGTCGGAGGTCACGCAGCGCCAGGCGGACCACGAGGAGGATGCGACCCATTCCGATCAGTCCTCCAGTCCGACGAGCGCGCCGAGCTGCCCGGTGGCGTCACCGGTCAGCTGGGTATCGTCGACGAGCGTGCCGTCGCGCATCGAGAACATCCGGTCCGCGGTGGCCGCGATCCGCGCGTCGTGCGTGACGATGACCAGCGTCTGCCCGGACTCGTGCAGGTCCTTGAAGAGCTGGAGGACGTCCAGGGTGGCGGCGCTGTCCAGGTTTCCGGTCGGTTCGTCAGCGAGAACGACCAGCGGCTCGTTGCTCAGTGCCCGGGCGACCGCGACCCGCTGCCGCTGGCCGCCGGAGAGCGCGGAGGGCAGGAAGCGCGACCGGCCGGCGAGCCCGAGCTGATCCAGCAACTCCTCCGCGCGCCGACGGGCGGCCCTCGGCGACCGTCCAGCGAGCAGTGCCGACAGTTCGACGTTTTCGACGGCGGTGAGTTCCTCCATCAGGTGGAAGGACTGGAAGACGTAGCTGACGTCGGTTCGCCGCATCCTGGCCAGGGCTTTTTCGCCGATGTTGTCGATACGCCGGCCGTTCAGCAACACCTTGCCGCCCGAGGGTCGGTCCAGCCCGCCCAGCAGGTGCAGCAGCGTGGACTTACCGCAGCCGCTGGGCCCCATGATCGCCACTGTCTCTCCCGCGCCGACGTCGAGATCGACCCCGTCGACGGCGCGTACCAGCCCTTCCCCCTTGCCGTACTCCTTCCGTAACCCACGGGTGCTCAGCACGGGCGTGTCGGCGGTGTCGCTCACGATCCACTCCTTCAGTGGGTCCAGTTCTTCTCACCTGCCGCAAGCCGGCTGGGCATCCGCTCGCCCGCACCGACACGCGGTGTCACCGGACACGTTTTACGTGGCGGCCGGTCACGGCAGAGTCCGCGCCGCTGTGACCGGGCTGTGACAGGCGCGCGGTTAGCCTCGGACCGGGACAGCGATGGTCACGGGGAGGTGTGGGTGATGCGGGTACTCGTGGTGGAAGACCAACCCGACCTGGCGAACTCGGTGGCCCGGGTGCTGCGGCGGGAAGGGATGGCCGTCGACGTCGCCTACGATGGCGGATCGGCGTTGGAGCGAACCACGGTGGTCGAGTACGACGTCATCGTCCTGGACCGGGATCTTCCCGTGGTGCACGGAGACGACGTGTGCCGAACCCTGGTCAACCGCGGAACGCTGACCCGGGTGCTCATGCTGACCGCCTCGGGCACGCTCGCCGAGCGGGTCGAAGGGCTGAATCTGGGTGCCGACGACTACCTGCCCAAGCCGTTCGCCTACGCCGAACTGGTGGCCCGGATCCGGGCGGTGAGCCGACGCTCCCGGCCCGCCGCGCCACCTGTCCTGGTCCACGGCGACCTGCGGTTGGACCCGGCACAGCGGACAGCCACCCGCGCCGGGGGTCGCCTGTCGTTGAGCCCGAAGGAGTTCGCCGTGCTGGAGTACCTGCTGAGCTGCGGCAGTCGGGTGGTGTCCGCCGAGGAACTGCTCGACCGGGTCTGGGACGAGGCTGCCGATCCGTTCACCACCACCGTGAAAGCCACGATGAATCGGCTGCGTGCCAAGCTCGGCGACCCACCGGTCATCGAGACCGTCCCCCGAGCCGGCTACCGGATCTGACGTGCAGCTCGGTCGGCACCCGCTGCGACTCCGGCTGACGCTGCTGTACTGCCTGGTTTCGGTGGTCTCCAGCGCCGTTCTGCTGGTCATCATGTACGCCCTGGCCAGCAGCCTGAGCCCGCGCCTGGTGCGGCCGAGGCCCGGGCCGCCCGCACTACCGTTGCCATACCAGGGCCCGCCCGGGGCGGGCGACGGCGGGACCGCATCCCGCGTCCATGATTTCTCCGCAGAGATGCTGGTCCTGCCCGGCATCGCGCTGGCGATCATGGCGGTGTTATCGCTGCTGTTGGGCTGGCTGATCGCCGGCCGCATGCTGCGTCCGGTGCTGACCATGACCGAGCGCCTGCACCAGATCTCCGAACGCAACGTGCACGAGCGGCTGTCCCTGCCCGGCCGTCGCAACGAGCTGAAAGACCTCGCAGACACGGTGGACGGGCTGCTCGGCCGGTTGGAGACCGCTCTCGACGCGCACAAGCGGTTCGTTGCCAACGCCGCCCACGAACTGCGGACGCCGTTGACAGTCGAACGCGCGTTGCTGGAGGAGCCGCTGATCGACCCCGGGGCCAGCTTGGAATCGTTCCGGGCCAACTTCGAGCGGCTGCTGGCCATCACCGACCAGCGGGGGCAGTTACTGGAGTCGCTGCTCACGCTGTCGCGCAGCGAGGAAGCCACCAGCCGGGACGAGCCGGTGGACCTTACCGGCCTGATCGAAGGGGCACTCCAAGACCGGGCACCGGACGTGCATCGGCGCGGCCTGCGGGTGCGGAGCGCGCTCCGGCCCGTACGGATAGCGGGTGACCCGGTGTTGCTCGCACATCTGCTGGCCAACCTTTGCGACAACGCGATCCATTACAACGTGCCGGGCGGCACTGTCGAGATTGGCGTACGGCGCGAGGCTGGGCGGGTCGTCCTGTCCGTGGCGAACACCGGCCAGGTCATCCCACCCGACCAGGTCGACCGGCTGTTCGAGCCGTTCCAGCGGCTGCACCGCACTGCCGACGGCGGCCATCATGGTCTGGGACTGTCGATCGTGCGCGCGATCGTGCGAGCCCACCGGGCCAATCTGACCGCCGTCGCCCGTCCCGACGGTGGCCTCGCTGTCGACATTGCCTTCCCCAGGATCACACCGGACCCCTAACCGGTTGCTGCGGCCGACCCCGATTTGTTTCCCAGTGAGTAACCGGCCGCCTCACCGGCCACGGCCTGAGGTCTGACACGATTGCTCTCAAGGGGATCAATCGTCACCTTCGAATCCGCGCCCTCCGCCAGGAGGTCGGGCTGATCGACGGGAGAGCGGTGGCGGGCGGTCAGGCCAACGGCGAGCCCTGCGGCGACCACCAGTACACCGAGACTCTGCCCGAGGTCCGGTAGCTGCCCGGCCTGGATCGCGGCGGTGATCAGGGTGGCCAGTGGCATCAGCCCGACGAGGATGCCGGCGCGTTCGACGCCCAACCGACGTAGCCCGGTGAACCAGGCGAGGAAGGCGACCACCGTCATCAACGCGGCCAGGTAGCCGAGGGTGATCGCCTCCACCTGGGTGGGCAGCCGCCAGCGGGCCGGTTCACCGGTGGCCACGGCGGTGACCAGGAGCAGCGGTACGGCCAGCGCACAACTGTAGGCGGCGACGCGTACCGCGCCGAGCCTCGGTAACACCATGGCGGCGAGCAGCGAGAACGCGACTTCGCCGCCGAACGCGCCGAGCGAGGCGAGCAGGCCGATCACGTCTGACCGGCCGCTGCCGTGTACCAGTGCGGTGCCGGCGACCACGATTCCGGCCGCCGCCACCAGCCGGACCGTCGGCCGACCGCCGCGCAGCAGTGGACCGAGCAGCGCCAGGCCCAGTGGGGCGGCACCGATGAAGGTGCCGACGACGGCCGGGTCGGCGTGGGGCAGGGCGATCAGGATGCAGGCGTTGAAGGCGGCCATCCCGGTCGCGGCCAGCGCGAGGAGGATGCCCCATTCGCGCCCGGTCAGCCGGCCTCCTGTGCCGACCTCGCCCCCACCGAGTCGCGGAAAGCAGCGGGCGATGGCAAGCAGCACGGCGGTGGCGAGTGCGTAGCGGAGGGCCTGACCGGTCAGTGGCGGGTAGTCGAGGATGAGCTGGCTGATCGAGACCGAGCTGCCCACGATCGCCATGCCGGCGACGCAGAGCAGCAGGGCCCGAAGATCCTTGGGGTTCACGCGATTGACGCTAGGGTCCGGGTGGACCAGGACTCAGGTCCAATCGCCTGGCTCTGGAGAGGACCAATTTGTCGACCCTGGAGACGCTGATCGAACTGGACCGGAGCCGCCCCGGCCTCACCGACCAGCTCACCGAGGCGCTGCGGGAGGCGATCGTGTGGGGTCGGCTCGCCCCGGGCACCCGCCTGCCGGCCAGCCGGGGCCTCGCCGCCGACCTGCGCCTGTCCCGGGGCGTGGTGGTCGAGGCGTACGAGCAGTTGGTCGCCGAGGGGCGGCTGGTGGCCCGACGCGGCTCCGGGACCGTGGTCGCCGCTCCGTCGGCGGGCCCGGTCCCGGCAGGTGGGCGGCGGAGGCGGCGAGCGGCCCGACTGGACGTGTTGCGCCCGGTCGAGGACCGACCGGACGGGTTGCCGGACTACCGTGACCAGGGGGTGGTGCCGCTGCGACCGGGAGTGCCGGACACCGCCCTGTTCCCCCGGGTGCCGTGGCGGCGGGCGTACGAGCGGGCGCTGCGCGAGTTACCCGACGCCGTCCTCGACTACGGCGACCCGGCCGGGGCGGCCCGGCTGCGGGTCGAGCTTGCCGGCTACCTTGGTCGGGTCCGGTCGGCCCGGGTCGAGGCGGCGAATCTGCTGGTCACCACGGGTGCGGCGCAGGCTTTTCACGTGGTCGCGGCGGTGTTGCGCAGCCGGGGCGAGACCCGGGTGGGGTTCGAGGATCCGGGCAGTCTCGGCCTCCGCAATCAACTTCTCGACCTGGGTCTGCGGCCGGTGCCGGTGCCGGTCGACGCCGACGGGTTGGACGTGGCAGCGCTCGACCGAACCGGGGTACGGGCGGTCGTGGTCACCCCGGCACACCAGTTCCCGACCGGTGTGGTGCTCGCCCCGGCCCGCCGGGCGGCCCTCCTCGCCTGGGCTCGACGGGTTGACGGGCTGATCGTCGAGGACGACTACGACGCCGAGTTCCGCTACGACCGCGACCCGGTGGGTTGCCTTCAGGGGCTCGCCCCGGAGCTGGTCGCGCACATCAGTTCGGTCAGCAAGTCGCTTGCCCCGGCGATGCGCCTCGGCTGGCTCGCCGTGCCGCCCCCGGTACGGGCGGTGGCGGGCACCGCCAAGTTCACGGCCGACCTGGGCGGACCGGTGCTGGAACAGATGGCCTTCGCCGAGTTTCTGGCCAGTGGCGGTTACGACCGGCACCTGCGTCGGGCCCGCCGGGTCTACCGGCAGCGGCGGGACGCCCTGGTAGAGGCGGTACGCCAGCATCTGCCCGAAGCCCGGATCTCCGGCGTGGCAGCGGGCCTGCACCTCGTGGTGGAACTGCCCGACGGGATCGACGACGTGGCGTGGGGGCGGGCCGCCCGGGCCGCCGGGCTCGGGCCGCTCGCGCTGTCCCGGCTCCGGATGCCCATATCGGCGGCCGACCATGGGACACCACCTCGGCCGGAGCCGCCGGGCCTGGTCCTGGGCTACGCGGCGCACTCACCGGCCGAACTCGTCCGCGCTGTGCGGACGCTGGCGGCGCTGATCCATTAGATTCTTGGAATGCCACCCTTCGTACCCGTCTCAGAGCAGATCGTCGATGCGATCCTGGGCAGTGACCCCGTACTGGCCAGTGAGTCCGGCGACCACCGGTTCGACGACCGGTTGCCGGACCTGTCCACCGACGCGGTCGCCGCCGACGTGGCGATGTTGCGGGACGCCGGCAACGCCCTGTCCGAAGTTGACGTAGATGGGCTCGACCTGCCGGAGCAGGTCGACCACGCGGTGCTGACCGCACTGGTGGACCGGCACCTCTTCGAGTTGACCGAGGTGCGCGACCACGAGTGGGATCCGCTGCGGCACAACCCGGGAGCGCTGCTGCACGCCCTGCTGGCCCGGCCGTTCGCCCCGGCCGACGTACGCCTGGCGAGCCTGACCGGCCGGCTGGCCGCCGTACCGGATGCGTTGGCGACCGCGCGCGCGACGCTGCGCGACATGCCGCGGATCCATGCCGAGACGGCGGTCGGGCAGTTCGCCGGCACGGCGGGGCTGATCCGCAGCGAGCTGCCCGCCCTGCTGGCCGAGGCACCCGCGCTGCGCGGCGAGGTCGAGCCGGCGGCCCGGGCGGCGGTCCGGGCGCTGGAGGAGTTCACCGACTGGCTGCGTGCCGGTCTACGCGCCGACGACGGGCCGGGTCGGGATCCCCGGCTGGGCCGGCGGCTCTGGGAGGCCCGGCTCTGGCACACCCTGGACACCGAACTCTCCGCCACGCAGGTGCTGGACCGGGCCCGGAACGCCCTGGACCGCACCACCGAGGAGTTGCGTGCCGCCGCCGCCGAGCTGGCCGGTGGTCCGGCGACCGACGAGACGGTACGGCAGGCGCTGGACCGGCTGGCCGCCGAGCACCCGACCGACGCGACGATCGTGGCGCTGGCCGAGCGGACCCTCATCGAGGCCACCGAATTCGTCCGGGCCCACGACTTGGTGTCGATCCCGGACGACCCGTGTGTGATCGCCGAGATGCCGGAGTTCGCCCGGGGTGTGGCGGTGGCCTACTGCGACCCGCCCGGGCCGCTGGAGACCGCGTCGGTGCCGACCTTCTACTGCATCGCGCCCACCCCGGCCGACTGGTCGCCCCAGCAGGTGGAGTCGTTCTACCGGGAGTACAACAGTCACCTGATCCGCAACCTGACCGTGCACGAGGCGATGCCCGGCCATTTCCTACAACTGGCCCACTCCCGCCGCTATCGGGGCAGCACCCGGGTCCGGTCGCTCGGCTGGTCCGGCCCGTTCGTCGAGGGCTGGGCGGTGTACGCCGAGGAGGCCCTGGCCGACCTCGGCTTCGGTGGCCTGCCGGTCCGCATCCAGCAGTTGAAGATGCGGCTGAGGATGAGCCTCAACGCGGTTCTGGACCAGCTCGTGCACTGCGAGGAGTTGCCCGAGGCGGAGGCGATGGCGCTGATGACCGGGCGCGGGTTCCAGGAGGTGGGCGAGGCGGCCGGCAAGTGGCGGCGGGCCCTGCTCACCTCGACGCAGCTGTCGACGTATTTTGTCGGTTACACCGAGGTCGCAGAGGTCGCCGCACTACGCCCGGCGGGCACCACCGCCCGGCAGTGGCATGACGCGATGCTCGCGCACGGCTCCCCGCCGCCCCGACACCTGCGCACCCTGCTCGGGGTGTGAGGCTAGGAAGGGGCCCTCCCTATCGCCTTCGTATCGAGGGCCCTGCCTGATCCCAGCCTTTCGTGGAACCCCAGCCTTTCGTGGAACCTCAGCCTTTCGTGGTGCGCCGGTCGACGATTCCGGCTCCGGCGGGCAACGTGAAGGCACCGGCGTCAACTTCGGTCCGGTAGCGGCTCAGCGCCATGTCGACCTGCCGACCGTCCAGGGTTCCGGTGAACCGGCCCAGCGCGCCTTCGGTGGTGACGCAGGCGTCGAAGGTGGGGGCCCCCGGATCGGTGCCGCCCTCGACACGTACGCAGGTGGCATGCCGGCCGGCGATGGTGGTGTCGGTCTGCTCGATGACGACGTTCGGGTCGAGCGCGGCGGTGGTGAGCAGGCCGACCACCACCGGTGGGGTGACCAGCCCGTGTTGCTTGGCGCTGGCGAAGACGGTGACCGAGGGTTTGTTGAGCTGCGTCGGCGGCGGCTGGAGCACGCACGTCGGCTTCGCGCTACCGATCTCGCAGTCGGTGGTCGCTTCGGCGCTCACCGTCAACTTGCCGCCCGGGTAGATGTAGGCGGCGCGGGGTGGCTTCTGGGTCTGCACGATCGAGGCACTCTCACCTCCGGTGAGCTGATAGTCCGCCGCGTAGGTCAACTCACCGGCGTTGTCCAGCCGGGCGGCGAGATCGTTGATCAGGTCGGCGCGGCCGATCACTCGACTGCCGTCCTCGATGGCCTGGCAGCCAGAGAGCAACAGTACGGCGAGGATCGATCCCGTGAGGACGCGGAGCGGGGTCGAAACGGCGGGCATGGTCGCTAGCCTTGTCGATCAGCCCGAGTAGGCGCAAACCGGTTGCCGGTTGACGCCGGGAGAATCCGGGTATGTCGGGCGATGACCGTTGCGGGCACAGCCGATGACCGCTACGGGCCCGACCGACGGCTGTGCGGGCCCGACCGGCGGAGGCAACGCCCGCCACACCAGCCCCGCCGGATACGCTGCTTCACGACATGCCTCAGCCGCACCGTCGCGGCCCGGACCGGATTGAAATCGATAACGAGGAGCGACACAGTGGCCACCATCGAGGGAATCGTCGCCCGGGAGATTCTCGACTCGCGAGGCAACCCGACCGTCGAGGTCGAAATTGGGCTGGACGACGGCACGATCGCCCGTGCCGCAGTGCCGTCCGGTGCCTCCACCGGCGCCTTCGAAGCGGTCGAGCTGCGCGACGGCGACGCCGACCGCTACCAGGGCAAGGGCGTGGAGAAGGCGGTCGCCAACATCGAGGACCGCATCGTCGACGAGATCATCGGCTACGAGGCCAGCGAGCAGCGGCTGATCGACCAGCGGATGCTGGACATCGACGGCACCGCCGACAAGTCCGGCCTCGGCGCGAACGCCATCCTGGGCGTGTCGCTGGCGGTGGCCAAGGCGGCGGCCAAGAGCGCCGACCTGAGCCTGTTCCGCTACCTGGGCGGCCCCAACGCTCACCTGCTGCCGGTGCCGATGATGAACATCCTCAACGGCGGGGCACACGCCGACTCCAACGTCGACATCCAGGAGTTCATGATCGCGCCGATCGGCGCGCCCACCTTCCGCGAGGCGCTGCGCTCGGGCACCGAGGTCTACCACGCACTCAAGTCGGTGCTGAAGAAGAAGGGCCTCGGCACCGGCCTGGGCGACGAGGGCGGCTTCGCCCCCGACCTGCCGACCAACTCCGCCGCGCTCGACCTGATCGGCGAGGCCGTCGAGAAGGCCGGCTACCGGCTCGGCACCGACATCGTCTTCGCGCTCGACGTGGCCGCTACCGAGTTCTTCGAGAACGGCTCCTACACGTTCGAGGGCGGCACCAAGTCGGCCGACGAGATGACGGCCTACTACCACAAGCTGGCCGACGCGTACCCGATCGTGTCGATCGAGGACCCGCTCTCCGAGGACGACTGGAGCGGCTGGGCCACCCTCACCGCCTCCATCGGTGACCGGATCCAGATCGTCGGCGACGACCTGTTCGTCACCAACCCGCAGCGCATCGCCCGGGGCATCGCGGAGAACGCGGCCAACGCCGTACTGGTGAAGGTCAACCAGATCGGTTCGCTGACCGAGACCTTCGACGCGGTCGACCTGGCTCACCGCGCCAACTTCCGGTGCATGATGAGCCACCGGTCCGGCGAGACCGAGGACACCACGATCGCCGACCTGGCGGTGGCGATGGGCTGCGGCCAGATCAAGACCGGCGCCCCGGCCCGGTCCGAGCGGGTCGCCAAGTACAACCAGCTCCTGCGGATCGAGGAGGAGCTGGCCGACGCGGCTCGGTACGCCGGCGCGGGCGCCTTCCCGCGCTACCGTTCCGCCTGACAGCGTCGACCAGCCAGACCCAGACCCGTCGGAAACCACAACGGGTCTGGGTGAGTCAGTTGGGCTCGGACCCGTCGGAAACCACAACGGGTCCGTTGGGGGAGGGGTGCGCCGACGATGAACCAGCGCCGCACACCGGGCGGTCAACGACCGGCCCGCCGACCTGGCCAGCCAGGCCGGAGCGGCGGGGCGTCCCGGTCCGTCCGGACGTCCCGGGAGACCGGGGTACGCGCCGAGGTGCGCGGTGCTTCGTCCCGCGCCTCCAGCACCGGCCGGGGCGGTGATACGCCTCGGTCGGTCAACCGTCCTGCGGTGGCTCGTCGGGTCGCCGCTGCGGCCGGGACGAAACGGACCTCGGCCCCCCGCCCCCGACGGATCACCGGCCGGATGACCGTGCTGGCGGCCGTACTGATCGCGTTGGCGCTCGCATACACCTATCCGGTACGGGTCTACCTCAACCAGGAGGCGGACATCGCCCGGATGGAGGCGGCGGAGCGAGCCCAGCGCACCCGCATCGACGAACTGTCGGAAAAGGCCGCCCTGTGGCAGAACGACGACTTCGTCAAGATCCAGGCAAAGTCCCGGTTCTACATGGTCGAGCCGGGAGAGAAGCCGCTCGTGGTGCTCTTCGACCCCGAGGGGGCCGCCCGCGACGCGGGAGTCGACCCGGAGGCATGGCGTAAACCCGCCCCCGATCCCTGGTACGGCACTCTCTGGTCGAGTATCGAGGCTGCCAACGAAAGGCCAACCCAGTGACTGTCGTACCACCAGACCGGTCGGCGGCGGACCGCGTACCGCCGCCGGTGCGGGAACCCGCGACGGAGCGTGACCTGGCGGCGGTGGCCGCCCAGCTCGGGCGTCCGCCGCGCGGCACCCAGGCGGTGGCCCACCGGTGCCCGTGCGGCCTGCCCGACGTGGTGGAGACCACCCCTCGGCTGGCGGACGGTACGCCGTTCCCGACCCTGTTCTATCTCACCTGCCCTCGGGCCACCGCCGCGTGTAGCCGGCTGGAGTCGGCCGGGGTGATGAAGGAGATGGCCGAGCGGCTGGCCGCCGATCCGGAGCTGGCCGCCCGTTACCGGGCCGCTCACGAGGACTATCTGGCCCGGCGGGCCGCTGTCGGCGAGGTGCCGGAGATCGAGGGCATTTCGGCCGGTGGCATGCCCGGCCGGGTGAAGTGCCTGCACGTGCACCTCGGGCATGCCCTGGCGGCCGGGCCGGGGGTCAACCCCTTCGGCGACGAGACGCTCGACCTGGTGGAGCCCTGGTGGGTCGACGGCCCCTGCGTGGCGGTGCCGGAGCAGCCGACGGAGCAGGCGGCGGCTGATTCTGGTCGTGCCGTCGGATGACCGACGCCGAGGTCGTCGTCCGGCGTGCCCGGACCGGTGACATTCGGGGCATTCGTGAGCTGATCGACATGTACAGCTCGGGGCGACGGCTGCTCAGCAAGGCCACCGTCACGCTCTACGAGCACGTGCAGGAGTTCTGGGTGGCGGTCCGCCCCGCCGACGGCACGGTCGTCGGCTGCGGGGCACTGCACGTCATGTGGGAAGACCTGGCCGAGATCCGGACCGTGGCGGTGCACCCCGACTGCCGGGGACTGAAGCTCGGCCAGCGGATCGTGACCGAGTTGCTGACCGCAGCGCGGGAGTTGGGCGTCTCGCGGGTCTTCGTACTCACCTTCGAGACCAGGTTCTTCGGCTCCTTCGGGTTCGTCGAGATCGACGGGGCACCCGTGCCGCAGGCCGTCTACGAGCAGCTACTGCGCTCGTACGACGAGGGTGTCGCCGAGTTCCTCGGCCTGGAACGCGTCAAGCCCAACACCCTGGGCAACACCCGGATGCTGCTGCGACTCTGACTCTCTACGGCGATGCGTGGCGGCCGTACTAGGGTTGCCGCCGTGACGAAGAGAGTGGCGGCGATCGACTGCGGGACCAACTCGATCCGCCTGCTGGTGGCCGACCTGCCCGACCCGAGTGCCGGCCCCAGCGCTCCGCTGGTCGACCTGGCCCGCCGGATGGAGATCGTCCGGCTCGGTCAGGGCGTCGACCGCACCGGCCGACTCGCACCGGAGGCGATCGAACGGACCCGGGCGGCGTTGGCCGGCTACGCGGCCGAGATCGAGTCGTTGGGTGCGGACCGGATACGCATGTGCGCCACCTCCGCCTCCCGGGACGCCGAGAACGCCGACGAGTTCCGGGCGATGGTGCTGCGTACGCTCGGGGTCGAGCCCGAGGTGGTCACCGGCGACGAGGAGGCGCGGCTCTCCTTCACCGGCGCGGTGCGGGGCCTGCCCGCCGACGCCGAGGCACCGTTCCTGGTGGTCGACATCGGCGGTGGGTCCACCGAGTTCGTGGTCGGCTCCGGCGGGGTGGACGCCGCGATATCGGTCGACATCGGCTGCGTCCGGATGACCGAGCGGCACCTGCACGACGATCCGCCGACCGCCGAGCAGATCGCGGCGGCGGAGGCGGACATCACAGCCGCCGTTGACCGGGCGTTGGCGGCGGTGCCGGGACGCGAGGCGGCGACGCTGGTCGGCCTGGCCGGGTCGGTCACCACCGTGGTGGCGATCGCCCAGGGGCTCACGTCGTACGACCCGGGCCGGATCCACCACGCCCGGATCTCGTACGACGAGGTGGCCCGGGTGACCACCGACCTGCTCGCCATGTCGGCGGCGCAGCGGCTGGCGATCCCGGTGATGCACCCCGGCCGGGCGGACGTGATCGGCGCGGGTGCGCTGGTGCTACGGGTGATCATGGAACGGGCCGGGATGGATTCGGTGGTGGCCAGCGAGCACGACATCCTCGACGGTATCGCCTGGTCTTTGGCACCCGACCCGCGTTGAGGGGCGGATCCGGAACCGTCCGTCGGTAATGGAGGCGATGGTGCCGGGGCGCGGCGTTAAAGGTTGCGGTAGACGTCCCGCCGATCGCCCACCTTGATGACGAGGATGACGAGTTCGCCGTTGTTGATTTGGTAGGCGACCCGGTAGCTACCGACCCGGAGCCGGTAGAGCCCCGAGGGGCCGGTGAGTTTCTTGATGTCGGCGTCTTCGCGGTACGGGTCGTCGCCGAGCGCCGTCAACGCGGTCAGGATGCGCATGGCGTCGAGCCGGCCGATGGCCCGGAGTTGCCGCTGTGCTGCCGTGGTGAACCGGAAGGCGTACTTCACGCCGCTTCGCCGCCATGTTCGGTGAACAGATCCGCCAGCAGTTCCGCCATCGTCACGGTGGGGCCGCCCTTGGCCAGGACCGCTTCCGCTTCGCGGGCCAGCAGCACGTCGGCCGCTTCCTCCAGCGCTGCGAAGTCCGAGATCGGAACCACGGCCGCCACTGGTGCGCCGTTGCGCGTGATGACCGTCGGAATGCCTTCCTCGGCCCGGTTGATGTGGTCTGCGAGATGTGCGCGGGCTTCCCGGACAGTTACGGTGTTCTCGGCCATGAACGTAGTGTACGCGCTTTCGTGTACGCGTAAGATCGGTCCGGGGAGTCGCATTCGTGTGAAGGCGAGTTGACCAGGCCACCCGGGTTGGGTGCCGCTCGGTGGACTACAGCCCGATCAGGGCGGCCTGGGCGCGCATCTGGTAGGTGAAGAACGCGTCCCGGTGCTCGATCGTGTTGTTGAGCTGACCGAACACCTCGAAGTTGATCAGCCCGAACAGCTGCACCCAGGCGGCCAGGCCCCGGGCGAGGATCGGAGGCGGCACGTCCGGGGCGATGGTGGCGGCGAGCCTGGCCACGTCCGTGGCGACCCCGGCCGGTAGCTTCTCGTCGGCCTGGTCACGTAGCACTCCGGATGTCGCACCGTCCTGGAGGACGCCGGCCAGGACGGTTACCGCCCGGGTCGCGGCGGCCACCGTGTCGGTCGGGGCGTGGTAGCCGGGGACCGGGCTGCCGTAGACCAGCGCGTACTCGTGGGGGTGGGCGAGCGCCCAGTCCCGTACCGCGTGGCACACCGCCATCCAGCGGCCTTCGAGATCGGTGCGGGCGACGGCCCTTTCGCGTTCTTCGACGGCCGCGCCGATCGCGTTGTACGCGTCGAGGATCAGGGCGGTCAGTAGCTCGTCGCGGCTGGCGAAGTAGCGGTAGATGGCGGACGAGACGATGCCGAGATCCCGGGCGACCGCGCGCAGTGACAGGTTGGCGCCCTCTGTGGCCAGGTGGCGGCGGGCGATCTTCTTGATCTCGTCGGTCATCTCGGCACGGACGCGGGCACGGATCGAGGCTGCTTTCATGTGTCCCATGGTCGCATACGAGAGCACTGCTCTTGACTGTGGTCGCATGATCTGCGATTGTTGTTCTCGGTTGAGAGCGCTGCTCTCTAAGTGGCTTGTGGAGGGACAACCATGCACGTCATCGTCGGTGCCGGCACCATCGGATCAAGCGTCGCCCGTCTGCTCGCCGAGCGTGGCGACCAGGTTCGGGTGATCACCCGAAGCGGCGGTGGGCCACAGCACCCCAACATCGAACGAGTCGTCGCCGACGCCGCTGACGCGGCGGTGCTGCGTCAGCTCACCGCCGGGGCGGTCGCGCTCTACAACTGCGCGAATCCGCCGTACCACACCTGGCCGACCGACTGGCCCCCGTTGGCCGCCGCACTGCTCACCGCCGCCGAGGCCAGCGGCGCCGTGCTGGTCATCACCGGCAACCTCTACGTCTACGGGCCGGTCGACCGCCCGATGACCGAGGACATGCCCCTCGCCGCACCCACGGTCAAGGGCAAGGTGCGGATACGGATGTGGCAGGACGCCCTCGCCGCGCACCGGGCCGGTCGGATAAGGGTCACCGAGATCCGCGCCTCCGACTTCATCGCACCGAAGAACTCGGTGCTGGAAATGTCGCTGCCGGCCCTACGTGCGGGCAAGACCGTTCGGCTGCCGGTGCCGTTGGACATCCCGCACACCTTCACGTACACGGAGGATGTCGCCCGGCTCATGGTCGTCGCCGCCGGCGACGAGCGGGCCTGGGGTCGGCCCTGGCACGTACCCTCGTCCGAACCGATGACGGCGCGTGAGCTGGTCCTCCGGGCGGCCAAGGTCGCCAAGCTGCCCGAACCCACGGTCCGACAGATCCCCAAGCCGATGATCCGTGCGGCGGCGCTGTTCGACTCGTTCACCCGGGAGTTCCTGGAGATGCGCTACCAGTTCGAACGGCCGTTCGTCCTGGACTCGGCGGCGGCGACCGCCACGTTCGGGATGCGGGCGACCGATCTCGACGAGGCGCTGCGCGCGTCCGTGGCGGCGTAGCCCCCCGTATCGCCGATGCCGAGCGACTGGATCTCGGTGAGAAAAGGCTCCCCACGGGGCCATTCCTCACCATGATCAGAGCGGCAGACGGGGCGTCAGGCGTGGGCCGAGGCTACGCGACGTCACGTCGGGCGCACGGACGGGCTGGGGCAGCTGGCGAAGAGCGGATCGTACCGGGGCGGGTCCGTACGGGATACGACCAGGATCAGTTGGCCGTTCTCGTCGTACTCGAAGAAGAGATCGTTGTATTCCGTGCTGGCTTGGCTGCCAAAATCCGGAAAGGACAGTTCGACCCGGCTCTCGTGGCTGCTGAAGTAGTCGTTGCCGGCTATCACCAGCTCCCAACTACCCGCTGCGGAGTCGGGTACGACGCCGCCGAACTCGGTACGGAGACGGTAACCCTCGATGTAGTGGTCGTCATGCAGGATGTCGTTGGCGTAGCGCTCGGAGAGCCGTTCGACCATGAACGTGTCGTCGTCGTTGAGGGTCAGGATCTCCCCGTTCGCGCCACACCAGGTCTTCACCAGATCCACCCGTTCTGGCGCGGTGTCTGCGATGTGACAGGCAGTGGTGAGCAGGAGGGTCCCGAAGAGGGCGGCTGTCCGGCGGAATCGCTGGGCGGTCCGTAGACCAGGCACGGCGCTCTCCCGTCTCGGTCAGCATCACCGACAGTCGATGACAGAAGTGGACCCTAACGGGCTTCGACCGGTGCCCTATGGCGGGGGCATGGTCTCGCCGGGTCGGGCCGGGGTGCCATAACCGGTTGCGGGGGCGGATAGCGTGCCAGTGTGAGTGTTGATCGTGACAAGGTGCTGCTCAGTGTGCCGGGCCTGACGGAGACCGCCTCCCGGCAGGTGCTCGTCTTCGACGCCGACGACACGCTCTGGGAGAACAACATCCTGTTCGAGCGGGTGATCGAAGACTTCCTGGACTGGCTGGCGCATCCGACCCTGGACCGGGTCGAGATCCGGGCCATCCTCGACGACATCGAGCGGGCGAACACGGTAGCCCACGGGTACGGCAGTCGGGTCTTCCTGCGAAGTCTGGGTGACTGCCTGAGCCGGCTGCGGGAGCGGCCGGCCACCACCGCCGAGCAGCGGGAGATCGAGGAGTTGGCGGTGGCGCTCGTCGAGGGCCAGATCGAGCTGATTCCCGGGGTCGCCGACACGCTGACCGAGCTGGGGCGTCGGCACGACCTGTGGCTGCTGACCAAGGGAGCGGTCCAGGAGCAGCAGCGCAAGCTGGACGCCTCCGGCCTCGCCGACCACTTCACCAGCGTGCACATCGTGGCGGAGAAGGACGCGCAGGTCTATCGGCAGTTGGTGGTGGAGCACGAACTGGTGCCCGAGGCGACCTGGATGATCGGGAACTCTCCGAAGTCGGACATCCTGCCGGCGCGGCGAGCGGGCCTGAACGCGGTCTTCATCCCGCACCAGCACACGTGGGTGCTGGAGTACGACGAGCTGGACCCGGCAGACGAGCGGGTGCTGCACCTGACCGCCTTCGCCGAGCTGCGTGATCACTTCTGAGTTTGGAGCAGCGTCGGACTGAGTGATCACTTCTGAGTCTGGAGCAGCGTCGGACTGCGTGATCACTTCCGAGGTCGGCGCACCGCCGGGTACGGCGATGACTCCGGTGCCCACCGCCGCGTCGTCATCCCGGGCTGGCCTGCACCCGCGTGGTGGGCGAGGACACTCTCGGTCCCGTGGGTTATCCGCCACAGGCCGCAGTGGCAGGACTGGTAACTGACGATGCCCGTGCTGGTTCGGTGCCGGGACCGGATGGTCCAGGTGTGGTCGTCACTGGTGGTCATGACCATCAGCCTGGTGTAATGGCATTGTGCATATCAACCCTTACGGACAGGACGCGGTCTGCCTGATCGTGGAGCTGGCCAACCAGCGGCCCGCCTCGGTCGACGAGTTGGTGCGCCGGTGTGCCGAGGCAGGGCTCGTCATCGACATGCCGGTGACCGAGCACGACCTGACCGAGGCGCTGGAGTTGGTCGACCAGTGGTGTGAAGTCGTCGACGCCGAGGATGAGCAGCTTCGGTCCGAGGTGCTCAACCGGATGCTCGCGGCGGCGTCGACGTACCCCCGGTTGTCCAACCATGCAGGCACCGGCTGGCACCTGCACTACCGCGACGAGGGTGTCTCGCTCGGTACGGTGTTGCGGGCGCTGGTCAGCGTCGGCACCGCGCTGCACCTCACCGGGCGGGGCATGGGGCGGCTGGGACGATGTGACCGGGCCGGCTGCACTGCCGTCTACGCCGACATCTCCCGGGGCGGCCGGCAGCGCTACTGTTCGGCCCGGTGTGCCAACCGGGATGCGGTGCGCCGGCACCGCGCTCGCCCCTCGTCGACACGGACGATGCTGGCGTCGCGAGCGAACCCGGCGGCGTCAACGAGTGCGGCGTCGCGAGCGAACCCGGCGGCGCCGACGAGTGCGGCGTCGCGAGCGACCCCGGCGGTGTCACCGGCCCAGGTGCCACGCCTACCGCATCGTTGACGGTACCGCGCTATGCGCTGTAGTGTTCCGGCGTGGACACCACCCAATTGCTCAAGGGGGTGCTCGATCTCGCGGTGTTGGCCGTCCTCAAGGAGGAGGACGGTTACGGCTACGACATCATGCGCCGTCTGCGTACCGCCGGTCTGGACGAGGTTGGCGACGCCTCCGTCTACGGCACGTTGCGCCGGCTCTACCAGGCTGGTCTGTTGACCACCTACGTGGTCCCCAGCGAGTCCGGCCCGAACCGCAAGTACTACTCGCTCAACGCCGCCGGCCGCGACCATCTCACCCGCTCCGGTAAGGTGTGGCGATCCTTCGCGACCACAATGGACATGCTGCTCGACGATCGGGGGAGGGCGGCATGACCGTCACGACTGACCAGGAGATCGCGCGCTACGTCGACCAGGTCCGGGTCGCGCTGGCCGACCTGCCCGTGGCTACCCAGGACGAGTTGCTCGAAGAGCTGCCGGAACACCTCGCCGAGGTGGCTGCCGAAACCGACGGGTCGCTCGTCGAGCGGCTCGGGTCGCCGGAGACGTACGCGAATGAACTGCGGCTGGCCGCCGGCGTCGGTCCGGCCGCCGCCCGTCGCAACCTGGACCAGCGGGTCGGCGCGACCGTGGTCGTGGCCCAGCGACGGCTGCGGGCCGCCGACGTCCAGCTTGGTCCGATCATCGGGTACGCCAAAGTCAGCGACTTCCTCGGGCTGCTTCGGCCGGCGTGGTGGGTGTTGCGGGGCTACCTGGTGGCGATGTTCATCACCGTGGCGACGAGCGGGTGGTCGGTCGGTCTGCTGCCCCGGCTGGGCGGCAGCATTATCGGCGCGATGCTGCTGCTCGCCGTCTGCGTGGTCGCCTCGATCTGGTTCGGTCGACGCAGTCGAGGATTCAGCCGTTGGCCGAGGTGGACGATCAGGGTGGCCACCGGCCTGCTGGTCTTCTTCGGTTTCGTCGCCTTCGCGGATGCGGACGGTCGGAGCCGTGAAGGCGACTACTTCGTTCCGTCCTCTGCGGATAACACTTACCAGGACATTCGGGACGTTTACGTCTACGACAGTCAGGGGCGCCTGGTGAAGGGGGCGCGCCTGTTCGATCAGGACGGTCGACCCATCCGGCTGGGTTACCCCTGGTGTGAGGACATCCAGCAGGAGGTGGCCGTTCCCGAATCGATGGGGGCGACCTATCCGTACTGCCCGCAGGGGGCACCGTTCCGGATCGAGCAGCCAGGTGCGCCGACGCCCTCGGGGTCGAGTACGTCCGGCGAACCAGGCCGGAGCGTGACGACCCCGGGACCTGAAGTGACATCGCCGGGGGGAATCGACGAAACAACGCCGGAACAACCGGTCAGCCCCTCACCAACTAGCTGAACGGTGGATGGCTGGGGTATGCGGGATGTCGGCCCACGTCGCTACGGTGTCGCCTGCATCTGGGGAGTAGCCGCCGAATCGGCCGGCTCCTCCCAACCCCCCGGAAGGAAACACAAGTGACAGAGCAGGCCACCCCACCCACCCCGCCCCAGCAGGGTGCTCCGGTCCCGCCGGACGCCCCCACGGCGCAGCCGGGCCCGGCGCCCAAGTCGTCCTCGCCGGTTGGCGGCATCGTCAAGCGGATCATCGGGGCGGTGGTTGTCTTCGCGGTCATCGGTCTCGGTGGCCTGGCGTGGAAGTACATCTCCGGTGCACCGGAGACGGCCAAGGTCGGTGACTGCATGGCTGGCCAGACCAGCAGCGACCTGAAGACCGTCAAGTGTGACGACGCTTCTGCGGAACACAAGGTGGTCGGCAAGGTGGAGGACCAGACC
This sequence comes from Micromonospora polyrhachis, assembly GCF_014203835.1. NCBI lineage: Bacteria > Bacillati > Actinomycetota > Actinomycetes > Micromonosporales > Micromonosporaceae > Micromonospora > Micromonospora polyrhachis. The sequence goes on along the minus strand of NZ_JACHJW010000001.1, from coordinate 2,134,961 downwards.
GAGGCTCAGTTCCAGGCGTCCGACAACCCCTGCACCGCGTACCCGACCGCCGAGACCTTCTACTGGGAGGGCAAGAAGGGCGGCAACGGTTACGTCCTGTGCCTGGAGCCGGTCAAGAAGTAGTTCGGCCCGTACGGGTGACGGCGGCGCGGTGTCCCACCGCGCCGCCGTTTTGCGGCTTCGGCCCGGGTACGGGGACAGACCCCGTCGTGTACACCGAGACAGGGGGAGGTGTACACCACGTTGCCATTGTCTTTCCTCGGCCGGCTGCGGCGTGGCAGGCTACCCGCACGCGCGACAGCGCCACTGGGCGACCAGCCAACGATGACTGACCGTCAGGAGGACCGGCCGATGGGCGAGATGGTGAGCTACCCCAGCAACGGGGGGACGAGCGAGGGCTATCTGGCCTTACCTACCGGGAACGCGACCGGTCCGGCCGTCATCGTGATCCAGGAGTGGTGGGGACTCGTACCACACATCACCGCCGTCGCGGACCGGTTTGCCGAAGCCGGTTTCGTGGCCCTGGCCCCCGACCTCTACCACGGTGTCTCCACCACCGAGCCGGACCGCGCCGGCAAACTCATCCTGGGGCTGGCGATGGACCAGGCCGCCCGGGACATCGCCGGAGCCGCCGACTATCTCGCGAAGCGCCCGGAGACGACCGGCAAGGTGGGCTGTGTCGGGTTCTCCGCCGGCGGCAGCCTGGCCCTGTGGTCGGCGACGCTCTCCGACCACATCGTGGCGACCGCCGGCTTCTACCCGGTCCTGCCGTGGGAGCGGATGCGCCCGGACTGGGCCGACTACGCCGGCAAGGCCGCCGTCATCCACTGCTCGGCGGAGGACGGCACCTCGGCCGCCGACGGGGTGCAGGCCGCCCGGCAGGCCATCGAGGCGGCCGGTGGCGAATGCACCCTCCACGACTACCCGGGCAGCTCCCACGCGTTCTTCAACGACGACCGCCCCGAGGTGTACGACCAGCCGGCCGCGGCCAGCGCCTGGGCCCGTACCGTGGAACTGTTCCGGACCCGGCTTGGCTGAGCCGCGTACCGCCGACGAGGTGGCCGCCCGCGCACCGCGGGCGGCCGACCTGGCCGACCTCGACGCCGCGATCAGCGACTGTTTCGCCTGCCCTCGCCTGGTGGCGTGGCGGGAGGACGTGGCGGCAGTACGCCGGGCCGCGTTCCGGGATCAGGAATACTGGGGCCGGCCGGTGCCCGGCTTCGGTGCCGCCGACGCCCGGATCGCCATCCTCGGCCTCGCCCCCGCCGCCCACGGCGGTAACCGCACCGGCCGGATCTTCACCGGCGACCGCTCCGGGGACGTACTCTTCGCCGCCCTGCACCGGGCCGGGCTGGCCAACCAGCCGACCAGCGTGGCCGCCGACGACGGGCTGACCCTGCGGGACATCCGGATCTTCTCCGCGGTCCGCTGTGCCCCGCCGGAGAACAAACCCACCCCGGCCGAACGGGACACCTGCGCGCCGTGGCTACACCGCGAGGTGGAACTGATCAGACCCACCCTCCGCGTCGTGGTCGCGCTGGGTGCGTTCGCCTGGGCGGCGTGGTGGCCGGTCCTTTCCCAGGTGTACGGCGTTCGCCCGCCCAGCCCGCGCCCCGCGTTTGGCCATGGGGCAAACTGGTCCGGCGGGACCGCCGCGCCGGAGTTGTTGGGCTGTTACCACGTCAGCCAGCAGAACACGTTCACCGGCCGGTTGACCCCAGCCATGCTGGACGAGGTCTTCGCCCGGGCGAAGCACCTGGCTGCGGTGGACTGACGCGGCACCGGACGATCGGCCGACGTCGGGTGATCAACCGGCGTCGGCGTGGACCGACGCGGACGGCGACGATTCGGAAAGGTGACGGTGATGGAAAGGCACGGCAGGACGTGCACTGACCACATCGACCGCCCGGGCGTGCTGTCGTGACCACCGATCTGCTGCGTCGACTGTGGCCGGTCGTGGCCGTCATACTCCTGCTCGGTCTGGCCAGCGTCGCCGCCACCCACTCCTCACTCGAGTTCACCCGGCTGGACACGTCGTCCGGCGAACTCCCCGAGTTGCCGGAATACCAGCCGGCCACTGCCTCCGCGCCCCCGGCACCTGCTCGGGTGGCCGCAGCCGAGCAGGGCGAACTACCCGGCTGGATCACCGTGGTCGCCGTCGCGGCCGGCGTCGTCGTGGTCGCGGTCGTCGTGGGCCTGCTGCTTCGGGTCCTCGTCCGGGACCTGCGGCGTCGCCGGAACACCGGCCGGGCCGGGCCGGATGGGCGTCGGCCGACGTCGGCGCGTACCACCCGGGAGGTGGTGGACGCCCTCGACGCCGGGCTGGTCGAACTATCCGACGACGACGTGGACCCACGCCGGGCGGTGATCGCCTGCTGGGTACGACTCGAACAGGCCGCCGCCGCGGCCGGCCTGCCCCGCCAGGTCGGCGACACCCCCACCGACCTCGTGACCCGGCTGCTGCGCGGCCGGACGACCGTCAGCGCCGACGTGCTGGCCGCGTTCGCCCAGGTCTACCGCGAGGCCCGGTACACCACCCGTACCGTCGACGAGCGGATGCGCAGCCAGGCCCGCTCCGCCCTGCAACGGTTGCGCGCCGAACTGACCGACGAGACCGGTGCCAAGCTGACCGACGTGGCCGGCACGGAGGTGGGGCGGTGAGCGAATTCGGCCTCGACGACCTGCTGGACGACGAAGAGGAGTCCGGGTCGTCGGAGACCCGACGGCGGCGGTACCGCTGGCTGCGCTATCTCCTCGCGGCGGGGGCGGCCACCGCCGTCACCATCGTCGGGATGCGGATGTTCGGCGTCGAACTCTCCACCCTGGCGATCTTCGGCGGTTTCCTGGCGCTGCTGGCGGTGCGCTGGGTGACCCGCCAGGCGGCCGCACCGCCCCCGTCGCGCCGGCACGCGTACCGGGGTCTCGACCCGCACCAGGGTGAATACCAGGCAGGTGAGCGCGACGCCCTGCGCAGCGCGGTGAAACGGTGGGAGAAGGCGTTCGGCCGGGCCGGCGGGGACCGGAAGTGGTTCCACCAGGAACTGCTGCCGATGCTCGGGGAACTCGTCGACGAGCGGCTGCGCCAACGACACGGACTGACCCGCGAATCCGATCCGGAACGCGCCCGCGCGTTGCTGGGCGAACCGCTCTGGAAAGTGCTCACCGGCAAACCCCGCCGCAGCCCGTCCCCTCGCGACTACGCCGCGATCGTCGCCGAATTGGAGAAGACATGAACGAGGTGCAGCCCGTCCCCACCGCCGAGGTCAGTCGGTTGGCCCGGGCGGTGCTCGACGCGGTCGGCACGGTGGTGGTCGGCAAGCGCGACGCTCTGGAACTGGTGCTCTCCGGCATCCTGGCCGGCGGTCACGTGCTGCTGGAGGACCTGCCGGGACTGGGCAAGACCCTGACCGCCCGGTCCTTCGCCCAGGCGCTCGGACTGGACTTCCGCCGGTTGCAGTTCACCCCCGACCTGCTGCCCGCCGACGTCACCGGATCGTTCCTCTACGACCAGCGCAAGGCCGACTTCACCTTCCGCGCCGGCCCGCTCTTCACCAACCTGCTCCTCGCTGACGAGATCAACCGGACCCCGCCGAAGACCCAGTCGGCACTGCTGGAGGCGATGCAGGAGAAGCAGGTCTCCGTCGAGGGGGTCACCTACCGGCTCGACCCGCCGTTCCACGTACTGGCCACCGCCAACCCGATCGAGTACGAGGGGACGTACCCGCTGCCCGAGGCGCAACTCGACCGGTTCCTGCTCCGGGTCTCGTTCGGCTACCCGGACCAGGAACAGGAGTGGGATGTCCTGCGCCGCCGGATGTCCCGACGCCAGGAGGAGAGCGAACTGTCGCCGGTGGTGGACGCGGCCACGCTGCGGGCCATGCAGGCGGCCCTGGAGGACGTGGTGGTCGAGGACTCCATCGGCCGGTACATCGTGGCGCTGACCGCCGCCACCCGGGAACACGCCTCGGTGTTGGTCGGTGCCTCGCCCCGGGGCTCGCTCGCACTGCTGCTGCTGTCCCGGGCCCGGGCCGCGATGGCCGGTCGCGACTACGTCGTCCCCGAGGACGTCAAGGAGGTGGCGGTGCCGGCGTTGGCGCACCGGATCACGCTGCGCCCCGAGATGTGGCTGCGCCGGGTCGACCCGTCCTTCGTCGTCGAGGAGGTACTGACCGCCACTCCCGCCCCGGCCAGCGGTGCGCTGCCCAGTTACGCCACCGCCGGTGCCGGCCGGACGCCGGCTGGGCACGCCGCTCGATGACCGACGCGACGACCCTGCGGTCGGCCATACCCGGCTACGAGGCGAGCCAACCGGCCGCGCTGGGCGACCCGGACCAGACGACGGGCTCCCCAGCCGGTCCGGACTGGGCACCCACCCGTGCCTTCGGCCGGGCCGTACTGCTGACCGGGCTGCTCCTGGTCGCCGGGGTGCTGCTCGGCCGGGTCGACCTGATCGTGCTGGCCGTACCGTTCGCCCTCGGCACCGCGTACGCGATGCGCCGCCGGCCCGTCGCGGCGCCGCAGGTCGTCGTCACCGCCGAGGACAACTACCTGGTCGAGGGCGGACGGATCAGTGGTGACATCACCGTGGCGAATCCGGAGCCGGTCGACTACGACCTGGTGCTGGTGCGGTCGCTGGTGTCGCCCTGGCTGCGGATCGAGCAGGCCAGCCTGGTCGACGTCGACGAGGCCGAGGACGGTAGCGGCGGCGGTGACGGCGAGAGCGGCGGTGACGGCGAGAGTGACCGTTCTCGTGGCGCAGCCGCCGGGGGTCGCGGTCGCGAAGGCGGTCGCGCCGGCGGGTTGCGGGCCGCCGGGATAGCCCAGCCGCTGGCCTTCAGCGTGCCGGGGGGTGCCCGCAGCGGCATCCAGCTCACCGGCCGGGCGCGGCGATGGGGCCGCCATCAGCTCGGGCCGACGGCGATCCAAGTGGCGGCCTGCGATGGGATGCTGACCAGCCGGCCGGTGGTGAGCAATGCCCGCGCGCTGCGGATCTATCCGGTGACCGAACCCTTCGACGCGGACGAGGCGATGCCCCGGGCCGCCGGACTGGTCGGCGGCCACCGGTCCCGCCGACCAGGGGAGGGCGGGGAACTGGCCGGGGTACGCGTCTTCGGCTCCGGCGACCGGCTACGCCGCATCGACTGGCGGGTCTCGCTGCGCGCCCGCCAACTGCACGTCGCGGCAACCCTCTCCGACCGGGACGCCGAGGTGGTGCTCCTACTCGACGTACTCGCCGAGGGAGGCCGTTCCGGTGGTGTCGACGGCACCGCGTCGGTGCTGGACACCACGGTTCGGGCCGCCGCCGCGATCGGCGAACACTACCTGCACCGGGGCGACCGGGTGGCGATGCTCGAATACGGGCCGTCCGCCCGGCGGCTGCGCCCCGCCACCGGCCGGCGGCAGTACCTGACCCTGCTGGAATGGCTACTCGACGTACAGGTCGTCCCCTCCCCGTACGAGCCGTACGACGAGGTCTTCGGCGCGCACCTGCTCTCCTCCAGCGCCCTGGTGGTGGTACTCACCCCGTTGGTGGACTCCCGGTCGGCGGCGATGCTGGCCCGGCTCGCCCGCTCCGGGCGCTTCGTGGTGGCCGTCGACACGTTGCCCGACCTGGCCGCACCGCCGCGCAGTGGACCGTGGACCGAGGTGGCGTACCGGTTCTGGCGGTTGGACCGGGAGAACACCCTCGGCCAGCTACGCGAGCACGGCGTACCGGTGGTCGCCTGGGCCGGGGCGGGCAGCCTCGACCTGGTGCTTCGGGACGTGGCCCGGCTGGCCGCCGCACCCCGGGCAGGAGTTCGATGATCAAGAAGGTCTCCGGTCGGGTCCGGGCCGCCGGCACCGCCGCCAGCCGGATCACCCTCATGCCGCTGTTGGTACGCCTCGGTGCCTTCCTCGCCGCCCTGGGGGCGTTGCTGGCGGCGTACCCCGCGCAGTTGCTGACCGCTCGGATCCTGCCGGCATTGGTGGTCGTGGCGCTGCTGCCCGCGCTCTTCCCCCGGCGGGCCGGGGTCACCATCGCCGTGCTGGTCGCGGTCGGCGGCTGGGTCCTCTCGACCAGCGCGTACGGCGAACTGGTGGTGCTGTGGCGGCTGCTGACGCTGGCCGCCCTGCTCTACCTCACCCACAGCCTGGCCGCGCTGGCCGCCCTGCTGCCCCGGGACGCGATCGTCGCCCCGGCGGTGCCGGTCCGCTGGGTGGCCCGCGCCCTGGGGGTGGTGCTGGCCGCCGGGGTGCTGGCGGTGCTGCTGACGACGCTCGCCGAACATAGCGGTGAGGGGACCTACCTCGCCGTGGCGCTGGCCGGGCTCGCGGTCGCGGTCGGCGTCGCGGCGCTGCTCGCCTGGCTGCTCCGACGGAAGTAGGGAAGGCACCCTTCCTGTCGTCGCCGGTACGGGAAGGGGACCTTCCCCACCGCCGGGCCGGGGTGACGTCAGGTAGCTCACACCGGCGTCCTCCGTCACAGAAGGGAGCATCTACCGAGCAACAACCGCCCGTCGGGGGAAAGATGGAACCGTGAAGCCCAAGCGGATCCTTGTCGTCGGTGCCGGACATGTCGGTCTTTACGCTGCCCTGCGCCTGTCGAAGAAGCTCCGGGCGCGCGAGGCCGAGGTCATCGTGGTCGACCCGCAGCCACACATGACGTACCAGCCGTTCCTTCCCGAGGCGGCGGCCGGCAACATCTCTCCCCGGCACTCCGTGGTGCCGTTGCGTCGGGCGTTGCGCCGATGCCACATCGTCTCCGGCGCGGTGACCCGGATCGAGCACGCCCGCAAGGTCGCCACCGTGCAGCCGATCATCGGGCCGCCTCGCGAGGTGCCGTACGACCACATCATCGTGGCTCCCGGCGCGATCTCCCGCACCCTGCCGATCCCCGGTCTGCGGGAGCACGGGATCGGCTTCAAGACCATCGGTGAGGCTATCTACCTGCGTAACCACGTGCTGGACCGGCTCGACGTGGCGGCAGCCACGGCCGACCTGGAGGTCCGCCGGTGCGCCCTGACCTTCGTCTTCGTCGGTGGTGGCTACGCCGGCATCGAGGCGCTGGCCGAGATGGAGGACATGGCCCGGGACGCGCTCAAGTACTACCCGGAGCTCTCCCCCGACGACATGCGGTGGGTGCTGGTCGAGGCGACCCGGCGGGTACTGCCCGAGGTCGACCCGGACATGGGGGCCTACACCGTCCAGCAGCTACTCAAACGCAAGATGGACATCCGGCTGGACACCCGGCTCGAATCCTGCGTCGACGGCCAGGTGGTGCTCTCCGACGGAGACAGCTTCCGGGCCGACACGATCGTGTGGACCGCCGGGGTGAAGCCCTCGCCCATGCTCGACCAGACCGACCTGCCCCGGGACAACCGGGGACGGGTGACCTGCCTGCCCACCCTGCAGGTGGTCGACGGGGACCGGGTCGTCGAGGGGGCGTGGAGCGCCGGTGACTGCTCGGCGGTACCGGACCTGACCAAGGAACCCGGGGCGTTCTGCTCGCCCAGTGCCCAGCACGCCGTACGGCAGGCCGCGCGGATGGCGGACAACATCCGCGCCGTGATCCGGGGCGAGGCGCCGGTCGACTACAAGCACAAGCACGCGGGCAGCGTGGCCAGCCTTGGCCTGCACAAGGGCGTCGCGCAGGTCTACGGCATCAAGATGACCGGGATCGGTGCGTGGTTCATGCACCGGACGTACCACATGAGCCGTATCCCGTCGATCAACCGCAGGATCCGGGTGGTGGTCGACTGGACGCTCGCCCTCATCCTCAAGCGTGAGGTGGTCGCCCTGGGCCAGCTGCACGACCCGAGGGAGGAGTTCCTCGAAGCCACGCCGCGGGTCGAGCTGGATTCCCGGCGCTAGACCACCGCGCCGGGACGGGCAGGGGCGGACCACCCGCGCGAGGCAGGACCCTGCTGAGGGACCCTCGGCCGGTGCGCTGAGGGACCTTTGGCCGGTGCCGGTACGCGTTATCCTGTCCAGGCTTCGGCCTATGCCACGATGACGAGGAGCCCCTCATGCCCCGCCTTCGAGCCGTCACCGCTTCAGGCTGTTCAGCCGAGGCGACGGGCGTCGGGTGGTGCACGTACGAGCGAGACCGACGGCCGGCTGGAGCGGGCGGGGTGGCGCGCGGGTGAGCGCCTCAGCCAGCGAGTGGGTGCCGGCGACACTTGAGGAGGCCACCGTCCTCCAGTCGGAGGTGCTGGAGGATCTCCGGTCCGCCGTCAATCACCTCGGCTGGGTGGTTTCCCTGACCGAGCCATGGCTGGGGGACGATCCGTTGGAGGTCGGTTCCGGGCTGGGCGATGCCGCCGCCCGGTGGGCCGCCACCGGCCGGCCGGTGACCGCGTCGGAGGCCGACCCCGGTCGGTTGGCCCAGTTGCGCCAACGGTTCAAGGGCCACGGCACGGTCCAGGTCCGCGAGTTGGCGGTGCCGATCCGGGAATCCGGGACGTACTCCGCCGTGGTCGCCCTCAACGTGCTCGAACACATCGAGGACGACGTGGCGGCGTTGCAGGACTTCGCTCGACTGCTGCGGCCCGGCGGGCGGATCGTCCTTGTCGTGCCGGCCTTCACTCCGCTGATGAGCAGGTTCGATCGGGAGATCGGCCACTTCCGCCGCTATCGGGTCGGACCGCTCACGGCGACGTTGCGGGCGGCGGGGCTACGGCCGGTCCGGGTGCGCTACTTCAACCTGCTTGGTTTCTTCGGCTGGCTGGTGTTCGTCAAGGCCCTGCGCGGCGCACCCCGCGAGGGCCTGCCGCTGAAGATCTACGACAAGCTCATCGTGCCGGTGCTCCGTCGGGTGGAGGCACGGGTACGTGTGCCGTTCGGCCAGTCGGTGCTCGCCGTGGCCGAGAAGCCCACCACCTAGCTAGCCCCGCCAGGTCCACACGCTGGCGACTTGGCTGGACCCGCCAGGTCCACACGCTGGCGACTGGCTAGACCCGCCAGGTCCACGCGTCGGCGACGCGGATGCCGGGGCCGAAGAGCGCGTTCAGGGTCTCGCGGAGCGGAGTCGCGTTGGGCTGCGACTCGGCCAGCACCATGCAGGAGGCGTCCCAGAAGGCGACGTCCCGAGCGGCTTGGTCGAGGTGTCCCCGGTCGATCACCGGCACCTGTCCGGTCTTGGCGACCTCGGCGAGCAGGGCCGAGGTCGGCTGCTTGTACGTACCCATCGAGGCTCGCCCCTGTGCCCCGTACGGCGCGATGAAGAAGCCCTCCGGCAGCCGGAACTCCGCGTTCGCGGCCGAGGCCCAACGCATCACGTCCGGTTCCTTCGGCGTCGGCAGAGGTACCGGCACCAGTACGCCGTCGCTGGGGACGCACTGCCGCCAGTGCCCGGCGGTGATGAACGTCGGTACGGGGGTGCGGGTGGTGGCGGGCAGTGGTGCCGGAGCGATGGGCAGCAGCGCGGCGATGATGGCGGTCGACACCAGGAGGCGACTCGGGCCGGTTTCGGTGCGGCTCGCCCGGTCCAGGGCCAGTACCAGCAGCGCGGCGATGAGTGGGATCAGCACCAACGCGAACCGCATCGGCAACGCGCCCTCGATCACCGGCTTGTTCCGCAGCAGTTCGTACGGTGCCCAGATCTCGGTCCGGACGCCGTCGAGCACCACGCGCGGCCCCAGCGAGAGCCAGGCGGCGAGCAGCCCGACCGGCACGATGGCGAGGACGAGTGGCTTCCGCCGCAGCCACCAGGTGCACCCGGCGACAACCAGGAGCAGGGGCAGACCGAGGAAGGTGTTGTATTCGGAGGGGCCGGTGCTCAGCCGGGCCGAATCGGGCAGGCCGCCGATGGACAGCGGCGAGATGACCGGATAGCTGGCCAGGTCGGCCGAGAAGTAGTCGGGGCTGAACACCCCGTTCGGCACGCTCTGCGGCCCGGCGAACTGCATCCACAGCGGGTACGCGAGAACTGCTGCGGCCAGGCCAGCGGCCGCCAGGAGGGCCAGGCTGAACCGGGGGAGTACCCGCCGGACGAATGCCGGTGCCACCACGGCGTACGCGATCGTCAACAGGGCGAGGGTGACGGCGGTGAGGAAGAGCACCTCCTCGCCGACGAAGAGTTGGATGCTCACCAGCGTGGCGAGGGCGATCGAGATGGCGACGAGGCGGCGGTTGGTCGCCCGACCGGGGGTGTGCCGGTGCGGGTCCGACAGTTGGACCATCCGGACGACGCACCAGACCAGCGCCGGGACCAGCCACTGGGCGGTGATGTGCGGATGGCTGTTGGACTGGGAGATCATGCCGGGGGCGAAGCCACAGAAGGCGGCGCCGATGGCCGCGGCGAGCCGGTGCGCGCCGAGCGTCCGGGTGTAGAGCAGGTACCAGCCGATCGAGGTGAAGGCCAGGTTGCCGGCGACCAGGAGGGCGAACGAGGTGCCGGTGCCGAGGGTCAGGGTGATCGGCGCGAGGATGAGACCAGGCACGATGATGGTGGCGTTCACCATCAGGTTGAACCCGTCGGGCGCGTTGAGCCGGTCACTGACCAGGCCGAAGTCCCCCAGTAGCAGCCGGGCGTCGTTGGCCAGGAACCACTCGATCAGGGTCTGGTCCTCGGGGTTGAGGGCGAGGGTGCGGTTGGTCGGGTCAGGCCACAGTCCGTGGGTCAGCCAGCCGGAGAACAAGATGAACAGCAGGCAGATCGCCAGGTCGGGGCGGTATCGACGAAACCAGACGGCCCAGCGGTTCCGCCTCGGCTCTGTGGCTTCGGCGGCATCGTCCGGTGCGGCCTGATCGAGGTCGGCCTCCTGCGCGGCGCGGGCTGTGCTCGTCACGACCCTGACCCTAGTGCCCGAAGGCGCGCCGGGGTGAGCCTCGTCTGCGCGGACCCGCTACGGTGACAGTCACCGGGGTGTGTATGTGTGCCCCGTAGCCTCCCGGCCCGGGTGGTGGAATGGCAGACACGGCCGCCTTAAAAGCGGCTGCCGAAAGGCGTGCGGGTTCGATCCCCGCCCCGGGCACATCCGCGACCCCGCCGCCAGCGATGGATCTCCAAAAGGCCGCGACGTCGGTTTACTCTTGACTGGCACGTCATCGTGCATCGACCCCCCAAGGGAGGCCTGACAGTGAAGACTTCCAACCCGGTGCTGGCCCGGCTCGGCCAGGCGGCCGAGCGCGAGCGGGCCGCCGGGTACGCCCATGGTGGCCCGCACGCCCAGCCGGGCTACGGCCAGCCCGGCCCGTACGGTCAGCCTGACGCGTACGGCCAGCCTGGCTATGCCCAGCCCGGCCAGCCGTACCCGGCGACGGGCTACCCGGCCGCGCCGCCCACCGTGCAGCCGATGTCGATCGACGACGTCGTCATCAAGACCGTGGCCCTGCTGGGCATCCTGGGTGTCTCGGCGGCGGCGGCCTGGGTGCTGGTGCCCGACGCGCTGCTTGGTCCGGCGTGGATCGGTGCCGCGGTCGTCGCCCTGGTGCTTGGTCTGATCATCTCCTTCTCCCGGATGGCCAACCCGGCGCTCGTCGTCACCTACGCGGTGGTCGAGGGTGTCTTCGTCGGCATGGTGAGCAAGGCATTCGAGTCGCTCTACAACGGCATCGTGCTGCAGGCGGTGATCGCCACCTTCGGTGTCTTCTTCGTGATGGCGATGATCTACAAGCTGCGGATCATCCGTGCCACGCCGAAGTTCGCCCGGGGCATGATCGCTGTGATGGCGGGCCTCTTCGGGGTCATGTTGATCAACCTGGTGCTGTCGCTGTTCGGCGTCGACACCGGTCTGCGTAGCGGTGGTGCGCTGGCGATCGGCTTCAGCCTGGTCTGCATCGTGGTCGCCTCGCTCAGCTTCGTCCTGAGCTTCCACGAGATCGAAGAGGGCGTACGCATGGGGCTGCCCCAGCGCTACTCCTGGACCGCTGCCTTCGGCATCCTGGTCAGCCTGGTCTGGCTCTACATCGAGATCCTGCGCCTGATCAGCTACTTCCAGGGCGACGACTGACCGTCGGGCCGTTGGATCGTTCATTGGCCCGTCCCCGATACCCGGGGGCGGGCCAGAGCCGTCTTCTGGGAAGGGTGGGTCTGAGCATTCCCGGGAAGCCCGAGCGGTTTGGCACCCGGTTCGGGCGTCGTCCGGTGCGTCGGAGGCTACGGTCGGCCGTTGATCCGGCTGGCCAATTCGCCTGATGGCGGCCCACCCAACCGGCTCGTCTCAGACCGATCGGCAGGGAAAATGTCCCGTTCGCCCGTAGAATTGGGCGCGATGAGCACTGACGAACTGAATCGGGCACTCGACCTGCTGGTCCGCCGGGTGGGCCACTGGGAGGGACCGCGTTGGGCGGGGGAGGCCGCCAGCGGCCTGGGCTCCCGGGCGGACGTGATGTACCGGCTCGTGCAACGGATCGCGGACTTCGCCGCCGATGTCGAGGACCACCCTCGCCGTCAGGTCCCGAGGCTGGAGAACTCCGCAGCCCTGGTCGACCAACTCCGGGTGGTCGTCAACGACCTGATCGGCTCGGGTGCCCCGACGTCGGTGCTGTCGGCCGCCGCCGCGGACGTCGCCGCCGTCAGCGACGAACTCTGACCGTCGGCTGTTCCGCCCCCCTGGGCCCCGGCAGCGGCAAACCCTGACTGCCCACCTGCTCGTCCCCCTGGCGCGGGATCAGTGCTGTCTGGCGACCGCCGCCGCGTGCACCACGGCGGGCAGCAGGGCGTGTGCCCAGACCCGGTATCCGTCGGCGGACGGGTGATAGCCGTCATGGCAGAGGGTCCCGGGGTCGGCCCGGAACACCGGACCGGTCTCACCGGCCAGGTCCACGACCGTGCCGCCGGTGGCGAGTACGGCTCGGGCCTGCGCGCGGGCGGTCCGTCGGCCGAGCCAACCGGCGACTTCGCGTAGTGGCTGTGCCAGTGCCCGCGCCGCACCGAGATCGGGGCAGGTGCCCACCACGACCTCCACCCCGGCGGCCCGGAGCCGGCGTACGGCGGCACCGAGATGGCTGGCGGCCTCCCCCGGCCAGCGCAGCGTGGTGGCGTCGTTGGCGCCGATCAGGATGACCGCCACGTGGGGACGCTCGCCGAGCAGGGAGCGGGCCACCTGGGTAGCCAAATCGGCGGAGCGGGAGCCGGAGACGCCGACGCTGGAGATCAGCACCCGACGGGTGTGACTTTCGGCCGGGCCGTCACCGCTGGTGAGGAGCTGGGCGAGCTGGCCACCGACCGTGTCGTCGACGTGTTCCACCCCGACGCCGAGCGCGGCCGAGTCACCGAGCAGCACCAGGCGCAGCGGGGGAGCGCTGGCCGAGCCGACCGTGGAACGCAGTGCGAGCCCCAGCTTCGGTTGGGCGTACCGCCGGTTGCGGGCCAGTAGCGCCTCACCGGCGAGTATGGCCGCGCCCCCGACCGTACCGGCCACGAGGGTCAGCAGGGTGGCCCGACCGATTCGGGCAGCAGCGCGCCTCATGCCTTCTCCTCCACTCTGGGGGAACCGGCCGCCTCGTCGGGGGCGGTGGGTGCGGGGTGGGCTGCGGCGCTGCCGGCCGGCTCGTCCGCCCTTGGCTGGCCGAACCAGGCCCGGCGGCGGCGAAGCTGGGCCCACCGGCCGGCCGGTCCGCGTTCGCGTCCACCGACTTCGGCCCCCCGGACCTCGGTGCCAGCGTGCCGGGCAGCCTCCTGTGCGGCGGCGGGCAGCGACCGTACGCCCTCGCCGACGGTGAGGGGGGCACGTGTTTCCTGGACCGAGCCGAGAGCGGCCAGCGCGGTGGGCAGCAGGGCGGCGACGGCGATCGCGTAGCCCTCGGCGGAGGGGTGGAAGTGGTCCCAGGCGAAGAGCCGGGTGGGCTCGGCGGCGAACCGGGGCCCGAGCAGGTCGCCCAGGGACACCGTCCAGCCGCCCGCCTCGACCACGGCCACCGTCTGCGCGGCGGCCAGCTGGCGGCTCCAGCGGCGGGCCAGCCAGCGCAGCGGGGGCTTGATCGGCTGGATTGCCCCGAGGTCGGGACAGGTGCCGACGACCACCTGGGCACCCGCCGCCCGGAGCTTGCGGACCGCATCGACGAGATAGCGTACGGCGACAGCGGGCGGGGTGCGGTTGGTGACGTCGTTGCCCCCGATCAGGATGACCGCGAGGTCCGGGCCGCATTCGAGGGCGGCCTCGACCTGTGGCGGGAGCCCGGCGGAGAGGCTGCCCACCACGGCGAACCGGCGCAGGCGGACCGGCCGGCCCAGGCGGCGGGAGATGCCGGTGGCGAGCAGTGCGCCCGGGGTCTCCCGGGTGCGGTGCACCCCGTAGCCGGCGGCGGACGAGTCGCCCAGCACCACCATGCTGATCGGCGGGCCGGGAAACTTCGCGCCGTAGACACCGTCGTTGCGTGGTGGCGGTGCCTCGGCCATCGGAATGACCCGTCGCGCCTGCCGGGCCTGACCGATCAGCAGGCCGGAGGCGGCGATCGCGGTCAACGCCGCCGCGCCCACACCCACGGCCGCCACCTGGGCAACCTGGCGGGTGCCCCGCCACGAGTGCGTCGCCCGTACCGCTGACTCGGCCTGACCCATCAAGCGTCCCCCTCGCCTGTCGAGATCACTCGGAGAATTCCGAGGTTATCGCGGCGGTACGACGGCCGCTGTCGCCGTCGGAGGTAGTCGACTGCCTAGAAAGTGACACCGATGGGTAAACAGTGATCAGGGTCGTCGATGCGCCGGTGAGTTTCCCTTGCCATCGGGTGCATCATGGCGAGAGGGAGGTCACGAGAGATGGCGAAGACACTGAAGCGGACGGCGGCTTTCGCGGCGCTGGGGCGGGCACTGACCTCCGGCGCGCGGGGTGGCCCGTCGCTGGGTAAGCGGATCAGCGCCCTGCCCCGCATGATCAAGGCCACCACCCGGGGTGAGTACGACGGCGGCCTACGGCTGGCCCTGATGGTGGCCGCCACGGCGTACATCGCCTCCCCGGTCGACCTGGTGCCGGAGATGTTCCTGGCGATCTTCGGGCTCGCCGACGACGCCCTGATGATCACCTGGCTGGCGGGCAGCGTCCTCGGCGAGACCGAGCGGTTCCTGGAGTGGGAGCGCCGTCGCGAGACGGTGATCCCTGGGCACGTGGTGCACTGACAGCACGTAGGCTGGCGCTGACCTGCGACCATCCGCCCGGCGGCGAGCCGTCGGCACCCTGAGAAGGGCACAACGAGGTGCACTATTACGAAAACGTCGTCGACCTGATCGGCAACACCCCGCTGGTCCGACTGCGTAACGTGACCGAGGGCATCTCGGCGACCGTGCTTGCCAAGGTCGAATACCTCAACCCGGGCGGGTCGGTCAAGGACCGGATCGCGACCCGGATGATCGAGGACGCGGAGCGGGCCGGGCTACTCAAGCCGGGCGGCACCATCGTCGAGCCGACCAGTGGCAACACCGGTGTCGGGCTGGCCCTGGTCGCCCAGCTGAAGGGCTACCGGTGCGTTTTCGTCTGCCCGGACAAGGTCAGCCAGGACAAGCAGGACGTGCTGCGGGCGTACGGGGCCGAGGTGGTGGTCTGCCCGACCGCCGTGGCCCCGGAGGATCCGCGCTCCTACTACAACGTCTCCGACCGGCTGGCCCGGGAGATCCCGGGGGCGTGGAAGCCCAACCAGTACTCGAACCCGGCCAACCCGCGCTCGCACTACGAGAGCACCGGGCCGGAGCTGTGGAAGCAGACCGAGGGGCGGATCACCCACTTCGTGGCCGGCGTGGGCACCGGCGGCACCATCTCCGGCATCGGCCGTTACCTGAAGGAAGCCTCCAACGGCGCGGTGAAGGTGATCGGCGCCGACCCGGAGGGGTCCGTCTACTCCGGCGGCACCGGGCGGCCGTACCTGGTCGAGGGGGTCGGTGAGGACTTCTGGCCGGAGACGTACGACCGGACCATCTGTGACGAGATCATCGAGGTCTCCGACAAGGACTCCTTCGAGCTGACCCGGCGGCTGGCCCGGGAGGAGGGGTTGCTGGTCGGCGGATCCTGCGGGATGGCCGTGGTGGCCGCCCTGGAGGTCGCCCGTCAGGCCGGCCCGGACGACGTGGTCGTGGTGCTGCTGCCCGACGGTGGCCGGGGCTACCTGTCGAAGATCTTCAACGACGAGTGGATGGCCCGGTACGGCTTCATGCAGACCGGGGGCACCGAGGCGACCGTGGCCGAGGCGTTGGCCAGCAAGCCGGGTGGGATTCCGGAACTGGTGCACGTGCACCCGACCGAGACGGTCCGCGACGCGATCGACTACATGCGCGAGTACGGCGTCTCGCAGCTGCCGGTGCTCAAGGCCGAGCCGCCGGTGGTGACCGGCGAGGTGGCCGGCTCGATCGCCGAACGGGACCTGCTCGACGCGCTCTTCACCGGCCAGGCCCACCTGCACGACACGATCGAGCGGCACATGGCGGAGCCGCTGCCGATGATCGGCGGCGGGCAGCCGGTCAGCGAGGCGGTCAACCTGCTGGAGAAGTCGGACGCCGCCCTGGTGCTGGTCGACGGCAAGCCCAAGGGCGTACTGACCCGGCAGGACCTACTGGCCCACCTGGGTGCCCGCTGACGTAGGCGACGCGCTCACGGCGACGCTCGCAGGACGCGCTCACGGCGACGCGAGCAGGCAGAACATCGGCGCAGCCCGGGGATCATCCGTAGGACGGGGTCTCCGGGCTGTGCCGTTGCGCCGGAAGGCAGATCTCCGGTAGGACGAACCAGCGCAGCTCCTCGAAGGTGGCCGACACCGACGCCCCGGCGTCCCCATCGGCACAGTCCCGCCCGTCGCGCCGCTTGAACAGCTCCCTGGCATACGACAGGTAGCCCGCCAGCGCCTCCTCACCCACCTGGTCGTAGCGGCGGGACCCGGCCGGTCCGGTCCCGGTGTGGCTCAGCCCGTCGAGGCGCAGCGCCGGTTCGCTCGGTGCGTTCCGGTGCCGCCACAGCCCGGTCTCCGGGGTGAACCAGTAGTCGGGCAGCAGCTTCCAGCCGTGTGTGGCGACCAGGTCCACCGCGTCGATCAGGAACCGGCCCACCGTGTCGCTGAAGAAGTAGTTGAAGCCGAGCCGTACCCAGCCGGGTTTGATCCCGGCGCAGCCGGCGACGATCTCCTGTTCGAACCGGTGCGACCGGTCCAGGTCGATATCGAGCAGCCGGTGGCCGTATGGCCCGGCACACGAGCACCCGCCCCGAGCCTGGATGCCGAACAGGTCGTCGAGCAGGGCCACCACGAAGTTGTGGTGCAGGTAGCGGCCATCCGGGCGGCGTACCACAAAGGACACGATGGGTAGCCGGTCGATGTGCGGGTTGCCGAGGATCCCGATCGCCGGGTTGCCACTCCACGCGGTGATCGCCGTACGCCGGAAGCGTTCCTCCCGGATCCGGATCAGCTCGGTGCCGACCGCCTGCTTGAGCTGGAACACCAGGCCGGCGCGGATCGACTCCACGATGGCCGGGGTGCCCCCCTCCTCGCGGTGCGCCGGATCGCGCAGGTATCGGTGTTCCACGGCGTTGACATAGTCCACCGTGCCGCCGCCGGGCACCGACGGGACCGGGTTGCGCAGCAGTTCCCGGCGTACGGCGAGCACACCGGGGGTGCCCGGCCCACCGACGAACTTGTGTGGGGAGAGGAAGACCGCGTCCTTGTGGCCGAGCGGGATATCGGCCCCGGCCATGTCGATGTCCACGTACGGGCCGGCGGCGGCGTAGTCCCAGAACGCCAGCGCCCCGTGTCGGTGCAGCAGCTGACAGATCGGGCCGGTGTCGGTCAGGATGCCGGTGACGTTGGAGGCGGCCGAGAAGGAACCGATCTTTACCGGCCGGTGCTGATGGCGGCGGAGTTCCACCTCCAGACAGCCGATGTCGATGTGGCCGTCGGCATCCTCCGGAATCACCACCACCTCGGCGGTCGACTCGCGCCACGGCAGTTCGTTGGAATGGTGTTCGAACGGTCCGATGAAGACCACGGGCCGGGCGTCGGCAGCGGACCGAGCGGCAGGATCGGGCCGGTCGGTGGCCGCTTCCGGGTACTGCTGCGGCCCGGAGTGCAGACCGAGGATCCGGATCAGTTTGTCGATGCCGCCGGTGGCGCCGGAACCGGTGAAGATGACGACGGTCTGGTCGTCGCCGCCGATGGCCGTACGGATCAGCTCACGGGCCTCCTCCCGGAGCCGGGTGGTCCGCCGGCCGGTGCTGGAGGACTCGGTGTGGGTGTTGGCGTAGTGCGGCAGCACCTCGTCGCGGATGAAGTCCTCGATGAACGACAACGCCCGGCCGGAGGCGGTGTAGTCGGCGTAGGTGATCCGACGCGGACCGTACGGCCCGGAGAGGACGCGGTCGTCGCCAATGACGGCCTCGCG
Source organism: Micromonospora polyrhachis (assembly GCF_014203835.1). Lineage (NCBI taxonomy): Bacteria > Bacillati > Actinomycetota > Actinomycetes > Micromonosporales > Micromonosporaceae > Micromonospora > Micromonospora polyrhachis. The sequence goes on along the minus strand of NZ_JACHJW010000001.1, from coordinate 2,116,684 downwards.
GATCCGCCGTAACAGCGGTGGCACTGTCACCGTTTCCCCAACCATCCCCTATTATGTGATGCGAATCACTTTCATGGCTGTGGCAGATCTCGGACATAGCGCAGCTGGCGGGTCAGCGCGGGGCCGACGTCGCCTTGCCGCTCGGCTCCGTCGACGATCCAGCCGCCCCGCTCGTAGAACCGTCGAGCATGCTTGTTGTCGGCCAGCACCCACAGGGTCGCCCGGTGCCAGCCCCGCTGGCGCATCTGTTCCAGTGCGTCGACCATCAGCACCCGGCCGACGCCCCGACCCTGCTCAGCGGGGTCGAGATGGATGGCGCACAGCTCGCCGATGGTGGGCAACTCGGGATTCGGCCCGAGGTAGGTGAAGCCGACCAGCCGGCCGTCCCGTTCGGCGAGGGTCATCGTGTGGGTGTCCCGCTCGTACGGCCAGCGCTCCACCCACCAGCGGCCCATGCTGTCGGCGGAGATCGCGGTCAGCGCGTTGGCGGGCACGATGTCCCGGTATGCCGAAAGTCGGGAACGGTAGTGCAACTCCCCGACGGACATCAGGTCGCCGGCCTGCGCCGGGCGGAGGGTGATGCTCACCCCCCAACGGTAGTAGCGTGCCGACATGGCGACCTGGGAGACCCTGCGTGAGCTGGCCTCGGCGCTGCCGGAGGTCCAGCATTCGACGTCCTACGGCACACCGGCCTGCAAGGTGCGGGGCAAGGTGTTCGCCCGGCTGCTGGAGGACGGTGAACAGGTCGCCATCTTCACCCGCGAACGGGAGGCGCTGCTCGCGACGGACCCGGTGACCTTCACCGTTCCGGCGCACTACGTCAACTACCCGATGGTGGTGCTCCAACTGTCGAGAGTGGACGATGACGAGCTGCGGGAACTGCTCGTCGAGTCGTGGCGGATCAGGGCGCCGAAGCCGTTGTCGGAGTCCCTGTGGGGGTGACCCGGGGCGGGACCGGCACCCGGACCAGGTCCTCGGCCACCACCAGTTCACCGGTGAACTCTTCCCGCGCCTCGGCCGCGAACCGCGCCGCATCGGGGTAGCGCTGCGAGAAGTGGGTGAGCACGAGGCGACGTACCCCGGACTCGGTCGCCACCCGCGCGGCCTGCGCCGCGGTCAGATGGCCGACCTCGGCGGCCAGGGTGGCGTCCTCGGCCAGGAAGGTCGACTCGATCACCAGCAGGTCGGCCCCCTCGGCCAGGGCGAACACACCATCGCAGAGGCCGGTGTCCATCACGAAGGCGAAGCGCTGACCGGGTCGCGGTTCGCTCACCGCGGCCAGCGGGACGCGGCGCTCGCCGACGTCGACGTGACCGTCGCGGAGCAGGTCGCCGATGGCCGGGCCGGTGATGCCGTACGCGGCCAGCCGGTCGGCCAGCATCCGTCGGCCGTCCGGCTCCACCAGTCGATACCCGTACGTCTCGGTCGAGTGCCAGAGCCGCCGCGCCTCCAGGGTGCCGGCGTGGGTCTCGACCTGCTGCCCGTCCCGGGTGATCGGTTCGGGCCGGACCTCGGCGGTCTCGTAGAAGACGCTGGCGTGCCGCAGGCGTTCGAAGTAGTCCACCCCCTCGGCCGGGAAGTGGGCCGCCACCGGGTGCGGTACCCGGTCCAGTGAGAGTCGTTGGATCACCCCCGGCAGGCCGAGACAGTGGTCGCCGTGGAAGTGGGTGATGCAGATCCGGGTCAGCATGGTGGCGGAGAGACCGGCGAGTCGCATCTGCCGCTGGGTGCCCTCGCCGGGATCGAACATGATCCCCTCGTCGTCCCAGAGCAGGACGTAACCGTTCTGGTTACGGCGTCGGGTCGGCACCTGGCTGGCCGTACCCAGCACCACGAGTTCGCGCCGTGACACGGGCCACCCTCCGCTGCTGTCCCACCCGCACAATAGGCGACCCCCGGGGCTTCACGCTGTCGCGTGGACCGGCTGGACTGGGCCGGCACCCCGGGGGTCGGATGGCTGTCGTGGATTCGCCGCACCGCTGCCACACGGTCTCGGCGGTATTCACGCCCACCCCATGGCGGAACGGGCGCGGAAACTGTCAAGGACAGCGGCTAGCGGACAGCCACCTCACGAGTCCCATTGCGATACAAAGTAGGACCACCTCCCTTCCCGTGTACGGCCAAACTATCCACCGCTCACCGGCGTTGCCAGTGATTTACCTCCACCGGTTCACCCTCCGGTACGCGCCACGCCGACCGGGCAGGTCATGCCGGTCGGGCCGTGGGTGCAGTAGCCGTCCGGGTTCTTGAAATATGACGGGCCATGCACTACTGTGGAGTCATGATCACCGCTCGCCCCGCCGCCTACGTGCGGCAGTCGTCCGCCCGCGCGAACAAGTCCGAGGCGTCCCCGGCAACGCAGCGCACCGCCACCACAGAGCGCGCCAACCACGACCACCCCGGCGCAACCGTCCGCATGTTTGAGGACATCGACCGATCCGGGTATCAGGTCGGCGTAGTCCGTGAGGCGTACGACCAGATGGTGGCGGCGATCAAGGCCGGCGAAATCACGCACTTGTATGTCTTCTACGTCTCCCGCCTCACCCGCCAAGATCCGCGTATCGCCCTTGCCGAATGGCTGCCGCTGCTCGCCGGTGGCCTAACCATTGTCAGCATCACCGAAGGCACATTCGGCCCGGATAACACGATGGATCTAATCCACCTTCTGCTGCGAATGGACGCCGCCCACAACGAGTCAAAGAACAAGTCCGCCGCAATCAAAGCCGCAAAGGCCCTCGCGCACGCCGCCGGGGGACACCTCGGAAACCCGCCGTTCGGATTCCGCACCGTCGAGCGCATGGCGCAGACCCCCGCAGGCGAGCCGGTCGCCATTCGCGCTCTGGTCATCGAGCCGACCGAGGCCCGCGCGCTGCGGGTGGCCGCCCGCGCCGTGCTGTTCGGTCACGCCGTGCACGCCGTGGCCCGCTACTTCGACCGCCGGGGCATCCGTACGCGCGGCGCAACGGTCGGCCGCTCTCGCGCGTCGGGTGCCTGGTCGGACCGGAACCTAAACAAGCGGCTGCGAGACCCCCGCATCGCTGGCCTGCCGGCCGTCGCCATCCTCGATGATCGGGACAACATCACCGGCTACCGCACCGCGTACGACCTGGAAGACGCCCGCGTGTTGCCGCCGCCGGCCGAGCCGATCATCACCACCGAGGAGTTCTGGCGTCTGCAAGCCATCCTGACCGGCCGCGACCGGCCGGCGATCCAGTCGGCCGACGAGCCGGCCCTACTGTCCGGGCTGGGCATCCTGTGGTGCGAGTGCGGGTACCGGATGAAGGCGCGTCGGTTCGTCGCAAACGCCACCCTGGCGAATCGCGACGCTTACATGTGCACCGCCCCGGCGGGCCGGCACTCTAACACCATCAGCTTGACCGCGCTCGATGGCTGGGTCCGCATGCGAATCGACCGCCTGCTCAACTCCATCGATCCGGCCGACGAGGACCAGACCACCGCGTCGATCCTGGCCGAGGCGACCCGCCGCTACGGGGCCGCGACCGCGACGCCGGAGACCGCCGTGCAGCGTGCCGCAGTGGCCGCCGAGCTGGCCGACGCATCTGCCGCCCTCGATCAGCAGTCCGAGGCCCTGGGTACCGCCTCGGGTGCCGCCGCCGCAGCGCTTACCCGCGCCGTCACGGTGACCGGTGCGCGCGTCGATGCCCTTACCGCCCGGCTGGCCGAGCTGGACGAGCAGGCCACCGCCAAGCTGCCGCTTGACCTCTGGACATCGAGCGCGTATGGCGACGAGCGGACATGGTGGGACGCCGCCACGGTGGGGGAGCGCCGCGACTTCGTGACCCTGTTCGTTGACCGGATCACGGTCCGCCGAGCGACCCGCAAGGGTGGCCGCCCGACCAAGGCCGACCCATGGGGCACCGTGAACGCCCGCGTAACGCTGTATTGGGCCGGCACTGCATAGGTCGCGCACGCCCCGTCCCGCCCGGTGTCAACAAGTGGCCCGCTACGTGCCCCGTAGCGGGCCACTGTGCGTCCGCCGTCCCGATGCCCCCGGACAGCCCGCACGGCCGGCAGCGTGGCGTACAGCCCGCTTCCGATGCCATCCCGCCGCAGCCCCCGCCCGCTGGTCGGCAGCGCCGCCGAGGGGGTGCCGACGCGGGTGCGCCATCCGGGGGGTAATGGAGTTCCGACTCTCGTTGCTTCCTCGCCCGCTTTCCTTCCCCATTCAATCTGTTCTATTTCCTCCCCCTTATAACCCTCTACTATAACTAACTGTAGTTACTTATAATGCTCTCTGTAGTCCCTGGGCATCCCCTGCTGCGCCCGCGCCCGGTGATGGGTGCGTTATCAGGGGGTAAGTGACGGCAGGGTGCCGACACTCGCCGGTCCCGGGTGCGCCATCCGGGGGGTAATTCTTGGGCCGCCCCGCTGCGCCCGCGTCCGACCCCCGCCGCCCTTACATCGCTGAGGACTTACCACCTGGCAGGTAGTCGGGCCGCCCCCGCTGCGCCCGCACCCGTCAAGATCGGGTTTCCCCCCTTGTAGGACGTATTCGGTGACAACAGAGGTGGTCCGCCGCTGGTTTCCCCCCGATGGGGACATACAGAGTGCGAGACAAGTGTGGCCCGCCGGCCCGCCCCAGCCATCCGCCCGGCAGCGCCGCAAGCCTCTGAACAGGGCGTTTTACCTCTGTGGGACGTACTTAGTACAAGCCCCCCGCACGACCACCGCCCGAGACGGGCGGACCCCGCGCACCGCGACGACCGGCAACCCGTCCGCGCGCACCCCGACCCGCCCGGTCATGAGTGAGCCGATCTTGGTTGCCGCCAGGAGATCGGCCCACCCATGTCCGGGCGGCTTGGCCGTCTACCACTGCCCAGAGTGGAGGAACTATGACCGCCCCGACGATCACCCGCCGCACCACCGCGACCCGGCCCCGGCCACTGACTGACGAAGCCACCACCGCGTTCCGCGCGACCGTGGCCGACTACCTGGCGCACCGCGCCGCCCGCCTGTCCCGATAGGGCAGCCCCCCGCACCGCGTGTATGCGACACACACGGCGCGGCCAGCAACACCGAAAAGCCAACGCCCCGGGCGTTGTGGGAGGTCGCATCTCCCACAACGACCGGGGCGTTTTTCGTTGCCCTGCAACCGATTGGAGGTGACCCCGTGGACGCATACCGATACGGCGACGAGATGACGCCGGCCGCCCGCTCCGCAGCCTGGGCCATCGAGACCTGGCTAACCGACCTGGAAACGTTCCGCTGGCTGATCGGCCGGTTCACGGAAGGCCCGGCGCTGTTCGAGGCGTACCTCTCCACCCTGGAAACGCTCGACTACGACGCTGACCCGGTGCTGATGACCGGTGCCCCCGGTGGCATGTTCGCCGACACGCAGATGATCGGCGCTCGCGTGGCCGTCAAGCGCGGCCCGGCCGTTGGCGAGATCATGCCCGCCGGCCGCAAGACGTTCGCCGCCGCCGCCCGCGAATACCTCATGAGCGCCGTAGTCCACGGGAAGCGCGGATGGATGGGCGTGCATCTCTGGCGGGGTGCCCCGATCTACACCGACCGCACCCGCCGCGAGCGCCTGATCATGCGCCACCGCACGTACACCCGGCCCGGCGATCGTCCGCTGTGGGAGCGGCTGTGATGCGGCAGCTCATGCACACGCTCGCCCGCCTGGCCGCTGCGTGCCTGGCACCGTCGCCGCTCGGCCGCCTGACGCCGCAGACCTGGACGGCCCCCGGTGAGCGCCGCTCTACACCCGTTTGGAGTCTCCCCGATGCCTAACCCGCTGACCGCCATTCACGTCTCGCCCGAGCGCCGGCACGAGCTGTTGATGGCGTCCAACTTCCGCTGTGAGGCCAACGGATGCGGCCACCGGGCCGCCTACGTAGCGATCCTGTCGACCGGTGAGATCGGCACCGCGTGCGGAGTCTGCGCGACCCCGCCCTGTGCCCCGCTCGGGGTGGCCGGATGAGCAACCGTGACCGCCGCCGGGCCGCCGAGTTCGCCGCCCTGATGGCCGCCCGCGACGCCCGCGCCGCCCACCCCCGCAACGTCCGCCACGCCGCCCGCAACCGCGACGAGTGGCAGCGCCACCGCGCGCACGTCTCGCTGTGGCCGGTCCCCGGCTGCCTCGTCTGTGAAGAGGCCGCCCGCGACCACGACCCGTTCGCCAACTGATCCACCCCGCCGCCGGTCGGTCACCGGCTACCCCTCGCTCGGAAACGCGGAGACGCCCGAGCAACGGAAGAGTTCCCCCGTGTCTAGCGTCCAGTTCCCCAACCTCGACACCGCCGTCACGCAGACCAGCCACGGCACCGAGCACCTCGCCAAGCCTGGCCGCCGCGCGCCGCACCTGCCGCCGTTCGTTGACGAGATCGCCGCCGAGGTGCCCGAGGTGGCCGCCGCGCTCGACAAGCTGACCGCCGCCGTTGAGGCCCTGGAGGCGTCCGCCGACAAGATGGACGACCTGGCCGACGAGTACGCCGACGACAAGGCCGAGGTGAAGGCCGCCGCGCTGGCCGGCAAGGTGAGGCAGCCCAAGCCGGATGTGTTCTGGGAGGCCCGCCGCGATGAGATCATCGCCGCGCACCGCGCCCTGATGCCGCCGGCTGTGAACGCGCAGTTTGCGCTGGTCGAGGTGGTTACGCCGTACGTCGAGGAGCGCAAGGAGCGCGACCGGGACGAGATCCGCAAGATGGCAGACCGGCTGGCCGTGCTGATCCCCCGGTCGACCAAGTACAACGCGCACACCAACGTCGTTGACGGCTTCCGGCGTCTGGGCAGCGTGGATGACCTCCTGCGCGCGCTGCGCGTGATTGCGAGTGGTTCCTGATGAACCAGCGATACGACGCCGCCGGCCACCCGATGACCGACGCTGAGGCCGCCGCCTGGGATGCCGAGGTGGCCGCAACCGCCGCCGCCATCCGGGCCGAGCAGGAGGCCGCCGAGGACATCCGCCGGATGGCCCGTCAGATCCGAGGCTATGAGAGCGGAACGCCCGACCACATCGCAGAGATCGTCAAGCAGATTCGGGGGCCGCTCTGATGAGCAAGCAAAGCCACGACATCGGTTGGAAGAAGGCCAACCGCGAGGGTGCGCCGACCCGAGGCCGCGCCGCCGCCGAGCGACGCAAGGCAGCCAAGGCCGCTCGTGCGGCTGTCCTGCTGGCCCGGATGGAGACAGCGACGCTGTCCGCCGAGTGGGACGAAGAGTTCCACGTCCGCGAGCGTGCCCGCGCCGCTGGCGTCCTGGTGGCCGAGGAGCCGCAGCCGGCCCCCGAGCCTGGGCCGCAGTCGGTAACCCCCACGCGGGCGTGCCGCCACTGCGGCGAGCCGTTCCCGGTGCAGGGGGAGGGCCGGTGGCGCTACTGCTCCAACGCCTGCCGCGCCGCCGACCGCCCGAGTGCGCCGCCCGCGCAGGGGTCGATGCGTGACCGCCCGCATCGGACCCTGCTGGGCAGCAAGTGAACAACCCGGCCCCCGCCATTCCGACCCTCTGGGGAGGTGAACGCGATAAATCTGGATTACGCCATGGCGAATTTCTTCTATGCCGTGGAGAGGTCCGGCCGGTCCCGCACCGTCCGCCGGGCCGGCATGACCGACGAGGAGTATTACCGTGCCGAAGTAGCGGCAGGCACGCCGGAGGAATTGGCCCGGCGACTTGCCGGCCTGCCCCCGATTGAGCAGGGTAGCGACGAGAATGCGTGAGTAATGTGGTTGGTGTGTGTGCCTTGTTGATTACCAGCAAGGCACACACGCCGATACGCCTTTGCCCACGCTGTCGACGCCGCACCGTTCTTGCAGGCGAGTTAATGTGTGCTGCTTGCTGGCATGAAATGTAGTTGAGCTAATTAGCTAATAGTAAACGTGCAAGCGAACGCATCACATCGTTCCTTTATGGAATTGCGCGTGTGCGTTCGCCGCGCTGCGCGAGCAGTCGCGCAGGGGCGGGGGCCGCCTTCCCCCCGCCCCCACCGAAGCCCTCCCGGTAGGCATGGCTCGTCACTGTGAGCCCGAATCCGTTCGGCATTTCCAGAAACCCAATAACCATTCCATAGAAGGGAAATGGCATGATTGCGAATATCGGTGGCGGCTCAAAACCAGGCCACATCGACCCCGCGACCGCTACCCGACTCGCCCAACTCGCCGGCCGCCGCGCCCGGTTGACAATGCGCCACATCACCGGTGCCGGTCAACAATGGCGTCGAATTGGGCAGTGGCCGAGCGACACTGCGCACGTTTTTACCCTCGACATGAAGGTGCTAACAAGCACCGCGGTCGCTATGGAATGGGGCATGGAACGTGCCGAGATTGGTAGCCATAGAGACATTGGCCACATGGCAATTCGACCGCACCGCCTTATTATGCCGGGCCGTCCTCCCATTTATGGCGACGATCCGGAGAAGTTGGCCGCCATTGCCGAGCGCGAACTACGCGACGAATTGGCCGTCCGTTCGGTCGCCTGGCACGCTACGTACAGCGCCGATTCTGTGGCTCGCGCTGTCGAGATCCACCGCGCCAACCGGCGGAAGGCCCTCACGTGACCACTAGGAAGTGTCCGCAGTGCGGCACCGACCGCCCGCTGTCGGCGTTCGGCCGCGACCGGCGCACCCTCGACGGCTTCCGCCGGCTGTGCCGGCCGTGCCGCAACGAAAACCGCCGGCTGCACGCCCGCGTACGCAAGGCCATGAGCCGCCGGGACCGCGCCGCATGAGTCGCCCGGACGATCCCGCCCACGAGATCGGCCCAGCCCGATTGACCGGTCGAGTGACCGCCGGGCTGGCCTGGGTCCCGGAGACTTACACCGCTGGCATGCGCGTGCGAGGGCGGCGCGGTCGACCCTGACGACGCCGGGCACTATGCATTCTGCCGCGTGCCGAGGCCGGACCACGGCCGGTCTGCTAGGTCCGGCGGACCATGCACTCATCTGGCCGATGTGCGTACGTCGGATGTCCGCTGGCAGTCATTGACGCGCATGTCATAGGCTCGCAGGAGCGGAGCACCAGTCAGCTGGGAAGTTCATGTGCACGTGCTCGACAACCCCGACGGTCTGTCAACGAGGGCTCAGGTGTTCCTGTGCCGCGCCGGGACCCGGCAGCCGGAGCAGCCTCGACTGCTGACCGACTTTATGCAAGTGCCAGACCGGTCGGGACGGCTGATTGCGGCACCTCTTGAGTTGACCGTTAGGCGGGAAGACTTCGCCGCCCGCTTCGGCGGTTTGCGCTACGACGTTCGCCGCAGCGTCCGCATTGGCGACGAGCGCCTCGACACCCTGCGCCGCTGGCAATTCGACTTGCTCGACATGGTTCGGGCGGAGCGCACGGGGTGGTCATTCGCGTGGTACGGCGAGCGCGTGTCGTCACCCGTGTTCTACCTCGCGCACACTGACGGCCGATTCGGGGTGAGCTCGGGCGGTCCCTTCCTGGAGGTCTGTCCCTCGATCAATCACCTGATTGAGGGACACGCGCTGATGGACGAGCTTTACGACTGGGAGCCTGTGCCGCCCAGCTCGCTGGAGGCGTGGGTCCCCAACGACATGACCAATGCACACCTTGGCGAGCTCCTCGCCGCACTGCCGCCCGTCCCGGAGGCATCGGGGCCGTGTGATCGATGGTGGCGCTCCGACGAGCTCGCTATCCGTCTGTTCCAGGGATGGACCGGTAGTCAACCACGCCCCACCGGCGTCATGATCTGGAGCCGGAACGGCCAGATTTGATGAGCAGGCGACAGCACTCGGTGGATTTGGCAGCGGACTGCCGCCAACCTCGTCCGCTCATAGCCGCCGACCGCGTGTCACGCAGCGTCACAGTCGGTCGGTCAAGACGGTGCTCGGTCTTGCCGATGTGAGTGCTTCGGCAGAGGGTATCCCTACCGACGGTCGGCCAAGACCACCGCAGTACCGAATCCCATACACCAGGCCAAGGACGTCGCTTCCTCGAGCGCACCTCCGAGGGCCTCGGCCTCGGGGAATCGTCGGGCGCGTTGGGCGAGGTAGGCCGACAGTTGGGTGCTGAACGAGGGTGTGGCCTCGTCGACGAGATCAACGAGGGCGAACAGGTACATCCGGTTGAGGTCGGATAAGACCCCGTCGCTGGTCAGTCGATCGCTAGGGAAGGAACCAAGGAGCAATTGGCCGAACGCGTAGCCACACTCCGCTGCATCTCGCTCGGCATGAAGGGCTGGCTCCGGTGCCCCGTCTGCAGCCTCCGAGGCGATGAAGGCGGCGATCGCCGCACGGGGAACCGCCTCGGTGACCTGCGGTTCACCAACCTCGTTGAGACAACCCACCGGGTCTGAATCGTCAGACCGAAGACGTTCGAGCACATCGGGGCCCAGGACAGCATCCGGCGGCAGCAAGTCCGTGCGGTCTTCGTAGTTCACTGATGGATTATCGCGTCAGGTCGCCAGGAAGCGCACTCTCATGGCGCTGACCGCGCGCTTGACGAATCCGTCCCAGCACATGCACGACAGTCGGCCTTGGTTACTCGGTTGTCCTGGTTACAGTCGGTGACATCTGAGTGCCTGCGGGCGCACTCAAACTCAGGCAGAGAACGAACCAATGCCGCCAAGACGCCATGCACGAGGGGAAGACCGCCCAGCTCGCTGATCCCGACCCATGCAATGTCGTCATGCTCGTCAGGTGCACGGTTGGTCGGAGAGCCGACCCAGTCTCCAATTTCCCAGACGCCCACGTGAACGGCGTCCTCACCACTGCCGTCGTGCATGACGCCCAACCGTGAAGCGGACTCCGCCACAATGTGAACACCGAGCTCCTCGTGCATCTCACGCGCGAGGGCTTGTAGTTCCGACTCACCCGCTTCGACCTGCCCCCCGGGCAGATCCCAGACATCTGGGTATACCCGTTTGGTCGGCCTGCGGTGTACTAGCAGGACCGCGCCGTTTTCCACGAGTGCGCCTGTGACGACGACATGCATGACGGGATTAGAGCACAGGGATAGGACAAGCTCGCTCCAGCCAAAGGGGGAACACCCAGACGTCCGGATCTGCCGCGATGCGCGCTCATGGCGGAGTTGAGCGCGCTACCCAGTCGGCCTGGCCGCCTCGCTCGTCGTGATGGCTCGCCCCGTTCGGCCCCCGCTAGATGATTGAGTCCTAAATTCTTGCTGGTCAATGGTCGTATGCGATGAGTGATCTTGGGTTGGGTGCGCCGATGTTGGTGTTGTGCCAGATCACGGCGGCCAGGGCGAGTAGGCGTTGACCGACGCGGGCGAACAGGCCGTCGTGTCGGCGGGCTCCGTGTCGTTCCAGGGAGAGTTGGCCTTTCAGGCTCTGGAAGATCGACTCGATCCATTGGCGGGCGCGGAGCAGGGCTTTCTCGGCCGGGGTGCGTGGGGCGTCGGCTGTGGCGTTGGCGCGTTTCGGGCGGACCAGGTGGATGCTGCGCAGGTCGCAGAACTGGTCGAACTCCGGGCTGGCGAAGCCACGGTCGGCCAGGATGACCTGCCCGTCGGCGATTAGGTGGTGGTCGGCCTCGATGAGGGCGGCCATCACCTCCCGTTCGTCGAGTTTCGGGTTGGCCAGGCACCACAGCACGGGCATGCCCTCGGCTGTGGCCAGTAGATACAGGCGCATGCCCCAGAAGTAGCGGGAGTGTGAGGCGCTGTAGCCGTAGCTGGCATGCCCGGCCAGGTCCGAACGTTTCGTGGTCTCCCGTGAGGTGCCGCACGGTACCGGGGTGGAGTCGATCAACCTGAGGATCGGGGCACTGGTCGGGGTGACATGGGCCAGGGCCCGGAGCACGGTGGCGATGAGCTGACCGCTGCCGCGGACCCGTTTGCCGTAGCCGGACGCGGTCGGCAGGTACGGGAACATGTCGCGCAGGTGGGTGCCGGCCCAGCGGATCCAGTGCCGTTCACGAGGGAAGTCGAACAGGACCTGGGTGATCATCAGGCAGACCAGTTCGGCGTCGGACAACTGCTGGGGCCGGCCGGGACGGCGGCGACGCGGTACCAGGTGATCGTCTACGAACACGTACAGTGCGGTCAGAAGGGTGTTGATGTCAGCTGTCACGAGCAGACAACGACACCCTTCCCTATTTCAGTACGCCAGCACCTCCCACCAGCAAAGATTTAGGACTCAATCATCTAGCGACCGGCACGGCCGAGACGCGAGGGTGACGGTCGTAGACCACGGCAGGCGACCGGCGTACCCATGTGCGCAGTTGGCGGGTATTAAGGAAGCCCCCGTCGCCTCCGCACATGGGGTCACGAACAGCTCCAATGACCTGCGGACCAGGAGAGAACGAGATCATGAGCACCGCCGTCACGAGGCCCGGCCGCCGCGACACTGCCGAGCCGACACAGGACTCCGCCGCCCTCGCGCTGTACCTTCTCCTGCCCGCTTGACCACAGACACACGAAACCCCCGGCACCTACATGGGTACCGGGGGTTTCGTCGTTTCAGGCCCGCTGGCACCTCGACGCGTGCAGCTCGATCGCCTCGGCCAGTTCGGAGAGCGCCGTACATCGCTCTGCCGCGACCGCCTCGCCGCACTCGCCGCACTCCACCCGCCCGACCCACAACGGCCACCGCCACCCGTTGATGTCGACCGGCACTCGTAGCGGTTTCTCTTCGGACAGCATCGGCACCCCTCCAGAAACGGAACGGGACGCCCCGCCGCTTGCCAGGCGACGGGACGCCCCTCGTGCGTGCAGCGACCCGCGCCGCCGTCACGGCTACCGCTGATCGCGCCTCCACCTGGCAATCTAGTGCCAGCAATGCGATCAGGGCAAGCAGTGCCAGGGGTGTAAGTAGGGCATGCAGGGGAACGCGCGACCCTGTGCGCGTGCCCATCCCGCACACCGCCCGAGAGATCGAGGCCGACCTAACCCGCCGCATCGCTGCGGGGGAGTTCCGGCCGGGCGCGCGGCTGCCCACGTATGACGCCTTGGCCGAGGAGTACGGCAGCGCCCGCCGGACCGTCGCCCGCGCCGTGGACGCGCTCAAGGCTCGCGGCTTGGTCGTCGGGGTGCCCGGCAGCGGCACCTACGTGGCCGAGTAGCCCCCGGCCGCCCGCTCCCCGCAGCGGCGACCGGGGGTGTGTTTTCGCTGCTCAGCCGCCCATCCGGGCGACCCCCACGGGGCACGTCATGCCGTTCGGGCCAATACCACACCATCCGTCAGGGTTCTTCGACGGGGCGAGGTACTGCTGGTGGTAGTCCTCGGCGAAGTAGTAGTCGCCCAGCTCACGGATCTCGGTGGTGATCTCCCCACGGCCGGTACGGGCGACCACCGGGGCGAACGCGTCCCGGGACGCCTCGGCGATCCGCTGTTGCTCCGGCGATGTGGTGTAGATCGCAGACCGGTACTGGGTGCCCACGTCGTTGCCCTGGCGCATGCCCTGGGTCGGGTCGTGGTTCTCCCAGAAGACCTTCAGCAGATCCTCGTAGCTGATCTTCGCCGGGTCGTACACCACCTGGATTACCTCGGCGTGCCCGGTGTGGCCGGAGCAGACCTCCTCGTACGAGGGGTTGGGGGTGAACCCGCCGGCATAGCCGGCCGAGGTGGATATCACCCCGGGCAGGCCCCAGAACAGCCGTTCGGCACCCCAGAAACAGCCCATCCCGAAGACGGCGACCTGGGCCCCGGCTGGCCACGGACCACGCAGGTTGCTGTCGAGCACCGCGTGCCGATCGGTCGACCGGACCGGGGTGTTCCGGCCGGGCAGCGCCTGGTCCGGGGCGGGCAGTTCAGCCTTCATGCGACGAAGGAACACGATGGGACTCCTCTCGTACCTGTCCAGCGTGTACAACGTCCGTGGCCCCCGCATCCTTACCCGGGTCCGGCCGGCGCACGCCTGAGGGCCTCGGGTGTGTTTGCCGTCCGTCAGCCGGGTAGTCGGCGGTAGCCGACCGGGAGGAAGTCGGTAGCCGACCGGGAGGAACGAGACGATGCGCAGCGTGGCACCCGACTACTTCGTGCCCGAGGAGGGGGCCGTCCTCACCCACCTGCTGATCGTGCGCGACGTCGACCGGTCGCGGGAGTTCTACCAGCGGGTGCTCGGGGCGGAACCGGTCCGGGAACGGCAGCCCTGCGTCCTGCGGTTCCACAACAGTTACATCGTGCTCAACACCGAGGGCGGTCCGACCGATGACAAACCGGAGATCCAGGCTCGGGCGGCACCGGAACCGGGCATGCTCGGCTCCGCCATGAACATCCGGGTACGCGACGTCCACGCGGTGTACGACGAGTGGCGGTCCCGGGGCGGGGAGTTCCTCACCGAGCCGAAGGACCACGGTGTGGAGATCCGCTGCTACCTGCGAGATCCGGATGGTTACCTGATCGAGGTAGGCCAGGGCACCGGGATCCTGGCCGAGATGGGTCGGGTCCCGGCCTGAGCCCGACCTATGCGGCTGCCTGACCTATGCGGCTGCCTGACCTATGCGGCTGCCTGACCTACGCGGCTGCCAGGGCGGCGGCGATCCGTTCGGCGTGGTCGGCGGCCTCGGTGTCGTCAGCGTACCGGTGCCGTGGCCAGAAGAACCCGCGCAGGCCGTCGCCCTTGGTTCGTGGCACGACGTGGGTGTGCAGGTGCGGTACGGACTGGGACACCCGGTTGTTGATCGCCACGAAGGTGCCGCCCGCGCCGAGCCCGGCCTCGACGGCGAGCGTGACCCGCCGGACCAGGCCGAAGTAGCCCGGCAACTCCGGGGCGGGCAGGTCGCCCAGCGTCTCGACGTGCTCCCGGGGCACCACCAGTACATGTCCCCGGAACACCGGCCGGGTATCGAGGAACGCCACCCCGGTCGGCTCGTCGGCGACCCGGAAGGCCGACGCCGAACCCGCGACGATGGCACAGAAGACACAGTCGGCCATCCGGGCAGACTAACCTCACTCAGATGAGTCACGGCTTTGAGACGCTCGCCATCCATGCCGGCCAGGAGCCGGACCCGCACACCGGGGCGGTGATCCCGCCGATCTACCAGACCAGCACCTTCGCGCAGGACGCCGTCGGCGAACCCCGGTTGGGCTACGAGTACAGCCGGTCGGCCAACCCGACCCGGGATGCCCTACAGGCCTGCCTGGCGACGCTGGAGCGGGGGCCGATCGGCCTGGCCTTCGCCAGCGGTCTGGCCGCCGAGGACACCCTGCTGCGTACCGTCTGCCGGCCAGGGGACCACGTCGTGATCCCGGACGACGCGTACGGTGGCACGTTCCGGCTGGTCGCCCGGGTGGCGCAGCGCTGGGGGCTGGGCTGGACGGCGGCGAAGGTCTCCGACCCGGACGCGGTCCGGGCCGCCATCCAACCCGGCAAGACGAAGCTCGTCTGGGTGGAGACACCGACCAACCCGCTGCTCGGCATCGCCGACATCGCCGCCCTGGCCGAGATCGCCCACGAGGCGGGTGCCCTGCTGGCGGTGGACAACACCTTCGCCTCGCCCTACCTCCAACAGCCCATCGCGCACGGTGCCGACGTCGTGATGCACTCCACCACCAAGTACGTCGGTGGCCACTCGGATGTGGTCGGTGGGGCGCTGATCGCCGCCAGCACCAACCTCGGTGAGGAGTTGGCCTTCCACCAGAACGCGATGGGCGCGGTCAGCGGGCCGTTCGACTCGTGGCTGACCCTGCGCGGCGTGAAGACCCTCGGCGTACGGATGGACCGGCACTGCGACAACGCCGAGCGGATCGCCGCCTACCTGGACGGCCACCCGGCGGTCAGCCAGGTGCTCTACCCGGGGCTGCCGGACCACCCGGGGCACGAGACGGCGGCCAAGCAGATGCGGCGCTTCGGCGGCATGATCTCCTTCCGGGTCACCGGTGGCGAGGAGCAGGCGGTACGGGTCTGCAACCAGGCCAAGCTGTTCGTCCTCGCCGAGTCGCTCGGTGGGGTCGAGTCCCTGATCGAGCACCCCGGCCGGATGACGCACGCCAGTGCTGCCGGCTCGCCGCTTGAAGTTCCCGCCGATCTCGTGCGACTGTCTGTCGGCATCGAGACGGCCGATGATCTGCTCGCCGACCTGGAGCAGGCTCTCGGCTGAGGCGCTGGGGAGGGGTGGCCGTGCAGGAGATCACGCAGACCTGGGTGGGCGCGACCGCGAAGCAGATCGCCCGGGCGGTCCGACGCGGTGACGCGTCGGCGACCCAGGTCGTTGCTGACCACCTGGACCACATCGCCACTGCGGATCGCGAGTTGTCCGCGTTCCGGGTGGTCCGGGCCGGTGAGGCGATCGTCGAGGCGGAGAAGGTCGACGAGCAGGAGGAGTTGGCCGATCTGCCGCTGGCCGGGGTGCCGGTCGCGGTCAAGGAGAACACCGCCGTGGCCGGCCTGCCCACCTGGAACGGCTCCGCTGCCGCCCGTAGCCCGATCGCCGAGGACGACCACGAGGTGGTCCGTCGGCTACGTGGGGCGGGCGCGGTCATCCTGGGCGTGACCCGGATGCCGGAGTTGGGCCTCTGGGCGCTCACCGACGACGAGACCTCGGTGACCCGGAACCCGTGGCGGGCCGACCGGACCCCGGGCGGCTCGTCGGGTGGGTCCGCCGCAGCGGTGGCGGCCGGGCTGGTGCCCATCGCGCACGGCAACGACGGGCTGGGTTCGATCCGGATCCCGGCCGCCTGTTGCGGGCTCGTCGGGCTCAAGCCGGGGCGTGGCGTGGTGCCCTGTCAGCTCGGTGCCAACGACTGGTTCGGGCTGGCCGAACACGGCATCCTGGCCACCACCGTCGCCGACGCGGCGGTGGGGTTCTCCGTACTCGCCGGCCGCCGGCCGGACAAGCTGGTGCCCCCGCAGCGGCTGCGGGTGGCGACCTCGCTGCGCTCGCCCGTGCGGGGTGTACGCGCCGACGAGCCCAACCGGGACGCGGTCGCCACCGCTTCCCGGTTGCTGGCGGCGGCCGGTCACGACACGATCGCCATCGACCCGGTCTATCCCACCGCGCTCAGTCTGCGCGGCACCGCCACCTGGTTCGCCGCAGCGGCCCAGGAGATTCGGGCGAGCGGCCTGGACCGGCGTAGCCTGCAACGACGTAGCCGGCGGCATGCGGCCGTGGGCGACTGGGTCGACCGGCGGGGTCTGGTCCGGGAGGCTGACCGGGCGCAGTGGCGGGAACGCTCGATCCGGTTCTTCGCCGACAACTCGGTGGACCTGCTGCTCACCCCGGCGCTGGCCGCCACGCCTCCGTCGGCCACCGGTTGGGCCGGTGGGTCCTGGCGGGCCAACCTGCTGACCAGCATCCGGTACGCCCCGTACGCGGCACCGTGGAACATCGCCGGCCTGCCGGCGCTGGTGGTGCCGGTCGGGCTGCGACCGGACGGGTTGCCGGTCGCAGCGCAACTGGTCGGGCCGCCGGGCTCGGAGCTGTTGCTGCTCGCCGTGGCCGGTCAGTTCGAGTTGGCCGCCCCGTGGCCCCGGCACGCGCCGAACTGGCCGCGCGTACCGACCGTCGCGGGTTGAGCCGGGTCGGGCGAGCGGGCCGCCGCCGGTTGAGCCGGGTCGGGCGAGCCGATCGACGGATCGACGGTCAACATCATGATCCTTTAGCGTGTGTGCACCTATTAACACGCGAGGATGGCTCGTCATGTCGTGCGGCACCTGCGGGGGCGAAATCTCCCCGCACTTCTCCGAGTGCTCCACCTGCCGGACCCCGGCGGACGCACCGATCCTGTGGCCGACCGCCACCACCTATCGGCTGGGCGGAGTCGGCCTCGCGGCCATGATCCTGGTCGGCGTGACGGTGCTCACCAACGTGGCGCTGGCGCTGGTGCCGGGCCTCGGTCGGGTCGTGGCCGAGCAGACAACCCGGGACGGCGACGCCGATCCGTTGGTGCTCGCCATCCTCGCCGAGGCGCTGCTGGCCATCGCGAGTGGCGTGGCCATCGTGGCCGCCGCCGTACTGGTCATCATCTGGTGCTACCGGGCGTACAAGAACCTCGAAGCCTTTCCGGATGCCGGACAGACCCTCTCCAGCGGCTGGGCCATCGCCGGCTGGCTCGTGCCGTTCGCCAATTTCGTCGTACCCTGCCGGGTGATGGCGAACATCGCCCGGGACAGCCTGTGGCGGGCGCGCACCCCGGTCCTGGTCGGCGTCTGGTGGGCCGCCTGGCTGGTATACGTGATCTCCGACTGGTACGTCGACGTGGTTGATCGCGGCAAGGCAGACGAACTGCCCTTCCCTGAGGGCCGTTACCACGCCGGGTTGTACGCCGACTACTACGCCGCAGCGCTGCCCCGCAACCTGCTGCCGATGATCGCGAGCATCGTGGCCGGGGTGCTACTCATCGTGCTGATCAGAAAGATCTCCACGGCACAGGACCGCCGGATCGCGCGGGGCCAGCCGTCGGCTCCGGTGCTGCCGGCCATGATCGTCCCCTACCTGCCGGTGCCGCCGGAGGCGGGTGACACCATCAAGGCATGACGCAGCTGGTCGGCCTGGCCGACGTACAGGCCGCGCGGGAACTGCTCGCCGGCATCACCCGTACCACCCCGTTGGAGCCGTCCCGGCCACTCAGCGCCGCCCTCGGCGGCACCGCCTGGCTCAAGTGCGAGCATCTACAGCGCGCCGGGGCGTACAAGGTGCGGGGGGCGTACGTGCGGATCGCCCGACTCTCCCCGGCCGAGCGGGCCGGCGGAGTGGTGGCGGCCAGTGCCGGCAACCACGCTCAGGGGGTGGCGCTCGCCGCCGGCCTGCTCGGCACCACGGCCACGGTCTTCATGCCGGTGGGCGCTCCGCTGCCGAAGGTGGCGGCCACCAAGGGGTACGGCGCCCGGATCGAACTGGTCGGCAGCAGCGTCGACGAGTCACTGGTCGCCGCGAAGGAGTTCGCCGACCGGACCGGGGCGGTCTTCATCCACCCGTTCGACCATCACGACGTGATCGCCGGTCAGGGCACGGTCGCGCTGGAGATCCTGGAGCAGTGCCCCGAGGTGCGGACGATCGTCGCCGGCATCGGCGGCGGTGGCCTGATCTCGGGCATCGCGGTCGCGGCCAAGGCGCTGCGGCCGGACGTACGGGTGATCGGGGTGCAGGCGGCCGGCGCGGCAGCCTTTCCGCCCTCGCTGGTGGCCGGCGCACCGGTACGGCTGCCGGAGCACGCCACCATCGCCGACGGCATCGCCGTCGGACGTCCCGGTGACGTCACCTTCGCGCACGTACGCGAACTGGTCGACGAGGTGGTCACGGTCTCGGAGGAGGACATCTCGCGGGCTCTGCTGATGCTGTTGGAGCGGAGCAAGCAGGTGGTGGAACCGGCGGGGGCGGTCGGCGTGGCCGCCCTGCTGGCCGGTGCGGTCCAGGTCGAGACGCCGGTGGTGGCGGTGCTATCCGGCGGCAACATCGACCCGCTGCTGTTGCTCCGGGTGATCGAGCACGGGCTGGCGGCGGCCGGTCGCTACCTGCGGTTCACGGTGCGGTGTACGGACCGGCCAGGGCAGTTGGCGTTACTGCTGCACCAGATCGCCGAGCACCGGGGCAACGTGGTGGACGTGGAGCACCAGCGGCAGAATCCGCATCTGCGGCTCGGTGAGGTCGAGGTGGCGCTCTCGGTCGAGACCCGGGGGGCGGAACACTCCGAGAAGTTGATCAGCGCGCTGCGGGGCAGCGGCTACCAGGTGGTCTTCGCCTGATCGGGCTGGGAGAGTCGTCTCCCAGCCCGACCGGCGAGTGGTCGAACTCAGCCGCCGAAGGGCTCGAATCGGTCCACGGTGACCTTGATGTCGGCACCGCTCGGCGCGGTGTAGGTAACGGTTTGCCCGGACCGGGCGCCAAGGATCGCCTTGCCGAGCGCCGACTCCGGGCTGTAGACGGTCAGGTCCGTCGTCGAGGAGATCTCCCGCGAGCCGAGCAGGAAGGTCTCGGTGTCCGACTCGTCGTCGTCGAAGTGGATCGTGACCACGGTGCCGGGGGCGACCGCGTCGGCGCTCGGTGCCTCGCCGACCTGCGCGGTACGCAGCAGTTCCTGGAGGTAGCGGATGCGTGCCTCCTGCTTGCCCTGCTCTTCACGGGCGGCATGGTAGCCGCCGTTCTCCCGCAGATCGCCCTCCTCACGCCGGGCGTTGATCTCGGCGGCGATGGCCGGCCGACCTGCGATCAACTCGTCGAGTTCGGCCTGAAGTCGGTCGTACGCGTCCTGGGACAACCAGGTGGCGGGCGCCTCGCGGTCGGTCACAGACGATCTCCTTGGATGGACGGCGGGACGGGCCTACCGTTACTGACAAGAACTACCAAGTTACCAGTGGGACGCCGCAACGACGTCCGATGATCTTCGCTCGCCTCATCACCCGCCCGGGTCGGCGGGTCAGCCTGCCAGCCGGCGGAACCCGTCGGTGGTCCGGGCCGTCAACGGTCTGAGCCGTCCCTGGCCGGCCCTGTCAGCGGCCTGAAGCGGCTGAGGTGGGGTGGCGACAGTGCCGAGAGGTCGGGTGGCGACAGTGGCCGAGGTCGGGTGGCGACCAGGGTCAGTCGGCGGCCCGGCAGCGCAGCACCTCACCGAGGAAGGCCCGGCCGGTGGTGACCAGCCGGTGCTGCACGACCAGGTGCTCCTCGCCGGCCGTGGCGGTGACCCGGACCTCTTCCCGGGCCACTTCCGCACCATCCCGGGAGCGGGCCCGCAGCACACAGACAGCCGAGCTGTCAGCCGGCACCGTGACCTGGAACTTCACCAGAATCTGCGTGTCGGTGACGTCGGTGTAGGTGATCACTTCGGCGTCGTAGGCCGGATCCCCGTACTGCTGGTAGAGCCGTACCGACATCAGTGCCATGGCCGCCAACAGCCCGACCGCCAACAGGCCCACGAGCCATGGCCGGCCACGCCGGGTGGCACGACGCCGGCCGTACCGCCCGGGCGGGAAGGTCGGTACGGATGTGGCGTGCGTCTCGGACACCGGAGGAAATCTCCTACGCTTGTTGTCGGTTATATCGGCCAGAATGACAGGGTCCATCTTGTCAGTCGGCTGGTCGGCCGGCGCCGGCAGGTGGCCCGACCAGGCGCAGGTCAGACTATCCGGCCCGGGTCGGTAACGGGGAACAGACGAGGGAGTGCCCGAGTTGGCAGAGCAGCTACGCCTCATGGCCGTCCACGCCCACCCGGACGACGAGTCGAGCAAGGGTGCCGCGACCATGGCCAGGTACCTCGCCGAGGGAGCCCAGGTCCTGGTGGTGACGTGCACCGGGGGTGAGCGGGGCAGCGTCCTCAACCCGAAGCTGGACCGTCCCGACGTCTGGAGCAACATCGCCGATATCCGGCGTGCCGAGATGGATGCCGCCCGCGCCATCCTCGGCGTCGAGCAGGCCTGGCTGGGCTTCGTTGACTCGGGGCTACCCGAGGGCGACCCGCTACCGCCGCTGCCCGAGGGGTGTTTCGCGCTCCAGGACGTCGAGGTTGCCGCCGGTCCGCTGGTGCGCCTGATGCGGGAGTTCCGCCCGCACGTGGTGACCACCTACGACGAGAACGGCGGTTACCCGCACCCGGACCACATCATGTGTCACAAGATCAGCATGGCGGCGTTCGAGGCGGCCGGCGACCCGACCCGCTACCCGGAACTGGGCGAGCCGTGGCAGCCGCTGAAGCTCTACTACGACATCGGCTTCTCCAAGGCCAAGATCATGGCGTTGCACGAGGCCATGCTGGCTGCCGGGCACGAGTCGCCGTACGTCGAGTGGCTCCAGCGGTGGGGTGACGGCCCGGACAAGGGGGCGCGGATCACCACCCAGGTCGAATGCGGACAGTACTTCCCGGTCCGGGACGACGCGCTGCGGGCCCATGCCACCCAGGTCGACCCGGACGGCTTCTGGTTCCACGTGCCGATGGAGATCCAGCGGCAGGCGTGGCCGACCGAAGATTTCGAGCTTGCTCGATCCCTGGTGGAGAGCCCGCTGCCGGAGTCCGACCTGTTCGCCGGGGTGCGGGCCGTTGGGGCCGTGGACACCACCGATCCACGCTGACGGGTGGGGGCGTAACGTGGACCCAGTTGCGCACTGCGAAGGAGTCCAGTCATGTTGACCGCCGCACAGGTGCTCGCGGAGAACAACTTCGGGGACACCCGGACCGGCGGGCTGGCCGGCCCGATGGGCCTGTTCCTCATCGTGCTGCTGGCGATCGCCACGGTGCTGTTGATCCGCAACATGAACGGTCGGCTGCGCCGTCTGCCTGAGCGGTTCCCGGACCAGCCGGCTGACGGTTCCGTCGACCGATCGGCAGCCACAGTCCTTGATCCGACAGCTGGCCAGGTGGCCCAGGAACCCGACGGAAAGTCCGCCAAAGCCGCTCACCAGGGGCGGGACCCACACTCGGGGGCATGATGCCGGCCAACCGGGCCCTCCGACCCCTGTTGCACGCCACCGGTTTGGCTTAGCCTTCCCGCCGGGGACCAAAAGTCCCCGCAGCATGCGCGGAAGGGGGCACCGATGTCGGTGGGACGATTCGTCGCCCCGCATTTCCCCCACGCACAACGGGTCACGTCGGCGCGTACCCGGTCGAGGCCCGAGGCCCGATGCCCAGGCCGTCGGATGCCCAGCGCAACAGGGCGTCCGGCCGGGGGAGATCCGTGACGACCGGCGAGCGGATCCGGCGGCTCGTCGCCCACAGCGGCTCTACGGAGCTTCCGCCACGCCTCCAGGCCGTCACCGGCACCCTGCTCGTCACCGCGCTCGTCGTGGCCGGGGCGGGTCTCGCCCTGCCGGCGGATCCGCCATCCGACGAAGCGCTACCGGCCCCGGTCCGGTTCGGCCTCGTCGTCGGGGTGACCATGTGTGCACACCTCGCCCGGTTACGGTTCCGGATCGCGACCGGCGAGGTCGGCGTCGCGTGGGGCGAAGCGGCCTTCGTCGTCGCCTGCTATCTCGCGCCACCCGGCTGGCTGCCCGCCGCCACCCTGCTCGGCACCGGACTTGCCTGGACCCTGTCAGCGATCTTCACGGACCGGGGGCCAGCCGTCAAGGTCGTGCACAACGCCGCGGCACTGACCATCGCCGTGGCGCTCGCCGCCGGCGTCACCGCCATCTTCGGCACCCCGCTCGGGACCGGACTGACGCCCAGCCTCGCCGTCGGACTGGCCCTCGGTGCGATCACCTATCTGCTGGTCGCGGTGGGGGTGGCCGGGATCACGATGTCACTACGCCACCGGTTGCCCCTCGGGCCGCTGCTGCTGCGGGTGCTGCGGGGAAAGTTGCTGATGTTCGTCGGCAACGTGCTGTTCGGCCTCGCTGTGGTCACCCTGGTCGATCTCGACCCCCGCTGGCTGATGCTCCTGCCCCCCGCGCTGTGGCTGCTTCACCAGACCTACCACCACCAGCTACGGGCCGATGACGAACGCCGGACCTGGCGAGCCTTTGCCGAGGCCACCAGGGCGCTCAACCAACTCGACGAACGCGACGTCGCCACCGCCGGTATCGGCGGCGCGCTGGTCCTGTTCGGTGCGGAACTGGTCGACGTCGACGTACTCCGCCGGGACGGACGGTGGTGGCGCTACCGGGGCGACGCGAGTGGTCGAGTGGTGGACCGGGAGTTGACGTTGCCACCGCGTCCGGAGGGGAGCGATCACGGACTGACCCGGTCCCTGATGGTGGGTGCCGTGCACGTCGGAGAGCTGCGGGTCCGGTTCCCCCGCTCGGTCCGACCGGACGAGCGCGAGCAGGACGCCCTGTCAGCGTACGGCGATGCCCTCGGTGCGGCCCTGCACGACGCCGCCACCCACTGCGAACTGCGCATCGTGACGGCCCGCTCCTCCTATGAGGCGCTGCACGACCCGCTCACCAGCCTGGTCAACCGAGCGGCGATGCTCAGCAAGGGTGACCTGGCCCTGCATCAACTCGGTCACGACCATCCGGTGGCCCTGCTGCTGTTGGACATCAACGACTTCAAAGAGGTCAACGACACGCTGGGACACGCGGCCGGTGACGAGCTGCTCCAGGTGGCCGGTGCCCGGCTGGCGACGCTGGCCCGACCAGGTGAGTTGCTCGGACGCCTCGGTGGGGACGAGTTCGCCTTGTTGATTACCGGCCTGCCGGTGCTCGGCGAGCCCACCTCCGGGGCCGATCGGCTCCCGCCGACGCTGCCCGCGTTGCGTCGGGCCCGGGAGATCGTGGACCGGCTCGCCGATCCGTCCGAGGTGGCCGGCGTACGGATGTCGGTGGAGGTCTCGGTGGGCGTGGTGGTGGCCGGTGCGGGCACCGCCGACATGACCGAGCTGCTGCGCCGGGCCGACATCGCCATGTACCAGGCGAAGGAGGGCGGCAGCAGCGTCGCCGCGTACGACAGCAGTCGGGACGCGGCCAGCACCGATCAGCTCGCGTTGCTGGCCGAACTCCGGGAGGCGCTGGAGAGCGACGACCAGCTCGTCCTGGCCCTGCAACCGGCGGTCGACCTGACGACCGGGGCACCGACCGGGGTGGAGGCGCTGATCCGTTGGCAGCATCCTCGCCGGGGCTGGCTCAACCCGGCCGACTTCGTTCGGCCGGTCGAAGGCAGCGAACTGCTCGGGGCGTTCACCCGCTATGTCATCGACAAGGCACTCGCGGTGGCCGCCGAGTGGGCTCGGCACGGCCTCGACGTACCGATCTCGATCAACTTGTCGGCCCGCAGCCTGCTCGATCCCCGGCTGCCCGCCGAGGTGGCCGACACGCTGCGTCGTCACCAGGTGCCGCCGCACCGGGTCGTCCTGGAGATCACCGAGACGGTGATGATGAGCGAGCTGGAGGTCATCGACGACGTGCTCGCCGCCCTCCGGGCGATGGGCGTGCAGCTCGCCGTGGACGACTTCGGTACCGGATTCTCGTCGTTGACCTTCCTGACCCGCATCACCGTGGACGAGTTGAAGGTGGACCGGTCGTTCGTGATGCGGATGGCCGAGTCGCCGGAGGCCGCCGCGATCGTCCGGACCACCGTGGAGCTGGGCCGGGAGCTGGGACTACGGGTGGTCGCCGAAGGCGTGGAGACCGCCGACCAGCGGGCGGTCCTGGCCGAGCTGGGCTGCACCGCCGCCCAGGGCTACCACTTCTTCAAGCCGATGCCCTCCGACAAGATCGTGATCGTGCTGCGCTCGCTGCTGGACGCCCCGTCGGCCCGGATCTTCCCGCTCCGCGCCGACGGGGCTTCGTAGCCCTCCGGGCAGCGCGATCGCATCGGCCGGGGCGGACCCCGCGCGGGGCGGCCCCCGGGCTGGATATGGTCGTCAGGTGAATCGACTGGCCAGCGCGACCAGCCCGTACCTACAGCAGCACGCCGACAACCCGGTCGACTGGTGGCCGTGGTGCGACGAGGCGTTCGCCGAGGCCCGGCGACGGGACGTACCGGTGCTGATCTCTGTTGGTTACTCAGCATGTCATTGGTGCCACGTCATGGCGCACGAGTCGTTCGAGGACGAGGCCGTCGGCCGGCTGTTGAACGAGAACTTCGTGTCGATCAAAGTGGACCGGGAGGAACGCCCGGACGTCGACGCCGTCTACATGACCGCCACCCAGGCGATGAGCGGGCAGGGTGGCTGGCCGATGACCGTCTTCGCCACCCCGGACGGCACCCCGTTCTTCTGCGGCACCTACTTTCCCCGCGCCAACTTCGTACGGTTGCTGGAATCGGTGACCACGGCGTGGCGTGACCAGCGCGAAGAGGTGTTGCGGCAGGGGGCGGCCGTGGTCGAGGCGATCGGCGGCGCGCAGGCCGTCGGGGGACCCACCGCGCCGCTCACCGCCGAGTTGCTGGACGCCGCCGCCGAGCAGCTCGCCAAGGAGTACGACTCGACGAATGGCGGCTTTGGCGGGGCACCCAAGTTCCCGCCGCACATGAACCTGCTCTTCCTGCTGCGGTACTACCAGCGCACCGGCTCCGCTGAGGCGCTGGAGATCGTCCGGCACACCTGCGAGGCGATGGCCCGAGGTGGCCTCTACGACCAGCTCGCCGGCGGCTTCGCCCGCTATTCGGTGGACGGGCACTGGACCGTGCCGCACTTCGAGAAGATGCTCTACGACAACGCGCTGCTGCTGCGGGTCTACACCCAGCTGTGGCGGCTGACCGGTGACCCGCTGGCCCGCCGGGTCGCCCAGGACACCGCCTGGTTCCTCGCCAACGATCTCCACCGGTCGGGGGGCGGGTTCGCGTCGGCGCTGGACGCCGACGCCGACGGCGTCGAAGGCCTGACCTACGCCTGGACCCCGGCCCAACTAGTCGAGGTACTCGGCCAGGAGGACGGGGCCTGGGCCGCCGACCTGTTCGGGGTGACCTCCGCTGGCACCTTTGAACACGGCACCAGCGTGCTGCGGCTGGCCCGGGACATCGACGACGCCGACCCGGCGGTGCAGCAGCGTTGGTGGAACGTCACCCACCGGCTGCTGGCGGCTCGGCTCAACCGCCCGCAGCCGATGCGGGACGACAAGGTGGTCGCCGCCTGGAACGGGCTGGCGATCACCGCCATCGCCGAGTTTAGCCAGTACGCCGACACCTTCGGCCCGGCCGGCGAGGATGATTCGTCCCAGACGATGGAGAGCGTCGCCGACGCGGCCTGGGGGGCGATGCGGGAGGCTGCCGAGGAGTTGGCAAACGTGCACATCGTCGACGGGCGGCTGCGCCGGGTGTCCCGGGATGGTGTGGTCGGCGAGCCGGCCGGGGTACTGGACGACTACGGCTGCGTGGCCGAGGCGTTCTGCGCCATGCACCAGATCACCGGCGAGGGCCGCTGGTTGGAGTTGGCCGGCGGGCTGCTCGACACGGCGCTAGCCCGGTTCGCCACCGGCAACGACGGGTTCTACGACACCGCCGACGACGCCGAACAACTGGTCACCCGACCGGCCGACCCGACCGACAACGCCACCCCGTCGGGGCTGTCGTCGTTGGTCGCCGCGCTGGTGACGTACTCGGCGTTGACCGGGGAGCCCAGCTATCGGGAGGCCGCCGAACTGGCGCTCGGCACGGTCGCGCCGATCGTCGGGCAGCACGCCCGGTTCACCGGCTACGCGGCGGCCGTGGGGGAGGCGCTGCTCTCCGGCCCGTACGAGATTGCGATCGTCACCACCGATCGGGCCGAGGAGCCGCTGCTGCGGACCGCTCACCGGCACGCCCCGCCCGGAGCGGTGATCGTGGCGGGCACCGCCGACCAGGCCGGCGTGCCGCTGCTGCGGGACCGGACGACCCTCGACGGGGCCCCGACCGCGTACGTCTGCCGGGGGTTCGTCTGCGACCGACCGGTCACCTCGGTGGAGGAGTTGATCGCGCAGCTCGGCTAGTGCCGGCTAGTGCCGGGCGGCCGCGTGCTAGTCGGATGTTAGGGCCAGAGCAGTTCCCGGACCCAGTCGCCGGTGTCGCCGGCCCGCCGGTAGCGCAACCGAATGTGCTCGCGCTGCCGATCGGCCTGCCAGAACTCGACGGAGTCGGGGCGTACGACGTACACCACGTGGGTGTCGGGGGCCACGGTCGGGTCGGCGGCGATCCTGGCCCGGGCCGCTGCCAGCGCCTCGGTCAGCTCTGTCCGATCGGTCAGCACCTCGCTCTGCCGGCCGACCAGGCTCGCGATCCGGGAGCCCTCCGGCCGGGCCAGGAAGTCCTGCCGGGAGACGGTGGGGTCGGCGGGCCGGGCGATGCCGCGTACCCGGATCTGCCGGCCCTGCTCCCGCCAGTGGAAGCTGAGCGCCACCCGGGGATTCGCGGCGACGTGCCGGCCCTTGACGCTGGTCGAGGTGGTCGCGTAGGCGAAGTTGCCCTCGGCGTCCAGGTCCTTGAGGATCAGCACCCGCGCGTCGGGCTGCCCGTCGGCGTCCACGGTCGAGAGGGTCATGGCGTGCGGCTCGGTCACCCCGGCGGCGACGGCCTCGGTCAACCAGCCGACGAAGAGCTCCGTCGGCTCCGGCGGGGCACCCTCGACGTCGAACTCTGGCATCGGATGGGCCAGTACGGGCAGACCACGGAGAAGGTCGCGCACGGGGATGCTCACTTTCTGGGCCAGCGATTGGGGGCGGTTGCCCGGTCGACGCTACGCTGATCGCCGTTATGGATCCTCGTACCGGTCTTCCCGTAGTCGGCATGGTGGGCGGTGGCCAGCTGGCCCGGATGACCCACCAGGCCGCGATCGCCCTCGGCCAGTCCCTGCGTGTCCTCGCGCTCACCCCGGAGGATGGTGCCGCGCTGGTTGCCGCCGACGTCCGGTACGGGGACCACACCGACCTCGCCGCCCTTCGTACCTTCGCCAAGGGGTGTGACGTGGTCACCTTCGACCACGAGCACGTGCCCACCGAGCACATTCGGGCGCTGGCGGCCGAGGGCGTACCGGTCCATCCGGGGGTGGACGCGTTGATCTACGCCCAGGACAAGCGGGCCATGCGGGAACGGCTGTCGACGCTGGCACCGATGCCCGCCTGGCAGCCGGTCAACCTGCCCGAGGACGTGGTCGAGTTCGGCGACCGGGTCGGCTGGCCGGTGGTGCTCAAGGCGGCCCGGGGCGGCTACGACGGCCGGGGGGTGTGGCTGGTCTCCGACGCCCAGGAGGCGACCGAGCAGACCGCCCGGCTGATCGAGGCCGGCACTCCGCTGATCGTCGAGGAACGGGTGGCGCTGCGCCGGGAGTTGGCCGTGCAGGTGGCCCGCTCGCCGTTCGGACAGGTGGCGGCGTACCCGGTGGTGGAGACCGTGCAGCGCGAGGGCATCTGCGTCGAGGTGCTCGCGCCGGCCCCGGCACTGCCCGAGGCGCTGGCCCTGCGGGCCCAGCAGCTCGCCATCGACATCGCCAACGCGCTCGGCGTGGTCGGCATGCTCGCCGTCGAACTCTTCGAGGTCGACGGTGTCGGCGAGTCGGGGCTGGTGGTCAACGAGTTGGCCATGCGGCCGCACAACTCCGGGCACTGGACCATCGAGGGGGCCCGGACCTCGCAGTTCGAGCAGCATCTGCGGGCGGTGCTCGACTATCCGATGGGGGAGACCACGTTGACCGCGCCGGCCGTGGTGATGGCCAATGTGCTCGGTGGTCCGGACGGCGGGATGTCGATCGACGAGCGGCTGCATCATCTCTTCGCCGCCGATCCCGGGGCCAAGGTGCACCTCTACGGCAAGCAGGTCCGCCCCGGGCGGAAGATCGGGCACGTCACGGTGCTCGGCGACGACATGGAAGACGTACGGGCGCGTGCCGCACGCGCCGCACGATGGCTGCGGGAGGGCAAGTGAGCCTGGTCGGCGTGATCATGGGTAGTGACTCGGACTGGGCCACCATGAAGGGGGCCGCCGAGGCGCTCGACGAGTTCGGCGTCGACTACGAGGTGGGCGTCGTGTCGGCGCACCGTACCCCGGTCAAGATGATCGAGTACGGCCGGGCGGCAGCCGACCGGGGGATCCGGGTGATCATCGCCGGTGCCGGCGGGGCGGCACATCTGCCCGGCATGGTCGCGTCGGTCACCCCGTTGCCGGTGATCGGGGTGCCGGTGCCGCTGAAGTACCTGGACGGGATGGACTCGCTGCTGTCGATCGTGCAGATGCCGGCCGGGGTGCCGGTGGCCACCGTGTCGATCGGCGGTGCCCGCAACGCTGGCCTGCTGGCCGTCCGCATCCTGGCCGCCAGTGATGACGCCCTGCGTGCCCGAATGACGGCGTTCCAGGCGGATCTGGAGACGTTGGTCGCCGAGAAGGACGCCGCCCTCCGCGCCTCACTGACCTGAGCCGCGCGGCGGGCCTCGCTGGCCTGAGCCGCCCTCCGCGCCTCGCTGGCCTGAGCCGTGCGGCAGGGCTCAAGCCGAGCCGCGCGGCGGGACTCGGCCCGAGCCGCGCGGTCCGGTCTTGCGGGGAGCCGCGCGGCTCACGACCGGCCGTCAACGCATGCCGCGCAGCGCGCCCCGGAGGCGTTCCTGGGTACGCCGTCGCCGCTCGTTGCTCGCCCCCAGCACCAGCAGCACGACGCCGACCGGGATCAGCACCAGCCACGGACCGACCGTGGCGAGGGCGTGCAGCGCGGCGATCGCGGTGACCGTCGCGCCGACCACCACCGGTGCCTGCTGGCGGCGCATCGAGCCGAAGATCAATGTGGCCACCGCACCGAGCAGGAGCAGCACCTGACGCAGCGTGCTGGTGCTGGTGCTGAGCACGATGACCAGGGTGGGTACGAACGCCGCGACCAGCGCCGGGCCGTACGCCACCCAACTGCTCAGATCAGCCCGGTGGCGCAGTTCCAGCACCCCGACGAGCAGGGCGAGGGCTGCGAACGGCAGGGTGTAGGCCTCCGGCAGGGCGACGTCGGAGACGGTCATCAGCAGCCACCAGGCGGTGATCTCGCACCCGACGGCGGCCCAGAACAGGATCCGCCGCTCCACGACCCGACGGCCGGGCCGGGTCGCCGAGATGCCGAGCACCGCGCCCCAGGCGGCCAGCAGCGCGGCGATGTGCCGGGGAGAGTCGAAGGCCAGCGCCCCGGCGATCAGCGCGGCAGCGTACCCGCTCCATTCCACGGTCGCCGCCTCGCGGGTCGCCGCCGGGTGCCGGAGTCGGGGCAGGGTCGCGGCGGCCACCAGCAGCGCCGCCCCGACCGCCAGTACGCCGAACGCGGACCAGACCGGGGCCAGGCCGGCGACCAGCCCGGCGGTGAGCACGAAGAGCTGCGCCATGATGGCGGCGAAGAGCCAGCCGAGGATCCGGGCGGATTGGGTACGGCCGGCCAGCGCGGCCACCGCGCCGACGCCCACCGCAGCGCCGAGGGTGAAGAGAGTGAGATTGCGGGCGGCCAGGGCACCGGCGAGCCCCGCACCACCGGCGGCCAGTCCGATGGCGAAGACCAGCACGCGGGCGACGCGGAGCGAGCGGGCCCGCTCGGCGGGCGGTGGGGGCGGGGTGAGCGCCAGCCCGAGCATCGCGATCGTGAAGACGGCGAGCGCCGCCATGGTGCTGCTCGGCCAGCCGAAACCCAGCGCGATCGGGGCGATCAGCAGGGTGATCGCGGCGCCGGGCAGGACCACCGGTACGGCCCGGGCCGGTCGGCCCCCGGCCAGCCCCACGGCGGCGAGCGCCGCCGTGATGGTGAGCAGCAGCGCGGCCAGCACGTTGGTGCCGTCCACCGCGTCAGCCGGTGGGTCGAGCAGCTGTGGCGACGGTCCCTGCCAGATTCGGCTGAGTGTCCGGTACGGATCGAACAACGCGGCGACCAGCGTCGGCGCGATGGCGAGGACGGCGAGGGCGATCGGCACCACGGCGGCGGCCAGCGCACCGGCGGCCGGGCTCACCGACCACTGGCCACGGGCCGACCGGCGGGGCATCCGGCGCATCGCCTCGTCGAGCAGCACCGACCAGCGGCGGCTCGACCGATGGGTTACGGCCGGCGGGGTCGTGGTGGACCGGATCAGTTCGGCGAGCACCCCCAGCAGGGCCGCCGCTGCGGCGTACACCCCGGTGGGCAGACCGGCGGGGAGTGAGGCGATGGCGGTGATGGTCGCTCCGACGGCGATGCCGAAGGTGGCGTACGGCAGGAACTGCGGCACCTGTCGACGGACCAGGGCCAGTACGGCGAGGCCCAGGCTCGATCCGGCGAGTCCACTGGTGACCACGGTGCCGGCGGGCCAGCCGAGGGTGGCGGCCAGCGCGGCGACCGCGCCCGGTAGGGCCAGGAGTGCCCCGGCGGTGGCTGCCCCGCCGATCTGGGCCAGGTGGGCGGGCACCTCCTCGTCGTCGATCCGGTCTGGCGGTCCGGCCAGTGACCGGGCGACCCCCGCGACGACGACACCGACCAGCGCTATGGTGCCGAGCGCGGCGGCGGTCGTACCGGGCCGGACCAGGCTGACCCCGATCGCGTGCAGCGCGATGGCGACCGCGCCTGCGGCTCGGGCCAGGCCGGCCCGGGGATCGACGGCCGCGACGGCGGCGAGTCCGTACCCGGTGGCGACCGCGATACCGAGGACGATCGGCGACCACCAGGGCAGGCCGAGGGCGGCCGGCGCGCCGATGGTGGCGAGTCCCACCCCGACCACGGCGATGTCGTACTTCCACGGTCGGGGGAGCACGATCGCGGCGGCGGCGGAGAGCAGGAGCAGCGCCAGGGGCACCTGCCACGCGGTCGCGTCCGGGCTGCCGGTGGGCCAGTTACCGAGGTCCGCCTCCCACAGCCGGCCCGGTGCGGTCAGCGCCCGGATTCCGTCGGGTAGCGCCGTGTAGGCGGCGATCAGGGCGATGACACCACCGCTGATCGACAGGCCGAGGATGGGGCCACGCCGCCATTCGACCGGCATCGCCCGTACCCCGGCGGCGACCACCAGGACGATCAGGGCCGCGGCGACCAGTTCGGAACCGGGTGCCAGGATCGTCGCGATCCGGGCGAGCGTCCCGACCAGGCCGGCGGTCGCCGCCGCGGCAGCGAAGTCGGAGCCGTCGAGCAGCCGGTCGGCCCGCCGGCCGGCATCGATGGAGGGGGCGAGGAAGAGCAGCACCGCCGCGACCAGTAGCAGTGCTCCCACCCAGGCGTCGGTGATGGTGGCTCCGGGCGCGCCGAAGGCGGCGGCGGTCACCGTCAGAGCGCCGAAGCCGGTGCCCAGGGCCAGCGGCAGGCTGATCTGTCGATGTGAGACCTGGGCGAGCGCGGCGAAGCCCAGGGTCGCGCAGACCGCCAGGAAGCTGGCGGCCAGGACCGGAGCGGTGGCGTCCTGTAGGGAGGTGACGGTGGGCGTGGATTCGGCCGGCATGGTCGCCGCCACGAACGCGGCGACCGCCCCGGGCAGGGCGAACGCCGCCCCGCCGGCTGCCCAGGCCGCGATCAGCCCGGCCTGCTCCGGTGCGTTGCGGATCATCGGCAGCAACGAGATGAGTATTCCGGCGGCGGCCAGGGTGAACAGGACCGCCGCGGTGAGGCCGGGGCGAGCCAGCGCCGCGCCGGCCCCGGCGAGCCCGACCAGGGCAGCGGCGACGGCATGGGTGAGCGCGGCTCGGTCGGTCCGGGCCGACAGACCGAGCACCCCGATCCCGACGGCGGCCAGGACCGGCGGCCATGGTGCGACGCTCCAGGCGAGCCCGAAGGAGGCGGGGATGGCGAGCGCGGTGAGGGCCGCCCCGATGACCGCGAACTCGTGCCGGATCTCCGACGGGAGGGCGAGCACCGCAGCGATGGTCAGCAGGAAGGCGGTGGTGGCGAGCTGCCAGCCGGCCGGACCGACTGCGGCGGCGAGCTTGTCGGCGTAGAAGACGAGGTCGGCGTCCCAGGCCGGCAGGGCGGCCCGGATCGGGGCCAGCGCCGCCCGTAGGGCTCCGCCAGCGACGACGAGACCCGTGACGCTGAGCGCCACCGCCGCCGCCAGTTGCGGTCCGCGTCGGGTGATCTCCGGCAGGGCCCGTACGCCGAGCCCAGCGAGGGCGATGGCGGCGGCGATGACCAGCAGGGCCCGGCCGGGTAGGGCGACTGCCGCCACTCGACCGACGGCGCCGATGACGGCGAGGGTCAGCACCCCGGCGGCGAGGTCGATCAGCGCCGCCCGGCCGAGGGCCAACGCCCCGGCGAGCCCCACCCCGGCGGCCAGTACCAGGGCGAAACCGGCCTGGGCGGCGGTGGGTACGGTGCCGGCGCGGAGTAGGGCGGCGATGGCGTAGCCGAGGGCCAGGACCACGGCGAGACCGTGCAGCGCCCCGGTCAGGTCGATCAGCCAGCGGGAGACGCCCGGATCCGCCTGGACTCCGGCTCGCGGTGGTCCGCTGCGCGGGGCCTGGCCGATGGGCTCGGTGATGAGGACCGCGTCGTCCTCCTCCCGGGCGGTCTCCGGCCGATCGTCGTCAGCGTGCCCCGGTCGGTTCCCGCCGGGAACCCGAGCGGCCTCCGGCCGATCGTCGTCAGCAAACCCGCCGACCCGGTCGTCGTCAGTAGCCCGGTCGGGCCGGTTCCCACCGGTTACCCGGTCTGGCTGGTCCCCACCGGCTACCCGGTCTGGCTGGTCGTCGCCGGGAATCCGGCGTGGCCGGCGCTCGGTGTGAAGCAACCGGACGAGGTAGAGGTCGATCGCGGCGACCGCGGCCAGTACGAAGGCCCAGCCGACCGGACCGCTGATCCAGTTGTAGGCCAGCAGGGGCAGGATCGGCTGTACGGCGATCACAGCGGCGAAGCGGGGCACGTTCAAGCCGGTCACCCGCGCGTAGCCACCGGCGATCAACGCGGTGGCCAGGAAGGTGAGACTGGCGAGCACATGACCGGAGGCACCCATGTCCCGAACCTGGTCGACGGTCCACAGGGCATAGCCGTCCAACGGCACCAGGAGCAGGCCGACCGCGGCGATCGTCTCGGCGGTGGCGGTGAGCCCTCGCCGGGCCACCGCGACCGGGGCGGCGAGCATCAGGGCGGTGGCGGTGACCAGGATCCCCAGTCGACTGAAGTCGTCGAGCGAGCTGAGCGCCATCGCGGCGAAGACGACGGCGGCCACCCCGAGTAGCAGCGCGCCGAGGCCGAGCAGGATGTTCTGCACCTCGCGGGTGGAGGCTTCGGGGCGGGGCTGCGGCGCGTCCGGTCCGAGGAAGGCCGATTCGTCGTTTGCCACGAAGGGTGGCGGTGGACGGTCTCGACCACCGGCGTGGACGGTGTTCTGCCGAGGGACGCGTGGTCGGGGTCCGGGGTCGGTGCCCGGGCGTACCCCCGGGGTGGTGACCGACCGCACCCCGCCCTCGGCGGTGGGCGGACGTCGCCCGGCCCGGCGGCGCAGCACCCGGCGCGGTCGGGTGGCCTGCCGGGCTCGTTCGTCGCCGGCGTGGGTCAGGATGTCGCGCTGGAAGAGCGCCGCCTGCATCTGCGCCGCGATCTGCCTCTGCTCGTTGCCGAGCGCCGCCTCGCGAGCCTTCATGTCGGCGATGGAGCGTTCGAGGCGGCCCAGGTCCTCATACCACTCGGGCTGCTCGGCGTGACAGTGTGGACATTTTGGCGCCGAGGTGATCTCGCGACCGCACGACGAGCACTGGTACGTACTCATGGCACCTCCCGGACCCGGCCAACCAGCGGTATGGACTCTTCCCGAAGCATGCCGAAACTAAGCAACTCTTCGATAGTCCCTCGCCGGGGCGAGATCGGAAAAAGACCGGCCGCCGACCCCGGAAGCAGGGTCGGCGGCCGGCCGAGGTGTCAGCGGATCAGGGGCGACCCATACCCCGGTATTCCCAGCCGGCCTGGGTCCAGAGCGCCGCGTCCAGGCAGTTGCGGCCGTCGACGACCCGTCGGCCGGCGACGAGTTCGCTCAGGGCGACCGGGTCGGCGTTGCGGAAGTCGGCCCACTCGGTGAGTACGCAGACCAGGTCGGCGCCGGAGACCGCGTCGACCATCGTGTCCTCGTAGGTGACCGACGGCAGCGCCCGCCGGGCGTTCTCCATCCCCTGCGGGTCGAAGATGTGCACGTCCGCGCCGGCCTTGACCAGCAGTGCGGCGACGGCCAGCGCCGGGGCGTCCCGTACGTCGTCGGTGTTGGGCTTGAAGGTCGCGCCGAGCACGGCGATCCGGGTGCCGGACAGGTCGGGGCCGGCCGGGCCGTAGCGGCGACCGAGCAGGTCGGCGGCGAGCTGCAACACCCGGGTACGCCGACGCAGGTTGATCAGGTCGACCTCGTGCAGGAAGCGCAGCGCCTCGCCGGCACCCAGCTCCTGGGCGCGGGCCTGGAAGGCCCGGATGTCCTTGGGCAGGCAGGCCCCGCCGAAGCCGAGGCCGGCCTGGAGGAAACGGTTGCCGATGCGCGGGTCGTAGCCGATGGCGCGGGACAGCTGGGTGACGTCACCACCAGCGACCTCGCACACCTCGGCCATCGCGTTGATGAAGGAGATCTTGGTGGCGAGGAAGGCGTTCGCGGCGACCTTGACCAGCTCGGCGGTGGCGAAGTCGGTGACCACCACGGGCACCTCGCGGTCCTCGGTCGCGGCCAGGTCGAACACGCCCTTGTGCGCGCTGTAGAGCATCGCGTGCGACCACTCGCTCTTGACCCCGACCACGATCCGGTTGGGGCGCAGCACGTCCTCGACGGCGAAACCCTCCTGGAGGAACTCCGGGCTCCAGGCCACCTCGACCCCGAGGTCGGCCGACGCGTACTTGCCGACCAACTGCTCGACCCACTCGGCGGTGCCGACCGGGACGGTCGACTTGCCCACGATCAGGGCCTTGCGGGTGAGGTGCTGGGCGAGTCCGCTGACCGACGCCTCGACGTAGGAGAGGTCCGCCCCCATGCCGTCGGCCCGCTGGGGGGTGCCGACACAGATGAAGTGGACGTCGCCGAAGTCCGCGGTCTCGGCGATGTCGGTGCTGAACCGCAGCCGGCCAGCGGCCAGGTTGCGCCTGAGTAGCTCGTCGAGGCCAGGCTCGTGGAAGGGGACCTCGCCACTGGCCAACTTGGCGATCTTGTCGGCATCGACGTCGAAGCCGATCACCTCGTAGCCGAGTTCGGCGAAGCAGATGGCGTACGTCGCACCCAGGTAGCCGGTGCCGAGGAAGGTCAGCCGGGGGCGGGAAGCGCCGGACGGCGGGTTGACCGTCGCGATCGCCGGCACGGGTTGGGTGTTCGGGTACGGGATCGTCACGCCTGTGTTCTCCGCTCGCACTGGGCGGCGCATCTTCGCGTCGCGTTTTGCCGCGGCGCCTCGGCCGGGCACCGAACAGGATCTTTCTGTATGTATCTGCCGCCGGGGTTCGCAGGGCGACGATAGTTCGTGAGCCTACGCGGCGGTAAGGGGCACCTGAAGCTTGGTCGGTATCCTCACATCCACGCGGCAGGCCATGAGCAGACGCTACAGACACGCATGATAATCGGCGAGGGACGACAACCCGCCAGGGGAGGGCAATAATGACGACAGAATCGGCGTTTGACGCCTACCGGCTACCGGAAGAGCACGACGAGATCCGCGCGGCCGTACGGGCAGTGTGCGAGGCGCGGGTCGCGCCGAACGCCGCCGAGGCGGACGAGACGAGCGAATTCCCCAAGGCCTCGTACGACGCGCTACGCGCCGCCGACTTCCACGCCCCCCACATCCCCGTCGAGTACGGCGGGGCGGGCGCGGACGCGCTCGCCACCGCCATCGTGATCGAGGAGGTGGCCC
This sequence comes from Micromonospora polyrhachis, assembly GCF_014203835.1. Classification (NCBI taxonomy): domain Bacteria; kingdom Bacillati; phylum Actinomycetota; class Actinomycetes; order Micromonosporales; family Micromonosporaceae; genus Micromonospora; species Micromonospora polyrhachis. The sequence continues at coordinate 2,079,764 of NZ_JACHJW010000001.1, read as the reverse complement.
GGGCCTGCGCCTCCTCGTCGTTGATCCCCGCGGTCAACAAGCTGGGCACCATGCCGCTCCTGCTGGCCGCCTCGGACGAGCTGAAGCAGCGCTACCTGCCCCCGGTGGCCCGGGGCGAGGCGATGTTCTCCTACTGCCTCTCCGAGCCGGAGGCGGGCAGCGACGCCGCCTCGATGACCACCCGCGCGGTGCGTGACGGGGACCACTACGTGCTCAACGGCGTCAAGCGGTGGATCACCAACGCGGGCGTCTCGGAGTACTACACGGTGTTCGCGGTGACCGACCCGAGCGCCCGGTCCCGGGGCATCTCCGCCTTCGTGGTCGAGAAGTCCGACCCGGGGGTGAGTTTCGGCGCTCCGGAGAAGAAGCTGGGCATCAAGGGCTCGCCGACCCGGGAGGTCTACTTCGACAACGTCCGGATTCCGGCCGACCGGATGATCGGTGAGCTGGGCAGCGGCTTCGTCACCGCGATGCGCACCCTGGACCACACCCGGGTCACCATCGCCGCCCAGGCGCTGGGCATCGCCCAGGGGGCGCTCGACTACGCCCGGGGCTACATCCAGGAGCGCAAGCAGTTCGGCAAGGCGATCGCCCAGTTCCAGGGGGTCCAGTTCATGCTCGCCGACATGGGTATGAAGCTGGAGGCGGCCCGCCAGTTGACCTACGTCGCGGCCGGCAAGTCGGAACGCGGCGACGCCGACCTCACCTACTTCGGTGCGGCGGCCAAGTGCTTCGCCTCCGACGCGGCCATGGAGATCACCACCGACGCGGTCCAGCTCCTCGGCGGGTACGGCTACACCCGTGACTACCCGGTCGAGCGGATGATGCGGGACGCGAAGATCACCCAGATCTACGAGGGCACCAACCAGGTTCAGCGCATCGTCATGGCCCGTGAGCTGCTGAAGAACGCCGGACAGTAGGGCGGGGAGGTCAGGGCTGCCCGGGGGCGCCGGTGCTGGAGGAGGTCTCCTCGTAACGTGCCCGGTGCTCTTCGGCCAGCCGCCGGGCGATGGCCACCGCACGGGTCGGCAGCCGTTCCCCCTGCCACTCGGCCAGCGTCCGGCGGGCACCCCCGACCACATACCGCCCCACCCGGCTCAGCCGCCCGGTCTCCAGGAGCAGGTCGGCGACCTCCCGGCAGGCCTCTCGCCAGCGGGCGAACTCCACCTGTGCGCGTAGGAGGTGCGTCGGTTCGGACTCGTGCCGCGCCTGCCGGCGCCAGAACGCGGCGACGCCCAGATGCGCGTACAGGCCCTGCAAGAGGCCGGCCAGGGGCCTCCGGTCGGTACGCCAGGGTGCGTGGAAGCGGTCGTCCGGTCCGGGTTCGACGAGCGGGAAGAGGTTCATCAACGCGGACAGCTTGGTGTGTTGCAGCTCATGGACGAGGGTGACGGCGGCCGATCGGTGATCGGCGGGGCGGGACATCGCCACGCAGCCGACCGCGTTGCGGAAGGTGCCGCTGACCTGGCCCCGGTCCGGGGTACGCAGGGGCGCGACCATCGTGATCGCGGCGGCGATCTCCTCCGCGTACGGGCGATGTCCCTCGACGAGCAGCCGCCAACCCGAGCTGATGAGGCCCTGCCACTCGGCCAGTTCGGCCCGGCCCATCGGCTTCGGGCTCTGCTCGCCGATCCCGGAGAACGCCCCCAGGTCGTCGAGCCGGAGACGTAGGGCCAGACCACCGTGGGCGGCCGAAAGCCGGGGTACGGGCTGCCACAGTCTTCCACCCGGCTCGGCCGGGTCTGTCGAGCCGTCCGACGGGGCCGATCCGGTCCATCGGTCCGCTCGGCCTGGGTCGTCGGGGCTGGTCAACGAGACGAACCCCCCGTCGACGGTGAGGGCCGCCCCATCGGCTCCGGTGCGAACCGGGACCACCGGTGCGTCGGGTTGCGGTAGGAGGATCCGACCCAGGGAGGGTAGGGCGAGAGCGCCAGCCGACCAACTCGTCGCCGGCAGGGTGATGGCCACCGGCACCCGGGCCTGTAGCGCGACGGCGGTGGCGAGGGCGCCGATACGCCCGGGATGCGTCCCGGCCACACCGTTGCTGAGCTGCACCACGGTGGTCATCGCCCAGGCGCTGACCGAGGGGTAGGTCAACACCGTCCGGGCGGCCTGCGGCGCGTACCGGCGGATTTCCTGGATGGACGAGTAGGCCCGGCCGATCGGGGCCAGATCGCGGTGCCCGGATTCTGTCGTCAACTCGACTATCGCCCGCAGTAGCAGCAGGTTCTTACTGTATTGGCCGGCGAGTAACGACCGGATGATGGCAGGCCCGCCGCCGCCCTGGCTGAACTCGGCGAAGGCGCGGCCGGCTAGCTGGTGAAATGGCGATTCCACTCAGGATTCTCCCGCGTGTCGGCCGGACGGATGTGGGCAGTGGCGGGCCCTGGGTGGGCGGGTGTGGCGTTGCGGCGTACGCGCGGAGGCGGGCCATCGCATCGACGGACGCTACGATAAGCCATCGAGGTGGCGCATGTCCCGTTCGCCCCTGGAATCGGGGGTATCGCCGATAGGGACGAAAGTGGGGCCGGTCATGGCGCATCCAGTGGAACAGGACGAGACACGTTTTGTCTCAGAGCTGATCGACGCATCCGGGATGGGTACGGAAGAACTCGACGCGGTTCCGCGTAACGCTCTTCTGCGCTCCCTGCGTCGGCTCATTGCGGAAAGCCGTACCCCGGCCGAGGACTATGCCAGTTGGCAGAACTACGTGGACGTGGAGAATTTTGTCAAACCAGCTGCCGAGCGATGAGCTGATCGATATGCATGGGGCGGCGATGGGGTCGGGACACAATGGCGGTGGCATCCCTGATCACGGGCCGACCCGGGTGGTCTCGTTCGTGGCCGCGACCGGGAACACCGGGCGGACCAGCATCGTGACCAATTTGGCCTGGATCCTGGCCAGCGCCGGCCAGCGGGTGCTGGTGCTCGACTCCGACCTCGAAGGCATGCGGGTGCACCAGTACCTGCAGATGTACCACGTCGACGAGGGACGGACCGTCGACCTGCTACCGGCGAAGCTGGCCCGGGTGCTGGACACGCTGATGCTCCGTTCGCCCGGTGTGTCGCCGCTGGACGGGGCGGGTGCCCGACCGTTGGTCCGCCGGTACGCCGCCCTCACCGGCGACGCCGGCCGGTTGGACGTGGTCTGGCTGCCCGTACCGTCGGCCGCCGGTCCGTCGTCCGCCACCGGCGAGGTCCCCCCACCCGACCTGCCCCTGAGTGAACTGCGCCGACAACTGCGCTCGACCGACTACGACTACGTGCTGATGGACGACCCGGCCGGGGTGAGCAACGCGGCGGTCACCCGGATCGCGGCGGTCTGCGACGCGGTCGCGATCTGTTTCACGAGTCAGCGGGCCCGGCTCGACGGCGCGACCGAACTCGCCCGCCGGGTGCACCGGGAGGCTCCGGTCGGGGTGCAGGTCATGGTCGTGGCCACGCAGTTCGACGACAGCGACAGCCCGGAGGGCGAGCGCAGCCGCAGCGACATCCGGCGGGCCTTCCTCGACGCCCTCGCCGACAGCGGTGACACCACCGCCGACGACCTGGTCCAGGTCGAGCTGCCGCACCGGCCGTACGACCAGGTGCTGGCTCCGCTGATGGACGAGTCACCGAGCCGGCACCGGCTGCTGACGGCGTACCAGCGGCTCACCCGCGCGATCTCCAACGGCGCCGTCGACACCGTGCCACTGGTGTCGGACGCCATGCGTCGCCGCTACCAGCGCAGTCTGGGGTTGCAGTCCGGCGACGGGCCGGAACAGATCTATCTCGTCTACCCGCCGGCCCAGCGGCCCTGGGCGGACTGGATCCGGGCTCAGCTCGACGGTGCCGGCACCCGGGTCCGTCCACTACCGGTGGACTGGCTCTGGGCCGACGTCGCGCAACGGGCCACGGTGATGGTCCTGGCCCCGGACGACGCCCCGGACGCGTCGCTGGAGCTGGCCCGGTTGCTGCCGGCCGACCCAGCCGCCGGGCAGCGGCCCGACATCCAGCGGCCCGACATCATCGTCATCCGGACGGCCGCCGAGCCGGTGCCTCGATCCCGGTCCGGATACCGCACCGCGGACATTGGCAACTGTTCGGAGGCGTTGGCGCACAACCGGTTGCGGGCCGCGCTCGGCATGGCCGGTGTGCCGGCGATCCCGGCCGGCCCCGGCTGGCGGCCCCGCTTTCCGGCCGGACCGCCGTCGTGGCAGCTCCGCTTCGAGGTACCGCCCCGCCCGCTCGCCTTCGTCGGCCGGGCGCAGGAACTCGAAGCGGTCCGCGACCACCTGCTGGCCTCGGCCGAGGCGCGGGAGGTCACCCTGTACGGCGAGCAGGCCGTCGGCAAGAGCGACATCGCCCGGGAGTACGTGCACCGGTTCGGCTACGACTACGAGCTGATCGCCTGGATCCCCGCCGTGGACCGGCACAGTGTGCGTACCGCCCTGGGCCGGTTGGCTGAGGAGCTGGGGGTAGAGCCGAAGGGCAATCCGGCCCAGGAGGTGCTCAAGGAGCTTCGCCGGCGGCGGGCCCCGTGGTTGCTGATCTACGACGGGGCGGGCGAGGCGAAGCTGACCGACCTGCTCCCGGTGGGTGGTACGGGGCACGTGCTGGTGACCCGGGGGCCGGCCCGACCCGAGGCGACGAACGGTAGCCGGTCGGACCTTACCGTGACCCCGTTGAGCCGGGACGACAGCATCGAGGTCCTGCTGGCCCAGACCCCGAACCTCTCCGCCGACCGGGCCGCCGAGGTGACCGAGGTGGTCGGCGGCATGCCGTTGACGCTGCGGGCCACCGCCGGGGTGCTCTGGCAGGCGGGGATCCTGCTGCACGCCCGGCACGGGGTGGCCCGCTCGCAGGCCACCGATGTCGCGGTGCCCGGCTTTCTCGCCGCGGTACGGCCGACGCCGGCCCCGGCAGGCTCGACAGGTCAACCGGCCGCGGTACCGTCGGCCTCGGCCCGACCCGAGGCGCCGGTCGGCCTGAACGACGTCCTGCGGGCGTCGTTCCCGATGATGCGGGAGGACTTCGCCGGGCGGGTCGCCATCGCCCTCGCCCAGATGTGCGTCTTCGTGGCCACCGAGGGCATCACCCTGCGGGTGGTGCGCTCCCGTGAACTGCTCGCGCAGCTCGCCGATGCCGTCGACGAGGCGACCGACGCCGGGGCAGTCGAGGTCGTGGACGGGGCGGCCGACGACACCGGCGGGGAGCCCACCGGCACCAGCGACGGGGAGGTGCTGCGCCAGGACGGCTGGGAGGTCGAGCGGGCGTTGGCGGCCGGGGTACGCTTCGGCCTCTTCTCCGTCGACTGGGGAGCCGACTCCCGGCTGATCATGCACTCGGCGATGCAGTCGGCGGTCGCCGCGACGATGACCGCCGACGAGCGGCAGCGCCGCCAGCGACAGCTGCTCGTCGGGCTGGCGCTGTTCGCTCCCGGCACCGGCCTCACCGAGGCGGGCGACCGCCGGATGGGTGACCTTGTCGAGCTGCACCGGCACCTGCTGCGCTCCGGCGCGCTGGAGGCCGACGATCCGCCAGCGGTACGCCAGTGGGTGGTCACCCAGTTCGGCTACCTGAGCACGTCGACGCGGGGAGAAGCCCTGGCCGAGGGGGTGCGTCTCGGGCAATCGGTGCTGGACCGGTGGGTGGCCGTATACGGGTGGCGGGACCGGCTCACCCTCCGGCTGGCGACCGCCCTGGCCGACCTGCGCCGCCTGCTCGGCCAGGAGGCCACCGCCTACGAACTAGACACCGTGGCGTTGGACGCCTCCTCGGCCCTGCTCGGTCCCGACCATCTACGGACCCTGGTCACCCGCCGGGGCATGGCCGCCGACCAACGTGGACTGGGCCAGTTCCGGGCGGCGTTGATCGAGGACCGGGCCACCTGGCGGGGTTTCCGGGACGCGCTCGGCAACGACCATCCGCAGACCCTGCGGGCCGCGCACAACCTGGCGTTGGCGTCGTACCTGGCCGGGTTCACCGAGGAGGCGCTGGACCGGGAACGGGACACCCTGCACCGCCGGATCCGGCTCTTCGGTGAGGAGGACCCGTACACCTGGTGGTCCGCCTCCGACGTCGGCACCTACGAGCGTGAGCTCGGGCAACTCGACGCGGCCTATCGGACCCTGACCCGGGCGTACGCCCGGATGCTGCGCATCGGCGGCGACGATCATCCGGACACCCTGCGGATCGTCCGCGCGCTGGCGGTCACCGAGCGACGTCGGGGTGAACACAGCCGGGCCAAGGACCTCAACAGTCGGGCGCTGCTGGCGTACCGCCGGACGGTCGGTGAGCACCACCCACGGACCCGGTCCTGCACGCTGAGCCTGGCCGCGGACTACCACCTGGCCGGCGAGACGGTGACGGCGGTCGAGATGGCGAGCCGGTGCCTGCGTGGCTACCGCGACGAGTACGACGACGCACATCCGTTCACCCAGATCTGCCGGGTGAACCTCGCGGTCTTCCTACGGGGCTCCGGCCGGGTCGACGAGGCGGTCACCTCCGGCCAGGAAGGGCTGGTCGGGCTGCGTACCGGGCTCGGGGAGGAGGCCCATCCGTGGGCCCTGGCCGCCGCGATCAACCAGGCCGGGAACCTGGTCGCCGCCGGGGACCTGACCGCCGCCGCGACGCTGCTGCGCACCACCCTGGAGATCAGTCGGGACCTGCTCGGCACCGAGCATCGGTACGTGGAGGTCGCCGAGCGGGCACTCGGCGTGCTCGTCAGTCGTCGTGACGGACTGGAGACGACCGGCGATCGCGGCCTTTCCGTCGACTACCTCGATCTTGAGGTGCCGGGTACGTGACCAATCGCCGGCCGGTGGACCGGAGCGAGGGGGAGAAGGTGGGCGTGGACGCGGTTGGTCACGTTGACGGGCCGGACTCGGCACGGTTGGTCGAGTACCTGGGTGCCCACTACGGGCCGGGCCACCAGCGGGCGTTCGAGCTGTGCCGCCAGTCGCTGGGCGACAGTCGGGACCTGGTGCACCTCGCGCAGTACACGGCCGGGGTTGGTGACTTCACGGTGGACCGGATCGACGGCTCCGGCGATGGTGGCCCATCGGAGGGGACGCTGGACGACTACCGGTCGGCCGGGCGGAACCTCGTGCACGACATGGCCGATCTGGACGAGGAACTGCAACAGGTGCAGAGCGGTGACCTGATCCGGCTCGTGGTGCACGCCGACCAGGCGGCGTTGTTCGGCTTCTCCGTACTCCGGAACCGGTTCCTGGTCGGACTGGCCCACACCCCGCCGCCCGGTGTGGAGCCCTGTCCGGCCCCACGGGTGCCGGCTATCCGGGCGGCGGACATCGAGGTTTCGGCGCTGGCCAACCGGTTACGGGCGGTGGTCAGTCAACGCCCCACCGACTACGGCGGCTGGCTGTGGCTCAGCGAGCGCGATCTGGTCGAACCTGCCGCGTTGGCCGCGCCGAGCAACTCGCCTGGCAATCCGCCCACCGAGGTACGCGATCCGGACCTCGCGGAGGACGACGAGGACGTCCAGCACCGGATCGCGCGGTGCCGGGACGCCCTGGACGTCGAGGATCTGCACTTCGCGGCGGTGTGCCGGTACGGCGCGGTCAGCTTCTCGGTCGACGTGTTGGGCGACGACCGGTTGAGTCCCTTCTTCGACAGCATCACCGTGGCCCAGCGGCGACGGTTCTACCGGGACTTCGGTGCCCGGATCGAGTCCCGGCTACGGGGCCTGCTGCGCAGCGTCTACCCGGTGGTGGGACGGCGGCTGGCCCGAGCGGTCTTCGATGTCGAGCAGGGCGCCCTGTACTGCTATCCGATCCGCCCGGGAGAGTTCCTGCTAGGGGTGACCCTCGACCAGAACCGGGTCGGGTCCGCCGACGACAAGGTCGCCCGACTCGCCCGCGACCTCGGAGACTGAGCAGCGTGGCCGGCACACCGGAGACGTACCGCACCGGGGTCGGATGGTGGCGGTCCGGATGGTGGCGGCCCGGCGGGTCCAAACCGCTGTTGCCGCCCCGGGTCGCGGAGGTGGTGTGGCCCGCCGCCCGGCGGATGTTGCTGTTTCTCACGGTGCTGGTCGGTGGTTGGTTGGTCGCCCGGATCGGCGGGCTGACCGGGATCCATCGGGAACCGGGTTACCTGCTGGTGGCCACTGTGTTGCTGGCCGTCGGGCTCTTCGCCAGCACGTACGGCATCGACCTGCGGGCGGCTCGGGGCAACATCCGGCTGGTGGTGGTCGCGGTCAGCCTCGGGGTGGTGGTCAAGGCCCTGTTGATTTCGGGCGTCCTGTACCTGGCCTTCCACCGTCCCGAGTATCTGGTGCTGGGCGTCGCGGTGGCGCAGATCGACCCGCTCAGCTTCGCGGCGGCGCGCCTACAGAGCCGGATGTCGGAGCGGGCGAAGGCGATCCTGTCGGCCTGGGCATCGTTCGACGATCCGATCACCATTCTGCTCACCGTCTATGTCTCGGCCTGGGTACTGCCGATGCTCGACCCGATCGGCGGGCAAGTGGGGCAGCCGGAGCCGAATGGCATCGCCGTCTTCGGCCTGTCCATCGCACAGAATCTGATCTTCGCGGTGGTCGCCTGTGGACTCTGGTGGTTGACCGAGCTGCCGGGCCGCCGCGTTGGTCGGTCGGGCGAGGTCGATGCGCCGGGCGATGGCCCACTGCGTAACGATGGATGGCGCTGGCGGGGTGGGTGGGGGCGCGTTCGGTTGGCGCTCCAGCTGCTCCTACTGGTCGGGCTGGTCAGCTTCGCGGTCTGGCAGTTCCTCCTGCTGGGATTGGCCATCACCGGCCTTTTCTACCGGCCCCCGATCGAGCGGCTGTTGAACCGGCTCACCCAGGCGGCGTTCCTGTTGGCGACCTTCGCGCTCGGCCTGGTGCTGGTCGGTGGCATCCGACTCGCTCCGGGGATCGTGCTCGGGGTTGCCGCCTTCGCAGCCCATGCGCTGGTCGCCGCTGTGATCGGGGCCCGCCTACCCCGGCCGGACCGGATCGACCTGCTACTCGGACAGCAGAACGGCATCACCGCGATCATCCTGGCGCTCCTGCTCGAACCGAGTTTTCCCGGCACGGTGGCGGTGGTGGCTCCCGCCGTGGTGACGATCAACCTGCTGCACGCGGTGAGCAACGGGATCCGCGAGGCTCTTCGTCGGCCGACCGCGCCGAGCGTGGCGACCGGCCAGGCCGGACCGAGCATGCCGCTCATAGCGATTGGAACGACTGGGCTGACTGGAACGACCGTGCCGACTGGAACGACTGGGCCGACCTCGCCGACCGGCTCAGCCGGCAGTGGCGAAGGGCGTGAGGATGGTGTTCCGGACCCGTGAGCTGAGCCCGCCGAGGACCTCCTGTGGATCCTGGGGCGGGCGGGCAGACGGTAGGTCGTCCGACCCGGTACGGCCGGTGGCGTCGACGAAGTCCTGCAAGCTCTCCAGGCGGTAGACCGGCAGGTGCTCGCAGGCGGCGTCGAAGAGTTGGCAGAGTGCGTCCAACTGGTCCCGGTCGTGCGGGCGCAGTTGGGGCGGCTGCTCGGCGACGACCGACCGGTACCACTCGCTGACCGCGTCGCCGAACGTCTCGACCAGGGTGGTCAGCAACGTGGCCACGCCCGCAGCCTGCTGGACGTCGTCTCGGGGCAGCCGGGCCCGGACAGTCATCCGGGCATCGGTGCCGACGTCGTCGTCGTCCGGGTCGAACGCGTTGTGCAGCACCGCCGCCACCGGAGTCAGTACGTCCACCGAGGCCAGCGCCTGGTCGAACAGGGCGGAGACCGCATCCGGCAGGGGCGGTACGGTCGGCGCGGTGGCACCGCCCTGGCCCGATGTGGCGGGCAGGGTACGCCGAAGCACGTGTAACTCGTGGTGGATGGCGGCGAGTTGCTGGTCGGAGGCGGAGCGCAGCGAGTCCAGGTGCCCGGCCAGCCGGCCGAGGAGATTCTGGGTGTTGGACTGTTGCCGGCCGAACCGCTCCAGCCGTTGCCGGAGGGTGTCCAGCAGGTCGTCACCGGGCAACTCCGCCAGCCGGTCCACCATCGCCTTGACCTCGACGCTGAACTGGTCGGCGAACGATCGGCGGGTGTAGCTCAACGGTTCCCGGCCGACCGCCGTGGTCAGCTCGCGTAGGTATTTGTCAGGCAACCGGCCCACGACCACCAGCAGTAGCTCGCACTCGCGCAGCGCCCGGATTGCCAGCGCCCGGTCCCGGATCGTCTCCACGTCGGCGTCGTAGAGCAGCGACTCGGTCAGCAGTACGGCGCAGCCCCGATCCGGGCCGCCGACCGGGAGCCAGTAGTCGACCTCGGTCTCTCGGGTGTCACCGAGCAGGTGGGCGGTCCAGTATTCCCGGCCCTCGGCGACCAGCACCTGCCGGATGTCGGCGTGCGCGTCCTGGGCGTTGCCCGCGTCGTAGACGTCCCGGGCCACCTGCCGCACCATCGCGTGGGTGACCTGGCCGCGCTGCTCCCGAGCCCGGCGGTAGAGGTGGTAGCAGAGCGAGATGATCCCGCGCGGCGAGCCGTTCACCACCTCGACCAGGTAGCGGATGGTCTCGTCGGTGAAGGGGGCCAGCCGCCCGTTCTGCCGGGCGAGGATGTAGTCCCGCGCGTCGCCGGCGGTCAGCCGGGACATCCTGATCTGGGTCCCGATGCGTTCGCGGACGTCCCGACGGAGCACGTTCAGCAGGTCCGGCAGCCCGGCGAGGACGAGGAAGGCACCGGAGGCGGCGAAGACCGCCAGCAACTGCTTGAACGCCTCGATGGCCTCGCCCTCGCGTCGCCCCGCCGCGGTGAGCAACTGGTCGAGTTCGTCGATCACCAGCACGAAGCGGTGTCGGCGATGCCCGATCAGTAGGGCGAACACCCCCATCGCCTCCAACGCGGTGGTCTCGCTGTCCACGATCGAGCCGGCGATGCCACGTTCCCGCAGGATGTCGGCGGGCGGACGGCCGCTGAACCATTCCCAGACCGCGTCCTCGAAGCCGACCCGGAGCAGCAGGGTGAGGGCCTGGCTGAACGTGGCGTTGTCGGTCACGCCCCGCAGCCGTTCCTGGAGTTGTTGCAGGAACACGCTCTCCATCAGGCCGAACTCGCGGACGACCTGGACCGGGTCGATCTCCCCGGCGCTGAGTTGCCGGGCCAGCCCGGCGGTCGCCTCGGAGCGGCTGAGCGTCTCGGCGACGATGTCGGCGTAGTACTGCCGGACCCGGGTGAGGACGATTTCCCTGCGCTGCTGGAGTTTGTCGATGAAGGTCTTGTAGAGGGAGACGAAGGTGTCCGGTGGGGCGTTCAGGTAGAGCGACTGGACCGAACTGCCCCTGCGCCGGGTGGCGTAGCGCATGAGGTGGGTGACCAGGTGGGTCTTGCCGGTGCCGAAGTCACCGACCACGGCGATCACCTGGCCGGGCGGGGGTTGCCCCTCGTCTTCATGATCGCCCCGGGACAGGTACTGCTCCACCGCGGCGACGGCCTCGCGGATGGCGGGGGTCTGGATGGTTACCGAGGTCGAACCGAACTCAGCGAGTTGGGCGACCGCACTCGACGGATACGGGTTGACCTCACCGGTCATACGTACGCTCTCGAAGCGGTCCATCAGTAACGGTTCCCTAATAGTCTGGCCTTACGCAGATAGAACTCGCTGATGTATTGGTAGGTCACCTCTTCGGTGAGATCCGGCTGTAGCCGGAGCTCCTCGTACAGACCGTAGAGTAACGTCTGCAGCTCACCGATGGACATAGGTCGTTTCTCGGTCACCCGGTCCAGGGTGGCGGCGGTGACCGGGGGCAGTAGCGGCCCGGCCGGTGACCTGCGCAGCCGGTCGTGTGCGAAGCGCCCGGCGTCCTGCTTGGTCAGTGATCCGACGGTGAGATAGATCGGTGGGGCGGAGCCGGCATGCTCCAACTCCGGCCAGGCCGTCTCCACGTACGACTCGTAGGAACTCTCCCCGAAGAACAGGATCTTGCTGTGTGCGTCCCGGGCGTACTGGACGAGTTCCCGGGCCAGTTCCCCGGAGGGGGGCAGGAGCACGATGGCGACGAACTTCTCCTGCACCGCGCCGGCGAGATAGAGGTACGCCTCGTCGGGCTGCCCACGCAACTCCAGCAGTCGTTGATCGGTCACCGCCCCGGCCTGCCAGAGCCGGTCGATCAGCGCCCGGCAGACGCTGCGGCGGCGGTCCGCCTTCGTCTCGGTCAGCTCCACCAGCCGGGTCAGGTCGAACACCCTCGCGCTGTGCCGCGAGCCGAGCAGCCGTTCCTGCACCCAGTGGGCGCACCGGTTGATCAGCGCCGACTTGCCACACTGCTCCGGCCCGGCGACGATCACCAGCCGACCATCGGTGACCAGGCTGGTGGGATCGCTCAGCCGGTCCTGGAACAGGCCGAATGCCGCCGCAGTGTTGTCCACGTCCACGTAGTAGTTCGTATGTTTCATCTCCCGTACCGGATTGAGCGGATCGTCCGGCCGGTTCAATCCGGGTACGGCAAACGGGTTCACTGACATCTTGCTACCGCGCCCCCACCTCGTCGCTCACCGTCGCCACATCCGGGTACGCGGCAGACCGGAACTCTGTACCGACCGGGCCACCTGCTCCACCTCGGCGGCGAACCGGCCGAGCGCGGATCTGAGGGTCGTTGCCCGAGTAGCCCGCTCAGCGGTGTCCAGTGGGAACCAGTCCTCGGTCATCGCCGGGCCCAGTTGGGGGCCGTAGAGCGTCGCGCTGAGCCGTCGGGGCATCCGCCACCAGCGGCGTGCCGAGGCGACCTGGTTCAGCGTCGCGGCCAGTTCGGCGCGGCGGGTGTGTACCGCCTCGTCGTCGGGGGGCAGGCCGGTCCGGGCCTGTTGCTGCTGGCGAACGAACGCCTCACCGGCGTCGACGAACGCCCGACTCGCCGTACGCAGCCCGTCGGCCTGCACCCGACGGGCTCCCGCGGTGGCCAGTTGGGCGCTGAAGAACCAGCCCACCGCGCCGCTGAGTAGCGCCGGCACCAGCAGGGCGAGCAGGCCGTTCGACTGCTCGGTCGACGATCCGGTCTCGTGTCGCTGGGCTCCGACGAGAGCGCGGCAGGCCCGGTCGAAGTCGGCCCGGTGGCTGCTTCGCCACTGCTCGATGGTCCGGTCCTGGCCGTCGGTGGCCAATCGGTCCGGGGCCGAGCCGGGGTGGGCCAGGCCCAGGACCACGGCCGCCTCGACCAGGCGTGGACGCTGGTCCGAGGAGAGACAGAAGACCAGTGCGGCGTCCGCCGCCCGGTCGTCGGCGGCGGCTGGTGTCGGCAGTGGGCCGACGACGAGCAGGGCCGCTGCGGTGAGCGGAAGCAGGCCGCGTACGCCCGACCGCCATCGATCCGTCGCCCCCGATCGCATAGACCGACACTGTAGTGTGCCGCCGCCAGGATGCGGGACCGGGCGATCGGTCACCCGGTCCCGCACCTCCTTGGGTATGGGGCGGCTATTCGGTGTCGGTCCGGGTCGTACCGCGCGGCGGCGAGGACCAGGGCGAGGTGTTGCCCTCCCGGCGGGGCAACGGCGAGGTGGTGTCGGCGTCCGGGTAACCCAACGTCGGCGGAGCGGTGTCGGGGTCGTAGGTTTCCGCGTTCAACGCCGACCAGTCAGGACGGGCCGGTTCTTCGTCGTCGGTGGACACCGGCGAAGATGCGGGCGCGGGGACGCTGGCCGTAGCCCGCGCCGGCCACCGCCGCCAGCGTTGCCGGCTGAAGGTGGCGATCAACAACAGCGTACCGATCAGGAACAGGGTGCCGTTCTGGACGGGCAGGAACAGGGGCAGCGGGTCACCGAGGATCCGCAGGTCGCCCGGGATCGCCTCCCGAAGCGCGAACGGGTCGAAGACCAGCTTGACGTACGGGGCGACGAGCAGTAGCCCCGCGACCAGTGGTCCGAGTGGCGAGACCCGCAGCGTGCCGAGCAGACCGAGCAGGATGCCGGCGACCGCGAGGTAGACGGCCGGCCCGATCAGGTTGGCCGTGGTGAAGGTGCCGAGCTCCACCCAGCGGTCGACTGTCCGGCTTGACCCGTCCTGCCCCAGTGTGAGTAGCACCCAGGTGAGCGGCGCCACCACGATCCCGGTGAGGAAGCTCCAGAGATGTCGCATTCCGGCACCGTACCGTTTCCGGCATGACCGAGCAGCCAGCGCCCGATCCCATGGGCAAGCCGACCTCGTATTCTCGGGTCACCCTGAGTCGTATCATGACGGCTGTCGATGTAAACCTCTACGGGACGGTGCACGGTGGCGTACTGATGAAGTTCGTCGACGACGTGGCCGGGGCCGCCGCGGCGCGGCACTGTGGGGGCACGGCGGTGACCGCCGCCATCGACGAGATCGTGTTCTCCGAACCGGTACGCGTCGGCGACCTGGTCCACGCGCACGCGCAGATCAACTGGACCGGCTACACCTCCATGGAGGTGGGGGTGAAGGTGCTCGCCGAGCGCTGGGACACCGCCGGAGAGGAGCCGGTTCGGGTGGCCACCGCCTATCTCGTCTTCGTCGGGGTGGACGTGGCCGGCGGGCCACGGGCGGTGCGGCCGGTGTTGCCGGAGACCCCGGAGGACGAGCGGCGCTACCGGGAGGCAGAGATCCGCCGGGCACACCGGCTGGCCAAACGCCAGGCAATCCAGGCACACCGGGGAGTCACGACGCCGGGCACGCGGGACGGCGCATCCGGGTAGGGCAAGATGACGCCACGGGCCGGCACGGCGTGGTGCCGGACCAGGGGAGGGGTGGACTGTGGGTGAGCTGCTGTGGACGCCACCGACCGACGTCCGGGAGAAGTCGCGTATCGGTGACTACCTGCGTTGGCTGCGGGCCGAACGAAGCCTCGACTTCGCCGACTACGACGAACTCTGGCAGTGGTCGGTGTCCGACCTGGCCGGCTTCTGGCGCTCGATCTGGGACTACTTCGACGTCCGGGCGTACGACCAGCCGACCGCGACCCTGAGCGACCCCACGATGCCCGGAGCCCGGTGGTTCCCCGGCGCGACGCTCAACTACGCCGAGCACGTGCTGCGCATGCCCAGCCGCGCGGACGCCGATCCCATCGTCGTCGCCCACAGCCAGACCCGGGCACCGGTCACCCTCACCACGGCCGAGCTGCGCGAACAGGTCCGCCGGGTCCGGGCCGGACTGCGCCGGCTCGGGGTCGGCCGGGGCGATCGGGTGGCGGCGTACGCGCCCAACATCCCCGAGACGTTCGTGCTGCTACTCGCCACCACCAGCCTCGGCGCGATCTTCTCCTCCTGCGCCCCCGAGTTCGGCACCCGCAGCGTCACCGACCGGTGGCAGCAGATCGAGCCGAAGGTGCTGGTCGCGGTCGACGGCTACCGCTACGGGGACAAGCCGATCGACCGGCGCGCCGAGGTGGTCGCGATCCGTACGGCGCTGCCGTCGGTCGTACACACGGTGATGTTGCCCTACCTGGACCCAAACGCCGCGCCGCCGGCCGGGACATCGACCTGGGCGGAGCTGGCGGGGGAGACGGACGCGGCGCTGGAGTTCGAGCCGGTGCCGTTCGACCACCCGCTCTACGTGCTCTACTCCTCCGGCACCACCGGCCTGCCCAAGCCGATCGTGCACGGGCACGGTGGCATCCTGCTCGAACACCTCAAGATGCTGGCCCTGCACCACGACCTCGGCCCGGCCGACCGGTTCTTCTGGTTCAGCACCACCGGCTGGATGATGTGGAACTTCCTGGTCTCCGGCCCGGCGGTCGGTGCGACGATCGTGCTCTTCGACGGCAACCCCGCCGTCCGGGCCGAGCCCGGAAAGCCGGCCGAGCCGGACCTCGGCAGCCTGTGGCGGCTCGCCGCCGACACCGGTACCACCTACTTCGGCACCTCGGCACCGTTCCTGCTGGCCTGCCGCAAGGCCGACCTGCGCCCCGGCGAGACGGTGGACCTCTCCGCGCTGCGCGGCCTCGGCTCCACCGGTGCGCCGCTGCCCGCCGAGGGCTTCACCTGGGTGTACGACGCGGTCGGCCGGGACCTCCAGCTCCAGTCGCTCTCCGGCGGCACCGACGTCTGCACCGGCTTCGTCGGCGGTGTGCCACTGCTACCGGTGTACGCCGGGGAGATCACCTGCCGGGCGTTGGGTGCCCGGGTGGAGGCCCGCTCGACCGAGGGGAAGGCGGTCGTCGGCGAACTGGGCGAGCTGGTCATCACCGCCCCCATGCCGAGCATGCCGGTGGGCTTCTGGAACGACCCGGACGGGCGGCGCTACCGGGAGGCGTACTTCGACGTCTATCCGGGGGTGTGGCGGCACGGCGACTGGATCACCATCAGCGAGCGGGGCGGATGCGTCATCACCGGACGCTCCGACGCGACCCTCAACCGGGGTGGGGTACGCCTCGGCACCGCCGAGTTCTACTCGGTCGTCGAGACGCTCGACGAGGTCGTCGACTCGGTCGTGGTGCACCTGGAAGATGCTGAGGGCGGGGCCGGTGACCTGCTGCTCTTCGTGGTCCTGGCGGACGGGCTCGAACTCGACGACACGTTGCGGGCCCGGATCGCCCGGGAACTACGTACCGCCCTCTCACCCCGGCACGTGCCGGACGAGATCCACCAGGTCCGGGCGGTGCCCCGGACGTTGTCGGCGAAGAAACTGGAGGTGCCGGTCAAGAAGATCCTGACCGGCACGCCGGTGGATTCGGCGGCGGCCACCGGCGCGCTGGCCAATCCGGAGTCACTGGTCGCCTTCGAACGGTTCGCCCGTGAGCGGACCGGCCACTGATCCCGCCCGGGGGCGTGCCGCCAGCCGCCCGGCCGCGAGCCGGACTGCGGCCGGTGCCGCCTCAGCCGGCCCGCGACAGGTCCACGGTCACCCGTTCGGTGGCCAACCGGTCGGCGAGTCGGGCCGGGTCGAGGTGCCCACACAGCACCACGCTCGCCCCCACGGCCAGCGGGGCGAGCAGCCAGTCCACCGGATCCGGGTGACGGGCCGCGTCGACCAGCACCCGGTCCCCGGTGGCGATGCCGAGCGCGCTGGCCCGTTCGGTGGCGCGGGCACACAACTCGGCGTCCTGCGGGCCACCCGCCGGGTACGGCGTGAAGTGGTCACCGTGGCCGCGTACCTCCACCACGTAGTCGGTGAAGCCGGCGGGCACCGTACGCAGTGGTGCGGCGAGCGGGGCCAGGGCCAGGGCGTACCGCTCGCCAGCCGGCCAGCCGGCCACCGCGTCGATCTGGTTGGTGGCGGGCGAGCCGGCCACCGCGTCGATCTGGTTGGTGGCCGGCTCGCCGGCCACAGGGTCGATTCGGTCGGCGGCGGCGAAGAGCACCTCCACCGGTGTACCCGGCACGGCCGTCACCTCGGCACCCGCCGACCAACTGCCGAGCAGCACGGCGGCGGACTGCCAGTGCGGCGGGAGCGACACGCCGACGAGGTCGCCAGGGGCCAGTCCCGCCGAGTCGACCAACAGGTTGGCGGTCTTGGCCACCCAGTTGTCCAGGGTCGCCCCGGACAGCTCGGTCCGGTCCCCGGTCGCGTCGTCGTACCAGGTGAGCAGGGGGCGAGCCGGGTCGGGCGCGATCGCGGCGGCGAGCATCCGGGCAATGTTGTCGGCCATCGCGGGCACGATACCCGGTGTCGTCGTTCAGTGGTGCCGCCGGAAAGGCAACCATCGGTCGGGTCGCAGTCGGCACGGCGAGAGCGGTCCGGCGTAGGCTTGGCGCGAGTGTTGTTTCACACAGTTCCTGAGACTTGAGGAGTTGCCCTGTGACCGCCGGCCGCCCGCCCCGCGTGCTCATCGACGCCACGAGCGTCCCCGCTGATCGTGGCGGTGTCGGTCGATACGTCGACGGCCTGCTCGGTGCCCTCGGCAAGGTCGCCGGGACCGCGGTCGAGCTGGTCGTGGTCGGCTTGCGGACCGACACCGAGCGATACACCCGGATGTTGCCCACCGCCGAGGTGATCTCCGCCCCGGCCGCGTTGGCGCACCGGCCGGCCCGATTGGCGTGGGAACAGACCGGCCTGCCGCTGCTGGCCCAGCAGGTGGGGGCCGAGGTGCTGCACTCGCCGTTCTACACCTGTCCGCTACGGGCGGGCTGTCCGGTGACGGTGACCGTGCACGATGCCACCTTCTTCACCGAGCCGGAGCACTACGACAAGTCCCGCCGTACCTTCTTCCGCAGCGCGATCAAGACCTCGTTGCGCCGGGCCGACCGGGTGATCGTGCCCAGCAAGGCCACCCGCGACGAGCTGATCCGCCTGCTGGACGCCGACCCGACCCGTATCGACGTGGCCTACCACGGGGTCGACCAGGCGGCGTTCCACGCGCCGACCGAGGAGGAGAAGGCCCGGGTACGCGCCCGGCTCGGTCTCGGCGGCAGCAGCTACATCGCGTTCCTGGGGGCCAAGGAGCCCCGCAAGAACGTGCCGAACCTGATCCGGGGCTGGGTGCTCGCCGTGCAGGACCGGCCCCACCCGCCGGCTCTGGTGATCGCCGGTGGGCAGGGCCAGGACGACGAGATCGACCGAGCCGTGGCCGAGGTGCCCGCCCACCTGCGGCTACTGCGCCCCGGCTACCTGCGCTACGCCGACCTGCCCGGCTTCCTGGGCGGTGCCCTGGTCGCCGCCTACCCGTCGTACGGGGAGGGGTTCGGCCTACCGATCCTGGAGGCGATGGCCTGCGCGGCTCCGGTGCTCACCACGCCCCGGCTGTCCCTGCCCGAGGTCGGCGGTGACGCGGTGGCCTACACCAGCGAGGACCCGGAGCGGATCGGCGCCGACCTCGGCGCGCTGCTCGACGACGAGTCGCGCCGGCTGGCGTTGGCGAAGGCGGGCTTCGACCGGGCCAAGGAATTCACCTGGGAGTCCAGTGCCGAGGTGCACATCGCCGCCTGGGCCCGGGCCCGCGCGTGACCGGCCAGGTGGTAACCGAACGTACTGACGTCGGTCCGTCCGGCATGATGTGCTGATGTTCTTCGCCGTCATCCCGGCGGGTGGTAGCGGTACCCGACTGTGGCCGCTGTCCCGCGCCGGACATCCCAAGTTCCTCCATCCGCTCACCGGCACCTCCTCGTCCCTGCTGCAGGCGACGGTCGAGCGGGTCGCGCCGTTGACCACGCCGGACCGGACCATGGTGGTGACCGGCGTGGCCCACGTCGCCGCGGTGGCGCGGCAGCTGACCGGCCTGCCGGAGGAGAACATCCTGGTGGAACCCTCGCCACGGGACTCCTGCGCGGCGATCGCACTGGCCGCCGCCGTGATCGCGCTACGCGAGCCCAAGGCGGTGATGGGCTCGTTCGCCGCAGACCACCTGATCGGTAACCCGACGCGGTGGGCGGAGACGGTACGGCAGGCCGTGGTGGGTGCGGAGCAGGGCCTGCTGATGACGGTGGGGATCACGCCCACCCGGGCCGAGACCGGGTACGGCTACCTGGAATGCGGCGACCTGATCGACTCCGGTCCGCTGCGCCGGGTCCGGGAGTTCAAGGAGAAGCCGGCGGCCGAGGTGGCCGAGGGCTACCTGCGCTCCGGGCAGCACCTGTGGAACGCGAGCATGTTCGTCTGGCGGGTCGACGTCTTCCTCGCTGAGCTGGCCCGTCAGCAGCCGGCACTGCACGCCGGCCTGACCGCCATCGCGCAGGCGTGGAACACCCCCGAGCAGGACGACGTACTGGGGACGGTGTGGCCGACCCTGCCCAAGATCTCGGTCGACTACGCCGTGATGGAGGGGGCCGCCGCCGCTGGCCGGGTGGCCACCGTTCCGGGTGACTTCGGCTGGAACGACGTGGGCGACTTCCACACCCTCGGTGACGTGCTGCCCGGCGACGACGCGGGCAACGTCGTGCTGGGTGCCGAGGAGGGCGGCGGTAAGCCGACTGTCCTGCTGCGGGACAGCGGCGGCCTGGTGGTGGTGCCGCACTCGGGTCGGCTGATCGCCGCGCTCGGCGTACAGGATCTGGTCGTGGTGGACACCCCGGACGTGGTGATGGTCTGCCCCCGCGACCGGGCCCAGGACGTCAAGAAGCTGGTCGACGACCTCAAGGCCCGGGGCGAAGAGGGGTACGTCTGATCAGTCGAAGCAGTTGCTGATCCAAAGATCAGGCATGCCGTGAGGGCCGATCACGTATTCACAGGTGCGCCTGGGGCGTCGTCACCGTCCGGTGGAACCATCGATTTGTTCGCGGAGGATGTCGGCGTGGCCGGCATGCCGCCCGGTCTCCTCAATCATGTGCACCAGGACCCATCGCTGCGACGGTGCCAGGCTGCGGCCAGGTGGCCGGGGTGCGGGTTGTGTCAGGTCGGTCCAGGTTTCGATGATCTGGTTCGCTTGCGCGGTGGTCTCCCGATACCCGGCGAGCAGACCCGCAACGGTGTCCTCACGGGCGGGCCGAAAGGTGCGGCGGATGTCGGTGATCGGTTCCTCAAGAAAGTAGAACCGCTCGACGGCGGTCAGGTGTTTGACCAGCCCGAGGAGATTGGTGCCGGACGGTACGCCAGCGATGCGCACCTGCGGCTCCGGCACGTCGGCCACCTTGTCCGCGATCGCGTTGCGCAGGTAGTCGAGAAATCCCACCAAGGTGGCCTTCTCATCGGGCGCGGTCCACGCGGGCCCGGTGTCCTTCCGTTTTCGGCTTCGGCTGGAGGGTGTCATCAGCCTCTCCGTTCGCGGCGTTGGATGAGCAGAACATTGTCGGTGACAGTGGCGATCTGGCCGCCGGAGCCGGTAGCCCGGCGGCGCGGCATGTCGGCGCGCAGGATGGGCCATTCCTCAGCATCGAGAGCAAGTTCGGCGGCGATCTCGCCGGGGGTGGGGTAGTGGGTATCGGGATCCCTGTTCCATGACCAGGGCGCGGTCGAGCCGTGATCGACGATCAGGAGCAGGCCGCCGGGGCGCAGGGCGTGCGCCCCGTTACGCAGAACCCGGGCACGATCCAGCGTGAAGGGGGTATGGAAGTACTGTGCGGAGATTAGGTCGAACTCCCCTGCCGGGAAGCTTCGGGCCAGATCGTGACGTTCGCCGATGACCCGGCTGGTGATGCCGAGAGCACGAGAGTGCGTACGTACCCGTTCGACCGCGCTTCGGGAGATGTCTACGGCGGTGACCTGCCAGCCGTGCCGGGCAAGCCAGATGGTGTCGCCGCCGGCACCGCATCCCAGGTCCAGGGCCGCGCCGGGACGCAGTGATCCGGCGATCTCTTTCAGCAGAGGGTTGACCCGCCCGATGCCGCCATCGCGCCGGGCGCGGTGATGCTGCTCCCAGAATGACTCGGCATTGGGGGATAGAGCTCCAGTCATCGGCGCGTTCCGTCTGCGAAGAACTTCACCAGCTCGGCGGTGACGAAGTCCGGGTTTTCTTCGGGCAGCCAATGGCCCGACTTGGGAACCTCGACGGCATGGGTGATGTTGGACATGCTGGGCTCGACCGTCGACCGCGTGAAATCAAGGCTGCCCTCGGCCGTCATCAGCATCACCGGCATCTTGATCGGTGCGGCCGCCACGTTGTCCCGCTCATCCTGGTCCAGGGTGCGGTAGAGCTCGAAGCCACCGGTCAGTACCTGCGGACGCTGGTACGTGCGGGCGTACTCGTCGATCTGCCGATCGGTGAACGGAGCCTTCGCGCCCGGCCCACCAAAGCTGGTCCCACCGTAGGCGACGTACCCGAAGAAGAGCGAGAGATAGTCCCGTACGTCGTCGTCGACAAGCGTCTCGGGGAACCCGTCCTGGCTGTGGAACGACATGTGCCAGCTCGCCTGGCGGTACTTGTCCGCGCCGAGCGCCGGGCCCGGTAGCGGATAGTCCAGGTGGGCGTACTTGCCAACCTCGTCCGGGAACTGTACGGCGTATTGGAATCCGACGCCGGCACCGAGGTCGTGCCCGACCAGGTTGAATTTGCGCAGGCCGAGTTTGCCGGCGAGCAGCCCATGGACGTACCGGGCGAGGGTAGCCTTGTCGTAACCGGATGGTGCCCCCACGCTGTCACCGAGCCCCGGCAAGTCCAGCGCGTACACCGTGTACTTCTCGGCGAGCGCCGGCATGATCCCACGCCACTCATACCAAGACTGCGGCCAGCCGTGCAGCAGGACGAGCGGCTCGCCGGTCCCGCCGGTGACGTAGTGCATCTGCACGCCGTCGATGTCGGCCGTCTCGTGACGGAACTGACGGTTGAACTCGGTGTCGTCGCGGGTGGCCGAGTCGTAGGGGTGAGTGGGGGCCGCGGTCGCCTTTGTGGACGTCGCGTTCCGCGCCTGTCCATCAGCCGTCGTACACGCTGTCGTCAGGACGAGTGCGGCTGCGACGGCTGCCACGGTGCGCAACCATCGGGCTGCGATTCTTGAAGTTGCTGCTGTTCTAAGCATCAGTTGTTACCTCCGCAGCCAGCATGAACAGCAGTGTTACCGATTTGCGAGAAACGTTGCGGATCCGCATCATGGGGCCATGAACGTCACCCCAGAAGATGTCCTCGCCGGGGTTGGCCCACGCCTGCGCGCGCTGCGCCGGGCGCGGAATACCTCGCTGGCTGCCCTGGCGGGCGAGACCGGGCTGACCTCGAGCACACTGTCTCGCCTCGAGACCGGGAAGCTACGCCCGACGCTCGAGCAGTTACTGCCGCTGGCGCGGGCACATGGCGTACCACTCGACGATCTGGTCGCGGCACCACCCACCGGCGATCCGCGTATCCACCTACGCCCTGTCCGGCGATCCGGCTTTACTGTCGTGCCGCTCACCAGGCGCCCTGGCGGCATCCAGGCCTACAAAGTGATCTATCCGCCCGCCGGAAAGTCACCCACCACGACACTGCAAACCCACGACGGGTACGAATGGTTCTACGTGCTCAACGGACAGGTCCGGCTCGTCCTCGGCGACCAGGAATACCAGCTCGGCCCGGGCGAAGCCGCAGAGTTCGACACCCGCATACCGCACCAGATCGGCAGCGCCGGCACCCAGCCTGCGGAACTGCTCACTCTCTTCGGTGCCCAAGGTGAACGCGCCCACCTATCACCCCCCTCCACACTCGGGACTGGCCCGGGTCGGCTTGACGCGCGGAGTTGAACGGGCCGCACGTGGCGTTTGCGAATGTGTTCAGCGCGCATTTCCGGCCCTAACGTCAGCACCCACGACTCCGCTCGGAGCCCACGATGGTCGGACAGGTCAGGGGTTAGATTGCGACGACAGCGCTCTCGGCGCTGCCGGGCGGGGGCACCAGCAGGGTCGACGCCAGTCCCTCGGCGGCCAGCGCGGCCCGGAGCCGGTGCACGTCGGCACCGAACCGGACCAGGGCGGCTGGATCGGTGCGTGCCGCCAGGCCACACCGGATCATGCCGGTCGCGGCCGGGGGCCAATCCGGCAGCGTGGTCGCGATCCGGTGGCGTACCTCGGGGTCGGTGACCGGGGTGAAGACCGTGCCGGGCGCGATCACCCCGGCTACCGTGGCGATCGCCCGGGTTACGGCGGCCGAGTCTGGACCGGCGGTGGCCGGAACGGGGGTGGCGGGTTTCGATCCGGTGGTCGGCTCCAGTTCACCGAGGGTGGCCGCCGCCCGCAGACCGGCGACCCGGGCCTCGGCGGTGCCCAGGGAGAACAGGTCGTGCGCGGCGTCCCGGACCAGCGTCGTGGCCCCGGCACCGTCCTCCGGCGTGGGCAGGCCGGGATAGCCGCGTACCACCGCCACCGGCACCTGGTCGCACTTGCCCTTGACCAGCTCACCCGCGCCGGCCAACTCGTCGACCACCGCCATCTGGGTGATGCTCAACTCGTTGCCGTACGGGTCGACCTCACCCCGGTGGTCGCGGAGCGCGTCCATGCCGGCGACGCCGAGCGCGACGTCGGTCAGTCCGTTACGCCACGGTCGCCCCATCGTGTCGGAGACGATCACCGCGACGTCCGCGCCGTGCCGCTCGCGCAGGGCGGCCCGGAGAGACCGCGCCGAGGCGTCCGGGTCCTTCGGCAGCAGTACCAGCTGCGAACGATCCACATTGGAGGCGTCGATACCGGCCGACGCCATCACGAAACCGTGATGGGTCTGCACGATCCGGGTCGCGCCTCGGGTGGCCACCGGCCGTGCGGTCTCGGCGACCAGGACCTCCTCCCGGGCCGTCGCCCGCTCCGGCCCGTCGGCCGGTACGTCGACCAACCGACCCTCCGCCTTTGAGACGATCTTGCTGGTAACCACCAGCACGTCGCCATCGCGCAGCCAGGGTGCGGCGGTGGCGATCAGCTCCGCCAGGTCGTCGCCGGGTACGACGTCACCGATGCCGAGCACCGGCAGGATCTCCAGCCTCATGCCAACCTCACCGCGGCGCGCACCATGTCGGCCGTCGCCGCCTCGTCTGTCATCCACAGCGGAGCGGCCCCCACGGTCACGCCGGGGACCTCGGTCCCGGCGTCGGTGGTGTCCACCAGCCAGGCGTCCAGGATGCCACCGCTGGACCGGGCACCGTAGAGCGTGCCGACCCCGGCCGCGTCGCACGGCACGCCGAGCACCGCCAGACACCGGTCGGCCATCCCACGCACCGGAGCGCCCCCGATGATCGGGGAGACCCCGACCACCGGTGCCCGGCCGGCGACCAGCGCGTCGCGCAGCGGTGCCACGGCCAGGATCGGAGCGATGCTCACCACCGGGTTGCTCGGTGCCACCAGCACCAGGTCGGCCTCGGCGAGGGCGTCGAGGACCCCGGCCGCCGGGGTCGCCGTGTCGGCACCGACGAAGACGAAACGATGGGTGGGCAGCTCGCCCCGGTGGCGTACCCACCACTCCTGGAAGTGGATGGCCCGCTGCTCGCCGTCAATAGTGGCTGTGCTGGCCTGGTTCGCGACTGCGGGGCTCTCTCGCTCCGCTCGTTCACTCCTCGCGCTCACGAGCCCGTCTTTGTTCGCGACTGCGGGGCTCTCTCGCTCCGCTCGTTCACTCCTCGCGCTCACGAGCCCGTCTTTGTTCGCGACTGCGGGGCTCTCTCGCTCCGCTCGTTCACTCCTCGCGCTCACGATGACATGCGTTTCCAGGCGGTCGTCGCTGGCCGGCAGCAGCCGGATCCCCGGCTGCCAGCGGGTGCAGAGCGCCTCGGTCACCGCCGACAGCGGGTAGCCGCCGTTGAGCATCGTGGTCCGCACCAGGTGGGTGGCGATGTCCCTGTCGCCCAGGCCGAACCAGGTCGGCTCCGCGCCGTACGCCGCCAGCTCCTCCTTCACCGTCCAGGTCTCACCGGCCCGGCCCCAGCCCCGTTCCGGGTCCGCGCCGCCACCCAGGGTGTAGAGCACGCTGTCCAGGTCGGGGGAGATCCGCAACCCGTGTAGTACGACGTCGTCGCCGACGTTGACCACGGCGGTCACCTCGGCGCCCACCTCGCGGGCGTACGCACGTACCCCGACCAGGAAGCGAGCCCCACCAATTCCGCCGGTCAGCACCACGATCCGCATCCGACCATCCTCGCCCATGCGATGCGGCCCAGCTCTCGGTGGGTTGGCAGACTAGGCTCTTCGTCGCCAATGTCCACCATTGCCACAGGGGGAGACTTGACCAGCCCACCCGAGCCCACGCCGACCGGTGAGGCGCAGGCCAGTCAGATAACCAAGCCGCTTCGCGAACTCGCCGCCCTGATCCTGGTGGGGGCGAACGCCCTACTGCTCTTCGTTGCGCTGATCGACATGATGATCCCGCGGTTCGAGGGGTCGGAGTTCACCGATCGGGCCGGCACCGCCTTCCTCGACTTCATCGGCCTGCTGGCGATCGTGCTCCCGCTGTTGGCCGTACTGCTCGTCACCCACATCCAGCCGGCCACCGCAAAGGCCAAGCTGATCACGATCATCGCACTGGTCGAGTACGCGGTGTCCGCGTTCTTCGGGGTGATCGCCCTGTTCAGCTGGCTGATCGGCACCCTGAGTGATGTCGAACTCCGGGCCGCCTTCACCGGCCTGCTGGGTCGGGTCGCCTACCTGGCGATCTTCGGAGTCGCGGCTCTCGCGATCTTCAAGATCTGGCGGACCCTCTACTACGTGCCGAAGCCGAAGCCGCAGCCCGGCATGTACGGCCAGCCCCAGGCGTACGGCCAGCCACAGCAGGGCTACCCGGCGGGTTACCCGCAGCAGGGCTACGGTCAGCCGCAGGACTACGGCCAGCAGCAGGGTTACGGCCAGCAGCAGGGTTACGGCCAGGGTTCGGCGTACGGCCAGCCGGGCGTGTACGGCCAGCCCGCCGCCGGACAGGACGCCGGTGCGACGCAGTACGTCCCGCAGTACGGGGCAGCCGCACCGCAGTCCGCACCGCCCGCACCGCAGTCGGCTCCACCGGCCCCGTCCTCGGCACCTCCGGCCCCGCAGTCGGCACCCCCGGCCCCGCAGTCGGCACCCCCGGCCCCGGAGGCTACCCAGGTGATCGGCCAGCCGGGCGGCGGGTCCGACGCCAGCGACCGTACCCAGTACCTCAACCCGGGTGGGCAGCCGCCGGCTCCCGGATCGGGCTACGAACCGGGGTCCTACCCCCGGTGACCGTCCATCGGCCGGGGAGAGCGTCGTACCGGCGTCCTCCCCGGCCGATGCGCCGGTGGCCCCGGAGCCGGTCCCGGCTTACCGCCTAGGCTGCACAGGTGTCCGATCGCAATGTCTCCTCGCCCAGCCCGGCCAGCCTGCGGCGCGCGCTGCGTCGCGCGGCCGACGGTCGGGCCATCGACTCCGATGAGGCCGTGGCGCTGCTGGCCGCCCGTGGCGAACTCCTCGACGAGCTACTCGCGATCGCCAGCGCGATCCGGGACGCCGGACTACGCGACGTCGGCCGTCCCGGCGTGGTCACCTTCTCCAAGAAGGTCTTCATCCCGCTGACCCGCCTCTGCCGGGACCGGTGCCACTACTGCACCTTCGCCACCGTCCCGCACCGGCTCCCCGCCGCCTACCTCGACCGGGACGAGGTGCTGGCCATCGCCGCCGAGGGGGCGGCCCAGGGCTGCAAGGAAGCCCTGTTCACGTTGGGGGATCGGCCGGAGGAGCGCTGGCCGGCGGCCCGACAGTGGCTGGACGAGCGCGGCTACGACTCCACGGTGGACTACCTCCGGGCCTGCGCCGTGGCGGTGCTGGAGGAGACCGGCCTACTGCCGCACCTCAACCCGGGGGTGCTCAGCTGGGCCGAGTTGCAGCGGCTCAAGCCGGTGGCGCCGAGCATGGGCATGATGCTGGAGACCACCGCGACGCGGCTCTGGTCGGAGCCGGGCGGGCCGCACTACGGCTCGCCGGACAAGGAGCCGGCGGTACGGCTGCGGGTGCTCCAGGACGCCGGCCGGGTGGGTGTCCCCTTCACCACCGGCATCCTGATCGGCATCGGGGAGACCCCCGCCGAACGCGTCGACGCGATCTTCGCGATCCGCCGGGCCCATCGCGAGTACGGCCACATCCAGGAAGTGATCGTGCAGAACTTCCGGGCCAAGCCGGATACCGCGATGCGGGGCATGCCCGACGCCGAGTTGCACGACCTGGCCGCCACGGTGGCGGTGACCCGGATCCTGCTGGGCCCCGGGGTCCGGCTCCAGGCCCCGCCGAACCTGATCGACGGCGAGTACGACCTGCTACTGCGTGCTGGTATCGACGACTGGGGTGGGGTGTCCCCGTTGACCCCCGACCACGTCAACCCGGAACGGCCCTGGCCGCAGTTGGACGAACTCGCCCGGCACACGGCTGCCGCCGGCTTCTCCCTGCGGGAGCGGCTGACCATCTACCCCGGGTACGTCCGGCGTGGCGATCCCTGGCTGGACCCGCGCCTGCTGCCGCACGTGTCCGCGCTGGCCGATCCGGTGACCGGGCTGGCGGTCGAGGCGGTCCGGCCGACCGGCCGCCCGTGGCAGGAGCCGGACGAGGCGTACGTCGCGGGTGGCCGTACCGACCTGCACGCGAGCATCGACACGACGGGGCGTACCGGCGATCGGCGCGGGGACTTCGACAGCGTCTACGGTGACTGGTCCGAGGTCGCCACCAAGGTCCCGGTAGGCCGGACGGCAGGCGGCCTGGCCGGCGGCCCGGTGGACTCGACACCTGACTCGGAGCCGGGCTCGGAGTCGGGCCGCTCGGGTGTCGACACCGCATTCCCGACTGGTTCCGTGCTGGCCGGTGAGGACCTACGTGTCGGCCTGCGGCTGGCCGCCGACGATCCGGCCGCGTTGCTGGACCCGAAGCACGAGGCAGCGGCGTTGGCGCTCTTCGCCGCCGACGGCGTGGCCCTGGAGGAGCTGTGCCGCATCGCCGACGACGTTCGGCGGGACGCGGTCGGGGACGACGTGACCTACGTCGTCAACCGCAACATCAACTTCACCAACGTCTGCTACGTGGGGTGCCGGTTCTGCGCCTTCGCCCAACGGGAGCGGGACGCCGACTCCTTCCGGCTCTCCGCCGAGCAGGTTGCCGACCGGGCCGAGGAGGCATGGCGGGCCGGGGCGACCGAGGTCTGCATGCAGGGCGGAATCGACCCGAAACTGCCGGTGACCGCGTACGCCGAGCTGGTGCGGGCGGTCAAGGGCCGGGTCCCCGGGATGCATGTGCACGCCTTCTCCCCGATGGAGATCGTCACCGCGGCGGCCAAGGCCGGGGTTTCGGTACGGGACTGGCTCATGCTGATGCGGGACGCGGGACTGGACACCATTCCGGGCACCGCCGCCGAGATCCTCGACGACGACGTGCGGTGGGTGCTCACCAAGGGCAAGCTGCCGGCGGCGACCTGGGTCGAGGTGGTGACCACGGCACACGAGCTGGGCATCCGGTCCAGCTCCACCATGATGTACGGCCACGTCGACCATCCCGGCCAGTGGTTGGGGCACTTCCGGGTGTTGGCCGGGGTGCAGGACCGCACCGGCGGCTTCACCGAGTTCGTGGCGTTGCCGTTCGTGCACACCAACGCCCCGATCTATCTGGCTGGTATTGCTCGACCCGGCCCCACCTGGCGGGAGAATCGCGTCGTACACGCCATGGCCCGGTTGCTGTTGCACGGTCGGATCAGCAACATCCAGTGCTCGTGGGTGAAACTCGGCGACGAGGGGGCCGCCGAGATGCTGCGTAGCGGGTGCAATGACCTGGGCGGCACCCTGATGGAGGAGACCATTTCCCGAATGGCCGGTTCTGGCAACGGATCGGTGCGTACCGAGGCGCAGTTGGAGCGGATCGCGGCGACGGCCGGGCGGCCCGCGCGACGGCGGAGTACGGCCTACGGCACGGCAGGCTGACGGGGCGTGCGTATACCGGATATCGGCGTGGCGTCCCAGCGACACGCCGATATCGCGGGCAACTCGCCGGGGTGGGCGTTACCCCCGCCAGGGCTGAATCGATAGGGCAGGTTGCGAGGCTGTGCGGCTTTCCGAAGCCGTTACAGGCGCACCGCGAGGGCGACCCCGTCTACCACGGTTCGGCTTGACGGCGCACGCATTACACGCGTGTAATTTCCGATGGGGTCGTTCGAACGGAGCGCATCAAATTGCCACCGGACGGACAAAAACACGCCTTCCGCGTGGGGGGTTGCAGCGGCGCTTGACGCCGATGCGCGATAAGGAGGCATCTGATGGACGGCCGACTTGAGGTGGCCGACCTGCTCGGGAATGCGCCGGAGTGGCAGGAGCGGGCGCTGTGCTCGCAGACTGACCCGGAGGCGTTCTTTCCCGAGAAGGGCGGCTCGACCCGCGAGGCAAAGCGGATCTGTTCTCGCTGCGAGGTCAAGGCCGAGTGTCTGGAATACGCGCTCGGGCACGACGAGCGGTTCGGCATCTGGGGTGGGTTGTCCGAACGGGAGCGGCGCAAGCTCAAGCGCCGGGCTGCCTGATCCGAGCACGATGCGGGGTGGGCCGGAGGTTGGGGGCCTCCGGATCCAGCCAGCTGCGCTACGTCAGCTGAGTTCGTCGGGATCCATGCCGAGCAGGTTGGCCACCTGTTCGATGATCACGTCGTGGATCAGGTCGGCCAGGTCATCGTGGTCGGTCGCCCGGAATTCGAGCGGTCGCCGGTAGAGCACGATCCGGGGTGGGATCTCCTGCCGGCCCGGCCGGCCCGGGAGCAGGCGGGCGAGGGGCACCTCGCCGTCCTCCAGGACGTCCGAGTCGTAGACGTTGAGGTCCGGGGGTACGTCCTCGACGGCGAACTCCACCCCGGCCAACTCGCGGGCGAACCGTCGTTCCAGGGTCTCTACGGTGTCCAGCACAAGATCATCGAATACCTCGGCCTTGGTACGGGCCAGCGGCACGGTGGCCGGTACGAGTCGCCCGCGCAACCCTCGACCGTGGCGGTCCCGTCGAGGGCGGCGTCCGGGGCTGGGCCGGCGGTGGTTCGGGCTGGTCATGGGCTCAGGGTATCCCCGCTCCACGGCGTCGACCGTCCGTGGGACCGCTCGTGTCGCACGCCCTCAGACGAATTGTGATCTCCGTCTTCGGCGTGTCGGATCGGGAAGCCGGGCGCGGAAGCCGGTAATGGAGATACCGTGCCGCCGTGAGGTCAACCCGGCGTTGCTCCCGCAACGGCTGCCCCCGACAAGCCGTCGCTACGTTGACCTATGTCTACAACGAGTCGACAGCGGTCGTCGGGCCGCTCGCGGCATTCGCCGAGCCACACACGTACGACCTGTGTGAGCCGCATGCCCGGAACCTGACCGCGCCCCGGGGCTGGGAGGTGGTCCGGCACGAGGGCGAGTTCCAGCCGCCGCCGCCGAGCACCGACGATCTGGTGGCGCTCGCCGAGGCGGTACGCGAAGCCGCCCGTCCGGTGCAGCGGCACGAGGAGATCGAACCCGATCCGAACCCGGGGCAGCAGACCGGACGACGGGGCCATCTCCGGGTGATTCCACCCTCGCGGTGATCAGACTCGGCCCTAGCTGTCAGCAGGGGCCCCTTTCCAGGCTGATTGCGATGACGAGGGGGTCTGCCTTGCCGTTGACCTGATCCGCGATAGTTCGAGGGGACGTTCGACATCGTCGATCCCCGGGGGTCCACATTGCTCGAAGAAGCAGGCCGCGCCGACCAGTTGGCCGCGCTGGCGGAAGATGACGCCCGCCCGATCCGCCGCTGGCTCACCCGGCAGTTGTGTACGCCCGCCGGCCCCCTGACCGAAGCCGGCACCGGCCCCCTGACCGAAGCCGACTTCGGGCTGCTGGACCGGATAGCGGTCTGGAACGCCGAGGAGAACGACCCGGAGCTGCACGGCCAGATCCTGACCACGCTCGACCGGGCGTTGACGGCGGCGGCCCGGGTCCCGGATGCCGCCCCACTGCTGGTGCTCTACCTGAAGTACCTGTGCGACCAGGCATGGGAGCGGGCCTGGGACGTCGCCCCGATCCTGGACACCATGCGGTTCGCCGCCCGTACCTGGACCGGCATCGTCGCCACGGAGATCGCCGTCGACGCGGAACTGACCATGCTGACCGTGCGGATGCTCGATCTGCTCGACAGTGAGATGGCCACCTTCAACGCCGGTTCCTGCGGAGCCCTGGCGACGTGGGCCAGGAGCGCCGCCGAGACGGCGACCCGGGCCGAGGAGGTGGTAGCCGCCGCGAGTCGGATCAGCCCCTCACTGATCGCCGAGGCGGTGGCGGCTGAGGCGCACGGGGACCAGATCTACTACGCCGCGACCGCCCGCGCCGCGCAGGTCGTACACGATCACTTCGCCATCGGGGGCAGCGACCTGGCCGGTGCGGTCGCCACGCTGCGGGCGGCCGAGGAGTTCTTCCCGGACGGCATCCCGCGCAGCGAACTGCGTGCCCACCGGTACAGCGTCGAGGCGCTCGTCGCGGTGGCGGACCAGCCGTGGCTCCTGCTGGACCAGGCGACGTTCGTCTACCTCTATCCGTTCGGGCTGTACGAGGACCTGCGGGAGGTGCCGCCCGGTTCCGGTCCGGACAGCGCCGGGCCGGTTGAGGATTCGGCCCCGTTCGCCGTACGGATGGTCGAGGTGGCTCGGCGGACGGCGGACCGGTGGCGGATCGCCGGCTGGGATGTCGCCACCCATCCGGATGCCCTGGTGGCGGCGGAACTCCCGCTCGACGACGTGTGGAAGGGTTCCGACCCACTCGGTCGGCAGTACCGGGGGATGGCGGTGACCCTGCCGGACGTCGAGCTGGCCGACCCCGACTGGCCGGACCAGGAACCAACCACCTTCAGCGTTCAGCTGCGCCTGTCGGAACTCGGCAACCACTACCTCCGGCTGGAGTGCGAGCTGTCCGAGGTGACACCGCAGCAGGTGTACGCCGCCATGGCGCGGGTCGCGCCGGAGTTCGGCGACCTGGTTCACCTCGGCGCGCCGCTGCGACCGGTTTCCGACGACGTGGCGCCGGAGTGCGTCGAGGGCGAGGCGGAGCCGGAGTGTGTCGACGACGACGCGGAGCCGGAGCGCCCCGTCGCCGCCGCAGCGGGGACCGTCGCCTGGTCGCGCCTCGCCGACTTCGCCACGGAGGTGACCGGTGACGTGTCGGCCGAGTTGGCCCGGCACAGCGGCCGGCAGGTCCGACACAGCAGCCGACCGGGCATGTACCACGTCCTGGTCCAGGTGGACCGGGCCACCCTGGTGGCTTCCGACGGCAGCCGCACGCCGGTGACCGACGCCCGGGAGACGGCGACGGCGGTCGGGGCGCAGCCGCTGTGCCATCCGGTCCGGCACGGGTTCAGTGCGCTGGCGGAGTGGCTCCGCTATCCGGTCGACGTGCCGGCACTGCCCGTCGTGGACGCGCCCGGCTTCCTCGGAGACCTGCTGCTGCGTACCTGCAACAGCACCCTGATCGTGATCCCGGCCAGCCCGGAATACACGGTCAACGCCGTACAGGAGGCGGCGGAGTTCGTGGCCGCGCTGGAGGGCATGTTCGCCGGCTGGCAGGACCAGATCGCCGAGTACTACGACCACCTCCAGTTCCAGCTGGCCGCCATGATCGTACGGCTGGAGCGGGGCGGGACGGCGGCCGATCCGGCGGCCCTGCGGTCGGCCGAGTACGAGCGGGTCACCCAGGAGCTGGTCGAGATGCAGGGTGCCCTGGAGGCGCAGCACCTCCGGCTGCACCGGTTCGTCATGGCGAGCCGGCTCAGCCTGATGTTCGTCACCTCGCCGTCGCTGATGTCCTCGCCGGTCGCACGGCTGATCATCGACCGGCTACTCGCGGCGGCGAAGTTCGACACCCTGCGGGGCGAGTTCGAGGGCATGATTGACAAGGTGCTCGGCGATCGGATCGGTGACCTGGTGGACGCCTCCGTGCGCCGGCAGCAGGAACGCAACGACGCCCTGGCCCGAGCGGGCCGGGAGGAGCAGGCCCGGCTGGCGCAGGTCGAGCGGGAGCGGCTGGCGCAGGAGGAACGGGACCGGGTGCTGCGGGAGAAGGAGGCAGCGGCCCGGCAGGAACGGCGGGACCGGGCCAACCAGCGCCGCAACGACGCGCTGCTGGGCGGTATCGCCGCGGTCGGCCTCTCGGGTCTGATGCAGATCGTTCAGGCTGGGTACGATCTGCGGCAGCTTGCCGCCATGGCCCTGGTCATGACGGTGCTGCTGACCGCCGGAGTAGTGGGCTGGATCCTGCACCGGTTGCACCCGGACAGCGTCGTTCGCGTGCTGGAGAAGCGGCAGCGACGTCGAGCCCCGATGGGCGGATCGGTCATGGAGGGGAAATTAAAGTGAGGATAGTCGATGCCATAGCTGGACAGACCCTGAGCCGGATCTACACCGAGGTGCTGGAGCCGGCGTTCCCGCCGGATGAACTGGTGTCGCTAGAGGGCCTACGGCGCGGGGTGGCCAGCGGGACGACCCAGGTCTCGGCGGTGCTGGCCGACGACGGCCAGATCCTCGGTGCCGCCGTCGGCGACTGGTCACGGGCAACCCGGGTGATGCTGTTGAGCTATCTGGCGGTCACCCCCGCTGGTCGCGGGACCGGAATCGGTACCCGACTGCTGACCACCCTGGTCGAGCGGTGGCGGGAGCGCTACCAGCCCTGCCTGATCCTGGCCGAGGTGGAACACCCGGGCCACCATGCCGGTAACCACGCGCACGGTGATCCGGTGGCGCGGCTGCGGTTCTACGGCCGTCACGGGGCCCGGGTGCTGGCCCTGCCGTACTTCCAACCGGCACTCGCCCCCGGGCTGGCGCGGGTGCCCGGCATGCTGCTGCTGGCGCTCTGGGCCGACCCGGAGTTCGCCGGCACGGGTGGCGGGGACACCGTGGATCCGTCGCGGCTGCGGGCGTTCCTCACCGAATACCTCCAGGAGTCCGAGGGACGGGTCGCCACGGACAGCCAGACCGTCGCGCTCTGGCGGGCGCTGGACCTCCCCGAAGGCGTGCCGAGCTGGCCGGCCACCGAGTACGCCAGGGTCGAGGTGTCCCAGCCCACCGGTTGAGCACGACCGGACAATCGTGACCCCGGGCCGGACTAGGCTGCGGACGTGGAGCAGGTTTCGTTCTGGGTGGCGGGTCGGGCGGCCGACGGCGACGACGTGGTGACCATTCGGAACCCGTACGACGCTCGGGTGGTCGGTCGGACCACGAACGCCCGCCCGGAGCAAGTGGAGCAGGCCGTGGCCGCCGCCGTGGCGGTAACCGACGAGGCCGCCGCGCTGCCGGCACAGATCCGGGCGACGGCGCTGGACCACGTGTCGCGCCGGTTGGCCGAGCGGGCCGAGGAGATCGCCCAACTGATCACCGGCGAGAACGGCAAGCCGCTCAAATGGGCCCGGGCGGAGGTGGCCCGGGGCGTCTCCACGTTCCGTTGGGCGGCCGAGGAGGCCCGGCGCTACTCCGGCGAGTTGCAGCGACTCGACACCGACCCCACCGCGCTCGGCCGGCTCGCCCTGATCCGCCGGGTGCCCCGAGGGCCGGTGCTGGGCATCGCCCCGTTCAACTTTCCGCTCAACCTGGTGGCCCACAAGGTGGCCCCCGCGCTGGCGGTCGGTGCGCCGATCGTGGTCAAGCCGGCCCCGGCCACCCCGCTGACCGCCCTGCTGCTCGGCGAGATCCTGGCCGAGACCGAGCTGCCGGCCGGCATGTTCTCGGTGCTGCCGATGACCAACGACCGGAGCGCCGAACTGGTCCAGGACCCCCGGCTGCCGGTGGTGTCCTTCACCGGTTCGGGACCGGTCGGGGCGAGCATCCGCCGGTCCGTGCCGGACAAGCACGTCACGCTCGAACTCGGCGGTAACGCCGCCACCCTGATCTGTGCCGACTGGGCCTCCGACGAGGACCTCAACCGGGCCGCCGAGCGGATCGCCACCTTCGCCAACTACCAGGCCGGGCAGAGCTGTATCGCCGTGCAGCGGGTCTACGTGCACGAGTGGCTCTACGACGGGTTCCTGCCCCGCTTGGTCAGCGCTGTACGGGCGCAACGGATCGGTGACCCGTTCGACGAGACGACCGACGTCGGGCCGCTGATCGACGAGGCCGCCGCCCGGCGGGTGGAGCAGTGGGTGGACGAGGCGGTGACGGCGGGAGCGCACATCCTGGTGGGCGGCCGGCGGGAGGGGGCCAGCTACCCACCCACCGTGCTCACCGACGTGCCGGCCGGGGCGAAGGTGGCAAGCGACGAGGTCTTCGGGCCGGTCCTGGTCGTCGAGCCGGTCGCCGACGACGCCGCCGGCTTCGCCGCGATCAACGACTCGGCGTACGGACTCCAGGCGGGAGTCTTCACCCACGACATCACCACCGCGTTCGCCGCGCACCGCACTCTCCAGGTCGGTGGCGTGATCGTCGGGGACGTGCCGTCGTTCCGGGCCGAACAGATGCCGTACGGCGGGGTGAAGGGCAGCGGCGTCGGCCGCGAGGGTCTGCGCAGTGCCATGGACGACTACACCGAACCCCGCGTCCTGGTCCTCACCGGCATCGAGGTGTAGGGAACACCTCACCAGGAGCCGTCGTCGCGTACCCGGACCGGTGCTCGGCCGAGGAGCAGATTCGTCAGCGCCTCGTCGACGTCGGCCCCGAGGAACCACTCGCCCGCCTGGTCCAGGGCGAAGATCCGCCCGTGCTCGTCCACGGCGAGGATGCTCTCCCCACCCTCGGTGCCGATCGGAAACAGTCGTACGCCGATGATCGCCGCGAACTCGGCCAGGGTGTCGACGCTGTGCGCCACGGCCACCGGGTCGATCTCGAACCGGCTGATCCACACCTGCTCACCCGGGCCCCGCCGCCCGCAGATCAGCCCCGGGAACGCCCGCAGGGTCCGTTCGGCGGCCGGGAAGACCTCACGTCGATGGCGTCGGCCGGCCACCGCGCAGACCCGGTCGATGATGTCGCTCGCCGTCGCCGGGTCGGTACGGCTCGGCCGCCAGCCCGCGTCCACCAGGGCGTCGGCGACCTCGGCCGGAAATCGGTGCGGATGCGGTACCGGCTGGGGTGCGGGTCGCCACTGTTCGGTGAAGGCCAGTTCCGACCAGGGCAGTACGCCGAAGTGGATCAACGCGGTGAGGCAGGAGGCGCACGGTCGCTCGACGATACCGCCGAACGGGTCACCCGGCTCACGGGTCCGGACCACGTCCAGCTGGGCGGTGCCGAAGAGTTCCTGAGCTGCTTCCAGAGTCAGCACCGGTTGTCCGCTGACCGTCTGGCGCCGGTCGTACTCGTGCAGCACGTCGGAGAGTACGACCAGCTCCGCGTGCCGCTCACCACCTCGGACGAGATGACCGGTCGGCCGCCCGGCGAGGTGTTCGCGGACCAACCGATGGTGGTGGAAGACCGGATCACCCTTGACGCTGTGGGCGATGTGCAGCTCGTGTTGGACCGTCAGGTACGCGATGGTGCCCGGCGCTGTCGGTGCACCGACAGCGGTACCGGGAGTCCATTCGGCCTCCTGCTGGCTGATCATGTGCAAGTCTCCCCGTTCCCTGCCCAGCCGGCTTCTGCTGGCGACTGTTGGTCACTGCCGTCATGTGTCACACCCCCACCGGCGCCGAAACTACCCCACTTCGGGTGCGGTCACGGGGCCGTGCGGTGGGCTGGGCAGCGTCCGGTACGGGGTCGGGCAGCGTCCGGTACGGGGTCGGGCAGCGTTCGGTACGGGGTCGGGCAGAATGCCGGAACCCACGGGTCCTACCGTCCGAGTGGGCGGGTCAGGCGACACCGGCGAGGGAGTGGAGGCTGTCGTGACGGAGTTGACGGTGGACGAACCGGAAGATCGGCAGCGCACTCCGCGCCGACTGATGGCCAATCCACGTACGGTGGCCGAGGCGGAGGCCGTACAGGATCGGTTGCGTCCCCTGGTTGATCTGGTCGGACCCGGACCCACCACACCCCGGAGGGTGGCCGGGCTCGACGTGGCGTACGCCGAGGACGGGCAGCGGCTCGTCGCGGCCGTGGTCGTCCTGGACGCGCGGACGCTGGCCGTGGTCGACTCGGCAGTGGTCGCCGGGCGGGTCGCCTTCGACTACGTACCCGGTCTGTTCGCCTTCCGCGAGCTGCCCACCCTGCTGGAGGCGTTGGATCGGCTCACCACCCAGCCCGACCTGCTGGTCTGCGACGGGCATGGGTTCGCCCATCCACGTCGGTTTGGGCTGGCCTGCCATCTGGGGGTGCTGACCGGTCTGCCGGCGATCGGGGTGGGCAAGACGCCGCTGGTCGGCCAGTGGGATGCCCCCGCCGAACAGCGGGGATCCTGGTCGCCACTGCGGGACGGTCCCGAGACGGTCGGCCGGGTGCTGCGCACTCAGGACGGGGTGAAGCCGGTCTTCGTCTCGGTGGGACACCGGATGGACCTGGACAACGCCTGCGCGCGGGTGCTGGCGTCGAGCCCGAGGTACCGGCTGCCCGAGACGACCCGGCAGGCCGACCAGCTGTGCCGGACGGCGTTGGCCGCGCGGATCGTCGACGGCCTGGACTGACAGCCCGGCCGTCCCGGGAGGCGGCACAGAGTCCCGGCCGTCCCGGGAGGCGGCACAGAGGTACGTGTCGGAAGGCGTCACAGTCCGGCTCCCAGGTTCGTGCGAGCGCAGCGACCGGCGGCGGTGGCGTGCCAGGTAGGCCACGTAGCACATCACGCAGGACATCTCGGGCGACCGGACGGTGCCGGATCTCTCCCGGTGCCAGCCGATCACCCTCCACCAGACACGTCCCGGCCTCGGCCATTGCTCCGAGCTGGGCGTGCGCCATCGCCAGGGTGAGATGATGGTTCGCTCGCCGTTCGGCGGGAAGGGCGCAAAGTACGTCGGCCGGAATCTGCCGTCCCACCTCCACCGCCCGATCAGGCTGGCCCAGCACCACCAGCGCGGCGGCCTGGTGTAGTCGTACGTTGGTCGGGCCGAAGCTGGTGGCGCGACCTTCGTTGGCCAGGACGCTTCAACTGGTCCGGTCGAGCTGGTCGGCGGTCATGATGGCCGGGGTTTGTGAACGTTTGTTGCTGCTCCACGGGCTGTTGCGAAATGAAGTTGGGGGGTGTTAGCGGGTGCTGGTGGTATTCGGGGTTTGATGTTGTTGGGGCCTGTGGGGTGTGGCCGGCGGGTTGGGGTGGTTCGTGGACTGGCTGCGCTATGCCTTGCCGGGTAGGAGATGGCCGGTGGTGCGGAGGGTGTGTACCAGCCGGTTGATGTTGTAGGTGGCGCAGATGAACTTCCATTCGGCGGTAGCACGGTCCAGACCGCGGCGGGTGAGGGTGCGGATGCCTGTGTTGTGTTTGATGTGGCCGTGGGGGGTCTCGGCGATGTGTCCGCGTTGGCGGTAGGTGGCGATGCCTTCGGGGGTGCGTAACCGCTGGGCCATCTGCTGGACCGGATCGGTGTGGTGGGGCTGGTCGGGATCCGGTGGCGGGTCGGCGGGTTGGGTACGGGCCGATTTCTCCACGTCGTGGCTTTTGCCGGTGGCGATGAGCCGGTCGGGTCCGGCGGCGGTGAGATTCTCCTCGGACAGGTAGCCGGCGTCCATGACCATTGTGCCGATCCCGTTCGGGTGGCGCGGACAGGATCGGCGGGTCGCACCGGTGGCCGGCGAGGCGGTTGGTGTTGGCGGTGAGTCCTGGCTGTCTTTTGGTGGGCAGGTGCAGGTCAGTTGCGCTGCTTCGGCCTGGTCGCGATGGGCACCGGTGATGAGGTTGGCGGCGTCTTCGGCGGCGGCCATCATCGGCTTTGCCTGTTCAACATCACCGGTGTCCTGGGTCAGTTCGGTGGCGATGATCAGATGGTCGGCCGAGACCACGTTTTGCGGGTTGTAGCCCTGGATGAACCCGGACTTGGTCGGCATGAGCCGACTGTCCGGGTCGGTGACGTTACGCACCCGCGGCCGTTGATCGGCCACCTGGCGTTCCCGCTCGGCCGCCCGCGCCAGCGCCTTGTCCAACCACGTACGCGCCCGCACGACCGCGAAGTGTTCATCGACCGGGCGGGGCCGCGCACCGACCAGCCCGCTACCCGTCGCGGCGATCTTGTCGGCGTTGCGCTGCTCCCACTCGGCGATCGTGGCTTGCCGAGCGGCGATGGCCTGTTCCAGCCGTAGCCTGGCCGAGGCAACCTCCGCGTTGACCGGCACGTTACCGCGGATACGCTCACCGCGACGTTGACGCTGCAGATACTGATCCGCCTTAGCCCCAGCCTCGGCCTGTCCGGCGGTCCGCTCGGCCTCCAGCTCGGCCAATGCCCGCCGCAGCCGCGGCCCACGACAGCGCTCATCGGCCAACTCCTCGGGCAGCTGGTCACCGCCGCAGGCGCCGCCGAACAGCGCATCCTCGGCCGTGTCCGTGGCCCGGTGCTCGGCCACCGCCTCGGCGGCCACCTCGGCCAACTCGGCGCGAATCCGTTCCTCGCTGCGGTTGGCCTTCATCGACGCGTTCGCGCCGATCTTCATCCCATCCAGCGTGATCGTCTCCAGCCGCCCCATCCCCGCCTTCGCGCACAGCAGCAGCACCTCGGCGAACAAGTTCTCCACCAACTGCGGGGCCATGTCAGCGAACCGCCAGATCGTCGTGTGATCCGGCACGTCCTGCGCGCAGATCACCCGGAACCCCACGTCCTCCCAGCACAGCCGCTCAATCCGCCGTGACGAGCGGATCCCCCGCGCGTAGGCATAGAACAACAATGTCAGCATCATGTCCGGGTCGAAGCCCGCCCGACCCACCCCACCCGTGCGACACCGGGCATGTATCTGCGTGGTGTCCAACAGCCGCACCGCCTCGATCAGCACCCACACCGGATGATCAGCCCGCAGCCACTGCCGCATATCCGGCGGCATCAGAAACTGTTGATCACGATCAACGGGTCGGTACCCCTTTGCCATACCACCATTCTATCT
Organism: Micromonospora polyrhachis; assembly: GCF_014203835.1. NCBI lineage: Bacteria > Bacillati > Actinomycetota > Actinomycetes > Micromonosporales > Micromonosporaceae > Micromonospora > Micromonospora polyrhachis. The sequence goes on along the minus strand of NZ_JACHJW010000001.1, from coordinate 2,039,672 downwards.
AAATATGCACAAAAAGGAGATCAACCGCCCCCAACTTCATTTCGCAACAGCCCGTGGAGCAGCAACAGATGTTCACAAAGCAGCAGAGCGGTCACGCCCAAAGGGCGTGATCAGTGGTAGGTGGTCAACGAGATCTGCTGGTTGACCCGGGTCGGATCGTCCTGGCATGGCCTACGACGAGGTACGGCAAGTCCGTCGACGGCTGCCCGGTCGTGCTGGACCTTGCTGAGACGCTCGGCTGGCTTCGGAGCCGACCCAACTGGGCTCCCGCCTTGGGACGGCTCGCACGGTACGCCCGCCAGCGCCGCTGCTACATCGATGGGCACGCGTGTTGAGGCAGGGGTTCAGCGGCGTGAGCTTCGCGGTGATCGCTCACCGGTTCGTCTGTGGGGTGTCGGCGGAGCAGGCGTTTGAGCAGCCCGACGCGCATCCGCAGCCCGTCTCACCGCGACGACCGGGAGAGCGCAGTCGTCGCACTGTTCGCCGCGTCGGGCTTCGACGCCTTGACGGACGGCGACGGCGTACAGGTGTGCGCGGATCAGAACAGATCCGCGCAGGTGACCGGGTCTCATTGCGTCCTACGGCGTGACAGGCCGCTCATCTGCAAGTGATTCACTTGATGGGTGAGCAACCTGCGAGATCTCATCGTCCGTTGGCAGCGCGGCTGGGGCGCGGCTCGTGCGCTGCCCGCCGCCGAGGACGTGGGCGGCGCGTTGCGGGTCCGGTGCATGCAGCCCGGCCGCGACATCGAGTACGTCGCGCTCGATGCCGGCGAGGACCCGGCCTCGCTCACCACGCTGGCCGAGCTGGTCGCCGGCGAGGATGCCGTTACCTGGCTGACCGTGCCCACCACCGACCCGGCCAAGGCGTCCTCGGCGCTGACCGCCGCCGGCCTGATCGTGCTCAAGCACTCGGAACTGCTGATGACAGCCGATCTTCGCGGGCATCCGCAGAACATGCTCGTGGCACCGTACCGGCTCCTGACCCAGATCGAATCGAATGGCGGTGACAGCGCGGTCACGGTCAGGGCACGGCACGAGTCGGGAGAGATCGGTGCGCGCGGGACGATGGGACTGGCCGGTACGGATGCGGTCGCAGACCGGATCGAAACCATACCGGCTCATCGGCGCAAGGGCCTGGCCAGCGCGGTCATGGGTGCACTAGCCCGGTCCGCGATCGAAGAAGGCGCCGAACAGGGCATTCTTATCGCCAGCGAGGACGGTCAGCGCCTGTACTTGACGCTCGGCTGGCAGCCGGTGGCCGATGTGCTGATCGCAACGACGCCCGGCCACGCGTACCCGTCCTGAGCGGCGCAGATGGCCGCGACGGCGGCCGGGGGACGTTTTCGGCGGTGCTGGGTTCGACAAGGCCGTCTCCCATGCCGAACTTCACCGAACAGGCCGACTTCTCGCAGGGGGTCCTCACCGGCGACGAGCCGGACGATGGGGGCGGTCAGGGTAGCCTGTCGGCCGGATATGTTCCGGGAAACGGCGAGGTGATCATGCTGGTGCGGCGTGTCGGGGCGCGACTCGCGGTGGTCGCCGGACTTTCGGCCGGTCTGCTCGGGCTCGGTACGGCTCCAGCGTTGGCCGCCGATGACAGGGTGAAGGTCAGCGTTTCCAGCAGCATTGTCGCTGGGTCCTCCGCAGGTGCGGCGAACGTCTCGATGAGCCGCCGGGAGGACGGATGTGTGGACGTCCGGATCGGGCTGTCGATCAAACTGTCGGGCCTCGAGGCGGACCAGGTGCGAGTGGCCATCGCGGTGGACGGGGACTGGCAGCTGGTGGGGGTCTCCGGTGGTGGGGATGGCCTGGTCGCGGTCACGCCGACGGCCCCGGCCAAACCTCGGCTCTGCAAGGGTAAGAGCGCCTCGCTCCGGTTCCGGCTGGCTTTCCTGCCGGGGGCACCGGCGGGGCGCGCGACCGTCGTGGCGGAGGCGTACGACGAGGACGGGAGCGTGCTCGGCCGCGATTCCGACACCACCAAGGTGGTCTCGACGGCGACGAGCAGCCCGACCCGTACGCCGAGTGCGTCGCCCACTTCCACACCGCCGCCGGTCGAGTCGCCGGACGCCGGGTCACCCGACGCCGAGGCGCCGACGACGCAACCGGCACTGGCCAGCGCGTCGAAGGAGGATGACGGTGGCTCCTTCGGGGTGGGCGCCGTCGTGATGATCCTGGGCGTGGCCATGGTCGGGATCGGGGTCGCCCTACTGGTGGTGCTGCTGCGCCGACGTGGTCGGGAGGCGAGCGCGACGGATCCGACGGCTCCGTCGGGCGTATATGCGTCGGGCGTATACCGGTCCGGCAGTCAACCAGCCGGCGGCAGCCACCCAGCCGGGCCGAACTATCCGCCCCCGCCCGGGCCGAACTATCCGCCCCCGCCTGGTCAGGGCTACCCGCCCCCGCCTGGTCAGGGCTACCCGCCGCCGGCCGGGGGCGGCGACTCGACCGTGATCATGCCGAGGATGCCGCGCTGAACGATGGCGGGCCATCCGCCTTGGCCGAGCGACGGGCGGCGGCTCCGATACGCTCAGGCCGTTGACCGAGATGCGGCTGAGGAGCGAGACCGGTGTCTGACTTGTCCCTGATTGTCAAGGCATACGACGTCCGTGGGACCGTCCCGGAGCAGTGGGACGAGCGGACCGCCGAGGCGCTGGGGGCGGCGTTCGCGCAGTTGCTGACCAGCTCGGCCGACGGCCGGGACACGGTGTTGATTACCCACGACATGCGGGATTCGTCCCCAGGGCTCGCCGCCGCGTTCGCCGCCGGGGTACGGACCGAGGGCATGTCGGTCATCGAAACCGGCCTCGGCTCCACGGACATGCTCTACTACGCCTCCGGGGCGCTCGACCTGCCCGGCGCGATGTTCACCGCCAGCCACAACCCTGCCCAGTACAACGGCATCAAGATGTGCCGGGCCGGGGCTCGCCCGATCGGTCAGGACAGTGGTCTGGCGGAGCTGCGCGACCGCGCCCAGGCGCTGCTCGACAAGTCGGACCCGGCGGAGAAGCCGGACGCGTCGGACCGTACGGAGTCGGTGGGTGAGGCGCGGTCATCGGCCGAGCGCCGGGACCTGCTGCCTGACTACGCCGCCCACCTGCGAGCCCTGGTCGACCTCTCGACGATCCGGCCGCTGAAGGTGGTCGTCGACGCCGGCAACGGAATGGGTGGTTACACGGTCCCGGCGGTGCTCGGCGACGCCGTACTGCCGGCCCTGCCGTTGACCATCGTGCCGCTCTACTTCGAGCTGGACGGTTCCTTCCCCAACCACGAGGCCAACCCGCTCGACCCGGCCAACCTGGTCGACCTTCAGGCAGCGGTCCGGGAACACGGTGCCGACCTGGGGCTCGCCTTCGACGGCGACGCCGACCGGTGCTTCGTGATCGACGAGCGCGGCGAGGCGGTCTCCCCGTCGGCGATCACCGCCCTGGTCGCGGCCCGCGAGTTGGCCAAGCACCCCGGGTCCACGATCATCCACAACCTGATCACCTCCAGCGCCGTACCGGAGATCGTCCGGGAGCACGGTGGTGAGCCGGTACGCAGCCGGGTCGGTCACTCGTTCATCAAGGCGGAGATGGCCCGTACCAACGCCGTATTCGGCGGTGAACACTCCGCGCACTACTACTTCCGGGACTTCTGGTTCGCCGACACCGGCATGCTCGCCGCGATGCACGTCCTGGCCGCGCTCGGCGAGCAGGCCCGGCCCCTGTCCGAACTGGCCCACGAGTACGAGCGGTACGTCGCCTCCGGCGAGATCAACTCCACGGTCGCCGACCAGTCGGCCAAGCTGGCCGAGGTTGAGCAGGCGTACCCCGACGCGCAGACCGACGAACTGGACGGCCTGACCATCCGCTTCGCCGACGGGGCCTGGATCAACCTGCGGCCCTCGAACACCGAGCCGTTGCTGCGGCTCAACGTCGAGGCACCGACCGGGCAGCGGATGGTGGCGCTGCGCGACGAGGTGCTCGGCATCGTTCGCCGATAAGATCCCCTGCGCCGGTGGCCACCGCGGACCCGGCCAGCATTCCGCCCGACGTGGAAGGAGCCGACCGTGGCCCTGGATCCGCAGTTGCTCGAAATCCTCGCCTGCCCAGACACACACCACGCACCACTCGACTACGACCCGGCGGCGCAGACCCTGACCTGCACCGAGTGCGGTCGCATCTTCGAGGTACGCGACGATGTGCCGGTGCTGCTGCTGGACGAGGCGCGCGGCGGTCCCGCGCAGGAGGCGTAGTGATGGAAGGTACCGCCGGTATCCGTGGGCAGCGCGTCGCCGACGAGGCGCTGCTGGACCACCCGGATGCCCTGATCGAAAACGATCCGGGCGGCATGCTGCGGTTCACCGCCTCGGCCGGCGCGCAGGTGCGCGAGGCGGCTGCTCTGGCGGCGGAGGCCAACCTCTCGGTCCTCGCCGACGAGGGCCGCCCCCGGGCGGTGGTGATCGCCGGCATCGGCACCGCCGGTCGTACCGGTGACGTGCTCGCCACGGTCGCCGGCCCGCGCTGCCCGGTGCCGGTCATCCCGCACCGCAGCGCCGGGGTGCCCGGTTGGGTGGGCGCGGCCGACGTGGTGATCGCCATCAGCGCCTCGGGCCGGGGGCCGGAGGCACTCGGCGCGGCCGAGGCCGCCGCCCGGCGGGGTGCCCGGCTGGTCGCCATCGGCGCGCCGGACTCGAAGCTCCAGTCGGTCGCCGAAGGCGTACGGGCACCGTTCATCCCGGTGCCCCGGCGCGCCCCCGCCCGAGCCAGCCTCTGGGCGTTGACCGTTCCGGTGCTGCTCGCCGCCCGTACCCTCGGTCTGGTCAAGGTCAACGAGGCGGACCTGGCAGAGACCGCGGCCCGGCTCGACGCGGACGCCGACCGCTGCCGCCCGACCGCCGAGTCGTTCGTCAATCCGGCGAAGTCGCTGGCGCTGGGGCTGGCCGGCTCGATCCCGATCGTCTGGGGTTCGTCACCGTTGGCCACCGTCGCCGCCCGCCGGTTCGGCGACACCCTGTCGGCCAACGCCCGCTACCCGGTGGTGGGCGGGGCGCTCGGCGAGGCCGGTCGGGGCCGGGTGGGCCTGCTCGACGGCGTCTTCGGCGGGCTGGCCGAGTCGACCCGGGACATCTTCGCCGACCCGGAGGAGGAGACCGGGGAAGCCACCCGGCTGCGGGTGGTGCTGCTGCGCGACGGCGGCCTCAACGCCGACGACGACACCGACGAGCCACTCGCGGTGGAGGAGCGCCGGGCCGACGCGGTGCAGACCCTCGCCGAGCGGCGCGGGGTGCGCTGCGACGTGGTCACCGCCGAGGGCGGTTCGGCGCTGGAACGTCTCGCCTCGCTGATCGCCGTACCCGACTTCGCGTCGATCTACCTGGCCCTGGCCCACGGGCTCGACCCGATGGCCGTACCGGCCGTAACCGAGATGAAGGAGCTGTCGAACCCGTGAGCGAGCGTAGCGAGCGCACCGTGGAACCCGGATCGGTGAACCCGGTCGCTGTGCGGTGTGAGGGAGTGGCGGCGTGAGCGCCGGCGGGGGCACCAAGGCGATCGTCGCCGCGCTGGCGGCCAACCTGGGTATCGCGGTCACCAAGTTCATCGCGTTCGCCCTGACCGCCTCCTCGTCGATGCTCGCCGAGGCGATCCACTCGGTGGCGGACTCCGGCAACCAGGCGTTGCTGCTGGTCGGTGGGCGCCGGGCCAGGCGCGCGGCGACCCCCCAGCACCCCTTCGGGTACGGGCGGGAGCGCTACATCTACGCGTTCATCGTCTCGATCGTGCTGTTCAGCGTCGGTGGCCTGTTCGCCCTCTACGAGGCGTACCACAAGTTCGAGGATCCGCACGGCATCACCAGCTGGCACTGGGTGCCGGTGGTGGTGTTGGTGCTGGCGATCGTCATGGAGTCGTTCTCCTTCCGTACCGCGATCAAGGAGTCGAACGCGATCCGGGGCAACGCCACCTGGGCGCAGTTCGTCCGCCGGGCCAAGGCTCCGGAGCTGCCGGTGGTGCTGCTGGAGGATCTCGGTGCCCTGGTCGGTCTGGTCTTCGCCCTGTTCGGCGTGTCGATGACGCTGATCACGGGCAGCGGCTACTGGGACGCCGCCGGCACCGCCATGATCGGTGTCCTGCTGGTCGCCATCGCCGTCGTGCTGGCGCTGGAGACGAAGAGCCTGCTGCTCGGTGAGGGTGCCGGCCCAGAGGAGGTACGCCGGATCGAGCAGGCGATCACCGAGGGTCCGGAGGTCAGCCGGATCATCCACATGAAGACGCTCCACCTGGGACCGGAGGAACTGCTCGTCGCGGTCAAGGTCGCGGTCGAGCCGTACGAGCGGGCCGACGACCTGGCCCGGGACATCGACGCCGTCGAGGCACGGATCCGCACCGCCGTGCCCATCGCCCGGATGATCTACCTGGAGCCGGACATCTACCACGCCCGGGCCGGCGCTTCGGCCGGAGGCTGACATGGAGCCGATGAGCGGTCCGATCCGGGACTACGCCTGGGGTTCCCGGTCAGCCATCGCCGAGTTGCAGGGCCGACCGGTGCCCAGCCCCGGACCGGAGGCGGAACTCTGGCTGGGTGCCCACCCCGCCGCCTCGGCGACGGTGGAGCGGGACGCCGTGCCGGTCAGCCTGGCCGAACTGCTCGCCGCAGAGCCCCGTCGGTGGCTCGGTGACGACGTGGTCGGCCGGTTCGGCGCGCGGCTGCCCTTCCTGCTGAAGGTGCTGGCGGCGGAGACACCGCTGTCGCTTCAGGCACACCCGAACGCCGAGCAGGCCAGGGCCGGGTACGCCGCCGAGCAGGCCCGGTCCGAGACGGCCAGCGCGCCGGCGACGGTACGACGCAACTATGTCGATCCGTACCACAAGCCCGAGATGCTGGTGGCCCTGTCGCCGTTCGAGGCGCTGTGCGGGTTCCGCGATCCGAAGGTGTCGGCGGACGTCCTCGCCGCCTTCGAGGTAGCCGATCTCGACCCGGTGGTGGCTGCGCTGCGTACCGGTCCGGCCGGGCTCGCCGCCGCCGTACAGCAGTTGTTGACCTGGCCGGCGGGGGACCAGGCCGGGCTGCTGGCGGCGGTCCTGACGGCGGAGGTGACCCAGGACTTCGCCGCGCCGGCGGCGTTGGCGCGGCGGCTGGCCGACCGCTATCCCGGGGATCCCGGGGTGCTGGTCGCCCTCCTGCTGAACCATGTCACCCTCGCCCCCGGCGAGGCGATCTGGATGCCGGCCGGCAACCTGCACGCCTATCTGCACGGTGCCGGGGTGGAACTCATGGCCGCGAGCGACAACGTGTTGCGGGGCGGCCTCACCCCCAAACCGGTGGACGTCCCGGAACTGCTGCGGGTGCTGCGGTTCGAGGTGCTCGACGATCCCGTGCTCACCCCGGTCGAGGTGGCTCCGGGGGTGGTCACCTGGCCACTGCCGGTCGACGACTTCGTCCTGCACGTCGTACGTCTCGACGCCGCCACGCCGCGCGTGGAGTTGGCCCTGCCCGGCCCTCGGGTGGTGTGGTGCCGCAGTGGTCGGATCGAGGCCCGGGATGGCACCGGCGCGACCGTTGTCGAGCCGGGCCGGGCGGCGTTCGGGGCGGCGGACGATGCCCCGTTGACCCTGGCCGGTGTCGGTGAGGCATTTGTCGCCTCGGTCGGCACGGCCACCAGGTGATCCGAGGGCAGACAGTCGGCGCGAGGCTGGCAGCAGCCAACGTGACCTCCGTCCGGAGGGCGAATCCGGCATCTGGGGCAAAAGTGGCCTGGCGGGCGAAACTCGCAGATCGGATTTTTCCGAATTGCTTGACTAGTCCCTGATGGATGGTCAAGCTGTAATCACGCGGCGTTACCGCGACGGTGGGAGATCTCTCATCGCTCGTGGTTCCGCGCGGGGGAACCAAACCGGGGGGATGCGCGGGGCGGGCGGATACTGGACGGGAAACCGTTCACGACCGACCGCCCCGCGCGCTGCGCGCCGAACCGCGCCGGTAACTACTGGGAAGGTAGCCCGAGCCGTGTCGGTAACCGACGCGCGTCAGACCGATCCCGTGTGCCTTCTGCTGACCGTGTGCTGGCCGAGCGTAAGGTGGAGGGTCGCGCAGCAGACCCGTACGACAGGAGCTTTCATGACCAGCACCCTTCCGGCGCCCTCCGGTGGCGCGTCGACCGAGCCCCGACCGCGCACCCTCGCCGAGGGCGACTTCAAGGTGGCGGATCTGTCGCTGGCCGCGTTCGGGCGCAAGGAAATCGAGCTGGCCGAGCACGAGATGCCCGGTCTGATGGCGATCCGCCGGGAATTCGCGCAGGCGCAGCCGCTGCGGGGGGCGCGAATCACCGGCTCGTTGCACATGACGATCCAGACCGCCGTGCTCATCGAGACACTCGTCGCGCTCGGTGCCGAGGTGCGGTGGGCGTCCTGCAACATCTTCTCCACTCAGGACCACGCCGCCGCAGCCATCGCGGTGGGCCCCGAGGGCACCCCCGAGGCGCCGGCCGGTGTCCCGGTCTACGCCTGGAAGGGTGAAACCCTCCAGGAATACTGGTGGTGCACCGAGCAGGCGTTGACCTGGCCGGACGGGCAGGGCCCGAACATGATCCTGGACGACGGTGGCGACGCCACGCTGCTCGTACACCGGGGCGCGCAGTTCGAGGGGGCCGGGGCGGTGCCGCCGGTGGAGAGCGCGGACTCCGAGGAGTACGCGGTGATCCTGGAAGTGCTGCACCGGTCGCTGGCCGAGGACGACCGGCGGTGGACCCGGATCGCGGCGGGCATCAAGGGCGTCACCGAGGAGACCACCACCGGGGTGCACCGGCTGTACGAGATGCAGCGGGAAGGCACCCTGCTCTTCCCGGCGATCAACGTCAACGACGCGGTGACCAAGAGCAAGTTCGACAACAAGTACGGCTGCCGTCACTCGCTCATCGACGGCATCAACCGCGCCACCGACGTGCTCATCGGCGGCAAGGTGGCGGTCGTCCTCGGCTATGGCGACGTCGGCAAGGGCTGCGCCGAGTCGCTGCGCGGCCAGGGGGCCCGGGTCGTGGTGACCGAGGTCGACCCGATCTGCGCGCTGCAGGCGGCAATGGACGGCTACCAGGTGGCCACGCTGGACGACGTGGTGGAGACGGCCGACATCTTCGTCACTGCCACCGGCTGTTTCGATGTCATCACCAACGAGCACATGGCGCGCATGAAGCACCAGGCGATCGTGGGCAACATCGGTCACTTCGACAACGAGATCGACATGGCTGGCCTGGCCAAGCGTACGGACGTCGAGCGGATCAACATCAAGCCGCAGGTCGACCTCTGGAAGTTCGAGGACGGCCACGCCATCATCGTGCTCTCCGAGGGGCGGCTGCTGAACCTGGGCAACGCCACCGGGCACCCGAGCTTCGTGATGTCGAACTCGTTCGCGAACCAGACCATCGCCCAGATCGAGCTGTTCACCAAGACCGACGAATACCCGGTCGGCGTCTACACCCTGCCGAAGCACCTCGACGAGAAGGTAGCCCGGCTGCACCTTGACGCGCTCGGTGCCAAGCTCAGCACCCTGACCAAGGAGCAGGCCGCCTACCTGGGCGTGCAGGTGGAGGGGCCGTTCAAGCCGGACCACTACCGCTACTGAGCAGGACGCTTCGCCCGAACGACCCGTCGGGCGAGCCGTATCGGGCCGGCTGGACTCTCCAGCCGGCCCGGCTGCTTCCCGGTCTTCATCGCGCCCTTGTCTTCATCGCGCCCGGTCGCTGTTGCGCCGGCCCTGCCGCGCCCGTGCCGTGTCCCTGCCGCGCCGTGTCCCTGCCGTGCCGTGTCCCTGTCGCGCCCGGTTGCTGTCGCGCCGTGCCGTGTCCCTGCCGCGCCCGGTTGCTGTCGCGCCCGGTCGCTGTCGCGCCGTGCGGTGCCGGGTCAGTCGATCTTGCCCCTGCCGTGCCGCTCAGCGTTACTGCCTCGGTCGGCGCGACTGCCCCGTACCCAGGTCCAGATGCAGTAACCGAGCCAACCGACGGCTACCGCGGTGGCCAGCGGCCGTAGCCGTAGCGCGTTCAGCAGCATGATCACGGCGAGCACCGTGAGCCAGGGAAGGAAAGCCTTCATCGGGCAATTTCAGCATGACGCCAACGGACCGGGTGCCGGCCCGGGTCCGCGTCGGGCAGCGCTGTCGGCAGGTCGACCCTCGGCCGGTCAGCCGCCGGCCGGTCGACCTCCGGATGGTCAGCCGACGGACCTCCGAATCGGCAAATTGCCGGCACGACCCGGTATGACAAGTCCGGGATTGTCGGGATCTTGGCACGGCTCGAAGCTGGTGACAGGTGGAGCGGTTCCCATGAACCGGATCAGGGATGAAATATTAGGTTCATGAGAGCCCGGGTTCTGGTGGTGGACGACGATCCTGCGCTGGCCGAGATGCTTGGCATCGTCCTGCGTAGTGAGGGTTTCCTGCCCTCCTTCGTGGCGGACGGTGAGCGGGCACTGGCCGCGTTCCGGGAGAGCCGCCCGGACATCGTCCTATTGGACCTCATGCTGCCCGGGATGAGCGGCATCGACGTGGCCAGGGCGATCCGCTCGGAGTCCGGGGTCCCGATCGTGATGCTGACCGCCAAGAGCGACACCGTCGACGTCGTCCTCGGCCTCGAATCGGGAGCCGACGACTACGTCGTCAAGCCGTTCAAGCCGAAGGAACTGGTGGCCCGGATGCGGGCCCGGCTGCGACGTGGCGAAGACGCGGCACCGGAGATGCTGACGATCGGTCCCCCCGGTAACCAGATCAACATCGACGTGCCGGCGCACACCGTCAGCCGGGACGGCGACGAGGTGAAACTGACTCCCCTGGAGTTCGACCTGCTGGTCGCCCTGGCTCGTAAACCGCGTCAGGTCTTCACCCGGGAAGTGCTGCTGGAGCAGGTCTGGGGCTATCGGCACGCCGCCGACACTCGCCTGGTCAACGTGCACGTGCAGCGGCTTCGCGCCAAGATCGAGCCCGATCCGGAGCGGCCGGAGATCATCCTGACGGTCCGTGGGGTGGGCTACAAGGCCGGGACGGGGTAGGTCGGCCGGCGATAGTGCGGCCGCATCTCGGAGCACCGGATAGCCTGGGAGCATTGTGACCCGACGCGTGACCGCCCTTTTCACCCGGCTGCGGGCGTTCTGGCACGCCGTGGTCGCCCGTAGCGCGGCACTCTTCGCCGGGCTACGCCGGACGTGGCGCCGATCGTTGCAGTTGCGCGTCGTCAGCATCACCCTCGTCGCATCGAGCCTGCTGGTCGGCGGCTTCGCCTATCTGGTGGCTGACAACATCACGAACATCCTGTTGGAGAACGCCACCGAGGACGTCAAGGTGCGGCTGGAGAGCGGGCGGGACTACGCCACCAACCAGCTGGACATCCACACCGGGGCCTACGAGTCGAACCTGCAACGCACCTTCGAGCGCACCGTCGACTACCTGGCCGGCGGCGACCCGAAGCAGGTCGGGGGCGCGGTGGTGGCGCTGACCGCCGAGCACCACCCCGGCTCGATCAAGACCGCCACCTCACCCACCGTCGACGTCCGTCCCATGATCAGTCCTGAGCTGCGGCAGGTGGTCGCCAACGGCCAGGTGGCGCACCAGATCCGCACCGGCGATCTCGGCAGCGGTCGGCTCAAGTACCTCGTCTACGGCTCGCCGGTGCCGACCCGCTTCGGGCAGGTGGAGCTCTACTACTTCGTACCGCTCAACCGGCAGGACGAGACCGCCGCCCAGGCACGCTCCACGGTGCTGGCGACCGGTGTCGCTCTTGTCCTGCTGCTCGGCCTGGTCTCCGCACTGGTCACCCGACTGGTGGTGAACCCGGTCCGGGTCGCCGCCCGGACCGCCCAGCGGCTGTCGGCGGGCCTGCTGGACCAGCGGATGGCGGTCACCGGCGAGGACGACCTGGCCCTGCTCGCGGCGTCGTTCAACCAGATGGCGACCAGCCTGCAGAGCCAGATCCTCCGGCTGGAGGAGATGTCCCGCCTGCAACGGCGGTTCACCTCCGACGTCTCCCACGAACTGCGTACGCCGCTGACCACCGTACGGATGGCGGCGGATCTGATCTTCGCCGAGCGCGACGAGTTCGACCCGGCGGTGGCCCGCAGCGCCGAACTGCTTCAGGCCGAGCTGGACCGGTTCGAGAGCCTCCTCACCGACCTGCTGGAGATCAGCCGGTTCGACGCGGGCTTCGCCGTGCTCGACAGCGAGCCGACCGATCTCGTACCGGTGGTGCAGCGGGTGGTGGACCGGCTGGGCTCCGTGGCTGACCGGGCCGGGGTGGCGCTGGAGCTACGGGTGCCGGACGCCCCGGTGATCGCCGAGGTCGACCCCCGCCGGGTGGAGCGGATTCTGCGTAACCTGGTCGGCAATGCTGTCGAGCACGGAGAGGGGCGGCCGGTCGAGGTGACCCTGGGCGCGGACGAGACCGCGGTGGCGGTCACCGTCCGGGACCGAGGGGTGGGCCTCAAGCCGGGCGAGGAGAAACTGGTCTTCAACCGGTTCTGGCGAGCCGATCCGTCCCGGGCAAGGCAGACTGGCGGGACCGGCCTGGGGCTGTCGATCAGTGTGGAGGACGCCCGGCTGCACGGCGGCTGGCTGGAGGCGTGGGGTGCCCCGGGCCAGGGGGCCCAGTTCCGGCTCACCCTGCCGGCCCGGGCCGGCGACCGGCTGACCAGTTCACCGCTGCGGCTGGTGCCGGAGGACGCGGCGGTGACCGGTCCGGGCCCGGTACGGAGACCCGGCGGGGCCCTGGCGATCGGCCCGGCCCCGGTGGTGGGCGAGGACGCCCGAGCGGAGGTGTAGGCAACATGACGCGTCGACTCCTGACGGCGGCGACCGCGGCGACGATGCTCGTCACGGGGGTCGCTGGCTGCGGCATTCCCGACGAGACCGGGGTGCAGGTCTCCGGCCCCGGCCCGGCCCAGAAGTACGGCGCGGTGGACGGGATCGGCAGCCAGCCGCCCGACCGGCTGGACAGTCTCGACGACCCCAAACAGTTCGTGAGCAACTTCCTGGAGGCGGCGGCGGGGGAGACCAGCGGTGCGTACGGCCGGGTCACCGCCTTCATCGCACCGAACCAACGCGGTGCGATGCGGGAGAAGCAGGGCAGTGACGTCGCGATCAACGTGGTGCGGCCGACCGAGGAGACGCCCCGCTCCGAAGAACAGCAGGAGAGCGGCAGCTACCTGGTCACCGTCCGGGTGCAGCAGGTCGGGGTGCTCCGCGCGGACGGCACCCTCGCCCCGCCGGTGGCCACCGAATCGTCGTACACCTTCCGGGTCGGCCGGGACCGATCCGGTGCCAACGAGACGCCCAGTCCGGGGCTGCACCTGCTCGAAGCGCCCCCGGTGTTGTTGATGAGCACCCAGGCGCTGAAGACCTACTACCAGCAGCAGATGATCTATTTCTGGAACGCAGACCGGTCCGCACTGGTGCCGGACATGCGCTACCTGCCGCTGGCCCTACCCCGCCAGGGGCGGGCGAACACCGTGTTGGACTGGCTTACCGGTGGCCCGGCCGACTGGCTGACCGCAGCCGCGCTCCGGCTACCCGAGGGGACGGACTCGATCGGCAACGTGTTGCAGAACGGCGATCGAATCGAGGTCAACCTCTCCACCCTGGCCGGGCCGGACGAGGAGGCCGAGTTGGATCGGCTCGCCATCCAACTCGCCTGGTCGCTACAGGACCTGAGCAACGAGATCGAACTGAAGATCCGTAACCAGAGTCGGAGGATGATCGACGCCTACGCCTACCGCAAGGAGAACAAGGCCTACCACCTGCCCGACAACCCGCAGCGGTTCTGCGTCTACGACGATGCGGTGCATGCGCTGCTGGACCCCGGCACCACCGCCGCGTCGGTGCCCATCGCTGCGGCGAGCAACCGTAATGTGGTCTCCGCGGCCCTGAACCGGGGCGGTGCCGGCGTACTGGCGGCCCTGGTGACCAGGACCGGCGACGACCGGCGGCGGCTGTCGACCGGTACCGGTAGGGACCTGGTGCAGGACTTCGTCCAGGGCGCCGAGACGTACGGCTCGATGAGCCGGCCGGTCTGGCTGAAGGGGACGGACCCCGCGCAGTCGGTCGGCTTGATCGTGGCTGACGGCAAGCTCTACCGCTTCGGTACGGACGCCAAGCTCACCGAGGTCAAGGTGCCCAACGCCCCCTCGGATGTCTCCGCCGTGGGGGTGTCCCTGGACGGGCACCGGATCGCGTTCATCGCCGGCGGCGGCCTGTACGTCGCGGCCCTGACGGTCGACAACGGTGTCGCCACCCCGGGACCGGCCCGACGTCTGGTCACCTCGTTGGCGGACCTCTCCGCGGTGGAGTGGAGCGGGGAGAGTTCCCTCGTCGTCGCCGGGGTCCGGGGCCGGCCGGTGATCTACGAGATCACGGTCGACGGGGCCCTGGAGCTGACCTTCGAGAACGACACCGAGGCGCGGGTGACCCACCTCGCCACCTACCCGGACAACCCGGTGGAGCGGCCCTCCGTCGGCCGGGTCATGTACGAGGCGAACTCGATCGCCCGGGCGGAGCGGTTCTCCGCGTTCGAGCGGATCGGTCCGGACCAGGTCGCCGACCGGAGCACGCCGGCCGTGACCGGGGCGCGCAACCCCACCGCCCCGTTCTTCTTCTTCTGACCGAACCTTCTTCTGATCGAACTTTCTTCTACTGATCGAACCCGGCGCACCGATCGGACGGCGGACCGACATGACCGGAGTCTGGACCGAACTGGTCGACCTGCTCCTGCCGGCGGAGTGCGCCGGTTGTCGGGCCACCCGGACCCCGCTGCGGTACGGCGTCTGTGCTGACTGTGCCGGCGCGCTGGAGGCACTGCGTCCCCGGGCGGTACGCCCCAGCCCGGCCCCAGCCGGCCTGCCCGCCTGCGTGGCCCTCGGCCCGTACGACGGCCAACTGCGGGAGGCGCTGCTGTCGTACAAGGAACGGGGTCGGCACGGGCTGGCCCGGCCATTGGGGCAGTTGCTCGCCGAGGTGGTGGCAGCAACGGTGGGGCACCGTCGGCCGGTCCTGCTGGTGCCGGTGCCGGCCACCGCGCGGGCTGTCCGTACCCGGCAGGGGGACCATCTGCGTCGGCTCGCCCGGCACGCCGCCGCCCGGCTGCGTCGGGCCGCCTGGCCGGTCGAGGTGGCCCGGCCGCTCGTCGCCCTCCCTCGGCCCGACTCGGTAGCTCTGGACAGCGTGGGCCGGAGCGCGGCGGCGGCATCGGCGTTCCGGCTACCACCCGCTCGGGTGCCGGCGCTGCGTCGGTCGGCCACCGGTCGGGTGGTGGTGTTGCTGGACGACATCGTGACCACCGGGTCGACGCTGGCGGCTGTCAACCGGTTGCTGGTCGGGGATGGGATCGCGGTGCACGCGGCGGCGGTACTCGCCGCGACCCAGCGACGGTCTGCCCTGGTCCGGCGCCTACACCCGAGCTGAGGAAATCAGGCGGTGACACGCCCGATGACTCTGCGTATCGTCCGTTTCCCCTGATCGTGGCGGATGTGGGAATCTTCTCGAAAGGTCTTGCCGGGGAGGGGTGACTGGGTAGGAAAGAAGCGTTAGCGTTTGTTTTACCAGGGGTACCAAGGGTGTTCACCCGCCCCCGGCGCCGAAAGGAGGCGTGCCGTCAACAACCGGCCGACGCCGAAGGGAAGACCCGGGGGATCGGCGGCCGGAAAAGGAGTTCAACCCGACCATCCGATCATTTGGAGGTCACCCGTGGATATCGTGGTCAAGGGCCGCAACGTCGAGGTTCCGGATCATTTCCGGCTTCATGTCGCCGACAAGCTTGCGAAGATCGAACGGTACGACCACAAGCTGATTCGTGTTGACATCGAACTGTTTCACGAGCGCAACCCGCGACAGTCCGAGCACTGTCAGCGAGTGGAAATCACCTGTGTCTCCCGAGGGCCAGTCATCCGTGCGGAGTCCTGCGCCAAGGACTTCTACAGCGCGCTGGATGTGGCGATCACGAAGCTGGACACCCGGCTGCGCCGGGCCGCCGATCGCCGCCGAGTGCACCACGGTCGACGCGCACCGGTCTCCGTCGCCGCCGCCACGGCGGACCTGCCGGTGGTAGAAGCCGGTGCCGTCGGCTCGCTGGCCACCCTGGAGGCGCCGCCAGAGCGATCCGAGGAGTCGGCCTATCTTGCCGACACGGATCCGGTCTACGACGAATACGACGACGACCAGCCCTGGCACATCGCCCGGGAAAAGGTGCACCCGGCCGAGCCCATGACCGTCGACGATGCGCTGTTCCAGATGGAACTCGTCGGCCACGACTTCTATCTCTTCCTCGACAAGGAATCCGGGCGGCCGAAGGTCGTCTATCGGCGTAAGGCGTACGACTACGGGATCATCTCCCTCGGGACCTGACCCGAGCGGTACGACCCGACGGGTCAGGCCGATCGGAGGTCCGGTCGGCCTGACCCGTTGGTCATTCCCGCCACCAACGCGAGTACGTGGTCAGTCGCTGTGCTGCCGGTCGGTGGGCTGCTGGTTGCTGTGCTGCCGCTCGCTGTGCTGCCGGTCGGTGGGCAGCATCGCGGCGACCCACGCGTCGACTCGTCGCCCCCGCTGGTTCAGGGCGCTCCGGGCGGTGCCTTCGAACACGAATCCGGCCTTCTCCGCGGCCCGTCGGGAGGCGGTGTTGCCGACGTGGGCCCGCCACTCGATCCGGTCCAGCCCCAATGTCTCGAATCCCCAGTCGCAGAGCGCCACCAGCGCGGCCGGCACGTAGCCTCGGCCGCGTATCCACGGTGCGGCCATGAACCCGACGTCGGCCAGGCCGGGATCGGTCGGTGAGAGCCGCAACGACATCGACCCGGCATAGTTGTCGTCCGGGTCGACGATGGCGAACTCGGCACCGCTGCCCCGGGCCCAGGCGGTCGGGCCGAAGTCCCGGACGAACGACTCCGCCTCGGAGCGCTGGTACGGATCGGGCAGTCTGGTCCAACGCAGGGTTTCCGGGTCACGGCAGGTGGCGACGATCGCGTCAACGTCCCGCTCGGCCAGCGGCCGCAGTTGGATCTTGACGTCTCCGGCGGTGCCGGCCAGCGTCGGCTGGGGCCGACCGAAGACACCGGCCCGGCGGGTTTCGAGCAATCTGGGGCCGGCTGGCCCCGGTGCCGGCGAGTCGGGGTCGGTCGGCTCGGCTGCGCGCGAGTCGAGGCTGGCCGACGCTGGCGTGGGCGGTCCGGTCAGATCACCGGGGAGCAGCGAGCCCACCCAGCCGTCCGGCCCGCCTCGCGGGTGGGGGTCGGCGAGCCGCAGTCTGCCCTCGATCTGGAAGCCGGCCCGCAGTGCCACCAGGCGGGAGGCGTGGTTGCCCACCTCGGCCTGCCAGATGAGCCGTCGGAGGCCGAGCACGTCGAAGGCCCACCGGCTGACCATCCGGGTCGCGCGGACCGCCACCCCACGCCCCCGGGCCCAGGGAGCGGTCCAGTAGCCCACCTCGGCGGAGCGTAGGACCGGGTCGATGGTGACCAGACCACAGGAGGCGAGCAGTTCGCCGGTCTCGACGTCGCAGACGGCGAACGGGGCGGAGGTCTGCTGTGCCCAACCGGCCGGAGCCATGGTGCCCACGAACCCGACGGCGTGTTCCATCAGGTACGGCGCGGGTACGGTCGTCCAGCGCTGGATGTCCGGATCCTGGCAGGCGCGGTACACCGCGTCGGCGTCGTCGGGCCGCCAGGGGCGCAGCAGCAGGCCGTCGGCGCGGAGTTCGGTGGGTTCCATCCGTCGAGTCTTGCGGTTTGTTCGCACTCGGCGTAACCGATTTTCGCCCCGTGGATCGGGGCGAGCGGGGTGGAATGTCGGATTCGATCAACCTGGTCAGCGGCGCGGCTGACGAATGGCCCGATACAGCGCCTACGATGGTTCGGCAGACTGTCTAGGGGAGCGTTGATCCGTGTCGATTCTTGAAAAGTTCCTCCGCGCTGGCGAAGGCCGTATGGTGCGCCGGCTCAAGGCGATCGCCGCTGCCGTCAACTCGATCGAGGACGACTACGTCGACCTCACCGACGAAGAGCTGCGTGGCCTGACCGATCAGTACCGTGAGCGGATCGAGGCCGGCGAGACCCTCGACGACCTGCTGCCGGAGGCCTTCGCCACCGCCCGGGAGGCGGCGCATCGGGTGCTCGGCCAGCGTCCCTACGACGTGCAGGTGATGGGTGCCGCCGCGCTGCACTTCGGCAACATCCCGGAGATGAAGACCGGTGAGGGTAAGACCCTGACCTCGGTCATGGCGGTCTACCTCAACGCGCTCTCCGGCAAGGGCGTACACGTCATCACGGTCAACGACTACCTCGCCGAGCGGGACGCCGCCTGGATGGGGCGGGTGCACGAGTTCCTCGGGCTGAGCGTCGGCGTGGTCCTGCCCAACCGGCCCTCCTCCGAGCACCGGGCCGCCTACGAGTGCGACATCACCTACGGCACCAACAACGAGTTCGGCTTCGACTATCTGCGCGACAACATGGCCTGGTCGAAGGAGGAACTGGTCCAGCGGGGCCACAACTTCGCCGTCGTCGACGAGGTCGACTCGATCCTGATCGACGAGGCCCGGACGCCGCTGATCATCTCCGGCCCGGCCGAGCACTCGGCCCGCTGGTACGGCGAGTTCGCCCGGGTGGTCGCCCGGTTGCAGGCGGGCAAGGACGGCGAGGGCGACTACGAGGTCGACCACGCCAAGCGTACGATCGCGGTGACCGAGCGCGGTGTCGCCAAGGTCGAGGACCGGCTCGGCATCGACAACCTCTACGAGTCGGTGAACACGCCGCTGGTCGGCTATCTCAACAACGCCATCAAGGCCAAGGAACTCTACAAGCGCGACAAGGACTACATCGTCAGCGATGGCGAGGTCCTGATCGTCGACGAGTTCACCGGCCGCATCCTGCACGGCCGTCGCTACAACGAGGGCATGCACCAGGCCATCGAGGCCAAGGAAGGCGTGGAGATCAAGCAGGAGAACCAGACCCTCGCCACCATCACCCTGCAGAACTACTTCCGCCTCTACAACAAGCTCGGCGGCATGACCGGTACCGCGCAGACCGAGGCGGGCGAGTTCAACAAGGTCTACAAGGTCGGTGTCGTGACCATCCCGACCCACCGCCCGATGGTGCGGCTCGACCGGCCGGACGTCATCTACAAGACCGAGAAGGCCAAGTTCAACGCGGTGGTGGAGGACATCGCCGAGCGGCACGAGATCGGCCAGCCGGTGCTGGTCGGCACGGTTTCGGTGGAGAACTCCGAGATCCTGTCGCAACTGCTGCGCCGCCGGGGCATTCCGCACTCGGTCCTGAACGCCAAGTTCCACGCCAAGGAAGCCGAGATCGTGGCGCAGGCGGGCCGTAAGGGTGCGGTCACGGTGGCCACCAACATGGCCGGTCGAGGCACCGACATCCTGCTCGGCGGCAACCCCGAGTTCCTCGCCGCCAACGAGCTGCACCAGCGGGGCCTGGACCCGGTCGAGCACGCCGACGACTACGCGAAGGCGTACGAGGAGATCCTGCCCCGGTGGAAGCAGGAGTGCGACGCGGAGGCCGATGAGGTCGCCGCCGCCGGCGGGCTCTACGTGCTGGGCACCGAGCGGCACGAGTCGCGGCGGATCGACAACCAGCTGCGTGGTCGGTCCGGCCGGCAGGGTGACCCGGGCGAGTCCCGGTTCTACCTCTCGTTGCAGGACGACCTGATGAAGCGGTTCCGGGCCGGTGCGGTCGAGGCCGTGATGGAGCGGTTCAACATCCCGGAGGACGTGCCCATCGAGTCGAAGATGGTCACCCGCCAGATCAAGAGCGCGCAGAGCCAGATCGAGGGCCAGAACGCCGAGATCCGCAAGAACGTCCTCAAGTACGACGAGGTGCTCAACAAGCAGCGCCAGGTGATCTACGCCGAGCGGCTCCGGGTGCTCAACGGAGAAGACCTGCACGACCAGGTACAGAACATGATCGACGACGTGATCACCGCCTACGTGGCCGGGGCGACCTCCGACGGCTACCCCGAGGACTGGGACCTTGAGCAGCTCTGGACCAACCTCAAGCAGCTCTACCCGGTCGGCGTCACCATCGAGGACCTGGAGGAGGAGGCCGGTGGCGAGCGCAACAGCCTGGACGCCGACTTCCTGACCGCCCAGCTCAAGGAGGACGCGCACGCCGCCTACGAGCGGCGCGAGGAGCAGCTCGGTACGGAGGCCCTGCGGCAGCTGGAGCGGATGGTGCTGCTCCAGGTCATCGACCGTAAGTGGCGTGAGCACCTCTACGAGATGGACTACCTCCAGGAGGGCGTCGGGCTGCGGGCCTACGCCCAGCGGGATCCGCTGGTGGAATACCAGCGCGAGGGTTTCGACATGTTCGCCACCATGATGGACGGCATCAAGGAGGAGACGGTCGGCTTCCTCTACAACCTGGACGTCCAGGTCGAGGAGGCGCAGCCGGAGCCGGCCGAGGAGGAGGCCCCGGTCGTGCTCAACCAGCCGCCGGTCGAGATCCGGGCCAAGGGCCTGGGCCGGTCTGCCCAGCCCAGGGGCCTGCAATACTCCGCCCCCACCATCGATGGCGAGGCGGGAGCCGGCGGGGTGACCGTGCAGCAGCCGCAGTCGCAGGCACCGGCTCTGGGGGTGGGCAAGTCGTCGCCCGTACCGCCCGGTGCCCGGCGTCCCGCGTCGAGCCAGGCGAGTAGCGGCAACGGCCCGTCGCGTAACGCACCCTGCCCGTGCGGCTCGGGCCGCAAGTACAAGCGCTGCCACGGCGCGCCGGGCGGGGCCGCCTGACCGGAGACAGCGACCAGGGGACCCGGGGTTCCACCTCGTACAACAGGTGGAGCCTCGGGTCTCGTCGGTTCTGCCCGCCACGGTTCACAGCAGCTGGATCACCGTACCGAGCCAGGTGCCCTGGCGGCGTTCGAGCCGGAACGCCATCGCCCAGCTCCGACCGGCGGCATGCAGCACCGCCGCCGCTTCCGCCACCCCGGGTCGGGGTTCGCAGACCCGAAGCAGGCGGAGCCGGACCACGTCGGCGGGGCGATTGATCTGGCCGGCAGGACGATTGACCGGGCCGACAGGACGATTGACCTGGCCGGTGGGGCGATTGACCGGGCCAGGCTGCGCGGCCATTCGGCGGTTGCCGACGGCTAGCTGACCGATGATCGCGGTGGCGTCGGCGGGCTGGACCAATGGCCGGATCTGGTTCGCCGGTCGGTAGCCGTTGAGGATCTCCAGACAGGTGCCGAGGAACCGACGGGCCGCCTGTCGGGCCGCCGTCGAAGCGGTGGCCAGCGCCTCGACCGGCAGTGTGGGCGGGCCCGTGGGTAGGGGTGGGCCGCCCGGTGGTCGTCCCCGGCCGGGTCGGCTGCCACGGGCGGAGGTCAGCTCGAAGGGCAGCTGGTCGGTGGAGCCACTGGACCAGGTCGGCGGGGTGGAGTCGTCGTCGTAGGGCGGGTCGAGTGGTGGTGCGGCACGCAGCCGTACGGCTGGACGGACTGGGGGCCTGGACCGGACGGCGCGCATCCCGCTCCTCGTGATCTTGCGTTTGCCTTCGTTTGCCTCCGACAGGCTCTATTTGTAGCCAACGTGATGGCAGGCGTCAATGCGGTCGGTGATAGAGGTCAGGCTCGACCGCGGCAATCGCGGGAAATGCGGCGATCTATTACTGATCTGGCTCGCGTTCGACGAGAGGGTTGCTCCGTACCCAGTCGGCGGTCTCGGCGTACTTCTGCTCGATGTACTCCTCCAGCCGGGCGCGTTCGACCCGCCACTGACCCCGGCCACCTACCTTGATCGCGGGCAACTCGCCGCTGCGCACCATGTGGTAGACCTGCGAGTCCGACACGTTCAGCTCGGCGGCCACATCGGACAACTGCAGGAACCTGGGCGTCACATGCACTCCCGGGGTAGTGGGCGGTTGCCCCAGTTTGCCATCGACCACCTGGTTGCCTCCACGGCGAAGGCCCGACCTGGGGCGGCGCTGGACACACCCGGGACGGATGAGTTTGGCGGCCGGGCCGGTCCGGTGTAGGACAGGGGACGGTGTCGTACGTGGTCGGCACCGCGCGGCCGAGGCCGTGCGCAACGGCGAACCAGGAGTCCTCCAGTGGTGTCACAGCAAGCCGTCCGGGTGTATATCCCGGCCACCGTTCCGCTCCTGGCCGAGCTACGGCGGGTCGGGGTGCTCACCGTCGCCGAGGCGCACGCCGTCACGCCGACCCTGCGGGAGTGGTACGCCGAGGGGGACGAGGAAGAACTGGAGTACGTCGCCTTCACCCGGGCCGCGCAGAGCGCGCTGCGGCTGTTGCATGCCGACCCGGCCGCCCCGCCGCGGCGGGTGGTGGTCTCGGTGGACCTGCCGGCTGATCGGGTGCACCGTACCGACACGGAACTCGGCTCCAGCACGGTGCGGGTGGATGGCCCGATCGACCCCCGGTCGGTCGCCGCACTCCACGTCGACGGTTCGGAGGCGGTCGACGCCGTCGCCGCTGCCACGGCGGTGGTGGAGCAGGCGCTGGCCGGTGACCCGGACGCTCAGTTCACCGTCGACGGCACCGAGGATCACGAGTTGGAGTGGTACGACGTCTCCGAACTCGATCTGTTGCTGCACGAGGCCGGCTGAGCGTGCCCTGCACGAGGCGCACGAGGCCGGCTGAGCCGGCTCGGCCCAGGTCGGGGTTTAGTCGCCGTGCGGGCGGCCAGCGCCGACCGCAGGTTGCTTCTCGGGCTGCGCCGGGTCCACCTCTCCCGCCTCCGCCACGGGATCCGGCGCTGCCGGACGCAGGGTACGGCCGAAGGCGATGAGGGCGACGAACCCACCCACGAAGAGCACCCCGAGCGCGTAGTCGACCCGAGAGGTGCCGAGCATGCTCTGCACCGCCCGGTCGGCTTCGCTGAGCGCACCGGCCAGTTCCAGCACCCGGGCCCCGGCGGTCCGGGTGAGTATCTCCGCGATGACCAGCAGCAGGCCCGGCCCGGCACCCGCGACCAGGTAACCGGTCCAGCGCAGCGGGGCGTACCCGGGGTCACGGGTCAGCACCCGGCGCCGGGCCCACCGCAGGTAGCCGAACGCGACCAGACCGGCGACCAGACCGCTGATGATCCATCCGGTACGGGAGTACCAGTTGGCGGCGGCGAGTCGGGACGCCTCGGTCTCGCCGGCACCGTACAGGTCCATCAACGGGCCTTCGAAGAGGTTCAGCACCGGGGCCACCACGTACGCCGCCAGGGCGGCGGTGACCACCGCGCCAACCGGTGGCGCGTTGCGCAGACCTCCAGCGATGCCACCGAGGGTGGCCGCCGCGGCGGCGGTGCCGGCGAGCACCATGATCGTTGGGCCGTCACCGTAGCTGAGGGTCACGGCGAGCGCGGCGAGTAGGCCGGTGACGAGACCGCCACCGACCGCCCCGGCGAAGCGTGGCGTGGCCCGGGTCACCCCCCAGTGCGCCAGCAGGTTGGTCAGGGTGAGCCCGACGGCGGCACCGCCGATCAGGCTGGCGGAGATCACCCCGGGCAGCGCGTACGCGGTCGAGGTGATCGTCATCGCGTCGACGCTGGACGAGGAGATGGTCCGCTGTGCCGACCAGAGCATCGCGGCGAGCCAGGCGACGGCGAGAACGGCGAGGATGCTCGCGGCGGGGGCGCCGACCACTTCAGGATCTTCGGTTGGGGACGACGCGTCGTCGTCGGCCACCAGGACCGGATCGTCCTCGGCGTCCGGGTCGTCCGCGCCGGTCAGCTCGGCGTCCGGGTCGTTCGCTCCGGCCGGCTCGGCTGCGGTCGGGTCGTCCGCCCCGGCCGGATCGGCCGTGACCGGGTCGTCCGCCTTGGTCAGCTCGGGCTCGATCGAACTCTCGGGGTGCGGGACCTCGGTGGCACCGGACTGCTTCGTCATCTTCTCCCCTTCAACGGGTGCCCGGGTCGCCGCACCGGTCTGGCGGTGGAGACGGGACACGGCGTTCGTGGGCCGCCGGCTGTTCAGCGTACGCGGGCATCCTGTGTGGCCCGCGCGGTGCCGGTCCGTGCGGGTGCCGGGGTGACACCGCCCGGTCGTGGGGTCGGACATGTCGGCGGTCGATGGGATGATTGGCGCGGGTCCCGCCGTGTCTCCGACCAACCTTGGGGCCGGTAGCGGCGGATCCGGGTTCGTCATCGTCGTCGAGATCGACCAGGAGCCTGTGATGGACGGTGTCTTCTCCGTACCGGAACCACGCAACGAACCGGTCCGCGACTATGGGGCCGGGAGCACCGAGCGGGCCAGCCTGCACCGGCGGCTCCGGGAACTCGCTACCGACCAGCTGTCGTTGCCGATGACCATCGGCGGTGAGCAGCGGATCGGCGGGGGCGCGGCGATCGATGTCGTGCAGCCGCACCGGCATCAGCACGTGCTGGGGGTCACCCACAACGCAACCAACGCGGATGCGCTGGCGGCGGTGACGGCCGCCAAGGAAGCCGCCCCGATGTGGCGTGATTTGTCCTTCGAGGAGCGGGCTGCCGTGTTCCTCCGCGCGGCGGAGTTGCTCGCCGGGCCGTGGCGGGACACGCTCAACGCCGCGACCATGCTCGGGCAGTCGAAGACGGTCATCCAGGCGGAGATCGACTCTGCCTGCGAGCTGATCGACTTTCTGCGGTTCAACGTCTCGTTCGGCCGGAAGCTGCTGGCCGAGCAGCCGGCCTCCGGGCCCGGCACGTGGAACCGGTTCGACCATCGGCCGCTGGAGGGGTTCGTCTACGCGATCACCCCGTTCAACTTCACCGCCATCGCGGCGAACCTGCCGGCCGCGCCGGCCCTGATGGGCAACACCGTGGTGTGGAAGCCGGCACCGACCCAGCAGTTCGCCGCGCACTTCACGATGCGGTTGTTCGAGGCCGCCGGCCTTCCACCCGGCGTGATCAACATGGTTACCGGTGACGGGCTCGCGGTATCCGAGGTGGTCCTGGCCGATCCGGACCTGGCCGGCATCCACTTCACCGGGTCGACGCGGGTGTTCCAGCAGTTGTGGCGAACGGTCGGGCAGAACATCGCCAACTACCGCGGCTATCCGCGGCTGGTCGGCGAGACCGGGGGTAAGGACTTCGTCGTCGCACACGCCAGTGCGGACGTGGACGCCCTGCACACCGCGCTGATCCGGGGAGCCTACGAATACCAGGGACAAAAGTGCTCGGCCGCGTCTCGGGCGTATCTGCCCCGCTCGCTCTGGGAGGGTGGGCTGCGGGATCGGCTGGTGGCAACCGTGGAGTCGCTGCGGTACGGCGACGTCACCGACTTCACCAACTTCGGTGGCGCGGTGATCGACGCTCGGGCGTTCGCTCGACAGGCCGCCGCGCTCGACCTGATCTCCAGTGCCGGTAGTTGCCGGATCCTGGCCGGGGGCAGCGCGGACGACTCGGTGGGCTACTTCGTCGAACCGACCCTGTTCGAGTGCGACGACCCGGAGCACGAGTCGTTCGCCACCGAGTACTTCGGTCCGCTCCTCGGCGTGCACGTCTTTGACGATGTCCGGTTCGAGGAGGTGGTGCGGCAGGCCGAGGCGGTGGCCCCGTACGCGTTGACCGGCTCGATCTTCGCGACCGACCGCCGGGTGGTCGACTGGGCGGCCGGGGAGCTGCGGTACGCGGCCGGGAACTTCTACGTCAACGACAAGCCCACCGGGGCGGTGGTGGGGCAGCAGCCGTTCGGTGGGGCCCGAGCGAGTGGCACCAATGACAAGGCTGGCTCCTGGCACAACCTGATGCGATGGATGTCACCCCGGACGATCAAGGAGACCTTCCTGCCGGCGACGGACCACCGGTACCCGCACATGGGCTGAGCTAGTGGAGGTGTCCGGCGGCAAATCCCCGATCGGGGCAGCCAGCCGGGGAATCGCTCGGGCGGCCCGCGTGGTCCCCGGCGAACTGCTCACGAGATCCGTTGGATCTGTCTAGCCTGATTGGCGTGATGCGGCGAATGGTACCATTTGCGGTAGTTTGCCCGTTGGGGCAGCCTGGGGTGCCCCGGGTCAGCCTTGGCGTTGTTCGGTGGTTCTGGGCGTGAGTCGCCCCGTCGGGGCGCGTCTCGTCACGCGCCGTTCGATAGACCCACTTCGCTCGAATATATCGATCGTCCTCACCGGACAGTCCGCCACAGACAGTGCACATAGGAACACGACCCGGTGGTGATTGTGTCAAATCCTGGACGGAGCGACTGCAAAGTGGCAGCGTATGGGGCATGGCGGAATCTGGAATCAACCCAACCGCAGCCGCGCTCCTGGGGCTGCTCCACGAAGGACCGATGACCGGCGGGCAACTGATGGCTGCCGCCGAACGTCGGCTCGCGCCGTTCTGGTCGATGACTCGCAGTCAGGTCTACCGGGAACTGCCAGCGTTGGCCGAACAGGGCTACGTCCGGCTCGGGAAGCCCGGTCCCCGTTCCAGCCAGCCGTACGCGATCACCGCCGCCGGCAAGCGAACCTTCTCCCGCTGGCTGGTCGAGAACCCCACCGGAGGTACGGTGCGCAACCCGATCGCCCTGCGGGTCGCCTTCGGTGAGCAGCACTCGGGTAACCAGCTGCGCAGCCTCTACGCCACGGCGGGGGAATACCACACCGCGGCCCTCGCCAGTGCCCGTGAGCAGGCCAAGGACGCGAAGAAGGCGGGGGACGCCTACGGGGCCGCCGCCCTGGAGTTCGCTGTCGCCTACCACAAGGCCGCGCTGTCCTGGTTGAAGACCGCACCTACCGGCTGATCGACCGCGAATGGCGGGCTGTCCGGCTGGGTGGGGGTCGACGACGGCGTTGGTGGGGTCGATGGTCGTGGCAGGTGCCCTGGTCTCGGACCGGGCCACGTACTCTTGACTGTCGTGACCGCTGCCGATTACGCCGAACAGCTCAAGGACCTCGACGCCACGCTGCGCAACATCGAGGCAGTGCTGGATCTTGACCGGCTGCGCCGGGACAAGGTGAAGCTCGAAGAGGAGGCCTCCGCGCCGGACCTGTGGGACGACCAGGCCCGTGCCCAGCAGGTGACCTCCAAGTTGTCGTACGTCAACGGCGAGATCAGCAAGCTGGAGACCCTGCGTTCCCGGCTCGACGACGCGCACGTGCTGCTGGAGCTGGCCGAGGCCGAGGGTGACTCCGGCGCCCTGACCGAGGTCGAGACCGAGATCGGCGGGTTGGGCAAGGCGATCCAGGAGATGGAGGTTCGTACCCTGCTGTCCGGGGAGTACGACTCCCGCGAGGCGCTGGTGGCGATCCGGGCCGGTGCCGGTGGTGTCGACGCGGCGGACTTCGCGGAGATGCTGCTGCGGATGTACCTGCGCTGGGCCGAGCGGCACGGCTACCCGACCGAGGTCTACGAGACCTCGTACGCCGAGGAGGCCGGGCTCAAGTCGGCGACCTTCGCGGTCAAGACTCCGTACGCCTACGGCACGCTCAGCGTCGAGTCGGGTACGCACCGGTTGGTGCGGATCAGCCCGTTCGACAATCAGGGGCGGCGGCAGACCAGCTTCGCTGGTGTGGACGTGCTGCCGGTGACCGAGCAGACCGACCACATCGACATTCCCGAGAACGAGATGCGGATCGACGTCTACCGTTCGTCAGGCCCCGGTGGGCAGAGCGTGAACACCACCGACTCCGCCGTCCGGATCACCCACATTCCGACCGGGATCGTGGTGACCTGCCAGAACGAGAAATCGCAGCTACAGAACAAGGCGTCGGCACTGCGGGTGCTCCAGGCCCGACTGTTGGAGCGCAAGCGCCAGGAGGAGCAGGCCAAGCTCGAAGGACTCAAGGTCGACGTGGCCGGTTCGTGGGGCGACCAGATGCGGTCCTACGTTCTGCACCCTTATCAGATGGTGAAGGATCTGCGAACCGAGCAGGAGACCGGCAATCCGACCGCCGTCTTCGATGGCGAACTGGACGCCTTCATCGAAGCGGGAATCCGCTGGCGGAAGCAGCAGCAGCTCGAAGCCGAGGCGCGCTGATCCGAATCGGGCTCATGCCAGGGCCGTTGACCAGGGAATGCTCCCTTCCCGACAAACCGGGCGGGGAGCATGGGCGTCGGACTTGGCGTTTTTGTCACAGCGCGTAGACTCACCACCCGTGATTCAGCTTGAGCAAGTGACGAAGACGTACCCCAAGGCGTCCCGGCCATCGCTGGACAACGTTTCGGTGTCGATCGAGAAGGGTGAGTTCGTCTTCTTCATCGGTCCCTCCGGCTCCGGTAAGTCGACGATCATCAAGCTGCTGCTGCACGAGGTCACGCCGAACAAAGGGCGGGTCGTCGTGAACAGCCGCGATGTCACCGCGATGCGCTCCTGGAAGCGACCAGCCTTCCGACGCTCGATTGGCTGCGTGTTCCAGGACTTCCGGCTGCTGCCGAACCGTACGGCTTACGAGAACGTCGCGTTCGCGTTGGAGGTCATCGGCAAGACCAAGGCGGTTGCCCGGCGGGTGGTGCCAGAGGTGCTGGAACTGGTCGGGCTCGGCGGTAAGGAACACCGCTACCCGCACGAGCTGTCCGGTGGTGAACAGCAGCGTGTCGCCGTGGCCCGGGCGTTCGTGAACCGGCCGCTGATCCTGCTGGCCGACGAGCCTACCGGAAACCTCGACCCGGACACCTCCATCGAGATCATGCGCCTACTGGACCGGATCAACCGCACCGGTACGACCGTCGTGATGGTCACGCACGACTCCAACATCGTCAACCAGATGCGTCGCCGGGTCATCGAGATCGAAAGCGGTCGCATCGTACGTGACCAGGCCCGTGGCGTGTACGGGTGAGCCGGCTCTGCGGCGCGCCGACCGGTTGGCACTGACCCGACCTCCGTTCGGCCCGGAGCGTCACCCCTAGGTCCGGTGACGCGGAGGCCGGATTCCGGTCGATGACGACGAACAACTCTTTGCGGAGATCCGGAAGGAACCCCCGATGCGCTTGAAATACGTCCTGTCCGAGGTGCTCGTCGGGCTTTGGCGCAACGTGACCATGACCATCGCGATGATCATCACGATGGCGGTGTCGTTGACCATGCTGGGTGCCAGCGGCCTGATGTATCTGCAGGTCAACAGCATGAAGGAGTGGTACTTCGACAAGTTCGAGGTGGCCGTCTTCCTCGACATCTCGATTCCCGAAGCGCAGCGTGTCGACCTCGACTCGCAGCTGAAGGCCGATCCGCTCGTGGACGAGGTGCGGTACGTCTCCAAGGAGGAGGCGTACGAGCAGTTCAAGGACATGTTCCGGGACGCCCCGGACCTGGTGAACAACGTCAAGCCGGAGCAGTTGCCCGAGTCGTTCCGGGTCAAACTGAAGGACCCCCAGCAGTACGAGCAGATCTACCAGGGCTTCAAGGACAAGGAGGGCGTCGAGGAGATCGTCGACCAGCGGACGCTCCTCAACAAGATCTTCGCCATTCTCGGGGCCGTACAGAAGATGGCCCTGATCGCCGCCTCGGTGATGGCGATCGCCGCGCTCCTGCTGGTCGGTAACACCATCCAGGTCGCCGCCTACAGCAAGCGCCGCGAGGTGGCGGTCATGAAACTGGTCGGCGCCTCCAACTGGTTCATCCAGGCACCATTCGTGCTGGAGGCGGTGGTGGCCGGTCTGATCGGCTCGATCCTCAGTTTCGGTGCCCTGGTGGTGGCCAAGGTCTTCCTGCTCGACGGGTCCCTGCGAGACCTGACCACGTTGCTGACCCCGGTGGAATGGAGCAGCGTGCTGCTCATGTTCCCGCTGATGGCCGGCGTCGGTGGCCTGTTCAGCGCGCTTACCGCCTGGGTCACCCTGCGGTTCTACCTGCGGGTGTAGCTTCGCCCTGAGGTGAAGGAAGGGCCCCTTCCGCGGCAAAAAGCGATAACAGGGGGCCCTTCCTTTCGGGGTAGCATGGCGCGGCTGTCCGGCGAGGAGCGGAAGGGGTGGGGACGCAAGATGCCACGGGAGAAGGGGCGGAAGGTCGTCGCCTCCAACCGGAAGGCGCGTCACGACTACGCCATCCTCGACACCTACGAGGCGGGCCTGGCGCTGACCGGAACCGAGGTCAAGTCCCTACGCGCCGGTCACGCCTCGCTGGTCGATGCCTTCGCTCAGGAGCGCGACGGTGAATTCTTCCTGTACGGGATGCACATCCCGGAGTACACCCAGGGCACCTGGACCAACCACGAGCCTCGGCGTACTCGCAAGCTGCTGCTCAACCGGATCGAGATCAGCCGGTTGACCGGCAAGCTCCAGGAGACCGGGCTTACCCTGGTGCCGCTGGCGGTCTACTTCTCCGACGGCTGGGCCAAGGTGGAGATCGGACTCGCCAAGGGCAAGAAGTCATACGACAAGCGGCAGGACCTGGCCAAACGGGACGCCGACCGGGAGATACGGCGGGCTGCCGGCCGTCGCGGCAAGGGTATGGAGTGAATCGACCAGCCCGTTGCGTCGAGATCAGCCCGTCACGTGTGAGACCAGCCGGTCGGGTGTGAGATCAGCTCGTCAACTCTGAGACGTTCATCACATTTGCGGGTTTTTGTCGGTTCAGTCGGCCGGTCCCGAGGTCGACCCGGCGATATCCGGGATGAGATCGAGCGTCGGAGGCGTTAGTCTTGGATAGCTGCGACAGACAGTGGCAGCCAACTAGGGGGTGACTGGTTTCGACTTCGTACGTTGCGGCAGGGGAAGCGAGCCGAGGAAGCCGACGTCGTCTCGTGAATCGGTCGTCGGAAACCAATAAGCGCCAAGCAAAATCGCGCTGACTTCGCTCTCGCCGCCTGAGGCGAGTAGCAAGTCTGTCGGCCTGGGAGTGCCTTCGACCCAGTCTGCCGGCATCAGCTAGAGGGCTGGCCAATCGAACCCGGTCGCGGGGTTCGTGCGGCGAGATCAATCAGCGACTGGGCCCGTCACACCGACTCGCTCGCGTGATCGGAGGGGCCGAGTAGAGGCATAGCGAGCTGCGCTCGGAGAAGCCCTGACAAGGCGCCGAAGGACCCGGGTTCGATTCCCGGCACCTCCACGGACGATACTGCGGCCCCGGTCATTTCGACCGGGGCCGCAGTGCGTTCCCCTCTTCAGAAGGGGCCCGGTCCCCCCTCCAGCGGGTCTATTCACCCTTTCGAGGGTCTCTGTCCGGCCGGTGGAACCGGGTCAGGGGCGATCACGTCTGACCTGACATGCGCCGGTTCTCGGCCCTGCTGGGCCTTCCGTTCTTGTTGACGATCGCCGCCTGCGCGCAGCAGGCCGGACCCACCCCCGCCGACTCGCTGCCGGACCGAGGTGCGGCCGGCTTCGAACAGCGGGCTGTGGACGTCGCGACCGCCTGGCAGGCCGCCCCGAACCGCCAGCCCTGGCAGACCGGGTACGTCCCGTTGCAGGACGCCACCGTGTTGCCAGCCGACCCGAAGTTCTCCGACGACACCCGGCAGGCGTTCCTCGCCGGTTGGTACCGCCAGCAGATCGAGTTGCCGTCGACCAGCCCGGCCGATGGCACCATCAAGTTCCCGGACGGCACCCTCACCGTGCCGCTGGTCAGCGCCGTTGACGCGTACCGGCAGATCGACCAGGGTGACCCACCACGATGCCCGGGACGGCCGGCGACCCCACCGCCGACCACCACGACCGGGCCGGACGGCAGCGTCAGCTCGGAGCCGAGCACTGCGTGTATCCCGTTGACCGTGACCGGGGCTCAGCTCGGCACCGTCGCCATCCGTACCAGTCGGGGCGAGGCCCAGGTGCCAGCCTGGCTGTTCACGGTCGAGGAACTGTCCTCGCCGGTGGCTCGGGTGGCGATCGCGGCCTCGGTGGTCGCAGCGGTACCGTCGCCGTCCGTGGCGCCGGTCCAGCCCGGCACGGAGCTCGTCTCGGCGCAGAGTGTCGCCGCCGTGGAAGGAAACAAACTGACCTACCGGCTCGGTGTAGGTGCCTGCGACAAGGACATCACCCCGTTGGTGCTGGAACGCGACGACACGGTCGTGGTCGGCGGCCGGGTGACCCGGCCGAGCGGGGTGTGCACCGAGCAACTGGTGATCCATCCGGTCACGGTCACCCTCGACACGCCGTTGGGGGCCCGTACCTTGCTCGACGCGGTCACCGGCGCACCGTTGCTGCTCACCCACAGCTGACCCCGGCGCGCACCGTTGCTGCTCACCCACCGCTGACCCCTTCCTTTACAACAGGCCAGGTCAGCGGCCGGCACCCTCCAGGATCGGCGGCACCTCGGTGCTGATCGGTACGGCGAGCACGGTGGGTCCGTCGGCGGCCAGGGCGGTACGCAGTGCTTCGCCGATCTCGTCGGGCGTCTCGACCCGGCTCGCCCGGCATCCGAAGCCGGTCGCAATCGCCGGGATGTCCAACCCGGGTAGGTCCAGACCGGGCACCCCGGGCGTGTGCTTGAACTCGGCGAACGCCTTCAGGATGGCGTACTGCGAGTTCACCGGCACGACGAACACCACCGGTAGTCGGTGCTGCGCGGCGGTCCACAGCGCCTGGATCGAATACTGGAAGGAACCGTCGCCGATGACCGCGATGACGGGGCGGTTCCGGCCGGTGTCCCGCTCGCCGAGGGCGATACCGATCGCGGCCGGCAGACCGAAACCCAGCCCGCCGCTGGCCATGGTGAAGTAGGACGCGGGGCGGGTGATCGGCAGGTACCGGCGTAACGCGGTCAGGTTCGACGGGGTCTCCTGCACGAGTACGCCATCCGTCGGCCAGTTGCCGGCCAGCGTGGCGAAGAGCGCCTCCGGCGACAGGGGCAGCCCGTCGGCCGGGGCCGGTGCCGGCTGGCGGGGTGTGGGCATCGGCCGGTCCGAGTCGGGAAGCAGCTCGGCCAACTCCGTACAGGTGAGTGTCGCGTCGGCGAGCAGGCTGTCGCCGACCGGGGCACGGGCCGCCTCGTCCGGATCGTCGGTGACGTGCAACAGTCGGGTGCCCGGGGGCAGGTAGTCGCCAGGCACGTAGGGGTAGTAGCGGAAGACCGGTGCCCCGACCACCAACACCAGGTCGTGGCCGCGCAGCCGCTCCGCGAGCGGCCCGATCGCGTACGGCAGGACGCCCTGGAACTGCGGGTGGTCCTCGGGGAAGCCGGCCCGTTCCGGGGCGGGCGAGGACCACACCGGGGCGCGTAGCTTCTCGGCCAGCCGTACCGCCGCTGGCCAGCCGCCGCCCCGGTCCACCGCCGCGCCGGTCACCAGCAGCGGCGTACGACTTCCGGCGAGCAGGTCGGCGAAGTGCCGTAGCCGTTGCGGGTCGGGGGCGATCCGGGTGCTCACCTGACGTACGACGGGGGTGCCGTCGGCCGGCTGGTACCAGTCGTCCAGGGGCAGGGAGAGGAAGACCGGCCCGGCGGGCGGCTGTACGGCCATGGCGTAGGCACGCATCACCGCCGCCGGGATGTCCTGGGCCCGGACCGGTTCGTAGCTCCACTTCATGTACGGCTGGGCCAGTTCGGTCGCCCGGGGACTGGTCAGTCGGGGTTCGAGCAGCAGCATCGGGCGGGCCTGCTGTCCGGCGGTCACGATCAGCGGGGTCTTGTTGTGCCAGGCGGTGACCAGGTTGCCCATTCCGTTGCCGGTGCCCGGGGCGGTGTGCAGGTTGACGTGGGCGGGCTTGCCCGTCGCCTGGGCGTACCCGTCCGCCATCGCGACCGCCGAGGCCTCCTGGAGGGCGTGTACGTAGGTGAAGTCGGCGGGGAACTCCTGGAGGAAGGGTTCCTCGGTGGAGCCGGGGTTGCCGAAGACGGTGGTCAGGCCAAGGTCGCGCAGCAGGTCGTAGGTCACGTCTCGCACCGTTGCCATGACCGCCCCCCCCACCTTCGGCGCACCGCAGCCATCCGCGATTGCGTTTCACATCACCCTAATCGGGTGTAGCGGAAGAATGGGGCAGTCCGCTCAGGGCAGCTCGAACGATCCGGGCGGCTTGAACGATCGGGGCAGCTTGAACGATCAGGGCAGCTTGAACGATCAGGGCAGCTTGAACGGAAGTGTGATGCCGTCCAGCGCGTGGCCGCACGGGCAATCGCGGGTGAGTGGCAGTGCGGTGATCGCGTCGAGCAGCAGTTCCCGCAGCCGGACACTGTTCTCCCCGAAGACCCGGAACACCTCCTCCTGGGTGACCCCGTGCTCCCCCTCCACCCCGGCGTCCAGGTCGGTGACCAGGGCGATCGAGCTGTAGCAGAGGGCCAACTCACGGGCCAGCACCGCTTCCGGATGCCCGGTCATGTTCACCACCGTGCCGCCGATCGCCGTGTACCAGCGGGACTCGGCCCGGGTCGAGAAGCGTGGACCCTCGACCACCACCACTGTCCCGCCGTCGGTGGCCTCGATGCCCCGTTGGCCGGCCGCCGCCAGCAGCGTGCTCCGGCCGGTCGGGCAGTACGGGTCGGCGAAGGAGACGTGCACCGCGCCCTGGTCGTAGTAGGTCTGCACCCGGCCCGAGGTCCGGTCGATGAGCTGGTCGGGCACCACGAACGCACCCGGGCCGAACTCCGGGCGCAGGCCACCGACCGCACACGGGGCGAGAATCTGCCGTACGCCGATGGAGCGCAGCGCCCACAGGTTCGCCCGGTACGGGATCAGGTGCGGTGGGTGGCGGTGATCCCGACCGTGCCGGGGCAGGAACGCCACCGTACGGCCGCCGAGCTCGGCGATCGTGATCGGGTCGGACGGTGCGCCGTACGGTGTTTCGACGGTGTGTTCAACCGCCTTGTCCAGTAGGGCGTAGAGCCCGGAGCCTCCGATGACGGCGATTTCTGCTACAGGACCCATGGGCCTCCCCTTCGTACACGATCCGTCTGGCCGCCTCCAGACCTTAACCACCGCCAGTCGGACAAGTAGGGTGCGATGCATGGCGTTGACAGCGCGCATGGTGACCATCGACTGCGTCGATCCCGGACAGTTGGCGAAGTTCTGGGCCGAGGCGGCCGGCTACGAGCTGAGATGGCAGCACGAAAACGAGTTCGTGATCCTTGGTCCACCCGCCGACGACGACCGGGTGAAGATCGGTCTCCAACGGGTCGCCGAGCCCCGGGTCGGCAAGAACCGGGTGCACGTCGACTGGTTGGCCGACGACCCTACGGTCGAAGTCGCCCGGCTCGTCGGCCTCGGGGCGACCGTCCTGCGAGACCCGAGCACATCGGGGCTGACCTGGACGGTGCTCGCCGATCCCGAGGGCAACGAGTTCTGCGTCTCGGAGCACGGATAGCGGTGTCCAGCATGCATGGGGAGGGGCAGGCGATCGGGGGACGGTCCATGGAGTCGATGACCGGGCGGCTGCTGGTGGCTACGCCCGCGCTCAAGGATCCCAACTTCGACCGCACCGTGGTGCTGCTCGTCGCGCACGAGGCAGGCGGGGCGTTGGGCGTCGTACTCAACCGGGCGACGGAGGTGGCGGTCTCCGACGTACTCGGGGAATGGGGTGCGTTGGCCCGCGACCCGGCGGTGCTCT
The DNA here is from genome assembly GCF_014203835.1 of Micromonospora polyrhachis. Taxonomy (NCBI): domain Bacteria; kingdom Bacillati; phylum Actinomycetota; class Actinomycetes; order Micromonosporales; family Micromonosporaceae; genus Micromonospora; species Micromonospora polyrhachis. Next base: position 2,004,329 of record NZ_JACHJW010000001.1, on the reverse strand, counting down.
TCGAGGGCGGGCCGGTCCAGCCCGAGTCGGCGATCTGCCTGGCCCGGATGCGTACTCCCGTGCGTCGGTTGAAGGGCTTCCATCCGATCTCCGGCTCGATCGGTACGGTCGACCTCTCCGCCGACCCGGACCGGCTCCGGGAGGGTGTCAGCGGGATCAGGGTTTTCGCTGGCTACGCCGGCTGGTCTCCGGGTCAGTTGGAGGCGGAGATCTCCGGAGGGTCGTGGTTCGTGCTGGACGCGCTGCCCGGGGACGCGTTCGTGGAACGGCCGGACGACCTGTGGCCGATGGTGCTGCGCCGGCAGGGCGGGATCATGTCCGCCGTCGCGCACTTCCCGGCGGATGTGGCGCTGAACTGACCCGGCTAAATGCCACGAAACGGGGCGAACCGGGCGGCAAATCGGTGGGGGACCCCTCGAAGATGACGAGGCCGCCGAGCATGTGTAATATTCTGCGCGGGCCTGAGAGATCAGGACGACACCGAGAGGTTAGAGGCAACCGCCGCTGATGTCGAGGTAACCAGCAGGGGGCCGTGGCGCAGCTGGTAGCGCACCACACTGGCAGTGTGGGGGTCAGGGGTTCGAGTCCCCTCGGCTCCACCCTTGGTCGATACCCTGGTCAGAATCCGAACGGACTGACCAGGGTATCGACGTTTATAGGTGGCAATGACGACAATGGTGGCGCACGCAGGTATGGCTCCATCACTTCGAGTGAGCCTGCGCAAGGCGCCCTGCCTCGGGCTGGCGGGTCGACAACCGGAAGGGCGGCTAAGCCCCGCCGCGCAGCGGTCGGAAGAAGTCTCGCAGGTCGTTGGCGAGCACGTCGGGTTCCTCCAAGGGTAGGAAGTGGCCTCCGCGGGTCGGGCCGCGCCATTGGCGCAGGTCACGATAAACGCGCTCGGCGTACTCGCGGGGGTAGTCTCGGTCCTCCATCGTGAGCCGGACTCCTGCTGGCACGTCAACATTCCTGAGGGGCGGAGTTCGGGAGTCGTCGTAGTAGGGCCTGAAGGATGAGCCGATCGTCCCGGTCACCCAGTACAGAGTGATGATGGTGAGCAGAAGGTCCTTGCTGAACCGAGATTCCGTGTCGCCGTCGCAGTCGCTCCAGGCCCGATACTTCTCCACGATCCAGGCGGCTAGGCCGGCGGGGGAGTCGAGCAGGGCCGCAGCGAGGGTGTCCGGTCGGGTGCTCTGGATGGCGGCGTAGCCATCATCGCTGCCGTCGCGCTCGTTCGATCGTACTTTCAGGTAGGCCTGCTCGGCTGCGGACAATGGGTGGGCGCCGTCGAGCACGGGGTGCAGGTTCGGATGGTGGGTGTGGATTCCGATCACCCGCTGTGCGTGTCGGGCACCGAGGAAGCCGGTGACATGGGAGCCGATGTCGCCGCCGTACGCGCCAAAACTGGAGTAGCCCAGGACATCAGTCATCAGCCGGGCCCATAGGTCAGCAACTACGGGAGGGGTCACCAGGCCGTGGATCGGCAGGTCCGAGAACCCGAAGCCGGGCAGGGACGGCACGACGACGTCGAAGGCGTCGCCCTCCTCGCCGCCGTAGGCGGTGGGATTGGCCAGCCGCGCCGCTAGCGGCAGCATCTCCACGAAGCTGCTGGGCCAGCCGTGGGTGAGCACCAGCGGCAGCGGGGAGGGGGTGCGGCTGGAGGTTGCGGCGCGTATGTGCACGAAGTGCACGCATCGGTCGTCCAGGGTGGCGGTGTAGTGCGGCACTGCGTTGAGTTCGCGTTCCCGGGCACGCCAGTCGAAGTCGCTGCGCCAGTAGGTCACTAGCTCGCGTAGGTAGTCCGGGTCCGTGCCGGCACGCCACCCGCTCGCAGTGGTGCGGGGAAAGCGGGTGCGCGCCAACCGTTCGTCCAGGTCCGCCAGCAGGTCGTCGGGGACGTCGATGGTGAATGGCACAGCTTGTGGCAGGGACAACATGAAGAGCGCCTCCGTGACCTGGGACGGATGGGATTCACGTTCCCCAGGTCAGCTCGCCATGTCGGCTCGCCCGATGGCTGCAAGGGAAGTGACTTGGATGCTACCGACCACGAGGCTGTCTGAGAAGTGTTCAATCGTGGGTCGCGTGCGGGTAGATCAAGAGTCGGCCGGATGCGCCACCGCCTAGCCAGGAGCGGGCCCGTGGAGACGACGATGACCCCGCCCGTATGGTGGACCGGTGTCATCGGTCAAGCAGATCCAAGTCACCTTCGACTGCGCGAAGCCGGAGCGCGTCGCTCGGTTCTGGTGCGAGGTGTTGGGGTACGTCGTGCCGCCGCCCCCGGAGGGGTTTGCTACCTGGGACGACTACAACCGCACGCTACCGCCTGAGCAGCGCGATTCGGGGTTCGTATGCATGGATCCCTCAGGCGTGGGCCCGCGACTGTACTTCCAGCGTGTACCCGAAGGTAAGGTCGTCAAGAATCGGCTGCATCTCGACGTGCGGGTCGGCACCGGGCTCAAGGGTGAAGAGCGCCTGGCCGTACTTGAGGCCGAATGCGCACGGCTGGTCGCGCTCGGCGCGGTACGCGTGCGACTGCTGGCTGCCGATGGCGAGAACGAGTCGTGCCTCGTGATGCAGGACATCGAGGGCAACGAGTTCTGCCTCGACTGAATGGCCGCCAACGTGCCGATTTAGGCGCTGATTCATCGTCACCGGCCATCCGCCGGCTACTTGTGCAGCTTGCCCCTCGATCATCCACACCCTCGGTCCGGGTGGTGTCGGGTCGGCAGATCATCGTGCCGCCAGCACCGCCGCCACTTCTGCGAGCCGTCGTGGGCGTAACAGGTGGCGTCGACCGCTGGCGCGACATTCGTTCAGAACGATCGCTAGCAGAGGGAGTTGACGTACCGCCTGGTCCGGCGGACCCGCCGCCGTCGCGGTGCGCCTGGTCCGGCGGACCGTTGCTGTCGCCGTGTGGCCGGGGCGAGGGATGCGGGAGGGGGAGGTACCCGGATGAGATGGTTCCGGGTGGCTGTCGAACGGCTGCGGCAGGACTGGCTGCAGATCGTCGCGGTGACCCTGGCCGCCACCCTCGCCTGGGTCCTCGCCGCCGACCTGTTCAAACAGCAGCGCCCGTTCTTCGCGCCCGCCGCCGTCCTGATCGTGCTCAACCAGGCACGCGGCCAACGACTGCGGCGGGCTGCCGAGATTGTCGTCGGCGTGGCCGCCGGGGTCCTCGTCGCCGACCTGGTCATCCCGGCGCTCGGCCACCGCAGCGCCTGGGCGATCTTCGTCGTCATCGTGGTGACCATCAGCCTCGGGGTGGCGCTGGGGGCCGGTTCCACCACCATGGTCCAGGGCACGGTCTCCGCGCTCTATCTCGTCGTGATCCCGCCGCCGACGCACTCCCTGGTACCCACCCGTTTCGTCGACGCGTTGCTCGGCGGCACCGTTGCCCTGGTGCTGAGCCAGGTCCTGGCTGCACGCGCGCCACTCGATCCGTTGATCAGCGAGGCCCGTCGGGCCTTCGACGAACTGGCCGACGCGCTGGCGCAGATCGTCGAAGCGGTGCAGCGGCGGGACGAGTCGGCTGCGTACGCAGCCCTAGAACGGGCGCGCGGGCTGGACGTCGACGTGCAGCGGCTGCGCACTGCCGTGCGGGCTGCGGCGGAATCGCTCCGGTTGGACGTGCGCCGTCGGCGGCACCTCGACCAGGTGCGCGCCGTCGAGGCGTCCAGCCAGCACGTCGACTACGCGGTACGGAACGTACGGATGCTGGCCCGTGTCGGGGTCACCCTGACCCGCCTGCCGATGGCGGCGCCGCCGGATCTCATCGCCGCGGTGCGGCATCTCGGTGATGCTGCACGTGCCGCTGGCCACGCACTCGCCGCCAGCATCACCGACCATGGCCGGACCGTCGACCGGTACGCCGATCAGGCCCGCGAGTCGGCGCTCGACGCGGTACGTACCGCCGGCCGGCTGTCTGGCGACAGCCCACCGCTGCCGGTTGTCATGATCGTCGGCCAGGTTCGGGCGACCGCGATCGACCTGTTACGCGGCGCGGGTGCCGAGAACAAGGGCGTGCTCGACGCCATCGACGAGGCCGTCGGGTTGCCCCGCGCGTGACTCTCCGCTTGGACACGAGGAGACGGCGATAAGCGTTTGTCGCGGGCCGGCGCTCCGGAGCAGGATCGGCTCGTGAGGATGCATGCCGACCAGGTCGACGTCAGGGCTGACACCGTTGCTGGGCTCGTAGCGGACCAGTTTCCCCGGTGGCGTGCACTTCCGGTGCGTCCGGTCGCCTCCCACGGCACGGTCAACGCCCTCTTCCGCCTCGGCGACGAGATAGCGCTGCGCTTTCCGCTGCAACCCAGCCTTGACCCCGAACAGCGTGACGCACTGATACGAGAGCAGGAGAACGCGCGCCGGATCGCTGCGCACGTACCCGTCGTGGTGCCGGAACCGCTCGCCCTGGGGGAGCCGGGCGAGGGTTACCCGGGTCCGTGGAGCGCGTACCGGTGGATCACCGGGGAGAGCGCGGACCGAACGGAGGTGGGCGATTCGGCGGCGTTCGCCCAGAACCTCGCCGGATTCGTCCGTGCCCTCCACGGCATGGACACCGACGGAGGGACGTGGAACGGCCGCAGTCGGGGCGGTCCGCTGCACACCAGGGACGGGGACGTGCGTGCCGCGCTGGCCGAGAGTCGCCACCTCACCGACACGGTCCGACTGGCCCGGATCTGGGCCGACTGTCTCGACACGCCACCACACGCCACCGCCGACAGGTGGATTCATGCCGACCTCATGCCGGGCAACCTGCTGGTACGGGACGGCCGGCTCGCCGCCGTCATCGACCTCGGCGCGGTGGCTGTCGGTGATCCCGCGGTGGACCTCATGCCGGCGTGGAACCTGATGACCCCCGCTGCCCGCAAGGTCTACCGTCGGGAACTCGGGGTGGACGACGCCACGTGGCAACGTGGGCGCGGCTGGGCCATCGTCCAGGCGATTGGAGCGCTGTCGTACTACGTCGACACCAACCCGATGATGGCGGACATTGCCCGGCGCACCCTGGATGCCGTACTCGCAGACGGCTGACCCGAAGCCCGGACCGCCTGTGGGTGTGCGACCTGACGGGGGTATCCCGAATTAGCCAGCCATGACATCCCATCGTCAGCACGCCGGTGGCGATGAGCGGGATGGCGACGAACAGGAAGATGCCAATGCTGGTGAGGACCTGCCGAAGCGCCAGCGAAAGCTGTCATCGTCCAACAGGGTCCATATGCCCGCACCCAGTACGGCGACGACCACTCCGAGTGCATACAGAACCAGGGCTTCGAGTAGACCACGTCGTGCTGCCACCGTCGGCTCCTCTCAGCCCTGGCCGTACCGATTCCGGTGGCCCTGATGAATGCGGCCGTCGATTCGGGCGGGCGGCAGCCCTTGGACATGGAGAAGGCTAGCTGGCCAAGGCAAAGCCAAGGGGCGACCGTGTGGGCAGTTCGTCAGGGGACAGTCCGGTGGATGGCTGGCGGTCCGGTGCGCTACACTGACCTCGCCTTTAAACCAGTTAGTTGAAAATGGTGCGTCGATGCCGCTCGACACCCTGTCCAGAGTCTTCGCTGCCCTCGCCGATCCGACGCGTCGTGACATCGTGGCCAGGCTCTCGACCGCCGACGCCACGGTCAACCAGCTCGCCGAGCCGTACCGGATGAGCCTGCAGGCGGTCTACAAGCACCTGCGGGTGCTGGAGGAGGCGGGTGTGGTCAGCCGGCCACCGGGCCCGCAGCCACGCCCGGTGCATCTGGAGACCGGAGCGTTCGACCTGCTGGACGAATGGGTCGAGCGGTACCGGAGCCGGGCCGAGGAGCGCTACCAACGCCTCGACCAGGTGTTGGCCGCGATGCACGAGACCGACGACGAGGAGCGCCAGTCATGACAGAGGTGGAGGCGGACCCCAAGGTTCCCATCATCCGCATCATCCGCGACTTCCAGGCCACACCCGAGCGGCTACTACGGGCGCATACCGACCCGAAGCTCTTTGCCCAGTGGATCGGCCCCAACAGCATGCGCACTCGCATCGATCATTGGGACGCACGCACTGGCGGCAGCTTTCGGTTCGTCTCCATCAGGGACGACGTGGAGGCCGGCTTCCGTGGCAGCTTCCACGAGATACGGCCGGATCGCATTGTGCAGACGTTCACCTACGAGGGCGACCCGGACGGGGTGGCCCTGGAGACACTCTGCTTCGAGGACCTGGGAAACGGCCGGACCCGGCTCCGTACACAGATGCTCGTCGACAGCTTCGAGGGGCGCGACGCCTGGCTGCGCAGCGGCATGGAAGTCGGCATGGAGGACGGGTACACCAAGTTGGAAAGGATGCTCACCAATGGCACTGTCTGAACTCAGCCCCACGGAGCGGCACCGCCGCATCGCGGCCACGTTCACCGACCGCGTACATGGCGCCAAAGACTGGGACGCTCCCTCGCCGGTGGCCGGATGGACAGCCCGGGACGTGGTACGTCACCTCGTCGAATGGCTTCCCGGGCTGCTCGCCGCCGGGGCTGGCGTGGAACTGCCCGGCGGGCCGAGTGTGGACGACGATCCGGTCGCCGCCTGGCAGGCACACTGCGATGGGGTGCAGGCACTGCTGGACGATCCGGAGACCCCGCACCGGATGCTGGTCAACCCGCACATCGGCGAGGTACCGCTGGACCAGGCGATCGACCGGTTCTACACCTCCGACGTGTTCATGCACACGTGGGACCTGGCCCGCGCCACCGAGCAGGACGACCGGCTCGACGCTGATTTCTGTGCGGTACTACTGGCTGGATTGGAGCCGATCGAAGAGGTGCTGCGCATGTCAGGCCAGTACGGCCCACGTGTAGCCACCCCCGACGACGCCGATACTCAAACCCGTCTCCTCGGGTTCATCGGCCGTGACCCGTTCTGGATGCGCGCGTGAACCGATCACCGTTTCCCCGCTCCACCGGAGATCGGCCGCCAGGCACCGCACTGCTCCGCGCTGACCGGCTTTCGCCATCCCCGCCGACCTCAACCTGAGACGCTGACCTCAACCTGAGCCGTCACTGGAACACCGGGTACGTCATCTTGCTCGGATAACGTGCCTGGTGTTCCAGTGCGCCGTTGCCGTTGCCGTTGCCGCCGACGCCGACGCCGACGCCGACGCCGCTGTCGCCGGTGTCGCTGGCCTCGCTACGGAGAGCGGCACCCCACCCCGTACCATCTCTAGCGGATGGGCCAGCCCGTTGAGTGCGGGCGAGTGGGAGGGGTCCGGTGTTCGCGTTGCAGCCGAGGGGCGACCGGGCAGTGAGTTCCTGCTCCGTACGTCATCTTCCGGTCTGCCTGGCGAGCGCGAGAATAGACGCGGTGTGACCCGGCTTCGACGGCTTAGGTTGATCGGCATCGCCCTGCCGGTCCTCTTCATCGTTGCGCTGGAGCTGATCCGGCTCCCCGTCGTCAATCGACTATGGCCCGACCGGGGGCATTTGATCCTTGGTGTGCTGAGCATCTTGGCAGCCGCCGTCTTCGGTATCGCGATCTTCTTCTTCATCGACCGTGCATACCGGCTCATACTCCGGCAAAACCACCAGCTTGCGGTGGTGAACGCGGTATCGACGGCGGTCCGTGGAAAGTTGGGCGTCGATCAGATCATCGACGCGGCGCTGGAGGGGGTCCTGTCGTCGACCGGAGCCACCGAGGTGGCCCTGACCGCCGCGATGCCGGCGGACCGACTGCTGAATGAGGACGCGGTCACGTGGCACCGAGTCGCGACCGCCGACGCACCCTCGAACAGCATTGACCGCCCGACGGCGACACCGCCGCGTACCGTCGATGTCCCGCTGCTCGCCGGTGCCGCAGTCGTGGGCGTAATGTCCCTGCGTCTGGTCGACAGCGACGAACCCGGCCGGCTGACCTCCGACACGCTCCAGCACATCGGTCAGCAGGTGGGCAGCGCGATCCGGCGGGCGCAGCTCATCGCCGATCTTCAGCGACGTAAGCGCGAGGATCAGGCCATCTACCAGATACTTCTGCAGATCTCCAGTCAGGGTTCGCCGACGGCGACCTTGGCCTCCGTGGTCGATTCGTCGCGCGACCTGCTCGATGCGGACGAGGCGGGGCTCTGCCTCAACCAGGCCATATCCGGCCTCGTGCTGGTCGACACCACCGCGAACTTCGGGGCCGCGTCCGACGGGCTGGCCTGCATCGCGGGCGAGGGTGCTGCCCAGGCGTGTGGTCTCCGCTCGATGACGTGCCCGATCCGCACCCCGTCCGGGTACCCGGTGACCGTGTCGGTGCCGCTGCACGGGCCCGGCGGGTTGTTGGGGCAGGTCTGGGTCGCTCGACGCTCGGACAACCAGTTCAGCCGTCGAGACGAACGTTTCCTGGTCACCCTCTCCGAACTGGCCGTGGTGGCCCTCAACCATGCTCGGATGCTGGAGAACGAACGCCAGGGCGCGATTCTTGCCGAGCGCGAGCGGATCGCTCGCGAAATGCACGACAGCCTGGCCCAGGTGCTCGGGGTGACCCAGCTACGGCTGCGCGCGCTGGTTTCGCGGCCCGACCTGTCGGAAGCGACCGAGGTCCAGGTCGAACTGACGGATCTGATCGGTATCTGCCATGAGGCGTACTACGACGTCCGTGAGGCGATCCTGGGCCTGCGTGAGTCGAGCCGTACCGACCGCGCTCTGCTGGAGAGCCTGCGCGCCTATGCCGAGAAGTTCTCGCGGCAGAGCCGCATCGAGACCACGCTGGACAGCGCGCTGGACGGGGAGCTGGTTCTCACCCCGCAGTGCGAGGTGCAGGTGATCCGGGTGATCCAGGAGGCGCTGACCAACGTCCGGAAGCACTCCGGGGCGCGGTCAGCGGTCATTCGAATCAGCGAGACACCGGAGTTGACGATGTTTGTGGTGGAGGACGACGGGCACGGTTTCGAATCGGGAACTGTGCCGGCTGAGCGGGAAGGATTCGGGCTGCTTTCGATGCGTGAGCGGATTGAGCTGGTCAACGGTCGGTTGACGATAGACTCCATGCCCGGCCGGGGCACCCGCATCATCGTCGGCGTGCCCAGATCGCACCGCGTACTGCCCCTTCCCCTGTCGGCGGTTGAGGCATGAGGGCGGGCAACGAGGCACCCGAGGTGCCCGTACCGGTCCGGATCCTGCTCGTCGATGATCAACCGCTGTTCCGTCGCGCCATCGCCACGCTGATCAACGAGCAGGGCGACCTGACGGTCGTCGGCGAGGCCGTGAACGGCCTGGAGGGCGTGGAGAAGGCGCATGCCCTGACCCCCGACCTGGTGGTGATGGACGTCGAGATGCCGGTGATGGACGGCGTCCAGGCGGCCAGGCTGATCAGGGAGCAACTGCCCGCGATCAAGGTGATCATGCTGACCGTCTCGGAGGACGACGATCACCTGTTCGAGGCGATTCGGGGCGGCGTGCACGGCTACCTACTCAAGGACCTGCGGCCCGAACAGCTCTACGACATGCTGCGTTCGGTGATGCGTAACGAAACGCCGGTGTCGCCCGTACTCGCCAGCCGACTGCTTGCCGAACTGCGGGAGAACCCCCGCTCACGCCGCCCTTCGCCCGCCGCGCCAGAGCCAGCCGTCAGCCGGCGAGAATTGGAGATCCTGCAACTCGTCGCGGACGGCCTGACCAACAAGGAGATCGGACGCAAGCTGTCGATCACCGAGGGTACGGTGAAGAACCACATCCACAATGCGCTGCAGAAGCTGCAGATGGAGAACCGGATTCAGGCGGCGGCCTACATCGTCCGGCAGGGGCTCGGCAACCCGCGCCGCAGGTAGCGGGTCACCCGACATATCTACCCGCTGATAGAGCCGGTAGACCTTTCCTGGCCCGGATCTGTGTCGCTTCGGGGATGGTCCGACCGGTTGGCCGGTGGCTACCGTGATCTCTCGTTGGAGCGAGACGCCAACCGGAAGGACCAGCCGTGTCAGAACGGGTACAGCGTCTGGTGGCGGTCCTCTACGAGCATCCGCTGCTCGGCGAGGGGATTGCGCGAATACTGCTGGCCGAGACCGACGCCGAGGTGGCGCTGGCGTCGGTCGGGAGTGGACCAGCGGTGGAGGTCCTCCTGGCTCGCCAGCCCAACGTCATAATCTTCGAGGGAAGCCGGTGTGAGCTGGACTGCAAGCGGCTCGCACCGAAAGCGGTGCTCATCGACGTGACGTCGGCCATGAGCACCGCCCCGCATGTGCCCACGGCAAACACGGACCTGGGCCGGATCATTCTGGTGGCGGGCGGCGACGAAGCGGCACCCCAGATCATCGGTGCCGGGCGCTCCGCCTGACCCGGTCGTAGCGAGGCCGCACCGCACGGATCTATCGGCCGGTACGCGGGTCACACAGACCCACCCTGTATCGGATATCTACCGCCTGACAGATGGGATTCTCTCCGTCCTGGCCTGACGATGGTCGCGATGGAAACTCTGTATGCCTGGCTCACCGCCGCGAAATGTGACGCGGCGGCCAGAGGCAGTCGTGATGAGGGTCGGGTGGTCTTGTGATCTCGAAGCACACCTCCGTCTCGCTCTCGGGTCGATTGTTGACCCGACGACTACGCAATATCGTCCACAGGCCGAACAGGCCTGCGGATCCGTCCGGCGAGGATGCCCCTCGCGATGGCCCAAAGAAGCGGGGTGGTGCGGTTCAGTCCGTAGTGGCTGTTCTGTTAGGCATGGTGCTGGGTCTCGGCCTCTTCACGTTTGGCTATGCCGATGGCGCGTCGTACCTGGGAAACGACCCCGCCACCTGCGCCAACTGCCATGTCATGCAGGAGAACCACGACAGCTGGTTGAAGTCCAGCCACGGCAAGGTGGCCACCTGTAACGACTGTCACACGCCGCCGGGCACGGTGGCCAAGTACGTGAGTAAGGCGCAGAACGGTTTCTTCCATTCACTCGCCTTCACCACGCAACGTTTCCCCGACGAGATCCAGATCAAGAAGCGCAATCTGGAGGTGACGGAGAGCGCTTGTCTAAAATGTCACAAGGATGTGGTCACCGGCATTCAGGCAACTCGTTCTCACGACCAGAAGATATCGTGCGTCGAATGTCATCGCACGGTTGGGCACAGGTAGGTGAGGAGAATGAAACTAAAAAAGGTAACACCGAAACGCAGGAGGCTGATCCTGCTTTCGGCTGTCGTGCTGAGCGCGTTTGCCACAGTGGGGCTGACCGCTTTCCTGGTCAATATATTCGAGCGTAAACAGGAAGCGCACACCCCGTACTACCCGGTGGTCGAGTTGGACGACAACACCACCGACCCCGCCATCTGGGGTAGGAACTTCCCCCTACAGTACGACAGCTACAAACGTACGACGGAGCAGCAGAAGACCCGGTACGGCGGCTCGGAGGCGGTGCGGCGAACCCCCACCCAGGTCGACCCGCGCACCGTCGTCTCGCAGGACAAGCTCAAGGAGGACCCCCGCCTGGTCAAGATGTGGGCCGGCTATGCGTTCGCGACCGACTTCCGGGAAGAGCGTGGGCATGCCTACATGCTTGAGGACCAGAAGTACACGAAGCGCGTGACGGAATTCAAACAGCCAGGCACCTGCCTCAACTGTCACGCTTCCACCTATGTCCTGATGAAGGACCTGGGCGGCGGGGACCTCTTCAAGGGCTTCGACAAGATGAACTCGATGACCTACCACGATGCCTCCGCCATGGCGGAGCACCCGGTGGCGTGCATCGACTGCCACGATCCGAAGACGATGAAACTGCGGATCACCCGTCCCGCGTTCATGGAGGGCATCAAGGCGTACAAGGCGTCCATTGGTGTCAAGGACTTCGACGTCAACCGCGACGCCACCGCGCAGGAGATGCGTTCCTACGTGTGCGGCCAGTGTCACGTCGAGTACTACTTCAAGGGCGCGGAAAAGCGACTGACCTTCCCGTGGCAGAACGGTCTGACAGTTGACGACGCGCTCGCCTACTACGACAAGGTTGGGCACTCGGACTTCGTCCACAAGGAAACCGGCGCCAACGTACTCAAGGCGCAGCATCCCGAGTTCGAGATGTACAACCAGGGCGTGCACGCCAAGGCCGGCGTATCCTGCGCCGACTGCCACATGCCGTACAAGAAGGAAGGTGCTGCCAAGGTCAGCGACCACCAGCTTCGTAGTCCGCTGTTGGACGTCAACCGCTCCTGCCAGACGTGCCACCGCGCATCCGAGCAGGATTTGAAGAGTCGTGTAGAGAACATCCAGAACCGCTACACGCACTCCCGTGATGTCGCTTTCGACGCCCTCGTCGAACTGATCAACGACATCGCTGCGGCGCAGAAGAACGGTACGCCCGAGGCGAACCTGAACGCTGCCCGCGACTTCCAACGGAAGGCGCAGTTCTTCATCGACTACGTCGAGGCCGAGAACTCGGGCGGCTTCCACGCACCCGGTGAGACGCTCCGTGTCCTGAACGATGCCACCAACTACGTTCGGCAGGGTCAGCTCGCACTTCGGGGCGTCATGCCGCCGCAGCCGCCGAAGACGCGGTGAGGGTCACCGTCAGCTAGTCGTACTTCGGTCCGACGGCCGGCAGTGACCGCACTGCGGTAGTGCTCGGGGGAGGAGCGCCAGATGGCCTCCTCCCCCGAGTTTTTGTGGGTGTCGGCGCTCACCGCGATCCTTGCCCGCTACCGGCTACCCATCGGTGCCGCACCCATGGATCGCGCCCGCAACCGACTGTTGGGGCAGGTCACGTCACTGCGCCGGCCACGCACAGGTCTCCCGGTGTAATCGCCGGAGGCGCGTCGCCGACTTCGGACCGACCGGTACAGGCGGGACTATGCCCTTCGTGGCTACGGCTATAACTCCCACGCTGCGGATCTATCGGAAACGTGTCGGGTGACGGATGGCTGCCGAAGACCCTCAAGACGATCGTTGAGGTGTCACTCAGAGCGGCGTGGACACCGCACCACGCGATCAATACCGGGAGATTCAGATGGCTCGGCGTCGAACGGCTGTGGCGGGTTCTGAAGACTCGGCAGGCTTCCCCCATACGCTTCTGAACTGGCTCGGTCTTCCTCCCGATGCGAGTGCGGACGACGTCGAGGCCGCCCACGACCGTCTCGTGGCCTTCCTGGATTCGGCGCCACCCGGTCTCCAGTCCTGGGCCCGGCAGCAGGCCACCACGGCGGGTGCGGCATACGCGGTGCTGTCCGGCCGGGAGTCGGATCCAGTGGGCGCGACGGCGCGGGACGACCGGGCACCCGTGACGGATGGCGACGCGGGCGACTCCGGCAGCGCCAGCCACGCGGACGAACCCGACGAACCCGACGAGCCCGACGAACCCGACGAGCCCGACGAGCCCGACGAGCCCGACGAGCCCGACGAGCCTGACGAGTCCGACGAGGATCTCCGGAACATTCTCAATTTGGGCGACTTCGACGAGGACGACTTCGACGAGGATGAGGTCGACCAGGCCGAGGCCGTCCGGGCCGCGTCAAGCAAGCGCCCTGCCGCCGGTCAGGGCCGAGGCCGGGCAGCGGAGCCCCGGAAGCAGTCGGCACGACGGGCCGCACGCAGCCACCCACGCCAGTCCTCCCCAGCGGGGCTGGGACGCCGGTTGCGTAACTCCCGGATGTTCCCGGTCGCCCTGATGCTGATCGTCGCCGCGCTGGTGTACGGCGTCTATCGGGTGGGGGGTGACACCTCGCCCGACGCCAACACAAGCGCCAACACAACTGCCTCGCCCACCGCCCAGCCGCTCGACGAGGCCAAGGTCGCCACGCTGATGAGCAAGCTCCAGGCGAACCCCAAGGACGTGGAGACGTTGCGATCACTCGGCGACGTCTACTTCCAGGCTTCCGACTACAAGACTGCGGCCACCTGGCAGCAGAAGATCATCGACATCAACCCGAACGACATCAACGCCCGGCTGGCGCTCGGCGTCGCACTCTTCAACACCGGTGACACCACCGGCGCGGAGCAGCACTGGTTGAAGGTCGTCGCACTCGATCCGAAGCAGGCTGAGGCGCACTACGACCTGGGCTTTCTTTACCTGAGCAAGAACCCACCGGACAACGCGAAGGCGAAGGCGGCGTGGGAAGAGGTAATCAAGATCGACCCCAACTCCGAGCTTGCCAAGACCGTCTCCACCCACATGGACAGCCTGGTCGACCCGTCTCCCTCGCCGTCGACCACCTCGCCCGGCGGCGGGAAGTGACGACATGACCGGGATTACGCTGCCACTCGCGGTTCTCGCCGGGGTCGTATCCTTCGCCTCGCCCTGCTGCCTGCCCATGGTGCCGGTCTTCGTCAGCTACATGGTCGGTGCCACACCGGCGGACTCGCCCCGCGCCCGTCGGGTCGCCTTCGCCCAGGCGCTGGTCTTCGTCCTCGGATTCTCCGCGGTCTTCGTCGCGCTGTGGGCCTCGATCGGGCTGATCGGCTACGTGCTCGGCGACTATCGCGACGTGCTGCGGACGGTCGGCGGTGCCGTGCTGATCGTGATGGGTCTGCACGTAGCCGGTCTGATCGAGATCTCGGCGCTGTACCGGGAGGTCCGGGTACCCGTACGCACGGGCGGTGGACCGGGTGCGGCCGGTGGCCCTGGTGCGAATGGCGGCTCGGGTGTGAACGGCGGCTCGGGTGTGAATGCTGGCCCGGGTGCGGCCGAGTCCAGCCCGGCCGCGCTCGCCCCCAGTTACCGACGCTCGGCACTGCTGGGGGTCGCGTTCGGGGCGGGGTGGACGCCGTGCATCGGCCCCATCCTCGGCGGAATCATCGGCCTGGCCTCGGTCACCGACAGCGTCGGTCAGGGCACGGCCCTACTCGTCGCATACGCGTTGGGGCTGGGCATCCCGTTCATCCTGGTCGCCATCGGTGCGACCGAGGTGAGTCGCCGCCTGGGCTGGCTGCGGCGGCACCACACCGCGGTGTCGATTGTGTCGGGAGCGCTGCTCATCCTGACCGGCTTCCTGATGATCACCAATATTTTCGGCAAACTCTCCGGCCTAGCGCCCACCTTCGGTCTCTGAGCGAGGATCAGATGAGCCAGAAAACGCATACCGATGTCGACGAAACAGTGACCGGTCGGGAGCAACCGGGGAACCTGGCCCGCGACGACCTCGACTCGGGCATCGAGATCTCGCCACGGGACCTGGTCGACCGGATCTACCGATTCCTCATCTCCAAGCGGACCGGCCTGACGCTGATCCTTGCCATGGGGCTGCTCACCCTGGTGGGCACGCTGCTGGAGCAGGCGCCCGACCGGGTACGCGACGACCCGCAGGCGTACGCGAGCTGGCTCGACTCGGTCCGGCCGAAGTACGGCGGTTGGACGAATCCACTGAACATGGCCGGGATGTTCGAGGTCTTCTCATCCGTCTGGTTCAAGTCGGTGACCATCCTGCTGGCGGTCAGCATTCTCGCCTGCACCATTCACCGGACGCCGCAGTTGTGGAAACGGGCGATGCACCCCCGTATCCATGTTGCTGAGGCATTCTTCAGCCACGCCGGGCTGCGCGCAAAGGTCACCCTGCCCCTGCCGCCTGAGCAGGCAATCGAGCAGGTTCGCGCGGCGCTGAACGGACGTCGGTTCCGTACCATCACGGACCCGAGAGGGCCGGGTCTGAACCTCTACTCGGACCGGTTCCGCTACACCCCGTTCGGCACAGTCCTCGCCCACCTGGGTTTCGTGGTGATCCTGGGCGCGGTACTGATCAGTGCCACAACCGGTTTCAAGAACACGCAGTTCCCGGTGACGGTCGGTACGCGGGCGGATGTGGGCTACGGCACCGGCCTGACGGTCGAGGCGAGGTCCTTCTCCGACACGTACCACGCGGACGGCCGACCGAAGGACTACGTCAGCGAGCTGGTGCTCTACCGCGGCGACAGGGAGCTGGCCAGCCAGGAGGTGCGGGTCAACTCGCCACTGCGCTGGGAGGGCGTCACGTTCTACCAGTCGTACTTCGGTGTCTCCGCGGTGATGCAGGTCAAGGACAGCAGCGGCAAGAACATCTTCGACGCGGGTGTGCCGCTCTCGTTCACCTCCGACGACGGCCAGAACGCCATCGGCCAGTTCACGATGCCCGACCAGAACCTGATGGTGTACGTCGTCAGCGCCGCGTCGGGCCAGGTGGATCCGACCATCAGGGCCGGGCAGGTGCGGTTGGAGATCTTCCGGATGGACAGTGAGCAGGCCATCGGGGCCGAGGTGCTGTCGCCGGGCCAGCCGACCACCATCGGCGACCTGACCTACACCTTCGAGCGGGAGCGCCAGTTCACCGGACTGATCGTCTCTCGGGATCCGGGCGCGCTGTGGGTGTGGGTCGGCTCGTCGCTGATGATGCTCGGCCTGTGTCTTGTCCTCTTCTTCCGGCACCGGCGGATCTGGGTGCGGGTGCGGTCCACCGACGAGGGGAGTGAGGTTCTCCTCGCCTCTACGGAGCGGCGCGACTCGGGATTCGAGTTGTGGTTCCGCCAGTTCGTCGCCGATGTCGGCGCGCTCGCCGAAAAGCCGGGCGGGCACCACGAGAAGGTAGGAGCGAAAGATGCTTGAGTTCTCCCAATACTGCCTTATCGCCAGCAGCATCCTGGTCGCCTTGGCGATGGTCTCGTACGTGGTCGTCCTCGCGATGCGGCGCACGGTCCGTCAGCCGGCACTGGCACACGCCGGGGCAAGAGGCAGCGGCTCCACGGAAACACCGGAGGGCGTGCGGGGTGTCGGAGCGACCGCCAAGCCGACCGGCCTGGTCTGGTACGGCAGCCGCCTCACCGTCCTGGCCTTGCTGTTTCTCACCGCCGCGCTGGTGGCACGGACGGTGGCAACCGGACACGGGCCGTTCTCCAACCAGTACGAGTTCGCCGTGTCCTTCGCCTGGGGCATGCTCGCCGCCTACATCTACTTCGAGTGGAAGTACCAGGTGCGGATGCTCGCGCTGGTGGTGTTGCCGATCACCGAGGCGATACTGCTCTACTCCGAGACGGCCGACGCCGCCGCCTCGCCGCTGGTGCCGGCGTTGCAGAACAACCTGCTGCTGACCCTGCACGTCGTGACGGCGGTCGTCGCCTACGGTGCCGCTGCGGTCGCCTGCGCGGCTGGTGTGCTGTACCTGATCCAGCCGGAGGGCGGCCGGCGCGGCCTGCCCAAGCCGGCGTTGCTCGACGAGATCGGTTACCGCGCCGTGGTGGTGTCGTTCCCGATGATGACCATCATGATCATCCTGGGTGCGATCTGGGCCGACATCGCCTGGGGTACGTACTGGAGCTGGGACCCGAAGGAGACCGCGTCACTGGTCACCTGGCTGATCTACGGCGCGTACCTGCATGCCCGGGTGGTCCGGGGCTGGCGCGGCCGGCGGTCCGCCTGGCTGCTCATGCTCGGCTTCGCCGCGGTGCTGTTCACCTACTTCGGCAACCTGTTCTTCGGTGGGATGCACGCCTACGCCTAGCGACAACCAGTGGGCGCGGGGACTAGTGGCGATCGCGAAGAGACAGGAGAGGAGAGTCCACGATGACGTCGGTGACGACAACTGATCGCCCGGCTGGTTGGCGCGCCCGAATCCGAACGAGCCGCGTCGGCACGCTGGCGGTGCTGGCCGTGACCACGGTCCTGGTGATGGGTGCGGCGTACCTGGTGGACCGGCCGGACCCGGACGCGGACGGGGTTACCGCCGTGGAGCTGACCGGTGCGGCGTCCGGCCCGCCACCAGCGGTGGGCAAACCCGCCCAGGACTTCACGGCCACGACCGTCGACGGTCAGCCGGTGTCGCTGAGTGAGCACAAGGGGAAACCCATCTGGTTGACCTTCGGTGCCAGTTGGTGCGCGCCCTGCCGGGCTGAGGCTCCGGACATCCAGGCCGCGTACGACCAGGCGAAGGCCAACGGTGTTGTGGTGATCGCGGTCTACCTCTCCGAGGACGCCAAGGACGTGCGGGATTACGCCATCCGACTGGGGCTGGACTTCCTTCACGTGGCCGACCCGGAGACCCGCATCGCCTCGGCCTACCGAGTGATGGGCATCCCGACGCACTACTTCATCAACCGCGCTGGCGAGTTGCACTCGATCAAGGTGGGTGTGCTCAACCGCGCCCGGATGGATGCCGCGCTAGCGGAGATCAGCAAATAGACGTACCGGTACGCCTCCGATGAGGTCACGGGCGGGTAGCCGCGCAGAGCTTGCCGAATCGAAGCGGCGGGCCTGACGGGAGTGGCGGGGCCTGACGAGAACGGAGTCGGGCCCCGCCGTCTGGAGCGGTCCTCACGGCAGCCGCTCCAGCGGGCCGTTGTCGGGGTCCATCAGGGCGGTGAAGTGGGCGACGAGACGTCGTACCAGCTCCGGGTCGTGCAGGACGACGCCGGCTTCGAGGTTGCTCGACAACGCCCGGTCGGTGAGGTTAGCGCTGCTGATCAGCGCGGCCCGGCCGTCGGCGGAGATGAGCTTCGCGTGCAGGGCCGACCGGGGGTTGCCGGCGGCGGCCCGTCGCTGCGCCGGCCAGTGCCAGAAGACGGCCCGGTCACGCAGCTCCGCGAAGGCGGTGGTGGCCCCGGACGGTCCGCGCAACGCACCCCCTTCGTCAGCCGAGCTTTCCAGGACCAGGTCGATGTGTACGCCTCGACTGGCGGCCGCCACCAGTTCGGTGACCACCTCGGTGACGCCGTACGCGGCGAAGCTCACGACGAGCAGGGAGTCCCGGGCTGCCCGGATCAGGCCGACCACGACAGAGCTGGTCAGGCGCACCGGGACGGAAGGGCTGGTCGGGCCGCTGATGACCAGTTCGGTCCGCTGGGCGGCAGCCTGCTGGTGCAGGTGTGCAGCGCTGCGTAGCGCGAGGGCGATCGCCGGGCCGGGCAGCTCGGGTGCCTCGGTACGCCAGGCGACGAGCAGTTGCCGGACGTGGGAGGCGATCGCGTAGCCCGGTCGTGCGTCGATGAGTGCCGCCTCCACCGAGCGATCCGGAGCGGTCACCTCAGCCAACACGTCAGCCCAGGCCGTGACATGTCCAGCGGGCAGCTCTGCGGCGATGCCGGCGATGATGTTCGCGAACGCCTCGTGGCTCATCAGGGGAAGAATCCGTACCCGCTGCCGGTGAGGGTGTCGACCAGCAGTGCCCGGTCGAGGTAGTGGTTTCCTCGATGACAGGAGGTCTCGGCGGCGAAGAGGCAGGCGTGGCAGGCGGCTGCCGAGAGCCGGCCGTGCACGGTGGGATCGTGCTCGGCGCAGAGCGGATCGGAGCTGCACAGCCGGGCGGTTTCCAGGGCTCGTTCGACGAGTGGGCCGAGCCGGTCGGCGCGGCCGAGCGAGACCAGGCCACCGAGGGTGCCTTCGCTGTCCGGGGCGGCGGTGTAGAGCAGGACTCCGGCGGCGGGTGTCTCACCCGGCCAGGCATAGATGCGTTCGCCGATGCCGGCCGCGCTGTAGCCACACTCCAGCGCGAGTTCCCGGATAAGCACATGGGAGAAGGTGTGCAGCAGGACGTAACGCAGGCCGGGCCACCCACCCGGCGGCAGCTGGCGCTGGGCCCGCCACCTGTCATGCGCCCGGATCAGTAGCTGCTCGCGTTGCTTGACCTCCGGCTGGTGTTCCCACTCGACGACCCGGGCCTCGTCGAAGCGTAGGAAGATTCCTTCGCCGCGCATTTCCGCACAGGGCAGCCAGGTCGGGTCCTCGATGGACAGCGGTGCTCTGCGCCGATCCGGAGTGTCGAGTACGTCCCACTCGGGCGCGTCGATTCGGGTGAAGCCGTACAGGGCGGCGACCTTGCGCAGTCGGGGTACGAGGACGACGTTGCGCAGCCAGTCCTCATGCTGGGCCGACACCGGCACCGGTCGGGTGGTGAAGTCGGGTAGTTCGGTTGTGGTGTTGGTGGTGAACGCCCGCCACTCGGGCGTGAGCACGTCGTCGGTGTCCTGGTCGTCTTCGGCGGGCCCCGCCTGGGCGCAGTGCTGTATCGCCTCCCAAACCCGGTCCACGCCGTACGGCTCCACCTCTGGCCAGCAGGTCTGCGTCGGCAGGATCATCTTGGCGATCGGAGCGTCCAATCCGGCCAGTAGTTGCAGGGTCTGCCAGTGGTCGGCGACGACGTGGTCGACCGGGTGTTCGGCCCGGGGCAGGCTGATTACCGGTAGCTGCATGGCGAACCAGCTGTTGGTGGCCCCCAGAGCCAGCGTGCGGGTAGCCGCGTCGCACGTCTCGTACGTACCGAGGTGGGGATGCCGCCCCCGGCAGGCGGGCAGGTGCTGTTCGGCCTGCACCCCGATCGCGTCGGACATGGGTCGTATCGCCCCGCAGCCGTCCGCGTCGCAGGAGACGAAGACGTTGACCGCTTCACCGGTGCTGCCACGCTCCGAGAGCTTCAGGGTGTGGCCCACGCCAGGGTCGTTGCCCCGGTGGACGAAATAGGACCAGGGGAAGTCGTCCAGGTGACCGTTGCCGCAGGCCAGCACGAATCGGGCCGGCACGGCGGTGGGGCGCCGGCCACCGTTGCCCCGGCACCCGTGCACATAGCGGACCTTGTCTGGCAGGTGGGAGGAGAGCAGCTCGAAGATGCCGGTATCGGTGGGGGCCAGCCGGTTGCACCGGGTGTCGGAGCAGCGTAACCAGGTCGGAAACAGGGCGACGGGCACGCCGATCCGGGCCCATTCGGCGAACGGGTCCGAGGTCTCGGGCAGGTGCGGGGGCAGCCGCAGGGCCTGGACCTGGCTGCCGAGCTTGGCCCGCATCAGCGCCAGCAGGCGATCCTCGGTGGTCACGGTGGAGCGGGCCAGATCCCAGTGGTCCAGGCCAAGCGTCATGACCGACAGACTGGGCAGGTCGGCGACGGAGCCGACACCGTAGGTGTGCAGGAGTTGGTTGGGACGCAACGCCCCGACGCGAAGGTTGCGCTGCGGATCGGTCATGAGGTTGCCGCCGGGTTGCTGGTGTCTCGGGAGCGGAACGGTGGGGGGTTGTCAGCGGCCACGCCGCTGATGTGCAGCTGTAGCTGGATACCGGGCTCGACGTCGCGTAGCGAGGTGGGGCAGGTGGTCTGCCGCCAGCGTCCCTCCTCGGGGCGATGTAGCAGGCCGGCGATGTCGTCGCTGCGGTACGGCTTGTCGTAGGCCAGCCGGCGGGCCGGCACCGAGCGTTCCCGGGCCCACAGGTCGAGGCGCGCTTCGAGTTCGTCCTCGACCCGGTTGCGGGTGGCGTTGTCGGCGGCCACGCTGCTACGGCGTTTGAGGAACCGTACGACGTGATCGGCGAGCTTGCTGTGCCGGTCGAACTCCTGAGCGCGCAGATTGCCGCTGTAGCCGGGTTCGAGGTTACGCACCAGTGCCACCAGTACGCCGGTCAGACCCCGGTCGATGGCGCGCTCGGCGAACGGGGTCACCGACAGCGCCTCGACGTGCCGGTAGACGTTTGCGTGGAAGTGGTCGAACTTCTCGTAGTGCGACAGGTCACGCGGCCTGGCCCAGTTGTAGACGGTGAAGACCAGCCCCGGTGCGGCTCGCCCGACCCGGCTGGTGGCCTGGATGTATTCGGCGGTCGACTTGGGCTGGTTGGCGACGACCATCACGCCGAGCCGGGACACGTCCACGCCGACAGCGATCATGCTCGTGGCCAGGAGCACGTCGATCGGTGGCGGGCTGCCCTTGGGGCGGGTGCCACTGAACCGTACGGCGAGTTGGTCCAGCAGCGGCCGGATGTCGTCCGACGGCATGCGGGAGGTCAACTCCTTGAGTAGCGGGTCGAATCGTCGGGCCAGTCCGCGTTCGTCGGCCCGGATGAGTCGGGTGGACACGTCGTCCTCTACCAGGCGACGCATCCCGCCCAGGTCCCGCAGGCTGTTGAAGTAGCCGACCAGGGTCATGTAGGGGTCGGTGATCGGGTTGTGGCCGTACCTGTCGTGTAGTTTCTGTGCCGCGCCGAGCACCGAGACGTAGACCCGGATCAGGGTGGACTTGATCCGTGTGCCGTGGGCGCAGATGCCGATGTAGCGGCGTCCGGGGTGCCCGGTGGCGGGGCGCTGGCGGGCGAAGAAGCTGTCCGAGGCGTCCAGTCCGGGCGGTGGGAACACTTCGGTGTGGCGGTGGAACAGCGCGTCGATCTGCCGGTGGGCGCGGCGTACGGTGGCGGTCGAAGCGATGACCTTGGGGCGGGACCAGTGGCCTGGCTCCGGCTCCCAGCTCGCCAGCCGGTCCACAGCGGTCTCGTAGAGGCCGACCAGGGAACCGAGCGGCCCGGAGATCAGGTGTAGCTCGTCCTGGATGACCAGGTCCGGCGGGCGCAACCGTGGGCAGTCGACGATGCGGGCGGGTGGGGCACCACCTTTCATGCGGTGGGTCGGTTTTTCCCAGTCGGCCCGTTCGAGGTCCTCGGTCAGGTAGCCGTGGCGTTCGCACCGTCGACCGACCCGGCCGAAGAGGGCGGCGGTCTCGCCCTTCCACGGCAGTTGGGCGAACTTGTCCACGGTGGCGATCAGTAGTGCGGGCGGATGACGATAGATCTCCTCGTCGACCAGCAGGACCGGCAGGCCCTTCTCATCCGCGGGCAGCGTGAACCCGCCCGTTTCACTGAACGGGCACTCCACCTCCGGGCAGATCACCAGGGTGCGTCGGTATACCTGTTCCACCGAGATGTCCCGGCCCGCCTCGATGCCGGTGCCGCACCACGGGCAGGTGGTGAGCTGGTGCGGGGAGCCCTGGCCCCGGGTCGCCATGCCCCGGCCCCGGCGCTGCCGGGACAGCCACTCCTCGGCATCGTCGGTGCGGTTGGGGGTGACCCGCCCGCCGACCCACAGCCCGATCCGGATTGGCTGCTCACCCCAGGTGGACTGGTCGGCGCGGCGCAGCGTTTCCGCAGCACAGATCAGGGTGGCGGCTCGCTCGAACTGTTGGATGGTCAGCAGTCGAAGGGTGTAACGCATCAGGACGGCAAGGCCAGTGGCAGCCGCCATGCCGCCGTATGCCGGTTGGAGCCGACGTACGGCGATGGTGAACGCGGTCAGGCCCAGGTATGCCTCGGTCTTGCCACCACCGGTGGGAAACCACAGCAGGTCGGCGGTGGCCTTTCTGGGGTCCTCGGTGCGCTCGGCGTGCCGGGGGTCGGCCAGCGCTGGCAGGTTGAGCAGGACGAAGGCCAGCTGGAATGGGCGCCACCGATGGTTGGTCGGCTGGTCGGCGTCGGTGATGCACTGGGCCAGTGGGGTGTGGGGATGCTCGCGCCGGTCGGCGGCGACCACGCTGTGCACTCGTTGCAGATACATGGCCCGGTTGGCGAACCCGAACGCTCGCCGTGCGACCGGGTCCGACGCGAGCAGCCGGATGCCCGCCTCGATCCGGTCGGCGGCCCGGCGGGCGTCCCGCACCGCCTCGCGTGCCTGCGGCCGATAGCCGTCGAGCCGTCGGGTCGGGTCACCGGCCGTGGTTTCGTTGCGGTCGATCCAGGATCGGTAGCCGTCGACGAGTGGCTGGATCACCGCCGTGAGCGCCTCGACCGGGCCGTCTTCGGCCAACTCGGCCAACCGCCGCATGTCCAACACCACGTTGGCCAACTCGGGCAGGTCCGTGTCCTCTGCGGCGCTGGGCACGTCGGTGAACGGCACCTCGTGTTCGGGAACGGTCGTGGTGCGAATGGTGTGTGCCCGCATCAGGTCGTCGTCCGACTGCTCGGCACGCACCGCCGTGCCGTGCCCGACCGCGAACTCGGGCTGGAACCGGTAGGCCATCGCCAGTCGACGCCGTTCGGCCTGATCAGAGGCGTCACCGCCGGTGATTTGCTCCGGGCGGGGCGCGAAGGCCGGTTGGCCGTCCACACCGGTCGCGGTCAGCTCGGCCTGGAAGAGCCAGAGCGCCGCATCCCGCTTGACTGAGGCGGGCTGACGGTTTTCCAGGAACAGCGAGACGAGCCACAGGCCGTCGCGCCGTCGGGCCCGCCCGCGTACGACGACAGCCGGCTGTTCCCGGTCGACCACGGTCTTGGGCAGCAGCCCCTCATCGAGCCGAATCCTGACCGTGCCACCCTGCTGGTATCGACGCCAGACCCGCTTGCCGGCGTGTTCCTCATGTGTCGAGGCGGTCCGTTCGTAGCGTCCCCAGTGGGCGGTGATCGTCAGCGCGGTGACATCGCCGGCAACGGTTGCGGTGAACCCCAGTGCGGAGGGGGCGAGGCTGGGCACGTTCGGGGCGCTCGGCTCGGCGTCGCCCTCCAGGATGTCCGATGTCGTCGCGTCAGACAGCTCGTCCTGGGTGTCCGGCTCGACAGATATGCCGTTGGGTGCCAGCCGGCCCAGGATGTACCGATCAAGTGGATCTTCCCGGAATTCTTCGTCCTGCCCACCGAGCGGTCCGAGCAGGTCGGCGCGGACCAGCCGTTCCAGCTCCGCACGGATCACGCGCTCATCCGGTACGGCGAGCACACCCTCCCCATTCATGACCGCCACCGTAGTCTGTTGGGCCGACCGCCGCCGTCTCGCTCCGAGCTGAGCTGCTGACCGAAGACGCTTTCCCTCTGGAGATAGCCGCCGATCAGCCCTGGTGTTTACGTCACATGGTCGTCCAGTGCGCATCGGGTGGTGTCGAAGATTGGGGCAGAAATGGCGGTGAGCAGCCGCTTTGCTGGCGGATAGTCCGGGTCGACGTGTCGGCCAAGGACAATGGTGGCCACGGTTGCGGCGCCAGTGGCCTTCAGAGCATGCGCTAGATGATTGAGTCCTAAATCTTTGCTGGTGGGAGGTGCCGGCGTACTGGTACAGGGAAGGGTGTCGTTGTCTGCTCGTGACAGCTGACATCAACACCCTTCTGACCGCACTGTACGTGTTCGTAGACGATCACCTGGTACCGCGTCGCCGCCGTCCCGGCCGGCCCCAGCGGTTGTCCGACGCCGAACTGGTCTGCCTGATGATCACCCAGGTCCTGTTCGACTTCCCTCGTGAACGGCACTGGATCCGCTGGGCCGGCACCCACCTGCGCGACATGTTCCCGTACCTGCCGACCGCGTCCGGCTACGGCAAACGGGTCCGCGGCAGCGGTCAGCTCATCGCCACCGTGCTCCGGGCCCTGGCCCATGTCACCCCGACCAGTGCCCCGATCCTCAGGTTGATCGACTCCACCCCGGTACCGTGCGGCACCTCGCGGGAGACCACGAAACGTTCGGACCTGGCCGGGGACGCCGGCTACGGCTACAGCGCCTCACACTCCCGCTACTTCTGGGGCATGCGCCTGTATCTACTGGCCACAGCCGAGGGCATGCCCGTGCTGTGGTGCCTGGCCAACCCGAAACTCGACGAACGGGAGGTGATGGCCGCCCTCATCGAGGCCGACCACCACCTAATCGCCGACGGGCAGGTCATCCTGGCCGACCGTGGCTTCGCCAGCCCGGAGTTCGACCAGTTCTGCGACCTGCGGAGCATCCACCTGGTCCGCCCGAAACGCGCCAACGCCAAGGCCGACGCCCCACGCACCCCGGCCGAGAAAGCCCTGCTCCGCGCCCGCCAATGGATCGAGTCGATCTTCCAGAGCCTGAAAGGCCAACTCTCCCTGGAACGACACGGAGCCCGCCGACACGACGGCCTGTTCGCCCGCGTCGGTCAACGCCTACTCGCCCTGGCTGCCGTGATCTGGCACAACACCAACATCGGCGCACCCAACCCAAGATCACTCATCGCATACGACCATTGACCAGCAGGGATTTAGGACTCAATCATCTAGTGATTGCGCTCGGGCACCAGTTGTCCAGGTGTCGTCCAGGATCAGGGCGTGAACCCGCCCGTGCTGCTCGGGCATGGCCGGCGTGAACCAGTCAGCATGGAACTCATGGTCGTCTGGGCCGTACTCAGGGCTCGGAGCGCTCAGGATCCATGGGAGATCGAGCCGAGCCCCGACAAGTGCCGTGAGGGGATGTGTGCCGGCACGACCTCGGGTACTCGGGACGATCGCCACATGCGTTGGCGCAGCACCGGTTTGAGCTTCGACACAGTGGAGATGATCGCGAAGGAAGAGCAGCAGAAGGGCTAGCAGGCTCCATTTTGCCTGGCCGGACGGGGCGATGCCCTTGTAGGTGCGGAGGTTGTGGTGGTGCTGGCCGGTGCGAGGCGAGTAGGAGATGGGGAGCACCAGACCGGGTTGTGTGCGACTGGCAACGGAAGCAGAGCGGATAGCCCTCGCTGCGTACGCCCCGACAAGTCGGGCATACCCAGGAGAGTGCTGGCAACGGGTTGCGCAGGAAATTGCGCTGCACATCCACGTACTGGCGGATGGTGCTCCATGGTTGGTCAGCGGAGGGCGAGGTCAGGGAAGTTCTCCAGGCCAGCTTCGGTGGGCAGGTGGTTGACGATGTCGTCAATGGCGTCCAGTAGCGCTGCCGTGCCATGTACGACGTAGACGCCCGGGTTTTCGGCGAACTTCTTGGCCCAGTCACATCGCATGACTTGACTGGTGAGAACGACGGGACGGCCGTGTTGGAGGGCGAGTCGGGCCTGGGTTCGCGCCCCGCTGGTCTCCCCTGCTTCGACGACGACGGTCGCGACCGCGTAACCGCTCATTACCGCGTTGCGCATGGGAAAGCTCTGCTTGGTCGGCGGAGCGTCGGGCCAGAACTGGCTGATGACGAGTCCGACATCGGCGATGTGGTCTTGGAGTTGCCGGTTGGTTGGCGGATAGTAGCGTCGGATGCCGGTGCCGATGACCGCCACGGTGCGTCCGCCGGCCTCTAGCGCGGCGGTGTGAGCGGCGGTGTCGATACCCTTGGCGAGCCCGCTGACCACCGTCACGCCGCGTCCAGCCAGGGAGGTGGCGACCGCACGTGCGATACGCAACCCGTCATCGGTGGCGTTTCGGCTGCCCACGACGGCCACGGCATGATCATGAATACGCAGGTCGCCACGGGTGAACAGCAGTGGCGGCATTTCCCTGACGCCGAGAAGCTGCGCGGGGTAGGTGTCGTCAAAGAAGGCGTGAACGCCGATCCCCGCACTTTGCCAACCGGCGATCTCTTCGACCGCAGCGTTGACGAGCTCGTGGGTGGCATGAGTGTCCGGGAACAGGGTGTCCGGTCGGCCGACGGTTCGGTCGAGGACTCCGATTGCGCTGTCGCTCTCCTGGATGTCGAGAGCGATGTCCGACCACTTGGCAGCGGGGCGGCGTAGCAGGGCGACGAGGGCCGCCCGCTCGATCATCGCCGTCTCCATGTCACGATCCTAGGTCTCACCCCGAGGTCCTGCCTTGGCCCCCCAGGTCGGTCTCGCTGACCGATGTTGCGACGGATGCCCAGGTCGTCCCGCACTGCTCGAACATATGTTCGCCTCAGGGGTTCGTCAAGTAGCTGCGACACGTACGCCGACTGCCGCCCTGGGTGTTAGGAAGGGCCCCTTCCTATACAGCTTGAGTTCTAGTGGTGGTTGCAACACCTGATCTGTTCAGGAGTTGCAGTGTTCGAGATCCGTAAGGACCGGGCGCCTCAGGGCCGGAAGAAGTTGCATGCTGAGCGTCAGGCTTATCTTGATCTTGTGGCGCAGGGTGTAGGTACCGCACAGGCGTGTCGGATCGTCGGGGTCAACCGGCGTACTGGCCATCGTTGGCGGCACGGGCGGAAGTCCCGGGCCGGGCAGGAGGCGCAACCTCCTGCCCGGCCCGGGACTTCCTCCGGTCGGTTTCTGTCCGTGGACGACCGGATCCTGATCGCTGACCTGCGGCGCGAGGGCAGGTCGCTTCGGTCGATCGCAGCCGAGGTGGGGCGGGATCCGTCCACGATCAGCCGTGAACTGCGCCGTAATGCCCATCCCGGGACAGGGGACTACCGCCCTCACGCGGCTCAGGCACGGGCCGAACAGCGGCGCCCACGGCCGAAGACGGGCAAGCTCGCCGCGAACCCGCGGCTACGCCAGGCAGTGCAGGACGGCTTGGACCGTAAGTGGAGCCCGGAACAGATCGTGCAACGGTTGCGGCGAGACTTCCCCGACCAGCCAGGGATGCACGTGACCCACGAAACGATCTACCAGGCGCTCTACGTGCAGGGACGCGGTGAGCTACGCCGCGAGCTGACTCGGGCGCTGCGTACCGGCCGCGCGGTCCGCCGCCCGCGCCGCCAACCCGGACAACGTCAGCCTCGCTTCACCGCGCCCATGGTGATGATCAGCGACCGGCCCGCCGAAGCCGACGACCGGGCCGTGCCCGGCCACTGGGAAGGCGACCTCATCATCGGTAAGGACAGCGCCTCGGCCATCGGCACCCTGGTGGAACGCGCTACCCGCTACGTCCTGTTGGTGCACCTGGGTCGCGGTCGTACCGCTGAGCGTGTCCGTGACGCGCTGCAGGCCACCGTCGCCACCCTGCCGGCCCACCTCAAACGATCCCTGACCTGGGACCAAGGCACCGAAATGGCCCTGCACCACCAGTTCAGCACCGCTGCGGACATTCCCGTCTACTTCTGTGATCCACACTCGCCCTGGCAACGCGGCTCCAACGAGAACACCAACGGTCTGCTTCGCCAGTACTTCCCCAAAGGCACCGACCTCGCCGTCCACGCCCCGGAGCACCTCGCCGCCGTCGCCGCCGAACTCAACGGCCGACCACGCAAAACACTCGGCTGGGACACCCCAGCCGAGCGCATCGCTAAGCTTCTGACCGAAGCCAGTTGATCACCTGTGTTGCAACGACCCCTGGAATCCGCCCAGAAAACGATAGGAAGGGCCCCTTCCTTCCAGCCACGCGTGGGGGACAGGGTGTGCGAGGTCTGGGTACCCGGTGCCGGCAGAGTGGGCGGATGAGTCCGGTGAGCCGTGGTCGAAAAGGTCAGTCGAAGAAGAGGGCACAGCGGCGCTCGGTGCCGCTGGTGGTGGTTGGTGACCCGGATCCCTGTGACTGTCCGGGGTGTTCCGGGGAGGAAGTCGACCGGGAACAGCTGCTCGACGGTCTGCTTGCCGGTGGGGTCGAGCTGCTCGACACGGACGATCCGCTGGACGCGGAGATGGTGGGTGCCTCCTTTCTGGCGACCGTCATGGCGGCGGAACCAGACTTCGAGGAGCCGCTCGTGGACGGGCTCATCCCGTCGTTCGAGGCGCGGGCCACGCCGGAGGCGCTGGCAATGCTGCTGGCCATCGGTTCGGTGGCCAGGGACGGCCGGGTCGGCAAGGCGGCGTCGGCGGCTGCTGACCGGCTCGCCGAAGCCGGCACTCCTCGACCGGCGTGGGTGGCCGAGCTGAACGAGCCGGTGATGGTCACCGACTGCCGACGACTGAGCGACCGGCAGGGCGCCGGCGCGATGTTCTCCGGCGTGTTCCACCGGGCGGATCGTTCGCTGGCGTTGCTGATGAGCGTGGACACTCCGGACTGCGGAGCGGCGAGCCAGATCCTGCTGATAGGTACGGATGACCTCCCCGAGGCGACGCGAATGATGCGGGACAGCCTCGAACGAGGTGGGCTTGCCTTCGAGGATGCGGAGTTGGATCCGGCTGAGTTTCGCTGGCAGGTGGAGAACGCCCTGGTGGTGCGAGCCGCGCACGACCGCGAGTTGGGCCCGTTGAACGGGGTCGACTTCGCGGATGACGAGGAGGTTCTTGACTACGCGGTCCTGTCGGTGCTGGTGGGGGCGAGGTTGGCCCAACTGCCGGCGTCCAGCAAGCCCGTCCTGCCGCACGAGGAGTGCGAGCATGATGACGACGCCCAGTTGGCGATGCTGCGCGGACTGGTCGGCCAGGCCGGGAGGCTGTTGGCGCGCGGGGGGCCACGCGGTCGGCGTACACCAGCGCTGCCCCCGAAACGCAAGAAGGCGGACGGACCGGCACCCATCTTTCAGATCAAGGTGGGGTTGCGGGATGCGAAGCCACCGATCTGGCGGCGGCTTGAGGTGCCGGCGAATGTGACCCTGGCGAAGTTGCACGACATCCTCCAGATCGCCTTCGCCTGGGAACACAGTCATATGCACGTCTTCGAGACCCCGTACGGCGAGTTTGGCGTCCCCGATCCGGACCTTGGCCACCGTTCGGCGGCGTCGGTGAAGTTGGAGCAGGTCGCCCCGGGGGAGAAGAGCAAAATCAGCTACACGTACGACTTCGGCGACTCCTGGGAGCACGAGATCGTGGTGGAGAAGGTGCTCGACCGGGACAAGGCGACGACCTATCCGCGATGCACCGGCGGTCGGCGGGCAGCTCCGCCGGAGGACTGCGGCGGGATCTGGCGCTACAACGGCCTTGAGGAGATCCTGGCCGACCCAGAGCATCCGGAGCATGCCGACATGGTGGAGTGGCTCGGGTTGGACGATCCCGCCGACTTCGACCCGGCCCGGTTCAGCGCCGAGCAGGTGAACGAGGCGCTCGCAGTACTGCGCTGAGGCGGAACGCAGGCGTCACTGGAACAACACGTACGTCATCCCACTGGGATGACGTGCCTGGTGTTCCAGTGGCCGTCGCAATCAGGGGCCGACGCAGAGCTCGGCAATGTCAGGCGGGCAGCCAGACGGAGCCGGCGTGGCGTTTCACGGTTGTCTGGGGACGCAGTTGTTGCTCGTACGCTCGACCGTGTATTCCCGGTCGTCGTAGGTGATGCCGGACGGTACGCCGTCGAAGTGGGTCTCGACCTTCTCCCAGCCTCGCCGCTGCTCGTAGTGCAGGTGCGGAGCGCCGGAGTTGCCGGTGCTCCCGACCCGCCCGATCTGCTCGCCCTGGACAACGCGTTGACCTTCTCGAACAAGCGGCGGTTCGAGTAGGTGGAGGTACTGGGTTTCCCACTTGCCGCCGTGATCGATCTTCACCCAGTAGCCGCCGCCCCGGCCGCGCGGGCCGTCCGGGTTGTCGGGCGTACGACCGCCCAGCGATCCGTTGATCCCCGCCTCGGTGACCGTGCCGGCGTAGGACGCCAACACCGGTCGTCCCCACGCCTTGCCCTCGGTCGGGAACAGGTCGACGTCGTAGTCGTCGTGGCCGGGATAGGTACCGAGCTGCCAGGTCTCGCCGCAGGCGACCGGGAGTTGGAAGAGCGGGCGCGGACCCGCTGGCCGCAGCAGCGGCACGACGACCAGGGCGATGACCAGAGCAACGGCGAGGACGATCGCGCCTGCGGTGATCGTAAGCACGATGCGTTTGGTACGGCGTCGGGGCGGGTGGCCGGGCGTCACCGCCAGAGCATTTCAGACGCCGGCAAGCATTCCAGACGCAGGCAAGGCCACCCGCTCAAGCCGGGACAGCTACCGGCCACGCCGACTTAGCTACCGGCCACGCCGACTTAGCTACCGGCCACGCCGACTCAGTGGCGGTTACGCCATGCCTTGGCGCGTCGCATGTAACGGATCACCCCGGCTGGGCCAGTCGAGACGGGCCAGTCGTCGGTGCGGAAGTAGGCGTCGGAACCGCCGTCCAGGAAGATCACCGAGCCGCAGAGGAAGTCGGCGGCCGGTGACAACATGAACGCGACCCATTCGCCGACGTCCTTCGGATTGCCGCGCCCACCGATCGGCACGGCCAACTGCTCGACCGAGGCCTTCTCGCCCCGGGCGATCTGCTCGTCGAGCAGTGGTGTGGCGATGATGCCGGGGGCGAGGATGTTGACCCGGATGCCGGCACCGGCCCACTGCGGTGAGATCGCGGCGCGACGCGCCCACCGCGTCACGGCCAGCTTGGAACTCGCGTACGCGAAAGGTGCCGAGCGTTTACCGAAACGCCCCACCACCCGCAGTGCCTTTGCGGGCTTCCGGTCGAGTAGGGCGCGTACGGCCTTCTCCGGCACCATCGGGGTGAGCGTGACGGAGTTCGACCCGAACACCACGACCTTGCTGTTGCCGGCTGCGGCCAGCGCCGGCCGCCACGCTTCGAGCAGGTCCACGACGCCGAAGTAGTTGACCTGCTGGACGAGGCTGTCCCGGCCCGGGATGCCGCCGAGCCCGGCGGCGCAGACCGCGCCGTCGAGTCGGCCGCCGGCGCGGTCCAGCACCTCGGCCGCCGCTGCCGCACGCCCCTGCGGCGTGGACAGGTCGGCGATGACCTCGACGTTACGTAGGTCGACGCCGATGACGCTGTGCCCGTCGCCACGCAGCCGCTCGGCTGCGGCCTTGCCCATGCCCGAGGCGGCACCGGTTACCGCGTACGTACCCATGTCGGTTCCTTCCCGTTCTGTCAGCTGCTAAGCCGGCCAACCCGACTGCATGTCCGAACCCGGTCAGAGGACGGACTTCATCTGTTTGGCGACGATGTTCGCGGCCAGTCGGGGTGCCACCCGGGACAGCCCGTCGAGCAGGCGGGCGTCGGATCCGATGACGACACGGAACGTGCCCTTCTCCACGGCGCGCACGATCTTCTGGGCGGTACGCTCCGGCGTGGTGGCCCGGACCTTTCGGCCACCGGCGTCGATCATCCGTACGCCGGAATTGCCGCTGATGTTGGTGCTGATGTTGCCCGGGAAGACGACGGTCACCGCCACGTTGGTGTCGATGAGTTCCTGGTACAGGCCCTCGGTGAACTGTTTGACCGCCCCCTTGGTGGCGCTGTAGAACGCCTGGCCGGCGAAGGAGACGAGCCCGGAGAGGCTGGAGACGTTCACCAGGCTGGCCGCAGGACGCTTCACCAGTTCCGGCAGGAACGCGAGCGAGACGTTGACCGTGCCCCAGAAGTTCACGTTGACGATGCGTTCGATCTCGTCACGGGTCAATTGCGGAATCCGGACGAAACGGTGAACGATGCCGGCCAGGTTGATGACCCCGTCGACCTGGCCGTGGGTGTCGAGTACGGCACCGACGAGGGCGTCGACGGCGTGCCGGTCTGTGACGTCGACGACGTGCGTGGAGAGCCGCTGCGCAGCCGTTCCGGCGAGTGCGGAGGTCTCTTCGAGACGGTTGACGTCGAGGTCGACGGCGGCGACGTGGGCACCGCTGTGCAGCAGTTGGAGGGCGACCTGCCGCCCGATGCCGTTGCCGCCGCCGGTAACGACGAAGACCCTGCCGGGGATCTGCATGGGGACACCTTCTACGGGAGTCAGCGGCCCTCGGGCCGAGCCTGGGTGGGGAGTTTGCCCGCCGCATGGCGCCCGACGACGTAGCCGTAGACGAGGCCCTGACCGATGGTCGCGCCAGCTCCGGGGTACGTGCGGCCGAACGCGTTGGCGGCGGCGTTGCCGATCGCGTACAGGCCGGGGATGGGGACTCCCGCGGCGGACAGCGCCCGGCCGAGGCCGTCGGCCTGGATGCCGCCGCAGGTGCCCAGGTCGGACAGTACGATTTTGACGGCGTACAGGTTGCCCGAGAGGGGCCTGAGGTTCGGGTTGGGCGTCACCGTCGGGTCGCCGTAGTAGCGGTCGTACGCGCTGGCCCCTCGGTGGAAGTCGTCGTCGACCCCGGCGGCGGCGAACTGGTTGAACCGCGCCAGGGTGGCGTGCAGCGCGTCGGCGTCCACGCCCATGGACCGCGCGAGGTCGCGGGGGTTGCCGGCGCGATGGGCGACACCCGCCTCGTACCAGGACTTCGGCAGCGGAGCCCGAGGGAAGTACGTTCCGGCGAATACGTAGCTGTTGCGGTATCTCTGGTCGAAGACCAGCCACATGTTCGGCAGCGAACCGCGCTCACGGGCGAGGTCGAGCGCCCGCTGGCCGAAGCTCATGTAGTCGCGGGACTCGTTGATGAACCGCCGGCCGGTGTCGTCCACGATGAGCGACCCCGGCAGGGACCGTTCGGCGAGGAGCACCTGTGGTGCGGCGTCGCCGATCGGCGCGACAGCGGGGAACCACCACACCTGCTCCATGAGGTCGGTGCCGGCACCCACCTCCTGGGCGGCGTGGATTCCGTCACCGGTGTTGGTGTCCGCGCCGAGGCTCCAGTCCTGTAGGTCCTGGTGGTGGTGGGCGTGCCGGAGCGGCAGGTTGTGGTCGAAGCCGCCGGTGGCGAGTACGACGCCGCGCTCGGCGCGTACGGTGGATGTCGTTTCGTCGTGGCGCAGCTCGACCCCGACGACCCGGTCCCCCTCGACCAGCAGGCGCTCCAGCGACGTCTCGGTCCAGACCGGGATGCCGGCGCGGCGGACCCCGGCGAACATGCCGGCGGCGATGGCCTGCCCGCCGGCGGCGTACTCGCGTCCCAGCACCAGGCCGCCGACCCCTTGCACGATGCGGGTCGCGATGCGGGGGATCGCGCGCCGAGGGTTCTTGGCCATCAGGTTGAGCCATTTGTAGTCCGCGCCGGTGACCGGCATGGGGACGGGCGCGGAGAGGACGGCGGGGCGGAGGCGCTTGCGGTCGGGGCCGAGGAGCTTCAGGTCGAGGGGACGGCACTCGCAGCTGCGCCCGACGGCCGCGCCACCGGGCAGTTCGGGGTGGTAGTCGGCGTAACCGCGGGCCCAGAAGAACCGCATCGGGGTGGTCCGGCGGAGCATTTCGATGGTGGCGGTGCCGTGGTCGAGGAAGCTGCGCCAGCGTTCCGCCGGGGCGGAGCCGGCGACCACGGCCTCCAGGTACGCGGCTCCGCGCTCGTACGTGTCGCCGGAGCCCTCGTCGGTTAGCACGGGATTGGCGGGGATCCAGAAGGCACCGCCGGAGCGGGCCGTGGAGCCGCCGACCCAGCGCGACTTCTCCACGACCACGACGGACAAGCCGGCCTCGTGGGCGCTGAGGGCGGCGGCCAGGCCGGTGCCGGAGCCGACCACGACGAGGTCGACCGTGGTCGACTGGGGATGCCGGGGGACGGGCATGGGGAAGTCCTCTCCTAGGCAGCGACGGGCCGGGTGCCGGCGTCGACGAGTGCGGCGGTGCCTTCGGCATCCAGCGGGCAGTGGGTGCCGGTGAAGATGCTGGCGGCGCAGAGGTTGCAGTGGGTGCAGGCCGACCGGGTCGCGCGGTCCCGCTGGATCTTGTTGATCAGGTCGGGCTCCCGCAGCAGGGCGCGGGCCATCGCGACGTACTCGAAGCCGTCGTCCATGGCGGTCCGCATGCCGTCGAGGTCGGTGACGCCGCCGAGCAGGATCAGCGGCATGGACAGCTCGCGGCGGAACTGGCGTGCCATGTCGCGGAAGTAGAGCGGCTGGTAGGGGTAGTGGTGGAAGAGGAACCGACCGAACATCTTCATGCCGACCCGCAGCAACGGCGGCTGCGCAGCGGCCATCGCCGACAGCGGGACGTCACCACGGAACAGGTACATCGGGTTGAGCAGCGACGATCCGGCGGTGAGTTCGAGGGCGTCCAGGTGCCCGTCGGCCTGGAGCATCCGGGCGAACGGGATCGACTCCTCAAGGTCGAAGCCGCCCCGTACGCCGTCGGCCATGTTCATCTTCGCGATGACGGCGATGTCGTCGCCCACGGCCTCCTTGACGGCGGCCAGGATCCGACGCGGGAAGTCGGCCCGGTTGGTCAACGAACCGCCGTACTCGTCCTTGCGTCGGTTGATCTTGGGGGACAGGAACGATCCGGCCAGGTAGGTGTGGCCCAGATGCACTTCGACGGCGTCGAAGCCGACCTCGCGTGCGGACGCGGCGGCCTGGCCGTGGGCGGCCACGACCCGCCGGATGTCGGCATGGGTCGCGGCGCGATCGAAGCCCATCGCCAGCGGGTTGAACCGTGCCGACGACGCGAGCGAAGGCAGCCCGTTCGAGCGGGAGTTCGCCACCGGCCCCGCGTGCCCGATCTGGGCGCTGACCTTGGCACCGGTGGCGTGCACCGCGTCGGTCAGCCGGCGCAGTCCGGGCAACGCCTCGGGACGCCAGTAGACCTGGCCGCGTTCGGTGCGCCCCTCGGGTGCGACGGCGAGGTAGGCGACGGTGGTCATGCCGACGCCACCCCGACCGACAGCGGTGTGGTATTCGATCAGCCGGTCGGTGACCAGGGCGTCTGGGGTCGCCCCCTCGAAGGTGGCGGACTTGATCACGCGGTTGCGTAGGCTCACCGGGCCGAGCATGGCCGGGGCGAGTGGGTCGGGGATCGGGGTAGTGGTGGTCACTGCGTGTCCTCTGGTGCGGTGATGTGGATTTCGAGCCAGCGCAGCACGGTGTCGACGGCGTGGGCGGGCGAGTCGCGAGCGCCATCACGGGCCCAGTCGCGCAGCGCGGAGTGGGCCGCCTCGCGGTATACGGTGGCGACCGCCTGGTAGATCGTCTCGGGTGCGCCCGGCCGACGGCGGGCGATCTCGCGGGCGAGGGTGTCGGTCCAGGGCTGGTATGCGAGCGCGGAGGCCGTGGCCAGCTCGGGTTCGGTCGAGACCAGCCGCATCCAGCGGCCACCGTTGCTGCGTACGAGCGGGTCGTCGGAGACGGCGGCGGCCACCGCGGTACGCAGGGCGTCCGGCAACGGTACGTCGAGGGGCAGGCTGGCGAACGCCTCGGTCAGGCGTCGGGTTGCCGCCGGAACCCCCACCCATGCGAGGGCGGCCTTGGACGGGAAGTGCCGCATCAGGGTGCGGACGCTCACCCCCGTGGCTTCGGCGAGGTCGTCCCAACTGGTGGCGGTGTAGCCACGCTCCGCCCACAGCTGTAGCGCCGTGGCCCCGACCGCTTCGGGGTCGAGCACGGTGGGGCGACCGCGTCGGCGGGGCGCGGGTGCGGAGGTGTGCGGAGTCGCCGGAGCCATGCATCCAGTGAAGCATT
This sequence comes from Micromonospora polyrhachis, assembly GCF_014203835.1. Classification (NCBI taxonomy): domain Bacteria; kingdom Bacillati; phylum Actinomycetota; class Actinomycetes; order Micromonosporales; family Micromonosporaceae; genus Micromonospora; species Micromonospora polyrhachis. Next base: position 1,967,881 of record NZ_JACHJW010000001.1, on the reverse strand, counting down.
TATGGCAGGAACCGTCAATAATAGTTCCGTCGATCACCGATTTGGCGTCCACCCGCGCTGACCGAGCGCCCAACGACGTCTGGGCTGGGAACGTTCGTTGCTGCCCCAGCAACAACGAACGTTCCCAGCCCAAGCGCACGGATGCGGGTCAGGGCCGGGCGAGTGATCAGGACTGGTCGCGGCCGAGACCGAGGCCGAGGGCGGTCAGGGCGATCGGGACGGTACGGGCGCTGGCCAGGTGCCGTGCGCCGCCGTACTCGTGGACGTAGAGGTGGCAGCCGCCGAGGTGGTAGCGGATGCTCACCGGCCGCCCCGCGAGGTGCCGGGCCAGGTGTCGGATGAGCCGGATCGGGTCTTCGACCGCCGGGGGTGGCTCCGGCGTCTGCGGGACCGGGATGCCCTGCCGAGGATCGTCCGGTACGACGCGGTGAGCGGCGTTTCCGAGGTATTCGAGGAAGCACGCGGCGGCAGACTGGGGGCTGCGCTGGTAGGGCTTCGGGTCGGCCGGCATGGGACGGTCGGGTGGGATCAACTCGATACCCCAGCCCTCACCATGGATCTTGGTCGGGTCGTCCTCGTCGAGCCGGTGGTCTTCGAGGGTGACCACCAGGGTCTGGTGCAGGCCGAGCGCGAGCCGGACCAGCTCGGTCAGTGGCGGGGCGGCCGGTGGGGCGGTGCAGACCAGCAGTCGCCCGGCGGGGTGCCCGCCGCCCGCGTTGACGAGATACCGGGCCAGCGGGTCGTCCTCGGGATGGTCGACGGTGACCGTACCCTCACACAGGTCCTGCCCCACCTCATGGCCACCGTCGAGGTAGGTGAGGTCGGCGGGTCGGCCGCCGAGGTTCATGGCCCAGTGGTCGAGTTGATAGCACAGGGGTAGTTGGAAGACTGGCTTCCCGCCGGGCTGGGTGGCGACCAGCGGCACGTCGATCACCTGGTCGGGGACAAGCCAGTTGACGTGCAGGGTGGCCTCGTCCAGGTCGGTCATGGTGAGCACCAGCCCCTGGTGGACCCGGTGGCTGTCGCCGCAGGTGGGGCAGGGCATCGTGGTGGGCGCGACCCCGGCACCGGAGCAGCCGGGGCAGTTCGGGTCGGGTGGCTGGTTGGCGAGGGTGCAGAGGCAGGGCCGCAGCCGATGCTCCGGGTCGCAGTCCGGGCAGGGGCCGTACGGGATTAACTCGTCCTGCCACCCGGGAGCCGGCGGCTCCCAGGCGCGGGCCAGGAGGGTGACGCTGCTGCGTACGACCTGGCCGGTGGCCTCCTCGGTCATCACCTCGACCTGGTCTTCGACCTGAAGCCGCGTGTGCTGCCAGCGCCCGTCCCGCCAGATCGCCTGCGCGCCGGGTGCCCGGCCGCCGATCCCGTCCAGGTCGGCGTGGATGCGACGTTCGACCTGGTCCACGTCGATCGTGGGCGGGCCGGCGCGGTGGGCCGGGTGGGGGCGTAGGTAGTGGGCGGGTGCCGTCCTGGCCCGTTCGACCAGGCCGAACATCGCGTCCGACACGCTGGTCGCGGCGATCGCCGCCGACAGGTCGTTGGCCCAACGACGGGTCTTGACCGGCACCGCCCCGCCGGGCAGCTCATAGCGGATCTCCCAGATCACGTCCCGCTCATGGGCCCGTCGGGCCTCCACCACCAGGTCCAGGGAGAGCAGGTCGGCCAGGTGGCAGAGCCGGCTCAGCTCGGCGGGCAGGTCCCGGTCGGGCGTCGGGGTGGACCGGCCGCAGTAGAGCCGCCACGGCTGCCAGGCGAGTCGCGCGATCGCCGCGCCTTCCAGCCGCTGCCGGTCGGCCACCGGCAGGTCGGGCCGCCAGTCGGCGGGGAGCATGACGGTGAGTTCACAGGGCTTACGTTCCAGGCCGTACGCGTCGCGGTATTCGACCGCGCCCACCTCGGCGGCGAGAGCGGCGACGATGGGGGAGAGTGCCAGCTCCCACCGCCCGCCGGCGTTGCGTCGGGGTTCCACCCCACCGGGTACGACGTTGGCCGAGCGCGTTACGCCGGTGTCCAGGTTGACCACGGTGAGTACGAGTTGCCCGCGCTGCCGCCCGGTGGCTCGGCACGAGTCACAGTCGTACGTCAGGTAGCCGCTGCCTTTGCACAGCTCACAGCCCTGATAGGCCCGGCCGTCCACGGTCCGCTCCGCGTTGGCGTCGATGAGGAACCGGTCGCCCATGCGTACGCAGCGGCACACCGTCAGCGCGCGACCCTCTCCCTCGCACTGCTCGCAGACCACCACGGGTGGGCTGAACATTCCCAGGCTCACGTCCGCAGCCCTCCCCGAGGTTGGCAGGCACCCTCGTGCTCGGGTCGCCGTTCGCAGCGCCGCCCGCTGGCGACCAACCGGTCGCAGAAGACCCGATGGTGACCGTCCTGCTCGTCCTCGTGCGTGACGGTGGTCTCGCCGCCGTCCAACTCGTCTAGGAACGCCAGCGACCGCACCAGGGTCCTGGCGAAGATCAGTGCCGAACTCAGGTCGGTTGCCGAGAACGGCAGATGCGCCACGTACCGCGCCGATTCGACCGGCGCGACCTTCCGTATCTCATCCATGGGATCAGAGCACCCTTTCCGCAGCTCACAGGGGGATGAAGGGGCGGCCCGGCACCCTGCCGCAGGGGCCGGGCCGCCCACGCCGCCAGCAGGGAACCCCAGGGGGTACGGGATTGGCAGCGCACACAGCAACGAACTTGGGGCCGGGACACACTTCTGTCCTCGGCTCCTCATCGGACCGCAGTCCGTGACGGGACTCTCACAGCATGCACAAGTCCGAGTTTGATATCAAGGGTTGCCAGGCGAACGCGTACAGTGTTTAGATTCAGTCAGATGTCGATGTGTCGCTGGTTGAAGGAGTCGTCGTGGCAGTACGCGCCTCAGATCCGTCCACTTCGCACGAGTCACCCTCGGGTGTGCTGTCCTCGCCCGTCGTCCAGGGCTGGGAGCTGGGAATACGACTGCGCCAGCGCCGCGAGGAGATCGGTCTGACCGCGACCGCCGCTGGTCGCGCGGCAGGCATCATCCAGGCGTACGTGACCGGCGTGGAGACCGGCAAGGTCAAGCTCCCAGCCAAGCGACTGGAACAACTCATCAAGATCTACGAGCTGGAGCCCGAGGACGCCGCCGAGTTGGAGGCGCTACGAGCCGGTGCCACCCAGCGCGGCTGGTGGCACGAATACTCCCAGCTCTTCCCCGCCGAGTTCATCCGCTTCCTCGGCTACGAAGCGGGTGCTTCATCGGTCCGCACCTATCAGAGCGACGTTATCGATGGACTGCTCCAGACCGAGGACTACGCCCGCGCGGTGATCCGGGGCGGCACCACCACCATTCGACTGACCGAGGTGGAGCGGCGGGTCGCCGCCCGAATGGCCCGGCAGGCTCGACTCACCGGTGAGCGGCCGATCCAGATCAGCGCCGTGTTGGGTGAGGGTGTGCTGCGGCAGCAGGTCGGCGGGCCGACGGTGATGCGTGGCCAGCTCGATCACCTTGCCAGGCTGATGACCGAGCGGCCGGAACAGGTCGAAATCCGGGTCATGCCGTTCTCCGTCGGAGCACATCCCGCGCTCGGCGGAGCGTTCCAGATCCTTTCCTTCGCCCCGCCACAGCTGCCCGACCTGGTTTGGCAAGAGATCCTGACCTCCATCGACATCATCGACCAGTCCGTCCGGGTAACGGACTACGTGGTGACCTTCGCCGAGACGCGCGAGCTGACGTTAAGCTCGGAGGACTCGCTCGCCCTGATCCGGCGGATCGCCAAGGAGATGACGTGACCCCCCTCGACAGTGCTCCCGACCGGGACTGGTTCAAGTCCTCCCGCAGCGCTAACAACGCCAACTGCGTCGAGGTGCGGTTCGCCGCTGACGCTGTGGGCGTACGCGACTCCAAGGACCGCAGCGGCCCGGCGCTCGCCTTCGGCGCTGTCGCCTGGACGGGCTTCGTCACCACCCTCAAGGCTGGCCCGACCCTGCGTACCTGATCTCACCGCGTTTCTGATCTCACCACCTCGTGCCCGGCGGCCATCGCGCCACCGGGCACGGTGCTTCTCGCCTGCCTTTGCGTCCGCGTCTATTGGCGTTGCAATACATCGAGCAGGTCAACTTTTCAGCCGGATCGAGAGGTTATATGCGCGCGCCGATGAGAAGAGAGCTAAGCGACCTTATTCGAGCGATAGCCCGGCAGGATTGGGACGCGGTTGACCGACTCCTGGACGAGTTGAATTATCTGGGCTGGGAGGGGTGGCCGCAGGCACTCGCGGCAGCCTTCGAGGTGTCCGTTGCTCGCAGGTTCCGTGGTCAGAGCCTCCAACAGATCGCCGATTTTGTTAGGGAAACCCGAGCGCTATACCAGGAGGGGGAAACTCTCCCGGCGTTGGAGATGGAGGGGATGATCAGAGCCGTTCTCGGGGAAACTCATCTTGTCGACAGCATCGATTCCGAGACTGCCCTTTCGGCGCTGATTGTCCTTCTCGGCACGCTGCTCCCGGATTTCGATTTCACCGAGGCGCAGCTTGAGGAGTTTCTCAAGGAAGTTGAGGAGCTTGCAGCAGAGCACATGTGATTGAGAGCTTTCCCAGATTTCGGACCGATCTTGCTCGCTTCCTTTGCTCTGTTTCCCTGTAGGCAACAGCAGGGCGGGGGTGGGCGCGGGCTGACGGATGGTGCCGGTTCGGGTACGGTCAGCGTCGGAACTTCCGTGTCCACTGGGGAGGGACTGACGATGGCGTCCGTAGAAGAGGTCAAGGCGGGGGTGGCCCAGTTCGGCGACCAGACCGCTCAGCAGATGGCGCAGATCAGGGCCGTTGCGGAGTCGATGGAGCAGACGGTTGCGTTGCTGCGAGCCGTCACCAGCGGCACCAGCCACCCTCGGGTGGCTGAGGCGTTGGCCCGGATGGAGCAGGTCAAGCAGAAGTTGCACGAGGCGGCGGCGCTCGGGCAGGGCGCGGTTGAGGCGACCCGCAGCTACGTCGCTGGGTTCTAGAAGAGCGAGGTTTTGATGTCGTCCGTGATCGTGCCAGTTGGGCTGTCCATGGGGCCGCGGTTTCGCTACGTCCGGCCACCGGACCCGACGCCGGAGTGCTACGAGATCCACCTAGGCGATGACCTGGTAGAGCTGACTGAGGCTGAGGCGGCGGTGTGGGCAGCCGCCTTTATCGACGCCGAGTCGCATGCGAAGTTGGCGGTGAACCGGGCGTCGCTGATCCGGCTGTTGGAGACCGCACCGAAGCCGGAGCGCCGGGCCGCCCAGATTGTGGATGACCTGCTCAACCGTGGCCTTCTGGTCGAGTTCGACCCGGACAGCAACCTGGAGCCGGTGTTCCGGCGTCACAAGCTTCTGCCGTTGGGCCAGGGGCTTGGCTCCACACCCGAGGAACCTCACCTGCACCGCATCGGCTTCGCCGGAAAAGCCGCCGTCGCCCTTCCAAACACAGTGTTCATGCAGTGGTCCTTCGCTTACCTGCATCCGAATCTGTGGGAGGCGTGCGCCTACTACGCCGATGACTCGGAACACGTCGCCGATGGCGGGGAGCCGCTGGGCTTCACTCCGGCGAGCGTGGCGGGCGAAGTCGCCCAAAATCTGCCGATGATTATCGCGACGAGCTGCGGCTTCCTTGATCCCCTCGTTGGATCATGAGGTATCGCCGCAGGGGACAGCGTCAGGAGCCCAAGGAACGGCCGTTCGCGCGGCGGTTGAAGTATGAGGGTGCGAAGGAAGGGCTCGGGAAGCTTGCGGAGTGGGGTGGTGCGGCTCTCGGAATGCTGCTCGGGGTTGCCGCCACGCGACTCGGGGTTCCGTTGAACCCGTCGATGGCTGCGACCGGTGGTGCGATCCTCGGTGGCCTGCTCGGTTCCAGCGGCAAAGCCTTTGTCGCGGCGGGCATGGACCATCTGCGGGAACGGCGTGAACAGCGGGCGGCGGCCGGTTCTCAGGACAGTCAGGTAGGCGGTGCTGGTGGGCGCGGCTGTCGACGGGGGAGCGGGAGCAACGGCCGGACCCGTACGCCACGGGTGGCGCACTTCTGGAGCGGGCCGATCGGTGAGGCCGGGCAGGTCATTTCTGGCATCGGGGATGTCATCCAGCAGATCGAGCGGGCGCATGAGGCGCTGGGCGGCGTGAGCGAGGCGATGCGGGGGACACATGACCGGGTGATGATGATGTTGTCCGGCGGCCGGTCCGAGGTTGTTCAGCAGACCCACGCGCGCCTTACCAGCGCCCGTACTCATGTCGAAGATTCCCTGACCTTGCTGCGGCTCGCGAACGAAGATCTGCGCGGCTACCTGATGAGCATCTGAATCAGCGCTCCCGAGGTGGCTTCCGTCGGATGCGCCCTACTGCTACCGGTGTTCAGCGCACGTACGACGGTTGCCTACGCCGTGAGGGTCATGCCAGTCGCGATGAGCGGGACGGCGACGAGCAGGAAAACGCCGAAGCTGGTGAGCACCTGACTGCCTGTCGCGGTTTCCCGCTCGGGGGATGCCCCGAGGAGCACCCTTATCTCCTTGGTCGCAAACCGGCTCATCTGGAGGCCGCCGCCGGTAAGGGTGAGGAGAGTGCCGCTGACGACAAGGAGTACGCCGAATCGCCAGCGGAAGCTGCCGTTATCCGCCAGAGTCCATCCGGCCGCGCCCAGCGCCGCGACGAGCATTCCGAGCGTGTATAGAACCGCCGCTTCAAGCAGGCCACGTCGTACTGTCCTCACCTGTGCCTCCAGCCTCGACCTAACCGGGCCTTGCTACCACGAGTTGAATCGCCATCGTTATCACCATCAGAGCGGAGGAAGCGCCAAGGCTCTGACATCGCTTACTGAGGGTCGGGGGTGCCGGTTTCCCAGACGCAGGGTGAGCTGCCGCCGAGGTAGACGTCGTAGTAGCCACCACGGTCCCACAGTTCGATGATGACCCGGTAGCCGTCGTCGCGGCGTTCGACGACAAGTTGCGGGCTTTTGTGGGCCCGCGAATCGCGAACGATCTTGTAGTTGTGTCGCTCCCAGTACCCGGCCAATATGGATATCGTCTGCTCGGACGGCCAGGTTTGCTTGAAGCGCACCTGATAGTCGATCTCGATAAATATTCGTCCGGCGGGTCCGCCGTCGGTGGGATCATCACAGGGGAGCTCGCCAATACCGGCGCGGGTCATTTCCAGCTCGGCACCCGGTGGAAGCTGCTGGAATGCCTCCTGCACGATGTTCTTAACCGTCTGGGTCGCCTGCTCTTTGTTTTCGGTGGGCTGCATGCCTTTATCCTTTCCACAGGCCGTCGCCAAGCTGGCGGTGACGAGGAGTGCCACTAGCGCGAGCCGCCATTGCCTGGAGTGATTCATCTGGTGACCTCGTCGTGTTTGCCGGTGACGATTCGAGAAACGTTGAGGCGAGCTTCGTTGCCTTCGTCCCAGTAGGCGGAGTGGGTCTTGCCTTCGTTGTCTGGGTCGCCGGGGTCGCTGCGGAAGGTCCGGGCACCGAAGTCGTCGCGGGTCGGGTCGTTGCCGTGGGCAAGGTCCCAGTCGGGTATGCGTTTGATCATGTCGTGTTCGGCGCGGGAGGCCCATACCCGATCCGGTGGGAAGCCGTTGAGGTCGTTGACCGAGTTGACGTCGACGCCGGGCGAGCCGAGGAAGATCAGGTCGTTGGCGTTGATACCGGGACCGGTGACCGTGTGGCCGATGACGGTGGACCCGTAGCTGTGTCCGAGTACGACGTTGCGAGATGGTTCATCGTCATGGGTGACTCGCAGACCATTCTGGAAGCGGGACAGGTCCGGCGCCCCGTTGTCGGCGTACTTGTCCTGTGCGGCTTCTGGGATGCTGTCGGGCGCGTCGTAGCCAAGCCACAGCAGCACGGCTGTCTCTCGAGTGGGGTCGGCTTTCCTGGCATCCTCTGCCATTCGGTCCGTCCGGATGATGTCGCCGCCGATCTTGGACAGCTCAGCGCCGGTGCCCGGCACCCAGGTCAGCACGTTGTTAGCCGCGTCCGGGTTGCCGACCGACACGATGGCCCGGCCGTCGTCGGCAGAGGAGAAACCGATCAGGTACGCGCGGGGCTTGGTCGGGTCGGCGAGGCGCTGGCTGATGCGCTCAATGCCCCGCAGCGTGCCGTCGGCCTCTGCTCTTTCGGCCCTGATCCGGTCGAGCTCGGCGAACGCCATGCCGGTCGGATTCGTTGACCCGGGATACAGCTCCCTACCGCGCCCCTGGTCGAGCAGCGCCCGGATGTGCGCCTCCCGGGCTTCCAACTCGGCTCGCCGGGCGGTGAGCGTGTCGTGGTCGCGGTCGAGGACGATCCGGTTGGCCATGTCACGGTTGCTGACGGGTACGCCGTCGAGGTTGCCGATCAGATCCGGATACTCGGTGGTGACGTAGCGGCGCTGTGCCGGGGTCAGCGAGTCCCACCACTTCTTGACCGTGGCGGGGTCGGTCCCCTTCGGCGGGACACTGGTCCGATCGACACGTGCAGCTGGGGCACCGGAAGCTGAGGCCGTGTTCTCGGCGATGAGCTTTGCGGTACGCGCGTCCAGGTCGGCGGCCCGCCGGAGGATCTCGTCGCGGCGTTCGGCCAGGGTGGTCAGCGCGCGGGCGGTGCCCACGTCGGGGTAATCGGGGTCCATGGTGAGCGACCCGTCCGGCCCCACCAGGACTCGTAGCCGCCGGCCCTCAATGATGAGAGCTTCGGCCTGTGCCCGTAGTGCTGCGACGCCGTCGCCGTGTTGCGCCAGCGCCTGGGCGATGGCCAGCACCGGCCGATAGGTGGAGTCCGTCTCCTTACGGAGGCCATCGCAGTGGGCGGTGGCGGCGGTGGCGGCTGGCCCGGATTCCCACACGTCCGGAAGCTTGCGTACGGTCACCGCCAGGTTGTCGGCGTGGCCGTCCAGGGACCGGCCGAGCTGATCCCACATCACACCGGACCGGGAGTACGCGGCACCGTCTGCGGCCAGCAACATCTCGAAGGTGATGGTCATCGGGGTCGCACCTGGTTGCGCTGTCCCGCGCGTTCGTCAGTGGCCTGATATTGGTTGGCCGCGTCGATGATTTTTCCCCCGGTATCTTCCATGCGACTACCCAGGCCGGTGAGGAAGTCGTTCCAGCCCGCTGCCGCCTTGCCCAGCGCGGCGAAGGCTGCCCAGCCGGCTACACCCGGCCCCGGTCCGGGCGCGAGTTGCCCCACCACCGCAGTCACGTCCCGCTTCAATGCCGCGCCGTGACCGACCACCTCGCCGCCCAACGCACGTAGTCCCGGAATGTTCACCCGCAGCGGCTGACCCACAAATGCCCCCGTAACCCATCGATCCGACGGCCTGAAACCTATCAACGATCATCAGCATTGAGCGGCGTGCTGTCGTGGAACTGTCACCGAGAGGGAAGAAGGGGCTTTGGGGGAGGCCGTTGGGGACTGCATGAGGTTGGTCGGATCGGATAGTGTCCGACTGGTCAGGTGGGGGTCACGAATTCCCGCTGATGCGCCTGTCCGTGTCCGGCCGCTCCACGGCGGCTTGCAGGGAGGATCGCATGGCCAGCATTGAGGAAGTCAAAGCCGCAGTTGCCCAGGCTGCCGTCCTGATCCAGGGCAGTTCTGCCGCTGCCCGTGAATACAGCGGTCTCCTGGGCTGACCTGGCGCGTGGAGCCGAGAAAAGAGCTTAGCGACCTCATTCGGGCGATGGCTCGACAGGACTGGGAGACGGTCGATCGCCTTCTGAATGAACTGAACAGGCTTGGCTGGGAGGGTGGGTCGCAGACCATCAGCGCAGCCTTTGCGTTGGCCGTTGACCGTCGATTTTATGGGCAAGGTCTCCAACGCATTGCTCAGTTCGTCAGAGAAACACGTGCTCGGTACCAGGAGGGAGACACGCTTCCGGCCCTGGAGATGGAAGGAATGATTAGGGCGGCACTTGGCGAGGCTGACCCTGTCGATGACATCGATCCCGAAGCTGCACTGTCAGCGCAGATTGCGATTCTTGCAACCCTCCTTCAGGATGCCAATTTCACCGAAAGCCAGCTTGAAGAATTCATTAAGGAAGTCGAAGAGGTTGCGGCAGAGCACATGTAGCTAGCTGTCTTCCTTCCAGTGAATATTAGTTGGGCGTTGGGCGGTTTCTAGGAACTCCACGAGTGCAGCGCGGAGAGTTGCCAGGTTGACTCCCGATCCGGCCGGGTATTCGGTGTAGTGTCCAGCGAAGCTGGGGGAGTCAGACTCGCCGTCCGAGTACATAAATTCGTGCTCCAGGTCGGCGAAGCTGAGATAGCCGAACCCCCGCCATATGCCGATGGTCACATCGTGGTCGGGGATATCGCCAAGATCTTCGTCGTAAACGGTGGGGCGATCCTGATGCTGGACAAGTGCGGCCGTCGAGCCGGGCTGACTGAGCGCCATGATGAGCGCGTCGACATCGTCGGATGTGCGGACTACCATCTCACCACCAGAGTTCTCAGCTTCCGGCGTCAGGATCGTCCAGACTGCGGTGAGGCTCATTGCTTTATCCTCTCGGAATCTCTGGACGAGTACTCGACAAGTTCTGCAACCGTCCGTTGTGTCGTCGTCTGTTTATTGGGGAAGGATGCTGTCGTATTCCTTGTCATACCATCCGTCCATGTTGTGCTTGTGCAGCTTCCCATCGAATCGGGTGAGCATCAACCAATCGCCGTTGAGCGTTAGTGACGCATCCTCGGTAAAACCGGCCAGAACTCTAGCCACCGCCCTCAGCATGTTGGGCTTTCCCTTGGCGGTCAGAGTGTCTTTGCGCATGTAGAAGCTCACCTCTACATAGGTCTCTGGATCCCACCGCCACAGGGTGCCGCCATCGTTTTCTGCCTGGTAGTAGCCCTGACTGCCAGAGATGATGTCTACAACGTAGCCGCACTCTTCGTTGAGGTCTGCGCTGAGCATCCGCTCGCCTGACGGCGTAGTCGATTCGGTGGCATCTGGAACTGCCAGCTTCGCAACGTCCTCAAGCGGTATATTGCCAGCGAGCGTCAGCCAATATTCAACGGACAATGTTGGTCTGTGCCAATCTTGGGGATTTAGTACCACGCGCTGAGTCTGATTCTGCTCGACTTCTTCTCGACAGCATTCAAGATCGCACTTGCCAGCGATGTTGTCGATATGTGGCGCGGAATCGATCTTCCAGTTGAAGGTGTAGGGGCATGTGGTCCTTGGCGATGTTCGCGCATTTGTTTCTCAAAGAGTCACACCCAGGGCAGGCGAGAATCGGGTCGGTGAAGGTGCATAGCTTAGGTGGCTGCGATGTCAGAAATTTGTCTGCCTTTAGGGTGATCATTTGAAGAGTTCGTTGTAGCTTTCGTTGTACCATTCGGCTTTGTTGTATTTGTGGATTCTTCCTTGAATCCGCGTGAGTAGTAGCCAGTCGCCGTTCAGCGTTAGGGCAGCATCCTCGGGGCGTGCGGCGAGAATTCGACCTACGGTCGCGACCATATTCGGAACCCCTTTCCGAGTAAGGTCGTCCTTGGGTAGGCGGAAGATGATGTCAATATATGCCTCTGGCTCCCACTCCCATGATGAGCCGTCATCGTCCTTCGCCTCATAGTAGCCATGGTTGCCTGCTGTGATACTGATCGCGTAGCCACACTCGTCTTCTAGTGCGGCGCTGAACAGTCGCGGATACCCCGGCAGCGGTGGAGCCTCGGTAGCCTGTGGGGCGGCCAGGCTAGCTATCTGCTCCAAAGGAATATCGCCCGCCAGGGTCAACTGATACTCGATTGCCATTCGGAGAGTCCTCTCAATCCTGTCGTACTATCTGAATTAGTGAACCATCTCTTGTCAACGCCACTAGCTCCTTTAGGTTAGATATGGGCCAGTCGTCAAACTGCTTCTGTAGGGAGGTAAGGTCCCCGCCCCAGTCCTGGAGGTTTAGGGCTATTCGTTGAGTCTGCCGATTTTGAATTTTTGTGGAGACCTGGCTCCATATGCCGCGCGTCGACTTATCGGGGGTCGGGGAGTAGCAATCGAAGACATGGCGTTCGAGCAGATAGTCCGGGGTTCTATCCGGGTCGCCCGCATCGCCAGTGTTTAGCCGCGCTTCGGTGGCTTCCTGTTTGGTTGGGTTTTGATGGACCAGGTAGCCCATACGCGCGACTGTATCGGCGCACTGGTTCTCCAGCTCCAAGGCGCGCTGCTGACGAGGACCGTCCTTCGGTGAGACCTTTGTGCGTGGCCCAGTTGGCGTTCCACCGGGAACACCTGTGGGGCGCCGGGTCCACGGCACGGGGGTGCTGTGATCGGTGATCGCCGGGCTGGTCGGTGTAGAACCGCCAGCCCAGGTCAGTTTCCCGGTGCCCCTAACTGCCCCGCCTCGGCGATTGCAGTGTCAACGGACTGACGCGCGGTATCGGAGCGTTGGGCTATCAGTGCCAAGGTCTCCTTGATGTTCCCGAGTGTTTGCAGGAGTGGCCCTGGTTGTCCGCCCTGAAGTACTGTAACGACGAGTTGCCGGACCCCGTCAACCTGGGAAACGAGACCGGCAACCCTCTCCCGTACCGCGTCGATGGCGTTCTGCACGAGTCTCAGCCCGGCGGTCGCCTCCTGTGGCGAGGTGCCCTCGGGCACAGCAGCGGTAGCCCGTGTTGCATCACCGATCGCTGCCGCGAGGCCACCTAGCCCACTTTGGAAGGCGGCGACCGCTTCCCGGACCCGCAGCATGCCGGCCGCAACGGAGGCAAACCCCGCGCCCGCAGCTCGCAGCGCCACCTCCTGCGCTTGGTGGGCGGTTACTTCGGCCAAACTCTGCGTTCGCTCCACACCGCTCATCAGTGCTTGCAGCTCGCCGGTGATCTTCTCAGTGTGCGGCATGATCCGTCCTCCACGGGAAGGTTGAACCGAGGTTAGAAGAGAGCGTCGGGTGGAGGGAAGAGGCCGTCTTGTAGGCCGACCGGCGCTGAGGTTGCAGACCCTGGGGTACGCGGAGCGGGGATTCCTTTCGCCTTCTTGGTTACCTTGCGGCGCGGACCCGAGTGAAGCCCCTTGGCCTGCTCCTCGGCGTAGCGCTGGTGGTTGAGTTCGAGTAGCCGGTCCAGCACCTCCACCTGGACGGCGGGGTCGATGGTGTACCGGATGCCCTGGCGAGTCTCGTGGAAGCCATGCCCGAGCCTCAGATCCGACCAGTCGTACGCCTCGGCCACCGCCTCATCGATTTCGACGTGGATTTCCCGCAGCCGTCGGATGTCTGCGCTGGTGACGCCCTCGTCGTGGACCAGGTTGTAGAGCTTCGTCAGCCCCGACTCCCGCCCCAACATCACCGACCGCCGGTACGAGTCCAACTCCGTTGTGATTCGATCCATCTGCTCGGTCAAGTCTGGCTTGGGGAACGTCTCGTAACAGTCAGAGGGTATGAAGCGAAGGTCGTTCTTCATGCTTGCTGCGTATTTTTCTGTCCACCAGTATTGAAAGTCGCTTGAATGTAATGCTAAGGCGGCACTCTTATCAGTGGCAATCACGACAAGCATGTGAGACAGAACCTGATCTGCTGGAACTAGAGCGGGCATCTGTGTGCGACTGGTTTGGGCGATGACGAGGACGCGGTCGAGTCTTTCGGATGCCTCGTATAGGGCCGGGGCTCTTTCGGCAAACTGCCACCACCGCTCTCGGCGGGCCGTGCGCTTGTTGGTTGCTCGGAACGGTTTTACTTCGCGTTCGACGATGGCGAAGCAGTCCTTGTATTCCTGGGCTCGCTCAATTGGCCAGTTGTGGAAGTTGATGACCCAGCGGCGAGCGGAGCACTCCGGCCGGCTGTTGAGGTCTTCCCCGTTGAGGTAGGGGAACAGCACCTCCTTGTTACGTGGGTCCTTGCCGATGAGCGCTTGGGCCTGCTCCGGCTCTAGGAGGAAGCCGGTGCCGAGGATGTTGGAACCCTGGAACGCCTGGTCGGCGTTGGCGTCGAGGCGGTGGGGGTTGCCCTTGACCCGGGACTCAGCGTCGAGCGATGGGGTGATGCCGCGCACCGAACGGCCGTCGAGGATGCGCTTCTCGCCTGTGCCGGCGTGGCCGAGCCAGAGCAGGGATACCTCCAGGGAGGCGCTGCCGGGCCAGGGTTGCGACTTGTTGGCGCGGTAGATGGTCCAGTGCAGGTCCATCACCGCCTGGTCGAGGCCGACCTCGCGGGTGTCGCCCTGGGCGATGGTGTTGGTGGCGATCATGCCGATCCGGCCCTGCCCCGTCACGCTCAGGTTGCGCAGCAGGAAGTACGAGCACAGGTCGGCGCTGCCGCGCTTCCCCCGGCCGATTCGTTCCACCAGATATTCGCGTACATCGTGGCCAACCGAGCCGGTAAGACGTTGCCCGCCCACGAAGGGTGGGTTGCCCATGACGGCGTCGAAGCCACTGCGGTTGACCACCTCGGGAAACTCCAGCGGCCAGTGCAGCGGCCGGATCGGGGTCTTCCGTGGACCACGTAGCCAGTCCTCGATCGTCGCTGCGAGCCGAATCTCCAACTCAGAGCCGGCCAGGCCGTCCAGTACGGCGTACACGTCGTCGCTGATGCTGGTCAGGCGGTCGTCGTACTTGAACTCGGGGTCGTCTTCGAAGTCTTCCGGGTCCCACGGGCGGCGCTGGGGTCGTACGGCGGTGGAGAGGGCCGCGCCCACGACGGCGTCGGCGGCCAGGCGCGCGGTGTGGCCGAGCATGTCGGCCTGGGCCAACTTGTTGGCCTTGTCGGCGGCGTCCCGGGCGTCCTCCACCACGGTTGACTCGATCGACTCGCGTAGCTCGGTCATCTCGCCGACCAGTTCCCGTAGGCGCTCGCTGACCGAGTTGTAGAGCCGGGCGTGCAGGGAACGGCCCGTTGCCGGGTCGAGGTGGAAGGCGGTGAGTTGGTCGAGGGAGGTGATGCCGACCAGGGAGTCGCCGCAGCGTAGGGCGTGGTCGAGGAAGCCGAACGGTTTGCCCTTGGCCAGGGTGACCAGCCACAGCGACAGCTTGGCCAGCTCCACGGCCATGTCGTCGCGGTCCACGCCATAGAGGCAGCGGGCGGCGACCAGCCGCCGGGCGTTCAGCAGCAGATCGTCCCGGTTGCCGCCGTCGGGCAGGTCGGCCAACTCGGGCGGCAGCCCGTCGCGTTCCCAGGCCCGGACCACCACCTCGGCCAGATAGCGGCAGGCCGAGACGAGGAACGCCCCGGAGCCCATCGCCGGGTCGAGCACCTTGAGTTTCAGGATCTCGTTGGCCTTCTTGGCCCGCCAGACGCCTTCCTCGATGATGCCTTCGGCCGGGCCGGGGGCGAAGCAGAGCGGGGCGAGGGTGTGGCGTACCACCTCTTCGGCCAGGGCACGCGGAGTGTAGTGGGTGCCGGTGGCTCGCCGGTCGCCGAACTGGGTGAACAGCACCGAGCGGGCCGGGAAGACGGTGGGCAGGCCGCGCAGGTCGGTACGGAGCAGCCCCCAGTATGGGCGTACCCGTTCGGCCAGGCTGGCGTCGTTGTCGCAGGCGGCGTGCAGCGCGCCCAGCTCGTGCGGACCGGGGTTGGTGGCGCGGGCCTTGTCGAGCTGCCGCGCGGTCAGGCCGCAACGGTCGAGCAGCCAGGCGCGTAGCGCCTCCTCGCCCTGCCCGGCGTGGGCCTCCAACTCGGCCAACGGTAGCTCCGGCTCATGTTTGCCGATCAACCCGAGGTGCGGGCTGTCGACCCGGGCGACGGCGAAGTCCAACAGACCCTCGTAGACGTGGCCGATCTGCTCGACGCCGAGACTGGAATAGCTGAGCTGCTCGGCGGCCCTACCCCGGTGCCGCAGGATCAGCAGCGCGTCCAGCATCTCGAAGACCACCCGGTCGGTGATCGCCGCAGTCTCCAGCCAGCGGAACCGCCTCGGGTCGAACAGTGAGCCGCCGTGGGCGGGGATGCGCAGGTCGGGATGCTCACTGCCGCCGTGCACGGCGGCGAAGAGGGCGAGCAGCCGGGGCCAGGCCGCCGTCCGCCGGTCGCCCACCTCGTCGCCATAAAGATCGCGTACGGCGCGAAGCTGCCCGTAGAGGGTGGTGGCGGCGTACGACTGGTCGTAGAGCCGATCAGTCAGCGGCAGCAGGCGCTGCTCCTCGGCGTAGAGCAGGAAGACCAGCCGCATCAACACGGTCAGCGCGCCCCGGTAGATCTCCCGATCGCTGACCTGCGCGAGCAGCGCACCGCTGGATTCCCGGTCGAGTCGGGCGAGTTCGGCAACGAAGAGTTCGACGGCCTGGCGTACCTGGTCGCCGAGGGTGGTGGTGACCTGGGTGAGGGCTTCGGCGCTGCGGGCGAAGAGCCCGGCGAGGCTGGCCGACGCGCTGCCGTCGGGATTGGTGGGTGGGGTGAGCACCCGGGACGCGGCGAGCAGGGTGGCGAAGGCGCGCAGCAGCGCCGGCTCCTCCAGCCACAGATCGGCGTCGAAGACGGCGACGCCGGTGGACTCGCTGGGCCGGGCGTGCACCAGCGCCCAGTGTTGCCCGTTGGTGAGCAGCGCCAGCGGGGTGCCGCTGTCGCGGCAGAGCTGCGCGGCCTGCTCGGTCAGGGCGGGCCGGTCACCTCGGGCCGTGGTCAGCGCGGTGTCGGCCGGATAGTGGTAGACGTGCAGCCGAGCGGCCCGCCCGCCCCCGGGCTGCGGACCGGACATCACGATGTCGGGCCGGAAGCCGGCGGTGACCAGGTCGGCGGGGAGGCTGGTGCCGTCGGCGCGGACACTCGGCGGATAGCGCAGCAACTCGCCGAGGATCAGCTCCACCCAGGCCGGGCCGAGCAGGTCGGGGGCACCGCGCAGCTCGGCCCAGCCCTGCCGGATCCGGTCCCGCACGGTGTCGGGGATGGTGTCCAGGCCCTGGGGGAGGGCGTCGACCAGCACCGGCACGGTCAGGAACGGGCCGTCCGGGCCGAGCAGCGCCAGCCACTCGGCGTGCTGCTCGTCGGTCCTCGGCACGTGCGGCCGGGCCGGACGACCGGCGGTCCGGCCGGGGCCACGGCTGGCCGAACCGGTACTCGCAGAGCTTGCGGGACGACGAGGGGCGGGGATGCGCATCAGCGGTCACCTCGGGCGAGGGCGGCGGGCACCAGGAAGGTGATGGCGGCGGGGAACCAGCGGGCGGTGGGGTCGGCATACCGGCGGCGCAGCGCGTCGGTTTCCCGTTGTCGCTGGTCCGGGATGCCGTCGAGCCGGGCGCGCAGCGCGTCCCGGTCGGCCCGCAACTGCTGCTGTTCCAGGGCGAACAGGGTCGGCTGTTCCCAGTGCGGCTCGTCGGCGAGCTTGTGCCGGATCGAGGCGGCCAGCTCGGTGAGCACCGCCTCGATCGCGGTGACCTCCTCCGCGCAGCGCCGGGCCAGCAGCCCGTGCAGGCTGCGGGCCCGCTGGTCGGCCCGGGTCGCCAGCGCCCGGCCGAGGGGGATCTCCAGCGTCGACCAGAGCGCGGCCAACTGTTCGCGTACCCGATCGGCCGGCACCTGCTCGCCGGCGGCGGCCAGCAGCTTCTCCAGCTCCTCCTGGCGGGCCCGGGTCAGCCTGCCGGCCTCGATCGGCCCACCGGCCACCACGATCTCCTCGTGCAGCCGGGTGCCTTCCGCCCCGGTGATGACCACCCGGCCGTGGGCGATCACCGCCGGGGTGCGCAGCAGATCCCCGGGTACGACCCGAGCGGTGACCCGGCTCAGCTTCGCCGCGCTCGAAGCGATGCTGTCGGCACCTCGCGCCTGCGCCCACAGCTCGGCGCGCAGCAGCCGCAGACACATCTGCACCAGCCGGTGCCCGAGGTGCAGCAGCACCACGTCGGTACGCCCCGACGCCGCGTCCGGGTCGAAGGTCACCGGCCGTTCGACCCCGGTGACCGGGTGCAGCAGCCCGTCGTTACGCGCGGCGGCCCAGGCCCCGGGCAGCTCGGGCAGCCGGAACCAGGTGCCGGTGGCGTCGGCCGGGGTGGGCGCGTCGACCAGGTCCCGCCGGTGGGCCAGCCGCAGCCCGGTCCGGACCACCCGTTCCACGGTGGCCGGGGTGAGGTTCAGCTCGGCCCGGCTGCCCTTCAGGGTCTCGGTGAGCTTGTGCAGCTCACGGGCGAGATCACGTTCCACCTTCAACCGGGCGCGGCTGGCCCGGCGGTCGATCTCGGCGTCGGTGACCTGCCAGTCGGTCCGCCTGCCGGTCATCTTCTGTTCGACCTGGGCGGCGATCACCTCGCCCGCGCTGCCCAGGTCGGTACGGATCGCCTCCACCTTCTCCACGGCCACCCGCAGGAAGGCCAGCTCGTCCTCCAGCGAACCGGCGGTGTAGTCGACCTGCTGCCATCCGGCCGGTACGAAGTGCAGCACCTCCACCCGGGCGGCGCGCTGGCCGTGCCGGTCGACCCGGCCGTTGCGCTGTTCGAGCCGGTTCGGGTTCCACGGGATCTCCCAGTGCAGCAGCCGATGGCAGTGCCGTTGCAGGTTGATGCCCTCGCTGGCCGCGTCGGTGGCGAGCAGGATGCGTACCGGGTCGAGGTCGGGATGCTCGGTGAAGACGTTCTTGACGTGCTCGCGCTCGTCGGCGTCCTGCCCGCCGTAGAGCAGGGCGATCCGCTCCTTCGGATAGCCGGCGGTGAGCAGCCGTTCGTGCAGCCAGCGTTGGGTGTCCCGGTATTCGGTGAAGATGATGACCCGCTCGGTGGACCAGTCGCCGTCGGGCCGCACGATCGGGTCGAGCCAGGCGCGCAGCGCGGCGTACTTGGCGTCCGGCCGGTCCTGGGCTGACTGCGCCCAGGTGCGCAGCTCGCCGAGGAGGGCGCGCTCCTCGGTCGACAGTGGCGTGACGCAGTGTCGTACGGCGGCCAGCGCGTCCGCCTCGGTGTCGCCGTACGCCTGGTCGTCCTCGGCGGTCTCGGCCAGCCGCTCGATCATCGGTTGCAGGACCTTCTCACCGGCAACCCGTTCGACCCGGCCCTGAGCGGCGGTGGCGACGCTGTCGGCGTCCCGGGCGGTCATGGTCTTCAGGTGCGTGTCGACGGTCTCCGCGAACGCCTTCGGCGAGGAGAAGAGCCGCCGTTTGAGCAGGGTGGTGACGAAGTCGGCGGCGACCTCACCGGCCCGGCCCTGGGCGCTGTCCCGGCGGCTCGCCGCATAGCGGGAGAGCAGGGCGTGGGCGTTACGTTCGGCCGGGGAGTAGTCGACCTCCAGGTAGCCGAGCTGCCGCACCGGGAAGCGCGGGCTGCCGTCCCACTTGGCCGGCAGTTCGCTCTTGAGCCGGCGCACCATCACCCGGGCCAGCTGTTCCTCGGTGGGCTTGATGCCTCGGGCGAACCGCTGGTCGTCGAGGAGTTCCAGCAGGGCGGTGAACGACTCCTGGTAGCCGTTGTGCGGGGTGGCGGAGAGGAAGAGCCGGTGTTCGCAGTGCGGGGCGAGGGTACGGATGGCCCGGGTGCGGTGCGAGTCCACCGCATAGCGCCCTCGGCCGGACGGCGCGCAGGTGTGGATCTCGTCCACCACCAGCAGGTCGAATGCGCGCGGATAGCGTGGCGTGGTCGGCAGCACCTCGCGGAGCAGCCGCATCGGTCGGTCCCGCTTGAGCCAGTCGACGCTGACGATCAGTCGGGGATAGTGCGTCCACGGGTTGGCGTAGAGGCCGCGAGAGCGGCGTAGCTCCTTGAGTAGATCGGTGTCGACGATGCGGAAGTCGAGGCCGAACTTGTCGCGCATCTCGTCGCGCCACTGCCGGGTCAGCCCGGCCGGGCAGACGATCAGCATGGTGCGGGCGCGGTGACGCAGCATCAGTTCCTGCATGACCAGCCCGGCCTCGACCGTCTTTCCGAGGCCCACGTCGTCGGCGATGAGCAGGTTGGTACGCGGCATGGACAGCGCTCGGACCACCGGATCGAGCTGATAGTCCTCGATTTCGATGCCGGCGCGGAACGGGGCCTGGAGTGCGGTCCGATCGGCCGAGGCGATCGCCCCCCAGCGCACCGCGTCGAGGAACGCCGCCAGTTGTTGCGGGTCGTCGAAGCCGGCGCGCGGGTCGGGCAGGTTGGCGCTGTCGTGCACCACCCGGCCGGGCTCCAACTCCCAGACCACCCGCAGTTCCTCGTCGCGGGCGTCGTCCTCGACGCTGACCAGGGTGACCAGGTGTGGGGCCCGGCCGGTGAACACGTGCGGGTCGCCGCTGGCCACCTCGCTGCGGACGACATCGGCGGCGACCCAGCGGCGGTTGCGGATGGTGACCAGTTGGCCCGGGGCCGGTACGTCGGCCTTCTCCACCCCGGCGGCCTGCTTCGCGCCGTTCGTCGTCATCGGAGTGTCCAAACGGGCCATTCCATCAGTACGTGCCTCCAGATGTCATCGGCGCGTCGGGGGCCTGTCATCGGTCAATTCGTAAGATCAATTGGCTGACATAACATGTAGATGGTTCGACGCGCAGACGAGCAAGGGTAGTCCACCGTCTACAAGGGAGAACAGGTATGCCGAAGCTTGGCATCGCCAAGGATTTTCTGGCCGATTACGCCAAGCTGCAAAAGCCCATACAGAAAGCCGTCGATGCAGCGATCGAGAAGTTCGCCGAGCACACCCACGCCGGCCTGCATCTTGAGAAGCTGGCCAATGCAAAAGACTCGCGGATTCGCACGATCCGGGTCAACCAGTTCTATCGGGGAGTCGTCCTTGCACCCGACAGTGGTGACGAGTTTCTGCTGCTCACAGTGCTACCGCACGACGATGCCAACGCGTACGCGGTCAGCCGCCGATTCACCGTCAACCAGGCGCTCGGCGTGCTTGAGGTCCGTAACCAACAGGCCCTCGACGGCATCGAGCCCGCACTACGCCAGGCCGCCAAGGAAAGCCCGACCCTGCTGTTCGCCAAGGTCAAGGACGCCGACCTGGTCCGGCTCGGTATCGACGCCGACATTTTGCCACTCGTACGGCTGCTGACCACCGAGGCGCATCTGGAAGCGCTGGCCAATTTGCTGCCCACCCCGCAGTACGACGCGTTGACCGGGCTGGCCGCCGGAATGAGCCCGGAACAGGTGTGGGACGAGGTCAGCGCCTATCTGCCCACCGGCACGCCGCCAGAAGAAGTCGACGCGGACGATCTTGCCGCTGCTGTCGCGCGTACCCCCGACCGCTTCGTGCTCGTCTCCGGGCCGGAGGAGCTGGCCCAGATCCTGGCCCACCCGTTCGACGCGTGGCGGGTCTTCCTGCACCCGGCCCAGCGGGAGATCGCCCATCGCCCGTCGTACGCCGGACCGGCGCTGGTCACCGGCGGTGCCGGCACCGGCAAGACGGTGACCGCGCTGCACCGAGCCGTCTTCCTCGCCCGGCGGGCCGAAGCCGGAGCCTTGGCCGCCGACGACCGAAACGACGGCCCGGCCGCACCCTCGATCCTCCTGACGACCTTCACCCGCAACCTCGCCGACGCCCTGGACCGCCAACTCGGCACTCTCACCGACGATCCGTCGACCCGTGAGCGGGTCGAAGTGCTCAACGTCGACCGGCTCGCCTACCGGGTGGTCGCCGAGGCGCTCGGCCGGCAACCCAACGTGGTCGACCAGCGAGAGTTACGGCAGCTCTGGGACACTGCCGCCAAGGCCACCGGCGGAGCGTTCACCGGGGTCTTCCTGGAACGTGAATGGGAGCACGTCATCCTCGCTCAGCGGCTGCGGCAACCGGCCGAATACCTCGCCGCCCGTCGGCACGGTCGAGGCAGCCCACTCCGTGCCGAGCAGCGCCAACAGGTGTGGGAGGCGATCCGGCAGGTCACCGACAGTCTGCGTCAGCGTGACCAGCACACCCACCTACAGCTCGCCGACCAGGCGGCCCGCCTCCTCGCCGAGCGGACGACGCGGCCCTACCGGCACGTCATCGTCGACGAGGGGCAGGATCTGCACCCGGCACAGTGGCGGCTGCTCCGGGCGGCGGTCGCTGTCGGGCCCGACGATCTGTTCATCGTCGCCGACCCGCATCAGCGGATCTACGACAACCACGTGTCGCTGGGCAGTCTCGGCGTCGGCATCCGGGGACGCAGCCGGAAACTGACCATCAACTACCGCACCACCCAGGAGATCCTGGCCTGGTCGGTGCGGCTGCTCACCGGGCTCACCCCCACCGGGCTGGACGACCAGCCCGACAGCCTGACCGGCTACCGATCACCCATCCACGGTCGCCGTCCCATCGTGCGGTCCCACTCCGACCGGGACACCGAGTACGGGCAGCTCGCCGACCAGATCAGCCGGTGGCTCGACGGCGGGGTGGAACCGCACGCCATCGGGGTGGCGGCCCGCAACGGCCACCTCGTGCGGGCGATCCGCGACAAGCTCGGTGCGGCCGGCATCCCGGTCAGCTCCACCACCGCCAGCAAGACCAATGCGGTACGCGTCGGCACCATGCACGCGATGAAGGGCCTGGAGTTCCGCTGTCTCGCTGCCGTCGGCGTCGACGCGTCGACCGTACCGGCCAAGGCCGCCGTGACCGCCGCCAGCGAAGACCCGATCGCCCATCAGCACGACCTGCAACGCGAGCGATGCCTGCTCTTCGTCGCCTGCACCCGCGCCCGTGACTCGCTCTACGTCTCGTACGTGGGCCACCCCAGCCCCTTCCTGGCAACCATCTAGACCCCCGGTTCCCGACTCGCAGAGGGACAGCATGCAGGCGCAGACGCTCACCCCCGCCAAGATCTTCGGCCTTGACGTCCGGCACGTCATCCCGCTCTTCCAGCGTCCCTACGTCTGGACCGAGGAGGATCAGTGGGCACCGCTCTGGGACGACATCAGTAGGGTCGCCGAGCAGCTGCTGGAGACGCCCGTGGGTTACGGAACCCCGAAGGTCGTCCCACACTTCCTCGGGGCCATCGTGCTCGAACAGCCGCTCGTTCAGAGTGGCTACATCCTGGTGCGAAACGTGATCGATGGGCAGCAGCGGCTCACCACCCTGCAACTCCTGCTCGACGCCGCCCAGTGGGTGACGGAGCAGCGCGGCACGACCATGGACGCCCAGGCGTTGCGAGTTCTGGTCTGCAACAAGCCCGAGATCGCGGCGCAGCCGTACGAGGTCTTCAAGGTCTGGCCGACCGACCGCGACCAGGAAGCGTTCCAGGCGGCCATGGACAACGCCCTGACCGTCCCACCCGCGCTCGCCGACGCCGCTGTCGCCCGAGCCCACGCCTTCTTCGTGACAGTGATCGAGGATTGGGCGGAGGTCACCGGTGACCCGGCCAAGGCGGCGGCTCGGCTCACCGCCCTGACCCAGACCCTGCGGGACCATCTCAAGATCGTCGTCATCGACCTCGAACCCGGCGACAACGCCCAGGTCATCTTCGAGACGCTCAACCACCGTGGCGTGCCACTGTTGGCGGCGGATCTGATCAAGAACTTCGTCTTTCAGATCGCCGAGGCGCAGAAGCTCGATGTCACGGACCTCTACCGGCGACAGTGGCGAAAGCTGGACACCGACTACTGGCGGCAGAAGCTCTCCCGGGGCCGGCAGTACGTCCCGCGCATCGACATCTTCGTCAACTATTGGCTGATCGAGCGGCTTCGGACCGAGGTGCCGGCCGACCGGATCTTCGTAGCGTTCCGTGATCACCTGATGGACGAGCAGCCGGACATCGAGAAGCTGCTGGCGGAGCTGTCCCGCGACGCGGACAACTATGCCTCGCTCGACACCTGGCCGGCGGACTCGGCGGTCGGCCGCTTCCACTACCGCGTCATTCAGGCGATGGACTCGGCGGTGGTGACCCCGATCCTGCTCTGGTTGTTGCGCTGGTCGGCGGCGGAGCTGCCACCCGCCCAACGGGACAAGGCCCTCGATGCCCTGGAAAGCTGGCTGGTCCGGCGGGCGATATGCCGGCTGACCAGCAAGGACATCAATCGCCTGATGCTGGATCTGCTGCGCGAACTGCACTCGTCCGGGCCGGCCCTCGCCGGCGACGTGACCGAGCGGTTCCTGAAGTCGCAGAAGGCGGACTCCCGATTCTGGCCCAGCGACATCCAGGTGATCGACGCCCTTCAGGACATGCCCATCTACAAGTCACTGCTTCGGGCCCGGCTTCGGATGTTGCTGGAAGCGATCGAGGACCGGCGGCGTACGGACAAGAGCGAGCACAGCGCATGCCCCCGCAACCTGACCGTCGAACACGTCATGCCCCGCGCCTGGCGGGAACACTGGCCCGCTGTGGTCGGGGTCACCGAGGCCGAGCGTGATGTGCTGATCCACACGCTGGGAAACCTGACCCTGGTCAACAAGAAGCTCAACCCGGCGCTGTCCAACCGGCCCTGGACCGACGAGGAGGCGCAAGCACGCGGGCTCGGCAAGACCGGCAAGCGCAGTGAACTGCTGAAGCACGCCACGCTGAAGACCAATGTCGATCTGGTGGTCGGTGCGTCGGAGGTGTGGAACGACGATCTCATTCGCGCCCGTACCCACGAGCTGGCCCAGGTGGTCGTCGACATCTGGCCAGCGCCGAGCAGCATCGCGGCGGCGCAGGTGTCGCTGGCCGCCGCCGAGAAGGACGCCCTGCCAGTTGTCGCGAAACCGTCCGGTCCCGAGGACACCGGGGGTAGGTATCGACCGCTCACCGACTGGTTGCGCGCACAGACAGCAGACTCGCTGCTGCTGCGGTTCGAAGAGATGGAAGACATCCTTGACCTTCCGGTGCCGCAGGCTGCCCACGACCCGAGTGAGTGGGATGCGCCTGGCAACCCGCTGGGCGGGGCGATAACGGCGGCCGGGTTCAAGCTGAGCGTGGTGGAGCCCGCTGCGGAGTGGGTCGTGCTGATCAGAAAGCAGTGACCGAGTCGAATCGGGCGCGTGCACGTAGCGGGGCCAACGGAAGAACCCTGCCCATTCTCGATCGCCATGTCCCCCGTGCGAGCTACACGCAGATGTCCACTGTGCGGTGACGATTTCGGGCGGCTGATTTTCTAGCGTCTAGGTAGCTGCGGCGCTCCGGCCGCAGACCTCCCGAAAGAGTCATCATGCGATTTTTGAAGCAGCTTCTGGCCGTTGCCGCGGTCACCTTCGTCGGTGGCAACATCGTCGGTGCCGTGCAGGGGATTCCCCTTCTTACGCTGCCACTCGGTATCGCCACCGCCGTGCTCGCGGTGCTCACCTACGCGTGGGTGGTTCGGCGGACGGAACGCCGCGAGCCCACGGAGGTGGCCCTGGCCGGAGCCGTCGCCGCGACCCGCCGGGGAGTGCTGATCGGTGTCGGGATGTGCGTTGCCGTCATCGTCAACATCGCGCTCGTCGGCGACTACCAGGTCAACGGCATGGGGTCGGTGATGGGCATGTTGGGGCTGTTCGGCTTCATGGCCGCCGCCGCCGTGACGGAGGAACTGCTCTTCCGTGGTGTCCTGTTCCGCATCGTCGAGGAACGTACGGGCACCTGGATCGCCCTGATGCTGACCGGCGCGATCTTCGGCCTGGCGCACCTGTTCAACCCGAACGCCAACCTGTGGGGTGCGATCGCCATCGCGGTCGAGGCCGGCTTCATGCTCGGCGCCTGCTACGCCGCCACCCGCAACCTGTGGGTGCCGATCGGACTGCATTTTGGCTGGAACTTCGCCCTGGCCGGGATCTTCGGTGCCGAGGTTTCGGGCAATGACACGGCGAAGGGGCTGCTGGACGCCGCGACCTCGGGTTCGACCCTGATCAGCGGCGGCAAGTTCGGGCCGGAGGCGAGCCTGTACGCGGTGCTGGCCGGCGTGGTGCTGACCGTCGTGTTCATGCGGCTGGCCCGCCGCCGCGATCGCATCGTGCCGCGCCGCCGCGCCGCCCGCGTCGACCCGACCGCTACGCTCGTCAAATGATCGACCTCCGGAGCATCCCGGACCGGTGGCGTCGGTGTGACGTCACGGTCCGGGATCTTCCGGCCGCTCTGCTGCTCGCCGTCGTATCGCTCCTGCCGGTGCTGAACGACAATGGGACGCAGCTCGGCAACCTGCCGAATCGCCCGTTCGACGCACTGGCCCTCGTGGCGGTCGCCCTTGAGTGTCTTCCGCTCGCGGTGCGCCGGCGGTGGCCAGTTGCCTGTCTCGCTCTGGTATCGCTCGGCTTCGCCGTCGAACAGCTCCGCGGTTACTACACGGTGGCGACCATCGCGTTGCCCATCGCGCTGCTGAGCGCGGGCGTTCACGTGGAACGTCACCGCCGGACCGTCGCTGTCCTGGCCTCCGTGGCGTACGTGCCGCTGGCAGTCGCGCTCGACCAACTCGGGGCGGGTGAGACAGTGGCTGAGTACGCGACGTTCTATCTGGTGCTGGCCATCGCGTGGGGCGCCGGGGGGTGGCTGCGGCTGTCCCGCGTCGCCGAGGCCGAACGCCGCCGGCACCTCGCCGAGACCACCCGCGCCGCAGAACGCACCCGCATCGCACGTGAACTCCACGACATCGTGACCCACCACGTGACGGCCATGGTCGTCCAAGCCGAGTCGGCACGCTACCTGACCGCCGTGCCCGACCGCCTCGACCAGACCCTGACCGCGGTCGCCGACACCGGCCGGCGGGCCATCACCGACCTGCGGCACCTGCTCGACCTGCTCAACCCGGACCACGGCACCGAGCCGCGAACGCAGACCGTCGGCGAACTCCACACCCTCGTCGAGCAGACGCGGCAGGCTGGCCAGCCGGTGGAGTTCACCGAGGAGGGCCGTCCCCAGGAGACGGCTGGCAGCGCCGAGGTCGTGGCCTACCGAGTCGTACAGGAGGCGCTGACAAACGCTCTCAAGTACGCCCACGGCAGTCGTACCGTGGTCCACGTGCAGCACACCGGCAGGGAGATCACTGTGAAGGTCAGCACCGACGGCTCGGGTTCGCGCGCCGCATCACCCGGTGGGAGCGGCCGGGGCCTCGCCGGCCTCCGCGAACGGGTCGGCGTGCTCGGTGGTGAGTTCAGCGCGGGCCGGCGGCCCGACGGGGGCTTCGTCGTCCAGGCCCGTATCCCTGCGGGAAGCGTGTCATGACCGCGCCGATCCGCGTCCTGGTCTGCGACGACCAGGCGCTCATCCGTACCGGATTCGCCACCATCATCGACGCCCAGCCCGACATGGAAACAGTTGGCGAGTGTGGCGACGGGCGCGCCGCAGTCGACCTCGCCGGCCGGCTGAACCCGGACGTGGTGGTGATGGACGTGCGGATGCCGGTGCTCGACGGTATCGAGGCAACCCGTCTGCTGGCCGGCACCGGCGTGGCGCATCCCGTCAAGGTTCTCGTGGTAACCACGTTCAACCTGGACGAGTACGTGTACGCGGCGCTGCGTGCCGGCGCCAGCGGGTTCCTGCTGAAGGACGCGCCACCCGCCCAGCTCCTACACGGCATCCGGACCGTCGCCACCGGCGCGGCGCTGCTCGCCCCCGAGGTGACGCGCCAGCTCGTGGGCAGGTACGCCGCGCGCATCCGGCCCGTCGAGGGCGCACCGGACAAGATTCCGTTGGCCCCACGCGAACTGGAAGTTCTTCGTCTGATCGCCGACGGCCTCTCCAACAGCGAGATCGCGGCGACGCTGGTGATCAGCCAGGAGACCGTCAAGACGTACGTGTCGCGCATCCTGACCAAGCTCGACCTGCGTGACCGCGTGCAGGCGGTGGTCTACGCCTACCGGCGCGGCCTGGTGACCTGAGGCGTCATGCGCTCGCGCTCACGTGCGCTCCTGGTAACCGCCCAGGAGTCAGCGCAGTAGGACCGGGCCGGCGTCGATGCGGGTACGGAACAGTGCGTACGGCTTGCTTCGTAGGTCCTGTCCCCGCTGGTACTTGGCCTGCCGGTGCAGTTGGTTCGCGGTGACGTAGAGGTGCCGGTCGGCGGCGACCGACATGGTGTCCGGCCAGAGCAGCCGTGGATCGTGCACCACCGTCTCGTACTCCCCATCGGGTCGCCGGCGCACGACGGCGTTGTGCTCGTACGAGGTCAGGTAGAGGCGGCCGGCGTCGTCGGTCTCCAGTCCGTCCGCGCCACCGCCCTTGTCGCCCTCGTCGACCACGGTGGTGGCGACCTCGGCGTCGGCGACCGACCGGTCGGCCAGCGCGTCGGTGGCGACGCTGTACCAGTGGCGGGAGGCGAGCGGGCAGTAGTACAACCGGGAGCCGTCGGCGGCGATGGCGATACCGTCGGAACCCATGGTCACCGGTTTCGGCGGGCCGTCGGCGGGGCGTTCCAGGAACGGTCGGCCCTCGACCACCGGGCGGAACGTCGACAGCGGCTCGGCCTTGGTCGACGGGTGCTCGTGCAGGCGTCGCCAGGACTCGCCGGAGGCCAGGTCCACGACGATGATGCCGTTCGGGCCGGAGTCGGCCGAGTCGGTGATGTAGGCGACCCCGGCTGGCCCGCGACGCAGGTCGAAGCGGACGTCGTTGAGGTACGTCGTCTCCAGTGCCACGTCCGGCGGGAAGGTGATGACCTGGGCCACGGTGTCGGTGCCGAGGTCCACGCAGACCAGTTTCGGCCCACCGGGGCGGGTGGGCTGGAACATCGGACTGCCGGTGTCCAGGATCCAGAGCCGGTCGGCGGGATCGACGACGATGCTCTGCACCGAGACGAGCGCGTCGGCGTCGTCGTCCGAGGTCGGGGAGTTCCATCGTTCGTCGGGGAAGGCGATTTCGCGGCCGTCGCGCAGCTCGACCACGGTCGCCGGCACCTCGTCGCCCCACTTCGGGAAGTTGACGAAGATCCGGCCGGTGTGCGAGACACTGACCCCGGTCGGCATCGCACCGTCGAAGGCGTGTACGAGTTCGAGGCTGCCGACCGGCTCGTCGGTCGCCGGACCGGTCGCACCAGGACCGGTCTCAGCGTTGGCTGCCGGGCCGGTCATGCCAGTGTCCGCGACACGGTCGTCGGGCCGGTCATGCGAGGGCCCGTAGCCGGTCGGCGAGTTCGCGCTCGAAGAAGTCGATGAACCCGTCCGGGTCGGGGCCGGCGTTCTGTAGGACGAGATGGTCGAAGCCGGCCTCGGCGTACTTCCGCACCGCCTGCACGTGCCGTTCGACGTCGGGACCCACCGCGAACTGTTGCCGGATGTCGTCGTCGGTGACGGTCCGGGACGCGGCGTCGAAGTTGACCGGGTTGGGTAGCTCGCTCATCACCTTCCACCCGGTCACCGACCACCGGCTCGTTTCCCAGGCCGCCCGTACGGCCTGCTCCTCGTCCGGGGCCCAGGCCACCGCGACCTCGGCGTACCGGGGGCCGGTGCCGCCAGCGGCACGGTAGTTGTCGACCAGGTCGGGCTTGGGCTCGGTGGCGAAGAGCCCGTCACCGAACTCGGCGGCCAGCTTGACCGAGGCCGGTCCGCTGGCGGCAACCGCGATCAACGGCAGCCGGTCGGGCAGGTCGAACACCCGGGCGTCCTCCAGACGCAGATGCTTGCCCTCGTACGACTGGTATCCGCCGGACCAGAGCCGCCGGATGATCTCCAGCGCCTCCCGGAGCAGCTCGTGCCGGCCGGAAGCGTTCGGAAAACCCTGCCCGACGACGTGTTCGTTGAGCCGTTCCCCGGAGCCGACGCCGAGGACGAACCGGTCGTTGGAGACGATCGCCAGGGTCGCTGCGGCCTGGGCGATGATCGCCGGGTGGTAGCGCACCGTCGGGCAGGTCACCCCGGTGGCCAGGCCGATTCGATCGGTACGCGCCGCGATCGCCCCGAGCACCGTCCAGGCGAACGGTGAATGCCCCTGTACGTCGAGCCAGGGATGGTAGTGGTCGCTGATCTCCACGAAGTCGAAGCCGGCCTGCTCGGCTCGGACCGCCTGGCGGATGAGTTCCGTTGGTCCGAACCCCTCTGCCGCGAGCTTGTAACCGATTCGCATGCCGTCCCTTCCCGCCGACTCATGCGGCTCTTTCCCTTCCGCTAGCTTTGTCCCTTCCCATCCCCTAGCCCGGCAAACCTCGCACCACGCCGTGATCCGCCCGCACCACGCCGCGATCCGCCCCGCGGCGTGACCCACGCCCGCTTCTCTCGTACCCCCGGCATAGGCTGCGCGCGGTACGGAACACGGGGGAAGGGGTCGCATGTCCAACCAGGTCGCGCTGCTCAGGCTGGTGGCACAGCGGATCGCCGGTCCCCGCCTGGCCGGCGCGAGCGAGGTGGTCCGCTGGATGACGGCTCTCCAGGCGCAGGACTACCCCGGGGTGCTCACCTCGATCGCCCTACGTAGCGCCGCCAACAGTCGGGCATCCGTCGAGGCCGCCTTCAGTGCTGGCGAGATCGTCAAGTCGTGGCCGATGCGCGGCACCCTGCACGTCGTACCGGCCGAGGACCTGTCCTGGCTGCTGGAGTTGTTGACACCCCGGGTGATAGCCGGCGCGGCGGCCCGCCGTGCCCAACTCGACCTCGACACCGCCACCTTCGAACGGGCCCGCGAGTTGGCCGCCGAGGCGTTGACCGGCGGTCGGCAGCTACGACGGGACGACCTGCTCGCCGCATGGCGGGCGGGGGGACTGGTCACCGAAGGCCAGCGGGGCTACCACATGCTGTGGCAGCTGGCGCAGACCGGAACCCTCTGCTTCGGCCCGGTACGCGACGGCGAGCAGATGATCGTCCTCGTCGACGAGTGGATCCCCCAGCCACGCCGCCTGGAGCGCGACGAGGCGCTGGGCGAGCTGGCCCGGCGCTACTTCCAGAGCCACGGCCCCGCCACCGCCAAGGACTTCGCGAGGTGGACCAATCTCGTGGCGGCCGACGTCCGGGCCGGGCTCGCGCTCGCCGCGCCGTACCTCGACCGTCTCAGCGTCGACGGCGTCGAGCACTTCCTCGATCCCGGTACGCCGGATCTGCTCGCCGCCGCCCGATCCGAGGCGAGTGGGCTGTTCCTGCTGCCCGGCTTCGACGAGTTCATCCTCGGCTACCTGGACCGTAGTGCGATGTTGCGGAGCGAGTACGCGCCGCAGATTGTTCCCGGCGGCAACGGAGTGTTCCGATCTACGGTGGTCAGCGACGGTCAG
Source organism: Micromonospora polyrhachis (assembly GCF_014203835.1). NCBI lineage: Bacteria > Bacillati > Actinomycetota > Actinomycetes > Micromonosporales > Micromonosporaceae > Micromonospora > Micromonospora polyrhachis. The sequence continues at coordinate 1,937,060 of NZ_JACHJW010000001.1, read as the reverse complement.
GTCGTCGGCACCTGGAAGCAGACGGGCCGGGGAGCGAAACGGACCCTGGCGGCGACACCCTTCGAGTCGTTCTCCGGCGAGATGACCGAGGCGATCCACGAACGCTACGCCGCACTGCCCTAGGCGTCCGAGCCGGCCGATAGCACCGCCCAACCCCACCAAGCTTCAGGCGATCATGGCGTTGACCAGGAAATTTGTGGCACGTCCGGACCGTAGACGGGTGATTGTCCAGGGTGCTATCACTGTGGTGAGGAGATAACCGCGGCTCTCGATTCCGATGATGGCCGCCGCATCTCGGGACGACACCCACCGCGTGAGCGCGTGAGACCAGCTCCGGAACACCGCCGTAGCGGCGCTGGCCGGAGAGGACGATGGGATGATCCAGCACTCGATCCGTGATCGGCGGGCACACTGATGCGTCCTGTCCAGATCGTCTCTGGTCGGCACCCGTTCGAGATCATGGTGCTCGTCGCCGCGCTGCTCTGCGGCATCCTGTTGATCGTCACCGACATCCAGCCGCCGTCGATCAACATCGCCATGCCACCCTTCGTCCAGGCGACCTGGGAGCTTGGCCTGGTCCTCGTCGGTGTGGGCGGTCTACTCGGGATCACCTGGCCCGGCCATCTGGTGACCGGGATCGGGATCGAACTCGGCGCGATGGTCCTGCTCGGCACCACCACCGCCATGTACTCCATCGCGGTCTTCATCGTCAGCGGCCGGCCGGCGCTGGTCGCCGGTGCCTTCATCGGCGCGGTCGCCGTCTCGTCCCTGTGGCGATCCCTGCAAATCCTGCGTGACCTGCGCAAACTGACCAACGCCAGCGAGCAGAACGTGCTCGCCGAAGTGGAGTTGCTCGTGGAAGGAGATGACCCATGATCGGGGCAGAATCCGCCCCATCCGGCCCCATCTGGGTGCAGACACTGATGACCACGGTCGCGGTGCTCGGAGGCACCGGGGGGATCGCGGCGGTGGCCACCGTGGTCACCCAGCGCCGCAAGTTCAAGGCCGACACCGCAGACGTACTGACCGACACCGCCCTGACCCTGATCGACCCGCTACGGGCCCGGGTGGCCGACCTCGAAGCCGAGACGGCTCGGGCCCGTCAGCAGGCGATAGCCGCCAACAGCGAGATCAGCGAGCTGCGGGCCGCCGTACATGAGATGACCATGGTGATCCGCCGGTGGCGGTCGGCGATCCTCACCCCGGACGTGACGATCGAGGAGCTGCGGCGGATCGTTGCCAGCAGCGATCCCTCGGTGCACCGGGACCATCACACCTGACCGTCGCGGGATGGTTGACTGGCCCCGGTGGTCGGCATCCGACCGGTGCCGGGTCCGACCCGCTGCGCCAGCCGGCCCCGCGCGACGGTACGAGGCCCCGCGCGACGGTACGAGAGGAGCGCCGCGGCGACGTGTCGAGGACACTGCGGGTCAGTACCCGGAATGCGAGCTTTCAGCAGTGGCAGGCGTTGCTGACCAACCGCACCAAGCGGCAGCGAGCCGGGGAGTTTCTGGTACAGGGCGTACGGCCGATCACCCTGGCCGTCGAGCACGGCTGGCACGTTCGCACCCTGCTCTATCCGGACGGTCGACAACTGTCCCGGTGGGCACGGGACCTGCTCGACCGGGTCGGCGTCACCCGGGTGGCGATGGACCCGGAGCTGCTGGCCGAACTCGGCGGCAAGGACGAGGAACGTCCGGAGCTGGTGGCGGTCGTCGCCCAGCCCCCGGACCAACTGAACCGGATAACTACCGGTAGGACGACCACCGGTACGACGGCCAGCGGCGGGACGACCACCGGTAGGACGATCCCCACTGGGCGCTCGCCGGGGCGGACCGGCGACGGTGACGACCTGCTGGTGGTCGTCTTCGACCGGCCGACCACCCCCGGCAACATCGGGACGCTCGTCCGGTCGGCCGACGCGTTCGGTGCCTCCGGCGTGATCATCACCGGCCACGCCGCCGACCCGTACGACCCGAAGGCGGTACGGGCGAGCACCGGCTCGCTCTTCGCCGTACCGGTCGTCCGGGTGCCCGGACACCGGGAGGTGCTGGACTGGGTCGACTCGCTCGCCGACCGGCACCCCTCCATCAAGATCGTCGGAACGGACGAGCACGGCGAGGTGGAGGTCGCCGACCAGGATCTCACCGGCCCGCGGATCGTGCTGATCGGCAACGAGACCCATGGGCTCAGCTCCGCCTGGCGGCAGGCCTGCCACCGGATGGTCCGCATCCCGATCACCGGTGCGGCCAGTTCCCTGAACGCCGCGACGGCCGCCACCGTCGTGCTCTACGAAGCGGTACGACAGCGGTCCCGTTCGAACCGGAACGATACGGGGAACGCTGCCCTACCCGGGACCGGTAGGGCAGCGTTCCCGTCCGGCCCAGGGCCGGTGGGCCAGCGATCCTGATCGACCCCGGGACCGGGCGGGACCACTGGTATGTCGATCAGCGGGCGGTCACCTTCCAGGCCCGCGTGACCGTCTGCTCGATCCGGTTGCCGTCCCGATCCCGAGCGGTGACCCGGATGGTGGCGAACTGCGCCCCGGCCGGTGCCGCCGGCATGGTCGCGGTGACCGTGTCGCCGCCCAGGGTCGACACCTTTCGCCAGGTCGCCCCGTCGTCGTACGACACCGCGACCTCGACGCCGAACCGTCCCCGGCCGGTGGCACCGGGCTGGTAACCGGGGTGCAGCACCAGCGGGTACGGCCGGTCGGCGCGGACCGCGTTGGTCAGGTCGGTGTCGATGTCGTAGCCGACCTGGAGCAGCGGTAGCACGCTCGGCTGTTGGCCCTTGGGCCGCTTGGAACGGAACGTCCACGTCGTCGAGGTCGCGGTGGAGGTGGTCCACCAGGCCGGACCGTCGAACCTGTCCCGCTGTACGTCCAGGGTGAGCCGGTATTCGGCCGACCCGCCCGGCACCACGAACTGCGCCGACGAGGCGGTGCTGTCGCCGACGACCCTGCCGCCCCGGCGCAGCATCAACCGGCTCCGGTCGGAGCGGCCGTCGACCCAGCCGTACTGGCTGCCGTCGCCGTTGGCGTACTGAGGCACGGCCACCCGGATCACGTCGTGCGCCCGGTTCGCCGGCACGCCGTACGCGTAGCTGGCCAGGGTCTGCGGCATCGCCGGACGGGTCAGCGCCGGGAACCACACCTCGCGGACCCGGTCACCGGGCTTGAATGCGCGCCGTGGGCCGAACATGGCACCCGCCTGCTGGCCGGGGCCGATCGAGTTGATGACCGCGGTGCTCTGCCAGGTGACGTCCTGGGTGTTGACCCAGTCGGTACGCCGACGCGCCTCGGTGACCACCCGGCTGAACGAGAACGCCGTGCTCACCCCGGTCGGGTAGCCGGCCCGCGACTCCTGGATCCGCATCCCCGGCGCGTGCTCGTGGAACTCGGTGTCCACAGCGGCCAGCCGCAGCTCCTTCGCCGTGTAGTGCGGATCGGCGGGCACCCGCTTCGGGTCGGTGAGCAGCAGGTCGTACTGGTAGGGGGAGTGGGCTGTTCCGGTTAGCGTGATCGTCGTCGCGCCCCTGCCCAGCCGGTCACGCAGCCGGCGACCGTCGTCGTGGCTGATGGCGTACGCCGGGGCCGACGCGCCGAACCCGGAGGCGAAGAGGCGGTCCGGGGTGTCCGGGGCGAGGAGCACCACCCGGGCACCGGCCGCGCCGGCAGCCCGGAGCCGCTCCTCGACCGGTTCGCCGTTGACCGCCCGGAGCAGCACCGCCGCGTCCCGGGCACCGACCTTGGTCAACTCCTCGGGAGTGCCGTTGCCGCCGTCCACCAGCCGCAGACTGTGTCGGCCGTCCAGGGCGGGTGCGTCGTCGAGCAGGAGCGCATCCCGCAGCATGGTGTCGTGTGAGCCGGTGACCGTAGCGGTCAGCGGCGGCGCGGTCAGGTCCCACCGGGTGAAGAACTGGAAGGTGCCCACCGACACCGGTCGGGTCGCCGCGACGTACGCGCGGCGCACCTGGTTCGGGTTGTACGACATGCCGCTGATCCGGGACCGGTTGCCGGCGGTGCGCTGCCAGCTCAGCCCCAGTTTGGTCATCGTGGTCGGATCCGGGGTGTCGATGACCAGTTCCTTGGCGGTGCGCGCGTCGTAGCGCAGGGTCCGGTCGCCGGTGACGGTCAGCTCCGGGTCGCCGAGCACCGTGACGTCCTTGGCGTCCTCGACGGCGTCGACGCTGAGCAGGTAGGTCAGCACCGCGTACCGCCCGGCGGGCACCTCGACGGTGGCCGGCACCCCGTTGCGCAGGTGGGCGTAGTAGCTCTCGCCACTGTCCAGGTTCCACAGTTCGGCCCGGCTGCTGAAGCCATGTGGTGCCCGACCGTCCCGGTCGACCCCCTCGATGGTCAGGGTGTGGGTCGGGGGAGTCAGGTGGAAACCGATCGGGGTACGCAGTTGCCGACCGCCGCTGCGGGCGGTCAGCAGCCCGGCGTACAGGTTGGGGGTGGTGGCGGCGGTGTTCAGCCGTACGGTGGCGGTGGCCGCGCCCCCGGCGGGGATGGTGAGCCGGGCCGGGGTGACGGTCAGCGCGGCCCGGCGGGCGGTGGCCCCCACCTCGCTGGCCTGCGCGGCCAGGTCGACGGTGACGGCCCGGCGACCGGAGTTGCGATAGGTGACCTTGGTGGTGCGGGCGGGCGAGCCGGCCGGGATCTTCCCCAACGACACGGAGGCGACGTCCACACCGATCTCCTGGCCGAGCGCGGCCGGTACGTCCACCCGGCCGGCGCCCTGCTCCCAGACCGACGCGTCGGCCGGCTTGGCGCTGCTGACCAGGGCGGCCTTGAGCTGGTCGGCCCGCCAGTCCGGGTGCCGCTGGGCGAGCAGCGCCGCCGCGCCGGCCACGTGCGGGGCCGCCATGGAGGTGCCGGACATCGCCGTGTACGAGTTGTCGGCGATCTCACCGAGGGCGGTACCGGCGGCGCGGGCGGCGATGATGCTCACCCCGGGGGCGGTGATCTCCGGCTTGATCGCGCCGTCGCCGAGGCGCGGTCCCCGGCTGGAGAAGTCGGCGGTCTGGTCCTTTCCGGAGACCGCGCCGACGGTCAGCGCGCGGTCCGCCGTGCCGGGCGTGCCGATCGTCTGTAGGCCGGGGCCGGTGTTGCCGGCGCTGACCACGAACAACGCACCGGTACGGGAGGTCAGCGTGTCGACCGCCTCGGTGAGCGGGTCGGGCCCCTCGAACGCCTCCGCACCGAGGCTGACGTTGACCACCCGGGCACCCTGCTCGACCGCCCACTCCATGCCGGCGATCACCCAGGACAGATCGCCCGTGCCGCTGCCACCGAGGACCTTGCCGACCAGCAGTTCCGCGCCCGGGGCGACGCCCTTGCCGCCGAGGCGTCCGGCCCTGCCGCTGCCGGCGATGGTGGCGGCGACGTGCGTACCGTGACCGGAGCCGTCGGTAGCGTCCGGGTCGGTGGTGAAGTTCGCCGCCGTGGTCACCCGGCCAGCCAGGTCCGGGTGGCCCGGGTCGTAGCCGGTGTCCAGGACGGCGACCTTGACGCCCTTGCCGTCGTAGCCGGACTTCCACGCGGTGGGCGCGCCGATCTGCCCGACGCTGCGGGTCAGGTCGGCCCGCACCTGCCGGTCCAGCCAGATCCGGCCCACCCCGGCGGCGAACGTCTGCGCGCTGGCAACCGGGGCCGGCTGGTCGGGGACGATCGCCGACCAGAGGTCGCGGGCGTTGGCCTTCTCCCCGGTCACCGCCACCGCGCCGATGCTGGACAGTTCCCGCGTACGGGTGGTGCCGGCCGGGGCCGACGGCACGGCGGCCCGCGCGCCCGGTGCCCCCGGGGTGCCGGTGACGAGCAGCGGCAACGTCGAGCGGGCCGCGTCGTGGTAGCCGTCGGCCACCAGGTCGGTGATGTTGAACAGCGCCGGGTCGAGTCGCCCGGAGGTCACGTAGGGCAGCGCCTCGTCCGGGGTGACATAGACGTCGCCGTCGTGTTCGGACAGTTGGAAGCCACGGCTGCGGATAGCGCTGTCGTGGTCGACCTCGGCGACCTGCCGACCGTCCGGAAAGGTGGTGAGCTTGACCACGTCGCCGGTGATCAGCGTGACCGTGTGTACGGCCGCAGCCGGTCCGGCGGACGGCGGTGGCACCGTTGCGCCACCGGCTGGCTGGGCGTTTGCCGGCATGCCGGTGGCAGAGACCGCGGCGGCGACGGATACCGCGACAGCTATTACGCTGCGCAACTTCTTGGACACGAATAACCCCTTGACGTGCTGGTCAGGTACCGAGCAGCGTCACATTTCGTGACCATGGGGGTAAAGGATCTCGGGCCAGCGCAGCTGCGCCATGACGCACTTGCGCCAGGTGCCCGATCGCAGGCGTCTCGGAGTGGGCAGTCGTGCTGAGAACGGTGGGACTGAGCGCGGCGGAGGAGGCCACCTATCTGGTGCTGGTCCGCCACGGGGCCGCCCCGGTGGCGCAACTCGCCGACCGGGTCGGGCTCACCGTGCCCCAGGTACGGCGGGCCGTCGCCACCCTGGAACGCGAGGGATTCCTGCACCGTACGCCGCCACCGCAGGAGCGGATCGTGCCGGTGCCACCGGACCTGGCCGTCGAACAGTTCGTCCAACGTCGGTACGCCGAACTGGACCGGACCCGGGAGGCGGCACACCGGCTGGCGGCCGAGGTCAGCAACCGGTCGGCGGACCGGCGGACCGAGGAGCTGATCGAGATAGTGTCCGGTCGGGCCGCCGTGGGCCGGGCCTTCCACCGGGTGCAACGGACCGCCCGCGAGGAGATGCGGGTGCTCGTCGCGCCGCCGTACGCGGTGCCCAAGGAGGTCAACCCGACCCAACTGGACCGGGAGGCGGCCGGCGTCACCTACCGGGCCGTGTACGACGCCACCGCCCTGGCGGACGTGGAGTTCGCGGCCAGCGTGGCCACCCACATCCGCTCCGGCGAGCAGGCCCGGATCGTCGACACGCTACCGACCAAACTGGCCGTCGCCGACCGGGAGTTGGCCCTGTTGCCGCTGGCCTGGACCTCGTCGGCGCATGACACCGCCCTGCTGGTCCACCCCTGTGGACTGCTGGACGCCCTGGTCGCGCTCTTCGAGACGGTGTGGGCGCAGGGCACCCCGCTGTCGGTGACCGGCGTGGCCGGGCTGACCAGTGCCGAGGCGATCTCCGCCGAGGACCAGCACCTGCTGTCGCTGCTGGTAGCCGGCCTCACCGACGAGGCGGCCGGTAGCCGGCTCGGCATCAGCCGGCGGACCGTCGTACGTCGGGTACAGGGGTTGATGGAGCGCACCGGTTCCCGATCCCGACTGCAACTCGGTTGGCAGGCCCGGGAACGGGGCTGGCTCTGACCGCCCGGCCCGTCGCTGACCATCCCGGTGGCCGCTGGGGTGGCGGAGGGCATCATTGGCGGATGATCCGGCGAACGGTCCTGACCCCGCTGATCCGGGTGGACACCTATCGTCGGGGGGTCTTCCTGCTGCTCGGCGGGGTGATCCTGCTGCCGTACGTGCTGCTGGCCGCCGCCTTCGTCAACATGTTCGCCGAACCGCACGTGCCCCGGCCGGCGCTGGCGCTGCTGATGGCGGTGTCGGTGGTGATCGTCGGGGTGCCACCCTTCCTGGGCGGCACCCGGGCATTGGAGATCGCGGCGGTACGGTCCCTGCTCGGCGTCGACCTGCCCGTGCCGGCCGCCGGCCCCGGCATCGATCGGGAGACCCGACTGCGTTCCGCGCTCTGGTTCGTCGTGCACCTGGCCACCGGTGGGGTGGTCGGCCTCGGGCTGCTGATCGCCGTGCCGATGGCATTGATCTTCGTGGCGCAGCAGTTCGGGATCGCCCCCTCGGCGATCGACGGTCTGCGCCTCGGCCCGCTCGACGAGCACGACACCGGTTGGCTCACCCTGCTCGGGGTCGTACTGCTGGTCGGGTTGGGTTACCTCGTCGCCGGACTGGGCGCGTTGGCCGCGATGATGGCACCGGCCCTGCTCGGTCCGTCGCAGACCGAGCGGATCGCCGTACTCGAAGCGCGGGCCGCGCAGCTCGCCGAACGGAACCGGTTGGCCCGGGAACTGCATGACTCGGTCGGGCACGCCCTCACCGTGGCGACACTCCAGGCCGGGGCGGCCCGGGAACTCTTCGACCAGGATCCGGAGTTCGTCCGCCGGGCACTGCACGCCATCGAGGAGACCAGTCGGCGCGCCACGGCAGATCTGGACCATGTGCTCGGCCTGCTCCGCGAACGAGACGACGAGGTGTCGGGCCGGGATGGTGAGGTGTCGGGCCGGGGGCGTGAGGTGTCGGGCCGGGAGACGGTCGGCCGGGCCCCGCAGCGTACGTTGGCGGATCTCGACGAGCTGGTCGCCGCCGGTAGGGCCGCCGGATTGCCGGTCACGGTCGAGCTGACCGGGGCCGTCGACACCCTGCCGGGGGTGGTCTCCCGCGAGGGCTACCGGATAGTGCAGGAGGGACTGACCAACGCCGCCCGACACGGCGACCGGCAGTCGGTGACCCTGCGGATCGGCGTACGGGCCGCCGGGGTGGAGATCGACCTGGTCAACACCGTGCCCGAGCCGTACACGGTGCCCGGTCCCCGGCGGCAGGGCCGGGGCCTGACCGGTATGCGCGAGCGGGTCCTGCTGCTCGGCGGCCGGCTTGCTGCCGGCCCTGACGACGGGCACTGGCGGGTCGCCGCGCACCTGCCGGCGGTACGACCGGACGACCACCCGAAGGAGCTGCCGTGACCACCACCGTGCTGATCGTCGACGACGACGAGCTGGTCCGGATCGGGCTGCGTGCCATCATCGACGCCCAGCCCGACCTGACCGTGGTCGGGGAGGCCGCCGACGGGGCCGAGGTGCCGCCCCTGGTCGCCAGGTTCCGTCCCGACGTGGTGCTGATGGACGTGCGGATGCCGGCCATCGACGGCATCCAGGCCACCCGGCACCTGCTGGCCACCGTCGCCGAGCCACCCCGGGTGCTGGTCGTCACCACGTTCGAGAACGACGAGTACGTCTACGACGCGCTCCGCGCCGGGGCCAGCGGCTTCCTGCTCAAACGGGCCCGCCCGACCGAGGTGGTCGAGGCGGTCCGGGTGGTGGCCCGCAGTGACTCACTGCTCTTTCCCGCGGCGATCCGCCGACTCGCCACCGCGTACGGCCCGTCAGGTGGGTGCGACGGGTTACGCCGGGCGCGACTGACCGAGCGGGAGGCGGAGGTGCTTCGCCTGATGGCCGTCGGACTGTCCAATTCGGAGATCGCGGCGGAGCTGGTGGTGGGGGTGGAGACGGTCAAGACCCACGTCGGCAATGTGCTGGCGAAGCTCGGGGCCCGGGACCGTACGCAGGCGGTGATCGCCGCATACGAGTCGGGCTTCGTCACACCGGCCGCCGGCTGAGGCAAGGCATCCAGCTCTCCCTCTGTCGGAGGAGCGGGTTCACCCCGGTGCGGGAGTCGGATCGCGGCGCCGCTCGCGATGGTGGCAGTGGACGAACCGCCACCATCGGCGAGAGGAACCCGAGATGGCCCACCCCACCACCCTGCCCCCACCGTTGTCTCCGGCTCCGCCCCGGCGACGATGGTGGACCGACCGGGTCGGCTACCTCGCCGCCGGCTGGGCCAGCCTGTACGGGGTACTCGCCCTGGTCTGGACGATCAGCGGCAGCGGATACCCGTACGGCACCGCCGACCCGCACGGGGCGGTGAGTCTGCTGCGTTTCCTCCCGCCCGGCGTGGGTGCACCGGTGCTCGCCGTACTGTCGATCACCGTTGCGGTGGCGGCGTTGGCGATGGCCGGTCCGCAGGCGGTCCGGTTACGGGGTGTCGCCCGGGTGCTGCTGTCGACCTACTGCGCGATGGTCGCCGTGATCCTGCTGGTGGTGGTGCCGGACGTGCAGGTCCTCACCACGACGGGGTACGCGCCGCTCCTGATCGTCGGTGCACCGTTCGGCTGGCCACCGGTCGACTACGCCGACGTCTTCACCTGGGCGCTGGCCAACAAGGTGTTCGCCATGGTCGGCGGGGTGCTGCTGGCCCGTACCGCGCTCGTCTGGTTGTTCCGTACCGGCGGGTGGTGCCTGTCCTGCGGGCGGGGTGCCGCTGGCCGGAGCTGGACCTCGGCGGAGTCGGCGGCCCGTTGGGGCCGCTGGGCCACCTACGTCGCCGCCGCCATTCCGCTGCTCTACGCGGTCTCCCGGCTCGCCTGGCTGGCCAACATTCCGCTCGGGATCAGCGCGGACTTCCTCCGGGAGATGTGGGACAACGGAATGGTCTGGGCCGGTAGCGGCTTGGCCGCGTTCGCCGTGGTCGGCGCGGTCCTGACGCTCGGCCTGGTGCAACGCTGGGGTGAGCGGTTCCCGCGCTGGATGATCGGACTGTCCGGTCGGCGGGTGCCGATCATGTTGGCGGTCGCGCCGGCCACGCTCGTCGCGATCGCGGTCACCGCCGCCGGGCTGTCCCTGTACAGCTCGCCCGAGCTGTGGCGGCCCGGGGCGCTCAGCTTCACCACCGTCCCGATGCTGCTCTGGCCGCTGTGGGGCATCGCGCTGGGTGCCGCCGCCCTCGCCTACCACCTGCGCCGCCGTGGCGCCTGTGCCCACTGCGCCCCCTGATGCAAAGGAGGGTCCCTTCTTACCGCTTTCTGCTTGAGTTCTAGTGGTGGTTGCAACACCTGATCTGTTCAGGAGTTGCAGTGTTCGAGATCCGTAAGGACCGGGCGCCTCAGGGCCGGAAGAAGTTGCATGCTGAGCGTCAGGCTTATCTTGATCTTGTGGCGCAGGGTGTAGGTACCGCACAGGCGTGTCGGATCGTCGGGGTCAACCGGCGTACTGGCCATCGTTGGCGGCACGGGCGGAAGTCCCGGGCCGGGCAGGAGGCGCAACCTCCTGCCCGGCCCGGGACTTCCTCCGGTCGGTTTCTGTCCGTGGACGACCGGATCCTGATCGCTGACCTGCGGCGCGAGGGCAGGTCGCTTCGGTCGATCGCAGCCGAGGTGGGGCGGGATCCGTCCACGATCAGCCGTGAACTGCGCCGTAATGCCCATCCCGGGACAGGGGACTACCGCCCTCACGCGGCTCAGGCACGGGCCGAACAGCGGCGCCCACGGCCGAAGACGGGCAAGCTCGCCGCGAACCCGCGGCTACGCCAGGCAGTGCAGGACGGCTTGGACCGTAAGTGGAGCCCGGAACAGATCGTGCAACGGTTGCGGCGAGACTTCCCCGACCAGCCAGGGATGCACGTGACCCACGAAACGATCTACCAGGCGCTCTACGTGCAGGGACGCGGTGAGCTACGCCGCGAGCTGACTCGGGCGCTGCGTACCGGCCGCGCGGTCCGCCGCCCGCGCCGCCAACCCGGACAACGTCAGCCTCGCTTCACCGCGCCCATGGTGATGATCAGCGACCGGCCCGCCGAAGCCGACGACCGGGCCGTGCCCGGCCACTGGGAAGGCGACCTCATCATCGGTAAGGACAGCGCCTCGGCCATCGGCACCCTGGTGGAACGCGCTACCCGCTACGTCCTGTTGGTGCACCTGGGTCGCGGTCGTACCGCTGAGCGTGTCCGTGACGCGCTGCAGGCCACCGTCGCCACCCTGCCGGCCCACCTCAAACGATCCCTGACCTGGGACCAAGGCACCGAAATGGCCCTGCACCACCAGTTCAGCACCGCTGCGGACATTCCCGTCTACTTCTGTGATCCACACTCGCCCTGGCAACGCGGCTCCAACGAGAACACCAACGGTCTGCTTCGCCAGTACTTCCCCAAAGGCACCGACCTCGCCGTCCACGCCCCGGAGCACCTCGCCGCCGTCGCCGCCGAACTCAACGGCCGACCACGCAAAACACTCGGCTGGGACACCCCAGCCGAGCGCATCGCTAAGCTTCTGACCGAAGCCAGTTGATCACCTGTGTTGCAACGACCCCTGGAATCCGCCCTGCCTTGGAAGGGGCCCTTCCTCACCACCGCCGAACCTAGACTCGGGGCATGGAGACGGCGGAGCTGCGCCGGGCCTACGACGTACTGCTCGCCGAGGTCGAGGCGGGCGGATTCGGGCCGCCGCCAGCCGACGAGTTGACCGCCGAGCAGGTCCTCGCCCATCTCGCGGTCAACGACGAGTTGCTCACCGAGACGACCGAGGCGGTGCTCGCCGGCTCGCCGTGGGCCTACTACGACATCGAGGCGATCCACCGACCCCAGCTCGACGAGCTGGTAGCCCGGTACGGCGGGCTGGCCGGGTTGGCTGCCGTGCTGCGGGACAGCAGCGCGAAGTTGTGCACGTTGACCGAGTCGTTGGGGGACAAGGCCGAGACGCCGGTCTGGACGCACATCCGGGAGGGCTTCGATCTGCGGGTGGACGAGCCGCTGCCGTGGGGGCGCACGCTGGACATCCACGGTCGGGTGCACCTACCCGCGCACACCGAGCAGCTACGCGCTCTGCGGAAACACTGAAGCCGTTCCCCTATGCCATTTCTGTGATCGTCTGCTCACCATCTGGGATGGATGCTTGGTGAAACGCGGCACTTTGCCATAGATTCCCCTCAACTGATGGGAGTCGATATGCTGCGTCGTCAACTTTCCCGGCGGCTGTGTGCCGCCGCGACCGCCGCGCTACTTGCCCCGACCGCACTGACCACCGCCGCCCTAGCGGCCCCGGCCAGCTCCGACACCGACACCGGCGCCGGCGCCGCCGCCCCGGACTGGCGTCCCCGGCTGCCGCTCGATCAGCTGACCATCGATACCACCCTGGTCGCGACCGGCCTGGACCGGCCGACCGCGATCGCCGCACCCGACGACCGCAGCCGCCAGCTCTTCGTCGCGGAAAAACCCGGCCGGGTACGCGTCTACCACCCCGACACCGGTCTCGCGGCCGAGCCGTTACTGGACCTCACCGACCGGGTCTCGACGGTGGGCAACGAGCGGGGGCTGCTCGGCATCGCCACCGCACCGAGGTTCGCCCGCACCAACGCCGTCTACGTCGCCTACACCAGCCTGCCGGACGGGGCGTTGACCCTGTCACGGTTCGTGCTCGACGGCACCGACCCGGCGGCCGACGAGCAGGTCCTGCTGACCCAGCCACACGCCGAGTTCAGCAACCACAACGGCGGAGACCTGGCCTTCGGCCGGGACGGCCATCTCTACTGGAGCCTGGGTGACGGTGGCGGTGGCAACGACCCGCTGAACACCGGCCAGGACCTGGGCACACTACTCGGCAAGATCCTCCGGCTGGACGTGCGGCGCTCCTGCGGGGAGCAGGCGTACTGCGTACCCCGGGACAACCCGTTCGTGGGGCAGCCCGGTGCCCGCCCGGAGATCTGGGCGTACGGGCTCCGCAACGCCTGGAAGTTCTCGATCGACCCGCGCAACGGCTCGCTCTGGATCGCCGACGTCGGACAGAACGCCTACGAGGAGGTCAACCACCTGCGGGCTGGTGTCGGCGGTGCCAACTTCGGCTGGTCCTGCAAGGAAGGGCCGGCGGTGGTCCTGCCCGAACGCTGCCAGCCGGACGCACGCTACATAGACCCGGTGTTCCACTACGGGACCCGGGTCGACGGTTGCGCGGTCATCGGTGGGCACGTCTATCGCGGACGGCAGTTCGCGCGGATCGCCACCGGTACGTACCTGGCGACCGACTACTGCTCGGCCACCGCGTTCGCGATCCGTCCCGTCCGGGGCGGTGGCTACGAGAGTCGGGCGATCGGACAACTGCCGGCCCGACCGAGCACCTTCGGAGTGGACGCCAGGGGCGAACTCTATGTCGCCAGCGACATCCCGGGCGAGCTGCACCGGGTTTCCTTCGGAAGGCAGCCGAGCTAGCCCTAGGAAACCGTCCAGGTCTGGTTCGTTCCGCTGTTGCAGGTCCACTGCTGGATCTTGGTGCCGGGGGCCGTGCTGGCCTCCGGCACGTCCAGGCACTTGTCGCTGTGGACGCTGACCAAGGTCACCTGACCGGTGCCGACGCTGGTGAGCCGCCACTGCTGGTTGGGGCCCCCGTTACAGGTCCACTGGATGATCGCCGCACCGTCGTCGGTGCTCAGGTTGTAGACGTCGAGACACATGCCGCTGCCCGCGTTGACCAGCGTGACCGTGCCTTCACCAGCCGGTGTGCTCAGCCAGTGTTGGCTCTGGGACCCGGAACACTCAGCCTGCTGGACAGCCGCGCCTTCGGGTGCCACCCCGTTCACGACATCCAGGCAGAGCGAGGCGTGTACCAACCGGAGGATCCGCCCGTTGCTGGTCGGACTGCTGGGCGTGGCCTCCGGCGTCGGGGTGGGCTCGTCCTGGCTCGGCTCCGCTGTCTCGGTCGCCGATACGGTGGCGGTGGGGGCTGCCGTCCCAGTCGGAGGTCCGCCATCAGCGCGGGAGTTCTTGCCGAGCGCGGTCCCGACGAGCACACCCACCAGGCCCAGCATGCCCACCACGCTGACCGTCAGGATGATCAGCAACGTCCGTCCCCGGGGCAGTCGGGATCGCGGACCGGAACTGTAGAGCGTGCCGCCCGGCGGCGGGGATACTTCGTCAGTGGGCATTCAGGCATAGTGGCCGACGCGCCGGAGTCCCGGTCGACGGGGGTTGGCTGGGATACCGAGCAAGGGACCGGGTGCCGATGGCCGGGCAGAGGCCCCGCCGGGCTGGTGCCGATGGCCGGGCAGAGGCCCCGCCGTGCCGGTGCCGATGGCCGGGCAGAAGCCCCGCCGTGCCGGTGCCGATGGTCGGCACCAGCGACCCGGTGCCGACCACAGCCCATGCTGCTTACGCGGTGCGAACGTGCAGCAGGTCGGCGAGCCGGTTGGCCAGCGGCCGGGCCTCCAGGTGTAGCCGGGCCACGTTCAGCCCGTCGTCGCCGAGCACCGCGAGCAGGACGGTTTCGCTCACCGCGTACACGGCGAAGTAGCCCCGGTGACTGTGCACGGTGGACTCCCGGAACGGGCCGTGCCGTAGGGCGAGCCCGGCCTGCCGCCCGAGGCCGAACGTGGTGGCCGCCAGCGCTGCCAGATCGTGTGGTTCGGGGTCACCGGTAAGGTCGTGCGAGATCAGCAGGCCGTCCACGCCCGCGACGACGCAGCCCCGTACGCCGGGCAGCGCGTGTCGCAGCCCAGCCAACTGGGTTCGTACCGCGTGGTCGGTGTCGGGGCCGGCGAGCGATTCCCGGTGTGCGGAGGCGGGGGGCCCGTCGAACCGGGCCGAGCGCTCCCGACGAGGCAGCGGTTCGACGGCAGCGCCTCGGTTGTCGATCACAGTTCCAGGCTTTCCTCGACCAGGCGGAGCCGGTGCCGGGCGAGCGCCAGGTTGGCCCGCCCCTTGTTCAGCGCCAGGTAGAGGAAGAGGCCGTCGCCCGCGCGGGAGTGCAACGGCCGAATCAGGTGGTATTGGGTGTCCAACGTGATGAGGATGTCCTCGATGCCGTCGGGGAGCTTCAGCATCTCGATGGTGCGCAGCTTGGCCCGGATCACATCGGTGTTGCCGGCTGCCGCCACGGTGAGGTCGAGTTCGGCGGAACCACCTGCGGTCGCCAACGTCATCCCACTGGTGAAGTCCACCAGGGCGACGCCGATCGCCCCCTCGATGCTCATCGCTTCCTTCAACACCACTTCCAGGTTCGCCACTGGCGCTGCCTCCATGTCTCGGTACGCCACCACTTCCGCGAGGGGCGGTAGGCACCTAGGTCCAGATCTCTCCGGCGGGTCAACTGTTGCCCGTTCAGCTAACTTAGTGTGGTCCAAGCCGGCTGGGAATCCGCCAGTAGGTCGGATCAGTGCAGGCCAAACGATTTGTACGTGCGTCGAAACAAATACGTACTGTCACATAGTTGTCTGTTGGCTGTAGGCGCTCGCGTCTTCGGCGTGGCAGGTCCGGCCAAGACGGCCACATCGGATCGATCGCCCTGGCGCGAGCCGCACGGTGGGTGTTCTCGGGTTCACGGAGCCGTGACCACGCTCCGTGATCTTTCTGACGTTTCCCGTCGGGTGGACGGTGGGCCGGGTCGGGGTGGTCGCCACCCGGTCTCTTCGTCAACTTGCCCGTACCGATGCTGAGCTGGGGAAATGCCCCGCTCGGCGGTGCTGACCTGGGAAAACTCCCCACCACGGCGGGGTGGTCCGGGGCTCGGCCGCAGCGATCATGAACGGCGGGGCGGCCCCTATCATCCCCAGCATGAAGGAGCCCGAAGCGCGCAACGACTACCACAGTCTGCTCGGCCTGCATCACTCGATGCTGCTGCGCCGAAGCATGCGCGGTGGCGGTCGGGGGATCGGTGACCCTGCCGAACGCAGCGCCATGCTGCTCGACGGCTGGCCGCAGCGCCTGAGTGACCAGCGGATGATGCAGGACAGTCTGTCCATCGTGGAGCCATTCGGCGACACGCTGATGTACGTCTACACAGTGCTCTTCCGGGACTCCCCGCATCTGCGATCCCTCTTTCCCGACTCGATCGTCGCTCAGCGTGATCAACTATCCGCGTCGATGCGTCGGCTCATCGGCGATCTGCACCGGCCGGACGTGGTCGTCCCGTACTTCCAGCAACTGGGCCAGGCACACCGTCGGCTCGGGGTACGCGCCGCCCACTTCCAGCCCTTCGGCGACGCGCTGCTCGAAGCGCTGCGTACCCGTGCGGGCGGCGCTTGGCGGTCCGCCTACGACCAGGCGTGGCAGCGGGCGTACCACTTCGTAACCCGGGTGATGAGCGACGCCGCGCAGGCGGCGCTCTCCGCGCCGCCGTACGTCACCGCCACCGTGGTGCACCACCAGCAGGCCGGCCCGGACCTGGCCGTGATCCGGGTACGACCAGCGCAGCCCTACCCCTACGTCGCCGGGCAGTACGCCACCATCGAGTCGCCCTACCTGCCGCACAACTGGCGGTGCTACTCGATGGCCGATCCGCCGGGGCCGGACAACATGGTCGAGTTCCACGTTCGGGCCACCGGTGCCGGCCGGCTCAGTGACGTGCTGGTCAACAAGGTCACTGTCGGTGACGAACTGCGGCTCGCCCCGGCCCGGGGGATGATGACGCTGGCGGGTACGGCGGCCAAGGGTGTGCTGCTGGTCGCCGGCGGCACCGGGTTGGCCCCCATCCGGGCTCTCCTGGGCGAGCTGGCCCGGCAGCCGAGTCCACCACCGACCCGGCTGTTCTTCGGTGCCCGTACCTTCGGTGAGATCTACGAACTGGAACTGCTCGACTCGTACGCCGCGCGCTACCCCTGGCTACAGGTGGTCCGGGCGGTCGCCGAGGGAGCCGCCTACCCGTACGAGTCGGGCACCGTGGTCGACGTGGTGACCCGGCGCGGCAGTTGGGCGGGACACCACGCCTACCTGTCCGGACCTGCCGGCATGGTCACGGCCCTCGCGGGCCGACTGGCCGGACTTGGCGTCGACCCCGACGACATCCGGTACGACCCGCAGTAGTCAGCCGGTACGACCCGCAGTAGTCGATTCGGTACGACCCGCAGCGGCCAGTGGTCTGGCCATCAGCGGTTCAGCTCGGCGGTCAGCGGACGGCTGGCTGCCGATGGCACGCGCAGTCGGTCTCCTCGACCTCGACGAGACCGAGCAGCCGGGCCAGGGTGGCGGCTTCCCGGCGGGTCAGGGTGACACTCAGCGCGGCGTCCGGGTCGTCGGGCCGATAGACGACGAGGTCCCGACGGCCGTTGTGGTGACACACCACCCCGACGTGCTGATCATCGTCGGTGGTGATCACCTGTCGCAGGCCGATCCCGGGGAGCGCGACGTGCTCGACGTACATTTTGCCTCCGCCCTCCTTCTGACCTGGGCAAATCCGGAAATAACGGCCTCCGTTCGGAGGCATGCCTGGAAGTTCCAGCCTCCGTCATTTCAGCGGTCCGTGACATCGGCCAGCACCAGCCATGACCCGGGGCGGGTGGTTGCCGACGGTCGGCAAGGTGTTGAGCCGGTGGCTGGCCGTGATCAGGTGGGGCGGGGCAGATCCCGGTTGGGCCAGTCCAACAACCGGGCGCCGAGTACGGCGGCATGCAACGTGAACCAGTCGGTCGGATTCATCGGGTCGTAGCCGGTGAGCGTACGGACCCGTCCCAGCCGATAGGTGACCGCCCGTACGGACAGGTGCAGCCGACGGGCGGCATGGGTGGCCACCCCACCGGTGGCGAAGTACGCCTCGATCGTCGCGAGCAGTGGTTCCGCCCCGCCCCGGGCCAGCGTCAGCGGGGTCAGCACCCCCTCGATCAGGTCGGCGATGGCCGCCTGGTCCCGCAGCAGCATCCGGTAGACGAGCAGATCCTCCGCCTGTGCCACCGGGTCCGGCAGGCCCAGCTTGCCGGCTAGGTCCAGCGCCTCCCGCGCCTCCTCGTAGGAACGGGCGATGCCGAACACACCCGGATAGGGGCGACCGACCGCGATCCGCCACGGCCGACCGGACGGGATCGACTGGAGGGCGGCGTGCATCACCCGACCGAGCTCACCGGTGGGCTGCCGCCGGCCGCGTTGTTCGGGGGCAACGGCGATCCCGGGTACGAGCACCGCCAGCACGCCCTCCTTCGCCGACACCAGCACGTCCCGGTCACCGAACCGGTCCAGGATCACCCGCTCCAGGCCCCCGGTCGCGGCGGTCACCTCGGCCCACCGGCGGCCAGGCAGGGCCAACGCCACCTGATGGGCGCGGGTGAGGTCCAGCCCGAACGGCTCGGCACGTTCCACGATCCCGGCGACGTCCGGATCTCCACGCAGCAGGTCGTCGATCAGCTCGCGGCGCAGCGCCTCCTCCCGCCGTACCATCAGCCGGCGGGCGGCCAGATAGCCGTCGACCAGCGCCGCCAGGGCGTCGTTGACCACTCGGAGTACGGCCTCGCCGGCCAGTCGTACCGGTTCCGCCTCGTCGGCCTGCGCCACCACCGGCAGCAGCCGCCAGAGTCGCCAGGCCGCCGAGACGTAGAGTTCCACCGCCCGGCCGACCGGAACGCCCTGCTCCGCCGCGCGCCGGCCGGCCGCACCGATCGCGTCCAGCGCGGGACGATCCAGCCGGCGGCCCGAGGTGGCCGCCTCGGCCAACTGCGGAAGGAACTCGCCGAGCAGATCGTCGGCCACGCCACCGGCGTCCCGGCTGGCCGCCCGGGCCACCCCGGAAAGATCCTCCTCGGATCGGCCGAGCCGTCGTCCACCGGCCCGGCCCAGGCCACGACCCGGCTGGGCACGTGACTCAGCCATCAGCCGCGCCTCCACCGTCCGGGCAATCCACGCCCGCAACATACCCTGGCGACTGCCGGACCCCGGCAACTTGAGCAGGACCCGCAGCGGGAGAAGACCGGTAACTGGACCGATAACTGGAAAACCTGTGCCCGCGCGGGAACCGCGGATTGTCACCGGGTGCCGGTACGGTCGCTGGCCAGGTCCGTCGGAGGGAATCACGTGACGAACGTCGACCAGCGTCTCGACCGGGTGCGTGGTGCCAGCGCACCCCGTCGGCACAACGCCCGTACGCTCGCCGCCCTCACCAGCAACCCGGGGTGCCGGCGGCGGGCGTTGCTCGACGGTGCGGGAGTAGACAAGCAGCGGATCGCCGCCCATGTCGGCTTTCCCGCCCAGTTCGGCCAATCCCAGTTCGCCATCACCCGGGGCAACGCGTTCGAGGCCCAGGTCAAGGCGGACGGCTGCGCGACCCTGCTGCGGCTGCTGCGCGAAGTACTGGGACTACCGATCCCCGACGCGTCCTACACCGATCTGGGCAACCCGGACGACCCCGACGGTGCCGGGACATCGCGCCCGCAACCGTCGGCCGACCGCCACACGCACAGTCGCAGACTGCTGACCGGGGCGGCCCGACTCGCCGCCTCGGCCACCAAGCTTGATGGGCCGGCGCTCGACGACCAGCCGTCCCCGGCGGGCGGGGCACTCTTCGACCATCCGCTGTTGCACCTGACGGTCGCCGGCCAGCGGGTCTACCTCGAACCGGACCTGATCGCGTTCCAGCTCGCCGGCCGGTTCCACGTGGTCGAGATCAAGTCGTTCGCGGTGATCGACGGGCAGGCCGATGCCAGTAAGGTGTCCGCTGCCGCGACCCAGGCGGCGGTCTACGTGCTTGCGATGCGCCAACTGCTGACCGAGGCGGGGCAGGATCCGGAAACCGTCTCGTCCGACGTGATACTCGTCTGCCCCCGCGACTTCTCCAACGAGCCGACCGCCGCGCTGATCGACGTACGCAAGCAGTTGCTGGTGTTGCGGCGACAGCTCGACCGGATGGCGCGGGTCGAGGAACTGGTCGCGGTACTGCCCGACGGGTTCTCCCTCGACCTGGTCCCCGACCCGGACGGGCAGCCGACCCGGCCGCCGGCCGCGCT
The DNA here is from genome assembly GCF_014203835.1 of Micromonospora polyrhachis. Lineage (NCBI taxonomy): Bacteria > Bacillati > Actinomycetota > Actinomycetes > Micromonosporales > Micromonosporaceae > Micromonospora > Micromonospora polyrhachis. Next base: position 1,916,780 of record NZ_JACHJW010000001.1, on the reverse strand, counting down.
GGCGGCCACCCTCGGCGCGGTTGAGGCCCGTTATGCGCCAGAGTGCCTGGCCGCCTGCGAGCTGGCGCGGTTCTGTCGGCACGAGGCGCGCGGCAGCACCGCCAGCCTGGGCAGGTCGGTCCGCGATGCGCTGGGCGGGATCGACCAGGTAGCGACCGTGCTGGGGCTGGCGAGCGGGGAGCTGACCCCGGCTGCGGAGCAGGTGGAGGCCACCACGCTGCTCCAGGCCGCCGCCCGGTTACGCGCCGAGGTGCTGGCCACCGTCGGCGTCGACGGTGGCGAGTGGGCGGCCGGCATCGTCGGCAGCCAGCGCGCCGCCGAGCAACCGTCGGTCGTCGGATGAGTACGCTGACCGCGCTGGCTCGGGCCCAGGCGGTGGCCAGCGGGGTGGCCCAACCGATCGCCACCGTCCGGCACCTGCACCTGTCCGAGCAGCCACTCGTCCTCGTTCCGCTCGCCATGGCCGGTGAGGCGAACGCGCCACTGGCGGCGCTGGTCGGCACCGCCCCGGACCGGGCGCAGCTGCTGATCGTGCCGCAGCCACGCAACCGCGACCAGCGGTTCGCCTTCACCACCGAACTGGCCTCGATCCTCGTGCCCTATCTGGATGGTCGTCGCGGCGTCGCCGAGGCGGTGCCGGTGGACCGGGGCAAGGACGTGCGCTACCGGTACGTCGACGCACCCCAGATCCTGGTGCCCAACCCGGCCGGAGTCACCTTCGTGCGGCTGCTGGGCCGGTCCACCCGGTTCCGCCGTACCGACGGTGACTATCCGGTCGACGCGTCGGTTCCGCTGCTCGGTCGGTGGTTGAGCTTCCTCGCCGACCGCGCCGAGCATCCCGGATCGTCCCTGCTGCTGGCGCTGACCGACGCGCTCACCCTGCACTGGGCCACCGGACAGAGCGCGGTGGAGGACAACCACCTCGCCGCGCTGCTGGCCTGGATCACACCACCAGCCGGGGTGCCCGGTGCGGTGGCGGCGGAGGCGGCCGAGGACCCCGCGGTGTGTCCACCCGCCGGTCCCGCCACCGACCCGGACTTCGACAACCGGCAGTTGGCCCCGGCGATCGCCGCGTACCAGGCGGCAGCGGACGATCCGGTTGCCCAGCAGCGGGCCCGAGCCGCGCTCGCGGACCTGCTGCGCGGACAACTGGAGCCCACCTGGCAGCTGATGTGGCAGGCGGTCGACCTGCTCCGGTCGAAGCCGGCCGGGGCCCGGGTGGCCGATCGTTGGGCTGCGGACCGGGACGCGTTCACCGACTACGCGGCGTACGTCGACGAGGGCGGCCATCCGCAGGCCCGGCGGGACGGGGCGGTGGCGGCGGCACACCGCCTGCATCGGCTGGAACGGGCCCTCACCACGTACGCGGTACAGCGGGCCTACGACGATCCGCTGGTCATGGCCGACCATCGGCTGACCGGGGAGGCGTTCGTCGGCGAGGTGACCCTGGCCGCCCCGACCCGGGTCGATGACAGCGGCAAACGGCCCGTCCTGCGTCCCCGGATCATGTTGCACACCACCGATCCGGTGCTGGTGCGGCCGGGGGCGTCGCTCTACTCACCGACCCGGCCCAACCAGAAGGCGCGGGTCGTCTTCGTCAACCCGACCGCCGACGTCGAGAAGACCGAGGTGGTGCTGGAACTCTCCGGTGGGATGGGCCGATCGTTGACCCCGCCGCCGGGCAGTGTGCCCGAGGTGGGGGAGCGGCTCTGCTACACCACGCTCTCCGAGGGGTTCATGCCGTCCGGAGCGTTCCCGGCGCGGGAGGAGACACCGTGGACGCACGGTGGCCCGCCCGGTGATGGTGCCCCGGCCGAGGAGGACGCCGTCGAGGAGTGGAACTGACCCTCGTCCCTGAAGACCTGGTCAGCATCGGGTGGGCCGGCGCAGTGGGTGTGTCCCGTCGCTTCGATATCCGACGCCTGAGATAGATTGCGGCAGTCTGTGGTCAATGCAGCATTCCTGGAGTTTGTAATGAATGATGGCGTCCGGGAGATCGAGGTCAAGTATCGGGTCGCCGAACCGGACGCGATCGTCGTCGCGCTACGGCAGCTGGGCGTGGAACTGTCCGCGCCGGTCCGGCAGGACGATCAGGCGTACGCGCCAGCCGGCTGGGCGTACGGGCAGAGCAAGACCGGTGTCTCCTTCGCCCGACTCCGTACGCAGGACGGCCGCCATCTGTTCTGCGTCAAGCGGCCACTCGACAACGAACTCGCCTGCCAGGAGTACGAAACCGAGGTGGCCGAGCGGGAGCCGATGCACGCGGCGATTCTGGCGATGGGATTCCAGCCGACGGTACGGATCGTCAAGACCCGGCGTACCGGACGACTGGGCGGGATGTCCTTCTGCCTTGACGAGATACGTCACCTCGGCACATTCCTTGAGATCGAACTGCTGGTCGATGACAACCGGTCAGCGGTCGAGGTGCAGGCCAGGTTGGACGATTTCGCCCAGTCGCTCGGTGTGGAGTTGGCGCGCAGCACGGAAACCTACGACTCCCTGATCCGTGCCGCATTGACTGCGCCGGTCTGACCCCGCCGATCACGACCGGTACGGCAGCAGGAGTCGTACCCGCGACAACAGCGCGGACACGATTTCTTCCGGCGTCTGGTCGGCCACGTCGTGTGGGTGCACGGTCCAGTTCGGCCTCGCCGAATTGGATATTGACCGAAAAGTTGAACTCATCCCGCTCTCGTAACGCATCGTCCAGGCCATCCGCCGTTAGGTCGACTGCGCTGTAGTCCAAGAGCTGTCGCTGGTCATAGCGGCCGGTCGCGATTAGTCGATGCCATGCCGGGGTACGGGCGGAACTCGAAGACGCTGACTCGGAAGGAACCGGGATTCGCGTCGGCGATATCCCATAGCTCGTGGACGTGTCGCACGGTCATATCAAGTTCTTCACGGGTCTCCGTGGGTAACCCGAGAATGACATCAAGCTGTCCATATCGGGCGTCAGTGTTGCCGCGTCCGTTGGTGAGCAAGGTAAAGCGGTTCCTTGCCTGTTCAGGCGGCTATCGCCCGGGCCGCGTGCAGCACGTCGGCGGGGAGCGGGCGGTCGAGTCGCCAGATGATGCGCATCGGACGATCCCTGGTGTGCCGCTCGTACGTCATCGGCCCGGCATAGAGGTAGGGCGGCACACCGAGATCGCCCTCGGCGACCTTGCTCTCCCGGACGAAGAGGTGCACCGTCGAACCCCGTTCCGCGTGTTCGACGTAGCGCCGGCCGGTCGGCGAACCGGCCGAGGTGGTGCTCTGCGACTCCCACTGGAACAACTCGGCGGTGAGCGCCCGGTCCTGATATCTGGTGGTGGGAGAGTAGTGGTGCTCCGACTTGTCCAGCGTGACGAAGAAGATGTCGGCGCGCTCCGCCTCGATCCACTTGACCCCTTCGCGTAGTGCTCCCGGGTTGGTCATGCCGAAGGCGGCACACGCCTCGTTCTTGCTGTACCGGGCGTGGATCCGTAGCGGCACGTTGTCGGAACTGGGTGGCGTGGTGATCCGGTGGATGCGGGTACGCAGCACCTCGGCGACCTGACGTAGCTCGGCACAGCGGGCCGGGTCCGCCCAGAGCCGGGCCAGGTGCCCGTCCAGTTCGACCAGTGGCGCTGCCGGGCCCCAGAGCGTGAAGTGCAGCATGTGCAGCAACCGGCCGGCTGCGGGCCGTTGTCCGGCAGCGAGCCGGACTAGCAGGTCGAGCCGGTCGAGGTCGTCCAGGTGCAGCATCCGGCCGAAGGCGGCGCTGAGGGTGGTGTCGTCGGGACCAGCGGGCGTGCTCGCCAGCCCGGCGGTACGGCGCAGCCCGGCCCAGCCGCCGAGGATCTTCCGGCGATAGATGTCCTCGATCTCCAGGCCGGTCTCGTGCAGGAACTCGGCGAGGGAGACGTCACCGAGCTGACGTAGCTCGCTGACGAGCCGCTTGTTCGAGCTGGGCAGAGCGCGCTTCAGGTTGTCCAGCACGATCCTCTTGGCGACCCGATCCAGCTCGATATGGCAACCGCTGGGCAGGGTGGGAAAGTCGTCCGCGACCGCCCGTTCCAACGTCCTGCGCGTCGCCCCGGTCAGCGCCCGCCAGCGCAGGTCGAACCGGAAGTTGGCGTGCTGCCCACCGATGAAGTCGAGGACGGTCAGGCAGGCTTTGTCGTCGTCCAGGCGCAGCCCACGACCGAGCTGCTGCAGGAAGATCGTCGCGCTCTCGGTGGGACGGAGCAGCAGGATCGTGTCCACCATCGGCAGGTCGATGCCCTCGTTGAACAGGTCGACCGTGCAGAGCACCCGCACCTCGCCGGCCCGGAAAGCGGCGAGCGCGTCGTGTCGGCCGTTGGCGTCGAGCCGGGAGGTGACGGCGCGCGCGGGCACTCCGGCCCGGCTGAACCAGTCGGCCATGAACTGGGCGTGGCCGATGCTGACGCAGAACGCGAGCGCCCGCATCCGGTCCACGTCCACCTTGTCCCGTACGGCCTGCAACACCATACGGGCGCGCGCCGTTGCCGGTATACAACCGATCCAGCTCGACGGTGTCGTAGCCCTGGCCACGTTTCCATCGCAGTCGGGACAGGTCGACGTCGTCGTGCAGGCCGAAATACTGGAACGGCGCGAGCAGTTGCCGGTCCAGTGCCTCCCACAGGTGCAGTTCGACCGCCGTACGCCCATCGAACCAGCGGCGGATGTCCCCACCGTCGGAGCGGTCCGGGGTGGCGGTCAGCCCGAGCAGGATCTTCGGTTCGAGCCGGCCCAGCAGCCGCTGGTAGGTCGGTGCCTCGGCGTGGTGGAACTCGTCGACGATCACCATGTCGAACTGGTCCGGCGTGAGCTCCGCCCGGTGCAGTGACTGGATGCTGGCGAAGACGTGCCGCCACTGGCTGGGCCGATCACCGCCGACCAGCGTCTCGCCGAAGGTGCCGTCGCGCAGCACATGCCGGAAGACCGACCGGCTCTGCCGCAGGATCTGCTCCTGATGCGCTACGAAGAGCAGTGAGTCGACGGTCCCCGCCTGACGTAGCCGGTGGTAGTCGAGGGCAGCGACCACGGTCTTGCCGGTGCCGGTCGCCATCACCACCAGATTGCGGTGCCGACCATGCACCGCGCGTTCGGCGGCAAGGTCGTCCAGGATTTCGCGTTGATAGCCGTACGGCCGCACGTCGATGGTCGTGACCTCGATGCCGAGCGGGTCGGTTCGGCCGCCGGCCCGTTCGGCGCCCAGTGCCCGCCGCAGGCGCAGCCCGTCCCGGTTCGGCTCGTACGACTCGAACGCCGGATCGTCCCAGTAGTCCTCGAACGTCGCCTCGAAGGTGTCCACTACGTGCGGCTGTTCCAGCGCCGCTATCCGGACGTTCCATTCCAGTCCGTCCACCAAGGCTGCCTTCGACAGGTTGGACGAGCCTACGTACGCCGTACTGGCGCCGCTGCCCCGACGGAACAGCCACGCCTTGGCGTGCAGCCGGGTGGTCCTGGTCTCGTAGGAGACCTTGACCTGCGCACCCAGCTCGACGAGTCGGTCCAGGGCTCGCTGGTCCGTAGCGCCCAGATACGTGGTGGTGATCACCCGCAGCCGACCACCCCGCTCGATCAGGTCCCGGATCGGCTGCTCCACCAGGCGCAGACCATGCCATTTGATGAACGCGCAGAGCAGGTCCGCCTCATCGGCGGAGGCGAGCTCGTGACCGACCTCGTGCCCGATGCGGGGTTGACCTTTGCCGTTGACCAGCAACGCCCCGGTGTTGAGCGGAGTGGTGGGTCGTACCGGAAAGCTGACCACGTTCGTCGGCGCGGGACGCGCCACGATTGCTGTCAGGAGGTCGTGTGAGCCAGCCACCCGGTCGGTGGCGCCGCTCGCACCCGGATCGAGGTGTTCGATCGCCTCGGCGATCCGGTTGGCGACCTCGACCTGTCGGGCCAGCCGGTGCCGGTCGCTGCTGGGGACTGCTCGTAATGCGCGGCGGGCCAGCGCGGCGATGTGTCGGGCGAGCACCTCGTCGGCGTCGGCCGGGTCGAGATCGATCCGCTGGACCAGGTCCGCGTCGATGCGGCGGAGCCGCTCGGCGAGCTTTTCGGTGATCAGATGTTCGTAGATGCCGCGGGGCAGATCCGTCACCGGGAGAAGGTAACCCGTCCCGCTGGTTGATGCTCTCGCGGGACACCCCGACGAGGTGATCATGACCCTATGGACGTTAAAACCGCCCGGCTATGTCTATAGCGTCATGATCACCAAGGTCGAAGGGGCAAGGTGGCTGTCTCAATCTCGCAAACCGGACACAGTCACGACTTTGCCGGAGCCCACGGTCGCTGGCCGAGCCGCTGTCGACGGACAGGTTATCGATGGCAGGCGGGCGTTACTGAAAACTGGGCATCAGGCCGGCGGACCGGAGGCGGTCGTAGGCGGTCTGAATATGGGCGGGTGTAAATAGCCTTGCCTTTCGGCCACTCCAGGTCTGGATGCGGTGGACCAACTCGTTGATGTCGGCGGATGGCGGATGTTGCTGGGCGGCATAGTGCACGGTGGCGAGCAACTCAAGGCTGTAGGGCGTCTCGAACCCATCGATGAGCCGGGCGAGTTGGTCCAACGCCTTGTCTGAGCTGTCCGTGTCATGTGAAGCGGACCAGGCCGCGACGGCTTCGGATGTACCGGGTGTCAGGTTGATGGGCCTGAGTTCTTCGACTCGAGCCGACCTGTCGCCATAGCCGATGAGGTAGTGGCCCTCCAGTAGCTCCAGAACGCGGTGAAGACTCTCGGCGTACGGCCCGTACGGGCCACGGCCGAACGAGAGGCGGAAGGGTTGACCAAGTGCTTGGAGAAAATAGCTGATCTTCTGAATCTCCAGCTCGGTTACACCGTCACGTGGTTCGAGAGTGCGGGCGCGATCAAGGTAGCTATCGATTCCTCTCAGCAGAGTTGCCCGGCCAGGGGTAAGCGGTGGCTTTGCGGTGGCAACCGGCATCTCGGCGGGGGCAGGTGCACCTTCGGGAGGGAAAAGGAGCACCCGTACGTCTGGCAGCGCCTCGAATGCCTGCTCGATCGCCAATCGGACCCGATCCCAGTCGAGTCCTCCGTTGCCGCAGCCGAGCGCGGGCACTGCCACGGAGCTGATCCCGAGCTCTCGTACCAACCGGACCAGGGCGGCCAGGCCAGCCTCGATATCGGCAAGCTTGGAGTTTGACCGCCAATGGCCCTTTGTCGGGAAATTGATCACATAGCGACGAGGGCCGAGGCGAGCGGAGTCGAAAAGAAACATTTCGCCCAGTTTGACTTTGCCTGTGGCGCACGCAGCTCGATAGGCTGCGTAGTTTGCCGGGTAGGCGCGCTTGAACTGCAGCGCGATTCCCTTGCCCATCACCCCCACGGTGTTGACGGTGTTGACCAGTGCCTCGGCGTCTGCCGTCAGCAGGTTGCCATGGCTGACGATGATCACTTGCTCACCTCCCCCGGAGCGTACCCGTAGTACCAGCTCGGTCTGACATCAACGTAAGCCCTTGGGGCGCCGGCCGATCGTAGGACCTGCCGCAGCTCTTCCTTCCGAGACGGGGTACGTACCACGTACCCCGTTACCAGATCGAGCGGAAACTCGCGATGGACGAGGAACTCCGCCATGCGTCGTCGGACCCGATCCCGGTCGTCCGGCAAGTTCTTCCAGATCTCCTCTCCCATCAGGGGCCAGTCCACCAACTCGGCAAGATCATGAAGAGATCGGGTGAATCTTGTCAGTGAGGCAGCGCAGTTGCCGTCGCTCGCAGCCCATGCCAACCCGGCGTCGTGTACTCGGTCCACCGAGCTCACCAGGTAAACCAGAGGATCGTCTCCTCCGGGATAGCGGTCTGCAGCCTGGTCCCGGTGCTCGCACGCGATGCGGTACATCATTGGTGAACGCTGCGCGAAATAGAACGGGACATAATCGGCAACCATACCGAAAGGTGGACAACTGACACGTCGTTGACGGCGTGCGGCCTTGATGTCGGTTGCGCCGACATTTGTCACCAGGAGAGCGGCTACCGAGCTGTCCGCGATCAGCCGTCCTGATGCGAGGATCGCCGGCATATTGGTGATATGGGTGAAGTGCATGATCAGTGCCCGTTCGGGCGGACGCGCCCAGTTGTTCAACTGTCAGTCCAGCTCGCTGGCGTCGATTCTGGCCCTCACCCCTGCGTGTTCGGCGAGTAGGTAGAGCAGGTTGGAGCCATCGATCAGTTCCAGAGGCTTCCCCGATGCAAACTCGTAAGACGCGGGCCCGTAGCCGCTGGTGGTAACAAGGATTCCCTTGGATGCTCCCTCGTTCTGCATGGTGCCGAAGAGGTCGCGGACAGCGGACACGTCAACCGTGTTGCGATAGCGCTTGGCCTGGACAACGACCTTTCCGCCGAAGATTGGCCGAGGATCGAAGGCGACACAATCGACACCTCCGTCCCGGGAAGCGCGAGTTTGCTTCGTGTCCAGGCCCATTTTGGTAAATAAGTTCTGGATCAAGCTCTCGAATTCGGTCGGGCTGAGCTTCAGCAGGTTGGGGCGCTGGTCCAGGTCGGCCAGGACGTCGACCTCGTCGACGAAGCGCTTGTCGACCATGTCGAACTCAAGCACCGGCCGGACCGGTGCGAGTGCCTCGGGCCGCCTTGACACTGTAGCGTTTAGATGATTTAGGCAAGCTGTTGGCTCGACTCGGTCCAGACTGAGCGACGTGAACACCTCACGAGTGCTTCGGAGACTGACCAGGCAGGGTTGGACAGCAGCGCCTGTGCGCGGATCGGTCGTATCGACGATCCCGTTGAAGACGATCGTTTCGACCAGGCTCGAACGATCAGCTTCGAAGAGCTCATGAACGGTACGCAGGGTCACCTGCGCGATGAGGTTCGCGTACCGATCCTTGATTTCCTTCATCGGCCGAGCCGATGTGGTGACCTCGTCACGTGCCTTGACATACCGGTACTCGCGTACCGCTGGGACAACCTCCAGTGTCGGCAGGTGGTACTCCACGACGAGCTGGCGCGACTCGGGGACATAGGCCAACCGGTAGTGTTGGGGAAAGTCATCTGGGTAGACGGAGTTGCCCAACACCATCCCGAGGTAATCGACGACTGCGTTCGGCTCTCCCTTCGCCACCGCGATCGCGAACCGGTCAACCTCCGCGTTGTGTGCGGCAATCTGTGCCTCGACTTGCTGACATTGCTGCTGGTATCGCTGGTGAGCGGCCGTCAGCCGCCGCTGTCGGTGCGTCTCAGCTGCTGCGTGTTGCGCCTGAGCCTGGTCGAAGGCTTGCTGTGCGGCAGCGATCTGTTGCTGATGCTTTGCCTGGCTGCCGAATAGCCTGCCGAGTCCACTTGGCGAGGGCGGTTCGAACTGGTGCCAGTTTGGCGGGGGCAGCGGTACGCCGACCGGCCCAGGGGTGAACGGAGGGTGGGAGACCGTTTTCTTGAGAAGCGCGAGGTCGATGTGATCATCGACGGTGAGCGTCATCGCCAGCAGCGAGTCCAGCTCGTCGAGGCGGGCGTTGAGATCGGAGTTGTCAGCGGCGACTTCAGCGAGCCGGGCTTCGATGTACAGGCGCTTTCGATCACGCTCATCGGCGGCCGCCGCGCGCTCGGCGGCCTTCATGGCGCGCTCCGCATCGCGGCGTAGCTGTTGCTGATGACGGTGGGCGGCCGCGCCGGCGCGTTGCTGGGCGCGTACCTGTCGGGCATGCGCCCGTTGCATCTCCTTGATGATGCCCATGCTGTCCTACTCGATCGAGGGGTGGAGCGGACACCATAACGAAGATTGACGATGAATGTAACTGACGGTGCCGTGCCGGGTGGGTATGCGTGACCGTTTGGCGTGCTGGGGATGCAGAGACTGGTGGTTACCGGTGGTCGGACAGGTCAGGATGAATGGCCAATCGGTCCCACGTCGATGGGTTCGTGACGGCGGAGGGCCGAGCGGTAGTGTGCCGGGGAGCATGCGGGGAGGCTGGAGCGAGGTTGCGAGCCGAGTTGATGGTGCCGCCGGGGGTCGAGGCGGAACGGGTGATCACCGCCGTACTGGCCGACCTGCGCTCCGGCGACCATCGTGGGGTGGTGGTGGACTCGCCACCCGGGGCGGGCAAGTCGACCCTGGTGGTGCGCGCCGCCGGCGAACTGGCCGCGGCCGGCGAGCCGCTGATCATCATCGCGCAGACCAACGAGCAGGTCGACGACCTGATCGACCGATTGGCCAACTCCGCCCCCGAGCTGCGGATCGGCCGGTTGTCAGCCACTGACTACGTACCCTCGGCCCGGGTGCAGGAGCACACGGGGGTCCGGGTCGGGAGCAAGGTCGCGGAACTCGGCGGACCGGCCGTCATCATCGGAACGGCTGCCAAGTGGGCCACCGTCACCGAGGGCTCGTGGCCGTGGGCGATCGTGGACGAGGCGTACCAGATGCGCTCGGACGCCCTGCTGCGCGTGGCCAGCCGGTTCGAACGGGCGCTGTTCGTCGGCGACCCCGGACAGCTCGACCCGTTCTCGACGGTGGAGACCGTCCGCTGGACCGGGCTGACCTGGGACCCGATGCAGAGCGCGGTCGCGGTGCTGCTGCGCCACAACCCGGATCTGCCGGTGCACCGGCTGCCGGTGTCCTGGCGGCTGCCCGCCTCGGCGGCTCCGGTGGTGGCGGCGGCGTTCTATCCGTTCACCGGATTCCGGGCCGGCACCACCGAGGCCGACCGGGTGCTCACGTTGACCGAGCCCGGTCCGGGTGACGCCTTCGACGCGAGCGTGGAACTGGCGGCCACCACCGGTTGGGGCTGGTACGAGTTGCCGGCCCGGTTCGTACCCCGTACCGATACGGAGGCCGCCTCGGCCTGCGCGGCGCTGGCGTTGCGCATCCTGGACCGCAAGGCGGTCGCGGTCTCCGAACGCGCCCCGGCGGGCGCACCGGTCACCGCCGACCGGATCGCGATCGGGGCCGCGCACCGTGACCAGGTCGCGGTGATCCGATCCCAGCTCGGCCCGGCCGGCGCGGACATCACCGTCGACACCGCCAACCGGTTGCAGGGCCGGGAGTACGACGTGACCGTGGTGCTGCATCCGCTCTCCGGCCGGCGGGACGCCACCGCCTTCCACCTGGAGTCCGGGCGGCTCTGTGTGCTCACCAGCCGGCACCGGCACGCCTGCCTGGTGGTGGCTCGGGGCGGCATCGCCGAACTGCTCGACGCCCACCCGTCCACCGAACCGGTCCACCTCAACGTCCCGGTCAAGTTCCCCGACGGTTGGGAAGCCAACCAGGCGGTCCTGGCCCGGCTCCGGGCGCACGCCGGTGCCGTCGTGGCCGGCGAGCCGGCATAGCCCTTTCCGGTACGAGCCGGCACAGCCTCCTTGGTCCGACCCGACACCGCCTGTCTGACGCGACCCGACGTCGTGTGCCGGCGATGCGCCCGATCAGCCGTGACCGGCCGAGATCCTCTGGTTGAGGTCGACCGCTTGGAGGAACCGTTCGCGGGCCGGTCCGGTCAGGCTGCCCGCCTTGCGAAGGACCTCCGCCCGCGCCAGACGGAGGGATTCGTGCGCGCCTTCGCCGTCTCCTCTTGCCTCCTGGATGCGGCTGTGATGATAGAGAACCTCCTCGACGCATACTGCGGCCAGTCGCCAGTCGACCTCGCGTAGCTTGTCCACCGCCGCCGCGCTGTACCCGTCGGCCGTCATGGTGTCACCGACCGCCAGATGCAGCCGGCCGAGCAGGGAAAGGGCAACTATCTCGCTGCGGCGCATTCCGGTGCGGCGTGTTTCGGAAAGGCATTCCTCTAATATCTGGCGAGCTGTGTCGTAGTGGATCGGATTCGTGGCGGCCATGGCGATGAGGCTTGTCGCGTACAGGTTGGCTACCAGGGGAGCGAGATTGGCCTGCCAGGTCAGCTCCGCTTCGGCTCGCGCCTGCTCCAGTAGGGGCAGACCGGCGGGTTCCGCCCGGTCCAGCGTCATCCTCGTGCCGAGATAGGCCAGGTTGACCGCGTGCCATCCGTCCGGTTCGCTGCCGTCGTTCAGTTCGACCGCCTCCGTGAGCAGCGCCTCCGACTCGGCCAGGTTGCCGGCTGCCGCCTCCACCTGGGCCAGATAGTTCAGCCCGATCGGGAGCAGCCCGAGCGCGGCCCGTAGCCGGACGGCGGGAATGGTCGTACGAAGCCGATCGAGTGCGGGGCCGATCTGGCCCGCGTCGAACAGACTGATGCCGAGCTGAAGGGCCAACATGTATCGTGCCCGCTGCACGACGGGGTCAGCGTTGTTCGCTACCTCTGGGAGACCTGCGACGGTGGTCTCGGTCTGGTGGAGGACCTGCAACCCCGCCGCGACGTCGGCCTTCGGCAACTGCCGCCCGTACTCGCATCCCGCGAGCAGGATGCTGACCGCGTTGCCACTGTGCAAAGCCCGCTCCCATGCCTCCCGCAATGGCCCGAGCGCCGCCGGCACGCCCCGGGTGTAGAGCAGGACCTTGCCATGTAGGTAGCGGATTCGTATCTCCAGATCGATGTCCCCGGCCGTACGGGCAGCGGCGAGCGCCTCGGTGGAGAGTGCCTCCAGCCGAACGGTGCCATCCGCTTCCGGACGGGTTCGCCAGCTCAGTTCGCTCGCGGTGAGCATCAGTTCGATCAGTTGCGCGCGGAGGCGGTCCGCCTCGCTGCTACCACGCATCCTCCGGATGTCGTCGAGACCCTGCGCGGTTATCGCGACCACCTCTCGGGTCGACGCGCCGGTCGTCGCCAGACGGCAGGCGACGTCATGGGCGGCGCGTCCAGCGGCCAACCAGTCGCGGGCCATCCGATGGTGTCGGACGAGGTCTAGTGCTATCTCCTGTGGTGGTTCCGGATGCTCCTGCGAGTAGGCCCCCATTACTTGCCCGATCTTTCGATGGCGTTCACGCCGCTGGCTTGGAGTCTGGTCCCGGTACAACGTCTCCTGAAGGAGATCGTGTTCGAACGAGTACCGGTCGCTGCCGATGGACTCGTCCCAGTCATCCGGTTCGACCGGATAGATCAGGCGAGTTTCCTTCCCCAGCCGGTGGAGCCGGGTCGCGACCGCGTCGTGCGGCTGCTCGACAAGCCGTGCGACGACCTTGCTGTGAAACTCCCTGCCCTGAACCGATGCGACGGAAAGTAAACGGAGGTCGTCGTCGCTCAGCCGGCGTAGCCTCGCCCAGATCACCGCGCCGACCTGGTCGGCCAGCCCGCTCTCAGGATTGCTGTTGCCCGCGAGCTCGTTTCCCACATCACCCAGTGTTACCGCTGCGGCAGGTAGTGCCAGTCTGGTCTTCTCCTCGGAGAAGTAGTACTGCAGGAGGAACGGGTAACCGCCGGTCTGCTCGGTGATCCGGCGTGCCGTGGAGGCGGAGGGCTGGCGACCGACGACCAGTTGGGCCAACTCGGCAACCGCCGGAACCGGCAGTCCTCCGAGCCGAAGCCGGCGGGCCATGTCGTGTAGGCAGAGGTCTTCCACGAGGTGTCGAGCCGGCGGGTTGTCCGTCAGCTCGTCGTCCCGAGCAGCCAGGACGAGTAGGACCGGCTGGTCCGCCAGGGCGGAGGACAGATACGAGAGCGCGGCGCAGGAGCTTCCGTCGATGCGATGGGCATCGTCGATCATTACCACGACGGGTTGCTTCTCGCGGAGCGTGAGGAGTACGGCTTCGGCTATCGATCGGGCGGCCATCCGGTTGTCCACGAGAGGTGCACCCGGGACCGGACCGGACAGTGTCTCGGCGACCATCTTCAGTGTCGGCCCAAAACTGGGTACCAGGGTGAGCAACTCCGGCCATCGCGAGCGGAAGGACTCGCCCGAACGGCGCAGCAGCCGTTTGCGTCGGCTGCGGGTCTCCTCCATCTGCGCGAGCAGATCCAGCAGCGGACCGTACGCCTCAAGCTGTCCCACCTGGGCGTGGCAGCGGAGTGGGATGAAGGTCGCCGGCCCACCCGCCGCAGTGACCCGGTCCAGCAGGGCGCTCTTTCCGATGCCTGCCGGTCCCTCGACGACGAGAATGCCACCCTGACCAGCACATGCCTGCTCGACGAAGGCCCGGATGATCGCGAACTCGTTTTCCCGATCGACGAACGCCTTCATCGGCATGCCGACTCCGCTCAGAATGACCTGGCAATCGTGGGTTTCGATCCTCCCAGACGGGTCTCGTTGTTTCTGCCCCGTGAACCGGCTGGCGCGTATCGGGAACCAGTCGATGCGCCCGATCAGCCGGTCGAGCGGTCACGGGCGCTGCTGGATGTCGACCGGCTCGCTGGCCGACACCGTCAGCCCGGCCTCGGCCATGTGTTCGGCGACCCGCCGCCACCGGGCCGCATGCCGGTTGCAGATCTCGCGGGCCTGCCCCGCCAGCAACTGTCCGCCTCGCAGGTCCCGATTGCACAACTCGGTGCGGTGCCGGCGGCTGGCTTCGCATCCCCGCTTCGCGAACTCGATCTCCACCGACAGGATCGTCCGGTCGACGCTGTCCATCCGGTGTTGCACGAGTTCCTCGATCGGCACGGGGGACCGGAGGTCGTCACCGTCGAACTCCTCGGACCCGGCCATGACCACATCGTCGAAGCCGGGCACCGCCGGTGGGAAGGCCGCCTCGGCTAGTTTGGCCGGATCGACGGCCTCCCGGACCAACTGGATGAAGTCAGCCCGGTCCCGCCAGTAGCGGGCCCGGTCCCGGGCGATGCGTTCCAGCACCTCCCAGGTCCGGATGTCCACCCCGAGCCAGTCGATGACCTGGTGGATGTCCGTCCCCTCGGACTGCCGGCTGCGTCGGTGCCAGGTCTGTTCCAGCAGGCCCGCACCCTCGCAGAGGAGTTCCTTCACGTACGCCGACATCCGGAGGTTGATCACCTTGTCGGGGCGGGGGAAGAAGAGTTTCAGACTGGGGTACTCGTCCCGCTCGAAGTGCCAGAACTCTGGTTGGTGTCGCAGGGGGGCCAGGTCCGGATCGCTGCTGACGATCCAGGCACGCAGCCGGGCGGCGACTCCGCTCTCCGTACAGGCCAGGGAGGCGCGTAGCTGCTCCACCGCCTTGCAGGAGAGCTGTTCGATCGAATCGCAGTCCGATGGCCTCAGGGGCTGATTCGACACGTAGCCGTACAGGGCGAACCCGTAGGTGCACGCCGCGTTGTAGTAGTCGTAGGAGCTCAGGTGCGGCCAGTGCAGCCAGCGTCGCTGTGCGCGCCGGATCGCCCGGTCCAGGAGTTCCACGGAGGGCGGCCAGCTGACCGTGATCGCCTGGGCCCGACGGCGGGCGGTCCGACGCCACCAGGGCCGTAATGAGCCGCCCTGGCCGAAGACCGGGGCGGGGACCCCGGCCCCGTCCAACCGGGCCGGTCGCCAGCCCTGGTGCCGCCACTCGTACAACGCCTTCGACAGGCGCAGTGGGGCCCAGACGTCCCGGGCGAGGCGGAGCACCGTACGGGTGGCGGCGGAGCGCGTACCAGGCACCAGCCGGGCGAGCAGGACATCTTCGTGCAGTCGGTACATCTCCTGTGCGGCGGCGACCTGGAGGACGACCCGGGCCGCCTCCGGTGACTCCGCCAGCACCTGCCGGAGCCACTCCTTGGCGGCGTGCTCGTCCGCCGGCTCGTCGCTCCGCTCGTCGATCCGTTCGGCGGTCCGCCTGACGAACGATGCCGCCACCGGCCAGTACCGGTCGACGAAGGCCTCCTGTAGTCGCTCCCGCATCTGCCGATGGACCTTCGCCCGTTCCCCGACCGCGTCTTGCGCGAACCAGTGCTCGATGGTGCGCTCCGAGTAGGCGAGCGTGCAGGCGTACTGGTAGCGGAGCTGGATGGACTCGCGGCGCCGGACCACGTAGCTGAGGAAGCCGAGCAGGTAGCGCCAGGGGTGGCGCAGTCGGCGGCGCCGGGTGCTCCACAGGTGGTCGGAGTAGCGCCCGGTCAGTTCGCCGATCGCCAGCGCCCCCTGGTACGTGTCCAGGGCGTCGAGGAAGAGGCCAAGATCCTCCTGGACGCTGGCCACCATCAGCCGTAGGTCGGCGTTGAACGGGTCGCTACGCAGAGCCCGGGCATAGCTCCACAGCGCGGCATCGAGCTGCCGCCGGTCCTGTGCCTTCTTGCCCTCGTTGTACGCCTCGAAGAGGTCCGCCGGCAGCTCCCGTCCCCGCCACTTGCGCCACGGGGCAATCTTGGCGAGCCGGGTCACCGGCAGCACTGTCGCGAGGACCCAGTACGCCGTCTTGCTGGCCGCCTCGTCCCAGTCGCGTCCCCACTGGGTCGTCATGGCGCTGCGCCCGCCGCCGAGGAACGAGGTGACCGTGGCCGAGATGCCGTACCTCGGTTCCTGGCGGCGGATCTGAAGCGCGCCGGTGACCAGGTAACCGGTTCGGGGCCACATCCGGGGCAGCGTCTGGAGGGCCAGCAGGATCGCGTTGGTCGACGTGACGTCCATCTTCTCCGCGACGTCGAGGAAGCCCTTTGGCGGCGGGTCGGCCGGTCCGGCGTACGGCGGGTAGATGTGGGTCTCGGACAGGTGCCGGCACAACTGGCTCTTCACATCGTCGACCGGTGCCTTCTCGTCCGGGGTGGCGTTGGTGAAGGCGTGTACGTCCACCGGGCCGGGCAGGTAGGCGAGTCGGGCCATCTGCCAGTGTCGCCAGGCCAGGAAGCAGACGATGGCGAGTACCACGAAGCCGAACCGTTTCCACAGGTCGACGCCGCCTCGGACGAACAGCGCGGCGAGACCGTCGAGGATCGACACGACCGGCGTGCCGTGCCACCAGACTCCGGTCGCGTCGCCTGCCCGATACAGCGCGGCGAGCACCGCCGACGTGGTGGCCAGGACCATCAGCCGCCAGAGCCAGATTCTCGGCATCGGCAGCGGGGCCGGAGCGGCACGCGAGTCTCTCCTGAGCCGGTGGGGCGTTCGCTCGTCCCACTGCCGGGATCGCTGGTTGTTCTTCGACGCGCTCCTGGTCCGGTCTGCCATCTCGGCCGCCGATCGATTCCGCTCCGCCCTGTCGGTGCGTGTTGACCTCTTACCATCAGGCTAGGGAGCGCTCCCGGCAAACGTGGCAAGACGGGAGAAACCATCCGTCTCGCTGTTTTACAACAGCACCACCGACCCCACGGGTGTTAGGAAGGGACCCTTCCTAACCCAGACCGGGGGTTACTGGGCCCAGGGCAGTTGCCGAGGCTCGTCGTTTCCCGGCACGAAGGCCTGCCCACCGATGGGCATGCAGACCAGGGCCTCGACCGGTCCCTCGTCGACGGTGATCTGGCGTACGACGCCAGCGGGCAGGACGGCTGCCTGACCGCTGGACACCGTCCGGGCCGTCCCGTCGACAGTGATCGAGACCGAGCCGGTGAGCAACATCCACACCTGTTCCCGGTCGATCGTGTGCACCGGCCCGTGCCCGTCGGGGGCCATCCGTACCCGCCAGGTGCTCAACTCGGTGCTGCCCTGGCTGGGGCCGGCGAGGGCGGTCATCACGCCGCCCGGGGTCGTCGTCGTCCGGTCTTCGGTCTCGCTGATCACGATCATGACTACTCCTGAGTCAAGTGGCTTTACTTGCTTCGGAAGTGATGAGTAAAGCTGCTTGACTCGCGTGTGTCAAGATGAGGCATGTCCAGTGGTGATCCGCTTGAGCGGACCGAGCTCACCTTCCTGCTCGGGCTCGGCTTCCAGCTCGTCCTCGGCGAGTTCAACCGTCGGGTGGCCGAGGTGGGCTATTCCGACCTGCGGCCGGTGCATGGGTTGGCGTTCCAGGCGTTACGCGGGTCGGGCATCACCAGCACCGAGTTGGCCGATCGGCTGGGGGTCACGAAACAGGCCGCCGGGCAGATCGTCGACGATCTGGAGAAGCGCGGATACGTACGCCGACAGCCGCACCCGGACGGCGGTCGGCGTCGACTGGTGGTGCTCACCGAGCGGGCGCTCGACCACCTGGCCGTCGCCGGGCAGGTGTTGCACGGGCTCGAAGCCGAACTGGCTGCTCAGCTCGGCGACGCGAACCTCGCCGGCCTCCGGGTGGAGTTGGCTCGACTGGTCCGGGAACTCGCTGGCGAGCGAATCCCACCGCTACGGCCGGTGTGGTGAGCGCTCCGCAGGTGGGTGGTCAGTCTGGGCGCAACAGTCTACTTGGGACTTGTGGGGGAAATGGGGCGACTCGCCGCGAGTACAGCGTGTCCGTCGCCCTCTGTCGATGGTCCGGTAGCTTTCCGTCAGTCGATATGCCGGTCGCTCCGCGGACGGCTGGTCTACGCGCATGGAGGTCCGGCATGACCACTCCCCGGTGGGTCCTGCATCTGCCCACGAAGCTGACCTCGCTCGATGAGGCGACCGCTCTGACCGAACGCCTCCGAGAAGCGTTGTCACACGTGGCAGTTATCGACTTCAATGCCGCAACGCTGTCGGAGAAAGACCGACTGATGGTCCGTCATCAGGTCTTCTGTGGCAGCGCGCTGCCCGGCCAAGGTTGCTGCACCCTCCGCCACGAGCACCCTGGCCCCTGCGCCGCGCCGTCCGATGCCCGGCAGGTGGCGGGCTGAGCGCAGGGCGACCGGTGGCCAGATCAGGCCGCCGGCGACGAGGTTCCGACCCTCAGATCAGGCCGCCCGCCGCGACCAGGTTCTGACCGGTCATCCAGCGGCCGTCCGGCCCCAGGAGGAACGCGACCACGTCAGCGACGTCGGCGGGCTGACCGAGCCGCCCCAGCGGGGTCATCTCCTCCGCCATTCGCAGCCCTTCCGCACTGTTGGTGCCGCGGAGCAGATCGGTGTCGGTGGCCCCGGGAGAGACCGAGTTGACCGTGATGCCCCGGCCGCCGAACTCACGGGCGGCCACCCGGGTGAACTGCTCCACCGCCGCCTTGCTGGCCGCGTACACGGCGACCCCGGGACCGGCCAGCACGGTGTTGCTGCTGGAGATGCTGACGATCCGGCCGCCGTCACGCATTCGTCGACCGGCCTGCTGGATGGCGAGGAAGACGCCCTTGGAGTTGACCGCCATGATCCGGTCGTAGTCCGCCTCGGTCACGTCGACGATCAACGCGGGCACCGCCGTGCCCGCGTTGTTGACCAGGATGTCCAGCCCGTCGAGGTGTGCATCGGCCGCCTCGAACAGAGAGACGACATCGGAGACCACCCCGAGGTCGGCCCGTATCGGGATGGCACGTCCGTCCGACTCCTCGGCCACCTGCTTCGCCGCGGTCTCGTCCTGCTGGTACGTGAACACGACGGTGGCACCATCCGCCACCAGTCGGGACACGATCGCCCGACCGATGCCGCGCGAACCCCCGGTGACGATCGCGCCCTTCCCATCGAGCTGTCCCATGGTGCCCCCGTTCCCCGTTGCTACTGGAACGTATCGATCTCATCACCGAAGGTGCCGGTGAGCAAGGGGGCAAGCATGGGTACGGCTGAGCCGGATCGATTTGACGAACCGGGCAAGAGCGGGCAACGTAGGGCAGGACGGCCGTTGACCTGCCCATCATTCCGACAGAACCCAGCCGTACTTCTGAAACCTCCCGCGTGGTGCTCGCAATCGGGTCTGATCAGCCTGTGCCGGGTGACCGCTACGAGAATCCACGAGGAGTTCCATGCTTACCTTGACCGAGAACGCCGTGCTCGTGATCCGAGATCTGACCGCCCAGCAGGCAGCGCCGGAAGGTGCCGGACTGCGGATCGCCACCGATCTGGCGGCCGGGTCGCTGACACTGGCGCTCGCCGAGCAGCCGGTCCAGGGCGACCAGGTGGTCGACGAGTCCGGAGCGCGCATCTTCCTGGACGCCGACGCTGCCCAGTTGCTCGATGACAAGGCACTCGATGCCGCCGTCGATGCCGAGGGCACCGTGCAGTTCGGCTTCGCGGAGAACCCACGCCCGGTGTGATCGGCCGGCTGGCCGCCCTGGACCGGGCGGCCAGCCGCCAGCGTACGGACACCACCCGCCGTCGTACGGCCACCAGCCGTCGTCGCGCCATTGTCGGTCCGCTACCGGGCTAATTCCCCGTTCCGCCGCCACCGCCGGCCTTGTCGGGCAGGCTCGGCGGTGACAGGGGTGGTGGCGGCTGTGCGGGTGGGACTCGACGTCACGCTTTCCGTCCCGACCGCACTGGTACGGGTCGGGGCAGCGGTGGTGGTTGCGCTGCCCGCTGTCGTCGTACGGTCAGCGGGCCTGGAGTTGCCCTCGGTGGCCGGCATGGTCGTCTTCGGTGCGGCGGTCCTCGCCTCGGTGGCGCTGCTCATGTGGGCCGCCGAGGTGGTCCGGGTAGATGTGCCGGGCACCGTCGCGCTGGCGCTGCTCGCGCTGGTGGCGGTGCTGCCCGAATACGCGATCGACATCTACTTCGCCTACCGTGCCGGCTCCCATCCGCACTACGCCGCCTTCGCCACGGCGAACATGACCGGGGCAAACCGACTGCTCATCGGGGTGGCCTGGCCGCTGCTGGTCGTCTTCGCCATCTGGGCGGTACGGCGGCGCGGGCGGCAAGGTGACCGCAACGCCGTACGACTTCGGCCCCACCGGCGCATCGAGATCTTCTTCCTCGCCGTGGCCACCGCGTACGCGCTGGTCATCCCGCTGACCCGGCGGCTGGCCTGGTACGACACGGTGGTCCTGGGTGGGCTCTTCGTGCTCTATCTCTGGCGGATCCGCCGGGTCGAACATGCCGAGGAGAACCTGGTCGGGGTGGCGGCGACCCTGGCCCACCAGCCGGACGTCCGACGGCGGATTACCGCCGGGCTGCTGTTCGTCGCGGCGGCGGTGGTCATCCTCGCCGCGGCCGAGCCGTTCGGCGAGTCCCTCATCGCCGGCGGCGTCTCCCTCGGTATCGACGAGTTCCTACTGGTCCAGTGGCTGGCCCCGGTGGCCTCCGAGGCCCCGGAGGTGATCGTCGCGGTCGCCTTCGCGCTGCGGGGACGCGCCGACGACGGCCTGGGGGCCCTGCTGGCCGCCAAACTCAACCAGTGGACCCTGCTGATCGCCTGCCTGCCGATCGCCTTCCTGCTCGGCGGCGGTGAGCTTGCCGGGTTGCCCCTGGACGCCCGGCAGGTCGAGGAACTCGTGCTCACCGTCGCGCAGACCGCGCTCGGGGTCGCGGTCCTGGTCGACCTGCGGATCACCCGGCTGGAGGCGGCGCTGTTGTTCGTCCTGTTCGCGGTCCAGTTCGCGTTCCCGACGCCGGCCATTCGTTATCTCATCGCCGCCGTGTACGTCGTACTGGCCGTCGGGCTGCTGATCCGCCGTCGACACCATCTGCCCGAGCTGCTCGCCGTAGCCCGCTTCGGTGTTAGGAAGGGCCCCTTCCAAGGCAGAATGCGATAAGAAGGGGCCCTTCCTAACACCTGAGGCAGGGGCGGGCGGGAATGAGTAGGGCTGATTCGGTCGACCTATTTGGCGGATTTCGCTGGGCGCAGAGTATGTCCATTATGGTCGGATGCAGCCATCTGACGGAACCTCGAGACCCCGGGAGCCGTGGCGGCAGGGCCAGCCGAGTTATCCGGCTCAGCCGGTAGCCGGGTATCCCGGCCAGCCGCAACATGGCTATCCGGCATCCGGACCGGTTGGTATGCCTCCGGTGGGTAAGCCCAAATCGGGCGGCAAGGGGCTGCTCATTGGGGCGATCACCGCCGTCGTGCTACTGGTGTTGTGCGGCGGTGTGGGGGTGGCTGGGGTGCTGGTGTTGAGGAACAGCGGCAGTGTCGGCAACGGGGGTGGCACGGTACGCCTGGAGGCGACCTCGGACAACGGCGACATTGCGCTCGTCGCCTGGAGGACCTCCAGCGACGCGGGAACGGAGCCGGGGGTGTCCAGCCCGTGGAGTAGGGAGATCGACATCTCCGGGGAGACTGAGGTGTCAATGACGGTCACCGACCCGGGGACCATCACCTGCAAGATCATTTTTGACGGTGTGGTCAAATCGGAAGAGCAGGTCACAGATGGGATCTTGCTCTGCTCTGCCCACCTGCAATAGCGGGGTACTGGTGCCGGCCGGATCGCGAAACGTCGCTGACCGGCCGGCGATGGCGCTTACCGAGCCCGGAGGTGGTGCTTACCGGGCGCTGGCGATGGTGCTTACAGGGCCTCGACGAAGTACGGTGCCACGGTCATCCAGCCGTTGCCGGCCGCACCGTTGATCCGACCACTGCTGGTCTTGGAGAGGGTGTACCAGGAGTCGACGTAGTCCGGGTCGTCGGTGTACCACGAGGTCGGAAGGGCGTCGAGGATCGCGTTCGCCAGCGGGATGTACACGCCACCGTCGATGATCGTCAGCAGGGCGGTGACCAGGGCCTTGACCAGAGCCTGGTAGTTGGTGTCGCCGTCGTCCTCCATCATCACCACGTCGGCCAGGTTGTACTTGTAGCCGTTGAAGTGGACCAACAGCTGGTTCGGGTAGTACGTCTGGTTGGCCTTGTCGAGGTACGGCATCTGCACGGCGTCGACCTTGACCTTGCCGTCGAGGCCGAAGCCGCCGACGAGGTTGAAGATCTCCGCGTTGCCCTTGATCCAGGGCTCCTTGACGTCAGCGACCTGGATCGCGGTGACCTTGGTGGCCCAGTAGCCGGTGGCGGTCGTACCCGCGCTGGTGGCGCTGGCGGTAGCCGAGGTGGTGGCGGCGCTGGCCGCCGCGCTGCCGATGCCGTTCGCGGTCAACGTGTCGCGAAGCAGGTCGAGGCCCATCGGAAGGGCCGTGGCCGTGTCCACCTCCACCACGAGGACCGGCCGCGCGGGCAGCCGTACCGGGTCCAGTTGGACGGCCCGGCCGGTCGGCTCGTACGCGGTCACGCTGGTGCTGGTGTCGTCGTTCGGGACGGCCGTGACGAGCGGCGTGGCCCCTCGGTCGAGGGCGGCGCGCATCTGCGGGTCGGCCAGTCGGAGCTGGAGCAGCGAGCTGCCGGTGCTGGGCAGCCCCTTGGCGGTCAGCACCTCCCGGTTGGCGATCTGTACGGCGGCAGCCAGGGACGTACCTGGTTCCGCGGTGGCGAGGTCGAGCGGGGCCCGGGTCACCGCTGGCACGATCCGGTGGCGGGCGCTCGGGTTGGCCAGTGTGCCGGCGACCTCCCGGGCGATCCGGTCGGTGATCGAGAAGACCTGGCCGGTGGTGGGGGCAGCGGCGGTGGTGGGGGCGGTCGTCGGTTGCCCGTGGCCCGGTCGGGCGTACGCCGGGGTGGCGACCGTTGTGGCCAGGGCAGCGGCCAAGCCCAGTGACAGGGTGGTACGGCGGAAGGTCCGCGATCGATACACGTGGTCTCCTCTGTGACTCGTGATGCCGGTCGTGCCGGCGCTCGGAGCGATTGAGGGACAGTGTTATATCGAAACTTGGGAGATCGTCAATGGCTGGTTCGAGTTGGAAGCCGGCGGCGGCGGGTGGCCGAGCAGGCCCTCCGCTGACAAATCATTTCCGTAATATATGGTTGATGTGCTCACGTAATCTGGGGGGCGAGGAGATCTCATGGCGGACTACGGTCACGACCTGCTGTTCGGCACCTTCCTGACGCCCACCGCCGAACAGGCGCAGCAGGTCGTCGAGCTGGCGCAACTCACCGAGCAGGTCGGTCTGGACCTGGTCAGCGTCCAGGACCACCCGTACCAGCCGAAGTTCCTGGACGCCTGGACGCTGCTGTCGGTCATCGCGGCCCGTACCACCCGGGTGACGGTGCTGCCCAACGTCGCCAACCTGCCGCTACGTCCGCCCGCAGTGCTCGCCCGGTCGGCAGCCAGCCTGGACATCCTCAGCGGCGGACGGGTCGAGCTGGGCCTCGGGGCCGGATCGTTCTGGGACGCCATCGCCGCCCAGGGTGGCCCTCGGCGTAGCCCGAGCGAGGCGGTCACCGCCCTCACCGAGGCGATCGAGGTCATCCGGGCGCTCTGGACCCCCGGCCACGGAATACGCCTTGATGGCGAGCACTACACCCTTCAGGGCGCGAAACCAGGCCCGTTCCCGGCGCACGACATCGGCATCTGGCTCGGAGCCATCAAGCCCCGCATGCTGCGGCTGACCGGTCGCGTCGCCGACGGCTGGCTGCCCAGCTCGCCCTACGTGCCACCGGAGCAACTGACCGCCGCCAACCAGCTCATCGACCAGGCGGCGACCGAGGCCGGTCGATCCCCAAGTGCGGTACGCCGGCTCTACAACATCGTCGGCTCGTTCAACGGGGACGGGCGCGAGTTCCTCCAGGGGGCACCCGCCGTCTGGGTCGAACAGCTCGCCGAACTCACCCTCGACCAGGGGGTCAGCGGCTACATCCTGATGGCCGAGTCCGCCGACAGCATCCGGCGGTTCGCCGCCGAGGTCGCGCCGGCCGTACGGGAACTGGTCGCCGCCGAGCGCGCGGCGGTTTCGTCGGTCAAGAGCGGATCCGGTACGCCGACCGAGGCCGTCACGGAAGTGCCCGGTACGCCTGCCGAGGCGGTCACCGTCGCACCGGCCCCGGCACCGGTCAGGCGCGCCGCCGAAGGGCTCGCCGTGACCCCGACCCCGGACGACGGCGTACGGTTCAGCGCTGAGCGCCCGTGGGACGAGAGCGACCGCCCGACGGGGCCGGACCCGGAGCCGGGCCGGCGGTACACCCGACACGAGCAGGCATCCGGTCAGCATCTCGTCGACGTGCACGACCACCTGCGCAGCGAGCTCGCCCAGTTGCGGGACATCGCCGACCAGGTGGCGGCCGGGGCGATGGACGTCGGCGCGGCCCGGTCACACCTGAACACGATGACGATGCGTCAGAATAACTGGACGTTGGGCGCCTACTGCGAGTCGTACTGCCGGGTGGTCACCACCCATCACACGATCGAAGACCAGGCGATGTTTCCGCATCTGCGGCGTGCCGACCCCCGACTCAAGCCGGTCATCGAACGGCTGGAGCAGGAACACCACGTCATCCACGGAGTGATCGAACGGGTCGATCAGGCGCTGGTCGCCCTGGTGACCGCCCCCGGCAACATGGCGGATCTGCGTGCCGCCATCGATCTGCTCACCGACACTCTGCTGTCCCACCTGTCGTACGAGGAAGGAGAACTGGTCGAACCCCTGGCCCGCCTCGGCTACCGCTGACCTACGCGTTCGAGAAAGGCGCGCCGGCGTGTAGTCGGGCGACCGAAAAATGCGCCGTCTGTTTGTCCAGCGTTACCTTCAGTCATCTGATCGCGGCCTGCCAGTGTCATTCGGTCTTTGAATCAAGATGGCTTGTAGACATTGTCCAGGTGCCATTCTAGGAATTCTCGGTGTGGCCTGTCTTGTCGTTGTTCGGGCACGCCGATCGGATCTCCTGCGCGTGAATAAAACTGCTCACCGTTTCCGAATTCGTTACGAAGCCGAGGGCTGACAAGCAGTTGATGCTTGAGGTCTATTCCCAGATATCCGAGGTCGTAGAGGGTGTGGATGTCTGATCGTAGGAGTATTCCGTTATCGATGCGGTGCTCGCCTCCGGCGGGAAGTGGGCGAATATGTGCTGCCTGTAGGACGGGCTGGATCTTGTCGCCGGTGATGGCGCAACGTCTGTTGTAGGCGCTAAGTATCACGGCCTTGAACGCCTGCTGTCCGAGGCGTGGAGAGGTCAGGCGGGGATTGCCATATACGGGTCCCGGTCGATGCCATGGTCCGCTTGGATCAACTTCTACGGCTATGCCTAGCATCTGGCTGAGGAGCACCTCGAAATACCCGGAGGAATCTTTCGAGATCTCGTACCCCTTGCCCTGAACGATGTTCGCCTTGAAGTCTGGGGGTGGGGCAGCATGTGTTCCGTCGGGAAAGAAGACGGGATCTTTCAGAAGGATGCACCCGATGACGGGGTCTTCGTCGGCGCGGATGGGTTCTCGGCGATATCGGCTGACTATTTGTCGCATGTCGTGGAGGCTGCTAACTCCGTTGCCTTCTTTGAATAGGCTCCACGCCTCAGAAATTCGCAACTGCGCAAAGCCGCTGTAGAAGCCGCCGCCGACTATTCGATTATGTGGGTAGTGGGTTTTGAAGAAGAAGGGCTCGCCTGTTTTGAGAACTCGAAACTCTCGGCCTCCGGCTGGGCGCCAGAAATTAATCTCCCTCAGCATAGTGTTGGCGGCAAGAAATCGAAACCACTTGTCATCAGTGACGCCGAGGTAGGCCTTCATGTTGTGATCTTGCATCTTCGGTGGCGAATGTTCAAGGGGCGGACGGAGCTTTTTCGCGCGCCGTGAAGGGAGGCCTCCTGGGGTGGTGGCCTCGGCGTGGTTCGTAGTTGGCGGCAGTGATCGCCAGTTGTACTTAGCCTCGGCCCTTCGTGCGCCCAGCTGACCTGGAGGTGAGTGTGTAGTTCATCTTGGGTCGTAAGCTCGTCGTCGCCTGCCGGTGGAAGTCCGGTCCGGGTAGCTGCCAGGAGGCCCGGTAGCAGGCTGGCGGCTCGGTCTGGAAACGGGTCGGGTCGAAGCCCAGCGTCGAAAGCCCTATTGGGGGAGCGACTGAGCGGTCCGTAGCATGACGCGAAGCCTGCGGCGTCGTTAGAGGTCTCGCCTGTTGGGGTGGGGCAGAGGGAGTGCCGAGCCCCCGAATTCAGGGTGAAGGCCATGGAAGCGGTGTAGCTCCTGGATTGCAGCCGCGAAGAACTCCCCGGCGTATGGGGCGCGGAACGTTCAGATGGTGGCGGCGGGAACTGGGGAGACCCTCCCCGGCCCGGCAACCTGCGGAGTGTTGCCGGAGCGTGGCGTCCTATAACCGATGATCTCGGGAAGGGGATTGCTGGCCGGGAGGGAGTCGGAGGCGGCCGTAGTACCGATCGAGCCGGACGGACAACACAACCGCCGGTGATGGGAAGGGCCGCTACTTCGTTGACGCGCCTGCTGTCTGGAGGAGCCCGGTGAGTGCCGGTCAGGCTAGTTCCACCGTTTCGGGATCGATCGTTGATCCGGTTCGAGCTTTGCAGCATGCGCTGTACCGGGCGGCCAAGGCCGATCCCGGGCGTCGGTTCCATGCGCTGCGAGACAAGGTCTTCCGCAGGGACGTCTTGTGGCGGGCGTGGGTCGCGGTGCGCCGTAACAACGGTGCGCCGGGCGTCGACCAGACCACTTTGGGCCAGGTTGAACAGTACGGGGTTGCCCGGCTGCTGGACGAGTTGGCTGACGAACTCAGGGAAGGACGGTATCGGCCGTTGCCGGCGCGTCGGGTGTTCATCCCGAAGCCTGGTAGCAGCGAGTTGAGGCCGTTGTCGATCCCCGCGGTTCGTGACCGCATCGTGCAGGCGGCGGTGAAGATCGTGCTCGAACCGGTCTTCGAAGCCCAGTTCCTGCCGTGTAGCTTCGGGTTCCGCCCGAAGCGGTCGGTGCACGATGCCCTGCAGGTACTCGTGGACGAGTCCTGGCGGGGTCGGCGGTGGGTGGTCGAGACGGACATCGCCAACTGCTTTTCGGCGATTCCGCATGAGAAGTTGATGCAAGCAGTTCAGGAACGCGTCTGTGACCAGGCCGTACTCAAGCTCCTGCGGGCGATGCTGCGCGCTGGGGTGATGGAGGACGGCCAGGTCCGGCGACCGGTCACCGGCAGCCCACAAGGCGGGGTCATCTCGCCGTTGCTGTGCAACGTCTACCTGCACCGACTCGATCGGGGATGGGACATGCGTGAGCACGGGGTGCTGGTCCGGTTCGCAGACGATCTGCTGGTGATGTGCGCCTCCCGGGCGCAGGCCGAGGCCGCGCTTCAGCGGCTTCGGCACTTGTTGGCTGAACTCGGCCTGGAGCCGAAGGAGGTCAAGACCAGGATCGTGCACCTTCAGGTCGGTGGGGAAGGGGTCGACTTCCTCGGCTTTCACCACCGGTTGGTGCGCGCCTGGGCCCGCACGGGAGGTAAACAGGTCACCTTCCTGGCCCGCTGGCCCGCGAACAAGGCTATGCAGCACGCCCGGGACCGGATTCGGCAGTTGACCGCCCGGTCCCGGCTGGGGCTGCCCGTGGAGTGGATCGTGGAACACATCAACGTGTTCCTGCGCGGCTGGGCCGGGTTCTTCAAGTACGGCAACTCGGCCCGACACTTCGAGAAGATCAGGTACTACGCGAAGATACGGCTAGCGCTGGTGATCGCCAAGCGGCACCAACGCAGCCGGAAGTTCGGCTGGCAGGTGCTGTCCTTCCAGTCGAGCAACGAGTTGGGCCTGATCGGCCTGGGAACCGTCGTCGCACCAAGGCCATTTAAGCCTTGGCGGCGGGATAAGCCGAATGCCGGCGGTGAACGACGTCGGTGAGCCGTGTGCGGGAGAACCGCATGCACGGTTCGAAGCGGCGGGAGCTGGAAACGGAGCACCACGGTCACGGCCACGGCAGTGGGACAGCCAGAAGGGAAACCGGTGGAATTCAAGGCTGCCGGGCCTACCACCACGACGTGCCACCGCGCCAGCTCCCGACCCTACGTTAAGGGCTGTCCAAGGAGTGGACCGGAAACGAAGAAGTGCCTTCTGATCAGGGAAAATAGGGCTTGTCGAGAGTCCTGTTCACCCGCCACGGAAGGCACTTGCTGAGTGAAGGCTACCGCAACACGTCCGAAGATCATGGTGACCGGTGGTGGGCGGGGCGTAGTCGGTCACGCCGGTGCCCGGCTGCTGACTGATCTGGCCGACGCTACCGGGCTGACCAGCGCGTTCGGTGAGGCCTTGGCCGGGCTGCGGCAGCGGCAGGGCGGGCACGACCCGGGACGGATCGCGGTAGATCTCGCGGTGATGCTCGCCGACGGCGGTGAGACCATCGCTGACCTGGCAGTCCTGCGAAACCAGCAGGCCCTGTTCGGGCCGGTCGCGTCCGACCCGACCGCATGGCGGCTGTTGTCGCAGCTCGACGACACGATGCTGGCCGAACTGCGGACCGCCCGGGCCCGAGCCCGTGAGATCGCCTGGGCTCAGCACGCCGACACCCACGGCGACCTGCCGCAGCCGATGGTGGCCGGCCAGCAGGTCGATAGTCTGGTCCTGGACATCGACGCCACCATCGTGATCTCCCATTCCGAGAAGGAATCGGCGACCCGTACCTGGAAGAAGACGTTCGGGTTCCACCCGTTGCTGTGTTTCCTGGACAACACCGGTGAAGCCCTCGCCGGCCTGCTACGGGAGGGCCGGGCCGGATCCAACACCACCGCCGACCACATCACCGTCCTGGACCAGGCCCTCGCGCAGATCCCCGACGCCCACCGGCACGGCACCCCCATCTTGCTGCGTAGTGACGCCGCCGGTTCCAGCCACGGCTTCCTCGCCCACATCCGCGGCCTGCGCGAGCAGCACCTCGACATTCGGTTCTCCGTCGGCGTCGCGATCACCGAACCCGTACGTGAGGCGATCCGGGCCGCGACCGGCTGGATCCCCGCCGTCGACACCGATGGTGACCTGCGTGAACATGCGCAGGTCTGCGAGATCACCGGCCTGTTCGACGCGGCCGGCTGGCCTGAGGGCACCCGCTTTGTGGTCCGCCGGGAACGCCCGCACCCTGGCGCCCAACTGTCGCTGTTCGACACCGTCGAGGGCTGGCGGCATCAGCTCGTGGCCACCGACACCCCACCCGGCAACGGCAGCATCCAGCACCTGGAGGCCCTGCACCGGGCGCATGCCCGCGTCGAAGACCGTATCCGTACCGGCAAGAACACCGGCTTCGGCCGGTTCCCGTCCCGGGTGTTCGCGATCAACCAGGCATGGCTGCAACTCGCCCTGACCGGCATCGACCTGCTCGCCTGGACCCAAGCCCTGCTCCTGGACGGCGACCTCGCCACCGCCGAACCCAAGAAACTGCGTTACCGGCTCCTGCACGTCGCCGGCCGGATCACCCGCACCGCCCGCCGGACCCGCCTGGCCATCGCCGCCAACTGGCCCTGGACCGATGCCCTCACCAGCGCATTCAACAGGCTCGCCGCACTGCCCCGACCCGCCGGCTGACCCCACACCCCCACGCCCGACCAACGCTCAACGGAGGAACCCGGCCCAGCGCCGGGCCCTCGGCATACCGGTGGAACCTCTCTAAACACCCGAATCGCCGCTCATCGAGCGCCAACTATGAGTCGACACTCAAGTGAAAGACCGAGGTTAGCGCCAGCCTGGCATCGGTTGACGTGCGGTGCTCGGCATGTGTTGGATGACGCTCGGCTGAGCTGGCCGTCAGCTCGCCCCCTGATTCGGCACATGAACGCCACGTTTTTGCGCTGACTGTAGGCGGAACGCTCTGCCTTGAGTTAAATCATGGTGAAACCGGATGGCTGTCTCCACTGGCCTTGTAGCACTGGTGGCCATACGTTGCCTGGTATCCCCGTGTCCAGCGATGCTGGACGGCGCAGGTCAGAGCTAATTCGGCTCGGCAACGAAGACACCCACGCCGTGGGCGCTTTCGACGAGCCCTTCCATCCGAAGGGCGTGCATGGCGTAGCGAATCACGGAGTCGGACACGCCATGTTCGGCCTTGAGCTGGGCTGTCGATGGCAGCTTGTCGCCGGGCTTCAGCTCTCCAGACTTGATCTGGCCACGGATGTGGTCGGCGAGCTTCTCCCACTTCGTTGCAGGCATGGGCACTCCTTGGTCTCCGTTGACCATGAGATCACGCTCGAACTTCAGGCTGCAAGTTGTCGGTACAGCGGACTAGTTGTGTTGACTTAAGCGAAGTAGTTCGCTTAAGTTCGACCCGCGAGGGCCTTCTTGGTCTCCAACCTCCGATGTCCTCGCACCTCCGGTCGGGGCGGGTGGCATGTGCGGGTCGCCCGTCCCGGCCCCCTAGTTCGTTGCTGTGCGCTGCCAATCCCGTCCCCCGGGGTTTCCTCCTGGCAGCGTGGGCGGCCCGGCCCCTGCGGCAGGGTGCCGGGCCGCCCCTTCATCCCCGATGAGCTGCGGAAAGGGTGGTCTGATCCCGTGGATGAGGTACGGAAGGTCGCGCCGGTCGAGTCGGCGCGGTACGTGGCACATCTGCCGTTCACGGCAGGTGACCTGAGTTCGGCGCTGATCTTCGCCAGGACCCTGGTGCGGTCGCTGGCGTTCCTGGACGAGTTGGACGGCGGCGAGGCCACCGTCACGTACGAGGACGAGCAGGACGTTCACCATCGGGTCTTCTGCTCCCAGTTGGTCGCCAACGGGCGGCGCTGCGAACGGCGACCCGACCATGAGGGGTCGTGCCAACCTCGGGGTGGGCTGCGATCGTGACCGAGCTGTTCTCGCCGCCCGTGGTGGTCTGTGACCACTGCGAAGGGCTGGCCAAGACATTGAACCTGTGCCGGTGTGTTGGTTGGGGCGACCGTTTTCTGATCGATGCGGAGGCTGACGACCAGGGGGCCGACGGTTGCGCCTATCAGGGGTGCGAGTTGTGCGGGGGCAGCGGCTACGTGGCCCAGAATTGCAGCTACTGCGGTCGGACAGGTCAGCGGCGGGCGCAACTGGTGCTGACGGTGGTCAACGTGGACACGGGTGCGGTGCGCTCGGCGAATGTCGTACCCGGTGGGGTGGAGCCACGACGCAACGCGGGCGGGCGGTGGGAGCTGGCCCTGTCGCCGATCGTCGCCGCCCTTGCCGCCGAGGTGGGTGCGGCCGAGTTCTGGGACGCCTATGACGCGCGTCGGCCCGTGACCGGAGAGAGCATCCTGCTGCCGACTGATTGGCGGCCGGACCTGCCGGTGGCGGACCGCTGGCGGTGGGAAGGGCAGGCGATAGCCCGGCACTCCTGGCATCCGTGGCGGCTCTGGTTCGGTCGGGTCGAGCCGGCACCCACTCGGGATCTGGACGCCGAGTTGGGTTGGCTGTGTCACCTGGCGGACCTGTGCTGCCTGGACCTGGTGGTGGAGGTCCGGCGGGTCCGGTACGGCCGGTTGAACTGGGACATTCGTTACGAGCTGCCCGGTGCTGGGGTGCCGGTCGGTCAGCGGGGTTGGGCCGACGATTTGCCGGCGGCGGTGGCGGCCACCACGATCGCGCATGCGATGTTAGGCCTGGCCGACCGGTCGCTGACCGCCCCGGCGCACTACCTGCGGCCGCATCGGCTGGACCGTTCCGGGCTGCCAAATGTGGACCTGGACCAGGTCGAACGGCGGGTCCACGCCGACCTGGACGGCCTCGCCGGCCCAGCGGCTGGCGCGCAGGCGATCTGGCGGGACGGCCGCTGGCAGCACACCCGGCTCTGCCCGGGTGACGTTACCGAGGTGCTGCGTGAGCAGAGCACCGGGCAGGTCGTCCGCGAGACCGTGACCGCGCTGTCACGGGCCTGGGAACCGCCCGCGCCGTTGTGGCGGGGCGAGCCGATTCCGTACGACCCGTGCCCGGACTGCGACCCGGCACATCGGCTTCGGCGCTGCCTCTGCACCCTGGGCGACCGGTCGCCTGATCCGGACTGCCCCGGCTGTCAAGGTCTCGGGGTGGCTGCGGAATCCGGGCCGTGCCACACCTGTCGGGGCAGCCGCCGGGTCTACCGGGGTGCGGTGGTGACGCTTACCGACGAGGCCGAGGGCATTCTGCACCTCAACTGGCTTTCCCCGGCCCGACCAGCCACCGCACCGCAGGTCGCGACCCAGCCGGGCGGAAAGCCGGTCTGCCAACTGCCCCGCCACTACCAGCTGCGGCACTGGGCCGCCGTGCTCCAGGCCCGACCGGTCGACCTCACCTATCTTGATGGCGGTCAGCCCGTTGGCCAGGACGTACGTGAAGGGATCGTTACCGTCGATCATCTCGGGGTCGACCCGTACGTGCAGTACATCGCCGACGCCAGCGGCCACCAACCCGCTGGCCGGGTGTTGATCAGTGTCGCCCGGCCACCGGCCGCGCGGCTGACCGAGCTGATCCGGCTCGCCCTGGGGCTGCACCAAACCCTGGTGGTCACCCTTGAGGATCACCGATTCAACGCTGACGACCCGCGCTGTGTTCACGGCGAAGGTTGGAACATCGAGATGATCGCGCCTGACCAGGCGATCGACGTCGACATGCGCCCCTACCGACCCAGCGTCGAAGCCGCCGCCGAATGCTTTCTCGAATACCTCGAAAACGCTATCCACGCGGCGGTGCCCACCGACCTGTACCAGGCCATCCGTGTCCCGCAGACCCCGCAGCCCGCGCCGCTGGTCGAAGACCCCGTGCCGTTGATCCGACGCCTCGGCCGACACCACGCCGGAGACCCGGTCAGCATCCGCTACCACGACACCGGATGCCAGCTCTACCTACACGAACGCGACACCGTCCGGCATCTCGCCACTGCCCGAACCGCTGAGATCGCCCTCACCGCAATCGGTCTTGGCCCGTTCTGATGTGGGATCGCCTGGACCGTCTTTCCAGCGGCCGGCTGGCCCGACCTCACCGGATCTCGTACTTGTTGTTCTTCTTGACTATCCGGCCGCTCGCCTCGAGTTTCTTGATCAGCGAGGTGCGCTTCCGCTTCTCGATGTGCGACTTGGTGATGCGCGCCAAGCGGGCGTCGTATTGCGAGACCGGCTTGACGTTCGCTTTGCGTGCCTTGACGTACGCCTCATGATCCTGGTGTCGGGCCATGGCGTCGGCGAGCGCCTTGAAGGCGTACTCGTCCATCTTCGCCTCCGTGCACACTGTGCCAGGGGGAGCCTGGGTCCTGACGAATTCGAACAGCGCCTTGTTGTGGTCGTCGGGACTGGCACCAGATCGGAAGAGGTCGTTGTCGTCCGGGGCGTTTTCCCAGGTGGTGACCGGCCCACCAACGACGGAGTACTCGATACTTCTAGGGATTATGGCCTTGCGCCACGAACCCTGGTCGGACGCGTAGTTGACGGTGAACTCGACGGTGGCCCCTTTGGAGGCGCGAAGGGCCTTCTCGTGCTTGCGCCAGGGGCCGGACTGCTGGTTGAACGACCACTGCGGCACGATGTTCTCGGAGATGTCATCTCCGCCCAACTCCAGGCCCATGATGTGGCCTC
Source organism: Micromonospora polyrhachis (assembly GCF_014203835.1). Classification (NCBI taxonomy): domain Bacteria; kingdom Bacillati; phylum Actinomycetota; class Actinomycetes; order Micromonosporales; family Micromonosporaceae; genus Micromonospora; species Micromonospora polyrhachis. The sequence continues at coordinate 1,883,010 of NZ_JACHJW010000001.1, read as the reverse complement.
GGTCGGCACCTGCGCCGGCTAGTAGGTCCCGCCAGACGTCGCCGACGCTGATGTGCGGATAGTGCTTGCCGCTGGTCTGCTCGGCGTTGATCCGAGCGGCGCGGTACGCCTCCGCGAGCTGGACCATCGCCCACGGGGCCGGCGCGTCGGGCCGGCCCTTGGTGCCGGTCGGGGAAACAGTCCCGGCCACCTGCCTTGGTCTCCGGACGACAAGATCCCTGGCGTGGTAGGGGGCGGAATTCGTGGGGATCTTCGGTTCGTAGTGGGAGATGGTCGCAGCCTCGTCGGTGTAGGAGTTGGCGCGCTGGACCGCCAGCGGCCGATCCGGCGTGGCCCGGTCCGTAGCCCGTTCCGCAGGACCGCTTCCGCCGAGCAGGCGGGCGATTGCGGTGTTTCCGGCCGCGCGCTGGAGCGCCACCAACCGCGCGGCGGTGGCGGCGGCCGGCAGACCAGGGGGTACGACCAGCGAGGCAGGTGCGTGGGGGGTAACTGTCGGCGGACGGGGGTGTCGGTTCCGGTCGGCTGGCCCATCGGGCTTCTCGTATGCGTACAACGGGACCTCCCTGCTCGCCATCGGATCGAGTCTATGTCATTTGGGTAGCCAAGTCATTGCTTGCAGTGATTGGGGGTGAGTGGTGAGCGACCTTTGTCGAGCCACAGTGGGCTTCTTCAACCCTGGCCACGGCGGTAGGTTGATGGCGCGCATCGACAGAGGTCAGAAAGTGAGGAACGGTGCTGGAGCTGGCGAGTACGGCGGTGGCCACCGTGGCTGACCGAATTCTGGCCGTGGGCGATGCGCAGACCGCCCCGCTCACCGGGTCCGTTGTGGACCAGCTCTATGCCACTGTCGCCGTACGCCTGGGCGGGTCACCGATCGGCGGACGCTTCCTGCGGGCGCTGGAGACGTACCCTGCCGACCCCGCTGCTCGATGGGATGCCATACAGGCCGTGACCGCCGAGGCAGAGTCGGATGCCTGGTTCGCCAGTGAGCTGGGGCGGCTGGTCGCGGAACTGCCCACCACGGTGGTCGGCCATCCGGGCCAGTCAGCCAGTCATCCCACGCAGCCGATCAGTGATCCCGGTCAGGCGGTCAGCTATCCGGTCCCGCCGCCGGACCGGCCAGCCCGGCGGCCGAGGTTGCACCTGGGCGGGATCGTGGTGGGCGTCGCGCTCGCGGCGGTCCTGCTGGTGCTCGGTACGGCGCTCTACGTCAACCTTGTGGCACCCCGTCTCGGCCTGACCGAGGCGGACCGGCTGGACCGGGTGGCGGGAGAGTGGCGAGGCCAGGTCGGCGGCGGTCAACTCGTGCTCACCATCGGGCCCGATGGCGTGGCGACGGTGGCCAACCGCATCTGGTCCTGTGCGGGGGAGGTCACCTCTCCCGCCCGATCCGAATACACGATTCGAGTGGACTGTGGACTGATTGAGACCGCGCTGACGGCGGAACTGTCCCCGGACGGTGACCGGTTGACGCTCGATTGGCCGGGGCAGTCCGTGCGGGTTGTGCTCGACCGAACGTGAGTAACCGGTCGGCGAGTGGTAACTCGTCAGGCTGTGTCCCGACAGTAGAGTGTGGACACATTTCGACGACCACTGGGAAGGTGGGGAGCCATGCTCGACGTGGCGCGTACGGCAGTCGACGTCGTGGCCGACCGGATTGTTGCTGTCGGGACCGCTCACACCGCCGCACTCGGTGAGTCCACTGTCGATCGGCTCTACGGCGTTGTCGCTGTACGCCTGAGCGGGTCGCCGATCGGCGGACGTATCCTGCGTACGCTGGAGGCCGGACCTGCCGACCCCGTCGCCCGATGGGATGCCACGCAGGCCGTGGCCGCCGAGGCCGAGGCGGACGCCGGATTCGCCGATGCGCTGCGTCAGCTGGTCGGGCAGCTACCGATCGCTGCGGCGGCAGGTGATGGCATCCGGCCAGTCGACCGACCGGCGCGAGGTTCGGGGCTGAGCCAGACCGGGATCGTGGTGGGAATCGCCGTCGCGGTGGTCGTCCTGGTGGTCGGCGCGGCGCTGTATCTCAATGTCGTGGCACCCTACGTCGGTCTCACCGAGGGGGCCCGGCTGGACCGGGTGGCGGGTCAGTGGCACGGCCAGGACAGCGCCAGCCGAGTCGTGCTCACCATCAACTCGGATGGCACGGCAATGTTGAGCAACCGGAGCCGGTCCTGCGTAGGAGAGATCGACTCGCCCGCGCGATTCGAGTACACGATCAGGTTCGACTGTGGCTCGGACTCGGATGACAAGGCCACGCTGTGGGCAAACCTGCGTTCGTCCGGCGACGAGCTGACGATCAGGGAGGCGGGGAAGTCGGACTCGGTGGTGTTCGTCCGGGAGTAAGGACCGGCCCGTGGCGAGCGGCGTTGCGTCGGATCGTTGTGCCGGGATGGTTGCACCGTGGAAAACTGGGCGGGTGCACCGGCTCATGATCGTCGTCAGCTTGGTGCTGGGCGTCGTCGCCGGCACCACCACCCCGATCCCCGTCGCGGCGGCCGGGGCCGTCGCCGCCGCACCGACCGGGGTCGAGGTCTGTGAGATCGACGACGAGCGGCTTGACGAGATCTCCGGAATGGTGGCCACCAACAACGGCTACGTCGTCATCAACGACAGCTCGGACGTCGCCAACCGACGGCGGATCTTCTATCTCAACCGCAATTGTGCGGTGACCAGAACGGTCTCCTATCCGTCCCGCCCCCGCGATTCGGAGGACTTGGCGCTCGCCTCGGACGGCACCCTGTGGGTCGCCGACGTTGGCGACAACGACGCGGCACGGGAGACTGTCGCGCTCTGGAAACTGTTGCCGGGATCGACATCGCCCGTGATCCACCGGCTCAGCTATCCGGATGGTGCCCGCGACGCCGAGGCGCTGCTACTGACCGGCGACGGTACGCCGATCATCGTCACCAAGGACCCCTTCCGCCCCCGGCTGTACGCGCCAGCGGAACCGCTACGCGCCAACAAGACCGTACGGCTGACGGCGGTTGGCGAGTTCCGGTTGCCGACGAGCCGGACGAGTAATCCGTTCGGGTTGGCTGGCCGGTTCGTGGTCACCGGTGCGGCCACTGCGGCGGATGGCACCCGGGTGGTGCTGCGTACCTATGCGGACGCGTTCGAGTTCAAGGTGGCCGACGGCGATCCGGTCAAGGCGATTACCCAGGGCAAGCCAACCGCGGTTCCATTACCGGACGAACCGCAGGGGGAGTCGATCAGCTACACCCCGGATGGGCGATTTCTGGTCACCGTCTCCGAAGTCAGCGATGCGCCAGCCGGTACCAGGCCGGTCATCCGGCGTTATCCGTCGGCGGTACCTGCCGGGCCGGCAAGTGCGGCGCCGACCGGGCCGGGGCATGCCGTGCCCACCGGGCCGGCTCAGGCTGCCCCCACTGCATCGGCGTCAGAGCGGACGGCGGTGCTGCCGAGTGCTGCCGCACGGGAGTCGGACGACGCGACGCGGGCGGGTCGACGGGCGTTGCTCGGCGTGGTCCTCTTCGCTGGCGTGGCCGGGGTGGTCCTCGTCATGGTTGGTGGTGCCGCTCGGCTACGTGACCGCCGCCGACCCGGATGAGCTGTCGACCCGAGGAAGTTGCCGAGCCGAATGAGCTGTCGACCCGGATGAGTTGAGTCCGATACGGGCGATCTTTGCGTAAGGCGAAAGTTATTCAGAGATATCGGCCTGTGTCCATGATTGTACAGGTGTGCCATCTGGTCTCAGGGGTTAGCGGCTGGCTAACCTATCGATGTAAATAGGTATTGATCATGTTCGAGTTCTCTTTCCTCGCTGATCAGTACTTTCGCCGCAAAACCCGTTGGTCCTGGGCCGTCCATGGCCCGCCTCAGCAAGGAGTGGCAGCATGTCCGAATCCAGTAGCGCCCAAGCGAAGCACAGTGCCGACGAACAGCCGCCGGCCAGCGCCGCTCCGGACGAGGTAGGCGCCGAGTTCGTCCCCGCGACCTCCGCTGGGATGCCCCCCACCGCGCAGACCTTCTTCGCCGTGGTCACCGCCGGCGGCGCCCTGGTCCGGGGCTTCGGGGTGGTCTCCTCGGCCCGGCTGAGCACCGGGACGTACCAGGTGGTCTTCAGCCACGACGTGACCGGCTCCGCCTACATCGGCACCCTCGGGCTGCCCGGGAACGTCGGCACCTCACCCTCCGGTGAGATCGCTGTGGTCGGCCGCTCCGGTGTCGCCAATGGTGTCTTTGTCCAGACCTTCACCTCGGCAGGTGCGGCAGCCGACCGCGCCTTCCACCTAGCCGTCCTCTCCTGACCGCGCCCAGCACCCGCAGGAGATGACCGCCGGTGTCGGTTCCCGGGACCTACCCCGGGGGCCGGCACCGGCCCACCCGTCCAGGCGTCGGGGACGTCCCTGGCCCGTGTGCGCTGTCTCCGAGAATGTCCCCGGCCTGTGGCAGCATTCCCGGGTGCTGATCCGTCGATGTCTGCTCGCCGCGTCCGGCGGCTTCACCGTCATCCACGTCACCGGATTGCTCTTCAACGCGCCGATCCTCCCGTACGCCGAGGTGCTGGCCTGGGGGGCGCTGGTCGGCTACGCGGTGCTCGCCGGACGTACCGCCCCCGCCCGGGTGCGCCTCGCGTTGCTCGGCGGTCTCTCCGCGCTTGGGGCCATCGCTCTGGTCGGCTACCTCCAACCGGCGGAGGCTGACCAGGGGCCCACCAGATTCCTGTCGACTGCTGATCGGAACGCGTCCGCTTGGTTCTCCTATTCTCCGCTGGCGGATGCGTCGGTACCCGGTCCGTTCGAGTCGATGGGGCTCCGTCCCTGGCAGTTCCTCCTGATGGTGGCCGGCTACGCCGCCCTGAGCGTCGCGGTGCTCGCGGCACCGGCCCGGCGATCGCCCCGGGCCGCCCGGATCGGCGCGCTGGTCGGGGCGGGCCTTCTGCTCGTTCACGTGGGACTGATGGCATGGAGCAAGTTCGAGGGCCGGACCGAGTGGAAAGGTTCGGTTCTGGGGCTGCTGTTGGCGCTCGTTCTCGCCGGGGCGGCGTTCGTCGCAGCCGGTGCGGCCCTCGGTCGGGGTGGTCAACTACTGTCCGGCCTGGGCCTGGCGTTCACCACGCTGGCCACCGTCGAACCGCTCGACGAGACGCTGTTGACCTGGGACGTGCGGTATCCCGATCCGGGGGACGTGTCAGAGGTCTACCTCGCCAGCGCCGTCCGGGTGGCGGGCACCGGTCCCGGGCTGGGCGACATCGGGGATCCGGCCCAGGCCGGGACCGTACTCGCCCTGTTGGTCGGCGTCACCATGATCGTCGTGGGTTGCCTGTGGAAGGTCGGTCGGGGTGACCCGCCGCAGGACGCCACGGCGGGGTGATCGGCATTACCGTCCCGGCTGCGCCCCATGGTGCGTAGGTTGCGCTCTCGCCGGGTATGTGGCCAGGCATGGAGCACTTCACTATCGCCACAGTCGCCGAGAAGAGTCCGGATTTCCGCCGGGTCCTGTGGACCGGTGAACACACCCAACTCGTCATCATGACCATCCCGCCCGGCGGCGAGATCGGTGAGGAGGTGCACGAGGGCACCGACCAGATCCTCACCTTCGTCAGCGGCACGGGCGAGGCCCGGGTGTCCGGCAAGAAGAAGGCGGTGGCCCAGGGGGATCTCGTCGTCGTTCCCGCGGGCACCAAACACAACTTCGTCAACACCGGTCCCAACCCGCTCGTCCTCTACACCGTCTACGGACCGCCGGAGCATGCCGACCAGGCGGTGCACAAGACGAAGGAGCAGGCCGACGCGGCCGAGGAAGCAGGCAAGGACGAGCCGCCGACCTCCTGAACACTGGAATCCCGGGTGGAGGGCTGAGCGGGGCAGAACCGGGTAACCGGGCAGGCGTGCCGAACGTATCCTTCGTCACCGACCATGACGGCCCCCACCCGGTGTCGCAGGTACCCATCTCCGACTACGGGTTCCTGTCCGACTGTCGTTCGGCCGCCCTGGTAAGCCGGGGCGGCTCGGTCGACTGGTGGTGTCCGGACCGCTTCGACGGCCCATCGGTCTTCGGGCGGCTGCTCGACCCGCAGGCCGGCTACTGGTCCCTCGCCCCGACGGAGGAGAGCGAGACGCAGGCGGAATCGGCCAGCGGGCCGGGCCCGTACGTCGAACGAAGCTATCTTCCCGACACGCTGGTGCTGCGTACCGTGCACCACACCGGCAGCGGCAGCGTGGCGGTCACCGAAGCGCTCGCCGTCGAACCGGGGGCCCGCGGCCACGAACTCGGCCGGGCCTCGCCGGCCGTACTGGTGCGGGTCGTGGAAGGGCTCACCGGCACGGTACGGATGCGCGTCGACTTCGTACCCCGCCCGGAGTACGGGCTGCTCACGCCGTACCTGCACCGCCAGCCGGACCGGGTGGTGGCCGCCGCCGGCCCGACCACCGTCACCCTGCGCGCGCCGGTGCCGCTGACCTGCCAGCCCGGCCGGGTGTACGGCGAGTTCGAGGTGACCGCCGGGCAGGTGCTCGGCTTCGACGTGGCGTACGCCCCCGCCTACGACACCGTGGCCCCGGCCGAACTCGACCCGGTCGCCACCATCCCCGACACCGTCGAGGCCTGGCGGGCGATCCGGGAAACCCATCGCTACCAGGGGCTCTACCCGGAACTTGTCCGGCACAGCGCGCTGGTGCTCCAGGGGTTGACCTATCAGCGCAGCGGCGCGGTGGTGGCCGCCGCAACCACATCCCTGCCCGAGCAGCTCGCCGCGGACCGAAACTACGATTATCGATACGCCTGGCTGCGCGACTTCGCCTTCACCATGAACGCCCTGTGGGTCGGGGCCTGCCCGGAGGAGACGTCCCGGTTGTTCGGCTGGGCGGCCCGGTCCGCCGGCCGGATCGGTGCCAGCCCGGTGCCGATCATGTACGGCGTCGAGGGCGAGCGGCATCTCGCCGAGAACGTCATGGGCAACCTGCGGGGCTATGCGGAGAGCCGGCCGGTCCGCACCGGCAACGATGCGTGGCGGCAACGTCAGCTCGACGTGCTTGGCGAGGTGCTGGAGGCCGCGTACCGGATGCGGGACCAGTTGCACGAGTTCGACGAGGAGCTACGCGAACTACTGGTCGGTTTGGCTGACCAGGCCGCCGCCACCTGGCGGGAGGCCGATGCCGGCATGTGGGAGGCCCGGGACCAGGAACGGCACTACCTCTCCTCGAAGGTGATGTGCTGGGTCGCCCTGGAGCGGGCGGTACGGCTCGCGCCGCTGCTCGGCGAGCGGGCCGATCCCGAGCGTTGGGCGGCGGTACGGGACGAGATCCGGCTCGCCGTGCTGCACAGCGGCTGGAACGACGAGGTGCATGCCTACACGGGGGCGTTCGGCTCACCGGAACTCGACGCCTCCGTGCTGATCCTGCCCCTGGTGCACTTCCTGCCGGCCACCGATCCGAGGATGCGCGCCACCATCCACGCGATCGAGTCCCGGCTCACCGTCAACGGTCTGGTCCGGCGTTGGTCCGGTGACCCGGCCGGCTTCGTGCTGTGTACGTTCTGGCTGGTCGAGTGCCTGGCCTTGGCGGGCGAGTACCACCGAGCGGTGGAGCTGTTCGACCGTACGGTGGCGCATGCCAACGACGTCGGCCTCTTCGCCGAGCAGCTCGCCCCGGACGGGGCGCACCTGGGCAACACCCCGCAGGCGTTGTCCCACATCGGGTTGATCAACGCCGCCTGGCGGCTGACCGAGTCCGTGCCGAGTCGGTGAGCCGGTCGGCCTGGGCGAGTGGAGCAGCCCTCGGCCTGGTCGAGTGGGGCAGCCCTCGGTCTGGTCGAGTGGGGCAGCCCTCGGCCTGGTCGAGTGGGGCAGCCCTCGGTCTGGTCGAGTGGGGCAGCCCTCGGTCTGGTCGAGTGGGGCAGATGTCAGTCGGCACCGAGCAGATCCAGGGTGAGGGCGGCGGTCCAGCTGAACGCCGGTGCGCCGATGCCCGCTCCGGTGTCGGCGTGGAAGTACTCGTGGCAGCCGGAGCGGCGTACCAGGTCGAGCAGCGTGCCTCGCAGCGTCGCCGCGAGTTCGTCGCGACCGTGGCTGCGCAGTCCCCGCCACAGTAACCAGTTCATGTTCAGCCAGACCGGTCCGCGCCAGTAGCGCACCGGGTCGAAGTCGGCGGCGGTCCGGTCGTAACTGGGCACCGCCGACGTGCTGGTCAGCCCGAACCGCGAAGACCGGAGCGTCGCGACCAGCTCGGTCACCTGTCGACCGGGCAGATCGGGCAGGACCAGCGGTACCAGGCCGTTGACGCAGCGGGCCGGACTGAGCCGGCCGGTCCGTACGTCCAGGGCGTGGAACATCCCGGTCCTGGCGTCGTACAGCCGGTCGACCAGGGCCCGGGTGATGGCCGCCGCGCGCGTCCGGTGCCCGGTCGGATCGCCGCCGACCACCTCCGCGATGCGGGCCAACGCCAACTCGGCAACGCCGCGTAGCGCGTTGAACGCCGGGCATTCGACCAGGAACAGGTGCCGGTCGGCCAGGTGGGTGTCCTGGTAGTCACCATCCCGGTACGCGGCGGCCAGCGCCAGGTAGCGGGCGTAGTCGTCGTCGGTGGGCCGGTGGTCGACCAGGCCGACCTGGTTGTCCCGGCGGCGGTGCCGGCGAAGCAGGTCGGCCACCACCGGTACGGCGGCCAGGGCGGTGTCCCAGGCCGGGCTGTTGTCGAGGCCGGACTCCCACGGGTGCACGATGCTGGCGAGTCCACCGCCACCGACGTCCCGGGCGCCGGACAGATAGTCCTGCTGGGCGACGAGCCGGGGATAGAGCCATCGCAGTTGTGCCGCCCCTGTCTCGTCCGGCGTGCGCCGGTAGACCTCCCAGGCCCCGAGGGCGTGCACCGGGGGCTGGACGATGCCGGTGCTGCCCGTCGTCGGCGACCCTGACCGGATCTCGGCGGCGGTCGGGGCCCGAGGCCCGGGTGCCGACGCCGCCGTTCCGGACGTAGTAGCTGGTCCGGACGTAGTAGCGGGTCCGGTCGTGCCGGCTGGCCCCGCTGTTGCGGCCGCGCCGGCTCTGGCCGGCGCGGCCCAGAACGTCGGGCCGGGAAAGTAGTCGCGCTCGGCGACACCCGGGTCGAAGACAATGTGCGGCACCCGGCCGTCCGGCCACTGAGCCAAGAAGAGGCTGCGTAGGTCGCGCCAGGCCCGGTCCGGGGCGATCCGGGCCAGACCGATGCTGATGAACGCCGCGTCCCAGCTCCACTGGTGCGGGTAGAGCGTGCGCGACGGGACGGTGTGCGTACCGGTCCAGTTGGCGTCCAGGACCTCACGGATCCGGGCCTGGAGCAGATCTTCCCGGTGGTCGGCCATAACTGACCTAACGTCCGTCGCCGGAAAAGGCAGCTTATTGGCAACTTGTCCAGGGTATAACTGGCCGCATGATCAAAGCTGCTGACCAATTTGGCGACCAACCCACCGTCCTGCTGACCGGCGAGGTCCGGATGCCGCTGCTCGGCTTCGGGACCTGGCAGGCAACGGGACGCGACGGCTACCAGGCCGTACGTGACGCGCTCGACGCGGGCTATCGGCACATCGACACCGCGACCATGTACGGCAACGAGAAGGAGGTGGGCCAGGCGATCCGGGACAGCGGGGTGTCCCGCGAGGAGATCTTCGTGACCACGAAACTGCCGCCCGAGCAAGCCGGCGCGGAACGGCAGACGATCGAGCGGAGTCTGGCCGACCTGGGCACCGACTACGTGGACCTGTGGCTGATCCACTGGCCGCCGGCCGACGCGGCCGGGCTGGCGACGTGGCGGGAGTTCCTGGCCGCCCGCGACGCGGGGCTGGCCCGGGCGGTCGGGGTGAGCAACTACAGCCTCCCGGAGTTGGACGTGTTGATCCAGGCCACCGACGAGGCACCCGCGGTCAACCAGATTCCGTGGAGTCCGGCGAAGTTCGACGCCCAACTGCTCACCGAGCACCGGAACCGGGGAGTGGTGGTGGAGGGGTACAGCCCGTTCCGCAAGACCGACCTCGACGATCCGGTATTGGTACGGGTAGCCCAGGCGCACGGCGTCACCCCGGCGCAGGTCGTGCTCCGCTGGCATCTCGACCATGACATCGTGGTGATCCCCAAGTCGGTGACCCCGGAACGGATCAGGACGAACTTCGACATTTTCGGGTTCTCGCTGACCGACGACGAGCGACGCGACATCGACGCGATCGCCGGTTGACCGCACTACCCCCTGTTCCTGGACCGCTACCGCTACGGTGGCTGCTTGACAGCCGTGGGGGTGGAATCGGGGGAGGAAGTGGGAGTGGACGGAACTTACTTCGGCGACGGCGGACCCGTCGCATCCTGGGCACCGAGTGGCGGACCGAAACCGGATTTCGCGACCTGCCTGCTCTATCTGGACCACGGGGATGATCTGGATCGGGTCGCCCCGCTGTTGCAGCTCTGGTACGACGAGGCGTGCCGGTTGCTGTTGCCGTTCGTGCAGCCGTTGGGGGCACCGGAGCCGACGAGATCGATCAGCGCCTACGAGGAGAACGCCGAGGGTCGGGGGCGGCGTCGGCGGCCCGCCGGGTGGGCGGAGGGTCTGACCGAGGACCTGTTCCAGTTGTCGGCGCACTGGTTCGACGTCGTACCCTCCTCGATCGCCTCCGAACTCGACCTCTACGTCTTCCGGTTCGCGCAGCGGCGGCACGTCAAGCTCCAGGTGTCGATCGGCTTCCAGAACCGGCCGGACCGGTTGCCGTTGGTGATTCCGGCGCTGGTCGAGTTGACCCGGCTGGTGGCGGACGCGGCCGATCCGGCGTACGGCGAGATCGTGGTCAACGCGGAGACCGTGTCGCCGGCGACGATGCTGGACCTGGCTTTGTACCGGCGCGACGAGGAGTCGGCCCGGACCAGCCGGGACCGGCTGCGGGGCTACGAGTGGGTGACCGTCTGCCCGAAGGAGTTGACCACACGGGTCGGTGGCTCGGCCACGTTCCGCAGCTCCGGGGCGTTCCACGAGGTGGTGCCGCTGGCGCACGGCGGTGCACTGCTGCGGGCGACCGACGCGCCGGCGGACTACCGGGCCGACCGGGTCCGGTCCGTGTTCCGGGCCCTGGCACCGATCCTGCCGCCGGGGCAGCCCTGCGACCTGCCGGGGCACGATCTCAGCCGGGTGGTCTTCGCGGACGCCCGGCAGCCCGGTGCCGAGCTGGAGCTCGGGCCCGCGCTCATGCCCGACGACGGCTCGCGTCGCGCCGCCCTGCATCCACTGGACCTGGGTTCGGTGTGACGCTCGGCGAGCCGGGCTCGGTCGTGCGATCACGGACCGAGCCCGGCCCGTCAGCGCCGAGGTGCACTCGGGTTCGCTGCGGCTATCCCAGGGCTACCCCAGGGCGCAGGTGACCCCGTTGAGCGAGAAGTCGGTCGGGCTGCGGTAGTCGCCGGTCAGGGTGCCCTGGTATCCGAAGGAGGCGGTTGCGCCGGGGGCGACCACGGCGTTCCAGCCCAGGTTGCGGGCGGTCACCCCGGATCCGTTCTGGGTCACGGTCGCGTTCCATGCGGTGGTGACCTGCTGCCCGGCCGGTAGGGAATAGGTCAGTGTCCAGCCGTTGAGCGAGCGTGGGCTCGTGTTGGTGACGGTGACGTTGGCGGTGAAGCCACCGGGCCAGGAGTTCGGCGTGTAGGTGACCCGGCAGGGGTCGGGGTTGGGCGGGGGTGTCGTGGGCGTGGCGGTCGGGCTCGGGCTCGGGTTGCCGCCGCCGTTGACGGCGGCCGAGAACGAGTCGACGCCGAGGCCGGCACCACCCTGCCAGGGTTCGAAACCGGCCTGGATGCTGGTCAGGTACCAGGAGTTGGTGATCGCGCCGCGTGCCCGTACGTCGTGGACGAAGTCCAGCACGCTGAAGCTCCAACTGCTGATGGTGGTCGACGCGAGGTACGAGACGACGTTGTTCGAGCCGTTGCTGCCCCGCCAGACCTCCCAGCTGCGTCCGCCGATCGTGGTGGTGCCGACGGGGGAACCGATCGGCTGGATCGGCCCCTGCCGGGTGAACCAGATCATGATCTCCATCTGGTTCACCCCGTCGGTCCTCGGCGTCGGGTCGAGCCAGATGTCGTACGAGGCGTTGTAGGTCGCGCCGCTGACGTACCGGTAGTCGATGTTGCTGGTGGCGCTGCTGATCCGGTCCACCTGGATGGGCAGGTTCGTGCCCGGGGAACAGTTGGTGTAGTGGCAGCCGACGAAGACCGACGGGTACGACACCGGGGCACCGTTGGTCGGTGCGGATCCCTGCTGTGTGGCGATGGTGAAGCCGGTGTCGCTGACGTCGATGCACTGCTCGGCCGTGCTGCCCCAGCGGTTGTTCTGCACCACGTACCGGCCCTGGATGGTGGTGGAGCCGTACTGTTCGCAGATACGGGTGTCGACCGCGGTCGCGCCGACAGGGCGGGTGGCGGCCTGCGCCCCCGGGGTGCCGAGGTTGGTGGGGATCCCGGCGGCGACGAACGACCCGGTGACGAGTAGACCGGAGACCGCGAGGGCCACCATCGGGCGGTTCCGCCATCGAAGGTGGACCCGGTGAGAACGTTTCATGTTGCTCCTTGTCCTGTTGCACTCGGTGATGCCGAAAGGTTCCGGGAGCGCTCCCACGATTTATTGACAGGTTTGCATCGATGGGTCGAATTGGCAACGGTTGTGTCGGCCCTACCGGCTGTCGCTTCTTGGTAGCCCTGCGTGGAGAAGGTGGGGCATCTATTCAGGCTTGGAATCCGATCAATGGCGGTGACCTGGGCAGGTCTGGGCGGAACTTCCGTGTTTCGATTGCGCGGAGTAGTGTCTTGCCTTCATCGCGTGCCGAATTCCCCTCCGGAGGCGTGACCACCATGCCCGGATCCACCCTGCGCATTCTCGTCGTCGGCGCGGGCATCGCCGGCCTGGCCGTGGCTCGTACCCTGCGGCTCGCCGGATTCCGGCCCGAGATCGTGGAGCGGCTGCCCGCGGGGCGGCCCGTCGAAACCGGCATCTACCTTCCCGGCAACGCTGCCCGGGCACTCCGGGAACTCGGCCTGGACGGTCCGCTCCGGCCGCTCGGACAGGTGATCGGACGGCAGCGGTTCTTCGACGCGGCAGGTCGGCAACTGTGTGAAGTGGACCTCGGCCGGTTGTGGTCCGGCGTCGGGGAGTGCCGCGCGTTGCCCCGGGCCGAACTGCACCAGGTACTGCTCACCGCGGCCGGCGGTGACGTACGGCACGGTGTCGACCTGTGTCGGCTGGACCTGGCGGCGGACGCGGTGACGGTCACCTTCGACGACGGGCAGACCGCCGAGTACGACCTCGTGATCGGCGCCGACGGGCGGCGCTCCGTGGTCCGTACCCTGGCCGCGCTCGGCGGAGCGCCCCGACCGGCCGGCCAGGTCGTCTACCGCAGTGTGGTCACCGGCGGCCCGCGAGTCGCCGACTGGACCGCCCTGTTGGGGCAGCGTGCGAGCCTCATAATCATCCCGATGGGGGCCGGTCGGCTCTACTGCTGCGCAGACGAGGCCGGTACGTTGCTCCCATCGAACCCTCGGGCCCGGTTTCGCGAGGTCTTCGGCGACTACGGTGGGCCGGTGCCGGCCGTGCTCGACGCACTGGACCGGGTACGGGTGGAGGTGACGGAGGAGGTCGAACTAGGACGCTGGTCACATGGCCGGGTGGTGCTCGTCGGGGATGCCGCGCACGCCACCGCACCGACCCTGTCCCAGGGCGCGGCGATGGCCATCGAGGACGCGGTGGTGCTCGCCGACACGTTGCGCGGGGCGGACAGCATCCCGGAGGCCCTGGCCGGTTACGAGAGCCGCCGCCGGCCGCGTACGAAATGGGTGCTCGACCGGACCCGGGACCGGGACCGGACCCGGGACGTGACGCCAGCGCTGCGCGATCCGCTGTTGCGGGGCCGGGGTGGACGGATCTTCCAGGAGCACTACCGGTTGCTCCTCGACCCGGTGTGACGAGTCCGCGCCGGCTGGCCGGAGCATCGGCAGGGTGCGGCGACCGACGCCTGATCCGAGCCCCGGGTGTCACCGGGTGGACCACCCGGGCCACCCGCCGTGGGAACCGTGGACGGCACGTGTGGCACCCGACGCGTGACCCGCGGCTGCTGGGGACTATTCTGCCTGCGAGGTACGGCTCGCAGATCAACAGCGCGTGCCGAGTGGGACTAACGAGAACCGGAGGCCACTCGTGACCACCGTCGCACCCAAGCCGATTGTGACCCGGCCATGGCCGGTCCGTCAGCCGGTCAAGGGCTCGGCATTCGCGCGGCTGCTGCGTACGACCGACGCGAAGCAAATCGGGATCATGTACATGGTCACCGCGTTCGTGTTCTTCCTGATCGGCGGCCTGATGGCGCTGATCATGCGGGCCGAACTCGCGCGACCCGGGCTACAGTTCCTGTCGCCCGAGCAGTACAACCAGCTCTTCACCATGCACGGCACGATCATGTTGCTGTTCTTCGCGACGCCGATCGTGTTCGCCTTCGCGAACTATCTGGTGCCGATCCAGATCGGCGCGCCGGACGTGTCGTTTCCCCGGCTGAACAGCTTCGCCTACTGGCTCTACCTGTTCGGCGGCACGATGGCCACGGCCGGCTTCCTCACCCCGGGTGGCGCGGCCGACTTCGGCTGGTTCGCCTACGCGCCACTGAGCAGCGTGGAGCATACGCCGGGCGTCGGTGCCAACCTGTGGATCTTCGGCCTGGCCATCTCCGGTCTGGGCACCATCCTCGGTTCGGTCAACCTGATCACGACCATCATCACGCTGCGCGCCCCGGGCATGACGATGTTCCGGATGCCGATCTTCACGTGGAACATCCTGGTCGCCAGCCTGCTGGTGCTCCTGGTCTTCCCCCTGCTGGCCGCCGCTCTGCTGGCGCTGGCCGCAGACCGGATCCTCGGCGCGCACGTCTACGACCCGGCCACCGGCGGGCCGATGCTCTGGCAGCACCTCTTCTGGTTCTTCGGTCACCCCGAGGTCTACATCATCGCGCTGCCCTTCTTCGGCATCATCAGCGAGATCATCCCGGTCTTCTCCCGTAAGCCGGTCTTCGGCTACAAGGGGCTGGTCGCGGCCACCCTCTCCATCGCCGCCCTGTCGATGAGCGTGTGGGCGCACCACATGTTCGCCACCGGTCAGGTGCTGCTGCCGTTCTTCAGCTTCCTGAGCTTCCTGATCGCCGTACCGACGGGCATGAAGTTCTTCAACTGGATCGGCACCATGTGGCGAGGCCAGATCAGCTTCGAGTCCCCGATGCTCTGGTCGATCGGCTTCCTGACCACCTTCCTCTTCGGCGGTCTCACCGGCGTGCTGCTGGCCAGCCCGCCGCTCGACTTCCACGTCACCGACTCCTACTTCGTGGTGGCCCACTTCCACTACGTGCTCTTCGGCACCATCGTGTTCGCCGTCTTCGCCGGCATCTACTTCTGGTTCCCGAAGATGTTCGGCCGGATGCTGGACGAGCGGCTGGCCAAGGTGCACTTCTGGCTCACCTTCGTCGGCTTCCACATGACCTTCCTGGTGCAGCACTGGCTGGGTGCCGAGGGCATGCCCCGGCGGTACGCCGACTACCAGGCCATCGACGGCTTCACCGAGCTGAACATGATCTCCACGATCGGCGCGTTCATCACCGGTATCTCGACCCTGCCGTTCCTCTACAACGTGTGGAAGTCGTACAAGACCGGCCCGGTGGTCGAGGTCAACGACCCGTGGGGCTACGGCAACTCGCTGGAGTGGGCCACCACCTGCCCGCCGCCGCTGCGCAACTTCGACGTGATGCCCCGGATCCGCTCGGAGCGGCCGGCGTTCGACGCCAAGTTCCCGGAGCTGGCGGCCGGCGGACAGTCGCTGGCCGGGCCGCCGGAGGGTGGCGCCAAGCCGCTCACCAGCGAGTCGGACCACGGCGCGAGCTACCAGGAGGACGTGGAGTCCAACCTCGACCGGCGCTGACCCGCCGACCGCGCGACGCGAAAGGCGCTGCCTCCCAGTTGTTGGCCGGGAGGCAGCGCCTTTCGTCATGCGGCCTGATCGGAGGCCAGCGGCGTCGCCGGATCAGGGCTCGCCGGGACGACGCTGGTCCCACCGGCACGCCGGGCTTGGCGGAGCTGACCGGCAAGCACGGTCAGGGCCACCAGGGTGCCGAGGGTGCCGATCGCGGCGAACCCCCAGCCCGGACCCGACCGGTCGATGACCGCGCCCGCGAACGGGGCACCCAGGGCGAGCCCGACGGTCAGCGCCGAGCCGTACAGGCCCATCGCCTCCCCGCGCACCACGGCCGGTACGAGGCGACTGACCGCGTTGGCGGAAGCGGTCAGGGTCGGGGCGCACATCAGCCCGGAGGGCAGCAGGGCGAGGGCCAGCAGCCACCACTGGCCGCTGGCCAGCCCGACCGGGATGGTGCAGAGCCCGAGTAGTAGGGCCAGTCGCAGCAGGGACGGCGGTTGCGCCATCGCGCCGTAGGAGAAGCCGCCGACCAGCGAAGCCGCGGACCACAGGGCCAGTACGACCCCGGTCCACGCGACCTGGTTGGCGTCCTGGAGCGCCGCGATGATGGAGATGTCCGCCCCGGCCAGGACCAGGGTGCTGGCGGCACCGATGGCCATCACCCCGATCAGCCGAGGGGTGAGCCAGTCCCGGCGCGAGAGCCGCCGATCCGAGGCGACGGCCGGTTCGTCGTGGCCGCGTACCGGTGGATTCAGCGCGATGAGCGCCAACCCGGCGAGCACGAGGCCGCCGCCCACCATCGCCATGGTGGCCCGCGCCGAGCCGGTGGTGACCAGCAGCACCGCCAGCGACGGGCCGACCATGAACGACAGTTCGGTCGTCATCGAGTCCAACGCGTACGCCTGCCGGCGCTCTCCCTCGGGTACCAGCGCGGCGATGGACTGCCGAACCACCGACGAGAGCGGCAGGGCCAGTATTCCGCCCAGCAGGGCCGTACCCACCAGGACCGGGTAGGGCATGAACCGGGTCGTGCCCCAGAACACCGCCCCGCCGATGGTGGCCAACAACAACGCCGGTCGCAGGCCCCGCCGGTCGATCAACCGGCCCAGCAGCGGCTGGCCGATCGCCATCCCGATCGTCATCGTGGCACCGACCACTCCGGCGGCGGCGTAGGTCTGGCCGAGATCGGTGACGACGTAGAGGGTCAGTACGACCGAGGTGGCGGTCAGCGGGATGCGGGCCAGCGACGACACAAGTAGCAGCGATCGGACACCGGGCAGGGCGAGCGCGTGCCGGTAAGGCTTCAGGTTCATCAGGGTCCGTACCTCCGGCAGCCATCCTCCCGCCGGGGTACGACCGGCGCACGGCGATTATCCGTGCCCGGCCGTCACACCCGGACGATCGGCGTGCCGGTGAGCTGCACCCCCGCCTCGGCCAGTTGGAGCAGCGCGGCTTCGGTGGTGGGCCGGGCCACCGCAGCGGTCAGGTCGAGCAGCACGGTGGTGGTGAAGCCCTCCCGGGCCGCGTCCAGGGCGGTGGCACGTACGCAGTGGTCGGTGGCGATGCCGACCACGTCGACCGCCGCGACGTCGTGTTCGCGCAGCCACTCGGCCAGGTCCAGACCGTCGGCGGCGTAGCCCTCGAACCCGGAGTACGCGGCGGAACGTTCGCCCTTGTGGAAGACCGCCTCGATGGGCTCGGTGCTCAGGTCGGGGTGGAACTCGACCCCTTCGGTGCCCACCACGCAGTGCGCCGGCCACGAGTCGACGAAGTCGGGTGGGCTGCCGAAGTGGGCTCCGGGATCCACGTGGTAGTCCTTCGTGGCTACCACGTGGTCCCACCGCTCGGGTTGGTCGGCCAGCAGTCGCGTGATTGCCGAGGCCACCTCGGTGCCCCCGGTCACGGCGAGCGAGCCGCCCTCGCAGAAGTCGTTCTGCACGTCGACGATGATCAGTGCACGGCGCATGGGAACCCTTTCCGCAACTGGCGGCCTTCTGGACGATCCTGGTGGGTGCGGCGGATCGGGGCAACCGGCTCGACCAGACCCACCCGCCGCACGGCTCAGCCGGCGGGAACGATGGTGACCGGGATCGCCGGATCGCCACCGGAAAGCTTCAACCCCTCCCACGGGATGGAGATCAGGCACTGGCGCAGGTGTTCCCGGGACTCGACGAGCGTGGGCAGTGCCGCCGGCTCCCCACCGACCACATACGACTGCTGCAACGCCCGGTCGTGGGGCAGCTGCTCCGGCATGCCCTGGGAGACGACGATCTCCTCGGTGGCCGTACCGGTCGGTTTGTGCCGCCGGACCGCGAGCTTGCGCCCGCCGACCGTCGCCTTGTTCTCCGAGCGTTTAACGACCGGCCGCCCGTCGACCTCGACCAGTTTGTAGACCAGGCCGGCGGTGGGTGCGCCGGAACCGGTGCCCACGGCGGTACCCGCCCCGTACATGTCCACCGGTTCGGCGGCGAGTGCGGCGATGGCGTACTCGTCCAGGTCACCCGAGACGATGATCTTCGTCTCGGTGGCACCGAGCGAGTCGAGCAGTTCCCGGGACTGGTGGGCCAAGACCGACAGGTCGCCGCTGTCGATCCGGACCGCCCGCAGGTCCGGGCCGGCGACCTCGATCGCGTTACGGATGCCCTGGCTGATGTCGTACGTGTCGACCAGCAGCGTGGTGTTCTTGCCCTGGGCGGCGACCTGTGCGGCGAACGCCGCCTTCTCGTCCTCGTAGAGCAGGGTGAACGCGTGCGCGGCCGTACCGGCGGTGGGTATCCCGTACCGCTGACCGGCGGCCAGGTTGGAGGTGTAGCCGAAGCCGGCCAGGTAGGCGGCGCGCGCGGCGGCCACCGCCGCCTCCTCGTGGACCCGTCGGGAACCCATCTCGATCAACGTACGGCCCCGGGCGGCGGTCACCATCCGGGCCGCGGCGGCGGCCACGGCGCTGTCGTAGTTGAGCACCGACAGGATGAGCGTTTCGAGTAGCACGCATTCGGCGAAGGTGCCGGAGACGGTGAGGATCGGGGACCCGGGGAAGAACAGCTCACCCTCGGCGTATCCGTCGATGTCGCCGCTGAAGCGGTAGCGGGACAGCCAGTCGGCGGTCTCCGCGTCGATGACGCCGGTCTCCCGCAGGAACGCCACCTCCGTCTCGTCGAACCGGAAGTCGCGTACCAACTCGACCAGGCGGCCGGTGCCGGCCACCACGCCGTAGCGCCGCCCGGTGGGCAGCCGTCGGGCGAAGACCTCGAAGACGCAGTGCCGCTCGGCGGTGCCGTCACGCAGTCCGGCGCTGATCATGGTCAGCTCGTAGTGGTCGGTCAGCAACGCGGGACGAGAGAGGTTCACCATCCCAGCCTAGGACGTTGTCCGGAAGGTCGACGGGCCCGCCTTACCTTCCCGGTCTGCTGTCCGGATCGGGCATCGCCCGGAGGGCGGACCAGAGTTCGCTTCGTCCGGTCACGCCCAGCTTGCTGTAGACCCGTTGCAGATGATTTTCCACGGTACGGGTGGAGATGTAGAGCTCTTCGGCGATGTTGCGGCTGGGCAGTCCGCCCGCCGCCAGCCGGGCGATCTGGCGCTCCCGCTCGGTCAGCGTCGGCTGCCGGATCGAGAAGACCGGACTGCGTACGACGTCGCAGCGGGCCAGCAGGTCGCCGAGGCAGAGGTTGGCCGCGTGTGCCTGCGGGGAGCGGACCGCCCGTAGCCGGGTGACCGCCTCGGCGGCGGCCTCGGCGGCGTACACGTTCAGGCCCTGCTCGGCGTAGCTCTCCGCCACCGCGAGCAACTCCTCACCGGCGCGGGTGGCGGCGGCGCGGGCATGCCGGGCGAGCAGCGGGGGCAGCCGCCCGTCGACGGTCTCGGAGAGTTCGGTCAACCGTTGTGCCACTGTCTGCCGTCGCCCGGCCCCGAGCGGTCGCGCGGTGCCCTCCGGCTGTTGGTCGCCGTTCGGCTCGTGCTCGCTGTTCGGCTGTTGCTTGCTGCTCGGCTGGTCGATCTCGAAGTCCGCGTGACCGAGACGGACCAGGTCGTGCAGGGCGTGGACCTCGTGACCGGCGAACCCGTCGGCCCGGAGCCGGCGGACCAGTTCGGCCAGGGTCCGGACCGCGCTCCCAATATTTCCGGCGCTGGCCAGCATCGCCGCGCGGGCCTGCTCCCGCCACGGATAGAGCACCTCCATGCCGCAGATGTGCATCCGGTCGGACTCGGCCATCGCCAGCGCGGCCTGTTCCACGTCGCCCCGCAGCGCCGCCGCCTGGGTCCGTTCCGCGTGGGCCAGCCCGGCGAAGGCCGGACTACCGGCGAGCACCGCGCAGGCCCCGAGGCTGAACCGGAGTGCGTCGCCGGTCTGGCCACGGAGCCGGGCGGCCTGCGCGCGCAGGATCGACAGATAACCCGAACCGAGCCGGAAGTCGCCCGCGTCGGCCAGGTCCGCGAACTCGTCGGCGACGATCGTGTCGATGCCGGCGAGGTCACCGGCGAGCGCGAGCCGGGTGCCCCGGGCCAACTCCAGAGCGAGCTGTAGGTAGGGCATGTCGCCCCGCCACTGGGCCGCGTCCGCCTCGACACTGGCGATGGCCCGACCGCTCTGGACCAGCTCACCCCGGGCCGCCTGGAGGTGGGCGATGGTGCACCGGGCCAGCCCCCGGGCGGCGACGGAAGCGGCGGGACGGTCCAGCACCCTGCGGCTGAGCCGGAGCGCCCCGGCGCAGTCGAGCCGATGCAACCGCATGATCGCCTCGAAGGACCGGACCCGGGCCCGGTGCGCCAGGTCGGTGAGCTGCTCCACGTCGGCCTCGATCGACTCGATCGTCGACTCCTGGCTCAGGCCCCAGTAGGAGACCATCCCGCGTACCGTCAGCCAGCGGCTGCGCTGCTGGTCGCAGGTGATCTCGTCGGCGACCGAGTCGAGCACCTCGATCGCCTCCCTCGGCTGGTCGCCGAACATCAGGATGGTGGCCAGCAGTTCGGCGGCGGCGAACCCCCCGCCGGTCCGGAGCGCCGCCCGCGCCAGTCGCCCGGCCAGCGGTACGTCGTACTGGCTGAACGCCAGCCCGGCCGCGCGCAGCAGGGGCTCCGGCTTGTCGGCGGTATCGGATTCGAGCCGCCAGACCGCCACCCGCAGCAGGTCGTCGCGGCGCCGAGCACCGGTGCGCTCCACCAGGTCGGCGAGTTGCGCGGTCAGCCGGCGGAGCCGGATCACCGGGCAGCGTTGGCGGACCACCTCGCCGTAGATCGGGTGGGCCAGGACCACGTTTCGGCGCCGGTCGTGTTGGACGGTACGGATCAGCCCCTGCTGTTCGGCCGCCTCCGCGTCCGCGCACGGCACCGCCTGTTTCAGTATCGCCTCACCGATGGGCTCTCCGAACGCCACCAGTTCCACGGCGGTACGAACGCCGGGGCTGAACTGCGTGACCCGGCTGTCGATCAGTGCGTCGAGGGTGGCGGTCAGTCCCGGTTGACCGGTCCAGTGCAGTACGCCGTACATCTCGACCAGTTCGCCGCTGTCGTTCGCCGCCTTGACCAGTTCGCGCAGCAGTAACGCGTTACCGCCGGAGAACCGCCAGAGACGTTCCGCCGAGGGTGGGTCGACCGGGATCCCCAGGATCGCCCCCGCCAGTTCGGTCGCCTCGGCCAGGGTCAGCGCGGGCAGTTCCAGGTGCTCGACCAGGTCGTCGGTCCACAGTGCCCGGATGGGCAGGGGGATCACCGATCCGGTGAGCATGGTGCTCAGCACGGTGGCGTCGTCGGAGCGGGCGATCAGGTAGACGAGGGCGGCGGACGAGTCGTCGAGCAGATGGATGTCGTCGACGGCGAGGACGATCGAGCGGCCGGCGGCCTGCTGGTGCAACGCGTCGACCGCCCAGCGGAGGATGCCGGCGGGGGAGAGGCCGGAGGGCTGGTCGGCTGGTAGCACCTGGGCCAGCCCTCCGAAGGGCAGGCCCGAGGTGGCGATGTTGGCCGAGGCGGACCAGACGGCGTATCGGTCGGGTGGAAGCTGCTTGACGAGGTGGGAGAGCAGCCGGCTCTTACCGATCCCGGCGGTGCCACTGATGAGGAGACCCCGGCCGGTCACTCCGGTCGCGGCGGCGATCAACCGGTCGAGTTGCTTCCTGCGGCCGACGAACTCCCACAAAGCCATCCGCGCAGCATATAGACCGAACTCGGTCCGCGTATGACCGGTGACGGACCGAAGTTGAGTATCGATAGGGTTACGCGTGAGTATCCGGGGCGGTCGGCGGGGGTCAGCCGAGAGGCGTAACGTTCCGATGTCCGGCTTTCGACTTGATTCGCCAGCGTTTCTTGCGTGCCGACCGAATCGCGCCTTGGTAAGGGAGGCCTCCGAGGATGGGCTATCGGCCGCTCGATGCCGCTGCCTCTGCCCAACACCACGAGTTCGCCGAGCATCGGACGGTCGATGTGCCCGGCGGCCCCGAGTTCGACGAGCCGCTCGCGGTCGTCGCCGTCGGCCCGGCGGGTGGCGGTCGTACCGAGGTGCTTGGTGCCCTGCTCGGCGTCGGCCCGGCCGCCCTGCGGGTTCCCCAGGGCAGCTTCCTGGTCGTCCGGCCTGGCGCCGTCGCCGACGGTCTCGCCTACCTACCCGACCGTCCCGAGCCGTACCCCTACCGGGCCGAGCCGGTCGGTGCCGGTCCGGCGTTGGCCCGCCCACCTCGCCGGGTCGAGATGACCCTCCCGGACCGGATACTGCGCCACTTCGCCGTCGTCGACACGCCAGACACCGGGGCGCTCGGGCCAGCCGGTGCCCGGGTGCTGCTCGACGCGATCAGCCGGGCCGGTGCCGTGCTCTTCGTGATCTCCGCTGAGCAGACGTTGAGCGCCGCCGAACTCGAACTACTGACCACCCTCGCCGCGTACGACGTGGCGGTCTTCTTCGCCGTCACACCGGCCGCCGGGGGTGACGACGACCGCGTCCACACGGTTGGCGAGCCGTACCTCGATCAGGTGTCGGTCGCGCTCGACGCGCATCGGGCCACCCTGCTGGCCACCGTGCCGGCCCTCGCCGCCGCCCGCTGGTTCGCGGTGGACCCGGCCGCCGGGGACACGGTCCCCCTGCGCTGGGCCCTGGTGGACTGGGCGAGCACCGAAGGGCTGCGCCGGGCCAGTGGTAACCCGCCCGTGGTGCCGGGAAGCACCCGTGCCGTACGGGTCCGGCCCGATCTCACCGACTTCGACTGGGCGGATCTGCTCGACCGCCAGGTACGGACCTGGGCACCCCGGGTCCGGCAGCACCTGGCCCTGGAAGTGGCCAACATCCACCTGCGTTGCGTGCAGGAACTCCTCTTCGCCACCGGCTGTGGTGGCTTGCCGGCCACCCTCGATCGGGAGATCCAGGCGCTGTCCCTGTACGCCGTCGTCGAATGTGACACGGGGGTGGACCAGGTCCTCGACGAGATCATCACTCGGGTCTTCCAGGCACCCGAGGCGGACGACGTACGACGACGCCTGGTCGCCGCGGTACGCCTCGAACTCGCCAACCATCGCACTGCCCGAGGGCTGGACCGGGTGCTGCTGGTCACCGCCGCCGGACGGGTGATCGGCCGGACCGGCTCCGGCGGGGTGGGGCCGCTGCTGGCGTACCCCGGCGCGTCCGGCACGGCGGTCCTGCCACCGATCGGGGTGGCCCTGGCCGGTGGTTGCTACCAGCACTGGCGTGGTCCCGACAACGCCGACCCGACAGCTGCCCGATCCTGGTTGCAACGGGTTCTGCGGGAGGTCGAGCTGGAGGTGTCGCGGGAGGTCAACCGGCGGTTCGAGGCGCTGCGGTCGGCTCTGGTGACCGTGCTGACCGACACCGTCGAGCACTCGACCCTGCTCGGCTAGATGCGGTCGATACCGTGGTCGACGGCCATCCAGGTGTTCCGGTTCCACGATGCGGTCGGGACGGTGGCACGATGGGGGACGTGACGGCTCCACAGGTTGCCCCGGTCGAGACGATGGACCCCGAAGAGGTACCGGTCTCCGACCAACCCTGGGTGACGATCGTCTGGAACGATCCGGTCAACCTGATGTCCTACGTGACCTGGGTGTTCCAGAAGCTCTTCGGATACAGCCGGGAGAAGGCCGAGAAGCTGATGCTCGACGTTCACCACAAGGGGCGCGCGGTGGTGTCCAGCGGTGCCCGGGAACGAATGGAGCACGACGCGTCCCAGTTGCACGCCTACGGGCTCTGGGCGACGGTGGATCGCTCGTGAGCACCTTCCGTCGCCACGGCGACCACTACGTGGCCCGGTTGGCACCCGACGAGGTACGGGTCTTACGCAAGGTCGCCGCCGAGGTGGTCGGGCTGCTGACCGAGGGCTTCGACCACTCGGATCCGGTGGTCGGCCGGCTCTTTCCGGACATCTACCCGCAGGACCCGGTCGACTCCGCCGAGTTCCGCCAGTACACCGAGGGCGACCTCAAGACCGGCAAGATCGACCAGGCGGGCGCGATCCTGGCCGCCCTGCCCGACGACACCGACGGCCGGGTACGCCTCGACGCCGAGGCCGCCGAGGCGTGGCTGCGGGCGCTCAACGATGCCCGGTTGGCGATGGGGGTACGGCTGGAACTCACCGACGACACCGACCTCACCAGCGAACTGGACGAGGCGGTGCTGGAGGACCCGGGGTCGACCCGGGTCTTCCAGCTCTCCGTCTACGCCTATCTCGGCTACGTCCAGGAGTCCCTGCTGAACGCCCTGCTCGACTAGCGGCTGAACCGGCTTGGTCGGCCGCTGGGAACAGCTCGATCAGCTGCGGGCGGCCCGGCGCTTGAAGAGGTAGCCGGCCGCCAGGTAGGCCAGCACCAGGATTCCGCCGAACCAGGCGAGCGACAGCATCGCGCTGGCACCGATCGGCGTACCCATCAACAGCCCCCGGACGGTCTCGGTCATCGGCGTGATCGGCTGGTGCTCGGAGAACTGGCGTAGGACGGTGGGCATCGTCCCGGTCGGCACGAAGGCGCTGCTCAGGTAGGGCAGGAAGAGGATGATGACGGTGAAGCCGCTGGCCGACTCGACGTTCCCGGCCAGGAGGCCCAGCGCCACCGCCAGCCAGGACATCGCCAGGATGTACAACAGCAGGAGGGCGATCGTGGCCATCCACTCCACCGGCTCGGCGTTCGGTCGGAAGCCGACGAGGAGTGCCAGGCCGACGACCAGCGCGGTGGCCACGACGTTTCGGGCCACGCTCGCCACCACGTGCCCGGTGAGGACGGCGGTGCTGAGGATCGGCAGTGACCGGAACCGGTCCACGATGCCGTTGACCATGTCGTTGGCCACACTGACGGCGGTCGACGACGCGCCGTACCCGGTGGAGAGCAGGATGATTCCGGGTACGACGTAATTGACGTACTGGTCGAAGCCGGTGGTGATCGCACCGCCGAATACGTAGACGAACATGAGTAGCATGATCGTTGGTAGCAAGACGGTCAGCAGTAGCGAGTCGAAGTTGCGCCGGGTGTGCCGGAGACTGCGGCCGACCATGGTGAGTGAATCACTGGCCGCCCAATAGAACGCCGAATGGGTCGTCATCGGTTCTCTGCCCTTTCCGTGCGGCCGGTCAGTGCCAGGAAGACGTCGTCCAGGCTGGGGCGGTGGGTCGATATCCGGTCGACGACGATGTTCTGTCCTGCCATCCGGTCGAGCAGGCGTCGCACCTGTTCGGCGCTTCCGTCGGTCGTCACGCTGACCGTGCGTAGTTCCCGGTCGACGCCGATCGTCTGGCCGTCGAGGTCCCGGCGGGCCCGCTC
This sequence comes from Micromonospora polyrhachis, assembly GCF_014203835.1. NCBI lineage: Bacteria > Bacillati > Actinomycetota > Actinomycetes > Micromonosporales > Micromonosporaceae > Micromonospora > Micromonospora polyrhachis. The sequence goes on along the minus strand of NZ_JACHJW010000001.1, from coordinate 1,857,346 downwards.
GAAGTCGTCCCCGGTGCCGAGGAGTAGTTCCACCCGCTCGCTGGCGAGTTGCGACTTCAGCGCCTCGGCGGTGCCCTCGGCGATCACCCGGCCGTCGTCGATCATGGTGATCCGATCGGCCAACTGGTCGGCCTCTTCGAGGTACTGCGTGGTGAGGAAGACGGTGACCTCCGCTGCGACCAGCTCTCTGACCTGGTCCCACATGGCCTGTCGGCTGCGTGGGTCGAGCCCGGTGGTCGGTTCGTCGAGGAAGATCACCGAAGGTCGACCGAGGAGGCTGACGGCCAGGTCGAGGCGTCGCCGCATGCCGCCGGAGTAGGTCTTGACCAACCGGCTCCGGGCCGGGGTGAGGTCGAACTGGTCGAGCAGTTCGCCGGCCCGACGACGGGTCGCCGAGCGGCTCAGACGGCAGAGTCGACCCATCATCAACAGGTTCTCCTCGCCGGTCAGCAGTTCGTCGACGGCGGCGTACTGTCCGGTGAGGCTGATCGCTGCCCGCACCTTCTCCGGTGCGCGCAGCACGTCGTGGCCGGCTATCGTCGCCGTTCCGCCATCCGGCCTGATGAGTGTCGAGAGGATTCGCACCAGGGTCGTCTTGCCGGCACCGTTCGGGCCGAGCAGTGCGAATACCGTGCCTTTCCGTACGCGTAGGTCGATGCCGTCGAGCACCGTGACGTTCCGGTATGACTTGTGGATTCCGTGGGCCTTGACTATTGCGTCATCGATCATGCTGTCACTCGTTTCGGCGCTGTTCGAAATCGAACTGTGTATGTCATACACGCTTACGTGTAGGCTATACACAGTTTTAGGATGGGGTCAAGGCCGACCAAGGGACACGGATGACGAACGACGACCACGCCGGCGACGAGCTGCCCCGCAGCCTGGAACTGCTCTGGGGGCGACGGGAGCGCCCGCGTCGAGGGCCCCGACCTGGGCTGAGCCTGGAACAGATCGTCCAGGCGGCCATCGAGCTGGCAGACGCGGAAGGGCTCGGGCAGGTGTCCATGAGTCGTGTCGCCGAACGGGTCGGATTCACGACCATGTCCCTCTACCGCTACGTCGAGGGCAAGGACGAACTGCTCATGCTCATGCAGGAGACCGCCGGCGCGATGCCGCAGGCCGCTGCGTCATCGGCAGGCGAGACGGCGGAGGAGGGCTGGCGGGCCGGTCTGGAGCGGTGGGCCCGTGACCACCTCCAGACCTTCCGTCGGCACCCGTGGCTGTTGGAGGTGCCGATCAGCGGCCCACCGGTCACCCCTAACGGCTTGACCTGGATGGACCGTGGCCTGCGGGCGCTCGACGGGACCGGCCTGGCGGACGGCTACCGGCTCGCGGTGGTCCAGCTCCTCACCGGGTACGTCCATGGCGAGGCGCACTTCTCGCGGGAGCTGCACCGGGCCATGGGCACCGGGGCGTACGACCCCGTCAGGTACGGGCGGCTACTGCGCAAGGTGGTCGACGCCGACCGCTACCCGACGCTGCACAAGATGACCTCGACCGGCTTCTTCGACGAGATCGGTGGTTACGAGGACGCGGAGGACTTCGAGTTCGGCCTGCAGCGGGTTCTGGACGGGATCGAGGTGTTCATCCAGAAACACGGCGGCCATCCCGGGTGACGGTCGCCACGTGAAAACCTCGCGAGGCTACGGGTAGGCTGGTGGGCGTGCTGAGCATCGACCGGCCGATCGTCGACGCGATCGTCGCCCACGCCCGTCGGGACCATCCCGACGAGGCGTGCGGTGTCGTCGCGGGACCGGCCGGCAGCGACACCCCGACCCGGCACATCCCGATGGACAACGCGGCGCGCTCGATGACGTTCTACGAGTTCGACTCGATGGAACAGCTCCGGGTGTGGCGGGAGATGGACGACCGCGACGAGGAGCCAGTGGTCATCTACCACTCGCACACCGCCACCGAGGCGTACCCGTCGCGGACCGACGTCGCCTTCGCCGGCGAGCCTGGCGCTCACTACCTACTCGTCTCCACCCGCGATCCCGCCACCGAGGAGATCCGTTCGTTCCGCATCGTGGACGGCGTGATCACCGAGGAGCCGGTCCACATCCTCGACGGCGACAGCGTTGACGCCAACGTGGACCAGCACGCCGTGCAGTCCTACATGTTCGGGCAGAGCCCGGCGACGGTCGACTACGAGTGTTCCGGCCGCTGATCTCTCAGCGCGGCTCGACACCCATACCTCCGTAGTCCCTTTCTTCCATGACACCGTCGTTCCATCAGGAGTAAGACCATGGCCATCGAGATTCGTATCCCCACCATCCTGCGTAGCTACACCGGCGGCGCGAAGGTCGTCGAGGGTGCCGGTGACACGCTCGCCGAGCTGCTGACCGACCTGGACGGCAAGTACTCCGGCCTGCGGGGTCGCCTGGTCACCGAAGAGGGTGGCCTGCACCGGTTCGTCAACATCTACGTAAACGACGAGGACGTCCGCTTCCTGGGCGCACTGGACGCCAAGGTGGCCGACGGCGACACCGTGACCATCCTGCCCGCCGTCGCCGGTGGTGCGTTCGGCTTCGCCGCCGCTGCGGCGATCAGCCAGCACCGTGCCGCCGCGGCGGCGATCAGCCGGCACAACGTCACCACCGCGGCGGCGCTGGCAGTCCGTACCCCGGATTCCGGGCGCTGAGGTCGGCCGCCATGGCGCGGTACGACAGTCTGCTCGACGCCTGTGGGGGCACGCCGCTGGTCGGCCTGCCCCGGCTCTCGCCGACGGTGCCCGACGGGGCACCGCCGGTGCGGCTCTGGGCCAAGCTCGAAGACCGGAACCCGACCGGCAGCATCAAGGACCGCCCGGCCCTGTTCATGGTCCGCGAGGCCGAGGAGTCCGGGCGGCTCCGGCCGGGGGACACGATCCTCGAACCGACCAGCGGCAACACCGGCATCGCGCTGGCGATGGTGGCCAAGACCCGGGGCTACCGGCTGGTCTGCGTGATGCCGGAGAACGTCTCGGCCGAGCGGGTGCAGGTCCTGCGCATGTACGGCGCGGAGATCATCTTTTCGCCGGCGGCCGGCGGATCCAACCAGGCGGTGGTGACGGCCAAGCAGATCGCCGCCGAGCATCCCGACTGGGTGACCCTCTTCCAGTACGGGAACGAGGCCAACGCCCGGGCCCACTACGAGACGACCGGCCCGGAACTCTTGCACGACCTGCCCACGATCACCCACTTCGTGGCCGGCCTGGGCACCACCGGCACCCTGATGGGCACCGGTCGCTACCTGCGCGAAAAGGTCGAGGGCATCGAGATCGTCGCGGCCGAGCCCCGGTACGGCGAGGTCGTCTACGGGCTGCGAAACATCGACGAGGGCTACGTACCCGAGTTGTACGACCCGAAGGTCCTGACCCGCCGGTTCTCCGTCGGGACCCGGGACGCGGTGCTACGTACTCGGCAGTTGGTCGAGGTGGAGGGAATCTTCGCCGGCTTCTCCACCGGGGCGATCCTGCACGCCGCGCTGGCCGTGGCCCATCAGGCGGTACGCGAGGGCCGGCGGGCCGACGTCGCCTTCGTGGTGGCCGACGCCGGCTGGAAGTACCTGTCGACCGGGGCGTACGGCGGCACGCTCAGCGACGCCGAGGAAGCACTGGAGGGCCAACTCTGGGCCTGACCTGACGGGATCAGGCCGGTGTGCCCGTTGGGCGACTCGTCGACGCGTGCCGTGTCCTCCCGTTGAATCATGATCAGGCCGCTACGCTCGCCACCGGCTGCCGGTTTGTCCATCAAGTATCCGTGTTGGGCGAGAGTCTGAGCCGGGCGGGCCGCGCCTGGCGTAGCCGGATCGGCATTGTCGTCCAGACCGCGTCGGACGCCGCAGAGTTGACCGTCCTAACTCAGGGGATGGCGATGGCCAGGCCCACGCTGACGCAGACGGGTACGCTGGCCACCCCCAGCGCGATCCAGGGCAGCCGTCGCCGTCGGGCCACCCCCAGCGCCATCGCGGTCAGCCCGATCCCGGCCAGACCGAGGCCCGCCAGGGTGGGTTCGTACCACTCGGGTGCGGTGTCGGACACGACCGCGACCACCGCACGCGATGCCGGCCCGAGACCGACGACGCCGAGCCCGGTTGCCCAGCCGCAGATGCCGAGCATGCGCCCGTTGGCTCCTCGGGGTTGCGATCGGCGGCGCAGAAAACGGTGCCGACCGGCGCTGGGCGGCACCGTCAGGGTCGGCGGTGGTGGCTTGATCCTGGTCGCCACCGGCACCGGGGTCGAGGTGTAGCGGGTGACGACTCTCGGCGAGCCGGCCTTCAGCCTGAACGCCTGCTCCAACGCGGCCAGGGTCGCCACCGCGACCACTGGGCAGTCGGTCAGCGCCGGACCGGGTGAAGGTCTGTCAACCTGCGCGGGCACCCCTTCACCATCCTGCTCGGCGCTCTGGCTCCGCGTTGATCGCTCGGCCTCCTACGCAGTGCAACGGAAAGGTAGCTTGGGCGTAACGCCTGATTTGAGGGAATTGTCCAGAACTGAGATAGGGGTGCTGTCGCCTTGACGACAACACAGAGCAGATCTTCGGTCCGCCTACTTGTCGCGGCGTAGGCTGCGCACCGTGGCAGACTCGCCGGAAACGATCTTCGAAATGGTAGGGGGCGGGCTGTCTCCGGCCGCGGGCGAAAACGGGATAGCCAGATGCGATTGACCGTCCTGGGATGCGCCGGCAGTTTCCCCGGCCCTGAGTCGGCCTGCTCGGCGTACCTTGTGGAAGCCGAGGGCTTCCGTCTCCTGGTGGACTTTGGCTCCGGATCGCTCTCCGCCCTCCAGCGTTACGTGGGGCTGAACGCCGTCGACGCCATTCTCCTCACCCACCTGCACTGCGACCACATCCTCGACGCGGTCACCTACGTGGTCGTACGTCGATACTCCCCGGACGGCCCGCAGCCGCCGCTGCCGGTCTACGCACCAGCGGGGGCCCCGGACCGCATCGCCCGCGCCTACAGCTCGGACGAGGGGCCGGTCGACGACGTCTACACCTTCTACGGCCTACAACCCGGCACCTTCCCCATCGGGCCGTTCGCAGTCACCGTCGACCGGGTCAACCACCCGGTGGAAACCTACGGTGTACGGCTGGAGCACGAGGGACGAATCCTCTCCTACTCGTCCGACACCGCACCGTGCGAGGCGCTGCTGCGGCTGGCGCACGGTGCCGACGTGTTCCTCTGTGAGGCGAGCTATCTCGACGGAGTGGACAACCCGCCGGATCTGCACCTGACCGGCCGGGAGGCGGGCGAGACCGCGAACAAGGCCGAAGTCGGCAAACTGCTGCTCACCCACCTGGTCGCCGCGTGGGCCAGCGAGGCGTCGACCTTCGAGGCCGCCTCCGCCGCCTTCGCCGGCCCGGTCGAGGTGGTCCGCCCCGGCGCCAGCTACGAGATTTGATCGGATCGCCGTGCGCCGGGATACCCCGGGTCGGCGGGTTCGGGTGAACACATAGGCTGCCAGCATGGCGCGACCTGACGGGCGGCGGCCCGACCAACTCCGACCGGTGACCCTGACCCGGAAGTGGAGCATCCACCCGGAGGGCTCGGTGCTCGTCGAATTCGGCGACACCCGGGTGCTCTGCACCGCCAGCGTCACCGAGGGGGTACCCCGCTGGCGTAAAGGCTCCGGACTCGGCTGGGTGACCGCCGAATACTCCATGCTGCCCCGGGCCACCACCACCCGCTCCGACCGGGAAAGCGTCAAGGGCCGCCTCGGCGGTCGTACCCATGAGATCTCCCGCCTGATCGGACGCAGCCTGCGAGCCTGCATCGACCTGAAGGCGCTCGGCGAGAACTCGATCGTCCTCGACTGCGACGTCCTCCAGGCCGACGGCGGCACCCGGACCGCCGCCATCACCGGGGCGTACGTGGCGCTGCACGACGCGGTCAGCTGGCTCGCCAGCCGTAAGGCCCTGGCCGGCAAGCCGGCGGCGGTGATGCACCGCTCGGTGGCCGCGGTCAGCGTGGGCATCATCGACGGGGAGCCCCGACTCGACCTGTGCTACGCGGAGGACGTCAGCGCCGAGGTCGACATGAACGTGGTCTGCACCGGCACCGGCGACTTCGTGGAGGTACAGGGCACCGGCGAGTCCGGGGTGTTCGCCCGCGAGCAGCTCGACGCCCTGCTCGACCTCGGCGTGGCCGGCTGTGCCGAACTGACCGAAGCCCAACGAAAGGCACTCGCCGAATGATTCAGGTGCTACTGGCGACCCGTAACCTCAAGAAGCTCGCCGAGTTGCAGCGCATCCTCGACGGTGCGCTCGGTCCACAGCGGATCAAGCTGGTCGGCTTGGCCGACGTCGCCGAATACCAGGAGGTCCCCGAGACCGGGCTCACCTTTGGTGAGAACGCCCTGCTCAAGGCGCGTGAGGGCTGCCGGCAGACCGGCCTGCCCACCATCGCCGACGACTCCGGACTGGCCGTCGATGCGCTCAACGGAATGCCCGGCGTGTTCAGCGCCCGGTGGTCCGGTCGGCACGGCGACGACCAGGCCAACCTGGAGCTGGTGCTCGCCCAGATCGGTGACGTGTCCGACGAACAGCGGGGTGCCGCCTTCGTCTGTGCGGTGGCCCTGGTGCTGCCCAGTGGCAAGGAGCACCTGGTCGAGGGGCGGCAGCCCGGCCGGCTGCTGCGCGCACCGCGCGGCGACGGCGGGTTCGGCTACGATCCGATTTTCCTCGGGGACGGGCAGGACCGGACCAACGCCGAGCTGACCCCACAGGAGAAGGACGCGGTCAGCCACCGGGGCAAGGCCCTGCGCGAGCTGGCCAAGGTGGTCGCCAAGGTGCTGCCGGTCTCGCCAGCCTAGGGGCAGAACGGATCCCGGCATGGCTGGCCTCAGTCCACCCAGAAGATGATCGCCTCGCCGACTTCCGCCGCTGCCGCGAAGCACGGCGGCAGGTCGTCGTAGTAGCCCCGAAGCCACTCCACCCCTTCCGGGGGTCCCACACGTTCGGATAGATCTCCGCCCGGGTCGGCTCGACTGACATTGACGGGTGGCTGCACCGGCCCTGGGGCGTGAGGAAGGGCCCCTTCAAGGCAGAAAGCGATAAGAAGGGGCCCTTCCTTTCACCCAAGTGGGCCGAGGTGGGTCTCGATCGTGGACCGGAGTGCCCGGTTGGCGACCACCGATCGGGTGGCCTCCATGGCCGGGGCGAGGAAGATGTCCGGGCCGGGGTCCCCGGCGAACTTGCTTACCGCGGCCACCGCCGCCTGTCCGGCCGGCGACGGGGTGAGCGGAGCCCGCAACTGCAATCCTCGTACGGCGGCCAGCAGCTCCACCGCGAGCAGACTGGTCAGGTTGTCCAGCACGGTACGCAGCTTCTTGGCCGCCGCCCAGCCCATCGAGACATGATCCTCCTGCATACCGCTGGTCGGCAGCGAGTCCACCGAGGCCGGGGCGGCCAGCCGCCGGTTCTCCGCCACGATGCCGGCGGCGGTGTACTGGGCGATCATCAGACCGGAGTTGACCCCGGCGTCCGGGGACAGGAACGCCGGCAGGTCCCGGGAGCGGCATACGTCCAGCAGCCGGTCCACCCGACGCTCGGAGATCGAACCGACCTCGGCGGCGGCAATGGCCAGGAAGTCGGCGGCGAAGCCCAGCGGTGCGCCGTGGAAGTTTCCGGTCGACTCCACCTGCCCGTTCGGCAGCACCACCGGGTTGTCGACGATCGAGACCAACTCCCGGGCCGCGACGCTGTCCACGAACGACAGGGTGTCCCGGGCGGCCCCAGCCACCTGCGGCGCGCACCGCATTGAGTACGCATCCTGCACCGCGTGCGCCAGATCGTCCCGGTGCGAGTCCATGATCGCCGAGCCCTGGAGCAGCCGGTGGATATTGGCTGCCGAGACCGCCTGCCCCGGGTGCGGACGGATGGCGTGCAGCTCCGGCCGGAACGGCCGCTCCGACCCGAGCATCGCCTCGATGGCCAGCGCGGCGGTGACATCGGCCATGGTGAACAGGTGGGCCGCGTCGTCGATCGCCAGCAGCAGCATGCCGAGCATGCCGTCGGTGCCGTTGATCAGCGCCAGGCCCTCCTTCGCGGAGAGCTCGATCGGGGCCAGCCCGGCCCGCTGTAGGGCCACCGCCGCATCTTCGCGTACCCCGCCCTTGCCGATTGTCCAACCCTCGCCGAGCAGCACCAACGCGCAGTGCGCCAGCGGGGCCAGGTCACCAGAGGCACCCAGCGAGCCGTGCTCCGGCACCCACGGGGTGATGTCCTGGTTGAGCAGGTCGACCAGGGCCTGTGCGACCAGCGGCCGGACCCCGGAGTGCCCGAGTGCCAGGGAGCGGACCCGCAGCAGCATCATCGCCCGGACCACCTCACGGGGCATGGGCGCGCCGACCCCGGCGGCATGCGAGCGGATCAGAGCGTGCTGTAGTTCGGCCCGCCGCTCCGGGGCGACGAAGGTGTTCGCCAGTGCCCCGAAACCGGTCGAGACACCGTACACCGGGCGGCCGTCCCGCTCGATGTCGTCGACGATGCTTCGGCTGGTGGCCATCGCCGCCACGGTCGCCGGATCCAGTGTGACGGTGGCGGTGCCCCGGGCCACCGCGAGCACGTCGCCGGGGGAGACCCCGGTGGGCTGGACAATCACGGCGCTTTGCTCGTTGATGGCATGAGTTGTATGGCTGTGCTTGCTGATTCGCTCACTCATGATGCGGCACTCCGTTGTGCAGGACCTGGCTGATCAGTGGAACTCCCGGCCGGTAGGCCAGGTGCAGATGGGACGGGGCATCCAGGACGACCAGGTCGGCCAGGGCCCCCGGGCGCAGCACGCCGACGTCGTCACGGCGCAACGCCCGCGCGCCGCCCGCCGTCGCCGCCCAGACCGCCTCCGCCGGGGTCAACCCCATCTCGCGTACGGCCAGCGCCACGCAGAACGGCATCGACGAGGTGTACGACGAGCCGGGGTTGCAGTCGGTGGCCAGCGCCACGGTGACCCCGGCGTCGAGCAGCCGACGCGCGTCCGGATATGGCGACCGGGTGGAGAACTCGGCCCCGGGCAGCAGGGTCGCCACCGTCGTCGTCTCCGCGCCCGACGTCCAATCCACGGTGGTGGAGGCCAACGCCTCGATGTCGGCGTCGGAGAGGTGGGTGCAGTGGTCGACGCTGGCCGCCCCGACCTCGACGGCGAGCTGTACGCCCGGCCCGGGACCGAGCTGGTTGGCGTGCAGCCGTACGCCCAGGCCGGCGGCCTGTCCGACGGTGAGGATCGCGCGGGCGTGGTCGGCGTCGAACGCGCCCCGCTCGCAGAACACGTCGATCCACCGGGCGTACGGCAGGGCGGCCCGCAGCATCGGCCCACAGACCAGTCCCACGTAGTCGTCGGGGCGGTCGGCGTACTCGGCCGGCACCACATGCGCCCCGAGGAAGGTCGTCTCGGTGGTGAACTCGCGGGCGATCCGCAGCGACCGGGCCTCCTCGGTGACGCTGAGGCCGTACCCGCTCTTGATCTCGATCGTGGTGGTGCCCTGCCGCAGCGCCTCGCGGTGCAGGCGGGCGACGTTGGCGCGTAGCTCGTCGTCGCTGGCGGCCCGGGTGGCGGAGACAGTGGTGCGGATCCCGCCGCCGGTGTAGGGCTGACCGGCCATCCGGGCCGCGAACTCGGTGGCCCGGTCGCCGGCGAAGACCAGGTGCGCGTGGCTGTCGACGAAGCCGGGCAGCACCGCCGCCCCCTCGACGTCGATACGCCGGTCTGCCGCCGGGGCGTACGTCGCCGGGCCGATCCAGGCGATCCGGTCGCCCTCGACCAGCACCGCCGCGTCGCGCCGGATGCCGAGCGGACCGCCCTCCCCGGTGCCGGCGACGTTGGTGACCAGCTCTCCGATGTTGTCGACCAGGAGACTGCTGTCGAGCCGGGGGCTCACGGCGTCACCTCGCTGTCTGCTCCGGGGGCGGTCACCGGGTGACCGCTCCGATCGATTCGCGCAACGCGTCCGGTACGTCGATGGTGACGTGCCGGCCGTCGCGCACCACCGGCCGACCGTCCACCAGTACGTCGGTCACGTCGGCGGCGCTGGCCGCGAAGAACATGCCGACCGGCGGCACACCTGCCGTGCGTACGCTGTCCAGCCGCACCGTGACCAGGTCGGCGCGCTGCCCCACCGCGATCCGGCCGGCGTCGGGCCAGCCCAGCGCCGCGTGCCCGGTCGAGGTGGCGGCGGTCAGCAGCTCGGTGGCGGCGAAGTGCCCACGTCGCCGGGTACGCAGCCGCTCGTCCAACTCCACCGCTCGCGCCTCCTCGAACAGGTCGATCACGGCGTGGCTGTCGCTGCCGAGGCTGAGCGGGCTACCCGCGTCGGCCAACTCCCGGGCCGGGCCGATTCCGTCGGCCAGGTCCCGTTCGGTCGTCGGGCAGAAACACACGCCGGTGCCGGTCCCGCCGAGCAGCGCCAAGTCGGCGTCGGCCAGGTGGGTGGCGTGCACCGCCGTGGCGGTCGGCGAGAGCACGCCCCGATCGGCCAGCAACTGGCTCGGGGTGCAGCCGTGCCGGGCCAGGCACGCCTCGTTCTCGGCCGGCTGTTCGGAGAGGTGGAAGTGCAGCGGGACGCCCTCGTTGTGCTCGGCGAAGGTGGCCAGCAGCTCCGCCGGGACCGCCCGTACCGAGTGCAGCGCAACCCCGATCCGGGCGTGCGACGTGGCCCCGATCCGGGCGTGCGTCGCCGCTTTCAGTAGGTCGTGCCGGGTCGACCAGCCGTCCAGGTCACCGTCGCCGAACCGACGCTGCGGACCGGTCAACGGATCACCGTCCACTGTGGCGGTCAGGTAGAGCGTGTCCAGCAGGGTGAGCCGGATGCCGGCCTGCGCGGCGGCCTCGACCAGCGCCGCACCCATCGCGTTCGGGTCGGTGTACGGCACGCCCTCCGGCCCGTGGTGCAGGTAGTGGAACTCGCCCACACACGTGATCCCGGCCAGCGCCATCTCGGCGTACGCGGCCCGGGCCAGGGCCAGATAGCGGTCCGGGTCGAGGCGGGCGGCGACGGCGTACATGCCGTCCCGCCAACTCCAGAAGTCACCCCGACCGCCGTGGGTACGACCGCGCAGCGCCCGGTGGAAGGCGTGCGAGTGGGCGTTGGCCAGCCCCGGCAGGGTGAGCCCCGGCAGTCGGACCGCGTCCGGCGGGCGGGGTACGCCCGCCGGCGCGTCAGCTCCGGTGGTCACCCCGGTGATGCGCCCGTCGGCAACCTCGATCAGCACCTCCGCCGTCGGTGCCGGGGCGTCCGGCAGCCAGGCGTACTCGGCGAGATAGGCGATCAACGGCTGCTCCCGTCGGGCTGATGTGTCCACCTGGTCACTGGCATGCCAACTCCGTCAGCACCCGGGCCAGCGCGGCGATCCCGGCGGCGCAGTCGTCGTCGGTGGCCGACTCGGCCGGGGAGTGCGACACCCCGGTCGGGTTACGCACGAAGAGCATCGCCGTCGGCACGTGCGCCGCCAGCACCCCGGCGTCGTGACCCGCCCCGGTCGGCAGCACCGGTACGTCCAGCAGGTCGCGTAGCCGCCCGCCCAGCCCTCGGTCGAAGCCGACCAACGGGGTCACCGACTCCTCGGTGACCGACAACTCCGTACCGTCGCGGCGGGCCCGCTCGGCCGCCTTCGCCCGGACCGCCTCCACCAGAGCGGCCAGCGTCTCCGGCTCGGCGGCCCGGGCGTCCAGCCAGCCGGTTACCCGGGCCGGGATGGCGTTGGTGGCGTTCGGTTCGGCGTGCACCCGGCCGACGGTGGCGTGCGCGCCGCGCAGCCGGGCTTCCTTGTTCGCCGCGAGCACCGTGAACGCGTAGGTGAGCATCGGATCACGCCGGTCGGCCATCCGGGTCGTACCGGCGTGGTTGGGCTCGCCGGTGAAGTCGAACCGCCACCGGCCGTGCGGCCAGATCGCGCTCGCCACCGCGACCGGTGAGTCCAGGTCGACCAGTGCGCGCCCCTGCTCGACGTGCAACTCCACGAACGCACCGATCCGCCCGACCAGCTCCGGGCGGGCCCCGGCCGGCTCGCCGCCGAACGCGTCGGCCAGGCGTACCCCGTCCCGGTCGGTCAGCGCCACCGCTCGCTCGGGAGTCAGCGCCCCGGTGAGCAGCCGAGACCCCAGACACGGTACGCCGAACCGCGCTCCCTCCTCCTCGGCGAACGCGACGATGCCGATCGGCCGGTTCGGGGTGACCCCGGTCCGGCGCAGCTCGTCGACGGCGAGCAGGGCGCTGACGATGCCCAACGGCCCGTCATAGCCGCCGCCGTGCGGCACCGAGTCGAAGTGGCTGCCGGTGAGCACCACGTCCCCGCCACGCTCGGCGTCGGGCGCGTCCCCGGCGGCCGGGTCGCCCCACCAGGCGAAGAGGTTGCCGTTACCGTCGTCGGTGACGGGCATCGACCGCTGGGCGGCCTGCTCCCGGAACCAGTCCCGCAGCCGCAGCTCCGGTGCGGTCCAGGTGTAGCGCAGGTAGCCGCCGGTGCTTTCGTCCCGACCGATCGGCGCGAGCTGGTCCCACAGGTCCCGGAACCGGTCGGTCAACGAGCCTTCCGCCGCAGGATGCGATGACACGGGGATCTCCTTCACGCCTGGGGCATGGGGATGTGGACGCCGGTGGCGTCGGCGACGCCGCGGGCGGTGTCGTAGCCGGCGTCGACGTGCCGGATGACGCCCATGGCTGGATCGTTGGTGAGCACTCGTTCGATCTTCTGCCCGGCCAGCGCGCTGCCGTCGGCCACGCAGACCTGGCCGGCGTGGATGGAGCGGCCGATGCCTACCCCGCCGCCGTGGTGGAGGGACACCCAGGACGCCCCGGACGCGGTGTTGACCAGCGCGTTGAGTAGCGGCCAGTCGGCGATCGCGTCCGAGCCGTCGGCCATCGCCTCGGTCTCCCGGTACGGGCTGGCCACGCTGCCGCAGTCCAGGTGGTCCCGACCGATCACCACCGGGGCGGACAGCTCGCCGGAGGCGACCATCTCGTTGAACCGCACCCCGGCGCGGTCCCGCTCGCCGTAGCCGAGCCAGCAGATCCGGGCCGGCAGGCCCTGGAAGGCGACCCGCTCACCGGCCAGTCGGATCCACCGGGCCAGCGACTCGTTCTCCGGGAACAGGTCGAGTACGGCCCGGTCGGTGGCCGCGATGTCGGCCGGGTCGCCGGAGAGCGCCGCCCAGCGGAACGGACCCCTACCCTCGCAGAACAGCGGTCGGATGTAGGCGGGTACGAATCCTGGGAAGTCGAACGCCCGGTCGTAGCCGCCGAGCTGTGCCTCGCCCCGGATCGAGTTGCCGTAGTCGAACACCTCGGCACCCGCGTCCAGGAAGCCGACCATCGCCTCGACGTGCTTGGCCATCGAGGCGCGGGCCCGGTCGGTGAACTCGGCCGGCTTGCTGGCCGCGTACTCCGCCGCGTCGGCCAACTCCACCCCCTCCGGCAGGTACGACAGCGGGTCGTGGGCGCTGGTCTGGTCGGTCACGATGTCGATGCCGACGCCCCGGCGCAGCAGCTCGGGGAAGATGGTGGCGGCGTTGCCGACCACACCGACGGAGAGGGCTCGGCGCTCCTGTTTCGCCGCGACCGCCAGCGCCACCGCCTCGTCCAGCGAGTCGGCGACCGTGTCCAGGTAGCGGGTCTGCACCCGACGGGCCAGCCGGCTCGGGTCGACGTCGACGACCAGGCACGCCCCACCGTTCATGGTGACGGCCAGCGGCTGTGCCCCGCCCATCCCACCGCAGCCGGCGGTCAGGGTCAGCGTTCCGGCGAGTGTGTCGTTGCTCCACTGCTGCCCGGCACCACGTTTGCCGGCGAGCTTGGCGGCGACGGCGGCGAAGGTCTCGTAGGTGCCCTGGAGGATGCCCTGGGTGCCGATGTAGATCCACGAGCCGGCGGTCATCTGGCCGTACATGGTGAGGCCGAGCTGTTCGAGGCGGCGGAACTCCGGCCAGGTGGCCCAGTCACCGACCAGGTTGGAGTTGGCCAGCAGCACCCGGGGGGCCCACTCGTGGGTACGCAGTACGCCGACCGGGCGGCCGGACTGCACCAGCATCGTCTCGTCGTCCTTGAGCTCGCGCAGCGTACGGACCAGCGCGTGGTACGACGGCCAGTCCCGGGCGGCCCGTCCGGTCCCGCCGTAGACGACCAGGTCGTCCGGGCGCTCGGCCACCTCCGGGTCGAGGTTGTTCATCAGCATGCGCAGGGCGGCCTCCTGCGGCCAACCCTGGGCGGTACGTCCGGTGCCCCGAGGGGCGCGGATCGGCTCGGGCATTTGGGAGCCTCCTGTCGGCTGAGGTTCGAGGTACGGGGATCAGCTGACGAACAGTTGTCGGCGGGCGGCGGAGAGTTCGAACTCCTCCAGTCGTCGCTGGGTGTCCGACGGTGCCGCGTCACAGATGGCCTGGAGCACCACCATCGCCAGCGCCATCGGAGCGGTGTGCAGGTCGAAGACGAGGTGTGCGCCGACCGCCGCGGGCAGCACGATGTCGGCGTACTCCGTCGCTGGGCTCACCGGGGAGTCGGTGATCGCGACGATGGAGAACCCGGCGGCCCGCGCCTCGCCCAGCGCGTCGAGCGTCTCCCGGGGGTAGCGGGGCAACAGGAACGCCAGCAGGGCACTCGCCCCCGCCGCGCCAGCTTGTTCGAGCCGGTCGGTGAGCTGGCTGCCCCCGTCGTCGAGCACCCGGACGTCCGGATGAACCTTGGCGGCGAAGTACGCGAAGTACGCGGCCAGCGGCGCGGCGGCACGCAGTCCGAGTACCGGCAGGGGGCGGCTCGCGGCCAGCAGCGCACCGGCGGCGGTGATGGGTTCGCGGTCGGCCAACTGCTCGGCCAGCCGGTCCAGGTTCTCGCGCTCCGCCTGGACCGCCCGCTGCAACTCGTTACCGGTCCGCCCGGTCGTGCCGGCGCCGCCGGTGCTGAGTTCGCGTAGCCGACGACGCAGGGCGGGGTAGCCGTCGTAGCCGAGTGCCGTCGCGAACCGGGTCACCGAGGGCTGGCTCACCTGGGCCAGTTCCGCCACCTCGGCGGCGGAGAGGTACGTCGCAGTGGCTGCGTGCTGCACCAGGAAGTGCGCGATCCGCCGCTGCGTTGGCGTGAGCCGGACGCCGTGGAACAGGTCGAGTACCCGGTCGGCGGAGGCCAAGGCAGCGCCCTCATTCATGTTGCGACTGTATGCATGAAAACTTTCAGCGGCAATCGCCCCTGGACGGGATTGGCCGTACGGGTGGGAACGGTTACAGGACAGAGCGATGAGCGTCGTCTCGGTAAGATCCGCACGGCGGGCGAGGCAGAGGAGTCGACATGCAGCCGAATGGTCCGTACCGGTTCACCGAGGTAATTGGTGTGTGCCAGGTGGGCAAAGCCTGGTGGGCCGTCGACGGTCTGGACCGACTTGTGACGGTGGCGGTGCTGGAGGGCGCCGCCGCGGCCGACCAACGCTGGCGCGAGGCATTCGCAAACGCGGCCGAGGCGATGTCGAAGACAGTCGACGGCCCACGCTACGAGAGCGCTGACTTCTACGCGGCCCACCCCTGGGTGTCGTATCCCTCCGCGAACGAAGGGCTTGGTGCGCAGCGACTCTTCCAGGTGCTCGGCATGGATCTGCGACCTGAGCAGGGCGCTGCCCCGGCCGGGCCGGTGCCGGGACAAAATCGGCCAACTCCGATCCCGTCGCAGCCACGACCACAGCCACAGTCAGTGTCATCTCCACCACAGCCGGGTCCGTTCCCGCCTCAGCCACAGTCAGTGTCGTCTCCACAGCCGGGTCCGTTCCCGCCTCAGCCACAGTCAGTGTCGTCTCCACAGCCGGGTCCGTTCCCGCCTCAGCCACAGGCGCAACCGTTTCCGCCACAACCCGTGTCGTCTCCGCCTCAGTCAGGCCCGTTCCCGCCCCAGCCTCAGCCGGTGTCGGGCCCGCCGCAACCACAACCACAACCACAACCCGTGTCGGGCCCACCGCATCCGGTTTCCGCGGTGCCTCAGCCGCAGCCCGTATCGGCGCCGCCCCAGCCGGGCCCGCCCCAGCCGATGCCGGGGCCGTTTCCGCCCCAGTCGCAGCCGGTGTCGTCGCCGTCGCATTCGGTGTCTGCTGCGCCCTTCGAAACCGGCGAGTGGCAGTCCGGACCGGCAGTGTCCACATCGGCTCAGCAACAATGGGGCGTCGGTGTTTCGGCACAGACCGCTGGTGGTGAGCAAGACTTCGTGACGGCCTCGCCGTGGACGCCGCCGGTGCAGGCCGAGCGTCCCGCAAGCGCCCCGCCGCACGATCCGTTCTCCGCGCCTGTCAGGCGAATCCAGCCTTCGTCCCCGCCCAAGCGGAGCAACGGGCTTTGGGTCGCGATCGCGGCACTCGTCCTGGTGCTCGTGGCCACCAGCGGTGGGTTGGTGTTCTGGCTCAGCTCTGGAACGGAGGAACCGGCGGAGCCAAGCGTCGGCAGTTCGGCCTTCCCGACAACCGGCCTACCGGGTCCCAATTTGAAGCCGTGGGCACTGTTTCCGCCGAATGGTCCGGAGGAACGCTCACTGGCGACCGCAGCTCCGTCACTGGTCTTCATCGAGGCGGTGTTCACCGGTTATCTGAGGAACCGTGCAACCAAGGCACCGGTGCGCACGACGCCGATCACCTTCAGCCGCCGGTGCAGCGGGTTCGTGGTGACGACGGGTGGGCATGTGCTCACCAGTAGCTCCTGCGTGTATCCGTCGGCGGAGACCACCCGTCAGATCGCACTCGACGCGGTCGCCCGAATGCTCGTGCGGGAAGGGACACTCGCCCCCGGGCAGGTCGACAACTACATCAAGACCAATCTTGAGAAGACCGAGTTCACCGGGATCGACCCGGGCTCGGCGCCCACCAGCCAGATGTACGGCCAGATGAACGATGCCAAGGGCAACCTCGTCGGAGATCCGGCCATTCCGGCGGAGCTCGTCAAGGCGCGCCCTGCGGAGACCGGGAACATCGCGTTGATCAAACTTGCCCGAGAGAACCTTCCGGTTGTGGAGCTGAGCGGCTCGGCCGAGGTCAAGGAGGGCAGCTCCCTGCTGGTCGTTGGATTCGGCACTGACGACACCGATTTCCGTACCGCCGCCTACACCCCGCGGCCGAAGCTGGTGACGGTCACCGGCACAGCCCGGCGCGGCGACGCGTCGATGTACCGGATCAACGACGATGTCGGCGCCAACTCCCACGGAGGATTTGCCATCGACCCGAGTGGTCGGGTTGCCGGCATGGTGGATCAGGACCTGGCTCGGCCCGACCGGGCGAATCGCGTGGTGCTGCCGGCCGCCGGCCTGCTCGACCTACTGACTGAGGCGGGCGTGAAGAACGAACTTGGCGCCTCGGACAGGGCGTACCGTGACGGCCTCGACGCCTACTTCACCGGCCGGCACTCGTCCGCCGTTTCCCAACTGGAGAAGGCCGCTGCGGAATCGCCTGCCAACCTGCTGGCGCAGGCGTACCGCCAGATCGCAGTCGAGCGCCAGAACTCGGCGGACGATTCGTCGGGTCGACCGATTTGGCCGGTTGTTCTACTGGGTGGAGTTGGCGGAATACTGATCGTTGGACTCGTTGTGCTTATCGTGCTGATGTTGCGGCGACGTCGCTGAGGTCGATGCTGGAACGTCTATCACTGTCCTTTATGGGCTTGGTTGTGCCACCTGCCAGCATCCGATCGAATCTACCGCGTTGTTGCGCGGCTGCTAGCGTCATGCAATCGACGAGGCCAGTTGCGAGTGAGAGGTTCTTGCGGCGTGTCATCCCCTATTGCCGTTCGACGCGCCGATCCGGACGTCGCTCGTCCGAAACCGCTGTCGCGGCTCCTCTCGATCGGGCTCGTGACGGTCGTTGGCGTGCTTTTGGTGCATGTGCTCTTCGAGACGTGGGCACAGGTCATGACCGGCCCTACGAGCGAGGATCCGCGGGTCAATCTGGAGACGGCTGCCCAGTGGCCTAAGACGCTGAAGTCCGGCCTCTATCTACTCCTAGCTGCACTCACCGTCGGGAAGGTCGCCGCCGACCGGCTGTGGCACCGGTTTCGGACCGGGGCCGATCTGGCTCTCCTCGTGCTCGGTCTGGTCATGGTGCTCGCCGGTGTGCTGAACGATTCCTCCCTCACACTGATGGGCGAGGCGCTCTTCGTCTACTTTCGTGGCGTACTCATCTTCTACGCCCTCCGTGCAGCGGACATCGATGAGGTCATGGTCCGCCGGCTGCTACTCGTGGTGGGTGCGCTGGTCGGGCTGAATGTACTGGTGGCCGTGGTGCAGATGGTGGTGGGAGAGCCTGCCTACTCCGTTCTCGGCTGGGTGGACCTGACCTGGGCCGAGCAGAGCCGGGCACAGGGGCTTCTGTCCCATCCGAATCACCTCGGCCACGTCTTGGGTCTCGCCCTGCTCGGGTTCATCGCGTGGGCGGCGGTCAACGATCGGATCCGGTTCGTCTGGTGGTTGGTTGCCAGCGTGGTCGCGCTCGCGCTCTCCGCGACCCAGTCGCGGGAATCCCTGCTGGGTGTGCTGGTCGCCGGTGTGCTGGTCGCGATACTGGTGCCCCGGGGCGCGCGTCGGGTGCTCGGTGTCTGTCTCATCCTCCTCGTCTGCACAATGGCGCAGATCGTTGCCCGACCCGACAACCGCGCGGAGTGGGAACGGCGGATCGGTAACGTCGTGGCCGGTGTTTACAATCCGGCTGGTAGCGAGCGCAGTCCGCAGGGTACGCCAACAGGTGCTGCGAGTAGGCCCGCGCAGAGCACGCCAACAGGTGCTGCGAGTAGGCCCGCGCAGGGTACCCAGCCGACGCCGACCGCCCCGAAGACAAGCGCTGGCGCGGTCGAGCCTAAGCCGACGGCTCGATCCTCGCCCACCGGTGCCGGCAGCCCCTCGCCTACCCCGGCCCGCGAGATCCGGGTGTTGTACCTGCAACAGGTGGTCGACATTCTGCCTCGCCAACCGTTGCTCGGATTCGGCATTGGCCAGTTCGGCGGCGTCGTCGCCCAGAAGAACAATCCGGACTGGCACAAGAACCCGAAGCTGGGTCCCGAAGGCTTCAACCGCTACGGCTTCCAGGCTGTTCAGATCGATTCCTTCTGGCTGCATCTCGTCATGGAGGTGGGGATCCTCGGGCTGGTGGTGTTTCTTGCCTGGCTCGTGCTGATCGTGTGGCCCCTGGCGTCTCCGTTGTTGCGGGCTCGCAGACCGGTGCCGCGCCCGTCCAACGCCGCCGCGATGCTCTGGGGCGTCACCGCAGTGGTGTTCGCCGGGGTCGCGGCGTTCCTGTCGCCGGCCTTTGAGGATCCGCTGTTGCCGGCGTTGCTCTGGGCGATCGTTGGTATCGCCTGGTGGGCGCGGCGTAGCGACAGGGAACCCGAAGTTCTCGTCGGCGCTGCCAACACGGCGTCAGCGGACCCGGTCAGTGACCCTTCCGGCGACCCGGACACCGATTCTCGGATGCGGTCGACTGAGGGGACCCAAGCCGTGCTGCGGGGAGTCCGACGACCTGTGCCACCGGACTGAACGAGCGGAGCGGGAGCGGCAGAGCCGACCTGATTCGCGATGATCTATGGGCGGCGGTGTGCTGTGTTCGTGAAGGATGGGATCCTTGCGGCCCAGGACGTCGCCGGCAATTGCCGCTACGAAGGCGACAGGTACGGGGGTGACAGGAGTATGGGCGCACCGGGGCGGAGCCCGGCTGGCTGTGAGGTGTTGGGCGAATGACTTATCGTCCGACGTCCGCTTCGAGTCAGTCGCCGGATGGAAGACCTGCCGAACTCTCCGACTTCGACAGGGATCCGTCTCTCGACGCTGCCGGTGGTCCGGTGGTCCACCGGCAAGCAGTCGGGCAGGAGGAGTCCGGTGCCTCCGTGACTCCCACGTTCTCGGTTTGTATCGCGGTGCGAGACCGTCCCATGCTGCTGGTCCAGGCAGTCAACAGTGTGCTTCGCGGGGCGTTTGGTGACTTTGAGATCGTGGTGGTGGACGACGGCTCCGCAGTGCCGGTCCAAGAGGCGTTGGCCGAGGCGGGGCTCTTGGCCGACCAGCGCATCCGGTTGGTTCGTCAGCGTCCGTCCGGGATCAGTGCCGCGCGAAACGCAGCGCTCAGGGTGGCCCGGGGCCGGTACATCACCGTGCTCGACTCGGACGACGAACTCACTTCGGACGGTCTTGGCCGCATCAACGACTTCCTGACCGGCACTGGAGCCGCTTGGATCTACACCGACTATGAGGAGGTCGTCGGGCAGGGCGGTAGCCGAGTCATCAGACTGCCCACATATCGGACGGCGCGGAGAATGCTCTGGTCGGTGATGCTGCGACCGCGGCTACCGTTCAAGCATTCCGGCATGTCGGTCGACCGGGTCCTCCTGCAACGGCTCGGAGGCTACGACGAGCAGATCCCGATCAAGGTTGACGTCGAGTTGCTCCTCCGCGTACTCAGCAGCGGTATTCAGCCACAACATCTCCCATATCCGGTCGTCAGGTTTCACCGGCACGGCGGGAACATCAGTCGACGCCGGCTGGCGGGCCTTTCGGTGTGGTACCGGGTCATCCGGAAGTACAGCCGACCCCGGGTTCCGGGGCTCGCGTTCCTTGCCGTCGCGGTTCGCGTCCTTAGTGAACTCGGCAAGTGGCTGGTGACCTCGGTCGGCCGATGATGCCGCCGTGCTCATCGAACCGACGGGGCCGGGGCCGCCATGATCAGCGTCTGATCACGAAGTGAGCACCGTGTGGTAGACGTCGGTGATTCGCTGTGCGACGAGACGTTCGTCCAGCCAGGAGACCCGCTCGCGTCCGTCGGCGCGCCGGCCAGCGGTGAGGATCTCCTCTGCGCGATCGGCCAGTTCCGTCACCAGCCGGGTGTGCGCCACGCCCTCGATGGGGCCCGCCGGGTACCGGACCACGGCGCTCGGCCGTACGCCGTCCAGGATCTCCGCGACGTCTCCGACGTCCACCGAGACGACCGGAAGGCCCATCGCGGCCGCCTCCTTGATGACGGTGGGTGAGCCTTCGCAGCCTCGCTGCGAGGTGAAGAGCAGGACGTCGGCGGCGTCGAACTTGCGCACCAGGTCGGCCTGCGACTGGCCCTCGGCGTGCAGGATCAGCTCCTGCGCCGAGTCGTCCCGTCGTCGTAGCTCGGTGAGGACGTCACGGAACAGGTCGTATCTCTTGACCGGACGGGCCGGATCGGCGGCGAAGAGCACGACCTTGGCGGTGGGGGTGATGCCAAGTTCCCGCCGGATGGTGAGCCGGTCACCCGGTTGGAAGAACTCGAAGTTCACTCCGTTGGGGATGACGTGTCCGTCGGGATCCCCGGCCGTCTCGGCGAGGCGGCGGGAGACGTAGATGCGGGCCCGACTGGTGCCCCAGCCCAGCTTGGTCATCAGGCGCTGACGTGGGACGTTGATGTCGCTGCCGTACAGCGACAGCACCGTGGCCGGATGCCCGGTCAGTCGGGCCGCTGGTGCGGCCATGCCGTAGTGCACGTGCACGATGTCGTAGTTGCCCTGTCGTGCCCGCTGCCGGACCCGGGGAGCGGCGGTGAAGTAGTCCTGCTTGCCCCGGGACTGGGCGATCACCTCCACGTCGACATGGTGTCCGAGCGCCCGCAGGGCAGAGACCTGACGCTGCACGAAGATGCCGCGATAGCTGCCATTCTCAGGCCACAGGTTGGTGACCGCCAGGATACGGAGTGGACGGGCCGGAGGCAGCGCCGATGGTCGGGCGCCGAGGGCTTCGGTCACGGAGCTACTCCCTTGAGAGCTGGTGGCCCGGTCTGCGGGTCGGGATCCTGGTCGGCGAGTGGCGTGCGGCCCTGCCGCAGCAGCGAGAGTAGCCGGCGCAGATCGCCCCAGAGCACCACCAGGGCCACTACGAGGACGACGCCGGTAATTCCCGCTGCCGACCACGACCAGCTGCGCAGCGGATCGAGTTCGGTGATCAGGGCACCCGCGCCTATCAGCATGACGCAACGTGTGAGGACGCCTGCCCATGTCAGCTGATGGATCCGCCAGACCACGACGACGGGAATGAGCGCGGTGATCGCTGTTCCCACGAGGTAGCCGACGGCGACACCGGCGGCACCCAGGGGACCAGCGGTGGCGATCACGACGCTGAGACCAGCAAGGCAGCCGACGACGGCGGAGAGGACCGGTATCCGTGCCTGGGCGGGTGCCCCGCTGGCCAGGGCGTTGACCGAGGGCACCTGCAGGATGCCGAAGTAGGAGGCGCAGAGCATGAGGCGGAGTACGTTCGCGCCGTCGGAGTATTCGCTGCCGCCGTAGAGGCCGAGGATGAGCGGTGCCGCCAGGAGGCCCACCAGGAACACGGGTGTCATCGCGACGGCGAGGCCCCGGGTCGAGGCATCCACCTGCTGTCGTACCGCCGAGCGGTCACCCGACCCGTGCGCCCCGGCCATCGCCGGGAATAGCACCAGCGCCATGGCTCTCGGCAGGAAGTACAGAGGTGCGATCAGGGCGACCGTCGCCGCGAGGAAAGCCACCTCGGCCGGCGCGGCGAAATGTCCCGCCAGAAGCTGGGTCGCCTGGAGGAATCCGGCGCTCGCGAGAGTCCCGATGCTGCCGAGGATGGTGAACGTCAGCACCTGTCGGCGATCGAAGGAGCCTTGCTCGGTAACTCCTTCCGCCCGGCGGTGACGGCGTATCTGACGACGGCACAGTACGGCGAACGATCCGTAGCCCAGGCACAGTGGCAGGAGGTAGGCGCTCTGCCCGGTGATGATCACGATTACGGTGCTGCCGATGGCCAACAGGGACGTGCCAAGTTCGATCCGGGCGTACTGGGCAACGAGGCCATGTCCGTACATGGCGGCCTTGTCGAGGGTGTAGAGCGAGTAGGTGGTGGTCAGGAGTGCCAGTGATATGGCATCGAGTAGGTCGAGTTGGTGGAGTTGTCCCACCAGGAGGGCGCTGAGCACGCCGAGACCGACCGATGAGGCCAGTCCCAGCCGGGACAGGAAGCGGTGTGCCGCCCAGGCCCCCGCCACGTCGCCCGCGCCGCGATGGAACGCGACGAACTTGGCGATGCCGCTGGAGAGGCCGCCGGGCAGTAGCAGGCTGGCAATCATGCTGGCGGCCAGCATGATGCCGACCAGACCGTAGGTTGCCTGGTCGGTGGCCCGGCTGGTGAGGGAGCCATGGACGAGCCGGGTGACGCCGACCGCCACCAACGCGAGCATCGACAGAGCGCCGGCCCGGATGAGGGCGGAAGCGCGGCGTTCGGCACGTGCCGTCGGTACGGCGTTCACGGGAGGCATCATCCTCGGGTGCCGGTGCGGAGTTCGAGGGCGGATCGTAGCTGGTGAGCGCAGAATCATACCTCCGACCCCGAATCGCGCAGATGGCGGCTAAGCTGTGCGTTTGAAGTCCGCACCGTAGGATCGGCAGGGACCGTCTGTCGGTCCTCGCCGCGCTGGCGTCGCTGCTTGATCTGGGGACGATGATGGCCGAAGACGTGCGCGGTGGCACCGTACGCGTAGCCGATCGAGCCGGCCCCGACCGTCCCGGTCTTTTCGGTTGGCTCCGGCGAGGTCGAGTGTGGCTCACACTGCTGGCCGTGCTGACGTTGGTCGCGGCATGTGGCGCATACGCTGGCTCTCAGCGTGAGGTCGCGTCGGTGGATGAAACGCCAGTCGCTGCCCCGCTCGCGCCCGACTGGCCCGCGCTGCGCGGCCTCATGCCGTCGAACGTCCGGATCGGTACCGCTGTCAACGGCCAGGCGCTGGCCACCAACGCTCGGTACCGTGCGGTGCTCACCAGCGACTTCAACGCGGTAACCGCTGAGAACGCCATGAAGTGGGGGCAGTTACAACCGACTCGCGACACGTACGTCTGGCGCGCCAGCGACGACCTGGTGGCTTTCGCCCAGGAGAACGGTCTGGCGATGTACGGGCACACCCTGGTCTGGCACCACAGCGTCCCACCGTGGGTGTCGGAGTCGTGGTCGGCGGAGGAACTCCGAGAATTGCTCAAGCAGTACATCACGACCGTGGTCTCGCGTTACCGGGGAAAGATCTGGGCCTGGGACGTGGTGAACGAGGTGCTGGACGAGGACGGCTCCCTGCGGGACACGATCTGGTTGCGCAAACTCGGTCCGGACTACATCGCCGACGCGTTCCGCTGGGCACACGCGGCCGACCCGGATGCCCGGCTCTTCATCAACGACTACGGTGCCGAGGGCCGAACCGGTAAGGCCGATGGCCTACTGCGGCTGATCCGCAAGCTCAGGGCCACGGGGGTTCCGATCCACGGCGTGGGCTTCCAAGGCCACCTTCAGTGGGACAAGCAGCCGGTGGATGTCGCCGGTAACCTTCAGCGCTTCGCGGACCTGGGGATTCCGGTCGCCATAACGGAGCTGGACGTTCGCATCCAGTTGCCGATGACGCCGGAGAAGCTCGCTCGCCAGGCGATGCTCTACGAACACATGCTCGCCGCCTGCCTGGCCGTCTCCACCTGCGAGTCGTTCACGCTCTGGGGTTTCACCGACGCCAGTAGCTGGATTCCGCACAACTATCCGGGCTACGGCGCGGCGTGCCTGTTCGATACCGACATAAGACCGAAGCTTGCGCACAGCGCGTTGGTACGGGCGCTGCGAGAAGGCCGGCCGGGAGCAGCCGGCGGCTGATCTGTGCTCCTGCCGGTGAAGGCTGGGGGAAGGGCGACGGGCAGTCGGGCAACGGCCGGCTGGCGGTCAACGTCCGGTGCTCAGGATCTCCGGCACCGCGTCCCGGCGTACGGCGTCGTAGAAGGTCTTCGCCTTCTCGTCGTCGGCGAAGACCACGCTCTCGGTGCCGACCTGACCGGTGCCCCTGGTGGGGCTTGTCATGAACGTCAGGTTTCCACCTCGCAGATGACGCAGCTTGGCGGCGATGTCCACGAGGGAAAGCTTCTTGTCGACCGAGACGGCGCTCGAGACGGCCTGAAGGAAGTCGTTCAGCTTGGCAGGGTTGGTGAGAAGTCCGCCGCTCGCTGCCTTGTCCAGGATTCCCTTGATCACCTGCTGCTGGTGCCGGATACGGGCGAAGTCCCCGTCCGGGAACTGCTTACGCTGGCGTGAGTAGTCGAGTGCCGCCTCGCCGTCCAACCGCTGCACGCCCTTCCTGTAGGTGCGGTACGGCGCATGGGTCGAGGTGAAGGTCTGCTCGGCATTGACGTCGATCCCGCCCAGCGCGTCGATGATCTCAGTGAATCCGGCGAAGTCGACCATCACGACGTGGTCGACCCGAACCTTGGTGAACCGCTCCACGGTCTGCACCATCAGGGGAACCCCGCCCCAGGCGAACGCGGCATTGATCTTGGCCGTTCGCCCGCCGTTCTGGCCGTCCTTCGAGCGGGGTATGTGCACCCAGGTGTCCCGAGGGATTGAAATCAGTTGCGCGCTTTTCCGGTCTTGCGGGACATGCGCCAGGATGATGGTGTCGGTACGGGACCCGCTCATTTGTTCGGGGTCGCGGGAGTCACTGCCGAGGATCATGATGTTCATGGCCTTCTCGGCCACGACCTGCGGCCGTTCCTCCTGCGGCAGCGCTTCGAAGGCGTCGACTCGTTCGATGTCCGACTCGACCGACCGCAGGTAGAGCCCACCCGCGACGACGCCGCCCACGCCCAGCAGCGCCAACACCAGCAGGATGATGAGGACGATCCGCCATCCCCGACGTCGTCGTGGTCGCCCATCCGTCACCGGCTCCACCGACTCCATCGGCTCCACGGGGGAGTCGACGTCGTCCGGGAGGCTGACTCGGCCTCGGCGGACTGCTGGCTCTGTTGCATACGGTGATCGTACTGACTATCCGATCGGTATCGGGCCCCCTGTCCGGATTGATGCCTGAAACCTTGATTACCGGGCTCGGCAGACACCATCCGGTGATTCGCAGCAGTTGCCCTACAGAACCATCCGGATTGCCGCCCCGAATGCGCGACCATTTCCCCCGTACGAGACCAGAAGACGGGCGTTACGGCCGCCGGAGATCGTGATAGAACCACAAGGGTGGATGCCTTGCAGTTCCGCCGCGCCCTCGCCCGCAGCCGACTGGCCCCGGCCGCCGCCTTTCCCAAGCGCCTGCTGCGGGTCGCCCGACACGACGCCCGGGTGCTCGGCGTCTCGGCCCGCTGGCTGTTCACCTCCCGGGAACACCACAACTACACCTACGACCTGACCCGGCTCAGCCGGGAGCACCTCGCCTGGTTCGTCAGCCTGACCTGCGACGTACCGGTCAAACAGGTCCGCGCCTACCTGGCCGAGATCGAATCCGACGACACGCTGCGCGGGCACATCGAACGCGCCACAGCCACCTCCGCCCGACGCGGCCTGGCGGACCGCCGGGTGCGCTACGCGCGGCGGATCGGCTGGTACGCGATCGTGCGCGCCACCCGACCCGGCCACGTGGTGGAGACCGGCGTCGACAAAGGGCTGGGCACCTGCGTGCTCGCTTCGGCGCTGCTACGCAACACCGCCGAGGGCGATCCCGGCCGACTCACCTCGCTGGACATCAACCCGGAGGCCGGTTACCTGGCTCGGGCCGAGCCCTGGGCGAGCGTCGTCGACCTCGTCATCGGTGACTCCATCGCCTCGATCACGGCGCTGGACCGACCGGTCGACATCTTTCTGCACGACAGCGACCACAGTGTCACCCACGAACGGCGTGAGTTCGAGGCGATCGAAGCGAAGCTCGCCCCCGGCGCGTTACTGCTGACCGACAACGTCACGATGACCAACGTCCTGGCCGAGCACGCCGAACGCACCGGCCGGCGGTTCCTGGCCTACCGGGAGACCCCGGCCCGGCACTGGTTTCCCGGGGACGGGATCGGTGCCGCCTGGTGACCAGGGTGGCACCACCGTTGGCGTGCTGTGCGAGGCTTTGAGCCATGAGACTGGCCTCGATCCACACGTACCCGATCAAGGGGTGTCACCGGCTGGACCACGACGATGCGCGGGTGCAGCCGTGGGGTCTGGCCGGCGACCGCCGCTGGATGATCCTCGACGAGGCCGGTGTCGGGGTCACCCAGCGTGAGATCGCCAGGTTGACCGCCCTACGGCCGCAGCTCCGGCCCGGTGGCCTGGAGCTGCGGGCCAGCGGATTCCCGACCGTGAAACTGTCCGACCCGGCCGACGGAGAGCCGATCGAGGTCCGGGTGTTCCAGAGCACGAAGCCGGTACCGGCCCGGTTGGCCGGGGCGATGGCCGACGAGTGGCTCGGCGAGTTGCTCGGCCGCAAGGTACGACTCGTCTGGCTGGGCGATCCGACCGTGCGCCAGGTCAACCCGAAGTACGGCGAGCCCGGTGACCGGGTCAGCTTCGCCGACGGCTATCCGCTCCTGCTGACCAACGCCGCCTCGCTCGACGTGCTCAACGGTTGGATCCAGGAATCAGGCAGCCGGGAAGGGCCGTTGCCGATGACCCGGTTTCGGCCCAACCTGGTGGTCAGCGATGCCGAACCATGGGCCGAGGACGGCTGGCTGGGTCGGCAGCTACAGATCGGTACGGTGGTCTTCCGGGCGGTCAAGCCGTCTGACCGTTGCGTGGTCACCACCACCGACCAGGAGAACGGTGAGCGGGGGCGGGAGCCGCTACGGACGCTGGCCCGGCACCGCAACGTCGACCAGAAGCTGCTCTTCGGCCTGAACCTCATCCCCCAGCGGGCAGCCACCCCGGACTCCCACCCCGTCGACGACGCGGACTCTCGCACTGACCCGGGCTTCCACCGCATCGACGACCTGGGCTTGCTTACCGTCGGCGATCCGGTGGCGGTGCTGGACTGAGCATCAGATGGTGCCGCTGGGCTGGTCGGCCTGGTTCAGTGGCAACCACATCAGGATCTCGTCCCGCTCATCGTCGGTGCCGACCCGCAGCGCTCCAGGCAGTCGGCCGACCTCCTTGTAGCCGCACCGGTCGTAGAACCGCTCCAACCCGTGCCCACCCCGTACGGTGATGTGCAACGCCTCGTAGCCGAGCTGCGGAGCGAGCCGCTCCGCCTCGCGCATCAGTGCCACCCCGTAGCCGTGCCCCTGGCGGCCCGGGTGCACCATCACCCGCTTCAGGACGCACCAGTGCTCGGTGAGGGCGAACCGGTTGTTGACGAAGAGGAGCATCGCGACGAGCTGCTCGCCCTCGTAGCCGACCAGGAGCCGGTCCGGTCCGTCGGTGACGCCCGCGAGCGCCCGCTCGGCGACCGGTCGTACCTCCTCGGTGGTGACCGGCGCGACGAAGCCGACCGCCCCACCGGCGTTGGTGGCGTCCACCCACAGCGCCACGACCTGTCGACGCAGCTCAGGGGTGAGTACGGGATCGAGCACGAAACGCAGGGCCATGCCGCCCATCCTGACCGGAACAGGGCCGACCTGCCCTGCCACCAACCGTCATGGTGATGGTGATGACACTTCCTATCGGCAGAGTGTCATCTGGAAAGGTGGTAATGCGAACGTGGAGGTAGGGCCGGCGGGACTCGAACCCGCACTGGAACGGACCTAAACCGTTTGCCTCCTGCCAATTGGGCTACGGCCCCTAATGCTGTACACCTGCAAACGCCAAGACCATTGTGGCTGACGCGGTAAGCGTCGACCGATCGGGATGCCTGTAGGTGTTGTCGCGTCTGGATCATAGACTACGTCGGCTTCAACGGTAGATGGCCGCCGGCAACCAGCGTATGTGGCCGTCTGGCTGTGACAGTAGTTGGGGCAGAGCAGGCGGAGATTGTGCGGCCTGTTGTCTAGGAAGTCACCGTTGATGTGATCGACCTGTAGGGTCAGCTCTGATCCTTGCCAGCTTGTGCCGGTGTTACATCTCTCACATCTTTCCGGCAGTCCGATCCGTAGCAGCGTGCGCTTCAGTCGAAACCCAGGTGTCCGTCGTGACCCTTCGGGTAGCTTGACCAGCGCCGTGGAGGGTGTGAGTCGATAGCCACGCCGCCCTCGGTTGTGGCCCGACCCAGTGAAGTGGGATGTGTTGATCCCGACCTGCTTCAGACGGCGGCTGATGTGAGCGTGGGAACCACCGCTGATCCGAATGCCGAGTAAGCGCATGACTTCGGTGATGTTATGTGCCTGCTCGGCGGCTGCAGCGAGGTCCTCCCGGCTATATCTGTACTTTGCCATCGGCAGACCATATCGATGGGGTACGACAGGTTGGCATGCTCGGTCCAGCCGAGAGTGTGCTCAGTCCAGGCCGAGGTCCCGGCGCAACTTGGCGACGTGACCGGTGGCCTTCACGTTGTACAACGCCCGTTCGATCTTCCCGTCCGGGTCGATGACGAAGGTGGAGCGGATCACCCCGGTCACGGTCTTGCCGTACAGCTGCTTCTCGCCGTAGGCGCCGTAGGCGGTCAGCACCGACTTGTCGCCGTCGGAGACCAGCGGGAACGTGATCGCGTCCTGCTCGCGGAACTTGGCGAGCTTGGCCGGGGTGTCGGGTGAGATGCCAACCACTTCGTAGCCGGCGGTCCGCAGCGAGGTGAGTGAGTCACGGAAGTCGCACGCCTGCTTGGTGCAGCCCGGGGTCATCGCGGCCGGGTAGGCGTAGAGGATCACCGTGCGGCCCCGCAACGTGCTGAGGGAGAGCGTCTCGCCCGTGTCGGTAGGCAGGGTGAACTCCGGTGCGGTGTCGCCGGGCGCGAGGCGGGTCGGTGCGGTCATGGCAGTGACCCTACCGCCGACCTTGACGCGTCCGGCCCGGTCCCCGCCGCCGGCGTCGACGCGTCCAGCCTGGTCCCCGCAGCCGGCTTTGGCGCGTCCAGCCCGGTCGCCGCCGACTTTGGCGCGTCCAGCCCTGCCTCTGCCGTGGTCGAACTTGGAACGATCACGGAGCGGTGGCGCGACAGATGTCCCGATGAGCAACATGCTGCCAACTCTTGGCAACAGTGTTCATCGATAAATAGGCTGTTGCGGCCGGCGGGACCTCCTCGCCGACAGACGTGGGGAGGTGGCGTGGAAAACCTGGCAATGCACATCTCGAACGGGATCATCAACGGTCCCGTCGCCGCGGTGTTCGCGGCGTTCGCGCTGGTGGTGCTCGCGTACTGCGTGGTCCGCGGCCGTGCCGACCTGGACGACCGACTGGCACCCATGGCCGGCCTGGTCGCCGCCTTCATCTTCGCCGTCCAGATGCTCAACTTTCCGATCTTCACCGGTGCGGTCAGCGGCCACCTGCTCGGTGGGGCGCTCGCGGCGACACTGGTCGGCCCCTGGGTCGGCGCGCTCTGTGTGGCGGTGGTGCTGGTGGTCCAGGCGCTGGTGTTCGGTGACGGCGGGGTTGCCATGCTGGGGCTGAACATCACCAACATGGCGATCCTCGGCACAGCCGCCGCGTACCTGCTGATCGCGCTGCTGGTGCGGGTTCTGCCCCGTACCCCGGCCGGGGTGTCGATCGCCGCGTTCGTCGCCTCGGTGGTCAGCGTGGTGGTCGCCTCGCAGGGCTTCATCCTGCAGTACTGGTTGGGCGGCACCACGGACGTCGGCAGCACCCTCGGTGGACTCGCCGGCACCATGGCCGGTGTGCACCTGCTGATCGGCATCGGTGAAGGGCTGATCGCGGCCACCACCGTCGCCACCGTCGCGAAGGTACGCCCCGACCTGGTCTACGCCCTGCGCGCCCTCCGGGCCACGCCGGCGGCCGTATCCGTACCGATGCCGGGAGGTGCCCGGTGACGAAACGTTCCTGGGGATTCATCGTCGGTGGACTGCTCGTCGCCCTGCTGCTGGCCGGGGTGGTCAGTAGCTTCGCCTCGCCGCACCCCGACGGCCTGGACTCGTCGCTACGAGACGGCTGCACCTTCGACGCCGAGGACAACATCACCGGCGGCAACTGTCCCGCCGAGGCGGCCAAGGACCACGAGCTCGCCGACCTGCCGCTGGCCGACTACGGCGTCAAGGGAATCGACAACGAGTACCTGTCGACCGGGCTGTCCGGAGTGGTCGGCGTACTACTGACCTTCGCGGTCGGGGGCGGGCTCTTCTGGCTTGTCCGCCGCCGACCGACCAGGGCTGGTGCGGGGGCGACCAGGGCTGGTGCGGGGCCGACCAGGGTTGGTTCGGGGGCGGGCGCGCCCACCGAACCGGTGGGCTAGGCGGACCGCCGTGGGTGTCGGGCATGCGCACGTGCTCTACCTGGACCGGACCTCGCCGGTGCACCGGCTCCCGCCCGAGGTGAAGATCACGGCGATGGTGGTGTTCACCCTCGCCGTGGTCGCCACCCCCCGGGAGGCGCTCTGGGCGTTCGGCGGGTACGCCGTACTCGTCGTGGCGGTGGCGGCGCTGGCCCGGGTCAGCCCCGGCTGGCTGCTCACCCGGTCGCTGATCGAGTTGCCGTTCGTGTTCTTCGCCTTCGCCCTGCCGTTCCTCGGCACCGGCGAGCGGGTCGACTGGCTGGGACTGCACCTGTCCGTGGACGGGCTCTACGGCGGCTGGAACATCCTGGCCAAGGGCACATTCGGCGTACTGGCATCGTTGCTGTTGGCCGCGACCACCACGATGCGGGACCTGATCGTCGGCCTGGACCGACTGCGGTGTCCGCAGATCATCACCCAGATCGCCACCTTCATGCTGCGCTACCTCGACGTGCTCGTCGGCGAGGCCCGGCGGATGCGGATCGCCCGGATCTCGCGGGGTGACGATCCGAGGTTCCTGTGGCAGCTACGCGGGTTCGCGGCCGGTGTGGGCACGCTGTTCCTGCGGGCCTACGAACGCGGCGAGCGGGTCTACCTGGCCATGGTCTCCCGGGGCTACCAGGGGCGGATGCCGGTGCTCTGGCGCAGCGCCGGTGCGGCCACGGTCGGCCAGTGGCTGACCGCCGCGACGGTGCCGGTCTGCGCGGCCACCATCGCCGCCGTCGCGGTCGGACTCTCATGACCGAGTACGAGGACAGCAGCCCTTCGCTGGACGTACGTGGGGTGCGCTTCGCCTATCCGGACGGGCGGTTTGCCCTGCACGGGGTGGATCTGACCGTGCCCCGGGGTGGCCGGGTGGCCCTGCTGGGCCCGAACGGCGCCGGTAAGACCACCCTGGTGCTGCATCTCAACGGGATTCTCGTCCCGACCGAGGGGACGATCACGGTCGGCGGCCTGGCCGTCGACCGGGATCGGGCGCGGCTGGCCGAGATCCGGCGCCGGGTGGGCATCGTCTTCCAGGATCCCGACGACCAGCTCTTTCTCCCCACCGTCGCCGAGGACGTGGCGTTCGGCCCGGCCAACCTGGGGCTACGCGGTGCCGAGTTGGCCACCCGGGTGGACGAGGCATTGGCGGCGGTCGGCATGACCGAGCATCGGGACCGGGCCCCGCACCATCTGTCGTTCGGGCAGCGTCGTCGGGTCGCGGTCGCCACCGTGCTCGCCATGCATCCGGAGATCCTGGTGCTCGACGAGCCGTCGTCCAACCTCGACCCGGCGGCTCGCCGGGAACTGGCGGAGATCCTGCGCGGGCTGCCGGTGACCCTGCTGATGGTTACCCACGACCTGCCGTACGCGCTGGAGTTGTGCGACCGGGCGGTGATTCTCGACCGGGGTCGGATCGTCGCCGACGGGGCGACGATCGACCTGCTCGTAGACGAGGCGCTGCTGGCCCGGCACCGGTTGGAGCTGCCCACCGGCTTCGATCCACGGTTGGCCGCCGCGAGGAGCGGTCAGGGCCAGCCGGGACTTGCCGGCCGGTAACTCGTCGACCGGCCCGGGGTCGGGCGGGTTGAGGTCGACCGGGTCGGGGTCGGGCGGTCCGGTGGGTGGGGGGCGGATCAGGCGTCTGGCTGCTCGGCCGGGTCGGAGTTGGTGGCGACGCGCCAACCAGCCGAGACCGGTGTCGCGGCCTCCTCGGTGGCTGCCCCGGCCTCGCCCCGGCCGGTGGCGCGTAGCCGCAGTACACCGGCCAGGCCGACCCCGGCGCCGGTCACGATCATCAGGGCGATCAGGAGCCGGGCCCAGGTGGCCGGCCACGGCACCGGGGCGATCGCGCGGTGGAAGACGGCTGCGTTGGCCACGCCGGCGAAGAGTGCCAGGCAGGAACCGGCCAGGGCCAGCGCGAAATCGGCGGCCGGTCGGCGAGCCAGGGCGTACCCGGCGGCGGCGAGTGCACCGAGGCCGGCGAGCACGGCCCAGGTCTGGGCGGTGAGCAGCCCCTGGAGCATGGCCCCGAGGCTGGTCGACCCGGCGTCGATCTCCCGGGCGACGGCGAAGACGACCGCACCCACCCCGCCGAGTGCGGCCACCACGGCCAGCACCACCGTGCCGACCCGGCCGACGGGGTGCGTACCCGGGTCGGTGTCGCCGGCGGCTGCTGTCGGCTGGGCGACGGCGGCGGCGGCGGCCGGGCGGAACGCCAGGCCCAGGAACGCCACCATGGCGGCGGTCAGCAGGCTGACCGCCCACCACATGAGCGGGCTCGGTGGCGGGACCCAGTCCAGGGTGCCCCGGACCTGCACCGTGCCAGAGCCGTCGCGCAGCGGCACCGCCCACTCCCGGATCCGGTGCTCCCGGCTCGGGTCGGCCTGGGCCTGCCGAGGCAGGCCGCTCCCCAGCCACTGGGTGCGTTGGTCGTGCCAGCGGGCCACGGGTTCGTCGGCGATCAGCCGCCAACTGGGTGCCACGGCCGGGTCGGCGTTGGTCGGTGGCACGGTGTCCCCGGCCAGGGTCCGGTTCAGGTACGTCGCCGGGGAGTTGACGTTCTCGAACACCCCTTCCGGCCGTACCTCCAGGTAGGGCTCGCCGGAATAGCCGAGCACCTCGATGGTGCGTCCGGTCCGGTTGATCAGTTCCAGCCGGGCACCGGCCTCGATGGTCCGCACCGTGAGCCCCGGTGGGGCCGGTGTGACCTCGGTTACCTCGCTGCGGTAGTCGGTGCCGTCTGGAGCGTCAGCGCCGTGGGCCCAGGCGGGAGTGGCGAGGGTGACGGCTCCGACGAGACCGACGAGGAAGGCCAGGACGAGCCGACCAGCCGACCCGCGCATGCCCGCCCCGCCTACCATCACCCGCGTACGGCCAACCGGCCCCGCACCGTCCACCATCGGCGTACCGCCTACCGCCGTCGCGCCGCGAAGGCCGATCCGCCACACCGCCAGAACCTCCTGAAGACTACTTGTTGGCCGCTGCCACCGCCGCCGTGATCGCCTCGGCGCTGGTGTCCACCCGCTTGCCCGCGACCAGCACGGTCGGCGTCTGGTTGATCTGCGCCTTGGCCGCCGCGTCGGTCACGTGCTGGGTCCACGGCTTGTACTTTCCGTCCCGGACACAGGCACCGAAGCTGTCCCCGTCCAGCCCGACGCCGGTGCCGATGTCGATCAGCTCCTTGTCGCTCAGGCCGGGTCCACCCTCGGGCGGCTGCCGCTCGAACAACGCCTTGGTGTACTCCCGGAACTTACCCCCCTCGGCGGCGCAGCCGGAGGCGGCCGAGGACCGGGTCGAGTAGTCGGTGGTCGAGTAGCGGTCGAGGTAGGCGACCGGACGATAGACGATCCGGACCTTGCCCTCGGCGACGAGCTGGTCCAGCGTGCCGCCGATCCGTTGCTCGAACTGCCCACACGCCGGGCAGATGAAGTCCTCGTAGACCTCGACGGTGACCGGCCCGGAGCCCACCTCGATGCCGGTGCCATCGGCGATGGCACCCTTCGGGGCGGTGTATTCGCCGCTCTGCTGGCTGGCGTAGACACCCCAGCCGATCAGGCCGGCGACGACCAGCGCCGAGACCGCGACCACCGAGGTCCACAGGGTGCGCTTCCGGCGCCGCTCCCGGGCGAGTTGCTCGCGTACCACCCGGGCGGCGGTGCGCTGCCCCTTACGACTGCTCATCTTTCTCCTCCGGAAGGTGCCCACCGGCCAGCCAGGCGTCGATGGACAGCGATGTGCGTGGCCAGGTCAGCAGGATTCCCGCGAGGATCAGGAAGCCCACGTCCCGCAGGATCTCCGTCCCGTACTGCGGGCTCTGCCCCGCGGCCAACTCCCCGCCGCCGCCGAAGCAGCCGCAGTCGATGTTGAGGCGGCGGGACCAGGCGGAGACGATCCCGGCGATGAAGACCACCAACAGCGCCGCGGAGATCCCGGCGGCAAGTCGGGTGGCCAGCCCGACGAGCAGGAGTACGCCCAAGGCGATCTCCACCAACGGCAGTGCCGCACCCACCACCATCGCCAGGTCGTACGGCATCACCTGGTAGGCGTTGACCGCCCGGCCGGAGCCGGCCAGGTCGCCGACCTTCGAACCGCCTGCGGCCAACCACACCGCGGCCAGCCCGAGCCGGGCGGCCAGGCCGATCCAGGGCCGGACGCTACGCCATCGGGAACTGCGGCCGGTCGCGAGAGTCACGGTCATTAGTCGTGCCGATCTCCAAAGAAGTTCCGGCTGTGCCGGGTCTCACTGTGCCGTCTCCACCACACTCGGTGGCCCGGTCGGGGGACCCGAATCGACCGGGCCGGCGGGCCCCTCCCGGATCGGGTCGAGCGACCCTGGCCACGGCCGGTTGTCGACGCGTATCGTCGATCGGCTCCGCGTCGTACCGTGGCCGCCGCCGGCGTCAGCTGGCCAGCGCGTCGCCGATCGTCTCGACCAGTTCGGCCCGGGCCCGGGCCACCCGGGAGCGGATGGTGCCGACCGGCACCCCCTCCACCAGGGCCGCCTCCGCGTACGACAGTCCCAGTACCTGGGTGAGCACGAACGCCCCCCGCCGGTCGGCCGGCAGTCGGCGCAGCAGGTCCGCGACCCCGAGCTGCCCGGCTGGATCGGGGTACGGATGGTCGGTGTGCGCGTGGGCGGTCAGCCGCTCATCGAGCCGTCGCCGCCGCACCACGGTACGAAGATGGTCGGCGCAGGCCCGACGGGCGATGCCCAGCAGCCAGGTACGGGCACTGGACCGCCCCTCGAACGAGGGTAACGCCCGGAAAGCCCGAAGGTAGGTGTCCTGAGTGAGATCGTCGGCACTGTCCGGATCGACCAGTGCGGCGGCGAACCGCCACACCTCGGCCTGGGTGACCCGTACGAAGGCCGCCTGCGCCACCGGATCCCCGTCCCGGGCCGCCAGCGCCCAGTGCGTGGCGGTCTCCAGCGCGGAGCCGGCCGCCTCAACCGGGTCGGCCACGAGGTCACGCTGGGCGGGGATCACGGCAACCCAGGGTACGCGGCCGGCCCGGCCCCCGGCGTGGGGTTCCCGACCTGCCAATTCCTGCCCCGAACCGGGGAACTTCTGCCACCGTCGCACCGACTATCCAGGCATGACATGCGACAGGGTGCGAATCGCGTTGTCCGCCCGGCTCGACGGGGAGGATCCGCAGGCCCCGGCGACCGCGTTGGACGGCCACCTGACCAACTGCGGCGCATGTCGGACCTGGCTGACCCAGGCCGAACAGGTCACCCGGTTGGTCCGGGTACGGGCGGTCGAGGTCCCCGACCTCACCGCCAGTGTGCTCGCCGCGGTCGCGGCCGACCCGAAGGCCACGGCCGCCGCCCGCAAGCGGCGGACCGACACGGTGTACGGCACCCGGCAGATCCTGCGCGTCGCGGTGGCGGTGGCCGCGGTGGCGCAACTCGCCGTCGCGCTGCCGATTCTGCTCGCCGGGCTTGGCGTCGCCGCCGACCCGCACGTCAGCCGGGAGATGGCCTCCTTCGACGTGGCACTCTCGGTGGGCTTCGTGCTCGCCGCCTACCGGCCCGAACGGGCCCAGGCGTTCGTACCGGTCGCCTTCGTGCTGGCGGTCTGCCTGGCCGGCACCAGCATCGTCGACATCGCCAACTCCACCACCGCCCTGGTACACGAGATGGGGCACCTGGCCGCCGTGGCCCAGGCCGGGCTGCTGTGGGCGCTGGGCCGGGTCAGCCGGCGTACCGATCCGCCGATGGCCGCCGCCATGACGACGGGCCACGGGTGACCCGAGGTCGCGCGGCAGCCGCCGGTTCGGCGAGCATGTCGGGCATGACTGTCGCGAAGAATCGTTGGCCCGCGCGTGTCGCCGCGACCTTCGGGCTCCTGGTGATGGCACTCGCCCTGCTGGTCGCGCCCGGTACGCCGGCCAGCGCGCACGCGGTGCTGGCCAGTAGTAGCCCGGTCCCGGACACGGTGCTGTCCAGCGCCCCCGCGGAGGTGGTGCTCACCTTCAGTGAGCCCGTCCGCCAGGTACCCGGCAAGATCCGGGTGCTCGGGCCGGACGGGTCCCGGGTGGACCGGGGCGAGCCGACGTTCGACGGCGCGCTGGTCAGGATCCCGGTCGACCCGGGCGGAGCGCGCGGGACGTACCTGGTCAGCTACCGGGTGATCTCCGCGGACAGCCACCCGGTGGCAGGCGGCTACACCTACTCGGTCGGGGCACCGAGCACCCCACCGGCGGACAGCGACACCGGCAGCGCGGTGGACTCGGTGGTCGCCGTGGCGGTGCCGGTGGCGAAGTACGTCGGCTACGTCGGCCTGGTCCTGCTGGCCGGCGTGGTGCTGGTGCTCAGCCTGCTCTGGCCGCAGCGACTGTCCCGGCACCGGGCGGCCCGGTTGGCCTGGACCGGCCTCGGACTGGTGGCCTTCGCCACCCTGGCCGGTCTGTGGCTACAGGTGCCTTACACCAACGGTGGCGGTCTGTTCAGCGTCGACGGGTCCGCCCTGACCGACGTGTTGGGCAGTCCCTTCGGCGCGGCGCACCTGGTGCGCCTGGGCATCCTGGTGGCGATCGGAATCCTGCTGCGTCCACTGCTCGCCGGCCGGTCCGGGCCGGTCGACCAGTGGCTGCTGGTGATCCTGGGCCTCGGTGCCCTGGCCACCTGGCCGATCGCCGGACACCCTGCGGCATCGCCCGTGCCGGCGGTCTCGGTGGTCGTCGACGCCGTCCACCTGGGCAGCATGGCGATCTGGCTGGGCGGTCTGACCATGCTGGTCGCCGTCCTGTTGCGACAGGCCGACGAGCGGGAACTCACCGCGATCATGCCGGTCTGGTCCCGCTGGGCGACGGCCGCCGTCTCCGCCCTGGTGCTCGCCGGCACCGTGCAGGCCCTGATCGAGGTCGGCACCCCGGCCGCCCTGGTGTCCACCCGGTACGGCTGGCTGCTGCTCGCCAAGGTGGGACTCTTCGCCCTGGTGATCGCGGTGGCCGCGTACTCCCGTCAGTTGGTGCGTCGGCGGGCCGCAGCCGACGAGCCGGGTCGGATCCGGCGGGCGGTCTGGGCCGAGTTGGGCATCACCGCGGTGATCCTGGCGGTGGCGGCGGCCCTGGTGCAGACCACACCGGCTCGGACCGCCGACGCGGACGCCCCGGGCGGCGGCACGATCGGCTACTACGCCACCACGTTGACCAGCAACCTCTACAGCCTCGAACTGGTGGTGGACCCGGCCGAGGTCGGCAGCAACACCCTCCACCTGGATGTCTTCACCCCGGACCGCAAACCACTGCCGGTGGTCGAGTGGCGGGTCACCGCCGCCCTGCCGGCCCAGGGGATCGAGCCGATCGAGGTCCCGCTGCTGCCCCTCACCGACAACCATGCGACCGGGGAGATCAAACTGCCGGCCCGGGGGGACTGGCAGTTGCGCATCACCGTCCGGACGTCCGAGATCGACCAGGCCACGGTGATCGCCACCGTACCCATCAAGTAGCAGAGGTAGGTTCGTAATGATCCGTCACCGGCGTACCGCGGCAGCCGCGGTTGCTCTCGCCATCGGCGCTGCCGCCACCGGCGTACTCGGGTTCGCCGCGCCGGCGTCCGCGCACGTCTCGGTCAACCCCAAGGAGGCGACCCAGGGCGGATACGCCCGGGTGGCCTTCCGGGTACCGACCGAGAGCGACTCCGCGTCCACCACCAAGGTGGAGGTCAACCTGCCGGAGAACGCTCCGATCGCGTCGGTGACCACCATGCCGGTGCCCGGCTGGTCGGTGGCGGTCGAGAAGCGCAAGGTCGATCCGCCGCTGGAGGTGCACGGCAGCCAGGTGAACGAGGCGGTGTCGAAGATCACCTGGACGGTGACCGATCAGGACGCCGCGGTCAAGCCGGGCCAGTTCCAGGAGTTCCCGGTCTCGATGGGACCGCTGCCGAAGGTGGACAGCATCGTCTTCAAGGCGTTGCAGACCTACTCCGACAACAACGTGGTGCGCTGGATCGAGGAGCCGACGGCAGGTGGGGAGGAGCCGGAGCACCCGGCACCGGTGCTGAAGCTCTCGGCGGCGGCGGCGGATGCCACGGCCACCAGTGGTTCCGCATCCTCGGCAGCAGCGAAGGCCGATGCCGACGCCGACGACGAGAACGGGTCGAGCGGTGCCGCGCTGGGGCTGGGGATCGCCGGCCTGGTCGCCGGTCTGGCCGGGCTGGTACTCGGTGGGCTGGCGTTCGCCCGTACCCGGCAGTCGGCGGCACCGCCGGTCAGCTGATCGTCGGTGTTCGCTGGCCCGCCGGACATTCCGGCGGGCCAGTTCCGTTTTGCGGCATAGTCTTGTTAAATCGTCCGTGTTTGGGTGGTTTCTCTCTGTATGGTCGTCGAGGTACTGTGACCAGGAGGGAAGACGCGAATGCGGTTCGGGCGCGCCATAGTTGGCATCCTGCTGCTGATCATCGGGCTGCCAGGGCTGCTCGTCGGTGGCGCACTGTGGATGGTGCTACAGCACCGGGACGACAGCGGTGCGTTCAGCGCGAGCATGGAGAAGTTGGACACCCCCGGGTACGCCGTGGTCGTACCCGACCTGGCCACCCTGCTGTACCGGGATGCGCCGTTCACGAGGACCGATCAGGGGCTACTGCGGCTCACCGCGCAGACCCCCGATGGCGCGGTCTTCCTCGGTCTGGCCCCCACCGACACGATCACCGCCTACCTGGCGGAGGCACCGTACGTGGCGGTCGACCGGGTGGCGGTGACCCGCGGCCCGTTACCGGTACGGGTAAAGCCGGTGATGCCGGTGCAGAGCAGCCTGCCAGGTCCGAACACGAGCCCGGTGTCGAGTAGCGAGCCCCCGGTCGAGCCGCCCCGGGCCCAGTCGTTCTGGGTTCAGCAGGGATACGGGACGATCGACATCGACCACGCCGCCCTGCGTGACCAGGGGCTCGGTCTGGTGCTGATGCGCGCCGACGCCGAGCCCGGCATCTCCCTGGACATGCGCGCCGAGGTACGCACCGGATGGCTGGATCCGATGGCCTGGGGGTCACTCGCCGGCGGCGTCGTGCTCACCATGCTCGGGGTTGCGGTGCTGGTCTGGCGAAGCCGCCCCCGAGAGGTGATCTTCGTGGTCGAACCTGACCAGGTGCCGCTGTTGGCCGCCCGGGTCGGCATCTCCTCGTTGGCCGAACTCGGTCGCGTGGGGCGGGCCCGGGGGAGCGTGCCAACTCTCGAAGGTGAACTTGCCGCTGATGACGACCTCGCCGTTGATGGTGACCATGCTCTTGACGGTCGTCAGCGTGCGCTTGACAGCCAGCGTTGCCTAGACGGTGAAGGTGCAGTCGACGGTGCGGATGTGGCGGACTCCGAGACCGATGTGGTCGTTCAGGGCCCGGCGGGGTCGGTGCCACCGTCCTGGCCGGTGGAGACGGTGGAGACCCTGCCTGTCCGGCCGATCGAGCCGGCCCTCGTCCCGGGATCCCGGCCGGTCACGCTGGCCGACGTCGTGCCCTATCTGCCCGCTGGGGCAGAACGGAATCGGCAGTTGGAGGGCGTCCCACCGGTCCGCCTGGTACTCGCCTGGCCGTCCCCTGCTCCCGACCAGGTGTCCCCTGCCCCGGCGGGTCAGGCGGCTCCGGCCCAGATCGACCCGGCTCCGGTCCCGACGGCGGCTCCGGTAGCTCCGGCCCAGATCGACCCGGCTCCGGTCACTCAGGATGCTCAGACCCCGGTCGCTCCGGTCCCGACGGCGGCTCCGGTGGCTCCGGCCCAGATCGACCCGGCTCCGGTTGCTTCGGCGTCGGTGGGGCGGGCGACTCCGCCCCCGGCCGCCCAGGCGAGCCCGCTACCAGCGGGTCAGGCCCCGGCTCCGGCCCAGGTCGGGCCGAACGACCCGGCCCGAGCTGGTGCGGAGGGGGTCGCCCGGCCGGTGGCGAGTCGGCTGAAGGGGTGCCGGACCGTCGAGCAGACCGCCCCGGAGAATGCCCCAGCGGTGTCGGCCCCCCGCGACCCGCTGGCCCGGCGAGCCGTGGGTGTCGTGGCGGCGCAGGGCACCTTGGTTGCCGGCGGTGGACCGGAGCGGGCAGTTGGCAACCTGTTGGCTGAGGAGACGGCCGATGAGGTCCGGCGGCGCAACGACGCCAAGCGGGAGGCGCCGACCAGCCCTGGATGTCCCTGATCCACCGTCCCACTGTGGCGTCGAGGGCTGCCTCGGCGCCGTGACCCAGGCGAGTGGCCCTCCGCGCTGCCGACACGAAGGGCCACTCTCACCGGGGGATCGGTGTACTGAAGGGACGTCTCAGGTTGTTGACACCAGATTACCCACCATGCGGGGGACTAAGGTAGATCTGTCCATTTAGCGCAAGTTCGACCATTGGTCCCTTAGTCGGGCGGCGGTACGGCGCGGGCTGGCGACGGGGCGATCCCGCGCCGGATCGGCAGTACGAACAACAGCAGCAGCGCCAGTAGCACGTACATGTTGCGCAGGATGAACTCAACGGGGGAGTTGGTCCGCTCGGCGGCCACCCCCCAGTCGTAGTACGAGACCACTCCGTAGGCGATGCAGACGTACACCACCGCTGCCAGGACCAGAAGGGGCGTTCGACGCTCCCGTCCGACCTCGATTCGTCCCTGATCCAGTGGTTGTTCAGGTAGACCCTGGGCTGGCTGCCGTAGCCCTGCGTCGACCAGCAGCACGATGGCCGGAATGAACCAGTAGACATGGTGTGTCCAGCTGATCGGGCTGGCCAACGCGCCGATCAGCCCGGTGAGCGTCAGGCCGGCGAGTTCGTCCCCGGCGCGTGCCGCGCGGGCCGCCCGCCACAGCCCGTACCCGGCCACGATCGCCACCAGCCCCAGCCAGAGCAGTTGGTTGGGCTCGGCCGGGATGAAGAATCGGCTGAGCAGGCCGAAGAGCGACTGGTTGCCGGTGTAGTCGGTACGCCCCACCCGGTCGGTCGCCCACAGTTCGTGCGTCCAGAACCGCCAGGAGTCACCGGGGGCGATCGCGGCGGCCAGCAGCGTCGCAGCGGCTGCCGTCGCACTGGCCACCGCCGCCGCCCGCCAGCGCCGACTGACCAGCAGATAGACGATGAAGATGCCCGGAAACAACTTGAGCGCCGTCGCCAGCCCGATGCCGACGCCGGCCCAGCGTGACCCCCGGGGTACGGCGATCAGCAGGTCGGCCAGGATCAACACGATCAGCAACATGTTGATCTGACCGAAGGTGATCGTCTCTCGGATGCTCTCCACTGCGAAGACGGCCGGCACGGCCAGCCCGAACGCGAACCAGCGGGACAGGCGGTGCCGGTCGGCGACCGGGGTGACCAACCACCAGGTGGTCACCAGCACCGCGACCAGCGTGAAGGCGGTGAAGATGACGACCGTGGCACCGAGGCGGAGGCCCGCGAACGGCCGCAGCAGTAGCGCCGCGAACGGTGGATAGGTGAAGTAGAGCTCGCCCTGCACCCGGTCCGGCTGCACGTAGTCGTACAGCGGGTTGCCCTCCGCCCACCAGCGCATGGCGCTCATGTAGATGTGCAGGTCGAAGAAGTTGTGCGGGCTGGCGAGGAGATAGAGCACCGGCACCAGGGCGATGAGGACGACGATGCCCACGAGTCGGCGCGCCGTCCTACCGCCAGGATCATCTTCAACGGTGACGGTGGGTACGACGGGATCTGCAGGCACGGGAAAACCCTAGCGGTCGGTTCTGGCTGCTGTGCTGAGGCGCGAGCTCCCAAGCTGCGCGTAGGCTGTGGCCGTGGCTGATCTTCTTGTCTGGATCGACTGTGAGATGACCGGGCTTGATCTCGGCAAGGACGCGCTGATCGAGGTCGCCGCGCTTGTCACCGATCCTGATCTCAACGTCCTCGGTGACGGCGTGGACGTCGTCATCCATGCCGACGACGAGACCCTGGCCGGCATGCCGGAGATCGTCCGGACGATGCACGAGCGTTCCGGGCTCACCGAGGAGGTACGGCGTTCCGCGGTCACCCTGACGGAGGCGGAGGACATGGTGCTCGACTATGTCACCAGCTTCGTCAAGGATCCGCGCAGCGCGCCGCTCTGTGGCAACTCCATCGCCACCGACCGGGGATTCCTGGCCCGGGACATGTCCCGGCTCGACGCGCACCTGCACTACCGCATGATCGACGTCTCGTCGATCAAGGAACTGTGCCGCCGTTGGTATCCCCGGGTCTACTTCGGGCAGCCCGCCAAGGGGCTGGCCCACCGGGCGCTCTCCGACATTCGGGAGAGCATCCGGGAACTGGAGTACTACCGGCGGACGCTCTTCGTACCGCTGCCCGGCCCGGACGTGGAGACCGCCAAGGCCATCGCCGCCGAGCTGTAATCCGAGGATGAGGTAACCCGCTCGACGGGACGGGTGGGGTTGTGGCTATCATTGGTCGGCGCGTCCGCCCGGCAGGAAACTTCCGGACGGTCGACATGGTGGCTGTAGCTCAGTTGGCAGAGCACCGGGTTGTGGTCCCGGGTGTCGAGGGTTCAAATCCCTTCAGTCACCCCACTGGTAATACGGGTCAGGCCCCCTTCCTACAGGAAGGGGGCCTGACCCGTATTTGTGCCTCCGTAACCCGCCCGCCCGATTCGTCTTGTGGCCTCCACCCGCCCAGGAATGAGACGACGTCCGACCCCTTCTTGCCAGGGGGCGGACGTCGTCCCGCGTGAGCGGTCTGGGCTGAGGCTGGGCTGTCGGTCAGGTGGTGGGTGATCCGCTGGGGTCGCCGCTGCCCGGGGTGGCGTCGGTCGCCGGCTGGTACGGGAGCGCGCTGCCCTTGACGTACTCTTCCCAGCTCATGTTCCAGTCCGTCCAGCCGTTGCCGTTCTGTAGCTTGACCTCGGTGTTCTTGACGGTGATCGGGTCACCGACCCGGGTCTGGTTGAACAACCAGGCGGCGTTGGCGGTCGACATGTTGACGCAGCCGTGGGACACGTTGCGCTTGCCCTGGTCCGCCACGGACCAGGGCGCGGCGTGGATGAACTCGCCGCCCCAGGTCAGGCGCTGGGCGTACTCGATGTCGGTGATGTAGCGGTTTGCCGGGTCCGGCTCGTCCATCGTGTTGAAGACGGTCTTCTTCAGCTTCTCGATGATCACCATCGTGCCGCTGGAGGAGGGGGTGCTCTTCTTCCCGAGGCTGATCGGGATGGTCCGGATGACCTTGCCGTCCTTGGTGACGGTCATCTGCTTGGTCTTGTTGTCGACCACCATGATCACTGACGAGCCGACCTTGATGTCGACGGTGAGATCGGAGCGGCCGTACCAGTTGTCGCCCATCGGCAGCCCACCGAGTTGTGCCTTGTACGAGATCTTCGTGTTCGCCTGCCAGAATTCCTTCGGGCGGAAGTTGACCTCGTTGGGCTTGACCCAGTGCCAGATGCCCTCCTGCGGCGGGTCGGCCTGCACCATCAGCCGGCGCTGTACGTCGTCCCGGTAGTCCTCTGGGAT
Source organism: Micromonospora polyrhachis (assembly GCF_014203835.1). NCBI lineage: Bacteria > Bacillati > Actinomycetota > Actinomycetes > Micromonosporales > Micromonosporaceae > Micromonospora > Micromonospora polyrhachis. The sequence goes on along the minus strand of NZ_JACHJW010000001.1, from coordinate 1,812,914 downwards.
GTTGCGGCTGAAGCTGAGCCGCAGCGGCATGGCGACGCCCACCACCGCCCCGTCCCCGAGGAAGCTGCTTACCCGGATCTGGTTGGCGGGCTTGGTCATGGTGGTGAAGTTGCTGGTCGTCGTGGTCGGGTTACCGTCACTGTCGGCAGCCGTCACGGTCGCGGTGTAGGTGGTCTCGTACTTCAGTTGGGCGTTCGGCAGCCAGGTCTTACCGTCGGCGGCCAGCTTTCCCTCGACGACCGCGCCTGCGGCGTCCTTCAGTTCGACCGTCGGGTTGGTGGCGCCCGGGGCGGTGAAGCTGATCTCGGTCGAGGTGGGTACGTCCTTGGCGTCCGCCGCCGGTGTGGTGATCGTCGCTGCCGACTTGGCCGCATTGTCGTCGCCACCACCACGCCAGGCGGGCCCGCCGCCGTCGCCGCTGCTGCACGCGGCCGAGGTCAGCATCATCGCGCTGGCGAGGAGAGCCGCCGCGACCATCCGGGCCGGCGAACGCCGCTCCGTGCCGTGTCGTATCCGCTGGCTTCGACTCGCTCGCATGATTCCCCCACAGTCCGGAATGCCGTAGTCCATCGTCTCTCACCGACGCGTCAGAACAAATTTCGGTTGCTGGCCGTGAACAAGAACACCGACAGCATGTGAGGACATATCGGATAAGCGAAATTTGCGAGTAGTTAAATGCCCTGGTCTGACTGGTATTCCTACCAGTCAGACCAGGGCATCACCAATGGGTACTCAGGTGGTGGGCGAGGCGGTGCCCGCCGCACCCGGCGAGGTGAGATCCGCCGGTACGGGCAGCGCGCTGCCCTTGATGAACTCCGCCCACGACAGGTTCCAGGCGGTCCAGCCGTTACCGTTGGCGAGCTTGACCTCGGTGCCGGTGATCGTTATCGGGTCACCGATCTTGGTCTTCTCGAACAGCCACTTCGCGTTGGCCGTGGCCACGTTGACGCAGCCGTGCGACACGTTCCGGCGGCCCTGGTCCGCCACCGACCACGGGGCGGCGTGGATGTACTCGCCACCCCAGGTGAGACGCTGGGCGTACTCGACATCGGTGACGTAGCGGTTTGCCGGGTTGGGATCGTCCATGGTGTCGAAGGTCGTCGCCGCCTTCTTCTCCATGATCACCATCGTGCCGCTGGACGAAGGGGTGCTCTTCTTGCCCAGGCTCACCGGCATCGTCTTGATCAGGTTGCCGTTCTCGTAGACCGACATCTTCTTGGTGGCGTTGTCGACCTTCAACTCCATCTTGTTGTTGTCGATCTTGCCGGTGGCCTTACGGTCCATGTTGCCGTACCGGCCGTTGCTCAGCGGGATGCCCTCCAGGCCGATCCGTACGCTGATCGTCGTCCCCGGCTGCCAGTACTCCGGGGCCCGGTAGTAGGCCTGGGTGCCACTGCTCACCCAGTGCCAGGTGCCCGGCTGCGGCGGATTGGTGCTGACGAACATCCGCTTCTGCACCGCTGCGCGGTCCTTCTTCGGAATGCCCGGCGAGAACTCGACCACCACCGGCATCGCCACGCCGTACGTCTTGTCGTCGAAGAGATACAGCCCCGATCCGACCTGTGAGCTGGGTTTGCTCATCGTGGTGAAGGAGGTCGTCTTCGTATCGGTCTGCCCCGTCGAGTTGGTCGCGGTGACCGAGGCGGTGTAGGTCTTCGAATACTTCAGTGGAACTGCCGGCACCCAGGAGGAGCCGTCCTCGCGCAACGCCCCCTCGACCTTGCCGCCACCCTCCATCGTCAGCGTGACGTCGGTGACCTTGCCGCCGGCCACCGTGGTGCCGATCTCCGTGCTGACTGGCTGCTTCTTGGCCCCGGTCCCCGGGGTGATGCTGAGGCTCAGTGGCTCGGCGGGTGATGTGGGCGTAGCGCTGCTGCCGCCCTCCGTCCCGCCTCCGACAATGCGCGGCTCCTCCGAGGAGGAGCCGCAACCGGTCAGACCCAGCGGTACCAGCGTCACCAGGGCAGCCGTCACTGCCCAGGCCCGCGTGAACTTGCCCATTCCCACCTCTGTTCACTCGCGTGGCTCGCAGCACATCGTGCCCCACGAGCGCCAGAAAGTTGTGCCCCGCTCGCGAATTCTGACGGTTTTCAGCCCCCGCGTCCGGTGAACGGAGGACCCCGATCGCGGAGGTGAATCTGATTGGAAGCCCCCGCCGAGGGCATGTTAAGGTTTTCCCCGTTGCCAACGAGCGCCGCTAGCTCAACTGGCAGAGCAGCGGACTCTTAATCCGCGGGTTCGGGGTTCGAGTCCCTGGCGGCGCACCAACGAGCAAGGCCCTGACCTGGTAGTTCACACCGGGTCGGGGTCTTTTTCGTGTACGCCGGCGGCGGGTGGTCGCTCGGTGGGTGCTCGGGAGCCGTTGGACCGGATTGGCATCGGTGGGACAGTGGGACACGGTGCGATGCCAGGGGAGGGATGGCTCAACCCTTGGCGCGTCGTGTCGGCGGACGAGGCACGGACAGTTACCGCCCAAACTGAGACCGGGTCCTTCACGCTGCTGTTAGCGGTCGTGCTGTGGGCGGATAGGGGCAAGTCGTGCGTCAGATCGTACGTAGGTCGGTGCGGGCCATCCTTCTGGATGAGGACGACCGACTCGTGCTGATCAAGCGGATCAAGCCCGGCCAGGCGCCCTACTGGACAACGCCGGGCGGCGGCCTGGAGTCGACGGATGTCTCCCTGGAGGCGGCGCTCCGCCGCGAGTTGCACGAAGAGCTTGGCGCTGAGGCGGACCGGTTCGCCCAGGTGTTCCTGTTCACCGCCCCCGCTGGTGAGGGTGTGTCTGTCCAGCACTTCTTTGCTTGTCGGCTACGTCAGCTGAACGATGACGCCCGTACCGGGGAGGAGTTCGCTGATCCGTCGCGTGGCGGTTACCAGCTCGACCGGGTGGCGATCGACAAGCTGTCTGCGGTGGATCTCAAGCCGGATGCGCTGAAGGAGTTCATCATCTCCAACGAGGAGGCCCTGCTCTCGTGAAGACCTCCACCAAGCCCTGATCGACGCCGTGACCAGCAGGAACCCGACCACGCCATGTCCCTGTCGGGGTCGCCGTCTGCCGGTACCTCATTTGGCCCGTCCGAGTGTCTGGGCGAGCAGTGCCCCGACCACGAGCAGGACTATGGCAACGGTGAGTATTCGGCTCAGGCGTAGTCGGGTTAGGAACCACGTTGTGGTCGACGCGCCGCCCCTGATGAGCGCGATTCCCAGAAGCGTGATGCCCACTGTGGCAATGAGTAACTCCGACATATCTAGCGTCCTCTGTTTTTGCTGTTTCGGATGGAGAGTGCGTGGTCGCCGCGTGCAGGGCGGGCGTGACGTGTCCGTGCCGCCGACCGGGGGGGTAACAATGTGGGATTCGAGAAGTTTCAGCGCCAGCAGGCTAGGTGCTTACGTCGATGGGTTGCTACTTTCGTAGGTGGCGTCGATTCGGGTCGTTCATGCCTGCAGGGTTTGGATTGCCCTCTGCTGGAGGTCTCGTGCTCGCGGATGGTATGGGAACCGCTCGGCGGCGACGCTGAGAGTGTGTATGCGTTCGGCGAGTCGGGTTGAGCCTGGGATCTGTCGTGCGAGTTGGAGTGCCTGGGCCCCGTCGTCGCATGCCTCGTCCGGTCGACCGAGAAGGAATCGTGACCGTGCGAGGTTGACGAGATTGTGCGCCTTTTCGCGGGTGTGGTTTTGGGATTGGGTCGCGAGCGCGGAGAGTGAGCGTGCTTCCGCTTTGGCGGCAAGGTGGGCAGCGTGGTCGTCGTCGAGGGTGGCAAGGTCGAGGTAGGCTTCTGTGGCGTGCCTTTCTAGGTGGGCGCTGTTCAGGTGGGGAAACATGTTTTGCCGCAGTGGGGTTTCTGTTTCGGCGGTCTCGCATGCTGCGAAGGCCAGGCTGATGGAGCTGTTGATTTCGCTCATCCAGTTGGGTCCGAGTAGGGCCAGGGCGCGGGCTCTGAGAATCCAGAGCATGCCTTGCATGAGGCCGCGTGGGGCATGTCCCATGTGGTGAGCAGCGAGCTCGGTAAGACGGAGCGTCGTTCGGGGCGATTTCAGTTCGCACATCTGGTGGGCCATGTGAGCGAGGACCCGTACGACGACGAGGCTGGCGTGGTCGTTGTCGGCAGTTCGTGCGGTCTGGAGCGCGTAGGCGAAGTACTGCTGGGCGGTGCCGTCGAGGCCGGCGTCGTGTGCCATTGCGCCGACCTCGCCGGCGAGTGTGGCTATCGCGGTGAGCAGACGGTTGCGGGTGGGGGTGTCGGGCGGGAGGTGGTTGTTGGCTAGATCGACGGCGTATCGCAGTTGTCCTGCCGCGGCGTCGCGTACCGCCGCGCCGCCGGCTGCGGCGTCAACGGCCATGAAGTGGGTGGTGGCTGCTTCTATTCGTTCGATTGTCGTTTGGTCGATGTGCCGTGGCCGCTGATCGGCGGTGGGTAGGCGGATCGGTGGGGATGACAGCCATTTCGATATTGGGTTCATTAGTTCGTCGCGGGTCACTATCGGGATGGGGTCGGCCCACACGCTTGCGCGGAGGGCGTCACGCCGCAGGAAGGCTCCCAGGTTTTCCAGGGTGTGCTCGGCGATGCATGGTTGCAGGTGGGCTGATACTGGTGAGAGACCGTTGCGTTCGTCGGGCCAGATCACGCTGGGGGGTATCGTCATGCCCCACGCGTCGCTCAGGACATCGGCCACGATTCCCGGATGTGTGCACGCGCCACCGTTGATCCACCGTCTGATGATGTTGTGGTCGTGGTTGAGCTGTATCCCGTACTTCAGTGACGCGCGGTTGTTGATCGCGGCGGCGAAGGCGCTCAGTGATCGGAATCCGGATTCTTTTACGAGATACACAAGCGGTTGATTCGCGCCCGCGTCAGGGGACAGCAACTTCAGCCGTTCGCTTTTGGTTCGCCTGCCTCGTTTTCTGCTGGGCGGGCTGTCGGTCACGACTGCTCTCCACTCTGATCTCGACGTGGTTGGCCTCTGGGGGTAAGCCTCAACGGCTAGCGGACGCGCGTCTCTGTGTTTTGTGTGGGATTCGGTAACGTGCAGGTGGAGCAGGTAAGTGTCCGACCACATTGGCCGCACCAGCGTCTCGATTTCCAATAGCTGACAAAACCACCAACAAACCCGATCAGCGTGCCGGCCACACCTATCAGCAAATGTGACACGGATTTCCCCTTCCGAGATAGATGCCGACGAGGCCGCTAAGCAATAGATGTTCGTTTGTCATCCCCGCCGGCAGGCACGTTCAGTTATCTGAACGCCCCATTTTCTGTGCGCTGTGGATGAGTGCGGTCATCGACTGTTGGGCGGCGGTGCCGGTGTGTAGGACCTGCACGAGGTTCTGCTTGATCATTTCCAGTATGGAGAGCAACGGTCCGGGGTCGCCGCCGTGCAGCACTCTCATGGCCAGTGTTCGGGTTTCGTCGATCTGGCCGATGGAGGCGATGATGCCGTCGTGGGCGGTCTTGAGGTGTTGCCCCGCTTGGCCCAGCTCCGTCATCGCCTGGGCCGGTGACTCATGCACGGGTGCTCGGGTGACGGCGGCGGAGGCGTCACTGATGGCGGTGTGGACGGCGGCCAGGGTGGTGTGGGTCTGCCGGATCGCCTCCCTCACCTGTGTCATTCCGACGGCGATGGTGCTGAAACCAGCGTGGGCGGCGCGGGCGATGATCCGCTCCACCTCGTTGTCCGCGGCAGACCCACGGGTTCGTGTGACCTCGATACCTGTCTGCATGACCCGTAGTCGCTCGACGACGGCGGCGGCTGTTGCTGTTGGTGACACTTCGTCCTCACGAGATTCATCGGGTAAGCGGGTCGTTCAGGTCTCAGCTGCGACGATCTGGGTGCGGCTCGCGCCACGTCGACCAGAACGGGGTGCCGTCCGGGAGGGTGAACGCCCGGCGGGTGTGGTAGCCGTGGCGGGTGTAGAGGTCTCGGGCGCGAGGGCTGCTGGCCTCCAGATAGGCCGGGATGCCTGCTTGGTCCAGGTGCCGGTGGTGGTGGTCAAGCAGTTTGGTGCCGCGTCCGGTGCCCTGTGCGGCGGGGGTGACCGCGAGTAGGGCGAGGTGGTGGTGCGGTTCTGCAGGGCGGTACTTGTCGAAAAGCGCGTCGAGGTGGCGAAAGCGGTGGACATGAGTGCCGCACGCCTCGTGAAGCCGCTGGTCGTAGTGGCGTGGTGGTGGTACGGGGCCGAGGTGGTGGAACCAGACCGCTGCTGCGGACCGGTCGTGCAGCACGTCGATGTGGCCGTAGAAGACGGCGTGTTCGACCAGGATCTTGAACTGGTCACGAAGCACCCTGGTGCGCTGCTCGGGGTCGGGTACCAGCCATCCGGCGGCTGGTAGAGGGGTGAACGCCTCGGCGATCAGACCGGCGATGGTGTTGATGTCGCCCCAGTTCGGTGTCACGACCGGCGGCAGGTCCTTGGTGGTCTTCATCGACGGTTCTCCGGCCAGGTGGGGATGTGGTGGTGGACGCCGGTCCGGCGGGCGGGGATCCGGCCGGTGCCGATGTGGGGGGCTTTGGCGCCGAGGCCGATGGCGGCGTAGACGGCGGGTTGGGTGGCCCGCAGGATCAGGCCCCAGCCGAAGCCGGACGCACCGACGGCCAGTAGCGTCGTGGGGATGGCCCAGGCCAGTGGGTGGCCGGGTGGGACACCGAGCAGGGTGCCGAAGTTGCCTATCGCCAGGTACAGCACCACCAGCAGGGCGAGTAGCGCGGTCACGGGTGCGGTGACACTGCGCCAGGTGTTCTCGGCGTTGGGGTGGCGGGTGAAGAAGATGGGGACGGCTATCGCGGTGGCGGTGATGAGGATCAGGACGCCGAGGCCGCCGGAGGTGCCGCACCAGAAGAACAGCCGGGTCATCGGGTCCCAGCCGCCTGCCGCGTAGGTCACGATGACGGCTAGGCCGATGCCGGACTGGACGAGGCTGGCGTTGCGGGGCGCGTTGCCGCGTCGGGTGATACGCGCCAAGGCGGCGGGTAGTACCCGCTCCCGGCCGAGCGCGAACATGTAGCGGGCGGTGGTGTTGTGAAAGGAGATCATCGCCGCGACGATGCTGGTCGCGAACAGGACCTGCCCGACGGCGACAGCCGTCGACCCGAGATGCCCCTGGGCGAGGTGGAAGACCAGGTCAGGCCCTTCGGCCCGGGATCGGGCGACGATCTGGTCGGGGCCGGTGGCCACCGTCATCGCCCACGATCCGAACGCGTACAGCAGGGCGGTGCCGCCGACGGCGATGTAGGTGGCGGTCGGCACCGTCCGCCGCGGGTCCTTGGATTCCTCGGAGAACACCACAGCGGACTCGAACCCGACGAAGCCGAGCACCGCCAGGGCGAGGATCGCCCCCACCCCGGGTCCGATCAGGTTGCCGGGCGACAGGGCCGCCATGCTGACGCCACCAGCAGCGGGTGGGCGAGGTCCGCGACACTGTAGGCGACGATCACGGCGACCTCGGCCAACAGCAACACGGCCAGCACTGTGCTGTTGATGTCCACCCGCAGCAGCCCCAGCACCGCCGTGGTCGCCCAGGCGGCCAGGGCGATCACCCACCACACGACGTGGATGCCGATCCACTGCTCCACCAGCGGCCCGACGGCCGCGCCGATCGCCCCGTACAGGCCGACCTGCAACGCGTTGTAGGACAGCAGGGCAACCCACGCGGCCCCCACACCCGCCGGACGACCGATCCCCCGGGCGATGTAGGCGTAGAAAGCGCCCGCGTTGGCCATCCGCCGCGCCATCGCCACATACCCAACGGAGAACACCGCCAGGACCACACCGACCAGCGCGAACGCGACGGGGATACCCGTCAGACCTGTGGTGGCGTAGCCGGTCGTCACCACCCCCGCCACCACCGTCAACGGCGTCGCCGCGGACATCACGAAGAACACCACCGCCGGCACACCAAGCCGCCCAGCAGCCAACGAGGCGGTGGCCCGACCTGGCGGTGACATGGAAACAGGCATCAAGAACTCCTACTAATCACTCGATTTGATTGCCGAGGTCGAGGTCGAGGGTCAGCGTGCGGCGAGAATGACGTCCGCGACTGCAGTCGACGCGGTCTCCACCAACTCCCGCGCCGGCGGCCACAACTCATCCACCAGCCGGGCCAGATGCCTGCGAGACTCAAGTGGCGCCCCATCGAAGAGCAGCCCATCCAGCCCCGTCACAACACACAAACCGGCCAGAAAGACATCCGTCTGAGTCAGGGGCTCGCCACGACGCAGCCGCACCGACAACAGCGCCCTCGGCATAGCCGCAGCGTTCATACTCGTCGGCACCCACACCGTCTCCGGCCGAAGCCGCCGACGCTTCCGCCTGGGCCGCAGGTGCCCAGCCCGCCACAGACGACGCGCCACATCCTCCAACGCGTCATCGGCGAGCATCGACACCCACGTACGCACATCCGTCAACCCCGGCTCAGCAGCAAGCCGATCCAACACCCCACGAGCAAGCACATCTGACGGCGCGTCACAGGCCCGTACTGACACATACCGGTCCTTGACCCACAAATTCCCGCCGAAAACCAGCTCGCCCAACAACGCCGCCGCCAAACCCAACGATGCAGGCCGACCAGCCAACCGAAGACGACCAGTCACATCATCATGAGCCAGACGAAAGAACTCATCCGCCACCGCCATTCTCACCCAACGCCTCTCTAGAGCGTCCTACCTCTCGATACGCGTGCATCCCATTCCAGGTAGCGATCCCCTGGGAATCGTCAATCGCAAACTCAGGATCCCGTGACGTAACGCACTGTGTAAGCGCAGGGACCGAGCCGCTTCGGTAGGCGTCGTGAGTGCCTAGCTGCGCTAGTCGGCTAGGCAAGTCGGGGTTCCCTACGGAACAAGCTGCGGCTAGCCTGCAGAGACAGACCTGCCCTCGAGTCGACTGGGGCCGATATGAACACCGACCTGGTTTCTACGGATGCCGTAGCCCCCACAGTGTGGGAACACCGCGAGATGCGCCAGGCGCTCGCCTCCCGCGATCTAAAGACGGTATACGAGCGCCTTCAACGTGTCGGGGTCTCACAACGAAGGATCGCGCGTCTGACGGGCCAGACAGCTTCGGAGGTCTACGAGGTCCTCAAGGGCCGCCGAATTATGGCGCACGAGGTGTTGGTCCGCATTGCCGATGGCTTCGGCATCCCACGCGGGTACATGGGTGTGGCCTACGACGAGTCGACCGAAATCGCTCTCGATTTAGCGTCCGCGACATGCTCAACTCACGCGAATGAGCGGGAAGAGGTGAGGAGCCTCCTCTCCCACGCAGCCAATGTAACGATGGGAACTGCCACGGACGAGGTCACACGATGGTGGCAGCCAATCGACCGACAGGTCGCTCCCGCCCCCACCCGTGTGGGCACATGGGACGTCGCGCAGATTGAGGCGCTCACTGCTGCGATGCGGGTCTTGGATTACCGACACGGTGGCGGTGCCTGCCGCGACGCTGTCGCAGCCCAGGTCCGCTGGGCTCAGCAGCTCCTTAATGCCGCATGTGATGACCAAACCCGGTCTCGTTTGCATTTAGCTTTGGCGGATCTACATAATCTCGCGGGATGGACGTCGTTTGACGTTGGAATGTACTCTGTGGCGCGAAAGCACTTCGCCCGTGCCCATGAGCAAGCCAAGCATGCGGCAGATAATTCGTTGGCGGCGAACGTTTTGTACCGCATGGGTCGCCTTCACTTACATCGCGGCATGCACCGTGAAGCCTTGCGTTTCTTCCAGCTAGGACAGATAACAGCCCAGGACTCCGGCTCTGGGCTCACGGTCGCCATGCTCTGCGCCAACGAAGCGTGGGCATATGCACTGCTCGGAGATTCGCAACAGATGCAACGTTCTATTAGTCGAGCCCGGGATGAATTCGCACGCGCCGATCATGAGAATGCGCCCGTCTGGGTGCGTTTTTTCGGCGAGGCCGATCTTTATGCATCCATTGGAGTCACCCTGTCTGCCCTCTCGAAACCACGCGAGGCAGACCTCGAAGAAGGCATCGCACTTCTTCAAACAGCAGTCGCATTGCGAGGTTCTAGCATGGCGCGGAGTCGCATCTTCGAGCTAACCACTCTCGCTGTCATGTGCCTTCGGATCGGCGAGCGCGATGGCGGCCTTCACGCGGGCCGCCAGGCCGTAGCCAACGCGAAATCGGTAAGATCAGTTCGCACGATCGATCGAATGGAGCCCCTTCGAAGCCTCGCGGCTTTACAAGAGGGCGATCTGCAGGATCTTGCAAATGAAATTAGCACGATGCGAGGTACCCCATGATCAACCTACACATCAAAGACCATACCCCTATCCCCTTAAACCGCGACGGACTCGATGTCGTCTTGCACGCTATTTGCGGCCGGTCGGGCCTGAACCCTTCAGGTGCGAGGCTGATCAAATTCACTAACAACGCGGTTTTTGAATTGGCCCAGGAACCCATAGTCGTTCGGATTGCCGGATCCCAGACCGTTCGCGATCGAGTGCCCAAGATAATCGCCGTCGCCAAGTGGCTAACCACACACGGTATGCCATCCGTACAGCTACTCCCTAACGTCAAGCAGCCTATCGAGGCACATGGGCACCTAGCGACAATCTGGCACAGTGTCCCCGCTACCGGAATTGCGGCAACCGCATCTGATCTGGGCCGAATCCTGCGCCGATTCCACAGTTTGCCACCTCCCGCCACACCACTCCCTCGTTGGCGACCGCTAAGGCCTATTCGACAACGCATTGCCGAGACTGACATTCTCCCAAAAAGCGACCGGCTATTCCTCGAATCAAAGTGCGATGAGCTGGAGGGAGCAATCGTCGACCTTAGGTACAGCATACCGCCGGGGCCTATTCATGGAGATAGCTTTATCGGCAACCTAATTCCAGGCCCTACGGGTCCTGTAATCTGCGATTTTGACTCTGCCGCGTACGGACCACGCGAATGGGATCTGACACCTACTGCTGTCGGAAAGCTACGTTTTGCCTACGCCGGAAACGTCCACGAGGAGCTAGCCGAAGCATATGGCACTGATGTAACCGACTGGCCAGGGTTTCCAGTCCTCCGTCAACTTCGCGAACTCCAGCTCGTGACCAGCGTACTGCCGGTACTGCATGACAACCCATCCCTTACTCCACAATGGCGGCATCGATTGACGACTTTCAAAAGCGGCGACGTCGAGGCCGTCTGGACGCCATACAGATGATAGACGCCTGAGGAAGCCCGCCGGTGGACAAGGAGCGGCATGATGGGACCCGCCGCATCAGACCGAGTCCTAGGCAATTGCCCGAACCGTCAGGCTTAACTCCGTAGGTCGCCCGGCGCAACTGCATGAGAGCCGCGCCAGCGTAAGGCAACGGCTTCCGCAACCGTGAAATATCGCCGACTGTATCCGGTACCCACATCAGGATGAAACTGCCGATCCATAGATCGACCCAATCAAGGGGCCTGGTTGTCCTCGTCGACACCATTAGAGGCCCGGGGAGTTCCACCGAACACGATACATGCGGGGATTGGTCCACGATTCGAAGGCAGGTTCGGATGGCTATAGCGACGCCCAACACCAAGCTAGAGATCGATGAGGTAGTCAGGCTGGCCGCTCGTTATGAGGTGCCGGTCGAGGATGCTGTGCTGATCGCCCTGAACCTGTACGGAATCTCGTCGGATCACTGTCAGCACCGAGCTCGGGTGAGCGTAACAATTGCCTCGGCATCAAAGGTGTCATGGAAGGTGATCGTGCCCCTGAACGCGGTAGGGTCGCCGTTCCGGCTTGGCGATCACGATCTGCATTTGGGACAGGATTGCATTGGTACTGTGCAGCGGATCGATGCCGACGAGGCGGTTGGAGGCTATTTCCGGGATGGCGGCAGGGCCGCGACGTTGAACCCGAACGCCCGAAGCCGCTGTGTGGGCTGCGCGTTCTGCCCGAACACGCTGGAAGCTGCCGCGGACCCACGTTTCTCCGAGGAGCGGGAGCTCGCCGAACTACTGGCGGCGATGGTTGAGCAGCACCCGCGCCGAAACCTGAGCGAACTCCGCGAGGTGACTGTCTCGACCGGATGCTTCGAGCGGGAAGACGCCGCCGTTGCTCACCTGGTAGGCCTGCGAACCGCGCTCGGTTTGCAGGGTATCGGTGCCCGGATAGGTTTCCTGACGTCGGTCATCCAGTCAGACACGGCGTTTGCCGATCTCGCTGCTCGCGTCGCGCCGTTCGTCCTGAGGTTGACCGCCGAGTGCTTCACCCGGCGTGACCTGCTATTGAAGACAAGCAAGGCACGACTCCGGCGGGCCGACATGCCCGACCTGCTCCGTCGGGCCCGCCAGGCGGGACTCGGCACCTCGTTCACCTACATCGTGGGCCTCGATCCGCTCACCGAACTGCGGTCCGGTGTGGCCGCACTCGGCGGACACGTGACCGAGTTTCCCAACTTCCAGGTGTACCAGGCCCACAACTCGATCATGGCGGGTTTGCGGACGCCGGGTGCCGAGCAGTTGGAGTTCTATCTGCAGGCCAGGGCATCGATCGAACAGATTCTGGGTGGACTTGGGCTGCGGCCGCAGGCGTGGGAGTGCTACCGGCCGTTGTGGTACTTCAGCTTTGCTGGTGAACGACTGGTGGGAGTCTGAAGTGTCGGTGGATCTCGCCCATCGTGCGGATGCCCTTTGGCGTGCGCTCACGTACCTGTCGGTCGCGCAGCTTCACCTTCGATCGAACGTGCTCGCTGTCGACTGCCTTGATGAGTCCGACGTTAAGCCGCGCCCGGCAGGTCATTGGGGCACGGTACCCGGCACGGCATGGGTGCTGGCGCATGCCGTCCTCGCCGCAGGCTGCGGCATCGGTCTGCAGATAGTTCCAGTTCTGGGCGCCGGCCATGCTGGTGTCGTCCAGCGTGCATTGGCCTGGATGACCGGCGACATCGTTAAGATGGATCCACGGTACGGGCGAGACGCTGATGGGCTGGCAGCACTGGCTGCGGCGTTTCCGGACGGGGACGCGCTCGGCTCGGAGGTTCATCCCGAGTTGCCAGCCGGTGCCTACATGGGCGGGTGGCTCGGCGGCGCGTTCGCCTTTGCCCAGGGCATGGCGCTGGACTCCCCGAACCGGGTCGTCGTGCCGATCATCGGTGACGGCGAATGCGAGACTCCTGCCACGGCGGCCTCCTGGCTGGCCCGGCGCGTGCTAGCCGACACCATGGTGCTGCCGGTCGTGCATCTCAACGGTCATCGAATGGGCGGCCCGTCGCTGCTGGGTGGCATGAGCGACGAGGAGGTGAGCGCTTACGCACGGGGTCTGGGCTGGGAGCCGGTCGTCGTCGAAGTTGGGACAGACGGCGGGTTAGGCGAGCATGCCGAGTTCCACCGTGTCCTCGTGGCCGGCGTCGAGGCAACCGCCCGCAGAGCACATCGGGTGGTGTTCCTACGGTGCGTGAAGGGCTGGTCCGGCCCCATTGGGGCGCACAAGACACCGCTCACAGAGCCGGCCGGTGATCCGTGTCAACTGGCGGCGCTGCGTGCCTGGCTGTCGTCCTACCGGCCCAGTGAACTGTTCGACGCCGACGCGCAGCCCGTTGGTGCGCTCGCGTCTGCGCTGGACGCCATTGACGTTGGCAGCGCGCTATTGGATGCTCCGCCGATGCCCCCGCCAGTAGCGGCAACGGGGCGGGGTTTCGCAACGGAAGTGACCGCAGTGCTGCGGGCGCATGCCGCAACCGGCGACATCAAGGTCTTTAGCCCGGATGAACTGCGGTCGAACCGCCTCGGCGACCTGCAGGGCGAAGCTTGGGCACATGAGGTACTTGCTGAGGAAGTCCTCCTCGGCTGGGTTGCCGGGTGGACAGCGACAGGCCATCGCGGCCTGATTATCTCGTACGAGGCATTCGCGCCGCTGTTGCTGACCGGACTGATCGGACAGCTCAAGCAACGGCGGCTCATCAAGCATTCATTGCCGAGCATCAACTTGCTCTTGACCTCGTATGGCTGGCACAACGTGTACAGCCACGGAGACCCTTCACTGATCACCGCGCTGCTAGGGACGGGCGACACGGCCGTGCACGTCTTCACGCCCGCCGACTCAGACCGGGTCGCTGTCGCGCTCGACGATGCATTGCGGTCAATGGGACGCGTCAACGTCATCGTCGCGGGCAAGCACACCACCGCGACCTACCCCGGGGAGACGGTCGATGAGGAGCGTCACTGCGGCTTGGCGGTCTGGCGCCACCTGAGCGACCCAGGCGAGCCAGACCTGACGCTGGTGTGCGCCGGCGACCTCGCCGCAGCAGTGGTTACGGACGCCGTTGTGAGGATCCGCAGCCACTCTGGCTGTCGGATCCGGGTGGTCAACGTCCACGACCTGACGGCGCTTACAGACCCGGACCTGCATCACTACATCGGAACTCACGCCGCCGTGCTCATCGTGACGCTCGGGCACCCGGCCGCGATCTGGGGGCTGCTCGGTGGTCGGCTGCACCGCGACGTCGACGTAATCGGCTGGGCCGAGCCGTCGTTCCCGATGTCACAGGAAAGGTTGGCGGCGCACGCCGGGTTCGATGTCGCTGGCGTTACCTCGGCAGCCGAGGCACTGCTAGCCAAGCGGAAGCGCTGATGGCAGCCAGGATTGAGGCGATCCGCGTCGTTACCACCAAAGCCGGCTCGAGCGAGGACGCCACGTTCGTTGCCCTCTATGCGGCCGGGACGATCGGCTGGTACGGGCCGGTGACGGCGGAGATTGGACGGTACGTGGAGGCTGTCCTTACACAACCAGCACTCGGCGAGCCGGTGAACGACCACCAGAGACTTCATGCGGCCCTGTGTAGGGCAATCCGGGCAGACACCAGCGTGGTGGCGTCGTGGGCCGTCGGTGCAGTGGATTGCGCCGCTTGGGACCTACATAGCCAACTTGCCCAAGTGCCCGTAGCTGACCTGCTTGGAGCGACGCCGCAGCGGCGGGTGCCGCTCTACGCCTCATGGCTGAGCCTCGACGTAACAAATGGCATACCCGTCGCGGCTGTCGAGCGCGTCAAACGCGACGGATGGCATTTTACGAAATGGGGACTGCGCAAGAATCCAGCAACCGATGACCGCACGGCGGAGGCCGCCCAGCTTGCTGCGGCGGTACGGGCCATGGAGGCAGCGCTCAGGCAGAAAGCTGCATTCGACGCCGTCTTCACTTGGGATCCCGAATTCGCCTTCCTGTTCCTCGATGAGCTGGACCCGGCTTCGGTGCGCTGGCTGGAGGACCCACTACCACAATGTGACGTTAAAACGTATGAGGCATTGGCGATGAGCATGCCGTTGGCCCTCGGCGAACGGCTTCTCTTGCATGCCGACGCCGCGGCGATTCTCCGACTCAAGCTACAGGCGTTCACACTTGACGTGGTGGCGTGCGGCGGACTCACACGCGCGGTCGACCTGGTGACTGCGGCACAAACGCTCGGCGTGCTGGTCTACCCGCACGGCCGCTCTTTTGTTCCGGCCGTTCACCTCGCCGCTGCCTATCCGGATGCGATCGCCGCAGTCGAATACCGGTTGCAGTGGGAACCGGTTCGGCAGCAAAGGTATGCACAGCCTTGGCTGCCCTCACACGGAGCGATCACCGTTCCCAGGTCTCCAGGCTTGGGTGCCACGCCGAGGAGCTGCTAATGCCCGAAACCATTCAGCGCCTGCCCATCACCGGGACCGTCGCAGCAGACTCGAACGGCACCTTGCTCGTGCTGTCCGAACGACTCGACGGACACGACACCTTCCTGACAGGCCAGCTCCAACTCCCCGACTCTCCGCCGGTACAGGTACAGATCTTGAGCTTCGACGACGTCACCGTCCTGCGCCTGCTCGACCCATCGCACGCACCTCCCGCCGGATCATGGGCCGGCATCCTGCACCTACCGCACGGCTGGCGCACCCGGTCGATACCCGACGACCTGGTGGCCGCAGTCCATGTCGCGCGCCGTAACCTAACCGTCCTAGACGAGGCCGAGCGCCGCTACGCGCTCACATTCCTCGCCGAGGCAAGCACTCCGGCGATCCGGCAGGCCAGAATCGACGCGATTGTCACTGCCCTGCCAGCAGTGGATAGTGTCTCGTGAAACGGCTACTGCTAAGCATTGATGTCGGGGGGACCCTTTGCCAGTTCGAAGGACCTACAGTGGCCACGATCTTGGCGAAGGCTTCGCCGCTCAGGCCCGCCGACGCGCGCTCGGTCATCCGCCAGCAGCTGTACACCCGAGCCTCGATTGATTCTGCAGTCATTGCGGAGGTCTGCGATGCGCTGCAGATCCCCGTAAGCGCGTTCCCGACACCCATCGAGTCGCCGCCGGCACAGCTCTTGCCAGGGACAGTTGCGGCGCTGCGGACTATGAGTCGGCACGCCACCATCGTCACGTTGTCGAATGCGAGCTGCCTGGAGGCCGATACTGACCGTTTGCGGAACCTGCTGTCTCCATGGGTGATCGACTACTTCCCCTCCTGTCGGACCGGCTACGCCAAACCCGATCCAGCCGCTTTCCATTGCGTGGCCACCGAGTGCCGAAGCAGCCCGGCGAATATGGTGCACATCGGCGACGACTGGGATTGCGACGTCATCGGTGCCCGAACTGCCGGGGTGATCGTCATCTGGGTATCGAACGGACGACCAGTACCTCAGCCCGAACGGCTCGACGACGTTGGCCTGCTCGTGGCCGCTGATCTCAGCGCCGCCAGCCAGCACATCACTGAACTCGCTACACGGAGATGATCATGAGTCTGTTTCACGGAACCGTCGGCTTCTACCGGCAGTACCGGCCCGGCATCCCGGCGACCGTGGCCGACGTGTTGGATACCGCGGTCCCTACCGGTGCGCCGCGACGCCTGCTCGACGTAGGCACCGGCACCGGCCTCGTGGTGGAGGCTCTGCTTGGCCGTTTCGATGACATCATCGCCATCGACAACGATCCAGACATGCTCGCCGCTGCCGAAGATGCGCTCCGCCCGCAGCTACCCGCCGACGCTCAGCTACGGCTGCAGGAGGTCACGGCGGAGGAGTTCACGCCACCGGCGGGCTGGCAGGCCGAACTGGTGACGATCTGCCGAGCATTCCACTGGCTCGACCAAGCCGCGATCCTGATCCGATTGGACGCACAGGTCAGCCCGGACGGCGCGGTCGCGATCTTCGGCGACAACAGTTTCTGGACCGCTACCAGCGACTGGAAGGCCGCAATCCGCACGGTCATCCAAGATTTCCTCGGCGAGCAGCGTCGCGCTGGCGAACGCACGTTCCAGCATCACAACCGCCCATACAGCGAGATCATGCATGAGTCGCCGTTCAGCCAGGTCGAGGAGCACACTGTGCCCGTCAACCGGACCTGGACCGCCGACAGCATCCTTGGATACCTGCACTCCACCTCGTTCGCCGCGCCGCAACTGTTCGGCGACCGACTCGGCGAGTTCGACAGCGCTGTCCGTGCCACCCTTGCCCAATACAGCGATACCGACACCTTCGCCGAGGACAACGAGTTTCTCATCCGCATCGGCCGGCGAGAACGGGCATGAACCGTTGGTACGGATCGCTCCCGGCACCGGAGATCGCCACGCACCTAACCGAGCGATCGGTCCTGTGCCTGCCCATCGGCTCATATGAACAGCACGGCCCGCACCTGCCCCTGCACACCGACACCGTCATCGCCGCGCAGTTCACCAACCGGCTCATTGAGCGCTACGGCGACCCACACGACCTCTGGGCGCTGCCGGCGCTGCCGTATGGCCTGTCCCTGGAGCACTCCTGGGCCCTCGGCACGGTCTCCCTAAAGGTCGGCGTACTTACCACCCTGCTCAATGCCATTGTCGGCGAGTTCGCGCGGACCACCCCTGCCCGACGGCTTCTCATCGTCAACGGGCATGGCGGCAATCGCGGCATCCTCGAGGCAGTTAGCTACGAACTGCAGGCCACGCATCATGTGCAGGTCTGCATCATCCACCCCAGCTCACTCTCGACCGTACATGCGACGTCGGAACTGCCGGAGATCCACGCGGGTGTGGAAGAAACCAGCATAATGCTGACCCTCGCCCCCAGCGACGTACACCTGAACCGACTACCGGAGACGTTCGTCGTCGACCCAGCCCACCGCCACGAGATCCAGCGACTCGTCCTCGACCGCGGCACCACGTGGCCGTGGAGTTCTGACGATGACCGCATCTCCAGTTTCGGCATCAGTGGCGGTAACCCGCAACTGGCCTCCGCCGAACTGGGGGAAGCCATCATCGCGAGCGCCCTGGACGCATCCGATCAGGTTCTACAACACCTGTAGTCCATCACCGACGGGATACGACCATGCCCCTCAGCACTGACGACCTGTCCACCTTCACCATCAAGGGCATGATCGTCAAACGCAACTTCGTTCCGACACATTTGATCGACCGTGCGGCGGCGCTGGTAACCGACTGGTATCGCACCGGCCTAGATCAACGCCGAATCGCCGAGTTCACGCAGCGGACCTTCGCCCCGCACCTTGGTGACCACAGGGACCTGCTCGCGCTATTTAACGAGTCAGGTGTGGCCGGGCTCGCAGGCGAGCTCATTGGCGACGTGGCACCGGTCACCGCTACGCAGATCCAGATTCGCGTTCCGGAACGCGACCTCGGCCAAGCGCAACCCGAAAAGGCCATGCACGTGGATGGCGTCGCCTGCCCGCACCTCGACCCCGCCGAACTGCGCACCTTCTCGCTTCTCGTGGGTGTCGTGCTTTCCGACATCAGTGATCCGGCCGGTGGTGCCCTGCGTTACGTCGTCGGCGGACACCTCCGGATGGCGGAGTGGTTCCGGACCCAATGGTCGCTGGGCATCACTGCCCAAGTTCCCCCACACATCGACAGCGAGCAGGGCACCCCGCTACTGGGCAAGCCCGGTGATGTACTGCTGATGCACCACTTGGTCCCCCACGCCGTTGGCCGCAACTTGACCGCCATCCCGCGGATCATGGCCTACTTCCGGGTATCCCATGTAAGCCATGCCAGCCGCCGTCTCGACGCGCTTCGCGACCCGTGGCTCGACTTCCCGCCACTCATCGCCCGAGTGCGATAGAGATCCCGGCGTCCAAGGCCGACACAATGGCGCATCAGGTGGCGTCGGGCACGGTCAACATCGTCCTGAGTTTGCGCCCGGTCACGGTTCACAATATCCCCGCCGATGCCGACGTTCGACAGCACCAGATCCGTGAAGAGCACGATATCACTCCCGAGGGTTGAAGGGCTGAGGCCGTGAAACTGATCCGCCCCGACGAACTCCCGCTAGCAATTGAAGCGCTCGAAGCCGGCGAGCTTGTCGTTGTCCCAACTCAACGCTGGTACATGATCTGCGCCAACGCGCGCGACCACGACGCCTGCGCGCGCATCTACGCTGGCAAGGGCCGGCCACGGTCGAAGTCGTTGGCCTACATACTGCCATCGCTCGTCGCAGCCAACGAGTTGTTCGTCATGACACCGGCCGCAATCCAGCTCGCCTCAGCCTTCTGGCCCGGCGATCTGGCTATGATTCTCCGTTGGCGAGACTCCGAACACGCCCAGCAGCACCAGCCTGTCGGCGTGCCCAACGCTCTCGTAACCCTCGACTCAGGCCTACTCGGTCAACTTGCCCAGCGAAGTCGCGTGCCTATCGCTGCCACCACGGCCAATCTCTCGAACCCGGCTAATACGTTAGGTCCAGCAATCACAGCTGCGGAGGTTGAAAGCTTTGTAGCGGAGTCTGAGATCAGCGTCGCGTACTGCATCGACGGCGGCATCAGTCCACTGGCCAATCACCTAACTATCGTCGACTGCACCGAAACGAAGGCGCAGATTACAAGATCGGGGGTTGTCCACGACCGCGCCGTCAATGCAGCCATCGCGGCTGTTTCTTGAAACCTGAAGGACTTCCCAAGATGATTTGAGATCCTCCAGGTTGATTCGGGTACGCGATAGATCTCTGCGGGTTCAGAAGGTGGAAGCATTTGCCTCGACGAGTTCGGCGAATATTTAGGAGGGTTTCTTCCAGTCGCGGATCTTACGCGGTCGGTCGTTGATCTCAGCAGCCACCATGGCGAGGTATTTCGGGGTCTGAGGTGATCGGAACGCCTTCCGGGAAGTACTCGCGCAGGATCCGGTTGGCGTTCTCGTTACTGCCCCGCTGCCACGCTGAGTGCGGGCGGGCGAAGTACACCGGTAACCCGGCGGCGGTGATCCTCGCATGCCCGGCCATCTCCGCCCCGCAGTCCCAGGTCAACGACTTGGCCAGCTGCGGTGGGAGGGTTCCGGCGGCGGCGATGACCGCGTCCCCGACGGTCAACGTGTCCCGGCCGGTCAGCGGGACCGGGACCACGAACCGGGAGGCAGTTCGACCAGGTAGCGGGTACCCCGACACCAGGCTCCTGTTCCCGGTCGACGAGCGCGCGCTAGACGCCGCCGACCCGTGGTCGCTGGCCCGCCTGAGTAGGTCAACCACCTTGGCGTACGTCGGGAACCAGTACGACCGTGACGCCATGTTTGGGCAGTTCTTCGCCCCCGCCGCTGCGGCCGTCCCCCACGTCGTCGCCGGGAAATGGACCGACACCAGCGCATGGCCTGAAATCACTTTCTCCGGTCGGGTCCCGTTCGCTGACGTCGAGAGGATCTACCGCACCAGCCTGGCCACCGTCCTGCTGCTGCCCGACCCGTTACGCCGCCTCCGGGCAGATAACCCAGCGGCTGTTCGAGGCGGTCCTGGCCGGCTGCATCCCGATCACTCCCGCCGTCATCAGATCCGCCACCCAATTCGCCCCGGCCAGCGTCCACACCGCCGACGGTACCGACGTGATCCGTCTGTGCACCTGGCTGGCCGACATCGCCGGCACCCGGCTTCATGCCGAGTTGATCGCCTGCTGTCTGAAACGTCTCGACCTGTTCCGCCTATCCCGGCAACTGCAGGTGCTGAACCGACTGCTGCATAGCGAGTGGCGACATGCCGGCACCTGACCATCTGCTTATCAACGTTTCGCCTACCGTGGAGGGCCATGGAACGCATCGCCATCATCGGCTGCGGTGGCAGCGGCAAGTCCACCATCGCCAAGCGACTCGGCCGTGCCTTGAACCTGCCCATCACACACCTGGACGCGGTCTACTACGACGAGAACTGGCAGCCGCTGCCCCAGGACCAGTTCGCCGCGAGGCAGGAAAAGCTCGTAGCCGCGGAACGCTGGCTGATCGAGGGCAACCACGCCTCGACGCTGCCCATCCGGTTGGCCGCCGCCGACACGGTGATCTTCCTCGACCTGCCGGCCATGACGTGTCTATGGGGCATCGTCCAACGGCGATTGCGCTATCGCGGTGGCCAGCATCATCAAGACGGCGTCTTCGACCGGATCACCTGGAGCTTCGTGCGCTACATCATCGGCTACCGCAAGCAGATGCGACCGAAGGTCACCGCCCTCACCCAGCAGCACGCCCCACACGCCAGACTGTTGACCTTTACCAGCAGGCAGCAAGCCAACAAGTTCGTGACGGAAGTCACGACTGGGGCCTGACCGCCGCTGTCGATCTGCACCTGTTCGTGGCACAGATTTGCCATGAACGGCACCTGTTCCGCTTCCACGACCGCCGTCATCTGGCCGTCTATCTCGCCACCACTCCCCGCCACCAGTTCGGCGGTGCCAGCGTCGACCAGATCGCCCGGCGGCTGCGCCGACGGCAATCCGACCAGTCGGTGACGATGAACTCCACCGTCTCCTACCTGATCGGGGTGAGGCGGTGACCATCTTTGTCAAACGCTACGCCACCCCCGCCACACTGCGGGCCGCACAGACCCATCACGCATGGCTCGTCGGACTCAACGCCGACGTCCGGCTCCCCAGACTGCTCGACCGGTTCAGCGACGGGCTGGCATTCGAAGCCATGCCTGGCGACATACCGGGACCGGTACGGATGCCGATCGTCGCAGCGGCCATCGGCCGGCTGCACACCGCAGCGGCACCACGCCTCCGCGACTCACGGCTGGACCGACCACACGATGTCGGGGCTTGCGAACTGGCCGACTTCATCCACACACGTCGTCACCGACTCCACGACACCGCCCGCACACACCACATCCCGATCACCGCCGTCGACCGGGTCCTCGAAGCCGCCAGCACTCTGCCCGCATCGCTGTACAAGGACAGCAACCTTCGCAACTTCCTCATCACCGACACCGACGGGGTTGCCATCGTCGACTTCGACGACCTCACCCTCGCCCCCTACGGCTACGACCTGGCCAAACTCGTCGTCTCCATGGCCATGACCCACGGCCCGCTCGACACCAACGTCATCGCTATGGCGCTGGACGCCTACAACTCTGCCCTCGGCCAGGTCCGCTGTACCCCCGAGGACCTGGCGATCTGGGCCGAGTTGAACTGGCTGCTCACCACGCCCTACACCGGCCGAAACGGCTACCACCAACACTGGCCTTCCCTGCGCCCGTGGCCCCACCCCCTCACCCGGAGACTCTGATGACGATCCGCACTGTTGCCACCCTCATCCGACACGCAGAAGCCGCCTGCAACGCCGCCGCCATCGTCGGCGGCGAGAAAGGCTGCACCGGCCTGACCAGCCTCGGCCACCGGCAAGCAAACGCCGTCGCCGGCCGGATCAGCGCCGAACACCACATCGAGCCCTACGACATGCTGGTCTGCTCACCCCGACTCCGCGTACGCCAGACCACCGAACCGATCTCCACCGCCACCGGCCTGCCGTACACCGTCATCAACGACCTGCGTGGCCCCGACCACGGCGACGCCGACGCGCAACCCTGGGCGCAGATCAAGGAAACATTTGGCGGATCCATGCAGCACCAGCCCGACAAACCCATCGCCCCGGGTGGCGACTCCTGGAACAGCTACCTCGATCGGGCGACCGCCGCCCTGGACCGCATCCTCACCGAACACGAAGGCAACCGCATACTGATCATCGGACACAGTGAGACCATCGAAGCCGCTCATAACTTGCTGCTCGGCCTCCCCCGCGGCTCCAGCACTCGCGTCTGGATCCACAGCAACCACACCGCCATTGCGCGCTGGCGCCTCCAGGTCAACCGGCGCGGCCGTGCCACCTGGCTCCTCGACACCCACAACGACACTCAGCACCTCGCCGAGCTGCCATGACCAGCCGCCCGGCACTCCTGCACGCCGCCCGTAGGCTCCTGGGCGCATTCACCGTCGCCACCTGGCACGACGGCCACAACAACACAATGCTCTTACGTGCACACACCGACGGTGGTGACGTGATCGTCAAGATTCACCGGGATCGCCAGCGTCACGACCGCGAGGTCCACGCCTACCGCGCATGGGTCCCCGCCCTCGGCGACCGCGCCCCGCAGCTCATCGCCGTGAACGACGAGCTACTGGCGATTGCCATCACCAGCATGCCGGGACGGCCCGTCGCAGAACTGACATTGTCCCAAGCCGACGAGCAGAACACCTTCGCCCAGGCCGGCGCGATCCTGCGCGACCTACACGCCGCAGCGCCCACCGTTTACAACCCGCGGTTCTGTCAATACCTGGCCGAGCGCGGCACCTACTGGCTGCAACGGGTCCCCACGCCAATCGACCCGACACATCTGGCAGAGCTAAGCCACAAACTGGACACACTCGCCCAACTCGACCTGGCGATTCTGACCCCATGCCACCTGGACTTCATGCCTCGTAACCTCATCCGCGACGAACAGGGCACCGTACGCGTCATCGACTTCGAGCATGCCCGCCACGATCTGCCCACGCGCGACCTCGTCCGAATGGCAACCCGCATCTGGCACGACCGCCCCGATCTGCGGCAGGCGTTCACGGGCACCTACGGCCTATTGACTGAACTCGACGAGATCGTCATCGACAGCTGCGCCGTTATCGACGCCGCGAGCCTGGCCGCCACCTCGGCCGCCACAGGCGTGGCCCCTGTCCACCACCGCTACAGCGCCACCGGCTCAACCCCCTTGTCGCAAGGTATTCCACGTCAAACTGGCAGGTAGACGCTCGACCCGCCATGCCCCGGCGCGGGCGCATCATCTCCATCGACAACGCAAAAGCCATGCACGCCGTGGGGCGGCGCACCCACACCGACCCCCGCATCACCTGGATCCTCGCCAACGCCGAAGACGTCGCCACCGCAGTGACCGGACCGGTCGACGCGGTTTTGTGCAACGCAGCCATCTGGAAGACCGACACCACCACGACGTTTGCTGCGATCAAACGAATCCTATGACCAGGCGGCCGATTCGTTTTCAACATCGGTGGCGGCTTCGCAGGCCTCACAGCTTCCTCAAGTGCGGCCGGTTCCTAATCGAAATCAGGTTACCGTGTGCGTCACAGGGTGGCGGGTTCGTGGGCGTGACGATGCTGGCACCCTGTGACGTGTACAAATCGGCACGTGTCGGGCGATCTCTTCTGCAGTGCTTTCGGGCCAGCGGGACGCCACTGGATCGACCTAATTAGTATCCAATAGAGATACCGCACATCATTCACCGACAGGTCTGGGACAGGAAACCCATGTCAGTGCGCCAGCCCATCGACCCGGCGTGGTGGAACGCCGATTACATCGACGGCCTTGCCATGCGTGACGCGCTGGCCCAGCGTAACATCAAAGCCGTCTTCAACTTCCTGCACCGCCGGGGGTGGAGTTGGGGCGCTATCGCTCAGGCCACCGACATTGGCGAACAGCGTGTCCGTGAGATCGCCAGTGGCAAGCGCCGCGTTGAGAACTATGACGTGTATGTACGCGTTGCGGTTGGGCTGAACATCCCACGCGACTATCTCAGCATGGGACTACGGACAGGCGATCAAACAGGCGCCGTCGCCGGAGGGCTCGTCGCGGCCACGGCGGTGCCCGCCGCGCTGACCACCACATTGCGCAACGCGCTGGAAGTCTCCCGCCCGGCCGAGGTCAAAGACAACAACCCACCCGACGTGCACCGTTTCGAGGAACTGGTTATGCGGGCGTGGACTGACCGCCGCTACACCGGCCACCGCGACACCAACCTTGTCCTGGTCGCCGGGTTCGCCGGCTCCGGAAAAACCGAGTTCGCCAAATTCCTCAACTCCGTTACCGGCTGGGCGCTACTCGACAAGGACGTGCTAACCCGCCCCCTCGTGGAGACCATGCTGACCACGCTCAACGGCGACCCCAACGACCGGCACTCCGAGATCTACCGCACTCAAGTGCGGCCTGTTGAGTATCGATGCCTGGCTAACGCCACCTTCGCTAACATCGACAACAGGACGTCGACCATCGTCACAGCCCCGTTCCTTGCCGAAGTCGTGGACCCGCAGTGGCTTCGCCGTCTCATGCACCGCTGCGCCGCCGCAAACGCACACCTGGAAATCGTGTGGGTCGGCGCGGACACCGACACCATGTACACCTACCTGCAAAGACGCGACGCCGCCCGCGACACGTGGAAACTTAACCACTGGGACGACTACCTGACACAAATCGATATCAGCATGCGGCCTCAGATACCACACTTTTACGTCGACAACTCCCTCAACGGCGCCGTCCAGCTCATCGACGAAGCGCGGCGGGTATCAGAATGGATCGTCCAATGACCATGACCCCATCGGCGGTCATCCTCTACGGGCCACCCGCCTCCGGTAAAGACACCATCACACAGGCGCTCGAGCAGCTCGATCCCCGCTATGCGCCTTACCAGCGCTTGAAGATCGGCAGCGGCAACGCCCGAGGCTATCGGCTGGCCAGCCCAGACGAGCTTGCGCGCCTCCACGGCCATGGGCACGTTGTGTACCGAAACGAACGCTACGGAAACCTCTACGTCGTTGACCAGCCGCACCTATCCGCGATACTCAAATCCGAGCAGACGCCAGTCCTGCATCTCGGCCAAATCGCAGGCATACGCGCCGTTACCGCCTATCCGGCCCGCTGGATCACCATCCTTCTCTGGTGCTCCCGCGAGACGACAGCCGTACGCGCCGTAGCGCGGGGGCTCTGCCGACATCGACGCACGCCTCACTGCATGGGACGAGACAGCTGAAGACCTCAAACATGCCAACGCGTCCGATTTTCTAGCCCGGCTAAGCACGGACAAGATAGCGCCCGAGCAAGCCGCCAAAACGATTGACGCACTGGTCACCGCCGACAACATCGCCAGAGGAGTACAACCGTCAATGACGGGAACCTTCGACGTCGTGGTACCAACCCTTACCCTGCCGGGCAGCAACGGCGCCATCCACCACGAAAACACCCGCCGCTACGTGGGTCGATTACTTCATCCTGTCTGGCTCCACCACCTGCGGCCAAGCCCTCACCCCTAGCCAGCGTGCCGCCATACTCGATCTCTGGCTCGATGTCACCGAACCCCAGCGCATCCTCGCCTGCTGCTGGCAACCGCAAGACATCGACAACGCGGCCGAACGTGGCATCGCGCCGATCGTCACCATGCGTAACCTCGACAGCTTGAACGCAGCCCTCGCGTTCCTGCGTGAGCTACCTGTCGGGGCATACGTCTACAGCCATCCCATGTTCGGCGGCAGCGTCTTCGATGCGAGTTCGGCGGCCTGGGGACGGGCCTCATCGAGGGCCGCCTGCCGGCGGCGACGCTCTTCGACCGCCTGCCGCTTTATCAACACCGATGGCGACAGATGGGCAGACGGCGTGTCGGTGATCTTCGATTACAAGGGGGCTCGGGAAGCAGCGCGCCGTGTGCGAGTGCCGCGTCGGCTCGTGAGCTCCGTCGACACGCGTGCCGACTCCGGCTGGAGGGTCACCGTCGCTGGCGAGGGGTAGGTGATCGGCCAGACTCCGGACTGACTCAGGCGGGCGGGTGTCGGCGAGCATGCGGACTCCGTGTTCGTCGTCACAAAGTGCTCCAGAGAATGCTCAGCTTTCGGTCAAAGCCACCTATTTCGACGCGCTCTCAGGTGGGGCGTATCCGAGTGGGACGGTCGGGTCGTGTGGACGGTGGGAACCGTTACGGCAGGTGGCGGGCCTGGTGAGGCCGGACCAGCGCTGTCCCGCGCCGTGCCGCGCCGAGGGCGTGCCGAGGCCGTCGATCGTTGGGGTTGACTCGCTTGACAGCGGCAGCCTGGTCGAGAGGTACTGGACACACGTTCCCCGTACGGCGGGCTTGTTCGCTGGGCCGACTGGTCGATGGGTGGGCGCTCGTCAGGGCGCTTCTTCTTCGTTGCGGCCTGGTGCGGTGGTCCGGTCGACGGGGTGCCGACCGAGTGACAGGAGGACCGCGATGAAGGATCTTCTCCCGGCGGGTTGAGCCGACGCCCGTCTGGCCGCAACACGGTGTGCTGAGCGGCCGGAGCGGGAGTGCCCCTGTCCCAGAACGGTTGCTCCGGTTGCCGGAAGCGGGTGTGAGGCCCGCCGGTTCGGATCGCCGTTGATGTCCATCTTCGTGTACACGATCGTGCTGGTCACGGTCGTGGCGATGACTGCTGCCCTGATCCGTCGCGTGTCCTCCGGTGCGCCCGGCGGCGTGTTCGTTGACACCTCCACAGTGAGCATTCCCGCCAGCCGTCCTCGCGCGGCCCCGCCCTGCCGGGCGTGACCCTGCCGGGCGTGACCCGGCTGGGTGCCGGCTGCCCGCCGCACGCCTCGATCTGGCCGTGCGGTGGGTGCGGCCGGCGACCTCACCACGGCGTCGTGACTGTCGGCGCCGTCGAGACCTTCAATCAAGGAGTTGTGTTGTTCTCCGACTGCTTCCCCTCGCCGCTTCGGCTCCTTGCCGGCGGCAGTGACAGATCCCAACTTGACCTCGGTTCGGGCGTCCGTGTTGACGTCCGGGTTGGGGTCAGTCTTCAGCCGGACCCCCGAACTGACCCCCGACTATCGCTTACAACGCAGGTCACGACCTCTGTCAGCACCTGCCACGTGTCCTGCGAGAGACCCTGCATGGTCTCGGGTCTCTCCCCAGGGACCCGCATCCGCATCACGAAATCCGATAGGAGCGTGAGATCCGGTGGATGATCCGGTCCTTCGCGTTCAGTCCCAGCTGACCGATCGGGATCGGATTCTGCTGGGCTGGCTCTTCGACCACGGGGTGTTGACCTCGTTCCAGATCGCCCATGCCCTGTTCCCGTCGCTGGATTTCTGCCAACGCCGGCTGCGTACCCTGTACCGGTTGCGGCTGGTGGCCCGGTTCCGGCCGCAGCGCGCCGACGGTGGCTCTTATCCCTACCACTACGTGATCGACCAGCTCGGCGCGGAGGTTGTCACCGTCGACCGGCAGGAGCGGCCACCTCGGCGTGACCATGCCCGCGTCGAGCGGCGGCGGTGGACATCCAGCCGCACGCTGGCGCACCGCCTCGGGGTGAACGGCTTCTTCACCGAACTGGCCGGTTACGCCCGCACCCACCCGGACGCGGGGTTGGTCGAGTGGCTGCCGGAGGCCGCCTGCGCCCGCGCTGGCGCCTTCACCACACGCGCGGACTCGGGACTGGTGCGCGCCTACCAGCCGCGGGTGCGTCCGGACGGCTACGGCCGGTGGGCCGAAGACGGTGCCAGGGTGCCGTTCTTCGTCGAGTACGACACCGGTCGCGAGCCACTGTCGGTGCTGGTCGGCAAGCTGGCCGGCTACGGGGAGTTGTTCGCCACGATCGGGCGGGCGTGGCCGGTGCTGTTCTGGCTGCACTCCGCTGCCCGGGAGACCAACCTGCGCCGCCTGCTCGCCGACCTGCCCCCGTCGTTGTTGCCGGTGGCCACCGGTGCCCGCGACCACGCCACCGGGGCCGGGTTGTGCCCGGCCGAGGCAGTGTGGGCCGCCGCCGGTAGGGGAGGGCCCCGGCACCGCCTGGCCGATCTCGCTCGCTACGTCGTCGACGGCCGAGACTACCCGGGCGAGGTCGTATGACATCCCGTATCGAGCGGGCAGCCGCGCACGGTACCTCGACAGTGGCCGGGACCGGAACCCCCGGCCACTGTCACGGGTCTGTCAGCATCCGGTACACGACGGCTGACAGACCCGTGACAGACCGGCACCGTTCCCAGGACACAGGGACACGGGTATCGCCCCGCCCCTGCGCGGTCCGGTCCGCGATCGGAGGCCCGCCGGTCCGCCGCCCAGTTACGGACCGGACCGTCCGGACTGCCCGCCCGCCTACCCAGTACACACCACACGGCGGCCGGATTACCCTCGCGGACCGGGCGGGGGAGGTGGTCCGCCACGACGCCATCGGCAGATGACCTGGCTCCTGGTACGCGCCACAGCCGGGCCGAGGGCGGCGTCCAGATCGTGATCATGCTCGCCATCGGCGGCGCAGCCGGGGCGGCCAGCTTCACCCACGTCCACAACGTCGCCGCCGCTCACGGCCAACCCGGATGGCTGGCCTGGGCCGACGCCATCGTGCTGGAACTGATGTCCATCGCCGCCGGCCTGGAACTACGCCGCGGCAAACGCGCCCACGCCCCGACAGCATTCCCGGCGAGTGTGCTGGTCTGCGCGGTCACGCTGTCCCTGGCCGCGCAGGTCGTCGAGGCCGAGTCGTCACCGATCGGCTGGATCGCCGCAGCCGTACCCGCGCTCGGCTTCCTCGTCATGGTCAAGATCGCCCTCGGCTACACCACCACCAGGTCCGGGACCGGCTGGACCGATGTCACCCCGTCCACCACCCAACCGGTGGACCCCGCCGCTGTCCAACTTGCGGGGCCGTCCATCGACAGCACCGCCCTGCCGACCGTCCCGGACAGCGAGGTCCCGTCGCCCGTGCCCGTCGCGGACCGGTCCGCCTCCGCGTGGACCGTCCACCACGAGGCCGGTGACGAGCACCGTCCTGGTGGACCGGACCGCCACCATCCCAGCGGACCGGTCCACCGGCGCCGCACCTCACGGCGTGGACCGTCCGCTGGCCGCACGAACGGATCCGACGAACTCCTCCCGGCGGCACGACGTGCCCGCGACCAACTCGCCGCCCAGGAACAGCCACTGACCCGCGCGGCGCTCGCCGCAGCGCTGCGCACCGCCGGGCACACCGTGTCCAACACCAGGGCATCACACCTGCTGAAAACCCTCAGAGACGAACAGCCCCCGGCAGCCCGGTCACCGCAGCAGGACCAGGAAGCCCGGGACCTCGCGGCCGACACCCAGCCCGTTACGACATACGCCACCGTCGAGCCTGACACCTCGCCCGCACGACGGGTACCCCACTTACCGCAAGGAGAACCGACGCCATGAGCACCAACGCCGACTCGACACACCACGCACCGCCGAACACCCCACGACCACCTGCGGCTGGGGTGTGGACCGCCGAGCAGATCCGTGCGCTCGGCGCGGCCACCACCCTGCCCACCGCCGCAGCCGTACTCGGTATCAGCCGATCCCAGGCCTACCGCCTGGCCGCCACCGACGCCTTTCCCACACCGCTGATCCGCGCCGGTACCCGCATCATCGTCCCGGTCGCCGGCCTCCTGCGACTCCTCCTCCTCGACCAGCCCACGAACCCGAACCCCGACGACGGCAGCCGGCGACTTGATCCCATCGCCGTGCCGAGCGTGGATGCAACGACCCCGCCACCAGCGGACTACACCCACCACCGCTGGCGGCACCACGTCGAGCACCCAGGAGACGATGAGTGAAGGGCTCCACGTTCAAGCGCTGCGGCTGCCGCGACAGCGTCACGGGTCGGCGACTGGGACGATCCTGTCCCCAGCTTCGCCGGCCCGGCGGCGGCTGGTCCCGCAACCACGGCCAATGGCACTGGCAGATCGAAATCCCCGCCCGCGCCGGCGGCACCCGCCGCACACTCCGCCACGGCCCCTACCCCACCCAAACCGACGCCGACACCATCCTCGACCGCATCCGCGCTGCCCTGGCCGTCCCCGACCCCACCGACCTGCACGCCACCGTCAAGACCGGCGACCTCATCGAAACCGCCGTCAAGACCGGCGCGCCCGTCCCCAGCCCGGACCAGGTCCGGCGCGCGCTGCACCTGGACATCACCCCCACCGAACTGCCCACCATGCAGGCGTACCTGACCGACTGGCTCGCTGGACGCAAGAACATCAAGGCAGGCACTCTGCGCTCCTACGAAGGGCACATCCGCCTGTACCTGATTCCGCACCTCGGGCACCTGCGCATCGACCGGCTCCGGCCCGGCCATATCGACGCCATGTACGACGCCATCGCCGAACGCAACGCCACCATCGCGACCCTGCGCGCCAGCCGCGACCCCGCGAAACGCGACCAGGTCAAGAACCAGCGGATCGTCGGCAACCGGACCCTGCACGTCATCCACGCCACCCTGCGCAAAGCCCTCAACGACGCGATGCGCCGCCACCGCTACATCGACATCAACCCCGCCCTCCTGGTCGAGCTACCCGCCGCCCGAGCACCAAAGCCCACCATCTGGACCGACCAACGCATCCGTACCTGGCGTGACACCGGCAAGACCCCCAGCCCTGTCATGATCTGGACCCCCGAACACACCGGTCGGTTCCTCGACCACACTCACGACGCAGGTGACCGGCTCTACGCCCTCTACCACCTCATCACCTTCACCGGCCTACGCCGAGGCGAAGCCTGCGGCCTGCACTGGGACGACCTCGACCTCGACGCCGCCACCCTCACCGTCCGCTGGCAACTCGTCCAACAAGGCTGGGCCACCGCCATCGACACCCCCAAGACCACCGACAGCGAAGCCACCATCGCCCTCGACACCGAAACCGTCGCTGTCCTCCGCGCCCACCGAACCCGGCAACACCGCGAACGCCTCGCGACCGGCACCGCGTGGACCAAGACCGGGCTGGTCTTCACCACCCCCACCGGCGGACGACTCCACCCCGCCGATGTCACCGACCACTTCCACCACCTCGCCACCCAAGCCGGCCTACCACCCATCCGGCTTCACGATCTTCGCCACGGTGCCGCCACCATGGGCCTCGCAGCCGGCGTCCAGATGAAAGTCATCTCCAACCGACTCCGCCACTCCAGCCCACACTTCACCGCCAAGTTCTACGGCGACGTCCTCCCCGAGCTTTCCCACGCCGCAGCCGAAGCAACCGCATCCGTCGTTCCGCGACGGCGTGGCACGACAAGACCGGCGTAGCCCGGAAGCTGCCCACCCGCCGTCAGCAGCGACGGCCAGCCGGCGCCTCGCTGGCTGGCCGCCGACTGCAGAGTCTCTGGCAGGTTTGGCTGCCGCAGCGGCCTACGTCGCGCCTGCGCGGCCCGTTACTGCCTCGCAGCGGCAGCATGATCCGCGCCAGCACGTGGGCCTCACGCTCGGGCGGCAGAGCTGGCACGTTCACCTGAGAGAAGACCCGCTGATGCTGCTACTGAGCGTGCCGGTCCTGGCCTTCGAGAAGGATGGGCTGGCGCACGACAAGTCGGACACCTCAACCCTGATCGGCGCTAGTTACGGCTGTCTTCGTATCGCCGCCATGTTGCGTGACGCGCGGCCGGCAGCGGATCTTGACTGCCCCCTTGCTGAAGGTCTCATCGGTAGCCCTGCTCGACCAGATGTACGCCTCGCCGGGCCGTAGGTGCGCCATCTTGTCGGCGGTAAGGCCGGTTAGGGCCGCGTTGGCCTTCTGAATGTGCTTGAGCCAGGCCGGTGAGTTGAACTTGTGCAGAATGATCTGGCTCGACAACTCGATCAACGACACAGGCACGGACGGTGGATCCTGGCTGGCAACCATGATGCTCGTGCCCTTGTGCCGCATCTCCCGTACCACCTCGACGAGACCGGCCACCAGGTCAGGGCTCTCGATGTATTTGTGAG
This sequence comes from Micromonospora polyrhachis, assembly GCF_014203835.1. Lineage (NCBI taxonomy): Bacteria > Bacillati > Actinomycetota > Actinomycetes > Micromonosporales > Micromonosporaceae > Micromonospora > Micromonospora polyrhachis. The sequence goes on along the minus strand of NZ_JACHJW010000001.1, from coordinate 1,780,277 downwards.
CCTCGTCGAAGACGACCAGCTTGTTGAACGCCTTGCCGCCGTGCTTAGCGTCGGCGAACAGCTGAAGGAGAACTACGAAGAGTCCCAGGGCTTCGTCCTTCTCGATGAACTCGTCCCGGAGGTCGACGATAACGAGCCGACCGGGGCGGATGAGGTTACTCAGGCGGGTGCTGTCGTCGATGTACTCGGCGGCGAGGTCGAGGCGGGATCCTGCCATGGCCTTGAGGTGGTCCGGAAGTGGTGCGTTGTCGATTCCTTCACGTATGCCTTCGAGCGTGAGGTCGTGGCGCAGGCCCTTCATGACACGGTTGACTTGGCGCATGTAGGTGGCTTGGTTGCCGACCGCTCCCATGAGGAACCGCCAGTGGCTTGCCTGGAGTTCGGCTGCCGCGAACTTCAGCGGGCGGACTTCAATTCCCGGATACTCCGTGCGGCGCTCGTCGAGCTTGTCGGCCGGCACGAGTAGGAGGACGTCGCTGAGAGCCCGGGGTTGTGCACCATACCGTTCCCGAAGGGCGTCGATCTGGGCCTCGTCAGTGTTCGCCGCGATCATCGTGGTGAACTCGGGCTTGTAGTCCATGGTGGGGCTGTAATGGAAGATCACTGTCGCCAGTGGATGCGGCAGCCGGTTCAGGTTCGGAATCGGCAACGAGGCCATTTCCGCGATGGTGCCGAGTGTGTAGGACTTTCCGCCGCCCTGGACCCCGAAGAGGCTGATTGTGTGCGTCTGGTTCAGATCAAGGGCGACCTTGCGCCCCGACATCTCGCCGAGGATGCCGTACTGCGGCGAGGGGCTTGTTGCTCCGATCAGCACGTCGTAGCCGGGCTGCCCAGGCTCGAAGTCGCCGGCTGCGGCCCCGGCCGCAGACGGTGTCGGCACGTCCTCGTCGTCGGGTGACTTGGGGGTTTCCGACTCCGCCAGCACCGGCTTTTCTGGCCACGTAGAGGCGGCCGACCCATCCGTCACCGCGTCGATCTGCATTGGTTGCGAGCCATCAGGTCGCGTGTCCCCAGGAAGATCGACTAATGTCTGCCCGTCTTCGGCGAGTTCAGCGTCGTCTCGCTGACGAGCATCCTGGGGCAAGCTCAGATCATCGTCGCCGAGGGTACGCCTGGCAGCGAGGTCCTCCCATGAGACGGTGCGGTCACGCGGTGGGCTGAGGAATGCGGCGCTGTCCAAGGTCGGGACGGAGGGCGCCCGCTCGCGGCGCCGTGCGATGTCGGCGATGCTCCGAGCCGCCGTAGACTCGGCCCTTTCCTCGCCGCGTGCCGGATCCGGTTCTTCCTCCTCGGCCATGGGCTCGGGCGCGGCGGCGTCGATGAGCTGTTGGATGAGGTTGGCGCCGACGCGGTGGTACTCAATGCCCGCATCCAGCTCGGCTGGCTCGGTACCGGGCTTGTCGAAGTCGAAGATGAGGGCCGCACGAGCGAAGTCGAGCCGGTATCCGTCTTCTAAAGTTCGGAGAAGGAAGTGGGCCTCCTCCGCGGCGTCGCCGGTCATCGCCCCGTAGCGGACCGAACGGTTGAGGTAGAACTCCAGCAGGGTGCTGAGTTCGCGCGTCTTCATGAGCCTGTCGGGCCGATCCACCAGTGAGCGGTGCGGGTCGAAGTGGTAGCCGATTACCTCTTCGCTCTGCGCGATCTGCTCTGCGATGTCGCTCTTGAGCTGGTTGTAGGCGCCGAGGTCGCCCACTTGGTTGTAGCACTTTACCTCGACCAGTCGGCAGGTGATCGTTCGCGCGCGGGCGTCGAGGTCGAACAGGGCGAGGTCGGTTCGCCGGAAGCTGACCTCGTCGCCGAGTTCGTCAGAGTTCCTCTTGATCGCACGGTACAGATCGAGGTGTGCGTCGAGTGGCACGACGACCTGGTTGGCGAACACACCCTGGTGCTCTAGGAACAGGCGGGACAGGGCGAGCCCAAGCGCTTCTGCGCGCTGTGTCGGGGAGGAGATCAGCTTGAGAGCTAGGCGGCCCGAGAGCGAACGCAACTGGTTGAGGAGCGCGACTGCATGCGCCGAATCGGCCTTGAGGTGGTACTGATCCAGCACCGGCTTGAGGATCGCTTCGAGTTCTGCCACCGATCGGGAGGTGATGACCAGGCGGTGGCCCTGCCCGGTCGTCTCCGGGCTGTGATCGATCAGGTAGTCCGGCCGGTCGCTGAGCCCGCCGTGGTCGAAGAACTCGATACCCATGTTGCGGTCGAGCGTTAGAACCCAGTCGCTCACCTCGTGCACCTGATGGAGAATGCTGCGGTCTTCGGCGTCCAGTGCGAGTGTGATGACCGGCCGCAGGGCCAGTTCTGTTTCTCCCGTCGAGACAGTAGCCGTCGCGGTGGACACCAGACCGGGCAGCGTTGACAGGAGGTCGGTGAGTTCCTCCGCGCCGTCGATGGGCACTGCCTGGCCGTGTCGAGGCTGTCGGGCCCAGGCGACCGTCGCTTCGTCGTCGCGGTACTCGACGTGAAATTCCTGAACAAGTCCGTGGACCGGGGAGACCGACTCCTTGATCGAGGCCCTGGCCACGCCGACCTCCTCGGCGGGGAAGAGGTCGAACAGAATCGACAGGTGCGCGGGGTGGTCGTTGGGTGAGCGCCGGAAGTCGGCGGTGGGCCTCACGGCGAGAGCCAGCTTCGGACGCAGATGCGTCTCGGTCGGCGCCGCGAAGGCGTCCGCCTCGCGTGCCGTGACGCTGGGTGTCGGAGACAACAACTCGCCGAGGGCCTCCCCGAGGCCCGGTGCATCGGCGTCCGGAGCGAATAGTCGGATGTCGTACCGGATGTCGGCGATCGCTGGCTGCCGCTGAAGTTCGAGCAGCATGTCGGCGAGGAGGCCCGCGCGTCCGGGGTTGAACGCGTTGATCATCAATGTTCGTACGTAGGGGTGCTGAACGAGATACCGCTGGACACGGGAGGCGAGGTAGGCACCATTGATCGACGTGCCGGCGGTAGCCGGCTCGGGCAGACCGAGAGCGTCGCACACGTCGCCGACGAGGCTGCGCGGGTCCTGTTCGTGGGGTGGCGCGTACAGGGTCCAGAACGGGTGAAGGTTGTCGACTGCCGCGAGAAGGCGACCGTTGGCCATCGGCAGCACGGGCGGGAAGCCGATCGGCGCCAGACCGCGCAGCAACGCTTCCCGTGTCGGGACCGCAAACTCGCGGGGGGCCCGCTTCGCCCGTTGTAGCCATATCTGCGTGAGCTGTGCCCAGACAGCGAGCCAGAGGGCTCGAAGCGGATGGGTGGGGGCGACCAGAGCGGCTTCCCTCCGTCGACCACGATGATTGCGGATCGCCAGCGTCACGGTGTCGACAGCCAGTACCCGCCGCAGGTCGGCCAGCGCGTGCTGCGCGGCGTCCGTCGTCGCCGTCTCAGCCCGCTTCAGCAGACCTTGGATAAGCAGCCGGTAGGCGTCAGCGTACTCAGAAATAAGGGGGCGAAGCGCACGGACGTCTGCGGCCTGCGTCACCAGTTCCGTCGCTCCTGCCCGGACCGCCTGGAAATACGCCTCGCGTGCGGCCAGGAACCGCGAGGTGGCCTCGCCCTGGGGCCAACGGGAGGTCTCGCCGCTGGCTTGGCCGGCGCTGCCGAGAGCGATCGGGATACGCCAGTTGATCGGGCCCGCCGGCGCGGCGAGAATACGCTGTTCCAGTGCCTTAAGTTGTCGACTCACCGGCACGTTCATTGTGCCGTCGCGTCCAAAGTCGACCTCTAGCATTTCGCTGCCCACGCTCCGCGCTCCGGGTGCGCGCTCGGTCCAGTTCACGGAGGTCACCGCGACGGCCTCCGGGTCCCGGCCGTCGATCAGGGCGGTGAACTGCAGCCGGGTTCGCGCGTGGACCAGACCAACCTCGCGTTGGCGTGCTCGCTGGGGCGGTTCGATGTCCACGTCGCCATCAGGGAGCACGTAGAACAGGTCGCTCTCGTTCGGTTGCTGGGAGGGGTCATCATCGTCGGCCGCCCACAAGATCGGGCTCCCTGCGGTGTCCACGAGCGGGATGAAATCGCCTACTTCGGTCCTGGCGAGGACACGGATGAAGTGCCAGCCTTCCTCCCAACCGACGGTGTTGATCCTGGTGAAGCTGACAGTTGCGTCGGGTCGCTTCGAGGTCCACGCCTTCTTAGTGCGTACCAGGCCGATGGGTCCCTGTTCCTGGGAGATGACCTGAAGGAAAAAGCTCGCAAGCCCAGGCACAGTGCTGGGCTGCGGGTCAACCCGGAAGGCCACATTAAACTTCTGCAGCCCTTTGCTGCCGAGCGCCAGAACCCGTTGACCGATCAACTGACTCAGCCTCGGATCGGTCTCGCCTTCCTCGATTATGGGCAGGCTCGCCGTCACCTCGCTGATACAGATCGAGTCCGGCGGTTCGCTGCTGCTGTCGAACTCCCACCGGTTGAAAGCGAGGCTCCAGTGATTGCGGTCAATGACTATGCGGCGGGTCCACGTCCGGGGATCCTCGAGGCCGGCCTCTGTGAAGAAGTCGCCGAGCCGGTTACGCATGTCGCTGCTGGTAAGTCCCAGGTCCAAGACCCGACCGCGCTCTGACTTCGCCGACCAGGTAAGTTTTTCCACACATTCGCGATTACGGCTGATTCGAAGTGGCGCCCTGTCAGGCATGGCGAGCAGCTCAAAGTCGGGCACGAGAGCGAGTTCGTACAAGGCCGCGCCGATCGCCTCTGGGTCGTTGTCGTTGGCCTTAGCGGTCAGCAGGAACCGGACGACGGCGACGGGGTCGGCGAATCCCCAGGGGCTGTCGCCGTCGGTGATCCGCCGCAGTGCCTCCGCGAGGTCTCCCCGTATGTCGGGCGGCATCTCGTCCAGGAGCTTCTGGCGCAACTCGCCGTACACATCGCCGAGCTGCACCTGCTCGAACGTTGCGACACCGAATGAGTCCTCGGCGGCGGCTCGCACGTCGTTCGGAATGAACGCCAGAAGCGGAGGCCGCAGGGTGCCGTCCGGCAGCGGGTTGCGCAGCTCGACCAGCTTGGTGCTGCTGACCGTCAGGTCGCGCGGAAGGCTGCCGTCACCACCGCCGAGCATGACGATCTCCGTGCCGGGCACCTCGGCGCGGAGTCGCCCGCACAGTCGTGCCATGAGGTCGGTGTCGAGATCGGTGATTCGCATGCAGTGGCCCGGCCCCCGCGAGCTGAGCAGGCGGCGCAGCCGGGGCAGCAACACGCTCTCCAGTTCGGCGGCGATGGCCTGGGGGTCGATTTCCTGAAGTCCCTGGGTCATGCCACACCTCCGGTGGTCGGAATCTTGGGTGTGACACCAGTGATGTCGATGCGGTACCGAGGGGTGACCGTCTGGGTGACGTAGGCGTCGGAAAGGTCGCGGTAAAAGCCGACCTCACGCAGGCGTGATCTGAAGGCGGCGAGGTTGCCGCGCAGGGCCTGCTGATCGGTGATCGATGCACTGCCGAACCCGTCGCCGGGCGGCAACCGGTCGATGTGGAGCCCATACCGCTCACGCAGAAAGGCGAGCAGTTCGTCGATCCGTAGCTCGCCGGTGTGGTACCCGTGGACGCCCCCGGGTCGTAGAACGGCGATCTGGAGCAGCACTTCGAGTAGACGGCTGTCCAGGATGAACCGACGTGCTGAGTTCTTCGCCCGGGGCTGCGTGATCAGCGCACCCGGCCGGTTCTTTAGCAGCAGCGAGTCCAGGCACTCCGTGAGGTATTGACGGTGGAAGCGACCCCGAACCGCGACCAGCATCTCGATGTAGGCGTCGAATTCGCCCAGTCCCATCGCGCGTACAGCCGTTAGCTCGGGATCAAGATCCCCATCTGTCGCCCCGCCGGTGTCCTCGACAGAGATCGCGCGCTGGCCGAAGTACTTCTCCCGCTCAGCCTCGCGATCCGGCCCGAGTAGAGCCAGCACTTGGCCGACGGAGAAGTCGCCGCTCGGTGGCCTGGGGAGCTTGCTACTCCGAGCGAGGTACGTGGCGAACTCGTCCAGTTTGCGGGTCGCGAAGTATGCCTTGACGAATGCGGGGATCCGCCGGTAATGCAGGTCGGCGCTGCGCTCGGCAAGGTACGACATGGGCGTCCCGGGCTGGGCGGCCACGTCGACGAGCAGCCCGATTTGGTACTGACAGTCGCCGTGCGGACTCTTGGGGTTCTTCGCGGCCACGGGGCATGCACCGCAGGTCGGGTCGCCGCCCCTGCGGCGCACCAGAGCGGGCAGCAGTTTGAGCAGGCGCAGGTGATAGAGGGCCAGGTGAAAGGAGAACAATACCTTCAGGTAGTCCACCATCACCGACCGCGGGATAAAGCGCTCGTAACACAGGAGTCGAGTCACATCGTCGGCGAGGAGGTCCGCCGCACCGACACAGAGGGGCGGAAAGCTTCCCCGATCCTCCCGGGTGTCCGCGGTGTCCTCGACCTGATCGAGCAGGCGCAGCAACGCCTGCGTCTCGACGTCCAGCGTCACAGCGCTGTCCGGAAGGCCGGTGACTCTGTCGTGCCCGTGGAAGAAGAAGGTCTCCAGGTGTTCGAGCGCCCTCTGCCCGGCCCCGTCACGGGCGTGGTAGAGCATCTCGTAGAGGTGTTGCGCGGCACCATAGTCACGCGAGTGTTTGGGATTGCGGAACCGGTACGTATACCCGTGAAGCGGCCTCGGCGCGGCGATGGCTTGCGAGGACTTCCCGCGGTTGACCACGTCCATCAGGTGCGTCTCGACCCAGCGTTCGAGAATGTCCCGGTGCTCCGCGAAGCCGGTGAACCACTCCGGATGAGTGAGGAACTCGTCGACGAAGGCTTCGGTGGTGAGCTGGATGGACCGACGCAGGCGACTCGGGTATCCCTTGTGCGCCAGCCGAGCGAAGAACGCGGTCAGCACCCGGTCCATCTCAATCTGCTTAAAGTCCAAATAGCTGATTTTGGTGAGACGGAACTCGCGGTCGCGCTTGGACAGCGGCATCAGGCTACCTCCTGTCCTCCGGCGTCCCGGTCACCTGGCTCATTTCGAGCCGGCCGTCGTCATGACGCTCCACCCGGTAGAAGTCGTGTCCGGTCGTCGTCAGCATTACCTCCTGGTAAGGCTCGGAGCCGAGGCGGTTCTTGAAGACCGCCAGGCTCAGGTAGTAGCCCTGCTCCTCCTCGACGCTCGGGCGGTAGCCAGCGTTGAGACGCTCCAGCATCTCGAACACGTCGAGGTTCACCAGCAGCTCAGCGGAGCTGCCCGTGGTTGCGTGATGCCTGAGCATGAGGCTTGCGGGCATGTGTTCGACGAACCTCGCCCGACTTGCCGCGTCGACCACGCTGAACGAGAACCGTTCGGCCGGGAACATCCGATAGCTGCGCACCGTACCCCGCTCGACCTGGCGTACCTGCAACGCGAGCTTGCCCTCCACCTGGCCCAGGTTGTTGAGCCCTTCACCTCGGTTGATCGCGTGCAATACGTCCGCGAGCGCGGCAACGAGGTCGGAACGGCCAGCGATCAGATTCATCATCCGCTCGGCGGAGCGGTAGGGCAGCATCTGGCGCCACCCCGGATCGCGGCGCTCGAAGTAGGCCCGCCGGCGGGCCATGGCCACATACTGCCGGTGAACCTCCCCGCGGCGTTCGGTCGCCTGCCCCGAGTAGTCGCGAGGCAGCTCTGCGAACAGACTCCGCAGCACGTCACGGTCATAGGCGCCGCGCAGATCGAACCGGAACAGCGTGCGATCGGCGGAGGGCGAGATGAAGTCCAAGCCGCGGTCCAGCCGGGGGTCGCTCGACACGCCCATGTCCACGTCTTTAAGCAGGTCGAGTAGGCGGTCACCGGTGGTCCGGTCGCCACCCAGCCAGCTGTTGAAGTAGAACCCCTGCAGGATTGCCTCCCGGTCGCCGGCCTGGTAGAGCTCGTGGATCTGCCCGCAGTCGCGGGTGCCCACCAACATGTAGGCCAGCGCAGACCGCATGTCCCGCAGCGTGATATGCAACTGGCCGCGCAGATGCGTCAGGGTGTACGCGGTCTTCAAGCGCTCGATGACCTTCGGCCCGGCCACCGGATCCTGGAAAGTACGAGCGTTGTGGTAGGCGTAGCAACGGTCGCGCAGGTCGCACCGCTGGCACGGCTCCCAGAACCCTTCGTGGGTGAGCCGCCGCAGGGTGCGCGCGAAGATTGACTCATCGCCATCTTGTTCGTCACCGTTGTAGCCGAGCGGATCGTGAACGACGCTGCGCAGGTTGAGGTTGATAACTGCCACCCCGTGCTCTGGTGCCCCGGTCACCAAGCCGTTGCGGACGACCTGATCCAGCAAGGGGAATCGCGCCGCGTTGGCGGCCAAGAAGTCGACCAGACGTCCCTCGTTGATCGCGATCAGGTGGGCCTCCCTGTCAGACCACGCCTCGGGATCGGAACCGGCGAACGGCGCGAAGAACTCAGTGAGCACGTCGTCGCTGCTTTGCTCGCCCTCGTCCTGGCTGCCGTCGTAGTTGGTCACAAACGTGCGCCCGCGTAGCGTGAACCGCCGACCGTTGGGCAGCGGCGCCGCGAAGCTGGCCTGCTGCTCGCGGGCCCGGTTCTCCAGTCGCTGCAGGAACGCCGTCTTGCCATCACCCGCATTCCCGGTGATCATCACCAAACGGAACTCACCCGCCAGCACGGCCGGCTCCAGTTCCCGGTCGAGCGCCGTTTCCACGTACGTCCGCTCGGCCAGCGTGTCCAGTCCCCGGGTACCGGCGTTGCTGTGCGCGCTCTGGCTGTAGAGTGTCAGCAGGCGCGAGACGTACGGGTTGGTGTTCGGCGGCAAGGCGTCTGTGTCGACAGGGCCGTGGATCGTTCCGGTCCGGTCGGGCTCCGGGCGTGACCGGACCGCCTGCTTGACTTTGCCGAAGGCTGACTGGAGTTCGGTTGCTGAGGCGAAGCGATCCGAACGCTTCGGTGCGATCGCCCTGAGCAGAACGTCCACAAAGGCCGGTGCGAGTTCCGCGAGCCCGGAGAACTCCCGTGGATCGGCTGCTGGGACACCGGGCGGAGGAGCTGCAGCTTCCCAAGGGTAGCGGCCAGTAATCGCCTCATAGAGGGTGACGCCCAGCGCAAAGAGGTCGCGGTCTGCGAGATCGCCGGGTTGCGGGTAGGCAGTGCGGTCGAGGTCGGGAGGAAGGTAGCGGTCTGACCCGCCGCCATGTCCGTTGTCCACGTTGCGTAGGACGGAGACGTTGAAGTCGATAATGCGTACCCCGTTGCCGGTCCACAGCAGGTTGCGGGGCTTGATGTCGCAGTGGTAGGCGCCATGCCGGTGTAGGTGGACCAGACCATCGGTCACCTGCTTGGCCAGATCGAGCGCGTCGTCGGGTGAGAACAGCTTCTGGTTGATCATCTCGCTGATGTCCAACCCGTCGATGTACTCGAAGACGATGAATGGCGGGGGAAAACCGGAGTCCGAGAACTGCGCGTCGTAGACCCGCACCACGTTGGGGTGTTCGGGCACCCGCAGCAGGGTCCGGTACTCCTTCTTCAGCCGTTCCAGCGTCGAGTGCCGATCCTTCAGGATCACCTTGACCGCCCGGGGCACGTCACCCAAGGTGTCGATGACCTTATAGACGACGCCGAATGACCCGGCGCCGATCCGCTTCTCCACCAGGTACTTCGACGTCAGCATCGTGCCGGGTACCAGCCGCCCGTAGTCGACCATCGACGCAGCCTCGGTCTCGGCGGGGGTCGCCAACGGCTCCCCGCCAAAGTCGTCGCTGTTCCGGGCGGCAAGGAGCCCTCGCAGATCCTCGTTCGCCTGCGCCGCGGATGGTCGCTGATCCGGGTCGAAGCTGCACAGCTTTTGCAGCCAGTTGTCGATCGCGGTCGGTACTTCGCTACGGAGGTCGGACGGCTTGGCGGGAAAGACACCACCCTGGTCGTATACGTCGGTTGGGCTGCTGAACGGCTTCTCGCCGGTGAACAGCTCGTATAGCACCAGGCCAGCGCTGTATACGTCCGACGCGGGGCTGGCATTGGCCGGTTCCCGAAACGTCTCTGGCGCCTGGTAGAGCGGCTCCAAGTCATCAACGATGGCTTGGGCAATGGTCTTCGACCGGTCCACCCCGGCGCGGGCGAACTCGAACCCAATGACATGCAGGTGCCCACTCGCGCCCAGCAGCAGCGTGCCCGGGGTGATGTTGCGGTGCACGACCTGGTGCCGGTGCGCGTGCGCCAGGGCGTCCAGCAATTCGCCGGTGACCGCGAGCTTTTGGTCGAGAGTCAGCGCGAGGTTCGGCCGGTCGATGTGTAGCCGCAACGCCTGTCCGGCAACATCCTCGGTGACGAGCACATAGCGGTCCTCGCCCTCGGTGGCAAAGAAGTCCCGTACACCGATGATGGCCGGATGGCCAGGCATGTGGTTCAGTGCCTTGTAGGCGTTGGCGATCCGGGTCCGCTGCCCGGCCCGCTCCTCCTTGGGCAGGTAAGGATCGGTGACGTACACCCGCAGTAGCACGTGACCGGATTTTGCACCGGCGTAGCTGTTGAAGGCGCGATACTCGGTGTAGGCGTCCGTGCCGCCCAGCCGTTCCTCCACCTCCCAACTGTTGAAACGCAGTGGCCCGGTGCGGGCGTGGGCCGCTCCCTGCACCGCCCGGCGGACCATGGCCTGCACGCCTGCGATGTTCTTGCTGAATTTGGCCGGAATGCGGGCGGTGTTCTGGAAGAACGACACCGACTTCGCAAGCGTCGTGACACTTGGCGCGTCCCGCCCGCCCGGATCCTGGATGACCGCGTCCGGTGCCGCCAGGATGACGACGGAATCAACATAGACACCGTCGAGATCACGCCGGTTCGGCTGGCTCGCCGTAATGAGGCCCTTAAGGGTACGCGCGTGCCCGCGCAGCTTGACCAGCGGTGAGGCAAACGGCTGTCGGCGCTCTGGGTACCACTTCGGCCCGTAGACCTCAATCAGGCCTCGGGTGCCCTTGATATCGACCAGGTACACCGCATGCGGTGCGATCACCGCCAGGTCAACCTCGAAGACCTCGCCGTTCCGGTGAATCTCGAAATTGTGCATCAGCGTGTAGCTGCTCGGCAGATGATCCCGGAGATACGCGATGGCCCGGCGTTCAGCCTCGTTGACCGGCATGCCAACCGCGATCACCGTCGCAGCCATTAACTCGCCGCCTCGATAGCATCCTCAACCAGCATGCGTGCCCGGCTCTCATCGACACATGCTTGGTCGCGTAGCTCCTGCGCTCGAATGACGTCGTCTCCAATCGTGCGTCTCTCAGCGGCCGGTGGCCAAGGTATACGGATGTTGCGCACACGACTCTCGTCGATATGAGGGATGCTAGATCCCGCGCTTTCTCGCGAAATCAGCAGCACTCCTTCGGACGTCGACAACACGGCAGAGATATATCCGGAATCACTTGCCTCGTGCGGCGTGAGTCGGATCATGTTGTTCGATATAGCGAACCCGTCGAGGTAACTGCCGACGAGCACCGATCGTCCTATGAGCCCGCCAATTTGGCCGGCCTCCTGAATCAGGATGTCACCTTGCGAGACGACCAAGTCGAATTGCTCAGCGACTGACCGCATCAGGTACCGATCCGACGTCGGCGCAAGTTGGAATACGTCGTTACCAGTGAGGTACGGAATGCCGTACTCGGGATCGGCGTAGCGGCGCTTGAAGATTCCCGGGATAAATACCCTGGCGACGTCGCCCAGCTTCCGGTGTTCCGCTACTGCGGCACCATCGAAGGCCCGCCGAGCAGCGATGCACGGCGCGCTGAAGTAGAACGCGTCAAGCCGGGGTTGGAGCCGCGACGAGTGAACTGATGTCCACAGGGAGGGACTTGGCCCGGCGTGCACCGGCAACATTCCCCGGACTCGCTGCCTGGCTTTTTCCAGCAGCCCTACGGCCTTACTCCGAGCCGCAGCCGCGCCTTGAACAAGGGCATGTACCTGTTCTTCAACTTGTGGACCGAGGCGCGGCACAGGCAAGCGCGCAATGTTCTCCGCCTCAATGTGAACAATGATCGATCCGAACGTCCCACTAACCACGAGTGGTACCCCGAACCTAGACGAGAGGAACGCATAAAGGTAACCCGGCGGAACTCGAGAACTGTCCGGCACCACCTTCAGTACGTCCTGTGACATGGCCATATCGGCCATGTCCTGTCTGCAGTATGCCATCCGACCAATACTGCCGGATCGCGTTATCAGGGTGCTGCCGGCCGGGCACCTGAAGAGTGGATTAGCCTCAGCCTGTTCCCTGGAGATCAGCGGCTGACTCGATAGATCGGCCTTAAGGATGTCGGAACTCCGCAGGAACGGAACGCCATAATCTCGCCCATCGACCCAGCGCAGCTTGTCCATTCCTACGTGGTACATCCCGGTGGCTCCACCGGTAGTCAGATCGATAAGATCTTCCTTTTGGAGAGACGAAGCCTCCAGCCGCTTCTTGGCTTCGATTCCGCCGCGTGTAAACGGGCCACAGTCTAGCCTGTGCTCCTCTTCCGCGATCCATGAAAACGGAATGCGCTTGACAATCATTCGCCAGGCTCCAGGGAGTCGCGACGGAAGGCCAAATAGGCGGTAGCAATCTCGGGGAGATCATTGTTAATGACCTTCTCTTTTCGTTTGAGCACTCGAACGACTGACTGGCCGCCGATGCGCACTCGCTCCCGATGCTCTACCTCTTCGACAATCTCTTCTCCATCGGCCCGTCGTTTGTAAAGTGTGTTGCCTCGCCTATCAAACCCGACTTTCTCTGCCACCGCCATGAATACTGGATAATCGCGGGATTCGCCCAAGTCCGCGGCCTTCAGTTCCTCGCTCGTCTTCTTCTTCAAGAAGACGAGACTGGTTAGGATGTTCACGTTGGCCTCGACTATGAATACCTCGACCGGCAAATCAACGCTCGCTAGCAGCCAGCAGCGACGCAACAGCCACCACCTAATGTATTCTTGAGCGGGATTGCCTAGAATTCCATCGGGCAGGACTATCCCCATTCGGCCGCCTGGCTTCAGCCAGTGGTAGCAACGCTCGATAAAGAGTACCTCGGGAGCGACGCTGCTCTGCAGGCGTCCAGTGTTTCGGAACCCGCCGTCCTCCGTGCGCTCCCAGACGTAGGCAAGGTCAAACGCCTTCAACATGTTTGCGTCTGTGATAGGAATGTCCGAACCGAATGGCGGATTTGTCATCACGACGTCCATTGACTCGAGTCGCGCATCTTTGCGAGCTGCGGCGACGCCCGGTAGGTGGCCGGCCGGGAACTCGAGCGAGTTCATGTGGAACAGTCGTGCCTCCGACTCGCTGGCCATAACTACGTTCATCTGGGCTGCGCGCACCAGAAACGGGTCGAAGTCCGCGCCGAACAGGTTCGCGCGTGCGAAGCTCGCCAGGCGGTCCCGGATGGATAGGAAGTCCGCAGTCGACTCGTCGCCAGCCGTGACTTCCTTCTCATCGTGGAGGCGCTGATCCAGTCGCTTGAGAGTGGAAACAAGAAAGCCGCCGGTACCGCAGGCCGGGTCGAGGACCCGCTCGTTCTCCTTTGGATCGAGCATTTCGACCATCAGGTCGACCACACCTCGGGGCGTGAAGTACTGGCCGCGGTCGCCTCGCAGGTTCGTCCCCACCAATTCCTGGTAGGCTGCACCTTTCACGTCCAAGCCTGTGCGGCGGAAGTCGTACTTGGCTAGCTCGGCGACAATGAAGGCGAGAGCCCGGTCCGAAAGTTCGATCCGTTCGTCGCCCTGGAAGATGGTGCCCGCGTAGTCCTTCTTCGCCTCCTCGAAGAGCGGCTCGATCCGGGCGCGGATTGCCTTTTGTCCTTCCCGGTCGAATTGCTCGTCGACGAGCTGGCGCCGGCCGTTAACCGTCTTCTCGAACATGCCGGCCCAGAACCGCGGCGGTTCATCGCGCCGGCGCCGCTCGTCGTGCAGCTTGGCAAAAATCAGATACAGGAACTGTCGGAAAGCGATGTCCTTCGACATGCCCTCGTTGCCGTGGATGTAGTTGTGGCAGCGGCGGAAGGCGGTGAGCAGCATCTCTCGGTCGGCCCTGCGGAGCTGGGCGTTCGAGGCAACCGTTCGCGAGCCCAGGGTGTCGTCACCGAGCGGCCAGTCGCCCAATGGTTGAAACTTCAAATCGAAGCGGGTGACCTGCTTCTCAAAGAAGAAGAACTCCAGGCCGTTGGTCCACAGCCCGTACTGACAGTCCTTCGCCTCGGTCATCACCGAGTACAGCGGGTCGAACTCCTTTTTCGCCTGTTCGTGGTCGCGCATCTTGTACGCGCTCTTGGTACCCCTCGCGGGCTCCTTCTCGCACATGACTACGCGACGTAGGTTTTCCACTGTGTGGCCCATGCCCGCGTTGAAGATCGCGATGTCGATCTTCCTCAGCCGCCCGTCAACCCGAATTTTGTAGTCGGGCACCATGTCGTCCACGGAAATGCCGTATTCGTGGAGCAGCGCTCGGGCGATCCGCTGACGCACCTGCTCCTTCGGGGTGTCCTTCACCGGCTTGGCGGTGATGTAGTCCAGCAAAATGCCCTCTTCGAGCGAGGTGACCTCATCGTCGCCGGACCGATCGACGTCCTTGACCCCGAGGTCGTCACTCATGAGCGTGCCCTTCTATTAAGTCTTCGTCCGACGCGCTCGCCGCGCCTCCGGCGCGGACCCAGCCATCGACGTCTTCGCGCTTGAACTTCCAAAACCGACCGACCTTGTAGCCTGGCATGCCCTTGTTCGCAACCCAGGCATACACGGTGTCCTTGCTTACGCCGAGGTACTCGGCCACCTCGTCCACCGATAGCCAACGATCAACCACTGCACACGCCCCCTGCGGTTCAGCGTGCGAGCGTACACGCGAAGTCATGTCTAGCATCCGCGACACCCTGGATCAACGGGACGAAGGGCTGCTTTATCCTGACCAGGACGGAGCAAGCAGGCGCAGATGAGGTCTGCGAGGAGGTGGACCCGTTTGAACCGGCTCCAACCTCCACGGCCCTTGCTCCACGGCTGCGCGGCCAGTGCGGGGTGGGTTCAGCCGCAGGCGCTCGCGCCGACGAAACCGTCAGCCCATAGGTGCTCGTCGGGTGCTCGGTTGCCGCGGACGGGCCGAGGTTAGCTGGACTCACGGGGACGCCGTCTCGACGAGATTGGGTAATAATCGCGAACACATGGAATCCAGGGCGCGCCGCTGGACCGAACGACCCGTCCAAGACCAATCTCTTAATCCGCGGGTTCGGGGTTCGAGTCCCTGGCGGCGCACAAAACAAGGCCCCGACCAGCAAGAATCTGGTCGGGGCCTTGATGCTTGTCTATGTAGTGTTGAACCTGCCCCCGAAAACCCTCAGTAACGGCTGGGGCGATCAGGTGTCGGAGAAGACGCACGACTTCCTAAAAGCCCTGGCGAGTCCCGCCCGCCAACGCATCAGGCTCCTGTTCTCCCAGGGCGCGGAACTATCGGTCAGCGAGGTCGCCGAGCAGGCCGGCATCGGACAATCCACCGTATCGGAGCAGCTGACCCTGCTGCGGCGCGGCGGCATTGTCACCTCCCGCCGCGAAGGCAAAATCGTGCTCTACCGCCGACCGTGACGGCGGCCTGGGTGCCCTGGACGACCTGAGGGTCTACCTACTCACATGCTGCTGAGGCAAGACTGAGCGGTGCTCTCCAGCGAGTCGACCCTGACCGGCGGTAACCGCAACGACGTCACCCAGCTGATCCCACTCCTCCAAGCCGTGCCGTCGGCCCGGGGCACCACTGTGGACCAGTACCCCCACCACCGTGCGTCTCGACGACCTGGACGTCATCTGCGCGGTGCTGCGATGCAGCCCGGCGGACCTGCTGATCTGCGAGCCGGAGAAGGTCGCCGCGCGAAAGCCCACGAAGGCGGCGCCGGCGCTACCCGCCGCGGCCGTCGGAGCTGTCGTCACGCCGCAGCGGAGGCGACGTCGCTCCGCACCACCGGCATGAGACCACCCAAGCCGTGCCCGGTCTGCCGCACGCGCCCTGTCGCGTTTACCGACCCGCGCGTCGACTTCTGCTACCAGTGCCTGCCCGGCGGGCCGTTCACCCCACCACCGTGTCGTGTCTGCGCCGCCCTCGACGACTACTACTCGGCGGGCTTGTGCCAACGCTGCCACCCCGCCGCCCCGCAGCACGTCACCTCCTGCAAGCACTGCCTGGGCTGGGGCGTGACCCGCCACACCAAGTACATGTGCTGGGGCTGTGTCAGCTGGCGCACCAAGAACGACTACGGCACCTGCCTGTCCTGCCGCCGTCACGTCCCTGTGGACGACCGCGACATCTGCCGGCTGTGCTGGCGACAAGCCGCCATGATCCGGTGGAGCCGCAACGGCCTGACCATCCTTGAGGCGAACGAGGCCGGCCAGCAGCTGTTCATCGCCAACTTGTTCGGCGAACCCCTGCAGGCGCGAGGCCGGGCGGCCCGCACGGCGACGGCCGCGCCGCCACGACCCCGCAGCCGTACACGCCATCCGGCCCGTCAACCACGAGCAGCTCGTCCTGCTCGACGTGCGGCGCCACCTGCGCCCCGGCATCGCCCTGCCCCCGCCACCCGACCCCCACACCGCGCAGATGCTCGCCGAACTGCTGGCAGAGCACGCCACCCTGCATGGTTGGAGCGCCAGTACTCTCGGCAAGGCCCGCAGCGGCCTGCACGCGGTACTCGGCCTGCAAGACACTCCCGGTGCCCGCATCAAGGCCAGTCTCCTGCGTGACCTCGGGCCCCTGAACAGGGCCACCGGACAGCTGCGGGAGTTCCTGGGCGGCCTCGACCTGCTCGACGACGACCTGACACCCGCCCTGCAGAACTGGTTCACCGGCAAGGTCGCCGACCTTCCCGCGCCCATGCGCGCCGAGCTGCGGGTCTGGTTCGACGTCATGTTCTACGGTCACAAGACCAACGCGCCCCGAAGCCGCGCCCGTACCCAGAGCACCATCCGAGCGCGGCTCAACACCGTCCTGCCCACCCTGCACGCCTGGGCCGCAGCCGGGCACGAATCGCTGCGCGAGATCACCCGCACCCTCGTCCTGGACGCCATCCGCGCCGCCGACGAAGGCCACCCCCGCTACCTGCTCGGCTCCTGTCTCCGCTCGATCTTCTCGACCCTAAAGGGCACAAGGTCGTCTTCCGCGACCCCACCGCGCGCATCAAGCTCGGCGCACCGCACACCCGCGTTCCCGAACCCGCCGAATTCGACGTCATCCGCGAGGCCCTCAACTCCGCCGAACCCGCCCGCGCGGCTCTCGCCGCACTGCTGGCGTTCCATGCCCTGACCCCAGGCCAACTGCGCGGACTCCACCTCACCGACATCCGCGACCAGCGACTGCACCTCGACAGCCGCGTCATCCCGCTCGCCCCACCTGTGCTGACCCGGCTGTCCGCCTACCTCGACCACCGCGCCGCCACCTGGCCACACACCGCCAACCCGCACCTGTTTATCCACATGCGTACCGCGCTGGGCCTCAAACCAGTCGGCGGACGCTGGCTCGGCTTGCAACTCGGGACAGCCGCCCGCGGCATCCGCGCCGACCGCATCCTCGACGAAGTCCTCGCCACCGACGGCGACGTCAAACGCATCTGCGTACTGTTCGGCCTCAGCCCCGCCGGCGCGGCTATCTACACCGCCGCGCTCAGCCACCCCGAACTCGACTAGCCGAGTGACACTGGCGAACGACGGACACACCGCTAGCCAAGGACCTCCATGCCGGATGCCAGCCACCCCGACCACCGCCAGCGATGGACCGACCGAGCCCGGAGAGTGGCCACACTCGCGGAGCAGGACGCCCGCTCCCGGGGCCAAGAGCACGTCATCCCCAAGAACTACCTGCTTGCGCTGCTGGAAGAAGGCGAAGGCTTTGGCTGGGACCTGATGCGGTTGATCGGCATTCCACTCGATCAACTCCGCGAGGAACTGAACCGGGAACCCGGGCATCCAGGCGAACCGACCAACCCCGCACCCGCCGCCACATCGCACCTCACGCACATGCTCCAGGTGGCGCATGCCGAAAGCACCGCCATGGGCGCCGAACACCTTGGGACAGAACACATCCTGCTCGGTCTGGCCGCTGACGGCTCCGGCGCCGGTCAAGTACTCGCCCGCTGGCACGCCACACCAGACCGCATCCGCGCTGAAATACACGGAATCCTGACCCTGACCTCGCACGAGTGCCCGCCGCCTCGGGAACAGCCCGTGGAACCGCCCATCGCTGTTCCGAACGACATACACGAGCTCGGCGAACTGATCGACCGGCTGCGCAAGGAAAAGGAAATCGCCGTCGACAATCAGGACTTCGAGGCAGCTGCCGAGATACGCGGTGCTGAGAAGGACCTCCTCGCGCAACGCGCCGACCGCATCCGAGAATGGTCGAGCCAGATCGACATCCTGGCGCTGGTCCAGGAACTCGTCACGCTTCGGCACCAGATCGCCCGACTCCACCAGCTCGCGGCCACACAGGGCATCGCCCTGCCGGCCGAGGTGCACGACGTCAGACCGGGAACTGAAGCACCAAGCTAAGCTCGCCATACGTTTCACCTCCTTCAGTTGATTGCCGCCAGTGCTTCAGTAATCGCGAACCCACGAACCTCGGGCACGAAGCGCTCGACGGGTCGTACGACGGTGGCGCGGACAGTCCACCGCACGCCAGGTACCACGGTCGCGGCGGTGCCGGTGATCTCGGTGCGGACGCGTCGCGGAAGGCGGCCCGGTGCTTGGCAGCCTCCGATCGTACCGACAGTTCAGAGACGAGGAACCCGGCCGCGCCGAGCAGTAGCGACGCGGCGGCGGGCATGGTCACGCCGGTACCCACCCCGGCGATGGCGAGCAACGTCGCGGCGGCGGGAGGCAGCAGGAGTCCGAACACCGTGGCGGTCGCCTGCTCGGCGAGGTGTACGTCGACCGGCTTGTCAACGGTGGCGAGGTCACGGCGGGTGCTGGGCAGGGGAAGGCCCGCCTGGCGCAGCCACCGCACGGCCGGGCGGCCCCACCGCCCGGTCCACCCCAGAGACCGGACCTCGGCGGCATCGACGGCGCGGTCGAGCCTGTATGGTGCGTCCAGGGTCTTGTCCAGCCGAGGCGGGCGCGGGAACCAGCCCACCACCAGCAGCCACAGCCCCACTCCGGTGCCGAGCCCGGCCAGCAACACCAGCCCGGTCATGTCGACACCACCTCAGACTCAGCCGGGGCGGCGACCCCCGCCAATATCCGCGCTGTATCGCGGTCGCGCATCAGCCGGCCGAGCCAGACAAACGCGGCGGCGAAGCAGCCCACCAGGACGCAGCCGGGAGCCCAGGGGTCGCACCCCGATCGTGCGGGTCAACGGCCGCCGGTTACGGGTGAACGTCATGACGGCCATCGCCTTTCGTGGTGCCCTGTGGTTCACCGTCTTCACTGGCCGGTTCACCGCGAAGGTCCTCATCGGCTTCCCGGGGCGACTCGCCCGCCTTTTCCGTGGACACCACTCAGGTGGTCCTGGAACGCGCCGCCAGGTGTAGCCATCCGTACGGCCAGCAGGTGGTAACTGGTGTCGTCCGCGCCAAACAGCCGGTCCGCTGTCCACTCGCGGCTTGGCAGTTCCAGCCAGTCGAACTGCGCGCACTCAAGAACCCATATTGGTCGGTATGCCGATTCGGACGCGGAGTCGGGAGGCGCGTTGTGCGCAACTGGCAGCTCTGTGCGAGTCGGCCCGACGAGCATGTAGCTGGGCAAGGACGTCGAGCGTGCGTGCCGTCCAGAACGGGGAGTCGATCTGCTCCCAGAGACCCATCGCTTCGCGTACGTGGGTCAGGGACTGATCGAGCCGGCCGGCGCGCAAGTCGAGAACCCCCAGGCTGCGGAGGGTGATGGCCTGGCCGAAGATCTGGCGCGCACCCTGGTACTGCGCAAGGCACTCGTGGAGCGTCTCGGCCGCCAGCCGCTGGTCACCGCGCAACGCAGCGACGTAGCCCAACCACTGGCGACCGTGGTTCCTGCTGAGTTGGTCACCGATGTCGGCACAGACCTCCATGGAGGTCCGGAAATGTTCCTCGGCGCGCGTCAGATCGCCAGCTGCCAGTTCGGTGAGGCCGAGGCATCGCTGTGCGGCCGCGATGCCGGGAGTGAAGTTGGACCGGTCTGCCATTGCGAGGGCGCCCTGCAGGTGACGGCGTGCGACGGCGTGGTTGCCGTGTTCCAGGTGGATCGCACTGATCTGGACCTTGGCGTAGGCCACCGCGGCCCAGCGTTCGTCCGTGCCGGCGAGCCGAGCGCTGAGCCTCAGATGGCGGAGTGCGTCGTCGTAATGACCTTGCAGGCGGTACACGTATCCGAGGCCTGACTGTGCGGCTGCTTCGCCGACCCGGTCACCGGTGCCGCGAAAGGCGGCGAGGGCAGTGTCGAAGTACTCGATGGCGGTGGGGTAGCGGTCCGCAACGGTGTGCAGCTCGCCGAGTTGGCGTAGGACGGCACCGACGCCGGGTACGTCGTCGGCCTGTGCGGCCCGCAGGGCCGCCTCGTGGCTGCGCCGCCAGTCGTCCAGATGGCCACCCGCCTCGAAGTGCGGGCCCAGTGAGACCGCCAGCCGAACCGTCTCCTCGGTCAGCCCTGCCGCGCCGGCGCGTTCTATGAGGTCCACCACCGTCGAGCGTTCCGCTTCCAGCCAGGCGTGGGGATCGGCGAGGATCGCGTTGACGCTGCGTTCGGACAGGTGCGGTGGCGGTCCGGCATGACCGGCTGGCGGCTCGATGCTCATCGAAGATCGTTGCTTGATTGTATGGATCAGTGCCAGGTAGTTGACGCACAACCGTCGCAGTGCTGCGCGATGCTCTTCCGCTGAGACAGGGGTACGGCTCTTCTCGTAGCGGTCCCGACCGTAGACGGCGATGAGTTCGGGCAGCCGGTAGCGGGCGGGTTCGGAGACCCCTACCGGCCGCGCGGAGAGCAGGTTGCGCTCGAGGAGGTAGTCGAGGGCTTCGTACGATGCCTCCTCGGGGAGGTCGAGCATCGGGCCGAGGGTCCATTCCGGCAGGTCGGCGATGTCGAGCATCGCGAGATGGTGCAGGGCTCGCGTCGCCCGGCTGTCGCAGTCCACCTCGCTGAGCCGGATCGCCTCCCGCAGGTTCAGGTCACCGGCGATGAGCTGATCCAGCCGCTGGCCGACCGGGCGAAGTGTGGTGGCGAAGCGGGCGAGTGTCTGCTCCGGATGCATCGCCAGGCGGGCCCCTGCGATGCGCAGGGCCAGGGGAAGGAACCCGCACAGGAGGGCGATGTCGACCGCGGCCTCCGGCTCGGCACCTACCCGCTCCTCGCCGATGATCCTGGCAAGCATTTCGACAGCGGTCGCATCGGTAAGCTCAGTGAGGCGCTGTCGGTGAACGGCTTCCACTCCGGTCAGGTAGGACCGGCTGGTGATCAGCGCGGCGCTACCCGGTGTGCCGGGGAGAAGTAGTCGCACCTGCTGCTCGTTGCTCGCGTTGTCCAGCAGGAGCAGGATGCGTCGGTCGGCCAGGGCGGCACGCCAGAGGGCGGCTCGCTGGGCAGCTCCCTCAGGAAGGTGCGCGGGCGGGTAGCCCACCCCGCTGAGCAGGCCGGCGAGCAGGTCGCTGAGGTGTTCGGGCCCGCTTGCTGTGGCGCCCAGGTCGATATAGAACTGTCCATCGTGGTACTCCGGTCGCAACCGGTGGGCGACCTGGATGGCGAGGGCACTCTTTCCCACGCCGGGCTGACCCGTGATGACCACGACAGCCGGACCATCCTGCGTAGTGCATCCCGTCAGCAGTTGGAGCACGCCCTGCGTCTCTGCGTCGCGTCCGACGAGATCGGGCACGGCCCGGGGAAGCTGGCACGGCGGTCGGCCTGCCGGCTCCTCCCCGTGGGCTGGAAGAACGTGGAGACTCTGTCGACCGGGTAGCCCGTTCGACAGGATCTCCGCGTGTAGGGCCTGCATCGCGCTACCTGGCTCCACCCCCAGTTCGTCGATCAGGATCCGACGGCCGGCGACATACTCGGCCAGTGCGTCGGCGCGCCGCCCGTCCCGGGCGAGCGCGAGCATGAGCTGGCTGCGTAGCCGCTCTCGTAGTGGCTGTTCGAGGACTGCCAGGCGCAGCTCGCCGATGATCTCTGTGTGGTGCCCCAGGGCCAGTTGCGCGTCGGCCCACTCCTCCCAGGTGGCGAGCCGTAGCTCTTCCAGGCGGAGGGAGGCTGCCTGGATCGCCGCTGAGTGCGGCACGTCGGCGAAGGCGGGCCCGCGCCACATTGCCAGCGCATCGTGCAGGAACCCAGCGGCGGTATCCGGCAAGCCGGCGTGGAGTGCCTGCCGTCCCTGGAGTGCCAGCCGCTCGAACAGAACGGCGTCCATCTCATCTGCGTCGAGTCGGAGGCGGTATCCAGCCGGCTGCGTGACCAGGGATCTGCCGTCGGCGTCGCCCAGCGCACGGCGGAGCTTGCTCACGTAGACCTGGATCAGTTTGCCGCCGGACCTGGGCGACTGCTCTCCGTACAGCTCGTAGAGAAGTCGGTCGACCGAGACCGTCCGGTCGGCGTTGGCCAGGAGAACAGCGAGGAGGGCTCGCCACCGGCCAGCCAGTGGTGTCCGGGCGTTATGAGCCCAGACCTCCAGAGGGCCTAACACGTGATAGCGCATCGCTACCGATCCCCGTCATCGGCGCACATCTGGCACATCATGACGCCAGTCGATATTTACCGCAAGTTTGGTCTCCTTTACCGGACCTTCACCGCGACGGCCCACGATGCCAGCGCCATCGACATGGTGGGTTGGCTTGCACGGGGAGGTCCTGGTGATGGGTAGGGTGAGACAGAGATCCAAACTGCCACGGCGGTGGATCGGTGCGGCTACGGGTGCGGTGATGGTCGCCGGCCTCATCGCCGTTCCGGCATTTCCGGCGCACGCGGAAGCCGGTCCGGCGTTCGCCGCGCGTACCGAGAAATCCATCTCGGGCAGCACTGCGGTGGCCGAGAAGTTGCCGCCGGATCCGGCGGAGGCGGCAGAGGTCCGTCAGGTGCCTGCGGTGAGTTGGCCGAAACAGGGATCGGCAGTGGTATCGGCCGGCACCCGGCTGGACGTCGCGGGAATGCCGGTCCGGGTCGGGCGGGCGAGCACCGCCCAGGTACGCGTCGAGGTCCTCGACAAGCGTCTGGACGGCCCGCTGTTCCGATTGGCGCGTACCGACGTCGGCGCGGCCGAGGCGGGCAAGGTGCCGGTGGAGGTGGACTACTCCCGATTCCGCGGCGCCTACGGTGGCGACTGGGCGCTACGGCTGCGTCTCGTCGAGTTGCCCGAGTGTGCGCTGAAGACGCCCGAGGCGCAGGAGTGCCAGGGCACCATGATTCCCACTCGCAACAACGGCACCGGCACGCTCTCGGCTGACGTGCTCCTGCCGGGGGCCGGAGCCGGGCAGCTCTACGGCCTGGTGGCGTTCGCCTCCTCCGCCGGAGGAGACTTCGGTGCCTCACAACTGGGAGCGTCGTCGACGTGGCAGGTGGGCGGCTCGTCCGGCGACTTCAGCTGGGCGTACCCGATGGAGGTCCCGCCGTCCCTCGAAGGGCCGTCACCGCAACTGAACATCTCCTATTCCTCGGGTGGCGTGGACGGATCGACGTCGGCCTCCAACAACCAGCCGTCCTGGGTCGGTGAGGGCTTCGACTTCGCTCCCGGCGGCTTCATCGAGCGGCGCTACGTCTCCTGCGGGATGGACCAGAAGGCGGTCGACGGCAAGACGCCCAACAACGCCAAGCGCAAGACCGGCGACCAGTGCTGGGGGACGGAGAACGCGACCTTCGCGCTCAACGGCAAGGGCGGCGAACTCATCCGGGACGACGCCACCGGCGTGTGGCGGCCCCGCGCCGACGACGGCTCGAAGGTGGAGCGTATCAACGACGCGGCTACCGGCAACGGGGCGCGCAACGGGGAATACTGGAAGATCACCTCGCGGGACGGGACCCAGTACTTCTTCGGCCGCAACAGGTTGCCCGGTTGGGTGGATCCGAATCCGCAGACGCGATCGACGCTGACCGTCCCGGTGTACGGCAACCATCCGGGCGAGCCGTGCTACGAGACCGCCTTCGACTCGTCGTACTGCGCGCAGGCGTGGCGGTGGTACCTCGACTACGTCGTGGACACCAACGGCAACACGATGAGCCTGTTCTACACGCCGGAGAACAACAACTACGCCCGCAACATGACCACCACCAAGGTGTCGACCTACCAGCGGGCCGCGCAGCTCAACCGAATCGAGTACGGGCAGCGTGCGGGCGCGGTCTACACCACCCCGGCGGTGGCGAAGGTCCTCTTCACCACCGCGGAGCGGTGCATCCCTGGCTCGACCTGCACGTCGTCGTCTCCGGCCTCGTATCCCGACACGCCCTGGGACCAGTCCTGCACGTCGACCACCTCCTGTAGCAACAAGCACTTCACGCCGACCTTCTGGACGTCGAAGCGGTTGGCGAAGGTCACCACCCAGGTCTACCGGAGCGCCACCGCCCGACACGAGGACGTCAACTCGTGGACGCTGACGCATTCTTTTCCCGCCCCGGGTGACGGCACGCGTGCCGGCATGTGGCTTTCCTCGTTGCAGCACACCGGCCATCTGGGCGGCACGCTGAGCATGCCACCGGTCAACTTCGACGGTGTGCAGATGCCCAACCGGGTCGACGGCACCGACGACATCCCACCGATGAACTGGTGGCGGATCAACCGGGTCCGGTTGGAGACCGGCGGCGTTCTGACGGTGAACTACGCGACCAAGGAGTGCGTGGCACCCAGCAGCACCGGAGCGGGAAACCTCGACCCGCCGGACAGCAACCGTAAGCGCTGTTTCCCCCGCAAGTGGACCCCGGACTTCCTCAACGACCCGATGGCCAAGGAGCGCCAGGACTGGTTCAACAAGTACGTCGTCACCAAGGTCACCGAGGGGGACGTCACCACCCGGGTCGAGGCCGAGGAGACGACGATCGAGTACCCGGAGCCGCCGGCGTGGCGCTTCGACGAGGAAGACGGAATGGTCCCCACGGACCAGAAGACCTGGGGTCAGTGGCGCGGCTACAGCAAGGTCATCACCAAGGAGGGGCGCGCCGGCACCGTACAGTCGCAGACCGAGACCCGCTACTTCCGGGGCATGCACGGGGACCGTACGAGCACCGGCACACCCAAGTCCGTCCAGGTCGTCGATTCGACCGGTAGGGCCTGGAACGACGACAACCACCTGTCCGGCGTGCAGCGCGAGCAGATCACCTACACCGCCGCGGGTGGGACGGTCCTGCAACGGTCCATCACGGACCCCTGGCAGAGCGCGCCGACCGCCACCAGGACCCGGCCGTGGGGCACCACCAAAGCGGTGATGGTGGAGGAAGCCAAGGTCCGCCAGGGCGAGGTGGCCACCGGTGGTGGCTGGCGCGAGAACGGCACCGACCACGTCTACGACGCGCGCGGCCTGCTCGTCCAGGCGCAGGAACTCAACGACGTCACCGACGCCACCGACGACACCTGCACCCGGTACACGTACACCTCCGACGGCCCCGGCATCGTCGGATTGCTGGCCCGCAAGCAGATCGCGGCGCTGAGCTGCGCCAGTCAGCCCACGAGTGCCGAGGATGTCATCGCCGAGGAGCGCATCTTCTACGACGGCAGCGACACCTTCGGCACCGCGCCCACCAAGGGCAACATCACCCGCAAGGAGGAGATCTCGGGCTGGGCGGGTGGGGCACCCACCTATGTCACCACGACCCGCGCTGGCTACGACGCCTACGGTCGCCAGATCGAGGCGATCGACGTGCAGAACAGGAAGACCACCACGAGCTACACCCCGGCGAGCGGGCCGGTCACCAGGATGACCGTGACGAACCCGCTGGGGCACACCTCGAGCACCGACCTGGATCCGGCGATCGGTGAGGAACTGGTCGTGACCGACGCCAATGGTCGGCGTACCAGGGGGACCTACGACCCGCTCGGGCGGATGGCCAAGGTGTGGGAACCGGGCCGCGCCGACAACCAGTCGCCCACCGTCGAGTACGGCTATGTGGTGCGCGCCGATGGCGCGAACGTCATCTCCACCAAGACGCTGCAACACGACGGGACGTATCAGACCGAGTACGACCTCTACGACGGGTTGATGCGGCTGCGGCAGAGCCAGGACCCGGCACCCGGCGGTGGTCGGACGATCGTCGACACCGTCTACAACTCGCGTGGCCTGCCGGTGAAGGTGAACGGCCCGTACTACAACGATGGTCCGGTCGGGCCCGACCTGTTCGTGCCGGACGAGGCGCTACTGCCGGCGCAGACCGTCACCGAGTACGACGGCGACGACCAGCCGATCGCGGAGATCTTCAAGGTGGAGGGCGTGGAGCAGTGGCGCTCCACGTTCAGCCATCGCACCAACGGGGTCGGTGTCGAGCCGCCCGGGGTGACCCGGGTGGACCTGACGCCGCCCGCCGGCGAGACCGCCACGAGTCGAATCCTCGACGCCGAGGGTCGCCTCGTCGAGTTGCGCCAGTACAAGGGCGGCACCCCCACCGGCGCGTACGACAAGACCACCTACGACTACGACCGGCGCGGCAACCTCGTCAGCGTCGTCGACCCGGTGGGCAACACCTGGCGGTTCGCCTACGACGCACGTGGCCGCATGGTGCGCAGCGAGGACCCTGATCGCGGTATCACCGAGTACACCTTCGACGACGCCGAACAGATGCTCACGAGTAGGGACGCGCGCGGGATCGTCCTCGCGTACGCCTATGACGAGTTGGGTCGCCGGACAGCGGTGCACGAGGGCTCACTCACCGGCCCCAAGCGCCTGGGTTGGACCTTCGACGTCATCGCCGGGGATCCGACGGCGAAGGCCAAGGGGTTGCCGACCAGTGCCACCCGGTGGGTCGACGGCAAGGCGTACACCAACGCCGTCACCGGTTACGACGACGCGGGACGACCGACGGGGACGTCCATCACCATCCCTGCCCTGGGGGGTGAGGCCAGCAGGTTGGCCGGCACCTACCACTTCAGCACGACCTTCAAGCAGGACGGCGCGGTGGCCACGGCGAGCATGCCGGCCGCCGGTGGACTGCCGGCCGAGACCCTGACCTACGGGCACGACAACCTGGGTAGTCCGACGACGTTGTCGGGGACCACGTCGTACGTCACCAGCACCACCTACACCAAGTACGGCGAGATCGACGAGTTGAGCCTCTCCGCCGGCGGCAAATGGCTCAAGCACAAGTACGACTACGAGTACGGCACCCGCCGCTTGTCCAGCGTCCAGATCAAGCGGGAGACCACGGCACAGCTCGTCGCCAACGTGAGCTATGGCTACGACGACGCCGGAAACGTACTCAAGATCGGCGACGCGCCGGACCCGGCGACGGGGATCTCCGCGGAGACGCAGTGTTTCAAGCAGGACTACCTGCGGCGGACCACCGACGCGTGGACCCCGACGTCGGGGGACTGCGCGGCGGCACCCAGCGCCGCGGGGCTCGGCGGTCCCTCCGCCTACTGGCACGCCTGGGGTTTCGACGCCACCGGCAACCGGACGAGTGAGACCCGTACGGCGGCCGACGGCAGTCAGACCACCAGCACCTACACCTATCCGGCGGCGGGCGCCGCGCAGCCGCACACCCTCCGGACGGTCGCCGCGACGGGCCCGACCGGTACGACGACCAACGAGTACGGCTACGACGCCACCGGCAACACCACCATGCGTAAGCGCGGTGGCAGCACCCAGTCGTTGGAGTGGGACGCCGAGGGCTACCTGTCGAAGGTGGTCGAGGGCAACAAGACCACTTCCTTCGTGTACGACGCCGACGGCGACCGACTGCTGCGGACCGACCCCACCGGGACCACGCTCTACCTGGGGGAGACCGAGGTCCGGGTGGACGGCAACGGCGTGGTGACCGGCACCCGTTACTACGGTCACGCGGGCAAGCTGGTCGCGGTCCGGGTGGCGTCCGCCGGCGGCACCAAGCTCACCTGGCTCGGTGTCGACCACCACGGCACCCCGGAACTGGCGATCGATGCGGACACCCAGTCCGTGCAGCGCCGCCGCTACACGCCATACGGCGAGGAGCGGGGCGCCAAGCCCGCCGGCTGGCCCGGGGAGAAGAGCTTCGTCGGTGGCACGGCTGACGAGTCGACCGGCCTGATCCACGTCGGCGCCCGGCAGTACGACCCGGGTACCGGGCGGTTCCTCTCGGTCGATCCGATGGTGGACTACGAGGATCCGCAGCAGGCCAACGGCTACGCCTATGCCAACAACAACCCGGCTACCTTCTCCGATCCGGACGGCAAGTTCTTCGGCAGCGTGGTCCACTCCTTCAAGACCGTCGTGCGTACCGTCGTCCAGCCGGTGGTCTCCACGGTCAAGACGGTCGTCCACCAGACCGTGTCCTTTGTCGACAAGGGCGTCGAGCGCGTCAAACAGGTGGCCAAGGAGGTCACCAAGAAGGTCGTCAAGAAGGTCAAGAAGCACATCAAAAAGGTCGTCAAGGTCGTCAAGAAGGTCACCAAGGCGGTCAAGAAGGCGGTCAAACACGTCAAGAAGGCGGCCAAGAAGACCTGGAACGCCACCAAGAAGGTGGCCAAGAAGGCGGCCAAGAAGGCCTGGCAAGGAGCCAAGTGGGTCGGTAGGAACGCCAAACCCGGTGGCAAGATCTGGAATGCGGTCAAGATCGGACTTGGCGTCGCCGCCATGTTCGGCTGTGGCGTCTGCCTGGCCGCGTCGGCCGGCATGAGCGTCGTCGACGCGATGATCGCGGGTGCCAACGGGGACGGTGCCGGGGCGGCCATGGAACTCATGGCGATCGTGCCGGGAGGCCGCCTGGCCGGCGGCGCCGCCCGGGGAGCGCGTGCGGGGCTCGCCGCGAACACGGCGAGATCGTCGTTCACTTCCAACAGCGATACTGTCCTTGCCCGGATGGGAACCTCGTGGGAGAGCACCGGGCGATTGGCGAGGAAGGCGGGGGAGGCCGAGGACAAGGGATTCGGGCACGGCGTCTCCGTCACTGCGGATCCGGCCAGGGTCGCTGGCGCGAACATGAGTACGGCGACCCGGGGCCAGCTTGAGGCGGCCGGGTTCACGGTCCGACACACGCCGACGAGGAACGACAAGTTCCACCACACCGTGGACCTGCCCAAACCGGTTACCGCAGCGGTGCAGAAGGCCTTCAACACGGCCTTCGGTCGATCGAAGTAGAGGTGAGAACAGTGCCCGATCCCAGTGCGGATCTCGTCGGGAGCTTCTCCGGCCCGATCCGCGTCGCCCGGACGATCATTCTGGACTGGTACGACGGACCACGCGCGGGATTCCTGTGGCTCGACCACCCCAGCTCCGGATGGCACTTCACGATCTTCGCCCAGCGACCGTGGGACGACGAGGAGGACGACAACCTCTTCCTGCTCGCCCCCCTGCCCGCCGGCGCGGAGGCGACGATCGACGAGGCGCTGCGTGATCAGGGGCCGCCCACCGGTCCGCACTGGGCACCCATCTGGCGCTTTCCCAGTGAGGAACGACAGTTGGCGGTGGAGGCCACCCTGGATGCCCTGATCGCCGGGCTCGGCTCGCCCACGGTCGTGGTGCGTTCGTCGAACCTTGAGTCCATCGATGGTGTCTGGTTGCAGGCCGACCACTGCTGACGCGGCGGAGAGCACCGCACCGGGCCGCTGAGGAGACCATCCTCAGCGGCCCGGTCCTTCGCTACTACGGCTCCAGACGGAGGTAGAAGCGCTGGTGCGTGGCACCGGAACAGGTCAGTTGCACGATCGCGGCCCCGTCGGCCGTGCCCGCGCCCGTGACGTTCAGGCACTTTTCGCTATGCACGATCACCGGCTGGACCACCACGTCGAGCCCGGCGCCCTCGATGTAGTCGAGCCGGAACTGCTGGTTGGGTTGTGAGGCACCCAGATTGGCGCAGGTCCACTGCTGGACCTTGACGTTGTCGGCGGTATCCCAGCGGTTCACGTCGAGGCACTTGCCCGATCGGACCACCTTCAGATGGAAGTACGGGCTCGCGCCGATCCGCTCGACCAGGAACTGCTGGTTGGTGCCGGTCGTGCAGTTCCACTGCTGGAGGGCCGCACCGTTCTCCAGGCTGTTGCCCGCGATGTCGGCACACTTGTCGCTGTGCACCGGGTGCAGCTTGTACTTGCGCCCCGGCTCGACGAACAGGGTGGGGGTAGCCGCCCCGACACCGCCCTCCCAGTCGGTGCGCGCGCCGCTGAACGCCGTCCCGGTCGACAGGTGGGTGTAGAGCCGCCGCGCCCCACCGCCGAGGTCGTAGAGCAGCGCCGCGTCGGTCCTGCCGTCGCTGTCGTAGTCGCCCGCGGCGAGAGTGGTCTTCGCGGCGTCCAGCGCGCCGGTGTCGGAGGTCCACCAGGTTTGCTGGGTCCAGGTGGCACCGGGCCAGAAGGTGTACAGCCGGGTGGTGGCACCGCCGGCGTTGTACTTGGCGATCACCTCGTCGCGCCCGGCCGAGTCGCCGTCGATGTCGCCGCTGGCGAACGTCGCCTGGTCGAGGTCGAAGGCACCGGCACCGCTGTCCCACCGCACGACCGGGGCGGCGAAGCCCGTACGGTTCGAGATGAACTCGAACAGCTTCGTCTGGTTGCCCACGTAGCCGTAGAAGCCCGCGATGTCGTCGTCCCCGTCCCCGTCGTAGTCACCGGCGGTGAACCGGGACCGGCTCACGTCCCAGCCATTGGCCAGGCTGTCCCACAACTGCACCGGCGCACCGAACACCCCGGCGTTCGACCACAGCACGAAGAGCTTCGTCTGCAGACCCGCGGAACCCTGGAACACGGCGATGTCGTCGTCCCCGTCGCCGTCGAAGTCGCCCGCGACGACCTTCATGTGGCTCAGCCGGAACGTGGTGCCGGTCCAGGCCGCGACCCCGGCGTCGAACCGGGTCCCGTCGGAGCGCAGGATGAACAGGCTGGTCGTACGGTCCGGGTCCTCACGGAAGGCCGCCACGTCGGTCCGTCCGTCGCCGTCCACCTCGGCGGTGACACTGGTGACGCGGTAGGAGGGGAAGCCGCCCGCGCCGCCGGCATCCCAGCCGACGTAGCCGCGTGCGGCGGTGCCCGTGCTGACGAAGTTCCAGGCCACGGTGCCGCCGTTGCCCTGGTCGACCAGGGTCGTGACGTCGGCGCGCCGGTCGCCGTTGACGTCCGCCCGCACCGCCGGCGCGGTGACCGTACGGTCGGTGGCGGTCAGTGTCCACGGCCCGGCCGTGCCGCTGTGGTTGCCCGCCCGGTCGACGACCCGCATGAACAGCGTGCGGGAGATACTGGACGGGTCGGCCGGGTCCCGGCGCCACAGGGTGATCGGGACGGTGGCGGTGCCGTCGGCACCGGCTGGCACGAAGAGCGTGATGCTCTCTCGGCTGAAGCCGTAGCGGAACCCGGCGACGTCGCCGTCGGCGGCGGCCTTGGCGAAGGTCACCGTCCCGGTTTCACCGACCGATCGGACCGCGACCCCGTTCGGGAAGTCGGCGGAGCCGATCGTGCCCGGCGCGGGCGCCGCACGGTCGACCGTGAAGTAGCAGCGAGGCGTGTAGTCACCCGACAACGCATCCACCGAGTCGGCTGGCACGTCATGGCTCCGGGCACGGTAGCTGAAGACCGTCGTCGGCTGGTCCTCCGGTAGGACGCCGTAGTCGAGCGGCGGCCAGCTGATCGCGGCACCGGATCCCGAGGTCCCGGAGCGGATCGAGGTCAGCACCGTTTCGCCCTGGAGGATCTCCAGGTCGGTGGTGAGATTGTGGTTGTCGCGGTCGGAGGGTACCGCCGAGAAGGTGGGCGTGGCGGTGTTGAGTGCGGTCGGCGCAGTCGCGCTACCGCACGGAGTCGCCGGCACGGTCGTCAATCCGGCCGGCGCTTCCGGCGGGGTGTTGAACTCGATGTTGACCCGGGCGCTGCTCGGGTGGAAGTACTTCCAGTGGTACTGGTTCGTCTCGGAGCTGGCCGGAATTCGTAGTCCTACCGTGATGGTGGGGAGCCTACGGGTGGCGATGTCCTGGACGATGGTCTTCAAGGCGGCCGGCTCGTACTCCATCGGATCGTCCGGTGACGGGCAGGCGCTGCCCTCGTTTGCCTTGCCCGACTGCGTCTGGAGGTTACGTAGCCAGAGCGAGGCGCTGTTGTCCCAGGTCAATGACTTTGTCGGGTCGATCAAGCCGGTGTGCCACAGCTCCACCGGGCCGGCTGCGCAGTCCGCGGAATGGTCGAGCACGATGTAGAACCACGCGCGTTTGACAGTCGCGTTGGCGATCCGTGACATCCCCATCTGAAAGAACGAGCGGTACGGCCCGTCACTCTTGCCCCAGGTCTTGCCCACCTTCGCGCGAGTGCTGTCCTTCGTCGACCAGTAGGACGTGGTATGTGCCTGCTTGTTCACGTAGGTCCAGGCACTGGCTCCGGCTGAGTAGGACGGGTCGATGTACAGCGGAAGCCCACCTGTCTCCAGCAGCTTCGGATCGGGGATGACGGTCAGGCTCGTACGATCGACGGTCAGTCCCATTGCTCGCTGGTGCGACTCGACGGGGCCGGTCAGTGCTCCAGACGTGACAACGGCCGGTGGTGTGTCCCACATCAGGGGTGTACCCGACGAGAAGTGGACCTTTCCCTGCTCGTCCTTGGCGGTCGTGGTGCCGTCCGGGCCGGCGTGGACCGTCAGCCCTTTGGTGGCCAAACGGTAGGTGACCCGGCGCAGGTCGGCGGTGGCTCGACGGTCCTTGACGACAAGGAGTTGGGTGAATCCGTCAACCGTCGCCTGTACCCGCAGGTCCACGCCGGGCAGCACCTCACGGTAGGTCGCCGTGTCGGCGTCGAGCACCGGTTGCGGCAGCGGGGCTGGCCACGACAACGACAGCTCGCGCCCGTGCCGACCGAGGGTGACCAGCGGACCGGTTCCCCCATCGGAGAGCAGCAGGTCGACCGAGACCGCCGCCGGTCGGACCGCACCGGTGCCGGTCCGGCCCAGCGTCGTGTCCACCGGTACCCACTGATTACCTACGGTGACCCGTACCGGCATCGCATGCTGCTCCAGCAGTAGGGTGCCGGAAGGATTGGCAAGGAGACGCGAGGTTTCGGTCCGCTCGTCGATGACCTCCACCTGCTTACCGGTTCGCTTGGCCGCAGCTACGGCTTTTGCGACCCCTTGGGCCTCGGTGACCTCAGCGGTTGGGGGGGCTGCGGTGGTGGTGACAGTGGCGGAGGCTGGTGCCGGGGAGGCACCCCAGGTCGTGGTGGAGATGATGGCGAACACGGTGGCCGCGGCCAGGGCGCGGCCCGAGGAGCGATGGAGCATCATCGGCAAAGCGTCGTTACGGGCGGTAAAGCGCGAGTAAAGCAGGACGAGGTGTCGTGTACCCCGCCTCGCCCGTCAGCCCCGGGTCGTCATGCTCGGGGCCATGGTCGTCCGTCGACCTGCTCGATGCCCTCGTTGAACTGACGCAGCATCTCGGCGAACGCCTCGATCTGGTCCTGGTTCCAGCCGCGTAGGACCTTGCTGAGTGCGGCGAGTTTCTCGGAACGATCAGCCTCGAGTCGTTCGATCCCGAGCGGGGTGGCACGAAACTTGCGGGCCAGCCCGCCGTCGGGGTCGGGAATACGTTCCACGACACCTGCGCGCAGCATCGCGGAGGTCTGCCGGCTGAGGGTGGATTGGTCCAGGCCGAATGCTTCCTGCAGTTCGGCGACGGACATCGGGCCTTGTTCCTCGAGTCGGGTCAGCAGCACGTAGGCGGATCGATCCAGCCGGTTGCCGCGCCCCTTGGAGCCAGGCGGGCTGAGGAAGGCGTGCCTGCCCAGCAGCATGACCTCACGTTCGATGGACCTCGCCAGGCTGCTCACGCCCCCAAGCGTACGCGATATGCGTCATGCATGACATGTGTGCTATGCATATAACATGTATCATGCATATAGCTGGTCCTGATCGGCGATCGCCGACCGGCGCATCTCATTGCCCGTCCTGTCCGAAGGAACCCCCCTATGAAGCCCGCCACAGCCGCGCCCGCGTCCCGGCGAACCGGAGCCGAGACGCGCGTCATCGTCGCGCTGGCGTACGCCGGGATCGTCTCGGCGATCATGCAGACCCTCGTGGTGCCGCTGATCGCGGAGTTTCCCGCCCTGCTGCACACCACCGCCTCGAAAGCCTCGTGGATCGTCACGGTGACGCTGCTGGCCGGTGCGGTGGCAACGCCGGTCGCCGGCAAGCTCGGCGACATGTACGGCAAGAAGCGCGTGGTGCTGATCCTGACCGTTCCGATGATCGTCGGCTCGGTTGTGTGCGCCCTTGCCACGGACGTGAGTCTGACCATCCTCGGCCGAGCGCTGCAGGGCCTGGGCATCGGCATCGTCCCGCTCGGCATCTCACTGATCAAGGACGTGATCCCGCAGGAACGCCTGCATGCCTCGATCGCCCTGATGAGCGCCTCCATGGGGGTGGGCGGTGCCCTCGGGCTGCCCCTGGCCGCCGCCGTGGCCGAACGGGGATCCTGGCGTCTGCTGTTCTGGTTCGCCGCCATCCTGAGCATCCTGATCACCGCGGCCGTGGCCGCCTGGGTGCCCACCGTGGCCCCCGACGCCGAGGAACGGGGCCGCTTTGACCTGATCGGCGCGCTTGGCCTGTCGGTGGTGCTGATCTGCCTGCTGCTGGCGGTTTCCCAGGGCAACGACTGGGGCTGGAGCTCCCCGAGGGTCCTCGGACTGCTGGCCGCCGCACTCCTGGTCGCTCTGGTCTGGGGCTGGTGGGAGTTGCGCGCCGACAACCCGATGATCGACCTGCGGACCACCGCCCACCCGGTGGTCCTGTGGACCAACGTCGCCTCGTTCCTGGTTGGTTTCGCCATGTACGCGCAGTCCCTGGTGGTCCCCCAACTCCTGCAACTGCCCACCTCGACCGGGTACGGCCTGGGGCAGTCCATGGTGGCCATGGGTCTGTGGATGGCACCGGCGGGCGTGATGATGATGGCGATGAGTCCGGTGGGCGCGAAGATCACCCGCAACCACGGTGCCAAGGTCACCCTCGCTGTGGGCGGGCTCGTGATCGCACTCGGATACGGCTCTGCGCAGTTCCTGCTCGACTCCGCACCAGCCCTGCTGATCAGCACCATCCTGACTTCCTGCGGCGTCGGCCTCGCCTACGGTGCGATGCCCGCCCTCATCATGGCTGCCGTACCGCACCACGAGACCGGTGCCGCGAACGCCTTCAACTCCCTGACCCGTTCCGTGGGGTCGTCGGTCGCCGCGGCCGTCATGGGCGTCGTCCTGGCCGGCATGACTCTCGACCTGGGCGGACACGCTGTGCCCTCCCTCAACGGGTTCCGCGTGGCCCTCGCCGTCGGCGCGGGTGTGGCCGTACTCGCCGCCATCATCGCCGCGATGCTGCCCATCGCCCGGGAGCGGCATTCGAAAGCCCGTCGGCAACAGGAGCCGCTTCTCGCGTCCAACCACTGACACCGCCGAAATCGCCAACAGCGCCACCGCCACCGAGGCTCAGTCTGCGGATCTTTCCGTTGGCGCGGATCGGGAGTAGTGAGTCGCTGTCCCGCAGGCAACAGGTGGTGTCGACGTAGGTTCTCAAGTTCGAGTGATCTGCCGGTACCGCCGCATGGGAATCGGCACTCCGGGCGGGCGGAATTTGCGCTGTTTCGCCGATATCGCGCAGATCGCCTGTCGACGCCTCGGTCAGCTGGTCGAGCGCGGAATCGTCGTCATCGACCAGTGAGTGGCCTGGGTTACAGCTCGCCGCGGTCGTGCAGCCAGTCGAAGATCAGCTTGTCCACCATGGACGACTTTTCCCGACCGGAGTAGTCCAACCAGATGACTTCCTCGATTTCCGCACCGGGCTTGAGTGAGCCCTTGTAGTCCGACCGGTAGCAGGTCATCCGCACGATCATGCCCTCGGCCTTGCCGTGGGCCTGTGCCTCGAAGACCTCGGCCAGTTCGATCGTGTCGTCGACCAGGTCGACGCAGAGCTCCTCCTGGATCTCCCGCTTCAGCGCCTCGTGATCGCTCTCGCCCGCCTCACGCTTGCCGCCAGGAATGTAATAGGCGTCCTTTCCGTATGAGCGGGTGCTCAGGATCTTGCCGTCCTCTACCCGTAGCCAGGCCAGCTTGTCGATAATCTTCACGCTCGGCTCCCAGTCAGTCGATCGTATGCACGTCGAATGCGATCGCGGTGCGCGTAGCATCGGCCAAGGATCGACCCGTAGTCAAGCCGGCTCACCAATTCATCGTCCACTTCGATAAGATCTACTCCGCTCGGCAGATGATCGTTCTTACCGGCCAGGTGTCGACCGATCAGGTCGTGGTTTTCGGCGAATGCCGCACACAACATTTCCCAGTAGTCGAGTAGGTGACGCAGATGGGCGCCGGGTGCGAAGCCCCGCAGCCCGCCGTCGTAGATCACACACCGCTCCAGGAGGTGCACCGGGTCTCGGGCCGACGCGGCCCGGAACTCCGGTGAGATCAGTCCGCCACGTGGGATGAAGTCCGTCTGGTCCAGATGCAGCGCCAGGTCGTACTCCTGTTGGTAGACGCCGAACAGGCCCTCCAGGGCGACCATGGTCACCAGGCCGCGTGGGGCACCGGTCGATTCACCGAGCAGTGTGGAGATTCGCTCGGCGGCGGCTCTCGTCCCGATGGTGACGATGACGACGTGCGACGCAAAAGCGCCGTCACCGCCCTGCCCACCCAGTACGGTGAGCGCGTTCGTGATCGTCTGCCCGGTGGCCGCGATGTCGCCGACGAACAGGACGCTGGCTCCACCCAGGTCGATCTGCCGGTACTCGTCACCGGTGACGACCGCCCGACCGTCGCGTACCTCCCGGCGGCTGCTCATGAAGCTGACCCGGCAGGGTCGTCCGAGCACCTGCTCGACCACCTCGTGCAGCCCGAAGTTCAGGCCACCGCGCAGGATGTAGAGCACGTCCGGCAGCACGTCGACGAGCGCCTCGGTCACGCTCGGCTCCGCCTGGAGCAGGTCGGTGACGGCCCTCTCGCATGCCTGCCGAAGGGTGGCCTGAAACGCGGTACCGACCAGGGTCGGGTCACAGAGCAACCGGCGTCCGGCCGGCGACGAGGAGACGAAGAGGCGGAGCGGGGCGGCCGACCGAACCCGGTAGAACCCGTCTCGGCCAGTCTGTTCAAGCCGCATCGTCGATCGCAACAGGCTAGAACTTCCGCGCGGCGACCGGCAGCGCCACCTCGTACCGGGCGGCCAGCATCGCCCGGAACGCATGGACGGTCTCGCGGCCGTTCTCAGGCCGGGTCGGGACGGGCAGTGGGACGTCGTCGTGCACCATCAGTCGCAGCAACCCGACCGGGGCCGTGGCGCGGGCTGCGGCAGGGATCTCGTCAAGCTCCCCAGCCTGCGCGAACCGTAGCCGAAACGCGGCTGCCAGCGCTGCCCAGTCCAACGGGAAGTGCCGGGATGGGAGGCCGCCGGCTGATTCGTACCGATCGTTGTCCAGCACGACCGCGGTGAACGAGGCGAGCCGGTCACCCAGCATGGCCAGGGTGGTCAGGCCGTTGAGCCCGAACAGGAAGGACCCGTCGCCCT
This sequence comes from Micromonospora polyrhachis, assembly GCF_014203835.1. Taxonomy (NCBI): domain Bacteria; kingdom Bacillati; phylum Actinomycetota; class Actinomycetes; order Micromonosporales; family Micromonosporaceae; genus Micromonospora; species Micromonospora polyrhachis. Next base: position 1,742,812 of record NZ_JACHJW010000001.1, on the reverse strand, counting down.
CCAGCGACACCAGTCGGGCCCGAGGGCCGAACCCGACGGCCAGGCCGAGGGCGAGCGGGAGGACGTCGCCCAGTGCGTCGACCGGAAGCGTACGGCCTGGCCAGTACCGCAACGCGCAGTAGGCGGACCGACCGACGCCGGCCACGACGACCACGTCGTCCCCGAGCACGTCGTGGACCAGACCAACCGCGTCAACCGATCGCACGACGTAGCCCTTCCAGGAGGTCGGTGCTGGCAATGACCACGACGGAGCGCATCCGGGTCCGGACCACGTCGGAGCCGGCCCGCAAGGCGGCGGTCAGCTCCTCAGTGGTACGCACCACGGTCGAGCGCAGGTGGAACAGGGCGATGATCCCGGACATGTGCTCGGAATGGTCCTGGGCCCACCAGTTCGGGTCGCCGAACTCGCCACGGTGCGACACCAGGCACAGGATCGGGAGTTGGTGCAGCAGCGCCAACCGGGCGATGGTCTCGCAGGCGGCCCGCAGACCGGAGTTCTCCATGCAGAGCAGTGGTTGGCGACCGGCCAGGGCCAGTCCTGCCGCGAGGGCCACCGCCTGGGACTCGTGCACCGTCTGCAGATAGTCGACCGCCGTCGACTCCACCACCCGGGCGATCACCGGGGAGAGCAACGAATCGGGTACGGCGATGATGTGGTCGATCTCGGCGGGTAGCAGCGCCGACCAGTCGACCATGGTCCGACCGCTCAGGCGTCGTTGGGCAGCTGGCGCCAGTGGCCGAGGCTGCCCCGCGCGTAGGTGGTGGTGTTCCAGACCTCGGGCTTGTTGGGCCCTCGGCCGCAGACGCACAGATGTCGTGCCGAGGTCTGTACGAAGGCACCGCGGGCGTGGGCACCGTCCATGAGGTCGTCGCACAGGTCCCGGGCGATGAACTCCTGGATCTGGAACCGCCGTGCCCGCATGTCGACGAGTCGGGGGAGCTTGCCGATGCCGAGAATGATCCGGCCCGGCTGATAGGCCATCTGGATGTGCCCGAAGAACGGCAGGAAGTGGTGTGCGCAGAGCGATACGAACGGGATGTCACGGGCGACGACAAGACCGGCGTATTCGGTGGACTCGTCCAGCTCGACGGTGACCTTGATGAGGTCGTCGCGATTCGTCCGGTATCCGGAGAGCATTTCTCGATAGGCTGACGAGATACGGTCCGGTGCCTCGGCCTGGGAAGCGGCGATCGCGGCGGCGACGGCGGGGATGTCGGGATGCAGCGAGGCAACCCAATCGGAGAGCGCCTGCTGCGGTGTGGGCCGGGTCATCGCACTCGAAGGAATTCTATGACCACGTTCTGGTAGGTCGAGTTGCTGAGGTTGACCAGACGGTGACGGGCGTCCGCGGATTGGAAGCGGGTGTCGCTGACGAGGTCGTCCTGTAGTTCCCGGTGTCCGTCTTCGTATTCGGTCGCGACCAGTCCGGGGCGGGTTACCACGTAGCGGTACGGATTGTGGTGGTCGTGCCACTCGGACGCCCCGTGCGGCGGCAGGTCAAGTAGCCACACCCGTATGTGCTCGTCTTCGAAGATAATCGCAGTGCCGATTTGGTCGACGCGGTTTTCCACGGGGCACCACGCTTTCTCGCGATCCAACCGATCCGTGGTCTGATCGCTAGCAGAGTGCGGCTTGTCGGTTAGGTCGGTGCGAGCGCTGGGCTTATGTTTCTACATCGAGTCTCGTCGTTGAGTCAAGGGCCCGTCGGAGCTTCCTCAGCTCGCCGGCCCGGAGATGCGGTGTCGTGACGTTTAAATACCAAAGTAGGGCATTGGTGGCATCTGGTCGCTCCGGTGTTCTGCTGCCACGCTCGATGTTCGACAGCATCCACAGGTAGATGATCGCCAGCGGATAGGTGGCGTCAGCGATGTCGAACCGTACCGGAAGCCAGTCCCGCAGTGATTCGGGCAGCTCGAAGGTGTCTCCGTTGATCTGACAGGTGCGGAGCCGGTGCGACAGCGCGCTCAGGGGTGCCGGGTGGGTGCTCGGCGTGACCCGCCAGCGAATGCCTTCCGTCAGGGACAGATTGGCGCCTGCCGCGATGATCGAATGGCAGGTGTCCCGACTGATCTGACCCCGAAACGGCGTCAAGGGCTTTCCCCTTCCGTCAGGGGCGAGGCTTCTTCGCGTTGATGGTATTACGGGCCATTGGGGAATATTGTTCCACTTGCTGTGGTCGTCGGCAAGGTCGCCGCTGCTCGGAGCGCTATCGGTCCAGCCCCGGCCGATGCAGCGCCCGCTCCAGATGCATCAACAGCAGATATGGCCGCACCTCCTTCGCGACCTTCCGCCACTTGAACGCCTTGATGCCATACTTCAACACGATGCTGGGCGGAAGTGTCGCGCCGAGCACGTCCCAGATGATCTCGCCACCGACCTCCGGACCGAGTCGGGGCAATGCGTACTCGGTGGAGATGGTCCGATACCTGGTCATGATCTCGCGTGCCGTCGCCTCCGGAGTCAGCACCGGATCGACGCCCCGGGCCACCGCCACCAGGGACGCATCCAGGAGCTTGCGGAAGTCGACGCTGAACCGGCGGCACTCCTCGACCTGTTCGGCGGTGAGTTGCGCCAGGGAACCCAACTGGAGTTGGGCGATCACGTCGCGGACCACCGCCGTCTGGAAGCCCTCCCCGGGCCCGCGCCGGAACGTGCTCGCCAGCGCGGTGCGCGCCGCCGGATTGGTCAGCATCCCGTCCTGGTTGAGTTCGGCGGAGATGACCAGCGACGCGAGATGGTTACGCAAACCCACGATCTCCGCCGTACCCTGCCGTAACGGTGAGCGTCCGCTGCCGTCGCCCCGATAGGCCGACTCCCGGATCGCGCGCATCACCTCGTCCATCTCACTAAGGCCGGTGCCGAGACCGGCGGCCGGCACCACCAGGTCGGCGGGTCGCCGGATCCCGTCGACCACGGTCGGGTTCCGTGCCCGGCCGGCGTCGTCCACCTCGTACTCGTGTGCCCAGAGCTTGACGAACCCCTGCTCCCGAAGCTCGGCGACCCGCCGCTCGATCACCTTTGCCCGGGGCCTGTCCACTGGCGCGATCTCGTACGAGGAACGGATCGCGATCGAGTCGGCGAAGAAGACCACCGCCTGTAGCACCCGGTCGATCGTGTCGTAGCCGACCAGACCACTGTCCAGCATGGTGAGCGAGCGTTCCATCACTGCCTCGTCAGGTAGCTGAGAAAATCCACTTCGTAGAGGTGCGCACTCCAGCACTGATAAGAAACGACAGAGCGGCGAGCGCCCACATCCAACGCCAGATCGCCAGCCAGTTGGGCGAAGGCAAGCAGTTCAGGCACGAACCCGACCCAGACGTCGACGCTGCGGGCGGTCACGAAGAGATGCAGTGTGCCGCCCACGACGCGTACCGCCCCGCCGACCGGGGAGACCGGGTAGTCGGCCGTCAGGTCGGACGGAGGGAGCCAGGTGGAGAAGACGGCGGACCGGGTGCTGGGGTCACGCCGGAGCAGCTCGGTGATCCGATTCAACTGATCGAATGGGTTCAGGTCGTCGTCCTGCCATCGGCGCATCCGCTGGAAAAGCAGCGATTTGTCTCGCTGGTTGCCGAACAACCGGTTCCGATAATCCTTGATCAGCTCGGGATATGGATAGTCGGCGGGCGGGGTGAGGTCGCTCGGGTTGCGTAGCCAGACATTGAGGCCGGGTAGATCGAAAGAAATGCCGTGCCGGGTGGCGATCCTTGCCGCGGTATCGCCACGGAATAGATCCAACACCTGGGGCCAGCCCGCCTCGACCGTTTCGATCATGAGTTCCATGGCATGCGCCCCCAAGACGTAAGCCGACGTCATGGTCTTGGAGCCGGGCGACGGCTGGATTCCCATGTCGACCCGGCCCGGAATGATTGTGCGGGCATTCGAGCGGCCTCACCGTAGCACCATGTGTCGATCGTCGCAGCCACCCGACATTCGTGGTCCGGCACCATTATCTGTGGACCACCGGGGCAGGTCCGCCACCGAGACCGCTGCTGCCCGACCAGCAGAAGATCGAATAGCAGTCGGTGTCGGAGGAGTGGATGAGGGGCGTGCTGCTTTAGTTGTAGCTGTCGTAGATGGTGCCGTGACCGCCGGAGCAGCTCCCCTGACGGTAGTATTCCCGGCCACTGATCAACCGATGCCTGTCGTACCACGACGGGCTCTTCCACCTGGTCTACAGCGACGTCGCCAGCTTTGTCAGCGACTACTGGGACCGCAGAACTTCCTCACCACCGCCCGCGACATCACCGGCCCCTGGTCGGACCCGGTACGCCTGCACTCGCACGGGTTCGACGCCTCGCTCTTCCACGCCCCGGACGGCACGTGCTGGCTGCCCAGCATGAGCGCCGACTGGCGGCCCGGTCGAGAGCGCTTCGCCGACATCGAGATCCAGCGCTACGACCCGGTCGAGCGAAAGCTGGTCGGTAAGGCGCGGGTCACTTTCGCCGGCACCGCCGTCGGCGTCACCGAAGCCCCGCACCTGTACCACCATGACGGCTGGTACTGGCTGGTCACCGCCGAAGGGGGGACGAGCTGGACGCATCAGGTGACTGTCGCCCGGTCGCGGGACCTGCTGGGGCCGTACGAGGTGGACCCGGTGGGGCCGCTGCTGACCTCGGCCGGTCGCCCCGACCTGCGGCTGCAGGAGGCCGGGCACGGAAGTCTGGTGCGTCCCCAGCACGGCGGGTGGTACCTGGCGCACCTCGCCGCCCGACCCCGGGCTGCCCCGCACCCGTGGCCCGCCGAGCCGGCCACCGACCACTTCGATGCACCGCAGCTGGCCACCTGCTGGTCCACCTTGCGTCGTCCCGCCACGGTCGACTGAGTCGACCTGCGTACCCGCCCTCGTACCTGCGCATCCACGGCGACCATCGGCACCTGGCCGGGCTGACCGCCTACTACAACACGTTGAACTGGCACTATCTCTATCTGACCCGGGCCGACGACGGCCGGACCGTACTGGAACTGCTCAGCTCCGACAGTGGCCGGCGGACGTCGTACCCGGAACTGACGGTCGAGGTCGACGCGGCCGACCGGATCGGTCTGCGCGCGGTCTTCGACGGCCCGGTGGTGCGGTTCAGCTACGACCTCGGGGACGAGTGGCGGCAGCTACCCGTCGAACTGGACGCCACCATCCTCTCCGACGAGCACGCCGCCCTGATCGTCAACGGCGAGCCCGCCGCCTGGGGCTTCACCGGGGCGTTCCTGGGACAGTGGGTGCAGGACCTCGGCAATGACGGGGTGTACGCCGACTTCGATCACGCCACATATCTCGAACACTGAGCCACCTTTCTCGAACCGGCCGAGGACGGCACCGGTGGCATACCGGGTATTGATCCAGTTCGGCTGCGGCTGGTCCGTCGAGGTCGGCGTCTGGCTCAGTCCGTGGACATTGGTCCACTGCTCGATGGCCTCGCCGAAGTAGGGGTACGACAGGATCTCGTCGTTGGTGCCGTGCCAGAGTCGCATCCTGGTCAGGGGCCGGGGTAGGCGGCGTGTCCGCGGTGGTCGCCGGTTGGGTCGAACGTTCGACTAGATGATTGAGTCCTAAATCCCTGCTGGTCAATGGTCGTATGCGATGAGTGATCTTGGGTTGGGTGCGCCGATGTTGGTGTTGTGCCAGATCACGGCGGCCAGGGCGAGTAGGCGTTGACCGACGCGGGCGAACAGGCCGTCGTGTCGGCGGGCTTCGTGTCGTTCCAGGGAGAGTTGGCCTTTCAGGCTCTGGAAGATCGACTCGATCCATTGGCGGGCGCGGAGCAGGGCTTTCTCGGCCGGGGTGCGTGGGGCGTCGGCCTTGGCGTTGGCGCGTTTCGGGCGGACCAGGTGGATGCTCCGCAGGTCGCAGAACTGGTCGAACTCCGGGCTGGCGAAGCCACGGTCGGCCAGGATGACCTGCCCGTCGGCGATTAGGTGGTGGTCGGCCTCGATGAGGGCGGCCATCACCTCCCGTTCGTCGAGTTTCGGGTTGGCCAGGCACCACAGCACGGGCATGCCCTCGGCTGTGGCCAGTAGATACAGGCGCATGCCCCAGAAGTAGCGGGAGTGTGAGGCGCTGTAGCCGTAGCCGGCGTCCCCGGCCAGGTCCGAACGTTTCGTGGTCTCCCGCGAGGTGCCGCACGGTACCGGGGTGGAGTCGATCAACCTGAGGATCGGGGCACTGGTCGGGGTGACATGGGCCAGGGCCCGGAGCACGGTGGCGATGAGCTGACCGCTGCCGCGGACCCGTTTGCCGTAGCCGGACGCGGTCGGCAGGTACGGGAACATGTCGCGCAGGTGGGTGCCGGCCCAGCGGATCCAGTGCCGTTCACGAGGGAAGTCGAACAGGACCTGGGTGATCATCAGGCAGACCAGTTCGGCGTCGGACAACCGCTGGGGCCGGCCGGGACGGCGGCGACGCGGTACCAGGTGATCGTCTACGAACACGTACAGTGCGGTCAGAAGGGTGTTGATGTCAGCTGTCACGAGCAGACAACGACACCCTTCCCTGTACCAGTACGCCGGCACCTCCCACCAGCAAAGATTTAGGACTCAATCATCTAGGCGGTTGGCCGCGCCCGCTGTGCCCCCGCGGAACTGAACGCGAGGAGTGCGAAGCCAGCCAGTACACCCGTCCACGGAGCCGCGGCCTCGGTGACGACCAGGCTGACGATGGATCCGACGACGGCCAGGCCGATCATGGTCCAGCCGAGCCGGGCGAAGACCGGGGCCGCGAAGGCGTTGGCGAACGGTAGGAAGTGGGCACCCACCAGCAGGACGACCCACGGGACCGTGAGCACCGGTAGGTCGAGCACGTTGTTGATGATGTTCGCCCCGACCGGGATGCCGATGCCCATCGCCGTGACCGAGGTTCCGTAGATGCGGATCGCGCGCCGCGACGGCGGCTCCGACGGCTGCGGCTGGGCGGGTGACCGGATCACGGCGAACCACAACACCGCCAGGAACGCCACGACCCCGACGATGCGTACGAGCAGGCTTGCTGTTCCGGGCAGATTGCCTGAGTTGATCAGGATGAAGGCGAGGCCACCGATGGAACCGATAGTTGCCCCGATACGTTCGCTGCGCATTTGATCATTGAAGCATTCTCGTGAGTACGCAAGATTTGGCCGCGCACCTTGGACGCCAGCGTCGCGGCTTCGCCGGCGGGGCGACTACAGGGCGGACGTGCTGCGCTGCATGCGGTAGGCGAAATAGCCGTCCCAGGGCGGGGGAGTGCTCCCGGTTCCCGGTTCGGTGGCGAAGTAGACGTCCACTCCGGAATAGTCACCCGGCCGCTGGTAGGCCAGCCCGCCGTAGGCGTCCCGAACAAGCCCCGAGTTGTGGTTCCACCGGTATCCGGTCTGAGCGCTGGTGATCTGCCCGACGACGGTCCAGGTGCCCCCGCCAGCCCAGATGTTCACCCCCGGAATCCGGTCGACCTCCACGTTGGCCTGTACCTCGTTGCCATCGAGTGCGCCGGTGTCCCGGGATATGAAGAAGACGTCCCGACTGGCATCGTAGGTCCAGGACGCGTTGTGCAGGAATCGCCCCGAATTGGGCAGGTACGGCTCCGGGGTCAGTCCGGCTGTGGTGACGAACGACCTGGCCCCCAGGACCGGCGCGTTCGCGTTGCCGAGATCCAGGGTGCGTACGGCGGTGCCCCGGTCGAGGCCGTTGCAGGTCGGGTCGGGGGCGTCCAATGCCCGGCAGTCCAACCCGCTGTAGAACAGCAGCATGTTGCCCTGCCCGTCGACGCTGGTCACGCTGGGCTGGCCCACGCCGTACCCGCTGGGGTTGTAGTCGGGCTCGGTGACGTCGATGATCGGTGTTCCGACGATGGTCCACGGACCCGTCGGGGCGGTGGCGAGGGCTACCCCCACGACGTTGAACCGCCCGTCGGCACCGCCGTCGTCATTGTCCGCGCCGGTGAAGAACATCGCCCAGGTGTACGTCCGCTGACCGGTCTGCGGCGTCGTGTAGGTGAAGCTGCCGCGTACCACCTCCGGGTCGCAGATGTGGTACGCCGACCAACTCGGCGTGGCCGGATGGTAGTTGGGGTCACCGGGGCTGAGCCGCGGTCGCAGCGCCACCTGCGTAGACCCCCAGGTGTAGCTCCCGTTCGACTGGCGGGTGCCGACGTTGAACAGGACATGGTCGTGTGTGGCGGCGACCGCGTTACCGGCGTCCCGGTCGTACGCGACCCGGTTGGCGCAGTAGTAGATGATCCGCTGGGTGTTGGAGGTCTGGACCACCGACGGCGCGTACTGGTAGTAGCCGGCGCTCTGGTAGCCGGCCTGCCCCGGGTAGACCCCGTTGGGCAGCGGAACGCCGGACGACGAAACGGTGGCCGCCCACGCGCCGGCCGGCGACGGTACGAGGACAGACGCCACGAGGACGGCGACGGCGGCGGCTGACGCCCAGCGGACGAGTCGCATGCTGCTCTCCTCCCGGTTGGACCGAGGAACGACGATCATGTTGCCAGCGGATCTCAAAGTTATCAATGGACGGGGCAAGCCGTTGCCCCGTCCACCGCAGGCGAAATGGAGCAGTCGTACGCCCGCGTGCAGGCCCGGTTCCGTCCGGTGTTGCCGAGTGCGGTCAGCAGAGGCGAGAACCAGCCGTTGTCGGGCGGCGCGCCGAGCGCGCCGACCGAGTCGTGGTGCACGGTGACATGCCACCCGCCCCCCATTGTTGATCAAGAGATTGACGTCACCGGAGGGCGGGTCCGGTGACGTCAATCTCTTGATCAACCGGAGGAGGGATCTTGTTGCTTGCAAGCTGCCGGGTGGCGGGGGCCATGCCCCGGAGGTGGGTTGAGGGTGGACGTGTAGTTCTCCCCGTCGATCAGCGGATTCGTCGGGCTGACACCGGCGGCGGCCATGCGGTCGTACTCAGCGAGGATCAGGTCCTTGGTTCGGTACGTGCCGTACTTGGCCTCGTCCTTTCGCCTCACGATCGGGAACGTCTCCATGATGTAGTCCACGTCATCTCGCGAGATTCCGTATAGGTGGAAGAAGAGCGCATCCAGTTCGGCCCGAATAGCTTGCCGTCGCTCCTCGTCCCACTGAAATGGTGCCCCGTTGTCGCCGATGTCGCGAGCGAATATGGTCAAATCGTGGGCTGTGTATGACAATTCAAGTATGCGGGGCGTTAAGAAGGTTTTGTGTCGTGCCATTGTTGTGGGGGCAAGTGTTGGCAGCTGCTGAGAAATGAAGAAGGTCAGGTGAGTGCCGCCCACCTTGGTTCTGGCTGCGAAGTCAGAGGCAAATGATGTTAGGCACGCTTGGAGCCCGGGTAGTAGATCAGTATCGGCGGTGGAAAAGACGGAAATGGGAAGATTGTGGCCAGCGGCTGAGCGTGGAAATATCTCGACGATTGTCGTGCGCTCGTCGGTGGCGCGGCAAATGTCGCGCCATCCGAGAAGCCAATTGTGTTCCCAATTTTTGGCTGCGAGTTTCTCGTTTACTTTGTGTTCATCAACCCAGTATCGTGGCAACGCCACGACGTCATCGTTCTGCTTTTCTCTCAGGGTTATATCTCGGGTGGTGCCGTCCTGGTTGTATGTCGCCCAGCGGTGGTCGTAGTGATGGAGCATCTTTGCCTCGTATAGAGGTAACATTTGGGCTCCAGCCTTGGTGAAAATGTTGCCGCTGAGGATCCAGTTGTCGGATGTAAGGTCTTCGCGGGTGTGGAAAAGGTGCGAGTCATTCGACATGTGGAACATTGTCATGAACGATATGTTCCACGGGTTTCCTTCAGGGTCACCTTCTTTCATGAGGACCGGTATTCGCCGATGGATGTCGAGGGTAATCTCGGCATCTCGGCGTGAGCGAAAAAGTGGGCAGGTGCCAGTGTTGGGATTTACGAGGTCGATCTCATTGGATGTGAGAGTGAAGGATTTCTTATTGTCGCCCAGTTCCGCAGGATCGTGGAGGAAGAAGGCGAATTGAGCATCGGGTTCTGGTAGAGGGTCGCCGGCAAGAGAGAGGATGCTGAATTTCATGCGCGAGTCGACGCCAGAGAAAAGCCCGCTGCGGTTCTCGAAGTCATACAACGCCACGAGTGACCCGTTGCGTACAAGGTCGTTGAAGAAGAACCTTGTCGTGGCGTCCGTGGCGATGCCGGTCGGGACGATGACTCCCATGCGCCCGCGTTCACTCACCAGTGAGCGGTCCGTCTCCGAGAAAACTGCATAGGTGTTGATGTCACCTCGGCCGGTGAGCGGGTAACGGCCGCCGTTGCGTAGGAAGTGGCTCTCGGCTTCCGCCTTTCGCTTGGCTGCCGCAAATTCCTCATACAGCGGGCGACGGTCCTTGTCGCGCTTGAGGGCGGTGATCAGGTGCTTCCGGGCAGCAGCGTTCCTCGCGGTTGCGATGTCTGCGTCTCGCTGCGCGAAGAACTCCTGCTCCTGGAGCTTGATGCGCTCCCACGGCGGGTTGCCGAGCACACAGTCGAAGCCGCCAGCCCAACCGGCTGTCTGGTCGATCTCGGTGTCGTCCTCCGGCACTTTGAAGACCTCAGGAAACTCCAGGTGCCAGTGGAAGAACCGGTACTGCTTTCGCAATCGATCGATTTCGTCATGGGTTGCCTGGGTGACAGTCGAAGGGTTCGGGCCCGCCAGCGCGCGGAGGACGTCGTGGGTTACCGCAGGTGGGGCATCGGCCGTTTTCTTCCACACGAACGCCGCGCACCAGGCATCCGCGACGTGTAGGGCCCGTTGATAGTCAGTGGCGCTCGCCCAGTCCCGATAGGCAGACTTCTGTCGGCGTACGTCTCCCAATACAGCGGAGGGCGCGTTCGCGATGCGACGTAGCCCCTGAGCGAAAGCCGTGTTCACGACGTTCATCGTTTCGAGCAGGTCGAAGATGCTGCCCTGGCCCGCTCGCTGCTCAGCGTTCTGCTTCTCCAGCGCCTTGGCGTACTTCTTGTCGTCCCCCTCGATGGGCTTGAACGCCTCATCGGGGATGCCCCGCAGGAGTAGTGCGGGCGTGGCCCCGATCAGGGCGTTGCCGTGCTTGATGTGTGCGTCGAGGAAGCTCAGCGGCTTGCCGGGCTCCAGGGCCTCCAACCACAGCGAGATCTTGGCGAGTTCGACCGCCATCGGGTTCAGGTCGACGCCATAGATGCACCTGGAGATGACCTCGTATAGGGCACGGCGTACCGCCTTCACGGTCGGTTCGGGGTTGCGTTCCCGTACCGCCGCGACCCGTTTGGCGATCCGGCGGGCGGCTGCCACCAGGAAATGGCCGGATCCGCAGGCCGGGTCGCAGACGGTGAGGGCGAGTAGCTCGGAGACGATCGTGGTGGCCGGATCGGGCTTACCGGCGGCGGTTGCCGCCACCTCGCCACGTTTGACCGCGTCGTCGATTACCGGATCGAGTGCCGAGTCCAGCAGGCATTCGATCAGCGAGGACGGGGTGTAGTAGGAGCCGGTGGTCTTGCGGGTGTTGCCGGCGAGTTCGACCAGCTCGAAGGTACGGTCGACCGCGCTGTGCTTCGGTACCAGCTCCAGCAGGGACTCGTAGATCGAGCCCAGTTCCTCGGCGTCCAGGTGTCGATAGTCGATCGTCCGCCATCGGCGTGAGCCCGGATCGTGCACCTGGCACAGGTGCCAGACGGCGGTCAGCAGGTATTTGTTCGCCAGCGCCAGGCCGTCCAGCGGTGCGTCCGCCTCGCTGTTGTCGAAGATGCCACCGAGCCCGGGGAGGCCCAGTTCCGGGCGACCGTTCTCGTTGCCGAGTGCGTCGAGGACGATCCGCAGCGCCTGATACCGGTCGCTGTGCGCGCCGCCCTGGCGGCGGGCGTGGACGCGTAGCCGCGCTGAGGAGAAGAATTCCGCGTACCGCTTGCGGGTTTCCTCGGGTGTGTCCGGCAGGTGTAGGGCGTCGCGGTCCTCGGCGACGAAGAGGAACAATAGGCGGTAGACCAGGCGGAGCAGGGCGTTGTGAAACGCCTGGACGTCGAAGTCCTCCCGTAGCCGACTGTTGTCGGGGTGCCGGAGAAACCCGGTGCCGAGCGTGGTGATTGCCTCCTGGACGCCCTTGCGGAGCTGGTCCAGGGCGCGGACCCCCGTCTTGATCGCCTCGGTGCGCCATTTTTCCAGCCAGCACGCCGACGGGGTGGCCTCCGCCGCGATTTCGAAGCGGGAGACGTGCAGCAGCCGATAGAGCAGGACGAACTCGCTGAACAGCTCGCCGTCGAAAATCGCTTCCAGGTCGAATTCGACGTACGAGGCGGTGGCGAGCGCGCTGGAGTCGCGCAGCAGCCGAAGTTGCCGGCCGTTGGTGAGCATCCCCCACAGGTGAGCCGTCGACCGGTTTAGGCATTCCTGCACGAGCGACTGCGGCGGGATCGTCCCCGCGCCGGCCGACCGCTTGTCCAGGGTGGCGTTCCACGCGACCAGGTGCAGCGGTACGTGATTCCAGCGGTGACTGATCGCGAAGGTCTTGCCGCCGTCGTCGGCCGTGATTCCGGCTGCCCCGATCGCGGTCAGCCGCCCGAAACCGAGCCCTTCGAAGAGCGGTTCGAGCCACTGGCTGATCGCGACCCCGGTCGGGTCGGCGGGCGTGTCGGCCTCCGGGGCGGCGGGGAGCTTGCCGCGCAGCTCCGCCCAGACCAACTTGAGGTAGTTCCAGTGCCGTTCGGCGTCGTCGCGTACCGAGCGGGATCCGATGACGCGATAGTCGGCGGGGTGGGAGCCGGTGACGTCCCTGCCTTCGGAGATCCGCTCCAGCATGTCGGTGGGGATCAGCCCGCCGATGGTGTGGACGGCGGTGAAGACCTGGTTGCGGGCGGTGGGGCTCATCGGGTCGGCCCTCCCGCCGTCGTGGAGACCGGCAGGTAGACGTACACGCCGAGGAGGTCGGCGGGTTTCTGCGCGGTGACGGTCAGGCCCCGGACGATCTCGCCGGCGGCGCTGCGGACCCGGCGGTGTGAGGCGAGGAGTTGGGCGGCCAGCTCCTCGCCGTACGTCTCAAGGTGGTCGGCGATGGCGGGCAGCCCGTCGAGCACCCGGCCCATCGTGCGTTCCCCGAAGGTGGGGTCGGTGTTCTCGTCGGCGCTGGCGTCGAGCAGGTTCAACGCGGCTTCGGCCGACAGCCAGTTGGCGCTGGCGGGTGCGCCCGCAAAGGCGAGTAGCCGGGCGTCTTCGGCGACGAGCTGTCGGATCCCGGTCCGGGACGGCAGGGTGAGGTGGAACCGGTAGCGGACCAGCAGCAGCGTGGTACGCCCGTCAACGGCGCGGGTGCGGATGACGCCGCAGCGGCGGGCCGGGCGTGGCCCGGTCGCCCGACCGTCAAGGGCGGTGTTGAGGACGTACCCGGCGAGCGCCGCCACCGCCGGATCGGTACGGACCAGCGCGGCCTCGCCGCGCGCGACGGCCGCCGTCCCACGGAACGGGACCGGCCGGTCCTGTTCGACGACGTCGCCGCCGAGCACCGAAGAGAGGGCGTCACGCAGCCCGGCTGGCGTGCCACCCAGCTCGGCGGTGAAGTCTCCCGAGCCACCCGGTTCGTCGCGGAGGACAGCGTTGAGCGCGGGCAGCGCCCGGCGTACGAAGCTACGGACTTCACCGGAGCGGCCGAGGGTGTCGCGGATCGCGGCGACCTCGCGGGCCACCTCCTCGGGGTGGATGGAGTGTTGGGCGAACCGGGAGCGTGATGCCTTTTCCCGCTCGGCGGCGGACTGCCAGTCCGCGACCAACGCCTCGGCCTTCCGGTCGATCGCCCGGTATTCCTCGACGTCGAAGAGGCTGGCCTGTTCGCTGCCCTGTCTGCTGCCCTGTCTGCTGCCCTGTTTGCTGCCCCGCTCAGCGCCCTGTTCGCTGTGCTGCCGGCCGCGGAGCAGCAGCCACTCGACGATTGCGTCGGTTACCCCGGTGGAGGCGGCGTCCGGGACGGAGACGGAGATGCCGAGATCCTTGCGGATCTGGCGGTGCTTTTTGATGAGGACTTCGAGGACCTTGCCGTCGATGCCGTTGTCGCTGCCGTAGAGGGTGATGACCCGGACGACGTCCCGCTTCTGGCCGTACCGGTCGACCCGCCCCTCCCGCTGGTCGTGCCGGGTGGGGTTCCAGGCCAGGTCATAGTGGACGATCGCGTCGAAATGGTGTTGGAGGTTGACGCCCTCGGAGAGACAGTCCGTCGCAACCAGGACATGGCGGACCGACGGATCGTCGCCGGCTGTCTCGGCCAGCTCCTCGATGCGGTGTAGCCGCTGCTGCGGGGAGAGCGTGCCGGTGACCGCCCGTACCAGGATCTTCTTGCCGAGCTTGTCGCCCAGGTGCTCGGCGACATAGTCGGCGGTGGGGATGTAGCGGCAGAAGACGATCGGTCGGTAGCCGTCCTTGAGTAGGCCCTTGACCTGCTTGACCAGGGCCGCCAGCTTGCGGTCCTCGGCCGGGCCCGCCAGTTTGGCCGCCCGGTCGGCCAGCGCGGCGAGCCGGCCCCGGGCGCTGTCGTCGCCCGCCACTCCGGAATCGCCGCTCCCCGCGCCGAGGGCATGGAACTCGTCGGTCTGCGCACCGGGGGCGACATCCAGCCCTTCCAGCGCGTCGCTGTCGGCGAAGTCGCCGGTCAGCGGGGCACCGAGCCGGTCGGCCTCCTCGGCGGTGTGGGCCGTGGCGGTCGCCGAGCGGGTGCGCAGGGTCTGGGCGGCGGCCCGGGGCGAGGAGACCAGTGAGCGCAGCAGGGCGATCGCCGACCACCAGGCGATCCGGGCCTCCCGCCAGCCCCGACTGTCGGCGGCGGTCACCCGCTCGCTGGCGTACGCGATGGCGTCGTCGAGCAGCGCCCGGTAGGCCGGGGAGAGCTGGTAGGTCTCGTCCTTGAAGTGTCGGTCCGACGGAAACGAGGTCTGCTCGGCGAGGCGGTCGTCGGCCAGCCCGTCCCGTTTGGTCAGATATTGTCGGACGTCGGCGCGTTTGCGGTGTACGAAGTACGGGGCGAGCGCCCTTCGGTCGGCGTCCGAACCGAGATCAACCGTGGCGAGCTGCGGGTTGACCAGGCCGAGCAGGTTCCGGAAGGCGCTCTCCTTGCCGCTGTGCGGCGTGGCGGTGACCAGCAGCAGATGCCGGTCGGTGTCGGTGGCGATCCGTTGCAGCAGCTCGTAGCGGAGCTGACTCTGCGTCGAGGTGCTGTCGTGGGCGGCGACGCAGGTGTGCGCCTCGTCGACAATGACCAAATCGGGGCAGTGCCGGACGAAATCGTCCCGATGCCGGGTCGACTTGATGAAGTCGGTCGAGACCACCACGTGCGGGTGCCGGTCGAACAGCGACTGCCCCAGATCCAGCCCGCGTTCCAGTTTGGACACGGTGGAGGCCAGCACCAACTCCGCGTCGATGCCGAACTTCGTACGTAGCTCCGCCTGCCACTGCTCGGCCAGGGCCGGCGAGCAGAGTACGGCGAGCCCCTTGGCGCTGCCCTGGGCGAGGAGTTCACTGGCGATCAGCCCGGCCTCGATGGTCTTGCCGATGCCCACGTCATCGGAGATCAACATCCGTACCGTCTGCTGCCGCAGCGCCATCATCAGCGGCACGAGCTGGTACGCCCGGGGCTCCACGGCGATCCCGGCCAGCGATCGGAACGGACCGGCACCGGAGCGGAAACCGATCCGCAGCGCGGAGCGGAGCAGCCCCGCCGCGTACGCGTCGCCCAGGTCGGCGGCGGACGGGGGAGCGAACTGGGCCACCCGGACCGGCTCGAAGGCCGGGAAGACGGCCGCGACGTCGTCGTCCGTCCCGCCCAGCGGGCGCAGGACGAGCATGTCGGGCGCGCTTTGCGGCAGGATGACCCAGTCGCGGCCACGGGCGGAGACCAGGGAACCGGGGGTGAAGGTGGTCGTCGACATCGGCAGTCCCTCGGAGCTTGACGGGGTGGGGAGCGGAGCGGTCTCGACCCGTCGAGAGGGAGAGCCGAGACCTTCTTCACTGCCGACCCGTTCAGCCGCCGCCGATACCCGCACCGAAGTAGTGCGCGTGCTTCGTCGTGATCGCGGACCAGTCGGTGTCCCGGGAGAACCGGACGACATCCCAGCCGCTGTTGTGCAGGCGCTCCTCGGCGTCAAGATCGCGCTCGCCGGTGTCGGGAAGCACGTGCCCGGCGTCATCGACGAAGACCGCGACGTTGACGCCGGGCAGCCGATAGACGTAGTCCGGTCGGGCCTGCGCCTCCGGGACGAGCACCCGGGCGTCATCCGGCAGGCGCAGGCCCCGGTCCGCGCACCAGGCGAGGAACTCGGCCTCCAAAGCCGTGGCCGACACCGCCGTCAGCCGGGCCACCTGCTCGGTGCGGGACTCGCCCCCATCGATCATCGTGGCCTTCGCGGCGGCGAGACGTAGCAGCAGGTCTCGGATCAGGTGCCGGTCGATAAGGCCATGATCAAGTTGGTTGGAGTACGTGAGCAAACACTCGTAGCACCCCATCGCACAGGGTCGACCCGGGTGCGGGCCGCCGAGGTCGGAGCCGTCCGGACCGAAGTGGCAGATCTTCAACGCCTCGGCCGCGGCGCGCGCCAAGGCGGTCGGCTCCGCCTGCATGAGCCGCAGGACGCCGGCACCGCCCTCGGCGGCCTCGGTGAAGAGCAGCCACTGCCGCACCCCGGTTTCCTGCGGCATCAGCTCGCTGGTCAGCTCGGAGTCCTCCAGCTCGAAGGCGGCCTCGATGCCGCGTTCGAGCGCGTACATCAACGAGACGGCGACCGGCTCCGGCAGCGGCTGGTCCAGCTTCAGCACCAGGATGTTGCGCCGGTCCTCGACGTACGGGATGACCCGTGCCTTGCGTCGCTGCTCGTTGCCGTCGGCATCGACGAGCGGTAGCTCGGCGGAGTCCCCGGACGCCTCGGCGGCGTCTTTTTTGGTCATCCACCGGCCGGTGGCCGGGTCGAGCCAGAAGCCATCCGGCTCATCGGCGCTGGCCCGGACCCAGCCGATGTTGGTGATCCGTACGGTCGCCGAATCGCCGTACGTGAGGGTGGCCAACGGGCCTTCGGTGTCGGCGGCGACCGCGTCCTGCCGACCGGGGCGCACCCCGTGGGCCTGGAAGCGGTAGGAGGTGATGAGGCGGAAGCCGGCCCGCCGACGTTCCTCCTCGTCGGAGGAGATCTGTGCACGCCGCACCGTGAAGACGGTGTGCAGTTTTAGGTGCCCCTCCTTGGGGGCGGGCAGCGGATCGCCGCACAACTCGCACCGGTCAAAGCGGTCGCTGACGTCGTGGTGGTAGCCGCAGGTGGCACATCGCCGGGCCGCGCTGGTGGACACCTGACCGGAGTCGTCCGTCGACAGTTGGATGCGGGCGACCTGGTAGCGGGCCCCCTCGTGATAGATGAGCTCACCCGGGCCGAACTCACGGATGGCGAGGAACCGGGGACGCTGGAGGTAGTCGCCCTCACCGAAGCGGCGTCCCGTCGTGGGGATGTAGGCGGCGAGCGGCAACCGGGGGAACGAATAACCGGGGAGGAAGCCCTCGCTGGCAAGATATCGGTACGGGTTGAAGTCCGACAGTACCGAGGCGCGGTCGACGCTCTCGTTCTTGAGCAGGGTGAGCTGGGTCTCGGCCTGCCGGCGCCGACGTGCGGCTTCGGAGCGGTCCCGCTCGGTCAACGTGTGATCCAACACGCGGCGGTTCTGCTCGGCCTGATCGACGAGGGCGGCCCGGAACAGGTCGCGCCACCGGTCGAAGGCGCGGTGGAACCGATCCGGAGCCTTGCGTACCGTCTCCTCGATCCACCGGTCGTCCCACCACGTGGCGCGGGCGAAGTCGGCGAGCAGCCCGCTGAGCACCTGTCGGGCGGCCGTCACCGCTCGCCGCTGGGCGGCGGTGTCGGCCAGCGCCGCCGCGATGTCGTCGTGCAGCGCGAAGTCGGGGTTTGGCGTGCGATCCCCCTCGGGGTAGCTGATGTCGATGATCCCGGGGATGGCCCGACCCAGCTTGAGCCCGGCCTCGGCCAGCCAGATGGCCTGGACGTGGGAGCGGACCAGGTCCTCGTTGGCGATGTCGAGGCGGGGTGGGGCGACGGCGCCCGCCACCATCCGGTCCGAGCGGCGGAAGTAGTACTGGTCGTGGCTGTTGCCGGTGTGGCAGTAGGTCACGATCAGCGCCGGTTGGCCCGATCTGCCGGCCCGGCCGCTGCGCTGGGCGTAGTTGGCCGGGGTGGGCGGCACGTTACGCATCATCACCGCGTTGAGCTCGGAGATGTCGACGCCGAGCTCCATGGTGGGTGAGCAGTAGAGCAGCTTCAGATCGGCGTTACGGAAGTCGGCCTCCCGCCGTTCCCGTTCCTCCGGTGCGACCTGGGCGGTGTGCTCGCGGGCGCTGAGACCGCCGAGGGTGTCGGCGGTGTCCCGGTAGAGGTCGCGGAAGAACGTGTTGACGCGGGGACCGTCGCCGCTGGCGTAGGTGCGGGTCAGGGGGTCGTGGGAACCGGACTCGCCCGATCCGGCACGCCAGATGAGTGCCCGGGCCGCGATGCGATAGCCGGTGACCGGTGGGCTGACCGGCTTGCGGAACCGCCGGGGCTGTCGCGACGTGGTCGGCGCGATCGCCGTGACGATCTGGTCGGCGGCAAGCACCCGGAGCAGTTCCTCGATCACCTGCTGGGTATCCGTGATCGGTAGATCGCGGAAATGGACGCGTCGCAGGTACTTTCCGAACTTTCCCCGACCGGAGAGGAACAGCCCGGTTTGTTTTAGCCCCGGCGTCGACGGCTGCGGGTATGCGATGCGGACCTTGGGCAGGTCGCCGGCGGAGAGCACCCAGGGATGGTCGAGACGCTCCTCGCTGGCCCGTTGGAGCGCATCGAAGTCGTCGCGGAAAATCTGTACATCGATCGCCAGCGCGCGGCGCATCTCGTCGAGCAGGGCGCGCATGATTTCGAGCCGCTGACTGGCCTCCGCCTTGCGTAGCACCGGCAGGGTGTCGGCCCACCGGTCCTGCTCCCCGGCGAGCCAGTCGAGATCCGAATAGTCGATCTTCAGCAGGCCGGTCTGTTCCAGGTTGGGCATGGTCACCCGCCAGCCACGTTCGAGATCCAGATAGAGCCGGAAGGCGACGACGTCGCTCAACGTCTTGGCGGCGTTTCGGGCCATCGAGGGCGGCAGGCTCGCGGTCCCGACATAGTCGGCGGGCTCCAGGTGCAGCGCGTCGGTGACCCGGTTGGCGAGCTGCTCATGTTTCAGGCCCTCCTTGCCCGCCTCCAGAAGTGCCTGGTAGAGGGCACCGCGTAGCTGGGTGACCTGAACGAAGTCGTTGAAGTGCCCGGCCTGCAGGGCAGCGTCCTGTCGATTGTCGACGAACGTCAGGAGCTTCCGGGCCTTCTGGTCGAGCGCCTCGGGCGGCGCTTCCTGTAGCGAGCGGACGATGGAGGCGGAGATGAGGGAGGTCGCCGTGGAACGCCCCTCCTGCCCGAGGGCGGCGAGCTTCGCGAAGTCCCGCCCCCGGTACTGCTCGTAGCTGACGCCGCAATGCAGGCAGAACGGGAAGGGGGAGGGAATGAAGGCGGCGGCGAGGCCGCCCCGGCCCTCGACGCCCTGCGCGTCGACGGTGATGGGGTGCGGCAACCGGCGTGTGTCGCGTACCACATCCTGGCCGTGGTCGTCGACCTCCAGCCAGGACTCCGGCAGGCGACGTTGCGCAATGGCATCCGCCACCCGGAGCGGCCACGGCCGGTCGGCGTCGACATAGAGGTAGCCGTCGCCGGCCCGGCCGCCGGTGGCGATGGTGTCCCGACGTGGCGTGTAGACGACCTGATTGTTGGTTTCCGTTCGCCAGACCGTCAGGTATTCCTGACCGCACTCCCGGCAGAAGGCCAGCGGGAGCAGGATCTTGCGATCCGGTCCGGGCTGGACCAGCTGATAGTCGCGGGTCAGATGCCTGACCTCTTTGTCCTCAAGCGTGGCATATACGGTGTCACCCTTTGCGATGAACTGGTGCAGCCGGAAGGCGAAGAGCGGACGGTCGGTGACCGGATGCCGGGCCTCCGAACCGGCCTTCAGGGTGCGCTGGATGGCCTCGACACAGACCGCCTCGGGCAGTCCGCTCTGCTCGGCCAGCTCGGCCGCCGCCTCCTCGATCCGGGCCGGCTTACGCCGGACGAGCCGACCCGTCGGGTCGGTAGGGTCCGCCGCGACGCCGAACCGGGTTTCGATCCATCGGGCGAGCGGGTCCCGCACCAGATCCGCGTACGTCTGCGGCGGGTGCTCGGCGCGGATCCGCTCGGTCGGGACCGTCGCCGGGGTCTCCTCCGTGGCCCGGACCAGGGTTTCCCCGACCACGTTCGCCGGGCTGACCTCGGTGCCGAACAACGCCGTCGCGACCCGGGAGACCGCCGCACGCTGGTCGTCGCCGGTGTTCTCGCTGGCCATGGTCGCGGAGGTGCCGACGAAGAGCAGCCGTTCGGCCTGGCACGCCTCGCGTACCCGCCGGACGAGCAGGGCGACGTCCGCACCCTGCCGGCCCCGGTAGGTGTGCAACTCGTCCAGGACGAGGAACTCCAGCCCCTTGGCCATCCTGATGAGCGACCGCCGGTCATCCGGCCGGATGAGCATCAACTCCAACATCACGTAGTTCGTGAGGAGGATGTCCGGCGGATTCGCGCGAATGCTGCGACGTTGCTCGTCGCTCTCCTGGCCCGTGTACCGCGCGTAGGTGACCGGTTCGTGGCCCAGGCCGTAGCCGTCACGCAGGTATTTGTTGAGCTCGTTGAGCTGGCTGTTGGCCAACGCGTTCATCGGGTAGACGATGATCGCCCGTACCCGCTTGTGGTCCGGGCTCGTCTTCCGCTCGCGGTCCCGCAGCACCCGGTCGACGATCGGGACGAGGTAGGACAGCGACTTTCCCGAGCCGGTGCCGGTGGTGAGTACGTAGGAGGCGTTGGCCTGGGCGAGGCCGATCGCCTCCCGCTGGTGCCGGTGGAGGGTGAGCGGCCGTCCGTCGCATACCGTGCCGCCCTCGGTCTTTCCGGTCTGGAAGATCCGCGCGCATTCGGGATGCAGCACCCCGGCGGTGGCGAGTTCGGCCACCGAACCACCGGAAGCGAAGAGCGGACTCAGCGACAGCCAGGGATCGGGCCACTGGGACTTGGCTTCGAGGTCTTCCTCGATGAAGGCGGTGATTCGTTCATCCCGGACGACAGTGCCGCTGCCGGTGAACTTCCGGTAGTCGTCGATGAGCTTCTGGTGCACCCCGAACACGTCCATGCCCGGCCTGGCATTCGCCGGGGGGGGGGGGGGGGGGGGGGGGGGTACGCCGGCCGCCGGCCGGACACGCCGGCTTGGCGCGTGTCGAGGAGCCACCGTACGGGGTCGAACTCCTCCCAGCCCGGAATCGGGTCCTCGTCGGCGGCGAACCGTAGCAGCGTCTCCCGGACCGTCACGGCGTCGGCAGGACGATTACTCGGGTCCTTGGCCAACAATGCCTCGATGAGTCGCACCAGCTCCGTCGGCGTATCCGACCGCAATTGCCGTACGGGGGGAACGGTTTCCCGCCGGTGCTGCTCCTCCAGCTCACGAGTCGAACCTTCTTCGAAGGGCTGGGCACCTGTGAGCAGTGCGAACAGCGTGCAACCGAGCGAATAGAGATCGGCCGCCTGGGTTGCCTGCTTTGCGCCCCGGAATTGCTCCGGTGCCATGTAGCCGTCGCTTCCGAGTGGGAAGCCGGTGCGGGTCAACCGGCTGCCGTCCTTATCATCGTCGATGATTCGTGCGACTCCGAAGTCGAGAACCTTGACCGCCCCGCCCCGAGTCAACATCACATTCGTCGGTTTGAGGTCGCGATGGATGACACGAACGGCATGCGCGGCGGCCAGGCCGTTCGCGATCTGCGCGCCGAGGGCGGCCACCCAGCCGATGGGTAGCCTGATTCGCTCATCCATGAGCTTGCCCAGGTCCTTGCCGTCGAGGAATTCCATTGCCAGGTAGGCCCAGCCGGCATCGTCCACCCCGCCGGCGATGATGTGCGGAAGGTTGGGGTGGGCGACGAGTTGGCGCATGTTGCGCACCTCTTGCTCGATTCGCCGTACCGGCCTGGATTCCCCGAGTGGGCCGGAGATCTTCCGGAGATACTTCGGCTGGATCAGCTTGACCGCGACCACGCGATGGGGCGAGCCCTCGGCAGCCTGGAGATCCACCGCTCGGTACACATCTGCCATGTTGCCGCTACCGATGGGCTCCAGACGGCAGAACCTGTTCGCTACCTGTTCGGGAACCACTGACGCTCCTGCTCGCGTTCTGGCCCACGTCGGAATCGGGCCGCCAAGGAAAGCTCACGAATTTACGAAGTGGCGTACGTCCGCAGGAGATTAGTCGATGTCAGTGATTCGTTGGGTGCTCTTCGTTTGCTGCATCAACCGGCGGAAGTGTATCTATCTGGACAAATGTCATGGGGTGCGGGGTGTCGCACAATCGACATTGTTGCTGGTCAACCGGTAGTTGTCAGGGCATCGAGCGCCGCCTTCAGCTTGACGCGAAGCGTGTTGTCTCTCGGGCGGGCGGGAGCGCTGTCAAATATCTTCCTCGCCTGCTCCAGCGACGTCCGTGCCTCCCCGGCGAGGCCGGCGGCTTGCTGTGCCATCCCCAGGAGGCAGTGGGTCCGCGCTTCGTTGTGGCGATAATTCTGTTCTTGGTACAACTTGATCGCCGCCTCGTAGTCGGCGAAGCCGCGCGCGTGGTCACCGATCGCGCAATAGATCTCCGCCCGTTTCCGTAGCGCGGCGGCGGTGCCGTTGAGGTCCGTCGTGTTCCGGAATAATCCGCATGCTTCGATGGATTGTGTCAGGGCGCTGTCGAGGTTCCCGGCCTCGAGCGCGGCGTTCGCCAGCCCGTTGAGCGCATGGGCGATCCCCCGTGGCTGGTCCAGCTCCCGATAGAGCCGCAGTGCCTCCCTGAACTGCTCGGCCGCCACAATCGGACCCTCCTGCGCCTCGATGATGATGCCGAGCAGCTGCTGCGCCTGCGCCTCACCGAGGCGATCGTCGGCACGCTCGCTCAGCCGGAGGGCCGTGCGCGCGTCCTGACCGGCCAGCGCCAGCTTCTGAAGGTGCCGTCGGGTGCCGGCGAGGGCGAGGTGGAGCGTCGCCTGGTCGACCAGGTCGCAGGACTCGTCGACCTCCCGGAGAGCGTCGGTGAGCTGCCGTTCCGCGTCCGTCAGGTGGCCGTGCCGCCACTGGTAGGTGACCAGTGCCACCGTCAGCAGCCGGGCCGTGGTCGGCATCTTCTGCTCATGCGCCAACGGGATCGCCGCCAGCAGGGTCTGGTATTCGTCCTCGAACCAGCCCATCGCCTCCTCGAGACTGGTCGGGCGGGGCACCTCGATGCCGGTCGGCGGCGGCCCGATCGGCACCCGTCGGTTGGAGCCCAGGGCCCGGTCGCAGGCGTACGCGCCGTGCAGCAGATAGTCCAGGAGGCGACGTTGCGCCGCGTCCCGCTCGTCGGCGGGGATCTCGGCGACGGCTCGGTCCCGCGCGTACTCGGCCAGGAGGTCGTGGAGCTTCAACCGGGTGTCCGCCCGGCTATCGGTGATCTCGATCAGGTGTGCGTCGATCAACTGGTCGTCGGCGATCTCGTACGCTCCGGCCAGGTGCCGGGCGGACGAGAGGGTGATCGTCGCCCCGGGATGCAACCCCAGCAGGCGGAACAGCTGGCGCGCCGCCGGGGCGAGTTGGGCGTACGACCAGGAGAAGACCGTTCTGAGGTCGGATCGCGGCTCGCTGCTGGGCAACGCGGCGAACTGATACCGGGAGCGTCGGAGCTCCCGGTGGAGCTGGGCCAGTGATCGGCCGCTGCGCCGGTGGACCCAGGCACCCAGGACGTGAAGCAGCAGTGGAAGTCCGCCGCAGAACTCCACCAGGTCTTCCGCGACCCGCCATTCCCGGTCGACCCGGGCCGCCCCGATGACCGACCGGTCGCCCAGGAGGTCGATGCCACCGGCGGTGTCGAGGGGTTCGAGGGGCAGCGACTTGGCCCCGGTGCGGGCGACCAGCTCGTCCAGGCGGGTACGACTGGTGATGAGCGTCGCGCAGGCGCTACCGGTGGCCATCAGCGGCCACACCTGCGTGAAGTCCCGCGCGTTGTCGAGCACGACGAGCATCGAACGGTCGGCGAGGGCGGACCGGTATTCGTCCGTCAGCTCCTCCTCCGAACCGCCTTTGGCGTCACCCTTCAGGGCCCTGATGAATCTGATCAACACCTGCGTGGGTGCCGTGGGTGAGCCCATCGAGTAGCCGTGCAGATCGGCATAAAGGGTGCCGTCGCGAAACTCTTCGCGCGCCCGGTGGGCCCAGCGGACGGCCAGTTGGGTCTTGCCCACGCCGGGTAGACCGTGGATGACGGCGACATGTGCGCGCGATGACAGGTCGAACAACGACTCGTCGAGAGCGGCCAACTCGTCGTGCCGGCCGAAGATCTCTCGGTCCTGGGGCAACGTCCGAGGCAGGGCGTACCCGCTGTGCTGGGGTCGTACCGGCGCGGGGCGGTAGCTGCTATCGGTGAGGTCCCGGTGGTGTTTGCGTACGGACTCGCTGACCACGCCGACCGATTTCTCGTACGCCGTCAGGAGCGCGTCGATCCGGTCGGGCGCGCCGCTCTCCGCCAGGGCGGTCATGTGATATTCGAGGAGCGTTGAGTCGCGGGGAAACCGGTGGCGACACTGGTCGAGGTTGGACAGGATCCCGGCAATGTTGCCCCGTTGCCACTCGGCCTCGACGAGTCGGATCCAGGCCTGTCGGCAACGTTCTTCGATGTCGCTGATCTGGTCCGCGAAGTTCACGTCCCGGCCCAGGCCGCTCAGTGGCGGCTCGCCGCACATCGCGACCGCCGCGCGCAGGGTGTCGACCCGGTCGCCGAGCTCCTCCTGCTCGGACCGCGCCACGAACTTCCGGAACCGCCAGTAATCGATTTGCTCGCGCGGGATGCGCAGCTCGTAGTATTCCCCCTTCTTGTTGGGCAGCGCCTTTTCGTCGATCAGCCTTCGCAGTTCTGCGACGTACGTTCGGAGAGTGTCGTCGCCGGCCGGTTTCTCCGCCCAAATGTGTTTCCTGATTATGTCATTCTGTGCTCGCAGGTTCTTGTCGAGGGCGAGGACCGCGAGTAGGGCCAGCGCTTTCTGGGACCGTGTGCGCATCGGCTGGCCATCTCGCAGAATCGTAACCTTGCCCAATAGTTGGATATCCAACTCGTTTGCTTGACCGTCGAGGTTCATCGTTCAAGGATGCCTCCATCGTGCCTTTGTGGGAACCCCCCGATTCTTCTTTCGATCTTGTTCCACATTCGTCCAACGTCTGTCCCACATTCGTCCCACGCTCGGCTGGGAGGCTCTGCTGTGCCGAGATGCGGCAGATGGAAGGGTGGCAATGGAGAGAAGAAGTCAGTTGATGACACCGTCGGGGGCGGCGCGACCACCGACGCGGAATGTGCTCGTTGTCGCCAGAACGGCTGTCGAAAGCCGTCGGGTGATGGACGTGAGCGAGATCGTCCGGGACGAACCTCGGGTGCGGCTGCACTACAGCGTGCCGTCCGGCACGAGTGAGGGGTCGGCTGCGATTCTGGCCGCTGCGGGAGGGGTGCGGATTCCCTGGCAGGAGCTGGACATCGCGTACTTCGACCTGGTGCTGGCGGCGGAGCCGACACTCGTGTCGGGGATTTCCGGCCCCGCGATCGTCCTGGGGCCCGACCCGATCCAGCAGGAAACCGCCGGACCGCGCGGCGTCGAACTGCCGGGTGTCGAGTTGCCGGGCGCTGAAGCGCCCCCCGGTCATCGGTCGACCCCCCGGTCGTGGGCGCTCGCCCATCAGCGGCAGCGGGACCGCCTGCGCGCCCGGTATTCCGGGCCGGCTCTGCCCTGCGTCGTGGTGGGGGATCCGACGTACGACCGGCTGATCGCGAGCAAGCCGATGCGGAGTGACTACCGCACGGCGGTGAAGGTGTGTGCGGGGCAGAACCTCGTATTGGTGGCGCTGGCCGGTGACCCCGGGTCATGGTTCGACAGGTCCACGAAGCTTCTTCGGCGCCTGTCCCGCGAGTTGCCGGCCGTCAAATACCGGCTGATGCTCCTGTTGCCGTCCGGGGCGGGGTACGCGCCGGGCATCCGGCAGGCTCGGGCCCGGATTTCGGGAGCCGACGGAAACCGATTCATGCTGATCGAGCCGGAAATCGACTGGCGGTCCATCCTGATCGCGGCGGACCAGGTGGTGGGAGAATACGGAACCGTTACCGGTTACGCGGCGGCGATCGGTAGGCCGGTGTGGTTGACGGACGGGCCGAAAACCGGTGTGCCCGGGTCGATTGCCGAGTCCGTCCTGTCGGTGGCGTCGTTCATCGATCCGGTGGTACCGCTTTGCCAGCAGATCCCGACGTCGGTGGCCCGCCGAGCGGCAGGTCGCTACGAGATCGTCGACCGCCTGACGTCGATGCCCGGTCGGTCGGCCTGCGCACTTCGTTCCCAGATTTATCCGTTGCTGCGCCTTGACGGGCCGCAAGGCCGAACCAGGTACCGGCCCGTGCCCGTACCGAAACTCGAGTAGGCCGATTTTCGTGGCCCAGTGACGTCGTTCTTTCAAGCGCTGTCAGACAACACCCAGGTTGATTCAACGAGGTAATGCAACCGTGGCTAATGAGGCTACGGTCAGTCAGAGGAGGAAGAAATGCGAGACGTAACGGTGCTGGTTCTGGTCCGGGGTGGGGAGAACGGTGGCACGGCTGACGGCCTCACCACTGATCACGACGCTATCTGTGGATAGCGGCGGCCAATCCCGGGTGTGACGGCCGGGGGCGCGGGGTCAACCGACCTCGCGCCCCCGACGCTGATGGGAATCGAAACGCTGCCGAGAATCAAGACATTGGCGAAAAGTGATCGGGGAAATGCGGCGAAAGCTGGGTTCATCGGGACCCAAAGTGGACTGACCTCCTAGGATGCCCAGGGGGGTGTGTAATCCGCTTCACAGCGATTGGGTGCCACCGGACAGGCTGACAACCAGCGAGCGGGTCCTATGATCGCGAGTGCGGTGGGTAGTTGTCTGAGATCGGCGAGTAGTTAGTCTCACCGCCCACTCTGGGTGGTGACGATACTCGACTGGCCCCTCTGGGTCCCCACGCGAGGAGCGGACGGATGCTCGATCAGCGGCTCTACCGCCACCTGGTGACCCGGTTGGGGCAGTGGCCAGCCCGGCAACCGCTGCACGTGGTGGGCTCGACCCGACGTACGAAACCGGGCTGGGACGGGCGGATCTACCCGGCCATCGGCATCGACGGACCCGCCGGCATGGTGCTCTCGGTGCCGCCGGACCGGGTCGCGAGCGCCCGGGAGTTGCGGCATCTGTCCCCGTCGAAGCTGCTCGCCGAGTTGCCGGCGGCCGTCGGTCGGGAGGGGTGGCCCAGCTACCGAGCGGTGTTTCGATACACCACCACCCCGGCCAAGCTGCCCGAGGTGGGCGAGTGGATCAAGGTCGACGATCCGGTGGTGCCGGAGTGGCTGCGCCCGTTCGGCGACGAGGTGCTGGTGGTCCGGGACGATTCCGGCCGCTACCTCGCCGGGGTGGGGATCAAGCGGCACGACCGGTACGGGCACGAACTGTCGGTCGGCACCGAACCGGCGGCGCGGGGTCGAGGCCTGGCCCGCCGGTTGGTGGCGCAGGCGGCGCGCCGGGTACTCGCCGGGGGAGCGGTGCCGACGTACCTGCACGAACCGGAGAACGTCGGCTCGGCGCGGGTCGCCGAGGCGGCCGGCTTCGCCGATCAGGGCTGGTGGGCGTACGCCGTGGCCACCCCCGACGCTCCTTGAATCGGCCGGTAGGGGGGCCGGATCAGCACGCCCGGCGGTGTCGGGTCACAGTTCGCCCCGAGCCCGCAACCAGTCGAAGATCATCCTGCCGCCCGCAGACAACCCGTCCCGCGCCGAGTAGTCCAGCCAGCCGACGTCCTCGATCTCTGAACTGGCGGCGATGGACCCGGTGTAGTCGGCCCGGTAGCAGGTGATGCGTACCGTCGTGCCCTCGGCGTGGCCGTGCGCCGGCGCTTCGAAGACGGCCGCCCACTCGATCGTGTCGTCGACCAGGTCGATGCAGAGTTCCTCCCGGATCTCCCGTTTGAGCGCCTGGTGATCGGTCTCGCCGGCTTCCCGTTTGCCGCCCGGGACGTAGTAGACGTCCTTGCCGTACGACCGGGCGCCGAGGATCCTTCCGTCCTCCACCCGCAGCCAGGCGAGCTTGTCGATGAGCTGCATGCCGATCCCCTCTCACCGGCGTAACCGCGCCAGTGAAACACCTCAGCCGCCGGACGGGCGGCCATCGCGGCGCAAGCATCGACGTCGGAACCGGGCCGGGTCAAGCCGAGTACGGGCTGGCGGGGATGCGGGTCGGTCGGGAGCCGGCCAGGGGCGGAACAGGTCGGGGCGGTAGGTGTCGAGAAACTGGCGCGGACCGTGGACCCATCGGGGCCCACGGTCCGCATCCGTCCCCAGGTCGTAGTCGGTACGACCAGCCCGGTACGCGAGTGTCGATCGGCGCGGTGGACTCGCCGACGGTCACGAGCGGAGTAGGCCGGGTGACGACGACCGGCCGTATTCCGGTAACGCTACGTATTCAGACTTGCCCTTTCAAGGTGCCCCGTCGCGTTTTACCCGTTCGGTTGGCCCCGGTCCCGGCTTCCGCCGGCCAGTTCGGGTCGCCCGATCATCGGATTTTGCCGGGAGGTGGCCCGCCGGAGGGCAATCTCCCACCGGGAACACCAATGCCGGTCGGCTCAACGCCGCAGCTGGTCGATGGCTCAATGCCGCAGCTGGTCGATAGCTCAACGCGGCAGCCGGTCGATGGTCTCCGCGACCGCCGACGAGGCGATGCCCAGGGGCGGGGAGAGGAGAGCCGCCATGACCGGCTCCCGGGTGGTGACGACGTCGCATGCGGTCAGCGGATGTCACGGCCGGGCATCGACCCCGTCCCCGGCCCTGCCCCGGCCCTGCCCCGGCCCTGCCCCGGCCCTGCCCCGGCCCTGCCCCGGCCCTGCCCCGGCCCTGCCCCGGCCCTGCCCCGGCCCCGCCCCCGCCGTCCTGATCTGTGCCCCGGTCAGTCGGTAAGACGCTTGATCGAGCAGTTCGACCCGCAGCGGGTCGGGCGGCCGGGCCAGCCGTTGCGACGTAACGTCGCGGCGACCTGGGCGGCGGCGGCGCAGGGCTGCTGAAAGACATCCGCCAGGTCGTATCGCAGCACACTCAGTCCCTCGGCTGTCGCCGAGTTGTCCCGTCGGCGGTCGCGAGCCCGGGACTCCGCCGGGTGTGCCACCCGGCCGTCCAACTCGACCAGGGTGGCGAAGTCGTCGTATCGAATGTCGTCGTACCAGCGACCGCCCCGGCGTAGCCGGATGGACTGCCTCCGCCCGATGGGCAGTCCGTGTCGGCGTTCGACGTCGTGCAGGTAGCGCAGTTCGAGCAGCGAGTGGCAACCGTCGGCCACGTCGTCCAGCGCGGCGAGCAGTTCAGCGCGCCACCGGACCCGGGGCCGGAGCCGGAGGGCACTGCCTATTCGACTCGGCGTGGTCAGTCGTCGACCGCAGGCCCGGGCCAGCCAGCTCAACGCATCGTCGAGCTGCCGAGCCGACTGGGTCAGGTCGAGGACAGTTTCCTCCACCCGGGTCTGCGGCGGTAGCCGGGTCGGGTGCCGGGCGAGCGGCACCCGCGCCGCCCGGTGTACGACCACACCGGTGGCCGGTCGTACCCGGCGGTGGGCGGGGATGGTGACGTGCACCGGGGACACCGGTTGGTCGAGCAGTCCGACCAGCTCGGCTGCGGATTCGTGGCTGAGCACCGCGCCGTCGCCCGCATACAGCAGCGTCGCCCAGAGCCTGGCGGCCCGGGGGATCGGGCCGCTGAACGTCGCGTAGACGCCGACGAAGAGTTGCTGCCACCGGTTGCTGGCGATCCGTCGGTAGACCATCTCGTCGGTGATGCCGATCTGCTGGCACTGGGCTCGGCTCAGTACGCCCTGCTGCTGGCCGGCCAACTCGTTCCACATGTCGGTGAGCGTGGCCGGAGCAGATCCGACCGGCTACCCCGAGCGGTTTTTCTGTGGACGACACGCAGGTTTTCCACAGATACAGAGCGGACAGCGTGGAAACTTCTCCGCCGCCCGCGACGGAGAAGTTTCCACGCTGTGCAGAAGCGTTACCGAACGGTGGCGAGGCCGAGGACCTCGGCTGCGGCACGGCCGTTGGCATGGCTGGCCCCGTACGTGGTGACGAAGGCGCGTGCTCCAGCCGGTCGCCAGCTCGACGGCCAGCCCATCTCGACCACGGTCACCGGATGGTCGGCGGCCAGCGCCTCGACGAGTTCGACTGCTCCGGCGAGCCGGTGCAGGTGCCGCCCGACCAGTACGATCGGCCGCTCGCCAGCCAGCTCGCGCAGGGCGGCCGGCTCGGTCTCGGTGGCCACCACCGGAAGATGCTCGCTGCCGTCGAGGTGGGGTCCGAGCCCCCACGGCACCCGTCCCTCGGCGATGGTGGACGCTGACAGCAACTGTACGACCAGCGGCTTGTCGAGGCCGGAG
Source organism: Micromonospora polyrhachis (assembly GCF_014203835.1). Classification (NCBI taxonomy): domain Bacteria; kingdom Bacillati; phylum Actinomycetota; class Actinomycetes; order Micromonosporales; family Micromonosporaceae; genus Micromonospora; species Micromonospora polyrhachis. Next base: position 1,712,316 of record NZ_JACHJW010000001.1, on the reverse strand, counting down.
AGCACACCCTCCACGCGTACCGCGCGGCGCGCTGCCGCGTACCCGAGATCGGTCGACGTCTCGTGGACGGGCGTGGCGGTCCGGGTCCAGGCGGCGAGTGCGGCGGCGCGCTCGGCGGCCTTCTCGACCCGGCTGCGGTCGAGCCGCCCGTCGCCGATGGCGGCGACGATCTCGGCGACCACCTGCTCGACCAGGTTGGCGTCCACCTGGGCGCCGATGCAGAGCAGGTCGGTGCCGGCGGCCAGGGCTCGGACGGCGGCCGGGCCGGGGCCACCGGCGATGGTGGAGGCGCCCTTCATCTCCAGCGCGTCGGTGATGATGGTGCCGGTGAAGCCGTACTCGCCGCGTAGCAGGCCGGTGAGGGCGGCCCGGCTGAAGGTGGCCGGGTCGTCGCCGGTCAACACGGGCACCCGGATGTGTGCGGTCATGATGGCCCGGGTGCCGGCCGCGATGACCGCCGCGAAGGGCGGCAGGTCACGAGCGCGCAGCACGTCCAGGGGTACGTCCACCGTGGGCAGCTCGTAATGCGAGTCGGTGACCGTGGCACCGTGGCCGGGGAAGTGCTTGGCGCAGGCGGCCACGCCGGCGGCTTGGAGGCCGGCGATGGCGGCGGCGGAGTGGGCGGCGACGCGTACCGGATCGGCCCCGAAGGATCGGGTGCCGATGACCGGGTTGTCGTCGGCGGAGTTGACGTCGACCGTCGGGGCCAGGTCGACGTTGATGCCGAGGGCGGCGAGTTCGCTGCCGATGGCGTGGTAGACCCGCTGGGTCAGCCCGATGTCGTCGACCGCCCCGAGTGCCGCGTTGCCCGGGTAGGGGCTGCCGGTGGCGTGTGCGAGCCGGGTGACGTCGCCGCCCTCCTCGTCGATTGCGACGAGTACGTCGGATCGGGCACCCCGAAGTGCGGCGGTGGTCGCCGCGACCTGGTCCGGATGCTCGATGTTGTGCCCGAACAGGGTGTGTCCGGCGAGCCCTTCGGCGACCAGGTCGAGTGCCCATTCGGGCGGGGTGCTGCCGGGGAAGGCGGCGAGCAGCGTGCCCAGCGCCAGTCGGCGAAGTCCGGAATCGGTTCCCACGTGTCTCCCTCTTCGATCCCTGTGCGGATGTGTGTCGTACCGCGCAGGGCCAGGTTACGGCCGTACCCAGGCCCGCCTGTGGCCCCAACCCGGTCCGGCTGCGGCCGGGTTGGACCCGGTTGCGCGGTCCCAACCCGGCCTGATCGTGCGGTCGAGTCGGGCCGGGTTGGGGTCGATGTGTCACCGGGTCGTCGGAACACCGGTCCCAGGGGCGGCCATTACGCTACGGGCTACTTGTCGTGAAGCTGCAGAACAGTTAGCAAACCTTCCTAAAGCTTAGAGGATGCCATGGCTTCTACCCGCCTGCCCGGCACCCCGCGCCTGCTACGTGCGCTGAACGATCGGGCCGCACTGGAGTTGCTGCTCGCCCGGGGCCCGCTCACCCGCTCGCAGCTCGGTGAGCTGACCGGCCTGTCCAAGGTGACCGCCTCCCAGCTGGTGGAACGGCTGGAGCAGCGTGGACTGGTGACCCGGGTCGGGGAGCAGGCCGGTGGCCGCGGACCCAATGCCCAGCTGTACGCGGTACGACCGGAAAGTGCGCACGTGGTGGGGGTGGACGTCGGGCCGGATCGGGTAGTCGCCGCCTGTGCGGACATCACCGGCGCGGTGATCGGACGGGTGGAGCAGTCCACTCGGGACACCGACGATCCGGTCGGGGTGGTGCACAACGCGGTGGTGCGGGCGGCGAGCGACGCGAAGGCTCCGCTGGAGAGCGTACGACGGGTGGTGCTGGGCACCCCCGGCCTGGTCGACCCGGCCACCGGCGACATCACCTTCGCGTTCAACCTGCCCCGCTGGCATCGCGGTCTGCTCGCCGCGCTGCGCGAGGACCTGCACACCCCGGTGGTCTTCGAGAACGACGTCAACCTGGCCGCGGTCGCCGAGGCGCAGTCCGGGGCCGCTCGGGGGGTCGACGACTTCGTACTGGTCTGGGTGGGGGTCGGTGTCGGCCTGGCCATCATGCTGAACGGTCGACTGCACCACGGCAGCAGCGGTGCCGCCGGCGAGATCGGCTACCTGCCGGTGCCCGGCGTACCCATTCCCCGGGATGCCTCCCGACGGGCCAAGCCGGCGTTCGGCCAGCTTGCCGGGGCCGAGGCGGTACGTGCGGTGGCCCGGGAGGGCGGTTTCAGGGGGACTTCCGCCGCCGACGCGGTGCGGGCCGCCATCGCGGCGGGTACGGCCGGCGGTCCGGTCCTCGACGAGTTGGCCCGCCGACTCGCGCTCGGGGTGGCGAGCACCTGTGTGGTGCTCGATCCACCGCTGGTGGTGCTCGCCGGTGAGGTCGGGCAGGCCGGTGGCGACGCCCTGGCCGGGCGGGTGCAGGACGAGGTGGCCGCGATCACGCTGGTGAAGCCCCGGGTGGTGGTGACCCGGCTGACCGAGGAGCCGATCCTGCGGGGCGCGTTGCAGACCGCCCTGGACGCCGTCCGGGACGAGGTGTTCGGCTCCACCGTCGGCTGACCTGACGGTTCTGCCGTCGCTTGGTGTGGCAACTCTGCCGTCGCTTGGTGTGGCAACTCTGCCGTCGGCCGGTGTGGTGAGTCCACGGTCGGCTGGCCTGGCGGGCATGTGAAGGAATTCTTCGCCAAGGTTAAAGCTTTTGCAAGCTCTCGACATAGATGTGTTTGAGGCTATAACGTACGGCCACCTTGCGTCCCACCACCTGCGGACGTGCACATCACTCGGGGAGGAGTGACGGTGACTGTACGGATTTCCCGGCGTCGCGCGAGCCAACTGCTCGGCGGCTCCCTGATCGTGACCATGATCGGCCTGTCCGGCCAGCCCGCGCTGGCCGGGGCGGCAGCGCCCACGGATACCGGGCCGAACGCGGGCCTGGCCGCCGCCTTCGACTCGGCGGCGAAGCGCTACGACGTACCGCGCGACCTGCTTGCCGCCCTCGGCTACGCGGAGACCCGTCTCGACGGGCACGCGGGCGAGCCGAGCGCCTCCAACGGCTACGGCATGATGCACCTGGCCAGCAACCCCAAGCTGCGCACCCTGGACGAGGCGGCCACCCTCACCGGCCTGCCCGCCAGTGCCCTACGCGGCCAGGATGCCGCCAACATCACCGGCGCGGCGGCGGTGCTGCGGTCGTACGCCGACTCGGCCGGGCTGACCAGGGCCCAGCGCGCCGACGTCAACCGGTGGTACCCGGCGGTGGCGAAGTACGGTGGCTCGACCCAGCCGGCCACCGCCCGGCTCTACGCCGACGCCGTCTACGACCTGCTCGCCACCGGCTTCACCGCGCAGACCACGGCCGGCCCGTTCGGCATCGCCGGTCGCCAGGTAGCCCCGCAGCGCGGCGCGCTGGCCTCGGTGGCCCCGCTGGGTACGGCCGGTGACGTCGGCACGCTCAGCACCGACTACGGCCCGGCCGCCTGGGTGCCCGCCCACTCCGGCAACTACTCCGCGTCCAGCCGCGAGTCGTCGTACCCGATCAACTACATCGTCATCCACACCATGCAGGGCAGCTACGCCGGTTCGATCAGCTGGTTCCAGAACCCGGCCGCCGGCACCAGCGCCCACTACCTGCTTCGCTCCTCCGACGGTGCCGTCACCCAGATGGTGCGGGACAAGGACATCGCCTACCACGCCGGCAACTGGACCTACAACACCCAGTCGATCGGCATCGAGCACGAGGGTTACATCAACAACCCGTCCTGGTACACCGACGCGATGTACCGCTCCTCGGCCGCGCTGGCCAAGTTCCTCTGCGACAAGTACGGCATCCCGAAGACCCGGTCGAACATCATCGGCCACAACCAGGTGCCGGGTGCCACCCACACCGACCCCGGGCCGAACTGGAACTGGACGTACTACATGCAGCTGATCACCGGCTCGTCCGGTGGCGGCTGGTCGACCACGGTGGACAACACCACGGCGGGCCGGTTCACCGCCAGCGGCAACTGGGGCACCTCGACGTACTCGTCGCAGCGGCAGGGCGCCGACTACCGGTTCGCCAATCCGGTCCTCTCCAGCGATGCCGCCTGGTACAAGGTGAACATCCCGGAGACCGGCACCTACCGGGTGGACGTCTGGTACCCGGCCGACGCCGGCTACAACGACAGCACCCCGTACATCGTGGCCACCACCTCCGGCAACCAGACGGTCAACGTCAACCAGCGGGCCAACGGCGGCCAGTGGCGGTCGATCGGCACGTTCAACCTCGCCGCCGGTGACGCCAACAAGGTGGGCGTGAGCCGGTGGACCAACGGCACCGGTTACGTGATCGCCGACGCGATCCGGGTCACCCGGGTCTGAGGTGTCAGGAAGGGCCCCTTGCAAAGGCATTTTCCGATAACAAGGGGCCCTTCCCTACCAGGCAGGAATCAGGCGAGGTCGCGCTGGCGGAAGCTGGCGAAGGCGGCACCGACGCAGCCACCCACGACGACGAGCAGGACGATCAACGCCGATAGCCAGGTGATGGTGTAGCGGCCGTCGCAGGAGCCGAGTCCCACACAGGAAGCGCTGTCCCACAGGTCGAGTTTGCCGGACATCCAGGCAGCGACGTAGGTGGAGAGCATCCACTGGTCCGGCCGGAACGCATCGACGATCTCCATCACGATCCGGGCGCCGAGTTCCCACACCACGGCGTAGCCGGCGACCACCCCGAGCGCGGCAGCGGTGTGCCGACCCAGTACGGCCAGCCCGAAACTCAACGCGGTGACCAGCGCGATCAGCGTCCCACCCCGGACGGCGGTGAGGGACAACCACCGCCAGAACTCCCCGTCCAGGTTCCCGGGGAAGCCGCCGACCTCGGAGATTACCCAGAACGCGCTGAGATAGACCACTGCGGAGAGCACCGTCACGCCGAGGACACCGGCGAGCAGCGTACCCAGCTTGGTGCCCAGGACGACCATCCGCTTCGGTCGCCACAGCAGCAGGTTGGTCATCCCACCCGAGTGGAGATCGGCCCCGATGTACGAGGCGCCCACCAGGAACCCGAACAGCACCAGGAAGGTGATGAGGAAGTACGTCAACGGGCGGATCTCCCGTTCGAAGACGAAGACCCCGTAGAGGTAGTCGGTCTCGTGTACCTCCGCCGGCCGGTCCAGGTTGCACTTGGCCAGGAACTCCGGTGGATACTCGCTGTTCGCCGCGCCGCTCTTGGCGGCCTGGCAGTCCGCGTACAACCGCTCGTTGGCCCGCCGCTGCTGCTCGGCCAGTTCCTCGGCCTGGGCCAACTCCCGGGCGGTGGGCTGGTGGGTGCTGACAAGTGTGGTGGCGACGGTGATACCGAACGCGACGATCAACAGCACCAGCATGAGGCGTACGAAGCGGCGGGCGTAGAGCCGGCCGAACTCGGCGCGTACCAGGTTCACGCGGATACCCCCTCGTCGTCGGTCGTCGTCGTGCCCAGGTCGATCTGGCCGGGCGGCCGACCGGGGTCGGGTAGCACCGAGTCGTCGACCTGGCGCGGTATCTCCGGGCGCGGCTCGGTCCCGGTGAGCTGGAGGAAGACGCTCTCCAGGTCGGGTACGAGCGGGGTCAACTCCCGGACCCACAACTGCTGCTCGCCCAGGACCCGGCTGACGTCGGTCGGCTCGGTGACGCCGCCAACCACCAAACAGTCGGCGTGCTGCGTGACCAGCAGACCAGCGGCCTGGAGAAGTTCGGTCGCCCGATCCGGTTCGTCGACGCGTACCCGGAACTCACCCCGGTCGAAGCCGTCGAGGACCTCGTCGACCGGCCCGGCGACCACCCGCCGACCCCGCGAAATGATCGTCACGTGGTCGCAGACCTGCTCGATCTCGGCCAGGATGTGGCTGGAGACCAGCACGGTCACCCCATCGGCCGCGAGAGCCCGCATCATGTCCCGCATCTCCCGGATGCCGGCCGGGTCCAGCCCGTTGGCCGGCTCGTCGAGGATCAGCAGCTCCGGTCGTTTGAGTAGCGCGGAGGCCACCGCCAACCGCTGCTTCATGCCCAACGAGTACGCCTTGACCCGCTCGTCACCCCGGTCGCGCAGGCCTACCTGGTCCAGCACCTCCTCCACCCGGGCCGGCGGCAACCCACCGGCAGTGGCGAGCAGCCGGAGGGTCCGTCGGCCGGTGAAGTTGCCGAAGAACTGGGGACTCTCCACGATGGCACCCACCCGGTCGATCACCGAGGGCAGGTGGTCCGGGGCCGCCGCACCGAGCACCGTCATCCGCCCACCGTCGGCCTGCACCAGACCGAGCAGCGTACGCAGGGTGGTGGTCTTGCCAGAGCCGTTCGGCCCGAGGAAACCGTGCACCTGGCCGGCCTCGACGTGCAGGTCGAAACCGTCCAGTACGGTGTGCCGGCCGCGGCGGGTACGGAAGGTCTTGCGCAACCCCTCGATCTCGATGACCGCGGTCACGGCACCACCCGGGAGCACTTGTCCATGTCGTCCTTTCTGTCGAGTGACCAACGACACGCCGCCCCACCCTACGGTGGCGCGACACGCCCCGGGGGGCAGCCGCGGGCTGCGTGGTTGGATGGGCGGGTGCCTACAGATCCGACGCCCGACAACGACGACCTGGTGATCAATCTCGATGGGGTGGGGGTGCTTCGCTCCGGCGCGCACCTGCTACGGGACGTGACCTGGCGGGTCGAGTTGGACGAACGCTGGGTGGTGCTCGGCCCGAACGGTGCCGGCAAGACGACCCTGCTCAACCTGGCCGCCGGTCGGCTGCACCCGACCACCGGCACCGCACACGTGCTCGGTGAGCGAATCGGCCGTACCGACGTCAACGAGCTGCGTACCCGGATCGGGTTGTCCACGGCGGCGCTCGCCGAGCGGATCCCGGCGCAGGAGCGGGTGCGGGACGTGGTGGTGACCGCGGCGTGGTCGGTCGTCGGGCGGTGGCGGGAGAGCTACGACGCCAGCGACGAGGCCCGCGCGCAGGGACTGCTCGACCAGCTCGGCATCGCGACGCTGGCCGATCGGGCCTACGGCACCCTGTCGGAGGGGGAACGTAAGCGGACCCAGATCGCGCGGGCGCTGATGACCGACCCGGAGTTGCTGCTGCTCGACGAGCCGACCGCCGGGCTCGACCTCGGTGGGCGGGAAGACCTGGTCGCCCGGCTGGCCGATCTGGCGTACGACCCGGACGCGCCGGCGATGGTGATGGTCACCCACCACGTGGAGGAGATCCCGCCCGGCTTCACCCATGCGCTGCTGCTGCGCGAGGGGACGATCGTGGCGCAGGGACTGATCGGGCAGACAGTGACCAGCGAATACCTGTCAAAGACGTTTGGCCTGCCGTTGACCGTCGAGCGCTCCGGTGACCGGTTCACCGCCCGCGCCGCCTGACAGCTCTGGGAGGTGCTCGTGGACCGGCCACGGGTGGTCGTCGTGGGCGGCGCCAATATGGACCTGGTCGCGATGGCACCAAAGGTGCCCGGGCCGGGGGAGACGGTGGTCGGCACCGACTTCCTGACGGTGGCCGGCGGCAAGGGTGCCAACCTGGCGATCGCGGCGGCCCGGGCCGGTGGGGCGGCGACGTTCCTCGGTGCGATCGGCTCGGACTCGTTCGGTGTGACACTCAAGGCCCGGATCGCCGCCGCTGGCGTGGAGACGTCCCTGGTCCGGGTGGTCTACGGCGCGTCGGGCGTGGCGCTGGTCACGGTCGGGGCGACCGGCGAGCACTCGGTGGTGGTGACGCCGGGGGCCAACACCGCGTTCACCACGCTGACCGAGGCCGAGCTGTCCGCCGTACGGGCGGCGGACGTCCTGGTCGCGCAGGTGGAGGTGCCGGTCGAGACGGTGACCCAGGCGGCGTTGGCGGCCCGCGCCGGCGGGACCCGGGTCATCCTCAACGCCGCCCCGCCCGGAAGACTGCCGACCGAGCTGCTCGACGCGGTTGATCTGCTGGTGGTCAACGAGGTGGAGGCGCGGGCGCTCACCGGTCGGGGCCGGGAGGACCCGGCGGCGCTGCTGTCGCTGGTGCCCCGGGCGGTGCTGACGCTCGGTGCGCAGGGTGCGTGGTACGGCGAGCGCGACGGCGGTACGGCGCACATCCCGGCGTTCAAGGTCGACCTGGTCGACTCGACCGGGGCCGGGGATGCGTTTACCGCCGCGTTGGCGGTGGCCTGGGGTGAGGGGCGGGACCTGGTCGACGCGTTGCGGTGGGCCAGCGCCGCCGGGGCGGCCTGTGCCCGGCGGCTCGGCGCGTCGGTCTCGCTGCCGCAGCGGGCCGAGATCGACGCCCTCTTCCACGGCGACGGTCTCGTCCGTGACGCCGGTTGACCATTGCATGCCCGTCGCATGATCGGAACTTGATCGAGTGGCGCACCATGGGAGGCATGGTGCGATTTATCCTCAACCTCCTTTGGCTGATCTTCGGTAGTGGGATCGCGCTGGCGATCGGGTACGGCATCGCGGCGCTGATCTGTTTCGCGCTGGTGGTGACGATCCCGTTCGGGGTGGCGGCGTTGCGGCTGGCCTACTACTCGCTGTGGCCGTTCGGGCGGACCCTGGTCCCGAAGCCCGGTGCCGGTCTGGCCTCCGGTCTGGCCAATGTGCTCTGGGTCGTGCTTGCCGGCTGGTGGCTGGCGTTGATGCACATCGTGGCCGGGATTGGGCTCTGCGTGACCATCATTGGTATTCCGTTCGGCATCGCCAACTTCAAGCTGGTGCCGGCGGCGTTCTGGCCACTGGGCCGCGAGGTTGTCGAGGTGGACGACCTGCGTGGCCCCGTCGTCCAGCCGGCGGGCTGAATCCCCCGCTGTTCGGTCGGGCGGCTGAATCCCTGCCCGTTCGGTCGGGCGGCTGAATCTCTGCCGTTCGGCCGAACGGCTGACCGAAGCTGATCGGATTCGCCCAGCTCAGCGCAGCCTCGCGCGGATTGGAAACGTTTTCGTAACGAGCCCTTGACGTGCTCGACCTCCCGTCGCAGACTTCGCGGAAACGTTTACAAGTGCGAGGTGGAGGTGCGGTGCGTGGTGCGTAAACGTTTACCGTCCGGCGGTGACGCACGCCCGACAGTGCACACCGTCGCCGCCCGGGCCGGCGTCTCCATCGCCTCGGCCTCCCGGGTGCTCAACGGCGTCGGCGGCAGCCCCGAGACCATCCGCAAGGTCCGCGAGGCCGCCGCCGAGGTCGGCTACGTACCCAACGCCATCGCCCGATCCCTACAGTCGCAGCGCACCGGCCTCATCGCGCTCGCCGTCGAGGACATCGGCAACCCGGTCTACGTGGCGATGATGCGCGCCATCGAGGCGGTCGTCGCCGAATCCGGCCGGCAACTGCTCGTACACGCCACCGGTGGAAAGGTCGACAACGAGACCGCGCTGCTACGCCGACTGGCCAACCGCTACGTCGACGGCATGATCGTGTCGCCGATCCGGGTTACCGACGCACACCTCGACGCGCTGGTCGACAGCCCGGTGCCGGTGGTCGTCGTCGGACAGCTCCCCGAGGACGCGCCGGTCGACAATGTACGTACCGATTCCCGTACCGGCGTGGCGCTCGCCGTGGACCACCTGGTCGAGTCCGGACGGCGGCAGATCGGCTTCGTCAACGGCCCGCTGGACACCGTGCCCGGGGCGGCCCGCGACGCCGGCTTCCGGGCCGCGCTCGCGAGCCACGGCATCGAGATCGACGACCGGCTGATCGAGGTCGGCGACTTCCAGTACGCCGCCGGCCGGGCCGCCACCCAACGGCTGCTCGCCCGGGCCCAGCCCGACGCGTTGCTCTGCGCCAACGACCTGATCGCGGTCGGTGCGCTGCACGCGCTCTACGGCGCGAACCAGACCGTGCCACAGGACGTGGCCCTGGTTGGCATGGACGACACCGAGCTGGCCCAGATGGCGTTCCCGCAGATCTCCAGCGTGTCGCTCGGCTCGGTCACCCGTGGTCGGCGCGCCGCCGAACTGCTGCTGGAACGAATCGCAGACCCGAGCCTGCCGCCCCGGCGCGAGCAGGTCGCGCCCAGCCTCGTGGTCCGGGCCTCCAGTGTCGCCGAGTCCCCGACGCCGCACGGGCTGCCCACGGTGGAGGTGACCGCATGAGCGTGACCACGTCGACCGAGCGGCCGGACGTCGACCGGGGAGCCGGACGCAAACCGCGTCCGAACCGGGCCCGTTCGGACCGGATGACCATCTACCTGCTACTGCTGCCGTCACTGCTGCCGATCGTGGCGCTCTCGGTCTTCCCGCTGGTGCGCGGGATGTACCTCGGCTTCACCGACGCCCGCGCCGGCCGCAACGTGGACGTCAACTTCACCGGTCTGGCCAACTACCGCGAACTGCTCTCCGACGAGCTGTTCTGGAACTCGTTCAAGATCGGTCTGATCTGGGCGGTCGGGGTGACCGTGCTGCAGTTCGTGCTCGCCCTCGGGCTGGCCCTGCTGCTCAACCAGCAGATCCGGTTCCGGGGCCTGGCCCGGGTGCTGGCCGTGGTGCCGTGGGCGATGCCGCCGGTGGTGGTCGGCATCCTGTGGAAGCTGGTCTACCACCCGGACGCCGGACTGCTCAACGAGTTCTTCTACCAGATCGGCGCGGAAGGGCTGCGGACCAACTGGCTCGGTGACTTCAGCACCGCCCTACCGGCAGTGATCATCGTCGGGGTCTGGGCGGGCATGCCGCAGACCACCGTCGTACTCCTGGCCGGGTTGCAGGGTGTGCCGAGGGAACTGCACGAGGCGGCGGCGGTTGACGGTGCCACCACCTGGCAGCGGTTCCGCCGGATCACCCTGCCGTCGCTGGCTCCGGTGATCGTCGCCATCACCTCGCTCGACTTCATCTGGAACTTCAACTCGTTCGGCCTGGTCTATGTGCTCACCGCCGGTGGGCCGGGCGGCAAGACGATGTTGCCGATGCTTTTCGCGTACGAGGAGGCGTTCCGCTACGGCAACTACGGCTACGCGGCGGCGCTCGGCAACGTCATGGTCGTGATCATCGTGGCGCTGCTCGCGGTGTACCTACGCCGCCGGCTCAAGGAGGCGAACTAGCGTGCATGGGAAGTCGTCTCGGGTCGGGAAGGTGTTCCAGTACCTGGCGCTGCTGGCGTACCTGGTCTTCTTGGCGTTTCCGCTGGTGTGGCTGCTCTCCACCTCGTTCAAGCCACCCCGTGAGCTGGTCAAGCTGCACCCGACGCTGATCCCGGACAACCCGACGTTCAACAACTTCGTGCAGGCGTTCACCGAGCAGGAGTTGGGCCGGGCAGCCTGGAACAGCCTCCAGGTATCGCTGGCCTCGGCGGTAGTCACCGTCCTGATCGCGCTGCCCGCGTCGTACGCCCTGGCCCGGTTCAAGAGCAAGCTCGGTACGGTGGCGCTGGGCTGGGTGCTGCTCTCCCAGCTCTTCCCGTTCGTGCTGCTGATCATCCCGATCTTCCTGGTGTTGCGGCAGGTCGGCCTGGCCAACTCGCACGCCGGCCTGATCCTGATCTACGTGGTCTGGGCGCTGCCGTTCGCCCTGTGGATGTTGCAGGGCTTCGTCCGCAACATCCCCCGGGAACTGGAGGAGGCTGCCGCCGTCGACGGGGCCAGCCGGTTGCAGACTCTGCGCCGGGTGGTGTTCCCACTGCTTGCACCAGGCCTGGTCGCCACCGCGCTGTTCTCCTTCATCTCCGCCTGGAACGAGTTCTTCTTCGCCCTGGTGCTGATCAAGACCCCCGAGTTGGCGACCCTGCCGGTAGCCCTGGCCCGGTTCGTCGGCATCGAGGGCACCGCCCGGCTCGGACCGCTGGCGGCAGGTTCACTCCTCGCCACCATCCCGAGCCTGATCTTCTTCGCGTTCATGCAACGCCGGCTCTCCTCCGGGTCGATGGCCGGCGCAGTCAAGGGCTGACCGCCTACTCGGCGCGGTCAGCCATCCCCCACAAAGGAGTGGTATCCCCCATGTCACGGAACAGATTCGGTCGCAGACTCGTCGCCACAGCGGTGGCGAGCGTCGTCGGCCTGGGCGCGCTCGCCGGCTGTGGCACAGGCGACGACGAGCAGAGCGACGGTCCAGCCAAGCTGCGGTTCCTCAGCCTGGCCTGGCAGAAGGAATCGATGCAGGCCAACAAGGACCTGGTCGCCAAGTGGAACGCCGACCACCCGGACATCCACATCGAGTATGTCCAGGGTGACTGGAACTCGGTCCACGACCAGTTGCTGACCTCGTTCGAGGGTGGCGACGCGGCGGACATCGTGCAGTACGAGGCGTCCGGGATCGGCAACTTCAGCAAGCAGGGCTACCTGGCCGACCTGACCGACCTGATCTCCGGTGAGCTGAAGGGCCAGATCGAGCCGGGTATCTGGGACACCGCCACCTACGACGGCAAGATCACCGGAGTGCCGTTCCTGCTGGAGTCACAGGTCATCATCGCCAACAAGAAGCTGCTGGACGAGGCCAACATCGCGATCCCGGCGGCCGACGGCGGGTGGACCTGGGACGAGTTCCAGGCCAACGCCAAGAAGCTCACCACGGCGGGCCGGTTCGGTGCGGCCTGGGCGCTGAAGTCGCCCACCAACCGGGTGATGAACCTGGCGCTGAACTACGACGGCAAGTTCTTCTACACCGAGAACGGCAAGACCGAGATCCGGGTCGGCGACGGGGAGAAGGAAATCCCCAAGCGAATCCACGACATGATCTACACCGCCAAGTCGGCGTCGCCCGAGGCGTTGGGCATGAGCGGCGCGGACACCCTACCCGGCTTCTTCGCCGGCAAGTACGCGATGCTCCCCGGCTCGGTCTCGCTGCGCCAGCAGATGGTGGAGCAGGCACCGGCGGGCTTCGAGTGGGTGACCCTGCCCCCGATCAAGGGCCTGTCCACCACCCAGGCGGCGAACCCGCAGACGCTGTCGGTCTCGGCGGACTCCAAGCACAAGAAGCAAGCCGTGCAGTTCCTGGAGTACTTCCTCAACCCGACCAACATGGCCACCCTGGCCAAGGGCGACTGGCTGGTGCCGACCGGCAAGCAGGCCAACGAGGAACTGGTCAAGCTGACCGGCGGTAAGCAGGGCTGGGACGTCGCCGCGGACAGCGCCGCCGACCTGACCGTCGCGCCGTTCCAGAAGGCCGACGGCTACCCGGAGTGGAAGACCAAGTACGCCACCCCGGCGCTCCAGCAGTACTTCGCAAACAAGATCACGCTCGACCAGATGGCGACCCAGCTGGTCGACGGTGGGAAGCAGGTTCTGAGGTAACCATGGGACTCTTGCTCGACAAGTCGGTTGGCTGCCTGGTTGGCGCTGCGGTGGGCGATGCCCTCGGCGGGGCCACCGAGACAGCCCTGCCCGAGGAGATCCAGGCCCGATTCGGCGGCTGGGTCGACGGCATCGCGCCGCCGTTCCACGCCAACTGGGCCACCGCGCGGCCAATGGCGCCGTACCACAAGGGCGACGGGCACATCACCGACGACACGTTGATGACCCACGCGCTGGTGCGGGCGTACGCCAGGAAGCGCGACCACCTCGACGCGTACGACGTGGTGGAACTGCTCGTGCCCGACCTGATCGAGCGGGTGGTCTACATCCCGGACCTGGAGCGGGAGGGGCTCACCTTCCACCGCCTGGCCGCCGCCGAGCGGTGGTTGGTGACCCGTCTGCACCACGCGCACGCCGACCCGCGTGAGGCGGGCGTCGGCAACATCGTCAACTGTGGTGCGGCGATGTACATGGCGCCGGTGGGCGTCGTGAACGCGGGCGACCCGGCCGGGGCGTACGCGGAGGCGGTGGAGATCGCCGGTGCCCACCAGCACAGCTACGGGCGGGAGGCGGCGGCGGTCTTCGCCGCCGCGGTCGCCGCCGCCATGACGCCGGGCGCGACCGTCGACGATGTGGTCGGCGCGGCCCTGGACCTGGCTCGGGACGGCACCCGCGCCGCCATCGACGCGGTGGTCACCCAGGCCCGGGAGTACGACGACTGGCGCGAGGCGATCAAGCCGCTGCGCGCCGCAATCGCCCCGTACGACACGGTGGGGGAGGAGTACCGCCGCCCGGGACTGGGCGCACGACGGCCCAGCCGGCTGCACTCCATCGAGGAGTTGCCGGCCGCGCTGGGCATGCTGGTCGTGGCTCGGGGGCAGTTCCGGGCGGCGGTCCTCGGCTCGGTCAACTACGGGCGGGACTCCGACTCGACCGCCACCATGGCGGCGGCGATCGCCGGGGCGCTGGGGGGTGCCGAGGTGGTCCCCACCGAGTGGTCGTCCGTGGTGTCCGAGGCGTCCCGGGTCGACCTGGTCGAGCCGGCCCGGGTGCTGGCCGAGATCGCGGGTGAGGTGTTCACCCGCGACCAGGAGCGGTTCGCCCGTCGGGCCACCCGGTTCCAGGAGCTGGGGGCGGCTGGGAGCGCGAGGAGTGAGCTTGCGAGCCCCGCAGTCGCGACTGGAGGGGTGGCTGGGAGCGCGAGGAGTGAGCTTGCGAGCCCCGCAGTCGCGACTGGAGGGGTGGCTGGGAGCGCGAGGAGTGAGCTTGCGAGCCCCGCAGTCGCGACCGAAAGATTGAGCTGACCTGACATGAGACTGACCTGGGTGCAGCCGGAGGACCTGCTGCCGCACGAGCTGGCGGCCAGCCGGGACGAGGGCCGGGACGTGTCGGCGGTCCTGGACCGCTGGGTGGCGGCTGGTGGGTCGCCCGACGCGCCGGTCAGCGGCGCGTCGGCCGTGCCGGCCGGGCCGGTGTTGCGGGCGCTGGCGGCGAAGCTGCTCGACGTCTGCGACGCGCTGCCGGCGGCCAGTTCGGCCACCGAGCCGGAGACGCTGGAGGCGATCCGGGCGAGTTGGCCGGCGACCTGGGCGGTGTCGGCCGGGCCGGTCGCCCCGGACCGGATGCACGGGGCCTGGCTCGGCCGGGCCGCCGGTTGTCTGCTCGGCAAACCGGTGGAGAAGATCCACCGGCAGGGCATCCGGGAGATCCTGGAGGCGACCGGCCGGTGGCCGCTGTCGGCGTACTTCACCGCTGTCGGGTTGCCGGACGACGTGGCGGCCCGCTGGCCGTGGAACCGACGCAGCAAGGTGAACAGCCTGGTCGAGAACATCGACGGGATGCCGGAGGACGACGACCTCAACTTCGCGTTGCTGGCGCTGCGAGTCCTGGAGACCCGGGGACGGGACTTCACCAGCGAGGACGTCGCCCAGGCCTGGTTGGACTGGGTGCCCGGCGGCCGGGTCTTCACCGCCGAACGGGTGGCCTACCGCAACCTGCTGCTCGGGCTCGTCCCGCCGGCCACCGCGTTGCGGCACAACCCGTTCCGGGAGTGGATCGGCGCGCAGATCCGCACTGACGTCTACGGCTGGGTCAACCCCGGCCGTCCCGACCTGGCCGCCGAGATGGCGTACCGGGACGCGGCGGTGAGCCACGTGCGGGCCGGGGTGTACGGGGCCCAGTGGGTGGCCGCGATGACGTCAGCCGCCCTGGTCGCCGCCGACGTGGACACCGTGCTGGACGTGGGCGAGTCGGTGCTGCCGCCGGAGAGCCGCTTCGCGGCTACCGTGCGCGAGGCGCGGGCGCTGGGCGGCTCCGGTGCCGACTGGGAGTCGGTGGTCGACGAACTGTACGCCCGGCACGGGCACCTGCACTGGGTGCATGTACGCAACAACGCGGCACTGGTCGCCGCCGCGCTCGCGTACGGTCGGGGTGACTTCCAGCGGTCGATCTGCGCGGTGGTCGGCGGCGGCTGGGACACCGACTCGACCGGGGCCACGGTCGGCTCGATCACCGGGGCGTTGACCGGAGCCGCCGGGTTGCCAGCGCAGTGGGTCGAGCCGTTGCACGGGCGGCTGCGCAGCAGCATCGCCGGCTTCGATGGGATCGGTTTCGCAGAGCTGGCCGACCGGACCCTGCGGTTGGCAGGGCAGGCATGACGGGGATGGGGGAGCAGGCATGACGGGGATGGGGGAGCAGGCATGACCGCACGGGTGGTGGTGGTCGGCAGCGTCAACCTGGACCTGGTGGTGAACACACCGAGCCTGCCCCGGCCGGGGGAGACGGTGTTGGGCCACGGGTTCGACACCGTACCCGGGGGGAAGGGGGCGAACCAGGCGGTCGCCGCCGCCCGGGCCGGTGGCGCGTGCGCCTTCGTCGGTGCGGTCGGGCAGGACGGTTTCGCCGCACAGTTGCGCGACAACCTGGCCACCGCCGGCGTGGACGTGACCCGGCTCCGGTCGGTCCCAGGCCCGTCCGGGGTGGCGCTGATCGCGGTGGACACCTCGGCCGAGAACTTCATCGTGGTCGCCCCCGGGGCGAACGGTGGGCTGACCCGGCTGGACGAGGCGGATAAGGCTTTGGTGGCCGCCGCCGACGTACTGCTGTTGCAGTTGGAGACCCCGCTGACCGCCGTGACCGAGGCCGCCGAGGCGGCCCGCGCGGGCGGTACGACGGTGATCCTGAACGCCGCTCCGGCCCGGTCCCTGCCGGCGGAGCTGCTCGCCCTGGTGGACGTGCTGGTGGTGAACCAGGGGGAGGCGGCCACCATCGTCGGGCGCGACGACGAGCCGGAAGCGCTGCTGACGGCGTTGCTCGACCTGGTGCCCCGGGTGGTGTTGACGCTGGGCGCGCGGGGAGCCGCGTACGCCGATCGGGCCGGGTTGCGCCTGACGGTGGCCGCGCCGCGCGTCGACGCGGTGGACACCACCGCCTCCGGTGACTCGTTCACCGGGGCGTTCGCGGTGGCCTGGGCCGAACGCGGTGCGACACCGGGAACCGCCGTAGCTGGCGTGGCCGCACCGGAGGCGGTGGTGGCTGCGCTGCGCTGGGCGTGCGCGGCGGGGGCGGCCTGCGCCCGGCGGCCCGGTGCCTCCACCGCCATCCCGACCCGGGACGAGATCGACGAGTTGTCCGCCACGACCTACGGAGCGACAGGGTGAACCTGGACCCGAACTTCAACCCGTACGTGCCCCGGCCGATCGACCGGTCCACCGAGGTCCCGCTGACCCCGGACGTCGACCTGTCGGTGCTGGACGAGGCGAAGATCTTCGCCGCCCCGGACGACCCGGCGCACTGGCCGGCGTGGCGGGAGCGGCTCACCGCGTGGCGTACCGAGGCCAGGGCCCGGATCGGCTACGACGGCAGCCACTACGACGAGATCCCCACCGACTGTTTCAGTGTCTGCCTGGCCTGGCTCTGGGACGAGACGCTGTACGACCACGAGCGCGGCGTCTTCACCGTCGAGCGGTTCATCGCCGAGGCGGAACGGGACTTCGGCGGCTTCGGCGGGGTGGTGCTCTGGCACGCGTACCCGGTGATCGGGCTGGACGATCGCAACCAGTTCGACTACTACCGGCAGGTGCCGGAGTTGCCGGACGTGGTCCGACAGTTCCAGGAGCATGGGATACGTGTCTACGTCGACTACAACCCGTGGGACACCGGTACCCGCCGGGAGTTGGCTGCTGACGCCGAGCAGATTCCCGCCGCCGACGTGATCCCGGACGCCGAGGTGGTTGCCGACGCCGAGGCGGTTGCCGAACTGGCCGGGCAGCTCGGTGTGGACGGCGTCTTCCTGGACACCCTCAAGGAGGGCGCGGGCGAGCTGCGCAAGACCCTCGACGCGGTACGACCCGGGCTGGCGCTGGAGGGGGAGTCCCGGGTGCCGTTGGCCCGGATCGCCGACCACGGCATGTCCTGGGCGCAGTGGTTCGCCGATTCGACCGTGCCGGGGGTGCTGCGGGCGAAGTGGTTCGAGCGGCGGCACATGCTGCACCACACCCGGCGGTGGAACCGCAGCCACCTGGACGAGCTGCACTCGGCCTGGCTGAACGGGGCCGGCATCCTGGTCTGGGAGAGCGTTTTCGGGGTGTGGGTCGGCTGGAACGACCGGGACCGGGCGGTGCTGCGCGCGATGCGCCGGGTGCAGGCCAGCCACGCCGAGTGGTTGCGGTCCGAGGACTGGGTGCCGCTGGCCGACCACCCGGGCGGTGACATTCCCGTGTACGCCTCCCGCTGGACGCACCAGAATCTGTCACTGTGGACGATCGTCAACCGGGGTACGGCGTACGACGGGCCGTGGCTGGTCGCCGACGCGCCTTCGGGGCACCGCTTCGTCGACCTGGTCACCGGGTCCGAGCTGACCGTGACCGAGCTGCCCGACGGACGGGTGAGCGTCGGCGGTGCACTCCCGGCGGGTGGCATCGCGGCGGTCACCGTCGTCACCACGTCCGACGAGTCAGTCGTCGTCGCCACTACCTCCGACGGGTCGGCCGTTGCCACCTCCGACCCGGCGACGCCGCAACGGTACGAGCCGGCGACCGGGGACCCGAGCTTCCCGGCCCGGGAGGCGGTACGCACCAGCGTGCCGGTCGCGCCGCGTACAGACGTACCGGATGGGATGGTGGCGGTCGACGGCGGGCGACGGGACCTGGTGGTCCGCCACCGGGTACGGGAGACGGGCCTGTACGGCGAAGCGCCCTATGTGGACGAGTGGAAGCCGCTGCCGCCCCGGCTGCACGGCACCGGCACCCGGCACCGGAGCGTGTCCCTGGGCCGGTTCGCCATCGACACCCACGAGGTGACCAACGCCCAGTTCGCGGCGTTCCTGACCACCACCGGATACCAGCCGGTGCGCCCCGAAAGGTTCACCGCCGGTCAGGGACCGGCTGACGCGCCAGTCACCCACGTCGAGTTGGCCGACGCACGGGCGTACGCCACCTGGGCCGGGTTGCGTCTGCCGACCGAGGACGAGTGGCAGGTGGCCGCCGAGGCGGGACTGATCCAGCGGCGTGACCCGCTGGTGTGGAACCTGACCGAGAGCGAGCACAGCGACGGTCGTACCCGGTTCGTGATCCTCAAGGGCGGCATGGCCTATCGGGCAGAGGGCTCGGACTGGTACTTCGACGGTGGCCCGCAGCCGCCGGAGGTGAGCGTGAAGCTGCTGCTGCTCGGTGCTGGCATGACCCGTTCGGCGTCGATCGGCTTCCGCTGCGCCGCCGACCTGACCGAGCCTGGGCCGGACCGGCCGGAGACCGCCGCTGACCTGCCCGGGGAGGGTGCCGCATGATGCCGCTACAGGGCGTGAAGGTGGTCGAGTTGGCCACCCTCTTCGCCGGCCCGCTGGCCGCCGCGTTCCTCGGCGACTTCGGGGCTGACGTGATCAAGGTCGAGCATCCGGCCAAGCCGGACCCGTCCCGGGGCCACGGCCCGGCCAAGGAGGGGGTCGGACTCTGGTGGAAGGTGTTGGGCCGCAACAAGCGGACAGTCACCGCCAACCTTTCCGACCGGGAAGGCGCGGAACTGCTGCGTCGGCTGATCGCCGACGCGGATGTGCTGGTGGAGAACTTCCGGCCGGGCACCCTGGAACGCTGGGGGATCGGGCCGGCGGAGCTGCACGCCATCAACCCCCGGCTGGTGATCGCCCGGATCAGCGGCTTCGGGCAGGTCGGGCCGTACGCCCGCCGACCCGGGTTCGGGACGCTGGCCGAGGCGATGAGCGGCTTCGCCGCCGCCACCGGCGAACCGGACGGGCCACCCACGCTGCCGCCGTTCGGGCTGGCCGACTCGGTGACCGCGCTGGCCACCGCGTACGCGGTCATGCTGGCCCTGCGCGGTCGGGAGCTGACCGGGGCCGGGCAGGTGGTCGACCTGGCCATCATCGAGCCGATCATGGCGATGCTCGGCCCGCAGATCACCTGGTACGACCAGCTCGGCTACGTCCAGCCCCGGCTGGGCAACCGGTCCAACAACAACGCGCCGCGTAACGCGTACCGGTGTGCCGACGGGCGCTGGGTGGCGGTGTCCACCAGTGCGCAGAGCATCGCCGAACGGGTGCTGCGGCTGGTCGGCCGCCCCGAGCTGATCGACGAGCCGTGGTTCGCCACCGGCAGTGGCCGGGCCGCGCACGCCGACGTACTCGACGCGGCGGTGGGTGCCTGGGTCGCGAAGCGGGACCGGGACGAGGTGGTGGCCGCGTTCGAGGAGGCGCAGGCGGCGGTCGCGCCGGTCTACGACGTACGGGACATCCTGGCCGACCCGCAGTACGCGGCGTTGGACACCGCCGTCACCGTGCCGGACGAGGACCTGGGTGAGCTGCGGATGCAGAACGTGCCGTTCCGGATGTCGGCGACGCCGGGGCAGATCCGGCACGCCGGCCGGGGGCACGGCCAGGACACCGAGGCGGTGCTGACCGAACTGGGCCTGACCGTCGACGAGATCGCGGCACTGCGCGAGCGGGGGGCGATCTGATTGCCCGCCGTCCCGCCCAGCGTGGCTTCCGCCGGCGCTGATCTGGCTGCCTTCGTGCCGCTGACCTGGCTCTACGTGCCCGGTGACCGGCCGGACCGGTTCGCCAAGGCAGTCGATGCCGGGGCGGACGTGGTGATCCTCGACCTGGAGGACGCGGTGGTGGCCGGGCGCAAGGCGTACGCCCGGGACGCCGTCGCCGAGTTCGTCTCGTCACCGCACCCCGTGCCGCTACAGGTACGGGTCAACGAGCTGACCGGCCCGGACCTGCCGGCCGACCTCGCGGCGGTGGCCGGTCGACCGGGTGTGGCCGGACTGCGCCTGCCCAAAGTGGAGTCCCCGGTCGACGTGGTGACCGTGGCCGGCAAACTGCCCGGCACCCCGCTGCATCCGCTGATCGAGTCGGCGGTCGGGCTGGAGGCGGCGTACGCCATCGCCAGCGCGCACCCGACGGTGGCCTCGCTCGGCCTGGGCGAGGCGGACCTGCGCTCCGACCTCGGGGTGCTCGGCGAGGAGGGCCTGCTCTGGGCGCGCGGTCGGGTGGTGGTCGCCGCCCGTGCCGCCAGCCTGCCCCCACCGGCCATGTCCGTGTACGCCAACGTCACCGACCTCGACGGGCTGGCCGCCTCCTGCCGGTCCGGCCGGCGGCTCGGCTTCGTCGGCCGGGCGGCGATTCACCCGCGTCAGCTTCCGGTTGTCCGGGACGCGTTCCGGCCCTCGGCGGAGGAGGTCGACCGGGCCCGGGAACTGCTGGCCGCTGTCGCCGAGGCGCAGACCCGGGACTCGGGGACCGTGGTGCTGCCGGATGGCCGGTTCGCCGACCGGGCCATGGTGGCCGCCGCGCAGCGTACCGTCGCCCTCGCCGCAGCACCCTGAGATCAGCCGTCGGTCATCCGAGGTCGCCGATCAGGGCGTCGTGGTGGGCTGACCGGCGAGGTGGACCGAGATGCGTCCGGTGCCTCCACCAGCGACGATGAGCTTCCCGTCGGTGGAGAAGACGACGCGTCGGGTGTGCCCGGTCGATGACGGGGACAGTTGGTCGGGGGCGAGTTCCCGGGTGTCGGCATCCCGTAGCTCGACCCTGCCGTGTCCGCCGACGGCGAGCAGCCGGCCGTCCGGCGAGTAGCTCCACGAATGGCAGGTGCCCCACCGGTCGGTGCGGTACGGGTCATGGATCGCCCATTCCAGCTCTCCCGATTCGACGGACATCGCGGCCGGTCCCTCGGCGTATCCGCCCTCCGCCACGACCAGCAGTTCGGTCGGGTCGAAGCCGACCGTACGTAGGCCGAGGCCGCTGGCGCTGCGATCGAAGGGGACCGGGAACGGGTGGGTCGCCAACAACTCGCCGGTGTCGACGTCCCAGATCTCGGTTTCCAGCAGTTCGTAGCTGAGCGCCAGTAGCCGGCCGGACCGGGACAGTGCACCGGCCTGGCACTCCGGCCGGTCTCGTGTCGGCACCTCCAGCAGGTGATTCCCGGCAGCGTCGAGCACCCGTACGACGTCGTCGGTGTGGAAGACCAGTAGCCGGTTCCGGGCCTGGTCCCAGGCTGGTCGTAGGCGGAACGGGTTGAACCTTGCGGTGGTGAACTGCCGGTAGGAGGCGATGACGGTGCTCGCGCCGGTGTCCAGGTCGAGGTATCGGGTCTCGCCGTTCACGGCGTAGACGATGCCTCGACCGTCGGCGTCGAAGAGCACCGCGTGGATGAAGGTCTGTTCGTTGGTGACCGGTTCGGCGTGTACCGGTTGCCGTCGCCCGGTCCGGATGTCGATCAGATGGATTTCGGCCCCGTACCCCTGGTGGAGCATCGTGCCGACGGCGAGTGTGTGGCCGTCCGGGTGCAGGTCGAAGAAGTCGGAGGCACCGCGATTCGGTACGGCGCACTGCATGACGATGCCGCCGGGTGTGACGTCGTCGGGACCGCGCAGCAGCACGAATCCCTCCTGCATTCGCTTGATGGTCTCCCGTTCGGTGGCGAGCCGTGCGGCGGACTCCGAGGCATACGTCTTTCCGCCGTGTCGGGCCTTGCCGTTGCCGGCCCAGCTGGTTCGCTCGAACCTGGGCCCATCGACGGCCAGTCGGACGTACCTGGGCTTGGGCGGTTCCGGGTGCACCAACGTGATCTCATCCTGTCGCACCCGGGGAAGGTAGCCAAGGGATCCGACATCGGTCGCCGAGATCGTCATCCGTGGGGCTCCGCGAGTCCCTCACGGGGGAGGGCCATTCGTTTGGTGCAGGTCTGACCAGTTACTGGTCCGAAGATGCTCACGCAGGCACGCACCATGAACCGGGTGCCGTCCAGCATCGGGCTCCAATTGAAACCGTGGTCCCCGACCATCGAGCTGGCGGTCGCTCGATGGTTGCCATTCCGGTCGCGGCTGTCGATCCGAATGTTTACCTGTGAGAATCCGGTCCGTGCCCATGCCGTACGGCATCGCGGGCTGTATCTCAACTCGATGTTTCCCAGCGCACCGCCATCCGTTGTGGTCAGTATGCGTTCGTCGTCGTTGCAGTAGTGG
The DNA here is from genome assembly GCF_014203835.1 of Micromonospora polyrhachis. Taxonomy (NCBI): domain Bacteria; kingdom Bacillati; phylum Actinomycetota; class Actinomycetes; order Micromonosporales; family Micromonosporaceae; genus Micromonospora; species Micromonospora polyrhachis. Next base: position 1,689,656 of record NZ_JACHJW010000001.1, on the reverse strand, counting down.
TAGCACGTCGAGCAGCCACTGTGATAGATCCGGTACGAGCTAGGGTCCCGGTAGTCGCAGCTGGCCCTACAGGCCATCGACGCTGGTGGGACCGAGGTACGGGTGTTGGCGACCGCCTCGGTTGCTGTGGTGATGCCCAACCCCGCAGTGATTCCAGCCGCGAGGACAATGGTCATGCTAGCCAGTCGTTTCGCGGTCTGGTGCAACTGATTCCCCCAAGAGTTCGGTGTGCCTCGTTCTTGAGGAAGTCGTGTTCATCTCTGAACCGGGTTGCCTGCCGGTCGCGGGATTCGGTGGACCTCGGCGGGGAAGTTGGTTGACCGACGTGAAGGTCGATTGAAGGTGCTGTCCTACTACTGTTCTCGGCCGGATCCGCTGCTCGCTGCCGTCATTTTTTGGCGCGCATTCCCGATGTCGGGCACTCGGGTCAAGGCGTGAGCGGGCCGTGGTTCCGTGCGGGGCGGGGCAGCCAGGCGAGGCAGCGCTGTCTGTCCTGTGTCGACCGTCACGGAGCGGGGTAACCAAGTTTCGCATCGGTATGCGTTGCTCTACGATCATGTCCCGCTACGGAGAGCCGCGTCGTGTGGCGCTGCCCTCCGCAGCGTAACCCCCGACGAACTGGAGTTTCTCGTGCGACGTCTTGTGGCGGCTACCGCCATTGCTGCGGCACTGACCCTGGGCATCACCGGCTGCGGCACCGATGAGGAAAAGTCGGCTCCCCCGGCGGCGGCTCCGACGACCGCAGCGGCTGCGTCCACCCCCGACCCGAAGGCCGCGACCACGGCTGCCTGCAAGGAGGCGGTCAGCGCGGGCGAGACCGTCGCCGCCTCGATGGAGGCCGAGTTCAAGGCGATGCTCGACGCTGCGATGAGCGGCGACGAGGCGAAGGCGACCGAGCTGGAGAAGGCGTTCCGGGCGAAGCTCAAGGCCTGGTCGGACAAGCTGACCACCCTGGCCGGCCAGGAGGCCGATCCGGCGGTGAAGGCCACGTTCACCGAGGCGGCGGCGGCCATCACCGCGCTCAACAGCCCGGACGACAAGACGCCGTCGAACCAGGTGACCAAGAAGCTCGCCGAGGTGGCGCAGAAGGTCAAGACCGCCTGCGCCTGAGCATCAGGAGTTATCACCAGCACCCGTCCGGCCCCGGTACGACTGCTCACTGTCAGTCGTACCGGGGCCGACACCGGTCATTGCCCGGGCAGGATCACCGCTTGGGCCGCTACCACCCGTACCCCGTCGAAGGTCAGTGCGGGGTATCCGTACAACTGGTATCCATCGGCGAGGGCCTGGCTCACCCGCTGACAGAAGGTCGCGTCGTCCGGGCCGGTCAGCAGGCGGTAGCGCAGCCGTTGTTCAGCCTTCTCATCGGTCACGACCTGACGATATCCACCAGGGCATCGCCAGCCCAACCAATGCCGACGGTGCCCTGAGCATCAGATCTATCAGCAGGTCAGGGTGTACCGATGGTGCCCTGCTTGATGACCTGGCCGAAGCTGGTGCCGGCGTTGGGGAACCGCCACAGCTCGGCCTGGCCGGGCTGCCCCGTGCCGACAATCGCGGCGAGGTCGAGATCCGCGTCGTTGTCGAAGTCGCCGAGCGTCAATTGCGTGGTGTCAGCCCAGTTCCAGCCAGTCGCGCTGCCGGTGTCACTGTCCCACCAGGTCACCGGGCTGGCGAAGGTGCTGCCGACTGTGGTGAGGACCTTGACCGAGGACTTCGTACCGTCGTGGTAGAGGGCGACGACGTCGTCCGCGCCGCTGCCGGTCACGTTGCCCACGACGTACCTGGCGGAGTTGCCCGCGAAGCCGGCGGGGTCGGCGTCGGTGCCGCTGTCCCACCACTGGCTGCCGGCTGTGAAGCCACTGCCGGTGGAGGCATGTACGCGAATGCTGCTCTGACCGCCCGTGCCCTCCTGTACGACAGCGAGGTCGGCCTTGCCGTCACCGGTGAAATCACCCGCGAGCAGGTGTGAGCTGGCCCAGGTGTAGGTGCCGCTGCCCTGGACATGCCAGGGGGCGGCCGGAGTGCTGAAGAAGCGGCCGGTGGACGGATAGACGTGGGCTGTCCAGCCGCCCGCCTGGTCGTCGACGATCGCGGCGACGTCGTCGATGCCGTCACCGGTGAAGTCGCCGGCCACGACCCGCGCGTTGCTCAGTGCCCAGGTGCCGGCGTCGGCCGTGCGCTGGTTCGCACGGTACTGGTTGGTGTCGGACCGCAGGTTGAACAGCCGGACCTGACCGTCGGGGTCCTGTCGGAACAGAGCGGTGTCGGTACGCCCGTCGTTGTCGAAGTCACCGTTCACCGTCTTGATCCGGTCGAGGGTGTGCCCACCGTTGACACCGCTGTCCCAGCCGACCGTGGGTGGGTGGAAGCCGGTTCCGGAGGAAATGTACGTCCAGGCTGCCGTCCGACCCTGGCCCATGTCCAACGGAACGACGACATCCGCCCGACCATCGCCGTTGATATCCCCCCGCCGGTCGGCCACGGTTGCGCCGGTGTCGTTGGCGTTGAGGGTGCGCGGTCCGGTTGCCCCGCCGAGTTGCCGGTTGCCGGCCCGGTCGACCGCCGCGACCCAGAAGTTCGCCGAAGCTCCCCATCCGGGGAAATCGGGATCTCCCAGAGAGTGATCGGGATGGTGGCAGTACCGGTGGTGTCTGCCGGGGCCCAGAGTAAGACGGTGTCGTCGAAGCCGTAGTGGTAGCCGGCGATGTCGATGTCTCCGGTGGCCGGCGTGATGGTCACCAGGCCGACGGTGCCGGCGTCGACACCGGTGCCACCTTCCGGATAGTCGGTCGACGTGATGCCGGGGGCACCCGGCCGAATGTCGTCGACGGAGAAGTAGCAGTCCTCGGTGTACGGCCCGTACGCGCCTTTACTGTCCTGGGCACGGGCTCGGTAGGAGTAGACGGTCCCATCGGCTGTTAGGACTCCGCTCGGCACGGCCGGCCAGGTGACCGGCGACCCCGATGGGACAAAAGCGGAGACGGCTGGACCATAGACCACGGTGCCGTCGGACGCCCGCCGGATCTCCAGGTGGGCGGCGAGGTTGTTGCCGTCGGGGTCGGAGAGGCGCGCGGTGAACGAGGCGTCAGCCATGCTCGCCGACCACAGGATGGGATGTGTGGAACTGCCGCAGGCGGTGGCGGGATAGGTGGTCAGTTGGGCCGGCACGTCCGGCGCTGCGTTCTGCGCGGTGGCAGCAGAAGCCGGTAGCCCTGCGAAGGGGATCGTGAGCAGTGCACTGCTCATGATCGCTGCGATGGCCGTACACCGCCGGGAAGCGGTTGGCCCCCAACGTACGGCAGGTGAGATAGGCATGACGATCCTCCGCGTAGCGAGTCGACTACTGTGGATAGCGGATCCTATTGATCTTCATGTTGACCGTCAAGATCCTTAATCGCTGCCAACCCGGCCCTGGTACGACTGCTTGCCGTCAGTCGTACCGGGGCCGGGTTGTGGGGTGATGCGGGTCAGGTCTGGTGGTGGCGGGACGGGGTCCAGCCGAGAAACCGGGCGAAGAGCGCGTACGGCTCGGGGGCGGTGTCCGGGTTGAGCGTGTAGAGGTCGGTCATCGCCTCGTGCAGCAGGCCGCTGAGGTGGACGTACAGCGGCACCGGGTTGTCCTGGAACTGTCGACGCAGGCTGAGTCGCGTCTGCGCACACGGCCAGGGTTGGGCGTCGAAGCCACAGATCCACAGCGGCCGTACCGTCCGATGCGGATCGGGGCGCAGGTGCGGAGTCATGGTCTGCCTTTCGTCGGTCGTGGCACATCGGTCATCGGTCAGGGTGGCTGTGCATAACGCTCTGGAAGGGGCCGCCCTGACGCGGGGAGCCCTGCCGGGGAGAACGTGCCGGAAGGCGGCGGCCAGGGCGGCCCCGCGGTTCCGCCCGTCCTTTGGCGAACGCCGAGCGAAGGGGAAGTTCTGTCGGCGTTCTGGCGGGTCCGAGCGGTTCCGCTGCCCCTCATTTTTGTGATTGGGTGACTACTTATGGCAGGGGCGACGCGCCTACCAGGCAAGACGTACGCCCACCCAGTGCTCGTGTGTAGGAGTGTGTAGATGTCGAACCGCCCCCTACTGGACCTGCTCGCCGGTGAGCTTCGCCGGGCGCGTACGGCCCGTGGTCTGACCCAGATCGCCCTCGGCGAGGAGATCAGCTATTCCGGCTCGCTGGTGGCCATGGTCGAGCAGAGCCGGCGGATACCGAAGCTCGACTTCACCGAGCGTTGTGACCGGGTGCTCAAGACCGAAGGGCTGCTGGGCCGCATCCACCACGTGCTGCTCAGCGACACGCTGCTGCCGTGGTTCCGCGAATGGGTGGCGATCGAGCGTGAGGCGGTGGCGCTGCGGTCGTACGAGCCGCTGGTCGTACCCGGCCTGTTGCAGACCGAGGCGTACGCGCGAGCCCTGCATGTCGGGGCGAGCCCGCTTACCGGTGAGGAGATGGAAGCCCAGGTCATCGCCCGGATGGAACGGCAGGCGGTGCTCTCCCCGGAGAAGCCGCCGATGCTTGTCGCCGTCTTCGACGAGTATGTGCTGCGCCGACCGGTCGGCGGGCCGGAGGTTATGCGGGATCAGCTACTGCACCTGGTCGAGGTCGGCAACCGACACCACGTTCATCTGCACGTCGTGCCGGCCAGCGTCGGGGCGTATCCCGGGCTCAACGGTGCCTTCGCCATCGCCACCCCCGCCGAGGGGGACGACGTGGCCTATCTGGACAACCAACTGAAGGGGCACCTCGTGCAGAATCCCGCCGACCTGTTGACGTTGCGCAATACGTGGGAGGCTGTTCGGGCGGAGGCGCTGTCGCATGGGCAGACGATCGAGATGATCAGGGAGGCGGTGCGGGCATGGAGCTGACCGGCGCGAAGTGGCGCAAGAGCACCCGGAGCAGTGGCAACTCTGGCAACTGTGTGGAGGTCGCCGACAACCTGCCCGATGTGGTGGGCGTACGGGACAGCAAGGACCCCTCCGGCCCGGCGCTCGTCTTCGCGCGTGCGGCCTGGCGCGCGTTCGTCACGCAGACCAAGAACAACTGAGCGCTCGTAACTCAGAGGAAGGAGAGCTGATGTCGAGGAGCCACAGCTACGAGTTGACCGTGGACTGGACCGGGGCCGGGGACACCGGCACGATCAACTATCGGGCCTACGGCCGGGAGCACGAGGTCAGCGCCCCGGGACTGCCCGCGATCCCGGGCACCGCCGACCCGGCGTTCCGGGGTGATCCGACCCGGTGGAACCCGGAGCAGTTGCTCGTCGCCTCGCTGTCCCAGTGCCACCTGCTGTCGTACCTCAGTCTTTGCGCGCGCAGCGGCGTCGTGGTGACCGCGTACGTCGACAGCCCGATCGGCACGATGACCGAGACCGGCGACGGGGGCGGAAGCTTCACCGAGGTCGTGCTGCGTCCCAAGGTCACCGTCGCGTCGGTGGATCAGGTGGAGAAGGCCACCGCGCTACACGAGGCCGCGCACGAGATCTGCTTCATCGCCAACTCGGTCAGTTTTCCGGTACGCAACGAGCCGGTCATCCTGGTCGCCGGCGACGAGTCCACCCGCTGACCCGATCCACCAACTGATCCGATTCGCCAACTGACTCGAAATCAAGTCGACGCCTCAGGTGTCGTGCCGCTCGACCACCCGCTGCACGGCCCGGTAGATCTGGCCGAACCGCAGCGCGTCCGACGTACTCAGCAGCAGGATCTCCTGCCCCCGGCGCTGCACCCACAGCTCGTGGATCCGCGCGCCCTTGTCGTAGGAGCGGTCCAGCCAGCCCAGTGGCACCTCCAAGAACGGGGCCAACGCCAGCGCCCCGACCACGCAGAGCGCCAGGATGACCCCCGGCACCAGCCAGTCGCCCCGGTCGTGGGCGGTGTACGCCAGGGAAAGCACGCAGATTACCGCCAGCAGCGGCGGGATCGACAGCAGGAAGATGAGTACGCCCCGGCCCACCAGTCGGCCGCCCTCGCGTACCGAGCCTCGGCGGCGGGCGTGCCAGACGTAGGTCAACTCGGCGACCGGAATGGTGTGACCACCTGCGCAGACCGTGTCGGAGGTTATCTGCACCGAGTCGTCGCGGTAATAGACGGTCACCATTCCAGCTAACCGTGTCTGTCAATACCTCCCGATCCCCGGGGCGGACCGACGGGCGTGCACCTGGCACCCTGTACGGACCGCCCACGACGTCCTGGGCGGCTTCGTACGTCGAAGAGGGGTGGCACCCGGGTGGCCGCAACGGGGTGGAAGAACGCGTTCTACGGGCTGCTGCTGTTGGGCGGCCTGGTCGTGCTGGTCGTGGTGCCCGGCGTGGTGTCGTGCGCGTTGCCCAACGAGGGGCGACCGCTCACCGAGCGGCTCGACATCGGGTACGGCGCCACCATCCAGCCACCGGCCGGTTCCCGGCTCGATGTCACCGACTCCCGGCCCGGCAGCGGCGAGGTGGTGTTGCTGGTCGACGGGGTGGAGGTGCGGTTGAGCGCCCAGTCGTTCCGGGGGGACGGCGAGCCGTACGCCGCGCACGCCCGGGACAAGTTCCAGCGGGACCAGGGCTTGCAACTGCTCGGACGGCCCGAACCGCTGCGTACCACCTCCGGGGTCACCGGCGAGCGCGGCTCGTTGGTCGCCGAGGACGAGTACGCCGTCAGCGACAACGGCTGCTATGCCATCCTGACCGCCGGGTCGGTCGGCGTCGTCGCCCTGGTCACCCCGGTCACCAACTGCGCCGTCCTGCCCACGTCGGTAAGCGACGCGCTCGCCAGCATCGAGATCGAGGGGGCCGCATGACTCGGCCATGGTCGCCGCTGCGTACCCCGACGTTCTGGCTGCTGCTGGCCACGCTTGCGATCGGGACCCTCGGCACGTTTCTGCTGATGGGCTTCCTGGCCCTGTTCACGCCTCTGTCCGCGCTGGTCAGCCTGCCACCGCTGCTGGTGTTCGGCCTGTTGTCGCTGTTGCTGATCCGGCAACTCGACCACCTCGGTCGCCGCCCATGGTGGCTGGTGCTCATGGCGTACGCCTGGGGCGCGACCGCGTCGATCCTGGCCGCCAGCGGATTCAACTGGTTCGCCGACGTCATCCTGGCCAAGGTCTTCGGCCCGTGGTTCGCGTCCGAGTGGGGCGCGGCGATCGTCGCCCCGATCGGCGAGGAGATCATCAAGGGTGTCGGGGTGGCGCTGCTGATCCTGGCCGCCCGCCCGCACCTGCGTACGGTCTTCAGCGGAGCGGTGTACGGCGCGATCGTCGGCGTCGGCTTCACCATCGTGGAGGATGCCAGTTACGCCTGGGCGGCGGCGGACGAGACGCTGCCGGACAACGTCGGCGAGGCGCTTCGCCTGCTGGTGTTGCGGGTCATGGTGCCGGGTGTGGCCGGGCATCCGCTCTTCAGTGCCCTGGTTGGGGCCGGGATCGCCTACTTCGCGCTGCGTACCGACCGAAGCCGGGGCCGACGGTTCGCCATGCTCGGGCTGGGCTTCGGGTTGGGGGCGCTGGGCCACTTCGCCGTGAACGCGCCGCTGGGCTTCGCTGCCACCAACGCCCTGGACCGGCTGCCCGGGTTCGCCCCGCTGGGCGGCCTCCTCCTGGTCATCGCTGTACCCGCGCTGCTGGGCTGGATCTGGCTGGCCCGGCTCCGGCGTACCGAGGCGGCGCAGCTCACCGCCGAACTCGCCGACCCGACCCGCTTCGTGGACCCGATTCCGGCCACCGTTCCGGCCGGTCCCGCCGCATCCGGCGCTACCGAATCCAGTGAATCCGATCCTGGCGAATCTGACGCTGCCGAGCCGGCAGCTGCCGAGCCGGCGGCTGCTGGGGTGGCGACGGCGGAGGAGGCGTACACCCTGGCGTCCTCGCTTCGGCGCTTCCGGGTCGTACGGGCGGTGCGCCGGGCACACGGTGCTGCCGCCGCACGTGCCGTTCGCCGTCTACACCGGGCACAGTTGCGGTTCGTGCAGCTCCCCGTCGATCCGGTGCCGGCCGCCCCGGCCGCCTACCTCCCGGCCATCCCGGCCCAGCCGATGCTCGCCCCGATTGTGCCGGCCCAGCCGGCTCCGCTCGCGGTCCCGGCCCCCGCTTTCCCAGTCCAGGGTGCCCCGGTGCAGGGTGCCCCCGTTGTGCCTGGCCAGGTGGCCGCGCCTGCCCCCTGGCCGTATCCGCCGATGGCAGCGCCACCCCTGCCAGGTCAGCTACCGCCGGTGCCGGGGCAGTGGGGCCCGTACGGACCCGCGCCGGTAGCTCCGGGGCAGTGGCAGCCGGTCCCGGGTGGCCACTGGCCACAACCCGTGCCCGGCGGGCAGTGGCCACCGGTGCCCGGCCAGTATCCGCCGCCCGCACCCGGGGCCTGGTACCCCATGCCTGCCGTCCCGCCCGGATATCCCACGCCCGTCCCACCCGGGTATCCCACGCCCGTCCCGCCCGGGAGTTGGTATCCCACGCCCACCCCGACGGCCGGGTATCCCATGCCTGCGCCGCCGACCTGGCAGCCGCCGGCACTCCGACCGACACCCGTGCAGGCCGCTCGGGTCGAACTGGCCGCCGCGCGCGCCGAGGTGGCGCGACTGACCGGTTCGGAGAATCCACCTGCTTCCCCCGCTACGCCGGCACCGGCACCGGCCTGGCTGCTCGCCAGCGGCTATGGGCTGGCCGTGCTCGGTGTGGTGCACTGGGCGGCGGCGCTGCTCGGCGTACTGGTGATGGGTGTGCCGGCGGTGCTGGCGTGGCGGCGGCAGCGGCCGCTACCACCCCGGCTGCCCTGGGCCGTGGCCGCTGTTGTCTTCAGCGGCTATCTCTGGCTGACCAGTTGGGTGATGCTGCTGCTCTTCCCCGGCGAGATCTGAGCACCCGGGGCGACCTGATGCGCGCCGGAGCCAGCACGCGGAGCCAGCACGCGGAGCCAGCACGCGGAACCAGCACGTGGAACCAGCACGTGGAACCAGCGGAGCGCTCGGCCACAGCTCAGTGCGGGAAGACCCGGGGTGCCCGAGGGGAGATCTCCTCGCGGAACTGTTCGATCCGGAGGCTGACCTGGCGCATCCCGACGGTGTGCTCCAACCGGTCGAGATAGAGCGACCGTCGGGCCAACGCGGCCAGGTCGACGGTGAAGTAGATCGCCATCAGCGGGTTGACGAAGAGCGTGCTGCCCCGGGTGCGACTGGTGAACTGGTAGTCGCCGCACTCGCCCCGGGTCGCCGCCGCGATCTGGCCGTTGACGATGCTCGGCCGTAACGGGGTGGCCGCCTGCGCGTCCGCCGCCGCGTCCCGGTACAGCACCGCCGCGCGGCTCTGGCTGGGGATGGAGAGCGCGCCGAAGTATGCCCCTTCGCGGTCGAGGGCGGCGATGTTCTCCAGCACCTGGACGTGGTTGACCCCGTGATACGAGTCGATGCCGAAGCCGAGGCAGGTGACCAGCTTGGTCGGCAGGTCCAGCCCGGCTGTCGCGGCCAGGCTGGTCATGTCCTCCTCGGGCGTCCCCAGTCCGGTCTCGTCGCCACGTAGCAGGATGTCGGTTCCGCCGTCGACCAACACGAGCGCGTCGATGTCGAGGTGCTTGACCAGGGCGCGGTAGGCGGCCCGCAGCGGCTGCACACCGGTCAGGGGGAAGGCGTGGACGGTGGCCGGGAGATCGTGTGCGGCCAGCCAGCGGGCGAGGATCCGCTCCGGGAAGTAGTCGTCCGGCCCGGCGGTGTCCGGCTCCACGGCCGCCACGTCCTCGGCGAGCCAACTGTCCAGGTCGAGCAGTTCCAGTTGGGTGAACGACAGGTTGGCCAGGTGCACCTGCTTGCCGGCCTCCAGCAGTGTCAGCGCCAGCGGCAGACCGGCGTAGACGTCGAAGCCGCCGCCGGCACCGGCGAGCAGGACGCTGCGTGCCTCGCTCAGCGCCGCGAAGAGCGGTGGCGTCGCCAGGGACGGCGGGGTGCCCGGTGGGATCACGTACGGGAACCGTGGACGGGCTGGCCGCTTTCTACCGCCCGTTGCAGGGCCCGGTAGATCTGGCCGAACCGCAGCGCGTCGCGGGTGTGCACGAGCAGCACCGGGCGGCCCTGGAATTCGGCCCAGATCTCCAGGTCGTGTGCACCTCGGGCGTAGGACCGGTCCAGGTGTTCGAGCAGGAGGTCGGCGATCGGCCCGGCGGCCAGGCCGACCAGGCAGGCGATGCCGACCAGGAGGATCGTGACGGCCAGGGAGGCGTCGATCCGGAGCGCGACGACCAGGCCGATGACGGCGGCCACGATCGGCCCGATCAGTGCCGCGCCGATGGCACCTCGACCGGCCAACGCCCGCCACGAGCGTCGACCCCGCTGGTGCCACACCCGGGCGAGGCCGCGCAAGGGATAGCTTCGCCCACCTACCCGGATGGCGTCGGAGGTGACCTGTATGCCGAGGTCGTCGTAGTAAGTGATCATTTCCGGCCCCGATCGTTCCGCTACCGGACAACCTACCCAACGAGCCGGGGACGTACGCTGGCTCGCGACTTCAACGTGGAGGTGCAGCGTGGGGGACTTCGTCCGACTGGAGATCAACGACGGCATCGGCACGATCCGGTTGGACCGGCCGCCGATGAACGCGCTCAACACCCAGGTGCAGGAGGAACTGCGGGACGCGGCGGCGCAGGCCACCGCCGACCCCCAGGTCCGGGCGGTCATCGTGTACGGCGGGGAGAAGGTCTTCGCGGCCGGTGCCGACATCAAGGAAATGGCCGAGATGTCGTACGTGGATATGGCCGAACGGTCAGCTGACCTGTCCAGCGCGCTGGGTGCCTTCGCCCGGATTCCCAAGCCGGTGGTCGCCGCGATCACCGGATACGCCCTCGGTGGGGGCTGTGAGTTGGCGCTGGCCTGTGACTGGCGGGTGGTCGCCGAGGACGCCAAACTCGGCCAGCCCGAGATCAAGCTGGGCATCATCCCCGGCGCTGGTGGTACGCAGCGGCTGGCCCGCCTGGTCGGTCCGGCCCGCGCCAAGGACCTGATCATGTCCGGGCGGATGGTGGACGCGCCGGAGGCGCTGCGGATCGGGCTGGTCGACCGGGTGGTGCCGGCGGCTGAGGTCTACGACGCGGCGGTGGCGCTGGTCAAGCCGTACGTCTCGGGCCCGGCCCAGGCGCTGCGTGCGGCGAAGCTGGCGGTCGACGGCGGCCTGGAGATGGATCTCGCCTCCGGGCTGGCCTGGGAGAGTCAGCTCTTCGCGGCGCTCTTCGCCACCGACGACCGGCGCGAGGGCATGGCTGCGTTCGTCGAGAAGCGTAAGCCCGGTTTCACTGGTCGCTGACCGCGAACTCAGGGACGTTGTGCCCTTCTTACCGTCCCCGACTGGCCGGTAACATGCGGCCGATCGAGGCCATTCGCGGCTGATCAAGGCCGAGGCCAACCCACGCCGATCGACAGGAGCGACGATGACGGAGCGGATCGAAGGCAACGGCGGTGATCTGGTGCTGGCGGCCCTACGGGGGTACGGGGTGCGCGAGATGTTCACCCTCTCCGGCGGTCACGTCTTCCCGCTCTACGATGCCGCGCACCGGGCTGGCGACGCCGCCGACGGCCAGCCGGTGATGCGGATCGTCGACGTCCGGCACGAGCAGTCGGCCGTCTTCGCCGCCGAGGCGGTCGCCAAACTCCAGCGCCGCCCGGGTCTGGCGGTACTCACCGCCGGACCCGGCGTCACCAACGGCATCTCCGGCCTGACCAGCGCCTACTTCAACGCCTCACCGGTGCTGGTGCTCGGGGGCCGGGCACCGGCCTTCCGGTGGGGCTCGGGCAGCCTCCAGGAGATCGACCACGTGCCGCTGGTCGCGCCGGTCACCAAGCACGCGGCCACCGTCTTCGCCACCGAGGACGTCCCGGCCGCGATCAACACTGCGTTGACCGCCGCGCTGCGCCCGCACCGGGGCCCGGCCTTCCTGGACCTGCCCCTGGAGGTGGTCTTCTCGACCGCCGACGTCGACCTGCCCGCCGTGCCGGTGATCGCGCCGATCGAGCCGGACCCCGAGGAGGTCGCCAAGGCGGCCCGCCTGATCGCCGCCGCGCAGCGGCCGGTCATCGTCGCCGGCTCCGACGTCTACGCCGGGGACGCCGTCACCGCGTTGCGGGCGGCGGCCGAGGCGCTGGGCGTGCCGGTCTTCACCAACGGTATGGGCCGGGGCGCGCTGCCCCCGGAGCACCCGCTGGCCTTTGCCAAGTCCCGCCGGACCGCGCTCAAGGGCGCCGACGTGATCGTGGTGGTCGGCACCCCGCTGGACTTCCGGCTCAGCTTCGGCGACTTCGGTGACGCGCAGGTCGTACACATCGTGGACGCCCCCGAACAGCGGGCCGGACACGTCGCACCGGCCGCCGCGCCCGTCGGTGACCTGCGGCTGATCCTGTCCGCCCTGGCCGATCACCCCGGTGACCGGACCGACCACACCGACTGGATCGCCGAGTTGCGGGTGGCCGAGGACGCGGCCAAGGCGAAACACGCCGGCGAGATGGCCGCCGACAGCGACCCGATCCGCCCGGCCCGGATCTACGGCGAGCTGCGCCAGGTGTTGGACCGCGACGCGATCACCATCGGCGACGGCGGTGACTTCGTGTCGTACGCCGGTCGTTACCTGGAGCCGGCGCTGCCCGGCACCTGGCTCGACCCGGGCCCGTACGGCTGCCTCGGCACCGGCATGGGCTACGCGATGGGGGCCCGGATCACCCACCCGGACCGTCAGGTGTGCGTGCTGATGGGTGACGGGGCCGCCGGCTTCTCACTGATGGACGTCGAGTCCCTGGTACGGCAGAAGCTGCCGGTGGTCATCGTCGTCGGCAACAACGGCATCTGGGGTCTGGAGAAGCACCCGATGCAGGCCATGTACGGCTACGACGTGGCCGCCGACCTGCAACCCGGGCTGCGTTACGACGACGTGGTGACCGCGCTCGGCGGGGCGGGGGAGACAGTGGCGAAGGCCGCCGACCTCGGTCCGGCGCTGAAGCGGGCGTTCGACGCCGGTGTGCCGTACCTGGTCAACGTGCTCACCGACCCGACCGACGCCTACCCCCGCTCGTCCAACCTGGCCTGATCCTGCTCGATGCTCGCCCTGGCCTGATCCGGCTGGTCGCCCGTTCCGGTCTGATCCGGCTGGCCGCCCGTCCTGGCCGCCGGTTCGGTGCCGGGGCGGGCGACCAGCAGCGGGGCCAACAGGATGCCGACGACGAACGGGGCGGCCATGTACCGGCTCGCCTGCGTACCGTTCACGATCAGCACGGAGATCTGGTTGCCGACGATGACGCTGGCCAGGGCGAGTAGTCGACGGTCCCGGCGTCGCCAGGCGGCCAGCCCGACGGCGGCGTACGCGAGGTAGCTCCAGGTGGCACCGCGCCAGAACAACCATTCCGGCTCGGTGGTGCGCCGGTTGAGGGCGACCGCCAGGTTGTAGGCCCGGTGGCTCACCGGTCGACTGACGACCGCGTCGCGGAACGGGCTCTGCTGGATCAGCGGATCCCGGTCGAGATAGGACTGTATTCCCCAGCCGGAGATCGGGTTGTGGACCACCCAACCGGTGGAGTCGGGACGCCACGCGATGGCACCGCGGCAGATCCGGGCGTCGACGACGGTGCCCGGGGAACGGCGGGTCAGGTCCCACCAGACCGTCAGCAGTTCACTTTTGTGCTCGTTGGCGGCCAGGCGGTCGAAGTCCGGGTGGTAGACGGTGCTGTCGACCACGAGGCAGTCGCCGGACTCCCGCCAGTGGGTCAGCGGGGCGACCTTCGCCATCACTGCCGTGTCGGCCGCCGGGAAGGCGGCCGGGTCCGTTCCGTAGGCGACGGCGATGTCGGAGAAGAACGCCTCGTAGGCGACGATGGATTCGCTCTTGCTGACGCCGAGTGCGGGCAGCAGCATCCAGTTGGTCAGCAACGCGACGGCGATCGCCGACCCGCCGACGGCGATCATCCGGAGGGTGGTTCCGCGTAGCAGCAGTACGCAGAGCACGACGGTGATGGCCGCGACGATGAAGCCGTTCTGCCGGAACAGGCAGATCAACGCCAGTTCGGCGAAGACCGCGACGAGCAGCACCCGGGGGAATGCCGGCCCGTCAGCCCCCCTCCTGCGATGGGCGACCAGTCTGGCCAGGGTGCCGACCAGGAACACGTGGCAGATGACGAACGGGACGTCCTTCCACAGGCACATCACGAAGGAGCCGACGGGGGGCAGGGCGACGATGGCGACCGCGACCGGCGGCCAGAGCCATCCCGGCCCGCCGAGCCGGCGTAGCCCGGTTACCGCGTATGCCAGGCCGGCGGCCAGGGCGATGGTGTGTGCCAGGGTGAGGGCGGCCACGCCGCCGGTGAGCTGAAGCGACAGCCAGACCAGGGCGGTGTACGCGATCGGGTGGTGGGTGTTCCAGTTGCCGGTGGTGGACTGGGCGATGTAGTTGATCGAATCCGGGGTGAACAGGGCCGGATGATAGGCCAACCACCAGAACAGCAGTACGGCTTGGCTGAGACCGAAGGTGACCAGCCCGAGTCGCGACGGTCGCGGCAGCCGGTACGTGATCTGTCGCGGTGACCGGTTTCCGATGGGTCGCGGTTTCGCGGTGGCCGGGCCGTCGGGTCGTACGTCGGTGGTGGTTTCGACGTGGTGTGGGGGGATGGAATCGGTGCCGCTGGGCAAGTGCATCACTGTCCCGTTCGAAACTGACCAGAATCAGCCGGCGGACTGGGCCGGGTAATGGGAGATGGCTCAGCCGGATAGGCGAGACGATCGATAGTTACGGGGATCGTAGTCCATTACCCGTGTCCCGTCGGTGATTCGGGCCGTTCGCCGGCGGCTATCCGTTGCCGGTGGGGGAGGAGTCGTCCCGGGGTGGCTCGTCGGCGTCGCGGCGGCGCAGTTCCTCCTCGCGACGGCGCAGATCCGCCTCCCAGCGGTCGAACATCTCCCGGTCCTGCTTGGCGCGTTCGGTGTCGAGGGAACGGAGGAACTCGGGGTCGTCGTCCGGGGCCACCTGACGCGGACGTTCCCGTTCTGACGGGCCCTCGCCCGGACGCCAACCGCTACCCGGCTTGCCGGCTGGTGCCGGCCGACCGGCGAGGAACCAGGCGATCGAGCCGACCAGCGGGAAGAACAGGATGATCAGCACCCAGACGAGCCGGGGTAGGGCGCGGATCTTCCCTTCCTCGGTGGAGAGGCAGCTGATCAGAGCGCAGACCGCGAGGATGATCTGCACGATGAAGAGGAGGACGTACAGGCGGGCCATTCGACAATGATGGCCCATGGGCCGAAGGCCAGCGCAATCCGGCAGCGATTACCAGCCCACTCCGCCGAAATCGATCAGGTCTGTCCGACAAGAATGATCAGGCTTCTCCAACGAGGATGAACAGCACCCCGAGCATGGCGAGACCGACGGCGATCAGGGCTACCAGTGGCAGCACGGCTCCGCCGCCGTCGGTGTGTCGCCGGGCCCGGCCGGTGACCCAGGGCAGGGTGATCAGGGTGAGGGCGAGGCAGCCGGCGAGCGTGACACCGGTGATCGACCGAGCCGCTCGCGGCTGTTCGAAGAGCCCTTTGATCAGGGCCAGTCGGACGAGGAGCAGGGTCACGACGATGATCGCCAGGTTGCTCCGGAGCCAGGCCAGCCGGGTGCGTTCCGCGAACAGGCCGGGTTTGGCGTTCTCCGGTGCTGTCTGCGACTCGGGGTCCTGCGGTGGTGCTCCGGGCTCGGGGTCCTGCGGTGCCGTCTGCGACTCGGGGTCCTGCGGTGGTGGTCCGGGAGGCCGGCTCACCGGCCACCCCGCGACGGCAGCAGCACCATGACCACCAGCAGCAGCGCGCCCAGACTGACCAGGATCGCCAGTACGGCGGGCAGCCGCGCGGGCGGTAGCTCCTGGCCGAGTCGCATGGCCCGCTCGTTACGGGTCCAGCGGTCCACCGCTCCGACCGCGACTGCCGCCCCGAGCAGGAGCAGGACCACGGCGATCGCCTCGCGTCCGTGTGCCACCGGCAGCGGGGGGAGGAACTGGGCAACGCCGAGACCACCGGCGATCAGGGCCAGCCCGGTACGCAGCCAGGCGAGGAAGGTCCGCTCGTTGGCCAGCGAGAACCGGTAGTCCGGGGCGGTGCCGACCTGGCGTACCTCCCGGGTGTCGAACCACTGTCTGATCGCCTGGAGCACGACACCGAATATCCGGTTGATCGCCGCCGTAACCTGAGCAGGTGACCGATCTCGACGTTTCCGCACTTCGTGCCGCTTATGACCACCAACTGCGACCCGAGATTCCGGATCCCATGCCGGCCGGTGTCACTGTCGAGCGGGACGGTCCGCTGGTGCGGGTCCTCGGTCAGAGTTCAGGCGGCTTCCTCACCTATCGGGATCTTGGCGGGCTGTCCGGGGCCGAGCTGGACGAGCTGATCGTCCGGCAGCGGGAGATCTTCGCCCGTCGGGGCGAGCCGGTCGAGTGGAAGCTGGTCGAGCACGATGAGCCGGCCGATCTGGGCGACCGGTTGCGGGCCGCCGGGTTCGAGCCGCAGGCACGGGAGGCCGTGGTGGTGGGCCCGGTCGCGCCGCTGGCGGCCGTGCTGCCGGTGCCGCCCGAGGGCGTACGGCTGCGTGAGGTGACCGCTCGTGCGGACCTGGACCGGATCGCGGAGCTGGAGTCGGCGGTCTGGGGTGAGCAGCGGCTTCGGGTGGCCGACATGTTGGAGAAGGAGTTGGCCGCCGGGGTCGACCGGCTGACCGTGGTGGTGGCCGAGGAGGTCGAGACCGGGCGGGTGGTGTGTGCCGGTTGGGTGCGCTACCAGGCCGGCACCCGATTCGCCTCCCTCTGGGGCGGGGCGACCCGGCCCGAGTGGCGGGGCCGGGGGATCTACCGGGCGCTGGTTACCCACCGGGCCCGATTGGCTGACACCCGGGGCTTCACGCTGTTGCAGGTCGACGCCTCCGACGACAGCCGGCCGATTCTGCACCGGCTTGGGTTCGTCACGATCACGACGACCACCCCGTACGTCTACACTCCATGATGTGGATCAACAGCTGACGGATGAGGAGAGGCAGGTCGTCAAGACCGCCGCGTTCGGTGCCGTCTTCCTGGTGTCCAACGCCGACCCCGGGGTGCTCGACCTGATCAAGGAGAGCTTCGCCGCCTCTGGTGCCTTCGCGGACTCGACCGGTCTGATCCGGGAGGTGCTGACCAGCGGCGGCCTGCCTCGGTTGGCCAGCGACTCGCCGGCCGACGTGGAGCGGGAGGTGCTGCCGGCGTTGCGGCAGGCGGTGCAGATCCTCGAAGCGAAGGTTCCGGCGGAGGCCGACCGGTATCGGACCACGGTGGTGGCGGCCGTCGAGCAGGTCGGGCAGGTGTCTGCCGGGATCACCGAGGCCGAGGCAGCGATGATCGTGAAGATCCGGTCGGCGCTGGGGCTCTCGGGCTGACCCGCCAGATTCCGCGTACGGCATCCCGTACGCAGTGGTGGCGGAGTCGGCCGCAGCGACATCGATGGCCCTGCTCCGGATCCGGTGCACAACCCACGATGGAATGGGACCCGCGTGGTGCGGATTGCCCTGACATTTCACGACACCTCCTGATTTCGGGACTCTACCCGCCGGTATCGGCCGGGGGTGAGATGTGTCACTGAGGGCTCGCCGGGGCGCTATGCTACTCGCAGGTAACATTGCGTCGTGGGCAACTCCACAGCGCTCACGGTTGACCGAAAGTCCGGCAACGCGGGAGGCTGCGCCCCAGAACAGGGCGTGGGAAGGCAACACCAACAGGAGGGTCGTCGAATCGCGATGAACATCGTCGTACTCGTCAAGCAGGTGCCCGATTCGGGCGCGGACCGCAACCTGCGTAGTGACGACAACACCGTCGACCGCGGCTCGGCGAGCAACGTCATCAACGAGATGGACGAATACGCCATCGAAGAGGCGTTGAAGATCAAGGAAGCGCACGGTGGCGAGGTCACCGTCCTGACCATGGGGCCGGACAAGGCCACCGAGTCGATCCGCAAGGCGCTGTCGATGGGGCCGGACAAGGCCGTACACATCGTGGACGACGCCCTGCACGGCTCCTGCGCCGTGGCCACCTCCAAGGTGCTCGCCGCCGCGCTGCGTACCCTCGGCGCGGACCTGGTGCTCTGCGGCTCCGAGTCCACCGACGGTCGGGTCCAGGCCATGCCGCACATGCTCGCCGAGCGCCTTGGTATCGCCGCGCTGACCGGTGCCCGCAAGCTGACCGTGGACGGCTCGACGCTGACCATCGAGCGGCAGACCGAAGAGGGCTACGAGGTCGTCACCGCCACCGCCCCCGCCGTGGTCTCGGTCTGGGACACCATCAACGAGCCGCGCTACCCGTCCTTCAAGGGCATCATGGCGGCCAAGAAGAAGCCGGTGCAGACCCTCTCCCTGGCCGACCTGGGCGTCGCCCCGACCGAGGTGGGCTTCGACGGCGCGACCAGCGCGGTCGTCGAGCACGCCAAGCGCCCGCCCCGCTCCGGCGGCGAGAAGATCACCGACGAGGGCTCCGGCGGCGTGCAGCTGGTCGAGTTCCTCGCCACCGAGAAGTTCGTGTGAGGAGTCTGAGTCATGGCTGAGGTACTCGTAGTCGTCGAAGCCACCAGCGCCTTCGGCGTCAAGAAGGTCACGCTCGAACTGCTCACCCTGGCCCGAGACCTGGGCACCCCGGCCGCGGTGGTGCTCGGCGGTCCCGGCGCGGTCGCCGCCCTGAGCGACAAGCTCGGCGAGTACGGCGCGGAGAAGATCTACGCCGCCGAGAGCGAGGAGATCAACGGCCACCTGGTCGCCCCCAAGGCCACCGTCCTGGCCGAGCTGGTCAAGCGGGTGCAGCCGGCCGCCGTGCTGCTCGCCTCCACCCAGGAGGGCAAGGAGATCGCCGCCCGGCTCGCCGTCAAGTTGGACAACGGCATCCTCACCGACGTGGTGGGCCTGGCCGCCGACGGCACCGCCACCCAGGTCGCCTTCGCCGGCTCGACGGTCGTCAAGTCCAAGGTCACCCGGGGCCTGCCGCTGGTGACCCTGCGCCCCAACTCGGTCACCCCGGCACCCGCCCCGGCCACCCCGGCCGTCGAGCAGCTCGACGTCCAACTCGGCGACGCCGACAAGCTGGCCAAGGTCGTCGACCGGGTCGCCGAGCAGAAGGGCTCCCGCCCCGAGCTCACCGAGGCGTCGGTGGTCGTCTCCGGTGGCCGCGGTGTCGGCAACGCCGACAACTTCAAGCTGGTCGAGGAGCTGGCCGACCTGCTCGGCGGCGCGGTCGGCGCGTCCCGGGCGGCCGTCGACTCCGGCTTCTACCCGCACCAGTTCCAGGTGGGGCAGACCGGTAAGACCGTCTCGCCGCAGCTCTACATCGCACTCGGCATCTCCGGCGCCATCCAGCACCGGGCCGGCATGCAGACGTCGAAGACGATCGTCGCGGTCAACAAGGACGGCGAGGCCCCGATCTTCGAACTGGCCGACTTCGGTGTGGTGGGCGACCTGCACAAGGTCGTACCGCAGGCGGCGGACGAGATCCGCAAGCGCAAGTAGCCTCATCGCCCGCGATCCGCACGGCTTCTCCTGCCGTCGCGCCCACGGCGGAAAGGGTGGCCATCCGACCTCGGATGGCCACCCTTTCCATCTGAGCAGCGGCGGATAGGCTGGGGTGCGATGGCATACCTGGATCATGCGGCGACCACCCCGATGCTCGACGAGGCATTGGCGGCGTACGTCGCCACCGCCCGCGAGGTCGGCAACGCCTCCTCCCTGCACGCCTCCGGCCGGCTGGCGCGTCGCCGGGTCGAGGAGTCCCGGGAACGGGTGGCCGCCGCGCTCGGTGCCCGCCCGTCCGAAGTGATCTTCACCGGGGGCGGTACGGAGAGCGACAACCTCGCGGTCAAGGGCATCTTCTGGGCGCGACGCGCGGCCGACCCGGCCCGGACCCGGCTGGTGGCCAGCGCGATCGAGCACCACGCCGTACTCGACTCGGCGCAGTGGCTGCAACGGCACGAAGGCGCCTCGGCAAGCTGGCTCCCCGTCGATGCGGCCGGGCGGCTCAGCCCGGACGAGCTGCGCTCGGTGCTCGACGAACACGGTGACCAGGTGACCCTGGTGACCGTCATGTGGGCCAACAACGAGGTGGGCACGGTCCAGCCGGTGGCCGAGCTGGCCGCTGTGGCCGCCGAACGGGGCGTCCCGTTCCACACCGACGCCGTGCAGGCGGTCGGCCAGGTGCCGGTCGACTTCGCGGCCAGCGGAGTGGCCGCCCTCACCGTCACCGGGCACAAGCTCGGCGGCCCGGTCGGCGTGGGCGCGCTGCTGCTCGGTCGGGACGTGGCCTGCACGCCGGTGCTGCACGGCGGGGGCCAGGAGCGGGACGTCCGCTCCGGCACGCTGGACGCGGCCGGCATCGCCGCCTTCGCCGTCGCCGTCGAGAAGGCGGTCAAGACCCAACAGGAGTACGCGGCCCGCGTCGCCGCGCTCCGCGACGACCTGGTGACCCGGGTACGGCAGACCGTGCCCGAGGCGATCTACAACGGTGACCCCGTGCACCGGCTGCCGGGCAACGCGCACTTCTCCTTCCCCGGTTGCGAGGGGGACGCCCTGCTGCTGTTGCTCGACGCCCAGGGCATCGCCTGTTCGACCGGGTCGGCCTGTTCGGCCGGGGTGGCCCAGCCCTCGCACGTACTGCTGGCCATGGGAGCCGACGACGACCGGGCCCGGTCGTCGCTGCGCTTCGCCCTCGGCCACAACTCGACCGCCGACGAGGTGGAGGCCCTGGTCGCGGCGCTGCCCGGGGTGGTCGAGCGGGCCCGCCGGGCCGGTGTGATCAAGTCGGCTCGGGGCTGACCCGGTGCCGCCGGGCCGGGCGGCTACCCTCGACGGGATGGGGGAGGTGAACCGGTGAGGGTTCTGGCAGCCATGTCCGGCGGGGTCGACTCGGCGGTGGCCGCCGCACGAGCGGTGGCAGCCGGGTACGACGTGACCGGTGTGCATCTGGCGTTGGCCCGTAACCCACAGACCTACCGGACCGGGGCCCGGGGCTGCTGCACGCTGGAAGACTCCCGGGACGCGCGTCGGGCGGCGGATGTGATCGGCATCCCGTTCTACGTCTGGGACATGGCCGACCGGTTCCACGAGGACGTGGTGGACGACTTCGTCGCCGAGTACGCGGCGGGCCGTACCCCGAATCCGTGCCTGCGCTGCAACGAGAAGATCAAGTTCGCGGCGGTCCTGGACCGGGCCGTCGCCCTGGGCTTCGACGCGGTCGTCACCGGCCACCACGCCCGACTCGGCCCCGACGGCCTGCTGCGCCGCAGCGTCGACCTGGCCAAGGACCAGTCGTACGTCCTGGCGGTGCTCACCCGTGAGCAGCTCGACCGGTCGATGTTCCCGCTCGGCGACTCCACCAAGGAGCAGGTACGCGCCGAGGCGGCCGAGCGCGGGCTGGCCGTGGCCGACAAGCCCGACTCGCACGACATCTGCTTCATCGCCGACGGCGACACCCGCCGGTTCCTCGCCGAGCGGCTGGGCGAGGCCCCCGGCGACATCGTCGAGGCCAGCACGGGTGCCGTGCTCGGCTCACACTCCGGGGCGTACGCCTACACGGTAGGCCAGCGCAAGGGGCTGGCGCTGGGCGTACCGGCCGCCGACGGCAAGCCGCGCTACGTGCTGTCGATCACCCCGAAGACCAACACGGTGACCGTGGGCCCGGCCGAGGCGCTGGAGGTCTCCACCGTCCGGGCACAGCGGCCGGTCTGGACCGGCGGCCCGACCCCCACCGGCCCGGTCGACTGCGAGGTGCAGCTCCGGGCACACGGCAACGTCGTACCGGCGACCGTACGCGTCGACGACGGCACGCTCCACGCCGACCTGCACCGGCCGATGCGCGGCGTCGCCGCCGGTCAGGCGATCGTGGCGTACCGCCCCGACCCGGCCGGCGACGTGGTGCTCGGCTCGGCCACCATCACCGGTTAACCTTCCGCCCGTGGAGCAACAACCGGTGCCCGGAACAGCGCACGAGCAGAGTCGCGAGCAGCGCCCGGCCGAGGAGCAGCAGACCGTTGGCGGCTGGCCGTGGCCGGCCGGGGCGGCGACCGGGATCGGGTCCCTGCCCGGCACGGACGTCGCCGAGGCGCAGCGGATCGTCCTCGGCGAGCTGCCGGCCCTGCCACACCTGCCCGAACTGCCGGCCCGAGGGCCGGGGGCGGACCTGGTCGGGCGGGGTGCCAGCCTGCTGGTGGACCTGCCGGTCGAGCTGTACGCGGCCCGGTGGCGCATCGCCGGCCGCCCCGGACGGGACCTGCGTCGGGCCCACGACCTGATGGAACGGGACCTGGACCAGCTCACCGAGCAGGCCGAGGAGTACGCCGGCCCGATCAAGGTGCAGGCGGCTGGCCCATTCACCCTGGCCGCCAACCTGGACCTGCCCATCGGCGGGCGGATGTTGCGTGACGCCGGGGCGGTACGGGACCTGACCGAGTCGCTGGCCGAGGGGCTGCGGACCCACGTCGCCGACGTGCGGCGGCGGCTGCCCCGGGCGCGCGTACTGCTGCAACTCGACGAGCCGTCGCTGCCGGCGGTACTGGCCGGGCAGATTCCCACCGAGAGCGGCTTCAGCGTCTACCGGGCGGTCGAGCCGGGCACCGCCCGCGCCATGCTGGCAACGGTGATCGAGGCGGTGGACACACCGGTGGTGGTGCACTGCTGCGCGCCGGACGTACCGCTGGAGTTGATCCGTACCGCGGGCGCGGTAGGGGTCGCTTTCGACCTGGACCGGGTCAAGCAGCTCGACCCGCTCGGCGAGGCCATCGACGCCGGCCTCGGCCTGCTGGTCGGGGCCGCGCCCACGTCACCGCCGTCGAGCGGTCGCCCGCCGACCTCGGCGCAGGTCGCCGACCGGGTACGCCAACTCTGGCACCGCCTCGGCTTCCCGATCCGCCAGCTCGCCGAGCAGGTGGTGGTCACGCCCGCCTGCGGGCTGGCCGGGGCCAGCCCCGAGTACGTCCGCGCGGTGCTCACCGCGTGTCGGGATGCCGGCCGCCGACTGTACGAGGATTAGCCACCAGTCCGGCCGGGCAAGAGGCCGGACATGATAGGAAAACTACGCACAGTTGTGCTGGACTGTCCGGAGCCACGCGCCCTGGCCGACTTCTACAGCGAGTTGCTCGGGTTGCCGGTGACCTCCGACGACGGCGGGTGGGTGGTGATCGGCGGCGGGGAAGGCGAAGCCCGGCTCGCCTTCCAGCAGGCCCCCGGGCTGCGCGAACCTCGCTGGCCCGATCCGGAACGCCCCCAGCAGCTCCATCTCGACGTCTTGGTGGACGACGTCGAGGCGGCTGAGGCCAAGGTGCTCGCGCTGGGGGCGAAGCGGCTGCCCGGCGAGGGCGACGGCTTCCGCGTCTATGCCGACCCGGTGGGCCACCCGTTCTGCCTACTCTGGGGCGTCTGACCCGGCGGCCAACGGCGTTATCCGGGGTGTCTGGCCCCCCCCGGCCAACGGCGTTTCATGTGGGCGGATCGGCTGGCGGGGATCTGCGATCATGGCGATCATGATCGAGCAGCCCGCCCGACCGGTTGGTGGAGTCCCAGTGGAGCAGCGTGCCTCGGGATCGTTGTTCGGGTTGGCCTACGGTGACGCGTTGGGCAAGCCGACCGAGTTCCTCACCGTCGCCGAGATCCGGCGGCGCTACGGTCCCGACGGTCCGCGCGAGCTGACCGGCCAGCCGGCCCTGGTCACCGACGACACCCAGATGGGGCTGGCGGTCGCCTGGGCACTGCATCAGGCGAGCGCCGCCACCCCGGAGATCCTGGAACCGTTGCTGCGGGACCGGTTCCTGGCCTGGGCGGCCAGCCCGGACAACAACCGGGCACCGGGCATGACGTGTCTGCGGGCGTGTGGGGAGCTGGCCCGGGGCACGCGGTGGCAGGAGGCGACCGTCGCCGGCTCGAAGGGGTGCGGGGCCAACATGCGGGTCACCCCGGTCGGGTTGGTGCCCGGCTACGACCTGGACACCCTGGCCGGGGTCGCGCAGCTCCAGGCCGGGTTGACCCACGGTCACCCGACCGGGCTGGCAGCCAGCGAACTGACCGCGTACGCCGTGCGCGTGCTGCGGGACGGTGCGAGCCTGACCGAGGTGCCGGCCCTGTTGCGGCAGCGCGCTTCCGGGCAGCGCAGCGTCTACCGGGGTGACTGGTTGGGCGACCTGTGGCAGCGGCCGGGCGTCACCGACCCGGTGGAGTTCATCGCGCGGGGCTGGGACGAGTGCCTGGCCGTACTCGACCGGCTCGACGCGGCGCTCGCGGCACCCGATGACGGGGGCGACCCGTGCCTGCGTACTGGGGCGGGCTGGATCGCCGAGGAGGCGCTGGCCACGGCGTTGCTCAGCGCGCTGTGGCACCGCGACGACCCGGTGGCGGCGCTGGGGCGGGCGGCCACCACCGCCGGTGACTCGGACTCCATCGCCGCGTTGGCCGGGGCGTTCCTCGGCGCGGAGCGTGGGATGTCCGCCTGGCCGACCCGCTGGTCGGACCAGGTCGAGTACGCCGATCAGCTCACCACCCTCGGCGCGGCCTGGGACTGAGACCGGCCGCGCACGCGTCGACGTTGAGGTGGCGTTCGCGCAGGTGGGGTGGGGCGGGGCAACAGTTGTCGTACGGTCCGGTTACCGTTCCGTAGAAGCGTGATCACGGAGGTCGCCGGTGTCCGAAGAAGTCATTCCGCAGCAGGTCAGCGCCGAGCAGGAGGCTGCGGCAGGAGCCGAGCCAACCGCCGAGGCGCGGGAGCGGCACACCATTCTGAGCACGGACATCACCGAACACCAGTACCGCTACTACGTGCTGGACGCACCGACCGTCGCCGACGCCGAGTTCGACGTGCTGCTGCGTGAGCTGGAGGCGCTGGAGGAGGAGTTCCCGGCGCTGCGTACCCCCGACTCGCCCACCCAACGGGTCGGCGGCACCTTCTCGACGCAGTTCACGCCGGTGGCGCACGCCGAGCGGATGATGTCGCTGGACAACGCCTTCGACGACGCGGAGTTGGCGGCGTGGGCGGAACGGGTCGAGCGGGACGCCGGGGGGGAGGTGCCCTACCTCTGCGAGCCGAAGGTCGACGGTCTGGCAATCAACCTCACCTACGAGAACGGCCGCCTGGTCCGGGCCGCGACCCGGGGAGACGGCCGGACCGGGGAGGACGTCACCCCCAACGTGCGCAGCATCCGGGACGTGCCGGAGCGGTTGACCGAGGGCACCGAGCCGATCCCGGAGCTGTTGGAGGTGCGCGGCGAGATCTACTTCCCGGTGGCGGCCTTCGCCGACCTGAACGCCAGCCTGGTCGAGCAGGGCAAGGCCCCGTTCGCCAATCCGCGTAACGCTGCGGCCGGCAGCCTGCGGCAGAAGGATCCCCGGATCACCGCCTCCCGGCCGTTGCGCCTGGTGGTGCACGGGGTCGGGGCCCGCAAGGGGTTCCAGCCGGTGACCCAGTCCGAGGCGTACGCGGCGCTGAAGGCGTGGGGCCTGCCGACCAGCGACCGGTGGCGGGTGGTGCCGGACCTGGCCGGCGTCCGCGACTACATCGACTACTACAACGCGCACCGGCACGACGTCGAGCACGAGATCGACGGTGTGGTGGTGAAGGTGGACCCGGTCGCCATCCAGGGGCGGCTCGGCTCGACCAGCCGGGCCCCCCGCTGGGCGATCGCCTTCAAGTATCCGCCGGAGGAGGTCACCACCAAGCTGCTCGACATCGCCGTCAACGTGGGCCGCACCGGTCGGGTCACCCCGTACGCCGTGCTCGAACCGGTCCGGGTGGCCGGCTCCACCGTCGCCCAGGCGACTCTGCACAACGCCCGAGAGGTGGAGCGTAAGGGGGTGCTGATCGGCGACACGGTGGTGCTGCGCAAGGCCGGTGACGTGATCCCCGAGGTGCTCGGCCCGGTGATGGAGTTGCGGCCGGTCGACGCCCGCCCGTTCGTGATGCCGACCCACTGCCCGGACTGTGGTTCGCCACTGGCCCCGGCCAAGGAGGGCGACATCGACATCCGGTGCCCCAACACCCGTACCTGCCCGGCCCAACTGCGGCAGCGGGTGATCCACCTGGCTGGCCGGGGCGCGTTGGACATCGAGGTGCTGGGCGAGAAGGGGTCGGCGGCGCTGCTCGACTCGCAGACGATCACCGACGAGGGTGACCTGTTCTTTCTGGACGCCGAGAAGTTGACGAAGGCGCCGTTCTTCGTCAACAAGGACGGGACCCTGGGCACCAACGCGGCCAAGCTGCTCGACAACCTCACCGAGGTCAAGCAGCGGCCACTGTGGCGGGTGCTGGTCGCGTTGTCCATCCGGCACGTCGGTCCGACCGCCGCCCAGGCACTGGCCCGGCACTTCGGTTCCATTCCGGCGATCGAGGCGGCCAGCGAGGAGGAACTCTCCTCTGTCGAGGGGGTCGGGCCGACGATCGCGGTGAGCCTGCGGGAGTGGTTCGCGGTGGACTGGCACCGCGAGGTGGTGCGAAAGTGGGCCGAGGCCGGCGTACGGATGGCCGAGGAGCGCACCGACGAGGGGCCGCGCCCGCTGGCCGGGTTCACGGTGGTGGTGACCGGTACGCTCACCGGATTCTCTCGGGACCAGGCGGCGGAGGCGGTCCAGTCGTTGGGCGGCAAGGTCAGCGGTTCGGTGTCGAAGAAGACAGGTTTCGTCGTCGTGGGGGACAACCCCGGGTCCAAGGCGGAGAAGGCGTTCTCGCTCAAGGTGCCGGTGCTCGACGAGGACGGTTTCCGTGTCCTATTGACCCAGGGACCGGAGGAAGCACTGAAGGTTGCGCAAAGTAACGAGTGATGCGCCCATGGTTAACGCTGGGTATATGTGAATCTTGGCAGCGTAGGGCCGCGTATTCCAAGTTCGTTACGAGTGCGTCCGTTTCGTGGCTGTCACCCATCACAATCGCAGGGTGGGGGCGTTTGATGGGGGCACGGCGTGGCGCTCGGCTGCGCCGGGGATAGCTGCGTCGGGAGGTTCGATGGAGGCCGCCGTACTGCGGAACTCCGTGCCCCCAGGCCGGGCTGTGCCTTTCTTCAGCTTCGTCTGGACGGTTGTCGCCCTGGCGGCGTTGCTGTGTATCGCGCCATTGCTGCGGCTGCCCGAGCAGATCCCGGACCTGCCGGTGGCGTTCTGGACGATGGCCGCGCTGGCCCTGGTCTCCGACGCCCGTCCGTTCACCCCGCCCGGCCACCGGCAGAGTCCGGCCGTCTTCCCCTCGGTCTGCTTCGCCTTCGCGATCCTGCTGGCCTGGGGACTCGGCCCGGCTGTGGCGGTGCAGGCCGGGGCGGTCGTCGTCTCCAGTTGGCGGATGCGCCACGCACCCTGGCGGATGATCTTCAACATCGCCCAGTACGCCGTTGGGCTCGCCGCCGCCAGTGCGATCACCGGACGCACCACCGACATCGCGTTCCGTACGGTGGTGCATCCGCGCTGGACCGACGTCCTGCTGGTGGTCGGCGCGGCGACCGTCTGGTTCGTCATCACGTACGGCTGCGTCAGCATCGCCCTCGGGCTGCGCTTCGGTGGTGCCTGGTGGCCCCACTTCCGTCAACCCCTCGCCTTCGAACTGCTCTCCACCGGATCGTTGTTGCTGCTCAGCCCAGTGCTGGTGGCTGCGGCAGAGGCCAGCGCGGCGTTGATCCCACTGGTCGTCGTGCCGCTCTTCGCGGTCTACCGGATGTCCCGGCTCTCCAGCGAGCAGGAACGGCTGGCCCGCCTGGATCCGCTCACCGGACTGGTCAACCGCAAGGCGCTACGCACCGAGGTGGCCGAGCAGTTGCGGGTCCACACCGAACAGGCGGCCAAGGGCGGCCCCGATGCCCAACTGGCCCTGCTGCTGCTCGACCTCGACCGGTTCAAGCACGTCAACGACGCTCTGGGACATGCGGTGGGTGACCGGTTGCTGGTGCAGGTGGCCCACCGGCTCACGGCGACGGTACGAAGCCAGGACGTGGTGGCCCGGCTCGGAGGCGACGAGTTCGCCATCCTGCTCACCCGGCTGCGCAACACCGAGGAAGCCCGGCAACTCGCCGAACAGGTGGAGGCCGTGCTGGCCGAACCGGTCGCCCTCGACGGGCTGCCGCTCGACGTCGGTGGTTCCATCGGGATCGCGCTCTATCCGGAGCATGGCGAGGACTTCGCCACCCTCATGCGGCACGCGGACGTGGCGATGTACGACGCCAAACACCAGGGCGACCCCATCGCCGTCTACGCTCCCGAGTCCGACCACAACTCGCCGGAGCGACTGAGCCTCCTGGCCGACCTGCGTCGGGTGCTGGACAACCGCCCTGCGCTCGCGGAGGGCTCGAACGGCCGCCCGGAGGCCCTCCCGGTGGCGACCGCCCCAGCGGGAACGAAGGACGAGGCGACCTCCCCGCCATCCGACCGTGTTCCTGCTGCGCCGGTCGACGTCACCGAGCCCGGTTCCGTGTTCGACACGCCGAGCGAGGCCGCGATCGTGCCGAGTTCCGTGGCGAGCATCCTCGGTACGGCCAATCGGCCGACGACCGACCCGGCGGAGGCCACCGGTGCGGCGAGGTACAACGGCGCGCTCCCCGGCAGCGGCGGCGGTCCACTGCCGGAGGTGACCGGCGCTCCACTGGCGGACACGACCGGCCCGATGGTGGACGTGACCGGCCCGGTGGTGGGCGGTGACGGTGCCGCCGCCGACAGCCCGGTGGGCGGTGCGACGGTGGGCGACGGTGCGCTCGGCGGTGGTGACGTCGGTGAGATCACCATGTACTACCAGCCGCAGATCGCCATCGACACCGGGGAGGTCGTGGGCGTCGAGGCGTTGCTACGTTGGCGGCACCCCCGCCGGGGCATGGTCGACCCGGAGGAACTGATCCGGGTCGCCGAGCAGAGTGCGGTGATGCGACTGCTGACCCGACGGGTCGTGGACGACGTGGTGGAGCAACTCGCGCAGTGGTCCGCCATCGGGTTGCAACTGCGGGCCGCGCTCAATGTCAGCGTGCGCGACCTGCACACCGGGGAGATCGCCGACCAGATCACCGAGCGGCTGGCCCGCTTCCAGGTCAGCCCGGCGCAACTCCAGCTGGAGATCACCGAGGGCGCGTTGATGGCCGACCCGCGTCGGGTGCTGGCCACCATCTCCCGGCTCGACCGGATCGGGGTGGCGATCGCCCTGGACGACTTCGGCACCGGGTACTCCTCCATGCAGCACCTACGCCGATTGCCCCTGGCCGAGGTGAAGGTGGACCGTTCGTTCGTACTCGGGATGGCGGCCGACGCCGACGATGCCGCCATCGTCCGGTCGGTGATCGAACTGGCCCGGGCGCTCGGCCTGCGGGTGGTGGCCGAGGGCGTGGAGGACGAAGCCACCTGGCGGCTGCTGCACGCGGCCGGCTGCCACGTCGCCCAGGGCTGGTTCTTCGCCCGGCCGATGCCAGCGGCGGAACTGGTGACCTGGCTGGGCCGGTACCGGCCGCTGAAGCCCACGCCGATCCAGGAACTTCCCACCCGCCACCGAACCCGGAACTGAGCCGAAGCGGTCCCGCGTCGATAGGCAGCGGCGGGCCCACCGACGCGCCAACGAACCGGTCGCCCGGGTTCGGGGGAGTCGGCGGTGCATCGCCCGCCGGCCACAAATAGACTCGCTCAGGTCACGGCGTCCGGGATACGACCCGACCGCTCGCCGGCACGTCCGGCATGACATCCGCACGCTAGGCATGAAGGGGGCACCGATGGCCGCCATCTCCCGCGAGGAGGTCGCGCACCTGGCGCGCCTGTCGCGGCTCGCCGTCACCGAGGAGGAGCTGGCGACCTTCGCCGGCCAGCTCGACGTGATCCTCCAGGCGGTCGCCCGGGTCGGTGAGGTGACTGCCGGGGACATCCCGCCCACCTCGCACTCGGTGCCGCTGACCAACGTGCTGCGCGACGACGTCGTGGTGCCGGGCCTGACCCCGGCCGAGGCGCTCTCCGGTGCGCCGGACGCCGAGGAGCAGCGCTTCCGGGTGCCCCGCATCCTGGACGAGGAGGCCTGAGTTTCATGAGCGAGCGTAGCGAGCGAATCGGTCAGTTCAGTGTGAGGGCTCATGCTGGTGCGCAGCGGAGCGGAGTGCCGGCATGAGCGAGCGTAGCGAGCGAATCAGCCAGTTCAGTGTGACGGGTCATGCTGGCGTGGAGCGGAGCGGAGTGCCGGCATGACCGACCTGACCAGGATGACCGCGGCGGAGATCGCCGGGCTCGTCGCCTCCGGCGAAACGTCGGCCGTCGAGGTGACCCAGGCCCACCTCGACCGGATCACCGCCGTCGAGGACCGGGTGCACGCCTTCCTACACGTGGACACCGAGGGCGCGCTGGCCGCCGCCCGCGCCGTCGACGCCCGCCGGGCCGCCGGCGAGGAACTCGGCCCGCTGGCCGGGGTGCCGGTCGCGGTCAAGGACGTACTCACCACGAAGGGCGTACCGACCACGGTCGGCTCGCGCATCCTCGAAGGCTGGCGTCCGCCGTACGACTCGACCATCGTCGAACGGCTGCGGGCGGCCGGCACGGTGATGCTCGGCAAGACCAACATGGACGAGTTCGCGATGGGCTCCTCCACCGAATACTCCGCCTACGGGCCGACGTACAACCCCTGGGACCTGACCCGGATCCCGGGTGGCTCGGGTGGTGGCAGCGCCGCCGCGGTGGCCGCCTACGAGGCACCGCTGGCGATCGGCTCCGACACCGGTGGCTCGATCCGCCAGCCGGGCGCGGTCACCGGCACCGTCGGGGCGAAGCCGACGTACGGCGGCACCTCCCGCTACGGCCTGGTGGCGTTCTCGTCGTCGCTGGACACCCCCGGCCCGTGCTCGCGTACCGTGCTCGACGCGGCGCTGCTGCACGCGGTGATCGGCGGGCATGACCCGCGCGACTCCACGTCGATCCCGCAGCCGGTGCCGGACGTCGTGGCAGCGGCCAAGGCCGGCGCGACCGGTGACCTCAGCGGCGTACGCCTGGGTGTGGTGACCGAGTTCTCCGGCGAGGGGGCCGAGCCGGGTGTGGCGGCGGCGTTCCGCGAGTCGGTCGACACCCTGCGCAAGCTGGGTGCCGAGATCGTCGAGGTGTCCTGCCCGCACTTCGAGTACGCGCTGCCGGCCTACTACCTGATCGCGCCGAGCGAGTGCTCCTCCAACCTGGCCCGTTTCGACGGGGTCCGGTTCGGGCTGCGCACCGGCGACGACGGCAACCGCTCGCTGGAGGAGGTCATGTCGCTGACCCGGGAGGCCGGCTTCGGGCCCGAGGTCAAGCGCCGGATCATCCTTGGCACCTACGCCCTGTCGTCGGGCTACTACGACGCCTACTACGGTCAGGCGCAGAAGGTGCGGACCCTGATCACCCGCGACTTCACCGCCGCGTTCGAGCAGGTGGACGCGCTGATCTCGCCGACCACGCCGTTCGTGGCGTTCCCGATGGGGGCCCGCACCGACGACCCCTACCAGATGTACCTGGCGGACCTGTTCACCATTCCGACCAACCTGTACGGCGGCCCGGCCATCTCGGTGCCGTGCGGTCTGTCGGAGGGGCTGCCGGTCGGCCTACAGATCATGGCCCCGACGATGGCCGACGACCGGATGTACCGGATCGCCGCCGCGCTGGAGTCCGCTGTCGGCACCCTCACCCCACCGGCCCTGTAGAGCCTGCGGCATGCTCACCCGGATCGAGATCGACGGGTTCAAGTCCTTCCGGAACTTCGAGTTGGACATCCCGCCGTTTCTCGTGATCATCGGGCGTAATGCCGCAGGTAAGTCGAACCTGTTCGACGCCATCCAGTTGCTCAGCCGGTTGGCGGGGGAGCCGGTGTTGGAGGCTGCCCAGCACATGCGCGGCGACGTGGTCGACCTGTTCCATCGGCACACCGCCGGTAGCCAGGTCGACCGGATGTCGTTCGCGGTGGAGGTGCTGCTGGACCGGTCGGTCACCGATGCCTTCGGTGACACCGCCGAGGTCAACCACTCTCGGCTCCGCTACGAGCTGGAGATCGAGCTGCGCTCGACCGGCCATAGCGGAGCCAAACGGCCGTACGTCGTTCGGGAGGCAGTGCGGCGGCTCCGGAAGTCCGACGACCGGTGGATGGCGCGGCCGGACGTGGAGCAGTGGAAGCGGCTGGCGGTTTATCACGGCGGCGGCGTAGATCTGCTGGAGACGGAGCAGGACGACCAGGGGCGGCCGGTGTTCAGCATCCGGCAGCAGGGAAACCAGGGGCGCAAACGTAAGCTTCCGGCGAGCGCCGCGACCGCGACCGTGCTCTCCAGCCTTACCACCGCCACCGACTTTCCCCTACTCTATGCGCTGAAGCGGGAGTTACAGTCGTGGCGGCTACTGCATCTCGACCCGAGTGCCCTTCGTACTCCGGACTCCTATGACGACCCGGACAGCCTGGCCGCGAACGGGGCGCACCTGGCCAACACACTGCGGAGGCTGGCGGACGAGACCGGCACCGACGACCGGCCCGAAGGTGCGTTGAACGACCTCTCGGCCGATCTGGCTACCGTCATTCCCGGCGTGACCCGGGTGCGGCTCGCCGAGGACGACGCCCGCCGGCAGCGGCAGGTAGAGGTGATCACTCGGGAGGAGGCACCGTTCTCGGCGCGGGTGGCGTCTGACGGCACCCTTCGGGCGATCGCATTGTTGGCAGCGCTCTACGACCCGCGTGGTGCGGGGTTGATCTGTTTCGAGGAGCCGGAGAACGGGATCTTCCCACAGCGGTTGGCGCAGTTCGTCCGATACCTTCGTACCCTGGTCACACGTGCGCCGGCCAGCAAGTCGGAAGGTTCGGCCCTGACCCAACTAATCCTCAGCAGTCACTCACCGGCCATCCTGCGGGCACTGGAGCCGGTGCAGTCGGACCTGCGCACCGACGCGATCTTCCTAGACGTGGTGACCCGGGTTCGACGTGATGAGCCGCGTAGCCGGGTCAGCCGGTGGCGGTCGATTGCCGGAGACGGGCTGTTCGCCATCAGAAACGCCGTTGACATGGGCAAGGTGGTCGGTCGGACGGAGATCGACGAATTCGAGGTCCTGGCGGAGTTGGACGGCTGATGCGTTATCTGACCTCCGCACTGGTCTCGGAGGGCGTCACGGACGACCAGTTCCTACCGAGACTGCTCGGCCGGGCACTGACCGAACTGTGCTTCTCCGAGTTTGACGATCTGGTCGAGGTGGCGGATGTCCAGCCGCTGCGGGACCGGAAGGGGCCCTCGCCCATCGACGGGGTAATCGAACTTGTCGAGCGGAATGCCGGCAGCTTCTCCGTCATCTTCTTCCACCACGATCAGGGGGCGAATCCCGCTCGGGTGGCGAGCGAATGGCTGCAGCTGCTGCGTGAGCGGTGGGGTGACCGTGCCGAACAGGTGGTCGAGGTCGTCCCGATCCGGGAGACGGAGGCGTGGCTGCTGGCGGACGGAGAGGCGTTGCGCCGTGCGCTCGGGGTGCGGTGGAGCGATGTCGAAATGGGACTTCCCGCGCACCCGAAGGGGGTCGAGCGGATCGCCGACCCCAAGCGGGTGCTGAACGACGTGATGCGTCGGGTACGCCGCTCGACCGAGGATCATTACGCCCAACTGGGCGAACTGGTCTCGTTGGAGCGGCTCAATCTGGTTCCTGCCTATGCCCAGTGGTGGAACGACTCGGCAGTGGCGCTGTCAAAGCTGGGCTATCGCCGGATCTGACGGACCGGAAGTCGCGACGTCGCCTGAGGTGAGCCCCGGCTCATCGGCCCTCGGTGTCGCGGACCAGCAGGGCTGCCTGGACCCGGTTGGCGCAGCCCAGCTTGGTCAGGATGCGGCTCACGTACGTCTTGATGGTTGTCTCGCTCATGTGCAGCCGCCGGCCGATCTCGGCATTGGACAGGCCCTCGGCCACCAGGCGTACGACCTCCACCTCACGAGACGTCAAGGCGCTCAGCCGATCACCGGCCTCCTGCCTGCGTCGGGCGGTCTTCGGCGTGACCATGCCGAGCACCAGGCGGGTCACCGCCGGGGAGAGGTAGGCGTCGCCAGCGTGTGCCGCCTGGACCGCGCGGATCAGCTCGTGTGGCGTGCAGTTCTTGAGCACGAATCCCGCCGCGCTGTGCTGGAGGGCGTGCAGCACGTTCGGTTCCGCGCCGAACGACGTCAGCACCACCACCCGCAGCGCGGGTACCTGTCGACGTAGCTCCTCGATCGTGCCCAGCCCGTCCAGGACCGGCATCTTCAGGTCGATCAGCGCCACGTCAATCCGGTGCCGGATCGCCTCCGTCACGGCTGTCCGACCGTTCTCCGCCTCGGCGACGACCGTGATGTCCGGCGCGGATTCCAGAACGGTACGAATGCCGGCCCGGATCAGGGGTTCGTCGTCGGCGACCAGCACCCTGATCACTTAGCTCACCCCCACCAGGAGGGTCGCGGGCAGGACCACGAACATCAGTGCTGCGGCGGCGAACCCGACGGCGACCGTACGGAAGCGGCCGACCGGGGATGGATGGCTGACCTCGTCGACCGGCTGGTCTACGGCGCTGGGCGGTACGGCGGGCAGCATCGCGTAGAGCCGGAAGACCCCGTCGGCCAGGCAGTGATCCAGGAACCCGCCGGCCGGTAGCACCCGTTCGCTCAACCCGGTCAGACCGTGACCGGCACTCGGCGCGGGCGGCGGGTCTGCCAGCGGATTGGTGACGGTGAGCAGTAGCGCGTCCGTCTCCCACCCGAGGTCTATCGTGATTGCTTGACCTGGGGCGTGTTTGACGGCGTTGGTCAGCCCTTCCTCGACCACCCGGTACGCCGCCTGCCCGGCCGCTGTCGACAGTGGTCGCGGCTTGCCGTGCTGGTGCAGCGCCACGGACACCCCGGCCGCCTGGAACTCCACCACCAGTCGGCCGATCGCCGGGACGCCCGGCGCTCCGGCGAGCGCATCGTCCGGTTCGCGCAGCGCCCCCACCAGCTGGTACAGCTCGTCCATCGCCCCGCGCGTCGCGGTTGCCAGCTGGCGGACCGCCTGCTGTTGCCGTGGCGGCAGTTCCGACACCTCCAATGCGGCTGCCTGGACCGATACCAGGCTGAGCCGGTGGCCGAGCGAGTCGTGCATGTCCCGGGCGATTCGTAACCGCTCGCTGAGCCGTTCCCGTTCGGCGATGATCTCCTGCTCCCGGCGGAGCTGCTGGTTGTTTCGGCCGAGTGCCGACACCAGCCGCTCGTGCTGCCCGAGATATCCGCCGACCAGCAGGGGCAGCATGACGAACACGAGGAACGTGGAGATGATGGGCCCGATTGCCTGCGGTTGTCCGCCCCGGGCCACGAACTGGGTGCCGAGCCCCCCAACCGCCGTACCGACGATCACGGCGGTGCCGGTCCGGGAGACGATCGACCGCCCGGCCTGGTAGGCGGCCCAGAGCAGCAGGACGTAGGTAGCGCCGGTCAGCGTGGCGAGCACCAGCGCGGCCACGAACGCGGCCGTGGGGCTGCGATATCGCAGGACGATCACCAGCGCGACGGCGAGTGCGTATCCCGCGACGGCAGCCGGGGGCAGG
Organism: Micromonospora polyrhachis; assembly: GCF_014203835.1. Classification (NCBI taxonomy): domain Bacteria; kingdom Bacillati; phylum Actinomycetota; class Actinomycetes; order Micromonosporales; family Micromonosporaceae; genus Micromonospora; species Micromonospora polyrhachis. The sequence continues at coordinate 1,654,188 of NZ_JACHJW010000001.1, read as the reverse complement.
CCGTCGGCGCGGCTGGCCGCCAGCAGCCAGGTGTCCACGGTGACCACGAGGGCGGCGAGAAGATGTTTGCCCACGCCTAGCAGGCTAGATGGACAGCCGGACTACTTTGCAGCGAGCGGCGTGAATCGTTCGGTGCCGGTGACCCGCAGCAGGTCGAGTGCCACACTCTCGGCCGTGCCCGGCGCGGCCGAATAGACGATGAGCGTCTGGTCGGCGTCCGGCACCAGGAGGGCGTCGCAGTCGAGGGTGAGAGTGCCGAGCGTGGGGTGCAGGATGGTCGTGGTGGTGCCCCGCAACCGCTCCGATCGCGCAGCTCGCCACAGCTCGTCGAACCGTTCACTGCCGGAGCGCAGATCGGCGATCAGGCGCCTGAGCCGGGGGTCGTCGGGGCCGGGCCCACCGGCGGCTTCTTCGACCGTACGGGCCCGGCCCCCTGGTGACCGGCGGCGCAGGAGAGGAGAGCACCATGGCATCCAGTGAGGCGCGCAGGGGGAGTGACATCCTGTCGATCGGGCTGCACCCGAGCGCCGTCGACTATCGCCGGCACCCCGGTCTGGACGAGGCGACCCTGGCCGCCGGATCGAGGCCGGTGAGGCCGCGCTGCGCGAGGCCGGTTTCGACTTTGTCTCGTGCCAGGTGCCGTCGGCACCCGACGAGGCCGAGGCAAGGGTGCGCGAGTGCGTCGCCGCCGGGCCGTTCCGGGTCGCGATGATCGGAGCAGGTGTACGGATGGCCCCGGAGCACACGCTGCTGTTCGAACGGCTCGTGAACGTCCTGACCGAGAGCCAGCCCGGGATCAGTTTCTGCTTCAACACGTCGCCGGAGGGCACGATCGACGCGTTGCGCCGCTGGGGGCGACAGCGGCAGGGCAGTCAGTAACCCGTGTCCGACCACCTGGCGCAAGCGGATCAACTTTGGCGGCGGCGACCGACAACCTTCGAGGACTGCCCATGCCCGGCCCGGTCCATAGCGTTGATCCGGTGATGGAAGTGCGGAATCTCAGCAAACGGTACGGGAGCACGGTTGCCGTGGACGGGCTAACCTTCGCCGTACGACCCGGCCAGGTGACCGGGTTTCTCGGGCCGAACGGCGCCGGTAAGTCCACCACGATGCGGATGATGCTGGACCTCGACCGGCCGACCAGCGGTCAGGTCCTCGTCGGCGGTACGCGCTATCGGCACCTGACGGAACCGCTCCGGCGGGTCGGCGCGCTGTTGGAGGCCAGGGCGGTGCACCCCGGCCGCAGCGCGTACCACCATCTGTTGTGGCTGGCGCAGAGCAACCGGATCCCGAAGGCCCGGGTGTGGGAGGTCCTGGAGCTGGTCGGCCTGACCGGTGTGGCGAAGAAGCGGGTCAAGGGGTTCTCGCTCGGCATGGGGCAGCGGCTTGGCATCGCCGCCGCGCTGCTCGGCGATCCGCCGGTGCTGCTGTTCGACGAGCCGGTCAACGGGCTGGATCCGGAAGGCGTGCTCTGGATCCGGCACCTGATGAAAGGGCTGGCCGCCGAGGGGCGCACGGTCTTCGTCTCCAGCCACCTGATGAGCGAGATGGCGCTCACCGCGGCGCATCTCATCGTGATCGGCCGTGGTCGGCTCCTCGCCGACACCACCGTCGACGACTTCATCGCGGCCCACGCCCGCTCGTACGTCCGGATCCGTACGCCGGAGCCGGAGCGGATGCGTGACGTGCTGACGGCGGCCGGCATTCCGGTGCGGCCGGCGGCGGACGGCACGTTGGAGAGTCACGGAGCGGAGGCCGCGAGGATCGGTGAGTTGGTGGCGGCGCACAGCCTGATCGTCCACGAGGTCAGCACCCAGTCGGCCACGCTGGAGGAGGCGTTCATGCGGCTCACCGGGGACACCGTCGAGTACCGGGCCGTTGGAGGGCAGCGATGAGCGCCGGCGCGGTTTTTACCGCCGAATGGACCAAGATCCGGACTGTCCGGTCGACCAACTGGACCCTGCTGCTGGGCTTCGCTCTCTGCGTCGGCCTCGCCGCCCTGTTCGGGCTCAGCTTCCGTAACACTCCGTCGGAGCGGTTGAACAACTTCGATCCGCTTTTTGCCGCGTTCTACAGCCTCACCCTCGGTCAACTAGCCCTGGTGGCGTTCGCGGTGCTCGTGGTCGGCAGCGAGTACGGCTCCGGCACGATCCGCGCGTCGTTGGCGGCGGTGCCCCGCCGGGGCCTTTTCTACGCCGGCAAGGTGCTTGCCGCCGCACTGCTGGTGGCGGGAGTCTCGCTGGTCACCGTGCTGGTCACCTTCTTCGTGGCGCAGGCGGCGCTCGGCCCGCGCAGTACGACCCTCGGCGCGGATGGCGTGCCGCAGGCGATCGTCGGCGCGTGGCTCTATCTGACACTGATCTGCCTGTTCGCCACTGGGGTGGCGGCGACGCTGCGCAGCTCGGCGCTGTCGCTCGGGGTCCTGATTCCGCTGCTCTTTCTCGGCGGGCAGGGGCTCGGCAACATTCCGAAGCTGAAGACCGTGACACAGTTCCTGCCGGACCAGGCGGGTTGGGTGATCATGCACCTGGCAGGCCCACCGGATGATCCCCGCTGGGCCCGCGCCTACGGCCCGTGGACCGGGCTGGGCATCCTTGCGCTCTGGGCCGCCGCTGCCCTCATCGGCGGCTATCTGGCGCTGCGTCGCCGCGATGCCTGAGGCGATCGCCGCGACCCCGGCCATCGTCGACAAGATCCGGGACGGCAGGGTGGTGGCGTCCGGCGCGCTGGTGGGTGCGGTCATGAAGACCATTCGGGTGCCCACGACTACAGGTCAGCGTCTTCGAGGCGCGTCGATTACTGTGTGCGCCGTGACTGGGCCGGGGGAACGAATTTGATGCGCGAGATGCTCGACAGCGACAACGACTACCCGTTGGGCTGACCGTGGCCACCGATTACCGACTGCGCTACGAGAGCGCTTTCGCTGCCCACCTCGCACCGGGCGAGACCCTGATCGAGGCGCGCGAGGCGAAGCGCCCGCTGGGCCCGGCACCTGAGAAGCCCGTCCGGCCACCCGACCCGCCGTCGGGCACCGGCACGGCGGTCGGGGCCATGGCGGTGGTCGGCGTCCTGGCCAACGCTGCCGACGCGATCGACAACTTCGGCTCCGGTGGCCCGACGGACTGGCTGATGCGGCTGCTCTTCGGCCGGGCAGCGCGTGGCCGGCCGGAATCGGTCGCGGGCAGTTGGGCCATGGCAGTCCCTACCACCTACACGCTGGTGGTCGCGGTGACCGATCGGCGAATGTTGATATTCAAGCTGTCCGGCCAGGACCCGATCCGGGCGTTCGGGGAGCCGCCCGAGCCGGTGGCACCCGAGCGGTTGACGCTGCTGTGGTGGGTGGCGCGGACGCAGGTGACCGGCGTCCGGCGTCGGCGGCACCGGCTGCACGGTGCCCGGCTGCGGGTGGAGTTCCGTGACGACTCGTGGCTGGAGCTGACCGGGCCGATCCTGCTGCGTCGCTCTGGCGCCGAGGCGCTGCGGGCCGCGCTGACCGGCTGAGCCGGGCGGCACTCAGCGCCAGGGGCAACCCGCCCGCTACCGTCAGCGCCGGAACGCCCCAAACCCCCGGCAGCCCGGCCGGGGCGAGCCACTAGGCTGGTGCTGGTTAATCCGGTTGCCACGCAGAGCTGGAGTTCTTGATGAGCACGACCGTGCTGCCGTCGTACGACGAGGTTGTCGAGCGTTATGAGCCGGTGATCGGCCTGGAGACCCACGTCGAACTGGGCACGAACACCAAGATGTTCTGCGGTTGCCCGACCGACTTCGGTGGCGAGCCGAACACCCGGGTCTGCCCGGTCTGCCTCGGCCTGCCCGGCTCGCTGCCGGTGGCCAACAAGGCCGCGATCGAGGCGACGATCCGGATCGGCCTGGCGTTGAACTGCTCGATCGCCTCCTGGTGCCGGTTCGCCCGGAAGAACTACTTCTACCCGGACATGCCGAAGAACTTCCAGATCAGCCAGTACGACGAGCCGCTCTGCGTGGACGGCTACCTGGACGTCGAGGTCGACGGCGAACTCGTCCGGATCGGCATCGAGCGGGTGCACCTGGAGGAGGACACCGGCAAGACGCTGCACGTCGGCGGGGCCACCGGTCGGATCCACGGTGCCACCGAGTCGCTGGTGGACTACAACCGGGCCGGCATTCCGCTGGTGGAGATCGTCACCAAGCCGATCCCGGGCACCGGCGCGCAGGCACCGATGGTCGCCCGCGCCTACGTCACCGAGCTGCGTGACGTGATCCGTTCCCTCGACGTCTCCGACGTACGGATGGAGGAGGGTTCGCTGCGCTGCGACGTCAACACGTCGCTGAACCCGGTCGGCGCGACCGAGTGGGGCACCCGTACCGAGACGAAGAACGTCAACTCGCTGCGCTCGGTCGAACGGGCGGTACGTTCCGAGATGCTGCGGCAGGCGTCGGTGCTCGACGCGGGCGGCCGGATCACCCAGGAGACCCGGCACTTCCACGAGGACACCGGGGACACCACCTCGGGCCGGTCCAAGGAAACCGCCACCGACTACCGCTACTTCCCCGAGCCGGACCTGGTGCCGCTCGCGCCGGATGCCGCCTGGGTCGCCGAGCTGAAGGCCGCCCTGCCGGAGCTGCCCCGGGTGCACCGTAAGCGGCTCCAGGAGCAGTGGGGCCTCTCCGACCTCGACATGCAGTCGGTGCTCAACGCCGGCGCGGTGGAGCTGATCGAGCAGACCGTGGCCGCGGGCACCACCCCGGCCGGGGCCCGCAAGTGGTGGCTGGGCGAGCTGTCCCGCCGGGCCAACGAGACCGGTGTCGAGCTGGCCGCTGTCGGGGCCACCCCGGCCCAGGTGGCCGAGCTGCAGGGGCTGGTCGACGCGGGCAAGCTCAACGACAAGCTGGCCCGTACCGTGCTGGACAGGGTGCTGGCCGGCGAGGGCTCGCCGACGCAGATCATGACCGCTCGTGGCCTGGAGGTGGTCTCCGACACCGGCGCGCTCACCGCCGCCGTTGACGAGGCGATCGCCGCCAACCCGGCCATCGCCGACAAGATCCGGGACGGCAAGGTGGCGGCGGCCGGGGCGCTGGTCGGCGCGGTCATGAAGACCACCCGGGGCCAGGCGGACGCCAAGACCGTACGGGAGCTGATCCTGTCCCGCCTCGGCGTCGAGGGCTGACCGGAAGGTCTGCGGGCTGACCGGAACGGAGAAGCGGCCCCGGGAGCGTCGACCTCAACGAGTGGGGGTCGGGGTCACCGGGGCCGACGGGTTTACCCCGGCCGGCTCCCTGATCACGTGCCGTTCCAGGCTGACCTGGGACTCGCCGGTCCCGCCGACCTGGATGTCGTCGTACGCCTGGAGCAGCTTCTGCTGGTCGAAGTAGAGCACGGTCATGGTCAGCGGGGTGGGCTTCTCGCCTTCCAGACCGCGCAGGCCCGCGCCCCCGGTGGAGCCCTGGATCATCAACTGGGTCGGCGGCTGCCCGGGGACCTCCGGCAGGGTGCGTGTCTCGCGCTTGTGGGTGTGCCCGGCCAGCACCAGCGGACAGGTGCCCGACAGCGGTCCGGCCGAGGCCGGGTCGTGCACCAGGGCGATGTTGACCGGGGTCGGTGATGCCTTGACCGTGGCGGCGAGTTTGTCGCCGGTCCCGATGAGCGCGTCGGCGGTCTCCTTCGACAGGCCCGAGCCGGCCGGTGAGGTCGCCTTGTCGGGGGTGAACCGAGGGTCGCCGATTCCGGCGATGGTCAGCCCGGCCACGGTGGTGGTCGAGTTGTTCAACACGATCGCGTTGGGCTGGCGGGCCACCGCCGCCGCCGTGGCCGGCGAGTCGTGGTTGCCCCGGATGAAGACGTACGGCTTCTTCAACACCCCGATGGAGCCGACGAACGACGCCTCCGGTTCGCTGCCCCAGTCGGTGATGTCGCCGGTGTCGACCACGACGTCGATGTTGAACTGCTCGACCACGGTACGGATGAGTTGCCATCCGGTCGGGTTCAGGTGCATGTCGGAGACGTGCAGCACCCGGGTGGTGCCCGGTGCGGGTTCGTAGACCGGCAGTGCCGAGACCGTGGTGTAGAGCTGGCTGACGTTGCCGACGAGCCGTTGCAGCTGCTCGGCGTACTTGCTGTAGTCGTTGGCGATCCGCCGGGCGTCACCGACGATGGCCGGGGCGTTGACCAGCAGCCCCTCGTAGCGGGGTTCCTCGATGGACTCCGGGCGCAGGGTCAATCCGGCGATGCCGAGGCTGCCGCCGGTGAGTGCCAGGGCCAGTACGCCGGACCAGGCGACCCGGCGCATGTTGCGGAAGACCAGGGCGGCCAGGATCAGCGTGCAGAGTACGGTGGCGGCAATCGTGCGCATGCCGACCCGGATGACCCCGCTGGTGACGTCCTTGACCGCCGACTGGCTGGCCCGGTTGAGGCTGGCCGGGTCGTCGATCAGCGCCTCGGTGCGCCGCTGGTCGAGTGAGCCGAGCTGGACCGTCAGCCGGGTCGGCCCGTCGTGGCTGTCGAGTTGGAGCGCCCCCAGCGGCGGGATGTTGACCCGGGTTTCGCCGGTCGCCGACGGGGTGATCGCCATTTCGGCCTGGAACGGGCCGACGTCGGTCTGCACCCGACCCCCGAGGAGCATGCCGACCACGATGCCGACCAGACTGACCGCCAGGACGGCCAGACCGACTCCGATCCGGCGGCTGGCGGTCGACCGGAGGGCGGTGCGGGATGTCCGTAGGGCACGACGTACCGCCGAGTCCGGTCGGCCCTTGGCGGTCTGCTCGTCGTCGTGGCGTCCGTCCATGTTCACATCATCACCTGCCCCACGGATGATCTCGGCAAACCCGGCCAGACGAGTCGAGTAAACGGCAAACCCGGCCGGACGGGGTCAGCTCTTGCCGGCTCCGCCGCCGGAGAAGACCAGCCGGATGATCCGGTCGTCCTCCGGGCTGGGCTGGCCCCGCCCGTCGTGGTTGGAGGTGGAGACCCAGAGCGAGCCGTCCGGGGCGACGACGGCGGTGCGTAGCCGCCCGTACTTTTCGGTGAGCAGCGCCCGGGGCTGACCGAGGACACCGCCCGAGGCGGTGAGTTCCACCAGCCACACCCGTTCGCCCCGTAGACACGCGGTGACGAGGAGACGTTCGACGGCGGCCAGGCCGGAGCAGGAGGCGTCCCCGGTCTGCCAGTTGACGATCGGGTCGACGAAGCGGGAATCCGGGTTCCTGCCGGGCCCCTCCACCTCGGGCCAACCGTAGTTCTTGCCCGGCTCGATCTGGTTGATCTCGTCCCAGGTGTTCTGCCCGAACTCCGCGGCGTACATCCGCTTGCTGGTGTCCCAGGCGATGCCCTGCGGGTTGCGATGCCCCAGCGACCAGACCGGCGAGTTGGGGAAGGGGTTGCCCGGGGCCGGCTTGCCGTCCTTCGTGATCCGCAGGATCTTGCCGGCGAGGCTCTTGACGTCCTGCGACAGGCCCCGGTCGGAAGCGTCCCCGGTGGTGGCGTAGAGGAACCCGTCCGGGCCGAACGCGAGCCGTCCCCCGTTGTGGATGCCGGAGCGCGGGATGCCGGTGACGATCGGGGTCGGGGCTGCGCCCAGCGTCAGCTTGGCGATGCGGTTGTCCTGCCGGGTCGAGTAGTAGACGAAGATCGTCTGGTCCTTCGCGTAGTCCGGCGAGACGGCGAGCCCGAGCAGGCCCCCCTCACCGGCCGCGTCGACCACGTCCAGGGTCTGCACCGTGGTCACCTTGAGCCCGTCCGGCCCGGACTCCGGGCCGACCTTCAGGATCTTGGCGGTGTCCCGCTCGGTGACCAGCGCCCCGCCGTCGGGCAGGAAGCCGATGCCCCAGGGCACCCGCAGCCCCTTGGCCAGCACCGTCGCCGCCACCTGCTGGTCGACGCCACCGCCCTGGCTGGGCGACACGGACGGGGTGGGAAATCTCGGAGGTTCGCCGGCGGGGTCGGGCTCAGGCTCGCCGAAGGCACAACCGCCGGTCGCGAGGACGACCGCCGCGCAGAGCGCGACCGCCGCCCGGGTACGGGTGGGCCGGGGGTACGGAGGACGAAGGCTCACTGCCCAAGGGTAGCCATGTCTCGCCGCGCTGCCGCGCCGGATTCAACGACGATCGGGGATGCGTGCGAAACTGCTGGCGATGACGATCCTGAGGGCGGGAGAGCCGTCCGTGTCCAAGACTGCGACGGCTGGTCTTACCCGGTGGCCTTCTGTTGCCTGGCTCGCGGTGGTGTTCGGCGTGCTCGGCGTCGGTTACCGACTGGCCGTGCTCCTCGCCGAACTACCCCCGGCCAACAGCGACGAGGCGACCAGCGGGCTGGTCACCATGCACATCGTGCAGGGGCGGGAGTTTCCACTTTTCTTCTACGGCCAGTACTACATGGGGGCTCTGGAGTCGTACCTGGCGGTGCCGCTCTTCGCCCTCTTCGGATCGTCCACTTTCGCACTACGCCTGCCCAACCTGCTGCTCTACGCCGTCTTCCTGGTGTTGATCTGGCAGCTGACCCGGCGGCTCTACAGCCCGTGGCTGGCGGCGGTCACGGTGGGTCTGCTCGCCCTCGGCTCCGACCGCATCCTGAAGAACCAGCTCATCGCCGGGGGCGGCTACCCGGAGATGAACCCGATCGGGGTGCTGCTGGTGCTGCTGGCGGTCAACCTCGGGTTCGGGGTGGTACGCCGCCGGTGGCTTGCCTTCGCCGGATGGGGGCTCGTCGCCGGCCTCACCCTCTGGGACGACTGGCTGATCCTGCCGTACGTCGGCGCGGCCGGCCTGATGCTGCTGCTGGTCACCGGGGTACGGGCGCTGCGGGGCCGGGACGGCCTGGCGCTCGTCGGCGGTCTGCTGGTCGGGCTGATCCCGATCGTGCTGCACAACCTGATCGCCGCCCCGGAGCACCGCTCCCTGGCCATCTACGCCAACCTCAGCGGCGGCGCGGACGCGTCCTGGCCGGACCGCCTCTACGGTGGGCTTCTCTTCGGCCTGCCGATGAGCGGCGGACTGTGCGCCCCGAGCCAGTGTGCGCCCTGGCAGATGTGGTGGGGCGTCGCCTATCCGATCCTGCTGGTCGCGGCCGGGGTGCTCGCGGTCCGGGGACTGCGCCGGGCTTCGACGGCGGTGTCCGGCGCAGCCGGATTGCCGCTGTCGGTGTCTGATGCGGTTGGGTCGCGGCCGGCGGTGTCCGGCGTAGCCGGATTGCCGCTGTCGGTGTCTGATGCGGTTGGGTCGCGGCCGGCGGTGTCCGGCGTAGCCGGATTGCCGCTGTCGGTGTCTGATGCGGTTGGGTCGCGGCCGGCGGTGTCCGGCGTAGCCGGATTGCCGCTGTCGGTGTCTGATGCGGCTGGGTCGCCGCTGTCGGTGGCCGGCACAGTCGGATCGGCATCGGCCGCGACCGACGAGCGGGTCCGGCAGGCCGGGCGGCTCGCCCTGGTCGTCGGGGCTGCGCTGACCCTGCTCGCGTACGCCGTCAGCGGTGCCGCCGGCGCCACGCCGGTGGAGAGTTCCCGCTATCTGCACACGCTGTTGATCTCCACCCCGGCAGTGCTCTGGCCGCTGTGGGCGGTGGCGGCTTCCGGTCGTGGCCCGAATCCGGTCGGGGGCGGCCGGGATGCGTCGCGGCGTCCCGCACTGACCCGGTGGGCCGCTCTGGTCCCGCTGGTGGCGTTGGCGGTGACCATGGTGGTGGCCACCGGCTCGATGATCGCCAAGGCGCCGGAGTTGGCTCGGGTGGCCGAGGAACGGCGGGAGTTGGTGGCGACCCTCGACCGGCTCGGTGTCAACCGCTTCTACAGCGAGTACTGGACCTGCAACAACCTCACCTTCATGACCGAGGAACGGCTGGTCTGCGCGGTGATCCGCGACGACCTACGGGTTGGTTGGGACCGCTACCTGCCGTACCGGGAGCAGGTCCGGCGTGCCGAGCGCCCCGCCTATGTGCTGCCGGCCGGTACGCCGTTGAGCGGGGCGGTCGCTGGGTATCTGCGCGACAGTGCCGTCCCGGTCACCGTGACCCGAGTCGCTGGCTACGACATCTACCAGCCGGCCGGGCCGGTCGACCTGCCGCTCGGTTGAACCGGAGTACGACCGCTCGCACCGGTGGATCCTGTGGAGCGATGGGGGTGGCTCAGCGGTGGACCCATCGACGTGGCGCAGAACGTGTGGATCGGTGCCGGTGCCACGATCTTGCCGGGCGTCAGCATCGGCCGTGACGCCGTGACGCCGTGACGCCGGGGTCGCGGCCGGTGCGGTCGTGGCCGATGCCGTTCCGCTGGCAACTTTGGTGACTGGAAGTACGGCCACCGTGCGCCGAAAGCGGTGATGGTTCGTTCCGGCTATCGTCGGCGAGCGTGAAGGTCTGGATCGCCCACGAGCGGGGCCGCGAGTTGCTTGGTGAGATTCCGTCCGGGGTTGCCGTCGAGGTGGTCGCCGAGCCGGCCCGGCAGGCCCCGGACCCGGTCGGGGTCGAGTTCTGGGTGCCGCCGTTCCTGTCCCAGACGGAGTCGGTGCCGGTCGCGGCCGCCCTGCCCGACCTGCGGGTGGTCCAGTTGCTGTCGGCGGGGGCGGACGTCTGGGTCGGTCGGCTGCCCGACGGGGTGACTCTCTGCGACGCCCGAGGGGTGCACGACTCGTCGACCGCCGAGTGGGTGGTCACCGCGATCCTGTCGTACCTGCGGGCCTTCCCGACCTTCGTGCGGGCCCAGGCCCGAGGGGAGTGGGCCCCGGAGGCGACTGGCGAGCTGGCCGGTAAGCGGGTGTTGATCGTCGGGGCCGGTTCGATCGGCGCCGCGATCCGGCGTCGGCTGGAGCCGTTCGAGGTGACGCTCACGATGGTGGCGCGCACCGCCCGACCGGCCGAGGGCGTGTACGGCGTGGCCGACCTGCCAGGGCTGTTGCCGGCGGCCGACGTCGTGGTCGTCATCGTGCCGCTCACCGAGCAGACCCGGGGGATGATCGACGCCCGGTTCCTGGCCGCCCTGCCCGATGGGGCTCTGCTGGTCAACGCCGCCCGGGGTCCGGTGGCCGATACCGAGGCCCTGGTCGCCGAGTTGCGTACCGGCCGGATCGGGGCGGCGATGGACGTCACCGACCCGGAGCCGCTACCCGCCGGTCATCCGCTCTGGGGGCTGCCCAACGTGCTGCTCACCCCGCATGTCGGCGGATCGGTCTCCGGCCTGCTGCCCCGGGCGTATCGGCTGGTCGGCGCGCAGTTGCGGCGGTACGCGGCCGGCGAGCCACTGGTCAACGAGGTGGTGGACGGCTACTGAGCGGGATCCTCGATGGTCTGGCCGCTGGCGGTGACGAGCTTGTGCAGGTCTTCGGCGCGTACGGCGGGCAGCCGGGTGTGGCTGCCGTCGTCGAGCCGGACGACGGCCTGACCGCGCGGGTCGGCGGTCAGTTCGACGACCCGTGACCAGGGGATGAGTCGCTGGCCGAACAGTGCGCGTAGGTGCAGCCCCTGTGGGTCGGCGTCGGTGCCGGCGCGCCAGGCCCACACCCCGACCGCCAGTGGTACGAGTAGCAGCGGGACCAGGAACCATCGGGCGGAGGCCAGCGGCAGGGTGCCGATGAACGCGACGATCGCGGCTACCAAGATCGCCTGGCTGTGTCGGAAGCGGATGGTGTTGGCGCTGCTCACCCGGCGATTTTCGCACCCCTGCCGGAGTGCGCTACCGGCGGGCGCGCTCATAGATGTCAACTAGAGTTGACGCCGTCGGTCGTTGTCAACTACGGTTGACGTCATGAGTGATGTGGCGGATCTGGCCACGGAAGCCAGCGGCGCGGACGCCCGAGCGGGTCTACGGGCCACGCTGGCGCTGCGCCGCCTGGCGGAAACCCTGGAGGCGGCGCAGGTCGCCAACGCCAGACGACAAGGTTGGTCCTGGCAGGAGATCGCCGACGCGCTGGGGGTCACCAGACAGGCCGTTCACAAGAAGTACGCCGGTCGAATGCCGGCACCAGGCCCACGGGAGGATTGAATGTTCGAACGATTCACCGCTGCGGCTCGTGAAACGGTGATCAACGCCCGGATCACCGCCCAGCAGTTGAACCACGCGAAGGTCGGCACCGAGCATCTCCTGTTGGCGCTGCTCTCCGAGGAGACCGACATCGCCGCCACCGTGCTGCGTCAGGCTGGCCTCGACCGGGCACAGGTCCGGTCCGACGTGGTGCGGTTGACCGATGGACAGTCGCAGATCCTCGGCGACGAGGACGCTGCCGCCCTACGGACGATCGGCATCGACCTCGACGCGGTGCTGGCGCGGATCGAGGAGTCCCTCGGGCCGGAGGCGCTGGCCGTGCCCCCGCCGGCAACGCCCCGACGCGAGCGGCTCTGGCCCTGGCAGCGCGCCAGCCAGGGTGGTGAGTCCAAGGTGTCCAAACTCGGTCCCGGGTTCACCCCACGGGCCAAGAAGACCCTCGAACTGGCGCTGCGGGAAGCCCTTCACCTGCGTCACCGGCACATCGGTACCGAACACATCCTGCTCGGCCTGCTTCGCGACGACGCCGGCCTTTCCGCCACGGTCCTCGCCGAGGCCGGCGTCACCACCGAGGCGCTCCGAGCCGCGACCCTCGCCGAGTTGGCAAGGCAACCTGAGGTCGGTACGCGATGACGACGACGCTCACGCGTACCGCGACACCCGGACCGGCACCTCGCCGGTCCGGGCCGGCCCTGACCAGACGGCTCCTGGCCTGCGGAGTGCTTGCCGGCCCACTCTTCGTCCTCGTGTTCCTCGTCCAGGGGGCCACCCGGGCCGACTACGAACCGTTGCGGCATCCGGTCAGTTCGTTGGCCCTCGGTCAACTCGGGTGGATCCAGGACGTCAACTTCATCGCCGCCGGTCTGCTGACGATGGCCTTCGCCCTTGGCCTACGCCGAGCGCTTCGACCGGGCCGGGGTGCGACCTGGGGGCCGTTGCTGGTCGGCTGCTGGGGGATCACCCTGATCGGCGCGGGGATCTTCGTCACCGACCCGATCAGCGGTTTCCCGGCCGGGACACCCGACCAGATTTCGCAACCGACCTGGCACGGCATCCTGCACGATCTGGTGTCGATCCCCGGGTTCCTGGCGCTACCGATCGCCTTCGTCGTACTCGCCCGACGGTTCGCGACTGAGAAGCGATGGGGCTGGCTGACCTATTCGGTCGCCTCGGTGATCGTCTTCGTGGCCGCGCTCGAACTCTCCAACCTGGCCTTTGCCCAGGTAGCGAGCCTGGTGGAGTACGGCGGACTGTTCCAACGCATCGCCGTCGTCACCGGCTTTGCCTGGCTGACCCTGCTCGGCGTACAGCAGTGGCGACAACTGGATCGCGCACGCTAGCGGTTCCCTGCATCGCCGGCTGCGGTGCGACCCACTCGGGTCGCACCGCAGCCGGCGACTCGTTGGCGTCCTAGCGGGCGAAGCCCGGCATCGGGTACGACGCGAGCAGGTCCCGCACCTCGCCCGCGATCCGCTCCAGGGTCGCCTCGTCGTTCTTGCCGGCTGCCGTGATCGCCTCATCCATCCAGGCAGCCACCTGCGGCATCTGCTCCTCGGTGAGCCCTCGGGTGGTCAGCGCGGCAGTGCCGAGCCGGATGCCGGACGGGTCGAACGGCTTACGCGTGTCGTACGGCACGGTGTTGTAGTTCAGCTCGATGCCGGCCCGGTCCAGCGCCTGCGCGGCCGGCTTGCCCCCGATCTCCTTGGGAGTCAGGTCGGCCAGGATCAGGTGGTTGTCGGTGCCGCCGGAGGAGAGCGCGAATCCGCGCTCGGTCAGCGCGGCGGCCAGCGCCTTGGCGTTGGCGACGACCTGGTGGGCGTACGCCCGGAAGTCGTCGGTGCCGGCCTCCTTCAGCGCTACCGCGATGCCGGCGGTGGTGTGGTTGTGCGGACCACCCTGGAGGCCGGGGAAGACCGCCTTGTCGATCGCGGCGGCGTGCTCCGCCGTCGTCATGATCATTGCGCCGCGCGGACCACGCAGGGTCTTGTGCGTGGTGGTGGTGATGACGTCGGCGTAGCCGACCGGCGAGGGGTGCGCGCCACCGGCGATCAGGCCGGCGATGTGCGCGATGTCGGCCACCAGCACCGCCCCGACCTCACGGGCGATCTCGGCGAAACCGGGAAAATCGATGGTCCGGGGCACCGCAGTGCCGCCGCAGAAGATCACCTTTGGCTGCTCGCGGTGGGCGATGTCACGTACCTCGTCGAGGTCGATCCGGCCGGTCTCCTTTGAGACGTTGTAGCGGACCGAGGTGAACCACTTGCCGGTGGCCGAGACCGACCAACCGTGGGTGAGGTGGCCGCCCATCGGCAGCGCCATCCCCATCACCTTGTCACCGGGGGAGAGGAAGGCCAGGTAGACGGCGAGGTTGGCCGGCGAGCCGGAGTACGGCTGCACGTTGGCGTGGTCGACACCGAAGACGGCCTTGGCGCGCTCGATGGCCAGCGTCTCGATCTGGTCGACGAACTGCTGACCCTCGTAGTAGCGCTTGCCGGCGTACCCCTCGGAGTACTTGTTGGTCAACACCGTGCCACTGGCTTCCAGCACGGCGGTGGAGACGTAGTTCTCCGAGGCGATCATTCGGAGCTTGTCGTGCTGGCGCTGTGCCTCCCCCTCGATCAGGGCGGCGAGCTGCGGGTCCTCGGTGGCGAGGCTGGGGATCGGTGGTACGTGCACGAGCGTCCTCCTGGCAGGCGGCGGTGCCTAGCGGGATGCACCCAGGCGCGCGGTGCACTCCTCTACGGTCGCTCCCCGGTGGTCGTTTCCACCTCGCTGCGCCAGTCGCGGGTACGGCGAAGATGCTATCCGGTCTCCGATGGTCCCCTGGCCACGGCCCAGGGTGCGTCGGCCTCTGGCCACGGCCCAGGGTGCGTCGGCCTCTGGCCCGGCTTGCGTCGGCCTCTGGCCCGGCTTGCGTCGGGCCGGGAGGAGCCGGCGGCAGCCCCGCACCTGCGCTCGGTTGCCATCCTCGTTCCGGCCTTTCGCGCGTGGTGTACGTTCCGGTAGGTCGCGCAAGGTCAACTGGCATCTGCACTCCGGTGGGCTCGGCTAGCGCAACATCGACCGGCATCGGGGGAGCTAAATGATCGCGCTGCACGTCCGGGACGCGGCGGCGACCGCCGTCATTTTCGGTTTCTTCGCGTCCAGTTGGTACGGCTGGGCCCAGGAGGCACCCCCGCCCGCCTGGCGGAAACTGCTCGCCACCGGTTCGATCACCGCCATCCTCATGGCAGTCGCCGGTGGGCTACTCGCCTGGCGACACTGGTCGGACGGGACGGCGTTCGACGCCGACACCAGCCGTACCTTCGGCATCGTGGTCGGCATCGAGTTCGGCCTCGCCGGAATCGGCGCGGGGATCCTCGCGGCCCTTCGCCGTAGTGAGCTGATCTCGGCCTGGATCGCCCTGGTCGTGGGAGTACACCTGTTCCCGGTCGCCGAGTTGATCGACTATCCGCTGATCCACGTGGTGGCCGCGTTGATCACGCTGGTGGCGCTCGCCGCGATTCCGGTAGCCCGCTCCCGTTCGCTGAAGGTGAGTGCGGTCGTCGGCGTAGGCGCCGGCAGCGTACTGCTCGCCGCTGCGGTCTCCTCCCTGGTCATCGCCCTGGTCGGCTACTGAGGTGTAAGGAAGGGCCCCTTCTTGTCGCTTTCGGTATAGGAGGGCCGCCTCCTAACGCCGGGGCTGTGCCGCACGATGATGATGGGTGCGCCCCAATCCGATGATCTTTCTATTTAGGGTCCTAGGATGCCCAGGGCAGGAGGGGTCAGCCACCCTCATGCCGGTCGGTTAGCCGGCCGATGACTGCGAGCCGCCCGAGCTACGCCGTAGGCCAGGCGTCCACGAAGCGTTCGAGGAGCACTGCGAAGGTACGCGCTTCCTCGGCGGTGAATTCCGAGAGTGCGTCGGTGACAGTGCGGCGGCGGGTCTCGTGGATGTCGTCCACCAGTTGCTTGCCCCGTGGCGTCAGCCGGATGCGCGCGTAGCGGGAGTCGCCCGGAACGGTGTCGCGCTGCACCAGGCCGTCCTCGACCAGTTCGCTGGTCAGCCGGCTGGAGCGGGGCCGGTCGACGCCGATCGCCTCGGCGACCTCGGAGATGGCGAGGCCGTCGCTCGTGCCGTCGAGGGCGTCGAGGTAGCGGAACCGCGTCGCGGTCGCGACCGAGGCCGCCGCAGGATCGCCTTGGGCAGCGCGGTGTTGCAGGTGGCGGGACTGCTGGTGGCGCCTGATGCGTACCAACGCCCGCTCGATCACCTCGTCTGGCGCACGATCATCCGACGTCATGATTGCCACGGTACAACAGTTGCTAGTTGACAACTACATGCTTGTATCGTTACAACAGTTGCATGAATACAACTACTGGTGGAGTGGCGAACCCGTCCCTGCCCCCGATCGGGCTACTGCTGCGCAAGCTCGACCGTCTCATCGACGAGCGATTCGAGCGCACCCTGGGCATCCGCGGCATCACCCGTCGCCAGTGGCAGCTCCTGCACACGCTCGCCGGGGACAGGGACCTGCTCGCCGGGAACGTCGTCCCACTCGCCGAGGATGGGGCCTCGCTCGACGCGTTGGCCTCGGCGGTAGCCCCATTCCTCGACCAGCGCGCCGAAGAAACCGTGAAACAACACCTGGAACCGCTCGCGGAGAACGGGCTCATCCGGGCTGACGACGATGTCTACACACTTACTGAACCGGGCCACGCGTTCTACGAGCGCCTGGTGATCGAGGTCCAGGCCACTCGGGACCTGACCGTTGCCGGCCTTGCCGACGGCGAATACGAACGCACCGTGACCACCCTCCAGTTCATGATCGGCAACCTGGAGGCGGGGGCATGAGCGGGCGCATCCGATATCGGGTCTGGCTTCGGCTCCTCCTGAGCTTCGCGGCGATCGCCCTCTACGCAGTCATCGCGTTCGTCCTGGCCGGGGCGATCCCCGAGTGGGGGTGGCCAAGCGTCGGCGATGCCGAATTCTCCTCCGGGCAGGCGACCGTCGTACCGGCGCTGAATGTCTACGGCCTCGGCGTCATCCTCATGGCCGTGTTCGAGCCGTTCGCATCCGTCACGACCCGCATCGCCGCCACCCTCCTCGTGGCGGGTATCGCCGCAGAGGCAGGTCCCCTCCTCGCGATCCTCACCGAGGGCGGGAAAGCGCCGGGCCTGGTCGCACCCGGCGTGATCGCACTCGCCACCGTCGGGGCCGTGATCGGCGCAGCACGAGTGTGGGTCGCCCACCGGCTCGGGTTCCCGAACCGATAGTGGACTACCAGGCAACCGATAGTGGACTACCAGGCGCGTCGGCTCGGGTGCCCGAACCAGTAGCGACTACCAGGCCCAGCAGGCGACTACCAGGCACGTCGAATGTAGTCAGCGGCCCCGAAAGGTGGCGTCGTGGTGGGCGCGGGCAGCTTGGATCTCACCGTCGTGTGACTCGGCCCATCTGCCCACCGCGATCACCAGCGGTAGCAGCGACCGGCCGAGGTCGGTCAACGCGTAGTCGACCCGCGCTGCCACACCGTCGTGTTCGGTACGGCTCACCAGCCCATCCCGGGTCAGCGTCCGTAACGTGCGAATGAGGATACGACGGCTCAGGCCATGCACCGTACGGTCCAGCTCGTTGAAGCCGTACGGCCGTTCGGCCAGCACCGCCATTATCAGCAGGCTCCACTTGTCACCGATGCGATGCAGCACGTCCGTCGCCGCACACGAGGTGCGCTCCAGCACCGTGACCGGTACCGGGATGACCGGGGACATCAATGTTCCTTCTTTCGCGGCCGGAATCGTCGATCGAGGATCGAGCGTATCCGCGCCGCGCGACGAGTACGCGTAATCGTGACGATTAGCCGTAATCGCGCCGGAGCATGTGAACAGCGAAGGAGCATCCAGTGCGAACCCTGGTCATCACCGGTGGGACCGACGGCATCGGCAGGGCCCTCGCCCTGCACCATCTCCGCCAGGGCGATCGTGTTATCGCCATCGGCACCAGTCCGGCCAAGGGACAGTCGCTCCGCGCCGAGGCCGCCCGTCTCGGCGCGGGTGACCGCTGCTCGTTCGTCGCAGCGGATCTCAGCTCGACGACAGGCACACGCGCGCTTGCGCAACAGTTGCGCGAGCAGCATCCGGTCATCGATGTCCTGGTGCTCGGTGCTTTCCGCTACCAGATGACGCGACAGGAGACCGGGGAGGGGATCGAGCGCACCTTCGCGCTCTACGTACTGAGCCGGTTCCTGCTGGTCGAGGGGCTGCGCGAGGCGTTGGAACGGGCACCACGCCCCGTCATCGTGAACCTGTGCGGTACCGGCGGGATCAAGGCCGGGGTATTGCACTGGGATGATCTTCAGCAACGCGAGGGTTACCGCGCCTTCGCCGCCACCATGCAGGGTGCGCGCGCCAACGACCTGCTCGGGGTCGCGTTCGCCGCTGAACATCCGGACAGCCGGATCCGGTACGTCCTGTACAACCCGATGTTCGTCAACACTGGACTCGCCGACCCGTTCCGGCAGCCATTGCGAGGTGTGGTGAAGGTGCTCGCGAAGCTCTTCGGCACTCCGGTCACGCGGGCGATTCGACCGATCACGGAGCTGATCGGTTCGCCGCCGGAGGCTGTGCTGTCCGGGTACCGGGTCCGTCGCCGGGTCGATGTCGCCGGTCCGGCGTTCGATCCGACCGACGCGCACCGACTGGTGGCTGAGTTGCGGGAGTTGTCCAAGCAGGGAACACGCAGGGAATAGGGCGCAACAAGCGTGCTTTGGGAACGGTTGTTGCTGCCCCTGCCGCAATAACCGTTCCCAGGGGTGCCGCCGTACGGACCGCCGCCGACCGGTTTCGCGCCACCGGTCACCAGGTCGTCATCAGCGGACCCGCCGTAAGCAGGCTACGAAGCCCTGATCCATGCTGACGAGTTCCCATCCTCTCGTTTCCAGGAACTCCACCGCTGTCAGTACCTCATCGAACATCGAGTTCTCGGCGCCGGCACGATTGAAGGTGGCACCTACCAGTGTCGACACCGACATCCCGGGGGCGACGACGATGTACCGGAACGGATAGCCGTCGAGTATCACCCGACCGCCGAGGATGTCGTTTGCGCGGATGACCCGGGAGGGGCGAGGGAGCGACATCGGCGCATCATTGCATGCGCAGGTGCCGATTAGGTTTGCCCGGGATGCGTACGTCGGCCGGAGCCCAGGTCCTTACCCAGCAGCAACAATCGTTCCCCAAAAATCGGGGCCCGATCGGGCACGATGTCCGGGTGACCCATATTGCACTGTTCCACTCCGTGTACGGGCTGCGCCCCGCCGTACTGGCCGCCGCCGATCGGTTGCGCGCAGCCGGGCACCAGGTCGTCACCCCCGACCTGTACGACGGACAGGTGGCAACCACCGTCGACGAGGGGTTCGCGCTCAGCGAGCGGATCGGCTGGCCGATGATCATGCAGCGGGCGCGGGAGTCGGTGCGGGACCTACCCGCCGGCACCGTTCTGGCCGGCCTTTCCATGGGTACGGGTGTGGTCAGCGGCCTACTTGCCGAGCGTCGGGAGACCACCGGGCTGTTGTTGCTGCACGGCACTGGTGGCGAACTGATGCCGCTGCGTGCCGGACTGCCAGTGCAACTGCACATCGCCCAGCCCGACGAGTATTTCAGCGAGGCCGACGTCACCACCTGGCGGACGGCCACGGCCGAGGCAGGTGCGGCCGTCGAGGTCTTCACCTATCCCGGGGTGAGGCATCTCTTCACCGACCCGGAAGCCGCAGATCCGAAAACTGCAGACCCGGAAGCCGCAGATCCGAAAACCGCAGATCCGGGTACGGCTGTCCTTGACGAGGTGGCCGCCGCCCGCCTCTGGCAACGCAGCCTGGAGTTTCTCGATCGTATTTGACCCAGTGGCAGCGGCCCGCCTGCCAGGCCACCCAGCTCGGGAGGGCTGGCCACGCCACGTCGAGAGGGCCGGCTACTCCGGGTCGAGGGGTCTGGTCACCGCGCCGGGCAGCCGTAGCGCCGCCAGGTGTACGGCTGCCCGGCGCGGCGAGCGTCCGGGGAGGAGACGGCTCGTTTCCCAGCCGCGCAACTCCACCAAGACCAGCGCGCCGATCTGGAGGATCGTGCCGACACTGGACACCTCCATCCGTAGCGTCCCGTTTCCGAGGTAGTAGTACGGCTCGGGAATGGTGATCGTGTCTCCGGGCTGTACCAGCTTTCGTACCTCGGCGGTCAGCGCAGCGGCATCGGTGCTGACGTGGGCATTATTGCGGGTTTCGGCGTCGGGGTTGTTGCGGGCGGCGCCGAGGGGCGGCGAAGCCATCAGATGGACCGGCGCGTGGGCATCTGCCGCTGCGTCGAAGTGGGTTCGGCGGGTGCCGGACTGTCGAGTGCCGGACTGTCGGGTGTCCCACTGTCGGGTGTCCCACTGTCGGATGTCCCACCGGCAGGCGCGTCATCGGAGTTCGGTTCCGGAACCGAAGTAGGGATGGAGTCAGATGTCGATCCGGCTTCCGTCTTGGATCGCTGAGTGGGATACGGAATCTGCTCGAAGTCTCCGCTGAACATGATCGAAATCCTCCCTGTGGATTGCGTGGAATGGGGCCGCCGCCGGTGGGGACGGGTGATGAGGCGACGGCGGCCCCCGGCGGATGTGTCCCTCATGCGGTCTGCCGAGAACCGCCACATCCGATAGATGCAGCTTGGTGTCCGTGCCACTACTGTGGGAAGGCGAATCGCGCTGGCCAGCGGCGAGTGACTGAGATCTTTTGTGCCAAGCTCTTATTTGTACGGAGGTTGTCCGTGGCGATCTCGCCCATGCTCGAACACTTTGCGGAAGAGTTGAAGGTCGCCCGCGCGGCGGCGGGCATTTCCCAGGCGCAACTCGCCGAATTGCTCAACTATTCACCGGCCACCATCGCGAAGATCGAAACGGGGGAGCGTCGACCGAGTGCCGACTTCGCTCACCGATGCGACACGGTGCTCAACACGAACGGCCTCTTCGCCCGTATCCAGCGGCAGCTCAGCCGGGAAGTCCTGGTGGCCTGGTTCCGTGAGTGGGCCGGCATCGAAGCGGAGGCGAGCGCGCTACGCGGCTTCGAGCCGCTCTACGTGCCGGGTCTGTTGCAGACCGAGGCGTACATGCGGGCGATTCTGACCGGTCCCGGGCTGCTCTCCGCAGCGGAGGTCGAGCAGCAGGTGGCGACCCGGCTGACCCGGCAGGAGGTCCTCGCCGGCGATAGGCCGCCACTGCTCACCGTGGTCGTCGACGAGTTCGTGCTCCGGCGGCGGATCGGCGGCCCGGAGGTGATGCGTGAGCAGTTGCTCCAGTTGGCCAAGGTGGGCGAGTCGATGCCTCGGGTGCGGATCCACGTCGTACCGCTCTCGGTTGGCCCCTACGCCGGCCTCGATGGTCCGTTCGTGATCGCCACGCCGCCGACCGGAGAGGACATCGTCTATGTGGAGGGTCAGCTCCACGCCAAGATCTTCGACCGCCCGGAGGACCTGAAGGCGGCGGTCCAGTTGTGGGAATCTATCCGGGGTGAGGCGTTGTCCCACCAGCAGTCCCTCAAGCTGATATTGGAAGTGGCGGAGACATGGACCTGAGCAAGGCGCGGTGGCGCAAGAGCAGCCGGAGCAACAGCGCAGGCGGAAACTGTGTAGAGGTGGCCGACAACCTCACGGGCGTCGTCGGGGTGCGCGACAGCAAGGACCCAACCGGTCCGGTGCTGGTCTTTGGCCCGGCGGCCTGGCGCACATTCGTCGCGGCGGTGCCAGCCCACAACTGACTCCGCCGCCCCCGGCAGGGGCCGAAAGAGTTGCCGGTTGGATTGTGGCTGACCCGGATCGCGGATGATCAGCGAAGAGAGCCGGCGAGCCGCCCTAATTGTATCATTGGCCATTTTTGTGAGTGCTGGTAGTGGTCAATGAACGTCGATGGGCGGCTCGCTATCTTCGCCGCCATGGCTATCGAAGAAGCTGCCTCAGCCCCGACTGCCGAACCCGGTTCCGAGACGATCGTGGCGTCCGGAAGCCTGCAACTGTGGACCCAGCAGTTCGGCGACCCCGTACACCCGACCGTGCTACTGATCATGGGAACGTCGACGCAAGGCATCGGCTGGCCCGATGAACTCGTGACGAGGCTGGTCAACGGGGGACGACACGTCATCCGCTTCGACCACCGCGACACCGGCCGCTCCGACGGAGTCGACTTCGCGACCCACCCGTACGCCTTGGCGGACCTGGCGGCGGACAGCCTGGCGGTGCTCGACGGGCACGGCGTCGCCGCAGCGCACATCGTTGGCGCATCACTGGGTGGGGCCATCGGGCAGTGGCTCGCCGTGCACCACCCAGCGCGGATCAGGACGCTGACCACGATGATGACGTCCCCGATGGGCAACAACCCCGGGCCAGCCTGGCTGCGGGCGATGAGCGGGCAGCCCGCCGACCCCGACGAACTGCCGCCGCCCAGTGCGCGGTTCTTCGACTTCCTCAAGACCTCGGCGGGCCGACCGCGGACCACTCGGGAAGAGCACATCGAGGCGGGCGTGCAGACGTGGCGCATGCTCAACGGGGACGTCCTGCCCTTTGCCGAGCAGGCCGTACGGTGGTTCGTCGAGATTTCGTACGACCGGGCGCGCGACCCGGCCGCCGCCAACCACGACCTCGCCGGTCGGCAGATGACCGCCGATCGCCTCGCGTCACTCTCCTCGATCACCGCGCCAACATTGGTCGTCCACGGCACCGCCGACCCGCTCTTCCCGCTGGCACACGGCGAGGCCCTCGCCGGACAGATCCCGGGTGCCCGACTCCAGGTTGTCACCGGAATGGGCCACTCGCTCTGGTCGCCGGGCCTGCCCCAGCAGATCGCCGACCTCATCCTGACCCATACCGCGTAGCGCTGAGCCGCGAGGCAGCCTCCCTTGGTACGCATCCGTTGCTGCGCTGGTAGCTGTTCCGGCAGCAACGGATGCGCCCTTTCTTGCATTAAGTGGCTGGGGGTGGCGTGATGCTCGCCGAGGCCGTTCTCGCGCACCTGGTCAGGGGCTACGTCCCTCAGTCGCGCTGAGTGGGTTCGCACGGGATGGGTTCGCGATGGATGGGCTCGCGCTGATGCTGCGCATTGCCGCTTGCTGTCACCACCGGCCGCCATTCGATACCTGTCGCTACGATGATCGGCGATCACAGCGGGCGGCAGGTCGAGTCGCCGAAACGCGCGAGGAGTACGGATGCAGCCGAATCCATCGCAGCCCAGGCTTCCTCAGCATGGTCAGCCGCCGATGGCGGGCGGACCCGCGGCGTGGGGTGGCGGGCCGAGCCTGTTGGCGATGCCGCCCAGGCCGAGGGCAAACGCCCCGACGGCGGTGATTGCCGGCATTCTGGCGCTGCTCACCGCTGGCATGTTTGTCTGGTTCGCGCTCTACAACGTCGTCTACGCCAGCGCGCCGGCCGGTCGCTGGTCCAGCCTGGTGTTGGTGAACGTGCTCGGTGGCGTCGTCGGCGCCGGGTTGCTGTTGGTCGCAGCGGGGTTCACGTTCGCCCGCATGATTTTCGGCGCGTGGGCACTGTGCGTGCTCTGCGTGCTCTACGTAGTGGCAATCTTCGTGACGGCGCCGGTGCTGTGGGGCACGGCCGTCAGTGCTCAGCTCAAGTTCGTCTTCGGCTTCGACGGGGGCGACGGCATTGCCATAGGGCTGGCGATCATCTTCGGCGTCCTGACGGCGATCACTGCGGCGATCGCCGGTAGCGTGAGGTCGTACGGACCAACCACCGTCACGCCACCCCGGCCTTGATCATTTTGCTGGTCGGCCGGCGAATTCGCGCACCAATCTCAGCCACCGACACGCGCTTCATGTCAGGCCGGAGGCGTTGAGGGATCTCGCAGGGGGACAGGGTAAGTAGACCTGAAAGCGGTAACGGGCTGGTCAATGAGCTGGACGTGCTGAGCCCGCTGCACAGGTGGGGTGCCGACCTGGAAGCCCTGACCGACCACCTCGATGCGATGTGCGAGCTTCATGATCGTGCGATGTCAGGAACCCATCGGGGCCCGTCGCCGGACTGGGAAACCGCGATGGTCACCGTCGAATCGTTGACCGGCCTCCGACTCGACGCTGACTGGTTCCACCACCCCCAGTTGCTTGCGAAGGTCAACTCCTGCTAGCAGCGTCCACCGAATCGTGCAGCCGAGGTGAGCGTTACAGCGAGCCGACGAACTGGCTCATGTGGTAGGCGGTGCTCCGGTTGTCGAGGGTCTTGGTCCACTTGGAGACCATCAAGTGCAGGTTGTTCGCGCCGGTTGTGGACCAGGGGTGGATGAAACCGCCGTACAGTCCAGGCTCCTGCCACGGGGTGACCTGGATCTTCTCGCCCGTCCAGACCTGGTCCGGCCCGGCGGCCGTACGGGTGACGATGCAACCGGTAGCGCAGTTGAGGTACGCCATCGCCCAGGTGCCGTCGCTGAGCCGCCGTACCGAGGGTTCGCCGAAGCGGCCGGTCAGGATCGGGGTGCACGGTCGGCCCCAGCCCCAGTTGCTGCCGTTCCAACCCCAACCCTCGTACGACTCGGGGTAGAACAACCGGTCCCAGCGGACCCGGCGCAGCATCATCGGGCCGTCCTGGCGACCGGAGCGGACCGAGAAGACGTACACCCAGTCGCCGTGGCGCTGCATCGTCCACATCTGGAACGGGTCGGTGTTGTCGCCGGTGTTCCACCACTTCAACGACGTACGGATGAAGTCGTTGCCGTTGTCGGAGAAGGCCAGACCGGCGTAGCGCGACTTCCAGTGCGGCCCGGCTGGTCCGGCGGAGTTCCAGTTCTCGATGCTCATGTACGAGATTAGTTGGCGGCCGGTCTCCGGGAAGCTGATGCCGTCGTTGGGGATGACGGTGACCTCCCAGAGGCCGTCGATGCCGATCCCGTTGTGGCCGTTGTGCATCAGCTCCGGGGCGCGGCCGTTGCCGGCTACCCGGGCCGCGCTGTCGAAGACGACCCCGCCGGGTGCACCCGGGTGGATGTTGGAGCGCAGCATCACCGGTGACCGCCAGTCGTTGGGCAGCGGTGGGCCCTCCGGCCACGGGGTGTTGAACGTGTCGCCGAAGAGGTAGCCGATCGAGCCGTTCTCCAGCACGTACGGGATGCCGAGGTCGGTGCCCGCGACCTGCCACCGGCTGTTGGTGTCGAGGTCCGTGCCGGTGAGGCGCTTCTTCCAGGTCGCGGCCTGGGCGGTGCCGGGGCGGAGCAGGAATGGTGCGACCGCTCCGGCCGCGCCGGCGATGGCGATCTTTCCGAGGAACGAGCGACGGGCGAGTGTCATGAGCAACCCCTCCAGTAGGCAGGTGTCATCGACGGTAGTGATTATGGTCGTTCGGAGATGCCGAGGCCACCTTCAAAGCGATCGCAGGTTCGATTGCGATGATCGAGGCGGGAGCAGAGGTTGCCCGGTTACCGGAACCCAAGCCGTATCGACACCAGCCGGCTGCCGAAGGGGAACATGACCGACGACATCGTCCAGTAACCGCTTACCCGCGCGGTGCTGACCACGCCTGGTGGCGGTGGCAACTCGCCTACCCCTTGATCGGGCTGAGCTCGCTCTTTCTCGCCGCAGCCCTGTTCGGAGCATTTACCTGGTGGTCTGAGGAGAGCTGGGGATACCGGATTCTGGCCATCATCAGCTGCCTAATCATGGGTGGAAGCCTCGGGGTCGGTCTCCATCGGTGTGAAGCCGGCTCGTGACGTGCCCTGGCTGCGGATCGGCCTGGTCGTCCTAGGGTTCATCCTTGCCTGTGGTGTGGTGCTGCTCCGTGATCTGGCGTGACTGGCCCGTACTGACTGAGGGTGTTGGGAAGGGCCCCCTTCCTATCGCTCTTTGCACAGGAAGGGGCCGTTTCCTAACATCACTCCGGGACGCGGCGGTACGCGCCGTCGCTGGCCGAGGTGGCCATCGAGGCGTACGCGCGCAGGGCGGCGGAGACGGGCCGCTGCCGGTCCACCGGCGTGTACGGGCGGTCCCGCTTCTCCTGGGCGATCCGCCGGGCGTCCAGCACGTCCTCGGGCACGTTCAGTTCGATCGACCGGCCCGGGATGTCGATGACGATCTCGTCGCCCTCCTCGACCAGGGCGATCAGCCCACCGCCGGCCGCCTCCGGGGAGACGTGCCCGATGGAGAGGCCGGAGGTGCCGCCGGAGAACCGGCCGTCGGTGATCAGGGCGCAGGCCCGACCGAGGCCGCGTCCCTTGAGGAACGAGGTGGGGTAGAGCATCTCCTGCATGCCCGGCCCGCCCTTGGGGCCCTCGTAGCGGATCACTACCACGTCCCCGGCGACGACCTGCTTGCCGAGGATCGCCTCGACCGCGGCCTCCTGCGACTCGTACACCTTGGCTGGGCCGGTGAACCGCCACACCTCCTCGGGCACACCGGCGGTCTTGACCACGCAGCCGTCCGGGGCGAGGTTGCCGTGCAGGATGGCCAGCCCACCGTCGGCGGTGTACGCGTGCGCCCTGTCCCGGATGCAGCCCTCGGCGGCGTCGGTGTCCAGGGTGGCCCACCGGTTGGTGGTGGAGAAGGCTTCGGTGGTGCGTACCCCGCCCGGGGCGGCGTGGAACAACTCGATCGCCGCCGGGGTGGCCGATCCGCTCCGGATGTCCCAGTCGGCCAGCCACTTCTCCAGGGTGGGGGAGTGCACCGACTGCACGTCCCGGTGCAGCAGCCCGGCCCGGTCCAGCTCACCGAGGAGAGCGGGGATGCCGCCGGCCCGGTGTACGTCCTCCATGTGGTATTTCGGGCTGTTCGGTGCCACCTTGGCCAGGCATGGCACCCGGCGGGAGATGGCGTCGATGTCGGCGACGCCGAAGTCGAGCTCTGCTTCCCGGGCGGCGGCCAGCAGGTGCAGCACGGTGTTGGTGGAGCCGCCCATGGCCACGTCGAGCGCGACGGCGTTCTCGAAGGCGGAGCGGCTGGCGATCGACCGGGGTAGTACGGAGGCGTCGTCACCGTCGTACCAGCGCTTGGCGATCTCCACGATGGTGCGTCCGGCCTCGACGAAGAGCGACTTGCGCGCGGCGTGGGTGGCCAGGGCCGACCCGTTGCCGGGCAGCGCCAGGCCGATCGCCTCGGCGAGGCAGTTCATCGAGTTGGCGGTGAACATGCCCGAGCACGATCCGCAGGTCGGGCAGGCCGAGCGTTCGATGGTGTCGAGCTGCGCCTCGGTGACCGCGTTGTTGGCGGCGGCGGTCATGGCGTCGATCAGGTCGATCTTGTCGTGGACGACGCCCTCGATCGCCACCGTCTTGCCGGCCTCCATCGGGCCGCCGGAGACGAAGATGGTGGGGATGTTGAGCCGCAGCGCGGCCAGCAGCATGCCCGGCGTGATCTTGTCGCAGTTGGAGATGCAGACCAGCGCGTCGGCGCAGTGCGCGTTGACCATGTATTCCACGGCGTCGGCGATCAGCTCGCGACTGGGCAGCGAGTAGAGCATGCCGCCGTGGCCCATGGCGATGCCGTCGTCCACGGCGATGGTGTTGAACTCCCGACCGACCCCGCCGGCGTCGGCCACCGCGTCGGCCACCAGCCCGCCGAGGTCCTTGAGGTGCACATGCCCGGGTACGAACTGGGTGAAGCTGTTGGCGATGGCGACGATGGGCTTGCCGAAGTCGTCGTCGGTCATCCCGGTGGCCCGCCACAGTGCGCGGGCCCCGGCCATCGTCCGGCCGTGCGTGGAGGTCTTTGACCGCAGGTCAGGCATCCGACAAGTGTGGCACCACGGCACGGTCGTCGACGAACCGCAGCGCGCCCGTCCATCCATCGGGACAACTGGTACGAGAACCCCGGGCAACTGGTACGAGAACCCCCGGACATCTGGTGCGAGAACTCGCCGGATACCCGGTCCCCCACGCGCGGGCTGGATCCGGCAAAGTTGATGCGTGCAACTCCCCTCGGGCATGGTGGCTGGCGCGGCTGTGAGCGCTCTCGCGGCGATCTTGGGCGCGGGCACACTGATCGCCTTGGCCCGCCGGCCGACCGGGCGGCTGCTGCCCGCCCGCCGGCTGCTGGCCATCGGCGGTGGGCTGGTCACCCTCAGCGTGGTCGTCGGGTTCACCGGGATGCTGCTCGGCGCCGGAGGGTGGGGCGAGCAGCAGTCGCAACGCGGTTCGCTCAGCATGGTGGTGGCGATCGGGTTGACGGTGAGCGGGCTGGTGCTCTGCGCCGGTCTGCTGCGGCTGCCGGGCGTTGCCGACACCCCGGCCGCGGCGGTACGCACCGTCCTCGACGGGCTGGTGATCGCCAGCGCGCTGTGGTTCGTCGGGTGGGTCCTGCTCTCCGAACCGACCCGGCTGTTCGGCGACGCCACCCCGATCGGCTGCACCCCCACCCTGCTGGCCACCATGACGGCGGCGGAGATCGTCGGGCTGGCCGCGATCGTCGTGATCCGGTCGTCGCGGCCCCGCTCCGGAATGGTGCTGCTCGCCTCCGGCGTCACCCTGGTGGCCGGTGCCGGCCTGACGTTCGCGACCGGCGTCTGCCAGGGCGGAGCGGGTACGGCGGTGACCGGTGCCGCCGTACTGCCGGTCGGGCTGTTGCTGATCATGTTGGCCGGCAAGGTCGGTGACAACATCCCCGGCCCGGTCGACTTCGACGTGATGCGGGGTGCCAGCGGCTACGCCGTACTGCCGATGGCGGCGATGGCCGTCTCCGCCATCTACCACCTGCTGCGCGGCGGCACCTTCGACATCTTCGGCATCGTCGCCGGCAGCATGGAGGGTTTCGCGCTGGTGGCCCGGCAGTACTTCGCCCTGCGGGACGTCCGGGGCTACGCCAGCCGACTGGTCGAGCGGGAGGCGCACTTCCGCGAACTGGCGCACACCGACCCACTGACCGGGTTGGCCAACCGACGCGGCCTGCTGCGGTCCCTGCACAACGAGGCACCCGGTGTTCCCCGGGCGCTGCTCGGATTGGATCTTGACGGGTTCAAGCACGTCAACGACATGCGCGGGCACGACGTCGGGGACGCGGTGCTGGTGGAGGTGGGGCAGCGGCTGCGCGGCAACCTGCGCCCCGGTGACGTGGCCGCGCGGCTCGGCGGTGACGAGTTCGCCGTACTCATGCGGGCCCGGCCACCGGAGGCGCAGCGGGCCGCCGAGCGCCTGCTCGCCGTGCTGAGCCAGCCGTACGACCAGCCGGAGGGGCAGATCTTCCTGTCGGTCAGCATCGGTATGACCAACGATGGGGCGGCACCGGACGTCGAGACGCTGCTGCGCAACGCCGATCTCGCCCTGCGCTACGCCAAGCAGCGCGGCAAGAACCGGGTCGAACGCTACGACGTCGCCTACGACCAACTACTGCGCCGGCGTACGACGTTGGAGCACGAGCTGCGCGGGGCGATCGAGCGCGACGAGCTGCGCCTGGTCTTCCAGCCGGTGGTGGCGGTGCCGTCGGTACGTCCGGTCGGTGCGGAGGCGCTGCTGCGCTGGAGTCACCCGGAGCTGGGCCGGGTACGTCCCGACGAGTTCATCCCGCTCGCCGAGGAGTGCGGGATGATCGCGAAGCTGGGCGGCTGGGTGCTGCATCAGGCCTGCCACCAGTTGTCCCTGTGGCTGGCCGACGGGCACGACGTCTGGGTGTCGGTCAACGTCTCTCCTCGTGAGTTGCACGCCCCGGAGTACGTGGTGCAGGTGGCCGAGGCGCTGCAGGCACACCGGGTCCCCCCGCAGCGACTCGTCCTGGAGATCACCGAGCACGCGGTGGCGACCGACCTGGACGAGCTGATCCGCCGGCTGACCGCGTTGCGGCGGACCGGGGTACGGATCGCCCTGGACGATTTCGGGGCGGGCTATTCGTCCCTGGGGCAGTTGCATCGGCTGCCGATCGACATTCTCAAGATCGACCACAGTCTGGTGGCGGAACGGGAGCCTCGGGCGAACCGCCCGCCGGCCCGTCCCGGTCGACCCTTCGCCCCGATGGTCGACGTGGTGATGCGACTCGGACACCAGTTGGGGTTGGAGGTGATCGCCGAGGGGGTGACCAACCCGACGGAGTTGGCCGTGGTCGTCGGTGCGGGTTGCCGGTTCGGCCAGGGCCAGTTGTTCGGTTGGGGGGTGCCGGCCGAACACCTGGAGGCGATGCTGGAGGCGGCGACCTCGCCGGCCGCGCGGGCGGTGCCGATGCCCCGGATGGGACAGCTTTCCGAAGGGCCGGACGACCTGTGGGAGCACGCCGACCCGCCGAACGGGGCGACTCGGACACCGCCGGACCAGCCGGCCGGGATGACCGCGGCCCAGACCGCCTCGGGCGGTCAGTCGGCGTCCGCCGACCCGGAGGGTGACGCAGGTCAGCGACTTTTTCCGCCCAGGATGTGAGATCAGTTGACTCATCGCGTGAGATGCGTCAGGCTTAGCCCCATGTCACCGACCAGGTCGTTCCGAGTACTTCCCTGAGCGCACTCTCCTCTTCGAGAGTGCGCTGACCCCGTGCATCTGCACGTGGGTCTTTTTTATTGGCATCGTCACCGCTACTGGCATCGTCACACCGCATCGGGGCGGGCGGAACGCCCGCGTTGCACCCACAGAACCACCACCGACCCGAGCCGAAGGCCTGAATCGCCATGACCAGCAGACCCACCCCTGAGACACTCGCCAACTCCGTCCGGCGGAACCGGGGCGTCGCCACCGAGGGGGCCGGTACCACCGCCCCCTCCGGCAACCAGCCCGATCCGACCGCCGCGCCGACCCCCGCCACCAGCGCGGGGACGGCGGCGCAGACCCCAGCCGTACGGGCGACGGGCCCGCTCCAGGTCTCCGGTGCGGGTTCGCTCGTGCGGTCGCTCGAGGCGCTCGGCGTCGAGGTGGCGTTCGGCATTCCGGGCGGGGCGATCCTGCCGGCCTACGACCCGCTGTACGACTCGTCGGTGCGGCACATCCTGGTCCGGCACGAGCAGGGGGCCGGGCACGCGGCGACCGGCTACGCCCAGGCCACCGGCAAGGTGGGTGTCTGCATCGCCACCTCCGGTCCGGGCGCGACCAACCTGGTGACCCCGATCGCCGACGCGTACATGGACTCGGTGCCGATCGTGGCGATCACCGGGCAGGTGGCCCGCCCGATGATCGGCACCGACGCCTTCCAGGAGGCGGACATCCAGGGGATCACCCTGCCCATCACCAAGCACAACTTCCTCATCCGTACCCCCGAGGAGATCCCGCAGGTCCTGGCCGAGGCGTTCCACCTGGCGGCCACCGGCCGTCCCGGCCCGGTCCTGGTCGACATCCCCAAGGACGTGCTCCAGGCCAAGACGACGTTCAACTGGCCGCCGGTGCTGGACCTGCCCGGCTACCGCCCGACACTGCACCCGCACGGCAAGCAGATCCGTGAGGCGGCCCGCCTGATCACCACCGCGCGCCGGCCGGTCCTCTACGTCGGGGGTGGGGTGCTCAAGGCCGGGGCCACCGAGGCGCTGCGCCGGCTGGCCGAGTTGACCGGCGTTCCGGTGGTCACCACGCTGATGGCCCGGGGTGCGTTCCCGGACTCGCACCCGCAGCACCTGGGCATGCCCGGCATGCACGGCACGGTGGCCGCGGTCTACGGCCTTCAGAAGTCCGACCTGATCGTGGCGCTCGGGGCCCGGTTCGACGACCGGGTGACCGGCCAGGTCGAGTCGTTCGCGCCCGGTGCCGCGATCGTGCACGCCGACATCGACCCGGCGGAGATCGGCAAGAACCGGGCGGTGGACGTGCCGATCGTCGGCGACGCCCGGTACGTCATCGAGGAGCTGATCACGGCGGTGACGGCGGAGCAGGCCGCCACCGGACCGAACGACCGTGGCGACTGGTGGAGCCAGCTCAACGACCTGCGGGACCGTTACCCGCTGGGCTACGAGGAGCCGGCGGACGGCACCCTCGCCCCGCAGTACGTGATCAAGCGGCTGGGCGAGATCGTCGGGCCGGACGCGATCTACGTGGCCGGTGTGGGTCAGCACCAGATGTGGGCCTCGCAGTTCATCTCCTACGAGAAGCCGCAGACCTGGCTCAACTCCGGCGGTGCCGGAACGATGGGCTACGCCGTGCCGGCAGCCATGGGGGCCAAGGTCGGCAAGCCGGAGACCACCGTCTGGGCGGTCGACGGCGACGGCTGCTTCCAGATGACCAACCAGGAGCTGGCGACCTGTGCCCTGGAGGGCATCCCGGTCAAGATCGCCGTGATCAACAACGGCAACCTGGGCATGGTGCGGCAGTGGCAGACCCTGTTCTACGGGGAGCGCTACTCCAACACCGAGCTGGGCACCCACAAGCACCGCATCCCGGACTTCGTCAAGCTCGCCGAGGCGCTGGGCTGCGTCGGCCTGCGCTGCGAGAGCGCCGCCGACGTGGACAAGACCATCGAGGCCGCGATGGCGATCAACGACGCGCCGGTCGTGATCGACTTTGTGGTGGGCAAGGACGCGATGGTGTGGCCGATGGTGGCCGCCGGGACCAGCAACGACGAGATCATGTTCGCCCGTGGGGTCCGGCCCGCCTTCGACGACGACGAGAACCTCTGATGCGCCGGTCCGGTACGGACACGGGGGAACGGATGAACCGGGTGGCACTCGAAACGACGAGGAAGATGTCCTGATGACGACGCACACGCTCTCCGTGTTGGTGGAGAACAAGCCGGGTGTCCTGGCCCGGGTGAGTGGGTTGTTCTCCCGCCGGAGCTTCAACATCGACTCGCTCGCGGTCGGGGAGACCGAGAACCCCGAGGTCTCCCGCATCACGATCGTGGTCAACGCCGACTCCTCCCCGCTGGAGCAGGTGACCAAGCAGCTCAACAAGCTGGTCAACGTACTGAAGATCGTAGAGCTGGATCCGGCGGTGTCGGTCGCCCGCGAGCTGCTGCTGGTCAAGGTCCGGGCCGACCGGGCGACCCGGGCGCAGGTCCTGGAGACGGTCAACCTCTTCCGGGCCCGGGTCGTGGACGTCGCACCGGACACCCTCACCATCGAGGCGACCGGCACCGCCGACAAGCTGGACGCGCTGCTGCGCGACCTCGAACCGTTCGGCATCAAGGAGATGGTGCAGTCCGGCACGGTGGCCATCGGTCGCGGCTCACGTTCGATCACCACCGGCACGGCGCTGCGCGCCGCATAGGGCACCACGCTGCGCCTCGCACAGGTCACGACGCTGCGCGTCGGATAGGTCACGGCGCTCCGCGCCGCCATCGGGTTCGGCGGGCCACCGGGCCGCCGCAGGAAAGGGAAACAATGTCCGTTGAGGTGTACTACGACGACGACGCCGACCTGGCACTCATCCAGGCCAAGAAGGTCGCGGTGCTGGGGTACGGCAGCCAGGGGCACGCCCACGCCCTCTCGCTGCGTGACTCCGGTGTCGAGGTCGTGATCGGTCTGCCGGAGGGCTCCAAGAGCCGGGCCAAGGCGCAGGAGCAGGGCCTGCGGGTGCTGACGCCGGCCGACGCGGCGGCCGAGGCCGACGTGATCATGGTGCTGGCGCCGGACACGGTGCAGCGCTCGCTCTACGCCGACGCGATCGCGCCCAACCTCACCGCCGGCAAGGCGCTGTTCTTCGGCCACGGCCTGAACATCCGGTACGGCCTGATCACCCCGCCCGCCGACGTGGACGTGGCGATGGTCGCCCCGAAGGGCCCGGGTCACCTGGTCCGCCGCCAGTACGTCGACGGCAAGGGTGTGCCGGCGCTGGTCGCCGTCGAGCAGGACGCCACCGGCAACGCACTCGCCCTGGCGCTCGCGTACGCCAAGGCCATCGGCGGCACCCGGGCCGGCGTCATCAGGACCACCTTCAAGGAGGAGACCGAGACCGACCTCTTCGGCGAGCAGGCGGTCCTCTGCGGTGGTGCGGCGGCGCTGGTGCAGACCGGGTTCGAGGTGCTCACCGAGGCCGGCTACGCCCCGGAGATCGCCTACTTCGAGTGCCTGCACGAGCTGAAGCTGATCGTCGACCTGATGTACGAGGGCGGCATCGCCCGGATGCGGTACAGCGTCTCCGACACCGCCGAGTACGGCGACTACACCCGGGGCCCGCGCGTGGTGGACGCCCGGGTCAAGGAGGAGATGCGCAAGATCCTCAGCGAGATCCAGTCGGGTGAGTTCACCCGCGAGCTGATCGCCGAGGACGACGCGGGTCGGCCCAACTTCACCAAGATGCGGGCCGAGGGCGCGGCGCACCCGATCGAGGAGACCGGCAAGAAGCTGCGGGACATGATGAGCTGGGTCGACCGGCCGATCACCGAGACCGCCTGACCTTCTTCTGTCCGCCCGTACCCGGGGTCTGTTCCGGCCCCGGGTACGGGTGCCGGGCGCGCGGTGGGCGGCTGTGGAAAACCGTCCTCGGATTCCGGCCGCTCGACACCACACCATTGCGTCGATGAATGCCATGCTGATCGCGGCTGGTCATCGAGCCATTCGGGTAATGTCGCCGCATGCGTTTGGAGCAGTCGCACCGCACCGAGCGCTTCGGCGCCGTACGTATCCACGAGCTTCAGCGCGTCATCCAGCTCGACTCGGGAGATGCCCGAGGTGCGGTGGACGATGGCGTCGTGTCGCACGATGCCATCCGGGCGATCGAGCGGGAAATGGTCATCGTCATTCCCTGCATGAACGAGACGCGTCGGGTAATTGAGGGAGTGCTCTCCGGGATACCCCAGGATTGTCTGATCGTGCTCGTTTCCAACAGTTCCCGACACCCGGTCGACCGGTACGAGATCGAGGCGCAGACCGTCGAGCAGTTCTGCCGGTTGGCGGATCGGCCGGCGGTGACGGTGCACCAGCGGGATCCGGGACTCGCCGCCGCCTTCAAGTCGGCCGGCATGCCCGAGCTGATCGGCGACGACGGGCTGGTCCGCTCCGGTAAGGGCGAGGCGATGCTGGTCGGCATGGCGGTGGCGGCCCTGACCGGGCGACGCTACCTGGGCTACATCGACGCCGACAACTACGTTCCCGGGGCGGTGCACGAGTACGTCAAGGTCTACGCCGCCGGCCTGCACCTGGCGGACAATCCGTACGCGATGGTTCGGATCTCCTGGCACTCCAAGCCCAAGCTGCGTGACGGCCGTCTCTTCTTCAGCCGGCGTGGCCGCAGCTCCGAGATCACCAACGGGTTCCTCAACCGGTTGATCGCCGAGTACTCCGGCTTCGGCACCGAGGTCATCGCCACCGGCAACGCCGGGGAGCATGCGCTCAGTCTCGACCTCGGTCTGCGGCTGCGGCTCGCCGGTGGGTTCGCCGTCGAACCCTTCGAGTACGTCGACCTGTTCGAGCAGTTCGGCGGGGTGCTCGACACGGCGGCGCAGCCGGAGGTGATGGCGAGTTCGGTGCCGGTGTTGCAGATCGAGACGCGTAATCCGCACTTCCACGACAACAAGGGCGAGGAACACGTCCAGGGCATGCGCCTACAGGCGTTGAACGTGCTCTACCACTCCCCGGTGACCCTGCCTGCGGTACGCGCGGCGATCGTCGAGTTCATGGTGGCCCAGGGGGCACTGGCGCCCGGCGCGGAACCACCCCGGGAGCGGATCTATCCACCGGTCGGCTCGCTCGAACTGGACCTGCTCCGCGACCAGTTGGACACCGAGGCCGAGACGCTGTGCAAGATCGGCGGTCACTCGACGGTGGAGGGGTCCAGAGTATGGACACGCCGGGCGTGAGGGGCGACACGCTTACCGTCGGAAACAGGTCGTGACAAGGGCATTAGGTCTGGTTTGTGAGGGCACTCACGCCGAATGGAGAGCCATGGTCCGTAGTCGTTACGCCTACGATCGCGGGGTAGGTCGCATCCGGCCCCGCCGGACCGCCACACGGAGGAGCGTAGGGCGCAGCGCGGCGCCCCTTCGCCGCAGTACCTGCCACTGCCGAACTTACGAGGAACGATGACTCCTGTCGTACTGATCGCTGAAGAACTCGCTCCCGCCGCCATCGACGTACTGGCGCATGACTTCGACGTACGTCACGTCGACGGAACCGACCGCCCGGCCCTGCTCGCCGCACTCGCCGAGGCGGACGCCGTCATCGTGCGCAGTGCCACCCAGATCGACGCGGAGGCGGTCGCCGCCGCACCCCGCCTGAAGGTGGTCGCCCGGGCCGGGGTCGGCCTGGACAACGTCGAGGTGCCCGCCGCCACCGCCCGTGGCGTGATGGTGGTCAACGCCCCGACCTCCAACATCGTCTCCGCCGCCGAGCAGGCCGTGGCCCTGCTGCTCGCCGTGGCGCGCAACACCGCCAGCGCCAGCGCGGCGCTGAAGGCGGGGGAGTGGAAGCGGTCCAAGTACACCGGCGTGGAGTTGCAGGGCAAGACCGTCGGTGTGGTCGGCCTGGGCCGCATCGGGGTGCTCTTCGCCCAGCGCATCGCCGCCTTCGGCACCCGGCTGATCGCCTACGACCCGTACATCCAGCCGGCCCGCGCGGCCCAGCTCGGCGTACGCCTGGTCGGCTTGGAGGAGCTGCTGCGGGAGAGCGACTTCATCTCCATCCACCTGCCGAAGACCCCGGAGACGGTCGGCCTGATCGGCGAGAAGGAACTGGCGCTGGTCAAGCCCGAGGTGCGGATCATCAACGCCGCCCGGGGCGGCCTGGTCGACGAGCAGGCGCTGGCCAACGCGATCGCCGAGGGCCGGGTCGCCGGTGCCGGGGTCGACGTGTACGCCAAGGAGCCGTGCACCTCCTCGCCGCTGTTCGCCTTCGACAACGTGGTGGCCACCCCGCACCTCGGTGCCTCGACCGCTGAGGCGCAGGACAAGGCCGGTCTCGCCGTGGCCCGCAGCGTCAAGCTGGCGCTCCAGGGCGAGTTCGTGCCGGACGCGGTCAACGTGCAGGTCGGCGGGGTCGTCGCCGAGGACGTACGCCCGCTGCTGCCGCTGGCCGAGAAGCTGGGCAAGGTCTTCACCGCCGTGGCCGGTGGGGTCGCCGCCAGCGTCACCGTCGAGGTACGCGGCGAGATCGTGGCCCACGACGTGTCGGTGCTGAAGCTGGCCGCCACCAAGGGCCTGTTCACCTCGGTGGTCGAGGAGCAGGTGACCTACGTCAACGCGCCGCACCTGGCCGCCGATCGGGGGGTCGCGATCGAGCTGACCACCACCGCCGAGACGGTCGACCACCCCAACCTGGTCACCGTCCGGGGCGCGCTGCCGGACGGTCGTACGGTGAGCGTCTCCGGCACGGTGGTCACCACCGGCACCCGGGACGTCGTCAAGCTCACCGAGGTCGACGGCTTCGGCCTGGAGATCGGTGCCGAGGGCATCCTGCTGTTCCTGCGCTACGCGGACCGGCCGGGCGTCGTCGGCACGGTCGGCTCGATCATCGGCGAGGCCGGCATCAACATCGCCTCGATGCAGGTGGCCCGTCGGGAGGCCGGCGGTGAGGCGCTGATGACGTTGACCGTCGACTCGGCCGTCGGCGTCGACCTGCTCGCCTCGGCGGCCGACTCGGTCGGCGCGGTCGCCGCCAGCACCGCGGACCTGCGCGACGAGTAGGAACCGGCGATCAGGCGAAGGGGCCCGGCCATTCGGCCGGGCCCCTTTGTGGTCGGTAGGGACGGGTCGGTGGTGGGTCAGCGCGCCACCGGTGCGGGGGGCGGATAGACCGAGCCGTCCTGCGGGTCGAAGAGGAGCAGACCGTGTGTGGCGGCGAGCCGCTCGATGTCCAGCAGTACCTGGTCGGGGCAGGACTCGGTGAGGTTCATCTCGATGTGGTCCGCGGCGGTGTGCAGGGGGAGCACCGCCCACGGGGTGCCGGGCCGGGGCGGCCGGTCCGGATAGCGTGCGGTGATCGCCCGGTAGAACGACACCAGCCGGGGATCGGGTGCACTCTGGAGGTGTTGCCCCTGTCGGCACCGTTCGTGGGCCGCTCGTACGTTCGCTGCCGGGGCTCCGGCCTCCAGAGCCCACACGACCAGATCGAAAGTCACGCGCGATAGCGTGCCATCCCGCCGGCCCGGCGTGACGCCTACCCTGGGCAACACGCGGTCCGAATCGTCTTCGGAGTTCGGTGGGTGCCGAATCTGGACGATGTCAGCGTCTCGGCCCGGCACCTCGGGTGAAGCGCCCGGCGAGCCGGTGGAGGTGCTGGGCGAGTTCCGGCGGCGACTCGACCTCGAACTCGACGTCGAGCATGGCCAGCACGAACGCCACCATGTCGAACGAGTCCGTGGCCAGGTCCACCCGACAGGTCCGGTCGTCGATCGCGGTCACGACCCCGTCGACCCGTCCGGCGATCTCCGCCGCGGACACGTGCAACCGGATCCGGGCCCGGTACGGCCACATGTCGAAGACCATCGTCCGACGCAGGTATGCCGTCACATCACCGTCGGGCGGCTCGCGGGGGGTGAACCGGGGCCCGTTGGGGGTCCGCCGGGTTATCCGGTCGACCCGGAAGGTACGCCAGTCCGCCCGTCCGACGTCCCACCCGACCAGGTACCACCGTCGTCCCCAGACCACGAGCCGGTGCGGCTCGACGTCCCGGCGGGATTCGGTCCCGTGGTGGTCGACGTAGTCGAAGCGCAGCGTCTCGGCGGCGCGGATCGCCGCGGAGAACGAGGTGAGCCCGGCCGCGTCCACGGTCGGGCCGTCGCGGGACGGCATCGTCACCAGTGCCTCTGCCAGGGCACCCACCCGATACCGCAGCCGGGCCGGCAGCACCTGCTCCACCTTGGTCAACGCGCGGGCCGACGCGTCCTCGATGTCGGCCACCGCACCCACCGCACCGGTGTGCAGCCCGATGGCGACCGCCACCGCCTCCTCGTCGTCGAGCAGCAGCGGGGGCAGGGAGGAGCCGCTGCCCAGCCGGTAGCCGCCGGTCGTGCCCATCGAGGCGTGGATGGGATAGCCCAGCTCCCGGAGCCGTTCGACATCGCGGCGTACGGTCCGGCTGGTCACCCCCATGCGTTCGGCCAGCTCGGTGCCGGACCAGTCACGATGCAGTTGGAGCAGCGACAGCAGTCGGAGCAGGCGGGCGGAGGTTGCCAACATAGGTTCACGATGACAGCCGACTAGGAACGTATCTGTCCTAGATCGGTTCCAGGCTGTGCGGTATGGAAAACACGCAACCCTTCCGGGTGGAGATCGCCGAGTCTGACCTGGACGACCTGCGGGACCGGCTGGCGAAGACCCGCTGGCCCGACGAACTGCCCGGGGTGGGCTGGTCGTACGGGATCAACAAGGACTACCTCGTCGAGTTGGTGGGCTACTGGCGTTCCGGCTACGACTGGCGTCGCCACGAGGCGCGGCTGAACGAGTTCCCGCAGTTCACCACCACGATCGACGGCCAGAACATCCACTTCCTGCACGTGCGCTCACCGGAGTCGGACGCCACTCCGCTGATCATGACGCACGGCTGGCCAAGCACCGTGTACGACTTTCTCGACGTCATCGGCCCACTCACCGACCCGAGGGCGCACGGTGCCGATCCGGCCGACGCCTTCCATCTCGTCGTGCCCTCGGTGCCCGGGTTCGCGTTCTCCGGGCCGACCCGGGACACCGGCTGGGGGTCGAACCGGACCGCCCGCGCCTGGGCGGAGCTGATGCGTGGCCTGGGCTACCAGCGCTACGGGGCCCAGGGCGGGGACTTCGGCAGCATCGTCTCGCCGGAGTTGGGCCGGGTCGCCCCGGACGAGGTCATCGGGGTGCACGTCAACGCGCTGGCCAACGCCTCGGTGCCGACCGACCCGAGCGACCTGGACAAGCTCTCCGAGGCCGAGCGGAAGCTGGCACAGGAGCAGGAGATGTGGTGGTACGAGCACTCCGGCTATGCCACCCAGATGTCCACCCGGCCGCAGACCCTGGCGTACGCGCTCAACGACTCGCCCGCCGGGCAGCTCGCCTGGAACCTGGAGTGGTTTGTGGACTGGGATCCGACGACGAGCGAGAGGACCCCGGTCGACCGGGACGCCATTCTCAGCAACGTGTCCATCTTCTGGCTGACGGGCACCGCCGGTTCGGCGGCCCGGATCTATCGCGAGGCCGGTGCGGAGGGGTGGGGGGAGCGTCCCGCGTCCTCGCCGGTCCCGACGGGGGTGGCGAACTTCCTCGGCGACCGGGCCCTCCGCGGCCTGGCGGAGCTGTCGAACAACGTCACGCACTGGTCGGAGTTCGATCGGGG
Organism: Micromonospora polyrhachis; assembly: GCF_014203835.1. NCBI lineage: Bacteria > Bacillati > Actinomycetota > Actinomycetes > Micromonosporales > Micromonosporaceae > Micromonospora > Micromonospora polyrhachis. The sequence goes on along the minus strand of NZ_JACHJW010000001.1, from coordinate 1,614,184 downwards.
CGGGCACTTCGCCTCGCTCCAGGCGCCGGGTCTACTGGTGACGGACATCCGGGAATTCTTCCGGCAGGTGGGATCCGGTGGTTGATCCGACAGCCTGAGATCTTGCGCCCCGTCATCGCCAGTCGATAGCGTGGCGACGCGGTTACCCGGCGAGTTCCCCGGGCGCGGGCTCGTCTTCGGGTGATGAGGCGCGGCGCCAGCGTCGGGTGATCGGCAGTTCGCGTGCGCGAGCCACGCGCACCCGTCTGATCCGGCCCTCACGGTCGTTGCCGCAACCGTGAGGGCCTGGTCATGTCTCCGATTAGAACGTCCGCTGTGGACGGCGAGCGACGGTCAGCTGTCTCTCGACCATCGGCCGGTCACCCGATGACCCACCTGCCGGCTGCCTGTTGGGCGATGGTCCTATTCCGTGGTGGTGGCGAAGAGCACCCGATAGCCGTCGGTGGTGGGGAACCCGTCGAGTCCGGCCGGGCCGGCGGCGAACAACGCGGTGGCGTACGCGTCGGCCACGGCCAGGTCGGGGCCGGTCACCGTGGCGGCGAGGAAGTGGTTTACCGGCTTGCCGGTGTGTGGGTCCACCACATGGTCCCGGCGGCCGGTGACGCCCGAGGTGCCGACCGCGCCAGCGGTCATCTCCAGCATCATCGGCGGCCGGTGACTTTCGGTCGGGTGGTGCAGGGCGATCCGCCACGGGCCGCCGTGTGGTGCGTGTCCGCGTACGACCACGTCGGCCCCGCTGAACACGGCGTAGTCGCCGATCCCGGCGGCACGTAGTCGGGCAGCGGCCCGCTCCACCGCCCAGCCGTTGAGCAGGCCACCCGGGTCGAAGCCGCCGGGCACCGCCCAGGCGTCGAACCAACCGTCGGTGGCGGCCCGCATCGCCGCGCACCGGGCCACGATGTCGGCCAGTGGCGGGTAGGAGTCGGCGCTGATCTCGCCCCGACGTAGTCGGGACACGAGGCTGCCGGGCCGGGCCGGGCTGTAGGTGAGGTCGATCGCCCGCAACTCGGCGACCGCGTCCCGCAGTGCCTCCCCGATCCCCCGCCGGCCGAGCTCGGCCGGCGCGCTCAACACCAGCGAGAACTCGGTGGTGGAGGTCGGTACGGTGTGTCGCGCCACGATCCGGTCGGCTGGTGAGCCGTCCGATCGTTCGCCGGGTGGTGCTGATCTGGCACCGAGCCGCAGGTCGGGTATGGTCCCCCGGCCGGACGGCGGTACCGCCCGGTCCCCCGATCGGGGCCGGTTCGCCTGGTGGATGAGCATCTACGGGCCCTCTCTGGCAACTTCCCGCCCGGTACGGATGTTGTGGCCGTCCGGGAACGGTCAGTTACACCATAGGGCGGCAACATGACCAGCCCATGGGTGTCGCCTGGCAAAGTCCTGTACTTGACACTTCCCACATTTCGGGAGAATCGTACCGGGAACCGGGACGACCCCTTAACGTTCCCTAGACAGGCGGAACGAATGGAGTGTGGACGTGTCGGTGGCGCGGATCGCGGTGGTGGCCGGTGACGGCATCGGACCCGAGGTGGTCGCGCAGGCCCGCAAGGTCCTCGACGCGGTGCTACCCGGAGTCGAGGCCACCGAATACGACCTCGGCGCGGCCCGCTACCACCGTACCGGTGAGGTGCTGCCGGAGTCGGTGCTTGCCGAACTGGCCGACCACGACGCCATCCTGCTCGGCGCGGTGGGCGACCCCACCGTCCCGCCGGGCGTGCTGGAACGCGGACTGCTGCTCCGGCTGCGCTTCGACTTCGACCAGTACGTCAACCTGCGTCCGTCCCGGCTCTGGCCCGGCACCACCGGTCCGCTGGCCAGCGTCAAGCCAGGTGAGATCGACCTGGTCGTCGTCCGGGAGGGCACCGAGGGCCTTTACGCCGGAGCCGGCGGCGCACTGCACCGCGACACCCCGGCCGAGGTGGCCACCGAGGAGAGCCTGAACACCCGGCACGGCGTCGAACGCGTGATCCGCGACGCCTTCGCCCGGGCCGGTCGGCGCGAGCGTCGCAAGGTGACCCTGGTGCACAAGACCAACGTCCTCACCCACGCCGGTTCCCTGTGGGCACGAGCCTTCGCGGCCGTCGCCGCCGAACACCCCGACGTCGAGACCGAATACCAGCACGTCGACGCGGCGGCGATGTTCCTGGTCACCCAACCCCAGCGCTACGACGTGGTGGTCACCGACAACCTCTTCGGCGACATCCTCACCGACATCGCCGCCGCCGTTACCGGCGGAATCGGCCTGGCGGCCAGCGGCAGCATCAACCCGGAGCGGACCTACCCGTCCATGTTCGAGCCGGTACACGGCTCCGCGCCGGACATCGCCGGTCAGGGCCTGGCCGATCCGGTCGCGGCGGTGCTCTCCGTATCCCTGCTGCTCGACCATCTCGGTCACCCCGAGGCCGCCGAGCGGGTATCCAACGCCGTCGCCGCCGAACTCGCCTCCCGCACCCCGGGGGAGCGGGGCAGCACCGCCGAGATCGGCGACCGGCTCGTCGCGCACGCCGCAGGCTGATCCAATCCGGCTGGCCGCGTACGCGGCTGATCCAACCCGGCCCGCCGCGTACGCGGCGGCCCGCCGCACCTCGTACGATCGGCGGCCGGGCGGTCCCTGGTGCCGCCGGCCGACCGGCTGTTCCCGCTGAACGAGCGTTCGGGGTAAGTTGCAGGAACCATTCTTCTGGCATGCCCGTTCCCGCATGCCGCTCGCATGGAGGTCAACGCTATGAGCGGTGGTGACAAGCTCGACTTCGAGATTCGCCCGAATCCTCAGCCAGTAGCCGCCGCCGAGCGGGCCACGCTACTGACCAACCCCGGATTCGGCCGGATCTTCACCGACCACATGGTCACGATCCGGTACGCCGAGGGCAAGGGCTGGTACGACGCCCGGGTTGAGGCGCGGGGCCCCATCCCGATGGATCCCGCTACCGCCGTACTGCACTACGCCCAGGAGATCTTCGAGGGGCTGAAGGCGTACCGGGCCGCCGATGGTGGGGTCACCCTGTTCCGGCCCGACGCCAACGCCGCCCGGTTCGTCGAGTCGGCCAAGCGGATGGCGATGGCTCCACTGCCGCCGCAGGCGTTCCTCGACTCACTGCGTCACCTCATCGAGATCGACCGGGAGTGGATCCCCGACACCGAGGGCGGCAGCCTCTACCTGCGCCCCTTCATGTACGGCAGCGAGGTGTTCCTCGGCGTCCGCCCGGCCACCGAGTACCTCTACGTCCTCATCGCCTCACCGGTCGAGTCGTACTTCTCCGGCGGGGTCAAGCCGCTGACTGTCTGGGTCTCACCCGACTACACCCGGGCCGCACCCGGTGGCACCGGCGCGGCCAAGTGCGGTGGTAACTACGCCACCTCGCTGATCGCCAAGGCGGAGGCGGTCGCCCAGGGCTGTGACGACGTCGTCTTCCTCGACGCCGTGCAGCGCCGCTACGTCGACGAGATGAGCGGCATGAACGTCTTCTTCCGCTACGCCGACGACACGCTGGTCACCCCGCCGCTGGGCACCATCCTGCCCGGCATCACCCGGGAGTCGGTGATGAAGCTCGCCAGCGAGTCCGGCCTCACCGTGGCCGAACGACCGGTGAGCTTCGACGAGTGGCGGGCCGACGCCGCCAGTGGTCGACTGCGTGAGGTCTTCGCCTGCGGCACCGCCGCTGTGATCACCCCGATCGGGCAGGTCCGCTTCCCGGACGGCGAGTTCACCATCGGCGACGGCGAGGCAGGCGAGACGACCATGCGGATCCGGCAGACCCTGGTGGACATCCAGCGGGGCCGGGGCGCCGACCCGCACGGCTGGGTGCACCGCGTCCTCTGACGAGACGGGCGAGCGGCGGAGCCGACCGGGTGGGTCAATGCCCGGTCGGCCCCGCTGCTTCCGGCTGGCTCGGCGCGGTCGGCTCCGTACCAGACAGCTCAGCGCTGTTGGCGCGGACCGGGGTAGCTCAGCGCTGTTGGCGCAGCCTGGGGATAGCTCAGCACTGCCTGTCAGCTCAGCAGGTGGGCCCGGAGCGCCGCGATCTGGTCGGTCTGGAGCCCAGCGTCGCGCACGTAACGCTCCACCGACCCGTGCCGCTCGCGCAGTTCGGTCAGGAACATCAGCATCGCCTCGGCCGGCGAGGCATGGTAGGCCGCCGGGGTGGCGGCGTGTGCGGGTAGGTGTTCCCGCAGGTAGGCGGTGAACCGCTCGGCCGAGGCGTCGGTCAGTGCGTAGTCGGCGGCGATGTCGGTGTCGCTGACGCCGAGCAGGGACAGGGTCAGGGCACACAGCACACCGGTCCGGTCCTTGCCGGCCACGCAGTGCACCATTACCGGGGCGGACTCCTGTTCGGCGATCACCGCGAGCGCGTGGGCGATGCCGGCCGTACCGGTCTCGGCCAGGTCCCGGTAACGGTCGGCCAGGTAGCGGGCCACACCGTGCCGTTCGTCGTACGGCACCTCGTCCCACTGCTGGTGCTCCGGGTGGATGTGCAGGTAGGACAGCCCATCGCAGGCGGGTACCCGGCCGTCGCGGGCCACCTCGGTCGGCCGGCGCAGGTCGATCACGGTGCGAATGGCGAGGGCGGTAAATGTCTCCTGGTCGACGCCGCAGATCCGATGCGGCGAGTCGGACCGGTAGAGCCGCCGCCAGCGCACTGGACGGCCGTCGAGACCGGCGTAGCCGCCGACGTCCCGGAAGTTGAAGACGGTAGAGAAGTTGGTCACACGGTTAACCGGCAGCACGTCCACCCGCTCACCGTAACGAATTTTCGGCGTATCGCCGTACCGGATGGGGGACACCGTCGTACCGGATGGGGGACGCCGTCGTACCGCGCGGGAGATGCCGGTGGCCGGTAGGGACGAACCCTACCGGCCACCGGCGACTTGACGTTCTTCCGGACCTACAGCGGACGGTCCGAGGAACTCGGCGAGCCGTAGGTCTCGCCGTAGTAACCGCCGAGCCGGTCGCGGTAGGCAGGGTCGGCGTGGCTGGTGTCGTCGTACTCCGGAGCGGCCTTGATCTGGTCCTTGCTCCGGTCCAGGTAGACCTTCTCCTCGTCGTGGTCCACCCGGTTCACCACACCGGCGGGGAGCATGACCTTCTTACCGAAGATCCACGGTCCGGTGTCGACCACCAGGTAACTGGCGTCCACGTCGTGCGTGGCCTCGTCGATCTTGCCGATACCGCCGTCGGTGGCGACCGCCTTGTAGCCGGTCAGTTCGGCGCCGGTCACCCCGGCGTCGTCCCGGTAACGCCACGCCTGGAAGGCGCTACCACCGGTCGCGGCCTCGGTACGCGAGTAGCCGTCGGTCGGGGTCGCGTCGGTGTAGCTGCCGGGGTCCGCGTAGCCACCAGCCGCGGTGGAACCGTAGCCGCCCGCCGGGGTCGAGCCGTAGCCGCCCGCCGCGGTGGAGTCGTAGCCACCGGTCGGCGTGGACGTGTGCGGGGCGGTCTGGGGGTCGAGCCTGTCCATGGGTTTCACTCCTCTGCTCGACGTCTGCTCTGTCCCGAACAGTCGTACCCAGAGGGTTCGAATTCCACACCCGGTAGGTCTGCCCTCCGGTGGGGACACGCGGCGGGGGCGTTGTCCCGGGCCAGGCTGGCCCGGGACAACGCCCCCGGTCGAATGGTCGTCGCGGCTGGTCAGGCCAGCGCGGCCTCCGCGTCGAGCGTTACCGCAGCCGCGTGTACGACAGCGGCGATGCGCAACGCCTCGTGCACCTGCTCCCGGGTGAACCCGGTAGCGCGCAGCGTCTTCTCGTGCGACTCCAGGCACACTCCGCAGCCGGTGATCGCCGAGACCGCCAGGCACCACAGCTCGAAGTCACCCTTGTCGACACCGGGCTTGCCGATGATCTGCATCCGCAGCCGGGCCGGCATCGAGGCGTAGTCCTCGTCGCCGATGAGGTGCTTGGCCCGGTAGTAGATGTTGTTCATCGCCATGATCGCCGCAGCGCCCTTGGCCGCCTCGACCGCCTCGGGCTTGAGGCGCTCGGCTGCCTCGGCCGCAATCTCCCGCAGCACCACCGGGTTACGACCGGCCACCGCGCAGGCCAGGGCGGTGCCCCAGGCCTGCTCGACGGTGAGCGTCGAGGTGCCGACGGTCGAACCGAGGTTCAGCTTGATGTCCTTGGCATACTCCGGCAGAGCCGCCTTGATCGCATCGAGACCCATGGCTCAGGCTCCGGCGAGGAGCTTCTTGGCGTCGAGCGTCTCGCCGCCCTTGTTCCAGTTGCACGGGCAGAGCTCGTCGGTCTGCAGGGCGTCGAGCACCCGCAGCACCTCGGAGACGTTCCGGCCGACCGAACCGGCGGTCACCATGGCGAACTGGATCTCGTTGTCCGGGTCGATGATGAAGGTCGCCCGCTGGGCGACGCCGTCCTCGCCGAGCACGCCACAGGCGGCGGTCAGCTCGCGCTTGATGTCGCTCAGCATCGGGAACGGCAGGTCGCGCAGGTCCGGGTGGTCCTTGCGCCACGCGTAGTGGACGAACTCTGAGTCGACGGAGACGCCGAGCACCTGGGCGTCCCGGTCGGCGAACTCGCCGTTGAGCCGGCCGAACTCGGCGATCTCGGTCGGGCAGATGAAGGTGAAGTCCTTCGGCCAGAAGAAGACGACCCGCCACTTGCCCTGGTGGCTCTTGTTGTTGATCGTGGCGAACGCGTTGTCGGCGTCGAGCGAGACGCAGGCGCTGAGTTCGTACTCGGGGAAGTGGTCACCGACAGTGAGCACGGGTCCTCCTTGTGGACGGCGCGGGGCCGATAACTGGATTCGTTCCAGATGATTCCGCAGTCCGGTTTCGCCTTGCTGGCGGCCTGAGGAACTGTGAAGCCGATCACCGGCGGCGGTTCGACTCGCAGCGTGCGCGCCGATGCGGTAGGACGACTCTCCGTCATTGTCCCGCGATGTGGATTCTTCCTGCCGAGGACACGCGCATGGTGGCAGAGTACGGAACGTGGCACTCCGAGTGATCATTATTCTCTGCTAGCGCGCCCGGCACCCTCCGCCGAGCGCGCCGACCTCCCGCACCTGCGGGGGGTCTTTTTGTTGGTCCCGACTCGCCCCGTTGCTCCCGATACCTCCGCCGCTCCCGATACCGCTGCCGGTGCCTCCGCCGGTCCCGGTGCTTAATGGAAAGGACGCCGCCGATGACATTCCAGGTCTACGACACGACGCTGCGCGACGGGGCACAGCGGGAGGGAATCAGCTACTCCGTCGTCGACAAGCTGGCCGTCGCCCGGCTGCTCGACGAGTTCGGGGTTGGCTTCATCGAAGGCGGCTGGCCGGGGGCGATGCCCAAGGACACCGAGTTCTTCCGCCGGGCCCGCACCGAACTGGACCTCAGGCACGCCCTCCTCGTCGCGTTCGGTGCCACCCGCAAGGCCGGCCTCGCGGTCGCCGACGACCCCCAGGTACGCGCCCTGCTCGACGCCGAGACCCCCGCCGTCTGCCTGGTCGCCAAGTCCGACATCCGGCACGTCGAACGGGCGCTGCGCACCACCGGGGCGGAGAACCTCGCCATGGTCACCGACACCGTGGCGCACTTCGTCGCCGAGGGCCGCCGGGTCTTCCTCGACTGCGAGCACTTCTTCGACGGCTACCGGTACGACCCGGCGTACACCACGGCGGTCACCTCGGCCGCCCTCGACGCCGGTGCCGAGATCGTGGTCATGTGCGACACCAACGGCGGCATGCTGCCCTCCCAGGTCACCACGGCCATCGGCGCGTTGACCGAGCGGCTCGGTGTCGCCCCGGACCGGCTCGGCATCCACTGCCAGAACGACACCTCGTGCGCGGTCGCCAACACCGTCGCCGCCGTGGAGGCCGGCGTACGGCACTTCCAGGGCACCGCGAACGGCTACGGCGAACGCCCCGGCAACGCCGACCTCTTCGCCGTCGTCGGCAACCTGCAACTCAAGCTCGGGCTGCCCGTCCTACCGGATGGCTGCCTGGAACAGATGGTGCGCGTATCGCACGCCATCGCAGAGATCGCCAACATCGCCCCCGAGACCCACCAGGCCTACGTCGGGGCCGCAGCCTTCGCCCACAAGGCGGGACTGCACGCGAGTGCGATCAAAGTGGATCCGGTGCTCTACAACCACATCGACCCGAGCGTGGTGGGCAACGACATGCGGATCCTGGTGACGGAGATGGCCGGCCGGGCCAGCATCGAGCTCAAGAGTCGCGAGCTCGGGCTGGACCTGGCCGACCATCCCGACGCCGCGTCCCGGGTCACCAAGCGGGTCAAGGACCTGGAGGCCGGCGGCTGGTCGTTCGAGGCCGCTGACGCCTCGTTCGAGCTGCTGGTCCGTTCCGAACTGCCCGGGGCGGGCACCCCCCGACCGTTCGCGCTGGAGTCGTACCGGGTGCTGGTCGAGCACCGCGAGGACGGCGCGGTGGTCTCCGAGGCGACCGTCAAGCTCCGGGTACGCGGTGAGCGGATCATCGCCACCGCCGAGGGGAACGGTCCGGTCAACGCCCTGGACGAGGCGCTGCGGGTGGCGCTGTCCCGGCACTACCCGGAGCTGCGCGGTTTCGAGCTGGCCGACTACAAGGTCCGAATCCTGGAGGGCAGTCACGGCACCGGGGCGATCACGCGGGTGCTGGTGGAGACCGCCGACGCCAACGGCGGCCGGGACTGGACCACCGTCGGGGTGCACGAGAACGTCGTCGAGGCGAGCTGGCACGCCCTGGTCGACGCCCTTACCTACGGCCTCGCCCGCACCCCCAAGGTCTGAGCCGCACCTACGGCCCGTCCCGCACCTCCACGGTGTGATGAAAGCAAGGGCCCCTTCCTGTCGCCTTTTTGCCGGGAAGGGGCCTTTCCTAACGTCCAAGCAGGGGTGGCAGGGCCAGTTCGGCAAGCAGCGCCCGATGATCGCTGCCGGGCAGCGGGTGTACCGACGCGGCGCGTACCCCGATCCGGCGGTCGACCAGCACGTGGTCGATGGCGACCGGCGGGATGAAGTCGCCGTCGTACGGGCCCCAGGTGCCGGTCAGCCCGACTCCGGCGGCTGCCGCCGCGTCGACGTAGCCGGTGTCCAGCAGCGCGCGTAGCGGAGCGTGGTCCAGGGTGGCGTTGAAGTCACCGGCCAGGATCCGCAGAGGACCGTCCGGTGTGGCCCTCGGCTGCCGGTCCAGGTCGGTGTGCCAGCACCGGAGCTGCTGGTGTTCGTACGGCGCGCACGGGTGCGCCGACTCGACCAGCACCGCCGGCGCATCCGGCATGTGCACCGTCGCGTACGCCTGGGTGAAGCCGCCGTCGTTGGTCCGGGTGCCGCCGGCGCTCAGCGGGAACCGGGCGTACAACCCTGATCCGGGGCTGCCCACCTCGGCGTTGAGCTGCCGGTGGGGCAGCAGGTCGGCCAGCCCGTGCCGGTCCAGCGCGGCCTGCGCCTCCGGCGTGAACTCCTGCACCGCCAGCACGTCGACCCGGTGGGCGCGGACCAGCTCGACCACGGCCGCCGGGTCGGCGACGCCGACGAGCAGGTTGGCGGTGAGCACCCGCAGCGTCGAACCGCCCGGCAGCGGGTCGTTGTCGGCCAGCGCGCGCGGCGCGACCACCCCGATCAGCGCCACCGCGGTCAGGACCGCGACGCCCGCCGCCCACCAGCGGCGCAGCGCGAGCGCCAGCGCCACCGGCACCACGGTCCACCCGGCGACGTACGGGGTGAAGGCGAGCAATGGCACCAGCGGTCCCCGATCGAACCCCGTGATCCGTAGGGCCGCCCAGATCAGCGCGGGGGCGACCGCCAGCCAGCACAGCCAGGTCAGCAGGGTTCGGCCCGGTCGACGGCGGGCGTGGGGCGGTTCGGCTGGGCGTTCCAGGGTAGGCAGGCTGCTCATGTGGGCACGCTAACGGTGGGTCGAGGCGACGCTGTGGCGGAACCGTGAAGATCCTACGGACGTCGCGCACCGTACCGACGGTCACTCGCTGATGGCCGGGGACACCCCGGCCGACGGGTTGTCCAGCCAGGGTCGAAAAGTGAATCGGCTACAGGTTTGGTCGCGGGAGGGCGGGGTAGCCCGCAGCGTGACGGACATGTCGGACACTGTGGCCAGCGCGCACTGGCCGGTCGAGACCGCGAATTCCGGTTCCGAGCTGGAACAGACCCTCTTCGAGGTCAAACGAGTCATCGTCGGGCAGGACCAACTCGTCGAGCGGCTGCTCACCGCCCTGCTCGCCGACGGCCACTGCCTGCTGGAGGGCGTACCCGGGGTTGCCAAGACCCTGGCCGCGCAGACCCTCGCCACCGCGGTCGGTGGCAGATTCTCCCGGATCCAGTTCACCCCGGACCTGGTGCCCTCGGACATCGTCGGCACCCGGATCTACCGGGCGTCGAAGGAGGGCTTCGACGTGGAACTCGGACCGATCATGGCCAACCTGGTGCTAGCCGACGAGATCAACCGGGCCCCGGCCAAGGTGCAGTCCGCCCTGCTGGAGGCGATGGCCGAACGGCAGGTCTCCATCGGTGGCCGCAGCTATCCGGTGCCCCAACCGTTCCTGGTGCTGGCCACCCAGAACCCGGTCGAGAGCGAGGGCGTCTACCAGTTGCCCGAAGCGCAACGCGACCGGTTCCTGATGAAGGTCACCGTCGACTACCCCAGCGACGCCGACGAACTGGCCATCCTCTACCGGATGAGCGTCGACCGGCCCAAGGCCCGGCAGGTGCTCGACCCGCAGCGGCTGCGGGCACTCCAGGAACGGGCCGGTCGGGTGTTCGTACACCACGCCCTCGCCGAGTACGTCGTCCGCCTGATCCTGGCCACCCGTGATCCGGCCCGGTTCGGGCTGCCGGACCTCGCGCCATTGTTGGCCTACGGGGCCAGTCCCCGGGCCACCCTCGGGCTGGTCGCCGCGGCCCGGGCGCAGGCCCTGCTCCGGGGCCGCGACTACGTGCTACCCGAGGACGTCCGGGAACTGGCGGTGGACATACTGGCGCACCGGCTGGTGCTCTCCTTCGACGCGATCGCCGATGACGTACGACCGGAGTGGCTGGTGCGACGGCTGGTGCAGGCGGTGCCACCGCCACAGATCGCCCCGGCCAGAGGCGAGCCGTATCCGGAACTGGCGGCGGCGTGACGCGGCCCCGACGTACCGGCGGTGGGGCCGCCGAACCGGGTCTGCGGGACCTGACTCCGGAGCATCGACTGCGCCGGTTGGAACTGACCGTCACCCGGCGGCTCGACGGGTTGTTGCAGGGCCAGTATCGAGGGCTGCTCACCGGCTCCGGCAGCGAGTTCGCCGGCAGTCGCGAGTACCGGCCCGGCGAGGACGAGGTACGCCGGATGGACTGGGCGGTGACCGCCCGTACCACCACGCCGCACGTGCGGGAGGTGGACGCCGACCGGGAACTGGGCACCTGGCTGCTGGTGGACGCCAGCCCCAGCATGGACTTCGGCACCGCCGAACTGGACAAACGGGAGCTGGCGGTGGCGGCCGTGGCGGCGGTCGGGTTCCTCACCTCCGGAATGGGCAACCGGCTCGGGGCGTACCTGGTGCAGGCCGACCGGATACGACGCTTCCCGGCCCGGGGCGGCCGCAAGCACCTGCTGGCGCTGCTGCGTACCCTGCTGGCCGCGCCCCGGGCCGACGCCGACGTCGGTGCCGCCGATCCCGCCGACCGGTCGGCGGCACCGGTCGGACTGGCCGATGCCATCGAGTCGCTGCACCGGGCGGTGCCCAGACGCGGGCTGATGGTGGTGGTCTCCGACTTCCTGGACGGACTGCCCGAGGACGGCGTCGGCGAGCCGACCTGGGAACGGCCGTTGCGGCGGCTGGGCCGGCGGCACCAGGTGCTGGCCGTGGAGGTGACCGACCCGCGCGAGCTGGAACTTCCCGACGTCGGCCTGATCACCCTGGTCGACCCGGAGACCGGGCAGCGGCGAGAGGTGTCCACAGGTGACCCCCGGCTGCGGGACCGGTTCGCGGCGGCGGCCCTCGCGCAGCGCCGGCTGGTCGAGCAGGCGGTACGCCGAGCCGGTGCGGCACACCTGACGCTGCGTACCGATCGGGATTGGACCACGGACATCGTGCGGCACGTCCACGACCAGCGCCGGCTGATCGGTGCGGCTCGCGGCCGTCCCCGGGTGGGATCTGGAGGTGGGGTGTGACCTGGGAGTCTCCCGGCCGGCTGTGGCTGCTGCTGGGCGTCGTCGCGGTGGGCGTCGCGTACGTGCTGATGCAGCGCCGGCGCAGCCGCTACGCCGTACGGTTCACCAACCTGCGACTGCTCGACCGGGTCGCGCCGAACCGCCCGGCATGGCGGCGGCACGTACCGGCGAGTCTGTTCCTGGCGATGCTGGCGTTGCTGGTGGTCGGCTTCGCCCGCCCACATGACGACGTACGGGTGCCCCGGGAACGGGCCACCGTCATGGTGGCGGTGGACGTCTCCACCTCCATGCTGGCCACCGATGTGGAGCCGGACCGGTTGGCGGCGGCGAAGCTGGCCGCACGGCGGTTCGTCGACGGACTGCCCAAGGAGTTCAACGTGGGGCTGGTGGCGTTCGCCGGCAGCGCCGCGGTGTTCGTACCGCCGGGCACCGACCGCAAGGCGCTGCACAACGGCATCCGGCGGCTCGCCGAGGGGACCACCGGTGTGCAGGGCACCGCCATCGGAGAGGCGATCAACACCTCGTTACAGGCGGTGAAGACGCTGGACGCGCGGGCGGCGAAGGATCCGCCCCCGGCCCGGATCGTGCTGCTCTCGGACGGTGCGAACACCTCCGGTCGCGACCCGCTGGCGGCGGCGGCCGACGCGGTGGCGGTGAAGGTGCCGGTGCACACCATCTCGTTCGGCACCCCGACCGGGTCGGTGGATCGGGGCGGCCGGCCGATCCGGGTGCCGGTCGACGGGCAGACCCTGAAGTCGGTGGCCGAGGAGACCGGTGGCGGCTACCACGAGGCCGGTACGAGCGCCGAGCTGCGGGCCGTCTACGAGGACATCGGGACTTCGGTGGGCTATCGCACCGAGCGGCAGGACATCTCCGCCCGGTTTATCGGACTGGGGCTGCTGCTGGCCATGGCGGCGGCGACCGGCTCGATGGCCTGGTTCTCCCGCCTGCCCTGACGGTCATGCCAACCGTAGGTGAGTCCAGCGGCAGAGCGGGAACTCAGTTCAGCAACACAACGGTGAAGTGGTGGAGCGGTGAAGCGGTCAAGCAACGCAACGGTGGAGTGGTGAAGCGGTGAAGTAGCGCGACTGTGAGGCGAGGAGGAGTGCCGGATGGCAGTACAGACCGGATTGGGTGAGCCCCGCGGTCCGTGGTTCGTCTCACCCAACCTCAATACGGGCGGGGGCGGGCTCCCCGTCGTACCGGATGGGCAGGCGCCCCCGGACTCCACCGTACGGCGGCGGCGACGCCTGCTGGCGGCGCTGGCCGTGGTCGCGCTCTCCACCGCCTCGGGGGCGGCGGCTGGCGGTTATGTCGCCGGTACGGGCCGGGGGGAGCCGGCGGCCGCTCAGGCGTCGGTTCCAGCCGACCTTGTGGGCACCGCCGCCCAGGTGGTGCCCGGAGTCGTCTCGATCCGGGTCGACGGTCGGGGCGGAACCGCCACCGGCTCCGGCTTCGCCATCGACGACCAACAGCACGTCGTCACCAACGACCACATCGTGGCCCGAGGAAAGGGCACGACGGTGCAGGTGGAGGCCTCCGACGGGCGGCAGGTCACCGCCCGGGTGGTGGGCCGCGACACGCGTAGCGACATCGCCGTACTGCGGGTGCCGCCGTCGGTGGGGCTGACCCCGTTGCCGCTGGCCAAGCCCGGCGCGACCCGAGTGGGGGAGCCGGTGTTGGCGGTCGGCTCGCCGCTGGGCCTGCCCAGTACGGTCACCGCCGGCATCGTCAGCGCGGTGGACCGACAGGTCCGGCTCGGCAACAACCAGCACACGGCGGTGCAGACCGACGCGTCGATCAATCCCGGCAACTCGGGTGGTCCACTGGTGAACGCCCGGGGTGAGGTGGTCGGGGTGAACACGGCCATCGCCACCATCGACGGCAACGGCTCGATCGGGATCGGCTTCGCCATTCCGATCGAACAGGCCCAGCAGGTTGCCGACACCATCATCGGCAAGGGCGGCTGAGCCGCCCTCGTCGGGACGGAACTAACCTCGACCCATGGCCGACGAACTGCGCGTCAACGACCGCCTGGTGATTCCGGGCGGGGAGCTGAACTGGCGCTTTTCCCGGTCGTCGGGACCGGGCGGGCAGGGCGTCAACACCACGGACTCGCGGGCCGAGCTGTCCTGGGACCTGGCCGGCACCACCCTGCTGCCGGAGAAGGTGAAGCAGCGGGCGGTGGAACGGCTGGCCAGCCGGTTGGTCGACGGCACGCTCACGGTCACCGCGAGCGAGCATCGGGCCCAGTTGGCCAACCGGGAGGCGGCTCGGGCGCGGTTGGCAGCCCTGCTGCGGGAGGCGATGGCACCCCCACCGCCACCACGCCGGGCGACCCGGCCGTCCCGGGCGTCCAAGGAACGGCGGATCGCCGAGAAGAAGCGCCGGGGCGAGACCAAGCGACTTCGTCGCGGCGAGCCCGACTGATTCGTCGTTCCGGTCACGTTCAGTGAACTGCGCGACAGTAGCCACGGTTCGGGCGCGGTCCGGCTCAGCGGGCGGCTGGGCTCTGGGTGCCGACCGGGCGGGCGGCGGGCGAGGCGAGCCCGGCGATCGCGGCGAAGACGAGTACGGCGACGAAAGCGTGCAGCAGGCCGACGTGCTCCCCGAGGAGACCGAGTCCGGGCGGCCCGGCCAGGAAGGCGAGATAGCCGATCGTGGCCACCACGCTGACCCGGGCAGCGGCCAGGCGCGGCTCGTCGGCGGCGGCGGAGAGTCCCACCGGGAAGCCGAGCGCGGAGCCGAGCCCCCACAGGACGACACCGACCGAGGCGACGACCGTGTTCGGGACGAAGATGACGATGACGAGACCGGCCACCGCGCAGGCGGCCGACCCGAGCAGCACCGGCACCCGGCCGTAGGCGTCCAGTAGCTTGACCCCCGCGATCCGGCCGACCGTCATCGCGGCGACGAAGACGCCGAAGAGGAGTGAACCGACGGCGTTGCTGACGTCGTGGCCGTCGACCATGGCCAGGGCGAGCCAGTCGTTGGCGGACCCCTCGGCGAAGGCCAGACCGAGCACGATCACCCCGATCAGCAGGGTGCGGGGTTCCCGCCAGACGGCCAGCCGGGTACGGCGGGTCACCGGGCCGGCGGCGTCCGCCTCCTCGGCCTCCGGCCGGCTCGCGCCGACCGGGATGAAGCGTACGGTGGCGAGGATCGTCCCGGCGAGGACGGCGGCGACGACGACGAGGTGCACGACGACGGGTACCTTGCTGAACTCGGCCAGCGTGCCCAGTCCCGCCCCGATGATCGTGCCCACGCTGAACGCGGCGTGGAACAGCGGCATGATCGTACGGTCCAGGGCGTGCTCGTTGGCCGCCCCCTCGACGTTCATGGCCACGTCGCAGAGGCCGTACCCGGCACCGAACAGGGCCAGTCCGGCGATGATGATTCCGGTGGCTGCCGCCAGTGCACCGACACCGACGACGGCGAGCCCCAGGGCGGCCAGCAGCAGCGCGCCGAGAATGGTCCATCTTCCGCCGACCCGGGCGATGACGTGGCTGGACGTGGTCAGGCCGGCGATGGAACCGGCGGCCAGACCGAAGATGATCCAGCCCATCTGGGCGGTGGAGGCATCGAGCACGTCCCGGACGGCCGGGGTCCGGGAGACCCAACTGGAGAGGCCGATTCCGGTCAGCGCGAATACGACGAAGATCGCGTTGCGCCACGCCTTGACGGTCGATGCCTCAAGGTCGCTGGTCACAACGTTTGAGCCTACCGGCGGGCCGCCGTGGAGGACGCGCCATCGTCGATCGCGTCAACCAGGCGAGCCCGCAGCGGGCCCGCCCGATCGGTGAAGTCCCGCTGCGCCGCGACGTACTCGGCCCGACCCGAGGCGGTCTCCACCCGTATCGGCGGATAGCCCAGGGCCGCCAGGTCGTAGGGGCTGGCCCGCATGTCCAGGGTGCGGATCTCCCGGGCCAGCTCGAAGCAGTCGGCGACCAGCTCCGAACAGACCAGCGGCGAGAGCTTGTACGCCCACTTGTAAAGATCCATGTTGGCGTGCAGACAGCCGGGCTGCTCGTTCTCGTGCTGCGTCTGACGGGTCGGAGTGAGCAGGTTGAGCGGCCGGGCCGGCGCGGTGAAGAACCGGTACGCGTCGAAGTGGCTGCACCGGACCCGGTTCGCCTCCACCGTGCGGGCGGTCTCCGCCGGGCTGAGCCGCAGCGGCCAGGCGTTGTGGCGTACCTCGTCCTGGGTCTGCCGGTAGACCATCGCCCACTCGTGCATCCCGAAACAGCCGTACTGGGCGGGCCGGTCCGCCGTGGCCACCAACAGCGAGCGGATCCAGGTGATCGAGTCGGCGCGCCGGCCGCGTACCCCCTCGGTGTCGAGAGTGAGCCCGTCCGGGGTGGCCAGGTAGTCGCGGCCGAACTCGGCCGGATCCGCCGCCCGCAGCGTCACCCCCGCACCCGGGTGCCACCGACGCAGCTGCGCGGGTCGGTGCGAGTAGTAGGTGAAGAGGAAGTCCTCCACCGGGTGCTTGACCCCGCTGCGCCGCCGGTGCAGGTGCGGGGTCAGCCAGCCAGCCATCCGCTGCTCGTGGGCCTGTCGTCGGGCCTGCCAGGTCGGCGGGTCGAGCACGGCGGTACGAGTGGGCAGGGCGGCGGTCACCGAACCAGCGTACGACCGTCCGGTGGCCGACTCCTACGCCACGTCGACTCCTACGCCACGTTGTCCCTTATGCCACGTCGACTCGTACGCCGGCGGAGAAGACCGCACTACGTAGTTCGATCTGGGTGGGCGCAGCACGCCCGGCGGTGTTGAACACCAGCGGTGCCAGCAGTTGCCCGCCGGCCGGGACCGGGGCGGCGAACAGGTCCCGCCCCTCGTTGGCCGACCGGGTAGCCGCCTCGTCGGTGGTGACCCACTCACCATCGGGCAGGTATGCCCGCTGTAGCGCGCCGTGCCAGCTCTGTTCCTTCGGGCTGACGTTACGCAGGCCCACCGTGGCCTGGCAGCGGTCGCTGCCGGCCGGACAGGCCACCCGGTAGACGGTGAACTCGAAGGCCGACTCGCGCAGGGCCGTACCGACCTGCCCGGTCTGCGTCTGGCCCACCCAGGCCCCGTTGGACGGCGCCCGGTCCGCCTGGATCGCGCTCACCTGTCCGGTGGCGGTCCACACCGCCCCGGCGATCACCCCGGCGAGGATCGCGGCGGCGAGGCCGACCGCCAGCCAGGCGGGTGGCCGACGACGGGTGCGTCCGCGTGGCGTGGCGGGCCGAGGATAGAGGGTGCCGCGCGAGGCGTTCGGGTCGTACACCGCGACGCCCGAGCGCTGCCGGCTCTGCGCCCGGCGCAGGACGAGTCGCCGCTGGTACACCCGGTAGCCCAGCCAACCGGCGAGGCCGAGCACCACTGCCACCCCGAGTGCGCCGAGCCAGAACGCGGGCCGTTGCCACCAGGCTGGTCCGCTCGGCCCGCCCCGACCCATGGCCGCCACGTCCCAGGTCGCGGTGCCACAGTCGTACGGGGTGTCACCGCCACTGGTGTAGGCGCAGACCGGTGCGGTCACCGGCGTGCCGGCCGTCGGTGCCGACAGGATGGTGGTCAGGGTGGTGCTGCTTCCGGCCGGCAGGTTGAGCTGCCAGGTCACCTCGCTGCCCCGATCCTGGCCATTGGGTGTGGCCACCTGCCCGCCGTTGCTGATCCCGGACAGGGTCGCCCCGGACGGCAGCTCCTGCCGGACGGTGGTGTCCACGGTGCTGTTGCCGCTGTTGCGTACGTCGATCCGGTATGCGGGGGCGGTGGCTCCGTCCGGGGTCACCGCGACGGATACCGCCGGACGGGTCGGCGGGGCCGCGGTCACCGGAACCGCCGTGCCGGCGGACAGGCCCACCGTCCCGGTTATCAGCAGGGCCGCCGCTACCGTGTGTCCACGCTTCGACATTGGCATGACAAACGAGACCTCCCAAGCCGCACGCTAGGGCGGTGGTGCGGGGGCGTGGGGCGGAAGAGATGAACGCGGTCAGCAGGACGCCGGGGCCGGGTATGGTGCGCGCCGCGCGGGGTGGTCGCCGTACCCCGGGGGTCATCGGGGCAGGTGGGGCTAGATTGGCGGGGTGCGTATCGCTCGTTTTGCTCATGCCAAGGGAATGTCGTTCGGTGTCGTCGAGGGGGAGCCGGATGCCGGTCCCGAGGCGCTGACCATCGCCGAGATCGAGGGCCACCCGTTCGGACAGATCAAGCTCACCGACGCGCGGTGGGCGCTGGCCGACGTTCGGCTACTCTCGCCCATCCTGCCCAGCAAGGTCGTCTGCGTCGGCCGGAACTACGTGGAACACGCCGCCGAGCAGGCCGCCGAGGTGCCGGCCGAACCGATGCTCTTCCTGAAGCCGTCCACCTCCGTGATCGGGCCACGGGACGCGATCCGGCTGCCGCCGCAGAGCAAGCGGGTCGACCACGAGGCCGAGCTGGCCGTGGTCATCGGCCCGCCCGGTGCCCGCCGGGCCGACCGGGAGACGGCGAGCAAGGCCATCTTCGGCTACACCTGTGCCAACGACGTGACCGCGCGGGACCTGCAACGTACCGACGGGCAGTGGGGCCGGGCCAAGGGCTTCGACTCGTTCTGCCCCCTCGGCCCGTGGATCGCCACCGGGCTGGACGTCAGTGACCTCGAAGTCCGGTGTGAGGTGGGTCGCAACCCGGACGAGATGGAGGTACGGCAGCTCGGGCGGACCAAGGACATGGTCTTCGACGTGCCGACTCTGGTGTCGTACGTCTCACACGTGATGACCTTGTTGCCGGGTGACGTGATCCTGACCGGCACTCCGGCGGGGATTAGCCCGTTGGCGGATGGGGATACCGTCACGGTGCGCATCGAGAACATCGGCAGTTTGTCGAATCCGGTGGTCCCGCTGAGCTGACCATCGTTGGCGCGTTTTTCCAGGTCAGGCCGGTATTTCCGGCCCGATTTGGTCTCCGTCCGCCGGGTCCGGTAAAGTTCTTTCCGGTGTTCGAGAGAGCGCCACTGGGGTATGGGGTAATTGGCAGCCCAACTGATTCTGGTTCAGTTAGTCTAGGTTCGAGTCCTGGTACCCCAGCCACCGATGGACCCGCAAGAACATCGGTAGCTGGTCTCTGATAGAGTTCAGCAGCGCCGCTCGAAAGAGCGGCGAAGCAAGAAAAGCAAGTCCTGGCCCCGTCGTCTAGTGGCCTAGGACGCCGCCCTCTCAAGGCGGTAGCGCCGGTTCGAATCCGGTCGGGGCTACATCTGGCGGCCCGCGTCACCTCAGGTGGCGCGGGCCGCTTCTTTCTGTGCCCCGCCACACTCACGCCAACCTGTCTCGGCTGCTGCTCTTCTCGACCGCCGATCTGTACCGCTGCCGATCTGTACCGCTGTCGGCCTTCGTAGCTGCCGGCCTTCACCGCCGTCGGCCTTTGTAGCGGTTGGCCTTCACAGCTGTCGCCGATCATCGGGGGCTTGCCCCTGCCACCCACCCTACGGCGAAACACGCCCCCGGCGCGGCCCTTTGCGTTACTCGGTCGGGCTGTGTGCCGGGGGCGCGGCCCTTTGCGTTACTCGGCCGGCCTGCGTGCCGGGGACGCGGTCGGGGACGGGCTGTGGTCGGGCGGCGTGCGGTCGGGCGGGCTGTCGTCGGGAGAGACGGTGATCGGGCGGGCTGTCGTCGGGAGAGACGGTGATCGGGCGGGCCGGCCGGATTACGGCCACCACCGATTGCGGTGGTGACGGACCCGGCCGGGGTCAGTCGAGCCCGGATACGGATAGGGGATACGGCTGATGGAGTGGTCGGCTGAATGGAGGGGGATCAGAGGCCGCTGAGCCGCTGTCCGGCTCGAACGACAGCCATCGCGTGCCGGTCACCCGGCCGCCGGCCGAGTCGTTCGATCGGGCCGGAGATGCTGATCGAGGCGATGACCCGGCCGGTCCGGTCCCGGATCGGAGCGGAGACGCTTGCCACACCGGCCTCCCGCTCGGCGACGCTCTGTGCCCAGCCGCGGCGTCGTACCTCGGCCAGGGTGCGGCCGGTGAACTTGCACCGGGGCAGGAGCGGCATCACCGCCTCCGGCGGCTCCCAGGCGAGCAGGACCTGGGCGGCCGAACCGGCGGTCATCGGCAGCACCGAGCCGACCGGGACGGTGTCCCGTAGTCCGCTGGCCCGTTCGGCGGCGGCCACGCAGATCCGCTCGTCGGCCCGACGTAGGTAGAGCTGGGCGCTCTCGCCGGTGGCGTCCCGCAATGCGGACAGCAACGGCTCGGCGGCAGTCAACAGCACGTCAGGTGCGGCGTTGGCCAGTTCGCCCAGTCGGGGGCCGGGTCGCCAGCGTCCCTGGGTGTCCCGGACCAGCATTCGATGGATCTCCAGGGCCTGCGCCAACCGGTGTGCGGTGGCGCGCGGCAACTTCGTGCGCTCGACGAGTTCGGCCAGGCTGGCGCCGTCGACGCAGGCGGCCAGGATGACCACCGCCTTGTCGAGAACGCCGACACCGCTCATACTGTGTCCCACAAGCCGAAACTTACCTCCCAGAATTTAGGATGTCCAGATGGTGGGAGTCACATCGAAGGCGGCATCGCCGAGGACCCTGGCCGAGAAGGTCTGGGACGCCCATGTGGTGCGATCCGCCGAGGGTGAACCAGACCTGCTCTTCATCGACCTTCACCTGCTGCACGAGGTCACCAGCCCGCAGGCCTTCGACGGCCTGCGGATGGCTGGCCGTCAGGTACGCCGGCCGGACCTGACCCTCGCGACCGAGGACCACAACACCCCGACCGGCTACGCCGACCCGGCGTTCCGGGCCCGGCGCGGCGACCTGCTGACGATCGCCGACCCGACCTCCCGTACGCAGATCGAGACGTTGCGCCGCAACTGCGCCGAGTTCGGCGTCAAGCTGCACCCGCTCGGCGACGACAACCAGGGGATCGTGCACGTCATCGGCCCCCAGTTGGGCCTGACCCAACCCGGCCTGACCATCGTCTGCGGCGACTCGCACACCGCCACCCACGGTGCCTTCGGGGCGCTGGCCTTCGGCATCGGCACCAGCGAGGTCGAGCACGTCCTGGCCACCCAGACGCTGCCGCAGAGCCGCCCGAAGACCATGGCGGTCACGGTGACCGGCGAACTCCGTCCGGGAGTCACCGCCAAGGACCTGGTGCTGGCGCTGATCGCCCAGGTGGGCACCGGCGGCGGGCGTGGCCACATCGTGGAATACCGGGGTGAGGCGATCCGCAAGCTCTCCATGGAGGGCCGGATGACCATCGCCAACATGTCCATCGAGTGGGGGGCCAAGGCCGGCATGATCGCGCCGGACGAGATCACCTTCGCCTACCTCAAGGGCCGTCCCAACGCCCCGCAGGGTGCCGACTGGGACGCGGCGGTGGACTACTGGCGCAGCCTGCCGACCGACGAGGGGGCGACCTTCGACACCGAGGTCTTCCTGGACGCCAGCCAGATCAGCCCGTTCGTCACCTGGGGCACCAACCCGGGCCAGGGCATCGCGCTGGACGAGGCCGTGCCGGACCCGGCGAGCTTCGACACCGAGGCGGAGCGGACCGCCGCCCAGCGGGCGCTGGAGTACATGGACCTGCGCCCCGGCACCCCGCTGCGGGACGTACCGGTGGACGTGGTCTTCGTCGGCTCCTGCACCAACGGCCGGCTGGAGGACCTACGGGCCGCCGCCGCCGTACTGCGCGGTCACAAGGTCGCCGACGGCGTACGGATGCTGGTCGTGCCCGGCTCCGCCGCCGTACGGGCCGCTGCCGAGGACGAGGGGCTGGACCAGGTCTTCGCCGAGGCCGGCGCCGAGTGGCGGTTCGCCGGGTGCTCCATGTGTCTGGGCATGAACCCGGACACGCTCACCCCGGGGCAGCGATCCGCCTCCACCTCCAACCGAAACTTCGAGGGCCGGCAGGGGCGGGGTGGGCGTACCCACCTGGTCTCGCCACCGGTCGCCGCCGCCACCGCCGTGGCCGGTCGGCTGGCCGCCCCGGCCGATCTGTGAGGGGTAGACATCAATGGAAAAGTTCACCGTTCACACCGGCACCGGCATCCCACTCCGGCGATCCAATGTGGATACAGATCAGATCATTCCAGCCGTGTATCTCAAGCGGGTCACCAGAACCGGCTTCGCCGACGGACTCTTCAGCGCGTGGCGGGAGGATCCGCAATTCGTGTTGAACGATCAAACCTATTCCGGATCGTCGATCCTTGTGGCGGGTCCGGAGTTCGGCACCGGGTCGTCCCGAGAGCATGCCGTCTGGGCGCTACGGGACTGGGGCTTCCGGGCCGTACTCTCGCCCCGCTTCGGTGACATCTTCCGGGGGAACGCACTCAAGGAAGGACTCCTTCCGGTCGAGCTGGAAATGAGCGCCATCGAAGAATTGTGGGCGCTGATCGAGGCCGAGCCCGCCACGCCGGTGACGGTCGACCTGATCGAGCGGCAGGTCCGGGCCGGTGTCTCGGCCTGGTCGTTCCCCATCGACGACTTCAGTCGTTGGCGCTTGATGGAAGGCTTGGATGACATTGGACTCACCCTTCGGCATGAAGCTTCCATCACCTCCTACGAGCAGCTCCGGCACCCCTTCCTGCCGGTTGTGAGATAGCCCGTACGCCTGTCGCAGAGCGCTTTTCGCCCCCGTCGGATCATCCGGCGGGGGCGAATCCGTTACGACACAACGGCTTTTTTCCAGCAGATGTTTGTGTCCCGGTGGCACAGGGCATACCGTGCGCGCAGAATGGCTCGCGTTGAGTCCAGTTGCACATATGGGAGGAAGTCGTGAACAAGGCCGAGCTCATCGAGGCTCTCGCCGTACGCCTGGGGGATCGTAAGGCGGCGACGGCGGCGCTCGACGCGGTCCTCAACGAGGTTCAGGCCGCGGTCACCAAGGGCGACCGCGTGGCGATCACCGGTTTCGGGGTGTTCGAAAAGCGGGTGCGGGGCCCGCGAACAGCGCGCAACCCACGTACCGGTGAGGCGGTGAAGGTCAAGAAGACATCGGTACCGACCTTCCGGCCGGGGGCCGGCTTCAAGGAGATGGTCGCCAGCGGCAAGGCGCCCAAGAGCACCACGCCGACGGCGAAGAAGACCACCGGTGCGACCACGACCGCGAAGAAGACCACCGCTGCCAAGACCACCACCAAGGCTGCTACGGCGAAGAAGACCACCGCCACCAAGACGGCCACGAAGAAGGCCGCGACCAAGACGGCGGTGCCGACGAAGGCGGCCACCAAGACCACCACCAAGAAGGTGACCACCGCCAAGACCACGCCGGCCAAGAAGGCGGCCACGAAGACCACCACCGCCAAGAAGACCGCCGCGACCAAGAAAACCACTGCGGCGGCCAAGAAGGCTCCGGCGAAGAAGACCACTACCAAGAAAGCCGCAACCAAGCGCTGAGCACCCACCAAGCGCTGACCCAGGGGGGCGTCCGCCGACAGGTGGGCGCCCTTCACCGTTTCCGGTCCGGCACCGCCGGTGGGCCGACTCCGGCCCGAGCGGGTACGCCACGCCGTTGCCATTGACCCGACCAGTCCAGGGGCAGAGAATCGCCGGCACGTCAGGATTCCATCGCAGTCCTCCTCGCCCCCGGAGTGCCGATGCGCCGCCCCGCCCCCGCCACTGTCGCAGTCTGCCTGGGAATTCTCGTCCTCGTGGACATCCTGCGGATCTGGTTGCCCGGCATCATCACCATCTTCGGCCAGGCCGCGTCCACCCCGGCCGAACTGATGGGGGCCTTCGCGCTGCTGTGGTTCCTACTGCCGATGGCCACCCCAGCACTTGTCCGGCGCACCGGTCCCCGGCCGATCGCGAGCATCGCGGTGGTCGTACTGGCCGCCGCACGGCTCGCCCTGACCAGCACCCCCGGCGGGCAACTCCAGCTCTACCTGGCCAGCGTCGGCCTGCTCGCCGGGCTGGTGTGGCTCGCGGCGACCGCCGCCACGACCGTACGACCCGGTCCGGGACTGGTGCTCGGGCTGGCCCTCGGTGCCGCCATGCACACCGCGCTGGACACGTACGACCTGGTCTGGCGGGGTGACCGGCTGGCCTGGTTGGTCAGCGCCGTACTGGCCGTGCTCCTGGTGGCGGCGCAGTTGGCTGTACCAGCCCCGGAGACGGCCGCTGACACCCGTACCGGCTCGGGGGTAGGCAATTCCCGCACCTGGCTGCTCGCCGGCCCCACGCTGCTGCTCACCGGCATGGTGGCCCTGTCGCCGGCGCTGGCCGGCAGCGCCGTGTCCTACCAGTTCGCCGACAACACCCGGATCGCCCAACCGGCGTATCTGGCGGATCTGCCGCAGGGGACGCTCGTCGGGCTCGCCGTCGCACTCTTCGTCCTGACCGCCCTGGCACGGCCGGACCGGGGCGCCCGGTGGATGGCACCGTTGGCGCTCATCGTCGGCGTGGGGGTCTTCACCGCTGGCTCGCCCCGACTATGGGGATACGCGATGGGACTGGCTGCCCTCGGTGCCGGGCTCTGTCTCGCCCTGACCGCAACTACCGCGCCCCCAGTGGAGGCAGCGGTGGGCATCGCGAGCATGCCCCCTCCGGCGCTGAGGGGCGGCGCCGTCGACCCGGCCGGGACGGTTGATTCGGCAGGGACGGTCGATTCGGCCGGGACCCGGCGTAGCTTCGCCGCCCTGGCCGGAATGCTCGTCTTCGTCGTCGCCGCCATCGCCTACTACGCCGCTTACGACCTTGGTTATCCCAACTGGTGGGTGCCGCTCGTGGTGGCCGGGCTGGTCGCCGTGGTCGCGCTCCGGGACACGACGGCCGTCACGGGCAGCTGGTGGTCCATGTTCTCCGCCCAGCCGCACGAGAGACTGACCGCCCGGTTGTTGGCAGGACTCACCCTGCTCGCCGCCGTCGTCGTTCCCGGCCACCTCCGGGAACCGGCCTTGGACCACGCCCCCGGACCGGTACGGCTGGTCGCCTACAACATCCGGATGGGCTTCGGACTGGACGGGCGTTTCGACCTGCCCGGCCTGGTGGACGTCATCGCGCGGCAGCGGCCCGATGTGGTGGTACTCAGCGAGGTCGACCGGGGCTGGCTGCTCAACGGCGGACACGACACCCTGGAACTGCTCGCCCGGCGGCTCGACCTGCCCTACCGGTTCGCCCCCGCCGCCGACCCGGTCTGGGGCGACGCCGTACTCACCCGCCTACCGATCCGACACAGCCAAACGCTGCCGTTGCCCCGCGTCGGCGCTCCGACCGGCGCGCAGGCGCTCGCGGTCACCCTGGACCTCGACGGTCGGGAGGTGGTGGTCGTCTCCACCCACCTGCAACCGCCACCGGACGACGGACCGGTGGTCCAGGCCCGGGCCGTGGCCCGCTTCGCCACCGGGTACGCCGCCGGCCGGCCGCTCGTGGTGGCCGGGGACATGAACACCGAACCGGGGGAACCGGCGTTCGCCGAGTTCACCAACGCCGGGCTGGTCGACGCGCTGGCCGCCGCCCGACCGCTGCCCACCAGCCCGGCGAACGCACCGCGCCAGCAGATCGACCACGTCTTCGTCTCGCCCGACATGGTCCCCAGCGACGCCAGCACAACGCGTAGCACCGCCTCCGACCACCTTCCCGTGGCGGTGACCCTCACGGTCGGCTGACCCACACGCCTCGCTCTATCCCCCACCCCCCACCCCCGCACTTTCACTGTTTGAGTGGCTATTCGCCGCGAGATAGCCACGCAAACAGTGAAAGTGCGCAGGGGAAGAGGGAGGGGGGTCACAGGTGGTCGGCGGCGAGCAGCCGGTCCCCGGCGAAGGCGAGCAGCCAGCCGGTGCCCTGGGGAGTGGCGAAGTCGCCCGGTGCGCTGGTCAACCGTTCCAGCGCGTCGGGAATCACCCTGCCCTGACTGCACACCGCCACCGGCTTGCCGGCTATCGCTAGCTCGACCAGCCGGTCGGCGGCGGCGATGCCACATTCCTCTGACCCCCACCCCGGGGTCGGCTCGTCGAATGCGCCGTCCACCTCGATCGACAGGTCCAGCCGGTCGGCCGTCGGGTCGAAGGTCTGTACGCATCGGCGGGTCGAGGCGGACAACAAGCGCACCGGGCGGATCAGCGGCACCAGTCGCGCCAACTCGTGCGCCTGCGCCCGACCGGTGTCGTCCAGTGGTCGGGCGGTGTCCGGCCCCGACCAGGTGTCCCGGCTGCCGGCGGCGGCGTGCCGGACCAGGATCAGCGTCACGCTCACCGGGGGCAGCTCGGCGAAGGAGCGCAGCACCGTCGCGTCGTGCGGATAGCTGACCAGCTCGATCGCTTTGGCCACCGGCAGCCAGCGGAGCTGGTCGACCTCGGTGTCCGGCTGGAACCCGCCGGCTCCCACCGCCCGCATCGACCAGTATTCGACGATCTTGGGGTGGCCGTTGCTGACGTACCGGGAGGTGGCCAAACGGACCTGCGGCACCGCCTGGACATCAGCCTCCTCGGCGATCTCCCGGACGGCGGCCAGCAGCGCCGGCTCGCCCGGATCCAGTTTGCCCTTGGGCAGCGACCAGTCGTCGTAGCGGGGACGATGCACCAGGCAGACCTCGACGCACCCGTCGTCACCGGGCCGCCACGCCACCCCACCGGCGGCCCGGATCACCGGGCGCTCGGCAACCGTGGCCCGCCACCTTCCACGTGCCATTTCGTCAGGGTATGTCGGTCGCCGATGCCGGGTAGCCATGATGTTCCATCTCTGCCGAGCGGCGATTTCGTGTCGTCACCGCCCGCCGCAGCAGCAGCTCGTGCAGATGGACGGACCGACCATCCGGCGTACCGGTGTGGCGGTGCCAACTGCCGTCGGCGGCCAACTCGAACGCCGCCACCTGCGGGCTCATCGCGGCGGTCAGCAGATGGTCCAGTTCGGCGCGGGCGACCGGGTCGGTCACCCGGACCAGTGCCTCCACCCGGCGGTGCAGGTTACGGTGCATCAGGTCGGCCGACCCGAACCAGAACTCCGCCTCCCCGCTGCCGCCGGAGCCGCTACCGGGCCCGCTACCGGAGCTGTTTCCCGAGCCGCTGCCGGACCCGTTTCCCGAGCCGCTGCCGAACCGGAAGATCCGTGAGTGCTCCAGGAACCGG
Organism: Micromonospora polyrhachis; assembly: GCF_014203835.1. NCBI lineage: Bacteria > Bacillati > Actinomycetota > Actinomycetes > Micromonosporales > Micromonosporaceae > Micromonospora > Micromonospora polyrhachis. The sequence continues at coordinate 1,587,055 of NZ_JACHJW010000001.1, read as the reverse complement.
CCGACGATCGAACGTACCCGGATGTTCTCCGACAACCCCGGTATGCCCGGCCGCAGCGTGCACATGCCCCGAACGACCAGATCGACGCGGACGCCGGCCTGCGAGGCGCGGTAGAGCGCCTCCACGATCTCCTCGTCGACCAGCGAGTTGACCTTGATCTGGATCAGACCGGGCCGCCCCGACCGGTGGTACACAATCTCCCGGTCGATTCGCTCGACCAGCCCCCGCCGTAGGCCGTGCGGGGCGACCAGCAGCCGTCGATAGTCGACCTGTCGGCGGCAGCCGGTCAGCACGTCGAACAGGTCGGACACGTCCGCCCCCACCTCCGGATCGGCGGTGAGCAGGCCCAGGTCCTCGTACAGTCGGGCGGTCCTCGGATGGTAGTTCCCCGTGCCGACGTGGCAGTAGCGCCGGATCCCGTCACCCTCCCGCCGTACCACCAGCGCGACCTTGGCGTGCGTCTTCAACCCGGCCAGCCCGTAGACGACCTGACAGCCGGCCCGGTCCAGCATCCGGGCCCAGCCGATGTTGGCCACCTCGTCGAACCGGGCCCGTACCTCCACCAGCACCACCACCTGCCTGCCGGCGGCAGCCGCCGCCACCAGGGCGGCCACGATCGGCGAATCGCCGCTGGTGCGGTAGAGCGTCAGCTTGATTGCCAACACGTCCGGGTCGGCGGCGGCCTCCGTCACGAAGCGCTGCACGCTGGTCGCGAACGAGTGGTACGGATGGTGCACGAGGATGTCCCCGTTGCGGAGCGCCGCGAAGACGTCGCCCGGCCCTTCGACCTCGGCGGCCAGCCTCTCGGCGTCGCCCGGCCTCTCGACCTCGGTGGCCAGCCTCGGATGGGTGGCCGGCACGAAGGGTCGCTCCTTCAGGTCGGGCCGGTCCACCTCCTCATAGAGCTGCCACAACGCCGACAGGTCCAACCGCCCCGGCACCCGCGACACGTCCCGGAGGTCCACGGCCAGCAGCCGCGACAGCAACTTCAGCACCCGATCGGGGAACGGGACGGCCACTTCGAGGCGTACCAGTGGGCCGAAGCGGCGGCGGGCCAACCTGCGTTCCAACACCTGCAACAGGTCCCCGTCGCGCTCCTCAGCCACCTCCACCTCGGCGGTGCGGGTCACCCGGAACGGATGACACCCGACCACCCGCCGGCCGGGGAAGAGTTGCCCCAGTTGGGCCGCGACCAGCTCCTCCACCGGCAGGAACCAGGATCCCGGGGCATCCCGTTCGACCCGGACGAACCGTGGCACGTTCTGCGGCACCCTGACCCAGGCCAACCGCTCCGGCCCATCCGCCGGGCTACTGCCACCCGTCCCCGGACCCACCGCCACCGTTGGGTCCGCGAGCACGACCGCCAGGTGCAGCGACCGGTTGAAGACGTACGGGAACGGAGCCGCCGGGTCCACCACCAGCGGCGTGAGCACCGGCAGGATCTCCTCCTGGAAGTACGCTCGCAGCCGGTCGTGCTCGGTCGGGTCCAGTTCCGCCCAGCGGGGCAGGTGGACGCCCTGGGCGGCCAACGCCGGCAGCACCTCTTCGGTGAGACAGTCGGTGTGCCGGGTGACCAGATCGGCGACCTTCCCGGAGATCAGATCCAGCCGGGCACGTGGCGGTCGGTTTCCGTTGCCCATCGGCAGCCCAGCCCGCCATTGGCGGTGCAGCCGAGCCACCCGGACCATGTAGAACGCGTCCAGGTTGCTGGCGAAGATGGCCAGGAACTTCACTCGCTCCAGCAGGGGAGTGGCCGGGTCCTCGGCCAGCGCCAGCACCCGTGCGTTGAAATCCAGCCAGGACAGCTCCCGGTCGAGGAACCGATCCGCAGGCAGCGACGGCAGGTGAACCGACGGTAGGTCAACCGCCGGTAGGTCAGCTGATGGCAGGTTAACCGCCGGCAGGCCAGCCGACGGCAGGACGGTCCACGGCAGGACAGCCGACACCCGGTCAGCCGGCACCGGTCAGCGGAACGTCGGCAACGTGATCCGGGTCAACCCACCCGCGTCGTCGTGCTCGATGCGTACCCGCTGGCCGAGGCGGAGCAGCCGCAACCCCGAGGCGTCGAACGCGGCGGCCGGAAACTCGACCTGGGTGCCGTCGTCGAGCAGTAGCGTGCCGGAACGTAGCTGCGGGTCGAAGGTTGCCACGGTGCCCTGCATGTCAGCACCGTACACCGGGGCGGCGGGCTCCAGCAGCGTGCCGGTGTGCCCGCCCAGCCCCAGCGCAGTGGTGTGCCCGCCCAGCCCCAGCGCGGCGGCGGCCACCAGGTCGGCCGGGGTGTCCACGTCACGGCGCAGGGTCGGCCCGACGGCCGGCAACGCCACCGCCCCGGAGGCGGCGTGCGCGGCTGCCGAACCCACCCCGAACCGGGGCGACAGCGGCACCCCGGGCGGGGCGGTGAGCAGCGTCGTACCGGTGCCCGGAGCGTCGGCCACGAACCGGCGCATCCCCGGGTCGTCGGCGGCGGACCGCAGCGCCGCCGCCAGCTCCACCGGCCGCAACGCCGGCAGGTCGGCGGTGAGCGCCGCCACCCAGCGCCCGGCCGCCCGCGCCGCCCCCACGACGAACGCCGGGTTCAGCCCGCCCTGCGGCGGCTCGGGCACCATCCGGGCACCCAACGCCCGCAACGACTCCGCAGCGGTACGGTCGGCGGTCACCACCAGCACCTCGCCGACCAGCGGGCAGGCCAGCGCCGCAGCGACGGTGTCCTGCGCCAGCGCCAGCGCCAACGACTCGTGCGGCACCCTGTCCAGCGCGCCCCGCAGCCGACTCTTCGCCGCGTCGAGCCGCTTCACCGGCACCACCACAGTCCAAGACGGCTCCACCACACGACAATCGTGCCAGCCGGTCAGCTGGCAATCCCCAGCCGGCCGGTTGACGGTCCAGCCAGCCGACCCGTTGGCGGTCCTGCCAGCCGGACCAGGTAGGGGGCTCGCTGGCCGTACCCGGGGCGAACAGGCATGATTTCGCTGCGGACGTCGGCGGCGTCCGCAACGCTGCCGGGATACGTACCGGCGTTGCCGGCACACTGACCGGCGAGGTCAAAGGCGTGACGAGGAGGGGTCGTGGCACGGCGCAGGCTGGGAATCTGGCGACGGTTCGCCGTGATGTTGGTCAAGCCGGTGATGACCGGCTGGACCCGGCGTACCTGGCGCGGGATGGAGCACCTGGCCGGTGACCAGGGCATCATCATCGTGGCCAACCACCTCTCCCACGCCGACCCGCTCGTCTCCGCACACTTCATCTACGACGCCGGCCGGTGGCCGCAGTACCTCGGCAAGGCCAGCGTCTTCCGGGTGCCCGGCATCGGCTGGCTACTCCACAAGTGCCGGCAGATCCCGGTGGAACGCGGATCGGTTGAAGCCGTCCGTTCCCTGGACAAACTGGTCGATGCCGTCCAGTCCGGCGGAGCCGTGGTCATCTACCCGGAGGGCACCACCACCCGGGAACCCGACCTCTGGCCGATGCGGGCCAAGACCGGCGCGGCCCGGCTCGCCCTGACCACCGGAGCCCCGGTGATCCCGGTCGTGATGTGGGGGCCCGAGAAACTTTTCGACCCACGCACCAAGAAACTAGGCTTGCGACCCCGCCTGCCGGTGACCGTCGTCGCCGGGCCGCCGGTCGACCTGAGCCGGTGGGCCGACGCCGCACCCACCAAGACGACCCTGGACGAGATGACGGACGAGATAATGCTGAGACTGCGGGACATGCTGGCCGAACTCCGGGGCGAGACACCACCACCGCTGTGGGCACCCCCCACCCGTACGGCCACCAGCGGCCAGCCCACCGTCCAGCAGCGTCGGGACGGCGGCACCGCCACCTCGGGCCTGGGCGGCGCGGCATGAGCGGCCCCACCGCCGTCGTCCTCGGCGCCGGATCCTGGGGTACGGCCTTCGCCAAGGTGCTCGCCGACGCCGGCACCGACGTACGCATCTGGGCCCGCCGGGAACAGGTCGCCGCCGCCATCAACGACACCCGGACCAACCCCGACTACCTGCCCGGTCGACGCCTACCCGACCGGATCACCGCCACCAGCGATGCCGCCAAGGCGATCGACGGTGCGGAGATCGTCGTGCTCGCCGTACCGTCGCAGACCCTGCGCCGCAACCTCGCCGAATGGGTCCCCTACCTGGCCCCCGACTCCACCCTCGTCTCCCTGATGAAGGGTATCGAACTCGGTACCCTCAAACGGATGAGCGAAGTGATCGTGGAGGTCACCGGCGTGGCCACCGACCGGGTCGCCGTCGTCTCCGGCCCCAACCTCGCCGCCGAGATCGCCGACGAGCAGCCCGCCGCCACCGTCGTCGCCTGCACCGACACCGACCGGGCCACCCTGATCCAGGCCGCGATCAGCACCCCCTACTTCCGGCCGTACACCAACGACGACGTGATCGGTGCCGAACTGGGCGGCGCGGTCAAGAACGTCATCGCCCTCGCCTGCGGCATAGCCACCGCCATGAACCTCGGCGACAACACCAAGGCCACCCTGATCACCCGGGGACTGGCCGAAACCTCCCGGCTCGGCGTCGCCCTCGGTGCCGACCCGCTCACCTTCGCCGGCCTCGCTGGCATGGGCGACCTCGTCGCCACCTGCTCCTCGCCGCTGTCGCGTAACCGCACCTTTGGCGAACACCTGGGCCGGGGCGAAACCCTCGAAGAAGCCCAGGCCGCCACCAAGCAGACCGCCGAAGGGGTGAAGAGCTGCCTGTCGATCCGGGACCTCGCCCGGCGACACGACGTCGAGATGCCCATCACCGAACAGGTCGAACGGGTCTGCCACGAGGGCCTCTCCCCCCGGGTGGCGATGGCCGCCCTGATGGCCCGCTCCACCAAACCCGAATAGCCCTCTCGGAGGTACGGATGGCCGATCGGTCCACCCACGGCGTCGACAACGCTGCCAACCATGGCACTGGCACTGGCAGGGGCTCCGGCCACGGTTCCGGTTCCGGTTCCGACTACAGCTACGGCTATGGCGACGGCACCCGGTGCTCCCACGCCGGGCTGCCCGACCCGGTCCCCGGCCAGCCGTTCCTGCCCAGTCCGGTCTTTGCCGCGCCCTACCACATCGGGACCGGGCCGGACGTGGCAACCGCCGGCTACGACGGCTACGCCCGAACCGGCAACCCCACCCGACGTCACCTCGAAACCGCCATCGGCCAACTCGAAGGCGGCGACTGCCTCACCTTCGCCAGCGGACAAGCCGCCATCACCGCACTCCTGCTGGCCGTGCTCCGCCCCGGCGACACCGTCATCCTGCCCGCCGACGGCTACTTCAGCGTCCGCAAGTTCGCCGCCACCACCCTGGCAGGCATCGGCGTCACCGTCCAATACGTACCCACCGCCGGCCCGTACCCCAGCTTCGACGGCGTACGCCTGGTCCTGGTCGAAACCCCGGCCAACCCCGGCCTGGACGTCTGCGACATCGCCGCCCTCGCCACCCAGGCCCACGCCGCCGGCGCCCTGCTCGCCGTCGACAACACCACCGCCACGCCACTCGGCCAACGCCCCCTCGACCTCGGAGCCGACATCGTCGTCGCCTCCGGCACCAAGGCCCTCACCGGTCACTCCGACCTGCTGCTCGGCTACCTGGCCAGCCGCACCCCGGAACTGCTCGACACAATGGGCACCTGGCGGGACACCACCGGCTCCGTCCCCGGGCCGTTCGACGCCTGGCTCGCCCACCGCTCGCTGGCCACCCTGGACCTGCGGCTGGCCCGGCACACCGCCAACGCCGAGGCGATCGCGCGCGCACTGCGCGCCCGCTCCGACGTGGACAACGTACGCTGGCCCGGTCTCGCCGACGACCCGTCGTACGCCGTGGCGAGCACCCAGATGCGCCGCATTCCCGGCATCGTTGCCTTCGACCTCGGCACCGCCGAGCGGGTCGAACGCTGCCTGAAGGCGGCCCGGCTGGTTTTCGCCGCCACCTCCTTCGGCGGCCTGCACACCACCGCCGACCGCCGCGCCCAGTGGGGCGACGACACCACACCCGGGTTCGTCCGCCTCTCCTGCGGCATCGAGGACGCGGCCGACCTGGTCACCGACATCACCGCCGCCCTCGACGCGGGGTAGGAGGGCCCCTCTGGCACCCCGAACCGGGTCCAGGCTTCAACGCGATAGGCCCCAGCGCCCGTCGCCGCCCTGTTGTTACCTCGGCGAGGTGCGCGACGGACAATACGTTGGTGGACGGCCCTCTGACGAAGGATCCCGAGAGCGGTTGGTTCTCCGTACGGTGCGTGTTCCGCTTCGCGGGCGAACCTCTACCCACGTACGAAGAACGAATCACGCTCTGGCGGGCGGGCGGGTTCGAGCAGGCGATGGCGCTCGCCGAGGACGAAGCGCGGAAGTACGCCGAAATGTTCGACGGCTGCGAGTACATCGGACTCGCCCAGGGCTACCGCCTGTACGACGAGCCGGGGCACGGCGCTGAAGCCTTCTCCCTGATGCGGGACAGCAGCCTCGACCCGGACAGCTACCTCACTTCGTTCTTCGACACCGGCGACGAACGGCAGGGCAGGATCGACGCTCAATAGTCGACTGTCGATCATGCTGTCGGTCGGCTGATGCACATGATCAGGTGCATCCCTGATGACCGTAGGGGTCCGGGAACCAGGGAGCTGTCCGGGATGATGCCGGATCACGGAATCACGCCGCCCGGCGAGGCTGAAAAGCGTGATGCCCCGATGTCGGCAACCGATCCGTGACCCACGAATGCTCGCCCTGATCACCATTGGCGGAGTCGCTCTGGCCACCATCCTGACCGTCGTCGCCCATCTGGAACCCGACCCCGGAATGGATCCGTGGTCGCTCACCATCTCCGACTACGCGGTCTCCAACCGGGGCGGCCCGATGGACATCGCCATGTTCGTCCTCGGGGCGGCCTCCCTGGCGCTGCCGCTCGGGCTCCGCGCCGCTCGCGTACGGGCGGGCGTGCTGCCGATGTTCCTGCTGGTCGTCTGGGGAGTCGGCCTGAGCGCCTCGGCGATCGTGCCCACCGACCCGATCGGCGTGCCGATGACGATGGACGGATACATCCACCGGTACGTCTCGGTCACCGCCTTCGTATGCCTACCGATCGCCGCCCTGCTCCTGGCGCGGCGGCTGGCCTCCGATTCACGCTGGCAGGCCAACCTTCAGTCGGTCCGGATGCTGGCGCTGGCAAGCGTGCTCGGCCTCGCCGGGCTCTACTATTCGGCGTTCCCTGGCGAGCGGGTCCTGATGGGACTGGTGGAACGCGTCCTGGTCGCGGTCGAGGTGGCCCTGCTGGCGGTGATCGCCGTACGGCTCTATCGAGCGGCCGGCCCTGTCGAACCCTCGGCGTGAACGAGATCGGGCTCGCCCACTACATCCCTCCACGCCTAAACGAGTTGCGCCCTGGTCTTTCCGGGGCAAGGCCGCACGCCTGATCGGAAGCGCTGAGGCAGGCGAGGCCAGAACGGGTGAGGTCGTTCCGGACCGGTGAGATCTCAGTTGCTTGTCGAGCCCGGCTCTTTGTCGGCAATCTCCAGTCAGATATCCCGCCAGTTTGCGAGGGCAGGTTGCCGCCGAGGAGGTGGAGGATTTCAATGGAAATCTATGACGCCAGGTAGATGAGCTGATGGAGTGGCATGGGCCCACTTGCAGAAGTCGCCGCGACTGTGCGTGCCAAGGTGACCGACTTGAACCTTGTGGTCACTGCCCTGTACACGGCCCGGAGAAAGCTTGATCAGGCACGCTGGCGGCTCGCCGCTGCTGGTGAAGGAGCTGTCGGACCTGGGTTGTCCGAGGCTGTTGCCGCAATATCCCAGGCTTCCGGGCGAGCCGACGAGAGTGCTGCTCTGATCATGCGTGCGGCTGAGGCTCTTGCCGACTACTCGACTACCAACATGGGTTTCCCGCTCTCTTCGATGGGCAGGGCGGTCGCGGCACGATCCACCGGATCCCCAAGTGCGTCTACTGTTCCTGATTGGGTGCACGGCATTGCAGGTGAACTCCGTAAGCTGCTGCCGCGAGGCAGCAAGACGGCTGCGGTGCTCGCGACAGTCGATGGACGTACACGGAGCGGGCCGATCTGGAGCGGCGCACAAGGACCGGCGGCGGGCGCGCCCGGGTTGCGTCGCGATGACAGGACCAACCAGTGGCATCGCTTGAAGTCGGCAATAGAGCACGTTGAGGGCCATGCCGCCGCTGTCATGCGCCGCCCAAACGGACCGAAGGATGCTGTTTTGGTGGTCTCCATGCCGCCCTGTCCTGGTCCGTACGGCTGCGCCACCATCCTGCCAGCGTTGCTGCCCGCAGATTCGCGGTTGTCGGTCTACGTTGTGGGAGCGGACGGCCAACCGAGATTCTGGAAGACCTACATCGGTACGGGAGAGGGAACCGCGGAATGACCACGTACGAGGCCACCTGGCTCGGCACCGGCCACGCCACGTTGAGCAATCCGGAACAGGTCGACGCCGTCCTCGCCCCACTACACCAGGCGGGGCAGCCGGTTGTGGTCGACGTGTTTCGCTACCGGGACGGAAGACCCGATGGTGGCGTGCAGGTCGGTGTCGGCCATCCAGAGCGGTCATTCGTGCTGTACTTCGGCCATCCCGAAGGCGGCTACGCGGTAGAACCCGGTGTTGGCCCGTGGGACGGTGACATCGAGTTCAGCTACGGCGGCCAGGCCACCGAGTACCATCCCACCGAAACCCGTATTACCCCGGTACGTGCCCTCGAGGTCGTACGACAACTCATCGCCACCGACGAGCGGCCCAGCAGCGTCGAGTGGGATGAGCGCACCGGGTGCGGAGACGAGCCGGTCGACGTCGGGCGGTTCCCAGTTGACGATCCATGGAGTTAATCCTAGATGGCAGACCGTCTACTGGTACTTCGTGCGCTGGGAGACCGAAGGCGTCACCCAACGCATCCTCGACCAGCTGCGCGAACAGGTACGTGTCAGCCAGGGCCGTAACCCCCAACCATCAGCGGGGATCATCGACTCCCAGAGCGTCAAAGCCGCCGACACCGTCGCCCGGGACAGTCGCGGCTACGACGCCGGCAAAAAGATCAACGGCCGGAAACGGTTTATCGTCACCGACACACTGGGCCTGCTCCTGGTAGTCATGGTCTGCGCCGCCAACGTCCAGGACCGCGACGGCGCGAAGTCGACCCTGCTCAGCCTCTACCTGGCCACACCCGTGCGGTTCGTTCTCGCCGACGGTGGGTTCGCCGGCCGCCTCGTGGACTGGGCCACCCGAATCCTGGCCACCGCCCTGCACATCGTCCGCAAACCAGCCGGTCAGCGAGGCTTCACGAGATAGGACGGACTGCGTCGATCACCAGGGGCAGCAGCCCCGAGAACACCGTCTTTGTAAAATCATCGATCTTGCACACATGAGCTCAACGACATCGACTACCCTCGGTTACCACCGAATGTGAGACAGAGCCGAATGTTGTTGTGTGTGTTTGTGAGCCAGAGCCGAAATCAACACACGCCCGATAGGACATCGGGCGACGCTCTGGGATCATCACCGACGTGGAGGGATGGCTTGGGCTGGCCGGTCGGGTGACTGCGGTGACGGGTGGTACCCGAGGACTCGGGGCAGCTGTCGTTCGATGCTTGGTCGCCAAAAATGGTGCCGTCGCGCTGTGTGCTCGTGACCAGGAAGAGCTACGGGTGAGCATAGAAGCGTTCGGTGGCGAAGGAGGTCATCTCTTGGGACGGGCGCTGGATGTAACTGATCACGACGGGTTGGCCGCGTTCGTACGTGATGCGGCAACGAAGTTCGGCGGCCTTCATGGGCTTGTTGCCAATGTGGGCGGGGCTCGCGGTCGAGGTTTGCTGGAGTCGACAACTGACGATTGGTTGGCGACGTACGACGTCAATGTGGGCCACGCGGTGACCGCCGTGCGGGCAGCCGTGCCGCTGATGGCAGCGTCCGGCGGAGGATCAATCGTTCTCGTGTCGTCCATTTCCGGTGCTAAACCGGCACCGCAAGCCCAGTACGGCGTGGCCAAGGCGGCACTCAACCATCTCGCCGCGTGCCTGGCTCGGGAACTTGCTCCAGAACGAATCCGGGTCAATGCCGTCAGCCCCGGCTCGATGCTGATCCCGGGCAAGCGGTGGCATCGGATGATGACGGAGGATCCCGAGGAGTATGCACGGTTCGCGGCGGAGTTCCCAGGTGGGCAACTTGTGGACCCAGACAATGTAGCGGAGGTGATCGCGTTCCTTCTGTCGGACCGGTCACGGGCGATCAACGGCGCGAACATTCCCGTTGATGCTGGTCAGAACGCCCCGTCGCCAGACGGGTACTGATCAAGTCCGCGGCCTACAGAACCCTGAGACGGGCCGTGGCTGCCAGTTCGAACTCTCGCACGATGGCCTCCCGGCGGAACGGCGCGAGGCGGCGGCGTACGTCATTGAGGGCCTTGGCGCTGCGCTGGCTGGAAATTCCGGCCATACCGTTGAGCGCCTTGGTTGCGTTGTCGACTGCGCCTTCAAGGTCTCGACTCGGCTGGTCGAGCTGAGCGGTCGCCAACACCGCCAGGCTGATGGTTTGTCTGCGGCCGAGTTGGCCGGTGCCGGCGGCGGCCATCGCCGCGAAGCGTTGTGCGGCCGCATGATCCCCTACGTCCTGCATACAGGCTGCTGTTTCCGCTGCCAGGAAGCTTGCATTGAGGAAACGTCCCCACTGTGATTCGTTGTCCGGCCCCGGACTGGCGTCCAGTGCGTGCTCGGCGGCGGTGATTGCCTGAGTAGCCTGGCGGCGCTCGCCGAGAGCGGCGTGTGCTCGTGCCCGCATGGCATGCAACCGCATGAGGCCCAGCCGACTGTCGGTTTGTTTGGCGGTGGCGAGCCCCGTCAGCGCGAGGTTGAGCCCTTCCTGCGGACTACCTGCGCTGATGGTGAGGTGAGAGAGCCCAGCGAAGATCTGGTTCGCTAAGGCAAGCTCACCGCCCTCCGCGCACAGACGGAGAGCCTGGGTCATGTAGCGCTGCGCAAGCCCAAGGTCGCCACTGTCATAGGTCATCCATCCAGCCGTTGAGACCAGGTGCGCGGCGGCGGTGAACAGCCGTTGGCGTTGGCCGTCGGGGTGGGGCAGACGTAGTAGCGGCGTGACCTGTTCCCGAAGATATTGCACGAGGGCCAGGCGAGCGTGTCCCCCGCCGAGGCGGTTGTCCAAGTCCTCGAAGACCCGTCCCATTTCAAGCAGCGCATCCGCTGGCGCGGATGTTTCCGCAGGTGGAGACGTGTTCTCCTGGCCGAGTAGATGGAGCAGCCAGTCGCGCTGTGGGGCAACCAGTGCCCCTGCCAGGAACGGGGCCATCTTGAGGAGTGATCTTCGTTCGATATCCAACTTCGCCAGCTCCATCAAGGTGCTGATCGTCGGCCCGATCGAGCGTTGGTAGAGCAAGCCGCCGACGGTGCAACTCGGCGCTTCCGGCTCGGCGAGCCCCAACTCGGCAAGCGTAACTGGACGGTGGAGCTTTTCCGAGAGGGCTTCGGCTATCAGGAAGCGGACCTGGGGACGTGGCTGGGTTCCGCTCAGCCAATGACTGACCGCCGTTTTGTCGTAGGCGAGGCACATGCCTCGGGCCGCGCCAAGCTTGTTGATCCGCCTTGCGAGTCCCGCATGTGAGCATCCGGCCGAGCGGATAGCAGCCGCCAACGCCTCGTTCACACTGGGCATGACGTCGGACACGTTCCGCATCTTTCCAGTTGAACGTGCTAGATGCTGCCCAGAGCACCAGGCCGGAGGCATTTTCAACCTGCTTTCAACCAAACGCTGGCAATGCCACCTGCACAGCGAATCGCTCACTCGAGAACCTAATGGCACGGCCCGGGGCGGGTGCTGGCAAGCGGTCTGCCTCCCCTTTTGGACTGAATCCCGCCCGTCCCGGAGCCGATCCAACGCAAGGAAGCGGAGGAGGGGGACGGGTGACGGAGACGACTGAGGCGACCAGCGCGGAATCGGCCGGGGATGCGGCTTGGGCGGTGTGGCAGGGGGTTGCCGAGCTGCGCGAGCTGGTGGTGGCCGTACCGCACGACGGGTCCGGTGACCGGACGGTCGTCCTGCACCGGGCGGCGGAGACCGTACGGCGGGCTACGAAGGTCGTCAACCGGGTCCGGAGCCAGACCGAGGGGGTCGGATCGCAGCCGCCCGAGGGCGATCCGACGGTCGTGGCGGCGATGGTGCAGTGGCAGGTGGGGGTGGGTTGTCTGGACCTGCTGACCGCCTGGCTGATGCACCGGGTCGCCTCGACGGCCGCGTACCCCGAACCACCCGGCGGCGGGAATCTGCGGCCGATGCGGCGGTCGCAGGTGGTGCGTGGGCTGCGGCAACAGTCCAGCCCGCCGGTGGATCGGCGGAACGCGGGGACGGTGGTGGCGGGCCGGCTGGTCGTACCGGTCCGCCACCACCGGGGGCCGCTGCCACCGTGCCGCTACGACCGCCGGGTCACGGTGGTCGGTCACGATCGGCTTCTTGACGGGTACGCCGAGCTGGTCGCCGCCGTCCTTCAGTTGGCGGCCCAGCGGCGGTTCGCGGCGGACGACCGGAGTGCGGCGAGTGTGCTCCGGTTCGTGGCCGGGGTGCAGGATCGCTACGACCCGTACGGCGGGGAGCTGGACCTGGCGACGATGGCCGAGCTGGTCCGGACCGCCATCAACCCGGCCGAGCCCGCCGAGCCAGCCAGGCAAGCCGAGCCAGCCAGGCAAGCCGAGCCCGCCGAGCCAGCCAAGCAGGTCGAGGCGGGATCGCTGGATCTCCGGTCGACGCAGCTGGTGGCCCTGCGGACGATGCTGCTGATCGAGCTGTTGGCGGCCCAGCGGCTGGATCGGGCGGCGCTGGCCGGGTTCTTCGCGGCGGCCATCGAAACCGGAGCGGGCCGGTGCTGAGCGGGCCGAGCGCCGGGGAGCCGGTGCCGTTGTCGGAGAAGATGGTGGCGCACTACCGGGACACGATGCTCGCCCATGCGGATGACCCAAAGCTGGGGGCGTGTCCGCGTTGTCTGCGTACCCGGTGTCCTGATTGGTGGTGGGCGTACGAGCGGCTGGCCGCCGCCGGACGACTGACCGACCTGCCCGGTCCTGCGTCGTCCGGCGGCGGCGTTGGGGCCCCGGAGTAAAGCGTGGTGGTGCCGGCCGCCGTCAGGCGGCGTCGGCGATCGGGGTGGCTTTGGCGAAGGCGGCCCAGGCGGTGGGGGAGAAGCTGAGCGTCGGGCCGGCCGGGTCCTTCGAGTCGCGTACGGCGATGGTGTCGGCGACGGCGGCGACCTCGACACAGGCGCCCTGGTCTCCGCTGTAGGTGCTCTTGCGCCAGTTGGCGTCGCGCAGGGTGTTACTCGGTGTCATGGTCGTTGTCCTTTCAGGAGATTGTGGATGGTGTCGCGGCTGGCGGCAGGGCTCAGCGCGACGGACCGCAGATGTTCCATGATCTTCGTGCAGGTACGGAGATCGGCCGGGCGGTCCAGGATCAACTGCCCGGCGACGGTCTCGACCGAGGCGAGGATCGGATCTTCTGGGTCGGCGAATTCGAGGATGTGCAGCGAGCCGCGGGTGCCTCGGTGGTAGCCGGACTTGAGCGGGATGACCTGCACGGAGACGTTCGGCAACTCAGAGATCTTGAGCAGGTGCTGGAGTTGGGCGTCGTTGACGGCCTTGCCGCCGACCGGCCGCAGCAGGGCACCTTCGTCGACGATGGCTTCGATGATGGGCGGATCGGTGCCGACCAGTCGCTTCTGCCGGTCCATCCGGATCTCGACCCGCTCCTCCACCTCCTCGTCGCTGAGGGTGTGCGGGCCGCCCCGCATGATCGCCCGAACGTAGTCGGCGGTCTGGAGCATGCCGGGGACGATCGACGGTTCGAAGTTGGCGATGGCGGTCGCCTCGGCTTCGACGGCGATGAAGTCGATGGTGCGGCGGTCGAGTAGGTGCGAGTAGGACACCCACCAGCCGGGCTTGCGGGCGTCCTTGGCGAGTTGGACCGCTGCGGCCAGGTCGTCCTCGCTCACCTTGTAGACGGTCAGTAGGCCGTGCACTGTCGCCGGACTGGGCAGGCCCTGGGCGTTCTCGTAGCGCGACAGGGTGCTACGGGTGCTGCTGATCTGGTCAGCGGCTTCTTCGAGCGTGAGTCCGGCCGCCTCTCGGTGCTTGCGCAGGGCGATACCGAGTCGGCGTCCGCGAGCGGTTTTCGGGGCCATGCATAGATCCTGACACACGTTTGCGAGAAAGTGTGCATGAGAGAACGGCCGTGAGAGTTGCATTCATGCGTTCGCAGATGCCAATCTGTTAGTGCGTCCTCACCGCCGGTTGTCGTGGCGACGGTGGTGGTGGGTGACCGCGAGGGGAAATGAGGTGCACGGCGATCGGTTCTCCCCGTTCCCGATCGCCGTGTTCCTCCCGCCACCAAGCTGGAGGGAGTCGGATGCCGACCACCGGTTTCTGGCCCCGGGTCTCGCGGTGCCGCTGGTGCGCGAATCCGGTGCTACGGGACAACGACGGGGCGTGGATCCACGCCAACCTGGCCTACGTCTGCCGAGACCGGTCGGGCGGGCTGGCCGCCACTACGGCCGAGCCCGAGGTGACCCGCCGTGCGGACTGACCATGGTGATTCCCGGTGACGCGCTTCCTGGTGGTGCTCACCGACGTCCGACCGCTCACCATCGCCGGGCGTAACGAGCGGCTCATCCCGGAACGCCGCCGTCAGGTCGTCGGTGCGACCAGCCGAGAGGCGGCCGACAAGATCGCTGGTGCGTTCATGGCGCTGGGCATGGTTAGGGCCGGTCGGCAGCGGGTCAAGGTGATCGCGGTCGGTCGGCGACAACTGGTCCCGGCCAGCCCACCGGCCTGACCGTCAGGGCCGACCGTCGAGGCCGATCCCCGGGCTGACGCCGGGGTCGGGTCGGGGGTGCAGCCGGAACCAGCACCGGCGGGCCAGGTAGTAAACCTCGCCGAAGAACCAGTTACGCGCCCGTAGGAGCAGCAGCAACAGCGGCCAGCCGGCCAGCGCGCTCCCGATCGCCTCCAGGGCGGTCGGCAGATGACCACCGACGAGCATCAACAGCCCGGCCGCGGCGAGGGAGACCACCCGCAGCGGCCCGGTCACGAAATTGAGCTGAGACCGGTACGTCCGCAGCAGGGTACGGGTGGCGTGCGGCAACCGGCCCAGCCGCCACCGCAGGAACAGGGTCACACCGAGCGTGCCCGCCACCAGCACCGCCGCCGCGCTGGTCGTACCGGCCCAGCCGTCGAGGTTCTCCAGCAGCCCGGCGACCGCGATGGTGACCAGTATCTGGAGTAGACAGGCCACATCGGTCAGTAGCCACAGCATCCGTCGGGCGGCCAGGATCGAGGTGCGCAGGGTGGCCGGGTCGTTGGGGGATGCGCTCAGCGCCGCCCCCAGGGTCGGTGCGGCACGCAGGGCCCGGCCCCGGTCGGCGTCCAGGGCGGCGAGGGCGCGCATCGTCCTCGGGTCGCCCGGCGCGATGGCCAATGCCCGTTCGTACGCGGCGCGGGCCCGGCCGAACTCGGCCATCCGGCGCTGCGCGTTTCCCTCGGCCCGGTGGACGTCCACATCGTGCGGTGCGAGTTGGCGGGCTCGCGCCGTACTCGCGGCGGCGGCGAGGACGGCCCGGGTGCCACCGATGGCCAGCAGCGCGTACGCCCGCATGATCTCGGCCTCGGCGTCGTCCGGGGCGAGGGATCGGGCCTGGTCGGCGGCGGCCAGCGCCTCGGCGTACCGGCCCAGCTTCCGTAGCGCCACCGAGCGGCTGCGATGCGCGGCCGGGTTTCCCGGTGCGGCTGCCGCCGCCCGGTCGGCCGCGTCCAGCATTTCGACCGGCTGTCCCGCCTGCTGGTGGCAGTACGCCAGCAACAACAGGGCGAAGACGTGGTGCGGTTCGCTGGCCAGCACCGAGCGCACCGCGTCGAGGGCGGCGGTGATCCGGCCGAGTTGGGCGAGGTGCCGGGCCCGTGCCAGCTGTGCCGGGGCTGTCATCGGGGCTGCTTCCGTCTAGGTGGTCCGGGCGGTCTCCGTGCGACGGTCAGAGCAGCTTGCGCTTCTTCAGGTACGCCGCGAGTTCGTCGTAGAGTCCGCCCTCGTTGGCGAACTTGGCGACGTTGCGGGCACTGGCGAACCAGGAGCTGACCGAGGGACGCACCTCCCGTAGCGCCTGGTCGAAGTCGCGTTGCTCGATCATCCGCACCTCGCCGGAGCGGATGGAGTCGGCCATCGCGAACTCGGCGGCGGTCTCGCACAGGTGGGCCAGGTCCGCGCCGGAGAAGTCCTCGGTGGCGGCCACCAACCGCCGCAGGTCGATGCCGGCGATCGGCCGGTCCCGCAGGTGGTACTCGATGATCGCGGCGCGGGCCGGTGGGTCCGGCGGGAGCACCAGCACCATCCGGTCGAGGCGACCGGGGCGGCGTAGTGCCGGATCGACGTCCCACGGGGTGTTGGTCGCGGCGAGTACGAAGACACCCTCGTTGCTGCCCTCCATACCGTCCAGTTCGGCCAGCAACTGGTTGCCCAGCACCCGCATCGACGAGGAGGAGATGTGCGAGCGCTTGTGGCCGAGGGCGTCCACCTCGTCGAGGAAGAGTACGCACGGCGCGTTGCGGCGGGCGGTCTGGAACAGCTCGTGCAGGTTTCGTTCTGACGTGCCGATGTACATGTCCAGGACCTCGACAATGGACAGGGAGAGGAACTTCGCCCCCATCTCACCGGCGATCGCCCGAGCCAGGAAGGTCTTGCCGCAGCCAGGCGGGCCGTACAGCATCAGGCCGCCACGCAGACTCTTGCCGTACAGCTTGCGCAGTTCGGGGTTGCGCAGTGGGCCGAGGAAGGCCAGCTCCAGGCGTTCCTTGACGTCGGTCATGCCGCCGACGTCGGCCAACCGGATCGTGGTGGTCTCCACGTCGAAGGCCCGGTCCTCGTTACCGGTCACCGGCTCCGGCTGGGTGGTGACGGTGGCGAACCGGGGTGGGACGACCTCGGACAACTCCTGCTCGTAGTCGGTCAGTGAGGAGGCCGTAGTGGCGGGTGCCGGCGATGGCGTTGGCGGTGCCGGCGTCGCTGTCGTGGTGGTCGCGTTCGGCTCGGTGGCGGCGGTCGACTGGACAGAGGGGGCGGGGGCGGCTGTGGCGGCGGTCGACTGGGTGGTCGCGTTCGGCTCGGTGGCAGTGGTCGACTGGGCGGCCGGGCCGCGCAGTGCCCGTTGCATCAACGTCTGCGCCTGTGTGTTGTCCGGGTCCCGGGCCAGCACCTGCGCGACGTGCGCGATCGCCGCTCCGACCTGGCCGGCGTCGAGCAGCAGACCGGTCAGGTGTAGCCGCAGCGGCAGGTCCTCCGGGCGGTCCTCCAGAGCGGCGGTGAGGCTGACGATGAGGGGTTCGTGGCTCACAAGGCCGATACCCTACCGTTCGTGCCCGTCCGGGACGGACCGCTTTCGCCTGACCAGGTACGCGGGTAGCAGCAACGCCGAGCAGCCAGCCGGATATCGAAGCACGATTCGCCCAGGGACGACCTCGCCGCTACGTTCTGTTTGATTAACCACGGTTCCACCGGCCAGGACCCGAAGGTCGGCCACGCAGAGTAGGGTCACCCGCGTGAGCGCGAGGAGCGGGTACGGTCCGGCGGACCTCCTCCTCTTACCGTTGCGGCGTACGCAGTCGCGAACGAGAGGTGACTCTTTGACCACCCCACGTAAGACCCGCGTGGCTGTCGTCTTCGGCGGCCGCAGCACCGAGCACGGGATCTCCTGCGTCAGTGCGGGCAGCATCCTCGCCGCCCTCGACTCGGACCAGTTCGAGGTGGTGCCGATCGGCATCACGCGGGCCGGCCAGTGGATGTTGGCCAGCGGTGACGGCGACAAACTCGCCATCGACGACCGGCGGCTGCCGGAGATCACCGCCGGCACCGGGGCTGCGGTGGTCCTGCCGGCCGATCCGACCGGCAACGGGCTGATGGTCCTGGACGCCCCGGACGGTCCCCGTGCCCTGGCCGGCGTCGACCTGGTGTTTCCGGTGCTGCACGGCACGTACGGCGAGGACGGGACCATCCAGGGATTACTGGAGATGGCGGACATTCCGTACGTGGGCTCCAACGTCTTCGCCTCGGCCGCCGCGATGGACAAGGAGTTCACCAAGAAGCTCTGCGCCGCCGAGGGCATTCCGGTCGGACCGTACGCGGTGCTGCGTAACGGGACGACGCTCGGCGAGGCCGACAAGGAGCGGCTCGGGCTGCCGGTCTTCGTGAAGCCGGCCCGGGGCGGCTCGTCGTACGGGGTGAGCAAGGTCTCCGACTGGGCCGACCTGGACGCGGCGATCGAGGCGGCGCGGCAGGTCGATCCTAAGGTGCTCGTCGAGGCGGCGGTCGTCGGTCGGGAGATCGAGTGTGGGGTGCTGGAGAGCGACGCCGGTGGCGCGCCGGAGGCGTCCCCACTGGCCGAGGTGCGGGTTCTGCCGGGGCGTGACTTCTACGACTTCGAGGCCAAGTATCTCGACGAATCCTGCGAGTACGACCTGCCCGCCCGCCTGCCCGAGGAGGTGACCCGTCAGGTCCAGGAGTACGCCTGCCGGGCGTTCACCGCCCTGGACTGCGCCGGCCTGGCCCGGGTCGACTTCTTCGTCACCGACGACAACCAGGTCTACCTCAACGAGCTGAACACCATGCCGGGCTTCACCTCGACGTCGATGTTCCCGCGGATGTGGGCGACGGCCGGACTGGAGTATCCGAAGCTGGTCGACCGGTTGATCCGCAACGCGTTGAGTCGGGGCACCGGCCTGCACTGATTCCGCTGTCTCGGACCGCTGGCACCGGAACGGCCCTCGGTCGACGACTCGTCGACCGAGGGCCGTTTCCTGCTTCGTCTTGGCTGAGGCTTCCTGCTTCGTCGTGGCTCAGGCTTCCTGGTTCTGTCCTGGCTCAGGCTTCCTGGTTCTGTCCTGGCTCAGGCAGTGCGGCCGAACAGGGGGCTCAGCCGGTGCAGCCGAACGGGACGTCCTTCGCGGTCGGCACCGAGGAGACCAGGGCCTCGGAAAGCGAGGGGATCCACTGCAACGGGGCCTCGTAGGCGCTGGGCACGGTCACCTGTACCGGCACCTCGCGGTCGACCGTGGTGAGCACCGTCGGATCAGTATTCTCCTTGCCCTCCTTGGCGTGCCAGCACACCGCGTTGACCACCCACAACTTCTCCTCCGGGTGGTACGACGGGAGGGTCGCGCCGCAGGCCACGGTGAGCGCCGGGTCACCGTACGCGGCGTTCTGCTCGGCACCGGCGGTCACCGGCCGTTGGGTCAGGTCCCGGACGGTCGCCGGCAGCTTGGCCAGCAGCGCGCGGCAGACCAAGGTCGCCCGTTCCGCCAGCGGAGGTGCGGCCATCTCGACCGGTGCGCTCGACTGGGCGCGGGGGGTGGTGGGCGACGGGCTCGGCTCGTCAGCCGGGGCGTCCGGACGGAGCGCCACGAAACCGAGGATTGCGACTAGTACGGTCACTGGCAGGGCGACGAGCGTGGCCCACAGCGCAGCACTACGCGTGGTCCGGTCCTTGCGCTCCTGCTCAGGCCGCACCGGGGTGAGCTGTTCCACTTACAGTTGCACCACCGAACATGTGACGGTACGCGTGATGCCCGGCACCAGTTGTACCTTGCTGACAATCATTTTTCCCAACTCGTCGACGTTGTGTGCCTCGGTGAGCACGACCACGTCGTACGGGCCGGTCACCGCGTCGACGCGAACGACTCCGGGAATATCCGTGATGGACGCGGCCACGTCACGCGCCCTGCCGACCTCGGTCTGGATGAGGATGTACGCCTGTACCACGATCCGACTCCCGTCCGCCGCCGCAGAGCGGCTCGACCGTGAAACTACCGTACGGACCAGGGCGGATGTCTATCGGTGGTTGAGGAGGCGACAGTGAGCAAGGGAATCGGTCGATTCGGTGAACCCCGAACTGGCCCGGAGCCCGCAGAGCAGTACCGCGGGGCGGTGAAATCGACGGGGCCGTTCGGCTTGCCGTACTACGCGGTCGCGGCCCCGCCGCGTACGCTTCCGGGCGTGAAACGCCAGGATATGCCGATATGAGTGTCGCGCGGGTCGGCGAGTTCGGGCTGATCGCCCGGGTGACCGCTCGGCTGGGGGTCGGACCCACCTGCCTGCTCGGGCCGGGTGACGACGCAGCCGTGGTCAGTGCGCCCGACCGACGGGTGGTCGCCTGCACGGACGTACTCGTGGAGGGCCGGCACTTTCGACGGGACTGGTCCAGCGCCACGGACATCGGGCACCGGGCGGCGGCGGCCAACCTGGCCGACATCGCGGCGATGGGTGCGATCCCTACCGCGCTGCTCGTCGCGCTCTGCCTGCCACCGGACGTGGACGTGCGCTGGGCCGAGGAGTTGGCCGACGGCCTGGCCGCCGAGGCGGCCCTGGTCGGGGCGAGTGTGGTCGGCGGGGACATGTCCGCCAGTACCACCCTCACCGTTGCCGTCACCGCCCTCGGTGACCTGGGCGGCCGGGCACCGGTGGTCCGGGACGGGGCGCAGGCCGGGGATGTGGTCGCCATCGCCGGTCGACTCGGCTACGCTGCCGCCGGCTACACCGTGCTCTCCCGTGGGTTCCGTACGCCGAAACTGCTGGTGGAGGCGTACCGCCGGCCGCAGGTGCCGTACGGAGCGGGGCCGCAGGCCGCGGTGCACGGGGCCACCGCCATGATCGACGTGTCGGACGGGTTGCTGGCCGACCTGGGGCACGTGGCCACCGCCAGCCGGGTCGGGATCGACCTGTGCGCGGACGCCTTCGACGTGCCGCAGCAGATGCGGGACGCGGCGAACGCGCTCGGCGTCGATCCGTACTCCTGGGTGCTTGGCGGTGGGGAGGATCACGCGCTTGCCGCCACCTTCCCCGAGGACCACGGGATACCCGACGGTTGGCGGATGGTGGGGCACGTCGTACACGGCGGTGGGCTGACCGTGGACGGCAAGCCATACAAGGGCAGTGCCGGCTGGGACCACTTCCGCTGAGCCAGCACACCTGCCCGCCCGATCCCCGCCTGCCCGCCCGTGCGCCTGCCTGCCTGTCAGTATGTGCGCCGCCTTTCTGCCCGTCCGAGCCCGCCCGCTTTGGTGTGGGGAAGGGCCTCTCTGCCGGCTGGAAGCGATGGCCAAGGGGCCTTCCCGACACCTGGGTAGGCTCTAGCGGTGAGTGAGATCGAAATCCGGGTCGTACGTTTCGACTCTGCGGTGGCCCGGCAGTTGACGACCGCCGCGCTGGCCGAACTCGGGGCTCGTTACGGCGGCAGCGGGGACGAGACACCGGTCGACGCGGCCGAGTTCGAGCCCCCGGCCGGGGCGTTCCTGGTGGCATACCTGGCTGGCGAGCCGGTGGGCTGTGGCGGCTGGCGTGGCCACGGCGAGGGGGGCGACACCGCCGAGCTGAAGCGGATGTTCACCACGACGTCCGCCCGGGGGCGGGGTGTGGCCCGTGCGGTGCTGGCCGCGGTGGAGGAGTCGGCCCGGGAGTACGGGTGCAAGCGGATGATCCTGGAGTGTGGCGACAAGCAGCCCGAGGCGATCGCGATGTACCGCAGCGGTGGCTACGAGCAGATCGAGAACTTCGGCTACTACCGGGATGCCCCCGGCTGCATCTCCTTCGGCCGCACCCTCTGAGACCGGTCACCGGGTGGGAGCGACGCTCAGACCACCGTCACCTGGATGGCGTCGGCGGCGGTACGGGCGTTCGTCTCGGCCTGGGTCGGGGTGTCGCCGAGCGCCATGATCTGCCCGATCCGGTCGTCGGAGGAGGTGACGGCGTGAACCTGTGCGCCTGGCTCGACGGTGACCTGTGCGTCCACGACGCCCGGGGTGTGGCTCGCCTGCTGGACCCCGGCCACCGCGATCACCCGGCCGGGCGGGGCGGTGAGGAACTGCACCGCCGCCGCCCTGGCGGCCTCGCTCGGTAGGGTCAGCCGGTCACCGCGCAGCACCCGAAGGTAGATTTCGATGAAGCGGAATTCGTAGGCCATCGAGATGAGGGTGCTGATGCTGTCCCCGGGGAGCCGCGCCGCGCACTCCACCAGGGTCGGTATGCCCGCCTGGACGATCCATTCGCTGTGCAGGACGCCGCTGCCGAAGCGGGCCGCGGTGGCCAGGGCTTCGGCCGAGGCGAGCAGCCTGGTGCGGAGTTCGGCGGTGATCGGTGCCGGTACGGTGTGTCCGAGTTCGACCGGGAACCGGCCGGGCACCAGCCGTTTGGCGGTGACGTTGCGGAAGATTACCTGGCCGGCGCTGACCAGTAGTTCGACGCTGAACTCCGGCCCGGTCAGGGCCTGTTCCAGGAGCACGTCGGTCGGTGTGCCGGGCCGGGTGGTGTCCGGTTCGGCGGTGTGCGACCAGCACTCGGCGATCTGGGTGTGCGCGTCGATGAACTGCACGCCGCTGCTGCCCTGCCGGTTGGTGGGTTTGAGCACGCATCTGCCGCCGACCTCGGCGAAGAACTTCTCCGCCTCGTCGGGACCGCGGACCAGCCGGTGGACCGGGTTGGCGATGCCGTTGGCGGCGGCCAGCTGACGCATCTGGTACTTGTCCCGGAAGATGTCCCCGGCCGGCAGCCCGGCACCGGGCAGTCCCAGTCGGTCGGCGAGCCGGGCGGCGGCGCCGACGGCGTACTCCAGCCCGGGGACGACCAGGGTGGCGGTGGCCAGGCCCGGTTCGCGGGCCAGCAGTTCGTCGAGGTCGAGGTCGGTACGGTATTCGGCGGCGATGAGCCGGCCCACCACCGGAGTCCGCCGGACGACCCGTTCGAGATCATGGTCACGGATGCCGTCCGGAGTCTCGATGATCACGACACTGCGGTCCGGCAGGTACTCCGACTGCCAGGCCAGTAGCCCCAGCGGGCACCCGACGAGTACGAGTTCCTCCTGGCCTAGCTGGATCATCAAAGCGGTCCTCCGGGGGCGACACAGGTTGTCCCGAAGTGCGCCGCTCTGGGGGATCGATGGTGCGCCCTCCGGTTTGCGACCTCAGCCGCATCTGTGGCGCTAATTGTGGCGGCAGCCACCGCCGGAACTACTCCGATGGACGTCCGCCAAATTACGACCGAAGGTCCGCGCGATGTGTCGGTCAATCGAAGGGATGCCCGCCGGGTGGCCAATCCTGTCGTTCTTAAAGAGGCCCTCTTTGAAGAGTCGTCCTTTGGGAGTTGTCTTTTTGGGAGGTCGTTCCGAAGTGCCGGAAACACGACATTGCCGGCGGATCACATGGATCCGCCGGCAACGGCGAAGTTGACAGGAAGGGCCGAGCCCCGCCTCAGGTCAGGCGCGGGCGACCTTGCCGGCCTTGATGCACGAGGTGCAGACCTGGAGCTTACGGGTGGTCCCGCCACCGGCCGGGGTACGCACCGACTGGATGTTCGGGTTCCAGCGGCGGTTGGTCTTCTTCTTCGACCACGGCACGTTGTGGCCGAAGCCCGGACCCTTGCCACAGACGTCGCACACGCTAGCCACGGGATACTCCTGGGATTGATCGTTCATGAGGGCGTGCAAAGACATCGCCCTCGGCAACCTGGTCAGGTTACCCGATGCCCCACCGCCCCGGCCAACCGGCTCCGGCCTGCGGCGGAACCGGTTGGCGACGGAGCGGGAAAGTATCCGTGAGGCCGTGGGAGAGGCGACCGGTGCCGGAGCCTAGCCGAGGGCGGCCAGCGCCGCCCGGCAGATGCCGAGCAACTCCTCGTCGTCGGTGACCTGCGCACTGCTGTAACCGCCGTCCATGGCGTTGTGTCGGCGTACCCGACCCAGCTCCTCGGTCAGCAGCGGCCGTGCAGCAGCGGCGTCCGGGCCGATCTCCGCCCAGACCGAGGCGACGACCCGACGCGTGTGTGGATTCTGGTGCCAGGTCAGATCCAACGTCGGCAACGCCGGTACGGGGTCGCGGGTCACCCGCCACAGCGCCCGCGCCGCGCTCAGGGGAAGCCAGCCGAACCGGTCCCTGCGGCGGGTGAGCCGCCGGAGTCGACCGGCTCGGGTCCGTGCCGCCGGTCCCAACTCGGCGAGGATCTCCACGGCGTCGCGCTGGGCGTACTCGTTGCCGTCGAGATATCGGTCGGCGACGTCGAGTGCGGCGTCCGCGTCCCCGGCGACCAGCCACAACGCCTTCACAGCAGCGGTCGCGGTCGCCCGGTCCGGTGACTGTGCGGCCGCCCGCAGGATCGGCAGGGCCTCGGCCGTCGGGCCGATCGCCGCGAGTGCCCGCAGTACGGCCGGGGTGACCGGCAGGTCCACCATCTCGGGCAGGGCCTCGGCGGCGGCCGGACCGATCCGGGCGAGCGCCGCCACGAGACTGTCCCGCCGGTCGTCGCGTGGATCGTCGGTGGGCAGATCGTTCAGCCGGCGGCGGATCACCGGGACGAGAGACGCGGCCTGCGCGCCGTAGCCGGCGACGAGGTAGCCCACGTCGCGGGGCAGCTGTTCACGGTCCAGCACCCAGGCCAGCATCGGCAGGGCGCGCGGGTCACCGGTACCGGCGAGGGCACGTAGGCCGGGCCCGACCGTCGGCAACCCCTGCGCCCACTCGATCACCCAGGGTGTCTGCCCGTCGGTGCTTGGGTGCTGCACCCGCTCGGCGGTGGTCAATGCCGCCACCAGGGCGTCGACGGCGGGGGCGGCGAGCCCGCCCAGGTTCTCCAGGAGGTGTACGGCACGTGGGCCGAGCTGCGGCGGTTGCCCGGCGCGGAGCTGGTCGCCGACCAGGGCGATCAGCTCCGCGTAGTCACCACGCCACCGGTCGACGAGGTTGCCCGCCGGGTACAGCGCGTCGAGTCGGCACTCCGGATCTGGTGAGCGCAGTAGGGCGGTCAGCAGGCGTACCCGATCGGTCACGCGGTCGCCGAACGAGGCGGCGACGGTACGGACCAGTGCGGCAGCCTGGGGAGCATGGCGTCCCTCGTCGCTCTGTTCACGCCGTTGCCGGATCGCGCCGAGCAGAGTGTCGGTCTCGAACCCAGCGGGCGGTGTGGTGGGCGTACCCGTGCGGTAGATCGCGTCGATCAGGGGAAGCACGTCGTCGACCTCGATCAGCGGCCGGCTGCCCGGTTGGCCGTCGGACGCGACAGCGCTGTCCGGCAGGGAGGCGAGTTCGGTCAGGACCACCAGCCGCAGTTGCGGGTCGGGCTCGGTGGTGAGCAGCCCGGCCAGTCGCTCACGCACTGGCCCGACGCTGGTGCCACGGCGGGCCAACTCGGCCGCACCCCGCATGATCGCCGCCCGGACCATCGGGTCCTGCTCCTCGGGGAGCCGGTCGAGCAGCCGGGTGACCGCCGCCGACGCCTGACCCGGGCAGGCTGGCAGGACCGCGATCGCCGCCGCGCGTACCTGCGGGTCCGGGTCGTCGGCCAGCAACCCCACAAACATCGGGTACGCCTCGGCGACCGCCTGGTTGGCCTTCCGGTACGGGCCGGTCAACCCGGTCGGGTCCTCGGCACTGCCGATGCTGGCCAGCAGGTGTAGCACCTCGGCCCGCCCGGGCAACTCGCCGCACCCAGCGATACGGAGCAGGAACGGAATCGTCGCGACCGTGCAGGGATACACGTCGCCCTGGTGGTGGACCGCGCCGTACATCTGGTCGAGGGCCACCTCCCGGATGGCGGGGTCGGGGTCGGCCAGGTTGCGTAGCAGTCCGGGAACCTCGGCGGCGGAACCGTAGGCGTGCCGCATACGACCCCAGCGGATTTCGTCGAGACCGGCGAATGGATCGCGTCTCGGCCAGCAGGCCGACCTGGTCGGATCATCCGTCATGCTGCGGCATCCTGCCCGAACGGTCCGACAGCGCTCGTCCTCGGCGCGGCTACGGGCCGGAGTGCGTGGTCAGCAGCCTGTCGGGGGACGCCAGTAGGCTTTGCCCATGCTGGAGAGCGTGGACGCCGCCGCCGTACACCGGTGGTGCGCGGACGGGCTCGCCGCCCTCAAACGGCATCAGGGCGAGATCGACGACCTCAACGTCTACCCGGTTCCCGACGGGGACACCGGCACCAACCTGGTGCTCACCCTGACCTCTGCCCACCAGGCGCTCACCTCCGGTCTGGAGATTCCGCGTGGTCTGTCCGCCACACCGCAGGGGGAGTCGACCGGCCACGGGCGGGCGTTACGGCTGATGGCTCGGGGAGCGTTGCTCGGTGCCCGGGGCAACTCGGGGGTGATCACTGCACAGATCCTGCGCGGTCTCGCCGACACGCTGGCCCCGGTGCCGCAGGTGCGCGGGCGGGCGCTGACGGCCGGGCTGCGTACCGCCGCCTCGGCGGCCTACGCCGCAGTGGCCCGGCCGGTCGAGGGCACCCTGCTGACCGTGATCGGGGCGGCGGCGTCCGCCGCCGAACGCGCCGACACCGACGACCTCGCCGAGGTGACCCGGGTCGCCGCCTCGGCCGCCGCCGACGCGTTGGGCCGTACCCCGGACCAGCTGCCCGAGTTGGGCCGTGCCGGAGTGGTCGACGCCGGCGGCCGGGGCCTCTGCGTCCTGCTTGACACCCTGGTCGAGGTGGTCACCGGCGAGCGTCCGCACCGGCCGGCCACCGCGCCGCCCCCGGTCGGTCGGGCGGGGACCGCGTCCCGGGAGACCGGTTCCCCGGAGTACGCCTACGAGGTGCAGTACCTGCTCGACGCCGACCACCCGGCGGTGGAGCGGCTGCGGGCGGTGCTGGCCGGGCTCGGCGACTCGCTGGTCGTGGTCGGCGACGGAGCCGCCCCGTCGGAGACGTCCACCTGGCGGGTGCATGTCCACGTCGACGACGTGGGCGCTGCGGTGGAGGCCGGGGTGGTGGCCGGTCGACCACACCAGATCTCCGTCACCCGCTTCGCCGACCAGGTGCCCGTCGCCTGTCCGGCTGATGGGCGGCCCGAGGCGGTCCACCCGGTCGACGACCGGTCGGGGACGGTCCGTCCAGCCGGCCCCGGTCGGGCAGTGGGGAGTTCCGATCGGGCGGCCGCATCCGGTCGGGCAGTGGGGAGTTCCGATCGGGCGGCCGTGGTGTTGGCCGCCGGGGCCGGACTCACCGAACTGTTACGTGCCGAGGGGGTCACGGTGGTGACCGACCTTCCGTCGACCGGCGACCTGCTGGCGGCGATCCGGTCGACCGGTGCCGCCCAGGTGGTGGTGCTGCCCAACGGCCCCGACACCCAGGCGGTGGCCGGCGCAGCGGCCCGAGCCGCCGTACCACTCGGGGTGAAGGTCAGTGTCGTGCCCACCCGGTCACCGGTGCAGGCGCTGGCCGCGCTGGCCGTACGCGATCCGGCCCGCCCGTTCGAGGATGACGTGATCGCCATGGCGGAGGCCGCCGGGGCCTGCCGCTACGCCCAGATCTGCTACGCCAGCCGAGAGGCGCTGACCGTGGCCGGCCGGTGTCAGCCCGGTGACGTGCTCGGCCTGGTGGACGGCGAGGTGCACCTGATCGGTGCCGAACTGCTGGCCACCTGCGAGGCGCTGCTCGACCGGCTGTTGGGCGGTGGGGGCGAGTTGGTGACCCTGTTACTCGGCGCGGACGCGCCGGACGGGCTGGTTGACGCGGTCCAGGCCCACGTGGCCCGCCGGTGGCCCTTCGTCGAGGTGCACGACTACGTCGGTGGGCAACCGCACTATCCGCTGCTGGTGGGGGTCGAGTGACCGAGCAACAGTCCACGATGGACACGCCGCTGAAGAAGCTGGTCGGGGAGAAGACGGCCAAGGCCCTGGCCAGCCATCTCGACCTGCACACCGCCGGTGACCTGGTCTACCACTTCCCCCGGCGGTACGACGAGCGCGGCGAGCACACCGACATCCGGTCCCTGGACGTGGGCGAGGAGGTGACCGTACTCGGCCAGGTGCGTCGTACCGCGGTCCGGCCGATGCGGCAGCGGCGCGGCAACCTGCTGGAGGTCACCGTCGAGGACGGCTCGGGCGGGCAGCTCACCCTGACCTTCTTCGGAAACCAGGCGTGGCGGGAACGGGACCTGCGGCCCGGCCGGTGGGGACTGTTCGCCGGCAAGGTCACCGAGTTCCGGGGCAAACGCCAACTCAACGGCCCGGACTACGTGCTGCTCGGCGACGGTCCGGCCGATGGCGAGGTGGCGGCCACCGACGACCGGTCTGAGCCGGCCAGGTCACGTGACGCGGGGTCAGACTGGTCGCCCGAGATCGAGGAGTTCGCCGGGGCGATGATCCCGGTCTATCCGGCCGCCTCGGCGGTGCCCACCTGGGTCATCGCCCGCTGCGTACGGGTGGTGCTGGACACCTTCACCCCGCCCGAGGACCCGCTACCGGCGACCGTACGGGCCAGCCACAACCTGATCGGCCTGGGACCGGCCCTGCGGGAGATCCACCGGCCGTCCACCAAGGAGGACCTCTATCGGGCCCGGCACCGACTGAAGTGGGACGAGGCGTTCGCCGTACAGATCACGTTGGTGCAGCGCAAGCATCGGGCGGCGGCCTGGCCGGCGCAACCCCGCCCGGCGCGCGAGGCCGGCCTGCTCGCCGCCTTCGACGCGAAACTGCCGTACGAGCTGACCGGTGGCCAGGTCACGGTCGGGGGAGAGATCGCCGCCGACCTGGCCACCGCGCATCCCATGCACCGGCTGTTGCAGGGGGAGGTCGGCTCCGGCAAGACGCTGGTGGCGTTGCGGGCCATGCTCCAGGTCGTCGACGCCGGTGGCCAGGCGGCACTACTCGCCCCGACCGAGGTGCTCGCCGCCCAGCACTACCGGGGCATCCTCGACCTGCTCGGTCCGCTCGGTCGCGCCGGTGAGCTGGACGGCGACCCGGACGGCACCCGGGTCGCCCTGGTCACCGGTTCGCTCGGCGCGGCGGCTCGTCGGCACGCGCTGGAGGAGGTGGCCAGCGGCCGTGCCGGCATCGTCCTGGGCACCCACGCCCTGCTCTACGAGGGGGTCGACTTCGCCGACCTCGGCCTGGTGGTGGTGGACGAGCAGCACCGGTTCGGGGTGGAGCAGCGCGACGCGTTGCGGGCCAAAGCCGAACAGCCGCCGCACGTGCTGGTGATGACGGCGACGCCGATCCCGCGAACGGTGGCGATGACCGTCTACGGGGACCTGGAGGTCTCCACCCTGTCCCAACTGCCGAGCGGGCGCTCGCCGATCGCGTCGCACGTCGTACCGGCCGCGGAGAAACCGGCCTTTCTGGACCGGGCCTGGCGTCGGTTACGCGAGGAGGTGGCCGCCGGCCATCAGGCGTACGTGGTGTGCCCGCGTATCGGCACCGGGCCGGAGTCCGAGGAGGAGCCGCCGTCCGGGGACGAGTCGGCCCGCCGGCCTCCACTGGCCGTCACCGAGGTCGCGCCGCTGCTGGCCGAGGGGCCACTGCACGGGCTGCGGATCGGGGTGCTGCACGGACGGTTGCCGGCCGACGAGAAGGACACGGTGATGCGTACGTTCGCCGCCGGTGACCTGGACGTGCTGGTGGCGACCACGGTGATCGAGGTTGGTGTCAACGTGCCGAACGCGACCGTGATGATCGTGCTGGACGCCGACCGGTTCGGCATGTCCCAGCTGCACCAGTTGCGCGGCCGGGTCGGGCGGGGTACGGCACCCGGGCTGTGCCTGTTGGTCTCCGAAACGTTGGAGGGTTCACCGGCCCGGGAACGGCTGGACGCGGTCGCCTCGACCACGGACGGGTTCCGACTGGCCGAACTGGACCTGGAGCAGCGCCGCGAGGGGGACGTACTCGGAGCCACCCAGTCCGGGCGGCGCTCGCACCTGCGGTTGTTGTCACTGTTGCGGGACACCGAGTTGATCCGGGCCGCTCGGACCGAGGCGATCACCCTGGTCGAGGACGATCCGGAGCTGACGCGACATCCCGCCCTGGCCGCCTCGGTGGCGACCCTGGTCGACGAGGAACGCGCCGGCTACCTGGAGAAGGGCTGACCCCCGCTCTCCCCGTTGATCATGAAGTTGTGGCGCCGGAATGTCGCATTTCGGTGCCACAACTTCATGATCAACCCCTCCTGGGGGCCTGTGGCCGGGGACTTTGGGAGTCTGCGGTGTTTTGTGGATGCCCTTGAACGGGGGCGGAGGGTCGGGAAAGGCGCCGAGGGCGGGCTGACCGGGTTCGGTCAACCCGCCCTCGGGCGGTCAATTCAGTTGTGGTTCTGGCTTACCGCCCCACTGGGCCAGGCTCAGCTTTCAGTGGGTCAGGCTTACCGTCCCACTGGGCCAGATGCAGCCTCAGGGGGCCAGGCTCAGCCTCAGGCGGTGAACCGCAGCCGGCGGCGACGAGCCACCAGGAACAGGGCGACACCGGCACCCAGCAGGATGACGGCACCTGCCGCGATCCCACCGGCGGCGGCACCGGTCACCGGCAGGCCACCACCGCCACCACCGCAGGTGGCCGGCTTCTCGTAGACCGCCTCGAACGGCTCGACGTCCAGGCCCTCGAAGGTGACGGTCGCGGCGGTTCCGGTTTCCTTGGCTGGGAACTTGACGGTCTTGGTCTCACCGGCCGGCACGGTCACCGTCTCGGTCTTGCCGCCGAAGGCGATCTTCGCGGTCGCCGGGGTGACACCCTCCGGGTTCTTCACCGCGACGGTGAAGTTCTCGCAGTCGGACTCGACGACCACGGTCGGCAGGGCGCAGTCCTCCGGCCGCTGCCAGGTGTAGGTCTTCGGCTCGATGCCGTCGGCCGTCACCACGATCTCGGCGGCGTCGCTGGCCGGGACCTCGACGCTTTCGGCCTTGTTGGGGGCGACGGTGACCTTCTTGCTGAAGTTGCCGGCGGTGATGGTGAACTCCACCGGGTACTTGCTGATCTTGCCGTTGTTGCTCAGGTTGACGATCACCGTGCCGTCGCAGTTGGACACGAAGTCCATGGCCGGCTGCTGGCAGGCCTTGGTACCGCCGTTGTACCAGCCCTGCGGGCCCTTGGACCGGCTGCCCGGCGCACCCGGGCTGCCCAGCTTCTTGTTGCCGTAGGTCGGGCCGTCCTTGACGATCTCCTCGATGACCTGGTCCCGGCCACCCCAGATCAGGTCGACCTGGGTGTTGCAGTCCGGCAGTTCGACCTTCAGCTCGATCTTGGTCTTGCCGGCCTCGATGGTGTCCGTATCCGGTTCGCCATAGACGTACTGCGGGACGGAGAACTCCGGCCGGGGCGCGAAGTACGACACCAGGGTGAACGACTGCTTGACGCCCTGGCACAGCGGCAGTTCGCCGTCGAGTTCGACGGTGGCGACGCCGTTGGGACCGTCGAAGGTGTGCTTGAACTTCGCCTGACCGGCCTCGACGCAGGGCGGCGGTGTCTGTGCGCAGGTGTCCTTGCCGAGGTTGACCCGGCCCTTGCTGGTGTTCTCGTACTTGTTCTTGCCCTCCGAGGTCTTTCCATCCTTGGACCAGCGGGCGAAGACGGTCAGCTCGACCGTTCCGGTTGCGTCGCCGGGCACCTCCTGGACGCCGGAGACCGAGTCACCCTTCTTGCCCTTGGGGGTGAGAACGGTGCCCTGGATGTCCTTGACCGGAGTGTCGATGCTGGACTTGACCTCGACCAGGGTGGCGTACTTCTTCGTTTCGCTGTGGGTCACGGTCCAGGTGATGACCTTCTTGCCGGTGGTGGGCTCGCAGACCACCGTGCCCTTGATCTCGGTGTGGTGGGCGCTCGCGGGCGCGGCGACGGCTACCGCCGCCGTGAGGCCGACGAAGACGGCCCCCAGAAATGCCAGCGGTCGCTTTAGCGACAGCTTTGGACGGATCACGCGTGCTCCTGGAAGAGAGGGGGGTAGAAGCGTGGCGACAAGGCGGCGAACGTGGGGATCGGATCTTTTCGAATAAGTGCCCGATGCCGGACGGTCGGCCAACCGTGCCCGCCCAGCGCCAGACCTTAACGGTTGCGCACCCGCCGCAACGTCCCTCAGGGAATCTTAAGAATGATGTTGTGAAGCCGAGATGAATCCTCTACCGAACGTGAGTGCGCACCCTGTTTTTGCCTACTTCCCGTGTCGATCAGGCGACAGTCGACCTTCGCGTAACGTCAAGGTCATGCAGGGAGGACAGAGGTGACCCGGATCATCGCCGGAACGTTTGGTGGTCGGCGCATCGTCGCGCCAGCCGGGGCGAACACCCGACCTACTTCCGACCGGGTGCGCGAGGCGCTATTCAGTGCTTTGGACACCATGACCGACCTGACGGACAGTCGATTCCTCGATTTGTACGCCGGATCTGGTGCGGTCGGGTTGGAAGCATTGTCCCGAGGGGCCGGTCACGTACTACTGGTCGAATCCGATCCCAGGGCCGCCCGGATCATTCGGGACAACCTGGCGACGCTGCGCGCCACCCCGGCCGCGAAGCTGGCGACCGGCAAGGTGGCGCAGGTGCTCGCCGCCGGCCCGGAGGGCGGACCGTACGACGTGGTCTTCGCCGACCCGCCGTACGCCGTACCCGACGAGGAGGTCGCCGCGATGCTGGCCGCACTCGCCGACGGTGGCTGGCTGGCGGCGGACGCCGTGGTCGTGGTGGAACGCTCCACTCGTAGCGGAACGGTCGAGTGGGTGGAAGGAGTCACTGCGCAGCGCAGCCGGCGGTACGGGGAGACCACACTTTGGTACGGTCGCCGCTCATGAGACGTGCGGTCTGTCCCGGCTCGTTCGATCCGGTCACCAACGGTCACCTGGACATCATCGGTCGGGCTAGCCGACTGTTCGACGAGGTGATCGTCGGTGTGCTGATCAATCAGTCGAAGAGTGGTCTGTTCACCATCGACGAGCGGCTCGACATGCTCCGCGAGGTGACCGCCTCCTACCCGAATGTCCGAGTCGAATCCTTCCGCGGGCTGCTGGTGGACTTCTGCCGCGCCCAGCAGGCGGCAGTCCTGATCAAGGGCCTGCGGGCGGTCAGCGACTTCGACTACGAGTTGCAGATGGCGCAGATGAACATCGGGCTCGCCGGGGTCGAGACGCTGTTCATGCCGACCAACCCGCTCTATTCGTTCCTGTCGTCGAGTCTGGTCAAGGATGTGGCCAAGTGGGGCGGAGACGTCTCGGCGCACGTCCCGGACCTGGTCGGTGACCTACTGCGGCAGCGGCTCACCGCGAACCGGGAGCCCGGTCAGCCCACCTGACCACCTACAGCGGGTGGACTCGCCCGGCGGGGGGTGGGCTCGCCCAGCCGGCCGGGGGCACTCAGCCGGTGGGCCCGGCCAGCGGGTGGGCCCGACCCGCCGGGCCGCGCCGGTGGGGTCTGGTGCGAGGCGATCGGGCAGTGCGGCGACGCGCCGCGCGGAAAGAGGTTTGGCCACCAGGTTGTGTCCGGGACGCATCATTGGGTGAGCTGCAACTCGGTCGGACGTCGCATCATGGAGGTTCGGCTGACTAATGACAGGCAGGAGTGAGGTACCGGTGGACCCGCTCGACCGCATCGACGAGATCATCGCCATGGTGGAGGCGGCGCGATCCGTCCCGATGTCGCGCAACAACTGCATGGTGGACCGCGGGGAAATGATCGCCATTCTCGACGAGATGCGCGCCGAACTCCCCGCCGACCTGCGTCGGGCCGCTGTGCTCCTGGCGGAGCGGGACAAGATCATGGACGCCGGGAAGCGGGAGGCCGACCGGATCATCAGCGAGGCGGAGGCCGAGCACGCCCGGCTCGTCTCGGTGAACGAGATCACCGTATCGGCGGAGCACGAGGGGGCCCGGATCGTCGCGGAGGCGCGGGCCGAGGCCCAGCGGCTACGCGAGGAGGTCGACGACTACGTCGACACCGCGCTGGCCAACTTCGAGCAGTTCCTCACCCGGGCGCTTGCCTCGATCGAGCGCGGCCGGGACAAGATGCACGCGCTCCGGGAGATCGGGACCTTCGCCGCCGAGGAGAGCGAGCGTCCCCTGTCGTTCTGAGTTGCCCTCGGCGTCTTGAGTTGCCCTCGGCCTGCCTCGGCAGGGTGCCCCGGTTCGACGTTGGGCTCCCTGCCCAGGTAACCTGACATGTCGGCCGCACACAGGCCGGAGTCTGACTATGCCTAAACCTTCGCCAAAGACACTCAGCCCCAGGTCGCCGCTGGTCCTCGACACGAGGGAACTGCCGCGCCGACCTGGCGCGTTGCGTACGGTCGAGCGGGTGGTGCCGGCGCCGGCGGACCTCGGGCTGGAGCTGATCGGTGTGCCAGAGGGCGCAGACCTGAGCCTCAACCTGAGGCTTGAGTCGGTGTCCGAGGGCGTGCTCGTCTCCGGGACCGTCTCCGGCCCCATCGAAGGCGAGTGTGGCCGCTGCCTGCGCCCGATCAGGGACTCGCTGGCTGTCAAGATCCAGGAGCTGTACGCCTACGAGAACAGCACCACGGACGAGACGGCCGACGAGGACGAGGTGGGCCGGATGCAGGGCGATCTGATCGACCTGGAGCCGGTGTTGCGGGATGCGGTGGTGCTCACACTGCCGACCAACCCGCTGTGCCGAGACGACTGCCCAGGGCTGTGCCCCGAATGCGGGGTGCACTGGGACGAGCTGCCGGCTGACCACAGCCACCAGCAGATCGACCCCCGCTGGGCTGGCCTGTCGCAACTGACCCGTCAAGAGGAGTAAGAACCGTGGCCGTCCCCAAGCGCAAGATGTCGCGCAGCAACACTCGGTCCCGCCGGGCGAACTGGAAGGTTGCGGCGGTCCCGACCGTGGCGTGCCCGCAGTGCAAGTCGCCGAAGCTGGCGCACACCGCGTGTGGTGTCTGCGGCACCTACAACGGTCGTCAGGTTCTCGAAGTCTGACGCCGGACGCCTAGTGACGCCCCCGACCACCGGTCGGGTGGCTCGCGCGCCCCGGCGACTGCCCGGTGCACCGGCTTCCACCAACGCCGGCCGTGAACTCTCGGCCGGCGTTCCCGTGGAGCCGGGCACCGCGCGGATCGCCGTTGACCTCCTCGGCGGGGACGAGGCTCCCGCCGTCGTGGTTGACGGCGCTCTGCGGGCGTTCGACGCCGACCCCGACCTGCACCTAGTGCTCGTCGGGCCACCCGAGGTGGCCGACGGGGTCCGTGACGTGCTGCCCCCGACCCAGCGGCACCGGATCTCCATCCGGGCCGCCCACAACGTCGCCGCAGCCGACCAACCGGCCCGATCCGGCCGAGCCGACACCTCCGTACGGGCTGCCGTGGCCAGCGTCGCTGAAGGTGCCGCCGACGCCGTGGTCTCGGCCGGGGCCACCGGCGCCACGGTGACCGCCGCAGCGCTCCTGCTCGGGCGCTGGCCCGGCGTACGCCGACCCGCTCTGGTCGCCACCCTGCCCGCGCTCGCCGGCCCGGTCGTACTGCTCGACGTGGGCGGGTCGCTGGAGGCGAGCCCGGCCACCCTGTCCCGACACGCGGTGCTCGGTGCTGCCTACGCATCGGTCGCCCACGCGGTCGTCGAACCCCGGATCGGGTTGCTCTCCGTCGGTACCGAGGCAGGCAAGGGCGATCGGGCCCGACGGGCGGCCGACCCGGTGCTCGCCGACCAGCCGCTGCCTGTCGGCGGGCGCTACATCGGGTTGGTCGAGGGGTACGAACTGGGGCACGGCGCGCGCGCCGACGTGGTCGTCACCGACGGATTCACCGGAAACGTGCTACTCAAGGCGATCGAAGGGGCGTACGCCATGGCCGGTGGCCCCCCGGCGAGCGGTGGGGCCCCACGGGCCGCCGCGCTGCTGGGCATCGCCGGTTCTGTCGTCGTCTGCCACGGGGCGGCCCGCGGCGACGACGTCGCCTCCGGCATCGCCCTCGCCGCCCACCTGCATCGTCGCGGTGCCGCCGCGGCGATCTCCACGCTGCTCGCCGATTCCGGCCGGGATATCCGCACGACCAACACCGAGGTAACCGCATGAGCAACGACAAGCGGGTAACCGCATGAGCAACGACAAGCGGCGGCGAGCGCCCGTCGGACATCTGGAGGCGGCGTTCGGCGTCTCGCTCGACCCGGAACTGCTGGAACGCGCGTTGACCCACCGGTCGTTCGCGTACGAGAACGGTGGGCTGCCCACCAACGAACGGCTGGAGTTCCTCGGCGACTCGGTGCTCGGCGTGGTGATCACGGCGGCGCTCTTCAACAACCATCCCGACCTGCCCGAAGGGCAACTGGCCAAGCTCCGGGCGAGCGTGGTCAACATGCGGGCGCTGGCGGACGTAGCCCGGGGGTTGGGGCCGGAGGGGTTGGGGTCGTACCTGCTGCTGGGGCGGGGCGAGGAGATCACCGGCGGCCGGGACAAGGCGAGCATCCTGGCGGACACCCTGGAGGCGCTACTCGGCGCGATCTACCTCCAGTACGGGCTGGACACCGCCTCGACCGTGATCCACCGGCTGTTCGACCCGCTGATGGCAGAGTCCGCCGGTCGGGGCGCGGCGCTGGACTGGAAGACCAGCCTCCAGGAGCTGACCGCCGCCCTGGGGCTCGGTGTCCCGGAATACCGTATCGACGAGGCGGGGCCGGATCACCTGAAGACGTTCACCGCCTGGGTGGTGGTGGCCGGCAACCGGTACGGCGGGGCTGAGGGCCGCAGCAAGAAGGAGGCCGAACAGCGCGCCGCGGAGACGGCCTGGCGCACACTCTCCGAGCAGACCGCCGAACCGACCGGGGCCGTGGAGCCGGTGGAGTCGACCGGGCTGGTGACGCCGGAGCAGGGGTCACCGGCCGGGCCGGAGACGCTGCCGGATCAGGGATCGCGGGCCAGGCAGGAGGCGTCGCCGGAGCGCGGGGGGCCGGGTGCCTGAGCTGCCCGAGGTGGAGACGGTCCGGCAGGGGGTGGCCAGATGGGTGGCCGGCCGGCGGATCGCCACCGTCGAGGTGCACCACCCGCGCGCCATCCGGCGGCACCTGCCCGGCGCGGAGCACTTCGCCACCGTACTTGTCGGGCGGACCGTGCTCGACGCGTGCCGGCGCGGCAAGTACCTCTGGCTGCCGCTGGACAGCGGTGACGCGATCGTCGGGCACCTCGGCATGTCCGGGCAACTTCTCGTGCAGCCGGCGGAGGCGCCGGACGAGACGCACCTACGGGTGCGGTTCACCTTCGACGACGATGGGCCGCAGCTGCGCTTCGTCGACCAGCGCACCTTTGGCGGCTTGGCGGTATCCGAGGGTGGTGCCGCCCTGCCCGCCGAGATCGCACACATCGCCCGGGACCCGATGGACCCCGAGTTCTCCGACGCCGACTTCCTGGCCGGGCTGCGCCGCCGACGTACCGAGGTCAAGCGGGCGCTGCTCGACCAGACTCTGATCTCCGGGGTGGGCAACATCTACGCGGACGAGGCGCTGTGGCGGGCCCGGTTGCACGGGGCGCGGCAGACCGACACGCTCACCGGGCCGGCGGTTGGTCGACTGCTCGGGCACGTCCGGGACGTCCTCGGTGAGGCGATCAAGGTCGGCGGTACGAGTTTCGACGCGCTCTACGTCAACGTGAACGGGGAGAGTGGCTACTTCGACCGGGCCCTCAACGTGTACGGCCGGGAGGGCCTGCCCTGCACCCGGTGCGGTACGCCGATCCGACGCGAGCCGTTCATGAACCGCTCGTCGCACAGTTGCCCACGGTGCCAGCCCCGCCCCCGGGTGCTGGGCCGTAGGAGCTGACCGCCCGACCCGGCTCGCCGCTGAGGGACACACCACCACTGGCGGACCCATTGTGCCCGTCGGTCTTGTCAGTCGTGGCTGGTGCGCGTTCGATAGGCTGCGATGCCGCCGAACCCCGTCCCTTGTGCATCACTGCGACGGCTGTCCCGGCGACAACGTGATTCTCGTGAGTGGGGGGCAGGAACAGCGTGCGTCGGTGGTCTCGAAAGGCTGCCCTGAGCTTGGGCGGCGTTCTCTGCATGGTGCTGGTGACGGCCTGCGCGCCGACCCAGACCGGCATCCCTCGGGCCGGGGCCTACACGCCGAACCTTGAGGACGAGCTGGCGGGGGTCCGTGGGGTCGACATGCGGAAGGACTTCGCGGACTCGTCACAGTCGGTCAACGACTACTGGACCAGTGACCGGGTCAAGGACGCCCGGCCGCCGAACATGCCCCGCCCGGACGGCGACTCGACCGGCGGCACCAACGAACCGCCCATCTCGGTGGTCGTCCACCCCTCCACCGGTCCGCTGGGCACGGTGGCACCGGATGCGAACGGCACAAGTGATGCCGGTAAGGCCTGGTCGATGGCGGGGCTGAGCCGGCGGACCGTGGGGCGGCTCTACTTCACCTTCGACGGCCGGAACTACGTCTGTAGCGCAGCGGTGGTCAACTCGACGTCGGGCAGCGTGGTGTCGACGGCGGCGCACTGTCTGTTCGACACCGGACCGAAGCGGCAGTGGGCCCGAAACGTGCTCTTCGTGCCGGGTGACGAAGCGGGGCGGGCGCCGTTTGGCCGGTGGACCGCTGCGAGTGGGCATGTCACGCAGCAGTTCCTGAAGGGCGCCTTCTCCAGCGACAAGGGCACCCGGGGATCCGGCTGGCAGTTCGACACCGCGTTCCTGAAGATGCGACCACAGGGGGGCAAGACCATCCAGCAGGCGTTGGGGGCGCAGGGAATCGCCTTCGGCGAGGCACCGGAGGGCCTGATGGTGCTGGGATATCCGACCGCTCCACCGTTCGACGGGACCCGGATGCGCTACTGCTCCACGCCCAGTGCGCGCACGGCACAGGAGGTCTACGGAGACTACGGGCTGGCCTGCTCGATGACCCCGGGATGCTCCGGCGGGCCATGGCTGACCCGGTTCGACCCGGTCAAGGGGGCGGGTTACGTGGTGTCGACCAGTTCCGTCGGTGACGGCCGGATGCTCTACGGATCCACCATGGGCAAGACGGCGTACGACCTCTATCTCCAGGTGGACAAGAAATGACGGCATCGTCGCACCGCCGGCTTTGTACCCGTCGGCTGAGTCGGATCCTGGGGGCGCTGCTGGGGTGTGCGCTGCTGGTCGGTTGTGGCACGACCGAGGACGGGCTGGCGCTGCCCAGCCAGGAACAGGCCCGGGAGTACCAGAGCGCCAAGTTCACCGAGGCGCTCCAGGGGCTGGTCAGCTACTTCCGGGAGGCGACGAACATCAAGGGCACGGTCTTCTCGTTCGGCAGTTTCGAGGGAAAGAAGGCCAGATCCGAGATGGACACCTTCGTGCTCGGTAGTCCGCCGGCGATGCTGACCAAGTCGCGCTCCGGGCACGAGGGCGACAACATCGACACCTATCATCCGGCGGGGAGTGACAAGGACCTGCTGCTGCTCGGCAGCATGTATCGCACACTTGCCCCCACGCCGTGGGTTTCCCATCGGACCAGTTTCCCGGCGACGGGTTACTACATCTGCGTCATGGCCGGGGTCATGACCGGCTGCAAGATGCTGACGGCGATCGAGTTGACGCAGAAGGAGAACCCCAACGGGTTGCTGCGGAAGTACACCAAGCACCCGGATGGGCGGGTCGAACTGCTCACCGGGGTGACCCTGAAGGCGTTCCTGGAAGCGCGGGTGATGATCTTTCCGGATGTGCTTCGCGAGAAGATGACCGACAACATGATGACGCAGATGCTGCCGGTCCGGATCAAGTTCGCTCCCGACGGCAGTCTGGACATGTTCGAGATAAACGGGGTGGTGGAGGGCGGGCCGTCGCCCCTTGAGGTTCAGGTCGGCTACGACATCACTGGTACCGCGACGGCTGCCGACTTTCCGCCGCTGCCGTCTGGTTTCGATGTCACCCATTTGGACGAGAAGGCCAGGCGCGAGTTCTACGACAAACTCGGCGACATCAAGAACAAGATCGCATAATTGTCCACGTAGGACAGGAGCAGCATCGTGACCCAGCCACCCGGCCAGGGCCCTCACCCACCCGTACCGCCGCATCCCGGGCAGCAGCCACCCGTACCGCCCCCGCCGGGTTGGCCCACGCCGGGCCAGCGCCAACGTCAGCCGCAACCTGGTCAGCCCCAGCCCCAGCCCCAGGGCCAGCCTGGTCAGCCTCAGCCCGGTCACCCTCAGCCTGGTCAGCCTCAGCCCGGTCACCCTCAGCCTGGTCAGCAGCAGGGCCACCCTCAGCCTGGTCAGCCGTGGCCAGCGCAACCGCCGACTGGCTGGCAACAGCAGCCCCACCAGCGCCAGCCGGCTCCGCACCAGCCGGCTCGTGCCCCGTACCAGCCCGCCCCGCCCCTGCCGGGCCAGGCCGGGTTCGCCGGACCGCACCGGGCATCGCCCCCAGGGCCACCGCCGGTACCCGGACACCCAGGACCGCCGACCGGGTGGCAGCCACCGACGGCCATGCCAGATCAGCGGTACGCAAACCCGCCGGCCCCGCCTGTTTCCCCGTCGCCGACTCCGCTGCCTCCGCCGCCGGCTGCCCCGCTGCTCCCACCATCGGCTGCCCCGCTGCCACCGTCGCCCCCATCACCCGCGGCTCGGCCGACTTCGCTGCCTCCACCGCCCCCACTACCGGCTGCTTCAGCGATCCCGCAGCAGCCCGCCCAGGGACAGCGACCGCCCGGCGGGCAGCAGTCGACCCCGTACTCCGCTCCTGCCCCGCCCCCGGGCGCGGCCCGGCAGGGGCAGGCCACCGGTTCAGCCCAGTGGACCACCCCACCGCCGGCACCGACGGCCGGAGCGCCCATGGCGAAACCTCGGCGGAAGATCGGCAAGATGCTGCTGATCACCACCGGTGCGGTGGCGGTCGTGATCGTGGCTGCCGTGGTGCTCGTACGCCTGTTCAGCACGCCGGTCTTCGACAGTAAGGCGATGGAACGGGGCATCGCCGGGGTGATCACGAAGGACTTCGGCGAAGGCGACGTCACCGACGTGCGGTGCCCGTCCGGTCAGAAGGTCGAGAAGGATGCCACCTTCACCTGCACGGCAAAGATCAAGGGAGCCGAGAAGCGGGTGACCATCAAGGTCCTCAACGAGCAGAACGGTGAGTACGAGGTGGGTCAGCCGCACTAGTCGGTTTGCGCCTCGGCGAATCTTGGTGAGATTTGGCCCGCCGTGGGACATTTTTCGCCAAGATCTGCCGAGCATGGGCGATCGCGGCCGCTGTCGGAGGCACCCCACCCGAGCCGGTTCGCCGCGCGGCTATCTCGAGCCGGTCCGGGTCACCGTCGGCATCGACGAGCAGCGGCCGGTCATGAGACGTGGAGCGTTGGCGGGCGGCTCAGCGGTAGTCGTTCTCCTTCAGCTCGATCACCCAGGCCCGGCGTTCGGCGATTTTGCCATCGCGCATGACGAAGACCTCGGCCATGGACATGCGTATCACCTCGCCGGTGTCGCGCGTCGCCGAGCCGGTGAGTTCCGCCATGACGACATCGTCCTGCTCGACCATGCGTACGACTTCGAGTTGGGGCGGCCCGATGAAACCCGGGCCCTCGATGGCCTCGTCGTACGCCTGCTTGCCGGTCAACTGGAAGGCGCCGTAGACGGTCCATCCGATGTCGTCGGTGAGGCAGGACAGGATCTGCTCATGGTCGCCCTTGCGGAAGCCGTCCAGGTAGGTCTCGACGGTCTCGGTGTTCCTCGACATGCTGCGTTGCCTCCTTCGTGGTTGACCTGTTCCGATCGGCCAACCTGTTCTGATCGGTTGACCTGCTTCGAGCGGTCGACCTGATCGGAGGAGCCGGATGGAGCACGACCCGGGCCGCCTCGAACCGATCAGTCGGGACAGGGGTCACGCCAGGCGTCCAGGATGCGGTTCTTGCGCATCGAGACGAAGCCGTAGCCGACTGTCTCTACACAGAAGGTCGAGGTCGGCTGGTCGTACTCGACATGGAGGACCGGCTTGCCGGCCTCCACGAATGGCAGTAGCCGGGCGCATTCGCGCCGCCGGGAGCACCCTTCGTTGACGACGAAGTCGAACTCCGGCTGCAATGCCATGACCTGGTCGACGTCGTTGGTCAGCCCGGGGGAGAGGTGCAACGAGCGGATCAGCCCGGCCAGCCGGCGGTTGAAGACGAGCTGGTCGTCGAAGGTGAGCGGGAATCCGGACCGGTGGGCGTACCCGTCCATGTGGGCGGGCATCACCGCTTCGAACCCCTTGCCCCGGCAGAGCCGGAACCGGTCGGCCAGGATCGGCTCGATCACCGACCACTGGCGGATGTCCAGCCAGCGTCCGCCGTTCCGGTCGTCGTCGGTAGGAGGAACCCCGGTCGCTGCCCCGAGGACCGGGGCGGGGAACCGGGCGACGTCCGGACGGTCCGGCCGGGCGGTCCCGACCTCGACGTAGCAGACGAGTCGCCGGTCGCGACCGGCCAACCGGCGTACGTCCTCGGCCGGGGTGGTGAACGGGTCGAGGACGAACACCCGAGCCTCGGCCTCCGGGTCGAGTTCACCGCTGAGCTGCCACTGCCAACTGGAGACAGGACCGTGTGGCCACGGGGTCGCGGGTGCGCGACCACCAGGGATCCGGCACCCGGCGAGCGCCCCGAGCAGGGCCAGTACGGCCAGCCCGACGATTGCCGTCGCCGTCCTCGGGCCGTTCCGGTGGCCGACGTTCCCGCCCGACATCTCAGTGCGTTGCGCCCCGCACGGGCACACCCCCTCGCCGGAACAACGATTCGGCGGCCGGTGACGGCACGGGAACCCTCGGGTGCGCGCCGACGCAAACCGGCCGATCGTGGATGTCGGAGCTGGCCTCTAGGGTCACCACCATGACGACGATCCAGACACACACGCTTGCCGTACCCGGTGTCGAGCTGGTCTACGACGTGCGCGGCCCGCTTCCGCCGGCCGGCGGTCGGCCGGCGCTACTCATGGTTGGTCAGCCGATGACGGCGGAGGGTTTCACCGCCCTCGCCGACAACTTCCCGGACCGTACGGTCGTCACCTATGACCCGCGTGGCCTGGGTCGCAGCGTTCGTGCCGACGGCCGGTCAGACCACACACCGCAGCAGCAGGCAGCCGATCTGCACCTACTGATCGAGGTGCTCGATGCCGGTCCGGTCGAGGTCTTCGCGAGTAGTGGTGGCGCGGTGACGGCACTCGAACTGGTCGCGTCCCATCCGGCCGACGTCGCCACGCTGGTGGCGCACGAGCCCCCGATCAACGCCGTGCTTCCCGATGCCGCAGCCGCCGAGCGGGCCCGGGCCGCCTTCCACGAGGCGTACCAGACGAACGGTTTTGGCGCGGGGATGGCCGCGTTCGTCGCGATGACGTCCTGGCAGGGCGAGTTCACCGATGACTACTTCGCCCAGCCCACCCCCGACCCGGCGATGTTCGGCATGCCAACCGACGACGACGGCACCCGCGACGACCCGCTGCTGTCGAAGGCTTCCTGGGCAATCACCGACTACCGTCCCGACGCGAGGGCACTCACTGCGGCACCTACCCGGATCGTGATCGCGGTCGGCGAGGAATCGGGGGCAACGTACACGGCGCGTACCGCGCACGGCACCGCAGCACTGCTCGGCCAGCAGGCGACGGTGTTCCCGAGCCATCACGGCGGCTTCGTCGGTGGCGAGTCCGGTTACGCGGGCAAGCCCGAGGAGTTCGCCGCGAGGCTCCGCGAGGTCCTGGCCACCGGGTAGCCGGCTCGGCTCCGCGAGGTCCTGGCCACCGGGTAGCCGGCTCGGCTCCGCGCGGTCTTGGCGACCGGCTGGCTGGCTAGGCGACGGAACCGAAGACCTGGGTCCAGTAGAGGGTGCCGTCGGCGGCGGCGACCACGCCAATGCCGATCGCCCTGGCCTGGCAGTTGAGGATGTTCGCGCGGTGGCCGGGGCTGTTCATCCAGCCCTCCATGACCGCAGCCGGGGT
The DNA here is from genome assembly GCF_014203835.1 of Micromonospora polyrhachis. Lineage (NCBI taxonomy): Bacteria > Bacillati > Actinomycetota > Actinomycetes > Micromonosporales > Micromonosporaceae > Micromonospora > Micromonospora polyrhachis. Next base: position 1,543,420 of record NZ_JACHJW010000001.1, on the reverse strand, counting down.
CCGGTAGCCGGCGGCGACGTTCTCGCCGATCGCGTTCTGGTAACCGGCCCGCTGGGCCCGCTGTACGAAGGAACTGCCGTCACTGCCGGTGTGCGACATCTTGTCGTTGGCGGCCTGGTCGGCGCTGTGCTGCCGGGCCGAGGTGGCCAGCTTTGTGTTGATCTTTACCGTGCCGCACCCGTTCGCGCTGCGTTCCTGATTGACGATCGCGAGCACCTGTTCCTCCCGGCTGTCCCCGGCGGTGACGGCCGCCGGGGTCCGGCTGGGGGTGCGCTGCGGAGCGGTGGTGGCCGGTGTCGTCCTGCGGGTGGGCGAGGTGCTGGGGGCGGCGGTCGTGGGGGAGCCGGTCGATTGCGATGGGGACGCCGTCGGGCTGTCGGAGGAGGCGGCAGTCGGCTGAGCGGTGCCGTCGAGCGGTCCGGAGCCGCCCATACCGCCGGGCAGTGTCGAGCCGTCTGCGGGAGTGGATGATGCGGTGGTGCCGGCGACGTTCGGTGGCAACAGGGTCGCGCCGAGGCCGACGAGGCCCACCAGTGCCGTACCGCCGGCGGCCAACGCCAGTCGGTGGGGGAACCGGCGGGGCATGCGGTGCCGCCCCCGGCTGGACGTGGGTACGACGTGCGGATCTGCCGAAGGCCAGTCGACCTTGTTGGTGTGGTCGAATCCGTCGGTCCTGTCGTACACGCCGTTGCCTCCGTCGAGTTGGCTTCGTGGGCGGCTGTGACGCTACGGGGGGCAGCCGGCCTGCGGCAACGCGGCTAAGAAAGACCTAAGGAAGGCCCCGAAGATCATCGTTGATGTCTGGGAGGTTTGCCGGCTTACCACGTTCGGTGTCCGAAACAATGATCTTTGTTTGTGTGGTGTGACGGCTCCTGAATGGGGTGGAGGTGCCGCGAGAGTGACCTGCGCCCCGCTTAACTTGACTTGGGCCGGGGGCAACTCCAATATGTAAGGGTCGCCAGTCGCGCCCAGTCATGCCCGCGTTTGCCTGCGGGAAGATAGTCGCGAACGAGTGGGCGCGCGTTGGCCGGCCTTTCCGGCAGCGCATTACAAGGAGACAATATGGCGAAGGCCCTCTACGGCCACGTTGGTGCGGCGCCCGATCGGCGCATGCTCGACGAGGTCACCCGACTGCGTGCCAGGGTTCAGGCACTGGAGTTCGAAATCACCCGGTTGCGCGCCGAGAACGATCGGCTCGCGGCTGCGGCGGCTGAGGCGGACGACCTGCTACGTCTCGCCGAACCCGCCCTGACCTGAGCTTCAGGGCGTTGGTGGAGCGACGGATCCAGCTGAACACCTGATCGCGCCAAACGAATCGCGCGCCGACACAGACCCTGTGGCGGCGCGCAGTTTTATGTCCGGGGCATCCGCGTCCGGGCATCTGCGTCCGGGCATCTGCGTCCGGGCATCTGCGTCCGGGCATCCGCGCGGGGGTGTCGGTCTTGTGTCGGGCGATCCGTAACCGGTCCTGTCCGCGCCGTTACGGCAATTTGCATGATCGCCGTCGGCACCGACTGTGATCGTGGCAGAACAGATCATTGGATACGCTGGTCGCGCGTGCCGCCGCCCGGTGACGGCGGGACCGGGACTACCCTGCGGTTGGACCACTGGTTGGGGCACCCGCCCGCCCGCGTCCGGCCCCGCAACCGGCTGCCGACGCCGCCGGAGGTCACGTCGGACGAGGATCGGGAACGTGCATCTCAAGACCCTGACGGTGCGAGGCTTCAAGTCCTTCGCCTCCGCGACGACTCTGAAGCTGGAGCCGGGCATCACCTGCGTGGTGGGCCCCAACGGCTCCGGCAAGTCGAACGTCGTCGACGCCATCGCCTGGGTACTCGGCGAGCACAGTGCCAAAGCCCTGCGGGGCGGCAAGATGGAGGACGTCATCTTCGCCGGCACCGCCGGCCGGGCACCGCTGGGCCGGGCCGAGGTGACCCTCACCATCGACAACACCGACGGCGCGTTGCCGATCGACTACACCGAGGTATCGATCACCCGGCGGATGTTCCGCTCCGGGGAGAGCGAATACGAGATCAACGGCAACACCTGCCGATTGTTGGACATCCAGGAACTGCTCTCCGATTCCGGCATCGGCCGGGAAATGCACGTCATCGTCGGCCAGGGACAGCTTGACGCCGTACTGCACGCCAAACCGGAGGACCGTCGGGCGTTCGTCGAGGAGGCGGCCGGCGTACTCAAGCATCGCAAGCGCAAGGAAAAGGCGCTGCGCAAGCTCGACGCGATGCAGACCAACCTCAACCGGTTGACCGACCTGACCGCGGAACTGCGCCGCCAGCTCAAACCACTGGGCCGGCAGGCGGAGGTGGCCCGTCGGGCCGCCGTCATCCAGGCCAACCTGCGCGACGCCCGGCTACGTCTGCTCGCCGACGACCTGCACACCCTGCGTTCGACCCTCGACAAGGAGATCGCCGACGAGACCGCGCTGCGGGAGCGGCGAGGGATCATCGAGCAGGAACACACCGAGGTGCAGCACCGGCTGGCCGAGTTGGAGGCCGCGCTCGCCGAGGACGCGCCCCTGCTGGCCTCGGCCCAGGACACCTGGTACAAGCTCTCCGCACTCCAGGAGCGGTTCCGCTCCACCGAGCAGCTTGCCCGGGAACGGCTGCGTCACCTCAGCGCCACCCCGGACGACGAGCGCCCCGGGCGGGACCCCGACCAGTTGGCGGCCGAGGCCGAGCAGATCCGGGAACAGGAGGAGGAACTGCGGGACGCCCTCACCGACGACCAGGTACGCCTGGCCGAGGCGGTGGAGGGCCGTCAGCAGCTCGAACGGCAGCTCGCCGAGGCCGAACGGGCACTCGTCACCGCCGCGAAGGCGATCGCCGACCGGCGGGAAGGGCTGGCGAAACTGACCGGTCAGGTCAACTCGGCGCGGGCCCGTACCGGCTCGGCGGCCGAGGAGATCTCCCGGCTCGCCGCCGCGCACGCCGACGCCCTGGCCCGGGCCGAGAAGGCCCAGGCCGAGGTGGACGCGGTCGCGGAGCAGTCCAGCGAGGCGGATCGGGACAACGCCGACCTCGACGCCCGGCACGCCGAGGCGGTCGCCGCGCACGAGGCGGCCTCAGCGACCGTACGGGCGTTGTCCGATGCCGAGCGCGCGGCGGAGAAGGACGCCGCGACGTGGAAGGCCCGGGAGGAGGCCCTGGCCATGGGACTGCGCCGCAAGGACGGCGCGGGTGCCCTGCTGGCTCGGGCGGACCAGGTGCCCGGCCTGCTCGGCGGCCTGGCCGGGCTGCTCACCGTCGCGCCCGGCCACGAGGCGGCGCTGGCCGCCGCGCTCGGGACACTGGCGGACGCGGTCGCGGTCAGCGGGATCGACGAAGCGGCCGAAGCGATGCGGCTGCTGAAGATCCAGGACGCGGGTCGGGCCAGCCTGCTGGTCGGCGGCCCGGCCGGACCGGGCATGGAAGGATCCGCTGACAGTCTGCGACCCGCCCTACCAGACGACGCGCGATGGGCACCGGATCTGGTCGGCTGCCCCGACGAGATCCGTCCGGCGGTGCACCGGGCGCTGCGTGACGTCGTACTCGTCAAGGATCTTGAAGCGGCGACCCGGCTGGTCGCCGACAACCCGGAGCTGCGCGCGGTCACCCCCGACGGGGACGTGGTCGGGGCCTACGCGGCGGCCGGCGGCTCGGCCAAGGCACCCAGCTTCATCGAGGTGCAGGCGGCGGTCGAGGAGGCTCGGACGAACCGGATCGCCGCCGAGGAAACCATCGCCGAGCTGCGCGAACAGCTCGCCGACGCCCGTGCCGAGGTGGCTGCGCGCAAGGACACGGTCAGCGCCGCCGCGGCAGTGAAACGGGAGGCCGAGGGGCAGCGCAACGCCGCCGCCCGCCGGCTGGCCGAACTGGGCGCCGCCGCCCGCTCGGCGAAGGGCGAGACCGATCGGCTCGCCGAGTCCCAGGCCCGCGCCGAAGCCGCCCGCGACCGGGACCTCGCCGGCCTGGCCGAGCTGGAGGAGCGGCTGCGGCTGGCCGAGGCCACCCCGATCGACGAGGAACCCTCCACCGCCGAGCGCGACGAACTGGCCGCTTACCTGCCGGCGGCCCGGCAGAACGAGATGGAGGTCCGGCTCGCGGTCCGCACCGCCGAGGAGCGGGTCGCCGCCATCGCCGGCCGGGCCGACTCGCTGCTGCGGCAGGCCAACGCCGAGCGGGCCGCCCGGGAACGGGCCGCCGCCCGCCGGGCCGCCCGCGCCCGGGGGGCGAACATCGCCCGCGCCGTCGAGACCGGGGCCAGAGAGGCGCTGACCCGGCTGGTGGTCTCGCTTGCCACCGCCGAGCAGGTCCGCGACGAGGTGGCGCAGGCCCGAGCCGCCCGTGAGGCCGAGTTGCAGGAGGTACGCGGCGCGGCCAAGCGGCTCGGCGCGGAACTGGACCGGCTGACCAGCGCCGTACACCGGGACGAGGTGGCCCGCGCCGAGCAGCGGATGCGCATCGAGCAGCTGGAGGTCAAGGCCGCCGAGGACTTCGCCCTGGACGTGGAGACGCTGCTCACCGAGTACGGCCCACAGCAGCTCGTGCCGCCGACGGAGGCGGATATCGCCGCCGCCGAGCGGGATGGCGTACCGGTGCCGGAGCCGGTGCCGTTCGAGCGCCCGGTGCAGGAGAAACGGGCCGCCAAGGCGGAACGGGAACTGGCCCTGCTGGGCAAGGTGAACCCGCTGGCGCTGGAGGAGTTCGCCGCCCTGGAGGAGCGATACAAGTTCCTCTCCGAGCAGTTGGAGGACCTGAAGGCCACCCGGCGTGACCTGCTCACCGTGGTCAAGGACGTGGACGACCGGATCTTGGAGGTCTTCGCCAGCGCGTTCGCCGACACCGCCCGAGAGTTCGAGCAGGTCTTCACCGTGCTTTTCCCCGGCGGCGAGGGCCGGTTGGTGCTGACCGACCCGGAGAACCTGCTCACCACCGGGATCGAGGTGGAGGCACGACCACCGGGCAAGAAGATCAGACGGCTGTCGCTGCTCTCCGGCGGCGAGCGGTCGCTGACCGCGGTGGCGATGCTGGTGGCGATCTTCCGAGCCCGGCCCAGCCCGTTCTACATCATGGACGAGGTGGAGGCGGCGCTCGACGACGTCAACCTCGGCCGGCTGATCACGCTTTTCGCCCAGTTGCGCGAGAAGAGCCAGCTGATCATCATCACTCACCAGAAACGCACGATGGAGGTGGCGGACGCGTTGTACGGCGTGACCATGCGCAGCGGCGTCACCGAGGTGATCAGCCAGCGGCTGTCCCGCGAGGAGGAGGACTGATGGTCAGGCAACGCCCGAGCGCGCTGCTCATCGACATGGACGGGGTGCTTCGGCAGTGGGACCCGGAGGTCCGTGCTGCGGTTGAGCGGAAGTACGGCCTGACCCCCGGAACGGTCCTCGACACCGCCATGCGATGGTCGCTGCTGCAACCGGCGGTCACCGGTCAGGTGAGCCACGCGGACTGGATGGCCAGTGTGGCCGACGCCCTGACCGAGGCCGTCGGTAGTCCAGAACTGGCCCGGGCAGTGGTGGACGAGTGTGAGATCTACCGGGGCGCGGTGGACGCCGAGGTGCTGGCCTTCGTCCGGGCGGTACGCGCCAACGGCATCCGGGTGGGGCTGGCCACCAACGCCACCGACGCCCTCGACGCCGACCTGGCCACGCTGGGCCTGATCGGCGAGGTCGACGTGGTGGTCAACTCCTCGGTACTCGGCGTACACAAGCCGACCAAGGACTACTTCCAGCAGGCGTGCCTGGCCGTGGAAACCCCGCCGCAGCAGGTGCTCTTCGTCGACGACTCCGATCGGGCGGTACGGGGTGCCCGGGTCGCCGGGCTGTCCGCGTACCGGTGGAGTGGCCCGGAGGGCCTGCCGTACCTGCGGGCGGCGTTGGCCGCCTGAGGTGTTGCCGGCCGGCTGACCGGTCGGTCGTCAGGTGACGTGCCGACCGGTCGGCCGCGCTCGGCGTGCTGGCCGATCAGTCGCCGGTGACGCCGTCGATCCGTTCCCGGATCAGGTCGGCGTGGCCGTTGTGCCGGGCGTACTCCTCGATCATGTGGATGTAGACCCAGCGCAGGCTCATCTCGTTGCTGGTGCCGTCGGGGCGTCGGCGTAGGAACGTCTCGTCCAGTCCGCGGCCCGCGACCGCCGCCCGGCACGCGTCCAGCTCCGTGTGGAAGGCGACGAAGTTGGCTTCGGCGTCGGCCTCGGCCACATCGTCGAAGTCGCCATCCACGTTGGTCTCCGAGCAGTAGACGTCGTCGAGTTGTTGGCCGGCGAAGCATTGCCGGAACCACCACCGTTCGACCTCGGTCAGGTGGCGGAGCAGGCCGAGCAGGGTCATCCCCGATGGCTCGACGCTCGCGATCTTGAGTTGTTCGGCGGTGAGGCCGGCGCACTTGAGCAGCAGGGTCTGCCGGTGATAGTCGAGCCAACCCTCCAGCATGATGCGTTCGTCACCGAGATAGGGCTCGGTGACCCGGTCCACTTGCGGGGCGGTCCATGTCATCGGGACATCGTGCCAGGGGGGGACAGATCAGGGCAGCAGCATATTCGGCGGTCGCGTCGTCCCGTGCCACCCCGGCCACCAGGCGGTCGGCGTTACGCTGGCGGGCATCGTGGTTGGTGCTGTGCCACCCTGGCTACCAGGCGGTCGGTGCTGCGTTATCGGGCATCGTCGTTGAACTGGTGTAGCAGTCGAGCGAACTCGGCCCGGTCCGTCGGCGACCACTCCCGCAGGATCTGCTGCAACTGTGCGGTACGGGCCTTGCGGGCCCTGTTGAACCGGCGGTGTCCCTCGTCGGTCAGGTCCAGCCGGAACGCCCGGCCGTCCACCGGATCGGCCTGTCGTTGGAGCAACCCCATCGTCTCCAGGGCGGAGATCTGACGGCTCAGGTTGCCCTTGCTCATCCGCATCTCGGTGGCCAGGTCGGTGAGCCGGGCCGGACCGCAGCGACGAATCCAGACCAGCAGCCCGTACGCGGTCGGCTCCAACGCCGGATGGACCTCGCGGGCGATCTCCCCGGACGTGGCCCGCGCCCTGCGGAGCAGGACGGCCAGCTCGTGCTCCACCGCCGAGACGCTGTCATCGTCCACCGGCAGTCTCCCTCATACGCAGGTTGTCCCGGTCCACCGTCGGATCCGATGGTTCGGTCAGTGCCTGCTGTGCGATGGGACGCAGGCGGCCGTCCTTGTCGGTGCCCTCGATGAGTACCTCGGCCGCGCGGTTCCGATGCACCAGGGTGCCCACCGCGTTGCCGAAGTAGGGCCCGGCGAGTTTGCGCCAGCGTACGGTCTCGCGGCGCAGGCCAGCGGAGCGGGCCAGGGCCTGGGTCGCTCCGGTGGGGCCACGCCACCAGCCCCAGCGCATCAGTGGTCGCATCGCGGCGGGCACCTGGTTGTGGATCGGGGAACAGGTCAACTGGTGTACCGGAGTGACGACCGGGTCGGTGAACCGGGCCCGAGCCACGTACGAGTGGTGCACGTCGCCGGAGAGCACGCTGATCGATGCTGGTGCGGCGTACGCCGGCCCTACCCCGACCCGGTCGCCGGCTCCGTCTCGATGGCCGGCTCCGTCCTGGTCGCCTACCCCGACCCGGTCGCCGGCTTCGACTCGATGGCCGGCTCCGATCCGGGCGAAGAGCGCCGCCAGCGCCTCGAACGACCGGTGGAAGGCGGCCCAGTGTTCCAGGTCCAGCCCACGCCTTACCCGTTCGGAGAGCCAGGCCACCCACCGGTGCGACGAGTCGGCCAGCCGTTCGTTCCAGGCCTCCAGGTGGTGGATGCCGGGCGGCAGCAACCAGGGCAGCGACGACCCGACCACCAGGTGGTCGTAGTGGCCGTGCGCCTGGTCGGTGAACCATGCCCATTCGCCGGGCGGCAGCATCGCCCGCTGTCCCGGTTCGAGGACCCGGCTGCACCGGTTGTCCAGCACCACCAGTCGGGTGCGACCGAGGTCCAGGGCGTAGCTCCACTGGTACTGCGCGGCCCGCCAGCGTTCCGTGTCGTGCGCCACGTCCGACTCGGTGTCGACCCGTCGGCCGAACTCGGTCAGTATTTCGGTGGCGTCCTCGACGGTGGTGACCTCGCGGTATACCGGGTCGGTCGCGATCTCGTCCGGGCTGAGGTTGCCCAGGTGCTGATAGACCCAGTACGACGCCAGCCCGGCGGTGATGCGTTCCTGCCACCAGGGGTAGTCCCGGGCGTCCGAGCGCCAGGAGGCCGAGGTGTTCCAGTCGTCGATGATCTCGTGATCGTCGAAGATCATGACACTGGGCAGGGTGGAGAGCAGCCAGCGGATCTCCGGGTCACGCCACGACTCCAGGTAGAGCTTGGTGTACTCGTCGTAGCTGACCACCTGGTCGGCCGGGGCCCCTCGGGGCCGGCGGCGCCGCCGCTTGAGCAGGTGCCGCACCGTCGGCGAGGTCTCGTCGGCGTAGACCTGGTCACCGAGGAGGACCAGCAGGTCGGGCAGGTTGGCGGCGGGATCGTCGGCGGCCATCAGCCGCCGGGCGTACGCGTCCAGCGCGTCCGGAGGCAGCCGACGAGCGGTCGCGTGCTGGGTGGTCTCCCGACATGAGCCGAACAGCAGCTGCACCGGCTGGTCGGTGTCATCGGCGGCCCGGGTCCGGATCACGCTCGGCGGGAAGTCGGTCTCCGGCTGCGGCCAGACCGGCTCGTCGTCGATGTGGACCTGGTACGACGTCGCGCTCGCCGGCTCCAGCCCGTCCACCACGACCAGGGCGTAGTGATGGTCGTACGCGCTGAAGGTGTGTGCCTCGCCACGGGCACCGGAGCGGGTCTCCACCCGGACCACGGCGGGGGCGCTGGTCTCCACCCAGATGGTGGCCCGGGTGCCAACGACCCGACGCAACAGCGGACCGATGAGAAGTCGAGTGCTGGACATGGCCGAACCTCCAGAGGTGGGGGGTTCATCCTTCCTACCCCCTCCGCGGCCACGCCAGCCGAGGGTATCGGCTAGTTCACTGGGCTGGGCGGGTGCGCCGGCTGGGCCGCCCGAGCCGCCATCTGTCAGGATTTGCCGCATGGACTACCTCGTCGTCGCGCTGATCCTGCTGGGCGTGCTGGTGCTCGGCACCATCGGCCTGATGGTGCCCCGACTCCGGCGCCGACCGGCCCCGCCCGAGCCAGCGCAGACCCGGCCCCCGGTGGTGGTCGAGGAACCGCCGCCGACCGAGGTGGCTCCCCCGACCGACGTCGTCGTACCGCCGGTCGAGATCGAGCCCGAGGTCGAGGTGGCCCCGCCCACCGAGGTCGAGGTGCCGGCACCTGTCCTGGAGACACCGGAACCGACCGCCGGTCGACTGATCCGGCTGCGCACCCGGCTGTCCCGCTCGCAGAACGTCTTCGGCAAGGGCCTGCTCAGTCTCCTCTCCCGGGACCGGCTCGACGAGGACGTCTGGGAGGAGATCGAGGACAGCCTGATCACCGCCGACGTCGGCATCGACGCGACCCGCGAGATCGTCGACCGGCTGCGGGAGCGGACCCGGGTGCTTGGCACGCGTACCGCCACCGAGTTGCGCGCGCTGCTCGCCGCCGAGCTGGTCAACGCCCTCGACCCGACTTTGGACCGGTCGCTGCGGACCGCCCCGCGCGAGGGGGCCCCGGCCGTGCTGCTGGTGGTCGGCGTCAACGGCGCTGGCAAGACCACCACCTGCGGCAAGGTCGCCCGGGTGCTGATCGCCGACGGCCGCAGCGTGGTGCTCGGTGCCGCCGACACGTTCCGGGCCGCCGCCGCCGACCAGCTCGCTACCTGGGCCAGTCGGGTCGGGGCCGAGGTGGTCCGGGGACCGGAGGCGGCGGATCCGGCCAGCGTGGCATTCGACGCGGTCCGTCGGGGTATCGATCTGGGCGTGGACACGGTACTCATCGACACCGCCGGCCGGTTGCAGAACAAGATCGGCCTGATGGACGAGCTGGGCAAGGTCAAGCGGGTGGTGGAGAAGCACGGTCCGGTCGACGAGACGCTGCTGGTGCTCGACGCCACCACCGGGCAGAACGGCTTGGAGCAGGCCCGGGTCTTCACCGAGGTGGTCGATGTCACCGGTGTCGTGCTGACCAAGCTGGACGGCACCGCCAAGGGGGGGATCGTGATCGCCGTACAGCGCAAACTGGGTATTCCGGTCAAGCTGGTCGGGCTGGGCGAGGGGCCGGACGACCTGGCTCCGTTCGAGCCGACACAGTTCGTCGACGCGTTGCTCGGCACCGAACCGCTTGGCTCTGACGCGTAGCCTGGAGTGATCATCGTGAGCCGGTGTCGCCGATCGGGGGACCGTACGTGACCGCACAGGAGATCCCGCTGCACGGCGGGAACGTCAGCACCGTCGTACGGGTTGGCGACACGGTCCGGCGCAACGTCGGCCCGTGGACCCCGTCGGTGCACGCCCTGCTGCGCCACCTGGAGTACGTCGGGTTCACCGGCTCGCCCCGCGCCCTGGGCATGGACGAGCGCAACCGCGAGGTGCTGTCGTACCTGGAGGGGGAGTGCGGGGAATATCCGCTCGCCCCGCACTGGGTCACCGACGAGGCGCTGGTCACCGTGGCGACCATGCTGCGTATGTTCCACGACGCGCAGTACGGCTTCACCCCGGCACCCAACGCGGTGTGGCGCTCGTTCGGACCGCCGCCCCCGGACACCGAGGTGATCTGCCACCACGACGCCGCCCCGCACAACGTGATCTGGCGGCCGGACGGCACCCTCGCCCTGATCGACTTCGACCTGGCCTCCCCGGGGTCACGGATCTACGACGTGGCCTACGCCGCCTGGACCTGGGTGCCGCTCTTCTCCGACCGGGACTCCTACACACTGGGCTGGAAGCGGCCCAACCGGCCGCGCCGGCTGCGGATGTTCGCCGACGCGTACGGGCTGATCCCGCGCGACCGGCACCGCCTGGTCCGGACCATCCGGAAGCGGATCGTCGACCACATCGAAGGGATTCGCCGGATGGCGGCGGCGGGTGAACCGGCCTTCGTCCGGATCGTGCACAAGGGCCACCTGCGCCGGCCGATGCGGGACCTGCGGCTGCTCGACTACGAGCGACACACCCTGGAGTACGCGCTGCGCTAGGCCCACCGCCGGGCAACGGTCGGTCCCGCGTCCGGTCGCCCGGCCGTGGCACACCGCTGTCGGCCGCCAGTGTCACCGCTGTTGGCCGCCATGGTCCAGCCAGTTCGCGACGAGGTCCGTCACGACGGCACCGCCCCGGTCGCTGAGGTGGACGTGGTCGGTGAGGACTCGCAGGTCGTTTCCTCGGGCGATGTCGTCCCAGTCGCTTCGCAGGACGTACCGCTGGAAGGCGATGCGGAAGGTCAGACCGAAGCTGAAGTCGTATGGCGGGGCACTGCCGCCGTGCTGCCTGACGAGCGAGGTGAGGGTTTCGTTGAGGGGCAGGTAGGTCGCGCCACGGGCGGCTGCGGTCTGCTCGATGATCGAGTTGTACCGGGCAAGCTCCCGATTCCGGGCCGAGTCCAGGTCCTCGCCGAGCGGGGGAAGGGAGAGGATGGCGACCCTGGCGTGGGTCCCGGCGTCGAGGCGGTCGAAGATCGAGGTGAGATTGGCCTGGAACTGGGCCAGTGGCACACCGTTGAGGACGTCGTTGGTGCCGACCAGCAGCGTGACGACGTCCGGGTCGCAGGCGACCACATCGTCGTCGAGACGCTTCAACAGGTCGGCGGTGGTGTCGCCGTTGTTGCCGGCGTTGACGAGTTCGTACCCGGCGGAGGTGAACCGGTGCCGGAGCGCGCCCACCCAGTCGGCGCTGAGCGAGGCCTGGGTCATGCTGGCACCGGCTGCGACGACGACCTGGTTCGTGCCGCTGCCTCGACCTCGGTCGAGGAACTCCTGGGGCGAGTGGCTGGGCGATCGGAGGAAGGCCAGATAGGCGAGCGTGGAAACGCCGGCCAGCAGGGTAACCGTCGATACGGCGAGTACGGTCACCGCTGGCTTGATCCAGCGGCGGCGCGTACCGGCGGCGGGCCGAGCCGGTCGGCCGGTAGGGCCGGCAGGGCCGGCGGGATCGGTAGGGTCGGCGGGATCGGTAGGGCCGGCGGGATCGGTAGGGCCGGCGGGGTCGGCAGGGTTGGTGCTGGTTGATTCGGTCGAGATGGTGGGCACGTCTGCTCCTCGTGGAGGGTTGTGGTGGGTCCGACGGGTCGTCCTGGTCGCCGCCCTATCGGGCCACGGCGACGGTGGCTCGGGTCCAGGCCGGCTCATCCAGGCCACGCAGGATGCAGTGGGCGAGGTCGGCGCGGGACAGGCGGATGCCGCCGAAGACGTTGCGGCCGACCTCGGTGCGGTACGCGCCGGTCGCCGGCCCGTTGGTGAGCATCGGTGGCCGCATGATCGTCCAGTGCAGATCGGTCTCGCGGACGATCTGTTCCATCTGGAGCATGTCGGCGAAGGGGTGTCGGAGTATCCGCTTGAGTACCGGCTTTGCTAGCGCCCGGGTGAATGGGTCGTCGCCGTCAGTGAAGATTCCGCTCGCGCTGACGATGACCAGCCGTTGGATCGAACTGTCCCGCATCGCCTGGGTGATGCTGGCCGCGGTGTCGGCGCACACCGCCGTCGGCTGGCGGTTGGTTCGGCTGCCGATCGCCGATATGGCAGCGTCCGTGCCGGCCAGGGCCGGTGCGATCGCGGCGGGGTCGGTGACGTCGGCGCGGTGGACGATGAGTCTCGGGTGGGCGTCGATGGTGAGCCCGGCGGGATCGCGGACCACCGCCCGTACCTGATGACCGGCCCGGAGGGCCTGGGTGACCACCTGTAGCCCGGTGCCGCCGGTCGCGCCGAAGACCGTTAGTTGCATGGGTGCCCCCTGTGGTTAGTGAGTGCTCACTAACTATTATGGTTAGTGAGCACTCACTTGATGTCAAACCGGAGGTACTATGACCGTGCTCACCAGAGATCGGATTCTCGATGCGGCCGGGAAGGTCATGCGGGAACAGGGGCTGGCGCGGGCCACCACCAAACAGATCGCCGCTGCGGCCGGATTCTCGGAGGCCACGCTCTACAAGCACTTCAGCAGCAAGACGGAGTTGTTCGTCGCGGTCCTCAACGAACGCGTGCCCGGCGAGTTCGGGATGCTGCTCGCCCAACTCGCCGGTCGCGCCGGTACGGGCGACGTAGCCGCCACGCTGCGCGGCGTCGCCCACGGTGCGATCGACTTCTATACCTACAGCTTCCCCATGGCCGCGTCGCTCTTCTCCGAGCCACAGTTGCTGGCCGCCCACCGCGACGCCCTTCGCCAACGCGGCGCCGGCCCGCAGAACGTTCCCCTGGCCGTCGCCGCGTATCTCGCCGCCGAGCGTGACCGCGGCCGGATTCGGCCCGACGCCGATCCCGAAGCGGCCGCGTCGCTCCTGATCGGGGCCTGCCTCCAGTACGCCTTCCTCGGCCACTTCACCGAGCCGCGCGACCCGGGTTCCGCCGAGCGCTATGTCACGACGATCGTCGCCAACCTCGTCAGCGGCATCGCCGGACCGGTCGAAGATCGGTAGTTGTCACACGTAAGAAACAAGTCGTGACCAGTTGGAAACCGGTGCGTGCCCCCTGGTGAAACAGGCGCGCAGGAAGCTTCCGCGCAACCGGCGTACGGGCAGCGCTGCCGCAGTGGGCCGGAAGGAGGGAACCGGCGACTCTAGGAGGCCAGCGTGCCTGAAGCACCGACGATCGACACCGGCAACACCGCGTGGTTGCTGGTGTCGAGCGCCCTCGTGCTGCTCATGACACCGGGTCTGGCGCTGTTCTACGGCGGCCTGAACCGGTCCAAGGGCGTCCTCAACATGATGATGATGAGCTTCTCCTCGATAGGGCTCATTTCGATTCTCTGGCTCTTCTACGGCTTCAGCGTCGCCTTCGGTGACGATGTCAACGGCGTCTGGGGCAACCTGGGCCAGTACCTCGGCACCAAGACGTTCCTGGCCGAGACCGACCTGTGGGGTGAGACCGGCATCCCGCTCTACGTCTTCATGGCCTTCCAGATGATGTTCGCGATCATCACGGTCGCGCTGATCAGCGGCTCGATCTCGGACCGGGCGAAGTTCTCCGGCTGGCTGCTGTTCGCCTTCGGGTGGGCGACGCTGGTCTACTTCCCGGTCGCCCACATGGTCTGGGGCGGTGGCTTCATCGGCGCGGACATCGGCGCGCTGGACTTCGCCGGCGGTACCGCCGTGCACATCAACGCCGGAGCGGCGGCGCTCGCCCTGGCCCTGGTGCTCGGCAAGCGGGTCGGCTGGCCTCGGGAGGGGATGAAGCCGCACAACGTACCGATGGTGGCGCTGGGCACCGGACTGCTCTGGTTCGGCTGGTTCGGCTTCAACGCCGGCTCGGAACTGACCGTCGACGCGATCACCGGTATCGCCTTCCTCAACACCCAGGTCTGCACCGCCGCCGCCATCCTCGGCTGGATCGTCGTGGAGTGGCTGCGTAACGGCAAGCCGACCCTGGTCGGTGCCTCCTCCGGGGCGGTCGCTGGCCTGGTGGCGATCACGCCCGCCTGCGCCTTCGTCGCCCCCTGGGCCGCGGTCCTGCTCGGTCTGGTCGCCGGTGCGGTCTGCGCGTTGGCCGTCGGACTGAAGTACCGGCTCGGCTTCGACGACTCGCTCGACGTGGTCGGTGTGCACTTCGTCGGCGGCTGGATCGGCTGCCTGTGGATCGGGCTCTTCGGTACCAGCCAGATCAGCTCGCTGGTGGCGAACGAGGGCCTGTTCTACGGCGGCGGGCTGGCCCAACTCGGTGCCCAGGCGCTCAGCGCCCTGATCGTCTCGGTCCTCTCCTTCGTCATCGCCTACGCGCTGGGCTTCGCGATCGAGAAGACCATCGGCTTCCGGGTCACGCAGGAGGCCGAGGTCGACGGCATCGACATCGCCGAGCACGCCGAGAGCGGGTACGACCTCTCGCCGGCCGGTGGTGGTGGCGGCGGTGGTGCGTTCGCCCTGGCCGGCATCGGTACGCCCAGCAGCAAGCCGACCGCGTCAGTCGAGGAAGCGGAGCCAGTCGAGGAAGTGGAGCCAGCCGCACCGGTCGAGCCAGCCGAGCCAGTCAGCGAGAAGGTCGCTGGTTAACGTCTATCCATGGAGGGACTGGACATGAAACTGGTGACCGCGGTCATCAAACCGCACCAGCTCGACGGGGTGAAGGAGGCGCTACAGGCCCTCGGGGTCGCCGGCCTCACCGTCAGCGAGGTGCAGGGGTACGGGCGGCAGAAGGGCCACACCGAGGTGTACCGGGGTGCCGAGTACACGGTGGAGTTCCTGCCCAAGATTCGGGTCGAGGTGCTGACCGACGAGATCGACGTCGACAAGGTGGTCGACGCGATCGTCACGGCGGCGCGTACCGGAAAGATCGGTGACGGCAAGGTGTGGGTGACCGCCGTGGAGGACGTGGTTCGCGTCCGTACCGGTGAGCACGGCCTCGACGCTCTCTGATCCCATGCCCGCCTCGTTGATCAAGGGCCCGGCGTCATCCGGCAGCGGTCCGGGTGACCCGAACCCCCTGATCAACGAGGCGGACCTCTTGAATGACGAGGCGGGGCGGATCGGCGAGGCAGGACGGACGGAACGGGCGGCGGTGTGGGACCGCTGGCTGGCCGGGCTGTTCCCCGCCGACCGGGCCGAGGTGGCACTGGTTGCCGTCGGCGGGCTCGGCCGGCGGGAATGCGCGCCGTACGGGGATCTTGATCTGGTGCTGCTGCACACCGGGGCAGCCGACGTCGACGAAATCGCCGCCGCGCTCTGGTATCCGATCTGGGACGCCCGGATGAGCCTGGACCACTCGGTACGCACCGTCGACGAGGCACTGTCGGTGGCCAGGGACGACATCAAGGTCGCCCTCGGCCTGCTCGACGCCCGACACGTGGCCGGAGACCGGGAACTCTCCACCCGACTGGTCACCGCCGCCGGGGAGCAGTGGCGACGTACCGCCGTGCGGCGGCTGCCGGAACTGCGCGAGGTGACCACCGCCCGGTGGCAGGCCCACGGTGAACTCGCCTTCCTGCTCGAAGGTGACCTCAAGGATGCCGCCGGCGGGTTACGCGACGTGGGGCTACTGCGCGCCATCGGGTACGCCGGGATCAGTGACGCCCTGCGTCCCGCCGTACGGGCCGCACACCGGCGACTGCTCGACACCCGCGACGCCCTGCACATCGCGACCAGTCGCCGGATCGACCGGCTGATCGCCGAGGAACGGGCTGCCGTTGCGGTCCTACTCGATCTGGACGATCCGGACGCGTTGCTGCGCCGGGTTGCCGGCGACGCCCGTACCGTCAGCCACGCCCTGACCGACGGGTGGCGGGCCGCCGACCGGCTGCGGTCCGGGTCCCGGGTGCGTCACGGTGCCGACGGTCGGCCGGTACGCCGGCCCGTCGCCCGGGACGTGGTCGAACACGACGGGGAACTGGTGTTGGCGCGTACCGCCATCGGGGCCCGTCCCGACCCGAGCCTGTCGCTGCGGGTCGCCGCCGCCGCAGCCAGCACCCGGCTGCCAATATCCCGGGCCACCTGCGAATGGCTTGCCGCGTACTGCCCGCCGCTGCCGGCACCGTGGCCGCCGGCGGCCCGGTCCGCGCTGGTCACCCTGCTCGGCGCCGGTCCCGGCCTGCCGCCCACCTGGGAGACCTGCGACCGGTACGGCCTGGTCGACGGCTGGCTACCGGAGTGGCCCCGGATGCGCAGCCGGCCGCAACACAACCCGGCCCACCGGTTCACCCTGGACCGGCACCTGGTGCAGACCGCAGCCGAGGCGGGTGCGCACACCCGGGAGGTTGCTCGGCCGGATCTGCTGCTGCTCACCGCCCTGCTGCACGACGTGGGTAAGGGGCTCGACGGTGACCACAGCGTCGTCGGCGCACCGATCGCGGCGCAGATCGCCACCCGGATCGGCCTGCCCCCGACCGAGGTGGCGCTGGTCGAGAAACTGGTCCGGCTGCACCTACTGCTGCCCGAGGTGGCCACCCGACGGGACCTGGGCGACCCGGTGACCATCGCCACCGTCGCCGAGGCGGTCGGTGACCCCGGCACCCTCGACCTGCTGTACGCGTTGACCCGGGCCGACGCCCGAGCCACCGGGCCGGCCGCCTGGTCGGACTGGAAGGGGCGGCTCGTCGCCGAACTCGTCGCCCGGGTACGCGCCACCCTGGACACCGGCTCACCGCCGGCGCCGGCCGTACCCGATCCGGCGCTGGTGGCGGGCCCACTGCCCGCCGTACACCTGGGGGATGGTCGGGTGGCGGTGGCCGCGACGGACCGGCGCGGCCTGCTCGCCACGGTCGCCGGCTGTCTTGCCCTGCACCGGCTCGACGTGCTCGCCGCCGACGCGGCAACCGTGGACGGGCGGGCATTGGTCGAGTGTCGGGTGCAACCGCGCTACGGCAGCCCGCCCGACCCGATGGCGCTCACCGCCGACCTGCGCCGGGCGGTGACCGTCGACCCGTCGGTGCTGGCCCGGCTGCGTCGCCCTACGCCGACCGGCGGCTCCACCGGGGCGGCCCCCAGGGTGGTCTGGCACCGGGACGCGGCCACCGACGCGGTGCTGCTGGAGTTGCGTGCCGCCGATGCCCCCGGACTGCTGTACCGGGTGTGCGTAGCGTTGGACGACGCTGGTGCCCTGGTCCGGGCGGCCCGGATCGCCACCCTCGGCAGTGACGCGGTGGACACCTTCTATCTCGTCGGCGCCTGGCCGTCGAACGACGAGCGGGCCCGCCTGGAGTCCGCCGTCCTCGCCGCTGCGGGGTAAGGACGGGCCCCTTCTTATCGCTTCTACTGTTAGGAAGGGGCCCTTCCTAACGTGTGGCCTGAGGGCGGGACCGGCACCCACGCGCCGAGGTTGACGGGCGGTTACCCTTGCAGTGGCCTGGCGGCTATCCGCGCCGGCTGCGCTCTGTCCGCCGGAATTCGACAAACGGGATGTTAAGTCGTGTTTGACACCTTGAGTGACCGCCTTTCCGGGATCTTTACCAAGCTTCGCGGCAAGGGGCGGCTTACCGACGCCGACATCGACGCCACCGCTCGGGAGATCCGGCTGGCGTTGCTGGAGGCCGACGTAGCCCTGCCGGTCGTCAAGGGTTTCATCGCCCGGATCAAGGAGCGGGCGCGCAGCGCCGAGGTCTCCCAGGCGCTCAACCCGGCTCAGCAGGTCATCAAGATCGTCCACGAGGAGCTGGTCGGCGTCCTCGGCGGCGAGAACCGCCGGTTGCAGTTCGCCAAGCAGCCGCCGACCGTGATCATGCTGGCCGGTCTGCAGGGGTCGGGTAAGACCACCCTCGCCGGAAAGCTGGCCCGCTGGCTCAAGGGACAGGGCCACCAGCCGCTGCTGGTCGCCGCCGACCTGCAACGTCCCAACGCCGTCGGGCAGCTCCAGGTGCTCGGTGGTCGGGCCGGGGTCGAGGTGTACGCCCCGGAGCCGGGCAACGGCGTCGGTGACCCGGTGCAGGTCGCCAAGGCGTCGATCGAGCACGCCAAGCGGGCCGCCCGCGACATCGTCATCGTCGACACCGCCGGCCGGCTGGGCATCGACGCGGAGATGATGGCGCAGGCTGCCGCCATTCGGGCTGCCGTCAATCCCGACGAGGTCATTTTCGTCATCGACGCGATGGTCGGTCAGGACGCGGTCCGCACCGCCGAGGCGTTCCGCGACGGGGTCGGGATCACCGGTGTGGTGCTCTCCAAGCTCGACGGCGACGCCCGGGGCGGTGCGGCGCTCTCCGTACGGGAGGTCACCGGCCAGCCGATCCTCTTCGCCTCCACCGGTGAGAAGCTGGAGGACTTCGACCTCTTCCACCCGGACCGGATGGCCAGCCGGATCCTGGGCATGGGGGACGTACTCACTCTGATCGAGCAGGCCGAGCAGGCCTTCGACGCCGATCAGAAGGAGAAGATGACCGCCAAGCTGATGGGCGGCGAGCAGTTCACCCTGGAGGACTTCCTCGACCAGCTCATCGCGGTCCGCCGGATGGGGCCGATCGCCAACGTGCTGGCGATGATGCCCGGCATGGGGCAGGTCAAGGACCAGTTGGCCGAGGTCGACGACAAGCACTTCGACAAGATCACCGCGATCATCCGGTCGATGACCCCGGGCGAGCGGACCAACCCGAAGATCATCAACGGTTCCCGTCGGGCTCGGATCGCCACCGGCTCCGGGGTCACCGTTATGGACGTCAACCAGCTGCTCAACCGCTTCGCCGACGCGCAGAAGATGATGAAGCAGATGGGCGGGATGATGGGCCTGCCGGGCGGTCGGCGCAAGGCGACGAAGTCGCCGAAGAACAAGCGGAAGGGCACGAAGGGCGGCGGGCGTTCGCGCGGCGGCGCGCAGGGTGGTGGCGGCTTCCCCGGCGGAATGCCCGGTGGGATGCCGCAGCTCCCGCCGGGGCTGGACCCGAGCGCGTTGGCCGGCGGCCAAGGCCTGCCGCCGGGCTTCAAGCTGCCCAAGCTCGACTTCGGCAAGCTGGGCAAGCGGGACGACGAGTCGAAGGGCTGACCCTTGGCGTGTCGTCAACCGTGAGCGACGTTCTCATCGCCTAGGGTGACAGGGCCCCTGGAAGGAGTAGGCCATGACTGCGGCGCCGATTCTGCCGGAACGGCAGGAGTGGACGGTCGACGACCTCGGTGACCTGCCGAAGGACCTTCCTTACGAGTTGGTCAACGGAAGGTTGATCGTGCCGTCCCCCACCCACCTGCACCAGGACCTGTGTGTCCGAATTCTGCTCGCGCTTGAGGTCAACTGCCCGCCGGAGTACGTGGTGAGCATCGACCTGTCGATGCGGATCGATCGACGTAATGAGCCCCGCCCGGACGTGGTCGCGATCCGACCCGACCACGTCGACCGCAGTCCGGTGCCGGTGCGGGACGCCATCCTGGCGGTCGAGGTGATCTCCCCGGAGTCCACCTTCCGCGACATGTACGACAAGGCGCGGGTCTATGCGCACGCGGGTGTGCCGACG
This sequence comes from Micromonospora polyrhachis, assembly GCF_014203835.1. Taxonomy (NCBI): domain Bacteria; kingdom Bacillati; phylum Actinomycetota; class Actinomycetes; order Micromonosporales; family Micromonosporaceae; genus Micromonospora; species Micromonospora polyrhachis. The sequence continues at coordinate 1,523,471 of NZ_JACHJW010000001.1, read as the reverse complement.
TACTGGGTGGTCGATCCGCTCCACGAGCGGATGACGCTCACCGAGTTCGTGCTCGGCCCGAAGGGCGATTACGAACCAGCCGCGCACACCGACGACGTGTTCGTCACCGAGCGGCCGTGGAAGGTGACCGTCGACCTGCCGGCGCTCACGGCCCGTCGGACGGGGCTGCGGGAGCGCGGCGAGGCGTGATCGGGTAGGACTGTGCACATGGCTCTGCATGTGCGTGGCGTGGTGCTGCCCGACGACGAGGTACGTGACCTGTGGCTGGTGGGCGACCGGGTGACGTACACCCCGGTCCCCGGGGCGGAGACCATCGCCGACGGCGGGTACGTCCTGCCCGGCCTGGTCGACGCGCACTGCCACATTGGTATCGCCCCGGGCGGAGCCCCGATCGGCTCCCTGGACGAGGCGCGACGGCTGGCGACGATCGATCGGGACGCCGGGGTGCTGGCCATCCGGGACGCGGGCTCGCCGTACCCGTACCCAGAACTGGCGGACGAGCCGGAACTGCCGCGACTGGCCCGTGCCGGCCGGCACGTCGCGCCGCCCCGCCGCTACCTGCGGGACATCGGCGTGGAGGTCCCGGCGACGGAGGTCGCCGCCACCGTGGCCGAGCAGGCGCGGGCCGGCAGCGGCTGGGTGAAGCTGGTCGGGGACTGGATCGAACGCGACGCCGGGGACCTCGCCCCCGCCTGGGACGCGGACACGATGGCCGAGGCGGTGAAGACCGCGCACGCGGCCGGGGCCCGGATGGCGGTGCACACCTTCTCCGAGTCGGCCGTCGACATCATGGTCCGGGCCGGGGTGGACTCGGTCGAGCACGGCACCGGCCTGAGCCTCGATCTGATCGACGAGATGGCCCGGCGGGGGACCGCCCTGGTGCCCACGATGATCAACATTCAGACGTTCGGGTCCATCGCGGAGCGGGCAGCGGAGAAGTTCCCCGGGTACGCCGCCCACATGCTCGCCCTGCGCGACGGCTTCCCCGAGGTGGTGCGCTCGGCGTACGAGGCCGGGGTGCCGATCTACCTGGGCACCGACGCGGGCGGGGGTATCGCGCACGGGCTGGCGGCCACCGAGATGCTGCTGCTGCACGAGCAGGCCGGCATGTCCCCGGTCGACGTGCTGCGCGCCGCGTCCTGGGGGGCTCGGGACTGGCTCGGCTTTCCCGGACTGGTCGAGGGCGGGCTGGCCGACCTGGTGGTCTACGACAGCGACCCCCGAGCCGACCTGCGGGTGGTACGCGACCCGCGCCGGATCGTCCTGCGCGGCCGGGTCGTCCGCTGACCCGGTTTCCGGTGGTCAGGCCAGTGCCCGTTCGTCCGCTGACCCGGTTTCCGGTGGTCAGGCCAGTGCCCGTTCGTCCGTTTCCCGGGCGTCTCCGGTCAGGCCAGGCCGTGCCGCACGGCGAACACGGCCAGCCGTACCCGGTTCGACGCCCCGGTCTTGGTCATCGCCGCCGAGACGTGGGTCTTCACCGTGGTCACGCCCAGATGCAACCGCTCACCGATCTCCGCGTTGGACAGGCCCGCCCCGACCAGGGCCAGGATCTCCGACTCTCGGGGCGTCAACCGCACATCCGACGGGCGCGGGTCCGCCTCCGCCGCACCGGCGTGCACCGACACCGCTGCCGCCACCAACCGCCGCAGCACCGTCGGGCTGAACGGGCTGTCCCCGGCGGCGGCCCGCCGGATGCCGTCTAGCAGGTCGTCCGGTGCCGCGTCCTTCACCAGGAACCCACACGCGCCCGCTGCCATCGCCGGATAGAGATGGTCGTCATCGTCGAAGGTGGTCAGCACCAGCACCCGTGCCGATGGTCGAGCCTCGACGATTCGCGCCGTCGCCTGCGTACCGTCCATTCCCGGCATCCGCAGATCCATCAAGATCACATCCGGTGCGGTGCGGGCCGCGAGCTGTACCGCCTCCTGCCCGTTGCGCGCCTCGCCGACCACCTCCAGGTCGGGCGACGCCTCGCACAGCATCCGTAGTCCCGCCCGTACCAGGGTCTGGTCGTCGACCAACAGCACCCGGATCACCGCTTGTCCCCTCCGCTGCCACCCGCCGCCGGCAGTAGCGCCGACAACCGCCAACCCGGCCCGTCCCGGCCCACCGTCAGTGATCCGCCCAGCACCGCGACCCGCTCCCGCATGCCGATGATCCCGTGGCCGCCCGTCGCGTCCGCGACCGCCGAACCCGCCGCCCGCCCAGACGACAGTTCCGGGTGGCCGAGACTGCCCCTCGTGCCTGACGACAGTTCTGGGTGGCCCCGGCCGCCGTCGTCGGCGATGTCGACCTGTGCCATACCGGCCTCGATCAACCGTACCGACACCGTCGTCCTGGCCTGCGGACCCGCGTGCCGGGCGACGTTCGCGAGCCCCTCCTGGGTCAACCGGAGTATCGCCAGGCCACGCATCGTGTCCAGACCGGCGATGCCGGGGTCGATCTGTGCGGACACCGACAGGCCTAGGCGTTGTGCCCGATCCACCACCTCGGAGAGCGCGGCCGGCAACTCGCCGGGCTCCACCAGTCCCACCTGGCCGCCGCCGGCCGGATCCCGCAGTACGGTCACCAACCGTCGCAGGTCCGCCAGGGTCGCCACCCCGCTGGCGTGCACGTCGTCGAGCACCTCGCGCACCTTGGGGTCGGCGTCGTCCAACACGTGCCGGGCCACCCCCACCCGTAACACCATCGAGGCGACATGGTGGGCGACAAGATCGTGGAGTTCCCGGGCGATCGCCGTACGTTCGTCGGCCCGGGCCGCTCGCGTCTCCGAGCGCCGCCGCAGCCGCTCCTCCTCCGCACGCCGCTCCGCCTGCGCGGAGAGCAGCCGCACCGATCGGACGTACGCCCCGAGCAGCACCGGGACCAGCGTCACCACGGCACCCCGGTACAGCGTGGACCACGATCCCTCCACCAGATACACCAGCAACAGCGGGACCGTCCCGTAAACGCAGTACCAGCCGGAGCGGCGCATCGCCAGCTCGAACAGTGCGACCCCGGCACCGACCTTCACGATGACCGGGCTGGCATCGCCCGCCCACAGGGCCACCGCCAGCAGGACGGCCTGCACCAGAGGACTGGCCAGTGGCCAGCGTGCGCTGCCCGCGTACACCAGCACCGAGGCGGCGGACAGCAGCCAGTCGACGATCGACGGCTCCGCCGAAGGGCCACGGGCCAGCAGGTACCCGATGGCCAACGCCGCGAGGATGGCCAGCCGGAGCGGCCATGCCCGGGTTTCGAACAGCACGCTGATCCGGGGGAGAGCCATCCGTGAAAGGTAGCCAGGGCAGGAGCGCCGATGGTCCTCCCCGGGCAGGAGCCGCCTCCTACGAGAGGCCGGCCCGGTGGCCGTACACACCGACCGGCGGGCCGACGTTACGGCGTGCATCCGTCACCAGACTCGGATGTGGCGGGTGGACGTCGCCCGCCAGCCGATGAAGGGACGTCATGGCAACCCCGAACGAAAACGTCGAACCGGCCGCCGAGTCGACCACTGCCCCCGGCGAGTCGACCACTGCCCCCGGCGAGTCGACCACCTCCGTCGACCCGGCCACCGCCCGTGCCGGGTACAGCCGCCGAAGGCTGATCGGCACCGGTGTGGCCGGGGTCGGCGCCGGAGCCGTCGCCGGTCTGGTCGGCGGTGTGGTCCTCGGCCGTACCGCGCCGAGCCCCGAGATCCACCCGGGTGCGAATCAGCGCTTCGCCGGCAAGGTCGTCCTGATCACCGGTGCCACCTCCGGGATCGGCCGCGCCGCCGCCCTCCAGTACGCCGCCGAGGGCGGGCAGGTCGGCTTCTGCGGTCGCCGGGAGAACCTGGGCCGGGACGTCGAACGCCAGATCCGCGCGGCCGGTGGGGAGGCCACCTACGTACGCGCCGACGTCCGCGACGAGTCGCAGGTACGGCAGTTCGTCGACACCGTCGCCGAGCGGTACGGCGGCCTCGACGTCTGCTTCAACAACGCCGGCATCACGGTCCAGAAGCCACTGCACGAGTACACGGCCAACGAATGGGACGACGTGCTCGCCACCAACCTGCGTGGGGTCTTCCTGGCACTGAAGTTCCAGATTCCGCACCTGCGGCGGCGGGGTGGCGGTGCCGTCCTGGTCACCTCCTCCTCGAACGCCATCTCCACCAGTGGCGGGAAGGCCGCCTACGCCGCCTCCAAGCGGGCTCTCGTCGGCCTCGTGCAGAGCGCCGCCCACGACTATGCCGCCGAGAACATCCGGATCAACGCCCTGCTGCCGGGCACCACCAAGACCGACTTCGTCCGGCGACTGGCCGGGGCGGCGGATCTGCCCGACGTGGCGTGGGACGTCATGGCGGCCCAGTTCGGCAAGTCCAGCGTGCCGGGGGTGGGACGGTTGGCCACCGCTGAGGAGGTGGCTGCGTTCGCCGTCGCCCTCACCTCCGGCGATTTCCCGTACGCGACCGGAGCGCAGATGGTGCTCGACGGCGGCAAGACGGCGTACGCCGGGTAACGCCGGTCGTACGTCGGCGAATAGGATGTGCGGCTATGGCACGCGTGCTCACTCCCCGGGCGGAGGACTTTCCCCGCTGGTTCCAGGACCTGATCGCCAAGGCGAAGCTCGCCGACAACGGGCCGGTGCGGGGGACCATGGTCATCCGACCGGCCGGCTACGCCATCTGGGAGCGGATGCAGGCCGAGATGGACGCCCGGATCAAGGTGACCGGGGCGGAGAACGCGTACTTCCCGCTGTTCATCCCGGAGAGCTACCTGAAGCGGGAGGCCCAGCACGTCGAGGGCTTCTCGCCGGAGCTGGCGGTGGTCACCCACGGCGGGGGCAAGCAGCTCGCCGAGCCGGTGGTGGTCCGACCGACCAGCGAGACGGTCATCGGCGAGTTCATGGCCAAGTGGATCGACTCCTACCGAGACCTGCCACTGCTGCTCAACCAGTGGGCGAACGTGGTCCGCTGGGAGCTGCGGCCCCGGATCTTCCTGCGGACCAGTGAGTTCCTCTGGCAGGAGGGGCACACCGCGCACGTCGACGAGGCGGACGCCCGAGCCTATGCCCGTCGGATCCTGCACGAGGTCTACGAGGACTTCATGGTCAACGTGCTGGGCATTCCGGTGCTGGTGGGACGCAAGACCAACCGGGAGCGGTTCGCCGGCGCCACCAGTACGTACACCCTCGAAGGCATGATGGGTGACGGCAAGGCGCTGCAACTGGGCACCAGCCACGAGCTGGGCCAGAACTTCGCCAAGGCGTTCGAGATGACCTTCACCTCGGCGGCCGGCAGCGTCGAGCACGCCTGGACCACCTCCTGGGGCACCACCACCCGGATGATCGGCGGGATGATCATGGTGCACGGCGACGACAACGGGCTGCGGGTGCCGCCCCGGCTGGCCCCGGTGCAGGCGCACATCATGGTGGTGAAGGCCGGCGACGGGGTGACCGAGGCGGCGGCGAAGCTGCGCGACGCGCTGCGCGACGCCGGGGTCCGGGTCGCGCTCGACGACCGGACCGACACCCCGTTCGGCCGCCGCGCCGTCGATGCCGAGCTCAAGGGCTATCCGGTACGCGTCGAGGTCGGCCCCCGGGATCTCGCCGCCGGTAACGCGGTGGTGGTTCGCCGTACCAATGGGTCGAAGACTCCGGTGCCGGTGGCCGACGTGGTGGCCTCGGTGCTCGCCGCCCTGGAGGCAGACCAGCAGGCGCTGTACGACGAGGCACTGGCCCTGCGCGAGTCGCGGACCACGACGGTGGCGACCCTGGACGAGGCGATCGAGGCGGCGGCCACCGGCTGGGCCCGGGTGCCGTGGTCGGCGGTCGGCGAGCAGGGCGAACTCACCGCCAACGGCAAGGGTGTCACCGTACGTTGTCTGGTCCGGGCCGACGGCTCGGTGCCGGACTCGGCCGACGAGCCTGACCTGGTGGCCATTCTGGCCCGCGCCTACTGATCGGCAGCGCCGACGGCCCGTAGCTACGGCAGTTTGACCACGGCTGTGCCGGCTTGACCACGGCTACGGCAGCTTGACCACGGCTGCGGCGCGGGTTCCTGATCGTTCTACTGAGCAGGAATCCGCGCCGCCGGCGGTGGGGGAGTCCAGACGCTGTGTCAGATCCGCGCGTTGATGACCTGGTAGCTGGAGTCCTCGCGGGTGCCGCCCTGGCCGTCGCCCTCGGTGCGGTAGTCCTCGATCCACTCGATCTTGCGTAGGTACTTGACCATCTTGTAGCCGTGGATCTCCTCAACCCGCAACCGCAGCGGGGCGCCGAAGGTGAGGGGCAGTGGCTTGTCGTTCATGTCGAAGGCCAGGATCGTTTCGTCCTGGTAGATGAGGTCCACACCGAAGCAGCTGTAGTACGGCTCCAGCGGCCGGCCGCCGTGCATCTTCTGCGCCAGGCCGAAGGAGGTGAACTTCAGGTACCTGGCGTTGGGCTTCTTCTCCACCAGGGCCAACACGTCCGACAACCGCACCCCGCCCCATTTGGCGATCCCGGTCCACCCCTGCATGCAGGTGTGTAGGGTGATCTGTTCCTGCCGTGGCATGGCCCGCAGATCCTCCAGGCTCAGTGAGATCGGCTTCTCGACGAGGCCGCCGATCTCCAGCCGGTAGTCCTTCCAGGCGTTCGCCATCAGGGCGTTCCACTCGGGTGACTCGTCACCCACGGGATGCCGGCCATTGCTCCAGTGGTAGGGCGAGATGTCCTTCTCGGCCCACACCTGCTTGCGGCGCTGCCGGGAGGAGAAGTGGTTGACGGTTGCCTGACGCAGCGGTTCGCCGAGGTTGTTGAGGACGACCTGGGCCCGACGTAGGTCGGCCAGGCTCCAGTAGCTGGCGGCCAGCCAGAGAGCCACGACCGTGACGATGCCGGCGATCGCCATGGTCAGTGCCTGACCAAACCGGGCCGGGTCGCCCTCGCCGAGCATCATGTGGGTCAGGTTGTATCGCGGGTGGACGACGAACACGAGCGTCACGTGGATGACGATGAACACTGCGAGGAAGGCCATGCCCAGGAAGTGCAGTGATCGTGCGGCCTGACGCCCGCCGAAGAGTCGGGCGTACCACGGGAACCGGCCGACCACGGCCGGGGACATGACCGGGCCGGTTGCGATCATCAACGGTGCGGCGACGAAGACGACCACGAAGTACATGAGCTGCTGCAACGCGTCGTACGGTTGGAAGTGCTCGATCGATGGAATGCCGAGGCCGGCGTAGATCTTGAGTGATTCCCAGGCCTGCGGGAAGACGTCCCATGACGTGGGTACGATCCGACGCCACTGGCCGGTGCCGAAGAGCAGGCCGACGTATGCGAGCCCGTTGAGCGTCCAGAGTGCGGTCACGATCGCGTGCCAGTGCCGGGCGATGCCGATGTTCTTTCGGCCGGGCAACGAGATCAACGGGGACAGGCTGCACTCGTCGTCGCGCGCGAAGTAGACGCCCTCTTCGGCGGGCACCTTCTTCCTGGTGAACCGAATCCACTCCGTGCCGGGGCCGCAGTCGTTGCGCCAGTACATCCGAGGGTGGCTGGAGATTATTTCCCACCCACTTCGGATCAACAGTCCGATGAGCAGGAAATTGATGAGGTGGGTGACGCGAAGCCAACTGGGGAAGCCAAGTTCTGGGCTGACGGACAGGGCGATACTTCTGATCATCGGGTCCTCCTGTGGACCAATCAGGCATCGGGGGTGGCCACTGGTCAGTCTTTGTTTTAACTACTACCGCATGTAGTAAAGAAGGACTTTGGTCCCGACCTGGAAGTGACCTATGTCGCTCCATCCGGCTCTGGTGGGCGGGCGGCGGTGCGGACGACGGGTGCCCGGGGTCCCTCCGTGCTCCGTGCTCCGGTCCCGGTCCCGGTCGACGGGTACTTCGAGACTGTGGATCGCGCCCCTCGGTGGCAGCCTGGGGACGGCTTGCTCGGTAGGATGGGGGCGTGCATTTCGAGCCGGGGCGGTTGATCCTGCACCGCAATGTCCGACGGGGACGGATCGGCTGGGTTCGCCCGGCCCGGGTTGTCAGTGACGACGAGCGAGGGCTGCTGCTCTGGATCGCCCGAGGTACCCCGGTGGCCAGCGAGGTCGCCGACGACGGTCGGGGCATGCGGATGATGCCGTTCACCGAGTGGATCACCAGGTCCTACCGGTTGGCCGTGGGCGTCTGGAACGGCCCGCCGCTGCTGAAGTTCCTGCCGACGGAGGGTGCCTACTCGGTCTGGTGGTTCCAGGCCGAGGCCGGTGGGTTCGCTCGGTGGTACGTCAACCTCGAAGAACCGGGGGTCCGCTGGGACGACGGTGACGTGGCCGGGGTCGACGTGGTGGACCAGGATCTCGATGTCGTGATCGAGCCGGACCGGAGCTGGTGCTGGAAGGACGAGGACGAGTTCGTTGAGCGGCTCGCCTTCCCCGAGCACTACTGGGTGACCGACGAGGCAGCGGTACGGGCCGAGGGCGAGCGGGTGATCAAGATGGCCGAGGCGGGGGAGTTCCCGTTCGACGGCACCTGGTGCGACTTCGTTCCGGACCCCACCTGGACCGTGCCGACGCTACCGGTCGGCTGGGACCGGCCGCCGGCCCGTCCGTAGCTGGTGGGCTATGCCCGGCCCCGTCGCGTGGCCCGGCTCCGTCGTCCGACGTGAGCCCTTGCTGGCCTGTCGTCCGACGTGAGCCCTTGCTGGCCTGTCGTCCGACGTGAGCCCTTGGGGGCCTGTCGTCCGACGTCAACCCTCAGTGGCCTGTCGTCCGGCGGCGGTGAGCACGCTGTCCAGCAGGCCGGGAAAGCGGGCGTCGAGATCGGCGCGGCGCAGGCCGTTCAACTTCGCGGTGCCCCGGTAGACCTGGCTGATCACCCCCGCCTCCCGTAGCACCCGATAGTGGTGCGTGGTGGTGGACTTGCTCACCGCGAGGTCGATGACCGAGCAGGGCACCTCCGTACCGAGGCGGGCGAGGGTGTGGGCGATGTGTAGCCGGGTCGGGTCGGCCAGTGCGTGTAGCACCGACTCCAGCCGGATCTCGTCGCGGGTGGGATGGGTCAGGACGCGCCCGGCGTTAGCTTCGGGGGCATACGGATCGGGGGTGGGGGCTTGCTGTGGCACGACGCACCTCGTTTCTGACCGTCTGATAGTACGACAGGTCTCGTAGTTTCATGTTCGTCGTACTACGATGTTCGTCGTACCAAGAGGTCTTTCGTTGTCGTTCCGCGCAAGGAGTACGTCGTGACCGAGTCGACCGCAACTGCCGGTAGTGCCCTGTTCCAGCCGATGACCCTGCGCTCGGTCACCGTGCCCAACCGGGTGTGGATGGCCCCGATGTGCCAGTACAGCGCTGCGGCCGACGGGCCCGACGTCGGGGTGCCGACCGACTGGCACTTCGTACACCTGGCCAGCCGGGCGGTGGGAGGTGCCGGTCTGATCCTGGTCGAGGCCACCGCGGTTGCCCCCGAGGGGCGGATCAGCCCCGGTGACCTGGGGCTCTGGAACGACCGCCAACAGACGGCGTTCGTCCGGATCACCGACTTCCTCAAGCGCAGCGGTACGGTCCCCGGTATCCAGCTCGCGCACGCCGGACGCAAGGCCGGCACCGCTGCCCCCTGGCTCGGCGGTGCGCCGCTCGCCCCGGAGCACGGCGGCTGGCAGCCGGTCGGCCCCAGCCCGGTCGCCTACGACGAGCGGTACCCGGTGCCGCACGAGTTGACCGTCGGGGAGATCCCGCAGGTGGTGGCGGACTTCGCCGCCGCTGCGCGGCGGGCGCTGGCCGCGGGTTTCCAGGTTGTCGAGGTGCACGGCGCGCACGGCTACCTGATAGGCGAGTTCCTCTCCCCGCACAGCAACCGCCGCACCGACGCGTACGGCGGTTCGTTCGAGAACCGGACCCGGTTCGCCCTGGAGGTGGTCGACGCGGTCCGGGCGGTCTGGCCCGCCGACCTGCCCGTGCTGTTCCGGATCTCGGCCACCGACTGGCTGCCGGCCGGGGACGGGTGGACCGGCGAGGACACCGTACGGTTCGCCAAGGAACTGCTCGCCCACGGCGTGGACCTGCTGGACGTCTCCACCGGGGGCAACGCGGCGGGGGTACGGGTGCCGACCGGTCCCGGCTACCAGGTGTCGTACGCCGAGGCGGTGGCGCGGGACACCGACCTGCCGGTGGCAGCGGTCGGCCTGATCACCGAACCGGAGCAGGCCGAGGCGATCGTCGCGTCGGGGCAGGCGCACGCGGTGCTGCTGGGACGGGAGTTGCTGCGTAACCCGTACTGGCCCCGGCAGGCCGCGCACCAGCTGGGGGTGGCCGCCGGTTGGCCTGACCAGTACCTGCGGGCGGTCTGAGCGATTTCCGGGCGGTGTTTCCGGCCGTCAGCCAGGGGGCGAACCGGTCGCCGCGTACATCTGGCAGAATGGTTGGCTGGTATCCGGCACGCGTGCGGCGCCCTCTAACCCGGGCGCGTTGCCAGTCCACCCGAGTAGTCTCCGGCTCAAACCCCACTGAGCTGGCCGGCTCTCACCCGCGCACCGCCCGACTGGGCTGGTGAGAATCGCAACAGGAGCGAACACACGTGGCCGTTAAGATCCGGCTCCTGCGGATGGGCAAGATCCGCAACCCGCAGTACCGCGTCGTCGTCGCCGACTCGCGCACCAAGCGCGACGGCCGGGCGATCGAGTTCATCGGCATCTACCAGCCGAAGGAACACCCTTCGGTGATCGAGATCGACTCGGAGCGGGCCCAGTACTGGCTCTCCGTCGGCGCCCAGCCGAGCGAGCCGGTGCAGCGTCTGCTGGAGAAGACCGGCGACTGGCAGAAGTTCAAGGGCCTGCCGGCCCCGCCGCCGCTGCTGGTGGCCCCCGAGCGGGCCGACCGCAAGGCGGCCTACGAGGCCGAGGCCAAGGCGGCGGCTGGCGTGGCCGAGACCACCGCGAAGCCGGCGAAGAAGTCCGCCAAGGCAGAGGCCCCGGCCAAGACCGAGGCAGCGGCGGAGGCTCCGGCCAAGGCCGAAGAGCCGGCCAAGGCTGCCGAGCCGGCCGAGGCGGGTTCCGGTGAGCAGGGCTGAGGTGGCCCTCCGGCCAGCGCTGGAGCACCTGGTCAAGGGCATAGTCGATCATCCAGACGATGTGCGTGTCCGGATGATCGATTCGCGCCGGGGTAAGCGGCTTGAGGTGCGCGTGCACCCCGAGGACCTGGGCACGGTCATCGGGCGTTCCGGGCGCACCGCCAAGGCGCTCCGCCAGGTGGTCGGGTCGATCGGCGGCCGTGGCGTACGCGTCGACATCGTCGATTCGTACTGATGCAGCTGATCGTTGGCCGTATCGGAAAACCGCACGGTATCCGTGGTGAGGTCACCGTGGAAGTGCGGACCGACGAGCCCGAAGCGCGTTTCGCCGCCGGTTCGGTGTTGCACACCGAACCGGCGGCCCCGGTCAAAGGAGCGCCCGCCGCCGTCGCGGACCTTGGTGAGCTGGTACGGGTGCCCGAGCAGCTGACCGTCGAGGCCGCCCGCTGGCATCAGGGACGACTGTTGGTCGCCTTCGACGGCGTCTACGACCGCAACGTCGCCGAGGCGCTGCGCGGCACCCTGCTCTGGGTGGACAGCGCCCAGGTGGCCCCGCCCAGCGACCCGGACGAGTTCCACGACCACCAGTTGGTCGGCTTGGCTGTGGTCAACCCGGCCGGGGAGCAGCTCGGCGAGGTGGCCCGCATCGACCACGCGCCCGCCTCGGACCTGCTGGTGCTGCGCCGTCCCGAGGGACGTACCGCCCTGATCCCGTTCGTCCGGGCGATCGTCCCCGAGGTGGATCTAGCCGGGGGACGGGTCGTGGTCGACCCGCCGGAGGGGTTGCTCGACCTGTGAGTCGTCATGCGCGTTGACGTCATATCCATTTTTCCGGACTATTTCGCCCCGCTGGACCTGTCGCTGATCGGCAAGGCACGGGCCAGCGGGACGCTGGACCTGGCCGTACACGATCTGCGGACCTGGACCCACGACGTGCACCGTACGGTGGACGACACGCCCTACGGCGGCGGTCCCGGCATGGTGATGCGGCCCGAGCCGTGGGGGGCCGCGCTCGACGCGGTCGCCCCGGTGCCGGCGGACGGGTCACCGCCGCACCTGCTGGTGCCCAGCCCGGTCGGGCGGCGGTTCACCCAGGCGTTCGCCTACGAGTTGGCGGCGCAGCCACACCTGGTCTTCGCCTGCGGCCGGTACGAGGGCATCGACCAGCGGGTCCTGGACCACGCGGCGACCCGGATGCCGGTGACCGAGGTCTCGCTCGGTGACTACGTGCTCTTCGGCGGCGAGGTGGCCGTGATCGTGATCTTGGAGGCGGTGACCCGGCTGCTCCCCGGGGTGCTGGGCAACGCCGGCTCACTGGACGAGGAGTCGCACGCGCACGGCCTGCTGGAGGCTCCGGTCTACACCAAACCGCCCGCCTGGCGGGGGCACGACGTACCGGCGATCCTGCGTTCCGGCGACCACGGTCGGATCGCCCGCTGGCGGCGGGACGAGGCGCTGTTGCGTACCGCCAACCGGCGGCCGGACATGCTGGCGGCGCTGCCGCCCGGAACGCTCGACAAGCGGGATGTCGCGACACTCACCGGGGCCGGATTTCAGGTGCCGGTCGAGGATGTGGCAAAGTAGTACGTTGCCGCAGTCGTCTGCGGTTGCCGCAGCTCGTTCGCGCCGCGAGCGGCTGCGAGGATCCCCGTCGGGACGGTCGTGAGCTAGCTGGTCGCGAGATGGTTGGTCGTGAGCTAGCTGGTCGTGGGCTGGCCCGCTGGGGTTCAGAATCACCCATTCGCGTACCGACGACCGGTACGCCGCGAGCCTTACGAGGATGCAGCGATGAACACCCTGGACGCCCTTGACGCCCAGTCGCGCCGGTCCGACCTTCCTGACTTCCGTGCCGGTGACACCGTCAAGGTGCACGCGCGGGTCGTCGAGGGTAACCGTTCCCGGGTCCAGATCTTCCAGGGCACCGTCATCCGGCGCCAGGGCTCGGGCCTGCGGGAGACCTTCTCCGTACGGAAGATGAGCTTCACCGTCGGGGTCGAGCGGACCTACCCGATCAACAGCCCCGTGATCGACCGGATCGAAGTGGTCACTCGGGGTGACGTACGTCGGGCCAAGCTCTACTACCTGCGTGAGCTGCGGGGCAAGAAGGCCAAGATCAAGGAGAAGCGCGAGAAGCAGCCGAGCTGACCCTCGCCCACTCCCACTCCGCGTCGACCCGGATGTCCATCGGGTTGGACGCGGGACGCGATGGTCGTGATGCGATGGTCGTGACGCGATTCGTGGCAGCGAGACACATCTACGCTACCGCTCGGGGAGCCTCGATACCGGCACCCCGGGCGGTAGCGTTGTATTCCGGGATCGGGGAGATGTGTAGTGCGTGAAGTGGACGAATCCGACGATGTCGAGCCGGTACGTCGCCGGGCCCGCCGTCCGCGCCGGCAACTGCCCCTGTGGCAGGAACTGCCGCTCCTGCTCATCGTGGCCTTCGGCATCGCGATACTGATCCGCACCTTCCTGTTGCAGCCGTTCTTCATCCCCTCCGGGTCCATGGAGGACACGCTGCTCGTCGGCGACCGGGTGCTGGTCAACAAGATCGTCTACGACGTACGGGACCCCCGACGCGGCGAGGTGGTCGTCTTCCGAGGCACCGACCGATGGGTGCCGCAGGCGGCCAGCCAACCGGAGACCGGATTCTTCAAGCGGCTCGGACGCACCCTGGGTGACCTGGTCGGCTTCGGCCGTCCCGGGGAGAAGGACTTCATCAAGCGGGTCATCGGCGTTCCCGGTGACCGGGTGGCCTGCTGCGACGAACTGGGACGGGTGACCGTCAACGACGTCCCGCTCGACGAAACGTACATCCCTCGGAACTCCCCGTTGGAGATTCCGCCGAACAGCCAGGAATGCCGGTCCCGCCGCTTCGAAGAGGTGGTGGTGCCACCGGGGCAGCTCTTCGTGATGGGCGATCATCGGCTCGTCTCACTGGACGCCCGATGCCAGGGGCCGATACCCATCGACAACGTGATCGGGCGGGCGATCGCCGTAGTGTGGCCGTACGACCGATGGACCTCGTTGTCCGTGCCACCTTTCTTCGAGGATCTGCCCACGGTCGAGGCCGCACCCGCCCGTCCGGCGGTGTCGACCGATGGTCCGCAGGTGCCCGTTGGCGGTCCGGTATCCCCAGTTGACCGGGGCGCATCGGGTGGCATCGCCGTCGTGCTGCCAATTCTGGGCTCGATGCTCATCGCCGCGCGTTCGCGGCAGCCGCACAGAGCCAGACACCGTAGGCTCCACTCGTGATTGACGAGCAGACCGACAAGCCCAAACCGCGTAGCTCATTCTGGCGGGAACTGCCCATTCTGCTGGGTGTGGCGATCCTCGTCGCGGTCCTGGTACGCGCCTTCGTCGTACAGACCTTCTACATTCCGTCCGGTTCGATGGAACACACCCTCGACCTCAACGATCGAGTCCTCGTCAACAAGCTGGTCTACGACTTCCGATCCCCCGAGCGGGGCGAGATCATCGTGTTCCGGGCACCGGTCGAGTGGAGTGGTCGGGAGGACGAGGACTTCATCAAACGGATCATCGGGGTCGCTGGTGACCGGGTGGTCTGCTGCGACGAACAGCAGCGGCTCATGGTGAACGGTCACTCGCTCGACGAGCCGTACATCTTCTCCCAAGACGGCGTGCGCGATCCGGTCGCCGACGAGAAGTTCGACATCACGGTCCCTGCCGGCCGGCTCTGGGTGATGGGGGACCATCGCTCGGCCTCCGGTGACTCGCTCGAACACTGGCAACGGTCCCAGAACATCGATCTGGCGACGATCCCGGAGAAGTCGGTGGTGGGCCGAGCCTTCACGATCTTCTGGCCATTCAACCGGGCCACCCTGCTGTCCGTGCCCGACCCCTTCAGCGGGGTGCCCGATCCGAAGAGCTGACCAGCCGGTAGCCCCGGCTGGTCGGTCTCCTAGGCTTGACCGGTGACCACGTTCACCCCTCGGCGCGCCGCCCGTGTGCTTCTCGTCGACGGCACCGATCGGGTGCTGTTGTTCCGAGAGTTCGATCCGGCGCGACCTGAGCACCGCTACTGGCTTACCCCGGGCGGTGGTCTGGATGGTGACGAGTCACCAGCCACGGGTGCCGCCCGGGAGTTGGCCGAGGAGACCGGCTTGCGGCTGACCCCCGACGAGTTGGGCGAGCCGGTCTGGCAGCAGACGATCGAGTTCTCGTTCGACGGCCAGTGGTACCGCCAGGAGCAGGTCTTCTTTCTGGTCCGGGTGCCGACCTGGGAGGTGGACACGACGGGCTTCACGGAGGTGGAGCGGGCCTGTGTCGAGGGCCACCGATGGTGGACCGTCGAGGAGTTGGCCCGGACTGTCGACCGGATCTATCCGGAGGACCTGACCGGCATACTGCGCGGGGCACTGGACGGTGCCACCGAGGCGGACCCGGTCGTACCCCCGGCGGGCCTTGGTATCCGGGTCGACGCGGAGGCTGCGGTGGACACTGCCGCGCCGGTGGACGGTGACGGTCGGGTGGCCCGGGAGGGGGAGGAGCGATGCTGACCCCACCCCGCACCGTGGTCCGGCGCGACGGTGGCCTCTACGCACTGGAGCGCGCGTTGCAGCGGCGCGGCTTTCAGCACGTGGCTGGTGCCGACGAGGCCGGTCGAGGGGCCTGTGCCGGCCCACTGGTCGCCGCTGCGGCCGTGCTGCCCCCCGGCCGCCGTGGCGAGATCGAAGGGCTGACCGATTCCAAGCTGCTGACCCCGGCGGCGCGGGAACGGATCTACGACGAGGTCCTGTCCCGCGTCCTGGCGTACGCCGTGGTGATCATTCCCGCTGACGAGGTGGACACGCGTGGACTGCACGTGTGCAACCTCGCGGCGATGCGTCGGGCGTTGGCGGCGCTGTCGCCCCGGCCGGACTACGTGCTCACCGACGGGTTCGGGGTGGACGGTCTGGGCGTGCCAGGGCTGGCCGTCTGGAAGGGCGACCAGGTGGCTGCCTGTGTCGCCGCCGCGAGCGTGTTGGCCAAGGTCACCCGGGATCGGATCATGGTGGATCTGGACGCCCGGTTCCCGGGCTACGGGTTCGGTGAGCACAAGGGCTACATCACGGCCGAGCACAGTGCGGCACTGCAACGGCAGGGGCCATGCCGGGAGCACCGCTTCTCGTACGGCAATGTGGCGGCGGTCTCCGGCCGAGCCGGCAGCCCGCCTCGGGCCCGACGGCCGGCGGAGATCGGGGAACCCGGGAGAGTGAGTCATCACAGCCAGTAGCCGGATTGCCCGTGCGGAGCATGAAGGGTGCCGGAGCGGGGCGATCGGCTTCGAGCCAACGGGGCGACCAGCCCCGATAGGGAGTACCGTCGGCGTGGCGTTGGGCGAGCAGCCTCGGCCGTCAGCGCCGGTGGGGGAAGATGTGGCCATGGAAGGCGGAGTGCGATGAGCGCGGAAGATCTCGAAAAGTACGAGACCGAGATGGAGCTGCAGCTCTACCGGGAGTACCGCGATATCGTCCGCCAGTTCTCCTACGTCGTGGAGACTGAGCGCCGGTTCTATCTGGCCAACCAGGTGGATCTGCACGTGCGGAACTCCGACGGTGAGGTCTACTTCGAGGTGGAGATGCAAGACGCCTGGGTGTGGGACATGTACCGCCCTGCGCGTTTCGTGAAGAACGTCAGGGTCATGACGTTCAAGGATGTAAACGTCGAAGAGCTGGAGAAGCCCGATATCTCACTACCGGCGGACTCCGGCTTCGGGAGCTGAGATGTCAGGAAGGGCCCCTTCCCATCGCTTCCTGCACAGGAAGGGCCTCTTTCCAAACCGGTGGCGGCATCGGCCGCTGATCGTGGCCCAGCGCACGCCTTAACAGATCAACCATGGTCGTGGGCGTTTTCCACAGTCGGGCCGGTTGTCCACAGATAGTCGGCGGGGTGCTGCCAGCTACGTCGGTGGCGAGCATGCTTCGTGCTCATGCGGATCTCCCAGCTGATATCGGCGCTGACGACGCTCGTCTCCCTGGTCGGGTCGACGCCAGCGGTCCGGGTTTCGGTGGTATTCGTTCCCGCCCCCGTCGTGGTCGTTGCCGCAGGCGTGATTCCTCCTGGTACAGCCTCGGTTATGGTTCCTGGTCCGGCCCGGGCTGCGCTTCCTGGTCGGGGCCGGGCTGCGCTTCCTGGTCCGGGCCGGACCGCAGACTCGGGTCTGGTGGCGGCAGCCATACCGGCGGCAGGGCCTCGCCCGGTCACCGCCCTCCCCCAGGGCAGCTTCCGATGGCCGCTGGATGGCGTGCCCCAACCGGTACGTCGGTTCGATCCACCGCCCAGGCCCTGGCTGCCCGGGCATCGAGGCGTCGACCTGGCCGATGAACCCGGCGTCGTGGTCCGCACGGCCGGTGCCGGTGTGGTCCTCTTCGCCGGCATGGTCGCTGGTCGACCGGTGGTCAGCGTGCTCCACGCCAACGGGCTGCGAACCACCTACGAGCCCGTACAGCCGACCGTCCGAACCGGGGACAGGCTGGGTCGGGGTGACCCGATCGGCACCCTCCTGTCTGGACATCCGGGCTGTCCGAGGGCGGCCTGCCTACATTGGGGCCTACGCCGGGGCGACGACTATCTGGACCCGCTTGCCCTACTCGGACACCCCCGGGTGCGGCTATTGCCGATCCGCCGGCCATCGCCGCAGCGCAGGACACCGTCGCCGGACCGGACACGGCCCTCAAACGACCGGACATCGCTGGTCAGGTCAGCACGGCGGGATACCGCCGGTCAGGTCAGCGTGGCGAGCAGGGCCGGCAGTCGGTGGGCGAGGCGGTCGTACTCGTCGGCCCGGTTGTAGACCTGCCCGCTCAGTCGTAGCCACCCTCGGCCGCCCCACGCGTTGACCGCGACCTCTGTGGCCAGGGCGTCGGCGATGTGTAGCCGCAGCGCCGTCGCGTCGGCGACCGTGGTGGCCAGGCCCGCCGGCAGCGGAATGATCCGCATGGCGACCTCCGGACCGCCGGGGTCGGGCAGGTCGGCCGGTGACAGGCCGAGTGCCTCGCCCACCACCCGTTGCCCGTACGCGGCCAGGGCGGCGTTGTGTGTGCGTACCCGGTCGACACCGAGGGTACGTAGCGTGTGTAGCCCGACCGGCGCGGCCAGCCAGGACGTGTAGTCCAATGTCGCCTGCCACTCCGCGTTCAGCGGAAAGCCCGACTCCTGTTCCCAGGACACGACCAGCGGTTCGATCCGCTCCCCCCACGCGGGCGCCACCACCAGCACGGCGGTGCCCCTCGGGGCATACGCCCACTTGTGCAGGTTGCCGACCCAGAAGTCGGCACCGATCGCGTCGACCGGCATCGACAACATGCCAGGGGCGTGGGCGGCGTCGACCAGCACCGCCACGCCGTGCTCACGTGCGGTGGCGGCGATCGCGGTCACTGGCAGCAGCCGAGCGGTCGGCGAGGTGATCTGGTCGACGATGAGCAGCTTGGTCCGGCCGGGTCGGAGCCCGGCTCGGACGATCTCGACGATCTCGGTGTCCGTGGCGCGCAACGGCAGCGGCAGGGTACGCGAGACGGCCCCCGTACGACCACACTCGCGTTCCACGGCGAGGCGTACCGCACCGTAGCCCTGGTCGGTGCAGACGATCTCGTCTCCCCGCTGCAGCCCGAGCGACTGGAGCACGATCGCGGTGCCGGTGGTGGCGTTCCCGATCAGGGCGGTGCTGTCCGGGGCGGCACCGAGGAAGGTAGCCAAGTGTCGCCGGCTGTGGCTGATCCGGTCGACCAGCCCCCGGGTGAAGAACCGCTGAGGGTTGGCCTCGGTTTCGTCGCGCAGCCGCTGTTGGGCGCGCTGTACGCTGATCGGCACCGACCCGTACGAGCCGTGGTTGAGATGGGCGACGGCCGGATCGAGAGAGAAGAGTAGCCGGGCACCGGGGAGCGGATCGGGTGGCTGCGGTTGTCCGGTGCTCACCCCGCTGATCCTATCCCCAACGCTGGGCTGTGGTGGCCGGGTGAAGACCAGCGTGCCGGGTGGGAGCGCAAGTCAGGCACAGGTCGGCGCAACCGCTGGCCGTCCTCCAGACCAGATCGGGACACGCCTCGGATCAGCTTCTCTGCACGACGTTTCCGCGACCAGCGGTTTCGGCTCGGCGACACCGGACAACCCGATTGCGAGCCGGTCCGCTGGTCAGCACCGTTGGCACGATGAGTGAGCTACCCCAAACGGATTATGCCGGTGCCGGCCGGCTGAGGATGACTGCCAGCGGTCTCAGGCGCGGGGGTGGGCCTGCCGGTAGGCGGCGCGTAGCCGGTCCACCGAGACGTGGGTGTAGATCTGCGTGCTCGACAACGACGAATGGCCGAGTAACTCCTGCACCGCTCGCAGGTCTGCACCACCCTCCAGCAGATGGGTGGCGGCGGAGTGGCGTAACCCGTGTGGGCTGGTCCGAGGCAGGCCGGCGGCGCGGGCATGACCGCCGACGATGCGCCGGGCCATTGTGGTCTGTAGCCGTCCACCCCGCGCCCCCAGCAGTAACGCCTCTCCGGACCCCGGACCGGCCAGGGCGGGACGCCCACGGTGCAGCCAGTCGTCCAGCGCCTCCTGTGCTGGCACTCCGTATGGCACGGAGCGTTCCTTGCCGCCCTTACCGAGCACCCGGACGACCCGACGACCGTGGTCGACGTCGCCGGTGTCCAAGCCGCACAGCTCGCTGACCCGGACCCCGGTGCCGTAGAGCAGTTCGAGCAGGGCCCGGTCACGCAGCAGCACCGGATCGGCCTCGCCGAGCGGGGCCGCACTGTCCAGGGCCGCCGGGTCGGTAGGGGTTGTGCGCGGGGCCGTGTTGCCGGGGGCCAGGACGAGCGCTGTGGCCTGGTCTGCGCGGAGCACGGTGGGTAGCTCGCGGTGGGCCTTGGGGCTGGCCAGCGGGGCACCCACGTCGGTGGCGAGCAGCCCGGTGCGATGCGCCCAGGAGCTGAACGTGCGGGCCGACGCGGCCCGCCGAGCCAGCGAGGTACGGGCGGCCCCCTGGGTACGGAGTCTGGCCAGCCAACTCCGTAACACGGCGAGGTCCAGCTCGCCGGGGCCGGCACAACCCATCCGGACGGCGTGGTCGAGCAGAGAGACGATGTCGGCGACATAGGCCCGGACGGTGTGCTCGGACCGGTTGTCGACCCGCGCCAGGTGGCGTGCGAAGTCGTCCACGGCGGCACGCATCGGCACGGGCAGCTCCTCGTGGAGGTCCCGGGTGCTCCGACGGCTACCTTTCATCACCTCCGACCGTGCTGCCTGCACCACGCCGTGTCAAGTTGGCCGGTGGCAGTGCGTAGCCGCCGTCCCGGCGGATCAGCAGACCGAGCCCTTCCAGCAGGGACAGCTTCCGCAGCGTGGTGCGTACGTCCACACCGGCACGGGCGGCCAGGCTGTCCGCGCCCAGCACCCCGCGCCGGGGCACTGATTCCAGGATCAGCGCCGCCTCGTCGTCGAGCCGGTCCCGGGGACGCTGCGGTCCCTGGGCCACTGGTGCCAGGTCGGCCCCGATCCGACCGACCTCCTCCAGGATGTGCGCCACCCCGCTGACCAGCCGGGCCTGTGGATGCTCGCGGAGCACCTCGTGCGCCCCGATCGACATGGCGGAGGTGACCGGGCCGGGCACCACCATCGTCGGCCGGTGTAGCGCCAGGGCCCGGTGGGTGGTCTGGGTGGCACCACTGCGCGCGGCAGCCTCCACCAGGACAGTGCCGACCGTGGCTGCCGCGATGACCCGGTTGCGAATCAGGAACCGGTGGCGCAGCGGATCTGCACCGGGCATCCACTCACTGACCAGGAGGCCGGTGTCGGCGATCCGGTCGAAGAGTGCGGTGTTGCCGACCGGATAGGGACGATCGACGCCACAGGCCAGTACGGCCACGGTCGGGCCGCCGGCGTTGAGTGCCCCCCGATGTGCGGCGGCGTCGATCCCGTACGCGCCTCCGGAGACGACGGTCCACCCCCGGTCGGCCAGCCCGTAGCCGATCTCCGTGGCGACGTGGCTGCCGTAGGGCGTGGCGGCCCGGGAGCCGACCACCGCTACCGACCGGTCCAGTGCCTCGCCCAGCGGCCACGATCCGCGTACCCAGATGCACAGCGGTGGTGCCGTCTCCTGGTCGACTCGGCGGTCGGCACCGGCCAGCGACAGGCGTACCAGGTCCTTCACCCGGCTCGGCCACTCGTCGTCCTCGGGGATCACGACCCTCGCGCCGAGGCGCTCGGTGTGTTCGACGGCGCGCTCGGCGATCTCGCGGGGGTCACCGGCGGCCAATCTGGCTCGTACGGCCGCGCGTAGCTTCGTGTCGGGTACGTCGCCGAGGATCAGCCGGTGCAGCGCCTCGACCGGTCCGACCCGGCTGGCCAGTCGGTGGACCGAGCGGGTGCCCGGTTCGGCCAGCCAGGTCAGCGCGATCCGGGCCAGCCGAACCTCGTCCAGCCGTGGTTGGGCGGTGTCGAGCACGGGAATCGGGATGGGCTGGCGCACTTCTTGTTCGGTCATCAGGACTCCCCGGTACGCAGTTGGCAGGCCTCGTCCACGTCGTCCCGGTCCGGCCGGTCCCGACCGTCCAAGTCGGCGATGGTCCAGGCCAGGCGAAGGACCCGGTCGAAGCCACGGGCGGAGAGCGAGCCGCTGTCCAGCCGCTGCCGCAGGGCGCTGGTGGTGTGCGCGGGCAGCCGCCACGGCGGACGTCGCAGCCAGGGCCCGGGGACGTCGGCATTGACCCTCCAGCGCCAGGCGGCCCAGCGGGTGGCTGCGGCGTCTCGTGCTTGGCCGACCCGCTTTGCCACGACAGCGGACGATTCGGGTTCCGCGCCCGTCGACATCAGGTCGGCGGCGCGGATCGGGTCGAGGGTTACCCGTACGTCGATGCGGTCCAACAGGGGCCCGGAGAGCCGCCCGAGATAGCGCCGCCGAGCCAGCGGTGTGCATTCGCAGTAGGTGTCGCCCGCGGGTTTCGCGCAGGGGCACGGGTTGGCAGCGAGCACCAGTTGCACCCGGGCGGGGTATTCGGTGCCGCCTCGGCTCCGGCTCAGCAGCACCCGTCCGTTTTCCAGAGGTTGGCGGAGTGCCTCCAAGGCGTTCTTGCCAAACTCGGGGGCCTCGTCCAAGAAGAGCACGCCCCGGTGGGCGAGGGAGAGCGCTCCGGGGCGGGCCAGGCCGGTGCCGCCGCCGACCAGGGCGGCGACGGTGGCCGAGTGATGGGGTGCCTGGAACGGCGGGCGGCGGAGCAAGCGTCCGCTCGGTGGTAGCTGGCCGGCGATCGAGTGTAGGGCGGTCACCTCCAGCGCGGCCTCGTCGTCGAGCGTGGGCAGGATGGAGGGCAGCCGCTCGGCGAGCATGGTCTTGCCCGTGCCCGGTGGGCCCAGCAGGGCGAGGTGGTGACCGCCGGCGGCAGCGACCTCCAGGGCGCGCCGGCCCAGCCACTGACCGGCTACCTCGGACAGATCCGGTCCGATCGTCGGCCCATCGGGAACAGCTGCCGGTGGCGCGAGCAGGGGTGCGTCGTCACGGATGAAGGCGACGAGCCGGTGCAAGGTGTCGACCGCGCTGACGCGTACACCGGGCACGACGCCGGCCTCGGCGGCGTTGGCCAGCGGTACGACGACCTGGGCGATTCCGGCCTGGGCGGCTGCCGCCACCATCGGTAGTACGCCCCGTACCGGTCGGACCGTCCCGTCCAGCCCCAACTCGCCGAGGACCACCACCTGTTCGAGGGGGAAGAGTGGCAGTTCGCCGGAGCCGCCGAGCAGGGCCACCGCGATGGCCAGGTCGAATGCCGAGCCGTGCTTGGGCATCGGTGCCGGGAGCAGGTTGACGGTGATCCGCCGGTTGGGCCAGCGTTGCCCGGAGTTGACGATGGCGGCGCGTACGCGGTCGCGGGCCTCGTTGAGGGTGGTGTCCGGTAGCCCGGACAGGACGACGGCGGGCAGCCCCGGGGCCAGGTCGGCTTCGACCTCCACGAGGCGCCCGGTCATTCCGATCAGGCCGACGGACAGCACCTTTGCGTAGCTCATCGGATCGACCGGACGGTCGACGTGCGGGGTGAGGGCATGGCATCGACGGTGCCGTGACGACGGTGACTGCGAAACCCGCCGATCGTGATCTGTGGACAACCGGGTGCCCTGTGGACAGTCGGACGATCATGCAAGTGGTGTGCTATGCGATGTCTGGGACGCGGGGCCGTCGGCAGCCACATCACTCGACCAGTGGGAGAAATTCGAGCAGCGGAAGAACACGGTGCCATCAGCGACGCAATCACCCGCTCTACGCCGACCCGGCCGGGGAGGAAGCCGCGCGCCCCGTCGCGCATAGCATTGCCGCTACATCCGGACCCGACGTGATCGCAGGAGAACTCATCTATCGCGGCAGTGCTGGACCTGGCCGACAGTTGATCGCCCCTGGGCCGTGCGGGCGAGCCGTGGCAGGCGCCAGTGCGCGTCCATGCCGCAGACAACGCGGGCACGCTACCGGTCTCAACCCTGTCGTGACCGTCAAGGTCGACACTGCTTCCGGGCGGCCGCGACAGGGTGATCGGGCGGTATGGATTCGGCAGGGGCCGACTGCGACCGCCAGCCATGGTTACGGCGACCCGTGACGCCGCACGATCAAACCGGTCAGGCTGGTGGACTTGCCCGGTGCGGACAGGCCCTGCCTACCGTTTGTGGGTTGGTGGGGAGTCGACGGCGGCATAATCTGCGGGTTGACTCAGATGACGCCCCTGGTGTGGTCGATTCGCGCCGGCCCCCGTGCGGGCAGGAGCACCTCGACCACGTCGAAGCGCACCTCGCGGGGCTGAGCCGTCCGCTGACTCAACCACTGTGCGGCGAGTCGACGTAGTCGCCGCACCTTGGCCGGCACCACCGCCTCGGCCGGTGTTCCGAAGCGGACATTGCGCCGCGTCTTCACCTCGCAGAAGACCAGCACGTCGTCGTCCCACGCGATGATGTCGACCTCGCCCTGGTCACTGCGCCAGTTGCGGGCCACGATTCGCAGGCCGGCCGCCATTAGGTGCCGTACAGCGCACCGTTCGCCGTACGCGCCGACCGCCTGTCTGACCGTCGTCATGGCGGCGAGGATGCCCGGTGCCCGGTCGCCCAGCTACCCCGTCAGTGGGGACTGTGGACAACCGGGCGTTCTGTGGACGGCCGGACGATCATGCCGGCGATGTGCTAGGCCCCGGTCGCGCCGTTCCGGCCGGAACCCCATTCGATACGACATCCTGCTGGACCCGGCCACGACCAGGCTGGCGGAGGAAGATCCCGATCAGCAGCGCCGCGATCGACGCGAGGCCGGCGTTGGCGGCGATGGCGGTGGTGATACCGGTAAGGACAGTCTCGGTGGTCTGCGTACCGAGAGCGTGCATGGTGCCGGTCGCGATGGTGGACATGACCGGGGTGCCCAGCGTGATGCCGACCTGCTGACTCATCGTGGTCAGCCCGGTGGCGAGCCCCTGTTCCCCATCGGGTAGGCCGGAGGTGGCGGTGACCATGAAGCCCACGATCGCTACCAGGTTGGCCACCCCACCTGCGAAGGTGGCGATCAGCAGTCCGATGATCCAGGTCGGGTTGGGGCTGAGCAGCACCAGCGGAAGCGTGGCGACGGCTTGGGTGAGGAAGCCGACGACGAGCGTCTTCTTGCTGCCGATTCGTCCGATGAGTTTCGGACCGAGGATGCCACCGAGGACGGTGCCCACTCCGAGGACCGCGAACGACAGTCCGGCGGCCAGGGCCGAGTAGCCGAGCACCTGCTGGAGATAGAGGGTGAGCAGGAACACCAGGGAGGTCTCGGTGGCGAAGGCGAGCAGGCCGGCGAGGTTGCCCCAGCCGATGTTGGACCGCCGGAGGATCGCGACCGGGACCAGTGGTGAGTCGACCCGCTTCTCGACCATCCAGAACACACCCAGCAGGATCACGCCGACGGCCAGCGCGAGCAGCGCCCCGGGGTGGGTCCAGGACTTCTCGCCTGCGGTGGTCAGGCCGTAGACGATCGCCAGCAGCCCGAGGGTCACGGTGACCGCTCCGGGTACGTCGAGCGCGGGCCGCACGGCCGGTCGGCTCTCGGCCAGCACGGCGGGTGCGGTGGCCAGCACCCCGACGGCGACCACCACGTTGATGAAGAAGGCCCACCGCCAGCTCAACCCGTCGGTGAGGATCCCGCCGAGGATGGCTCCGGTGGTGAAGCCGGCGGCCATCAGCGCGCCGTTGAGCCCGAGTACCCGGTCGCGCCGCGGCCCCTCGCGGAAGGAGGTGGTCAGCAACGACAACGCGGCCGGAGTCACCGCAGCGGTGGCCAGCCCCTGTGCCACCCGGGCGATCAGCAGCACCTCGGGGGTCTCGGCCAGGCCGCCGATCAGGGAGGAGACACCCAGCAGGGCGATACCGGCCAGGAAGATCCGCCGACGCCCGAAGAGATCGGCGACCCGCCCGAAGAGGAGCGTGAAGCCGGCCGCGAAGAGCGCGAACGAGGTGGCGATCCACTGGAGGTTCTCCAACGAGAAGCCGACGTCGGCACCGATCGCCGGTAGCGCGACGTTGAGGATCGAGAAGTCCACGGCGAGTGTGAAGCTCGCGGTCATGAGTACGACGAGGATGAGCCGCTCCCGCCGGTTCAGCCGGGTGCGGGGCCGTTCGGCTGGTGCGGGCGTACCGCCGTGCGACAGCGGCGGGGCGTCGTGACGGGGCCGCTGGTCCCGCCCATCCGATGCGATGCTGGTCATGATCGGTCTTGCCTTCCGGAGATCTGGTGACGTTCTCGGCCGTACACCACCCTCGGCCGGGCGGTGTACGGCAACCAGGTCCCCGATCTGCCTAGCCTGGCGTTGCCTGGCACTGACAGGGGCAGGCAACGGTCTCGGCGACCGGGTGATGATGGGGACATGCGGAGTGCAGGCAGCGTTGATTCAGGCACCCTCGGGGACTTCCTACGGACCCTTCGAGCACGGGTCACCCCGGAGTCGGTCGGTCTGGTCTCCTATGGTGCTCGCCGAGTGCCCGGACTGCGGCGCGAGGAACTGGCCCAGTTGGCCGGGGTGAGCCCCACCTACTACACGCGGCTGGAGCAGGGGCAGAGCGCCAACGCCTCCGAGTCGGTCATCGAGGCGCTGGCCCGCGCCCTGGCGCTGGACAACGACGAGCGGGCCCACCTGCACGAACTGGCCCGACCGCAGCCGGGTCGCCGGAGTCGACCGCCCCGGCCAGAGGTGGTCCGACCGGGTACGAGACAACTCGTCAACGCCATGACCGAGGTGCCGGCGGTGGTGCTGGGACTTCGGAACGAGGTGTTGGCGTGGAACCGGCTCGGACATCTGCTGCTCGCCGGTCACCAGGACTTCACGGCACCGGATCGGCCGGCTGATCGGCCGAACCTGACCCGGATGCTGTTCCTCGACCCGCACACCCGCGATCTCCATGTCCGGTGGGACGAGGAGGCGGCCCGAGCAGTCGCGGCGCTACGGCTGGTCGCCGGGCGGTTTCCCGACGACCCGGCGCTGGCGGCGTTGATCGGTGAGCTCTGTATGAAGAGCCCGGCGTTCGCCGGCCTGTGGGCGAAACACTCGGTACGTAGTTGCGTGTCGGGCACCAAGCAGCTGCGGCATCCGGTCGTCGGTCGTCTTGAGGTCGACTTCGAGGTCATGCACCTGCCCGACGGTTCCGGTCAGCGGATCATCACGCACACCGCGGCACCCGGTACCGGGTCGGAGGCGGCGCTTCGGCTGCTCGGGGCGGGTCTCGACCTGCCCGCGTTCACCCCGGCCGTTCGCTGACCGGGGGTGGGGGTCAGCGAACGCCGGTCGGATGGCTGGCGGGGAGCGGCGGCCGGCCGGTGGGGGTTCCCGGCTCGGCCGCCGCTCGGGCCGATCGCTCAGCCGCCAAGGCTCGCGGCTGCTGAGGCGATCACCGGGGCGAAGGTGCTGACCTGGGTGTAGACGCCCGGGTAGTTGGGGCGGGCGCAGCCATTGCCCAGCTGTGATACCGACCTGGATCCAGGTGTTGGTGGCGTTGCTGACCAACGCCGACGTTCGCCTTCAGCAGGTAGCGCCGTGGGGTGCCACCCTCCCGGGCGACCCTCCAACGGGCGATGGTGAAGGTGCCGCTGTCGTACGCGGTGGTGTTGGTGCTGGTTTTGGTCGCGCCGACGCGGTGTGCGGCGGTGAGCACCAGGTGGGAGCTGTGGAGCGAGCCACCGCGACCCATGGAGAGCGGGGCCATGAAGGGGAACTTGCCCTGGGCGGCTCGGGTGCCGCCGACGACGAGTGGAGTGGTCGCATCCTTCCGGTGTGGCGGATGTCGGTACGGCGAGGGTGGAGCTGCCTACGGTGACCGCGGTCAACGCGGTAGCAGCCAGACCGGCGAGTCCGCGCCAACGAACCATCGTTCTCCCCAGTCCCGGCGGCGTGAGATTGGACGGCGTGTCGAGCGGGCCCGCCAGTTCACGATGTGGGAAGCCTATGGATGCTCATAGATGTAACGCAATGCGTTGCTGGCATCCCGTATGTGTCATACCAGTGATCGGGGGTGGGGTGCCGGATCGTAGCGCTGGGGCAGCCACTCCAGCCACCGGCCGTGCGGACCGGTCCGAGCCAGCACCTCGACGGTGGCCCGACGGTCACGCCAGGCGACGACGGTGAGTTGGCAGGCGGAGAGCGCACCCGGTGGCCCGGCCTGCGCGAGCGGCCAACTCGGGTCGCTCGGCGAAGAACCCGGACGGCAGCTCGTACCGGCTGGAGTGGCCGGCGAACTCGTGGCGGGCGAACTCGTGGCGGGCGAACTCGTGGTGGGCGAAGTGGCGGAACATGCCGGCCAGGAACCCAGGCGGCGTTGACAGGCGAATGTTCCAGATCGGGGTGCGCGACGATCACCAGCGGCGAGCCCGGTGCAGCGGAAGTCTTGGTGGGAGCCATCGAGCGTTCTCCGGTTCCTGAGTGTCGGTGAGGTGCTGGGCGGTGCTGGCCCGCACGAGGGGCAGGGCGAGGATCGCGAACGCCCCGAGGATCACGGCGAACGCGACCACCGTGCTGTCGAACGCGCCGACCCCGCTGTACGCGATCTGGCAGGACGCGTGGGAGTTCTCCTGGTGACGGTGACGGCGGTGTTCTCCGGTCAGCAGCAGCCGGTGCTGGTGCCGAGTTCGACGAGGTGCAGCGGGTGGGCGCCCGGCCCGAGGATCGGTAGTACGCGGCGAGCGGGTGATCGAAGGCGGTGGTCACAGGGCCGGCGGAGCGGTCACCGGAGGGGATACCGGAGGCGAGTCGCGCGGGCCGATGAATCACGCATTTCAGGACGAAGCCGCCAAGAGGGGTTTGTGCGCGGGTGGGTCGGGCGGAGGGCGTACACTGGTCGACTGGCGACCGCCTCGCGCGGTCGACCTCGCGTGCCCTCTCCACGGGTCCCCGTTCTCCGGGTCTTCGTGGGGCGCCGACTCCCTGGTCTCGATCTTGATCGAGTCCACCCTGTCGGCGACCAGGCACCAGGATGCCCGGCACCGCCGGGCATGACAACCAGGGACTTCGAAGGAGCACCCCACCATGGCCGTAGTGACCATGCGTCAGCTGCTGGAGAGCGGCGTCCACTTCGGGCACCAGACCCGGCGCTGGAACCCGAAGATGAAGCGCTTCATCTTCACCGAGCGCAACGGCATCTACATCATCGACCTGCGCCAGACCCTCGACTACATCGAGAAGGCGTACGAGTTCGTCCGCAACACCGTCGCCGAGGGCGGCAGTATCCTCTTCGTCGGCACGAAGAAGCAGGCCCAGGAGGCCATCGCCGAGCAGGCGACCCGGGTCGGCCAGCCCTTCGTCAACCACCGCTGGCTGGGCGGCATGCTGACCAACTTCCAGACGGTCTACAAGCGGCTGCAGCGGATGAAGGAGCTGGAGGCGCTGGGCGACCTGTCCGGCACCGCGGCTGGCTACACCAAGAAGGAGACCCTGCAGCTCTCCCGCGAGAAGATCAAGCTCAGCCGTACGCTGGGTGGTCTGCGGGACATGCAGAAGCTGCCGTCGGCGATCTGGGTGGTCGACACCAAGAAGGAGCACATCGCCGTCGACGAGGCCCGCAAGCTGGGCATCCCGGTGATCGCGGTGCTCGACACCAACTGCGACCCCGACGAGGTCGACTTCCCGATCCCGGGCAACGACGACGCGATCCGCTCCGCCGAGCTGCTGACCAGGGTCATCGCGGCAGCCGTCGGTGACGGTCTGATCGCCCGCTCCGGCAAGCGCCGTGGCGCCGACGAGAAGCCCGAGCCGGGTGTCGTCGCCGCCGACGAGCCGCTCGCCGAGTGGGAGCGGGAGCTGATCGAGGACACCGAGAAGAAGGCCGACGAGCCCGCGGTGGCCGCCGCCGAGTGATCTCGCTGGTCGGTCCGCCGGCTGCCTCGCGCGGCCGGCGGACCGACTGGGTACGACTGTCCGGTCGTACTACCGGGTAACCCCGCGCTGCCGGGTAACCCCACCGACCACCCAACCAGCCGCGTCACACACGAAGAGAGAGTCATGGCCAACTTCACCGCCGCGGACGTCAAGAAGCTCCGGGACCTGACCGGTTCCGGAATGATGGACTGCAAGAAGGCGCTCACCGACGCCGAGGGCGACTTCGACAAGGCCGTAGAGATCCTGCGCGTCAAGGGCGCCAAGGACGTCGGCAAGCGGGCCGGCCGTACCACCGCCAACGGCCTGGTGGCCCACTCCGGCAAGGCGCTGCTCGAACTTAACTGCGAGACCGACTTCGTCGCCAAGAACGACGCGTTCATCGCGCTGGCCCAGCAGTTGGTCGAGCACGGTGAGCAGATCGGTGCCGCCGACGCCGAGGCGCTGCTCGCCTCGACGATGGCTGACGGCCGCACCGTGGCCGACCTCCTCCAGGAACAGTCCGCCAAGATCGGCGAGAAGCTGGTGTTGAACCGGTTCGGCGTGCTCGACGGCACCGTCGCGGTCTACCTGCACCGGAAGAGCCAGGACCTGCCCCCGCAGGTGGGCGTGCTGGTGGCGTACACCGGCAAGTCCGACGAGGCTGCCGACGCCGACGCGCGGGCCGTCGCGATGCAGGTCGCCGCGATGCGCCCGAAGTACGTGACCCGCGACGAGGTTCCGGCCGACATCGTGGAGTCCGAGCGGCGGATCGCCGAGCAGACCGCCCGCGAGGAGGGCAAGCCGGAAGCGGCTATGTCCAAGATCATCGAGGGCCGGGTCAACGCCTTCTTCAAGGACTTCGTTCTGATCGAGCAGGCGTCCGTGGCCGACAACAAGAAGTCGGTCAAGCAGGTGCTGGCCGAGGCCGGCATCGACGTGACCCGCTTCCTGCGGTTCGAGGTCGGGCAGGCCTGATCAGCATCCGATGAGCCGGGCGCGGGACCACTGCGCCTGGACCGGGACGACATCGTAGAGGAGGCCGCTGGTGTACGCGACAGGCACCGCGGCCTCCTCGTCCCATAGGGTCATCACCGGCAGGTTGGGTGACATCGTGCAGCGGGCATGCCCCGCGAAGGAGAGGCGGGTCGGATGACGCAGGTTGTTGATGGTCGGCCCCGGGCGGAAGAGGACCCCACCGCGCCCCCGCCCGGCCGGGCCCGACGCGTGGTCCTCAAGCTGTCCGGCGAGGTCTTCGGCGGTGGCGCCATCGGGGTGGACCCCGACGTGGTCCAGGCCATCG
The DNA here is from genome assembly GCF_014203835.1 of Micromonospora polyrhachis. Classification (NCBI taxonomy): domain Bacteria; kingdom Bacillati; phylum Actinomycetota; class Actinomycetes; order Micromonosporales; family Micromonosporaceae; genus Micromonospora; species Micromonospora polyrhachis. Next base: position 1,492,836 of record NZ_JACHJW010000001.1, on the reverse strand, counting down.
CGCGTCAGATCGCGACAGTCGTACGTCGAGGCATCCAGGTCTCCGTCGTTGTCGGTGGCGGCAACTTCTTCCGTGGTGCCGAGCTGCAGAAGCGCGGCATGGACCGGGCCCGGGCCGACTACATGGGCATGCTCGGTACCGTGATGAACTGCCTGGCCCTCCAGGACTTCCTGGAGAAGGAGGGCGTCGAGACGCGGGTGCAGAGTGCCATCACGATGGCCCAGGTCGCCGAGCCGTATATCCCACTGCGAGCCATCCGGCACCTGGAGAAGGGCCGCGTAGTGATCTTCGGTGCGGGGGCGGGGATGCCCTACTTCTCCACCGACACGGTCGCCGCCCAGCGGGCGCTGGAGATCCGCGCCGACGTGGTACTGATGAGCAAGAACGGGGTGGACGCGGTCTACACGGCCGATCCGCGGACCGACCCGACCGCGAGCAAGCTGGACACGATCACCTTCGCCGAGGCACTGCGCCGGGGCCTACGGGTCGCCGACGCGGCAGCCTTCAGCCTGTGCATGGAGAACGGCCTGCCGATGCTGGTCTTCGGTGCCGAGGGGGACGACACCATCATCCGCGCCGTCGGCGGCGACCGGATCGGGACGTTGATCACGGCGTGAGTCGTGACCGGTTGGTGGAGCACGGCGTGAGTCGTGACCGGTGGCGGGAGCACGGCGTGAGTCGTGACCGGTGGCGGGAGCGGTTGTAGATCGTGGCCGGCAGGCGGGAGCGGTGTAGTCCGTGGCCGGCAGGCGGGAGCGGTTGTAGATCGTGGCCGGCAGGCGGGAGCGGTGTAGTCCGTGACCGCCAGCCGGGTCGGACGTGAGTTGTGTGCCTTCGACGACGGCGCACAGAAGAAGGAGGCGACGGAAAAGGTGATCGACGATACGCTCCTCGAAGCCGAGGAGAAGATGGACCGGGCGATCGAGCACGCCAAGGAAGAGTTCGCGGCGATCCGCACCGGCCGTGCCCACCCCGCGATGTTCTCGAAGATCGTAATCGACTACTACGGCACGCCCACCCCGTTGACCCAGATGGCGTCGATTGGTGTTCCCGAGCCGCGGATGGCGCTCATCAAGCCGTACGACGCGTCGCAGCTGGGCGCGATGGAGCGGGCGATCCGCGATTCCGACCTCGGGGTAAACCCCAACAACGAGGGCAACCAGCTCCGTATCCTGTTGCCGCAGATGACCGAGGAGCGGCGGCGGGACATGATCAAGATTGCCCGGGGCAAGGGTGAGGACGCAAAGGTGGCGATCCGCAACATCCGGCGGAAGGCCAAGGAGGAACTCGACCGGATCGTCAAGGACGGCGAGGCAGGCGAGGACGAGGGACGACGCGCCGAGAAGGAGTTGGACGACGTCACCCACAGGTACGTCACCAACGTGGACGAGCTGGTGAAGCACAAGGAAGCCGAGCTGCTCGAGGTCTGATGTCATATCCCGACCCCCACGGTAAGGCCGAGCCTCGTGGCTGGCCGCCCCCGGAGACCCCCGTCCGGCACTGGGACGACAGCGATGACGAGCCTCCGCGTCGGGCGCGGCACGCCGGTGTCGCGCCCGATCCCTATGCCGCCGACTCGTCTTTCGACTCGGGTGAACGCTCCTGGGACGAGGACCCGCCCACCCTGGTCCAGCTCCGCGTCGAGACGGGTGGGCCGACCGGCGCGGGCGGACCGGGCGAGTGGTCCGGCCGACCCGAGGAGTCGTCTTCCGCGTACGCCGAGGCTGGCGGCGACCACGACGTAGCCGAGCCGTACCCGGGGGCCGACCCGGTCATTGCCTCCATGCCGGACCCAGCCGAAGAGGCCGCCCCGGCGCGACGGGGCCCCGGTCGACGTCGGGCCAGCCGCTCCAGGCCGCCCACCCGGGCCAGCCGGGCCGGCCGTAACCTGCCTGCGGCGATCGCCGTGGGGCTCACCCTCGGTGCGCTCGTCGTGGCACCGCTCTTCCTGTACAAGCCGGCCTTCCTCGCGGTGATCGGCGTCGCGGTCGCCGTCGGCATCTGGGAGATGGCTCGCGCGATCCGGACCAGCGGTGCCAATCCACCATTGGTGCCCCTGGTCGGGGGCGGACTGCTGATGGTCGGGTTGGCCTGGTGGGCCGGGCCGGACGCGTTGAGCCTCGGTCTCCTGGTCACGGTGCTGTCGGCACTGGTGTGGCGGCTCGGTGACGGACCAGCGGGTTTCCAGCGGGACCTGACCGCGAGCGCACTGATCGCGGTCTACGTGCCGTTCCTCGCAGGCTTCGCCGCGCTGCTGGCGGAGCCTGCGGATGGGGACCTGCGAGTGTTGGTCACCCTCGTCGCGGTTGTGCTCTCCGACACCGGCGGGTACGTCGCCGGAGTGCTCTACGGCAAGCACCCGATGGCACCGACGGTGAGCCCGAAGAAGTCCTGGGAGGGGTTCGCCGGATCGGTGACCGCGACCGCGCTGGGCAGCGCGTTGCTGCTGTGGCTTCTGCTCGACGTCGCACCCTGGTGGGGGGCGGTGTTCGGGCTGGCGGTCTCCGGCGCGGCGGTCCTCGGTGACCTGGGCGAGTCGATGATCAAGAGGGATCTTGGCGTCAAGGACATGAGTAATCTGCTGCCGGGACACGGTGGCCTGATGGATCGGCTGGACTCGGTGCTGTTCGCGGTACCGACCGCCTATCTGCTCCTGGCGATCTTCGCTCCGGCGGGCTGACTCGGCAGGATGACTGTGTGGAGTCACACTTTCCGGACATCGGCCCGAGGAACTGACCTGCTTCGGGTCACACGGCCCCGCACCTTGGTGCGGGAACGTGGGAGACTGGACAGGCCATGACAAGCCTGCCCGTGATCCCGATCAGTCCGGACGCCCCCGTCGGAGCCACCATCGCTTCGCCCCGCGCGTCGATGCCACCCCGCCACCTTGCCGACCTCGACCTGCCCGGGCGGCAGGCGCTGGTCAAGGAGTTGGGTGAGCCGGCGTTCCGTGCCAAGCAGATGTCCACCCACTACTTCGGCCGGTTGGTACGCGATCCGGCACAGATGACCGATCTGCCGGCGGCGACCCGGGATCGGCTCGCCGGGGCGCTGCTGCCCACCCTGCTCCGACCGGTACGGGAGCTGGTCTGCGACGACGGCGCCACTCGTAAGGCGCTGTGGCGACTGCACGACGGTTCGATGGTCGAGAGCGTGCTGATGGGTTACCCGGACCGGGTGACCGTCTGCATCTCCAGCCAGGCCGGCTGTGGCATGGCCTGCCCGTTCTGTGCGACCGGCCAGGCCGGGTTGACCCGTAACCTGTCGACCGCCGAGATCGTGGACCAGGCCGTCTACCTCGCCGGAGTAGCCGCGTCCGGTGCGGTGGCCGGGTCTCCGTCCCGGTTGTCGCACGTCGTCTTCATGGGCATGGGCGAGCCGCTGGCCAACTATTCCCGGGTGATCGCGGCAATCCGGCGGCTCTGCGCGCCAGCCCCCGAGGGGCTCGGTCTCTCCCAGCGGCACATCACAGTCTCGACGGTGGGGCTGGTACCGGCGATGCGTCGACTGACCGCCGAGGATCTTTCGGTGACCTTGGCGCTCTCCCTGCACGCGCCCGACGACGAGCTGCGCGACGAGCTGGTCCCGGTCAACCAGCGGTGGAAGGTGACCGAGGTGCTGGACGCGGCGTGGGATTATGCCGCCCGTACCGGCCGCCGAGTGTCGATCGAATACGCGATGATCAGAGATGTGAACGACCAGCCGTGGCGGGCCGACCTGCTTGGTCGGTTGCTGGCCGGTCGGTTGGCCCACGTGAATCTCATTCCGCTCAACCCGACTCCGGGTAGCCGTTGGGACGCCAGCCCGAAGCCGGTCGAGCGGGAGTTCGTACGCCGACTGCGAGCGGCCGGGGTCTCCACCACGGTCCGGGACACCCGGGGCCGGGAGATCGACGGTGCGTGTGGGCAGTTGGCCGCTGCGGAGGGGGAGACGTGAGCCTGCGTCGTGGACGACGTGACGACCAAGCGAACCAGGAGACATAGTGGCGGAACAGGGTCAGCGTTTCCGGCGTAAGGCGCTGCGCCGGGGCTACAAGGTCGACGAGGTGGATGACTTTCTCGACCGGGTCGAGGCCATCCTCGCTGGCGAGCAGTCCGGGGCACCGATCACTGCCCAGGAGGTTCACGACGTCGTCTTCCGCGTCCGCTTCAACGGTTATGACGAGTGGCAGGTCGACCTGCATCTGGACCGGGTCGAGCGGCAGTTGGCCGAGTTGGAGGAGCGCGGCGGAAGGAAGCGGTCCGCCGACTCCCGACCGGCGGACCGGTCGGGCCCCCCGGATCGGATGGGCCCCCCGGATCGGCCGGATCGGATGGGTCCGCCGGATCGGCCGGATCGGATGGGTCCGCCGGATCGGATGGGTCCTCCGGATCGGCCGGATCGGATGGGCCCCCCGGATCGGATGGGTCCGCCAGAGCGGATGGGTCCTCCGGATCGGCCGGATCGGATGGGTCCGCCAGAGCGGATGGGTCCTCCGGCGATGCGCGACGATGTTGGTCACCCCCCGGTTGCCCCGCCGATGCCCCCCCGACAGATGCCGGCTCCGGCCGGCCCGCCGGAGCGGTACGGTCGGTACGACCAGCCCTCCAGCAGCTCGTCTGGGGGCGGCGACTACGAGGGTTCTCATGGTGACTTCGACGGCTCACGTGGGCAGGGTGGCCCGGGTCGTTCCCGGGGCCCGGGCGGCTACGACGGGCGCCCCGGCCCGGATGGCCAGTTCGAGCAGTTCGAGCAGTTCGAACGGCGTGAGCCGGGCCGGCACGGTAAGCCGGAGATGACGACCGAGATCCTGTTGCCGGAACCGGGCAGCCGTCTGGGTGGCGGCCGGAGTCAATCCGACCCGCGTGGGCCGGGCCGAAATGTGGGGCCGGGCGTGCCGCCGATGGCGGGCCCGCCGTCAGGGGGAGCGCCGTCGGGCGGGCCAGGGTTTGGTGGCCCATCCATGGCAGGCCCGCCGGCTGGGGGCGCACCCAGCGGGCCAGGGTTCGGTGGCCCGCCCGCAGCTGGGCCCCCCATGGCTGGCCCGCCATTGGCCGGTGGCAGCGACGCGCAGCGGATCGACCATATTCGGCGGACTTTCCAGGTACGGCGGTTCGGCAGCGGCTACGACCCGCGACAGGTCGATCAGTTGTTCGAGGACATTCTGGTGAGCCTGGCGGGTCGCGGCCCGCTGCCGGTCAACCCGGCCGAGCTGGAGACGATTCAGTTCGAGCTGGTGTCGGGTGGCTACTTCGAGGCCGAGGTCGACGCGGCGCTCAAGGAAGTCAAGGACCTGCTCATGCGGCGAAGCTGACCGACGCGTTCGACACACAGATGGGCCCGCCCCGGAATTCCGGGGCGGGCCCATCTTGGTCCAGTCGATCCCGCTCAGCCCGGTCCTGCTGGCCCCGGTGAGCGTTGGTTCGTCAGGAGCGCAGACCGTTGCGGCGCAGTACGACGTCGCCGATGACAATGGCCAGCAGGCCCAGCGCGATCCCCACCAGCCAGATGTTCTCGACGTTGCCCTCGTGGTTGCCGATCAACATGAGCAGCAGCAGTACCGCGGTGACGACCGCACCGATTTGGCCCGCCTTGCGGTGCCCCGGCTTGCGCTGGTCTGGCGACGTTACCGGCTCGCTTCCTGCCACTTTCGGTCCTTCCCTAGCGATCGGATCTCGGGCCTAGTCTGGCACGTCCCCTGCCGCCAGGTGCGTAGGGTCCGCTCACCTCGGTCGGCTGCGCTACTACCGGCGTCGAGGTTCGGGCGGGGAACCGGCTCCGGTAGCGTTTGTCGCGTACACCTGGATTTCTTCCGAGGGAGAGTGTGCGGTGCGACTGACCGGTACGGGACACGCCAGCATGCGGATCGACACAGCCGCGGGCAGCATCTTGTGTGACCCGTGGGTTAATCCCGCCTATTTCGCCTCCTGGTTCCCATTCCCCGACAATTCACAGCTGGACTGGGAAACCCTCGGGCAGACCGACTACCTCTACGTCTCCCACCTGCACCGGGACCACTTCGACGCGGAACACCTGAAGCGCTTCGTGTCGAAGAAGGCGACCGTGCTGTTGCCGGAGTACCCCACCTCCGAGCTGGAGGACGAGCTGCGCGAGCTGGGCTTCACCAGCTTCCTGCGCACCAAGACCAACGAGGTCGTCGAGCTCGACGGCGGACTCAAGGTCATGATCCAGGCACTGACCAGCCCGACGGATGGCCCGATCGGCGACTCCTCGCTCTGGGTGGAGCACGACGGGATCCGACTGCTCAACCAGAACGATGCCCGTCCCACCGACCTGAGCGTCTTCACCGAACTCGGCCACGTGCATGCGCACATGCTCCAGTTCTCCGGTGCCATCTGGTATCCGATGGTCTACGAGCTGCCCACGGCCGCGAAGACCGCGTTCGGCAAGCAGAAGCGGGATCGGCAGTTCGACCGGACCTGGCGCTACATCGACGACCTGAAGGCGTCGCACGTCTTCCCGATCGCCGGTCCGCCGTGCTTCCTCGACGACGAGCTGTGGCAGTTCAACGACATCCACGGTGACGAGGGCAACATCTTCCCCGACCAGCAGGTCTTCCTCGACGAGTACGCCAAGGTCGGCGGCACCAACGGGGTGGTTCTGCTGCCCGGCAGTGTCTCCGAGATCACCGCCGACGGCTGCGAGACCACGCACCCGATGCCGGTGGCCGAGTTCTTCGCCAACAAGGTCGCGCACCTGGAGGAGATGCGGGAGCGCAAGCGGCCGATCATCGAGGCGGAGAAGGCCTCCTGGCGGCATCCGGAGATCGACGTCCTCAAGGAGATGAAGCGGCGGATCGAGCCGCTGCTGGAGGAGTCGGTCTACCTCGCCAAGGGCGTCGGCGGCCCGGTCCGGTTCGACCTGGTCGGCTACGACGGCGAGTCGATCGAGTCGATCGTGGTGGACTTCCCGGGCAAGCAGGTCCGGCCGTACGCCGACGAGAAGGTTCGCTACCGGTTCCGTACCGAGCGGGCGCTGGTCGAGCACCTGTTGCACATCGAAGAGGTCGACTGGGTCAACTCGCTGTTCCTCTCCTGCCGATTCTCGGCGGCCCGGATCGGCCAGTACAACGAGTTCGTCTACGCCTTCTTCAAGTGCCTGTCGCAGGAGCGGTTGCAGTACGCCGAGGGCTGGTACGCCGAGCAGAAGCCGGACGCCGAGGACATCAAGCTTGGCGACTGGATCGTGCAGCGGCGCTGCCCGCACCTGAAGGCCGACCTGACCCGGTTCGGCGTCATCGACGGCGACCAGCTGACCTGCCAGCTGCACGGCTGGCGCTTCGACCTGCCCAGTGGGCGCTGCCTGACCAGTGTCGGCCACGAGTTGCGCTCCCGTCGTGCGGACGAGCCCGCCCCCAGCGAGTCAGTCCCCAGCGAGTCAGTCCCCAGTGAGTCGGTACCCAGCGAGGTAGCCGACGCGTAGGGAAACACCGTGACCCGGGCAGCGGCGACCGGCTATGACGGGCTGTCGTCCCGTCAACCTCCCGAGTCCGAGCTGCGGGCGTTCCTGCGGGACTGCTTCGCGCTCGGCGACGAGGAACTCTTCGTCGGCCACGCTGACCGGGTCACGGAAGCCCTCGCGGCCATCCCCGCGGACGCGAGGTTCGCCGCCTTCTGCACCTATCGCGAGGTCAGTGGTCATTTCGCGATGGCCTTCGACGTCGGGATCGAGGGCCGGCTCGCCGAGCGGGTCGGCCGTCGCGAATTCGCTGTCCGGCTCGCTGCGTGCTTCGCGACGTACGTGTTGTACGGGGACACGGAACCGCCGGGGCTCTGGAGCCTGATCCGGCCCGACGGCAGCCACCTGCTTGCCGCGCTGCACGAGGACGACGACCGGTACCTGCTCGACGTGGTTACGGCACCTCTGCCAGACAAGCCCGGAGTCCGGGTGGACGAAAGCCTCTGGCAGGTCCACTGAGTATCCGTACGGTGGGCGGTGCGCCCGACGCTCCGTACGGTCTGGGGCATGACCGCGACCTCGCCTCCCCAGCCGACACCGGTACGGGGGCAGACCGGCCTGCGGCTGACCGTGGCGTTGCTGACCCTCGGCTGGCTGATCGGCCTGGGCATCCTGTTCAGCTCCTGGGCGAGCGTCAAGCCGTGGTTCTACGACCCCGGGGACGATGTGAGGCTGGCACGCCAACTCGACCTGGAATTCGCCTGGTGGCAACTCTGGTTCGGGGTGCTGCTGGCGGGCGGCCCGTTGCTGATCGGCGTGCTGGCGGCGGTGGGACGATTCAAGATCACGACAGTTGTCTACGGCATCATCGGTGTCCTACTCGCGGTGCCGGCGGGGTGTCTCGCACTTGACGCGGGGCGGACACTCCAGCCGCCACCCTCGCCGCCGCCCGCCCCGGAGCACTGCATCGAGCGCAGTGGCGGTGACACGCGGTGCCCCGGCGGCTGATCGCCGGTCCACAAACCGGGTGGCCGCTCAGCGACCGAGGTCGGCCAGGATGCGGCGAGCGGCGTTGTGTCCGGCGGCGCCGATGACACTGCCCGCCGGGTGGCAACCGGCGCTGCCGGCGTACACCCCGTCGACTCCGGTGGCGTACGGCATCCGGTCGGTGAACGAGACCGTGTTGTCGACGTGGTGGATGTGCCCGCCGGTGATGCCGAAGTGTTCCTCGATCCCGGGCGGGGCCAGCGGCACGGCGTCGGCGACCAGGTCGGCGGTGCCCGGGGCGTACCGCTCGCAGATGGCCAGCAGTCGGTCCACGTAGGACGGCAGGGCCGCGTCCCAGGTCGTACCGCCCAGCGAGTAGGGCACGGACTGCACGAACAGGGCCGAGGAGTGGTGCCCGGCCGGGTCCTGTAGGGACGGGTCCACGGTGGTGTGCAGATACCACTCGATGGTCGGCTCGTCGGGCAGCCGCCCGGCCTGCACGTCGGCCCACATCCCGCGCAGTGCCGTCAGCGGCGACTGGCCGCCGTCACCGGCCAGCAGCGAGGCCGAGCCGGGCAGCAGGTGGATGGTGGAGCCGAACGGGCTCGGCGCGTCCGGCGGCAGACAGGTGAAGCGGGGCAGACCGGTCAGCGCCAGGTTGAGCTTCAGTGTGCTGCCGGGACGGCGGGCCGCCGTCATCCGTGCGGTCAGTTCGGCGGGTGCCGCGCCGTCGGGCAGCAGGTCCAGCAGCCGGTACGGGTCGCACGCGCCGAGGACCACCTCGGCCGCGATCTCCCGCCCGTTGGCCAGGACGACACCGCTGGCCGCGCCACCGGCCAGGGTGACCGCGCTGACCGGCGTACCAGTGTGGATCCTGGCCCCGGCGGCGCGGGCGGCTTCGGCGAAGGTCCGGGAGACGGTGCCCATCCCCCCGGCGGCGATCATCCAGGTGCCGTCGGCACCGGGGAGCCGGCACATGTTGTGCACCAGGAAGTTGTTGCCGGTGCCGGGGTCGTCCGGGCCGGCGGTGAGCCCGGAGAGGCCGTCGGTGACGGCGTACATGGAGATCAGCAGTTCGGAGCGGAAGTCGAAGCGGGCCAGGTAGTCGACGACCGAGCCACGAACCAGGTCGACGAAGACCTGTCGCAGGGAGGGCCGCAGGTAGCGCTCGGCGATCTCCTCGACCGGTAGCGGCTCGGCGAGCCAGGCCGGGGCCAGGTCGTCGCGGAGTTGGGCCAGCTCGGCCTGCATGGCGTCGTCGGCGGCCACGTCGGCGGGGGAGAAGAAGGCCGCCAGTTGCGCGCGGGTCGCCGCCCGGTCGGACCCCATCAGCAGGTACGGCGAGCCGGGGCCGCCCGGCGTGGGCAGGAAGTAGTGTGGGTCGCGGCGTAGCACCGGGATGTGCACGTCCAGCGTGGCGATCAACTCCGGGGGCATGAGACCGAGCAGGTACGACCCGGTGGAGTGCAGTAGCTGCGGCACCTTCGGGAACGGCTGCTCGGTGCGGGTGGCCCCGCCGATCACGTCGGCCGCCTCCAGTACCAGCACGTCGAGCCCGGCGCGGGCGAGCAGGATCGCGGACACCAGACCGTTGTGCCCGGATCCGACGATCACCACGTCGGCGCGGGTCGGCAGCTTGTCACCCATGCCGGGGGAGCCTATCGCCCCGGGGTCCGCCGGTCAGCCCCCTGCACCGTCGATGGTTCCCGATGCCGGCCCGCCTGCTGGCCGCCTCGTTGGGGCAGGTGCAGGCGGAAGTGCAGGCAAAGTGCAGGCGGAAGCACAGGCGGAAGCACAGGCAGAGTGCAGGCGAGATCGCGCGTGGGGCGGCACTCGTTGGGCTATCGACCCATGGCGCCACCACCTTTCGTCAGGCCCACCCCCGCGCCGGACGCAACGGTGGTTCCGGTCGGACGGCATCGTGCCCGGATCGGGCTGCCCCTTGCCCTGCTTCAGGTTTTACAGCCTTGAGCTGTACCCGACGGGTCCCATTGAGCGTGACGACCCGGTTCTGCGGACGCTGGTGCGCGAGGGGGAGTCGTCCCGCCCCGGGCTTCCCCACCTCCGCTATCGTCTTCGTCTCGAAGCCTCCGACGTGCGCCTGGCGGCGGCGGTGGTCCGCCGGTACGTGCCGCACCTCTGGCTCGGTGAGTTCCGACGCAGGCCCGGCGGCCAGATCAGCCGCCTCGACCGCAGCGAGCACCGGGCGCGTACCCGGGAGCGAGGGCGATAGCCCTTCTCCATCGATGAGCGCTTCCCGCTAGGAGGGCGTGTTCTCGCTCGTCGGTGGGTCGGCCATCAGTTGGCCCGCGAACTGCTCCAGTTCCAGTTCGAACAGCGTTTCGACCTCGGTCACCGCCCAGTCGAAAAGGCGGAAGACCTCCATGGCGACCAGACCGTAGAGCCGGCTCCAACCGGCGAGGAAGACGTAGGCGACCTCGACCGGCAGATCCGGATGGTTGCGCCGGAGCGGCTGGAGGAGGTGGCCCAACCGCTGCTCGATCTGGTCCCGGGGTGGGGCGGGGAACGGGCCACGACGCCACAGCTCGATGATCGGCTGGATGAACTGCTCGCCGAGTCGGGCGCTGGGCTGATCCAGGTCGCCGTAGTCGTGGGCGGGAAACAGCTCGGGTACCGGTGTGCCGAAGATCAGCGCGAACTCGACCGGGTGTCCGACGGACCAGTGGCGGAAGGCCCGGGCCATAGCACCGAGCTGTCGGGCCGGATCGTCACCGGCGGTGTCGCGGGCCGCCGCGACGGCCTGTCGCATCTCCTCTAACAGGTCGCCGACGAGCGCGGTGACGAGCGCGTCGAGGCTGGGGAAGTAGCGGTAGATGGCAGGGGCGGTCATGCCCATGTCGCGGGCGATGGCCCGCAGTGAGATCGCCTGGGGGCCGCCGGCCACGAGGAGTCGGCGTGCGTTTTCCTTGATTTCGGCAAGGGTGGCGGTACGCAGCCGTTCCCGGCGGGTAGATACGGACATCTACGCACTCCCTTGACCAATGGTGAACGGTGTTGAGATAGTTAACGGCGTTTACTTAGCTGATTGTCGCTACAGCTTACGTCTTGATCATGTGGTTTGAGGAGACCGATGTTCACGTGGTGGGGAAGAGCCGTGGTCCGGCTCCGCTGGGTTGTCCTGGCGGCCGCCGTGCTGCTGGCTGTGATCGGCGCGACCTGGGGCACTGGCGTGTTCGGCTCGTTGACCGGCGGCGGCTTCGACGATCCGGCCAGTGAGTCCAGTCAACTCCGCGAACGGGTCACCGAAGGGCTGGGCAGCTACGGTGCCGACCTGGTGGTGCTCTACTCCAGCGACACGGCCACGGTGGAACAGCCCGCCTTTCGTGACCCGGTGACCACGACCCTGGACCAGCTTCGTCAGCGGCCGGAAGTAGCCGGGGTGACCACCTGGTACACGACACCGGACCCCAGCCTCGTCGCCACCGATCAACGCGCCACCTACGCCCTGATCGTGCTACACGCCGGGGATGAGGACGGCAAACGGGCCGCCTACGACGCGCTCCGCCCGGCGCTGGACGCCCCGGGGCTGACCACCGAGATCGGTGGCGAGGTGGCCATCCAGGCGACGGCCACCGACCAGACCACCGAGGACATCACCAGGGCCGAGATCGTGTCGTTGCCGATCCTGCTGGTGCTGTTGATCCTGATCTTCGGTGGGTTGGTCGCCGCTTCGACTCCGCTGCTCATCGGCGGACTGGCCATCGTCGGCGGATTCGTCCTGATGCGGTTGCTCAGCATGGTCACCGACGTATCGATCTTTGCTATCAACGTCGTCACCCTCATCGGCCTCGGCATGGCGATCGACTACTCGCTCTTCGTGGTCAGCCGGTTCCGGGAGGAGTTGGCCGCCGGGCATGCCACCGAGGTGGCGATCGGCCGGACCATGGTCACCGCTGGTCGTACCGTCATGGTTTCCGGCCTCACCATCGTGCTGGCGCTGGCCAGTCTGCTGATCTTCCCGCAGGCGTTCCTGCGGTCGATGGGACTCGGTGGCATGGCGGCCGTGCTGTTGGCCATGCTCGCCTCGCTGACCGTGCTGCCGGCCCTGCTGGCGGTGCTCGGACCGAGGATCAACGCGCTGCGCGTACCCCTGCCCCGGCTGCGCCGCCGGGCCACCGGCGGCGGCCAAGGCACCGCCAGGGGCGGTCAGACCACACCTGGCGGTGGTTGGGCCCGGCTGGCACACAGCGTGATGCGCCGTCCGGTGCTCTACGCCAGCGCGGTGGTGGTGCTGCTCGTCGTGCTGGCCGCGCCGTTCCTGCGGATCACCTTCGGTGGCTTCGACGAACGCGTGCTCCCCGCCGAGGCTCAGGCACGGATGGTGAGTGAACGGATCCGGACGGACTTCCCGGGCGGCAACGCGGCCCCGATCGAGGTGCTGATCTCCGGGGCGTCGGCCGAGCAGATCCAGCGCTTCACCGAGCAGGTGGAGGGGGTGGCCGGGGTGACCGGTACGCGGGTGGCCGGCACCTGGGCCGACTCGACGCTGCTGTCGGTGGCCTACCCCGGGGAACCGATCGGCGACCCGGCCAAGGACACGGTCCGGGCGATCCGCGACCTGCCGGCACCGCCCGGTGCCGAGGTGCTCGTCGGTGGGCGGCCCGCCGTCGACCTGGACCTCTTGGACGGACTCGTCTCCCGGCTGCCGTGGATGGCACTGCTGATGGCCACGGCGACGCTGGTGCTGCTCTTCCTTGCCTTCGGTTCGGTGGTGCTGCCGATCAAGGCGGTGCTGATGAACCTCGTCTCGATCGGTGCGTCGTTCGGGGTGGTGGTCTGGGTGTTCCAGGACGGACACCTCTCCGGCCTGCTTGACTTCACCCCGTCCGGATTCATCGAGCCGAGCAGTCCGATCCTGATGCTGGCCGTGCTCTTCGGTCTCGCCACCGACTATGAGGTGTTCCTGCTCTCCCGGGTGCGGGAGGAGTGGGACCGGACCGGGGACAACACCGCTTCGGTGGCAACCGGTCTGCAGCACACCGGCCGGATCATCACCGCTGCCGCACTGCTGCTGATCGTGGTGGTGGCCGGCTTCGCCACCGGCGGCATCATGATGATCAAGCTGATCGGGGTCGGCATGATCGTGGCGATCGTGGTGGATGCGACGCTGGTACGGGCGCTGCTCGTACCGGCCACGATGCGGCTGCTCGGTCGATGGAACTGGTGGGCGCCCGGTCCGCTGGCCCGGTTCTACCAGCGGTACGGCATCCACGAGTTCGCCGAACCGCAGCCGGCCGTGACGACGGAACCGGAGTCCGAGCCCGAGGCCGATGCGGGGAGCCGTCACCACGCGTTCACCCGATAGCGGGTGTTGTCGATGTCCTGATGGCTCTAGGGTCGTCGGGACATCGACCGTTGTGGAGGTAATCGTGGACCGTCGTACGATCCTGCGCACCGCCATTCTCGGTACGGGCACCGCTACCTTCGCTGGAGCGCTCTGGCAGCAGGCGCTCGCCCGCCAGCGATGGCAGGAACAACTCGCCGACCCGGATCGGCAGGGGCAGCTCGCCGACCCGGATCGGCAGGGGCAGCCCGCCGGTCCGGCCCAACCCGGCCCCAGCCCGTACGGCGACCTGCTGGCCGCCGACGCCAACGGCATCCAGTTGCCCATCAGCTTCACCAGCCGAGTGATCGGCCGATCCGGGCAGCGGGTCGCGGGTACGTCGTACATCTGGCACTGGGCACCGGACGGGGGTGCCTGCTTCCCGGCCGGCGACGGCTGGATCTACGTCTCCAACTCGGAGATCCCGCTGGCCGGTGGTGCTTCGGCGGTGCGTTTCCGTGCGGACGGCTCGATCGCCTCGGCGTACCGGATCCTCGGTGGCACCAACGTCAACTGTGCCGGTGGCGCAACCCCGTGGGGCACCTGGCTCTCCTGCGAGGAGGTGCCGCTCGGGCGGGTCTTCGAGACCTGGCCGGACGGTAGCCGCCCGGCCGAGGAGCGGACCCGGCTGGGCCGGTTCAAGCACGAGGCCGCCGCCTGCGACCCCCAGCGCCGGGTGGTCTACCTGACCGAGGACGAGTCCGACGGCTGCTTCTACCGGTTCATCCCGGACACCTGGGGTGATCTGCGTACCGGGAAGGTGCAGGTGCTCTGCGCCCCGGCCGACCAGACCGCCGGGCCGGTGACCTGGCAGGACGTACCCGACCGGGACGGCTTCCCGGTCGCCACCCGGTCCCAGGTGGCGGCGGCCAAGCACTTCGACGGCGGCGAGGGCTGCTGGTACGACCGGGACATCTGCTGGTTCACCACCAAGGGCGACAACCGGGTCTGGGCGTACGACGCGGTGGGCCAGCGCCTCGACCTGGCGTACGACGACTCGCTCGTGCCGGCGGATGCCGCTCCGCTGACCGGGGTGGACAACATCATCGGTACGACCGGTGGGGATCTCTACGTGGCCGAGGACGGCGGCAACATGGAGATCAACGTCATCACCCCGGCCGGCGTGGTCGCCCCGTTCCTGCGCCTGCTGGGGCACTCCTCGTCGGAGATCACCGGACCGGCCTTCTCTCCGGATGGGTCTCGCCTCTACTTTTCCTCCCAGCGGGGCACCTCGGGCAGCAGCGCCGGCAGCGGCGGCATCACCTACGAGGTGACCGGCCCCTTCCGGCGCGGCCCACTCCCCGCCCCGCCCCCCGCTCGTTGACCGCCCCTCCCCTCTTGCCCCCACGCGGGTTGATCAAGAGATTTGCGTCAGCGTCGGCGCGCTATCTGACGCAAACCTCTTGATCAACAAGGAGGCATACAGTCACCGGCATGATGATCTACGAGACCGAGCGTCTGGTGGTGCGGGACTGGACCGAGGATCCGGCGGACGTAGACAGGGCCTACGACATGTACGCCCGTCCCGAGGTCGGCCGCTGGCTGAACACGTCGTACCTGCCGTTGACGGCTCCTGCCGGGGCGACCGACCTGATCCGGAGCTGGCACACACGCAACGCCACCTTCGGCGCCGGGTACGGCATCTGGGCGATCCAGCTCCGGGACGCCGGTCGGATCGTCGGCACGGTGATGCTCAAGCCACTGCCCGGCCGGGACGAGGGGGAGCTGACCGACAATATCGAGGTGGGCTGGCACCTGCACCCCGACTCCTGGGGGCACGGGTACGCCACCGAGGCGGCCCGTGGCGCGGTCCAGCGGGGCTTCGACCAGGGCCTGACCGAGATCTACGCGGTGGTCTCGCCCGGCAACGAGGCGTCGATGGCGGTTGCCCGCCGGTTGGGCATGACCGGGATCGGCCGGCGCACCGACTGGTACGGCGGTGAGGAGGTGGAGACCTTCCGCCTGGCCCGGCCCTGAGCAGTGTTAGGCGTTAGGAAGGGCCCCTTATACAACAGAAAACGATAGGAAGGGGCCCTTCCTTACACTGACCGGATGAGTCCTCCGCGTGACATCGTCCTGCTCGGCTCCACCGGATCGATCGGTACCCAGGCCATCGACATCGTCCGGCGTAACCCGGACCGGTTCCGGGTGGTTGGACTTGGTGCGGGGGGCGGCAACATCGACCTGCTCGCCGCCCAGGCACTGGAGCTGGGAGTAGAGGTGGTCGGGGTGGCCAGAGCCTCCGTGGCCCAGGATCTGCAACTGGCCTTCTACGCCGAGGCGCAGAAACGCGGCTACGCCACCGGCGACTACCGGATCCCGAAGATCATTGCCGGCCCGGACGCGATGACCGAGTTGGCCGGCTGGCCCTGTGACGTGGTGCTCAACGGGGTGGTCGGCTCGCTCGGGCTGGCACCCACCCTGGCGGCGCTGCGCGCCGGTCGTACCCTCGCCCTGGCCAACAAGGAGTCGCTGGTGGCCGGCGGCCCGCTGGTCCGGGCCGCGACCACCCGACCGGGACAGATCGTGCCGGTCGACTCGGAGCATTCGGCGTTGGCCCAGTGTCTGCGCTCCGGCGACCGGGCCGAGGTGCGTCGGTTGATCGTCACCGCCAGCGGTGGTCCGTTCCGGGGCCGGCGGCGCGACGAGTTGACCGAGGTCACCGTCGAGCAGGCGCTCGCGCACCCGACCTGGAACATGGGTCCGGTGGTCACGATCAACTCCGCCACGCTGGTCAACAAGGCACTGGAGGTCATCGAAGCCCACGAGCTGTACGCCGTGCCGTATGCCGACATCGAGGTCATGGTCCACCCACAGTCGGTGATCCACTCGATGGTGGAGTTCGTCGACGGCTCGACCATCGCGCAGGCCAGCCCGCCGGACATGCGGCTGCCGATCGCGCTGGCCCTGGGCTGGCCGGACCGGGTGCCGGGCGCGGCGACCGGGGTCGACTGGACCACCGCGCACACCTGGCGGTTCGAGCCGCTGGACGACACGGCGTTCCCGGCGGTACGGCTGGCCAAGCAGGCCGGGATCGAGGGGCGCTGCCGGCCGGCGATCTACAACGCCGCCAACGAGGAGTGCGTCGCCGCCTTCGTCGCGGGTCGGCTACCGTTTCTCGGCATCGTCGACACCCTGGAGCGGGTGCTGGAGGCGGCGCCCGACTATGCCGAACCGGGTACGGTCGAGGATGTGCTCGCCGCGGAATCCTGGGCCCGCGGGTACGCCCAGGAGATCATCAAGACGGTGGTGGAAGGAGCTTGATGCTGTATCTGGTCGGGGTGGTGGCGTTCGCCCTGGCGATCCTTCTCTCGGTGAGTCTGCACGAGGCCGGGCACATGATCACGGCCAAGCGCTTCGGGATGAAGGTCAGCCGTTACTTCGTCGGCTTCGGGCCGACCGTTTTCTCCTTCCGTCGGGGCGAGACCGAGTACGGGCTCAAGGCGATCCCGCTGGGCGGATTCTGCAAGATCGTTGGAATGACCCCGCAGGACGACGATGTCGACCCGGCTGACGAGCCGCGCGCGATGTGGCGCTTCCCGGTGTGGAAGCGCACGGTCGTGATGGTCGGCGGGGTGGCCATGAACTTCGTCCTTGCGATCGTCACGCTCTGGATCGCCGCGATCTTCATGGGCCTGCCCAACCCCGACTTCCCGACCACCGAGGCACAGGCTCGACAGGAGCCGGCGGTGATTTCGATCGCCGATTGCGTCGTGGTGGAGAACGCCGCCCGTGCCTGCGCGCCTGGCGACCCGGCCAGTCCGGCCGCCCAGCACCTGCGCGACGGCGACCGGATCACCGCGATCAACGGCACCCCGGTGGCGAACTGGGGCGAGATGCTTCAGGTGGTCCGGGCCACCCCACCCGGGCTGGCGACGGTCTCCTACGTCCGCGACGGGACGGCCGGTAGCACCCAGTTCAACCTGGCGTCGGTGCAGCGCGCACCGTTGGACGGCAACGCGGAGACGACCACCACCGTCTCCGCGATGGGCGTCGGGCTGGATATCCAGACCCCCAACATGCTGACGTACGGTCCGATCGACGCGGTCGGGGCGACCGCCGACTACACCGGCGACATGGCGGTGGCCACCGTCCAGGCGATGGCCCGGATCCCGGAGAAGGTCCCGGCGCTCTGGGACGCCATCACCGGCGCCGAGCGCGACATGGACACCCCGATCAGCGTGGTCGGCGCGAGCCGGCTGGGCGGCGAGGCGGTCCAGCACGGGCTCTGGGAGATCTTCGTGATGCTCTTCATCTCGCTGAACTTCTTCCTCGGCGCGTTCAACCTGGTGCCGTTGCTGCCGCTGGACGGTGGGCACATCGCCATCGCCTGGTTCGAGCGGGCGCGGTCCTGGATCTATGCCCGGCTCGGCAAGCCCGACCCGGGCCGGGTCGACTACTTCAAGCTCATGCCCCTCACGTACGCGGTGATCCTGATCGGTGGTGCCTTCACGCTGCTGACCGTCACCGCGGACGTGATCAATCCGATCACGCTGATCCCAAGGTGAGTGCCCCAGTGACCGCAGTCAGTCTCGGCATGCCCGCCGTGCCACCCACGCCGCTCGCTCCCCGCCGGGCCAGCCGCCAGATCATGGTCGGTTCGGTCCCGGTGGGCGGCGGTGCCCCGGTGTCGGTGCAGTCGATGACCACCACGCTGACCGCCGACGTCAACGCGACGCTGCAACAGATCGCCGAGTTGACCGCCGCCGGCTGCCAGATCGTGCGGGTGGCCGTACCGTCCCAGGACGACGTGGAGGCGCTGCCGGCGATCGCGAAGAAGTCGCAGATCCCGGTCATCGCCGACATCCACTTCCAACCGAAGTACGTCTTCGCCGCCATCGACGCCGGCTGCGCGGCGGTCCGGGTCAACCCGGGCAACATCCGGCAGTTCGACGACAAGGTGAAGGAGATCGCCCGGGCGGCCTCCGCCGCCGGGGTGCCGATCCGGATCGGGGTCAACGCCGGTTCGCTGGACAAGCGGCTGCTCGCCAAGTACGGCAAGGCGACCCCGGAGGCGCTGGTCGAGTCGGCGCTGTGGGAGTGCTCACTCTTCGAGGAGCACGGTTTCCGGGACATCAAGATCTCCGTGAAGCACAACGATCCGGTGGTGATGGTCCGGGCGTACCGGCAGCTCGCCGAGCAGTGCGACTACCCACTGCACCTGGGGGTCACCGAGGCCGGGCCGGCGTTCCAGGGCACGATCAAGTCCGCGGTCGCCTTCGGCGCGCTGCTGGCCGAGGGGATCGGCGACACGATCCGCGTCTCGCTCTCCGCCCCGCCGGTCGAGGAGATCAAGGTCGGTGCCGCGATCCTGGAGTCGCTGGGGCTGCGTGAGCGGGGCCTGGAGATCGTCTCCTGCCCGTCCTGTGGCCGGGCTCAGGTGGACGTCTACAAGCTGGCCGAGGAGGTCACCGCCGGCCTGGAGGGGCTGCCGGTGCCGCTGCGGGTGGCCGTGATGGGCTGCGTCGTCAACGGGCCGGGGGAGGCCCGGGAGGCGGACCTCGGTGTCGCGTCCGGCAACGGCAAGGGCCAGATCTTCGTACGGGGCCAGGTGATCAAGACCGTGCCCGAGGCGCAGATCGTGGAGACCCTGATCGAGGAGGCGCTGCGGCTGGCCGACGAGATGGGTGCCGAACTGCCCGACGACCTTCGTGACCTGGTACCGGGTGGTGCGACGGTGACGGTGCACTGAGCCGTACCCGATTGTTCTGTCGGTTGCCTTGAGGAGGGCTGGCCCGGAGGAGTGGGCCAGCCCTCCTTTCGTATCCTGGGACCGGTTTTACAAACCGTACGTCCGTCTTGTTAAAGTCCTCGAGTGCGACGACTCCTACCCGAACCGGGTCCGGCCCGGGTCCTCACCCTCGCCACCCTGGTCCGCACCGTTGGCCGCGGGACCTGGTTGGCCGCCAGCGCCCTCTTCCTGACCCGGTCGGTCGGTCTGTCGGTCGGCCAGGTCGGCCTCGGACTCAGCGTCTTCGCACTGGTCGGCCTCGTCGCCAGCACCCCGATGGGCTACCTCGCCGATCGCCACGGTCCGCGCCGCATCCAGATCGTCGCCCTGCTGGCCGGTAGCGGGATGACCGCGCTGCTGACCACCGTACGGTCGTTCCCGGCATTCCTCGCGGTCGGCATCGGTACGGCCCTGGCCAGCGCCGCCTATCGCGGTGCCCAGGGCGCGGTGATCGCCGGCGCCATCCCGGCCGAACAACGGGTCCGTACCCGGGCCTACCTGCGGGCCACCACCAACGTGGGGATCTCGGTCGGTGCCGCTCTCGCCGGAATCGGCATCGCCGTCGACACCCGTGCCAGCTTCGTGGCACTGATCCTGGTCAACGCGGTCAGCGAGCTTGCCGCAGCGGCGATCCTCACCCGGCTCGCCCCGATCCCGCCGGTCCCGGCCCCGGCGACCGGCCCCCGACTGGTCGCGCTCCGGGACCGGCCGTTCCTCGCGTTCACCGTGCTCGACGGGCTGATGTCGATGCACTTCGGGCTGCTCAACATCGCCCTGCCGCTGTGGATCGCCCAGCACACCTCCGCCCCGCGCTGGCTCATCTCCGTACTGCTGTTGGTGAACACCACCATGGTGGTGCTCTTCCAGGTTCGGGCCTCGCGGGGCACCGAGCAGATCACCGGTGCGGCGCGCGCCTCCCGCCGGGCCGGGCTGGCGATCGCCGCCGCCTGCGCGCTCTTCGCCGCCAGTGGCTCGGTGCCGACCAGCGTCGCCATAGCGCTACTCGTCGCCGGGGCGCTCGCCCACGTGATCGGCGAACTCTGGCACTCCGCCGCCGGGTGGGGCATCTCGTTCGGGCTGGCTCCGGCCCACGCCCACGGGCAGTACCAGGGGGCGTACGCGATGGGCATGGAGTTGGGCGGAATGGTCGCCCCGGTCGTGGTGACCACGCTCGCCGTCGCCTGGGGTGCGCCAGGCTGGTTGGTGCTTGGTGTCATGTTCGTCGGGCTCGGCCTCCTGGTGCCGCCGGTGGTGCGCTGGGCGGCGCGGACCCGGACGTTGGAGCCGGAGGCAGAGGCGGTCGGGGTGGCCTGACGTTGCCTGACGGGCTTGTGTGGTTGATGCTGTCGTCCCGCAGCATGGCGTCGAGCCTGTCTGGCCGCTGCCGATCTGGCACCCTGAGAGAGTGCTGACGGTGCCGGTACGGCAGTTGGGGGAAACCGAACGCGGAGCGGTCGAGAAGCTTCTCGATCTCGATCCGATCGCGAGTGCCCAGGTGGCTGAACAGGTCGCCGCGAATGGCCTGTCCTGGTGGCGGGCCGAGGGGCGGATCTTCGGCTACGGTGCGCGTCGCCGGGTGGAGTCGCTCTGCTGGTTCGGCGGCCACCTCACACCGGTGCTCGCCGACGCGCCAGCGATCGCGGCGTTCACGGAGTTGCTCGCCGCCGAGGAGCGGATCTGCTCGTCGATCGTCGGGCGGGCGGACGCCGTACTGGATCTCTGGGGTCGCTTGTCCCCGCACTGGGGACCAGCTCGGGACATCCGGCCCAACCAGCCGCTGCTGGTCACGGACGCCGTACCGGAGATCGCTGCGGATCCCGAGGTGCGCCTGGTGCAGTCGACGGAGGTCGAGCTGCTCCTGCCGGCGGCGGTGGCAATGTATACCGAGGAGGTCGGGGTCTCGCCGTTCGCGGAGGATGGCGGGATCGGCTACCGACGGCGGGTCACCGATCTGGTCCGTACGAAACGGGCATACGCCCGGTTCGTGGACGGTCAGGTGGTCTTCAAGGCCGAGTTGGCTGTCGTCACCCGGCGTACCGCTCAGGTCCAGGGCGTCTGGGTGGCGCCCGAATGGCGGGGGCGCGGGCTGGCCGGGCCGGCGATGGCGGCGGTGGTACGCGACGCGTTGGCCCGGGTGGCGCCCACGGTCAGCCTCTACGTCAACGACTACAACGCCCCGGCCCGTCGGGTCTACGAGCGGTGCGGGTTCCGTTCGGCTGGCACCTTCGCCACCGTGCTGTTCTGAGCCGCAGGTGTAGCCGCACTGCCCGCCGCACAAAGGTCACCGGGATCAGTGGCTATCCCCCGTTGAATAGCCACTGATCCCGCGAATTGACGTGCCAGTGGGATAGGTCGGGGCGCGTCGTGCCGTCACCCGGTTTGGGCGATCACCGCACAGTGCGGATCACTCCGAACTGGTCACTCTGACTCGGCGAGGATGGCATAGAGCTTGCGCCGGGTCTCGCCGAGCACCTGAGCGGCCCGTTCCCGCTGATCGTCGGTGCCGGTCATCATGACCTGGCGCAACGCGTTCATCGCCTGGAACCCGGCGTCGCGCATCTCGTGCCAGCTACTGACGGTGCCCGGGGCGAAGTCGTCCCAGGGTGGGGACTGCGCTGCTCGCGTTGCCTCGTCCTGACCCGTTTCGGTCAACGCGAACCGCTTGCGCCCGCCGCCGGCCGAATCGGCCGCGTTGGCGATGACGCCCTCGTCCTCCAGGAGTTGCAGGGTGGGGTAGATCGATCCCGGGCTGGGACGCCAGGCGCCACCGGTGCGGGAGTCGATCTCCTGGATCATCTCGTATCCGTGCATCGGCCCCTCGGTGAGCAGCGCCAGCACGGCACCCCGGACGTTGGGCCGGCGACCTCGGCCTCGGCCACGGCCGCCGCCCCAACTGCCTCCCCGGGAGCCGTGACCGCCATGACCACCGTGGCCGTGTGAGCCAGGGCCGGGTGGGAAGCCGAAGCCGCGCATCCGGGCGCGGTCGTGCATATCGCTCATGTCATGCATGACGTGAAGTTGTTGTCGATGGAAGCTCATATCTCTGTTCCCCGTTCTGTCGTCGATGTGTTGACGATATATCGCCAACACATCGAGCGCAAGGGGTGAGCATCACTCTTCTGACGGCATACGAAAGGGCCCCTTCCCAGGCAAAAGCGATAGGAAGGGGCCCTTTCCCACATCAGGCGGGGACGGGAGCCGGACTGTCCGGGCGAGTGGGCTCGACGACCGACGCGCTCTCCTCGTCCAGGCCACGCCGGCCGGCCGAGTCGTACGCGGTCCGGTCCAGGATGCCCTCCCGGGCGGCGACGACCGTCGGCACCAGCGCCTGCCCAGCGACGTTCGTGGCGGTACGGATCATGTCCACGATCGGGTCGATCGCCAGGAGCAGACCGGCACCGGCCAGTGGCAGGCCCAGCGTGCTGAGGGTGAGGGTGAGCATCACGATCGCCCCGGTCAGGCCGGCGGTGGCGGCCGAGCCGACCACCGAGACGAAGGCGATCAACAGGTAGTCGACCGGGCGCAGGGCCACGCCGAAGACCTGGGCGACGAAGATGGCGGCCAGCGCCGGATAGATGGCGGCGCAGCCGTCCATCTTCGTGGTGGCCCCGAAGGGAACGGCGAACGAGGCGTACTCGCGGGGGACGCCGAGCCGCTCCACCGACCGCTGGGTCACCGGCATGGTGCCCACCGAGGAGCGGGAGACGAACGCCAACTGGATGGCCGGCCAGGCCCCGGCGAAGAAGCGCAGCGGGTTGAGCCGCCCGGCGGCGATCAGCACCACCGGGTAGACGATGAAGAGCACGATCGCGCAGCCGACGTAGACGGCGGTGGTGAAGGTTGCCAGCGGGGCGAGCAGATCCCAGCCGTACGCCTCGACGGCGTGGCCGATCAGCCCGAGGGTGCCCAGCGGGGCGAGCCGGATGACCCACCAGAGCGCCTTCTGAACGATCTCCAGCAGGGCCCGGTTGAGGTCCACGAACGGTTCGGCGGCCTTGCCGACGAGCAGCGCCGCGAAGCCGATCACCACGGCGAGGAAGACGATCTGGAGCACGTTGCCGTCGACGAACGCGCCGACCGGGTTGGTCGGAACGATGCCGGTGAGGAAGTCGGTCCAGGTCCCGGTCTTCTTGGGTGCGGTGGCACCGGCGATGTCGAGGGTGACGCCCCGGCCGGGGTTGGTGATCAGGCCCAGGCCGATGCCGACACCGACCGAGACCAGGGCGGTGATGGCGAACCAGAGCAGGGTCTTGCCGGCCAGCCGGGCGGCGTTGGTCACCCCACGCAGGCTGACCACGCTCACCACGATGGCGGTGAAGACGAGCGGGGGTACGGCGAGCTTCAGCAACTGGATGAAGAGGCTGCCGACGGTGTCGAGGGTGGTGCCGAGCCAGGAGATGTCGTTGGCCCGGGCCAGATAGCCCAGGCCGACGCCGAGCAACAGGCCGAGCAGGATCTGGAGGGAGAAGGGCACCTTGCGGGAGAGCGAGGGCACACTGCGGGAAGCGGTCGACATGGCGTTCCAAGAGGTCTGGTCCGGAAATGGGCGTCCGGAGGCGGCGGGATCAGCGGTCAGCGGGGCGGCTGAACGCGACAGATGCCGCTGGCCTGCAGTCGCAGATCGACATACAGGCGGTTGGTGAGAGACCAGACATTGACCATCGTCGGTGATCATACTCGTCGGGCCAGCTTGGCGGAAGGAGCGGCGGCCGTGATGATCCTTACGGCGGTTCGTGGAACAACCGACTCGACGACCGGTGTTGTACGACCACCGTGGTGCGGTGTTGGATGACCGCCGTCGTAGCGGCGGCGATTACCCAGAGCGTGACGAGCGCCAGCAGCAGCCGCTCCACCACACCGACCAGCACGCCTCGGCCGACCAGCAGGATGCCCAGGCCGACCGTTGCCGACAGGGGCAGCGCCATGGCGGCGGCACCGCCGGAGAGCAGGCGTAGCGCCCGGGACGCGGCGGGCGACACCAGCACCGCCAGCATGGCCAGTACCGCCGCCGCCACTGCCGCGATACTCGCTCCGCCATGTACCAGGTCGGCGACGGTGGCCCGCTCGAACGGTGGCAGGGGGCAGCCGTCGGAGCAGGTCACCGCCCCGGAGATCACCGTCAGCAGGCCGCTGGTCAGCAGCAGGGCGGCGGCCAGCCGCGCCGCCGGCCACAGCACGGTACCGAGCAGGAGCAGGGCGGCGGCGAGGCCGAAGATCCCCAACCGGAACGTCGTCGCGTACGAGCTGGCCGCGACGCCGGCCTCGCTGACGTACCCGGTCAGGCCCGGACCCGGACCGGCGACCACCGCGACCACCACCGCGACGCTGCCGCCGACCGCGCAGCCGGCTGCGGCCAGCGCGACCACGATCCGGGTACGGATGCCCGGCGCAGCAACCTGCCGGGTACGGCCGGCCGGTTCAGCTGCTCCCCGGGTACGGCTGCCGTCAGCCACGCCTGCGGTCAGCCACGCCCGTGCGGGGTGACCCAGCCGGACTCGTCGGGACCCAACGGCACGATCCCCGTCGGGTTGATCGCCGGATGGGTGCAGTAGTAGTGCGCCTTGATCTGGTCGAAGTCGACGGTGTCACCGAAACCGGGGGTCTGGTACAGGTCCCGGGCGTACGCCCACAGCACCGGCATCTCGGTGAGCTTGGTGCGGTTGCACTTGAAGTGGCCGTGGTAGACCGCGTCGAACCGGACCAGCGTGGTGAAGAGCCGGATGTCGGCCTCGGTGATCGCGTCGCCCATCAGGTAGCGGCGGTCGGCCAGCCGGGCGGAGAGCGCGTCGAGCCGGGCGAAGAGCCGCTGGTACGCCTCGTCGTACGCGGCCTGGGAGGTGGCGAAGCCGCACCGGTAGACGCCGTTGTTGACGTCCCGGTGGATCTGGGCCATCAGCTCGTCCATCTCCGGGCGCAGCGCCTCCGGATAGAGGTCCGGGGCACCGGGCCGGTGGAGGTCCCGCCACTGCGTGGAGAGGTCGAGCGTGATCTGCGGGTAGTCGTTGGTGACCACCTGACCGGAGACGGTGTCGACCAGCGCCGGGACGGTGACGCGGCCGGCGTAGTCCGGGTCGGTGGCCCGGTAGACGTCGGCCAGGTATTCCACCCCGAGCACCGGGTCTCGTCCGTCCGGGTCGAGGCTGAACCGCCAGCCGCGATCGTCCCGGATCGGGTCGACCGTGCCGATCGAGATCGCCTCGTCGAGGCCGAGCAACCCTCGGACGATCCGGGTACGGTGCGCCCACGGGCAGGCCCGGCACCAGATCAGGCGGTAGCGGCCTGCCTCCAGCGGCCAGCGTCCCTGCTCGTCCGGCCCGCCGCCAGGCGGGGACTGGGAGTCGGGGGTCACCCGCCCGGTGAACCGGTTGGGCTGCCGGACGAACTCACCGCTGCGCGACGTTTCCCGGGCGAACTGGGGCTGAGCCATGCCGACAAATCTATCCCGGCGATCGGTCCGATACCGCCGTCACCGGTTCCACACCGGCAGGCACCGGACCTGACGTCGGGAAAAGTCCTGGCTATCCTGCCTGACGTGACTGCGGCATATCTCGTTTCCGGCGTACGCACCCCCATCGGCCGGTACGCTGGCGCGCTGGCTGGCGTACGACCGGACGACCTGGCGGCCCACGTGATCCGGGAACTCGTGTCCCGGCACCCCTCGGTGGACTGGGCGAGCGTCGACGACGTCGTGTTGGGCTGCGCCAACCAGGCCGGCGAGGACAACCGCAACGTGGCCCGGATGGCGGCCCTGCTGGGGGGACTGCCCGAGGAGGTGCCGGGCACCACGGTCAACCGGCTCTGCGGCTCGGGGCTTGACGCGTTGGCCTCGGCAGCCCGGTCCATCGTCGCCGGTGACGCCGAGCTGGTCATCGCCGGTGGCGTGGAGAGCATGAGCCGAGCACCGTTCGTGCAGCCCAAGGCGAACAGTGCGTTCGCCCGTACCGCCGAGATCTACGACACCACCATCGGCTGGCGGTTCGTGAACCCGCTCATGCACAAGGGGTGGGGGACCGACTCGATGCCGGAGACGGCGGAGAACGTGGCGGCCGAGTACGGCGTCGACCGGGCCAGCCAGGACGCGTTCGCGCTGCGGTCGCAGCAGCGGGCCGCCAAGGCACAGGCCAACGGCCGGCTGGCGCAGGAGATCGTGCCGATCGAGGTGCCGGAGGGCCGTCGGGGCACTCGTCTGGTGAGCGTCGACGAGCACCCCCGGGAGACCTCGCTGGAGCGCCTCGCCGCGCTGCCCACGCCGTTCCGTGACGGGGGTACGGTCACCGCCGGCAACTCCTCCGGTGTCAACGACGGCGCGGTGGCGCTGCTGGTGGCGAGTGAGGCGGCGGTGCAGCGATATGGCCTGACTCCGCTGGCCCGGGTTGTCGGCGCGGCTGCCGCCGGGGTGCCGCCCCGGGTGATGGGGATGGGTCCGGTGCCGGCGACGAATCGGCTGCTGGGCCGACTCGGTCTGAACCTTGCTGACATCGACGTAATCGAGTTGAACGAGGCGTTCGCCGCGCAGTCGGTGGCGGTGCTACGGGAATTGGGCCTGCCGGTGGATGCCGAGCACGTAAACCCGAATGGCGGCGCTATCGCCCTCGGGCATCCATTGGGGGCCAGTGGAGCCCGGTTGGCATTGACCGCCGCCCTGGAATTGCATAATCGCGGAGCCCGTCGCGCACTCTGCACCATGTGCGTCGGCGTGGGCCAGGGCATTTCCCTGATACTCGAATCGGCCTGATCCGTTCGCTTCCGCCGAGGCTCCGGGGTGCCTCTCTGGCCAAGGTCCGGGAAACATTCCCCGGCGAAAGGCCCCGGGAAGTATCCACCGGCCGAGGCGCCCGAAAGTCTTGGTGACCAGGACTCCATGGACCTTACCTTGCCGGTTGTAACGTCCATGGAGTCCTGATCACGTTGTTGCCGCGCGGTGGCGCTGCTCGACGATGCCGCTCGATTGGCTGCTCGATCGGCAGGGGCGAGATCGTCAGGAGCAGGAGCAGGAGCGGCAGAGCAGGAATGGGAGCGGCAGGGCGGAAGCGTCAGGATGACGGGCGGACGCGGACGGTCCAGTAGGTCAGGTCGGCGCGGTGTTCCACCAACGTGATCGGCTCGCCGCAGGCTTTCTCGATCATGTCGACCGCCTCGTCCAGGTCGAGCGCGTCGTGTGCCAGGTCGTCGTCCTGGTAGACCCGCAGGCCCACGTCGTACCGAGGGCGTCCCATTGACTCGGCCGCGTCGGGGGAGACGAGCACCACCGTGTAGCGTGCCGCTTCCCGCTCCGCCTCGCTCGGCGCTGCCGGCCGATCCGGCCGCCACCGGAAGCGCTCCACCACGGACGGAATCGGCCCGGGGGAATTAGCCGGATCGTACGGCTCGGCCCAGGGCATCAATACACGCCTCGGTATTTGCTTTTCCGTCGCCGTCCGGTCGTCGTTCTCCACCTGCTCGCCATGTGCCACCGGCACGCCGTCTGCCTTTTGCTCGCCCGACGCCAATTGATCAATCGGCAACTTGACTCCCTCCAATCGCTGACCAAAGCCCTGTTGCGTTGTCGTGCAATTCCTGTTTAGAGTTTCGCCTGCACGCATCGGAGTCAACGGATTGCGGAGGGTGCAAAATTGGTGCGGCAAATTTTGCCCACGGTGGTCGGCCGAGGGCTCGGTGGGGAGTTGCGGCAGCTTCGCAAGGCGCGGAGCCTGACCGCGTTGGTGGTATGCAAACAACTGGGCTGGCAGCCGTCGCGGCTGTCCAGAATGGAGACCGGGCAGCAGGGCATCCGGCCCGAGGATGTCGCCTCGCTGCTGGTGGTCTACGGCGTGATCGGGGCGGAACGCAAACGGCTGCTCGCCATGACGGAACGGGCGCACGAGCGCGGCTGGTGGGAGCGGCTCGGCCCGGGACTTACCCCCTGGTCGAAGACCTTCTTCCAACTGGAGGAGCAGACCAGCCGGCTGACCAGTTGGGAGCCGATGCTGGTGCCCGGCCTGCTGCAAACCGAGGATTACACTCGTGCGGTGATGCGGGCGATTGGCATCCCAGAGGCCGAGGCGCGGGTCCGGGTGACCGCCCGGCAGAGTCGGCAGGTGATCCTCAAACGTCCGCAACCGCCGCAGCTGCACGCCATTGTGGACGAAATTGCACTGCGTCGGGTGCTTGGTGATCGGCGGGTGATGGCCCGGCAGTTGCGGCGTCTCGTTGAACTAGCCGAGAGTCCGCACGTGAGGCTGCAGGTGTTGCCGTTCGGCGTCGGTGGGCACCCCGGGCTGGACGGGCCGTTCCTGATCCTGGACTTCGAGCGCGAGCCGTCCGTGGTGCACCAGGAGCCGAAGATGTCCAGCGTGTTCCTGGAGGAGCCGGATCAGGTGGCCATCTTCCGCCGGACCGCGGATAGACTGGCGCGGATGGCGCTCAGCCCGGCCAGGTCGGTCGAGTTTATTGCGCGGGTCGCAATCGAGCATGAGCGAGAGTGAGCCCGAGATGATCATTCCGGAGCTGTCCGACGCGGTGTGGCGCAAGTCCAGCCGTAGCGCAGGCGACGCCAATTGTGTGGAGATGGCCGAGGTGCCGGCGGCGTGGCGCAAGTCCAGCCGCAGCTTAGGCGACGCCGACTGTGTCGAGGTGGCCGAGCTGGTGCAGGCGGTCGCCGTACGCGATTCCAAGGACCCGTCCGGGCCGGCGCTCGCCTTCGGGCGCGACGCCTGGGCGAGCTTTGTCGCTGACGTACCCGATCGGGGTGTGGCCGGCGGGCGATCGGCGGCTTGACCCTCGACCCGGTCGAGGCCCGATTCTCTCCCCGGACGAGTCGACCGACCGGAGGAGCGAGCAGTGAGCGACAAGGCAGACGAGGTCATCGCCGAGATGAGCGCAGCGGTCGAGCTGGGCCGGGCGGGGCAGACCGGGCCGGCTCGGGAGCAGCTCACCGCGCTCTGGGAGCGGATCGGGGCGGACGGTGATCCGTTCCATCGGTGCGTGGTGGCCCACTATCTGGCTGACCTACAGGACGACCCCGCCGACGAACTCGCCTGGAATTTGCGCGCCCTCGAAGCGGTCGACACCCTCACCGACGAGCGGGTACGACAGCACCACGACTCGTTGGCGGTCCGGGGCTTCCTGCCGTCACTACACCTCAACCTGGTCGAGGACTATCGCCGGCTCGGCCAGCTCGATCAGGCTCGGGAGCATCTGACCCGCGCCCAGGAGAGCCTGTCGGCGCTGGGCGAGGACGACTACGGCGACATGATCCGCGATGGGGTCCGACAGGCCGCCGAGGCCCTGACGACCTGATTGCACTTTCCTGATACCCGTGGCCAGTTGCGGTATCCGGGACCGCAGGGCCGATGCCGGTAGGTTGAACGCGGGGGATGGGAAGACGCTCAGGCTGCGGCATCGTGAACGACGTTTTCGATCGTGCGGCGCAGGACGGCCGCATGCACGGTGATGGTGGTGCCGTCTTGGGGTGCACCGAGAGCCAGCTTGAGGCGCTCATCGCCGAGGTCAAGAGACTGCTACCAAATCCATGTGATCCGCAGGCTGTCCCGACTACAGACTTGGTCGAACACGGCGGATGCTCGCCGAGGGTGGCATCGATAGCAAGGAGGAGGCGGACCGGGCAGGACCGGAAGGCCGCCCCTAGCCGACCACCGAACCACTCACTTACTGGAACACCAGGTACGTCATCAGGCGCGGATGACGTACCTGGTGTTCCAGTGGCGGCTGGTGCCGAGCCATGAAAGGGCCGAACAGTGGCCGTCGGCGACCGGGGAGCTCTGCTTCCACCAGCTCGCAGATCAGGGCGCTCGATGTGACCGTGCCTCACTGGCCAGGTGGCTAGGCTCGTTCCGTGATGATCGCCGCTCCCCGTCTGCTGCAACCTCCGGTCCTGCTCGGCAGGGCCGGAGGCGTCGCCCTGGTGCACTGGGGTGTGGTCGACGGCCCGAACGGACTGTCGCTGGTGGTAGAGGCCATCGATGAGGGGCAGGCCGGAGTCCTCCAGGAAGGAGCATGGAAGGAACCCGGCGTCGATGCCGTCCAGATCCTCGCCGCCGTCACCACCGGCCAGGTGGTCCAGCCGAAGGTGACAGCACGCACCACCGGGCCCGGCTGGCAACGGTGGACCACCACCTTCGGCCGTTACGGCGGACTTGCCCGGGCCAGCATCGACGACATCGTCCGGATCATCGTCACGGCCCAGCCGATCGACCTGACCACCACTATCAACCTCGCCTGACCGGACCTGTGAGCCCGACGACAACCCACCAACATCGACCGCAGGGAAGATCTTGAAGCCAACTGGCCCTGGCGGGACCGCTTCCCTC
Source organism: Micromonospora polyrhachis (assembly GCF_014203835.1). NCBI lineage: Bacteria > Bacillati > Actinomycetota > Actinomycetes > Micromonosporales > Micromonosporaceae > Micromonospora > Micromonospora polyrhachis. Next base: position 1,462,067 of record NZ_JACHJW010000001.1, on the reverse strand, counting down.
CCCCAGGATCTTTAGCCGTCGTTGGTGGGCCGGGGCACAGCGGGGCAGGACGGATTTCCGGGACGGTGTCAATGGAGGGAGCAAGTGGCCGAGTTGGGCGTGTATTGCCGGGATCCCGATCCGCGATGGGGTCCGTCGGGCCGCCGAGGCCCTGACGGCCTGACGTTGGCGTCCCTGGCAAAAAACGACCGTAGAGGTGCGGCGGCGCGGGGCGGGGCGTCGGCACGGCGAACCGCCATGCGGGTGTGAGAGAGGTGACTACGCCCCGCGCCGCCGCGCGGTGCCGGGCTTCCGAGGACCCGGCATCGGACCCGGGGAGGGGTCCTGAAGGTGGACCCGGGGAGGGGTCCTGAAGGTGGACCCGGGGAGGGGTCCGAGGGGTTGGCCCGGGGAGGGGCCCGAGGGTCGGGCCAGCCGGGGCGCGCTCAGTCTGGCGCGGAATCACCCGGCAGGACCACGACCCCGGTACGCCGCCGCGCTCGGCAGCGGCGCGTGGTGTCGTACGCCTGTTGTGTCACGCCTACGAGCATGCCGGCGGCGGCGACGCGGAGCAACGCAATTACCGGGTTTCTGGCCGGCGGGTATTGACCATCTTGATCCTTACGTCAAGACTTTCCCCTAGTCGCACCGATGCGCCGACCCATGTGAGGAGGTGCGCGGTGGCCGTTACGCCCGAGACCGTCGCGGGACAGCCGATGGACGACGACAGCCGGCGGCTCGCCGAACTCGGCTACAAGCAGGAGCTGCGGCGCAAGTGGAGTGGCTTCTCCAACTTCGCCATCTCGTTCTCGATCATCTCGATTCTGGCCGGCTGCTTCACCACGTTCGGCCAGGCCTGGAACAACGGCGGGCCGGTCGCCATCTCCTGGGGCTGGCCGCTGATCTCAATCTTCATCCTGATCATCGGGTTCTGCCTGGCGGAGCTGGTGTCCGCCTACCCGACGGCGGGCGGGATCTACTGGTGGGCGGCGAAGATGGGGCGGCCGGTGCACGGCTGGTTCACCGGCTGGCTCAACCTGATCGGCCTGGTCGCGGTCACCGCCTCGGTCGACTACGGCTGCGCGACCTTCCTCAACCTGACCCTGTCGGCGCTCTTCGACGGTTGGGCGGGCACACTCCAGCAGGCGTTCGGCCTCTTCGTGGTCATCCTGGTGCTGCACGGGCTGATCAACATCTTCGGGCACCGGATCATCGACCTGCTCCAGAACGTCTCGGTCTGGTGGCACGTTGCCGGCGCGACGGTCGTGGTGGCGATCCTGGTGTTCGTACCCGACGATCACCAGAGCTTCCAGTTCGTCTTCACCGAGCGGTTCAACAACTCGGGATTCGCCGACGGCGGCACCGGCGGCTGGACGTTCTGGTTCTACATCCTGCCGCTGGGCTTCCTGCTCACCCAGTACACGATCACCGGCTTCGACGCGTGCGCCCACGTCTCCGAGGAGACCCGGGGGGCGTCACACACGGCGGCCCGTGGCCTCTGGAAATCGATCTTCTATTCGGCCATCGGCGGCTGGATCCTGCTGCTGGCCTTCCTCTTCGCGGCCACCGACGTCGAGGCGGTCAACGCGGCCGGTGGATTCTCCGGGGCGATCTTCGAGAGCGCGCTGACCCCGTTCTTCTTCAAGACGGTCATCATCATCTCCACCGTCGGTCAGTTCTTCTGCGGGATGAGCTGCGTGACCAGCATGAGCCGGATGGCGTACGCCTTCAGCCGCGACCGGGGCGTCCCCGGATGGCGGATCTGGTCCAAGGTGGACCGCAACGGCACCCCGGTCAACGCGATCATCGGCGCGACCGGTGCCGGTCTGGTGCTGACCCTGCCCGCGCTCTACTCCAGCGCCGCTGGAGTCCCGGTTGCCTTCTACGCCGTCGTCTCCGTCGCCGTCATCGGCCTCTACCTGTCGTTCGTCATCCCGATCGCGTTACGCCTACGGCTCGGCGACCGGTTCACCCCCGGACCGTGGACGCTGGGTCGCCGATACAAGATCCTCGGCTGGATCGCCGTGATCGAGATCGCCGTCATCTCCGTCTACTTCGTTATGCCGATTGTGCCGGCCGGAGTGCCCGGCACCGCCGGGTTCAGCTGGTCCGCCGTCAACTACGCCCCGCTCGCCGTCGGCGGGGTGCTGCTGCTGGTCGCCGTCTGGTGGTACGCCTCGGCGCGTACCTGGTTCACCGGACCCCGCCGAACCGTCGACGACGAGGAGACAGCATGAGGCGTACCCCGGCACTGACCGTGGAGGAACTACGGGTGGCGGTGGACGGCGGCGAGATCGACACGGTGGTCCTCGGCCTGGTCGACATGCAGGGCCGCCTCCAGGGCAAACGCTTCCACGCACCCCACTTTCTCGACGAGGTGGTCGAGCACGGCGGTGAAGGGTGTAACTATCTGCTGGCCGTCGACGTCGAGATGAACACCGTCGACGGGTACGCGATGTCAAGCTGGGCGCGCGGCTACGGCGACCTCACCATGCGGCCGGACCCGAGCACCCTGCGCCGGATTCCGTGGCAGCCCGGCACCGCACTGCTGCTGGCCGACCTGGTCTGGGCGGACGGGTCGGCCGTCGTCGCCTCACCCCGGCAGGTCCTGCGCCAACAACTGGACCGGCTCGCCCGACACGGGCTGACCGCCTTCGCCGGGACCGAACTGGAGTTCGTGCTCTACCGCGACTCGTACGAGGACGCCTGGCGGCGCGGCTATCGCGACCTGACCCCGGCCAACCTCTACAACGTCGACTACTCGCTGTTGGGCACCGCCCGGGTCGAGCCGCTGCTGCGCCGCATCCGGGTCGAGATGGCCGGGGCCGGGCTGGTGCCCGAGGCCGCCAAGGGCGAGTGCAACCTCGGCCAGCACGAGATCACCTTTCGCTACGCCGACGCGTTGACCTGCGCTGACAACCACGCGATCTACAAGAACGGGGCAAAGGAGATCGCCGCGCAGGAGGGTATGGCGATCACCTTCATGGCCAAGCCCAACGCCCGGGAGGGCAACTCCTGCCACATCCACTTCTCGTTACGGTCCATCGACGGCCAGCCGGTGTTGCCCGGTTCCTTGAGGGGCGAGCCGGGACGGCCCACTTCGTCGGCCGGCGGGGCGGGGCTGCCCGCTTCGTCGGCCAGCCGAGCGGGGCTCACCGAGGTCGGGCAGCGGGCGCTGGCCGGACTACTGGCCACCATGGGGGACTTCAGTCTGCTGTTCGCCCCGAACATCAACTCCTACAAGCGTTACCAGCCGGGCTCGTTCGCCCCGACCGCGCTGCGCTGGGGCACCGACAACCGCACCTGTGCCCTGCGGCTGGTCGGTCACGGGCCCGGACTGCGGGTAGAAAACCGGGTACCCGGGGCCGACGTCAACCCGTACCTGGCGCTGGCCGGGCTGGTCGCCGGGGTCGTACACGGCATCGAACAGGACCTCCCGCTGGAACCCGAGTTCAACGGCAACGCGTACGACGACACGACCGCGCCCCGGGTGCCGGGGACGTTACGGGACGCGCTCGCCCGGTGGGAGGAGTCGCCGATTGCGCGGGCCGCCTTCGGTGACGAGCTGGTCGCGCACTACGCCAACAACGCGCGGGTGGAGTTGGCCGCCTTCGACGCGGCAGTGACCGACTGGGAGATGTTCCGTGGCTTCGAACGCCTCTGAACTGGATCCGAGCGCCTCTGAAGTGGTGTTGCATGCCGCTGAGCAGATGCAGGCGCAGCCGTCGATCGAAGTGGTCGACCCGGCCACCGGGCAGTCCGTGACGAGTGTGCCGGCGACCACGGCTGAGGAGACCGACGTCGCGATCAGCCGCGCCCGTACCGCCTTCGACACCTGGCGGAAGGTGTCCCCGGCCGACCGGGCCCGTCTGCTGCGCCGATTCGCCGCCGAGGTCGACGCGCACATCGAGGAGTTGGCCCGGCTGGAGGTGCGCAACGCCGGGCACACCATCGGCAACGCCCGCTGGGAGGCGGGCAACGTCCGCGACGTACTCGACTACTACGCCGGGGCACCGGAGCGGCTGACCGGCCGGCAGATTCCCGTACCGGGCGGGGTGGACGTCACCTTCCACGAGCCGCTCGGGGTGGTGGGGGTGATCGTGCCGTGGAACTTCCCGATGCCGATCGCCGGCTGGGGGTTCGCCCCGGCGCTCGCGGCCGGCAACACGGTGGTGCTCAAACCGGCCGAGTTGACCCCGCTGACCGCGATCCGACTCGGCGAGCTGGCCCGGGACGCCGGCCTGCCCGAGGACGTGCTCACCGTACTGCCGGGACGGGGTGCGGTGGTGGGGGAGCGCTTCGTCAGCCATCCCGAGGTCCGCAAACTGTGCTTCACCGGCTCGACCGAGGTCGGCAAGCGAATCATGGCCGGCTGCGCCGCCCAGGTGAAGCGGGTCACCCTGGAGTTGGGCGGCAAGAGCGCCAACATCGTCTTCGCCGACGCCGACCTGGAACGGGCGGCGGCCAGTGCGCCGTACGCCGCTTTCGACAACGCCGGCCAGGACTGCTGCGCCCGTACCCGTTTGTTGGTCCAGCGCCCGGTCCTGGACCGGTTTCTGGCGCTGCTGGAACCAGCGGTACGCGGCATCCGGGTGGCCGACCCGACGCTGGAGTCCACCGAGATGGGCCCGCTGATCTCGGCTGGCCAGCGGACCCGGGTCGCGTCGTACGTGACGGAGGCGGAGACCGCCTTCACCGGCTCGTGCCCGGCCGGCGACGGGTTCTGGTTTCCGCCGACGGTCCTACTCGCCCGGTCACCGGCCGACCGGCACTGGCGGGAGGAGATCTTCGGCCCGGTGATCTCGGTGCTGCCCTTCGACGACGAGGCCGAGGCCGTCGCCCTGGCCAACGACACCGAGTACGGCCTCTCCGGCTCGATCTGGACCCGGGATGTGGGCCGGGCGCTCCGGATGGCCCGCGCGGTGGATTCGGGCAACCTGAGCGTCAACTCCCACTCGTCGGTGCGCTACTGGACCCCGTTCGGCGGGATGAAGCAGTCCGGCCTGGGCCGGGAACTCGGACCGGACGCGCTGCACGCCTTCACCGACGTCAAGAACGTCTTCATCGCAACCGACGAGTGACCGGGGAGTGAGTGTGCGGGATCGACTGGCGGACCGGGTGGCGGTGGTCACCGGGGCAGGCAGCGGGATCGGGCTGGCCACCGTACGGCGGTTTGCCGCCGAAGGCGCGCGGGTGGTGTGCGTCGACATCGACGCCGGGTCCGGGCAGGCCGCCGCCGAGGAGGTCGGTGGCGAGTTCGTGGCCTGTGACGTGGCCGACGAGGCCCAGGTGCGGGAGCTGTTCGACGGGGTGGCCGAACGGCACGGCCGGGTCGACATCGCCTTCAACAACGCCGGCATCTCGCCGCCGGACGACGACTCGATCCTGGTCACCGGTCTGGAGGCGTGGGAACGGGTGATCCGGGTCAACACGACCAGCGTCTACCTCTGCTGCCGGTACGCGATTCCGCACATGCAACGGCAGGGCAAGGGTTCGATCATCAACACCGCTTCGTTCGTGGCGCTGATGGGTGCGGCCACGTCGCAGATCGCGTACACCGCCAGCAAGGGCGGGGTGCTCGCACTGACCCGGGAACTGGGCGTCCAGTTCGCCCGGGAGGGCATCCGGGTCAACGCGCTGTGCCCGGGGCCGATCGCCACCCCGCTGCTGCTCGACCTGTTCGCCAAGGACCCGGAGCGGGCCGCCCGCCGGCTGGTGCACGTGCCGATGGGCCGGTTCGGTGAGCCGGCCGAGATCGCCGCTGCCGTGGCCTTCCTGGCCAGCGACGACGCGTCGTTCATGACCGCTGCCCAGTTCGTCGTCGACGGTGGGATCACCGGCGCGTACGTCACCCCGCTGTGAGTGGGCTGCCTTGTTGGGAAGGGCTCCTGCCAAGGCAGAAAGCGACAACAAGAGACCCTTCCTTCGCAGGGGGCGGGGTGGGCGGCGATAGGCTGGCGGCATGACCGTCCGCGCGCCACTCACCCCAGGAACGCTCTCGCCATGGCGACCGGTGCCGTCCCACATCGTCCGACCGGAGTACGTGGGAAAGAAGCGGCCCAAGGAGTGGCGCGGCTCGCACGTACAAACGCCCGAGACGGTCGAGAAGATGCGGGTCGCCAGCAGGCTCGCCGCGCAGGCCACCCAGCTCGCCGGGGAGCACTGTAAGCCGGGCGTCACCACCGACGAGATCGACCGGGTGGTGCACGAGTTCCTCGTCGACCACGGTGCCTACCCGTCGACCCTCGGCTACAAGGGCTACCCCAAGTCGTGCTGCACCAGCCTCAACGAGGTGATCTGCCACGGCATCCCGGACTCGACGGTGATCCAGGACGGCGACATCGTCAACGTCGACGTCACGGCGTACATCGGTGGGGTGCACGGCGACACCAACGCCACCTTCTGCGTCGGTGAGGTCGCCGAGGAGGTCAGCCTGCTGGTCGAGCGCACCCGCGAGGCGATGATGCGGGGCATCCGCGCGGTCGCCCCGGGCCGACAGATCAACGTGATCGGCCGGGTGATCGAGTCGTACGCGAAGCGGTTCGGCTACGGCGTGGTTCGCGACTTCACCGGCCACGGCATCGGCGAGTCCTTCCACAGCGGCCTCTACGTGCCGCACTACGACAGCCCGCGGCCCACCGACGTGATGGAGCCGGGGATGACCTTCACCATCGAGCCGATGATCACCCTGGGCACCTACGAGTACGACATGTGGGACGACGGTTGGACGGTGGTCACCAAGGACCGCCGGTGGACGGCACAGTTCGAGCACACCATCGTGGTCACCGAGGACGGCCACGAGATCCTGACCCTGCCATGATGACCGAAACTCCTGCGGCCCTGATCGAGCACCACCACGCCGACGTCTCCGGCGGCTGGCTTCGGCCGGCCGTGTTCGGGGCGATGGACGGCCTGGTCACCAACATCGCGCTGATCGCCGGGGTGGGTGGTGGCGGTGTCTCGCCGCGCAACATCGTGCTGACCGGCGTTGCCGGGCTGGTCGCCGGGGCCATCTCGATGGGCCTGGGGGAGTACACCAGCGTCCGCTCGGCCAACGAGCAGGTGGCCGCCGAGGTGGCCAAGGAACGCCGCGAGTTGGAGCGCCACCCCGAGGCCGAGGCGCAGGAACTGGCCGACATGTGGGTCAAGCGTGGCCTGCCCCGGCACCTGGCCGAAGAGGTCGCGACGGTGATCAGGAACAACCCGGAGGAGGCGCTGCGGGTACACGTCCGCGAAGAGTTGGGCGTCGACCCGGATGACCAGCCGAGCCCGTGGGCAGCGGCCATCTCCTCGTTCGTGTGCTTCTCGATCGGGGCGTTGATCCCGCTGGCGACCTACCTGCTCGGCTTCACCAACCTGTGGTTGGCGCTCGCCGTCGGTGGTCTCGGCCTCTTCGCCGCAGGTGCCATCGTTGCTCGCTACACCAACCGGAGCTGGTGGATCAGCGGCACCCGGCAGTTGCTGCTGGGTGGGGCCGCCGCCATCATCACGTACGGGGTGGGCAAGCTGATTGGGGTCAGCGGCGCGATCGGCTGAGCCGACGTCCGGTATCGAGTCGACGTTCGAGTTCGAGCCGACGTTCGAGTTCGGGCCGGTGTCCTGATTCGCTCGCGACACGGAGTCTCAGCCGAGGTGGCGTAGCTCCGGCCAGAGCTGTGACCAGGGACGGTCGAGCCCTCGGCAGAGCCAGATCGACTCGCCCTGCTCCTCGTTCTCCACGCCGTACCCGTTGTCGTGGCGGGCGACCACCACGGTCGCCGAGCCGCAGTGCGGGGCCAACTGCCGGCCGACCCGCTCGCCGACGGCGATCACCGGCCCGGTGGTGCTGTCCGCCGGGGGACCCCACCGCCAGAAGTTCAGATGACCGCTGTACGGGGTGGGCAGTCCGAGCGGTCGTCCGTACTTGTCGATCGCGCCGGCCTCGCCGTAGTTGCTGGTCAGGATGACGGCGGTGGCCTGTTCGGCGGCGGGCAGCGACCGGTGGACGTCCGCCACCGTGGCGACCAGTTCCGGCCAGCCGATGGTCTCACCGGCGTCGTAGTTGATCATTGCCTGCGGCGTGTGCGGCATTACCCGGACCGGGTAGATCGGCAGCGCGATGGCGACGTTGGCCACGGCGTTCACGACCAGGCCACCGGCCAGCGCCACCCGCCGGGCCCGGTCGCCCCGGGCGAGCCAACCGACGGTGGCGATCGCCCCGGCGGCGAAGAGCGCCGGGTACGCCCCGGCCGGGTAGTACTCCCGACCACCGGTGGCCAGGGTCAGGCCGAGCACGATCAGGTATGCCCAGCCAAGGAAGCGGTACGGCCGGGCGTCAGCGGTACGCAGCAGCCGCCAGAGTCCGGCGATCCAGATCACCGCCAGCGGCGGCCCCATGATCAGGAATTGCGATGCGAGCACCCCGAGCGGACCGTCGGTATCCGCCCGGATCACCTCGGACATCTCGAGCTGTGGCCAGCCGTGGGTGGCCTGCCACCACAGGTTCGGTGCCCACAGCGCGACGGCGATGGCCGCCGCGACCCACAACGCCGGCCGGCGCAGGAGTTCCCGTGGACCGCTGACCAGGACAGCGACGGCGAGGGCCGCGACGAACAGCAGGGGCAGGCTCTTGGCCTGCAACCCGATCCCGAGCACCGGACCCAGCGCCAGCAGCAGCCGGTCGTGGCGGGTACGCAGCCACCGGACCACCAGCCAGGCGATCATGGTCCAGCACAGGATGTCGTACGGCGTGGTGCTGAGCAGGTGACCCGAGACCAGGGTGACGCCGGTGGTGGCCCAGGTGATCGCGGCGAGCAGTTGCGCCCGGCGATCGCCCCCCATCTCGCGGGTGAGCAGGCCGACCAGCAACACCGTGAGCCCGACGACTCCGGCGGTGGGCAGCCGTAGTGCGGTCAGCGAACCACCCGACAGGCTGTCGGTCAGTCGGGCCAGTGCCGGCAGCAGCGGCGGCTGGTCGTCGTAGCCCCAGGCCAGGTGCCGCCCGGCGAACAGGTAGTAGAGCTCGTCCCGGTGGTAGCCGTACCGGCCGGCGACGGCCAGCAACACGACGACGGTGAGTCCGGCAACCGTGGCCAGTGCGGTCCGGGCAATCGGGGGTGGGCTTCTCCGCTCCGGCGGTGACGGGGCTGGATCCTCCGCCCCTGTGGACGGTTCCGTTGGCGTTACGGGTCGCCGTGCCTGCCTACGCATGCCCGGGATTATCGACGACCGTCGTCCTCCGTGGAAGACGTGTCGGTCACCGGTGCGAGCCGGAACACCCGGATCTGCCGACCATCAGCACGCTCCACATAGGTCTGGTAGGCCGGCCAGCGGGTGATCAGCAGTTGCCACAGCCGGTCCCGCTCCGCCCCGGTGGCCAAGTGTGCCCGTACCGGGATGTCGCGGCCCTTGAGGGTGACGGTGGCCGCCGGGTCGGCCATCAGGTTGAGCACCCAGGCCGGCTGGTGGCGCTGCCCCCAGTTCGAGCCGACCACCGCAAACCCGTCGCCGTCGCGGACGCACACCAGTGGGTTGCTGCGGGGTTGCCCGGACTTGCGGCCGGTGGTGGTGATGATCAGGGACGGTACGAGTCCCAGGCCGACCACCCGACCTCGGGTGAGCCGCCCCACCAGGCGGTCGACGGGCACCAGGAACCGGCCGGTGGCGGCGAACCATCGTTGGTGGCCGAGGCGGCGGACCAGGCTTCCGAAGGCGGACATCGGACCAGTGTGCCGGTGCGGAGGGCAGGCCGTCGAGCCGGGCCCCGGGACAGCCGGGCAGTCACCTCGGTGTCCGGTCCGTCACCCCCGTTCGGCCCGTCGCCCCCGTTCGGCCGGTGGCTGGTGTCAGGCGCTTCGGCCGGGGAAGGGGACGGTGGCCGGGGTGACGCCCGCCTGCTTCCGGAACCGGGTGGCCCGAACCGCGCAGTCGGTGAGGCCGGTCAACGCCTCGGCCCGTTCCGTGTCGGTGGTCGTCGGCAGAGCGGCCCGCCAGGCGGCGGCCGTCCGTTCCTCGACCGTGATCGCGAGTCGCAGCGCGCTGGCCCGGTCGGTCACCGGGAACGGCAGGGTGTACGCCGGTTCCGGTGCTGGCGGGGTGGCCCCTTCCCGGGTGAGCAGCGTCACCAGGGTGTCCCGACGGTTGCGGTGCGCCGTCTCCGCCGCCCGGGCCTCCCGCCGGGCCGCTCCGGACAGGCGTACGCCGATCGCCCCGTACGCGAAGATCGCCGCGTGTTCGGCGGCGAGTGCCGTGGCGAGTTGCTGGTTCATGACGCGGTCCCGTTCCCCCTGGCTCGTGCGGTCGTCACCACAGTTCGTACGGTCACCACACTTCGTACGGTTGTCACAGTTCGTGCGGTCGTCACAACAGTTCCAGATGGGTGGCGCGGGCAGCGGCGATGCTGCCGACGAGCGCGGCCCGGTGTGCCGGTGTGGAGAGGCAGGCCGTGGTGGCGGCGGCCTGCCCCTGTTGTTCGGCGCTCCGTAGGGCGGTGAGCATGCTCTTACGGTCACCGGTCGGCAGCGTCGGGCCGGCGGTCGGCGTGCTGTTGGGCAGGGTGACCCGAGTCACTCGGGCCAACTCCTCGGCGTGCGCGCGGTGTGCCTGAGCGATCGGGGTGAGCCGGTCGGCGAGCGTCGGATCGGCGGCGACCGCGGCTTCGTACAGGGCGGCCAGGTCGAGTGCCCCGGCGAGTAGGGGGGCGAGCGGGTCGGGCTCCGGCTCCGAGTCGTCGAAGAGCCCGCAGGCGGCCAACGGACCGGTGGCCGCTGCCAGTGTCAGCAGGCCCGCCACCCGCAGGACCGAACGTCGGGATCGCAGGATCGAAGGTCCGGATCGTTCCCGCAAGTCGCGATTCTTCACCGTGTCTGCGCTTCGCACCGGACAAGTCAACACCATCCGTGCGGGGCGTCGGGCGACAGTCGGCCCCGCGCGTCCCCGGGGCGTCGGTGCGCCGGCCGCTACCTCTTCCGTCCAGCGCGTTACGCTCTGCGCAAGCCGCCGGACATTGGTTGGGTCCGGTGGCGTGCTGGCATGGGCTGCCCGGTCAGGGTGCCGAGGATCGTGAAGAGGGGTGCGGAAATGACGCAGCGTGGTCGTGCTGCCGCCCGTCCGGCGGCTGGCCCGCGCGCTGGCGGGCGTCCCCGGTCCGACCTGGGCGCGCGCCGGGCCCGGTTGCGCGCCGTGATCGAGCCGGTGGTGAACGCCGCCGGTTACGACCTGGAGGACGTGTCGGTGACCCGGGCCGGGCGCCGGCACGTCGTACGGGTGATCGTCGACGGCGATGGTGGGGTGAGTCTCGACGCGGTGGCCGAGGTGTCCCGCGCGGTCTCCGCCGCCCTCGACACCGCCGAGGAGACCGGTGGTGACCTGGTCGCCGGGGAATACCAGCTGGAGGTCAGCTCTCCCGGGGTGGACCGGCCGCTGACCCTGCCCCGGCACTGGCGGCGCAATGTCGGTCGCCTGGTGAAGGTCACCGCGCGCGGCGCGGGCGGCGTGCCCGGGCAGCGTGCTGCGGACCAGCCATCGACGGACCGGCAGATCACCGCCCGGGTGATCGCGGCCGATGACGACCGGGTCGTGTTCGACCTGGACGGCCAACAGGATGAATGGACCTATCCGGATCTTGGGCCCGGGCGGGTGCAGGTGGAGTTCAGCCGCTTGGACACCGTGGCTGACGAGGATCTGGACGAGTTCGACGACTTCGACGACGACGAAGATGTGGAGGGCGAGGAGAGGTGAACATCGACCTCGCGGCGCTGCGCGCACTGGAGCGTGAGCGGGAGATCCCGCTCGACACGATCCTCGCGGCGATCGAGTCCGCGTTGTTGACCGCGTACCGGCACACCGAGGGCGCGCAGGCGCACGCCCGGGTGGAGATCGACCGTAAGACCGGGGTGGCGCTCGTCTACGCCCAGGAGGTCGACGAGGAGGGCACGGTCGTACGCGAGGTGGACGACACCCCGCACGACTTCGGTCGGATTGCCGCCATGACCGCCAAGCAGGTGATCCTCCAGCGGTTGCGGGAGGCCACCGACGAGGTGCACTTCGGCGAGTACGTCGGCCGGGACGGTGACCTGGTCACCGGCGTGGTGCAGGCGCACGAGGCGCGGGCCGAGAAGGGCATCGTCAGCGTCGACCTGGGCAAGGTCGAGGCGGTGCTGCCCCAGTCCGAGCAGGTGCCCGGCGAGCGGTACGAGCACGGTGAGCGCATCCGGTGCGTGGTGGTGCACGTGGCGAAGGGGCTGCGGGGACCGCAGATCACCCTGTCGCGTACCCACCCCAACCTGGTGAAGAAGCTCTTCGCGCTGGAGGTGCCGGAGATCGCAGACGGTACTGTCGAGATCGCCGCGATCGCCCGCGAGGCCGGCCATCGGACCAAGATCGCGGTACGCTCGACGGTCCCCGGTGTCAACGCCAAGGGTGCCTGTATCGGGCCGATGGGTCAGCGGGTGCGGGCGGTGATGAGCGAACTGCACGGCGAGAAGATCGACATCATCGACTGGTCGGAGGATCCGGCCAACTTCGTCGGCAACGCACTGTCGCCGGCCAAGGCGCTGCGGGTCGAGGTGGTCGACGCGGCGAGTCGTACCGCTCGGGTCACGGTGCCCGATTTCCAGCTCTCCCTGGCCATCGGCCGAGAGGGGCAGAACGCACGGCTCGCGGCCCGGCTGACCGGCTGGCGAATCGACATTCGACCCGATGTCGAGCAGACTGCCGGTTCGGTGCCGAACGCTTCCCGGGGCGGTGCTGATCACGTTCCTGAACCGGGCGGAGCGATCTCGGCCGGCTAGGGGTAGACTTTGCCAGTGGTACGACGTGCGTGGCCGGTGCGCACCTGTGTGGGATGCCGGCGACGCGCGCCGGCTCATGAGTTGCTGCGGATCGTCGCGGTCAGCGATGGGGCTGGTTACAGCCTTCGACCCGATCCGGCCCGCAGACTGTCGGGTCGGGGAGCACATCTGCATCCCGAGCCGGCTTGCCTCGCGTTGGCACAGCGGCGTCGAGCCTTCGGGCGGGCGTTGCGGATCACCGGTGTTCCTGACATGGGTGAGCTGACCAGGCATATCGACGCGTTAGCCACTACGCCCGATCATCCGACCGGGCGAGGGTCGCACAGCAAGCAAGGTAGGACGACCGACATGAGCACACGATGAAGTCCCAGAAATGATCAGGCTTCAAGTGCACGAGTGAGGTCGCTGCGGGTGCTGCCCGCACGACCTCGGAGTGAGGAGTGCAGTGGCAGGCAAGGCCCGCGTACACGAGCTGGCAAAAGAGCTCGGGGTCGAAAGTAAGACCGTTCTCGCCAAGTTGAAGGAAATGGGCGAGTTCGTGAAGTCCGCATCCAGCACCGTCGAGGCGCCGGTCGCCCGTCGGCTGCGTGGTGCGTTCGTCGCGTCGTCGGGTTCAGGTTCCCCGGCGCCGACCGCCCCACCGGCGGCGGCTCCGGCGACCACCCCGACGCCTCCGCCGCCGAGCCCCGGCGAGCCGAGGATCTCCGCCAAGCCCGGGCCGCCGCGTCGGCCCGGTCCGCCCCCGGCCAAGCCCAAGGGCCCGGTTCCCGGCCCGCCGTCGGGAACTGCCGCTCCGGCCAAGCCGGCGAGCGCGCACGACATCGAGGTGGCGGCCGCCGAGGCGCGTGCCGCAGCTCTCAAGGCTGAGCAGGAAGCAGCCGTGAAGGCCGCCCAGGCCGCCCGGCAGCGGGACACCGTCCGTCGGGAACCGCCGGCCGACGGCACGTCTCGGCCGAAGCCGGGTCCGGGTGCCATCCCGCCGCGTCCGGGTTCGCCGGCTGCGGCCCCCCGCCCGGGCACCCCGGGTGCGCCCACGCCTGGCCCGGGTCGTTCCGGCGGTCGGCCGCCGGCGCGTAGCGGTGGAAACAACCCGTTCGGTATCACCCCGGGCGGTCAGCGTCCGGCAGCGTCCGGCGGTCCCCGTCCCAACCCGGCGTCCATGCCGCCGCGGCCCAGCCCGGCGTCCATGCCGCCGCGGCCCAGCCCGGCGTCGATGCCGAGCCAGCGCCCCGGTCGTCCTGGCGGCCCCGGTGCCGGTACGGGTCGCCCCGGTGGCGGTGGCGCCGGTCGTCCTGGTGGTGGCGGCGGTGGCGGTGGCTACCGTGGCGGTCCTGGTGGTGGCGGCGGTGGCGGTGGCTACCGTGGCGGTCCTGGTGGTGCTGGCGGTGGCGGTGGCTACCGTGGCGGTCCTGGTGGTGCCGGCGGTGGCGGTGGCTACCGTGGCGGCCCCGGTGGTGGCGCGCCGGCCGGCGCGGGTGCCGGCGGTGCCGGTCGTCCCGGTGGCGGTGGCCGTGGTCGCGGCGGCGGTGCCGCGGGTGCCTTCGGGCGTCCGGGTGGCAAGCCGGCCCGCGGTCGCAAGTCCAAGAAGCAGCGCAGACAAGAATTCGACAACCTGTCCGCGCCGACCATGAGCTCGGGTGCCCCCCGGGGTCAGGGTCAGGTCGTACGGTTGTCGCGCGGTGCTTCGCTGTCGGACTTCGCTGACAAGATCAACGCCAACCCGGGTTCGCTGGTCCAGGAGATGTTCAACCTGGGCGAGATGGTCACAGCGACCCAGTCGTGCTCCGACGACACCCTGCTGCTGCTGGGTGAGCACCTCGGTTTCGACGTGCAGATCGTCAGCCCGGAGGACGAGGACCGCGAGCTGCTCGCGCAGTTCAACATCGACCTCGACGCCGAGGTCGCCGAGGACCGCCTGGTCAGCCGTGCGCCGGTAGTGACCGTCATGGGTCACGTCGACCACGGTAAGACCAAGCTGCTCGACGCGATCCGCAAGGCGAACGTCGTGGCCGGCGAGGCAGGTGGCATCACCCAGCACATCGGTGCCTACCAGGTGCACGTGCCGCACGAGGGCATCGACCGCGCGGTGACCTTCATCGACACCCCGGGTCACGAGGCGTTCACCGCCATGCGTGCCCGTGGTGCCCAGGTCACCGACATCGTGGTGCTGGTGGTCGCCGCCGACGACGGCGTCATGCCGCAGACGATCGAGGCGCTCAACCACGCCAAGGCGGCCGACGTGCCGATCGTGGTGGCGGTCAACAAGGTCGACAAGCCGGAGGCCAACCCGGACAAGGTCCGCCAGCAGCTGACCGAGTACGGCCTGGTCGCCGAGGAGTACGGCGGCGAGACCATGTTCGTCAACGTGGCGGCGAAGCCGGGTATCGGCATCGACGAACTGCTCGAAGCGGTGTTGCTGACCGCCGACGCGTCGTTGGAGCTGACCGCTCCGATCGACGGCCCGGCTCAGGGTGTGGCCATCGAGGCGCACCTGGACAAGGGTCGCGGTGCGGTGGCGACGGTGCTGGTCCAGAAGGGCACGCTGCGGGCAGGTGACTCGATCGTCGCCGGTGGGGCGCACGGTCGGGTGCGGGCCATGCTCGACGAGAACGGCAATCCGGTCGCTGAGGCGGGTCCGTCCCGCCCGGTGATGGTGCTCGGTCTGACCGCCGTGCCGGGCGCGGGGGACACGTTCCTCGCGGCCGAGGACGACCGGACCGTGCGGCAGATCGCCGAGCA
This sequence comes from Micromonospora polyrhachis, assembly GCF_014203835.1. NCBI lineage: Bacteria > Bacillati > Actinomycetota > Actinomycetes > Micromonosporales > Micromonosporaceae > Micromonospora > Micromonospora polyrhachis. Next base: position 1,446,579 of record NZ_JACHJW010000001.1, on the reverse strand, counting down.
GCGTCAGGCCCGGCGGCGGGCGGCGAGCTTCGCCAACTCGCGGGGTCGGGCGACCCTGGAGACGCTCATGGAGCAGCTCAAGGAGGGCGAGAAGACCTCGCTCAACCTGGTGCTCAAGGGCGACGGTTCGGGTTCGGTCGAGGCGCTCGAGGACGCGCTGTTCAAGATCGACATTCCGGAGGAGGTCCAGCTCAGGATCATCCACCGGGGCGTCGGCGCGATCACCGAGAGCGACGTCAACCTGGCGAGCGCGTCCACCGAGGCCGTCACGATCATCGGCTTCAACGTGCGGGCCTCCAACAAGGTCCGCGAGATGGCCGACCGCGAGGGCGTGGAGATCCGGTACTACACCGTTATCTACCAGGCCATCGAGGAGATCGACGCGGCGCTCAAGGGCCTGCTCAAGCCGGAGTACGAGGAGGTCGGGCTGGGCAGCGCGGAAATCCGCGACGTCTTCCGCTCGTCCAAGATCGGCAACATCTCCGGATGTATCGTGCGGTCCGGCGTCATCCGCCGCAACGCCAAGGCGCGGCTGCTGCGCGACGGGGCGGTCGTGGCGGACAACCTCACGATCAGCTCGCTCAAGCGGTTCAAGGACGACGCCACCGAGGTCCGCGAGGGCTTCGAGTGCGGTCTGACCCTGGGTAGTTACAACAATGTCCAGGTCGGTGACGTCATCGAGACCTTCGAGATGCGGGAGAAGCCCCGCAGCTGACGGTAGGGTCTAACTGATCAAGGGGTTTACGCCTGCGGGCGTAAACCCCTTGATCATGTGTCACATACAGCGGGTATCCTTCGTCACGATGTTTACCGGAACCGCGGTTTTCGACATTCTGTTGCCAGGCGACTCGCAATCGCTCAAGACGAAGAGATCGTACGTACGGCCCATCGTGGCCGCCCTGCGCCGATTCGAGGTCTCCGTCGCGGAGGTGGGCGCGCTCGACCTCCACCGGCGAGCCGAGATCGCGGTGGCGGTGGTGGCGGCCGAAGCCAGCCACGTCGGCGAGGTGCTCGACAATTGCGAGCGGCTGGTGGCGGGGCGACCAGAGATCGAATTGCTGTCCGTGCGACGCCGGTTACACGGCGCCGACGACTGATTGCGCGCCGGTAAACCCACCGGATCGACCGGTGGGCGGGATGCGCGTGCCCCGCCACGACGCGGGTAGTGTTCCAGACGATGGCCGGTCCGGCTCCGGCGACGCGTTGACGTCGCCGGTTCCGGCCGGGAGCAAGATGCCGTGGAGGTGCGGAAATGACGGACCCTGCCAAGGTGCGCCGGCACGCGGAACGCGTGCGTGAACTGGTGGCTTCGGTGGTGCGTACCCAGATCAAGGACCCTCGGCTCGGCATGATCACCATCACCGACGCGCGGATCACTCCCGATCTGCGCGACGCCACGGTCTTCTACACCGTGCTCGGCGACGCGGCGGCCCAGGCGGGCACCGCCGCCGCGCTGGAGAGCGCCAAGGGGATGCTGCGCAGCACCGTCGGCAAGGCCCTGGGCCTGCGTCACTCGCCGACCCTGACCTTCGTGCTCGACAACGTGCAGGACCAGGTCAAGCACATCGACGATCTGCTCGCCGCGGCACGGAACGCCGATGCCGAGGTGCAACGACTGGCCGCCAAGGCGGAGTACGCCGGCGGGGCGCAGCCGTACCGGACCGAGGACGAGGAAGAGGAGGAGGGCGAGGAGCCCCCCTCCTCGGGTGCCGCCGAGGACCGGCGGTGACCGAGATCGGTCGTGCCGCCGGGGCGGCCCTCGCCGAACGGCCGGTGTCGGACGGGACCGGCCCCAGCGAGGCGGACTGGGCGGCGGCGGTCGCGGCCGTACGGGATCTGACACCGGACAGCCGGGTGCTGCTGATCTGCCACGTCAACCCCGACGGGGACGCCCTGGGCAGCATGCTCGGCTTCGCGTTCGGCCTACGCCGGTTGGGCGTTCGGCACCTGCAGACCACCTTCCCGGGACCGCCGGAGGTGCCCGAGCCGCTGCGTGGCCTTCCCGGCCTCGACCTGCTGGTTCCGGCCGACGAGGCGTGGCTCGACCCGGACCTGGTGATCTGCTTCGACGCCGCGAGTGCGTCGCGACTCGGGACGCTGGCCGGTCGGCTCGACCGGGTCGGTACGACGACCGTGGTGCTCGACCACCACGCCTCCAACACCCGCTTCGGTGGGATCAACGTCATCGACCCGGCGGCGGCGGCCACCTCGGTGGTAGCCGAGGAGCTGCTCGCCCGGCTCGGGGTGCCACTGGATGCCGAGATCGCCGAATGCCTCTATGTCGCGCTGGCCACCGACACCGGCTCGTTCCGGTTCGCCATGACCACCCCGGCGGTGCACGAGATGGCCGCGCGGCTGCTGGCCACCGGAATCCGACCGGGCGAGATCTCGCGTCGGATATTCGACACTCGTCCGTTCGGCGCGATCCGGCTCTACGGGGACGTGCTCAGTCGGGTGCAACTCGCCCCGGATGCCGCCTGCGGTCTGGGGCTGGTCTGGACCTACGCCACCCTGGACGACCTGACCCGGCACGGGCAGCGCCCGTACGTCCTGGAGCCCTTGATCGATTCGGTGCGCTGCGCGGCCGAAGCCGACGTGAGCTGCGTAGTCAAGCAGATCGCCGAGGACGAGTGGGCGGTTTCCATGCGCAGTAAGGGCGGTGTCGACGTCAGCCAGGTCGCCGTCGTACTCGGCGGTGGGGGACACCGGTTCGCGGCCGGGTTCACCGGGCGCGGCTCCGCTACCGAGGTGGTCGACGCCATCCGTGACGAGCTGGACCGGGCGGTCGTTCCGACCGAAGATCAGAGGTAATCCCGGGGAGTGTCGCCCTTTCCGGTGCCTCCGGCCTCGGGAACAATCGGTTGATGGAGCAGCCGCAAGAGATCGCCGCCGCCGAGGTGTCACGGACCTGGGACAGGCCGGTCGTGTCGATTCCGGTCATCGCCTGCCTATCCCTGGTGGGAGGCCAGTTCCCGTCCTTCTCCACGCCGGCCAATCTCTATGCGCTGGGCACCGGTGGGGCACTGATCTGGCTCGGGCTCTCCAACCGGATGCCACGCCGCCCGGCCCCCGTCCGGCTGGGGCGGGGCACCAACTGGTGGTTGCTGCCGGTCGTCATCTTCGGCCTCTTCGAGGGGACCACCTTCATCCTCAACGCCGGGGACGACTTTCCCACCTTCTCCCGCCTCGCCGATCCGCTGCTGGAGGACGACCTGGCCCGGTCGGCTGCCTACTTCGGGTGGCTGATGGCGTTCTGGGGGCTGGTACGGCGATGACTGGACTTCGGTTGCTGGCCATCGGCGGGTTCGTGGTGGCGATCGTCCTGTTCGCCGTGGTCGAGTGGGCCGCTCGCCGGGAGGGATCCCGCATCCCCACCTTCGGTGACGTCTGTGCCTATGTCATGCAGTACGAGGTCGGCCCGGTGCCGGTGGGGCGGATCGGCGTCTTTGGCTTCTGGTGGTGGGTGGGGTGGCACTTCTTCGCCCGCTGACCCGGTGCCTCGCCAGCGTCCCCACGGGGTGACTGTTCCGTATCCCGGGAACTGGGCGCCGTGCCGGTTGACTTAACGCTAACTTGGTTTGTGATGCGCCGCACTCGTGCTCTTGCCGCACCCGTGCTCTTGTCGCGGTGACGGCGTACCACCGGTGACGGTGCACAACCAGCCGTTTGCCCGCCAGGGTCGGATCGACCCGGGCTCACGCCGGCTCCCGGCCAGCGTTCCGGCGACCCCGGACCGGCCGTCGCGATGCCGTGCAGCGCCGTCCGTCGCGGATCACGTGGATCGTCGTGCCCGTTCCCACCCTGGACAGAGGAGAATCGTCATGTCTGAAAAGCCCCAGCCAGAGGCCACCGATGAGGCCCGCGAGCAGGCCCGTCGTGCCCTGCAGACGTCGATGGACACCCGCCAGTAGGCAGCTACTCCGGCGGTGGCCTGGCACGGCGTTGCCTGCTGTTCAGCCCGGTGGTGACCCGGCACGGCGGTAGCCTGCGGGTCAGCCCGGTGGTGGCGGGAACTGCACGGTCAACTCCAGGCCGCCGCCCCGATTGGGGCGAGCGGTGATTTTGGCGCCGTGGGCGTGTGCGATGGCGGCGACGATCGACAGCCCTAGTCCGGCGCTGTCGGCTGAGCCGGTTCGCGCCGCGTGCAGGCGGCGGAACGGTTCGAACAGTTCGGCGATCCGGTTCTCGGGGATCTCCGGGCCGCTGTTTCGGACGGTCAGGCGACCGGCGGCGGTGACGTGGACGTCGACCACGCCATCGGTTCGGTTGTACTTGACGGCGTTGTCCATCAGGTTGGCCACGAGCCGGTGCAACAGCACCAGGTCACCGGTGACCATGACCGGCTCGATCACCCGCCTGATCGTGCGGCCATTTGCTGGCGTTTCACCCACCGCTCGGTGTACGAGAAGATCGAGGGCTACCGGCTCGACCGTGGTCAGCCCGTGCTCGCCCTGGGCGAGCAGGAGCAGGCCGTCGATCAGGCGTTCGTTGCGTCGATTGACCTCCAGTAGTTCCGCCCGGACCCGGGCCAGCCGTTCCGGCGACGGAGCATCGAGTCCGATCTGGATTGCTGCCCGTTGGATGGCCAACGGGGTGCGCAGTTCGTGGGAGGCGTTGGCGATGAACCGGCGCTGGCTCTCCACGGATCGTTCCAGGCGCTCCAGCATGGTGTCGAAGGTGTCGGCCAACTCGGTCAGCTCGTTGCGGGGGCCGGTGAGCGCGATCCGTTCATGCAGGTTGGACAGGGACAGCCGCCGTGCGGTGGCCGTGATGTGGTGCAGCGGACGCAGCAGCCGGCCGGCCAGCCACCAGCCGATGACGATCGAGGCGAAGGTGAGTACGACGATCGTGACCCCCGCGATGGTCCACTGGTACGCGAGCACCTCGGCGGGTAGAACCCGGAGTTCTCCCGTCGGTAGGTGCGGGGGCACAGCCGGCGGATCGGTCGGTAGGCCGGCTGGTGCCCCTGCCAGCTTCTCCGGGGTATGGACGAAGATGCCCTCGAACCGCTTCTGCAGGTTGATTTTCAACAGCAGGTTGGTTGTGACGAGCAGAACTGTCGAGGTGGCGAGGAAGAGCCCCGTGTAGACGGCGGTCAGTCGTACCCGCACCGTACGGCGCATCACAGCCGGTATCCGACGCCCGGGACGGTGTGAATGCACGGCGTATCTCCCAGTTTGGCGCGCAGCCGGCTGATGATGACACGGACCACGGTCGTGAACGGGTCGACGTTCTCGTCCCAGGCCAGTTCGAGCAGGGTCTCGGCGCTGACGACGGCACCGTTTGCTCGCATCAGCACCTCCAGTACGGCGTACTCCTTCACCGAGAGCGACAGGTGGCGTCCGTTGCGACTGACCTGGCGGCGCGGAGTGTCCAGCACGATCCCGGCTCGTTCCAGGACCGGCGGAAGCGGGGCCTGGCTACGTCGTCCGAGGGCCTGCACCCGGGCCACGAGTTCGCTGTAGTCGAACGGTTTGGGCAGGTAGTCGTCGGCACCGAGCGCCAGCCCTGCGACCCGTTCGGGTACCGAGGCGGCGGCGGTCAGTAGCAGAATCCGGGTACGCGCGGCAGCCTGCGCCAACTCCCGGCAGACCAGGTCGCCGTGCACTTCCGGCAGGTCACGATCAAGTACGAGTACGTCGTAGTCGTGCACGGCAAGGTGTTCCGATGCGGCTGCGCCGTCGTAGACCACGTCCACCGCCATGGCGTGTCTGCGTAGCCCTTCGGCTACCAGATCGGCGAGCATCTTTTCGTCCTCGGCCACCAGAATGCGCATGCCATCTCTGTACCAGGCGTGCCGCTACAGCGGCGTTAACGGTTGCGTTCACGCGCCTGCAACGGCACAACGGCGAATGTGAGCGGCATGAGGAACAAGAAATCGTTCGCCGTCGCGGCGGTGTTGGTCGTGTCGGCCGCAGTCTTCGGCTACGGCATAACCACCGTGGCCGCGACGGCCACTACCGCCAACCCGGCCAGCAACCGCCCACCAGCATGTGCGACCCTGCCGCCGCCATCCGCGCCATCGTCACCTGCACCGTCCTCGCCCTCCTCGCCGTCACCGTCTGTCCCGTCCTCGCCGCCGGCGAAGCCCACCACGGTCACCACCATCGGGTCGGCGTACTACTGCATCTTCGACAACTACTACGGCGGACCGGTGTGGGATCCTCGTACGTTGCTGGTTCCGGCCTTCGCGGCGCTCACCCAGGAGCTACAACGTCGTGGACTGGACCAGCCGCAGGCCACGATGCCGGCGCTGACCGGCAGGAAGGACGCCGACTGGGCCGCGTTCCGCCGCGTCTACGAGCAGATCACCGCAGGACTGCCAGCCGATCCGACGGTTCGCCAGGCTGTCGCGGAGGCCACCATCCAGGGCATGGTGGAGAGCCTCGATGACAACCACGCACGCTGGATGCGTCCGTCGTCGTCATCGACGGAAGCGGCACCGGTCGGTCTGCGGCTCTCCGGCCTGCAGCCCGATGGTCCCGATCCGGCGAGCACGCCGCCGATATTCGTCACGGCGGTCGCCCCGGGCAGTGGGTCGGAGATCGCTGGGGTCAAGCCGGGCGACGAGGTTGTCGCCGTCAACGGCGTACCGCTGATCGTCAACGGGGTGGTGTCTGATGGCGTCATCGGCTGGTTCAGGACAGCCACGAAGGACAATCCGGTACGGCTCACTCTGCGCCGCCTGGTCACCGGAAAGACCTTCACCGTCACGGTGACACCCGTCCCGATCCCGCGGGAAACTCCGACGGTCGAGTCCCGGCTGCTGCCCGGTGACATCGCCTACGTCCGGATGCCGGCCTTCGCACCCGGGATGGCTGACCAGGTGCTGCGGGCGATCGCGGACCTGCGGGCGGGCAGGACGTTGCGGGGGGTTGTCCTCGACCTGCGCGGCAACGGTGGTGGCAGCCCGACGGAGGTGGCCAGACTGCTTGGCGCATGGGCGCACGACAAGACCACCAGCTACTGGTGCGATGTGCGCGGAGAGTGCACGGCCAACCGCACCGACGACTCGGTGCCGCTGCTGAACCTGCCCCTCGTCGCGCTCACCGATCGGAACTGCGCCTCGGCCTGCGACTCCTTCACCAGCGCGGTGAAGGATCTTCGCCTTGGCACCCTGGTCGGTACCCGTACCGCGGGTGCCGTGTCCGGCCCGGGTGAGCCGTTCCAGCTCAACGACGACAGCATGATCATGCTGCCCAAGCGCCACGAGATCGGGGCGAACCGGGAGATCGTCAACACCATCGGCGTGGCCCCGGACCACGTGGCCCCGATGACCGCTGCGGATCTGTCCGCCGGACGTGACCCGGGCGTTGCCAAGGCGCTGACCCTGCTCAAGTAGGCACCGTCCGGCTGTCCGAATGTCGAAACCGGGACTCGCCAGCACGAGTGGGTGCTGGCGAGTCCCCAGACAGCACATTTGGTAAGTGCCGTGAAGCATTGCATCCCTTACCAAGGCGTGTCATGATGATCCTTCATGGGACAGCTCACCACGCCGCTCGACCGTGGCAGCGACGCATCCGTACGCCGGATCGTCGGGCTGGCCCTGCCAGCGCTGGTGGTGCTCGCCGCCGAACCCCTGTATGTGCTGGTGGACACCGCCGTGGTGGGCCACCTCGGCCGGATCCCATTGGCCGGCCTCGCCATCGGCGGCACGGTCATGACCATCGCGGCCTGGATCGGCACCGTGGTCGCGTACGGCACGACCGGTCGGGCGGCCCGCCGGTTCGGGGCCGGTGATCGGGCAGCGGCCGTGGCCGAAGGCGTACAGGCATCGTGGCTGGCGCTGGCGGCGGGCCTGGTGCTGGTCCTCGGCATCCAGATCGGGGCCGAGCCGCTGGCGCGGGCCATCGCCGGCACCGATCCCGACGTCGCCGAGACGGCGGCGCGCTGGCTCCGGGTCGCCTCCCTGGGTGCTCCCGGTCTACTGCTGGCCGCCGCCGGCAACGGCTGGCTGCGGGGGGTGCAGGACACCCGCCGGCCGCTGTTCTTCGTCCTCGGGCCGAACCTGCTCTCCGCGGTGCTCTGTCCGCTGCTCGTCTATCCCGTCGGCCTCGGGCTGATCGGGTCGGCCGTCGCCAACGCGGTGGCCCAGACCCTCTCCGGATTGCTCTTCGTCGGGGCGCTGATCGCCGAACGGGTGTCGCTTCGCCCCCAGCCCCGGGTGATCGCACGGCAGCTCGTGCTCAGCCGAGACCTGCTGGTGCGGGGACTCGCCTTCCAGGCCAGCTTCCTCTCGGCCACCGCCGTGGCGGCCCGGTTCGGTGCGGCCACCGTCGCCGCCCATCAGATCGCCATCCAGCTGTGGTTCTTCATCGCCCTGGTGTTGGACGCCCTGGCCATCGCCGCCCAGTCCCTGATAGGTGCCACACTCGGTGGAGACGACGCGGCCGGTGCGCGCTGGCTGGCCCGCCGGATCACCCTCATCAGCGGCATCTGCGGGATCGCCTTCGCGGTGGTCGTCGCTGCCGGGGCCGCGGTGATCCCGTCCTGGTTCAGCGCCGACCCACTGGTACGGGACCAGGCGATGATCGCCTGGCCCTGGTTCGTGGCGATGCTGCCGGTGGCGGGTCTCGTCTTCGCCCTGGACGGGGTGCTGATCGGTGCCGGTGACGTCCGCTACCTGCGCAATGTCACCATCGCCGCCGCAGTCGGTGCCTTCCTGCCGGCAATCTGGACGGGTTATCTCCTCGACCTCGGGCTGGGCGGGATCTGGGCTGGTCTCTCGCTGTTCATGGTGGTCCGCCTGGCCACCCTGCTCTGGCGGATCCGGTCCGGCCGGTGGGCGGTCGTCGGCGCCGTCCGCTGAACCCTGCTCTGACCTCGGCTAACAGGTGTCGGGCAGGTCCAGCGACTGGTCTGGGTCGTACATCCGGTCGGGGTCCGGGTCGTCCCCCGCCGTGCCGGGCCGCAGGTCGAACTTGAGGCGGCTGCTGACGTCGATCAACCCTTGGGCGAGCGACGCGCAGTCGATGTTCGAGGCATAGGACTGGCTGGTGGCCAGCCAGAGCCCGGCCGATGAGGGAGGTACGTCGTCCGGGTGCGGCACCTGCCAGACCACCTCGTCGTGTATCACGACAAGTGCGTCTCCTGGGTTCACGTTCGGCACCCGGAAGGGGTAGACCCAGACGAAGTTCGTCGTCACCTCCAGCACCCGGATTCCGTTCGCGGCCCGGGTGGCCCGATAGGTGATCCGGCCCTTGGCGCGGGCTTCCACGCTCGCCCGCAGGGCATGCGGTCGGAACCGGGTGGCGTAGCTGGCGAACTGCCCCGTCTGGAAGTCCCGACGTAGTTCACTGCGGGCGTCCTCGGCGAAGAGAACCAGGAACTTGTCCGGGTCACCGTGCTGCATGGCGGTGTCGAGCCGGCCCAGGATGAGGGCCTGCCGGACCTTGGCCAGGCCGTCGCCGACCTGCCTCGCGGTGAAGGGCGGTTGCGGCGTGGCCGTCGGTAGGACGATGGCGGCCTCTCCCTCAGCGTAGGACTCGGCCGGTGTGCCGGCGAAGAAGCCGGTCTGGCCCCCGAATCCGACCGCGCTGGTCGGCACCACTTCGTTCGTGGGGTCGGGCTGGCGGGAACTGACGTAGTTCGACCAGCCGTCCGTCGCCGCCCAGCCCAGCATCCCGACCAGCCCGACGGCCAGCGCGATACCCACGACCGTGAGCAGACCGCCGCCGACCCGTTCCCAGGTCAGCCGGACCCGATTTCCGAACCCCAGCGGTTGTTGGACCTCTGGCTCACGCATCCAGGATGGGACCCGCAGCGGCTCGTCGTTGGTGGCCACGGCCAGAACTTCTGGCCGGCCGGTCGGTGGCGTCGGTGTCCCCATCGGCTGGCCATCCGGACGATCGGCGGGCGGGTCGGTCTCGGTGTTCATCTGGGCCGTCTCCGTCGGGTGGGGCTGCACAAATCAATGATCATGTTCGAGATCGATGTGTCGGGGTAGGTCCGATCAGCCCTGAACGCCGGTACTTCCGGGCCGACGCGGTGGGCGGCGGGACGTCTGGCAGGCTTGCCACGTGAGTTCGGACGGTCTGATCGTGGTCGACAAGCCCGGCGGCATGACGTCGCACGACGTGGTGGCACGGATCCGCCGGCTGGCCCGGACCCGGCGGGTGGGCCATGGCGGCACGCTGGATCCGATGGCCACCGGGGTGCTGATCATCGGAGTGGGCCGGGCGACCCGGCTGCTCACGTACGTGATCGGGGCGGGCAAGTCCTACACCGCCACCATCCGGTTGGGGCAGGCGACGATCACCGATGATGTCGAGGGCGAGGTGACCGCGACCACCCCGGCGGGTGGGGTCACCGACGAGGCCATCCGGGCCGGGCTCGCGGCGCAGACCGGGGAGATCGACCAGGTGCCCAGCGCGGTCAGCGCCATCAAGGTCGACGGGCAGCGGGCCTACAAACGGGTACGCGACGGCGAGACCGTCGCCCTGGCCGCCCGCCGGGTGACCATCTCCCGGCTGGACGTACTCGCCATCCGACGGGACACGCCGGACGTGGTGGACGTGGACGTGGACGTGACCTGCTCGTCCGGGACGTACATCCGGGCGATTGCCCGCGACCTGGGGGTCACGCTCGGGGTCGGCGGACATCTCACCGCGCTGCGCCGGACCGCCGTGGGCGGGTTCACCCTGGCCGAGGCGGCGACCCTGGCCGAGCTGGAGGAACGGTCCCCGGAGGTGGTCGACCTGCCGATCGGGGCGGCGGCCCGCCGGTTCTTTTCGGTCCGCGAGGCCAGCACCGACGAGGCGAAGGTGCTCTCCCACGGCGGCCCGCTGGATCCGGTCGGCATCGACGGGCCGTACGCGGTCTTCGGCCCGGACGGCGACCTGATCGCCATCGTCCGGGAGCGGGGCGGCCGGGCCCGGGCCGAGATCGTGCTCGCGCCGGCCTGACCAGCGGCGGCGACGGTACGCGCAACGACGGGGAGCGCCGGCGACCGGCCGGTGGGAACGAAAACAGGGCAGGGGGACACGCGCATGCAGCGGTGGCGGGGGTACGAGGCGGCGCCGGGCGGCTGGGGCCGGTCGGTGGTCACCATCGGCGTCTTCGACGGCGTGCACAAGGGCCACCAGGCGACCATCGGGCACGCGGTGAAGCGAGCCCGGGACCTGGGGGTGCAGTCGGTGGTGGTCACCTTCGACCCGCACCCGGCGGAGGTGGTCCGGCCCGGCTCGCATCCGGCCGTGCTGACCGAACCGGCTCGCAAGGCGGAGTTGATCGAGGCGCTCGGCGTGGATGTGCTCTGTGTGGTGCCGTTCACCCCCGAGTTCTCCCGGCTGTCGCCCGAGGCATTCGTGCACGACATCCTGGTCGAACACCTGCACGCCGCGCTGGTCGTGGTGGGGGAGAACTTCCGCTTCGGGCACCGGGCGGCCGGTGACGTGGCGCTGTTGGAACGGCTGGGCCGGACCTTCGGGTTCGGGGTCGAGGCCCCACCGCTGGTGGCCGACGACGGCACGGTCTTCTCCTCGACGTACACCCGGGCCTGCGTCGATGCCGGGGACGTGGTGGCGGCGGCAGCGGCCCTGGGGCGGCCGCACCGGCTGGAGGGAGTGGTGATCCGGGGGGACCAGCGGGGACGCGAGTTGGGCTTCCCGACGGCCAACCTGCTCTGTCACCGGCACGCGGCCGTGCCGGCCGACGGCGTGTACGCGGCCCGGCTGATCCGGCCCTCCAACCGGACGGCGGACGGTCGGGCGGCAGCCGGTGGGTCGGTGTCGCTGCCGGCAGCGGTGTCGATCGGCACCAACCCGACGTTCTCCGGGCGGGAGCGCCGGGTCGAGGCGTACGTGCTCGACTTCGACGGTGACCTCTACGGCGAGCGGCTCGCGCTGGACTTCGTCGCGCACCTGCGGGAGATGCGCCGGTACGACACCATCGAACCGCTGATCGCCCAGATGAACGAGGATGTCGAGCAGGCCCGTCAGGTGCTCTGCTGAGCCGGTCGGCGGGGCCCAGATTGCTGCTGCCTGAGCTGGTCGCCGGCGTGGTGGTGCTGCGCTGGCGAGCCGGTCGACGGGCCACGCCGTGCCCTTCGAATGGCCGCTCAGCCGGGAGCTGGTAACCTGACGGGGACGTCGGGTCACCGACGGGGCCCCGCGTGCCTGCACGACGCCGCGGGTGCGGGGTCATCCGTGCGGCGGTCTTCGGCCCGGGCACGGATCGCAATGACGAACCCACCGAAACAGGGAGAAAATGGCGCTCGACCAAGAAGCCAAGGCCAAGATCCGGCAGGACTACGCAACCGCCGAGGGTGACACCGGTTCGCCCGAGGTGCAGGTCGCGGTGCTGACCAAGCGGATCGCCGACCTCACCGAGCACCTGAAGGTGCACAAGCAGGACCACCACAGCCGCCGTGGTCTGCTGCTGCTGGTCGGTCGGCGCCGGCGGCTGCTGAACTACATGCAGAAGAAGGACATCAACCGCTACCGGTCGCTGATCGAGCGACTCGGCCTGCGGAGGTGACGTGAGCGGGGGGAGCGGCTGACAAAGCCGCTCCCCCCGCTGGCATGACCACCCATAACAGGGGCCAGCGCGACCACCCGATGGGGAGCAGTCAGCGCACCGGTCTCCGGTAGTGGCCTCCGGGCCGGCCGGCGCCATGCCGGCCCACCCCGGGCGCTTCAATCGAAGACCGGCCGCCTGAATCGCTCCACAGGTCGTGAGCCCCATGACCGAAGGAGTGCGAAACACTCATGACCGAGCAGACCAATCTCGGCACCCAGCACAGCAAGGCAGTGATCGACAACGGGTCCTTCGGCACCCGTGAGATCGTCTTCTCCAGCGGCCGCCTGGCCCGCCAGGCCGCCGGCTCCGTCCTCGCCCAGCTCGGCGAGACGGTCGTCCTCTCCGCCACCACGGCCAGCAAGCAGCCGAAGGAGCAGTTCGACTTCTTCCCGCTGACCGTGGACGTCGAGGAGCGGATGTACGCCGCTGGCCGTATCCCCGGCTCGTTCTTCCGCCGCGAGGGCCGGCCCAGTGAGGACGCGATCCTCACCTGCCGCCTGATCGACCGGCCGCTGCGCCCGTCGTTCGTCAAGGGCCTGCGTAACGAGGTCCAGGTCGTCGAGACCGTCCTGGCGCTCGACCCGCAACACCCGTACGACGTGGTGGCGATCAACGCCGCGTCGCTCTCCACCAAGCTCTCCGGCCTGCCGTTTTCCGGCCCGATCGGGGCGACCCGGATGGCCCACGTCGACGGCCAGTGGGTGGCCTTCCCGACCCACGAGGAGCTGGGCCGGGCCACCTTCGACATGGTCGTGGCCGGCCGTACGCTGCCGGACGGCGACGTCGCGATCATGATGGTCGAGGCCGAGGCGACCGAGCACACCGTCGCCCTGGTCGCCGGTGGCGCGACCGCGCCGACCGAGGAGGTCGTCGCCAGCGGCCTGGAGGCCGCCAAGCCGGCCATCCGGGAGCTGTGCCGCGCGCAGAGCGAGCTGGCCGAGGTGGCGGCGAAGCCGGTCGGCGAGTTCCCGGTCTTCCTGGACTACTCCGACGACGTCTACGAGGCGGTTGCCGCCGCCGGTCGGGACGAGGTCGCCGAGGCGCTGAAGATCGCCGGCAAGGCGGAGCGCGAGGACGCCCTGGACCGGATCAAGGACAAGGTGTACGAGCAGCTCGCCGGTCAGTTCGAGGGCCGCGAGAAGGAGATCGGCGCGGCGTTCCGCTCGCTGAACAAGTCCGAGGTGCGCTCCCGCGTACTGCGCGAGCAGGTCCGCATCGACGGCCGGGGCCCCCGGGACATCCGGCCGCTGACCGCCGAGATCCAGGTGCTGCCCCGGGTGCACGGCTCGGCGCTGTTCGAGCGGGGCGAGACGCAGATCCTCGGCGTCACCACACTCAACATGCTGCGCATGGAGCAGTCGCTGGACACCCTCTCCCCGGAGAAGTCCAAGCGCTACATGCACAACTACAACTTCCCGCCGTACTCGGTCGGCGAGACCGGCCGGGTGGGCGCGCCGAAGCGGCGCGAGATCGGCCACGGGGCGCTCGCCGAGCGGGCCCTCATCCCGGTCCTGCCGGCCCGGGAGGAGTTCCCGTACGCCATCCGCCAGGTTTCCGAGGCGCTCGGCTCCAACGGCTCCACCAGCATGGGCTCGGTCTGCGCCTCCACCCTGGCGCTGCTCTCGGCCGGTGTGCCGCTGAAGGCACCGGTCGCCGGCATCGCGATGGGGCTGATCTCCGACGAGGTGGACGGCAAGACCGAGTACGTCACGCTGACCGACATCCTCGGTGCCGAGGATGCCTTCGGTGACATGGACTTCAAGGTCGCCGGCACCCCCGAGTTCGTTACCGCGTTGCAGCTCGACACCAAGCTCGACGGCATCCCGTCGGACGTGCTGGCCGCCGCGCTCAAGCAGGCGCACGAGGCCCGCTCCACCATCCTCGGCGTCATGCAGCAGGCGATCGAGTCGCCGGCGAGGATGTCGGACTACGCGCCGCGGGTGACCACGGTCAAGATCCCGGTCGACAAGATCGGTATGGTGATCGGCCCCAAGGGACAGACCATCAACGCCATCCAGGACGAGACCGGTGCCGAGATCTCCATCGAGGACGACGGCACGATCTACGTCGGCGCGACCAACGGCCCGTCGGCCGAGGCTGCGGTCGAGCGGATCAACGCCATCGCCAACCCGACCCTGCCGAAGGTCGGCGACAAGTTCCTCGGCACCGTGGTGAAGACGGCGGCGTTCGGTGCCTTCGTCTCGCTGCTGCCGGGCCGCGACGGCCTGCTGCACATCTCCAAGGTGGGCGACGGCAAGCGGGTCGAGCGGGTCGAGGACTACCTCAACGTGGGCGACAAGGTCGAGGTGCAGATCGCCGACATCGACGCCCGGGGCAAGATCTACCTGGACAAGGTGCGGCCGGAGGGCGAGGAGGCACCGGCCGAGGCAGCCGGCGGCGAGCGTCCGGCCAGCCGGGACCGGGGCGACCGGGGCCCGCGCGACCGGGGTGACCGGGAGCGCGGCGAGCGGGGGCCGAGCCGGGGCGACCGCGAGGGCGGCGAGGGTGGCGGCGAGGGTGGCGGCGAGGGTGGTCCCCGTCGTCGCCGTAGCCGGCACAGCTGACCCCATCGGGTCGTTCCCCGTTTCGTAATCCCCGCTGTCCTGTCGAGCTAGGAGTCGTGGTCTCTTGAGTCGGGCGAACCGGTCACCGTTTTCCCTGGAGGAACGTGGGACGGCGGGGCCGGTTCCGGCCGGCGCGCATCGAGGACCAGGACAGCAGGGGACGTCCCATCGGGCCCGTGGGACCGGATCGTCCGGGGCCGGCGCTGACGCACCGGCCCGGGCGGTCACCCGTACCCTGACCACCGATCCGCTGGGCGGCACCGTACGCCGTACGGTCCTGCCCAGCGGGTTGCGGGTGCTCACCGAGGCGATCCCGGCGATGCGCAGTGTGTCGTTCGGGATCTGGGTGGGGATCGGCTCGCGGGACGAGACCGGCTCCCTCTCCGGTGTCTCCCACTTCCTGGAGCATCTGCTTTTCAAGGGGACCCGGAAACGGAGTGCCCTGGAGATCTCCGCCCAGATCGAGGCGGTCGGCGGGGAGACCAACGCCTTCACCACGAAGGAATACACCTGCTACTACGCCCGAGTACTCGACGCCGATCTGCCGTTGGCGATCGACGTGATGTGCGACCTGGTCGCCGACTCGGTGCTGGATCCGGCCGACGTCGAGACCGAGCGCGGCGTGATCCTCGAAGAGATCGCCATGCACGACGACGAGCCGGGCGACGAGGTGCACGACCTTTTTGCCCAGGCCATCTACGGCGACCATCCCCTCGGCCGGCTCATCTCCGGCACCGAGGAGACCATCACCCCGATGACGCGGCGGCAGATCCAGGGCTTCTACCGGCGTCGCTACACGCCCCCGACGATCGTCATCGCCGCCGCCGGCAACCTGGACCACACCACCGTGGTCAAGCAGGTCCGGCAGGCGCTGCGCGGGACTCCGCTGGACACCGAACCGGCGCAGCCGGGCACGCCCCGGCCGGCGGGCACACCGGTCCGTACGCTGCCGGCCCGGACCCTGGTCGAGCGCAAGGACACCGAGCAGGCGCACGTCGTACTCGGCTGCCCCGCCATCGACCGGCTGGACGAGCGGCGGTTCGCCCTCGGCGTACTCAACAACGTGCTCGGCGGCGGCATGTCCAGCCGGCTCTTCCAGGAGATCCGCGAGCAGCGCGGCCTGGCCTACTCGGTCTACTCATACGCCAGCCAGTACGCCGACAGTGGCGTCTTCGCCGTCTACGCCGGCTGCGCGCCGGGCAAGGTCGACGAGGTGCTGGAGCTGGTCCGCGCCGGGCTGGCCGAGGTCGCCGCACACGGCATCACCGAGACCGAGCTGGCCCGAGGCAAGGGCATGGCGAAGGGCTCGTACGTGCTCGGCCTGGAGGACACCGGGTCCCGGATGAGCCGGCTGGCCAAGGGTGAACTTCTTTACGGCGACCTGCTCTCGGTCGACGAGCTGTTGGCCCGGGTGGACGCGGTGACCGCCGAAGAGGTGAACACCCTCGCGGCCGAGCTGCTGGCCCGCCCGATGTCGTTGGCCGTGGTCGGCCCGTTCGGCGAGGGCGACTTCGCCGACGTCGAACCGGCCTAGGCGGTTACATCCGGATCCGGATCCGACTGCCGTGCCCTGCTGCTGCGGGCGGGCGTCGGGTAACGTTTGGTCGAACTTGTCGATACTGATTGTGCTCGGCGCTCGCGCACGCTAACGTACAACCAAATGGTTGTAGATAAGTCGGATACCGCAGACGTGGACCTCATCTTCCACGCCCTGGCGGACGCCACGCGTCGAGACATCATCACCCGTGTCCTGCGCGCGGAGCAGTCGGTGTCTGCCCTGGCCCAGCACTATTCGATGAGCTTTGCGGCAGTCCAGAAGCACGTCGCGGTCCTGGAGCGGGCCGCCCTGGTCAGCAAAGAACGACGCGGGCGGGAGCAGGTCGTACACGCAGACGTCACGTCGCTTCGACGTGCGGCGCAGCTGCTCGCGGCCTACGAGAAGCTCTGGCGGGACCGCGTTGGCGGTATCGAACAACTCCTGGCAGAAGATCGAGAAAGGCAGTGACCCGATGGCCGTGATCAGTGTCCACAAGGACGAGCAGGCGCTCACGCTTACCTTCGTCGCCGAGTTCGATGCCGGTGTCGAACGGGTGTGGCAGGTGTGGGAGGACCCGCGACAGCTGGAACGGTGGTGGGGGCCGCCGACCTGGCCAGCCACCTTCAAACAGCACGACTTCGTGGTCGGTGGGCAGTCGCGCTACCACATGACCGGCCCGGATGGGCAGCTGGCGCATGGCTGGTGGACGATGACCGCGATCGAGGCGCCGTTCCGGCTGGCGTTCGACGATGGCTTCGCCGGTGAGGACGGCGAACCCGATGCCTCCGCACCGGTGGTCTCGATCGCCGTCACCATCGAAGGGACCGAGACCGGGGCGCGGATGACGACGGTCAACCGGTTCAGCAGCCTTGAGGATTTTGAGCAGCTGCTGAGCATGGGTATGGATGAAGGCATGCGCCTGGCGATGGGGCAGATCGACAACCTGCTGACCAACCCCTCCCGTTGACCGTGCCTACCCAGGTGGGGCGACTGCCGTTGGGATAGGTTGTGCCCCGTGAGTGACGAGCGTGAGCTGGCGGGCAGGGCGTCGACGGAACCGCTGCGAGTCGGGGTGTTGGGCGCGCGGGGTCGGATGGGCACCGAGGTGTGCGGGGCCGTCGAGGCCGCCGACAACCTCGAACTGGTGGCGATGATCGACCAGGGTGACCAGTTGTCCGCCCTCGTGGATGCCGGTGCTGACGTGGTGGTCGACTTCACCACCCCGGACACGGTGCTGGACAACCTGCGCTGGTGCATCGACCAGGGCATCCACGTGGTCGTCGGCACCAGCGGCTTCACCGCGCAGCGCCTGGACCAGGTGCGCGGCTGGCTGTCCGACAAGCCCGAGGTCGGGGTGGTCGTCGCCCCCAACTTCGGCATCGGGGCGGTACTGATGATGCAGTTCGCCGCCCGCGCCGCGCGCTACTTCGAGTCCGTCGAGATCATCGAGCAGCACCACCCGAAGAAGCTCGACGCGCCCAGCGGCACCGCGACGCACACCGCCCGGCTGATCGCCCAGGCCCGCGCCGAGGCCGGGCTGGGCGCGTCGCCGGACGCCACCACCGACGAGGTGCCGGGCGCGCGGGGGGCCGACGTCGACGGCGTACGCGTACACGCCGTACGCGCCACCGGTCTGGTCGCCCACCAGGAGGTGCTCTTCGGTACGACCGGCGAGACCCTCACCATCCGACACGACTCCTTCGACCGTGCCTCGTTCATGCCCGGGGTGCTGCTGGCCGTCCGCTCGGTGCCGAACCGACCCGGTCTCACCGTCGGTCTGGACGCCCTGCTCGACTAGGCCGTACTGCTTCGGTCCAGGTGTGCCGTCAGCCGGCCCACCTGGACGGTGAGCTGGTTCAGCTGCCGGTTCA
The DNA here is from genome assembly GCF_014203835.1 of Micromonospora polyrhachis. Classification (NCBI taxonomy): domain Bacteria; kingdom Bacillati; phylum Actinomycetota; class Actinomycetes; order Micromonosporales; family Micromonosporaceae; genus Micromonospora; species Micromonospora polyrhachis. The sequence goes on along the minus strand of NZ_JACHJW010000001.1, from coordinate 1,428,088 downwards.
GTTCATCCCTGCGCTGTTCCAGTTGGGCCCGCAGTTCTGGGCACATCCGTAGCTCGGGCTCGACCCCACGGGCGCAGGGAAGGAAGCGGCGGATGGCGTCCGAGTTGAGTCCCGATGCCAGCAGCCCGGTGATCTGGCGCACCACCAGGGGCGCGTCTTCGGCGTACTCCCGATAGCCGTTGGCCTCTCGCCGTGCGGCGAGTAGCCCCTGCTCCTCGTAGTAGCGAAGCGCGCGCCGGCTGACCCCGGCCTTCGCCGACAACTCCCCGATCCGCATTCGCCCTCCCTGGACTTGACCTTGACGTCGGCGTCAACCCTTACGGTCTTGGCCGTGCCTACTCCAACCGCACCGATCGCGTCGGATGTTCCAGCCGTACCGCCCATGTCGGATGCGCAGATCAAGCGGCTGCTCGTCGTCCACGGCTACGGGGCAACACCCGATGACCACTGGTTCCCGTGGCTACGGGACCTGCTCACCGCACGGGGCGTCGATGTGACAGTCCTGTCGTTGCCCGAGCCGCAGGCGCCCTCCGCAGCGGATTGGCACGAGGCGGTCAGCGCCGCACTGCCTGACGTCGACGAGCAGACCTGGATCGTCGCGCACAGCCTGGGCGCGATCACCGTGCTACGGCGTCTGGCGGTACTGCCGCAGCCGTGGACCCTCGGTGGCGCGATCCTGGTCTCGGGCTTCACCGGCCGACTCGATGTGCTTCCCGTCCTGGACGACTTCCTCGCCGACGGCGTGGACCTCACGGCGGTCGTACCGAACATCCGGCAGCGTCACGTGATCCATTCTGACGACGACACCGTCGTCCCTCCCGCTGCCTCCGCTGCCCTAGCTGATCGGCTGAAGGCCCAGGTCCACGTCGTCCCAGGTGCCGGCCACTTCCTGGGCAGCGAGGGCGTCACCACCCTGCCGGTGCTAGCCGAGCTTCTCGGAGCTGCTGAAGCGCTCGGATCCCCGGTCATCAGCGGCGCGAAGTGATCACTCCGGTGGGGTAGGTCCGTCGGTGGCCGGGATCAGCGAGACGTGCAGACGGAGCTGGTTGACCAGCATGTCGTCGACATCGAGGGCCCGAGCCGCCCCGTCCGGCTCCCAGCCGGTGCTGGTCAGGAACTTGCGGGTGGCCTGGTCACCGTCGAACGCCCAGGCCACCGCAGTGGCGTGACCGTCCTCGCGCCACAGGTCCACGCTGGCCGCGAGCAGTCGGCTGCCGTGGCCGCGACGACCCCAGCGAGGCTCGACCAGCAGGTCGGTCACCGCGACCACCCGGTCGGCCAGGGCCTCGGCTGGTTCGCCGGGGGCCAGGGCCTCCTCGTCGGCCGGACCGGATGCGGCAAAACCCACCAGATACGATTGTTCGGCCTGCTCGACGGCGACCAGCACCCGGTGCTGGGGGGACGGTGGTGCCTCGATCGCAGCGCTCCACCTGCGGGCCAGCCACGCCTCGTCCAGATTGTCGAGCACGTGTCGGGGCAGCATGCGGCGATAGGCGACCCGCCAGGTCGCGAGTTGAATGCGTGCGATATCGGCGGCGTCCTCCGGACGCGCCGGGCGGACGTACCCGAGAGCCATGACTGGTGAGCCTACGCAACGTGAGGGAGGCAAGGATGCCGCAGGGTGCCCGATGGCGTACCCGGCATCAGGTCATCTTCGTGATCGCCCTGGTCGTCGGGGTGACCGCGTTCCTCGCCATCGCGGCGGTCGGACACGCGTTCTTCGATCTGAAGGTCTACTACGGCGCGATGCGTCACTGGGTCATCGACGACGGGCAGCTCTACGACTGGCTCAAGCCCAACAGCAAGTACGGCTTCACCTATCCGCCGTTCGCCGCGCTCATCATGCTGCCCATGGCGTACGTCCCGTGGCTGGCGGCGATCGTGATCAGCGTGACCGCCAGTGTGGTGACCAGCGCCCTGCTGCTGTGGTGGCTGGTCGACCCGATCGCCCGCCGGGTCGGCTGGACGCGGTGGTTCGCCCTGGCCATCGCGCTCTGCCTGGCGGCGGCCTTCGAACCGATGCGGGAGACGGTCGACTTCGGCCAGGTCAACATGCTGCTGCTCTTCCTCGTCGGGGCTGACCTGCTGCGCCTGGTCGGTCGGGGCAGCCGATGGGGCGGGGTGGGCATCGGGCTGGCCACCGCGATCAAGCTCACCCCCGGGGTCTTCATCATCTACCTCCTGGTCACCGGTCGGTGGCGGGCGGCGGTCACCGCGATGGGTACGGCCGCTGCGGCCACCCTCTTCGCCGGTGCGGTCGCGCCGAACGAGTCCCGGACCTTCTGGACAGAGGCGCTGTGGAACACCGACCGGGTCGGTGAGCTGACGTTCATCTCCAACCAGTCGCTACGTGGCGTGGTCGCCCGGTTGAACCCGAGCGAACCGAGCACGCTGGCCTGGTTGGCGCTGGTCGTCGTGGTCGTCGCGGTCTGGGCATGGCGCTGCCGGGCGGCGGTGGCCGCCGGGGACGAGGCCACCGGGCTGGCGCTGACCGGCGTGCTCGGCTGCCTGGTCAGCCCGGTGACCTGGGTGCATCACCTGGTCTGGCTGCTCCCGGCCCTGGTGCTGCTGGTCGACAACGCCTACGCGGCCCCCGCCCGTAGCCGCCGACGCCGCTGGCTGTTGGCCGGCGCGGTCGTCGCGTACGGCTTCCTGATCAGCCGGATCGTCTGGATCTGGGAATGGGACTTCGGCGGCGTATCCGGTTTTCTGGGCAGCAACGTCTACGTCTGGATCAGCCTCGCCCTGCTCGCCCTGCCGATCCGGCGGTGGTCACCGCTCGACGATCGGATCGGTTCGGGTGGCGGGGCTGCTCGACCCGTCGACGGTCCGGGCACCGTCGACCGGCCGGACGTCGGAGATCGGTCCTCGGCCACCGGTGGTGGCCAGGGCGCTGAGCCGGGCGGCATAGCGCAGCTCGACCAGCCCCACCGGCGGCCGTCCCCGCGACCACTGAAGTCTGAACACCGTCCGGTCCCCGTCGGGCGCTAGTCCGGCCCGCTCGTAGAAGCGGCGACCCCGGCTGTTCTCCGCCAGCACCCACAGTCGCAACTCGGTCCAGCCGCGACCGGCCAGCTCGGTCACGGCCGCCGCCAGCAGCGCCCGGCCGATACCGGTGCCCCAGCGGGTCGGCTCGACGTACATGGTCAGGATCTCGCCGTACCGGTGGTCGAGATCCTCCGGGTCCTGCCCGGTGCGGTACGGGCCGACGGTGGCGAACCCGACGACTATCTCCTCGCTGTCGCTGTCGCTGTCGCTGTCGCTGTCGTCGGCGGTGGCGACGAGCGTGCGGAACGGGTGCTCCGGCTCGGCGGTGCCTCGTTCCCGGCGGCGCTGCGCCCAGGCGGCGACGTTGAGCCGATCGAGCACCTCGGCGGGCATGATTCCGGCGTAGCCCGCCTGCCAAGCGCGTACGTGTACCCCGGCGATCGCCAGCGCGTCATCAGGACGTTCCAGGCGAATCGCTACCATCCGTATATTTTCCGTCAGGTCCACCGGCCGGTCCAGCCTCCGCGCCGGGAACTGGCGTCGCTGTCGTACCCGTCGGCTAGCCTGCTGGCCGATGGTCATGCCCGAATCCCTTTCCCCCGCCCAGGCCCGCCGCATCGCACTCGCCGCCCAAGGGTTTGCCGACCCGATGCCCACCGGCATGCCCGACCGGCGGCACCTACGCCGCGTACTCGGGCGCATCGGCCTGCTCCAGATGGACTCGGTCAACGTGCTGCAACGGGCGCACTACCTGCCGCTCTACAGTCGGCTCGGTCCCTACCCGACCTCGCTGCTGGACCGAGCCGCCTACCGGGGGCCGCGCGAGCTGTTCGAATACTGGGGACACGAGGCGTCCCTACTGCCGGTCGAGACACACCCGGCGCTGCGCTGGCGGATGGCCGCAGCCCGCACGTCCGCCTGGGGCGGGATGCGGCAGATCGCCACCGAGCAACCGCAACTGGTCGAGTGGGTACGCGACGAAGTGCGCGCCCGGGGTCCGGTGACCGCCGCCGAGATCGAACACGACGCCCCCCGGGAGACCGGCAACTGGGGCTGGAACTGGTCAGCGGTCAAGAAGGCCCTGGAGTTCCTGTTCTGGTCCGGCGAGGTGACCGCCGCCACCCGTACCACCGCTTTCGCCCGACGCTACGACCTCCCCGAGCGGGTGCTGCCGGCGACGGTGCTGGACGCCCCGACGCTGGCTCCGGCCGCCGCGTACCGGCAGTTGGTCGCCGTGGCCGCCCGCGCGCTGGGGGTCGCGGCCGAGCCCGAGCTGCGGGACTACTTCCGGCTGCCGCTGGCCGGCACCCGAGTCGCCATCGCCGAGCTGGTCGAGGCCGGCGAACTGCTGCGGGTGCGGGTGCCGGGCTGGCCGAGCCCAACCTACCTGCACGCCCAGGCCCGACTGCCCCGGTGGGTCCGAGCCAGCACCCTGGTCAGCCCCTTCGACCCGTTGATCTGGGAACGGGGCCGGACCGAGCGGCTGTTCGGCTTCACCTACCGGATCGAGATCTACGTGCCGGCCCCGCAACGGGTGTACGGCTACTACGTGCTGCCGTTCCTGCACGGCGACCGGCTCGCCGCGCGAGTCGACCTTAAGGCCGACCGGAAGGCGGGAGTGCTGCTGGTGCCGGCCGCCTGGATCGAGCCCGGCGTCGATGTGGCCGACACCGCGCTGGCGCTCGCCGCCGAACTGCACCGGCTCGCCGGGTGGCTCGGGTTGAGCGCGGTGGCACCGCCCGTTGCGGGCGATCTCGCCGGCCCGCTCGCCGCCGCGTTGGCCGGCATCACCGGTGTACGGTGAGACGACCGGCGGACGATGGGGTGGAGCGACGATGACGAACGTTGGTGGCCCGGCGGCCGAGTCCACGGCGACGGTCTCGACGCAGCAGGAATCGCCAGCCACATCGTCGTACGTTACCGCCGACGGCGACACCGCAGCCCCACCCGCCGGGGCGCACCCTGCGGGATATCCGTATCCCGCCTACGCCGACGGCCAGTACCCCGGCGTGGTCTACGAGCCGGTCGAACCGGACCGGTTCACCCGCTTCTTCACCCGGCTCTACACCCGCTCGCCCCGATGGGCGGCCCCGGTGGCGGCGCTGGCCTGCATGGCCGCCGGGGTGGGCTACACGCTGCTCGTCGATCCGACTCGGAGCAGCGCCGACGCCATCCCCACCTGCCTGCTCAAGATGACCACCGGGCTGGACTGTCCGGGCTGTGGTGGCACCCGGGCGATGTGGTACGTCCTGCACGGCGACCTGCCGGCCGCCGCTCGCCACCATCTCCTGTTCGTCTTCGTGTTGCCGTTCCTGCTCTACCTCTACGTGGCGTGGGCCGTCCAGCACATGTCGGGTCGACGGCTGCCCCAGTTGCCGGTCTCGAACAAGACGATCGGTGTGGTGTTGGCCGTCTGGATGGTCTTCAGCGTCGCCCGTAACGTGCCCTGGGCCCCGTTCACCTGGTTCTACGTCTGACCTGCCTTGGCAGGGGACCGTCGAATCCATCCAACCTGATCGACGTCGAGGCTGGGTGTCGTACGGCCGGCAGCCGGTGCGGCCGAGGTCACCCGGGTGGCAGTTATGCCGGCCGGAACCGGGGCAACTAGAGTTTCAGGAATGCCGGAGATCGTGCCGCCCCAGGTCAGCCTCATCGCATGGACGCATTTCGAGCCGCCCGCAGACGTACCGTGGTCGACCGACGCTGAGGGTGGGCAGGCGCTCGCCGAGTTCGCCGGCCGGGCCTGCTACCAGTCGTGGCGCAAGCCCAACCCGGCCACCGCGACCAATGCCGGCTACCTGGCGCACATCCTGGAGGTGGGTCACCTCTCCGTGCTGGAGCACGGCAGCGTGACCTTCTACTTCACCGGGGTGTCCCGCTCGTTCACCCACGAGCTGATCCGGCACCGGCACTTCTCCTACTCCCAGCTCTCCCAGCGTTACGTCCCCGAGCGGGACGCCGCCATGGTCGAGCCGGCCGTCATCGCCGCCGACCCGGAGCTGCACAAGCAGTTCGTGGCCGCCACCGAGGCGAGTGTGCGCGCCTACAACGAACTGCTGGAGGGGTTGGAGCAGCGGTTCGCCGACGTGGAGAATCCGACACTGCGCCGCAAACAGGCTCGCCAGGCGGCCCGGGCGGTGCTGCCCAACGCCACCGAGACCCGGATCGTGGTCACCGGTAACTACCGGGCCTGGCGGCACTTCATCGAGATGCGCGCCACCGAGCAGGCCGACGTGGAGATCCGTGAGCTGGCCGTCGAGTGCCTTCGCCAGCTCCAGCGCGTCGCTCCGAACATCTTCGCCGATTTCACGATCTCCGCGTTGCCCGACGGTACCGAGATCGCGACGACGTCGTACGCCGAGCAGTCCTGAGCCTTCCTCGGCGACAGTCCTGAGTCCTTCCCCAGCGGCGCTGCCGCGTCCTTCCGCTAGGTTGGTTGCATGACCCACGACCTTCCCGCCGGCTCCGACCGGCGGGCACTTCCGCGTCCCTTCGGGCGCCTGTTGACGGCCATGGTCACGCCGTTCACCACGGATGGTTCCGTGGACTTCGACGGTGTGGCCCGGCTCGCGAACTACCTGGTCGACGAGCAGGCCAACGACGCGCTCGTGATCAACGGCACCACCGGTGAGTCGCCGACCACCACCGATGCGGAGAAGGAACAGCTGATCCGGGCCGTGGTCGAGGCGGTCGGCGGTCGGGCCAAGGTCGTCGCGGGGGTCGGTACCAACGATACCCGGCACACCATCGAGCTGGCCGCCGCCGCCGAGAAGGCGGGTGCGGACGGGCTCCTGGTCGTGACGCCGTACTACAACAAGCCACCGCAGGCCGGCGTGCTGGCGCACTTCACGGCGGTGGCCGACGCCACCGGTCTGCCGGTGATGCTCTACGACATTCCGCAGCGGTCGGGTGTGCCGATCGCCACCGAGACCCTGGTGCGGCTCGCCGAGCATGACCGGATCGTCGCGGTGAAGGACGCCAAGGGCGATCTGACCGCCAGCTCCTGGGTCACCAGCCGGACCGACCTGGCCTTCTACAGCGGTGAGGACTCGCTGACCCTGCCCGCGTTGGCTGTCGGCGCGGTCGGCCTGGTCGGCACCTCCACCCACCTGACCGGCGCGCTCACCAAGCAGATGATCGAGGCGTACGACGCTGGTGACACCGGTACGGCGTTGGCACTGCACCGACGGCTGCTGCCACTGTTCACCGGGATCTTCCGGACCCAGGGCACCATCCTCGTCAAGGCCGCGATGGCGGCCAATGGCCTGCCGGCTGGTCCGGTTCGTCCGCCGCTGGTGGCGGCCACGGACACTGAGATCGAGCAGTTGCGGCGGGACTGTGCAGACGCGGGCCTGGAACTGGCATGAGCGAGCGTGGCGAGCGAATCGGTCGGCGCAGGTGTGATGTCGTCCCGCAGCGGAGCGAGGAGGGGCATGAGCGAGCGTGGCGAGTGAATCGGTCGGCGCAGGTGTGATGTCGTCCCGCAGCGGAGCGAGGAGACGGCATGAGCGAGCGTAGCGAGGGGGCGGCATGACCGTGACGTACACCGAGGCGGATCTGCCGCCCGCGCTGCCCGAGGGTGGTCTGCGGATCATTCCGCTGGGCGGGTTGGGCGCGATCGGCCGCAACATGACGGTCTTCGAATACGACGGCAAGCTACTGATCGTGGACTGTGGGGTGCTCTTTCCCGATGTCGAGCAGCCCGGCGTCGATCTGATCCTGCCGGACTTCACGCCGATTCTCGACCGGCTCGCCGACGTGCAGGCGATCGTGCTGACCCACGGACACGAGGACCACATCGGTGCGGTGCCGTACCTGCTGGCTCATAAACCGGACATCCCGCTGGTCGGCTCGCAGTTCACCCTCGCCCTGGTGGAGGCCAAGCTCGCCGAGCGGCGGATCGAGCCTTACACCCTCACCGTACGGGAGGGGCGGCGGGAGCGGCTGGGCCCGTTCGAGTGCGAGTTCTTCGCGGTCAACCACTCGATCCCGGACGCGCTGGCGGTGGCGATCCGTACCCCGGCCGGTCTGGTGTTGCACACCGGCGACTTCAAGATGGACCAGTTGCCGCTGGACGGTCGGATCACCGACCTTGCCGGGTTCGCCCGGCTCGGGGCCGAGGGTGTCGACCTGCTGCTCTCCGACTCGACCAACGCGGAGATCCCCGGGTTCGTGACCCCGGAGCGGGAGATCGGACCGATCCTCGACTCGATCTTCGCCAAGGCCACCGGCCGGATCATCGTCGCCTCGTTCGCCTCGCACGTGCACCGCGTGCAGCAGGTGCTCGACTCGGCCCAGGAGCACGGCCGCAAGGTCGCCCTGATCGGCCGGTCCATGGTACGCAACATGGGCATCGCCCGGGACCTGGGTCTACTCAACATTCCGGCCGGTCTGGTCGTCGGGATCGACGAGGCGACGGCCCTGCCGCCAGACCGGATCGTGCTGATGTCGACCGGTTCGCAGGGCGAGCCGATGAGCGCGTTGGGTCGGATGGCCACCGGCGACCACCGGCACATCACGATCGCCCCCGGCGACACGGTGGTGCTGGCCAGCTCGTTGGTGCCGGGTAACGAGACCTCGGTCTATCGGGTGATCAACCAGCTTTCCCGGGCCGGTGCGAACGTCATCCACAAGGACGTCGCCAAGGTGCACGTCTCCGGGCACGCCCCCGCTGGCGAACTGCTCTACCTGCTCAACGTCGTACGGCCGAGCAACCTGATGCCGGTGCACGGCGAGTGGCGCCACCTGCGGGCGCACGCCCGGCTGGGCATCGAGTCCGGGGTCGCCCCCGACCGGGTGGTGCTCTGTGAGGACGGCGACGTCGTCGACCTGGTCGAGGGGAGGGCGGCGCTGGTCGGCCACGTCAAGAGCCGGTACGTCTATGTCGACGGGCTGGCTGTCGGGGACGTGGGGGAGTCGCTGCTCACCGAACGGCGGATGCTCGGCGACGGTGGTTTCATCTCGGCCACCGTGGTGGTCGACTCGGTGACCGGCAAGGTCGTCGGTGGCCCCACCGTCTCCGCGAAGGGTTTCTCCGACGATCCGGAGGCGTTCAGTCCGGTCATTCCGCTGATCACCGAGGCGCTCGGCCGGGCCGCCACCGACGGCATCACCGATCCGCACCAGCTTCAGCAGATCGTCCGCCGGACCGTTGGGCGCTGGGTGAACGATGCCTACCGCCGACGGCCGATGATCGTACCCACGGTGGTGGAGGTCTGACCTAGGTTCGCGTACCCATGGCATCGGGCCGCTGGCTAACTAACCTGGCCGGTGGGAGGTTCCATGGGTTACCGGCTGTTGACGACGCTGATCCTGGTGCTGCACTTCGGCTTCCTGGTGTACCTGGTGGTCGGCGGCTTCCTGGCCTGGCGGTGGCCCCGGACCGGCTGGCTGCACGTGGCCGCCGCCGGCTGGGGGGCCGCCGTGGTCGCGGCCGGCCTGGACTGCCCGTTGACCTACGCCGAGCACTGGTCCCGGCGGCGGGCCGGGGAAACCGGCGCGATGCGCGGTTTCATCGACCGGTACGTCGAGGGCGTGCTCTATCCCGAGCGCTACAGCGAGTGGGTGATGGCCTTGGTGGCGATCGTGGTGGTCGCCTCCTGGCTCGGCTGGTGGCTGCTCCGACGCCGTGGTGGCGACCGGGGGCGCATCCGATCGTCTCAGGGGCGGTGAACCGCTTTCCTTCCGATCAGGTTCATCGGTCGGTGGGTCGCGGCGGCTCGGGTCAGCTGGGTCAGCAGTGCGGCGGTGGCCGGCGGGTCGGGTGGTTCGCCGTACACGACGGCGTCGACACGCCGCTGCGCCGTGGGGATCTGGACGGTTCGTACGCCATCGTGCCGCTGCGCGGCCAGGGCCAGAGCGGGCAGTGTGGTGACACCCAAGCCGGCGGCGACCAGTGATTGGGCGGCGACGTAGTCGTCGGTGGTGAATGCGATCTCAGGCTGGAATCCGGCTGTGGCGCACAGGCGGAGAAGATGATCCCGGCATCGTTCGCAGCCGCCGATCCATCGTTGACGGGCGTGGTCGGACAGCTGATCACCGGTCATCCCGGTCGGCGTTACGAGAAAGATGTCCTCGGTCAGCAGAGGGGTGTGCCGCAGCCCGTCGCCCGGTGGCGCGTCCGGATAGCTGAAAACGACGGCGACGTCGACCTGCCCGGTGCGTAGCAGTCGGATCGCGTCCGGTGGTTCGGCCTCGGTGAAGCGCACCTCGACGCCGGGGTGCGCGGTGAGATACGCGGCGGCGGCGGCCGGCACGAAGGTTCCCAACGCGGACGGGAAGGCGGCCAACCGGACGCGTCCGGCGCGTAGCCCCGTGTACGCCGCAAGGTCGACCTCTGCCACGTCGAGTCGCCCGAGGATCTCCTCGGCTCGTTGCGCCAGCATCTGTCCTGCTTCGGTGAGCCGGATACCGCGGCCGACCCGCTGGGTCAGCTGGCAGCCCGTCTCGGCCTCCAGCCGGGCAAGGTGGTGGCTCACCGAGGCTTGGGCGTAGCCCAGGGCGCGTGCGGCGGTGGTGACCGAGCCGTACCGGGACACCGCGGCCAGGACCCGTAGGCGTGTCACGTCCAACACGCGCATCAACCTATCAATCCTGTCGATGAGTGACGACGAAGATTGGCATTGGACCGATTGGATGACGGCCGACGAGGATGGTCTCCGTGGAACACGCGCCGACCTTCGCCGACATCCTTGCTGCCCGCAACGTGCTGGCTGACCACCTGCCGGCCACGCCGATGTGGTCGTATCCCGCGCTTGACGAACTCGCTGGCGCGACGGTGTACGTCAAGCACGAGAACGTGCAGCCGATCGGCGCGTTCAAGGTCCGTGGCGGGCTGACCCTGCTGGCCGGCTTGCCGGCCGAGCTGCGCGCCCGTGGCCTGGTGACGTACTCGACCGGTAACCACGCCCAGTCCCTGGCGTACGCATGCGCCCGCTTCCAGGTGCGGTGCACGGTCGTCATGCCGACATCAGCCAGCGAGGAGAAGGTTCGGGCCGTGCGCGGGCTCGGCACGACGGTGGTGCTCGACGGGGCGGACATGACCGCCGCGCAGCGCGCGGCGGAGCGACTGGCAACCGAGGACGCCGGTCTGCTGATCAGTCCCGGCGACACCGGGGCGCTGCTGGCGGGTGTTGGCACGTTGTACCTGGAGATACTCGAAGCCTGCCCGGACCTGGACGCGATCGTGGTGCCGGTCGGCAGCGGCACCGGTGCCGCCGCAGCCGGCCTGGTCACCGCTGAACTCGCCCCGCGCTGCCGCATCATCGGCGTGCAGTCGTCGGCCGCCCCGGCAGCCCACGACTCCTGGCGGGCCGGCACCTGTGTCACGCGACCCAACCACACCAGGGTCGACGGACTGGCCACCGGGCGAGGGTTCACCCTGCCACAACAGTTGATGCGCACCGGGCTGAGCGACTTCCACCTGGTGACCGACGCGCAGATCGCGACGGCACAACGGATACTGGCGAGCCACGCGCACACTCTCGCCGAAGGTGCCGGGGCCGCCGCGCTCGCCGCCGTGCTCGCCCGCCCCGACCGGTTCGCCGGCCAGCGCCTCGCCGTGGTCTGTACCGGCGGTAACGCCTCCACCGCCGAGATCGCTGCATTGAGCGGATCCTGTGACGTCGTCGTGGGTGGGTCGAGCAGGTCGTCGGATCATGAACCCACGACGACGTCGGTAGACCCCGAAAGGCGATAGGCAGGGGCCCTTCCTATCCTCAGGGGCCGCCACATTGGTTGCAGCCGTGGTCCGTCTTCCGGCAGTGCGATCGAGTCGCCCAGCGGCTGGAATCCGTACCGTTCGTACAGCGCGCGGTTGCGCGGGCTGCTTGCCTCCAGGTAGGCCGGCACACCGGCGGCATCGGCTCGGGCAAGTTGGTGGCGCAGCAGCGCACCGCCGAGCCCGTGCCCCCGCAACGCGGGCACGACCAGGATCTGTTGCAGGTACCAGTGCGGTTCGTGGCGGGGATGGCGTTGCCCGGTCAGCTCCAGCACGAGCATCATGCGTGCCGCGTATGGGCCGTAGGCCTGCGCGAAGAAGTCGGTGAGGTCGGCGGGTGCGGTCTCCGGCTCGCCATCCTCGAACTGCCACACCGCCACCCCGGCGATCTCTCGGGACGGGGTGCCGGCCGTAACGATCTCGGCGGTGGCGAGGGTACTGGTCACCCAGGCGGTCTGCTGTTCGGCGCCGGTGGCGAGCCGCTCCCGCCGGGCCTGTTCGTCCGGGATCACCCAGCTGAAGACCGCCTCGTCGAAGCCGGCCTCGTCGATGGTCGTCACGATTGCTGGCACGTCCGCTGGCTGCCCCGGTCGTACCGTGATGGTCTCGGTCATGAGCACCTCCCGTCGTCGGCTGCGTACACTGTACGCACGGCGACGAAGGTACGGCCAGTCCGGGCGGACACTGGTGCGGCAACTGTGGAGGAGAGCGGATGGACATAGGCCGTGGCCCCGAGCCCGAGTCGGGGTTGAACCTCGACCGGATCGTGCGGACCGCGATCGAGGTCGCCGACGCGTACGGGCTGGACGGGTTGTCCATGCGCCGGGTCGCCACCGCCCTCGGTGCCGGGACGATGTCGCTCTACCGGCACGTGCCCGGTCGCGCCGAACTGGTCGACCTCATGGTGGACGTGGCGTTCGGCGAGATCCACTACCCCGAACCCGGACCGGCCGGCTGGCGGGCCCGGATCGAGCTTGCCGCCCGACAGGAGTGGGCGATGTATCGCCGGCACCCCTGGGTCCTGCCCATCGTCGCCGGCACCCACCGGCCACCGTTGGGCCGCAACGTGCTGGCGAACATCGAGTGGATACTGTCCGCCCTCGACAGGCACGGGCTGGATCCGGAGTCGATGACGCAGGCATACCTCACGGTCAGCGACTACGTACAGGGCGCGGCACTCTATCTACGTAACGAGGCCGAGGACGAGCGGCGTACCGGAGTAACGAGCGAACAGTGGTGGGCGGCGCGGGCGGAGAGCCTGACCGGCCTGACGGCGACCGGCCAGTTCCCGACGCTCTCCCGGCTGCTGACGGCGGCCCCGGCTCAGCGGCGGAGCGCCGGTAAGGACTTCGAGTTCGGACTCCGACGGATGCTGGACGGTCTTGCCGTGTTACTCGGTGAGGCGACTGCGGGGACCAGCCGGGGGTTGTCAAAAGTAACCATTCAGCCGGAGTTCCGCCCTGCCAGGCCATCCGACATCGGGGAGATACCCGTAGCCACCGCCGCCGCGCTGGAACTACTCGGCCGGCGGTGGACCACCGAACTGCTCTACCTGCTCTCTCAGGGCGAGGCCCGGTTCGGTGAGCTGGCCCGCGCCATTCCCGGCATCTCCCGCCGGATCCTCACCGAACGACTACGCCAGCTCGCCGAGGCGGGCCTGGTCGACCGCCGTGACGATGCCGGCCGGGTGACGTACGCCCTCACCGAGCGGGGCGCCGGCCTGCGTGGTGCACTCGAACAGATCCACGCCTGGGCTGGTACCGTCCCCGCCCCGCCCGCCCAGGCCGACCCGGCCCCGCCCGGTTGATCGGGCGGGGCCAAGCCCGGTCACGGCAGTTCGGCCGCCGCTTCGGCGAACGTGGCACCCGACGAGACTGTCGCGTTGACCAGGACGGCGAGCTGCTGTCCGGTCACCCCGTGCTCCAGATCGGTGCTGACGTCCCCGGCCAGGAGCAGGTTGCCGTCGCCGGAGTCGTGCACGTACGCCTTCGGCAGCAGCCGGTCGTGGTTCCAGCTGTTGCAGAACTCGTACGCGTCGGCCAGCCGCTCGGCCGGTAGCTGGCGCTCGGCGACGATCCGGGCGTGCAGGATCTCCCCCCGCTCGCCCAACTGCTCGAACTGGACGATCGCCTTGCCCCACCGGCCGCCCACCGTGCCGTCCTCATGGACGACGTAGTGGTCGCCGCGCTCGTGCAACACCGCGACGAGGGCCTCGACCCGCAGCGGTGCCACCACGTCGAGCCGGTCCGCCGGCAGGTCGGCCAACTCGTCCGACCAGCCGCCGGCCGGTGGCTCGTCGACCGGCAACGGGATCGGCTCGTCGAGCGGCCGCTCCGCCAGCCAGGCGGCCATCCGGCCGGACTGGTGTGTCGTACCGTTTCGGGCGTCGAACCGCCCGGCCAGGTCTTCCATGATGCCGAGCAGGAGCGCCCCCACGGCCGGGACGCTCAGCTCCTCGGCCGGTCGGTCCCCGTACGCCGGGCGGGTGATGGTGCGATCGGCGGGCGCGCTCGCGCCGCCTGCTGCGGCCTCGGCCGCCAGCCGGCAGAGCAGCGCGCCCGCGGCGGTGAACTCCATCGCCGACATCTCGTCGTACGGCCGGTCCAGCCAGCCGAGATGCTCGGCGAGGATGTCCAGGCCCCGGTCGTAGTTCGCGGTCAACGCACAGAACCGCAGGTGCTCGGCCAGGTACGGGAAGGAGTCCCGCTCGTGGCGATGCCGCCGGTACGCCCGCACGTGTGCCTTGGCGGCCTCGTCGTACCGGCCCAGGCGCAGGTACGGGGTGAGCGCCGTGACCATCGCCTTCTCCGGCTGTTCGGTGCAGCCCAGCACCCCGGTCAGCACCGGCTCGACGACCCGGATCGCCTCCTCCCAGTCACCCCAGCCGGCCAGCAGGTCCGCCTGGCGGGACGGATCACAACCGGCGCAGTCGCTGTTCTCGTCCCGACGGGCGGCCCGCCATCGGGCCAGCCACTTGCGGGCCTCCGCCTCGTCACCGAGATGGTCGGCGATCCGGCAGCGCAGGTTGTAGATCGCGTGCAGGCTGTGCCCGCCCTCGCGGAAACGCCGCTCCATGTCGTCGAGGGCGGCGTTGGTCTGGGCCAGTCCCACTCGGGGCGTACCACGCAGCGTCGCCACCGCCCACTTGTGGTACCAGCGCAGCAGTTCCGCGTCCCAGTCGTCGAACAGCTCCGGCTCACGGTCGAAGGTGGCCAGGCACCACCCGAACGCCGGCAGCATCCGCCACCGCTCGGTGTGGTTGTTGTACGCGTCGATCAGTTCCATCCGGACGTCGAAGCCCAGGCGTACGTCCTGCGCGGCGTCGGCGTGTGCGGTGAGCCGTTCCAGCTCCACCACCTTGGCCTCGCCGTCGGGCAGGTCCTTCGCGTCGTTCAGCGCCTCAAGCAGTTCACTTCGGTCGGTCACGACGTCGCCTCACCGGCCAGCAGCCTCATGGCATCTCCTCGGATGGGGTGTCCGCCGCCGGGGCCGGTCCGCCGCCGGACGTCGGAGTGGATCCGCCACCGGTCTCCGGGGCGGCGAAGGATCGTTCCAGCAGGGCGAGGAACGAGCGGTTGAGTGCGGCGGTGTCCGCCGCACGCAGCGGGTGGTGGCCGGCGAGCAGCGCCTGCCCGTACAGCGCCTCGACCGCGTTACGCAGCGCGGGACCGGACGGGCTGCCGGCGATCCGGCGGATCAGCGGATGCCGCCAGTTGAAGACCAACTCCGGTCGGTGTTCGATCTCGACGTCGGCGAAGGCGGAGAGCACGTCGGACCAGAGTTCGTCCGCACCGGCCAGGTTACGTCGTACGTTGTCCTGCTCCCGGGCCTGCTGGCTGGCGATGTACAGCGCCGGCACGGTCACCGGGTCGAACTGGCGGATCAGCGGTACACAGTCGAGATCGGCCAGGGCCCGGCGGGCGGTCTCCAGGAAACCGGCGACGCTACGCTCCTGCTCCTCGCTGAGCGGGTCGAGTCGGGCGGCCAGCTCACCGGGATCGAGCCGGCGTACCGTGATCTTCGGATCGAGCCGGGAGAGCCGTTCGAGGATCTCCGCGTCGTACGCGTAGCCGGCGTTGACCAGCGGCGTGCCGGCGGCGCTGGCGATCGCGGCCAACGAGCGGAACTCGTCGACCGTGTTCACGTACCGGATCATCGAAGCGCCGCGCCGGAAGGTGCGCAACGGCATCGCGCCCCGGCTGGTCTCGAACGGCAGCCAGGCGTCGACCAGCCGCAGCATCTCGTCGTCGCGCACCGCGAGCGCCTTTACCCCGAGATGGTGTACGCGCAGGAAGGCGGCCAGCCGGTCGGGGTGGTGCACCGACAGGTCGAGCAGCCAGCCCCGGATCTGCTCGCCGAGCGATTCGCGTACCCGGTCGAGCAGGTCGTCGGCGTAGAGCGCCTCGCGGCTGGCGGTCGGCCGCAGCAGGGCGGTGTCGACGACGCAACGAAGGAAGAACGCCCAGTCCGGCACCAACTCGCGGGCGTCCTCGCTGAGCAGCATCCGCTTCAGGTAGACCCGGTGCCCGCCCTGGCCGACGGCTGCCGCCGAGGGGAGCACGAAGCCGACCCCGACCAGCCCGGCCTCGGGCACCTTCAGGTCGACGACCTCCATCGGTCGGCTGCCCAGCAGTTGCGCCCCGTAGTCCAGCAGCGCGGCCCGGCGGACCTCGGGATCGTCGTACGCGACCTCCCACGGGGCCTGCGGGTCGGTGAGCCGTTCCGGCTCGCTCTCCGGACCGCCATCCGGCTCGGTCAGGACGACGTCGACGTCGAGCAGGTGACCGTACGACCGGACGAGTTCCCGTACCTGCGTCGGGGCGAGCCAGTGCCCGCCACCGGGCCGGGGCCGCAGGACGACGGTGGTGCCCACGGACTCCCGGGCGGTCTCGTCCACCTCGACGGCGTACCGGCCGTCGGCGTAGCCGGTCCACCGCACCGCCGGCCCACCGCCGGCCGAGCGGGAGACCACCTCGATGGTGTCGGCGACCATGAAGCAGGAGAGCAACCCGATGCCGAACTGGCCGAGGTAGTCCTGCCGGGCGAAGCCCAACTCGTCGCGCTTGGAGGTACGCCCGACGCTGGCCAGGAAGGTGTGCACCTGTTCCTCGGTCAGCCCGATGCCGTTGTCGTGTACGCGTAGCGACCCGTCGACGGCCGGCTCGACGACCACCCGACCCGGCGCGGCGTCCGGGTCGGCGGCACGCCGGGCGGTGATCGCGTCGGCGGCGTTCTGCAACAGTTCCCGGGCGTAGACCCGGGGACTGGCGTAGAGGTGGTGGCTGAGCAGGTCGACGATGCCGCGTAGGTCGACCTGGAACCGCCGTTCCATAGCGGACTCCCTCTCCGGGCGGTAGCTCAGGGCCGTAGCTCCGCGACGGCCTCGGACATCTGGCAGCCGGTGGCGATGCCACAGCTGATCAGCTGGTCGAGTTGCTGTGGTGTCACGCCCCGTTCGAGGTCGGTGACCACCTCACCGCAGACCCGTACGCTGCCGTCGTCGTCGACGTGCACGTATGCCTTGGGCCACAGGCGCTCGTGGTTCCAGGCGTTGCAGAACTCGTGCAGGGCGGACACGTTCTCGATCGAGAACGTGGTGGCGGCCATCGTACGAACCTGGAACACCTCGCCGTTGGCGCCGACCCGGAAGAAGTAGATCAGGCTGTCGTCCCACTTGCCGAACAGGTCACCGTCGGAATCGGTGTGGAAGTTGTAGTCGTGGCCGGTCAGTACCGAGGCGATGAGTTCGTTCGTCAACGGTTGCAGGGTCTGCAACTGGCCACCAACTCCAGGTTCGTCCGACGTGTCCTCGAAGCCGGGGGGTGACATGCGGCGTCCCTTCATAGTGTCAAAGATCACGGATTCTCGCACAACACGCGTGTCGCACGCGGACACGACTCGCAAAAGCGGGGATTGGTCGAGTCACGCCGCTACGGTGTGACTCTATGGCGGGCCGTACCCCACAGGCGAGCCGGCGTCGCGGCGCGTCGTCACCGCGTGGCGCCGCCAACGCGCGCGCCCGTAAGTCCACCGGCGGGAAGTCGTCCGGTGGCCGTAAGTCGAGCCCGGTTCGGTCGGCGCCGAAACGGCGTACCGGTGGCGGCTCCGGCCTGGCGGTGATCGTCGGTCAGGCGGCCCGAGGCACCTGGATGGGCGTGGCGCACGGGCTTGGCTGGCTGGTTCGCGCAGCCGGTCGGCAGGCGGCCACCGCCCGGGACTTCAACCCGGAACACCGCCGGGACGGAGCCGGCCTGTTCCTGATCGCCATGGCGATCCTGACCGGTCTCGCGGTGTGGTTCTCCTCCGCCGGTCCGCTGGGAGAGTGGGTGGCCGACGGCATCCGGCTCTTCGTGGGGGCCGTGGCCGCCGCCCTGCCGGTGCTGCTGCTCTTCGGCGGGATCTGGTTGATGCGCGAGCCACGCGAGCCGGAGCACCGGGGGCGCGGGGTGGTCGGCTGGTCGGCGCTGGTCGTCGCCACCGCCGCACTACTGCACATCGGACAGAACCCGGTCGACAACGTGCAGCGCGACTACGCCGGCGGCCTGATCGGGGCCGGGGTCGGCGCGGCGCTGGTGAAGACGGTCAGCGCCTGGGTGGCCGTTCCGGTGCTGCTGTTGCTGCTCTTCTTCGGGCTGCTCGTGGTCACCGCCACCCCGGTCAACAAGATCCCGGAACGGCTCGGCCTGCTGGCCGGCACCGTGCTGGGCAGGCCGGTCGGCGGCGGTTCCGACGACGACGATGACGACGACGAGGACGAGGAGGGTGCGCGGGGCGCGGCCCGGTCGGGCGCGGCGAAGGCCGGTGCGGGCCGAGGCGCGCGCCGACCCGCCCGGCGACGGCAGGCCAGCCTCATCGAGGACGACGAGGCCGCCGACGACGAGATCGTGCACGACACCATCCCGCTGCCCCGTAAGCCTGCGGCCAAGGTGCCGGCCACCCGCCGCGCACCGGAACCGCCCGAGCACTCCGTCGCACCGACCCGGGCCGAGCAGCTCGCCATCACCGGCATGGCCGGCGACTACACGTTGCCGCCGGCCAACCTGCTGCGCCCCGGCGGTGCGGCCAAGACCCGGAGCAAGGCCAACGACGAGGTGATCACCGCGCTCGCCGGCGTGTTCGACCAGTTCGACGTCGACGCGGCGGTCACCGGCTTCACCCGGGGCCCGACCGTCACCCGCTACGAGGTCGAGTTGGGCCACGGCGTGAAGGTGGAGCGGATCACCCAGCTGTCCCGCAACATCGCCTACGCGGTCAAGTCGCCGGACGTACGGATCCTCAGTCCGATTCCCGGCAAGAGCGCGGTCGGGGTGGAGATCCCGAACAGCGACCGGGAGGACGTGGCCCTCGGCGACGTGCTGCGCTCTCGCGTGGCCGCGGCCGACCATCACCCGATGGTGGTGGCGCTCGGCAAGGACATCGAGGGCGGCTTCGTGGTGGCCAACCTGGCCAAGATGCCGCACATCCTGATAGCGGGGGCAACTGGGGCCGGGAAGGCGCTTGCCCTGGACACACCGATCCCCACACCCGGTGGCTGGTCCACGATGGGCGAGCTTCAGGTTGGTGACCAGGTCTTCGACGAGCGTGGTCGGGCATGCACGATCATCGGGGCCACCCCCGTCATGTCGGATCGCCCCTGTTACGAGGTGGAGTTCTCAGATGGCACGGTGATCGTTGCCGACGCGCAACACCAGTGGTGTACGACGACGAGAGCAGGCCGCTCGCAACGAACTCATCGGTGGAAGGACGGCTCGTACTGGTCCGCGAGCGATGTCGCGCTTGTCGCCGATCGGACAGCCGACGTCCTTGCCGAGCCCGACCGTCTGGTAACGACAGCCGAGGTCGTGTCGGATGTTGGTCCGCAGTTCCGGAATGTGCTGTACCAATCCGTTAGGGACAGGGGCATTCCGAAGGGCGGGAGGAGCGGTAGCGCGACGTACCACCGTGGTGGGCAGACCGTGACGCGAGCCGTCCAAACCTATTCACGTCACCGTCTCTACCAGGCATTGCGCGAGCGTGTCTCGGCCCCAGGGCGTTCGAGTCAGAGACGTGTCTTCGACGATCAGCCGGTGACGACAGCGGAGATTGCCGCATCGCTACGGGTGTCGGGAACTGGTGGCACCTGGACCAACCATGCGATTCCAGTTAGCGGACCACTCGACTGTCCGGAGCAGGACCTCCCGATCGCGCCGTACACCCTGGGCTGCTGGCTCGGCGACGGCACGACCGGATCGGCTTCTTTCACGTGTGCTGACGAGGAGATCCTCGATCAGATTCGGCTGGATGGGTATGCCATCACGAAGCACCCCCGCAACCAGCTCGCATACACGATCTCGAACTCCCCGGAACGCGACCGACGCATCGCTGAGGCGGTGGACCTGGCTGCTGAGGGGGTCACGCTGGCTCAGGCGGCAAGACACCTCGGGGTGGGCCTCTCGGCGGTGTGTCGTGCAGCCAAAGGCAGACTTCGAAATCGCCGGAGGATCGGCCTCATGCCGACCACCCCT
Source organism: Micromonospora polyrhachis (assembly GCF_014203835.1). Taxonomy (NCBI): domain Bacteria; kingdom Bacillati; phylum Actinomycetota; class Actinomycetes; order Micromonosporales; family Micromonosporaceae; genus Micromonospora; species Micromonospora polyrhachis. The sequence continues at coordinate 1,407,877 of NZ_JACHJW010000001.1, read as the reverse complement.
CCTCAGCGGCGCTATCACACCATGCGGGCGCTGTTCCGGCAGATCGGTCCGAAGCACATTCCCGCGGTCTACCTGCGGGCGTCGGAACAGCAGCGCCGAGACCTGCTGGCTGGCCTGCTCGATACGGATGGCACGGTCTCCAAGCGGGGCGGCGTCGAGTTCGCGGTCACCAACGAACGGCTTGCTCGCGACACCCTGGAGCTGATCATCAGCCTTGGCTATCAGGCGACGATGACGACGAAGCCGGTCAAGGGCCGTGACGAGATGAGCTCCACCTGCTATCGGATTCACTTCACGCCGCCGGAGAAGGTGTTCCGGTTGACGCGCAAGCTGAGCCGTCAGGTGAGCAGCGTTCGCCCCTCCACGTCGCTGCGCTTCATCGTGGATGTGCGGCCGATCCGGTCCGTACCCGTTCGCTGTATCGAGGTCGACAGCCCCAGCCACCTGTATTTGGCCAGCCGTGCCTGCATCCCGACACACAATTCCAGTTGCCTCAATTCCCTGCTGGTCTCGGTTCTGGCTCGGGCCACACCGGACGAGGTGCGGCTGCTGCTGATCGACCCGAAGCGGGTGGAGATGTCCGGCTACGAGGGCATCCCGCATCTGGTCACGCCGATCGTGACCAACGCGAAGAAGGCCGCCGACTCGCTGGACTGGGTGGTCCGCGAGATGGACATGCGCTACGACGACCTCGCCGCCAACGGGGTACGGCACATCGACGACTACAACCGCAAGGTGCGAGCCGGACAGATCAAACCCCCGCCCGGTAGCGAGCGGGAGATCCGGCCGTACCCGTACCTGTTGGTGATCGTCGACGAGCTGGCGGACCTGATGATGGTCGCGCCCCGGGACGTGGAGGACTCGGTCGTCCGGATCACCCAGCTCGCCCGGGCCGCCGGCATCCACCTGGTGCTGGCCACCCAGCGTCCCTCGGTCGACGTGGTGACCGGTCTGATCAAGGCCAACGTGCCGTCCCGGCTGGCCTTCGCCACCTCCTCGCTGGCCGACTCCCGGGTCATCCTCGACCAGCCCGGCGCGGAGAAGCTGATCGGCCGGGGCGACGGGCTGTTCCTGCCGATGGGCGCGTCGAAGCCGATCCGGATCCAGGGGGCCTGGGTCTCCGAGTCGGAAATCAACTCCGTGGTCAAGTTCTGCAAGGACCAGCGCGAGCCGGAGTTCCGGCCGGATGTGCTGGCCCCGGCGCAGGACAGCAAGAAGAAGATCGACGAGGACATCGGGGACGACCTCGACCTGCTGGTGCAGGCGATCGAGCTGGTGGTGACCTCGCAGTTCGGCTCCACCTCGATGTTGCAGCGCAAGCTCCGGGTCGGGTTCGCCAAGGCAGGTCGGCTGATGGACCTGATGGAGACCCGGGGCATCGTCGGGCCGTCCGAGGGCTCCAAGGCACGTGAGGTGCTGGTCAAGCCGGACGAGCTGGAGGAGACCCTGGCTGGTCTCCGCGCCGACGACTGACCCCCGGCGCTGGGGTCAGGGGGGCGCGCCCTTTCCGGGCGGAAGACGAACAGGAAGGAACTCCTTCCGTACCGCTCAGTGGAAGAACTTCAGGCCGACCACCCCGGCCACCACCAGCAGCAGACAGAGCAGCCGGGGGAGGCTGGCCGACTCGCCCAGGGCCACCATCCCGACCACGGCGGTGCCGACCGCCCCGATCCCGACCCACACCGCGTAACCGGTGCCGATCGGTATCGATCGCAGCGCCCAGGAGAGACCGACCATGCTCAATACCAGTGCGACGAGAAAGACCACCGAGGGGACGAGCCGGGTGAACCCCGCGCTCCGCCCCAGGGCGATCGCCCAGACGGTCTCCAGGAAACCGGAAACGACAAGCACTACCCAGGCCATGGCACTCACCTTCGATACGTACGGCGACGTCGGCGTGGGGAAGCGCGGTGCCAGTGGAAGACGGCCGGAGCGACTGTCCCACGACCTCGGTCATGGTCATATCGCGGTCGTCTTCGCACCACCGGGTACGACTCGCACTCGTCCGGGACGGGCCAACGAACTCGGCCGTCGGGGCCGACGTTAGCACCTGCGCGGGTCGGACAGCCGCAGGCGGGAAAGGTGGCCCCGGCGGTGGTGAGGGCGGGCCGCTGGCGGCCAGCGGTGGGGAAGGTCACCGGCGACTTGACCTGAAGTGAGGTTCAGTTATCAGGATGGGCGACATGACCCTGCTCTTCAGCGACGCCGAGGTGGCCGCCCAACTGGATGCGCCCACCGCGATCGGGGCCACCCGGGCCGCCCTGCTGGCCGCCCACGCCGGTCGGCTCGTCGCGCCCCCACGCGGCTCCGCACCGCTGGCCGGGGGACGGCTGGTGACCACCGCCGGCCAGTTGACCGACGAGTGGTACGGCTTCCGGACGTACGACACCTTCGGCCACCCGGAGGCGGAACAGGTGGTGGTCCTGCACGACGCCCGGTCGGGGCGGGTGCGGGCGATCGCGGTCGGCACCGAGATCGGGTCGCGGCGAACCGGGGCGATCGGCGGGGTGGCGATCGATCTGCTGGCCCGCCCCGAGGCCAGCACCCTCGGCGTGATCGGTTGCGGCGGACAGGCGTGGGCGCAGGTGTGGGCGGCAGCCTCGGTACGCCCGCTGCGGGAGGTGACGGTGTACTGCCGTACCCGGGCCCGCCGGGAGGCGTTCGCCGACCGGGTTCGCGCCGAACTGGGCATCCCGGCCCGGGCGGTGGATCGCCCCGAGACGGCGGTACGCGGCCGGGACGTCGTGGTGTTGGCCACCGACAGTCCCACTCCGGTGATCTCCGCCGCCGACCTCGACCCGGGCACCCACGTCAACACCGTCGGCTTCAAACAGCGCGGCCGGGCCGAGTTCGGGCTGGACCTGCTGGATCGGGCGGACGTACTCGCCACCGACTCGTTGGCGCAGGCCGGGGCGTACGACCCGCCGATGCTCGCCACCGACCCCCCGTACGCCGACAACCTCCGTGACCTGGCGGCGGTGCTGGCCGGCGCGGTTCCCGGCCGGGCCGCACCCGGAGAGGTGAGCGTCTTCTGTTCGGTCGGGCTGGCCGGTACCGAGGTGTTCCTGCTGGACACGTTGGCCCGGGAGGCGGCGGTCCGACTGTGATCTCTCCGGCTGCCAGGGCGCACACCCGATCGGATCGTCGGTGCGGCCCGGTACCCTCGGGAGGTGTCTGCCACTTCCTCTTCCTCGACCGACGGCCGCCGGGTCGCGCTGCTTACCCTGGGCTGTGCCCGTAACGAGGTCGACTCGGAGGAGCTGGCGGCCAGGTTGCACGCCGACGGTTGGCAGGTGACCACCGACGGTGAACGCGCCGACGTGGTGTTGGTCAACACCTGCGGGTTCGTGGAGAAGGCCAAGCAGGATTCGATCCAGACCCTGCTCGCCGCCGCCGACACCGGGGCCAAGGTGGTGGCCGCCGGCTGCATGGCCGAGCGCTACGGGCGGGAGCTGGCCGACAGTCTCCCCGAGGCGCAGGCGGTGCTGGGCTTCGACGACTATCCCGACATCTCGGCCCGACTCGACGCGGTGGTCGCCGGGGAGCGACTCGACGCGCACACCCCCCGGGACCGTCGGGAGTTGTTGCCACTGACGCCGGTGTCCCGGCACGGCAGCGCCGTGGTGGTGCCCGGCCACGGTGGCGGTGCGCCCACGCGGGAAGGGCTGGTCGCCGACGAGCACACTCCGGCCCATCTGCGACCGGTGTTGCGACATCGGCTCGATTCCGGCCCGGTCGCGTCGCTCAAGCTGGCCAGTGGCTGCGACCGCCGGTGCGCGTTCTGTGCCATTCCGGCGTTCCGTGGGGCGTTCGTCTCCCGTACCCCGGACGAACTGCTCGCCGAGGCCGAATGGCTGGCCAAGTCGGGGGTACGGGAGTTGGTGCTGGTCAGCGAGAACTCCACCTCGTACGGCAAGGACCTCGGCGATCCCCGGCTGCTGGAGAAGCTGCTGCCGCAGCTCGCCGCCGTGTCCGGGATCGTCCGGGTCCGGGCGAGTTACCTGCAACCGGCGGAGACCCGCCCGGGGCTGGTGGAGGCGCTCGCCACCACGCCGGGCGTCGCCCCCTACTTCGATCTTTCGTTCCAGCACTCCGCCGAGCCGGTGCTGCGCCGGATGCGCCGTTTCGGGTCGACCGACCGGTTCCTCGACCTGCTCGCCTCGGTGCGGGCGTTGGCGCCGGAGGCCGGAGCGCGGAGCAACTTCATCGTCGGCTTTCCGGGCGAGACCCGCGGCGACGTCGAAGAATTGGTCCGCTTCCTGACCGAGGCGCGGCTCGACGCGATCGGCATGTTCGACTACAGCGACGAGGACGGTACCGAGGCGGCCGGGCTGCCGGGCAAGGTGTCGGCGGCGACGATCAAACGGCGCTACGACCGGCTGAGCGCGTTGGCCGACGAGTTGTGTTCCCAGCGGGCCGAGGAACGTCTCGGGTCCACCGTCGAGGTGCTGGTCGACTCGATCAGCGACGGCGTCGTGGAGGGGCGGGCCGCCCACCAGGCGCCGGAGGTGGATGGTTCGACCACCCTGGTCGCCCCGGCCGAGGGCGGGGTCGACCTGGCCGCACTGCGCCCGGGTGACCTGGTTCGGGCCACCGTCACCGGCACCGAGGGGGTCGACCTGATCGCCGTACCGGAGGAGATGATCTCGGCGGCGGCGGCCCCGGGTGGAACGAGGTGAGACCGTGACCGAGGCGACCGACCCCGCGCCGGCTGCCACGGTCCGTACGGTGCCGGTCGTCAATGCGGCCAACGCCCTTACCGCATTGCGCCTGCTGTTGGTGCCGGTCTTCATGGCGCTGGTCGTCGTCTCCGGCATGGCCGATTCCAGTGGTCGGATCGCCGCCTGTCTGACCTTCGCGTTCGCCTCGATGACCGATCTGGCGGATGGGTGGATCGCCCGTCGGTTCGGGCTGGTGACCTCCTTCGGTAAGGTCGCCGACCCGATTGCGGACAAGGCGCTGACCGGGGCGGCACTGGTGCTGCTGTCCTGGTACGACCAGCTCCCCTGGTGGGTCACCCTGGTGATCCTGGCCCGGGAGTTCGGTGTCACCCTGATCCGCTTCTGGGTGATCCGGCATGGTGTCATCGCCGCCAGCCACGGCGGCAAGATCAAGACGGCGGTGCAGATCCTGGCGATCGTCTGGTACCTGTGGCCGGTTCCGGCGGCGGTGGCCTGGATCGGGCCGTGGATCATGGGAGCCGCCGTCGTGGTGACCCTGCTGACCGGCCTCGACTACGTGGTGCGGGCGCTGCGCCTGCGGCGGCGGGCGGGATGAGGTAGCGAAGATGGCAGAGAGTGTCGAGCCACCGGTGGGAAGCCCGGCGGCAGCCGTCGTACACGCGCTCGTCGATCGGGGGGAGACCTTCGGCGTCGTCGAGTCGCTCACCGGTGGGCTGCTGGCCGCCACGATCGTGGATGTCGCCGGGGCCAGCGCCGTCTTCCGGGGCGGGTTGGTGGTCTACGCCACCGATCTGAAGGCCTCCCTGGCCGGCGTACCGGACGGTTTGCTGGCGGAACGGGGCCCGGTGGATCCGGACGTGGCGCTGGCACTCGCCGAGGGGGTCCGGCAGCGGTGCGGGACCGACTGGGGGGTGGCGACCACCGGCGTGGCCGGTCCCGAACCGCAGGGCGGCAAGCCCGTCGGCATGGTCTTCGTGGCGGTGTCCGGCCCCACCGGCGCGGTGGTCCGCGAACTCGACCTCGACGGTGATCGGTTGGCGATTCGCACCGACACGGTGACCGACGCGTTACGACTGCTCGCAGACCAGATCCACGCTGCTCCGGCCGGTTGACGGTCGATCGTGCGGGATGACCCGCCGGTGCCGCTGGAGACGGCCGGCACATGGCGACCGCTGCGCCGGCCGGCACGCTGATCGGATCGGCACGACGGGAAGGACCCGGGACGAACGGGAGCCGCGGGCAGATTCGGTGCGGCGCTGGGATGTCGCGGTGGTCGGTACCGGGTACGGTTGCGGAAAGGCTCTGGCGGTAGCCGGTGCCGTTGCTGGTGCGGGGAAGTCGTCCCGCGTGAGGGGGAGGTGCGATGATCTTGCTACGCCGGGTGATCGGTGACGCCTTGCGCGCCCGCCGACAGGGCCAGCACCGGACCCTGCGTGAGGTTTCCTCCGCGGCCAACGTGAGCCTGGGCTATCTGTCCGAGGTCGAACGGGGGCAGAAGGAGGCGTCGAGCGAACTGCTCGCCGCCATCTGCGCCGCCCTCGGTGCGCAGCTCTCCGAGTTGCTGCGCGAGGTCGGTGACACCGTCGCCCTAGCCGAGCAGATGGCCGGCGTGCTCGTGCCGGTCACCGAACAGCCGACGTCCGGCACCGCCAGCACGGTCGCCGAGCAGGCCACCTCTGGCACATCGGCCGTCCCCGCCACTTCGACGGCGGCCACCCCTGCCGCACCCGAACCAGCGATGGCCAGCGCTGGTGCCGGCCTGGGCGCACGTCGGGTGACACCGACCGCGCCGGTGCATCGGGTGACGACCGACGGCAACGTCTCCGTCTCGGTCCGCCAGGAGTCGCCGCTGAAGGCCACGCTGCGAACGACCCGCCGGGTCCGGTCGGCCAACTCCGAGCCGCGCGCCGTCGTTCGCGCCGCCTGAGCCCCCACCGCAGCACCGATACAACCCCTGCCGACGGTGGCTGTGCGCGTTCCGGCCCGCGTAGGGTGGCGGCACGGCACCCATCCGACTGGTATCCCCCCACGGTTTTTTGCCGGGGGGTGGCGTCAGGCTGGGACCATGGGAAGCCACGCGCCGTTCGCCAGGTCGATCCGGCGCGCTCGGCAGAGGCGATGACACTGAGGGGATACTGCGAATATGGCGAACCCGTTCGTCAAGGGCTGGCGTTACCTGATGGCGTTGTTCGGCGCCAAGATCGATGAGCACGCCGATCCCAAGGTGCAGATCCAGCAGGCCATCGAGGAGGCGCAGCGCCAGCACCAGGCATTGGTCCAGCAGGCTGCTGCGGTCATCGGCAACCAGCGCCAACTGGAGATGCGGCTGTCCCGGCAGATGTCCGAGGTCGAGCGCCTTCAGGCGATGGCCCGGCAGGCGCTGGTGCTCGCCGACCGGTCCCGGTCCGCCGGTGACGAGGCGGAGGCCACCAAGTACGAGCAGACAGCCCAGACCCTCGCCACCCAACTCGTCTCCGCCGAGCAGTCGGCCGAGGACCTGAAGGCCCTGCACGATCAGGCCATTGGTGCCGCCGCCCAGGCCCGGCAGGCGGTGGAGAACAACTCGATGATCCTCCAGCAGAAGCTGGCCGAGCGCACCAAGCTGCTCAGCCAGCTCGAACAGGCCAAGATGCAGGAGAGCGTGGCCCGCTCGCTGGAGTCGATGTCGTCACTGGCGGCTCCCGGCAACACCCCGTCCCTGGACGAGGTACGCGAGAAGATCGAGCGGCGGTACGCCAACGCGATGGGTCGCGCCGAACTGGCCGGTAACTCGGTCGAGGGGCGGATGCTGGAGGTCCAGAAGAGCACGCTGGACCTGGCCGGCTCATCCCGGTTGGAGCAGATCCGGTCGAGCATGGCGGGCGAGAAGCTGGCCGGCGCTCCGGCCCAGGCCGGTATCGCCCAGAACGCACCGGCCACGGACCCGGCCAGCGTCGCCCGGCTGGACGAGATCCGGGCCAGCATGGCCCGGGAGAAGGGCACGGGCGACACCAGCGCCGCCAGCTGAGGCTGCCGGACTGAGGCAGGAGGGCAGTCGTGGCGGACCAGCGGGCTCGCTACTTTCGGCGGTTGCGCAAGCTTCGCCGGTCCGCCCGGCGATGGAGTGTGTTGGGCGGTGGACTGGGCGGTGCCACGGCGATTCTCACTCCGTACAGCGGTTTGGGGTTGCCGGACGCGGCCTGGGCCGCTGCCGCCGGTGGTTCCATCGCCCTGGCCCTGTGGCGCTGGTCCGACCTGCGGGCGCTCGCCGCGCAGCCGGCGCCGCCGCCCCCCGACCAACGGTCGGCCGAGCAGCGGCTGGTCGCGGCGGTCGAACGGCTGCCAGTCGGCCGCGGGGTGCTGACCGGGGTACGTCGGGGGCGGTCCCGGCTGGCGTTGCGCGGATCCGCCGCCGCCCGTCCGTGGGCCCGGCTGAATCGGGCCACCTCGACGCTGGCCGGCTTCGCCGACCGGCTGACCGGTCCCGCCGCGCCTGCGGTGCTGGAGGCCGCCGTCGCGGAACGGTCGCTACGCGAGCTGGCCAACCGGGTGGCCGGTGTGGAGAAGTCGCTACGGTGCGCCCCGGACGAGTCCCGTTCCGCGCTGAGAGCGGCCCACCGCAACCTGGCCGAGCAGCTCGACAGGGGAGTGACGGCCTACGAGAAGCTGGTCGCGGCGGCGGCTGGCTATCTGGCCGAGGAGGGCCGGATCGCCGAGGAACATCCTGCCGCCGCGCAGCTCGACGAGGCCACCGCGCTATTGCACGGCGTTGCCACCAGCCTGGCTGAGCTGCGTGTGTGGGGTGATCCGGCGTCGGGGCCACCAACCGGCCGGAGCACACCCCAGGCGAGCCACTGAGAGCACCGGTGGTGCCGGCCGAAGTGGTCACGGCGGAGTGGTGACGGAGACCGGTGCGGTGAAGGCGGAGAGCCCGGCGGCATTGCCGGCCCGGATGCGGTAGTAGTACGTCGTAGCGCGGGTCAGGCCCGTGTTGCTGAAACAGCGGCTCGCGCCGCTGACGCTGAAGGTCGCCAGGCCGGTGGTGAAGCTCGGATCGGCGGCCCGTTGGATGGTGCAGCCGCCGACCACGCCGCCGCTCGGCTCAATCCAGCCCAGTTCGACGGTGGCCGCGTCCGTACCGGCTGCCACGGCGGTGACGGTGAGATTCGTCGGGGTCGCCGGCGGTGCGGGGGTGGCCGCCGAGGCCACGTTGGACCAGGGCGACGTGGCACCGAGGTAGCTGGTGCGGACCCGGTGGTAGTAGGTCGTGTTTCCGGCGACGGTGCTGTCCAGATAGGTGCCGGTGACCGGGATCGACCGGGTGACCAGGCCCGCGCTGAAGGTCGGGTTGGTGGCCCGCTGCACGTCGATGCTGGTGGCAAAGGAACGGTTGGTCCAGGCCAGACTCGCCCGCAGCGGTGCTGCTGCCGGCACGGCCACGGTGAGGCTGGTGGGCGCGAGCAGACGTACCACCGTGGAGACCGTGCCGGACCAGGCGGAACAGCTGACGGCGTTCTCGGCCCGGATGCGGTAGTAGTAGGTCACCCCGGGGGTCACCGTCGAGTCGGTGTGCGAACCAGCGGTGGCCGGGACGTTGAGGTTGGTGAGGTTCGTGCTGAAGGTGACGTCGGTGGCGCGCTGGACCAGGTTGATGGTGGCCGCCGGTCGAGTGGCGTTGTTGGTCCAGACGAGTGCGATCGCCGGTAGCTGAGTGGCCGACCCGGGGGATGGGGTGGCGGTCAGCCCGGTGGGCGCGGCGGGTGAGACCCGTAGCACCAGTGGCCGGGCCATCTCCCCGTCGGCGTGGCCGAGGAGTTGGCCCTGCCAGGCGTACGTCCAGCCGAGGTTGACCTCTCGGTTGGTGACCAACGCCGGCTCGCCGCTGTGCGGGTCGACCTGTACGAGCCCCTGGGTGGTGCCGGCGATCCGGGTCGGGTCGGCGAGCCGTACGTTGTCCGTGATCTTGAAGGGCAGCGGCTCGGGTAGTGCTGGGCGCATCGCCAAGATGGTGTCCTCCAGCGGGTTCAGCCGTACGGTGTCCTTCCAGCCCAACTCGTTGGGGTCGGGCGGTCGGATCACCCCGTTGCGGCAGACCCGGTTGACGAGCTGGACGTTGACGTGGTGGAAATGGACGAACTCGGTGGCCATCCCGTGATGGGTGACCTTCCACAGTTGGGTGCCGTCGTCGTCGGACCCGACCGGGGTGGAGAGGTCCGAGGCGAAGAGCGTCTCCGTCGGCGGATCGGCGTAGCCAAACGGGATGGTCGTCTGGACCAGGGCACTGGTGCTGGGCAGTTCGACACCGAGGCGGGTGGAGGTGCGGCCGTACTCGGACTCGAACTGTTCCGCGACCGCCTTCGGTAGCAACGGCAGGGTCACCGGCCCGATACCGTCGAGCGGGGTGAAGGTGATCGAGGTGTCCTGGATCGGCACGTAGGTGTTCCGCTCGGTCCGGGTGCCCAGCGCCCGGTCGTACGCCTGCTGTGGCACGATCGGCGGCGGCTGGCTGGCGGCGTACGCCTGGGGTAACCGTTCCTGTAACGCGGCCAGGTCGAACGGGGGTGACGGGGTGCCGCCCACCTGGAACTGCAGGAGGGTTCGGGTGTTCGGCCCGAAGCCGTGCAGCGTCGTCGGTGCCCCGCCGTACGGGGTCTGGTCGGCGGCCCCGGTGTAGTAGTCGTAGCGGGCGTCGAAGGCCGGAATCGGTGCCGGGCAGTCGTTGTAGAGGATGATCTTCGAGCCGGGGGGTGCGGACGAGAAGTCGACGACCACGTCGGCACGTTCACCCGGCCCGATCAGCAGGGTATGGGCGGAGACGTTCAGCGTCGTGGCCTCCCGCCGGTGGTAGGCGTAGTTGATCGGCTGGTTGGGTAGCACCACCGGGGCGGGGAGCAGACCGCCGTCGTTGCCGACCTGGATCATCTCCGGCCCGGACGCCGCCGGGTCGGGCACCCCACCCGGTCTGCCATCGGTCGGCCACTCCGGGGGGAAGTCGGACGTCGCAGCCGCCTCCACCATCGGTACCTCGCCAGCGTCGCCGTCGTGTAGCGAACCGTCCGGATTCCACATCGTGGCGTTGGAGGCCGCGTAGTAGAGCTGGAGGTTGAGCGCACGGTCGGTGCAGGCGTTCAGGATCCGGAACCGGTACGCCTTCGGCAGCACCCGCAGGTACGGGTAGGCGCAGCCGTTGACCAGCGGGGTGTCCAGGTACGCCTCGGGCACGATGGACGGGTTCGGCGTGCCCGGGGCGACCGGCGGTTGCCAGGGGGCCGCGTCCGGGTCGTGGTACGGGTTGGGCACCGGCCCGTGCACCGTGCCGGTGGACGGCGGCCAGAACCACGGTGCGTAGTCCCAGCGGCCCATCCGGTTCGACCCGGACTCGTTGTACGGGTTCTGGTTGGGCATGTAGACGTGCGGAAACCACAGGTTGCTGCGCGCCCCCCACGCGGCCCGGTCCCAGGTCGGGTCCTGGGCGGCCAGTTGGTCGTCGTCGGGCACGAACGTCTTGTCCTGGATCACCAGCGGAATCTGCTCGGTGGGCAGGATGCCGTCGGCCACCAGCCGCTGCTCCGCCGGGTCGTCGAGCAGATAGAGACCAATCTGTCCGGAGTAGACGGTCAGCCGGCTGATGCCGGCGGTGTTGTCGTGTAGCCACAGCAGTCGGCCGCTCTGCTGGTTCGGATAGAACAGGGTCACCGCGCCCTGGTTCGGCTCCGTCATGTCCGGCACGTTGACCAGCCCCGCCCCGGTGGCGTACCGCGTCGCCTCCCCGGCCGGGGTGAGCCACTGGTCGGGCGTCCCGCTGCTGATCCACGGCGCGGCTCCGCCGTGCAGGTGTAGTACCGCGCGGTTCTGCGGATAGGTCTCGGCCCCGGCCCCGGCCAGCGGCCCGGTGCCGCCCAACGGTCCGGCTCCGTTCAGCGGCCCGATGCCGGCACCCGGCACGGTGGGGTCGACCGGCAGGAAGAGTCTGCCGGCCGGGCCGGTGGGCAACTGGTTGATGAACTTGATCCGTACCGGGCGGTTGCGGTGCGCCATGATCACCGGCCCGAGGTGGTGTGCCCGACCGGGCGGCGTCACCGTGTTGTGGCCGTTGGCGTCGGTACCGTTGTTGACCTGACGATAGCCACGGAGCCGGGTCACCTGGAGGTCTCGGTGCAACTGCTGGCTGTGCTGCTGCAACCCGATCTCGTAGTAGTCGCAGCCGGGGTAGGTGATGGTGTCGGGCACCGCGATCGGCAGGTAGTTGCCCAGGTCGTTCTGCCGTCCGGGGCCGAGGCCGGGTAGCGAGTCGACGAACTTGCGAATCCCGGTGCCGGGCACCGCTCGGCCGGCTGGATCGAGACGGGGCAGGGGACTGTTGGCGTAGTTCGGGATGAACCCGAAGTAGTCCGGGGGCGCGCCCGGGTCCAGGGCCGCTGGCGGTTCCGTGGGACGTTCGGTGGTGGCGCGCGCCGAGGGCACCATCGCCCGGTCACCCTGCGTCGTCGATTGCGCGGTACGCGCGGAGCGGATCGCCGCGAGCCTCTTGAACATGAGCATGCTCCTCCCCGGGCGACGGCTCGTCGGCACGGGGGACCAGCCCGAGCACGGCTAGTCCCAGCCGGAGCGGTCGCCACCACCAGTCGGCAATGCCGACTATCCGTAAGTGGATAACTGCCGAAAGTGTCGGGTGGATACGGTGGAGGAGTTGGTCGTCGCCGTCACCGCCCCCCAGGCGGTGACGGCGACGGCGACGTTAGGTGACGGCTGGAGTCAGGACCAGCCGTAGCCAGCGCGCAGTGCCTGGCTGACCCGGTCGAATCGGGCTCGGTCCAGCACCGCGCCCTCCCGCCGGATGCTGTCCTCCCGCATGGTGAGCACCCGGTCGAGCCGGACCCAACTGGCCCGCTTGTCACGGTCCCACTCGCCCGGGCCGAGGGCGAACCAGTGCCGTTGGCCGTCCCGGTCGCTCTGGCTGGAGAGCATGAGGCCGAACAGGGTCCGGCTGTGGCGTCCAACGACCAGTACGGGACGGTCCTTGCCCTGGCGGGGATCGTCCTCGTACGGCACCCAGGTCCACACGATCTCACCCGGATCGGCCTGCCCGTCCAGTTCCGGGGCGTAGATCAGGCGACGGCGTTGTAGTGCCCCGACCTGGCGACGTCGGGCGATCTGCGCCGGAATGGCACCCGGGGTGCCGGTGGTCGTAGTGCGGTTCCTGGTCAGCCGGCTGATCGTCGCCGCCACGTTCCTCAAGAGATGTGCCACGGCGGGCAGCCTATTCTCCGTAGTGCCGGTCCGCTGGGCCCACCTGTGAAGGTTTCCTTCTTGACTGCTGACTGCATCGGTGGTTCCCTACGGCCAACAGATCGACGTTTCTGTATTCGTCGAATGGTTGACGTCGGCCGTCGGCCCCCGAGGAGTGTGCCATGACGTACCGCAGATCCCATCCACGCCTGGTCGCCGCGGTGGCCGGCGTCGTCGTCGCGGTCCTGGCCGCGGCACCTGCCACCGCCGCCACCGGTACGGGGCCGGCTGCCGTCGACACGGTGACGGTGACGGCCGCCGCGACCCCGGGCCTGACCTACCGGGTGTACGCCACTCGCGAGGGCCTGGTCGGCCGCACCACCGCGAACGGGCACGTGATCACGTCCCGGGACCACTTCGTCGCCCTGCCCTCCCGGCGGGGCCTGTCCCCGAAGAACACCGGTGACTACACCGTTCGGGTCTGCACCACCAGCGGCAGCCGATGCGAGTACGCGCCGGTCTGGGACGTCGGGCCGTGGAACACCACGGACGACTACTGGAACCCGCCGGAGGTCCGCGAGTCGTGGCAGGACCTGCCGCAGGGCAAACCCGAGGCGCAGGCCGCCTACCAGGACGGCTACAACGGTGGCAAGGACCAACGCGGTCGTACGGTGGCCAGCCCGGCCGGCATCGACCTGGCCGACGGCACCTTCTGGGACGGGCTGCTGCTGACCGACAACGCCTGGGTCGACGTCGCCTACCTGTGGACCGGCACCGGTCCCCGAGGGCGGATCGGCAGCGGCCCGCTCAACATCCGCAGTGGACCGGGCACCAGCTACGCGAGCAAGGGATTCGCGGCGACGTACGCCATGGTGCCAATCGAGTGCTGGGTGACCGGCCAGTCGGTCAGCGGCCCGTACGGCACCACGACCCGGTGGAACCGTCTCGCCACCGGGCAGTACGTGAGCCACTCGTACATCTCCACCGTTACCGGCGGCACCGTCCCCACCTGCTAGGTGCAAGGAAGGGCCCCTTCTTGTCGCCCTCCGCGCAGGAAGGGGCCCTGCCCAACCTGTGGATCAAGAAGCGGTGTTGGCCGATGACGGCTGACAGACCGGACACCAGTAGGTGATCCGCTCGCCCTGTCCCGTCGACCGGATCGGAGTGCCACAGCGCAGACAGGGGCGGCCCCGGCGGCCGTACACGTAGGCGGCCTGGCCGGGTCGGGTGGAGCCGGTGGTGCTCCGAGTCCACCGGTTCCGGTTGGCTGTCAACAGTCGGTGGGCCAGCGACACCAGGGCGGGCAGATCCGGTACGTCGCGTACCGGAGCCCACGGCGAGACACCGCGCAGGAACAACACCTCGCACTTGTAGACGTTGCCGATGCCGGCGAGATTCCGTTGGTCGAGCAGGGCGTCGGCGATCTCGGTGTCCGGGTGGGCGGCGAGTCGGCGTATCGCCTCGTCCGGGTCCCAGTCGGGGCCGAGCAGGTCAGGCCCGAGGTGGCCGACCAGGTCGGCCTCGGTCGCGGTTGGCAGCAGCGCCAGGTCGTGCAGGTGGTAGCCGACAGTGACCCGCGCCGCGGTACGCAGCACCACCCGGATCAGGTGGGCCGGGCCGCCGGTCCAGCGTTCGCCCGGGGCGTACGTCCGCCACGCGCCCTCCATCCGCAGGTGCGAGTGCAGGGTCATCCGCCGCTCGTCCGGGGCGGCCAGGCGTAGGAGCAGGTGCTTGCCCCGACTGGTCGACTCCGTTATGAGCCAGCCGGCCAGGTCGACGGTGGCCAGTCGCGGCACCCGGAAGTCGGATCCGGTCAACCGGGAGCCGGCCAGCGTGTCCTGTAGTACGCGGGCGGTCAGCCACACCGTGTCACCCTCGGGCATCCGTCCATCCTGGCCGCGATCCGTCGGTTCCGCCACGAAACGGGCGGGTCGCCTCGTCGTCGTACGTCTCGATGGCGTCGATGCGGTGCCGGCGCTGGTGTCGGCGTCGGCCGGAGGTGCTCCGGCCGACGGGGCGGATGGTGGGGCTGGTGGGGGGATCGTCAGGGCAGCTCGTCGGGCCTCGGCGGGCGGACGGTGTCCTGGTAACGGGGATGGCAGGCGCCGTAGATGGCGAAGTTGAGCCGAGCGTGGGAGAGGGTCAGATCGCCGTTGGGGCCGTCCCGCACGATGTCGGCCTCCTGGTCGCGTCGGCCGTCGTCGGTCCAGAAACAAACGGGGCAGGTCTCACAGCCGGTTCGGTAGCCACAACAGGGGCATGCATCGATATCAATCGAATGCTTGTTCACTCGGTAAGCATTTCACAGCGATCGGTGAGCCGGCACCTCGCACCCAGGATCTGAAAACCCGTCGGTGATGGTGACGACGGTCCCCTTCTTGTTGCTTTTCGCAGGTAGAGCCCTGCCGGTTGCCTCCGGACCAGAAGCAATTGCAGTGGTGGCCGTCGAGCTGTTCACCGACGCTGGCCAGTTCGGGGCCGGCGGGCTCGACCCACCCCACCCACCGCAGGCCACTTTCCGGCGGTAGCGTCAACAGGGCATCGTGGCCGCTATGAGCGACGTCGCCCTCTATTTCCCGTACGTCAACCTGCCCGGCGACAGTTGGGTGAAGGCTGCCGCCCTGCACTGGCCCCAACTGGGCCGGATCCATCCGTTCGGCTACTACGGTCTGCGCGACTCCGACACGGTGAAGCGGCTCCGGGACGAGCTTGACTTCGTCATCGAGGTGAGACCCGACTGGGGACGCCAGCAGTCCTGGGTGGACGACGACGTTCTCGCGAGGGCGGGAGCCGAACGCTACGGGGCGGACACCGAGGACCAGGTCAACGCGTTGTTCTACGACTTCCTCGACCGATACAAGGACGAGCTGACACCCCGGTACGGGGCCGAGGCGCTCGGTGTCGAATCCCTCCGTACCTGGGATGTCCACGACGAACTCCTGCCGCTCGATCCCCGTCTGCAAGAGGTCCATCCGGGCAAGATGTCCTACGGGCTGGCGCATCGGTTGGCGGACGACGGGTTGCTGGTGTCCAGGAGCTACCAATGGCGTCGGGCGTCCGACGGAAAGACGCTTCGCATCCGCGACCTGGCGATGCACTCGTACTTGGCCCGGGTCTACCTGGCGATTCTGGCAGATGTCGTCGCCCGTCAGAACGGGATGACGCCGGTCACCGATCAGCCACTGCTGACCGCCGCTACCTCGGGCTGGACGATCGAGGCGATGGCACAGATCCTGCTCGCCGACAACGCCGAGACGGCACCGGCGGGTCCGACGGACTACAGCCAGATGTTCGCGGTGCTGGCGCTACAGACGGTACTTCCGCGCGACCTGGCCGAGGTGCCGGTCGAGCGGATCATCGAGGCGCGACGAAGGCTGCTGCCGCAGCTCATGCGCTATCGCGAGTTCCTCGGCTCGCTCACCCCGGACTTCGTGGCGATCAGCGAGGTCCGGGATCCGGACGTCCGAGCGGCCAAACTGCGCAACCACGTGGAGAGCAAGGTCCGGCACCCGCTCGAGGAGATGGAACGTACGCTTGGTCGGCTCGGCCTGGCACCGGTCCGAGCCGTACTCAGCCTTCAGACGCTCGCACCACCGGCGGCGTTGGGTGTGCTGGCCAACGCCGCCCACCTACCGCCGGTCGTCACCAGCGCGGGCGTGGTCGCGGGGTGCCTGGTCGGGACGGTAGGCAGTGCCCTCGACCAGCGAAGGCAGGTCGTCGCCAGCCATCCCGCCGGCTATCTGTTGGACCTACGGCGCGAACTGGGCCCCGCCGACGCGGTCGCGAAGATCCGGTCTGCCATTCGGCGGGCGGTGCCTGGAGCACCACGGCCGCGATGAGGCCGGTCACAGCGAGCACCGTCCCGCAACGGAAATTCACTGGTCACCCGGAAGGAACAGCGCGATCATCCGTGCTGTGCCGAACGAAGGCGGTCGAGAGCCGCGTACCTCGAACAGTCCCCGATCAGTGCGCTTCGTGGAACTGAACCGCGTGACGATGACCGCGCTGCTGGACCGGGACCTGCCCCGGGCCAGCGCCGAGGCCGGCGTCGACCTCACCGACTACTTCGTCACCGACGATGCGTGCTGGCTGTGGCGGATCCGCGTCGACCAGGTGGCCGCCGACCCGGACAGTGGCCGGTGGATCGCCCGGGCGGCGGTCGCCGAGCCGGAGGGAATCGTCGTCGGCCACGCCGGATTCCACGGACCGCCCGACGAGACGGGCATGGTGGAGGTCGCCTACTCGGTGGACCCCACCCACCGTCGCCAGGGCTACGCCCGGGCCATGCTCACCGAACTGCTGCGTCGGGCCGCCGTCGAACCGGCCGTCCGGACCGTACGGGCATCGGTCAGTCCCGACAACGCGGCCTCCCTGGCCACACTCGCCGGCTTCGGCTTCAGCCAGGTAGGCGAACAGTGGGACGAGGAGGACGGCCTCGAACTCGTCTTCGAGCGCCCCGCGGGCGGCGGCGAGTACGAACAGCCGATCGTCACCGGCTAGCCAGGCCGCCGAGCGGATCGGCGATTGGCTGACCCGGGGTGATCTTCGTCGACTCCGAGGTCCCGGTCGACGGCGAGTCGTTCGCCTCCGGTTGGTGGCCGGGGCCTTACCGACGAGCAGATTGAGCGGTTCTGGCCGGCACGACGCCACACCCGGGGGCCATGCTGACCGAACCGGCCGTGCTGGCCCACTCGCTCGGCGAGTTCCCCACGACGTACGTCAAGTGTCTGCTGGACGGCCCTGAGCCGAACCCGCAGCGTGACCTGCTCACGGCATAGGGGTACGGCCAGGCTGAGTGTCATTCGTCATGGTCCGCAATCGGGTGAGCCGCCGGGGTCACCGACTCCGGTGGTTTCGTGCTTGTAGCCACTGGTTGAGCTTGTGTGGGAGCCGTGCGCAACCCGCCACGGACGTACAACAGCAGCGCGGCCACGAAGGCGACCGCGCTGAGGAAGGCGACACCGTAGAACCCGTGGAATGTGGTGAACAGAACGCCCGAGATGACGCCGCCGATGCTCGCCGCCGTGTACAGCGCCGCGTTCGCCAGCGATGCGACGGTCCCGCGCGCGGTGGTGGACAGTGATTGCATGACCGTCATGAGTACGGGAAACACGAATCCGCTCACCAGGAAGATCAGCATGAGCGTGGCCTCTGCCACGGGTAGTACTGGCGCGAAGGGCAGGGCGACACACAGCACCGCAAGGACGGATCCACCGAGCAGCACGGATTTGGGCAGTCCGAGCTGGTTGGCGAGGCGGCTGGCGAACATCGATCCGATCGCGTTACCCGCACCCAGCCCGATGATCGCGAGGCCGACTTGGGTGACCGAGAGTCCGAAGGCACGGGTGTACCAGGTGCCGATGAAGGTGAACACGGTGTAGAGGCCGATCCCGAACACGAGGTAGCCGGCCAGGTACCACGCCGCTCGCCGTAGGCCGAGGACGCTGCGGTAGGAGGACAGGATGCGGCCGTTACCCGCGGCCACAGACGGCACCGAGGGAAACCAGACGGCCACGGCCGCCATGACGAGCAGCGACACAGCGCCGAGTACGAAGAACGGTATCCGCCAGTTCGTCGCGGCCAGGATGCTGCCGGCCGGTACCCCAACCACCTGGGCGATGGACAGGCCAGCCGTCCCGTATCCCATCGTGGACAGGACCCGGTCGGCCGGCACCGCGACGGGGATCGTCGCCCAGATCTGCGGCACGACGAGCGATGCGGCCATCCCCGCGAGCGCCCGGAGCACGATCATCGCCCAGAAGTTCGGTGCCAGCCCGGAGGCCGCAGTGGACAGGGCGAAAGCAGCGAGTCCCGCGATGACGACGGCCTTACGGTTCACGCGGTCGGAGATCGGCCCCGCCACCAGCGCGAAGGCCGCATAGCCGATGGAGTAGCCGCTGACCAGCCACCCGGACACCTCAGTACCGATCCGGTATTCATTGGACAGTGTGGGTAACAGCGGCGCGACGAGGAACGTGTCAGTACCGATGACGAACGTGATCCCGAAGGTGAGGATCGAGAATCGGGTGACGGCGATCAGTGATGGATGAGCGGAGCTGGTGGGCACGCCCAGACCGTAAACTTTGACACCCGTATCAAGGTCAAGCCATAGATCGGAAGCGGACGTGATCATTGGTGAACTCGCTCGACGGACCGGTGTGAACACCTGGTCGCTTCGGCACTACGACCGGGCTGGTCTGCTCACCTCGACCCGCGCCCAGAACCGTTACCGTGACTTTCCGGATCGTGCCGTCCGTGAGGTAGCAAGGATTCGCTGCCTACTCGATGCCGGGTTCAACCTTGACGAAGTTAGGGAGATCCTTCCCTTCATCGGCAGTGAAGGCCAGCTCCAACCGAGTGAGGCGCTACGCCAACTGGTCGACAGCCGCCTGCAGAGCCTGGAAGGACAACTCGCAGCCCTGGAGAAGGTCCAGCGGGTGCTGCGCACCGTGTCGAAGGACCTTCAACGTCGCTCCACCTGAGTCATCGGCGTGCCGGCAGCATCTCAGGCAGCGAGGCGGATGCCACCGCGGAACCATCGACCGACGCACTACGAGTGCGTGCGTCAGCCGCGTAGCCGCAGGCCACGCGGGGTGGCCCGGAATCCGGCGGCGGTCAGTGCGGCGTGCAGTGGCGACGACCGTCCCACCGCCGCGCCGTCGGCCCGCTCGACCGACATCGCCCCGAGCGCCCCGGTGCGTACCGCGTCGCCGAGTGCGCGGGCCGCCGCCGTGAGCAGCCGCTCGTCGTCGGAGAAGGACAGGAGGGTACGGCCACCGCGTTCGACGTAGAGGACAAGCTCACCGCCGACCAGTACGACCAGCGCACCCGCCTTCCGTCCGGCCCGGTGCCCGCCGGCTGGCACCTCGACGCCGTCGCCGGAGTCGACCACCCGCTCCGGCCAGGGCAGCGCCGCGCCGTACGGGTTGGCCGGGTCGGTGGCGGCCAGCACCAGGGCCCGCCCACCGCGCTGCCCGGTGCCGTCCCACCCGTCGGTCCCGTCCGACCGGTCACTGCGGTCGATGCCACCTGGCTCGGCCAGGGCCCGGAGCCGGTCGACGGCCCCGGGTACGGCGAACTGGGCGGCCCCGAGCCCTTCGACGAAGTAGCCGCGCCGGGCCGCCCCGCGTTCCTCCAGTGCCGACAGCACCGGATATACGGCGGCGAACCCGCCGGTGACCCCTTCGGCGGTGACCGCGCCCCGGGTGACCACCCCGTGCCGTTCGAGCAGTGTGTCGGCCAGCGCCGCGCCACGTCGGGTCGGGTCGGTGTCCCGGTCGGGCAGCAGCGACCAGCGTCCGGCGACGGTCGGCGGGCCGGTACGGCTGGGCAGCGCCACCCGTCCCGGCCGCCGGTAGCGGGTGCGTGGCGCACCTGGGCGGGACCGGTGCGCACCACCCCCACCGAGGGTCACCCGCAGCGGGGCCAGGGTGTCGTTGGTCAACCGCCCGGCCCACACCAGGTCCCAGATGGCCGCGACCAGCGCCGCGTCGTCGACCGGCCCGAGGCCCGGATCCCCTGCGCCACAAACCCGGTCGGCCAGGGCCCGGAAGAAGAGGGCCTGGCCGTCGGCGAGCGCGGCCAGCACCGCCTCGTGCAGCGGGGTCAGGGCCAGCGCCTCGTCCGGCGGGGGAAGCAGCAGTGGCGCGGTGTCGGCGTACGCCAGGGTTATCCAGCCGTCGCCCCCGCTGATCGAACCGGAACCAGCCCACACCACCTCGCCGCTGGCGCACAGCTCGTCCAGATAGGCGGGGGAGTAGTCGGCGACCCGGGCGGGCAGGACCAGCCGTTCCAGCGCGGATGCGGGCACGGCGACGCCCTGCAACTGTTCGACGGCGGCGGCGACCGCCTCGACGCCCCGGCTCGACGCGCCGACCTGCTGCCAACGGGGCAGGAAGTCGGCCAGCGCCCGGGGCGACACCGGCTCGATCTCCCGGCGCAGTGCGGCCAGTGACCGGCGGCGCAGCAGGCGCAGCACCTCGGCGTCGCACCATTCGGCCCCGGCCCGGTCGGGGGAGAACTCGCCGGAGACCACCCTGCCGGTGGTGGCGAGCCGGCGCAGCGCCTGCTCGACGACGAAGACCCCGAGCCCGAACCGGGCGGCGCAGGCGGCGGCCGGGAACGGGCCGTGGGTACGGGCGTACCGGGCGACCAGGTCACCGAGCGGGTCGGCCACCGGGGCCAGGTACGCCTCGGCGACCCCGACCGGCAGCGCCACACCGAGCGCGTCGCGCAGCCGGCCGGCGTCCTCGATGCCGACCCAACGCTGTTCACCAGCGATGCGTACCGGCAGGATCCGCCGGGTCTGGGCCAACTCGGTCAGCCACTCCGACTGCACCCCACGCTCGGTCAACTCCGCGTCGGAGAGGTCACCGAGCAGCCGGAGCAGTTCGACGGCGTCCTCGGCGTCCCTGGGGCGACGGTCGTCGGTCAGCCAGCGCAGTCGCCGCTCGGTTTCGGCGAGCACCGCCGGATCGAGCAGTTCGCGCAGGTCCACCCGGCCGAGCAGTTCACCGAGCAGGGTCGAGTCGAGCGCCAGCGCGGCGGCCCGGCGTTCGGCCAGTGGCGCGTCCCCCTCGTAGAGGAAGGCACCCACGTAGCCGAAGAGCAGCGACCGGGCGAACGGCGACGGCCGGGAGGTTTCCACCTCGACCAGCCGGACCCGGCGGCTGGCCAGTTCGCGCATCAGCATCACCAACCCGGGTACGTCGAAGACGTCCTGGAGGCATTCGCGGGCCGCCTCCAGGGTGATCGGGAAGTCGGGATGGTCCCGGGCCACGTCGAGCAGTTGGCTGGCCTTCTGGCGCTGCTGCCACAGCGGCTGGCGACGGCGTGGGTCGCGTCGGGGCAGCAGCAACGCGCGGGCGGCGCACTCGCGGAACCGGGCGGCGAACATGGCCGAGCCGCCGACCGACTCCTCCACCAGTTGGGCGATCTCGTCCGGGTCGAAGGCGACCAGCTCCGCGCCGGGCGGTTCGTCGGCGGTGTCGGGCAAGCGTACGACGATGCCGTCGTCGCCCGGCATGACCTGGGCGTCCACGCCGTAGCGCTCGGCGAGGCGGCGGCCGATGGCCAGCGCCCACGGACCGTTGACCCGGGCCCCGAGCACGCAGTGCACGGCCAGCCGCCAGTCGCCCAGCTCGTCGCGGAACCGCTCCACCACCACGGTACGGTCGTCGGGCAGGGACCGGGTCGCGGCTCGCTGTTCGCGCAGGTAGGCGACGAGGTTGCCGGCCGCCCAGTCGTCCAGCCCGGCGGCGCGTAGCGCCGTGGTGGCGGTCTCGTCGTCCTGTCGGGCCAGGGCGCGGACCCGCGCACCGATGGCCCGCCCCAGCTCGACCGGGCGGCCCAGCGAGTCGCCCTTCCAGAACGGCATTCGGGCGGCCTGCCCCGGGGCGGGGGAGACCAGCACCCGGTCCGGAGTGATCTCCTCGATCCGCCACGACGAGGAGCCGAGCAGGAAGACGTCGCCGACGCGTGACTCGTAGACCATCTCCTCGTCGAGTTCGCCGACCCGGGCGGCCCGTTCGGCACCGGCCAGGAAGACCCCGAACATGCCCCGGTCGGGGATGGTGCCGCCGCTGGTCACCGCCAGCCGCTGCGCGCCGGGTCGGCCGGTGAGCAGGTCGGCGGCCCGATCCCAGACCAGCCGGGGGCGCAGCTCGGCGAAGGCGGTGGAGGGGTAACGGCCGGAGAGCATGTCCAGCACCGCGTGCAGCGCCGAGTCGGGCAGTTCGGCGAACGGGGCGGCGCGGCGGACCAGGGTGGCGAGGTCGGCGACCCGCCACTGGTCGAGCGCGACCATGGCCACGATCTGCTGGGCGAGCACGTCGAGCGGGTTGCGTGGACTGTGTAGCTCCTCGATCCCACCGTCGGCCATCCGGTCGGCGACCACGGCACAGGAGAGCAGGTCGCCCCGGTGCTTCGGGAAGACGACACCCCGGGAGACCGCGCCGACCTGGTGCCCGGCCCGGCCCACCCGTTGCAGACCGGCGGCGACGCTGGGCGGTGCCTCGATCTGTACGACCAGG
This sequence comes from Micromonospora polyrhachis, assembly GCF_014203835.1. NCBI lineage: Bacteria > Bacillati > Actinomycetota > Actinomycetes > Micromonosporales > Micromonosporaceae > Micromonospora > Micromonospora polyrhachis. Next base: position 1,384,956 of record NZ_JACHJW010000001.1, on the reverse strand, counting down.
TCGACCGCGCCCATGTCGATGCCGAGTTCCAGGCTGGAGGTGGCCACCACGGCGGGGAGCTGCCCCGACTTGAGCGCCTCCTCGATGTGTTTGCGCTCCTCCCGGGAGACGCTGCCGTGGTGGGCGCGGGCGATCACCGGGGCCGCGCCGCCGGCCGTACCGGACTGGGCCATCAGCTCGGCCGGTGGCCGGGTCGGGGCCGGCACCGGTGTGCCGTCGTGGGCGGCGGCCAGCTCGTTGAGCCGGGCGCACAACCGCTCGGCACTGCGCCGTGAGTTGGTGAAGACGATGGTGGAGCGGTGTGCCCGGATCAGCTCGTGTACCCGTTCCTCGACCGCCGGCCAGATCGACGCCCGGCGGGGCGGACCGCCCAGCTCGTCGTCGACCGACTCGTCCGCCTCATCCAGCCGGGTCATGTCCTCGACCGGCACCTGGACGCTGACCTCGATCGTCTTGGCGGTGGGCGGGGCGACGACCGTCACCGGCTGCGCGCCGCCGAGGAAGTGGGCGGTGGCGTCGACCGGCCGTACGGTGGCGGAGAGCCCGATCCGCTGGGCCGGTCGGGGCAGCAGGGCGTCCAGGCGTTCCAGGGAGAGCGCCAGGTGGGCACCGCGTTTGGTGCCGGCCACGGCGTGCACCTCGTCGATGATCACCGTCTCGACGCCGCGCAGGGCGTCCCGGGCGGCGGAGGTGAGCAGCAGGAACAGCGACTCGGGCGTGGTGATCAGGATGTCCGGTGGGGTACGCGCGAAGGCGCGGCGTTCGTCGGCCGGGGTGTCGCCGGTACGCATGCCGACGGTGATCTCCGGCGGTGGGATGCCGAGCCGGGCCGCCGCGTGCCGGATGCCGGTCAGCGGGGCACGCAGGTTGCGTTCGACGTCGACCGCGAGGGCCTTCAACGGGCTGACGTAGAGCACCCGGCAACGGTGTTGCCGATCTTCGGGTGGTGTCTCACGGGCCAGCCGATCCAGCGACCACAGGAACGCGGCGAGGGTCTTGCCGGAGCCGGTCGGCGCGACGACGAGCGCGTGGTGTCCGGCGCTGATCGCCTGCCACGCGCCGGCCTGAGCATCGGTGGGGGCGGCGAAGGCGGCAGCGAACCACTCCCGGGTCGCGGGTGCGAACCGGGCCGTCACGTCAGGCTGGGTCATCAGCCCCACCCCACCAGTACGTTGACCACGGGTCCATCCTGCCTCGGGGGTGGGACAAGATCCGCAGGCGCTGGCGGTGCATCAGGCGACAACATGAAGAACAGCTGTGGTCTGCCCGTTCTGTGGCTTTAAGTCTTACTTAACTGCTTGCTTTGGCTGGGCAACGTAAAGTAACTTTTCTCGCAATGGCGGGCCGAGGCCGAGGAGGACCAGATGGCCGTCGTCGAGCGGGGCAACCAGCACGGCACCGACGTCCTCATTCGTAAGGTGGACAGCCACCTCGCCTCGGTGCGTCCCGGCCTGCGCGGCGCCGATCTCCAACTCGCCGAGCAACTCGCGGCCGCCCTTCGTGAGCTGGTCGTCGTCACCACCGCTGCCAGCGCCGCCGACCGGGCCCGAGTACGAGCCGCCGTGCACTACTTCGTCCTGCGCCGGGAGAGCCGGGACCATCTTCTCCCGGTGGGCTCACTCGCCGCGACGCAGCGGGTGGTCAACAAGATCGTCGTGCAACTCGGACGCCCGGACCTGATCGTCGAGTCGTAACGTCCGGACCGGGACGATCGGCCGTAGCCAGGCCGGTGCGGCGAGATCCATGTCATGGGGCCCGAAACATCGACGACCGGTAACGGCCCACCCGACCGGTTACACTTTCTCCTCGGCGAGCGAATGCGGGAGGCGATGTGGGCGGAGGGCACCTGACGCGTCGACCCGTCGGCTGGTTGCTCGCCGCAGCCCTCTTCGTCATCCTCTCCATCACCTCGGTGCTCGGTGCCGGCTTCGCCGCCGCGCCCGCCGTCGCCATCGCCGCCGGGCCCGCCTCCATCGGTGCCGCACTCTTCCACCCCACCCCGTCCGTGGGTCGGGACGACGAGAAGGCGGCCGGGGGTGAGGCATCCGCCCGCGAACACAGCTTCGAGGAGCGGCATCAGCCCCGGGACGGGCAGCTACCCGCCGCCACCCGGCCAGCCGCACTGTGGGTCGCCCCGCTGGAATCATCGGAACCGGTCCTGATCGGCCGCTCCGAACCGGCGTTGTCCTCGCGCGCCGTGCCCGGCAACCCCAGCCGCGCACCGCCCGCCTGACGCCCCTCCCCACGGCCCCGCCCACCGGTCGTCCCGACCGGTTCCGACACCGTACCGCCGCCCGGTCTACCGGCCCGGCTCATCCATATCTCCGGCTTTCTGCCGTCTGATCCGCCGCAGTCATGGACCCTCGACAAGGGCCCATGCTGACGTCTACCTGGAGTACGTGTGCTGCTGTTGCTGACCCTCCACCTTGCCGTGGCGATCTGCGCACCGCTCTTCGTCCGATGGTGGGGTCGGCGTGCCTTCTACCTGTTGGCGTTGGCCCCCGCCGCCACCTTCGTCTGGGCCGTCGCGCAGACCGAGGTGACGAGTGACGGCGGCGCGGTCGTCGAGACGTACCCCTGGATCGCGGAGATCAACCTCGACCTGGCCCTGCGCGTCACGACCCTCTCCTGGCTGATGATGTTGCTGGTCGGCGGGGTCGGCGCGGCGGTACTGGTCTACTGCGCCCGCTACTTCGATGCCGACGAACCCGGCCTCGGCCGCTTCGCCGGGGTCTTCGTGGGCTTCGCCGGCGCGATGCTCGGCCTGGTCGTCGCCGACGACCTGCTCCTGCTCTACGTCTTCTGGGAGTTGACCACCGTCTTCTCCTACCTGTTGATCGGGCACAACCCGGAGAAGCGGGCCAGCCGGCGGGCCGCCTTCCAGGCCCTGGTGGTGACCACCCTGGGCGGCCTGGCGATGCTGATCGGCTTCATCATGCTCGGCCAGCACGCCGGCACCTACCGCTGGTCGGAACTGGTCGACGCGCCCCGGCCCGGTGCCGGCTACCTGACCACCGCACTGGTACTGATCCTGGTCGGCGCGCTGTCCAAATCGGCCATCTTCCCGCTCAGCTTCTGGCTGCCCGCCGCCATGGCCGCCCCCACCCCGGTCAGCGCCTACCTCCACGCCGCCGCCATGGTCAAGGCCGGTGTCTACCTCGTCGCGCTGCTCGCCCCGGTCTTCGCACTCACCACTGGCTGGACCGTGATCGTCACCGTCGCCGGGGTGATCACCATGCTCTCCGGCGGCTGGGCCGCGCTGCGCCAGACCGACCTGAAACTGCTGCTGGCGTACGGCACCGTGAGCCAGTTGGGCCTGCTCATCGTGGTCACCGGTGCAGGGCACCGCAACGCCGCGCTCGCCGGTGCCGCCATGCTGCTCGCCCACGCCTTGTTCAAGGCGGCGCTCTTCCTCACCGTCGGTGCCATCGACCGTACCGCCGGCACCCGGGACCTGCGGGCCCTGTCCGGGCTGTGGCGCCGTACGCCCGTCCTTTTCGGCGGGGCCGCCCTCGCCGCCGCCTCCATGGCCGGTCTCCCGCCGTTCTTCGGCTTCGTCGCCAAGGAAGCGGTGTTCGAGTCGTTCGCCGACAACTGGATCGTGCTCGCCGCACTGGTGCTCGGCTCCGCCCTCACCGCCGGCTACAGCATCCGGTTCGTCTGGGGGGCCTTCGCCAGCAAGCCCGATGTCGAGCCCATCCAACCGCGGCCAGCCGGCGTGAGCATGCTCGCCCCGATCGGGCTGCTCGCGCTGGCCGGATTCGCCCTCGGCCCGCTGGCCGCAATCGTGGACAAGCTGCTCACCCCGTACGCCGGTTGGGTCGGTCCGACCGGCTACCACCTGGCGCTCTGGCACGGTGCCACGCCGCCGCTGGCCCTGTCGGCCATCGCGCTGCTCGGCGGCGGTCTGCTCTTCGCGTTCCGCGAGCGGGTCACCCCCGTGGTCCGGCGGGTCCGGGCCCCCATCGACGGGGTGAGCGCGTACCAGCGGGTCACCGGCTGGCTGGACCGGTTCGCCACCGAGGTCACCGCCGCCACCCAGCGCGGTTCCCTGCCCCAGTACCTGGGCATCATCCTGCTGGTCCTGGTCGTCGGTCCCGGCGGTGCACTGCTGCTCGGGCGGGTCTGGCCGCAGCGGGTCGACCTCTGGGACAGCCCACTGCAACTGGTCGTCGGGCTGGTGCTGGCCACCGCCGCCGTGCTCGCCGTACGCGCCACCCGGCGGCTCGCCGCGATGGTGCTGGTCGGCGTGACCGGCTACGGCACCGCGATGATGTTCGTCCTGTACGGGGCACCCGACCTGGCGCTCACCCAGTTCCTGGTGGAGACCGTCACCATCGTGGTGTTCGTACTGGTGCTGCGCCGGTTGCCGATCAAGTTCTCGGCCCGGCCGCTGCGTCGTACCCGGTGGGTCCGGATCGCCATCGGCGTGGCGGTCGGCGTGGTCATGTCGGCGTTGGCGCTGGCCGCCGCCGGAGGCCGCGAGGCGATACCGATCTCGGTCGACTTCCCCGAGCTGGCCGTCTCGTACGGCAACGGACGCAACGTCGTCAACGTGACCCTGGTCGACATCCGGGCCTGGGACACGATGGGCGAGATCTCGGTGCTGCTGGTGGCGGCCACCGGGGTAGCCAGCCTGATCTTCCTCCGGCCGCGTGGTGGCCCGGTGCCCCGTCGACCGGAGTTACCCACGCCCAGCCGCCGGCCCCGGGGCTACCGGGTCTGGCTGCGCGGCGGCCCGACGCTGCGGGAACGGCGTCGCTCGATCGTCTTCGAGGTGGTCACCCGACTGCTGTTCCACACCATCGTGCTGTTCTCCATCTACCTGATGTTCTCCGGGCACAACGCGCCCGGCGGCGGCTTCGCCGGTGGCCTGGTGGCCGGGCTGGCGCTGACCGTCCGGTACTTCGCCGGGGGACGGTACGAACTGGACGAGGCGGCACCGGTGGACGCCGGCCTGGTGCTCGGTGCCGGCCTGTTCCTCTCCGTCGGTACGGGTGTCGTGGCCATGCTGCTCGGTGGTGACGTGCTGCAGAGCGCCGTTGTCGACCTGCACCTGCCGGTCATCGGCGACATCCACCTGGTGACCTCGCTCTTCTTCGACATCGGGGTCTATCTGATCGTGATCGGCCTGGTGCTGGACATCCTGCGCAGCCTGGGTGCCGAAGTGGACCGGCAGATCGAGGAGGCGGAATGAACAGCCCGAACCTGGTCCTGGTGGTCGTCATCGGGGTGTTGTTCGCCTGTGGCGTGTCGCTGCTGCTGGAACGCAGCCTGACCCGGGTGCTGCTCGGCATCATCCTGCTCGGCAACGGGGTCAACCTGCTGATCCTGGTGGGCGGCACGAACGGCGGTGCGCCGATCGTCGGGGTCACCCCGGAAGAGGAGATGAGCGATCCGCTGCCCCAGGCGATGGTGTTGACCGCCATCGTGATCACGCTCGGGATGACCGCCTTCCTGCTCGCCATGGCGTACCGCAGTTGGCAGTTGTTCGGCCACGACGAGGTCCAGGACGACCTGGAGGACCGGCGGATCGCGGAACGCGCCGAGCGGGACGCCGCCTCCGGCCTCGAAGACACCGACGACGAAGGCATCGACGACAGTGGTGATGACCTGGAGAAGCTCGACCCCGGGCCGACGACCCGGTGGCAGGGCGGGAACGAGGCGACCAAGTGAACTCTCTCGTACCGCTTCCGGTGGTCATGCCACTGTTGGGGGCCGCGCTGACGTTGGTGCTGGCCCGGCGGCCCCGCGCCCAGCGGGTGGTCAGCGTACTCGTGCTCACCGCCACCCTCGCGGTCGCTGCGGGGCTGCTGGTGGCGGCCTACCGGGACGGCCCACTGGTGGTGAACGTCGGTGGCTGGCCCGCACCGGTGGGCATCGTGCTGGTCGCCGACCAACTCTCGGCGCTGATGCTGGTGGTCTCCGCCGCGGTGACCCTGTGCGTGTTGCTCTACTCGATCGGCGAGGGGCGGGCGGACGGTGACGAGGGCACCCCGCTGGCCATCTACCACCCGACCTATCTGGTGCTGACCGCCGGCGTCACCAACGCCTTCCTCTCCGGGGATCTGTTCAACCTCTTCGTCGGCTTCGAGATTCTGCTGGCGGCCAGCTACGTGCTGCTCACCCTGGGCGGCACCGACGTGCGGATCCGAGCCGGCACCACCTACGTCGTGGTCAGCCTGCTCTCGTCGCTGATCTTCCTCAGCGCGATCGGGCTGATCTACGCAGCCACCGGCACCCTCAACCTGGCCCAGTTGGTCGACCGCCTCGACGCGCTGCCGGACAACCTACGGCTGGTGCTGAACCTGATGCTGCTGCTGGCGTTCGGGATCAAGGCGGCGGTCTTCCCGCTGTCGTCCTGGTTGCCGGACAGCTATCCGACCGCGCCCGCTCCGGTCACCGCCGTCTTCGCCGGCCTGCTCACCAAGGTCGGTGTCTATGCGATCATCCGGACCGAGACCCTGTTGTTCCCCGGGGGCCGGGTCGCCGACGTGCTGATGGTGGTGGCGCTGCTGACCATGCTGGTCGGCATCCTGGGTGCGGTCGCCCAGTCCGACATCAAACGACTGCTGTCGTTCACCCTGATGGGGCACATCGGCTACCTGATCTTCGGGGTGGCGCTGGCGACGACCGCCGGCCTGGCCGGGGCGATCTTCTACGTCGTGCACCACATCATCATCCTGACCACCCTCTTCCTGGCCACCGGGCTGTTGGAACGGCGGGCCGGCAGCACCAACCTGGAACGGATCGGTGGGCTCGGCCGGATAGCGCCGCTGCTCGGCGTGCTGTTCTTCCTACCCGCCATCAACCTCGCCGGCATTCCGCCGTTCTCCGGCTTCCTCGGCAAGGTCGGCCTGTTGCAGGCCGGGGTGTCGGCGGGCGGGGTGCTGCCCTGGTTGCTGGTCGCCGGGGGCACGATCACCAGCCTGCTCACCCTCTACGCGATCATGAAGGTCTGGAACGCGGCCTTCTGGCGGGCACCCAAACTGGACTCGCCCGACGCGCCGGCCCGGTTACCCCGGCTGATGGTGGGCTCGACCCTGGCCCTGGTCGCGCTCGGGGTGGCGCTCACCCTGGTCGCCGGGCCGCTCTACCGGGTCAGCGCCGACGCCGCCGAGCATCTGCGAGCACGCTCCCCGTACGTCGACGCGGTCTTCCCGGGAGGTACGCCGTGACCCCGCCACCGTCCGAACCACCGGCGCAGCCACCATCGGCGGGGGAGCCGCTGGTGCCACCCGTTGCCGACGAACGGGAGAGATCGGAGTTGTCGAAGACTCCGGTGATCGAATCACCGTTGACCGAGTTGGAGCCGGAGACGCCACGGTTCGTCCCGCCGCGGACCCGGTGGCGGGACCAGGCGGTCGCGGTGGGCTGGCTGGTGCTCGTGTGGAATCTGCTGTTCGGGGAGTTCACCTGGGGCAACATCGTCGGCGGCCTGGCCGTGGCGCTGATGGTGCTGCTGTTCTTCCCGCTGCCACCGGTGACCTTCGAGGGGCGGCTCCGCCCGGTCGGCCTGGTGCGGTTCGCCGTACGGTTCATCTACGACCTGGTCACCGCGAGTGTGCATGTCGCCTGGACCGCCCTGCGCCCGGGTTACCAGCCACGTAACGCCATCATCGCCGTACCGCTGCGGGTCCGTTCGGACCTCAACCTCACACTGACCGCCGAGGCGGTCTCACTGGTCCCGGGCAGCCTCATCGTGGAGGTGGACCGGAAGGCCGGCGTGCTCTTCGTCCACGTGCTGGACGTCCGTGGCCCCGAGGACATTGAGCGTGCCCGTCAGGACGTGCTGGACCTGGAGGCCCGGATCCTCCGGGCGGTCGGTTCGAAGGCCGAGTTGCGCCAGCTGCAGCAGTCTCCCCCCGACCGAGGAGCCATCGTATGACCGCCGTCGTCGTGATCGTCACCGCTCTGCTCGCCATCGCGGCGGTGCTCGCCCTGATCCGGATCGCCCGGGGTCCCTCCCTGCTCGACCGGGTCGTCGCCACCGACGTCCTGCTCTCCGTGGTGGTGGGCGCCCTCGGTGCGGAGGCGGCGATCAACCGGCACGCCACCACCCTGCCGATCATGGTCGTCCTCTCCATCCTCGGTTTCGTCGGTTCGGTGGGCGTCGTCCGGTTCGTGGCGCGGGAGGAATCGTGACCGGGGGCGAGATCATGGACCTCCTGGCGGCGGTCTGCCTCATCGCCGGTGCGCTGTTGAGCCTCATCGCCGGAGTGGGGCTGGTGCGCTTCCCCGATGTGCTGTCCCGGATGCACGCCGCCACCAAACCACAGGTGCTGGGACTGCTGCTCATCCTGATCGGGGTGGGGCTGCGGTTGCGTAGCGGGGCGGACCTGACCACGCTGCTGCTGGTGGGAGTCTTCCAACTGGCGACCGCTCCGATCGCCGCACATCTGGTCGGGCGGGCCGCCTACCGGGGCGGCCGGTGCGAGAAGGAACGCCTGGTCGTGGACGAACTCGCCGACCAGCCGGTCCGCCACCACGGTGACTGACCCTCGCTGGGAGGTGAGGAAGGGCCCCTTCCGACGTACAAGGCGACAACCAGGGGCCCTTCCTTGCTCGTACAGCGAATCCCCAGGTCGTGCCGATAGACTGGCCGAATGATCGAATCCACTGCCCAGGAGGGCAGTTATAGCCAGCCGGGTCGGACCCGGCCACATGAGGTCCAGGTGCCGTCGCAGGGAGCCCTGAGCAATCCGTGTTGATCGCGCTTGGCCTTCTTCTGATCATCCTGTTGACCGCCGCGACCGGTTACTTCGTGGCCCAGGAGTTCGGTTACATCGCCGTCGACCGGGGCAAGCTTCAGCAGCTCGCCGACCAGGGCGACCCGGCAGCCGAACGGGCTCTGAGGGTGACCGGTCGGCTGTCCTTCATGCTCTCCGGTGCCCAGCTCGGCATCACCGTCACCGCACTGCTCGTCGGTTATGTCGCCGAGCCGTTCCTGGGTGACGGGCTGGCCGACCTGTTCGGCCTGGCCGGGATGCCGCGGTCCGTGAGTCTGCCGCTCTCCGTGGCGCTCGCCCTGGTCATCGCCACCATCGTGCAGATGGTGTTCGGCGAACTCGCCCCGAAGAACCTCTCCATCGCCCGAGCCGAGACCGTTGCGCGGGCACTCAGCCGGTCGACGTTGATCTACCTGACTGTCGCCAAACCGGTGATCAAGCTTTTCGACATGGCCGCCAACCGGCTACTGCGCCGGGTGGGCATCGAACCCGTCGAGGAACTGCCGAGCGGGGCCACTCCGGAGGACCTGGAGCAGATCATCGCGGAGTCTCGGCAGGAGGGGCACCTCGACGCGGAGATGTCAGCCCTGCTCGACCGAGGACTGGACTTCCGTCAGCTCACCGCTGGCGAGGTGATGGTGCCCCGGGTCGACGTGCACACCGTACGCGCCGACGAGCCGGTCAGCCGGGTCGTCGAGCTGCTGGACACCGGACACTCTCGGTTCCCGGTACGCGGCACGGAGGGCGTGGACGACCTGGTCGGCGTGGTCGGTATCGCCGACGTGCTGGGGGTCCCGCCGGAGCAGCGGGGCAGGAAGTTGGTTGGTGCGGTGGCCGGACCACCGCTGCTGGTGCCCACGACGCTGCTACTGCCAACGGTGCTGGACCGGCTACGGTCCGGCCACCGGCAGCTCGCCTGCGTGGTGGACGAGTACGGCGGCTTCGCCGGTGTGATCACCCTGGAGGACATCGCCGAGGAACTGGTCGGGCCGATCCGTGACGAGGACGATCCGCCCGAGCGGGCCCCGACCCGGCAGGCCGACGGTTCCTGGGTGGTACCCGCCCGTTGGCGCATCGACGAGGTTGCCGACAGCACCGGCATCGCGCTGCCCGAGGCGCCGGAGTACGACACCATCTCCGGACTGGTGATGCGGGAGTTGGGCCGGGTACCCGAGGTGGGTGACCGGCTGGAGATCACTCTCGCCGCCGAACTGGACGCCGAGCTGCCACCGAGGGCGTTGGTCGAGGTACTCGCCGTCGACCGGCACGTGGCCGACTCCGTACGGCTGGAGGTGGCCCGATGAGTACCACCTGGGCGTTGTTGACCTCCCTGGCCCTGCTGGCGCTGAACGCCTTCTTCGTGGCGGCCGAGTTCGCGCTGGTCGCCAGTAAGCGCTACCGCCTGGAGCAGGCCGCCGCCACCGGTGGCCGGGCGGCCCGGGCGGCGTTGGCGGGCAACCGCGAGTTGTCGCTGATGCTGGCCGGCGCGCAGTTCGGTATCACCATCTGCACCCTGGGTCTCGGTGCGCTCGCCGAGCCGGCGATCGAGCACCTGCTCAGCCCGGCACTGACCGCTGTGGGGCTGCCGGCGGCGACCAGCCACGTCATCGCCCTGGTGTTCGCGCTGGCCCTGGTGACCTTCCTGCACCTGGTGGTCGGCGAGATGGCACCGAAGTCCTGGGCGATCACCCATCCCGAGCGTTCGGCGTTGCTGCTGGCGCTGCCGTTCCGGGCCTTCGCCTGGTTGGCGAGGCCGGTGCTCTGGGCGCTGAACGGCATGGCCAACGCCACGTTGCGGCTGGTCCGGGTGAACCCGCAGGACCAGCTGGCGCAGGCGCACGGGCCGCAGGAGCTGCGGATGCTGCTGGAACAGTCCCGGGAACACGGGCTGCTCGCCGCCGACCAGCACGAGATGCTGACCAGCATGCTCGAACTGCAGGGAACCCTGGTTGCCGACGTGATGGAGCCGGTGGACCGGATCGTCGCGGTGCGCCGGGACGACACCGCCGAGCGGATCGAGCAGGTGTCCCGGGACAGCGGCCGGTCACGGCTGGCGGTGCTGGACGGGCCCGGCGAGGTGCTGGGTGTGGTACACGTACGGGAGGCGGTCCGGGCCACGACGACGGGGCGGTTGGCGACGGCGCAGGAGCTGATGACTCCGGCGTTCAGCCTGGCCACCACCGCGTCGGTGACCGAGGCGGTCGCGGCGATGCGGGCCGACCAGGTGCAGTTCGCCATGGTGACCAACGGCGCGGGCACCGGCCGACCGGTGGGCTTCGTCGCGCTGGAGGACCTGCTGGAGGAGGTCATCGGCGAGTTCGACGACGAGACCGACCCGGTGCCGCGCGGGCGACGGATGCGCTGACCTGCGGGGCGTCCCTGTCGCGGGCGGCAGAGGAGAGGGGGACGCCGGTGGCCTTCGGGGGGATGCCGCCCGGGCTCGGTGCTACGGGCCTGTCCGTCAACACCGTCCTGACGAATCCGAGTACCCGGCCGGGGCTGCGCCTGCCCGGCCGGGTGGTCCTCACGGCCGGCTCTGCGGACGTACCGGTGGAGCAGGTCGTGCTCGGGCTGGTCACCCAGGTGGAGCCGGACGACCTGGCCGCCGGCCGGGTCCTGATGGAGTTTCACCGGGTGACCGTGGCCGGTCCGTTCGTGGTGCCGGCGGGCCAGCGGCGTGCGGTGGCGTTCGCCCTGGCGATGCCCTGGGAGACCCCGATAACGGTGATCAACGGCCTGCGGCCGCTCACCCTGCGAATGGGGTTGCGCACCGAGGTCGGGGTCGACCCGATGTTCGACCAGGGCGGCATGCTTCCGGTGTACGTACATCCGCTGCCGGCCCAGGAACGGATCTTCTCGGCGTTGGCCGCGTTGGAGTTCCGCCTACGGCAGGCGGGACTCCAGTCGGGCCGGCTGCCCGGGGTGGCCCAGACACTGCCGTTCCACCAGAAGATCGGGTTCTGGGCACCGCCGCTCTACGCCGGGCCCTTCTCCGAGCTGGAGGTGACCCTGCTGACCAACCGGTACGGGGTGGAGGCCATCTTCGGGCTCGACCGGCGGGCGGCGATGGCCGGGGCGGGGCATTACAGCCTGAGTCGGTTCCTGGTGCGGCACACCTCCGCCAGCGGTGGCGACGACTGGGTGAACCTGATCGACGGTTGGCTGCGGCAGGCGATCAACCGGCACGCCTATGCGGCGTCCGGCTATCGGAACCCCACCCCCATCGTGGAGTCGGCCCACGTCACCCATCCGCCGGAGGACCCTCAGGAGAGCCACTCGGCCAAGGCCGCCGAGCAGGGCACCGCTGGCGGCGGCGCCGGGATCGGCGGTGGAGGCGGCGGCGACGGCACGTGACCGGTGTGAACGGGTCAGCCGGCGCTGGCGGTGGCGAGCTTCACGCCGAAGCCGAGGAACAGGGCACCAATCCCGGTCGTCATCCCGGCGGCCAGCCGCCGGCGCTGACTGAACTGCGCCGCCAGGTAGGCACCGGCGAAGATCAGCAAACTCAGGTAGAGGGCGCTGGTGACCTGGGCGATCAGCCCGAGCAGCAGGAACGACAGGGCCGGGTAGGCATAGTGCGGGTCGACGAACTGGATGAAGAAGGAGACGAAGAACAGGATCGCCTTCGGGTTCAGCAAACTGATCACCGCGGCCCGGCGGAACGGGCTGCGTACCATCGCCGGCTCGGCGGCGTCGATCAGCCGCGGCGTGCCGAGATCGTTGCGGGTCCGCCAGCGCCGCCAGGCCCCGCGCAGCATGGTCAGACCGACATAACCGAGGTACGCCGCACCGGCGTACTTGATCACCAGGAAGATCGGCGGGTACGCCTTGAGTAGCGACGCGACCCCGGCGGCGGAGAGCACCATGAGCACCGTGTCGCCGACGAACACCCCGGCGGCGGCCCGGTAACCGGTCGAGATTCCGCGTCGGGCCGCGACCGAGAGCACGAAGAGCGAGTTGGGGCCGGGTAGCAGGACGATCGCGATCGTTCCCAGCACGTACGTCCAGATGTCGGTAATCCCTAGCACAGGCGACATCATCCGGCCACGGGTACGCCTCGACGCAGCCGGTCCCGCAGTGTGGCCTGTACGGATGGCCACTCGTCGGCGGTCATCGAGTAGACGACGGTGTCCCGCCACGACCCGTCCGGCCGCTGCTTGTGCATCCGCAGCACACCTTCCCGCTGCGCCCCGAGCCGCTCGATGGCCCGCTGTGAGCGAGCGTTGCGGATGTCGGTGTGCCAGACCACCCGTACCGCGCCCAACTCCTCGAAAGCCCGGGTGAGCAGCAGCAGCTTGGCCTCGGTGTTGATACCGGTACGCCACCAGGGCTGACCGAGGAACGTGTAGCCGATGGCGACCGTGCGCCGGACCTCGTCGACGTCGTAGTAGGACGTGCTGCCGACGACCTGGCCGGTGGTCGCGCAACGCTGTACCCAGGGCACCCGGTCGCCCCGGTGGGCGGCGCGCAGCGCCTCGGCCACGATCGCCGCCACGTCGTCGCGGTTACGAGGCATCGGGTTGCCGAGATGCTGCCACACCTCAGGCGCGGCGGTGGCGGCGTACAGGCCGTCGACCTGGGACAGGTCCAGCGGTTCCAGGATCACGTGCTCGCCCCGCATCGGTGCGGCGGTCAGCCACGGCGAGTGCGCCGGCCGCAGGTACGCGGGCAGCGGGGCGGAGACTCCGGCGTCGGGTTCCGGGGGGCCTGGCACCAGCCGTAGCGGCACCACCCCGGCCCAGTACGACAGGTCGTGGTCGGCAGGATCGTCGTCGACCCCACCCATCCGGACCCGGGTCGACACCTCGTGCAGGGGCAGCGCCAGCACCGCCGTCTCGGCGAGTTCCTTGCGGGTCGGCGGCCGGCTGTCGGTGGCCCGGCCCCGACCCACCTTCTCGACCAGGGCGGTCATCGCGGCCTGCTTCTCGGCTTCGTCGGTGACCAGTCGGGCGGTGCCGTGCGCGATCACCGAGCGGTAGTTGGCGCTGTGGTGGAACTGGGAGCGGCCGTAGACGAGCCCGTCGAGCAGGGTGACGGTGAGGCAGACGGCCAGCCCGTCGGTGCCTCGGGCGGCCAGCAGCGGCCGGCTGCCGGTGGAGCCGTGCAGGTAGACGGTGTCGTCTACGCGTACGTGCAGGGTGGGCAGTGCTCGGGGCTCGCCGTCGACGGTGAAGGCCAGCACGCAGTGGTATGCCTCGTCGAGGATCGCGTGAACCACCGCCCGCTGGTAGCCGATCCGGCCCCGGTCGCGGTGGGCGGTGGTCCGTTCCGTCTTCGGGTACATGTCGCGCTCCCGTATTTGTTCTAGTACAATTTCGCAACTGTGGCAGCACATTATCAGATCATCGGTGGTACGGCAGCCGCGATAGCGGCCAGCGTGGAAACCGGCGTACGCACCGGAGCACTGCAACCCGGGGCAGCGCTACCGGCCGTCCGTGCGCTGGCCGAGCAGCTCGCCGTCAGCCCGGCCACCGTCGCCAAGGCGTACCAGGGGCTCCGACAGCGGGGCGTGGTCGAGACCGCCGGTCGCCACGGCACGCGGATCCGCCCCCGGCCCCCGGTCGCCGCCCACCGTTCCGCGCTGCGCCTGCCCCCGCCCCCCGGCGGGTGGGACCTCTCCGCCGGGGAACCCGACACCCGGCTGCTGCCCCGGCTCGGACCCCACCTGGCCGCCATCGCCGCCCGGGACGAGCCGCCGGTCGGCTACGCCACCGCCGGCGTGCTCCCCGAACTGGCCGATCGCGCCCGGGCCCGGCTCACCGCCGACGGCGTCCCGGCGGACGCGATCACCGTCACCAGCGGGGCGCTGGACGGCATCGACCGGCTGCTCGCCGCCCACCTGCGCCCCGGTGACCCGGTGGCGGTGGAGGACCCCGGCTGGGCCAACCTCCTCGACCTGGTCGCCGCCCTCGGGCTGCGCCCCATCGGCGTACCGGTGGACGACGACGGACCCACCGTCACCGGGGTGAGCGCCGCCCTGGCCGCCGGGGCCCGGGCGCTGATCGTCACCACTCGTGCGCAGAACCCGACCGGTGCTGCCGTCACCGCCGACCGGGCCAAGGAACTGCGCACCCTGCTCGCCGCCCACCCCGAGCTGCTGCTGATCGAGGACGACCACGCGGCCGAGCTGGCCCCCGTACCGTTGCACAGCCTGGCCGGGTCCACCGGTAGCTGGGCGTTCCTCCGCTCGACGAGCAAGCCCTACGGGCCTGACCTGCGCCTGGCGGTGCTGGCCGGCGACGAGGCGACCGTGGCCCGAGTCGCCGGCCGAATGCGGGTAGGCGCCGGCTGGGTCTCCACCCTGCTGCAACAGCTGATCGTCAGACTCTGGCAGGACCCGGCCGTGACCGCGCAACTGGCCGAGGCCCGGGACAGCTACGACCGCCGCCGCCATGCCCTGCGCACCGCGCTCGCCGACCGGGGGGTCATCGCGTACGGGCGTACCGGCATCAACCTCTGGCTGCCGGTACGCGACGAGACTCGGGTGGTCACCATGCTGCGCGACGCCGGGTACGCCGTCGCCCCCTCCTCGCTCTACCGGCTGGCCACCGGCCCGGGGGTACGGATCACCATCAGCCCGTTGACCGATAAGGACATTCCGCCATTCGTCGACGCGGTGACCCGGGCGATGGCCGCCGACACCGCCGTCCCGTTCAGCGCCTGATGTGTGGCGCCGGCCGTCCCGTTCAGCGCCTGATGTGTGGCGCCGGCCGTCCCGTTCAGCGCCTGATTCGTGAATCCCGCCGGCCGGCGGCGAAATCTCCGACCCGCCGTACTCGTGTCGGTGGTAGGGGGTAAAAAGGTCGCCATGGCCGAAACCACGACCGCGCCCGGTGCCCAGCACTTCATCCCACCGGACGCCGACGACCTGGCGGCGCTACGCACCGCCGCCACCGACTGCCGGGGCTGCGAGCTCTATCAGGACGCCACCCAGACCGTCTTCGGGCGAGGCAACGCCAACGCCCGGGTGGTCTTCGTCGGCGAGCAGCCGGGTGACGTGGAGGACCAGAAGGGACTGCCGTTCGTCGGGCCGGCCGGACACCTGCTTCGTCGGGCGGTGGACGACGCCGGCCTGAACCCTCGCGAGCTGTACATCACCAACGCCGTCAAGCACTTCCGGTTCGAGCTGCGGGGCAAACGGCGCATCCACCAGACCCCCGACCAGGTGCACATAGTGGCCTGTCGGCCCTGGCTGGTCGCCGAGTTCGCCCAGTTGCAACCGGAGGTCGTCGTGGTGCTCGGTGCGACCGCCGCCAAGGCCCTGCTCGGCCCGTCGTTTCGGGTCACCCGGTCCCGGGGCGTGTTGATGCCCTGGCCCGACTCGGCCCAGCGGCCGCAGGACTTCACCCGAGTGCCGACCGACGCCACCGGCCAGCTCGGGTCGGTGCCGCCAGCCCAACTGGTTGCCACCATCCACCCGTCGGCGGTGCTGCGCGCCGACAACCGCGAGATCGCGTACGCCGGACTGGTCGACGACCTGAAGGTCGTCGCCGGTGCCCTCGCCGCCTGAGATGCCACCTCGGTCCGCCAGCGGTGGACCGAGGTGGGTCAGAGCAGTCCCGCGAGTTTGTACAGGACAAGCGAGCCGGCGACCGCGACGTTGAGACTGTGGCCGGTGCCGACCATGGGGATCTCCACCGCGCGGTCGAGCAGGTCCAGGGCTTCGGAGGGGATGCCGGAAGCCTCGTGGCCGAGGATCATGATGGTCCGGCGGTCGGCCGCCGGGAGATCGGCCAAGCGGATCGCCTCGTCGGCCAGTTCCACGCCGACGATATGCGAGCCGTTGGCGCGTTCACTCTCCAGCCAGCGGACCGGATTCCCGACCCGATGTACGCAACTGGGCCGGCGCAGCGTGTTTCCCCTGGCAACGGCCTCGTCGACCCAGCGGAAAGGTGGAACCACCAGGCAAGCGCCGACTGCGTCGCAGGTGCGTAGCAGGGTGCCGAGGTTCGCCCCGTGCATTGGCCAGAGAGCCGCAGCGACGAGGTGTCCCCAACAGGGGTGGGAGCGGGGGCGGCGGACGGCTCGCAGATCCTTGCGGGAGCGAACCCTGATCACGGGACTCACCGGACGGGAGCGGTCTGGCTCCAAGCGTTGAAACGCATCAGTTTGAGGTACTTCGCGGCGTACCCGGGCCATCGACGGAGAACGAGTGTGGGACAACAAGCGTCAGGGCCAAGGGTATTGCCTAGCGCGCGTGGATGGAAACTTCGGACGGCGGCGTCGTGGTGATGGGGCGGCGGGTGCTGGTTCAGGGACGAAGACTCCAAACCTAGGGGGCCGGCCGTCGGGTTCTCCACGCGTCGATCAGGGCGGGTAGTTCCCGCCACAGGTAGTCGTAGAAGTCCCGCATCTCCGCGAGACGTCGACCGGCGGTGCTGTTCTCGCCGGTGGCCGCGATGCCCTCTTCGGCGGCCTCGCGCATCACCCGCACCATCTGGTTCTGGTCCGACATGAGCGTGGCCCATGCGTCGCTGCGGACGCGGAAGTGTTCCCGGCGGCTGCCAGGGGCCGGCACCCGTTCGACCAGTCCGACCGAGGTGAGCGACTTCAACGCCATCGAGACGCTTCCGGAGCTGCTGGTGAGCAGTTCCGTGATCTCGCCGGCCGTGAGGGTTTCCTGCTCGGTGAAGAGCAGTGCCGCGAGCACCCGGGCTGTCATCCGTTGCATGCCCCCCTGGGCGAGGCTCAGGGCGAGGCGTTCCGCGGGGTCGCTCAGCGCTGGCATCAGGCTCCTCTTGTCGCAAATCTTGACGAAATCCTAACACCTTCGAATCTTCAAAGTTCTTTGAAAATTCATTAGTGTCGGCGTCATGGGAGACGTGATTCAGCTGGAGAAGCTGAGCAAGACGTACGGGTCCCGCCGTGGCCTGGTCGAACTCGACCTGACGGTGTCCGAGGGGGAGGTCTTCGGCTACCTCGGTCCGAACGGCGCCGGGAAGTCGACGACCATTCGACTGCTGCTGGACCTGATCAGACCAACCGGCGGCCGGGCCCTGCTGTTCGGCCGCGACCCACGAGAGCACGCGGTGGACCTACACCGCCGAATCGGCTACCTTGCCGGCGACTTCGTGGTCGACCCCCGCCAACGGGTGGGAGAGTGCCTGACGTTCCTGGCCGCCCTGCGCGGCGGCGTCCCGAAGACCCGTATCGCGGAGTTGGCCACTCGGCTGGACCTGGACCTGTCCGCCCGGATCAAGACCCTCTCTAAGGGCAACCGGCAGAAGGTCGGCCTGGTACAGGCGTTCATGCACCAGCCCGACCTGTTGATCCTCGACGAGCCGACCTCCGGTCTGGACCCGTTGGTCCAGCAGACCTTTCTGGACCTCGTACGAGAGGCCAAGGCCGCCGGACAGACCGTCCTCATGTCCTCGCACATCATGGCCGAGGTCGAGGCGGTCGCCGACCGGGTCGGGATCATCCGGGAGGGCCGGCTCGTCGCCCTCGACACCGTCGCCCGGCTCCGTGACCACGCCGTACACCGATTCGAGATCACCTTCACCGGATCCGTCGACCATGCGGCCCTCGCCGCGCTTCCCGGCATCTCCGATCTCACCGTCGACGGTTCGACCGTACGACTCGCCCTGGCCACCGGCCCCGACACGCTGATCCAGGTCCTCGCCCGCCACCAGGTCGCCAGCCTGCGTGCCAGCAAACCCGACCTGGAGGAACTCTTCTTCGCCTACTACCAACCAACCGACGCCGGCAGCAGGGAGAACAGCCATGCCTAACGTCCTCACCAAGACCCTGTGGGACTCCCGCCGAAGCCTCGCCAGCTTCGCCGCCGGCACCGCCCTGGTGGCGGCCATGTACGCCGGCTTCTATCCGCAGGTCGCCGACGGTGCGATGGGACAGGCCGTCGAGGGCTTCTCCCCGGCGATCCGTGAGGCACTGAACATGGAGGATCTTGCCAGCGCCGCCGGTTATCTCGGCTCCAGCGTCTTCGGCATCCTCGTGCCGTTGATCGCCGTCAGCTACGGCATCACGGCCGGTACCAGGGCCGTCGCCGGCGACGAGGAGGCTGGTTATCTCGACCTGCTCCTCGCCTATCCGGTCGGTCGTACCCGACTCCTGCTGCACCGTTGTGGTGCACTCACCCTCGGGGCCTTCGGTCTCGCCGCCACCGTGCTGCTCGCCATGCTCGCCATCCGCAGCAGTGCCCAACTCGACACCATCAGCATCGGCCAGTTCACCGCACAGTGCGTAGCGCTCGCACTGTTGGCCACCCTGTTCGGCATCATCGCCGTCACCATCGGAGCGGTCACCGGCAGTCGGGTGGCCACCCTCGCCGGCAGTGCCACCGTCGGTGTTCTCGGGTACGCCGCGAACACCTTCCTTCCCCAGATCGTCGACGGGATTCGCTACGCCTCTCCGTTCCACTACTACATCGGCAACGAGCCGCTCCAGAACGGCTTCCACTGGGCTGACTTCGGCGTTCTCGCGATGGCGAGCATCGTGCTCCTCCTGGTCGCCACCGCCGCGTTCAATCGACGCGACCTCACCAGTTGACCGTCAGCCGACGAGCGAGCGATGTGTCAGCGGCCCCCGACAGCAGGCAACCAGATGCGGGGGCCGCTGCACATCGACCACCCCATCGATTCCGCCAGCGGCGTATCCGGGCCCGGTCGTCGGGGCGGTCGTGCGGCGTACCCTGAGGGCCAGGCCGCATCGGCAGTAAGGATGTAGCCACCCCATCACCTCTTACCGCCGATGGAGCCTCTGATGGCCACTGCCGCCACCGTGCCCCCACCCGGGAGCGCGACCGACAATCAGGACCCCGCCATCGCCCGGGTCCAGCGTCGTACCCTCAGGTTGCTCTTCGGCACCCAGATCATCGGCGGCATCGGCACCACCATCGGCGTCTCCGTCGGCGCGCTGCTCGCCGCCCGGCTGGTCGGCACCGCCGTCTCGGGGCTTGCCCAGAGCGCTGCCGTGGTCGGCGGCGCGCTACTCGCCATACCGGTCACCCGGATCATGAGCGCCGCCGGTCGACGCCCCGGCCTCGTCGTCGCCTACCTGACCGGCGCGCTGGGCGGCGTACTGGTCGTGTTCGCCGCCGTGACCGGCTGGATCCCCCTGCTCTTCCTCGGCATGCTGCTCTTCGGCGGCGGCTCCGCCGCCAACCTCCAGGCCCGGTACAGCGCCGTCGACCTCGCCGAACCGGCCCGTCGGGGACGGCAACTGTCGCTGATCGTCTGGGCCACCACGATCGGGGCGGTCGCGGCTCCCAACTTCGCCGCCAGCGCCGACCGGTTCACCACCGACCTGGGCCTACCCGCACTCTCCGGCCCGTTCGCGTTCAGTGCGGTCGCCTTCGTGTTGGCCGGCGCCGTGCTCTTCGTCTTCCTCCGCCCGGACCCGTTGCTCACCGCTCGGCGGCTGGCGGATGGCCGTACCCCGGCGATGGTCACCCCCGCCGGGAAGCGCAGCGGCAGTCTGCGGGCGGCGCTGCGGGTGGTCGTGAACCGCCCGGCCGCCCGCCTCGGCATCGCCGCCGTGGCCGTCGGGCACCTGGTCATGGTCGGGGTGATGTCGATGACCCCGGTACGCCTCGGCGAGTCGCACGGCGACGCCGACGTGCTGCACGTGGTCGGCATCGTGCTCAGCGTGCACATCGCCGGCATGTACGCGTTGTCCCCGGTCGTCGGCTGGCTCACCGACCGGTACGGCCGTCGACCGGTCATCCTCGGCGGGGTCGGCCTGCTGCTCGCCGCGTGTGCGGTCGCCGGCACCGCCGGGCACGACACGACCCGCCTGACGCTGGGCCTGGCCCTGCTCGGCCTGGGGTGGTCCGGCACCATGGTCACCGGCTCGACCCTGCTGTCGGAGTCTGTGCCGGTCGACGTCCGGCCGGCTGCCCAGGGGCTGTCCGACCTGATCATGGGGCTGGCCGGGGCGACGGCCGGTGCGGTCAGCGGGTTTGTCGTCGAGTTCGCCGGCTACCCCGTGCTCAATCTGCTGGCGGCGCTCGCGGTGGTGCCGCTGGTGGCGCTAGCGTTGCGTCCGGCTCCGAGCGGAGCCACGACAGAGGGGGCGTGAGGGTGCGGCTGACCGACTTCTGGACGCGTCTGGAGCAGACGTTCGGGCCTGCGTACGCCGGCAGTATCGCCGCAGACCAGGTGCTCACCCAACTCGGGGGTCGCACCATCGAACAGGCGTTCGCGGAGGGCGAATCGACGCTGGTGGTGTGGCGGGCAGTGTGTGCCGCCTACCCCGATCGGGTGCCGGCGCAACTACGCTGAGCTGCGAATGTGTGACAGGGGCGTGTCGGTCGTCGGCTCGTACACCTGTTCGGCTATTGTCCACAGCGGGGGTGCCCGTCCACAGATCACAGCCGGTCAGCTGTTTTCTGTCGGACCCAGCGCCTAGCGTGTCCGCGTGACTAAGGGATCAGCAAAGACGCCGGCAAAGGCAGGGGTGGCGACCATGGCGGCAGGACCTGACCGGGAGAAGGCACTCGACCTTGCTCTCGCTCAGATCGACAAGCAGTTCGGCAAGGGCTCGGTGATGCGGCTGGGGGACCGACCGGTCATCCAGACCGCGGTGATTCCCACCGGCTCGATCGCGCTCGACGTGGCGCTCGGCGTGGGTGGTCTACCGCGCGGGCGGGTGGTGGAGATCTACGGGCCGGAATCGAGCGGTAAGACCACCGTGGCACTGCACGCGGTGGCCAACGCCCAGCGGGCCGGTGGCATCGCCGCGTTCATCGACGCCGAACACGCGCTCGACCCGGAGTACGCCAAGGCCCTGGGCGTGGACACCGATGCGATGCTGGTCTCCCAGCCGGACACCGGTGAGCAGGCCCTGGAGATCGCGGACATGCTGATCCGATCCGGTGCGCTGGACATCATCGTCATCGACTCGGTCGCCGCGCTGGTGCCGCGCGCCGAGATCGAGGGTGAGATGGGCGACAGTCACGTCGGTCTCCAGGCTCGGTTGATGAGCCAGGCGCTGCGGAAGATCACCGGTGTGCTGAACAGCACCGGCACCACCGCGATCTTCATCAACCAGCTCCGCGAGAAGATCGGTGTGATGTTCGGCTGCATGTCCTACTCGACGAGGGTCACCCTCGCCGACGGGACGCAGGAGAAGATCGGCAAGATCGTCAACCAGCGGATGGCGGTCGAGGTCCTGTCGTACAACCCGGAGACCGACCGGGTCGAGCCAAAGAAGATCACCAACTGGTTCAACAACGGTCCGGCGGAGCAGTTCCTCCAGTTCACGGTCGCCAAGTCGGGCGGGAACGGGCGGGCACAGTTCGCCGCCACCGCCAACCACCTGGTCCGTACCCCGGGCGGGTGGCGCGAGGCCGGCGAGCTGATCGCCGGCGACCGGGTGATGCTGGCCGAGGAACGCCGACTCAGCGACCAGCAGTGGCAGGTCGTGCTCGGTTCGTTGATGGGCGACGGCAACCTCTCGCCCAACCGCCGCGATCGGGCAGGGGTCCGGTTCCGGCTGGGCCATGGTGCCAAGCAGGCCGACTACCTCGACTGGAAGGTGGCGCTGCTCGGTAACGTCCCGAACTCGCGCCGGACCGACGCCCGAGGCGCGGTCTTCGCCGACTTCACACCGCTTCCCGAGCTGGACGAGCTGCGGCGAGCGGTCTACCTGGGCGACGGCAAGAAGCACCTGAGCTGGGACTACCTCAAGGCGCTGACGCCGTTGGCGCTGGCGGTGTGGTACATGGACGACGGTGGTTTCACCGTGCGCTCCAAGGGGCTTCAGCAGCGTACCGAGGGTGGTTCCGGTCGCATCGAGATCTGCGTCGAGGCGATGGCCGAAGGCACCCGTGAGCGCCTCGTCGAATATCTGCGCGACAGCCACGGGCTGGACGTGAAGTTGACGGCGCGGGGCGCGCGGAGCATGCCGGTCATCCAGTTCACGACGGAGGCGTCGGCGAGGTTCCAGGAGCTTGTCGCGCCGTACGTCCCAGCGGCGATGGAGGCCAAGCTGCTTCCGTGCTTCCGTGGCCAGTGCGTCGTCGAGCCGGAGTTCGTGTCAGCGGAGATGCGCCCGGTGCCGGCCCGGATCATCGACGTACGGGTGAAGCCCAAGACCCGCTCGATGAACCGGTTCGACATCGAGGTCGAGGGCAACCACAACTACTTCGTCGACGGGGTGATGGTGCACAACAGCCCCGAGACCACCACCGGTGGTCGGGCGCTGAAGTTCTACGCCTCGGTCCGCCTCGACGTGCGCCGGATCGAGAGCCTCAAGGACGGCACCGACGTGGTCGGTAACCGGACCCGGGTCAAGGTCGTGAAGAACAAGGTCTCGGCTCCGTTCAAGCAGGCCGAGTTCGACATCATGTACGGCAAGGGCATCTCCCGCGAGGGCTCGCTGATCGACGTCGGTGTGGAGCAGTCGATCATCCGCAAGTCGGGTGCCTGGTACACCTACGACGGTGACCAGCTCGGTCAGGGCAAGGAGAAGGCCCGCGAGTTCCTGCGGGAGAACCCGGACGTGGCGGCCGAGATCGAGAAGAAGATCCTCGAAAAGCTCGGTGTTGGCGCGGGTGCGGCTGGCGACGCCGCCGGTGGCCCGGAGCTGCCGCCGGTGGACTTCTGATTGTCGACTGACGCCACATCGACGTGACTGGACGACGTCGGGGCGCGCGGTCGGGGCGGGGCTGGGATGCGGCCCCGCCCCGACCGCGCGCCACCTCCACCGGACGCCCTCGGCATGACCGAAGTGCCGATGGCGATTCCGCCGGCACCGGCCTCGACGCTACCGGCGGCGAAACCGCCAGCCCGCCCCGGAACGAGGCGGAGGTGGCCAGGGAGATCTGCCTGCGCCAACTCGCCGTACGACCCCGTACCCGGGCCGAATTGGCCACCGCACTGGCCCGTCGGGGCATCTCCGAGGAGACCACCGAGCAGGTGCTCGACCGCTACGACGAGGTCGGGATCATCGACGATGCCGCCTTCGCCCGGGCCTGGGTGAGCAGCCGGCACCAGGGGCGCGGTCTGGCCCGCCGGGCGTTGGCCAACGAGTTGCGTCAGCGCGGCGTCGACGGCGAGATCGCCAGCGAGGCGCTCGGGGAGTTGGACGAGACGACCGAGGCGGCCACTGCCCGGTCGCTGGTCGACCGGAAGCTTCGTACGGCACGTGGCGAGCCGGACGCGGTCTTCCGCCGGCTGGTGGCGATGCTGGCCCGCAAGGGCTACCCGGCCGGGGTGGCGATTCGGGCCGTCAAGGAGGCGTTGGCCGCGCAGAGTGCCGAGGCGGCGGAGTTCGCCGAGCACATCGACGCGGACGCGTTGGCGGACAGCGAGATGGAGTTGGACCGAGAGAGCAGTTCGTTCGACTAGACCGCCGATGCCCGGGGAACGGAGAACCGAGGACCGGAGGGCCCAGGCGGAGGAGCGAAATGTTGAAGGTCTGTCTCAACGGTGGGCGAACGCGCGCCGAACATCCGGCGCTTCCGATCACCGTAGCCGAGGTGGTCACTGACACGCTGCGCTGTCGGGCGGCGGGCGCGGCCGCGGTGCACGTGCATCCGCGTGACGACAGTGGCCGGGAGAGCCTCGATCCGATGGTGATCGCCGCCACGGTGACCGGTCTGCGACAGGCCTGCCCGGAGTTGCCGGTCGGGGTCAGCACCGGGGACTGGATCGAGCCGGACCCGGACGCCCGGGTCGCGGCGATCCGGGCATGGCCGGTGCTGCCCGACTTCGCCTCGGTCAACGCCCACGAATCCGGTGCAGAGCGGGTGGCGGCGACCCTGTGGGAGCGGGGCGTGGCGGTGGAGGCTGGCCTCTGGGCTCCGGAGGCGGTCGAGTGGTATCGACGCTGGACGGTGCCGGTCGAGCGGATTCTGGTCGAGTGTGTACGCCCGGATCCGACCGACGCGTTGGCCGACGCGGAGCGGATGTTGGCGGATCTGCCGCCGGCCGGGCCGCCGGTGCTGCTGCACGGGGAGGGCCCGATGACGTGGGATGTGCTGCGGGAAGCGGTCCGGCGTGGCCTTTCCACCCGGATAGGGCTGGAGGACACAACGGTGCTGCCGGACGGGGTGACAGGGGTGGGAAACGCGGAGTTGGTGGCGGCGGCGGTGGCCCTCGGGGCAGGGTGAAATCGAGCTTTTATCCTATAAGTCATCAGCTGCCGGTGAGCAAGCCCATGCGCTGAGTCTGGCGATGTGGTCGATCATGCCTCCTTGACCGAATGGCACCTTGCGACCTAGCCTCGCCATACAACGAGTACGACCGACCTTCGCAGCTAACGGCACAACATAGATCGCGTAACAGTACGACAACAAGTTGACCAGCTCTGTGGGCCAACTGCGCCGACCGGAGGCCGGTCCGGAGAGGCGTGACATTGGCAATCGGCTATCGATGGTCTCCGCTGGGGGTCGTCGATGGTTACGTGCTGCCCCGGCCAGCCGCCTCGGTCGGGCGTCTCGACAGCCAGCCACCGGGCCATCCCACAAGGGTCGGCCCTACGGCGTGGGCGGTAGGGGGAGGCGGCCATGAGGGGTAGCGGGACCGGCAGCATCGGGTTCGACCGAGGCGGGCCGTCAGCATGAGCGCGCTGGACGTGGGCCTGCTCACCACAACCGTGCTCCTGGCCGCCCTCGTCCTGGTGGGACTGTTCACCGGCCTACGAGCCCTGCGCCGGTTGACCGCCACCTCGACCACGGCCGACAACAGCGACTTCGTCGCCGAGAAGGATCGCCAGGAACAATCACTGGCCGCACTGCGTACCGCCGCGGACGAGGCGACCTCCACCGCCGATGTGGCGAAGTCCGAGGTGGCCATGGCCCGCGCCGAGGTCGCCGCCGCCAAGGCGGAGGCGAGCGCCGCCCGCGCCGAGGCCCGGCGGGTGCTCGACGCCGCCCGGACAGAGGCGGACACCGTACTGGAGCGGGCACACCGTCAGGCCGAGGCCGACGCCGACCAGGTCCGCGCGGCGGCCCGGCGCAGCGGAGAGCGAGAAGTCGCCCTCCTCGCTTCCACGATCAAGGAACAGGCGTCCGAGGTGGAGCGCCGAGCCCAGCGGATGGACGAGCGGGAACGGCTACACACCGAGGAGGTCGAACGGCTCGCCGAACGCGACCGGCGATTGGCCGCAGCCTCCGCCGAGTTGGCCGCCCGGGAAGCCGCGCTCGCCGAACGGGAGACCGCCCTGACCGAGGCGGAGGAGCAGCGCCGGCGCGAGTTGGAACGCATCGCCGGCCTGACTGCTGAAGCAGCCCGGTCCGAGTTGGTCGAGGCGGTCGAAGGGCAGGCCAAGCGGGAAGCGGCGATCCTGATCCGGGACATCGAGTCCGACGCGCGCGCCACCGCCGAGCAGCGGGCCCGGCACATCGTGGTGGACGCGATCCAGCGGGTGGCCAGCGAGCAGACCGCGGAGAGCGTGGTCAGCGTGCTGCACCTGCCCGGTGACGAGATGAAGGGCCGGATCATCGGTCGGGAGGGGCGCAACATTCGCGCCTTCGAATCGGTGACCGGAGTCAACCTGATCATCGACGACACGCCGGAGGCGGTGCTGCTGTCCTGCTTCGACCCGGTGCGTCGGGAGATCGGCCGGCTGACCCTGGAGAAGTTGGTGTTGGACGGCCGGATCCATCCGCACCGCATCGAGGAGGTTTTCGACACTGCCCGGCACGAGGTGGAACGTCTCTGCCTGCGCGCGGCGGAGGACGCGCTGGTCGAGGTGGGGATCACCGAAATGCACCCGGAGCTGGTCACCCTGCTCGGCCGCTTGCGCTACCGGACGTCGTACGGGCAGAACGTGCTCAAGCACCTGGTGGAGACGGCGCATATTGCCGGAATTATGGCGGCAGAACTGCGCCTGGACGCGACCACGATCAAGCGGGGTGCGTTCCTGCACGACATCGGCAAGGCGCTCACCCACGAGGTCGAGGGCAGCCACGCGCTCATCGGCGCGGACCTGGCCCGTAAGTACGGTGAGTCCGAGGAGGTGGTGCACGCCATCGAGGCGCACCACAACGAGGTACCGCCGCAGACCATCGAGGCGGTGCTGACCCAGGCCTCCGACGCGTGTTCCGGTGGTCGGCCGGGCGCGCGCCGGGAAAGCCTTGAGGCGTACGTTCGGCGCCTGGAGCGGATCGAGGAGATCGCCGGCCAGAAGGCCGGGGTGGAGAAGGTCTTCGCGATGCAGGCGGGACGGGAGATCCGGGTGATGGTCCGCCCGGAGGAGGTCGACGAGATCGGGGCGGCGGTGCTGGCCCGGGATGTGGCCAAGCAGATCGAGGAGGAGCTGACCTATCCCGGTCAGATCCGGGTGACGGTGGTTCGCGAGTCCCGCGCCACCGAGATCGCCCGCTGAACGGACCCCACCGGGGTGGTACAGGCCCGCCCCTGTACGGACAGTGCGGACGCGACAGCGCATTGACATCAATGAGGCTGATCTTTAAACTTTTTGAAGCCGGCAAGATCAAGGAAGTAAATGGGTTTGGCAACGAAGCCCAGCGACCGCGCGGAATGTCTATTCCATTATGTTTAATCGCGAACGGAGCGCGAGCATGTCCTCTAGAAAAAAGGGTGCAGTCGCAGGCACCTTTGTCGCTCTAAGCCTTGCGGCGACCGGGGCGGTGGGAGTTTTCGCCGAAGCGCCGGCCAGTGCGGCTCCAGAATGCTACAACTTTGTTCTTACGAACGACCGGGAAGCATGGGCCCACTGTGCTGAGGGTACCGTTATCAGCCAGTACCGGATCGTCGCCAGGTGCGAGGAGAACAATGGGAGCCGCTATAGCAGGTACGGCGGTTGGGTGAACGCTCCGGCTATCTCCAAGACGATTTGTGCCGAAGGCTCGTGGGTCGTGGACCACTGGGTCGAATTTCGCTGATAGCCCTAGTGTTTCGTGGTTGAGCGGGTGTGATTCCCGCGCCTCGCCGGTCAACTGCCGTTGATGCGGTTAGCAACGTCGTGCCAGTAGATGAGGAACGCCCCCGACGCCCTGTGGAAGAAGAGCGTCGGGGGCGTTCCCCGCATTGATCGGGCCGTGTGGACGGCCAGGGTCAGTCGTCGCCGGCCTTCTCGCCGGCACCACCCACCTGGGCCACGGCCGGCATCGGAACGGTCGTGGTCTTGCTGATCCGGTAGGCCCGGCGCTTGCTACGCCGGTCGAGCCAGCCCGCCAGCATGGTGAGCATCGAGTTGATGACGATGTAGATCGCGGCGACCACGATCGCGGCGGCGACGATGTTGCCGTAGTTGGCACCAAGGTCGTTGACGCCGCGCTGGAGCAGTTCGGGGAAGGCGACGATGTAGCCCAGCGCGGTGTCCTTGAGCAGGACCACGAGCTGGCTCACGATCACCGGCAGCATGGCCCGGGCCGCCTGGGGGATCAGGATCATCTGCATGACCTGGCCCTTGCGCAAACCGATCGCGAATGCCGCCTCGGACTGTCCCCGCGGCAACGAGTGGATGCCGGCGCGGAACGCCTCGGCCAGCACCGATCCGTTGTAGAGCGTCAGACCGATTACGACCGACCAGAAGGCGGACATCGGCTGTTGGGTCAGGAACGGCACGCCGTAGAAGATGAAGAAGATCATCAGCAGCAGCGGCACGGCGCGGAAGAACTCCACGACGACGCCGGCCGGGATGCTGACCCACCTGTGGTCGGAGAGCCGGCCGACGGCGAAGACGATGCCGAAGACGAGCGAGAGCACCATGCCGGTCGCCGCGGCCATGAGGGTCTGCTGGAGACCGGGCAGGATGAACTGGGTCCACGTGGTCGGCTCGGTGAACGGCTCCCAGAGCCGCGCCTCCCACTGGCCCTTCTCATCGAACTTCGAGTAGATCCACCAGAGCAGGCCCGCGATGGCGATGCTGAAGACGACGGTGAGGACCGCGTTGCGTACCCGTGCCCGAGGTCCGGGGTGGTCGTAGAGGACCGTGTTGCTGCTCATCAGCGCTTCACCGCCAGTCGGTTGGCCAGCCAGCCAAAGAAGTAGCCCGTCGGCACCAGCACCGCAGCGAAGGTGCCGGCGAAGACCAGGAAGATCGGGATTACCGCGTCGCCGTTCTCGTTGATCAGGTCCTTCATCACGTTCGACGACTCCATGACGCCGATGGTGCCGACGATCGTGGCGTTCTTACAGAGCGCGATGAGGACGCTGCCCAGCGGCGCGATGACCGCCCGCCCGGCCTGCGGCAGGATCACGATCCGCAGCGTCTGGGCGAAGGTCAGGCCGATGGCCCGGGCGGCTTCGGCCTGACCGGCGTTGACCGTGTTGATGCCGGACCGGATGGCCTCACAGACGAACGCCGCCGTGTAGACCGACAGACCCAGTACACCGAGCCAGTAGTTGTTCAGGTTCAGGTCGTCGGAGAGCACCAAGCCCAGCGTGGTGTACAGGCCGAAGTAGCAGAAGAAGATGATCAGCGTTAGCGGGGTGTTGCGGAAAATGTTCACCCAGGCGGCGCCGAAGGCGCGCAGGACGGGAATGGGGGACACCCGTGCGGCGGCCAACAGCACGCCGATGACCAGCGAGAAGAGCGCCGAGGCGCCGGTCAGTTTGAGGATCCACAGGAAACCCGACAGATAGGCGTCGAGGTTCACCGGATCGGTGAATACATGCATGCCTTCGCTCCCCGGAGCATATCTTCGCCAGTCGAGGGTCGGGGTCGGCGGCCGATGGCCGCCGACCCCGGGGAAACTAACTTCAGCCGCAGTTGGTCAGCTTGCTGGTGTCCAGCGTCGGCGCGGGGGTGCCGCTCTTGCCGAGGGTGTTGTCCCAGGCGGCCTTGTAGGAGCCGTCCGAGGCAGCGGTCTTCAGGATCTCGTTGACCTTCTCGCAGCCGGCCTTGTCTTCCTTCTTCAGGCCGATGCCGTAGGGCTCGCTGGTGAAGGGCTTACCGACGACCTTGAACTTGCCCGCGTACTGCGACTGGGCGGCGTAGCCGGCCAGGATGATGTCGTCGGTGGTCACCGCGTCGACCTGCCCGCCCTCAAGCGCGTTGACGCACTTCGAGTACGAGTCGAACTGCTGCAGCTGCACCTTCGGGTAGTCGGTCTGCATCTTCTTGGCCGGCGTGGAGCCGCTGACCGAGCAGACCTTCTTGCCCTCCAGGCCCTCCGGCCCGGCGATGGTGGAGTCCGCCTTCACCAGCAGGTCCTGCCCGGCGATGTAGTACGGCCCGGCGAAGTTGACCTTCTTCTTCCGGTCGTCGTTGATCGTGTAGGTCGCGATCACCAGGTCGACCGTGCCCTGCTGGATGAACGGCTCACGGTTGTTGGAGACCGTGGTCTTCCACTCGATGTTCGCCGGGTCGACGCCGAGGCCCTTGGCGATGATCTTCCCGATCTCGATGTCGAAGCCCTCGTAGTTGCTGCCGGTCTGCAAGCCCAGGCCAGGCTGGTCGGACTTGACGCCGATGACCAGCTTCTTGTCCTTCTGCGCCTTGCCGACGATCCCGCTTGCGCCGGTGCCGCCCTCGTCACCGCCGCCGCAGGCCGTAACGCCGAGCGAAAGTGCCGCGATCGCGGCGATCGCCGCCACGCGCTTGATCCGCATTCCTTCTCTCCTTCTTCGGAGGAGCCCGTCGGGGGATGACGTGCTCCGCAACGGACGCCTAGTGCGTCAGGATCTTGGACAGGAAGTCCTTCGCCCGCTCGCTGCGCGGGTTGGCGAAGAACTCGGTCGGGGGAGCGTCCTCGACCAGTTGGCCGTCGGCCATGAAGATGACCCGATTGGCGGCGTGCCGGGCGAACCCCATCTCGTGGGTCACCACCACCATCGTCATGCCCTCGCGAGCGAGGGAGGTCATCACGTCGAGCACCTCACCGACCATTTCCGGGTCGAGCGCGCTGGTCGGCTCGTCGAAGAGCATCGCCTTGGGCTTCATCGCCAGGGCACGGGCGATCGCCGCCCGCTGCTGCTGTCCGCCGGAGAGTTGGGCCGGGAACTTGTCCGCCTGGTTGGCGATGCCCACCCGGTCGAGCAGCGCGAGCGCCTGCTCCCGGGCGGCGGCTGGCTTCTCCTTGCGGACCTTCATCGGACCGAGCGTGACGTTCTCGAGGATCGTCTTGTGCGCGAAGAGGTTGAACGACTGGAACACCATGCCGACCTCGCTGCGTAGCCGGGCGAGAGCCCGCCCCTCAGCCGGCAGCGGCTGCCCGTCGAACGTGATCGAGCCGGAGCTGATCGTCTCCAGCCGGTTGATCGTCCGGCAGAGGGTCGACTTGCCGGAGCCGGACGGGCCGATCACCACTACGACCTCACCCCTGCCGATCGTCAGATCGACGTCGCGAAGCACGTGTAGCGGCCCGTACCACTTGTTGACCGCCGTGAGCACGATCAGTGGGTCGCCCGTCGTCACCGTCTTCCACCATCCTGTCAAGGGCCAATTCTGAGGTGGTTCACCTCTGGTGGGGCAACTCTAGGCGGGCCCGCATGTCAGAACGCGACCTAAGTTGGTCACGGAGCGGTAACACCATCGGTTGCTGGTTGAGGAACGTCGCCGGCTGCGTCGAATAGCCGTTTTCTGGGACAGGAGCTGATGGTGGTAACCATCGGTCACCGGATTGGAGCCGTGTATGGAACCGGTACGCCTGACGCAGTACGCCCGGGGCGGTGGCTGCGCGTGCAAGATCCCGCCCGGGGAGTTGGAGACCATCGTCGCCGGACTGGGGCTCACCCCGCCGGCGGACGTCCTCGGTGTCGACGGTCGGACGAGCGGCAGCCTGCTGGTCGGGCTGGACCACGGCGACGACGCGGCGGTGGTCGCCCTGGCCGACGGGACCGCGGTGGTGGCCACCGTCGACTTCTTCACCCCGGTCGTCGACGACCCGTACGACTGGGGGCGCATCGCCGCCTGCAACGCCCTTTCCGACGTGTACGCGATGGGCGGGAGTCCCCTGGTCGCGCTGAATCTACTCTGCTGGCCCCGGGAGGTGCTGCCGCTGGAGTTGGCTACCGAGGTGCTCCGGGGTGGCCACGACCTGGCTCGGCAGGCGGGCTGCCATCTCGCCGGTGGGCACAGCGTGGACGACGACGGCCCCAAGTACGGCCTGGCGGTGACCGGTACGGTCCGGCAGGACGAGCTGATCACGCTGGACGCGGGGCGGCCGGGCCTACCACTGTCCCTGACCAAGCCGTTGGGAGTCGGGGTGCTCAACTCCCGGCACAAGGCGACCGGTGAGCCGTTTCCGCAGGCGGTGGCGGCGATGTCCACCCTGAATCGGGAAGCCGCACGGGCGGCGGTGGCGGCCGGTATCCGATGTGGCACCGACGTGACCGGGTTCGGGCTGCTCGGTCACGCGTCCAAGCTGGCCCGGGCCAGCGGACTGACCGTGGTGATCGAGTCGGCCCGGGTGCCCTACCTCGACGGTGCCCGGGAGGCCGTACGGGATGGTTTCGTCAGTGGGGGCACCCGGCGCAACCTCGACTGGGTCTCGCCGTGGACCGAGTTCGACGGGGTTTCCGAAGCGGACCGGCTGCTTCTGGCGGACGCGCAGACCTCCGGTGGGCTGCTGCTCGTGGGCGAGGTTCCGGGTGGGACGGTCGTGGGCGAACTGCTTCCCCGGGGGGAGTCGATGGTGCTCGTACGCTGACGGACACGCCGTACCGGCTGTGCGCAGGTGCCCGGCGAGCCGCACTGTCCACCAGCAACATCGCGGTTCTGGGTATTTTGCTGCACAACGTGAGGAAATCGCCGAATCGAGATATGCAATCGAGTGCTTCGCTCGCGATACGGTGTCAGTCTCTGATCACCCACAGTGGTGCCGGACTGGTGGGGTCACAGTCGGATTTCGGCGGAAATGGTCACAGACCGGTAACTTGGCCCCACTCGGTCCCGTTCGCCGGTCACCATCGTGAGGTGGGGCCCGCTTCGGAGACCGTGACTGAGCACAGCGAGGAGGCAGCGTGACCGAGCTGTGGAACTGGAGGATCGACGGCCATGTCGCTCCTATGGAGATCTACTCCGCACTCGCCGATCTATTCGGCCTGCCGGTGATGCCGCTCGGTGCGGCCGACCCGGCGCGCTTTCCGCTCGACGCCGTGCTCTGCGACGTCTGGCAACCACCAGGAGAGTTCCCGACCGCGGTGGACTGTTACGGCGTGCCGGCCGGTCGGTCCGAGCCGGCGACAATCGCGGCGTTCGCCCGGCGACTGGACCGACACTGCCTGCTGCCGGACGACACCTTCGACCCCGGCCGCTACCTGCTCGTCGCCCCGGACGGAATGACCCGGCCGGTGCATCTGGACGTGCGGGACACCGAGGAGGGCGAGGCATTGACCAACCGCCGCCTCTGCACCAACGTCAGCCCACGATGTCGGGGCTGGTCACAGTGTCATCAGTCCCGATGGGCACCAGACTCGGTCGTGCCGGCGCTCGCTGCGGCGTGACCCCGGCCACGTACCTCGATCTGGTCGAGCAGGGTCCGGGTGGCGGCGGCGACCGCGGCGACGGCGGCATCGAAGGCCGCCGCGTTGTGTGCCGCCGGTGCCCGGAACCCACTGATCTTGCGGACGTACTGCAACGCGGCGGCCTCGATGTCGACGTCGGTGACCTCGTCGACGTAGGGCTCACGTAGCGTCTTGATGCTCCGGCACATGATCGTCTCCTCGCCCGGTGTTCCTCGTTGCCGGCCTCGTGCGGGTCCGGCTCAGCCTGCGGTCGCTCGCCCGGTCGCGGAGTCTGCGACCGCCTGTCGCGGGGCTCGTGGTCGTTCACCGGTCCTCGGCCCGGACGGATCCCCGATGGTGTGGATACTCTGTCAGGGCCATGACTACCGCAACCCCCGACAGCCCCCGCACCTACCAGGTGCGCACCTACGGCTGCCAGATGAACGTGCACGACTCGGAGCGGATCTCCGGCCTGCTGGAAGAGGCCGGTTATGTCCGGGCCGCCGAGTCGGCCGAGCCCGACGTGATGATATTCAACACCTGCGCGGTACGGGAGAACGCCGACAACCGGCTCTACGGCAACCTCGGCCACCTGCGCCCGGTCAAGGACAAGAACCCCCGGATGCAGATCGCGGTCGGGGGATGCCTGGCGCAGAAGGACCGAGGGGAGATCGTCCGGAAGGCACCCTGGGTCGACGTGGTCTTCGGCACCCACAACATCGGGTCGCTGCCGATCCTGCTGGACCGGGCCCGGCACAACGCCGCCGCCGAGGTGGAGATCCTCGAATCCCTCGACGTCTTCCCGTCCACCCTGCCGGCCCGACGCGAGTCCACCTACGCCGGCTGGGTGTCGATCTCCGTCGGCTGTAACAACACCTGCACCTTCTGCATCGTGCCCTCGTTGCGGGGCAGGGAGAAGGACCGCCGCCCCGGCGACATCCTCGCCGAGGTGCGGGCACTGGTCGCCGAGGGCGTCTCGGAGGTGACCCTGCTCGGCCAGAACGTCAACTCCTACGGCGTCGAGTTCGGCGACCGGCTCGCCTTCGGCAAGCTGCTGCGTGCCTGCGGCGACATCGAAGGGCTGGAACGGGTCCGGTTCACCAGCCCGCACCCGAAGGACTTCACCGACGACGTGATCGCGGCGATGGCCGAGACACCCAACGTCTGCCATTCGCTGCACATGCCGTTGCAGTCCGGTTCCGACGACGTACTGCGGGCGATGCGCCGGTCGTACCGGGCCGAACGGTATCTGGGGATCATCGAGAAGGTCCGCGCCGCGATGCCCGACGCGGCGATCACCACCGACATCATCGTGGGCTTCCCCGGCGAGACCGAGGCCGACTTCCAGCGCACCCTGGACGTGGTACGCCAGGCCCGGTTCTCCTCCGCGTTCACCTTCCAGTACTCCAAGCGCCCCGGCACCCCCGCCGCGACCATGGACGGCCAACTGCCCAAGGAAATCGTCCAGGAGCGCTACGAGCGGCTGATCGCGGCGGTCGAGGAGATCACCTGGGCGGAGAACAAGAAGCTGGTCGGCGAGACCGTCGAGGTCCTGGTCGCGGTCGGCGAGGGGCGCAAGGACGAGCGGACCGGGCGGCTCTCCGGCCGGGCCAGGGACGGCCGACTGGTGCACTTCGACGCCGGCTCGTTCGCCGGGCAGATCCGCCCCGGCGACATCGTGCACACCACGGTGACCTATGCGGCCCCGCACCACCTCAACGCCGACGGTGAGCCGCTGTCGCACCGGCGTACCCGGGCCGGTGACGCCGCCGAGGCGGGCCGGACCCCGCGTACGCCAGGGGTGCTGCTCGGACTGCCCACGATCGGCGCACCGGCCGTATCGCTGGCCCCCGCACCCGCCTGTTCCGTAGACAGCTGAGCACGCGCGACAGCCGAAAACGCCAACGGCGGCTGAGCCAGCATCCGATGCTGGCCCAGCCGCCGTTCTACGCAGGCTGAGCTGAGGTGCGGTACGGACTCCGGCTTGGGGTTCGGGGCGGAGTGCCCGGCGAAGGGATCAAGCCTGACCGCCCTGAGCGGGCACTCCACTCGAAACCAACCGCGCACCGCCCCGAACCCGGAAACGTGCTAGGCGGTCTTCTCCGCAAGCTGGAGGAACTGCCGCTTGGCGGCCAGCGCCGACTCGGCCTCGCGGATCCGCTTCGCGTCACCGGCCGCCTGGGCCCGGGCGAGCCGCTGCTCGGCCTCGGCTACCTGGTCCCGCATCTGGGCCAGCAGCGGGTTGGCTGAGGGCTCGGTACGCCGCCATGCGGAGTCCATCGCCTGCCGGACCTTCTCGTCCACCGCCCGCATCCGCCGGTCCAGGGTGGCGGCAGCCTCGCGCGGCACCCGGCCCGCATCGTGCCACTGTCCCTGGATCTCGCGCAGCTTGTTCTGCGCCGCCCGTGGGTCGCTGTCGACGTCGAGCGCCTCGGCCTCGGCGAGCAGCGCCTGCTTGCGCTCCAGGTTGCCCCGCTGTTCGGAGTCCCGGGCGGAGAAGACCTCGCTACGCCGGGTGAAGAATGCGTCCTGGGCGGCGCGGAACCGCTCCCAGAGCTTCTGCTCGGCCTCCTTGGCCGCGCGGGGAGCCGCCTTCCACTGGGTCATCAGCTCCTTGAGCCGGTTGGCGGTCACCGCCCAGTCGGTCGACTCGGACAGGGCCTCGGCCTCGGTGACCAGCTCCTCCTTCACACCCTGGGCCTGCTTACGCTGGGCGTCCAGGCTGGCGAAGTGGGCACCGCGCCGACGGGTGAAGCCGTCCCGGGCGGCGGCGAACCGCTTCCACAGCTCACCGTCGGTCTTCTTGTCGACGCCCCGGATGCTCTTCCACTCGTCGAGGATCTCCTTGAGCCGGTCCCCGGCGGTCTTCCAGCCGGTGGATTCGGCGGCCAGCTTCTCCGCCTCCTCGACCAGGGCCGTCTTGCGGGCCAGGGCCTCGGTACGGGCCACCTCGCGGGCGGCCCGTGCCTCGCCGGCCTTCTCCTCGGCGATGGTGGCCAGTTTGTCCAGCCGGGCGGCGAGGGTGTCGATGTCGCCTACCACGTTCGCCTCGGCGAGCGAGGCGCGGATCCGGCGGACGGTGGTCAGGGAATGCGCGGCGTCGGCGGCCCCGGAGTTGAGCCGGGCCTCGGTCAGATCGACCTCGGTTACCAGGTCGGCGAAGCGGCGGGCGAAGTGCGCCAGCCCCTCCTCCGGCGCTCCGGCCTGCCAGGAACCGACCACACGCTCACCCTCGGCCGTCTTGACGTACACGGTGCCGTCCGCGTCCACCCGTCCGAAGGCAGTCCAGTCGCTCATGTGCCCATCCTCGTTCTCCCGGCGCCGTCGGGGAAGTCCCGACGATCACCGCCGTTGCGCAGCCAGTTACCGTAAAGTTTCTCCCGGCATTGTCACAGGTCCAACCCGGTCCGCGTCGAGCGCCTAAGGTCGACCGTGACCATACGGTGTCCTAGACCGGTGCCGGGTGGTAGGAGTCGGGGTGTCGGTCGCTGCCGGCTACGGTGGGAGCGTGCCACTGGTCGCCGCCGCAGTCTGTCCACATCCGCCCCTGATCGTTCCGGAGATCGCCGGAACGGCGGCCCCGGAGTTGGACGATCTTCGCGCCGCCTGCGCCGCCGCCGTCGGCCGGCTACTGGCCGCCGAACCGGATGTCGTCTTCGTGGTGGGTGGTGGGCCGGAGACCATCAGGTTGCGGGCGGCCGACTACGGCAGCCTGCGGCCGTACGGGCTGGACCGGCGCATCCACCTGTCGAAGGTCAACTGTGCTGGTGGCCCGCGCCTGCCGTTGAGCGTGCAGATCGGTGCCTGGTTGATGCACCGGGGCGGGGCGAAGTGCCTGCGGCTCGGGCAGGCGGTCGCGCCGGACGAGCCGGCCATCGCGTGCGCCCGGATCGGGGCGCAGCTCGCCGCCGAGTTCGGCAACGCGGCCAATCCCGGCAGCGCCGCCGGTTCCGACCATGCCACCGAGTCGACCGGCCGCGCCGCCGGTTCCGACCGTCGGGTGGCGCTGCTGGTGATGGGGGACGGGTCTGCCTGCCGCGGTGAGAAGGCACCGGGGTACGCCGACCCGCGCGCTCGGTCGTACGACGACGGGGTTGCCTCGGCCCTGGCCGGCGCGGACCCGGACGCCCTGCTCAGCCTGGACCCGGGACTCTCGGCGGAGCTGCTGGTGGCCGGTCGTGCCCCCTGGCAGGTGCTGGCCGGTGCGGTCCGGGCGGCCGGTGGAGCGTGGCGGGGCGAGCTTACCTACTACGCGGTGCCCTACGGGGTCGCCTACTTCGTCGCCGAATGGCTGCCGGCATGACGGTGGTGGCGGTCGTCGGCCCGACCGCGGCCGGCAAGTCGGCGTTGAGCATCGCCCTGGCCCAGGCGCTCGACGGTGAAGTGGTCAACGCCGACTCGATGCAGCTCTATCGGGACCTGGACATCGGCACAGCCAAGCTGACCCCGGTCGAGCGCGAGGGGGTGCCGCACCACCTGCTGGACATCTGGGACGTCACGGAACCGGCGAGCGTGGCCGAATACCAGCGCCTGGCCCGCGCCGCCGTGGACGACATCCTGGCCCGGGGTCGGGTCCCGTTGCTGGTCGGCGGCTCCGGGCTGTACGTCCGGGCGGTACTGGAGGAGTTCGAGTTCCCCGGCACCGACCCCGGAGTGCGGGCGCGGCTGGAGGCGGAGCTGGCCGAGGTCGGTCCGGCACCGTTGTACGAGCGGCTGCGCGCCGCCGACCCGGCTGCCGCCGCGAACATCCTGCCCGGCAACGGTCGACGCATCGTACGGGCGCTGGAGGTGATCGAGCTCACCGGTGCGCCGTTCACCGCGTCCCTGCCCGATCCGAAGCCGTACTACGAGTCGGTGCGGATCGGCGTCGACCTGGACACCGCCCTGCTCGACGAGCGGATCGCCACCCGGGTGGACCGGATGTGGGCGGCCGGGTTGGTCGACGAGACCCGGACACTGGTGGACCGGGGACTGCGCGAGGGACGTACCGCCAGTCGGGCCTTGGGCTACCAGCAGGTGCTGCGCTTCCTCGACGGGGAGCTGACCGAGCCGGAGGCGCACACCGAGACGGTACGGGCGACCCGCCGGTTCGTCCGTCGCCAGCGATCCTGGTTCCGCCGTGATCCCGGCATCGTCTGGCTCGACGCGGCCCGTCCGGACCTGCTCGACGCCGCGCTCGAGGCACTGGACGCACCGGTTCGCTGATCGGGGACGGTGGCGGGGCGGGCAGAGTGGTCCTGGATGATGGAGCCGTGAAGTTCACCAAGGGCCACGGCACCGGCAACGACTTCGTCATCCTGCCCGATCCGGAGGGGCAGCTTCCGCTCACCGCGGAGTTGGTCGCCGCGCTCTGCGACCGGCGGCGCGGGATCGGTGCCGACGGCGTGCTCCGCGTGGTACGCGTCCCACACCATCCGGAAGCAGCCCGGCTGGCCGCTTCGCACGCCGCCGCCTTCGACGCCGCCTCCTCCGCCTCTGACGCCGCCTCCGCTTCCGACACTGACACCGACACCGACACCGACACCGACGCCGACGCCGACGCCGGTACGGCGGAGTGGTTCATGGACTACTGGAACGCCGATGGCTCGATCGCCGAGATGTGCGGCAACGGGGTACGGGTTTTCACCCGCTATCTGGTCGACACCAAGCTCGCCGAGCCGGTCGACGGTGGCCTTCCGGTACTCACCCGGGCCGGCATGGTGCGCGCGCTGGTTCGCGAGCAGGACATCGCGGTCGACATGCGGTCGCCCCGGCTCTTCGACCAGGGGGCGGCTACTGTCGACGGGCTGACCCTGCCCGGTACGGCGGTGGACTGCGGCAACCCGCATCTGGTGTGTGTCCTGCCCGATGGTGTCGAGTTGGCGGACCTGGATCTCACCCGCGCACCGGGATTCGACCCGGCGCTCTTCCCCGCCGGGGCCAACGTCGAGTTCGTCACTCCGGCCTCACCGGTCGAGGGTGCCGACCTGCACGTGCGGATGCGGGTCTACGAGCGGGGTTCGACCGAGACGTTGTCCTGCGGGTCGGGGGCCTGTGCCGTCGCTGCGGTGGTGGCGCGGGACGCCGGCATGACCGCCGCGGTGGTGGCGGTGGACGTGCCCGGGGGCCGGTTGACCATCACCCTCGACTCGGGAAGCTGCTGGCTCGCCGGCCCGGCGGTGCTGGTCGCCCACGGCGAGATCGACCCGATCGTCCTCTCTGATTGATCAAGAGGTGTGCGTCACGTTCTGTGGTCCACCGTGACGCACACCTCTTGATCAACGCCGAATGGCGGCGTGAGTGGGGCGGCCGTCGGTCAGTTCGACAAACGGGTTGGGTCAGTTGGAGAGCGGGTTGGCCGGAGCTGCGTTCTCGGCGGCGATCTCCGGTAGGTCGGCCGGACCCGGGTCGGCGGCCGGCGGGGGAGCCGGCGCCTGGGCGGCGGCCCGGACCGCGGCGGCGACCGCCGGAGCCACCCGCGAATCGAAGACACTCGGCACGATCACCGTCGGGTTGATCTTGTCTTCGCCCACCACGTCGGCGATCGCCTGAGCCGCCGCGATCGCCATCTCCTCGGTGAACTCCTCGGCGTGTGCGTCGAGCATGCCCCGGAAGACACCCGGGAAGGCGAGCACGTTGTTGATCTGGTTGGGCTGGTCGGACCGGCCGGTGGCCACCACCGCCGCGTGCTTACGGGCCTCCCGAGGGTCGACCTCGGGGTCCGGGTTGGCCAGTGCGAAGACGATCGAATCCTTGGCCATGGCGGCGATGTCGTCGCCGGTGAGCAGGTTGGGGGCGCTCACCCCGATGAACACGTCCGCACCCCGAACCGCCCCGGCCAGGTCACCGGAGTAGTTGTCCTTGTTGGTGTTCTCGGCCAGCCACTGCCAGGCCGGGTTGAGGTCGGGCAGCCCACGGTGCAGGGCACCCTGCCGGTCGTACGCGATGATGTCGCCGACACCCTGGCGCAGCAACAGCTTCATGATCGCCGTACCGGCCGCGCCGGCACCGGAGACGACCACCCGTACGTCGGCGAGCTGCTTGCCCACCACCCGCAGCGCGTTGGTCAGTGCGGCCAGGACGCAGATCGCGGTGCCGTGCTGGTCGTCGTGGAAGACCGGGATGTCCAGTTGCTCCCGCAGTCGCGCCTCGATCTCGAAGCAGCGCGGCGCGGCGATGTCCTCCAGGTTGATTCCGCCGTACCCGGGGGCGATGGCGCGCACGATCGAGACGATCTCGTCCGGGTCCGTGGTGTCCAGTACCACCGGCCAGGCGTCCACCCCGCCGAACCGCTTGAACAGCGCCGCCTTGCCCTCCATCACGGGCAACGCCGCCGCCGGGCCGATGTTGCCCAGGCCGAGCACGGCCGTGCCGTCGGTGACGACCGCGACCGTGTTGCGCTTGATGGTCAGCCGGCGGGCGTCGGCCGGGTTCTCCGCGATGGCCAGACAGACCCGGGCGACCCCCGGGGTGTACGCCCGGGACAGCTCGTCCCGGGTACGCAGCGCTACCTTGGGTGCGACCTCGATCTTGCCGCCGAGATGTAGCAGGAACGTCCGGTCGGAGACCTTGCGGACATCCACCCCGTCCAGGGCGGACAACGCCGCGACCACCTGGTCGGCGTGACCAGAGTCGGCGGTGTCGCAGGTGAGGTCGACGATCACGGTCGTCGGATCGGAGTCCACCACGTCCAGCGCGGTGACGATCGCGCCAGCTTCCCCTACGCAGGTGGTCAGCCGGCCGATGGCCGAAGCGTCGGCGGTGACGCCGATTCGGATGGTGATCGAGAATCCGGCGCTCGGCAGGCGGGTGGTCGCCACGTGATCCCTCCGTTTGTGGTGGGGCGGTCGGTCGGCCGCCGCCCTGGCATTCTTCCCCGGCACCGTTTGCGCCTTGTCAGCACCCCGGGTCAATCGCGAAATTCGGGCATCTCGGGCGCTGCTGGTCCGAGAATCGGCTACGGGGCGCCGGTTCGCCGCCCCGTGTTGTCATAGGTCCGCCGGGACGGGACAGCCGACTAGGTCGCGCAGCCGAGCTTTGCCCTCCGCCAACAGGGGAAACTCTTCAGCACCCGGGGAGGCCGGGCGAATATAGCGGGTGCGTCTGGCGACCATGCGTGTCAGGATTGATCGGCACGGAACCAAACGGACAGGAGAGCAGCTTGCGACACCAGGAGAGCTTCGTTCCCACGGCGGACGAAGAACTCGCCGCCACCACCGGTGAGCTGGAGCTGGAGGATCGCAACGCGCTGCGCCGCGTTTCCGGCCTGTCCACCGAGCTCACGGACGTCACTGAGGTCGAATATCGGCAGTTGCGGCTGGAACGGGTCGTTCTGGTCGGCGTCTGGACCGAGGGGTCGGTCACCGACGCGGAGAACTCGCTCACCGAGCTTGCCGCGCTCGCCGAGACCGCCGGATCCCAGGTGCTGGAAGGGCTGATCCAACGGCGTACCCGGCCCGACCCGGCCACCTACATCGGCCGAGGAAAGGTCGACGACCTGGGCACGGTTGTCCTCTCCACCGGAGCGGACACGGTGATCTGCGACGGCGAGTTGTCCCCGTCCCAGCTGCGCAACCTGGAGCAGCGGACCAAGGTCAAGGTGGTCGACCGGACTGCCCTGATCCTGGACATCTTCGCCCAGCACGCCAAGAGCAAGGAAGGCAAGGCGCAGGTCGAGTTGGCCCAGCTCGAATACCTGCTGCCCCGGCTGCGTGGTTGGGGTGAGAGCCTGTCCCGGCAGAGCGGTGGTAGTGCGCGGGTCGGTGGTGCCGGTGGTGGCGTGGGTCTGCGTGGTCCCGGTGAGACCAAGCTGGAGACCGACCGCCGACGGATCCGCACCCGGATCGCCCGCCTGCGGCGGGAGATCAAGGGCATGCGCACCGTACGCCAGACCAAGCGCTCCCGACGCTCCCGTAACGCGGTGCCCGCGGTGGCCATCGCCGGTTACACCAATGCCGGCAAGTCCAGCCTGTTGAACCGGCTGACCGGTGCCGGCGTGCTGGTGGAGGATGCCCTCTTCGCCACCCTGGACCCGACCACCCGTCGGGCGTACGCGGCCGACGGCCGCATCTACACCCTCTCCGACACGGTCGGGTTCGTCCGGCACCTTCCGCACCAGATCGTCGAGGCGTTCCGCTCGACGTTGGAGGAGGTGGCCGACGCCGACCTTGTCGTACACGTGGTCGACGGGGCCCATCCGGACCCGGAGGAGCAGGTCCGGGCGGTCCACGAAGTACTCGCCGAGGTGGGGGCCGACCGACTGCCCGAGCTACTGGTGGTCAACAAGACCGATGCGGCCGACGAGGAAACCCTGCTGAGGCTCAAGCGGGAGTGGCCCGAGGCGGTGTTCGTCTCCGCCCGAGCCGGCCGGGGCATCGACGAGCTACGCGCGGCGATCGAGAGCCGGCTGCCCCGCCCAGCGGTGGAGGTACGAGCGGTCCTCCCGTACGACCGGGGCGACCTGGTGGCCCGGGTGCATCAGCGGGGTGAGGTGCTCGGCAGTACGCACACCGGCGAGGGGACGGTGCTGCACGTACGGGTGGACGAGGCACTGGCG
The DNA here is from genome assembly GCF_014203835.1 of Micromonospora polyrhachis. Lineage (NCBI taxonomy): Bacteria > Bacillati > Actinomycetota > Actinomycetes > Micromonosporales > Micromonosporaceae > Micromonospora > Micromonospora polyrhachis. Next base: position 1,342,369 of record NZ_JACHJW010000001.1, on the reverse strand, counting down.
GCGGAGTTGGCACCGTATCGAGTGATGGAGAGTGCCCGGTAACGCACCCACGGTTATGGATCACGCTGCGCCCCGGCGATCGAGGGCATCGTGCGACACTGAGCGAATGCGACGTAGTGTGTCCTCGATCGCGTTATCCCTCGGCCTGATTGGCGTGACCCTGGTCGCGACCGGCACACCCGTGTTCGCTGTGGAACCTGGCAAGAAGGTCTGCACGATCAACGATCCCCGGCTGCGCGAGCTGTCGGGTCTGGTGGCCACCGAAGACGGGTACATCGTCGTCAACGACGGCACCGAGATCGAAAGCCGCAAGCAGGTCTTCTACCTCGACAGCAATTGCAAGGGCAGCAAATCGGTCGGATACAGCGGCAACGGTCCGTTCGACACCGAGGATCTGGCCCTGTCGGCCGACCGTAAGACGCTGTGGATTGCCGACATCGGGGACAACGCCACCAACAGCGAGCGCCGCACGAGGGTGGCGCTGTGGAGCATGCCGGTGGATGGCTCCAAGAAGCCGGTACTGCACCGGCTCCGCTACCCGGACGACAAGCCCCGGGACGCGGAAGCCCTCATCATGGGCGAGGACAACCTTCCCATCATCATCACCAAGTCGACCGGCAAGGCGGAGATCTTCACCGTCGCCGAGCAGTTGCCGACCAACAACACCGAGCCGGTCGCTATGAAGGCGGTCGGGGAGCTGACCGTCCCGAAGACGGCCACGGAAAACCCGTTGCAGGCGGCCGGTCGGATCGCCGTCACCGGGGCCGCGCGTTCGCCCGACGGGTCCCGGGTGGTCGTACGCACCTATGCGGACGCCTTCGAGTACGACGTGACCAACGGCGACGTCGTCAAGGCTCTGACCACGGGCCGCCCCCGGGTCACCCCGCTCGGCGACCCGTTCGGGGAATCCATCAGCTACACCCCGGATGGGGCCACCTTCCTGACCGTCTCCGACGTCGGCAACCTGGGCGACGACACCCCGGTCACCATCCTGAGCTACACGCCGTCGAAGACGTTGGCAGTGGACGCCAAGACGGAGGCGGAGGAACCCGCCGACGGCCGGTCATGGATCGACAAACTGGACCTCGACGACATCACCTATCTGATCATCGGAGTGGGTCTGTTCGGCGTGGTGCTGGTCGGTTTCGGGGTCTTCGGGATCATCCGGTCCCGACGCAAACCACGGGGTCCCGATTCGAGTCGGCGGGGCAAGAAGGATGACGGGTCCGGTCCGCAGGGCGCGGCCAGCGACGGTGACCCGTCGACCCGGCGTGGCGAGCGGGACGGCCGTAACCGGGGCGGGGAACCGGACCGGCGTAACGAGCGGGGCGGTACGCCCGACCAGCGGGACGACCGGGATGCCTGGTTCGGGGGGCAGGCCGGCCGGGGTGACCAGTCGGAATCGTCCTTCGTGCCGAGCCGTGGCGGCAACGTTCGGGGCGCGGCGCAACGACCCGAAGCGGCGGAGAGCCAGCGCCAGCGTCGCCCAGGGCCAGAAGAGCGTGGCGGGGTGTACGGCGGCCATTCCGACGGTGGTGCGGTCTACGGCGGTGGATCGGCGTCCGGCGCGGTGTACGGGGGCAACCAGGCGTCGGGACGTACGTCCTCGGGCGGCTACTACGGCGACGGCCGGCCGGCTGGCGGGGGGCAGGCCCCCGGCGAGGGTCGGGCCGGGGCCAGGCGACCGGGTGACAGCCGCGTTCCTGATGACGGTGGCCGGCGTGGGCCGAACCGGCAACCCGAGCCGGGCGGCTACCGCGACGAGCGCTATCGCTGACATCTGGTTACGGCGCGCCAGCAGCCGGTGTTGGCGCGCCGTGACGGTCAGATGCGGGGTAGCCGGTCAGATGCGGCGTAGTACCGCCACCACCCGGCCCATGATGGTCGCGTCGTCGCCGGGAATGGGGTCGAATGCCGCGTTCTGTGGCATCAACCAGACGTGTCCATCCCGGCGGCGGTAGGTCTTGACCGTCGCCTCGCCGTCGAGCATCGCCGCGACGATGTCTCCGACGTCGGCTGTCGGCTGCTGACGCACCACGACCCAGTCACCGTCGCAGATCGCCGCATCCAGCATCGAGTCGCCCTTGACCTGGAGCATGAAGACCTCGCCCTCGCCGACGAGTTCGCGCGGCAGCGGGAAGATGTCCTCCACCGCCTGTTCGGCGAGGATCGGCCCGCCGGCGGCGATCCGACCCAGCATCGGCACGTACGCCGGCTTGGGGCGCTGCGACCGACCGTTCTCGTCGTCCAGCAGGTCGCTGGGCGGGCGTACGTCCACCGCCCGGGGACGGTTGGGGTCGCGTCGCAGGAAGCCCTTCCGCTCCAACTCCTTGAGCTGGTAGGCGACGCTCGACGGGGAAACCAGGCCGACCGCCTCGCCGATCTCTCGGACGCTCGGCGGGTAGCCGTGCCGTTCCACCCAGCTCCGGATGAACTCCAGGATCCGGCGTTGCCGGGTGGTCAGGTCGGCGCTGACCGGGTCGGGGAACGTGCTCACCACCGGGGTGACGGCACGTAGAGCCGGCTCGGTGCTCCGGACTCGACCTCCGCTCCGACGGCGTGTGGTCACGGTGTCGGCGACGGTCTGCGGTGAGTGGTCCTGCCGGCTCGTCCGGTCGTCGGTCGACACGTCCGTCCTCCCTGGTCGGCGATGGAATGCCTCGGCGGCTCGTGGTGCGTGATGGGGCTCTGATGCATAACGGGGCTCTGTTGCCTGATGGGGCTCTGTTGCGTAATGACAACCTGACGTCGGATCGTCGAACTGGCGACCAACGTTGGTTGTTCACGACCGTATAGGTGAGATCGGCTATTTTCAAACATCTGTACGACCTGCCTCGGCGTGTCGCTGGTCAAAGTCCCACCTTCGAACACCCGTTCTGATAGGCCTATCGTACGTCGCTGTCCGATAGGCGGTATTTGGTGTGATCGTTGTAGGTCGGGTGAGGCAGGTCGTCGCCCCGGATCCATTCCGCCAGCGCGCAGCTCCATACCGGCTCGGCCCGCTTGTCCTGCGGTCGGCCGAGGCTGGTCTGCGGTGGTGGGCCAGGGTTGGTTGTGGCCATGGGTAACCGCTTGCCGGCCCGGGGTGTTGGGAGGGTGAAAGGCGCGTCACGCCCACGCGGGTCAACTTGACCGGACGTCCTCTGCGGCCTACGGTCAAACCCAAGATGTAGTAGTCACAGGCGTGTAAGTTGCCCACTGGTTGGGGTCAACTACCCACCGCTCCCGCGTAGAGTCCAGCCCGACGGCGTATCACCATACCGGTGTCGCCGAGGCTTTCGGCTGCCCGGCGGGCGGTACGCCGTGCGCGGAGCGAGGAGGTCGATGATGCGGTGCCCGTACTGCCGCCATGCCGATTCCCGGGTCGTCGACTCGCGCGAGGCCGACGACGGCCAACTGATCCGCCGCCGCCGGGCCTGCCCGGAATGTGGCAAGCGGTTCACCACCGTCGAGGAGGCGGTGCTCGCCGTCGTCAAGCGCAGCGGGGTCACCGAGCCGTTCAGCCGGACCAAGATAGCCGGGGGGGTCCGCAAGGCGTGCCAGGGGCGGCCCGTGGACGAGGACTCGATCGCCCTGCTCGCCCAGCGGGTGGAGGAGACGATTCGGGCCAAGGGGGCCGCCGAGATCCCGAGCCACGATGTGGGCATGGCGATCCTCGGACCACTGCGCGAGCTGGACGAGGTCGCCTATCTACGATTCGCCAGCGTCTACCGGTCCTTCGACTCGCTGGCCGACTTCGAGCGCGAGATCGAGATGTTGCGGGCCGCCGCGATGGCCCGAGTCCAGGCCAGCTCGGCCGAGGAGACCGCGCCACCGGCCGGGCCCGACGCCGGGAGCGAGCCGGCCGCCACGGCATCGGCCGCCGGTCGCACCAGTTAGTTTCCGTTCTTTTTGATCAAGTCAGTTGCGCGGCGGTCGGCCGTGCGCACGCGAGGGGGCGAATGAGATGGCGGGGGAAGGCGTGACAACGAGTAAGGGACGATCCCGGGCCGCGACGGGTCTGAAGGTCGAGCGGGTCTGGACCACCGAGGGAGTGCACCCGTACGACGAGGTGGCGTGGGAACGTCGCGACGTCGTGATGACCAACTGGCGGGACGGCTCGATCAACTTCGAGCAGCGTGGGGTCGAGTTCCCCGAGGTGTGGAGCGTCAACGCGGCCAACATCGTCACCACCAAGTACTTCCGGGGGGCCGTCGGCACGCCGGAGCGGGAGTGGTCGCTGCGACAGCTCATCGACCGGGTGGTCAAGACCTACCGGGCGGCGGGGGAGCAGCACGGCTACTTCGCCGGCCCGGCCGACGCCGAGGTGTTCGAGCAGGAGCTGACCTGGATGCTGCTGCACCAGGTGTTCAGCTTCAACTCGCCGGTCTGGTTCAACGTGGGCACCACCTCACCCCAGCAGGTATCCGCGTGCCTGCCCTACGACTCCCTGGTCAGCACACCGGCTGGCCTGGTGCCGATCGGCGAGCTGGTCGAGACGAACGCGGTCGGGGCCAAGGTGTACGACGCCCACGGCCTGACCAAGATTCTCGCCGTCAAGGCGAACGGGGTGCGCGAGGTCATCCGCCTGCATACCAAGGCCGGATACACCCTGGACGTCACGCCGGACCACACCGTGTGGAAGAGCACCGGAGCCGGTACGGGTCAGTGGGTCGAGGCGGGCACCCTCCGGCCGGGAGACAAGCTTGAGTGGCACCGCCGGGACGCCTACGGCGAAGCTGAGATCGACCTGCGGGAGATCCGCGAGGCCGCGCTCGCCGGCTGGATGCAGTCGGACGGATTCGTGGGTCAGTACGACCACGGGACGAACCGCTCGTTGACCATCGAGGCGATGACCGTCAACGACGACGAACTGGAGTGGGTCACCACCCTCCTCGACGAGGTCTTTCCCGAGGCGCACCGGCACGAGCGTGCGGTGTCGACGCAGAGCGACGAACTGGACTGCCGGCGCACCCGCCTGTACGGCGAGCACCTGCGTTCCTTCGTCGAGAAGTGGGACCTGTCGCCCCGCGGTACCGAGATGGAGGTGCCGAAGCAGCTCTTCACCGCGCCGCTTCCGGTGGTGACGGCGTACCTGCGCAGCATCTTCCAGGCCGAGGGCTACGTCTCGGCCCGCGAGGCCTCGACCCTTGTCGCCGTTGACATGATCTCGGAGAAGGTGATCCGCGGCATGCAGAGCCTGCTGCTGCGGTACGGCATCTTCGCCCGGGTGTCGTACAAGAAGGATGAGCGTGCCGACCGCAAGGGATGCTGGTCGCTGCGGATCCAGAACGACGGGGATCGGGAGCTGTTCGCCACGCACATCGGCTTCATCGGCGCGGAGAAGATGGCCAAGCTCGAAGCGGGCTTCGCCAAGCCGGGTCGCCCGGCCGCCGAGGTGAAGCGGCTGGAGATCGACCGGGTCGAACCGCTCGGCGCGATGGAGGTCTACGACATCCAGACCGAGTCCGGCGAGTTCCTGGCCGGCAGCCTACGGGTGCACAACTGCTTCATCCTCTCCGTCGACGACTCGATGGATTCGATCCTCGACTGGTACAAGGAAGAAGGGCTGATCTTCAAGGGTGGCTCCGGCTCCGGGGTCAACCTGTCCCGGATCCGCTCCTCCCGGGAGCTGCTCTCCAGCGGTGGCACCGCCTCCGGTCCGGTCAGCTTCATGCGTGGTGCGGACGCCTCGGCCGGCACCATCAAGTCCGGTGGAGCCACCCGGCGGGCCGCCAAGATGGTCATCCTCGACGTCGACCACCCGGACATCGAGGAGTTCGTGGTGACGAAGGCGCGCGAGGAGGACAAGATCCGCGCGCTGCGGGACGCCGGGTTCGACATGGACCTCGGCGGTTCGGACATCGTCAGCGTGCAGTACCAGAACGCCAACAACTCGGTCCGGGTCTCCGACGAGTTCATGCGGGCCGTCGACGAGCACGGCAAGTTCGACCTGCGCGGCCGGCTGGACGGCTCGGTCATCGAGACCATCGACGCCCGCGACCTGTTCCGCAAGATCTCGCAGGCCGCCTGGGAGTGCGCCGACCCGGGTCTCCAGTACGACGACACGATCAACGACTGGCACACCTGCCCGGAGACCGGTCGGATCACCGCCTCCAACCCGTGCTCCGAGTACCTGCACCTGGACAACTCCTCCTGCAACCTGGCCTCGCTGAACCTCATGAAGTTCCTGCGGGCCGACGGCGGGTTCGAGGTGGAGAAGTTCGTCAGGTCGGTCGAGTTCGTCATCACCGCGATGGACATCTCGATCTGCTTCGCCGACTTCCCGACCGAGCGGATCGGTGAGACCACCCGGGCCTACCGCCAGCTCGGCATCGGGTACGCCAACCTCGGCGCGCTGCTGATGGCCTCGGCCCTGCCGTACGACTCGGAGGCCGGTCGCTCGCTGGCTGCCGCGATCACCTCGCTGATGACCGGTACGGCGTACCGCCGCTCCGCCGAGCTGGCTGGCGTCGTCGGCGCGTACGACGGCTACGCCCGTAACGCCGAGCCGCACAAGCGGGTCATGCGCAAGCACGCCGCCGCCAACGACGAGATCAAGCCGACCGGCGTGGTGGCCACCGAGATCGTCCGTGAGGCGACCAAGCAGTGGCAGCTCGGCAACAAGATCGGTGAGAAGTCGGGCTGGCGGAACTCGCAGGCCGCAGTGCTCGCCCCCACCGGCACCATCGGCCTGATGATGGACTGTGACACGACCGGGGTCGAGCCCGACCTGGCGCTGGTCAAGTTCAAGAAGCTGGTCGGCGGCGGCTCGATGCAGATCGTCAACCAGACGGTGCCGCGCGCCCTGCGCAGCATCGGCTACCCGGAGGAGCAGGTCGAGGCGGTCGTCGAGTACATCGGCGACCACGGTCACGTCGTCGACGCGCCGGGCCTGAAGACCGAGCACTACCCGGTCTTCGACTGTGCGATGGGCGAGCGCTCGATCGCGCCGATGGGCCACGTGCGGATGATGGCAGCGGTGCAGCCGTTCATCTCCGGGGCCATCTCCAAGACCGTCAACATGCCGGAGGCGGCGACGGTCGAGGACGTCGAGCAGATCTACTTCGAGGGCTGGAAGCTGGGCCTGAAGGCGCTGGCGATCTACCGGGACAACTGCAAGGTCGGACAGCCGTTGTCGGTTGCCAAGCCGGCGAAGGCCGCCGAGACGGTGAAGACGACCGAGGTGGTCTCGGCCGGGGCGGAGAAGACAGTCGAGAAGGTCGTCGAATACCGGCCGGTGCGCAAGCGGCTGCCGAAGAAGCGCCCGTCGTCGACGGTGTCCTTCTCGGTCGGTGGGGCCGAGGGTTACCTCACCGCGTCTTCCTACCCGGACGACGGGCTGGGCGAGGTCTTCCTCAAGATGTCCAAGCAGGGCTCGACGCTGGCCGGGGTGATGGATGCCTTCTCGGTGGCCATCTCGATCGGCCTTCAGTACGGCGTGCCGCTGGAGACGTACGTCAGCAAGTTCACCAACATGCGCTTCGAGCCGGCCGGCATGACCGACGACCCGGACATCCGCATGGCGGCCTCGGTGATGGACTACATCTTCCGTCGGCTGGCGCTGGACTTCCTGCCGTACGACGATCGGGCCGAGCTGGGCATCTTCACCGCTGCCGAGCGGGCCGCACAGATCCGGGCGGAGGCCGAGGCGGAGAGCGGGTTGGACCTGACCGCGATGGCCGCCTCCGCACCGGTGGCGGAGAAGTCCGATTCGCCGGTCGAGGTCGAGGTGGTCGCGGCCAAGCCGGCACCGCAGGTGGGTTCGTCCACCGAGTTGCTGGAGGCGGTGATCGGCAAGGCCGCCGACGCGCCGCTCTGCTTCACCTGCGGTACGAAGATGCGCCCGGCCGGTAGCTGCTACGTCTGTGAGGGCTGCGGCTCTACCTCCGGCTGCAGCTGAGAACGAGCGAATCGCATTGCCGCAACGAGGAGTGCTGGACGGCGGCGGCTGATGGCTGGCGACCCGTGACAATGACGGTCGCGGAGCCGGCCAGCGGCTGAAGGGCAGCGACCGCCCGATCCTGTAGAGGGTCGGGCGGTCGCTGTGGCGGGATGTGGTGTTGCCGGGTTCCCCTCGCTGCCTTGCCGACCGTCGGTCGGGACGGCATCATCGCTTCGTGATCGAAGAAATCGACCCCGATCCGGTTCGTTGAGCGCCGTCGAGGTCCGAGTGGACCGCGTGCTGGGCGCCGGCCCGTTTTGCGAGATCGGCCAGCCCCGTGCCATCGCCGTCTCGCCTGACGGTGATCTCATCGTGATCGGTGGTGTACTGAAACGGCCGCAGCAGCATGGCCGCGATGTCTCCAGCCGATCACGGCCGCACCCGGGCTGGTACCCACTGGCGGTGTACGAGTCCGCTGACCTGACCTGCCTACGTCACATCACCACACGCTGGCCGACGAACGTGATCGCCTGCCATCCGACTCTGCCGCTAGCGGCCATCGGCACAGGCTCATATGACGGCGGGTGGTTCTACGAGGGCGAACTGCTGCTGCTGGACCTGACCACCGGTACCACCGTGTCGTTGCTCGCGGATCCCCGCGAGGTGCGGCAGCTCGTTTGGCGCGATTCGCAGACGCTTGACCTGGTGTTGGCCATTCCTTGCGACGAGGACGAGGAGCGGTTCGGTACCACGTCCCTGGCCTGTTCGATTCGCCGCGACGACTGGGACCGTGCTGCCGCGGGGATGCTACGGATGCCGTATGGGGAGGCACCGGTTCCGGACAGACCGCGGACCGAGCCGGCGGTCGCCGTGACCATCATCGAGAGGCTCTGCCAGGAACGCGGACTGCGTTGGGTGAACCGACGTGGGGTGTGGGCGGTGGATTCACTGTCTGATGGTCGGATCGTCGCTGCTCTCGAAGGTGTCCGCCTTGAGTGTTGGTCTTCGACGTCCGGGGAGTCGTTGTGGCGACTTCCGGTTGACGGCGCGGGATGCCAGGTGAAGGTGTTGCCGGAAGGACGAACAGCTCTGGTGTTGACGCAGACGCCGCCCAGGTTCGAGGGCGGGGGTTGGACACTCGATCCGAGTGTCGTGGCAGAGGTCGACCTGGACGACGCTGAGGTTCGGACAATCCACGAGCCTGCCTTCTCCGCTGTCCTGGTGTCTCGGGCCGATGGCTGGTGGGCGCTACGTGACACCGAGTACCGCACTGGTGCCGCTACTGGAGAGATCATCCTTCAATCCTCGGATGGCGTGAACACAACAACTGTCAAGCTCGGCCGGTATGACCTGTTCAACCACTTCTTTGATATCCGTTACGCCCCGGACCTGCTGTTTCTCCAAGGCCAAGAGGACAAGCCCTGGCAAGACAAGTGGGTGGTTTCCGTCGACGTACCCGGGGGCTCGATGCGACGCCTGTTCCCCCTCGAATGGGACGAGCCGCGAGGCGGGCATCTGTTCGGCGGCTGCGGTGCGTACCTCGACGACCGGGCCGGACCGGCGCTCGTGCACACCGGAGCAGTCCACGATGGTGCTGGCCTGCTGCCGGGAAACGCCTTCGTGGTTCGCCGTGCCTACCCGACCGGTGAGCTGCAATGGGTCTTCACGGCCGACCATCAGGCCACTGCGCTCGACGTCGACGGTGATTTTGTCTACGTCACGTTCAATTCAGGGGAACTCGTGCTCCTGCGCGCGGAGGACGGCGCGATGCACGCGCGGCATGAGCTACGCGTCAACGGCCACCGCGTCGTCCCGCTCTCACTCGTCCGGCTGGGTCCAGGACGTCTCGCGATCGGCACCCTGGACGGTCGTGTACTCGTCTGCTCCCTCGCTGCCTCACCGGAGCTGGCCAACGACCAGGAATAGTGCTTCTCGGATATTCGCCCTGCACCAGTAGGGTCGGGTCCGACCGGCATCGGGTGGGCGATGCAGCGACGGCCTACCCGATGCGATCCATAATGGCCACGTGACAGCAGATGGAGTACGCGTTGAGGCCTTGATGTCGGGAGAGCGGTCCGCCGCCTTACCGGAAGAACTCACGTGAGCCGACTCGTCGCGTACAAGCTGATGACGCTCGGCAGCGACAACCCCCGTATCGGAATCGACTGGGAGAAACGCCCCAGCCGCTACCTGACCGTCGATGGCGTGCCCGCCTACCAGATCGCCTATGGATGCGGCACCTGCGGACTTGTGCTGCGTCGGGAGCCGGCGGCTGCGAACGTACTGCTCTCCGCAGCCGCCGTTCGAGATCGTCTCAACATCGGCCTGGATGGGCTCGATGCGGAGGTCGTCGAGGCATTCGCTGCCCAGTTGCCGCGCGGCGACTATCAGGTGATGCTCCTGGACACGCTGCCGACGCTCGTCACGCCGGGTTCGGCGGGTGACTACTTCGCCGTCGAGGGGCCGGCAGGCTGGCGCGACGAAGAGCTTGAGTATCCCATCGATCCTGCCAACGCCAGCTATTACCGGCTCGATCGTCGCGATGTCGGCGACCATGACGAACTCTTCGAGTTCGCCGTCCCGATGGTAGATCCGACCGACCTGGACACCGGAACCGTCGAGCGGTATTCCAATGCGGCTGGCCGACCGACAGCCGTCGCATTCGGTCTTCTCGACATTGAAGGCCCATATTTCAGGGAGGAGCGGCACTGGGGCCTGTTCCACTTCCTGCTCGACGGTCACCACAAGACCGCATCTGCGGCGGCCAACGACGCCCCGATCAGGCTGCTCACCTTTGTCTCGGCCGGTGAGTCGCTGGCCTCTGCCGACGAACTGCTGCGCCTTCCGGAGATCATCGACGCGGATGGCCAGGGCACGGTCGACCGATGACCGCCGCAGACGCTCCTCATTGGACCGGATCTACCCGGACTGGGAACGGTTGTTGTTCCTCCGGTAACAACAACCGTTCCCAGCAGCGGAGGACGGATGTGGCCGTGCTGGTTGAGCACGGCACCGCCCTGTACCGGTTACTGCCGCCGTAGGCGGGACTCGATCGCCTCGATGACGCGCGGGCGGAGTTCGGCGGCCCGGATCACGGCGTCGACCGAGCCGACCTCGACGGCCCGCTGGATGTTGTGCACCCGGTCGAACTCGGCGGCCACCTCACCGAGCTTCTCCGCGCGGACCGACGACCGGAGTTCGTCGAGTTCGGCGGTCAACGCGGCTCGGTCGGCCCCGGCAGCGGCGGCAATGCGGGCCTCCAACTCCCGTACCCGGGGGTCGGCCGCGGTGCGGGCGTTCACCTCGCCGGAGAAGACCACCGCGGCGGCGGGGGCACCGCCGAGCACCGAGGCGAACGACCCCTCCAGCGCGAGCACGGTCATGTTCGGGTTCAGCGCCTTCGAGAAGACCACGAACGCGCCGCCGTGGTAACGGGAGATCACGCAGAACACGATGGGCCCACGGAAGTTGACGATCGCGCGGCCGATTTCGGCGCCGTACTCCAGTTGGAGCTTGCGCATCGACTCGGGTGAGCCGTCGAAGCCGGACAGGTTGGCCAGCACCACCAGCGGCCGGTTGCCGCTGGCCGCGTTGATCGCCCGCGCGGCCTTTCTCGACGACTGCGGGAAGAGCGTGCCCGCGGTGTAGGTGTCCGGGCCGTCGGTGGGCGGGAAGCCACGCCGGGGCACCGCACGGGACTCGATACCGAGCAGGCACACCGGCATACCGCCCAGGTGTACGTCCTGCACCACTGCGGTGTCCGCGTCGGCCATGCCCGCCCAGCGCTCCAGCACCGGGTGGTCCTGGTCGGAGAGCGCCCGCATCACCGTACGGATGTCGAATGGCTTCTTGCGGTCCGGGTTGGCCTCGGCGGAGAAGATCTCACCGACGGTGGTGAAGTCACTGCCCGCCACGACGTGCGGGAAGTGGGAGATGTCGCGGTCGACGGGGTCGACGGTGGTCGCCCGCCGGGGCGCGTCCTCGCCGGGGGCGACGTACGTGTGTTCGTAGTGCGCCATCAGCACGTCCCGGGCGGCGGCCAGGTTCGGTGCCCAGTACTGGGCCTGCCCGTTCGGGCCCATCACCCGGTCGTAGCCGCCGATGCCGAAGTTGTCCTCGGCGGAGACGCCACCGGAGAAGTCGAGCGACTGCTTGCCGGTGAGCACCATCGCCGATTCCGGCGTCATCACCAGGATGCCCTTGGTGTGCATGAGCATCGTCGCCTCGGCGTTCCAGTACGGCTGCGCGCCGACGGTGATGCCCGCGACCACGATGTTGATCTCGCCGCCGTCCTGGGTGAACTCGACGATCCGTTTGAGCGCGGCGGCCACCCAGTCCATGTTCTCCGTGCCCGAGGACATGGAGATCCGGGCCCCGGCGGAGAGCGCGTACCACTCCAGTGGCACCCGCATCCGCTCGGCCAGGTCCAGGGCGGCGATCACGCGGCGGCACTCCGGTTCCGACAGTGCGCCGAGCGACTTTGTCGGGTCACCGAGCAGTACGACCCGGGTGACGCCCTGCGGGTGTTGCGGGGTCGGCGTGGTGACCACCCCGGCGACGATCGCCGCGCTGTTACGCCCCTTCGGCCGGTCGACCGGTACTAGCGACGGAGCGCAGTCGGAGCCGGTCTTGGGCGGAGACGAGCACTGTCCAGCCGGTACCAGCGACTGAGCGGAGTCGGAGCCGGTCTTGGGCGGAGACGAGCACTGTCCAGCCGGTACCGCCACGTGGTCGTCGTCGAGGTCGTACTCGACGAAGTCGCCGAGCAGGCCGGTCAGTTCGTACGGGTACACCGCGTTACGACTGCTGGCGCTCAGCACCTTCTGCCGGTAGCCGTCGAGCGGTTGGACCGGCTCGTCCGACGGCTCGCCGATGGTCAACTCGGCACCGCCGGTGGCGTCGAAGGAGATCCGGATGGCGGTCTTGGTCAGCTCGCCGGTCGTCGGGCCGCGCTGCCGGGCGATGAACAGGATCTCCTCCAACCCGGCACCTGCGGTCGTCGGTCGTACCCGCCCGGCGATCATCTCGATCTCCTCGCGGGTGAGGTCGCTCGGTGGCCACACGTAGACCACGATCCGGTTGGTGTGGAACCGCTTCTTCGACGGGCGCTGCGCCTGCGCGCGGCGGATCGAGTCGAGGCAGGTGGCGATGGTGTCCTCGGCGGTCGGCAGGGCGATGAGCCGACCGTCGTGCTCGCGCAGCTCGGTCAGGTCGCGAATCTGGGTGAAGGCGACGAGCCGGTCGTCGGACGGGTTTTCCCGGGCCACGCACTGGAAGAGGTAGACCTCCTCGTCCGAGGAGGGCAGCCGGGTGAGGTCGAACTTGCTCAGCCGTTCCAACTGCATCCGCTGCGCGATGTACGGGTGCAGGCCACGAATCAGCCGATCCTCGGTCATCCCGGTGCTCGACGGGCGGAACGTGAAGTGGTGGTGCATCACCGCGCCGCTGCGACCCGCGACGGTGGTGGTCAGCCGGCGGACCTGAGGTGGCAGCGGGCAGGCGTCGATGACCTCGTGCAGGGCGGCGGCCATCGCGTCGAAGTCGGCCGGCTGTTTCTCCCAGGCCAGATAGATGTCGGCGTCGATGGGCTCCTCGCCGCTGGCCAACTCGGCGAGGCCACGCAGCGCGCTGCCCAACGCGTCGAAGCTCACCGCGGCGGAGACCACACACGAGCCGGCGCGCTCGGCGACCACGAAGGTGCAGCCGGCGACCGCCCTGGTGCGGACGCTCACGAGACCCTTGTTGCCGTAGTACCGCCGGGTCAGCACCTCCAACATCACCGCGTTGTCCAGGTCGGTACGGACCAGTCGTTGGCCGAGTAGCCGTACCAGCGGCTCGGTGCTGCGTACCATCTCGGCGACGCGGTCGGCGCGGTCCGGTGCGTCCGGGTGCGTGTCCAGGTGGCGCAGGTGCCGGCGGACGTCGGCGTAGACCCGGGCCCGGTTGCGGCGCAGCAGTGGCTGGGCGAACCAGGCGAACACCACGCCCCGGGCGAGGTCGGCCACGACGGGGAAGCGGACCTGCGTGGCGGCCACCAGCCGTTCCAGCGCGAGCCCGGCCGGCTCGCGCAGCACCTCGTCCGGTGGCGACTCCCGCAGCCAGGCGCGCAGCAACGCCGCGACCACCGTGGCGTCAACGGACGCGCGTTGCTGGGCGAGGAAGATCCGGAACACGGCGGCTTCGAGTTCGGGCGAGCGCTCCAACTCGGTGACCCCGTAGTGCGCGAGCGCCCTGGCGAGCTTGGCCTGGAACGTCTCCGGCACCCCGGCCCGTTCCACGTCGAGGCACTGCAGGTAGGTGTGGAAGTGCTCGCGGGCGCTGTGCACGTGCCCGTCACCGCCGTCGTCGCCGGCCGGTCGGTTACGGCTCAGCTCGGTGAGGTCGGCGAAGAGGTCGACGAGTTCGAGTTCCTCGGCCAGCGGCCGGTAGCCGTCGGCGATGGTGGCCCGGCGCGCGTCGAGGTAGCCGTCGAGCACCCGGCGCTCGTCGTGTGGGTCGACGTCGAAGCCGAGCAGCAGGCTGCGTAGGTCCTCCTGGCCCCGCGTGGTGCGGGCCCGCGCCGGGACCACTGCGGGCGCGGTGGGCAGGTCCAGTTCGACGGTGGCGGTCTGCGGATCGTCGGTGGCTTCGGCATCGGAGTCGGCGAGCGGTTCCAGCCGGAGCAGCGGACTGCCGGCCTCCACCTGGCTGCCCACGGAGACGGCACATTCCTTCAGCCGTGCCTTGAACGGTGCCCGCAGCACCGTCTCCATCTTCATCGCCTCCACCACCAGCACCGGCGCGCCCGCCTCGACCTCGTCGCCGACCTTCAACGGCGTGGCGACGACCAGGGCGGGCATGGGCGAGCGGAGGACGCCGCCCTCGTCCCGGCTGACCCGGTGCGTGACACCGTCCACCTCGACCAGGTGGATCGGCCCGTGGGTGCCGGTGAGCAGGTGGTATCGGCTGCCGTTGACGACGATCTGCCCGGTGTGCCGGTCGAAGCGGTCCAGTTCGACGTCGGCGGGGTGGACCTCGCCGCCGACCTCGATACCGACGCGGAACCGGTGCGCACCGATCCGCGCGACGCGTACGCGGTAGCCGACGCCCCGCAGCTTGAGGTCCAGCGGACGGCCACTGGCGTGCTGCACCTGGGGCCGTCCACCGGCCGCCGTCGACAGCAACCGCTGCCGTTCGACGCGCTCCTCCTCCTCGTACGCCTCGATGGCGGCGGCGGCCAGCGCGACGGCGGAGTGCCGGTGCGAGACGAGTCGGCCCTCGCCGCGTACCCGGTCGATCCAGCCGGTGTCCGCGCTGGCGTCGATCACCTCGGGCTGGTCGAGCAGATCGAGTACGAAGCTCTTGTTGGTCGCGCCGCCCTCGATGACCACCGTGGTCTGCGCCATCGCCCGGCGCAGCCGGCCGAGCGCCTCGTCGCGGTCGCGACCGTACGCGATGATCTTCGCGATCATCGAGTCGAAGTCGGCGGGGATGGTGTCTCCCTCGCTGACGCCGGTGTCCACCCGGATACCCGGCCCGGCGGGCAGGTCCAACCGCGCGATGCGTCCGGGGGAGGGCGCGAAGTCGCGGTCGGGGTCTTCGGCGTTCAGCCGGGCCTCGATGGCGTGTCCGCGCTCGACCGGCGGCTTGCCTTTGAGCCGGGCGCCGGCTGCCACTCGGAGTTGCGCCTTGACCAGGTCGAATCCGGTGGTGGCCTCGGTGATCGGGTGCTCGACCTGCAGGCGGGTGTTGACCTCGAGGAAGGCGAACAGCTTGTCGCCCGGGTGGTAGAGGAACTCGACGGTCGCCGCCCCGCGGTAGCCGACCGCGACGGCCAGGCGTTCGGCCGACGCCTTGAGTTCGGCTACCTGCGCCCGGCGGAGTACCGGGGACGCCGACTCCTCGATGACCTTCTGGTTGCGCCGCTGTACCGAACAGTCGCGTACGCCGAGCGCCCAGGCGGTGCCCTCGCCGTCGGCGATCACCTGGACCTCGACGTGCCGGGCGCCGGTGACCAGGCGCTCCAGGAACACGACGCCGCTGCCGAACGCCCGCGCCGCCTCCTGGCTGGTGCGCTCGTATGCGTCGACGAGCTCGGCGTCACTGGTGATTACCCGGATGCCGCGTCCGCCGCCGCCCGCGGTCGCCTTCAGCATCAGCGGGTAGCCGACCTGGGCCGCCGAGGCCAGGGCGGCGTCAAGGGTCTCGACCGCGCCCCGGCTCCATGGTGCGACCGGTACGCCGACCTCCTCGGCGATCAGCTTCGCGCCGATCTTGTCGCCCAGCTTGCGCATCGCCTCGGCGCTCGGCCCGACGAAGGTGACGCCGATCTGGTCGCAGAGTTCGGCGAAGGCCGGGTCCTCGGCGACGAAGCCCCAGCCGACCCACGCGGCGTCGGCCCGGGTCTCCACCAACGCCCGTTCCAGGGCCTTCAGGTCGAGGTACGGCCGTGCGGAGGCGGGCCCGAGGTCGTACGACAGGTCCGCTTCGCGGACGAACGTGGCCGTTCGGTCGACGTCGGTGTGCAGGGCGACGGTCTCGATCCGGGTCCCGGTTTCGGCAGCCAGCTCCCGGACGGCGTGGATGAGCCGCATGGCGGCCTCACCACGGTTGACGATGGCGACACGAGTGAACACCCGAACGAGCCCCTCCGGTAGACCAACGATGTGCGCGCCGTGACACGGCGGCCCCCAGCACTGTTCACCCTTCCGTCTACCGGCTGGCAGCACCATGTCGCGGACAGCGAATGCTGCCCGGCCCATGTTGTAGGAATCGACCAAAAATCGTTGGCTGTCTACGCCCGGTGGTGGCGACGTCCGGTGCCGGCCTGATGGGCTTCGTCCATGCTTGGGGAGTTCCGCTGGGAGCGACAGTTACATCAGCGCGGGGTCGCTGCGGACGTGGCGGTGGCGCAGGGGCGGATCGTCGTGCATGAGCGGCGCAGCCGACTCGTCTGCCTGGACAGCCGGGACGGTACGGTCCACTGGGATGCCCCGGTGGGGGACTGGCCGCGTGGCTTCGTCATCGCGGGTGATCGTTGCCTGGTCCTGACGTCGGGCAGCCACCAGTTGATCTGCCTCGACCTGGTGACCGGGACGACACTGTGGCGTGTTTCCCTGCCGGTTTACACCGGGCACGTCACTGCGACAGCAGACACCGTCCTGGTGGGTGGTTGGCGGGACTACACCCCACTGGTCGCGTTCGATCTGTACGACGGGCGACCGCTGTGGCGTACGTCCACGTCGGTGGCGGCGATGCTTCCGCTGGCCTGGGGCGGTGGGGTGCTGCTCGGCCGCGCGCGGGAGGCTTGGTTGCTCCACCCCCGGGACGGGAGTGAACTGGGGCGGTGGCGGCTGCCCGAGCCGATGGCGGTGAGCGACGCCGCGACGTTCACGGCGGTTGGTCCGGACCGTTGCCTGGTGCCGTGCGGCCCTCGGTCCATCGTGGCCCTTCGACTCTCCTCCGGTGCCGTGGACCGGTTCTTCGACCATCACGTCGACCTCGTGGTCACCGCCACCGAGTTCACCGCCGGCATCGTCTGGGTGCGGGAGCGCCGCGCCGGTTACCTGGCCGTCGATCCGGTACGTGGTTCGACGATGTGCCGGGTGGATGTGGGGCAGCCATTGGTCGGCGGGATCGTCCCCACCGGACCGGGGTTCGTGCTGGCTGGCGAGAACGGCACGCTATATCGCGTCGGGGCTGATGGTGTGGTAGTGGGACGACTGTCGGTGACCCGCCGGATTGCCGCCCTGGCCGATCTTGGTACAGGTGGGCTGGTCATGGTGACCAAGGGAACGCTGCGGGCCGTCGAGTCGTACGCCCCTCGGGCCGGTGACCAGGGCGAAGAAGCGTGCCTGGGGCGAACAAGAGCGACCGGGGAGCCGGCGGGCAGCCGGCTCCCCGGTCGCGGGGCGTCGTACGACGGGCGTCGGCCCGGCGTGGCTCAGGAGGAGTAGCCGCGTTCGGCGATCCAGTTGGCCAGGTTGATGGTGCTCATCCAGTAGGTACCGTCGCCCCGAGGGTCGGCCGGGTCGGCGACCCGTACCTTGCGCCCCTCGTCCTGGTAGCCGACCACGGTGACGTAGTGGCCGCCCGGGTAGGAACGGGTGGTCCCGTAGGTGTCGGTGCCGCTACCCCGTACGTTGGCGATGACGGCCTTGTCCTTGTCGATGGCTTCGGCGACGTCGGCCTGGAGGCGGTCCATCTCGGCAGGGGTGGCCCACGGCCCTCGGATGGCCGTGGTCTTGTAGTCCTTGCCGGTGACTTCCTTCAACACCCGGCTGGTGTCCTCGGCGGAGTTGGTGCCGCTGGTGGTGGTGCCGAGCTTGCGGGCCAT
The DNA here is from genome assembly GCF_014203835.1 of Micromonospora polyrhachis. Lineage (NCBI taxonomy): Bacteria > Bacillati > Actinomycetota > Actinomycetes > Micromonosporales > Micromonosporaceae > Micromonospora > Micromonospora polyrhachis. The sequence continues at coordinate 1,324,190 of NZ_JACHJW010000001.1, read as the reverse complement.
GTCGTCCTGGCTGGGGGTCTGGCCGTTGGTGCTGGCCGCGATCCGGGCGGCGGCGGGGCCACAGTAGTAGTAGTTCTCCTGGGCCCGGTACTGGTACTGGAGTTCCTTGTCCTTGGCCGGCTTTTTCGCCGTGGTCATGGTCGGTGCGGCGTGCGCGGCGGCCGGGCCGGCGAGTGCGGCGGCGGTGACGGCGATGCCGGCGGCGGTCAGTGCGGTCTTGGCGCTGGTGGTCCTGGTGATGGCCGGGAGCCACCGGGTGAGGCTGGTCACGATGGTTGCCCTTCCGTCCGGGGGTGGGGAACTGGGAACTGGTCCGGGTGCGGCGACCGCCCGGGCGGGTGCTCGGGCGGCATGGAAAGTGCAACCAGCAGGAGCGGTCCGACATTCCAGGAATGTCGCGCAAAGTAGTGATCAGAAAGCGTCGGGAAGTGGCGGGCGCGGGTCGTCGACTGCGAGGCTGTGGAGCGGTCGAGGACATACCGTACGGTTGGCGACATGCGGGGCGAGCAGGGACGGCGACTGCCGCTGGCACCGCGGCCGCTGGACCAGCCACATCCGGGCCGGCTGGCACCGGACCACCCGGCCCGAGACCGGATCCTGGCGGCCCACGCCGCGGCGCTCGCCGCCGAGGAGGCCGGCTATCCCGATCCGGACACCGGGCTCTTCGTCCTCACCGCCAGCTTTCTGGCGCACCGTGGGACCTGCTGCGGTCGGGGGTGCCGACATTGCCCGTACGTCGACGACGGGCCGGTCGGTGAGGGGACAGTCACCGCCCCGCCGGACCGGTAGCGTCCTGGCGCATGGCGAGGTACGTGGTGATCGGTGGGGGCATCGTCGGGCTGGCTACCGCGCACCGGATCCTCCTGGATCGGCCGGACGCCGAGGTGACCGTGCTGGAGAAGGAGCCCCGGTTGGCCGCGCACCAGACCGGGCGCAACTCCGGGGTGATCCATGCCGGGGTCTACTACCGGCCGGGCAGCCTGAAGGCGCGGCTCTGCGCGGCGGGCAGCCGGTCCATGGTCGAGTTCTGTGCGGAGAACGACATTCCGGTACGGGTGTGCGGAAAGCTCATCGTGGCCACGGAAGAGGACGAGCTGCCCCGGCTCCGGGCACTGCACGAGCGGGCGGTCGCCAACGGGCTGCCGGTACGCCTGGTCAGCCCGGCCGAGGCCAGCGAGCACGAGCCGGCCCTACGGTGTGTCGAGGCGCTGCACGTCGCCTCGACCGGCATCGTCGACTTCACCCAGGTCAGCCGGGCCCTGGCCGGGCGGGCCGAACAGGCCGGTGCCCGGATCCGGTTATGGGCTCGGGTTACCGGGATCGTGACCCGGGGCGGTGAGCAGGTGGTCCGGACCACAGCCGGCGAGGTGGTCGCCGACGTGCTGGTCAACTGCGCTGGGCTGCACGCCGACCGGGTTGCCCGACTGGCCGGTGTGACGCCTTCTGCGTCGATCGTCCCGTTCAGGGGTGAATATTATGAACTGCGGCCAGAGCGGCGGGACCTCGTCCGGGGTCTGATCTATCCCGTGCCGGACCCGAGGTTTCCCTTTCTCGGCGTACACCTCACCCGCATGATCGACGGCGGGGTGCACGCCGGTCCGAACGCCGTACTGGCGCTGGCCCGGGAGGGCTACTCGTGGGGGCGGGTCGACCCGCGCGCGGTGGTCGAACTGGTCGGCCACCCGGGGTTGTGGCGACTGGCCCGCCGTCACCTGCGCTACGGACTCACCGAGGTACGCCGTTCGCTGTCCCGCCGCCGGTTCGCGCGCAGTCTGGCCCGGCTGGTGCCCGAGCTGACCGAGCGGGACCTGCTGCCCGCCCCCGCCGGGGTACGCGCCCAGGCGGTCACCGCCGACGGCGCGCTGGTCGACGACTTCCTCGTCGTCGCCGGCCCCCGGCAGGTGCACGTGCTCAACGCACCGTCGCCAGCGGCGACCAGCTCGCTGGAGATCGCCCGCCACGTCGTGTCCCGGTTGCCCACCGACCGGTCACCTGGCTGAGCAGGGCGGCTGCCCGACGACCGGTAGGGGCGTGGCGACCGGGCTTTCGCTGTCGCCGGGCAACCCGTACGGTGTGCCACGGACCACCGGCACGGGCGACCGCCGTGGCCGGAACGAGCGGGAGGTACGTGTGCGCGGGCGGCTCTGTCTGATCGGTGCCGGGGTGCTCATGCTGACCGGGTGTGGTGGTGAGGACGCGTCGCCCACCAGGGTCGCCGTGCCCGCGCCACCGGTCGTCGAGTTGCCGGCGTCCACCGCGGGCGGAGCATGCGAGCTGCTGGACTATCCCACCGTCGAGCAGGACCTCGGCATCCGCTTCGATGTGGCGGCGGCCAGCCGGCTCAAGCAGACGTACACCTGTGTGTTCCGGACTGAAGCGGCCCACCAGCCCGACCTGACCTTGTCGGTCATCGACATCTCGATGGACGCCGCCGGGTTCAAGACCGACCTGGTGCCCGGGGGCGGACGGTCCGTCAGTGGGCTGGGCAAGGCGGCGTACCAGTTGACCGCGGCACCGGCCGATGAGCATGGTGCCACGGCGGAGATCGGCTGGCTGGGCACGGACGGTCGGGCCGCCAGCCTCCGGTACACCCTTCCCACCGGCCAGGGACGGGACGCGGCCGAGGAACTGGTGGCCGGTCTCGTGGCCCTGGCCAAGAAGATCGACACCAGTAACCTCTAGCCGCGCGCCGTCGACGGGTCAGCGGGCGGTGACCACGCTGATCAGTGGGCGGCGGCTCTCCCGATCAGTGGGCGGCGACGAAGACGCGGGACGCGACCTCGCGGGGGAGCCGGATCTTGTCGCCCGAGCGGTTGATTGTCACCGCGTCGCGCTCCTGGGCGACGGTCACGGTCGCGCCCGGGTCGACGCCTGCGGCGTGCAGCTGCCGCAGCACGTCGGCATCGGTCTGCACACTCTCGCAGATGCGACGCACCACGACCGGGCCGGACAGCCCCGGGAAGGCCAGGTTGCGCTCGCCGTCGGCGGCTTCGGTGCTGGGCGGCACCGAATCGCCGAGCGCCTCCAGGCCGGGGATCGGGTTGCCGTAGGGCGACCGGGTGGGGCGGTTGAGCAGGTCGTAGACCTTCTTCTCCACCGCGTCGCTCATCACGTGCTCCCAGCGGCAGGCCTCCTCGTGGGCCTCCTCGTAGGGCATACCGATCACGTTGACCAGCAACAGTTCGGCGAGGCGGTGCTTGCGCATGACAGCCACGGCGTTGGCCCGGCCGAGGTCGGTGAGTTGCAGGCTGCGGTCGTCCTCCACCGTCAGCAGGCCGTCCCGTTCCATGCGGGCGACGGTCTGGCTCACGGTGGGCCCGCTCTGGCTCAGCCGCTCGGCGATCCGGGCACGCAGCGGCGGCACCCCCTCCTCTTCCAGCTCAAGGATGGTGCGCAGGTACATCTCAGTGGTGTCGACAAGGTCGTTCACGTCAGCGGCCTCCTAGCCGTCGATGCTACCTCGCGGTACGGACATAAACCCGCAGCCAAATCGGGGTTGCGCGCGCCGATGGTGTTGACTGGACAACGTGTCCGAATCCGCTGACCTTCTGGTCTCCCCGAGCGCCCTTGCCCCGGAGCTGGTCGCTGCCGATTCGCCCACCCTCCTCGACGTCCGGTGGCGGCTCGGCGGTCCGTCCCGGCGCGACGAGTATGCCGTCGGGCACCTGCCGGGGGCGGTCTTCGTGGAGCTGGACGAGTTGTGCGGCCCCGCCGGGGTCGGCGGGCGGCACCCGCTGCCCGATCCGGTAACGCTGCGCGACGTGCTGCGGGCGGCCGGCGTACGGGCCGAACACCCGGTGGTGGTCTACGACGGTGGTGAGGGGCTGCCGGCGGCCCGGCTCTGGTGGACCCTGCGCTGGGCCGGACACCGGCAGGTCCGCATCCTCGACGGCGGATATCCGGCCTGGCGGGCGGCGGGGCTGCTGATCAGCACCGACCTGCCGGAGCCCGTACCGGGCGACATCGAGATCCGACCCGGCGCGCTGCCGGTGCTCGATGCCCGGACCGCCGCCGACCTGGCTGTCGACGCGGACGCCGTACTGATCGACGCGCGGGCACCCGAACGGTTTCGGGGGGAGACCGAACCCATCGACCCGGTCGCCGGGCACATTCCGGGCGCGGTCAACCTGCCGGCGAACGAGCTGACCGGGGCGGAGGGCCGCTGGCCCGACGCCGACGACCTCCGGTCCCGGTTCGCCCGGGTCGGGGTCGCCCCCGAGGTACGCGTCGGCGCGTACTGCGGCTCCGGGGTGACCGCCGCGCACACCGTGTTCGCCCTGCACCTGGCCGGCCGGCTGGACGCCGCCCTCTATGTCGGTTCGTGGAGCGACTGGGTCACCGACCCGTCCCGTCCGGTGGCCACCGGACCAGCCGACGAGTCGCCGGCCACCTAGCGACTCACACCGCCCCGCCACCCAGCGACCCGCGCCACCCAGCGACCCGCGCCACGCGACCACCTGGCGCCACGCGCCGCCACGACGCATCGCCCGGCGGCGGGGCGTACACCCGGGGTCATCGGCCCGACGTGCGACGATGTGGCCATGTCGGACGGCACAGTGGTGATGTGGGACGAGGCGTTGCTGGCCTACGACCTGGGTGACCATCCACTCGATCCGGTCCGGGTCGAGCTGACCATCGCACTCGCCCAGGAGTTGGGCGTCCTTGACCGGCCCGGCGTGCAGGTGATGACACCGTCACCGGCCGACGAGGCGGCGCTGAGCCGGGTGCACCGACCGGAGTACCTCGACGCGGTGCGGGCCGCGCCGGACGACCCCTTCTTCTCCGGCTACGGCCTCGGTACGGCGGACAACCCGATCTTCGACGGGATGCACGAGTCGAGTGCCCTGATCGCCGGGGCCAGCCTGACCGCAGCCGAACTGGTCTGGCGCGGTGAGGCACGGCGGGCGGTCAACGTGGCCGGTGGGCTGCACCACGCCATGGCCGGCCGGGCAGCTGGATTCTGTGTCTACAACGACCCGGCGGTGGCCATCGCCCGGCTGCTGGACCTGGGCGCCGAGCGGGTCGCCTACGTCGACATCGACGTGCACCACGGCGACGGGGTGCAGCAGATCTTCTACAACGACCCCCGAGTGCTGACGGTCAGCCTGCACGAGACGCCGCTCGCCCTCTTCCCGGGCACCGGCTTCCCGGACGAGACGGGAGCCCCCGGTGCCGAGGGCAGCGCGGTCAACCTGCCCCTGCCACCGAGTACGGGAGACGCCGGGTGGCTGCGTGCCTTCCACGCCGTCGTCCCGTCGGTGCTGCGGGCGTACCGGCCGCAGATCCTGGTGACCCAGTGTGGAGCGGACAGCCATCGTGCCGACCCCCTGGCCGACCTGCGCCTATCGGTCGACGGGCAGCGCGCCAGCTACCTGGCACTGCGGGCACTCGCCGACGAGTTGTGCGAGGGCCGGTGGGTGGCCACCGGAGGGGGTGGGTACGCCCTGGTCGAGGTGGTGCCCCGGGCCTGGACCCATCTGCTCGCGGTGGCCACCGGTGAGCCCCTCGACCCGGCCACACTGACCCCACCGGACTGGCGCAAACTGGCCCAGGTGCGCCGACCACACCGGGAGGTGCCGCTGCGGATGACCGACGACGTGGACCTTTCGTTCGAGCCGTGGCAGCCCAGCGGTGAGCCGGATGCGGTGGACCGCGCCATCATCGCCACCCGTAAGGAGGTGTTCCCGCTGCTCGGCCTCGACCCGCACGACCCACGGGACTGATCGTCCCAGCCCACGCTCCCGGGACTGATCGTCCCAGCCTGGAACCAGCCGCCCCCGTACACCCCGTACCCCCGACCATGGCCACCGGAGGCCGAATCCGCCATGGACCGCTCCGCGAACGTCCTGCTCAGCGACGGGACCACCGTCCACCTGCGGCAGATCCACCCCGACGACGCCCCCGCCATCGTGGCGATGCACTCCCGGTTCTCCGAGCGCACCCGCTACCTGCGTTACTTCTCGCCGTACCCACGCATCCCGGACCGGGACCTGCGGCGGTTCGTGACCGTCGACCACCGCGACCGGGAGGCGTTCGTGGTGCTCTCCGGCGTGGACATCATCGCCGTCGGTCGCTATGACCGGCTCGGGCCGGAGGCCATCGAGGCGGAGGTGGCCTTCGTGGTGGAGGACGCCTACCAGGGGCGGGGCATCGGGTCCGTACTGCTGGAGCACCTGGCCGAGGCCGCCCGGCAGGAGGGGATCACCCGGTTCGTCGCCGAGGTGTTACCGGCCAACGCCAAGATGCTCCGGGTCTTCGCCGACTTCGGTTACCAGGTGACGCGTCAGTACGCCGACGGGGTGGTGCACCTGACCTTCCCGATCGCCCCCACCGAGCAGTCGCTGGAAGTGCAGCGGGACCGCGAACACCGTACCGAGGCCCGGTCGATCGCCCGGCTGCTGAATCCGCGTGCGGTGGCCGTCTACGGGGCCAGCAGTAGTGGACAGGGGGTAGGTGCGGCGGTCCTGGGCCACCTGCGGGACGGTGGCTTCACCGGCGAGATAGTGCCCGTACACCCGCAGGCGGACCGGGTAGGCGGGCTGCCGGCGTACCGGTCGGCGGGTGACGTGGGGTTCGACATCGACCTGGCGGTCGTCGCGGTGCCGACCGAGGCGGTGGCCGACGCGGTCGCCGACGCCGGCAGCGCCAACGCGCACGGCCTGGTGGTGATCTCCTCCGGCTTCGCCGAGTCCGGCCCGGCGGGTGCGCTCGCACAGGCGGCCCTGCTCCGGCAGGCGCACGCCGCCGGAATGCGGGTGGTCGGCCCGAACTGCCTGGGCATCGCCAACACCGACGAGCGGGTACGCCTCAACGCCACCCTCGCCCCGGCGCTGCCCGGTGCCGGGCGAGTCGGCTTCTTCAGCCAGTCCGGCACGTTCGGGGTGGCGTTGCTGGCCGAGGCGGACCGGCGTGGGCTCGGCCTGTCCAGCTTCGTGTCGGCCGGTAACCGGGCCGACGTCTCCGGCAACGATCTGCTGCAGTACTGGCAGGACGATCCGGGCACCGACGTGATCATGCTTTACCTGGAGAGCTTCGGAAATCCACACAAGTTCGCCCGGTTGGCCCGGCGGATCAGCCGGACGAAACCCGTGGTGGCGCTCGCCTCCCCGGCGCGCGAGCCGGGCCCGGAACCGGGGTCGGCCGTCGGGCCGGACGCCAAGGCGGTGACGGAGTTGTTCGCCCGGTCCGGGGTGATCCGGGTGGACACCGTCGCCGAACTGTTCGACGCCGGGGTGCTGCTGGCCAACCAGCCGCTACCGGCCGGCCGGCGGGTCGGCATCGTCGGAAACTCCTCGGCACTGTCCCGGCTGGCCGCGACCGCCTGTCGGGCCGGCGGGCTGACCGTCGCCGAGGGGCATCCGTTGGATGTCGGCTCCGAGGCGGGCGTCCCGGTCTTCGCCGCCGCGCTCGACGCCGCGATGGCCGACGACGGTGTCGACGCCCTGGTCGTGGTCTTCGCCCCACCGCTGCCGGGCCGCGCCGTTGACGAGGACGTCGACTTCGCCTCGGCGCTGGCCGGGGTGGCCCTGACCGGGGACAAACCCATCGTGGCGGCCTCCCTGGTGGACCGACTGCCGGCCGGGGTGCCGGCGTACCCCTCGGTGGAGGAGGCGGTACGGGCCCTGGCCCGGGTGGCCGGCTACGCCGACTGGCTGCGGCGGCCACCGGGCCAGCTGCCCGAACTGTCCAACATGGACCCGGCCGTGGCCCGTCGGGCGCTGGCCGAGGACGGCCCCGGGCTGGCCGAGCGGCTGCTGCGGGCGTACGGCGTGCCGGTCGTACCGTCGACCCGAGCGGGCTCGGCTGCGGAGGCCGTCGCGGCGGCTCGACAGTGGGGGCTGCCGGTGGCGCTCAAGGCGGCCCGGGAGGGGCTGCGGCACCGGCTCGACCTGGGCGCGGTCCGTCTGGAACTGGCCACCGAGGCGGCGGTACGCCGGGCGTACGACGAACTGGCCGGGCTGTTCGGCACCGACGTGCTGGTGCAGCCGATGGTGGCCCCGGGCGTCGCGTGCGTGGTGGAGATGGTCGAGGACCCGGCGTTCGGTTCGGTGGTCGGTTTCGGGCTGGGCGGGGTGGCGAGCGAACTGCTCGGGGATCGGGCCTGGCGGGCGGCACCGCTGACCGACCGGGACGCCGCTGGCCTGATCGACGAGCCACGGGCCGCGCCGCTGCTGCACGGCTACCGGGGGGCCGAGGCGGTCGACCGGGCCGCGCTGACGGACCTGCTGCTGCGGGTGGGCCGGCTGGTAGACGAGCACCCGCAGGTGCGGACACTGACCCTCAATCCGGTGCTGGTCCGGCCGGGGGGACTGTCGGTGCTGCACGCATCGGTACGGGTGGACGCGGCGGCGATACGTCCGGACACCGGCCCCCGGCGCCTCTGATCAGCGGGTGGTGTCGCCTGGGCGGAGTGGTGTCGTCTGATCAGTGGGGGCTGCGTCGCCCGAGTTCCGGTCCAGCCACCAGAGCGCCAGTCGGTCGCCGGCGGCGAGGAGGGCGAGTGCCACCCCGAGCCAGGGGTGACCGGCGGCGACCAGGGCCAGTGCGCCGCCGCCGAAGACACACCACTCCGGGATCAGGCGGAGCGGGTCGGGCAGCACCTTCCGCCCCTTGGGGGCGACCCAGCGGCCCCAGATGGCCACGGCGGCCAGCGGAAGCAGCACGGAGAGGAACAGCCGGACCCAGATCGGGGCCGGAGCCTGCCAGCCGCCGTACGCCAGTGCGGCCAGTGCGGCCAGCTCCAGCAGGAAGCGGAGGCCCAGGGCGACGGTCATTATGCCCAGCAGTCTGGCAGGGGAACTGTCGGGCAGCCCCGGCCGGGGAGAGCGGGGGCCGCCACCAGTTCGGTTCCAGGGTCAGCTGGCGTACGTCTCCAGCCGCTGCGCCCGCGACGGTTGGCGGAGCTTGAGCAGCGTCACCTTCTCGATCTGGCGGATCCGCTCGCGGGAGAGCCCGAACTCGCGACCCACCTCGTCCAGGGTGCGCTGCCGACCGTCGTCGAGCCCGAAGCGCAGCCGGATCACCGCCTGCTCGCGCTGCGACAGGGTGGCGAGGACGATCTCCACCTCGTTACGGAGCTGGCCCTGGGCGGCCGACTCGCCCGGGTCGATGCTCGGATCCACGGCGGCCACGAAGTCGCCGAGCGCGCTCTCGCCGTCCTCGCCGACGGCCTGGTCCAGGCTGACCGGCTCCCGGTCGTAGGAGATGAGTTCGATCACCTGGAACTCCGCGACGCCGAGGGCGGTGGCGATCTCGGCGACGGTGGGCTCCCGGCCCATGGTGGTGGCGAGGTCCCGCCGGGTGCGCACCATCCGGTTCACCTGCTCGACCATGTGCACCGGGATTCGGATGGTGCGGGCCTGGTCGGCCATGGCGCGGGTGATGGCCTGGCGGATCCACCAGGTGGCGTAGGTGGAGAACTTGTAGCCCTTGGTGTAGTCGAACTTCTCGACGGCGCGGATGAGGCCGAGGTTGCCCTCCTGGATGAGGTCGAGGAAGGCCATGCCCCGGCCGGTGTAGCGCTTGGCGATGCTGACGACCAGCCGCAGGTTCGCCTCCAGCAGGTGGTTCTTGGCGGCGCGTCCCTGGTCGACGACGATGCCCAGCTCCGTACGCAGAGGCTCGGCCACCGGCTCGGTGAGCTTCTCCTCGGCGTAGAGGCCGGCCTCGATCCGCTTGGCGAGTTCGACCTCCTGCACGGCGGTGAGCAGCTTGGTACGGCCGATGCCGTTGAGGTAGGCCCGGACCAGATCGGCCGAGACACCGCGCTCGTCGGTCGCGTCGAGGTCGACCAGTTGCTCGTTGGCGATCCTGCCGGCATCGGCGGCTACCGCCGATCCCACCATGACGGCCGGCTTGAGTTCTTTCTCGGTCATCTGCAGGACCATCTCCAGTCGCCTCCCCGCGTCGACAAGTGGCACGCGCCAGCGCGAACCGCGCTGGTGGATACCAGCTTGGCCGGTGGGGCGTGAAGCTGAGGTGAGGAGACGGCCGACGTGGCATGAATCCGGGATCAGACCGGAGGTCATTCGTCCGTTCTGGTGGTGTATCCGGGTAATGTCCAGCGAAGATTCCGGCTTGCCGTCGCCGATTACTCTGCCACCCGTTCGCCACTGAGGCACCACATGAAAGCAACGGAGGACGTAATGGTCTTCAAGAGATTGATGCAGGCGATGGGCGTTGGCGGTCCGTCGGTGGAGACCGTGTTGAGCAACCCCAACTGCCGGCCCGGCGGATACCTGGAAGGGCAGATCCATGTTGCCGGCGGCGACCACGCGGTGGACATCGAGTACGTCGCGCTGGGCCTGGTAACCCGCGTCGAGGTCGAGAGCGGCGACAGCGAGTACGACACCACCCAGGAATTCCACCGCCAGCGGGTGACCGGCCCGTTCCGCCTGGAGGCGGGGCAGCGCCACGACATCCCGTTCCGGTTCGACGTGCCCTGGGAGACGCCGATCACCGAGGTCTACGGTCAGCACCTGCACGGCATGACGATGGGGCTGCGGACCGAACTCGAAGTCGCCCGATCCCTCGACAAGGGGGACCTCGACCCGGTGGCGGTGCATCCGCTGCCGGCCCAGGAACGCATTCTCGACGCGCTGCTGCGGCTCGGTTTCCGGTTCAGCCGGGCCGACGTCGAACGGGGCCACATCTACGGCGTGCAGCAGACACTGCCGTTCTACCAGGAGATCGAGTTCTACCCGCCACCCCAGTACGCCCGCGCGATCAACCAGCTGGAACTGACCTTCATCGGTACGCCCCAACACCTCCAGGTCGTACTGGAGATCGACAAGCGGGGTGGCGTGTTCACCGAGGGGCGGGACGCGTTCGGCCGGTTCACCGTGGGCTACGCCGCGGTCGAGCAGACCGACTGGGTGGCCCAACTCGACGGCTGGCTGCGGCAGTCCATCCAGAAGCGCGGCCTGTTCTTCTGATCCTCAATGGTGGGCCCGTCTACGGGCGGGGCGGGCCCGCTGGCCGCCGGTCGGTGCGGGCCAGTAGGTCCGGCCTGGTCCATGGCTCCAGCAGCATGGGGTCCTGGTCCGTGGCTTCGGTAGCGCAATCCTGGTCTATAGCTCCAGCAGCACGGTCCGGGGACCGACGTTGACACTCTCGACCAGCATGTGCGCCCGGAACCGGCCGGTCTCCACCTGTGCGCCGCGTGTTCGCAACGCCTCGGCGAAGGCAGTCACCAGCGGTTCGGCCACCTCGGCCGGGGCCGCCGCACCCCAACTCGGCCGTCGCCCCTTGCGGGCGTCCCCGTACAGGGTGAACTGGCTGACTACGAGGATCGGTGAACCGGTATCGGCAGCCGACCGCTCGTCGTCGAGGATGCGCAGTTCATGCACCTTGCGAGCCATGGTCGTGGCGGTGGTGTCCGTGTCGGCGTGGGTAACGCCGAGCAGCACCAGCAGGCCATCGGAGATCGCCCCCACGACGGCACCGTCCACCGTGACGCTTGCCCGGCTCACCGTCTGTACCACCGCACGCATGAGGAGCAGACTGCCACACCCGGTCGGGCCCGATCGTCGGACCCGACCAGCGGGCGGCGTGGTGGCGGTGCGCGCCCGCTGGTCACCGGGCAAGGGCAGTCCGGGCGGTTCGGACGCTTCGGCAGACAGGCAGACAGGCAGACAGGCAGACAGGCAGACAGGCAGTCCGGGCCGGACGCTTCGGCAGACAGGCAGGCAGGGCGGTCCGGATCGGCCCGGGTCAGGCCGGCAGCGGTTCGATCAGTCCGCGTTCGACCAGATGGGCGATGATCGGTCCGGCCGCCTCGGCGAGGTCGGCCGTCGGTACCTCGTGGGCGGCGGCGAGCAGGGCCAGCTGGTCACGCAGCGGCAGCCGCCCGTCGCAACCGCCCACCAGCGCCAGCACCAGCGGGTCGACCTCTTCGGACCAGCGCAGCCCGTGTGGCATGACGAGGACCTGCCGGTCGACCGCCCAGCCCTCCTCGCCCATGGTCGCCTCCTGCCGTAGCCGCAGGCCGTCGGCCGCCTGGTAGCGGGCGGAGAGCAGCCCGTCGGTGTCGCGTACCCGGAGCCAGTCCTGGCGGTCGAACCAGGCGGCGACCTGGTCGCCCAGCGGTGGCTGCACCGGCTGTCGTAGTTCCTCCACCCGGACCACCGGGACGTCGTGGCCGCTGCGGCGCAAGTTGATCACGCCGAAGCCGATCGCCTCGACCTTGTGCGCGTCGAACCAGTCCAGCCAGTCGACCACCCGCTGCGGGTCGGTGGCCTCGCTGGCGTCGGCCAGCCACAGGTCCACGTACGCCTTCGGGTCGGCCACCTCCCGCTGGATGACCCAGGCGTCCAGCCCGGTGCCGGCGAACCACCCGGCCACCCGCTCGTCCCAGTCCTCGCCGGCGACGTGCACCCAGTTCGCCAGGTACTGCATGGTGCCGCCCTCGGTGAGCAGGCCCGGTGCCGCGGCGGCCAGTTCCGCCCCGACCCCGTCACCGACCCGACCGGAGTCCCGGTACGTGTGCGTGGTGGTGCCCGGCCCGACCACGAATGGGGGATTGCTCACCACCAGGTCGAAGCGCCGGCCGGCGACCGGTGCTGCCAGGTCCCCGGCCAACAGTTCCCAGTCCTGTCCGCTCAGCCGGGCGGTGGTCGCCGCGAACCGCAGCGAGCGGGGGGAGAGGTCGGTGGCGGTGACCTTCTGCGCGTGGGTGGACAGGTGCAGTGCCTGCACACCGGAACCGGTGCCCAGGTCGAGCGCGGTGCGGACCGGCCGGCGGATCGCCGCACCGACCAGGGTGGTGGAGGCACCTCCCACGCCCAGCACGTGGTCGCTGGCCAGCGGTCCGGGTCGGCTGCCAGCGGGCAGGTCGGAGAGCACCCACCAGGTGTCGCCGTACGGCTCCAGGTCGACGGCCTGACGTAGCCCGTCGCCGTACCGCTCGACCAGCCCGCCAGCGAGTGCGTCAGCCAGCGGCAGCGGCGCGAGCGCGGCGGCGACCGCCGGCTCCGGTTCGGTCTGGGCGCAGACGAAGAGCCGGATCAGGGTGTCGAGCCGGTCCCCGCCCTCGGTGGCCCGTAGCGCCGCCCGGTAGTCGTTTCCCGCCAGCGCCCCCGTGGCTACCGGTCCGAGCCGCTCGGCGATTCCGCTCGACGTGTATCCGGCGCTGATCAGCGCGTCCCTGAGCTGGTCGACCCCGGTGGGAGAGAGCAGCATGTCATGTACGTCCACGCCCCCATACTGCCGGCTGTGTCCCGCCGCACCGGTGCAACCCCGTTCGACTCACCTGGCGGCGTGGGTCGAGCGGTCTCCCCATCGGCAACGCGGTCTCATTGTGTTCAATTCGTGACGGCGGGTCACCATGTCCGAGGTGTCATCCAGCGGCAGGATGTGCGGATGACGCTCTCGCTGCCGATCGGGGACGAGGCCAACGAATTGCTCCGACGCAACCCGCTGGCCTTGTTGATCGGGATGCTGCTCGACCAGCAGGTGTCGATGGAGAAGGCGTTCTCCGCGCCGTACGACCTGGTACGGCGGCTGGGCCACGAACCGGATGCGCACGAGTTGGCCGACTTCGACCCGGAAGAGCTGGTGAAGATCTTCGCCGAGCGGCCCGCGTTGCACCGGTTTCCGAAGGCGATGGCTGCTCGGGTCCAGGACATGTGTCGGCTGCTCGTCGAGCGCCACGCCGGGGACGCGGCGCAGGTGTGGATCGATGCGCCGGACGGAGCGACCGCGCTGCGGCGGATCGGTGAACTGCCCGGGTTCGGCATGCAGAAGGCGCAGATCTTCCTGGCCCTGCTCGGCAAGCGATTCGGCGTACGACCGCCGGGCTGGCGGGAGGCCGCCGGGTCGTACGGCGAGGACGGGGTGTACCGCTCGGTCGCCGACATCACCGACCAGGCGGCGCTGCTGAGCGTGCGGGAGTACAAGCAACAGATGAAGGCCGCCGCCAAGAATTCGAAAGCGTGAACGCAACCCGGCGAGGGCCGAATGCGTCTAGCCCTGGACGACCTGAGCCGGGGGGTGTCGGGCGAACCGGAGAACCTGGGGAGAGTGACGATGACGGTCAGGCACATGTTGCGCCGGGTGCTCGGCTCGACACCTGGGGTCCGGCGGCTGTATCGGGAGATGCGTAGCACCAGACGTACCTCGGAGGAGGCGCTGCGGCTGGCGACCGAGTCGGCGCGCGCGGTGGAGAGCCTGTTGCAGAGCGAGCTGGAACTGAAACGCGAACTGGCCGCGTTGCGTGCGCTCGTGATGGGCGATGGCGCGCCGCGCGAGGCCGACCGGGAGCGGGTCCGATGAGGACCGCCTGGGAGATCGACGGGACGACCTGGCGGCTGCGTCTGAGGTTGGACCCGGAGGACACCCTCACCGCGACCGGGCAGGATGGCCGGGCGATCGAGTTGCTCACCGACCGGTGCCGGATTGAGTTGCCCGAGCCGGCCGGCGGGGTCCACCCCGACCTACGTGCGTTGGCGGCCTGGCTGATCCTCCAGCCGTGGGCCGGGCGTCGGGTGTCGTTCGACCAACCGGTCTCGTCGTACTTCGCCGAGGCGATCCAGGCCGGCTGGGGGGTGGTGGCCGGTCCGGTCGATCCGGGGCTGGCCCCGCGTGCGGCGGGGCCGGTGGCTGGGCTCTCCTACAGCGGGGGGTACGACTCCCTCGCGGTCAGCCTGATGTTGCCGCCGGAGACACCGCACCTCTTCTTTCGTCGGGTGCCGCATCCTCGGGTGCCGAACCGGGCTACCCACGTCAAGTTCGACGTGGCCCAACGGCTGGTCGAGGAAGCCGGGGGGCGGGGCCGTCGAGTCGCCGTCGTACGCTCCGACCTGGAGTATCTGACCCTGCCGTTTCCCATGTTGCCGACCTGGCCGGCCTTCGCGATCGGCCTGACACTGCTCGCCGACCGGCTGGATCTGGGGGCGATCGCCTTCGGCACGGTGTTGGAGTCGCGGTTCCTGCACAACGGCCGACGCTTCAGCCGCGACGGCGTCTCCGCATGGGCCCAGCCCTTCGCCGCCGCCGGTCTGCCGATGCTGCGTCCGGCAGCGGGCATGACCGAGGTGCTGACTTTGGGGCTGGCCGCCGGTTCGGACCTTGGCGATCTGGCCCGGTCGTGTCTGCTCGGAACGAACCAGAGCCCCTGCCTGGCCTGTGTCAAGTGCCTCCGCAAGGAGCTGATCCTCGCGGCGTTGCGCCGGGGGCCATTGCCCGCCGAACTGTTGCGCCGGATCCCCGCGACGCACCGGGTGGCCCGGGAGTTGCTCGACGGTGGCCCTCCGTTCTACTTCCAGGACATGCTGGAGTACGGCTTGGCCCGTGCGCGGGTCGACGGCACCTTTCTCGCCGCACTGCGGGATCGGCTTTCCCCCACCATCGCCGGTACGGCGTGGGCCGAGCACTACTATCCGCCCACGTTGGACCTGGAGGTACCTCCGCCGTGGCGGCCCACGATCGCCCGGTTCGTCGCTGACCGGATCGGGTTGATGACGGCGGATGAGGTGACGACCGTGCAGACCTGGGACGCCGCCAGCCGGCCGGCACTCGCCAACGTCCTGCGCTAGCGGCGATTCCAGACCATTCGGCCACCGTGCCGACGGAGGTCGACGCGCTCGGCATTGGCGGGCGCTGGTTCGGCGCGGCGTTGGCGGGCGCTGGTCGGCGTGGTGCTGGCCGGTTCACCCCGGACTTGGCGGGTCGGCTCAGGCGGCGGTGGGCTGTGCGAGGGCCGCCAGTGCCCGGCGTACGTCGGCCAGGGACACCGTCGCGGACTCGTCGAGGTCGGCGAGCCCGGCCTCGATCCATTGCCGCATGAGCGTGGTGACCCCGATGCCCCGGGCGTCGGCGGCGGCCCGGACCCGCTCGTAGGTGTCCAGCGGTAGCCGTACCGAGCGGCTGACCATCGGCACATCGGTGTCCGGGGTGGGCAGCTCAACCGGTTGGCTGCCGTCGATCAGCTCGGCGAGCCGCTCGCCACCGTCGGGGAACTGCTTGGTCGCGTCCTGCCGGTTCATCTGTGTCGCCTCCTCATCGCCGCCAGCCCCGCATCGCCTCGTCGTAGCGCTTGGACTCGCTGTCGCTCAGGTCCCGTGCGGAGAGGATGTCCCAGTCGTGGTCGACCCGGTCCGCCTCGGCGAGCAGGATGGCCAGTCGCCGACCCCGGTGTGCGGTCGCGTAGACGATCATCACGTCGTCACCGAGGTGTCGGATGATCCGTCGTGCGCTGTGCAGGGCTTCCCAGACTTCTGCCGGGGTAACGTCGTAGACCTTCAGGTTGCCCAGTGCCTCATCGGTGAAGCTGAACCTCCTGCCCACCGCCGGAGCGTACCACGCACGTAACACGGTTCGGACCGAACTGGTTGCCGATGGTACGAGCGGCCACGGGAGGTGCGAGGATGGACGGGCAGCCCCGAGGAGGACCGTGGTGAAGCGTCAGGCGTTCGAGCCGATTCTGATCACCGATGCCTCGCGCAGCCAGGATG
Organism: Micromonospora polyrhachis; assembly: GCF_014203835.1. Lineage (NCBI taxonomy): Bacteria > Bacillati > Actinomycetota > Actinomycetes > Micromonosporales > Micromonosporaceae > Micromonospora > Micromonospora polyrhachis. The sequence continues at coordinate 1,307,739 of NZ_JACHJW010000001.1, read as the reverse complement.
ACCAGTTGCAGAGCCGCCAGGTGCGTTACCTCGTCATGATGGGCATCCGCCTCCTCTGCCTGGTGCTGGGGGCGGTCCTGGTCGTGGTCGAGGCCCCGATGCTCTGGCTCTGGCTACCGCTCTGTGGCGTTGGCATGATCCTTCTGCCGTGGTTGGCCGTGATCCTGGTCAACGATCGTCCGCCCAAGGACGAGCACCGCCTCGCCTACCGGTTCCGGCACCGCGCCGCCACCGGAAGCGCACCACGCAGCCTGTCGGCCGAGGAACGACCACATCCGATCATCGACGCCGAGCCCTGATCCGCCGCGTGTCGGAAAGGGCCCGATCCACCTCTCACTGACTCGGCGGCCCGATCCACCCCTCACTGACTCGGGGGACGAGGCGCTGCGCAGCTAGTCGGGGAGCGGCGCGATGCCGAAGGCCTCAGCGAACTCGAGGATTCCGCCACCGAACGGACCAGGCCGCTGCTCGAGTGCGGCCGCGAGTCGATCGGGGCTGGCGACGAGGCATATCGGGCGTCCGGTTGGTGATCTCCCCTCGCCAGCTAGACGGCGTGCCGCCGTCAGTCTCCTTGTCCGGTCGCACCGACAGCCGGGCGGGCGCCCACCGTCGACACCGCCACCGCGCCGGTCTCCCCGGCTCGCGTCAACGCGGTGGCCGGCGCGGCCCCGGCCACCCAGGCGGCCAGCAGTCCGGCCGCGAACGCGTCACCGGCTCCGGTCACGTCGACCACCGGCACCCGTTGGGCCGGCGACCCGATCACCGGCCCACCCTGGCAGGCCCAGACCGCCCCGTCGGCCCCGCGCTTCACCACGGCGTTGCGGACCGTCGTGGCCAACGCCCGGGCCTGCGCCTCGGGTTCCTGCTCGCCGGCCAGGGCGGTGGCCTCGTCGGAGTTGGCGAGCAACAGGTCGACGTCACGTACCCAGTCCAGGAACGCCACCGCCCCGACCTGCCGCAACGGTGCCGCGGAGGCCGCGTCGACGCTGGTGGTGAGCCCGAGTTCGCGGGCGGCGGCCAACGCCCGCAGGCCAGCGTCGCGTGACCCGGCGTCCAACAGGGTGTACGCGGACAGGTGCAGATGCCGCGCGTCGGGTGCTTCGGCCAGCGCTGCGTCCACGTCTGCCGCGGTCAACCGTAGGTTGGCACCCCGTTCGGTGATCATGGTCCGTTCACCGTCGTGGGCGAGCACGATCACCGTGCCGGTCGGTGTGTCCGGGCACTGTCGCACCGCGCAGTGCACCCCGAGGTCGGCCAGCTCCGCCAGTCGGGCCCGGCCGGCGTCGTCCGCGCCGACCGCCCCGACCAGGGTCACCGGGCTGCGCAGCCAGCCGAGCCAGGCGGCGGTGTTGGCGGCCTGGCCACCTCCGGTGAACCGGATGGCCGCCGGGGCGTCCGAGCCGGTGGCCAGTGGTCCGGACAACACCGCGAGTACGTCGGTGATCACGTCGCCGACGGTGATGATCCGTGGCGGTACGGCCATCAGCCGGCGAGGCTGGGACGCGCTGCCAGGGCGACCGCGATCTGGGCCGCCAGCGTGGCGTTCCGCAGGATGATCCGGACGTTCACCGCGAGACTGGCGCCCTCGGTGGCGGAGTGGAAGTGAGACAGCAGGAACGGTGTGACGGCCTTGCCGGTGACCCCCTCGCGCTCCATCCGGGCCAGTCCTTCGGCCAGCGTACGGTCGTGCAGCGCCGGGTCGAGCTGCTCGTCGATCGGCAGCGGGTTCGCCACGATCACGCCACCGAGGTGTGCGCCGTGCGCCGCCTGGGCGGTCAGCACGGCGGCGGCCTGCTCGGGGGAGTCCACCGACCAGTCGAGGCCGAAGCCGCTGTCGGTGATGAAGAAGCCGGGGAAGCGGTGGGTGCGATAGCCGAGCACCGCCACCCCCAGGGTCTCCAGCCGCTCCAGGGTGGCTCCTACGTCGAGGATCGACTTGACTCCGGCACAGACCACCGTGATCGGCGTACGGGCCAGGGTGGTCAGGTCCGCCGACTCGTCGAAGGTCTGGCTGGCTTCCCGGTGTACCCCGCCGAGCCCACCGGTGGCGAAGACCCCGATCCCGGCGGCGGCGGCCACCGCGCTGGTGGCGGCTACCGTGGTCGCCCCGTCCGCGCCGGTGGCGGAGGCTATCGCGAGGTCGCGTACGGAGAGCTTGGCCACCCCGTCGGTGCTGGCGAGTCGGGTCAACTGGTCGTCGTCGAGGCCGACGACGAGTTCGCCACCCACCATGCCGATGGTCGCCGGGACCGCTCCGGCGGCCCGTACCGCCTGCTCGATCTCCCGCGCGACCCGAAGGTTGTCGGGCCGGGGCAGACCGTGCGAGACGATCGTGCTCTCCAGCGCCACGACGGGTCGCCCGTCGCGTCGCGCGTCGGCTACCTCGGCGCCGTACCGGATGTGAAAGTCGGTCACATCTGACACCGTACGGGCTCGGCTCGGGCGGGGGCGCGGTGGACCATGCGGTAGTGACCTGCCAAACTGGATGACCGGAGGTGTAGACGTGAGCACACAGGTTCTCGAGCGTCCCGAACAGAAGGACGCCGACACCGGGCCGGAAATGTTCCATTACGTCCGGAAAGAGAAGATCGCCGAAAGTGCGGTCATGGGTACGTTCGTGATCGCCCTCTGCGGCGAGACGTTCCCCGTCACCAAGGCGGCCAAGCCCGGCTCACCCGTCTGCCCCAAGTGCAAGGAGATCTACGACTCGATGACCGGCTGAGCTGGTGCCGAGTCCCCGGTCCGCTGCGTAACCTTCGGCGGTGACCACCTCCACCGCCCTGCTCCTGGCCGACCTGGCCGGTGTCGCCGTCTTCGCCGCCTCGGGTGCCTCGGCCGGGGTGGCCAAGCGACTCGACCTCTTCGGCGTGGTCTTCGTCGGGTTCGTCGCCGCCCTCGGTGGTGGGATCTTCCGGGATCTCGCCATCAACGAGGTGCCGCCCCTGGCCTTCGCCGACTGGCGGTACGCCACGACCGCCGTGGTCACCGCCGCAGCCGTGTTCTGGCTACATCCACAACTGGCCCGCCTGCGGACCACCGTACTGGTCCTGGACGCCGCCGGGCTGGGCCTGTTCACCGTCGCCGGCACGCTCAAGGCGCTCTCGGTCGACGTACCACCCGTCGGTGCCTGCCTGATCGGGATGCTCACCGGCATCGGTGGCGGCCTCGGTCGTGACCTGCTGACCGGGGAGATCCCGGTGGTGTTGCGGCGAGAGATCTACGCGGTGGCGGCGCTCACCGGGGCGGTCGTGGTGGCTGGCCTGGACTACGCCGGCGTCACCGGACCGGTCGCACTCGTCGGAGCGGCGGTGCTGGTCTTCGTCGTACGTCTGGTGGCCCTGCGCCGAAGCTGGTCGGCCCCGGTAGCCGGCCTTCGGGAGTCCGCTTCGGTTTCGCGTGGTTGGCGCATACCCCGCCCGGGCTATCGGAGCGGGAAGGCCCTGTCGGCCGGAGGTTCGGAGCAGTCGACCGGGACCCCGCTCTCCCGGTGGCACCGACGGCGACCGACGGGCTGACCGGCGACCAGCCGGCTGGCCTGGCAGCCTCGAGGCGGCCGGGCGACGCACCTGGGCGGCCCGCCGGATGACCCGGTAGTCTCCGGGCGGCCGGGCGACGCACCCGGGCGACCTGCGGGGCGCCGGTGTCGGCTGGGGTGGCAGGCGACTCCTGGTTATGCTGGGACGGCCTTCGCCGGCCACCGGTCGCGGAGGCGTTTTCATGGACCTGGTGACCGGTCCGGACAGCGGTGGGTGTCGTGATCGTAAGGGCTCCCGAACCGATGCCACCGGTCCGCTGTGATCGCCGCCCTTCGGGCTGAGGAGGAGAGTTCGCATGGCCGCCTCGCCACCGTCGATAGATTCCTTCCCGGCGCTGCGGGCATGGCAGCGCAAGGCACTGGTCGAATACCTGCGCCGCCGCTCCGACGACTTCCTGGCCGTCGCCACCCCCGGCGCCGGCAAGACCACCTTCGCCCTACGCATCGCCGCCGAGTTGCTCGTCGACGGCACCGTCGAGGCGGTTACCGTCGTCGCCCCCACCGAACACCTCAAGACGCAGTGGGCGCTCGCGGCGGCCCGGGTGGGCATCCAACTCGACTCGGCCTTCCGCAACTCCGACCTGCACTCGTCGGCCGACTTCCACGGCGCGGTACTCACCTACGCCCAGGTCGGAATGGCCCCGCAGGTGCACCGGCGGCGCACCATGACCCGACGCACCCTGGTCATCCTCGACGAGATCCACCACGCGGGAGACTCGCGCACCTGGGGCGACGGAGTCCGGGACGCGTTCGAGCCGGCCGTACGCCGGCTGATGTTGACCGGGACGCCGTTCCGGTCCGACGACAACCCGATCCCGTTCGTGGACTACGAACGGGGCCAGGACGGCCTGCAACGCTCCCGAGCCGACTCGGTGTACGGCTACTCCCACGCGCTCCGTGACGGCGTCGTCCGCCCAGTGATCTTCCTCGCCTACTCGGGGGAGACCCGGTGGCGGACCAGCGCCGGCGACGAACTGGCCGCTCGGCTGGGCGAGCCGATGACCCAGGAGTTGATCGGGCAGGCGTGGCGGACCGCGCTGGACCCGGTGGGCGACTGGATGCCCCAGGTGCTCCGCGCCGCTGACGCGCGGCTCCAGGTGCTGCGCTCGGGCGGGATGCCCGACGCTGGTGGCCTGGTCATCGCCAGTGACCAGCAGGCGGCCCGGGCCTATGCCCGGCTGATCGAGCGGGTCACCGGGGAGAAGGCCGTTGTGGTGCTCTCCGACGACGACGGCGCGTCGGCCCGGATCGCCTCGTTCGCCGCCTCGGAGCAGCGCTGGCTGGTCGCCGTCCGGATGGTCTCCGAGGGCGTCGACATCCCCCGGCTCGCCGTCGGGGTGTACGCCACCAGCGCCTCCACGCCGCTCTACTTCGCGCAGGCGATCGGTCGTTTCGTCCGGGCCCGGCGCCCCGGTGAGACCGCGTCGGTCTTCGTGCCCAGCGTGCCGCACCTGCTCGGGCTGGCCAGTGAACTGGAAGCGGAACGCGACCACGTCCTGGGTGAGCCGAAGAAGCGGGAGGGATTCGACGACGACCTGCTGGAGCGGGCGCAACGCAACGAGCAGGCCAGTGGGGAGCTGGAGAAGCGGTTCGAGGCGCTGTCGGCCACCGCCGAACTCGACCAGGTCATCTTCGACGGCACCTCCTTCGGCACGGCCGCCCAGGCGGGCACCCCGGAGGAGGAGGAATACCTGGGCCTACCGGGGCTGCTGACCGCCGATCAGGTGGCGTTGCTGCTCAACAAGCGGCAAGCCGAGCAGTTGGCGGCCCAGCGACGGCGCAGGAGCAACGAATCGGCACCGCCAGCGACCCGCGAGCCAGCCGGGCCCCGAAGCGCCGCGGAGCGGCGGGTGGCGTTGCGTCGGCAGCTCAACACGCTTGTCGCGGCCCGGCACCACAGCACCGGGTTGCCGCACGGCAAAATCCACGCTGAGCTGCGCCGGTTGTGCGGAGGTCCGCCCAGTGCCCAGGCCACCATCGAACAGCTTGAGGAACGTATCGCCACCGTGCAGACCCTCTGAGGGGTTTCCGGCGACCCTCCTCTCGCTCGGCGCGGCGTTGACCCGGTCGGTCGAGGTCGAGCACCCTGGGCCGGTCTGCCGTCGTCGATCACCGCCGTCCGGTTTGCCCCGTGCACATGATCGGTGACCGCTGAGCTGTGTGACACGCCGTACGCCCTGCTGTTGAGCCGCCGCCGATCGCGTCCATCGCCACACGTCGTTCCGTAGCGAAACAGGTGACCACGAAATAGGTGACCGGAGGCACCCAGTTCGGGTACCTCCGGTCACCTATGTCTATCTAGTTCGCCATCAGATCGGCGCCACGCCAGCTGAATTCCGGGTCGGCCGCGTACCGTACGGTGATCTTCACCAGATCCTCGGCGTACTTGTTCGCGTGGTGACCACAAAACACCAACTCGCTCCCACCCGCCAGAGTGATCCGGAGCTTGCCAGCAGCATTGCAGCGGTCGCACCGTTCATCGGCGGCTGGGGGAGCCACCGTCTCGGGCGGCGGCGTGAGGGTCGGGGTCATCGCCTTCCTCCTCGGGTCGTCACCGATGAACACTCTCTTCGGTCATTGCTCACCTATCGTGCAACACCCCGGAGGGGTGCGGCCTTCCCAGTGTGCCCCCGGGGGACCGAGGTCACACATGGTAGGCACAGTGTGCCGTGCACCCAGGGTGCCACGTCAACGATCGCCGGGGCGAAACCGGCCGATCACTATCAGCTGTTGTACACCTGGTGATCAAAGTGACACAACTGGTTGACCGGACGGATTAGTCCAGGTAATCCCGAAGCACCTGCGACCGGGACGGGTGGCGGAGCTTCGACATCGTCTTCGACTCGATCTGCCGGATCCGTTCCCGGGTCACTCCGTATACCTGGCCGATCTCGTCCAGCGTACGGGGCTGGCCGTCGGTGAGCCCGAAGCGGAGGCGTACCACGCCCGCCTCACGCTCGGACAGGGTCTGGAGCACCTGCTGGAGCTGGTCCTGCAGGAGCGAGAACGAGACCGCGTCGACCGCGACCACGGCCTCGGAGTCCTCGATGAAGTCGCCCAGCTGGCTGTCGCCCTCGTCGCCGATGGTCTGGTCGAGTGAGATCGGTTCCCGGGCGTACTGCTGGATCTCCAGCACCTTCTCCGGCGTGATGTCCATCTCCTTGGCCAGCTCCTCCGGGGTGGGCTCGCGGCCCAGGTCCTGGAGCAACTCCCGCTGGATCCGGCCCAGCTTGTTGATCACTTCGACCATGTGCACCGGGATGCGGATGGTGCGGGCCTGGTCGGCCATGGCGCGGGTGATGGCCTGGCGGATCCACCAGGTGGCGTAGGTGGAGAACTTGTAGCCCTTGGTGTAGTCGAACTTCTCGACGGCGCGGATGAGGCCGAGGTTGCCCTCCTGGATGAGGTCGAGGAAGGCCATGCCCCGCCCGGTGTAGCGCTTGGCCAGCGAGACCACCAGCCGCAGGTTCGCCTCCAGCAGGTGGTTCTTGGCCCGTTCGCCGTCCCGCGAGATCCAGCCCAGGTCCCGGACCATCTCCCGGACCAGCTTCTCCTCGCCCTCGTCGGCGGCACGCAACCGCTCGGCGGCGTAGAGCCCGGCCTCGATCCGCTTGGCCAGCTCGACCTCCTGCTCGGCGTTGAGCAGCGGGACCTTGCCGATCTGCTTGAGGTAGGCCCGGACGGAGTCGGCCGACGCGGTCAGCTCGGCATCCCGACGGGCCTGCTTGAGCGCCTCGGACTCCTCGTCGTCCCACTCGAAGTCGGTGCCGCCCGCCTCGGCGGCCTGGGTCAGCTCGGCCGGCTCCTCGACGACGACGTCCTCGATCTCGGCGGCAAGCTCCTCCGGATCGATGTCCCCGTCGACGCCGGGCTCCCCGTTCTTGGCCTTGGTGGCCTTCGTCGCCTTGGCGGGGCCGGTGCCCGGAGCGGCGGACTTGGCACGGGGGGCCTTGGCGGCCGCCTCGGTGGACTTCGCGCCCACCCCAGCGGTCGCGCTGGCCTTACGCGGAGCGGCCTTGCGGGCCGGCACCGCCTCGTCCCCGCCGGATGCCTGCTTCGGGGCCGGGGGTGCGGCCTTCTTGGTGGTTTTGGCGGTGGTCGCGCGGGATGCCGGCGTGGCCGATCGTGCGGCTGCGACCCGGCGGCGGGTACTTGCCGATCCGTCGACGACGACGGTGACACCCGCGTCCGAGAGCGCGCGCAGGATCTTCTTGGCCTGGGCCGGAGTCACCTCAGCGGTCTCGACCGTGCGCGCAAGCTCGGCCGAGGTGAGCTGGCCGCCAGCGTTCTGCGCATGGGCGATCAGAGTGTCGGTGAGCGAGCGTACGTCGACGCCGGTGTGGCGGGGTTCTGTCACGAATGACCTTCCGGAGGCGATGAGCGAGCACGGCCGTGATCGGCCAGCGCAGCGCTAGGCGTCGTGCCGGGCCGATGTGGTTGAGGTACCCCCGTGTCGCGGGCCGGCCGGTCGTTGGCGGTCCGTGGCGCGTGGGCAGGCGTGAATTGTAACGCCGTCTGCGGCGATCATCCCCCGCCGCACGCCAGAGAGGCGGCCAGGGCCGCCGACTCGAAGCGAATGTGGACTTTGTAAGGATGATACTCGCGCCCGGCTCGTCTTGCCGTAGCCGTGCGGGAAGGGGACGACATGCGGGGCACCGGGCCGACACCGGGCGAGCTGCTGGAAGTCGCATTGGCGGTGGCCCGTGACGCGGCCAACACCGCACGGTCGATGCGGGCCGAGGGGGTTTCCGGGATAACCACGAAGAGCACCAGGACCGACGTGGTCACGGCGGCGGACCGGGCGGTGGAGCGACAGGTCGTGGCGGCGCTGCGGGCGATTCGCCCCCAGGACACCGTCCTCGGCGAGGAATACGGCGATTCTGGCGGTTCCAACCGGCCAGCCGCCCCGGGTTCGGTGCGGTGGATCGTGGACCCCATCGATGGCACCGTCAACTATCTCTACGGTCTACCCCAGTACGCGATCTCGCTGGCGGCGGAGATCGACGGGGTGGTGGTCGCCGGGGTGGTCCGGAACGCGGCGACCGGCGCCGAATGGACCGCCACCCGGGGTGACGGTGCCTTCCGTGACGGTCAGCGGTTGCGGTGCTCCACGGAGACAGATCTTGGGCAGGCCCTGGTCGCCACCGGGTTCGGTTACGACTCGGGCCGGCGGGCCCACCAGGCGGCAGTACTGGCTCAGCTGATCCCGCAGGTCCGGGACATTCGCCGGTTCGGTGCCGCAGCGCTCGATCTGTGCCTGGCCGCCGAGGGTGCGGTCGACGCGTACTACGAGAAGGGGCTGGCCGCCTGGGACCTTGCCGCGGGCGGGCTGATCGCCGCCGAGGCCGGGTTGCGGGTGGCCGGTCTGGCCGGTGCGCCGCCCGGTCCCGAGTTGGTCATCGCCGCCCCGCCGGCGCTCTTCGAGCCGTTGCACGCCCGGCTGGCGGAGCTGGATGCTGCCGGCGGACCGTGACCCGCCGCCGGAGCTGGCTGCTGCCGCTGGAGGGCGTTCCGGCCGGCTGGGAGGTCGGACCGTGGCGCGATCCCCCAGCCGGCCGGCTGACTACCTCACTCGTCCTTCGGGGCGGCGCAGGTGCCTGCCGGCAGCTCCGGCTGGCCGCCGATCTCGCCCAGCGACTGGTTGACCTCGGTCGTGGTGGCCAGCTGCTGGAAACCGCCGCCGATCACCACGTCCACCACGTCATCCTCGCGCTTCGGGTCGAACTGCAGCTTCGCCTCGTTGAGGAAGTAGGCCCGCAGCAGATGCCCCGATCCGACGCCCTTGGGGCCGTACCGAAGCACCGCGACCTCGTCCACGGGCTTCTCGTTGCCAGACTTCAGCACCTGGAACTTGCGGTTGCGGAAATCGTCGGCGACGCTACCCGCCAGCCCTGGTTCGTCGGTCGCGTTGTAGACATTGACCTTGACGTCCTGGGCCATCCTCAGTTTGACGTCGACCAGGACGTATCCGTCCGGGCACCCCTTTGCCCCGGCTCGTCCGCTCTGGGTGTCCCGCACGATTGCGATCACGACGAAGACCAGGGCGAGCACCACCAGTGCGCCGACGACAACGAGCGCTCGCACGCGCGCAAAGCTCATATTCGGGGGCTCCCCATGCAGTGTGATGGTCGGCTGCCGGGGGCGGGGGTGGGCCCGCCTGTGCCGGCTACCGCGTATGCCGCTGAGGCTAGCGGGTGCCGGTTCGTTGTGTGGAAACCGCCGATAGTGCCGGCGCGCCGACAGCGATCAGCTTACTCCTGCCCCTATCTTCGTGTCGCCTGAGTCACATTGGGAACAACTCCGCGCGCTCGGGCGTACAACCATGCCACGAGGGCGGTATACATGCCCTGCCCGAGGGGGGTAAGGTACCGCGCTCGCCGGGGGAGTTCCCTGGCGGCTGTGACCCGGCTGTAACAGGTCGGGGTGCAGGTCCGGAAAAAAGAAGGCCGGCCAGCGGAACCGAAACAGTGTCGTCCGGCGTTACAACCGGAAGCGACTATATCGATATGGGAGAGTGAAACCGATGGCCACCGACTACGACGCCCCGCGTCGCGACGAGGTCGACCTCGGCGAGGACAGCCTGGAAGAGCTCAAGGCACGGCGAGTCGACTCACAGTCCGGCGCCGTGGACGTCGACGAGGCCGAGGTTGCCGAGAGCTTTGAGCTACCGGGTGCCGACCTGGCCGATGAGGAGCTCACGGTCAAGGTGCTGCCGATGCAGTCGGACGAGTTCCGCTGCGGACGCTGCTTCCTCGTGCATCACCGCAGCCAGCTTGCCATTGAGCGCAACGGCGAGCTGATTTGTCGTGAGTGCGCCTGATTTGTAGCAGGGGGGCTCGAGCGGCGGCCTCGGCGGTGGAGGTCGCCGCAACCGACTCGGCATGCGCGGGGGGTGTCGAGCTGCTTGACTTGATTCAGGCAGCTCGATGCTGGACGGCGCGATCCGGCAGCCTCGATGTGCTCCGGAGCGATTCGTGCTGGAGGTCAAACCATGGACGGGCCTTACGGGAAGCCGGAAACCCCGCCTGCGGCACCGGCTGGAGTCGACGGGGACCTGGGCGCGACTGTTGTCGCCCTCAGCGATGGTGAGCTGGGGCAGGCCCAACGTCGGCGGCTGTTGCGTGCCCTTGTCGGTCAGGTGCGTGGCCGTGGGCTGGCAGACCTGTTCAAGCCGAAGGCGGCCATTCGCTGGCTCACCGACACGGTGAGCGACGTCGTGCCGCACATTCCGATCCGCGACCGGGAGACGCTACGCCGGCACTTCGACGGCCTGAACGACGACGCGCTCGCCGAGCGGCTGATCCGCAACGCCGCCCGGGCCACCGCCGGAATCGGTGCCGCCGGTGGCGGGGTGGCGGCGGTGAAGTGGGCGGCCACGCCGGCTCTGCTGTCGGCGCCCGTGCTGTTGGCCGCCGAGACGGTGGCGGTCGTCGCGATCGAGATCAAGCTGATCGGTGAACTGCACGAGGTCTACGGCGCGCGGCTCCCGGGCACCGGAACCCAGCGCGCGGCCAGCATGGTCCATTCTTGGGCGAGTCGACGTGGGATCAACCCGATGGTGCCCGGGGTCGGGGTGGGCACCGTGCTCGGCACGGCGGCCCGCAACGAACTACGGGACACCCTGCTGCGCCGGTTCGGTCGCAACCTCAGCACGTTGGGGCCCTTCCTCACCGGCGCGGCGGTCGCGAGCTACCTCAACCGTCGTGCGACCCGGAAGTTGGGGGACCAGATCCGTACCGACCTGCGGGTTGGGTCTGGCATCGAGGCCGCCGGTCCGCCCGGCATCATCGGAGCGGCCGGCGTGATCGGAGCGGCCGGCGTCACCGGGCCGGCTGGGGTGATCACCGGCCGGGCCGCCGACGACCGCTGAGCGGCCTGACGAGCCCGTCGTACGCAGGCCCGGCACGGACCTGGTGGACGCCGGCTCAGGCCGCGTCCCGCGCAGCGAGGATCGCCGTGGCCAACCGGACCGGATTGCGCGAACTAACCACCCAGTACGGCGTGGGGTCGGCCGGGTCGTCGAGGACCACCTGGACGGCACCGGGCACCCAGGGGCGCTGCACGACGAATGCCAGCGGATCGGCGCCCACCCCCAGCACCTCGCGCCGTCCGTTGGCGTCCAACGCGATGGCGTCGGCGACGAACCGGACCGGCAGCCGGGCATCGTCGACCAGGAACTCACCGTCCTGCACGGCGACCCTGATCCGACCGAGCCACCACAGGCCGATTCCGGTCAGCGGCAGCAGGATCGCGAACGGCAGCCAGGCACGCATCCCGGGCGCACCCATCCAGATCTCCACCGCCATGAAGGCAGCGAAGCCGATCCCGAGCAGCCACGCCCACCAGGGCAGACGTAGCCGTTCGGCGTACCCGTGGGTGGCCGGTGCGGTCGAAACCGCGGTGGACTGAGAGCGGGACGGTGTCACCCTGTCGAGGGTACGGCGCGGCGGGACGGTCGTACCCGGCAGGATGGAGACGACCACCGAACTCCCGGATGGAAGTAGGAGACCGTGACCCACGACGTGCCTGTGTCCGTACGGCAGTTGGACCCGGATCTGCCGTTGCCGGCGTACACCCACCCTGGTGACGCCGGAGCCGACCTGGTGTCCGCCGAGGACGTGGAGATCCCGCCGGGTGCCCGGGTGCTGGTCCGCACCGGTGTGGCGATCGCGTTACCGGACGGGTTCGTGGGGCTGGTGCACCCCCGCTCCGGACTCGCCACGCGGCTGGGCGTGACGGTGCTCAACGCCCCCGGTACGGTCGACGCCGGCTACCGTGGCGAGATTCTGGTCAACCTGATAAACCATGATCGGGTGAGGGCAGCGAAGATCTCCCGTGGCGATCGGATCGCCCAGCTGGTGGTGCAGCGGGTGGAGCGGGCCCGGTTCCATGTCGTCGACGAACTGCCCGATTCCCCTCGGGGTACCGGCGGGCACGGATCGACCGGTGGGCACGCGGACCTGCTCGCGCCACGTGGCGCGAGCGACAAGAGCTGAGAGACGGAAGGCGGGCAAAGTGATCTTCTCCCGAGGACGCCGTGACTCCGGGCGGCATGCCCAGTCGGGGCGGCCGGACATCGATTCGGTGGCCCACGACGACGAGGTGGGGGCGGAGTCCGCCGGGCGCGGCCCGTACGACGTCACCGAGGCGGCACCTGAGGTGCAGCGACTCGACCTGGGCAGCCTGCGGATACCGGCGGTGGGGGGAGTGGAGGTCCGGGTCCAGGCCGACCCCGATGGCACGATCCAACAGGTCGTGCTGGTGCACGGGGAGAGCGCCCTGCAACTGGGGGTCTTCGCCGCTCCCCGGTCGGAGGGGATCTGGCCGGAGGTGCGCGACGAGATCCGCACATCCCTGACCAAGGACGGCGCTACCACGCAGGAGACCGACGGCGAGTACGGCGTCGAACTGTTGGCTCGGGTCGACACCCCGGACGGCCCGACCGAACTGCGGTTCGTCGGGGTGGACGGGCCCCGGTGGATGGTGCGCGGGGTGTACCAGGGCACCGCGGCGAGCAGCCCGGCGGCGGCTGGCCCGCTCGCCGAATGCCTCGCTGGCCTGGTGGTCGACCGGGGCAACGAGGCGAAGCCGGTGCGTGAGCCACTGCCGTTGCGGCTGCCCCGGGAGATGGCCCAGCAGGCCGATCCGGGTGCCGAGGCACAGCCGAACGCTGCTCCGGTCAACGGCATGGTGTCCGGACATCAGACCCCGCATCGCGACAAACCGTCGCCGCGACCACGCGGGTCGAGCTGATCCGTATCTCCCGGTCGCCGGCCGGCCCCGCAGGTGCCACTGCGAGGAGCCGGCTGTTCGGCGTACGCTTTCGGCATGGCTCCCACCGGGACCGGGCCGGACGGCTCACGTCGGCAGGTGCAGCTCGTGCCGGGAACTGCGGCTCGTGCCGGGAACTGCGGCTCGCGCCGCCAGGTGCAGGTCGCGTCGGCAACTGGCTGATGCCGGCAACTGCGGCTCACGCCGGGAAAGGGTGACACCGAGGTCATGGCGACCGACGAGGCTCGGGTGTCGCTGCGGCGGATGCTGCAGCGGCTGACCGCGAGCGAGGCCGAGATCGAGGCGCAGGAGTTGCAGCGGGAGAGCGCCGAGTCCGGTGGTACGCCGGCCCGGCAGTGCCAGCGAGGTCAGGTGGTGTCGATCGCCGGACGGCTCCGCACCGTGGTCTACACGCCACGTACCAATCTGCCCACCCTGGAGGCCGACCTCTACGACGGCAGCGACGTGGTGACGCTGGTCTGGCTTGGCCGGCGGCACATCGCTGGTATCGAACCGGGGCGGCAGCTCACCGCTCGGGGCCGGGTGGCGGTGCGGGACGACCGTAAGGTCATCTACAACCCGTACTACGAGTTGGAAATGCCCCGGTGAAGGCGCCGACGGCCCACCGATCGGCGGGCAACCGTCTCCACGGCCGCCGCCCGACAGGGGAGACGGCCAGTACAGGGGAGAGGCGCAGATGACGACCGGACAGCATCGGGACGCCGAGGTCGACACCGATCCGCAGGATGAGGCACCGCTGCCCACCATCGCCGAGCAGGTCGCCGAGCAGTTGGGCGGCTGGCGCGGGCTGGCCGAGTCGAGCATTCCGGTGGCCGTCTTCGTGCTGGTCAACATCCTGACCGAGCTGCGTCCGGCGCTGATCGCATCGGTCACCGTCGCGGTGGGGATCGCCGTACTGCGGCTGATCCAGCGCCGGCCCGTCCGGCATGCGATCAACGGCCTGTTCGGCATCGGTATCGGTGCCGTGATCGCTTGGAAGACCGGCAGTGAGAAGGACTTCCACCTACCCGGCATCCTCTACGGCATCGGCTACGGGCTGGCCCTACTGGGGTCGGCCGCGATCCGTCAGCCGCTGGTCGGCTGGCTCTGGTCGGTGCTCATGGCCGGCGGCAGCTCGCGCTGGCGGCAGGATCCCCGCCTGGTCCGTACCTTCACCTGGCTCACCGTCCTGTGGGGCGTGGTCTGGCTGGCCAAGGTCGGCGTGCAGGCCGGGCTCTACCTGGCAGACATGGACACCGCACTGGGCATCGCCCGGTTGGCGCTGGGCTACCCGCCGTACGCGCTGCTGCTGGCCATCACCGGCTGGACGGTGCGCCGGGTCACCCGGACGGTGCCCACCCCGCTGGCCGGCTGAGGCGTACCCGCCGCACGGCCGGGCGGTTCGCCTCGCCTCGCCTTGCCGAGGCTCAGCCGGCGTTGTTGCGGGTCCGTTCGACGCTGTCGGCACCCAGGATGACGGTGCGGACCGCGTCCTCGGTCTCCGCCGTACAGACGAAGATCAGTTCGTCGCCGACCTCCAGCGGATCGTCCGGGCTCGGTACCAGCACCCGCTTGCCGCGCAGGATCGCCACCAGGGCGGCGTCCCTCGGCAGCGGTACGGCGTGGATGGGGTGCCCGACGTAGGGCGCGGAGGGCGGCAGGGTGATCTCGACGAGGTTGGCCTCGCTCTGTCGGAAGGTCATCAGCCGGACCAGGTCGCCGACGGTGACCGCCTCCTCGACCAGGGCCGCCATCACCCGGGGCGTGCTGACCGCCACGTCGACGCCCCACTGGTCGGTGAAGAGCCATTCGTTCTCGGCCCGGTTGACCCGGGCGACCACCCGGGGAACGGCGAATTCGGTCTTGGCCAGCAACGAGACGACCAGGTTCGCCTTGTCGTCACCGGTGGCGGCCACCACCACGTCACAGCCGGCGAGGTCGGCCTCCTCCAGGCTGGTCAGCTCGCACGCGTCGGCGAGCACCCACTCGGCGGCCGGTACGCGGTCCGGGCGCAGCATCTTCGGCTGGCGCTCGATGAGCATCACCTGGTGGCCGTTCTCGATCAGTTCCTGGGCGATCGATCGCCCGACGTTGCCCGCCCCCGCGATGGCGACCCGCATGGTCACCGTCCTCCTTCCGGCGGTGCCCCCGCCGCCGACGTGACCGGCCCGGCGATGTCGTCGGTGACCAGCATGAATACCTGGTCACCCTCCTGGATGACGGTGGACGCCGTGGGCAGTGTGCCGATGCCGAACCGCATCAGGTACGCCGTCCGCGCGCCGGTCGTCTCCTCCAGCAGCCGCAGCGGTCGCCCGATCCAGTCGTCGTGCATCGGCACCTCGATGATCGATATGGTGCTGGTGGGATCTCGGAAGATCTCCACGTTGCCCTCGGGCACCAGATGTCGGACCATGCGGTCGGCGGTCCACCGGACGGTGGCGACCGTCGGGATGCCGAGCCGCTCGTAGACCTGCGCCCGCCGCTGGTCGTAGATGCGGGCCACCACCCGGGGCACGCCGAACGTCTCCCGGGCCAGCCGGGCCGAGATGATGTTGGAGTTGTCGCCGCTGGACACCGCGGCGAAGGCGTCGGCCCGTTCGATGCCGGCCTGGCGGAGCACCTCGCCGTCGAAGCCGATACCGGTGACGGTGAGACCGCCGAAGTCGGCACCGAGTCGGCGGAACGAGTCCGCGTCCTGGTCGATGACGGCGACCGTGTGCCCTCGGGACTCCAGGCTGTGGGCGAGCGTCGAGCCGACCCGGCCACAACCCATGATCACGATGTGCACGGTGCTCCTCCCACAGACCGCGTGCGCCCAGCCGTACCGGTGGGACTGTCACCAAGAGCGTGCCACGCCGCCGCTCGGCCCGCCGACCGACCGTACCGGTCGTGTGGTTCCTGGCTACGGCCAGGCACCCACGGCCGCCGGGCCGGCGGTGGCCAGGCACCCGGCGGCGGCGCGATCGTCGCGGTCGTACGCTTAGCGGTTGTGGCCAGTCCCACCTCCCTGCTGAAGAGGCTGCTCGTCGGGCGACCGTTCCGGTCCGACCGGCTCAAGCACACCCTCCTGCCGAAGCGCATCGCGTTGCCGGTCTTCGCCTCCGACGCGCTGTCCAGCGTGGCGTACGCGCCGGACGAGATCCTGTTGACCCTGTCGATCGCGGGTGCCTCAGCCTTCGTCTTCTCACCCTGGGTCGCTCTGGCGGTCGTCGTGGTCATGCTGACCGTGGTGGCGAGCTACCGGCAGAACGTGCACGCCTACCCCTCCGGCGGCGGCGACTACGAGGTGGCCACGGTCAACCTCGGGCCGAAGTTCGGGGTCGGGGTGGCCAGCGCCCTGATGGTCGACTACGTGCTGACCGTCGCGGTGTCGGTCTCCTCCGGGGTGGCCAACCTCGGCTCCGTGGTGCCGTTCGTGGCCACCCACAAGGTGGGCATCGCCGTCCTGGCGGTCATCATTCTGACCGCGGTCAACCTGCGCGGGTTGCGGGAGTCCGGCACCGCGTTCGCCATCCCGACCTACGGGTTCATGATCGTCATCGTCGGCATGATCCTGACCGGGCTGGTCCGGGTCTTCGTGCTCGGCCACGACCTCCAGGCACCCAGCGCCGGGCTGGAGATCCGGGCCGAACACAGCGTCACCGGTTTCGCGCTGGTCTTCCTGCTGCTCCGGACGTTCTCCTCGGGTTGCGCCGCGCTGACCGGTGTGGAGGCGATCTCCAACGGCGTACCGGCGTTCAAGGCACCGAAGAGCCGCAACGCCGCCGCCACCCTGCTCCTGCTGGGCGTGATCGCGATCACCATGCTGGTCGGCATCATCTGGCTGGCCCGGCTGACCGGACTGCAGTTCGTCGAGGACCCGGCGTGGCAGATCGTCTCCGGCCCACCCGGCTATGTCCAGAAGACCGTCACCACCCAGCTCGGCGAGGCGGTCTTCGGCTCCGGCTCGGTGCTGCTCTTCGTGGTCGCCGGGATGACCGCGCTGATCCTCTTCCTGGCCGCCAACACCGCCTTCAACGGGTTCCCGGTGCTCGGCTCGATCCTGGCCCAGGACCGCTACCTGCCCCGCCAACTGCACACCCGGGGCGACCGGCTGGCGTTCTCCAACGGGATCGTCCTGCTGGCCCTCTTCGCGGTGGTGCTGATCGTGGCCTTCCAGGCCGAGGTGACCAAGCTCATCCAGCTCTACATCGTCGGGGTGTTCGTCTCATTCACACTCTCCCAGGCCGGCATGATCCGGCACTGGAACCGGCTGCTGCGTACCGAGCGGGACCCGGTGGCGCGACGTCGGATGTTCCGGTCCCGGGCGATCAACACCTTCGGCATGGTGCTCACCGGCGCGGTCCTGATCGTCGTGCTGGTCACCAAGTTCCTGCTCGGTGCGTGGATCGCGATCGTCGCGATGGCCGTCATCTTCCTGCTCATGCTCGGCATCCGCCGGCACTACGACACCGTCGCCGCCGAACTGGCCCCGGCCGACGGGCGGCCGGTGCTGCCCGCCCGCAACCACGCGATCGTGCTGGTCAGCAAGGTGCACCAGCCGACCCTGCGGGCGTTGGCCTACGCCCAGGCCACCCGACCGGACAGCCTGACCGCGGTGACCGTCAACGTCGACGAGTCGGAGACCCGGGCGCTGCAGAAGGAGTGGGAGCGGCGCGGGATACCGGTACCGCTGACGGTCGTCGACTCGCCGTACCGGGAGATCACCCAGCCGATCCTCAACTTCGTCGCGCGGACCCGCCGGGACGCACCCCGGGACGTGGTCACGGTCTTCGTTCCCGAGTACGTCGTCGGACGGTGGTGGGAGAACCTGCTGCACAACCAGAGTGCGCTGCGGCTCAAGACCCGGCTGCTGTTCGAACCGGGTGTGATGGTGACCAGCGTGCCCTGGCAGCTGGCCTCCACCGCCAACAAGAACCTGGACCGGTTCGACGCCACCCTCAGCCAGGGCCCGGCCCGGGGGCCCCGTAGCGCGAGCCTGGGCGGACAGCTCGCGGCCCCGACCCCGCCACCGGCGCCGACCGGTGTGGCCACCGGTGGCGGCCAACCGACCCCCCGCACCGAGGGAGACGAACGATGACCGAGCGGTACGAGGCCGACCGGGTCGAGCTGACCGTCGACGTGGTGGCCCCCGGTGGGCACTGCGTGGCCAGGCTGGACGGTCAGGTCGTCTTCGTCCGGCACGCGTTGCCCGGGGAACGGGTCGTGGCCGAGATCACCGAGGTGCATCGGGGCTACCTGCGGGCGGACGCGGTGGAGATCCTTGCCGCCGCCCCCGAGCGGGTCACCCCGCCCTGTCCGTACGCCGGCCCGAACCGGTGCGGTGGCTGCGATCTCCAGCACGTCGCGCCTGACGCCCAGCGGGAGTGGAAGGAGACCGTCGTACGTGAGCAGTTGCGCCGCCTCGGCGGTCTTTCGGCGGACGAGGTGGACCAGCTCGGCGTACGGGTCGAGGCGTTGCCCGGCGGGATGACGGGCTGGCGGTCCCGGGTTCGGTACGCGGTGGACGCTGCCGGCCGGGCTGGCCTGCTCAAGCATCGTTCGCACGAGGTCGTCCCGGTCGACCGGTGCCTGATCGCCCACCCCGCGATCCAGGAACTGCCGGTGTTGGCGGCCAGCGGCCGGCGTTGGCCGGCGGCGGACGCGGTGGAGGTGGTCGCCTCCTCCGGAGGGGACGTCGTGGTGAGCGAGATCACCGCCGGGCTCGCCGGCTTCGGCGACCTGCTCGGCGGCGGTGGTGACTTCGGTGACGCCGCCGGTGCCGGTGGTGGCGGTCCCCGAGGGGCCGGTGGTGGTTCCCGGGAGGTCGGTGCCGGTCCTCGGCGGGTCGACGTCGGGGACGAGGTGCTCGTCGACGCGGAGACCGCCCTGGTCCGGGAGTTGGCCGCCGGTCGGGAGTGGATGCTCCCGGCAGAGGCGTTCTGGCAGGTGCATCCGGCCGCCGCCGACACCCTCGTGGCGGCGGTGCTGGAGCTGCTCAAACCGGTGGCGGGGGAGTCCGCCTGGGACCTCTACGGCGGGGCGGGGCTCTTCGCCGGGGCGCTCGCCGAGCGGGTCGGCCCGACCGGGCGGGTCACCCTGGTCGAGGCGGCGGCGCTGGGCGTCTCCGCCGCCCGGGACAACCTGCGGGACCTACCCGGGGTCGAGGTGGTGTCGGCGAAGGTGGAGACGGCGCTGGCCCGTCGCCGGGTGATCGGACCGGTCGACCTGGTGGTGCTGGATCCGCCCCGGACCGGGGCGGGTGGCCCGGTGGCGCGCGCGGTGGCGGCCTCCGGTGCGCGCGCGGTGGCGTACGTGGCCTGCGACCCGGCGGCCTTCGCCCGAGATGTCCGCACCTTCCGGGAGGCCGGGTGGCGTCTTACCGGGCTGCGTGGATACGACCTGTTCCCGATGACCCAGCACGTGGAGCTGGTCGGGCTGTTTCTGCCCAGTTAGGTTCTCCCCGGCTGGGCGGCGGCCGACCGGGTGTGACCGGACTGGCAGTTATAGATAGATGCAAATTAACTCTTGTGGTCCGGGTGTCGGATGCGGAAGGTTTTCTTCATGCATACGACTTTGGGCAGTAAAGTACCGTCTCGGCGGCTGGCCTCCTCCCTCGCGGCGGCCACCCTGATCGCCGGGGGACTCGGCGTCGCGCTGGTGGGGGACGTTCCCCCGGCGCACGCGGCACGGGTGAACGCCACCTGTGCCAACACCACCGCCGACGCGGGAGCCATCCAGGGCGCGATCAACTCGTCCCAGGCCGGGGACGAGATCGTGATCAAGGGCCCATGCCTGATCAACGCGACGATCAAGCTGCTCGACGACCGGACCTACCGGGGAGACTCGCGTGGCGGTGCCGTCCTGACCCAGGCCAACGGTGCCAACCTGCCCGCCATGCTGGCCTCCGACAGTTGGGTCGACAACGTGACGTGGGTCTCCAGCAACGTGCGGATCGAGAAGCTCACCCTGGACGGCAACCGGGCCGCCAACACCGGCACCGTGCCGCTGATGCTGCGGACCTGGAACAGCCGGGTGTACGACGTGGAGATCAGGAATGCCCCGTCGGACGGGATCCGGGTGTCCAGCCTGTCGAGCAACGGCACGCACCTGACGGGAAGCACGATGGTCAACAGCGTGGTGAGCGACGTGTTCATCGAGAACAGCGGGGGCGCCGGGTTCCGGGTGCTCGACCCGGACAACCAGGTCACCGACTGGATGCTGCAACGCAGTTGGATCTCGACCAGTGGCACCAGCGCCGTGGATCTGGACAACAGCGCCGGCTGGGTGGTCAGTGACCTCCACCTGTACGGGGTACGACGGCACGCCATCGATGCCAAGCGCTGCTTCGCGACCGGAATCCAGAACAACTACATCGAAGACTTCGGCCTGGAAGGGGCCAGCGGCACGACCTACTTCGGTATCCGGTGCACGGTCCAGGGCGACGTCACCAACACCATCCTGGGCAACCGCGTCCACCAGTTCGCCGCGTTGCCCGCCGCCGGCAACTTCGTCTACCTCGGGGTGGACGGGGTCAACTACGGCACCGGCCAGGTAGCCGTCACCGGAAACGCCATCCTGGGAACCGGTACCGGTGCCGGCCGGGAGATCGGGTTGAGCTACCAGAAGGGCAACGGCCCGGCGCTGCGGGTCACCTCCACCGGCAACCTGGTCGACAAGGTCGGCACCACCCGGTCGGTCGGCACCGGGGTGACCGTCACCGCAGGTCTGTGACCGGGAACGCGCCGGACTTGTGGCAGGGAACGCGTCGGACTTGTGGCAGGGAACGCGTCGGGTCTGTGACCGGGAACGCATCGGGCTTGTGACCGGGAAGGCGGCGGTGATCGGCGCAGCGCTGCCCAGGCCGATCGTCGCCGAAACGTGATGAACTGGTGAAGACGATCTCGGCTCGGGCTGCGCTGCTCTCCAGGGCCGATAGACTCTCCCGTCATGAGTGTTGAAGAGGGTTCGGCCAACCACGGCCGACTGCTGGCCACGGTCCGCGGTCCCCAGGACGTCAAGCGGATGTCCGCCGAGGAGTTGGACGTCCTCGCCGCCGAGATCCGGGACTTTCTGGTCGCCAAGGTGTCCCGTACCGGTGGGCACCTCGGGCCCAACCTCGGAGTGGTCGAGGTGACCCTCGCGATGCACCGGGTCTTCGACTCGCCCAGGGACCGCTTCCTGTTCGATACCGGGCACCAGGCGTACGTGCACAAGATGCTGACCGGGCGGCTGGACGGATTCGACAAGCTCCGCCAGCGCGGTGGCCTCTCCGGCTACCCGAGCCAGGCCGAGAGCGAACACGACATCATCGAGAACTCACACGCCTCGACCGCCCTCTCCTATGCCGACGGGCTGGCCAAGGCGTACGCCCTGCGTGGTGAGCAGCGCAGCGTCGTCGCCGTAGTCGGGGACGGGGCGCTGACCGGCGGCATGTGCTGGGAGGCGCTCAACAACATCGCCGCCGCCCGCAACCCGTTGGTCATCGTGGTCAACGACAACGGCCGGTCGTACGCGCCGACCATCGGCGGCCTGGCCGACCACCTGTCGAACCTGCGTCTCAACCCCGGTTACGAGAAGATCCTCGACACCGTCAAGGACGCGCTCGGGTCGACCCCGCTGGTCGGCAAGCCGATGTACGAGGTGCTGCACGCCGTCAAGAAGGGCATCAAGGACGTCGTCGCCCCGCAGGCGATGTTCGAAGACCTGGGCATCAAGTACGTCGGCCCGGTCGACGGCCACGACCAGGCCGCGATCGAGTCGGCGTTGCGCGCGGCGAAGAACTTCGGCGGCCCGGTCATCGTGCACGCGGTGACCCGCAAGGGCTACGGCTACCGCCCGGCCGAGGAGGACGAGGCCGACTGCCTGCACGGCCCGGGCAGCGCCTTCGACGTCGAGACCGGCAAGCTGCTCGCCGCCCCGTCGGTGAAGTGGACGCATGTCTTCTCCGACGAGCTGGTGGCGATCGCCGACGAGCGGCCCGATGTGGTGGGGATCACCGCCGCGATGGCGGAGCCGACCGGCATCGCCGCGTTGGCCCGCAAGTATCCGAACCGGGTCTATGACGTCGGCATCGCCGAGCAGCATGCCGCCACCTCGGCGGCAGGGCTCGCGCTGGGCGGTCTGCACCCGGTGGTGGCGGTCTACGCGACCTTCCTCAACCGCGCCTTCGACCAGGTACTGCTCGACATCGCGATGCACAAGCTGCCGGTGACCTTCGTGCTGGACCGGGCGGGCATCACCGGCCCGGACGGGCCGAGCCACTACGGCATCTGGGACATGTCGGTCTTCGGGGTCGTGCCCGGCCTGCGGATCGCCGCCCCCCGGGACGCCGCCACGCTCCGCGAGGAGCTGCGTGAGGCGGTCGCCGTCGACGACGGGCCCACCATCCTGCGCTTCCCCACCGGATCGGTCGCCAAGGACCTGCCCGCCGTCCGCCGGGTCGGCCAGGTCGACGTGCTCGCCGAGTCGGACCGTACCGACGTGCTGCTGGTGGCGGTCGGGGCGTTCGCCCACCTCGGTGTCGAGGTGGCCGCCCGGGTCGCCGAACACGGCTACGGGGTGACCGTGGTCGACCCGCGCTGGGTGCGGCCGGTCGCCGACGAACTGGTCGAGCTGGCCGGCGCGCACCGGCTCGTGGTCACCGTCGAGGACGGCGTACGCGCTGGCGGGGTCGGCGACGCGCTGGCCAAGGCGATGCGTGACGCCGACCTGCACGTCCCGATGCGGGACCTGGGCGTGCCCCCGGTCTGGCAGCCGCACGGCACCCGGGCCCAGATCCTGGGTGACCTCGGGCTGACCGCCCAGGACGTGGCCCGGGACGTCACCGGTTGGCTCTCCCGCCTCGACGAGAAGATCGAGCCGGTACCGGTCTCGGCCAACGGCAACGGGAGCCGACACGGCGCTGGGCGCGGCTGAGCCCGTACGAATCACGGACGCGCCGGGTGGTAATCCACCCGGCGCGTCACTGTCTGGCCCGGTCGGCCCCGACCCGCTCTCCGCTTTCTGCCCGCGCGGTCAGTCCTTGCCCTCGCCTCCCAGCGAGCGGTAGTGCGTCTTGTCCGGGGTGGCCAGGCTGAAGCTCTCCTTCTTCGCCGGCCTCGGGGTCACCAGCAGCCCCGGCTTGTCGACCAGCCGGTTCGCGCCGGCCGGTACGGACAGGGAGCTGTCCGTGGTGGGCCGCCAGGTGAGTACGACGAGCGGCTGGTCCGGGAAGCGCAGCACATAGGCCTGGAGCACGTTCAGCCGATCCGCCGCCGAGACCACTGGCGCACCCTCCTCCGGGCGGAAGATGACGGCGCTCATGTTGCCGGCGTCGGTGTGCCAGGTGATCTGGTCGAGTTTGCCGGCGGGCTGTCCTGGCAGGGACACGTCCCCCAGGGATCGGCTGGTGATCCGGTCGATCGGCCACGACGCGGGCACGAGACCGGGCGCGTCCCGGTTGTGCCAGCGCTCCAGGATGCTGCCGAACGGGCCGGTCTCCGTGGCCAGTGCGCAGGTGTCGAGCCCGTCGAGGACCTTGTAGCCGGTGCCGGACTCGTCCCCCACTAGCGGGTAGCGCGGACCGGTGATCGCGGTGCCGAGGTCGAGGAACCGGTTCGACCCGCCCTGGGGGAGCGATTCGGTGGTGGCCAGGGTCGCGGTGAGCGGGGTCGCCGTGCAGCCGGGTACGTCCGCCGGGGCGCTCAGCCCGTCGGTGATCGCCAACGTGGTGTTACCCGGACCGACCAGCCGTTGCACCCGGTTGGAGGTGAGATAACGCCGACCGTTGGCCAGCTGTACCGGCAGTACGTCGGAGTAGACCAGGTATCCCGGATCGGTGTACTCGGTCGAGTGGGTGACCTCGTACGTCGTACCCTTGCCCGTCAGTTGCAACAGCCAGGAGGCCGACTCGCCGGGCACACTCGCCGCGACCAGGGCCAGTGGTGCGCCCTCGGCTTCGCCGAGCCAGAGGATGCCCGAGGACGGAAGGTGGACCCGGTCGTCGATCGGGGACCGCCAGTTCCGGACGGCCTCGGTGACCGCCGCGGTCGCCTGGGCGTCGGCGACGAGCCCGCCCCGGGCGGGCCAGACCGGCAGGGTCCCGTCGAGGGTGTCGTAGCCGACGCGGAGGGTGGGGTCCTTTCGTTCCTCCAGCGGGCCGCAGCCTGTCGCGAGTAGTCCCAGCGTCAACGCGACGCTCAACATGCCGCGACGGACTGAACGCACCTGCGCCCCCGATCGGTTCGACTGCCAAAGCGGAGCCCACATCGTACGAGATCTCCGGCAGCGGACCGGGGCGACCTAGGTAAGCTCGACCCATGGTGGGTAAGCGTGCCGTTGCAGGCCGTACACCAGCCTTCTCCGCGCGTCTGGGGAGGCTCCGTGCGGCTCCGGTGGGCAGTCCGTGCTCGGGTAGACTCCGCCGACTGTGACGCCTCCCGAGTCCCGTCTAGATTCCACGCCCGGTCCGGAAATGCCCGACTCGGGCGACCGCTCGGCCACCGATACCGACAGCGCGTCGGAGCCTGATGCGGAGGCCACGACGAATCGCACCGAGGCCACCGCCGGCTCCGCGCCGGAGATTGACGGGACCCAACACCCGCCCGCCCGGAGACGCCGCTGGCCCACCTGGCGACGGGACCTCGCGGTGTACGGCTTCTTCCTGCTCGCCGCGCTCTGGGTGACCAGCCAGATCTGGATCAACCCGGCCGGTCGGGTTGCCGCGCTCTACAGCAGTGACCCGGCGCAGGTGCAGTACTTCCTCGCCCACTCGGTACGGGTGGTGCTGCACGGTGAGTTCCCCTTCTTTACCGAGCAGCTCAACTACCCCGACGGCGTCAACCTGATGGCCAACACCGCCATCCTGGCGCTGGGTATCCCCATGGTGCCGGTGACCCTGCTCTTCGGCCCCGCGGTCTCGTTCGCGGTCCTGGTCACGCTCGGTCTCGCCGGCACCGCCTCCGCCTGGTACTACGTGATCTCGCGACACCTGGTGAGCGCGCCGGTTGCCGCGATCGTGGGCGGCTGGTTCTGTGGGTTCTCGCCGGCGATGCTGTCGCACGCCAACTGGCACCCGAACATCATCTCCCAGTTCCTGTTGCCGTTCATCGTCTGGCGGGTCATGGTCATGACCCGGTCCACCCGGCCGATCCGCGACGGCGTGGTGCTCGCGTTGCTGGTCGCCTACCAGGCCTTCATCAACGAGGAGATCCTGCTCTTCACCGCCATGGCGTGCGGGGTGTTCCTGGTCGCCGTGCTGGCCCAGCAGCCCGGGCGGTGGCGCACCGCCTGGCGGCCACTTGCCGTCAGTGTCGCGGTGTGCGCGGTCGTGGCCGGGGCACTGCTGGCCTTCCCCCTGTACGTGCAGTTCGCCGGCCCGCAGGCGTATCACGGCCTGAGCGACGCCGTGCAGGACTACGGCAACGACCTCGCCGCCTTCTTCACCCCGGGCTCGCCGACGATCGGCGGCAACGAGCGGGCCAATGCCGGTCTCGCACCGAACTACTCCGAGGAGAACGCCTTCTTCGGCTGGGGGCTGGTGGTCCTCGTCGTGGCGATCGTGGTCTGGCTGCGCCGGGAGGTGCTCGTCCGGGCGTTCGCCTTCACCGGCCTCTTCTTCGCCGTACTCTCCCTCGGCGAGCGGATCAGCTACTGGGACCGGGACCTCCTCTGGGGGCCGTGGGACCTGCTGGTCAAGGCCCCGCTGCTGGACGCCGTGGTGCCCACCCGGTTCGGGATGATCACCAGTGTGTTCGTGGGACTGCTGCTGGCCGTGGCCGTCGACCGGGCGAAGAAGCTGGAGACGGTCGACCGGCGGGCGGTACGCGGTGTGACGGTCGCCGCCCTGGCCATCGCACTGGTGCCGATCGTGCCCATGCCGCTGAAGGTGACCTCCCGGCCGCCGGTGCCCAAGTTCATCACCTCGGGCCAGTGGCGGCCCTACGTCGCCGAGGACCAGACGCTGGTGGCGGTGCCCATCCCCGCCATGGGCGCCACGCACAGCATGCGTTGGGCGGCGGCGGTGAACCTGGACTTCAAGATCCCGGGCGGCTACTTCCTGGCGCCACGCAACGGCAACACCGGGGATCCCGGTCGTTTCGGTGGCCGTCCCCAGGGCCTCGAAGGCATCCTCGACGACGTCGCCACCACCGGTCACACCCCCACGCTGAGTGAGCAGCAGCGACGCCGGTCGTTGGACGAGCTGCGACACTGGAACGCGGCGATCCTGGTCCTGCCGCTGCGGCAGCACCACGTGGAGCCGCTGCGCGAGACGGTCGAGCAGTTGCTCGGCCCCGGCCGCAAGGAGTCCGACGTCTGGGTCTGGGACGTCCGCCCGTTGACCAGTAGGAAAGCCTGATGAGTCGGCCGGACGCCGTACGTCCACCGGTGGTGGCGGTTTCCCGTACGGGTGATCGTGGCTGAAGCGGGCGCCACCACCGAGCCCGCCGGTCGGGTCGATGCCTCCCTCGCCGGAGCCGACCCGACCGGGGACCGAGCGAGGGTTGGTGGTCGGCGGCGGTTCGGTGCCCGATGGTGGCATCGGCCGTGGTGGTTCGATGCGGCGGTCATCGGGGG
This sequence comes from Micromonospora polyrhachis, assembly GCF_014203835.1. Taxonomy (NCBI): domain Bacteria; kingdom Bacillati; phylum Actinomycetota; class Actinomycetes; order Micromonosporales; family Micromonosporaceae; genus Micromonospora; species Micromonospora polyrhachis. Next base: position 1,280,897 of record NZ_JACHJW010000001.1, on the reverse strand, counting down.
CTACCTGCTCGTCGCGCTCTACGTCACCAGCCGGCTGTGGCATCCCGAGCGGATGGTCCACATGGAGAACGACCAGATGCTCCTGGAGTGGATGCTGGCCCGGGCCGCCCAGGCGGTGACCCAGGGGGAGAACCCCTTCTACAGCACCCAGCTCAACGCGCCGGACGGGATCAACCTGATGGCGAACATCTCGGTGCTCGGGTTCGGTATCCCACTGACCCCGGTGACGGTGCTGTTCGGCTCGCAGACCACGTTCGTGCTCTCGCTGATCCTCTCCCTGGGCGGCACCGCCGCCGCCTGGTACCTGTTCCTGTCCCGCCGGTTGGTCCGGTCCCGGTTCGCCGCCGCGCTCGGCGGGCTGTTCTGCGGCTTCGCCCCCGGAATGATCTCGCAGGCCGGCGGGCACCTGCACATGGTCGCCCAGTTCCTGGTGCCGGCCATCCTGTGGATCGTCTTCAGCCCGGTCACCGACCGGATCCTGCGGCAGGGGGTGCTGCTCGGCCTGCTGGTCAGCTACCAGGTGTTCCTCGCCGAGGAAGTGCTGCTCTTCCTGGTGCTGGCCTGCGGACTGTTCACGGTCGTGCACGTGCTGGCCGACCGGACCGGGGCAAGGCGACTGGCTCGCGCGTTCCTCGGCCGGATCGCGGTCGGCGCGGGGACCGCCCTGGTGCTGCTGGCCTATCCGCTGTGGTACCAGTTCTTCGGGCCGGGCCACTATCGCGGGCTGCCGTTCAACAAGGAGTCGTACGCGCTGGACCTGGGCTCGTTCGCCACCTCGGGTCAGCAGTCCATCACCGGTCACGAGCAGGCGTCGCGGCTGTTGGCGCCGAACGCGACCGAGGAGAACTCCTTCTTCGGCCTGGCCCTGATCGTGCTCTGCGCGGTGGTGGCGGTCTGGCTGTGGCGCCGCCCGATGGTCAAGGCGCTCGCGGTCTGCGGGTTCACCTTCGCGGTGCTGTCCCTGGGCGTACAGGTCCGGCTCGACGGCAAGCTGACCGATCTGCCCGGGCCGTACCGGTTGATCTCTGCCGTGCCATTGATCGACCTGGCGGTGCCGGCCCGCTTTCCCCTGATCTGCATTCCGGTCGTGGCGATCCTGCTGGCCCTCTCCCTCGACCGGGTGTTCCGATCCACGCCAGTCTCCAGAGCCGGCTCGGCCGGCGGCGGTACTCCGCCCGGCGGCACCCCGGCGATCAGCGCGACCTCGGGCGAGGGCGAGCGCGTGCCGGTCCGGCTGCTCTGGACCGGTGCGGTCCTCGCCGTACTGTTGCCACTGGTGCCAACCCCGATCCGGACCGACCCGGTGTGGCCGGTGCCTGAGTTCGTGACCAGCGGCCAGTGGCGGTCGTACGTCCCGCCGGGCCGGTCCCTGGTGCCGGTGCCGCCCTCCGGAGGAGGGGAGGCGACCGCCGGGATGTACTGGTCGGCGCGGACCCGGCTGGCCTTCACCGCACCGGGCGGCTACTTCATCGGTCCCACCAGCCCGGACGACCCGACCGGCCGCTGGGGACCGGTCGACCGGCCCACCGCGGTACTACTCAACGAGGTGGCCCGCACCGGTCAGATCCCGCCCATCACCGACGAGCATCGCCGACAGGCGATCGAGGACCTGCGGCACTGGCGGGCGGCGATCGTGGTGCAGGGCGGACTGCACCGGGGCTACCCGGTCAAGGAGACCGTCGACCTGCTACTCGGCCCGGGTCAGGAGATCGCCGGTGCCTGGGTGTGGGACGTGCGGGACCGGGTCAGCATCGACTGACCCGGTCCGATCCGCGCCGACTGACCCGGTCCGATCCGCGCCGACTGGCCCGGTCCGGGCAGCGCCGGGGCTCAGGGCACCAGCGGTCGGACGTCCCAGAGCCAGACGTCGTCGACACGCTGCCCAGGGCCGATCAACTCGGTCAGCAACTGGTGCAGCACCTGGTCGTCCGGGTGCTTGCCGAGCACCACCACCGAGGCCCGCCAGAAGCGTAGGTCCTCGATCGCCTGCCGACGGTTCTCCTCGGTGATCGGCGGTACCTGGTCGGTGTCCATGGTCGTGTAGATCAGGCCGCTGGTCGGCCGGAGCGGGGCTCCGAAGATGCCCTCACCCTCTGGGCCGGGACCGATGAAGTAGCCGCCCGGCACCGGGAACTCGTGCTGGGTCAGGGCGCTCCAGCGCAGCGTGGAGAGGCCGTGCACGTTGCTGGGGATGGGCACCGGCACCAACGTACGGCCCTCCGGCACGTACGACCGCCACGCGTCCGAGGTGATGAACTTCGGGGGTGAGTCGACGTGCTCGGCCGGCAGCGGCCGGGGGATCAGCGGCACCACGGCGATCAGCACGGCCGCGTACGCCAGGAAGATCCGCCAGCGGCGGCCCGGACTGTCGCCGGTCTGTTGGACGGTGGCGGCCCGCTGGACGGTAGCCGCCCGGTCCCAGGCCAGGGCCAGCAGCACGCCCACGGCACCGGTGACGACCAGCGCCATCCGGGTCGGCATCATCATCTCGACCAGGGGCAGGTCCTTCGGCAGGTAGTGCCACGGACCCGCGATCTCGGTCAGTTGACCGTCGAATCGCAGGTACGGCCCGAGCGAGACGAAGGTGAAGAAGAGGGCAACGATCCCGGCGATCCGGGCGGCCAGCGAGACCCGCCAGAGGACGACGATCGCCACCAGCGCGAGGATGACCAGTGGCCAGCCGAACCAGGAGTTCTGCTCGGTCACCCCGATGGTCTTCTCCACCTCGGGGGTGCCGGCGAGGGTGTCCCGGGCATAGGTCACGTACGCCTTCAGGTCCTCACCCCAACTGTGGAAGACCCCGCCCTGTAGTCCCCGGGAGGACTGCCGGCCGTTGAACTGGAACCAGATCGGGTAGGCGGTCAGCAGCAGTGCCACGCCGCCGCCGAGCCCGAGGGAGAGCAGGAACGGGCGCATCTTGGCCCGCGCGTCGGACCACCGAAACACGGTGTACGCCGCGACCGCGACCAGCATGGTCAGCGCGGTGAGCAGCAGCATCTCCTCGTTGACGAAGATCTGGTACGTCACGAGCAGGCCGAGGGCGATGCCGTTTCGTACCCAGCGCTTCGGACCCGGTTCACCGAGCCGCAGCACCCGGGCGACGATCACCGGAAGCAGGAAGTTGGAGACGAAGTTGGGCTGGCCGTTGGCGTGATGGATGACACCGGGGGCGAAGCCGAGGAAGCCGCCACCGATGAACGCGGCCACCCGCGAGCTGACCAGATAGCGGGAGAGCATCCAGTAGGAGGTGGCCGCCGTGGCCGCCAGCGCGCCACCGAGGTAGAGCGTGTAGGAGACCTGCGGCCCGAAGAGCATGGTGATCGGGGCCATCGGGATGGTGACGCCCAGGATCGAGGTGTTGGCGATCATGTTGACGCCGTCGGGTGCGTTCTGCCGTAGGGAGAACAGCGGATTCTCCAGATGGCGCACCGAGTAGGCCCCGTGCGAGAACAGCCACTCGAACCAGCTGTGGTCGGTGGGCAGGTGGGACGACACCCGGTGGTCGATGTCCGCCCAGTAGTTGGCGCACACGAGGACACCGAGTAGGACGTACGCTCCGATGGCCAGCAGATCGGCGCGCGCCGGAGCGCGGAGGATCCGTCGCCAGCCGGGTCGGGTGGACTCGACGGGGGTGGACTCGGCATCCGAAGAATTGTCGATTACTGGGACAGCCACGACGCGCCATCGTACAGGCGTGGGTGGGGCGATTTGCCGGGACCGGTGCGGTTGCCGGGGGTACGGGCACCGGGTTGGCCCGACCTGGAGGAGGCGGTGCGCGATGGCGGTCATCGACCTGGGGGAGCACTACGACGAGTTGTCCCTTGATGCCGAACCGAGGCGGGGCTGGCGTATCACCAGGGGCTTTCGGGTCGGCGTGGTGCTGGCCCTCCTGTTGGTCACCGTCACCGCCGGAGCGCCCCCACGGCAGCCGGTGCCGGAGCTGGTCGTCCCCGCCGGGCGGGAAGCGTCCCTCACGGTGGCGGAGGATCGGCTGTTCCTGACCGAACTCAGCAGCCCCGACCGGGGGATCACGGCGCTGCGGGCTGGCGACGGCCGCCGCTTGTGGCGGCTACCCGCACCGGCGGGTGTGGTGCTGTCCGTGATCGGTGTGGTGGCGCAGCGGCTGATCGTGCTCGCCACACCCGAGGTGGAGGGCCCCAGCGAGACCATGGCGCTGGACCCGGCGACCGGAGCGGTGTCCTGGCGTCACCTGGCTGCCTTTCGTGGTTGGGGCGTCGAGAGTGATCTGCTGTTGCGGACCGAGCCGTCGGACCAGGAGCCGGTCACCCTCGTGTCGGTGGCGGCGGATTCGGGGCGGATCAGATGGTCGCAGCCTATTCCCGGCGGGGCGGAGCCCGTCCATCAGGACGATGCGGTGACCTCGTCGAGGATCGTGCTCGGCCTGTCCGGGAGGCGGGCGGAGGTGCGGGAGGGGTCGTCCGGGCGGTTGGTCCAGGCCATCGGTCCGCCGGTACGACAGCCGCAGGCCCCGGACGACCACAGCCGGTTTCCGGGTGTCGTCGGTGACCTGCTGTTCGTTGCCGGTGGCCCGGACGAGGTCGTCGCGTACGGATTGGATCGGCTGGATCATCGCTGGACGGCACGGGAAAGCGGGTTGACGCCGGACGGCTTCTTCGCGTGCGGCTCGATCCTGTGCCATCTGTCACTACAGGCTGGCCTGCGTGGGATCGACCCGGCAACCGGTCAGACCCGCTGGGTGCTGCCGCAACTGCCCGTAGCCTGGCCGGTCGGCGACCGGCTGGTGGCCAGTGAGGCGGGCTTCCCTGCCGCCGATTCGCTGATGGTGCTCGACCCGGCCACCGGTCGGCGACTGGGTGGCCTGGGTCGCTGGGCGGTGCTGGGCATGCTTCCCGGGCTGCCCGGGTCTCGGTCGCTACTCGGGGTGCGCTACACCACCGACGGTCAGGTCTGGTTCGCCCGGCTGGACCCGGCCACCGTGACCGCCCGGATCGAGCTGGTGACCAGGGGCAGCATCGGCGGTTGCGAGATCCGTGCGGGGGGAGATGCCGAGGTGCTCGTCTGCCGCCGGCCGGACTGGGCGTTTCGGCTGTGGCGACTGCCGGGGTGACCTGCCGGTGGGACCCGCCATCCCGGTTCGATTGTGCAGGTGCAGGTGCAGGTGCAGGTGCAGGTGCAGGTGTCGGGCTGGCTGCCGGCTCGTCCGGGTTGGTTGGTGCCGGTTCGTCCGCGTTGGTTGGTGCCGGCTTTGGTTACCAGTTCGCCTGGGCCGGTGCCGGGGGGAGCGGCACCGAGGCCGGGCGGATCACGTAGACCAGCCCACCGTTGGCGGTGAGCCACCGCGCCTCGAACCGGGCGCGGTTCACCGGCTTGCGTACCGCCTGGTCGTCCGGCGAGTACGGGTCGTTGAGGACCGGATCGCCGGTCGAGGTGAACCCGACCAGCACCAACAGGTGACCCTTGGTGTCGTAGTCCAGCCCGGGCACGTCACCCCGGCGGTAGGACGCGGAGACGACCAGCGGTACGCCGGCGGCGATGAACGACTCCGCCTCGGCGAGCGAACGCAACCGGGTGACGAAGGCATCCAGGCCGTACCGCCCGGCGTAGGCGGTGTTGAAGGGCCAGTTGCCCGCGCCCTGGTAGGCGTAGTCGAAACACTGTCGGGCGGCGTGGTCGACCAGTGGTCGGGGATCGTTCGGATCGACCCAGGAGTAGTCGTCGGGAGCCGGACCGACCCCCCAGTAGGCGAGCACCATCGACGTCGACGTGGGGCTGCACCACGAGTCCCCGCCCCCGTCCCACTGCGGGTAGTGCCCGATGTGGGTGCGCTGGGAGAAGGGGGGGACGTCCAGGATCCGCCCCCGGGCGGTCGGCGAGCCGACCTCGGTGGTGGCGTCGACGGTCCCCGCCGGTCGGGAGACGGCGGCACCGACCGAACGCAGGACGGGCGTCAGGTTCGTACCGGCCGGGCGGAGCAGGATGACCCGCAGCTGCCAACTGGTCAGACCGTAGCCCTTGGCCATGGTGAGGGTGTCGGCGGCGACCGAGCCGTAAGCGTCGGTCTGGTCCGGGACCGAGGTCCGGCGCAGGGTGCTGTCGTCGGCCGCCCAGTGGGCCAACGTGTACCAGTCGGTGGTCGTGCCGGCTTCCGTGCTGCCGCGTACGTCGATCTGGAGCCAGCAGCCGTCCGGGGTGTCCCCGGTCCAGGAGGGAATGACCTCGGTGGCCACGAAACCGGGGTCGATCGAGGGTGAGGTCCAGGTGGCGAGGTCGTACGTCCCGGTGGCACCGGTGTGCGGGTCGGTGTGGACGAGTTGGTCCACCGCGGCACTGAGAGCGACACCGTCGGGGCGCAGTGTCGCCCCGGAGAGCACACCGGTCCCGAACTCCGGCGCTGTGCGAAAGCCCCGGTAGGCGATGTGCGGGCAGACCGGCTCCACCGTGTCTCCTGTTCGAACAATCGGATTGGTGCGACCGATTCCATCGCGGAGATGGACGTCGCGAAGCTTTCCGTACCGGAAAGTTTTTAGCAATGGTCCTTGGTCCCGCGAGCGACCTGGGTTTTGTCGGCGGTGACTAGGTTGTTTTCCACCACCCACTAGCGTGTGGGGCGGGGTCGGCCCCGGGTCGGGGCCGGTGCTCGACGGGCATAGATTCAGGAGGATCGCGGTGCGGGTACTGGTGGTCGAGGACGAGCGGAACCTCGCCGACGCGATCGCGCGCGGCCTGCGCCGCCGAGGAATGGCGGTGGACGTCGCCTACGACGGCTCCGTCGGGCACGAAATGGCCTTCGTCACCCGGTACGACGTGCTGGTCCTCGACCGGGACCTGCCCGGCATGCACGGTGACCAGATCTGCGCCGACCTGGTCAGCTCGGGCACGCTGACCCGGGTGCTGATGCTCACCGCGAGCGGCACCGTCGCCGACCGGGTCGAAGGGCTGCAACTCGGGGCCGACGACTATCTGCCCAAGCCGTTCGCCTTCGACGAGCTGGTCGCCCGGGTCCAGGCCCTGGGACGGCGGGCCACCCCGCCCGCGCCGCCGGTACTGGCCGTCGCCGACCTGGTCGTCGACCCGGCCCGTCGGATGGCCACCCGGGCCGGCGCACCGGTCGAGTTGACCCGCAAGGAGTTCGGTGTGCTGGAGGAGCTGCTCAAGGCCCGGGGCGGGGTGGTCTCCAGCGAGGAACTGCTGGAACGGGTCTGGGACGCCAACACCGACCCGTTCACCACGATCGTACGGGTCACCGTGCGGACCCTCCGTAAGAAGATCGGCGACCCACCGCTGATCGAGACCGTGGTCGGCGCCGGATATCGGATGCCCGTGGACGGCCTGCCGGGCCAGGTGATCGCATGACCGTGTATCTGACCAACCGGCGGCCGTGGCTGCGGCCGACGTTGCGGTTGCGACTGACCATGCTCAACGGTGTCCTGCTGGTGGGTGCCGGGGCAACCCTGATCCTGCTCGCCTGGCTGCTGGTCGGCGACGCGCTGCGGCCAACCGACGAGTTGCAGCCGGGCACCACGGTGGTGCTCGCCGACGGCGCGACGATGGACGCCCGACAGTGGCAGCAGCGGCTGGCGGCGAGCGCGACCAGCGAACTGCTGGCCAAAGGGCTGGTGGCGCTGCTGGCGATCAGCGTCGTCGGGGTGGCTGGCGCGTACGCGGTGGCGGGTCGCTCGCTGCGCTCGTTGCACCAGGTCACCGCGACCGCTCGGCGGCTCGGCGAGGAGACCCTGGACCAGCGCATCCGGTATTCCGGCGCGGACGACGAGGTGGCGGAGCTGGCGGGCACCTTCGACGCGATGTTGGACCGGATAGCCGAGGCGTTCGAGGCACAGAAGCGGTTCGTCGCCAACGCCTCGCACGAGTTGCGTACCCCGCTGGCGGTGATGCGTACGGAGATCGACGTGACGCTCTCCGACGACGAGGCGGACGTGGCCGAGTTCCGGCGGATGGCGACCGTGGTCCGGGACGCCTCCGAGCGGGCCAACGGCCTGGTCGACGCGTTGCTGGTGCTGGCCCGTAGCGAGGCCCAGACGGGGCGGCGGTTGGGGCGTAAGGTCCCCGTCGACCTGGCCGACGGGGTGGCCGCCGCGCTTTCCGCGGTACGGCATGAGGCCACCCGGCTCAAGCTCGACATCCGCCGGACACTGGAGCCGGCCCCGGTGGCCGGCGACCCGGGGCTGTTGGAGCGGCTGGCCGGCAACCTGGTGGAGAACGCGGTGCGTTACAACCACCTGCACGGGCGGATATGGGTGCGTACCGGCTCGGACGACGAGCAGGTGTGGCTGGTGGTCGGCAACACCGGCTTCGAGGTGGAACAGGCGGACGTACCCGGGCTGTTCGAGCCGTTCCGGCGCGGTGGCCGGGAGCGTACCGGTGCGCGCGGGTCCGGCCTGGGGCTGTCGATCGTACGAGCGGTCTGTGACGCGCACGGTGGCACGGTGAACGTGGTCGCCCAGGCGGGGGGTGGACTGGAGGTCACGGTGACGTTGCCGGCCGTCGGGGCCACCCCGGTCGTGGCCGCCTCGGCGCCGGTGGGCGCCGGCACGACCGGTGCGGCTCCCACCGACCCGCACCTGCAACTGCTGTCGTCGCCAGGAAACCGGGAGACACCGGCGGGCTGAAGTGCGGTTGCGTCCTCGGCCGACCACGTGTCAGGCTGACCGCCGGTCAGCCTGACGGAGGAGAGGAGGTGCGGTCGATGTTCACGACTACCAGTCCCGCGCCCCGCCTCGACCACCGCTGACGTATCCGTTCCGCGGGGCGCACGTCCACCCCCGTGGAGGATCTACCGTGAGTTCCCGTATCTACAACATCGCGATCGACTGCGCGGATACATACGCGTTGGCCGGGTTCTGGGCCGAGGTGCTTGGCTACCCCCGGCAGGCCGACGACCGCCCCGGCGACCCGGAGGCGATGCTGCTGCCCCCGGACGGGGTGGGGCCGATGATCTTCTTCCAGCAGGTCCCCGAGGGCAAGTCGGTCAAGAACCGGCTGCACCTGTGCCTCCAGCCCGACGACCGGACCCGCGACGAGGAGGTCGAGCGCATCATCACGCTGGGCGCGACGCCGGTGAGCGACCAGCGTAGGCCGGACGGGACCGGCTGGGCGGTGCTCGCCGATCCGGAGGGCAACGAGTTCTGCGTACTGCGCAGCGCCGTGGAGCGGGCCGCCTCGCTCTGAGGGTAGGAAGGGCCCCTTCCTAGGCAAGAAGCGCTAAGAAGGGGCCCTTCCGTACAGCAGCACGTCAGGCGGGGAGGCTGGCCACGCCCTGCGGGAGGAAGCGCTGGCCGGTGACCCGCTCGGCGGTGCCGGTCCGGTCCAGGTACGGCGTCACGCCGCCCAGGTGGAACGGCCAACCCGCACCGAGGATCATGCACAGGTCGATGTCCTGTGCCTCGGCCACCACGCCCTCGTCCAGCATCAGCCGGACCTCTTGGGCGAGCGCGTCCAGGGCACGCTGACGTACCTGCTCGGCGGTGAGCGGCTGGTCGCCGACCTCCAGCAGCGCGGCCACCTCGGGGTTGACCTCGTCGTCCACCATGATCGGCTTGCCGGCCTCGGCGATCCGCTTGAGGTTCTCGCTGACCCCGAACCGGTCCGGGAACGCCCCGTGCAGGGTCCCGCCGACGTGGTACGCGATCGCCGGCCCGACCAACTGCAGCAGCGCGAGCGGCCGCATCGGAAGACCCAGCGGGTCCAACGCGCTGTCGGCCACCGCCAGCGGTGTGCCGGCGTCCACGGCGGCGAAGATCTCGCCGAGGAACCGGGTCAGCAGCCGGTTGACCACGAACGCCGGGGCGTCGGAGACCAGTACGCAGGACTTGCGCAGCTGCTTGCCGATCGCGAAGGCGGTGGCCAGCGAGGCGTCGTCGGTCTGCTCGCCCCGGACGATCTCCAGCAGCGGCAGTACGGCGACCGGGTTGAAGAAGTGGAAGCCGACCACCCGCTCCGGGTGCTTCAGGTCCGCCGCCATCGCGGTGACCGACAGCGACGAGGTGTTGGTGGCGAGCACCGTCTCCGGGGAGACGATCTGCTCCAACTCGGCCCAGACCTGCTTCTTGACCTTCAGGTCCTCGAAGACGGCCTCGATGACGAAGCTCGCGTCGGCGAAGACGGACTTGTCCACCGAACCGGTGACCAGGCCGCGCAGCTTGGCCGCCGTACCCTCGTCGAGCCGGCCCTTGCCGAGCAGCTTGTCGATCTCCTTGTGCACGTACGCCACGCCGGCGTCCACCCGGGCCTGGTCCAGGTCGGTGAGGACCACCGGCACCTGGAGGCGACGCGCGAAGAGCAGTGCGAGCTGGGAGGCCATCAGGCCGGCACCCACGATGCCCACCTTGGTGACGGTACGGGCCAGCGCCTTGTCCGGCGCACCGACCGGCTTCTTGGCCCGCCGCTGCACCAGGTCGAACGAGTAGAGGCTGCTGCGCAGCTCCTCGCTCATCAGCAGGTCGGCCAGAGCCTCGTCCTCGGCGGCGGTGCCGTCGGCAAACGACGCCTCCTTGGCCAGGCCGAGCAGTTCCAGCGCCCGGTTCGCGGACGGCACCGCGCCGTGCAGCCGCTGGTCGAGCTGCTGCTTGGCGAAGTAGAGCACGCCGTCCCACATGTCCTTGTCGACCTCGGGCCGGGACACGGTGATCTCGCCCTTGACCACCCCTGCGGCCCACTCCAGGGAGCGCTCCAGGAAGTCGGCCGGCTCCAGCAGGATGTCGGCGATGCCGAACTCGGCGGCCTGCTTCGGCTTGAGCGTCTTCTGGGTGAGCGGGTTCTGGATGATGATCTGGGCGGCCATCGGGATGCCGATCAGGTTGGGCAGCAGCTGCGTGCCGCCCCAGCCAGGCACCAGACCGAGGGAGACCTCGGGCAGGGCCAACGCCGCCGCGCCGCCGGAGACCGTCCGGTAGTGGCAGTGCAGCGCCAGTTCCAGACCACCGCCGAGCGCCGCGCCGTTGACGAACGCGAACGTCGGCACAGCGCTGTCCTTGAGCCGGGCGTAGACCCGGTGGCCCAGCCGGCCGATCTCCAGGGCCTGCTCGCGGGTGTTGATCAGCGGCATGCCGGTCAGGTCCGCGCCGACGCAGAAGATGTACGGCTTACCGGTGACCGCGACGAACGCCGGCTCGGCGGCGAGCGCCTCGGTGATCGCGTTGTCCAGGCTGACCAGACCGGCCGGACCGAGCGAGTTGGGCTTCTTGTGGTCGAAGCCGTTGTCCAGCGTGATCAACGCGGCTGGCCGGTCCAACCCGGGTACGTTCACCAGGCGTACCAGTGCCTTGGTCACGACCTCGTTCGGGTTGTGGATTGCGGCGGTCGCCGCGTTCGAGGGAGACGTGTCGCTCACTTGTTGCCCTCCCGCAGAGTTTGCTGGCTGGACCCCGTCCAGGCAGGGTTCTCCCAGATGACCGTGCCGCCCATGCCGATGCCGATGCACATGGCGGTGAGGCCGTAGCGCACCTCGGGGTGCTCGGCGAACTGCCGGGCGAGCTGGGTCATCAGCCGTACGCCGGAGGAGGCCAGCGGGTGGCCGATGGCGATCGCGCCGCCCCACTGGTTGACCCGGGGGTCGTCGTCGGCGATGCCGAAGTGGTCGAGGAAGGCGAGTACCTGCACGGCGAACGCCTCGTTCAACTCGAACAGGCCGATGTCGTCGATGCTCAGCCCGGCGATCCGCAGTGCCTTCTCGGTGGAGGGGATCGGGCCGACGCCCATCACCTCGGGCTCGACTCCGACGAAGCCGTACGAGACCAGCCGCATCGCGATCGGCAGGCCCAGCTCGCGGGCGACGTCCTCGGCGGCCAGCAGGCTGGCGGTGGCACCGTCGTTGAGGCCGGCGGCGTTGCCTGCGGTGACCTTGCCGTGCGGGCGGAACGGGGTCTTGAGGGTGGCCAGCTTCTCCAGTGACGTGTCGCGGGGCGCCTCGTCGACGGTGGCCAGGCCCCAGCCGGTCTCCGGGTCGCGGACCGCCATCGACACCAGGTCGCCCTGGAGCTTGCCGTTGGCGTACGCCTTGGCGGTCTTCTGCTGGGAGGCGAGCGCGAACGCGTCGGTGCGCTCCTTGGTGATGTGCGGGACCCGGTCGTGCAGGTTTTCCGCGGTCGCGCCCATGACCAGCGCGGACGGGTCGACCAGCTTCTCGGCGAGGATGCGCGGGTTGGGGTCGACTCCCTCGCCCATCGGGTGTCGGCCCATGTGCTCGACACCACCGGCGATGGCGACGTCGTAGGCACCCATGGCGATGCCGCCGGCCACGGTGGTGACCGCGGTCATCGCGCCGGCACACATCCGGTCGATGGAGTAGCCGGGGACCGTCTTGGGCAGGCCGGAGAGCAGCGCGGCGGTACGGCCGAGGGTCAGGCCCTGGTCGCCGATCTGGGTGGTGGCGGCGATGGCCACCTCCTCGACCCGTTCGGGCGGCAGCTGCGGGTTGCGTCGCAGCAGCTCGCGGATGCAGCGGATGACGAGATCGTCGGCGCGGGTGTTGGCATACATGCCACCCGCCTTGCCGAACGGAGTGCGGACGCCGTCCACGAAGACGACATCCCGAACTTCACGGGGCACTGGAGCCTCCCTTTCGACCATAATTCGACCTCCGCGCCGACAGGCGGCACTGCGGACCGAATGAAGGTCGCCGACAGTGGCGTTCCCTCGAATGCTACTCGCCGGTAACTAGGGGTGTGCAAGCGCGGTCTGTGGTCCAGGACACATGGAGTGGGTCGAGGGGCACCGGTCGGTCCGGTACGTTGAGCGCGGAACGTCGGAAGTGACCCGGAGGTGGGCGTTGAAGGTTCTGGTTGCGGGGGGCGCCGGTTTCATCGGCAGTACGGTGGCCTCGGCCTGCCTGGACGACGGTCTGCAACCGGTGATCCTGGACAACCTGTGTACCGGGCGGATCGAGTTCACCCGGGACCGGATCTTCTACCAGGGGGACATCGCCGACGGTGCGCTGATCGACCGAATCTTCGCCGAGCACCCCGAGATCACGGCGGTGGTGCACGCGGCGGCGCTGATCGTGGTGCCGGAGTCGGTGGCACAGCCACTGCGCTACTACCGGGAGAACGTCGCCAAGTCGGTCGACTTCATCGAGCACGTGCTGCGCAACGGTTGCCAGCGCTACCTGTTCAGCTCGTCGGCCGCGATCTACCAGCCGGGCGACGACTTCTCCGTCGACGAGACCTCCCCGCTCGCGCCGACCAGCCCGTACGCGCATACAAAGGCGATGATGGAGCAGGTGCTCGCGGACACCGCGACCGCCACCGGCCTGCGGGCACTGTCGTTGCGCTACTTCAACCCGATCGGGGCCGACCCGCAGTTGCGGACCGGGCTGCAGATCCGCACGCCGAGTCACGTACTCGGAAAATTGATCACCGCGGTCGAGCGGAACGAGGAGTTCCAGATCACCGGGATCGACTGGCCGACCCGGGACGGCTCCGGCATCCGCGACTACATCCACGTCTGGGACCTGGCCCGCGCGCACGTGGCGGCACTGCGCCGGTTCGACGACGTGTTGCCGGTCGGCGGTGACCGTTCCTACGAGGTGATCAACCTCGGCACCGGCAACGGCACCACGGTGCGGGAGTTCGTCGATGCCTTCCGGGCCGTCGCGGACCAGCCACTGCGGGTACGGGAGACAGCCGCCCGGCCTGGGGACTCGGCTGGTTCCTACACCCGCAGCACCCGGTCGCGGACCCTGCTCGACTGGAAGCCGGAGTACTCCATCGTCGACGGCATCCGGCACTCGCTGGAGTGGTCCGCCCAGCGGGACCGGATCCTGGCCGACCCGCAGCCGGTCTGAGCGGCGCAACCGGCTGGACCCGCAGCCGGCCTGAGTGGCGGAGCGACAGCACCGCGGCGCGCGATCGGCAGGCGCTACCGGTCTGGGGTGCCGCCGCTACGCAAGTAGGTCAGCACCGCCAGGACCCGCCGGTTGCTGTCATCAGTCGGCGGCAGGTCGAGCTTGGCCAGGATGTTGCCCACGTGCTTGCCCACCGCCGCCTCCGAGACGACCAACAGGCGGGCGATGGCCGCGTTGGAGTGCCCCTCGGCGACCAGCGCCAGGACCTCCCGTTCACGGGCCGACAGCCGGGCCACCGGATCGTTGCGGCGGCGCAACAACTGGCGTACGACCTGCGAGTCGACCACGGTGCCGCCATCGACCACCTGACGGAGCGCGGCGACGAACTCCTCGACGTCGACCACCCGGTCCTTCAACAGGTAGCCGACCCGCCGTCCGTCACCCGAGTCCAGCAGGTCGGCGGCGTAGCCCTGCTGCACGTACTGGCTGAGGGCTACCACGGCCAGCCCCGGATAGGCGCGACGTAGCCACACGGCGGCCCGCAGTCCCTCGTCGGTGTGGTCCGGCGGCATCCGGATGTCCGTCACCACCAGGTCGGGACGGTGCTCGGCGACGGCGTCCAAGAGGGCATCGGCGTCGCCGACCGCCGCCACGACCTCGAACCCGAACCGGCTCAGCAGACCGGCCAGCCCCTCCCGCAACAGCACACCGTCCTCGGCGAGGACCACCCGTACCGAGGTCTGGTCTAACCGCACGGCAGCTCCACACATATTCGAGTCGGTCCCCCGACCGGACTGGACAACAACATTCTCCCGTCGACCACCGCGACCCGGTCGGCCAGGCCGGTGAGGCCGGTGCCGCCTGCCGGGTCGGCCCCGCCCCGACCGTCGTCGTCGATCTCGACAATCAACCGGTCGTGCTGCTGCCGTACGGTCACCGCCGCCCGGGTGGCGGCACTGTGCTTGGCGACGTTGGTCAGCGCCTCGGCGACCACGAAGTAGGCCGTCGCCTCGATGTGGTCCGGCAACCGCCCGGTCAGCTCACCGTGCACCACCACCTCGATCGCGGCCTGGCTGGCGAGTTCCTGTACCGCGGCGGTGAGCCCACGATCGGTGAGCACCTGCGGATGGATGCCGTGGATGAATTCGCGCAACTCGGCCATGAGTTGCTTGGCCTGTTCATGTGCGGTAGCCACGGCCTGCGCCGAGGCGGAGCCGGGCGGCAGGTCGAGCCGGGCCAGCCCCAGTTGCAGGGTCAGACCGACCAGCCTCTGCTGGGCCCCGTCGTGCAGGTCCCGCTCGATCCGGCGGCGTTCCGCCTCGAAGGCGGCCACCAGCCGGGCCCGGGAACGGGACACCTCGACCAGTTCGGCACGCAGCCGCTCGTCGGAGCCGCCGTGCAGCAGGGCCCGCGCCAACGCGCCGTGCACCCCGGCGAGGCTGGTCAACAGGTAGGGCACCAGCGTGGGAAGCAGCAGCAGGCCGATGATCGCGTACGGCAGGGTCTCACCGACGGTGGCGACCTCCCCGAAGCCGAGCGTCACCGTCTCGCCGTCCTGGACCAGGACCGGGCTCGCCGCGTACACCCCGAGCAGGAGCACCACCAGCCCGACGACGCCGTACAGCACCGGGACCACGGTGGCCATCAGACAGAGGTAACCCAGCTCGCGCCAGGTGGCCGCCTCGGCGTAGCGGGTCCGCAGCCACGCCCAGGGGGTGGCCTCCGACGGCGGGCGATGCCCGGCGGTGACCGGCCGATCGTCGATCAGGCGTAGCCGCAACCGTTCCAGCGTGGCCAACGGCATCGCACCCAGCGGACCAACGGCCATGATCAGCCCGGTGCCGAGCAGGGCGAGGAAGAGCATTTTGCCGAGGGGCTGGTCGGCGCGGGTGGTGAACCAGCGCAGGAGCACCACCCAGGGGAGCCCGAGGAGCGTCAGCAGGACGAGCGCGGTGAGCGCCGAAGGCAGGGTGGTCGACAGGTAGGCCAGCGACCGCCAGGGCCATACGGTGCGCAGGAAGCGTCGTCTACCGATCGCTTCCAGTGCTGTCCTCGGATACGGGGTGGTCACCCGATGCAGGTTAGGCGGCAGTCCGGCCCACCGCCCAGCCACCTGCGCGTAGTCACCGGGTATGCCTGGCCCTACCTCGCCTTGGGGAACTGCTGGTAGTGCCCACCCCCTCCCCCGACTGGTCTGCTGAACCGGCGATGTTGGAGCAGCGGAAAGGGTGCATCGGTGATGCCGGAGACAACAGTGGGCCGGGGGCGACCGCCGGTTCGAACGCGGGGACGTACCGGTCTGCCGGTAGGACGCGGGGCAGGGCGACTGCTGCTGGTCCCCGCCGTCGTGGCGGCCCTGGTCGGCGCGGCCGGTTGCGGTGACCTGGCGGCGCGGGACGAGCAGCGGGAGGACACCCAGAGCTTCCCGTTCTCCGGCCCGAAGCTGACCATCGACAACAGCCTCGCCGACCTGCGCCTGGTGGCCGGTACGAGCGACGCGGTCGAGGTGGAGCGCTCGCTCACCGGCAAGGCCGCCACCGGGAAGAACGCGACCTGGTCACTGACCGACGGCACCCTGAAGTTGTCGATCACCTGTAGTGGCCTGGTCCTGAACTGCGGTGGGCGGCACATCGTCAAGGTGCCGCCGGGGGTCACCGTGGACGTGCGCAGCGATGCACCGGTACGGGCCGTGGCAATCCCCGGTGAGCTGACGGTCAAGGTGACGGACAACTGGATCCGGGTCGAGGACCCCTCCGGCAAGCTGCGGTTGACGGGCTCCGGAGCGAACATCACGGTCACCGGATCACGGTCGGCGGAGGTCGCCGCCGAGGCGACGGATGGCGGCATCGACCTGTCGTTCGCCGCCGCGCCGACCCGGGTCGAGGCCCGGTCCAGCACCGGGCCGGTCAAGGTCACCCTTCCGGCGGGGGCCGAGACCTATCGGGTCACCACCTCCAGCGACACCGGCACGGCGAAGTCGGCCGTGCCCAACGACCCGGCGAGCCCCCGGGTGATCAACGCGATAGCCGAGAACGGCAACGCCACGGTACGGAAAGCCGGATAGGGAGCAGAAACGTGCAACTGGAACTGATCGATGTCGTGAAGGTGTATCGAGGGCAGAAGCGCGCCATCGACGGGCTGACGCTCCAGATCGGCAGCGGACTGCTGGGCCTGCTCGGGCCCAACGGGGCGGGTAAGTCCTCCCTGCTGCGGATCGCTGCGACGGTGACCCGACCGAGCAGCGGAAAGGTCCTGTTCAACGGCGAAGACGTGGTGGCCAGACCCGACCCGCTCCGGCAGACCCTGGGCTACCTCCCGCAGGACTTCGGTGTCTATCCCCATCTGTCGGCTCGGGAGTTCCTGTCCTACCTGGCGGCGGTCAAGGGCCTGTCGGCCCGGTCCGCCCGGAGCCGCATCGACGAACTGTTGGAACTGGTCAACCTGACCGAGGCGGCCAAGCGCCCGCTCGGCGGGTATTCCGGTGGGATGCTGCGTCGGGTCGGCATCGCCCAGGCACTGTTGGCCGACCCTCGGGTGATCATCGTCGACGAACCGACCGCCGGGCTGGACCCGGAGGAGCGGGTGCGGTTCCGCAACCTGCTCAGCGATCTGGCGGCGGACCGGATCGTACTGCTCTCCACACACATCGTCTCCGACATCGAGTCGGTGTCCAACGACATCGCGATCATGGCGCAGGGGCGGCTACGGCGACGGGGCACCCCGGAGGAACTGCTGGGCACGATGACCGGGCAGGTCTGGGAGACGGTGGTCGGTCCGGCCGAGGCGGCCCAGCTCCAGGCCCGGTACGTCATCAGCCGCACCGTACGGACCACCGCCGGCGTACGGGTCCGGCTGCTGTCCAGCGGACCGCCCACTGCGGACGCGATCGCCGTGCCACCGGACCTGGAGGACGTCTACCTCGGTGTGGTCCCCGGGCCCGGTGCGCGGACCGGCGAACTGCCGGCGGTGCCCCGATGAGGCTCGGTGTACTCGGCGCGCTCGCCATTGCCGACTTCCGCGAGCGGGTACGCCGTCCGGCGTACCTGGCGATCCTGGTGTCGGCGATCGGCCTGGGCTACCTGGCGGCGCCGGCTGTGGACGGACGCTGGGTGATCCTGAACGCCGGCAACTTCCGAGGCGTCTACGACAGCGCCTACGTCGGTACGGTCACCGCGCTCGCCGGCATGCTCTGGCTCACCCTGGGCGGGTTCTACGTCGTACGCAACGCCGTCGCCCGCGACGAGCAGACCCGGGTCGGCCAACTGCTCGCCGCGACGCCGCTGCGGATGGCCACCTACCTGGCCGGGAAGTGGCTCAGCAACCTGCTGGTCTTCGGCTCGATGCTGCTTGCGTTGGCCGGTACGGCGCTGGTGATGCAGATGCTGCGCGGTGAGTCCCGGGCCGTCGATCCGGTCGCGTTGGTGTTGCCGTTCGTGCTGATCGCGCTGCCGGTCCTGGCGGTGGCCGCCGCTGCGGCGGTGTTCTTCGAGACGGTCCGGCCGCTGCGTGGCGGCTTCGGCAACGTCGTCTGGTTCTTCGGGTGGCTGGTCTTCGTCTTTGTGGGGCAGGGCTCCGACGCCCTCTTCGGCGGACTTGGCATCGGCGAGATCCGGGAGTCGATGCGGGCCGACATCGTGGCGCAACATGGCGGCCGGGCTAATGGCGAGTTCGCCCTGGGACTGATGTACCTGGACCATCCGCTGCGGACGTTCGAATGGTCCGGGCTGGACCTCTCCGCCGGCTTCGTCGGGGGGCGGATCGTGTTCATCCTCTTCGCGGTCGTGCTGGCGATGCTGGGGGCACTGTGGTTCGGCCGGTTCGACCCGGCCCGGGGGCGGCTGCGAGTCCGGCCCGGTGCCGGGGCCGTGCCGCCCGGTTTGGTGGTCGCGTCGCCCGGGACTGCGCCCGTGCCGCCCGGGTTGGTGGCCGCGTCGCCCGGGACAGCGGTGCCGAGGCGACCGGCTGCCTACGGCGGGCTGCCGCGTGGCGAGGTCCGGCGTGGGGCCACCTTCGGTCGGCTGTGCGCCGGCGAACTGCGCATCCTCGCCCGGGGCGGGTCCCGCTGGTGGTGGCTCGGGGTCGCGGCGCTGACCGTCGTCAGCCTCCTGGTGCCGGTCACCGTGGCCGCCACCCCGCTACTGCTCCTGGTCTGGGTCTGGCCGATTCTGGTCTGGTCCCGACTCGGCACCCAACGGCACGAGAACGGGGTCGCCCCACTGCTCGGTGCGTACCCCCTCGCCCACCGCCGGTTCCTCGCCGAATGGGCGGCCGGGGTCGGGTTCACCGCGCTGGTCGGGCTCGGACCGGTGCTGCGGTTGGCGATGGCCGCTGACTGGCCGGGCGTGGCGGCCTGGGCCGGCGGGGCGGTCTTCATTCCGTCGCTCGCGCTGGTGCTGGGGCTGGTCAGCCGGACCAGCCGGTTCTTCCAGGCGATCTACCTTCCGCTCTGGTTCCTGCTGGTGAACGGCGTCGCCGCCGTCGACTACCTGGGCGCGGTACGGGTCGACGGGCAGCCGGCCGGGCCGTCCCCGCTGCTGGTCGGAGGAGTTTCGCTGGTCCTGCTCACGGTGGGCTTCGCCGTCGAGACGGCCCGACAGGCCAGGAGATGAGCGGCGCGGGCGGCCACGTCGCTGGGACGCCCAGCTCGCCGTCGAACGCGCCGGGACGGGCACGGGCACGGGCGCAACGAATCGCGAGAGATCAGCGAAAATGGAACGGTGAGACTCTCGCCAGAGGCAGGGGTGCCGGCCCGAGCAGCAGAGGTGTCGGCCCGAGCAGCAGAGGTGCCGGCCCGAGCAGCAGAGGTGCCGGCCCGGGAAGCGGAGGTGTCGGCCCGGGAAGCGGAGGTGCTGGCCCTGTTGGGCGAACGATGCACCAACGCCGAGATCGCCCAACGGTTGTTCATCTCCGTCCGTACCGTGGAAAGCCACGTCTCGTCGTTGCTGCGCAAGTACGGCGTGGCCAGCCGCCGTGCCCTGGCGGCCCACGCGGCGACCGTGGTGGTAGCGCCGACGACACCCCGCCCCGACGGCGGCATCGTCGGTCTGCCCCTGCCCCGGAGCGCCTTCGTCGGTCGACTACCGGAGCGGGAGTCACTGTCGGGGGCGCTCGCTGAGGCCCGGCTGGTCACCTTGGTGGGACCGGGCGGGGTGGGCAAGACCCGCCTCGCGGTCGAACTGGTCGCCGAGATCGCGCCGCGGTTCGCCGATGGTGGCGCCTTCGTCGACCTGGTGCCGGTACGGGACCACTTCGTCGCGCCAGCGGTGGCCGCCGTGCTCGGGGTTACACCCGCACCGAGCCAACCCCTGATCGAGGCGATCAAGAGTGAACTCGGCCCGAGGCGGTCACTGCTGGTGATGGACAACTGCGAGCACCTGCTGGACGCGGTAGCGGCGTTCGCCGAGGAGATCCTGTCCGGATGCCCCGGTGTGACGGTGCTGGCGACCAGCCGGGAGCGGTTGGCGGTGCCAGGGGAGCGGGTGATAGGCGTGTTGCCGCTGGCGGAGCCCGAGGCCCGCGCGCTCTTCGACGAGCGGGCCCGGGCCGCCGGGGCGGTGCTCTCCGGTGACCCGGCAGCCGTCGGCGAGCTGTGTACCGGGTTGGACAACATGCCCCTCGCGATCGAGATCGCCGCTGCGCGGAGCGTCTCGCTCGGGCCCGCCGGACTACTCGCTGCCTTTACCGACCCCCTGCGGATGCTCTCCGGTGCCCGGGGTGTCGATCCCCGGCACGGGTCCCTACGGGCCGTCCTGAGCTGGAGCTGCGAGCTGCTGGAGCAGACCGAGAAGTCACTGTTCCGGCGGCTGTCCATCTTCGCCGGTGGCTTCGACCTGGAGTCGGCGATGCGGGTGTCCGGGTTGCGTGACCTGGCGGAGACCGCGGACCTGCTCGGCCGGCTGGTGGACAAGAGTCTGGTGACCCACGATCGAGGTCCGAACCGTTGGCGGTTGCTCGGCACGGTCCGGGCGTACGCGCGGGAGCATCTCGCTGTCGATCCGGACCGTGGGGACGTCTTCGGCCGTTACCTCGACTGGGCCGCTTCGACAGCGGTAGAGCTGGTCGAGCGGCTGACCGACCGGTGGCGCGACGACTACGACCTGGTCGCCGACGACCTGCACGCAGCACTGCTCGGCTACGTCGGCGGCAGCGGCCCCGTGCCGCACCAACTGGCGCGGGCGCTTGGCCGGTTGACGTACGCCCGACGGTTCCTGGCAGCCGCACTGGGTTACTACCGGCGAGCCGCCGCCCTGGCACCGGATGCGGCAACGGCGGCCCAGGACCTACGGAGCGCGGCCGACTGCGCCCTGATCGGCACCGAACCGGGCGAGCGGGTGGTGGAACTGCTGCTCGCCTGCGCCGACCGCGCCGGGGAAGGCGGTGACGGCAACACCCGGGCGATCGCCCTGAGCCGGGTGGTCGAGCTGGTCAACCGATTCGAGGGCCGCATCGCCAGCGACATGTCGCACGAGCGGCTGACAGGTCTGCTCGACCGGGCACAGGCCGCTGGGGACGAGACGGACCCTGAGGTCGCGGCCGCGGTGGCCATCGCCCGGGTCTGGCACGCCAACGGTCGGCGGTTCTGCCCGGAACCCAAGCTGGCGGTCGTCGCCGAGCAGGCGGCGCGGCGCAGCGGCGACCCGGTGCTGATGAGCGCGGCTCTGGATGCTCTGGGCGGGGTTGCGGCCCGGGCCGGTCGGGCGAGTGAGGCGCGGCGGATCGGCACCCAACGCTTCGCCCTGCTGGACCGGCTCGACCGTACCGACCCACGCGCGGCACCGGAGATCGAGGACACCTTCCACGTCGCGGCCACCGTGGCGTTTCGGACCGGTGACCTGCCCGGTGCCCTCGACGTCGCGTGGCGGATGGTCGACGACGACCTACTCGGCAACCGTTCCTACCGTTCCGTCGGCACGCTGGTGCCGGCGCTGGTGCTCAGTGGCGAGTTGGGTGAGTCGTTGTCGCAGGCGGAAGCGATGTGGGACGGCTGGCAGCGGGTCGGGCGACCGCCGACCGGGGACGTGGTCGGGGCTGCCGCCTTCGCCATGCTCGCGTGCGGACTCCAGGGCGACCGGGCCGGCCTGCTGCGGTGGCAGGAGCGGTTGATTGGGAGCACCCGTGCGGCGGGCATCGACGTCGCACGTCTCGCCTCGGTGGCGTTCGCCGAGTGCCGGATCGCCATTCACCTCGGCGACTTCACCAACGCCGTACAACTGGTCGAACAGAGCTTCGCCGACTTCCCCGGGTTCCGCTACGAGACGTACGCCCGAGCCGTCGGCGCGGAGTTGGCGGTCGCGGCCGGGCTGCCGGACGCGGCTCGGTGGCTGGTCAGGGCCGAGGAGACGATCAACGACAACGCCTGGGCCATTGCCTGCCTGGGTCGGGCCCGGGGCCGGTTGACCCGGGACTCCCACGCCCTCGAAGCGGCGTCGACCGACTGGGAGCGCCTCGGTGCCCGCATCGAGTACGCCTGCACCCTGGGGCTGCTGCCCGGACACGAGGTCGAAGCCCAGGCCCGGTTGGCGGCGCTGGGCCTGGTGACGCTGGGCCACTGAGCGGCGTCGGTGGCCGGCTCCGACGGCGCTGCCGGGCACCCGCTCCCGCATCTCCCAGCCGGGTGACGGCGCGGCGGCTGCCAGCCGCCCCGACCATTGCCGGGGGCGAAGCTCGTGAGTGGAAAACCCCTCGTGAGTGGAAAACCCCGAGTGGAATCCGTGTCCGGTTCCGTGCTGAGCACGGATGTACCGACCGGCGGCGTGGCGGAGCCTGATGAGGACAGCGGCGCTGGCCGACGCGCCGCCCCAGGCAAGGAGTAGCGGACATGAGCATCCGTACGCAGACCGACGTGCAGACCGATGTGCAGACCTATCGCGTCTACCTGAAGGCCACCCCGGAGCAGGTCTGGACCGCCCTGACCACGTCCGACTGGACCAGGCGCTACGGGTATGCCGGTCGGATCGACATCGACGTCCGGCCCGGCGGGGCCTACCGGGGCTACGCCAGTGAGGCCATGGTCGGCCCGGGCGTCAGCATCGTCATCGTCGAGGGCGAGATCGTCGAGGCCGAGCCCGCCACACGCCTGGCGATGACCTGGCGGATGACTGCGGACCCGGCCATGGCGGCCGAGCCGGCCACGCGACTGACCTACGACATCAGCCAGGACGAGCGCGGGCTGACCGTCCTCACCGTCACCCACGACGTCACCGATGCGCCGCAGACCGCCGCGTTGGTCAGCGGCGCCATCGCCGGGACTGGTGGGGGTTGGTCGTACGTCCTCAGTGACCTGAAGTCGTTGCTGGAGACGGGCACCGGCCTCGCCAGCTGAACCGGGTCAGCCCCCACTCGGCGCGCTACCCACCTGGTTGGCGCGCTACCCACGTGGTAGCGCGCCGCCCACCTGGTGGGCGTGCCAACCGCACGACATGCAACTGGCCGGGCCTTCGCCAGCCAGTCCATCATCGAATCGAGAGCCGAGGCCAAATCCAATGGCAGTACAGAAACGAAGCCTGCTTGTCGCCGGCACGGCCGCAGCGCTGGCGGTGTCCCTGTTCCCGCCGGCGGCGGCCGGGGCAGCGCAGCCGGTACGGCAGACCGCCCAGACCGACCAGACCGGACGGCCCGTGCACCCGGACTGGCGAGCTGCCTGGACCGCTTCGATGCACCACCCGTTCGCCGGGTTCGGGACTCCCAACTGGTCACCCGCCGGCTTCGCCGACCAGACCCTGCGGCAGGTGGTCCGGGTCGGTGTCGGCGGTTCATCGACGCGGGTGCGGTTGTCCAACCGCTTCGGTGACCGCCCGATCCGGGTGACCGGCGCGACGGTCGGCCGGGCCGGCGTCGGGGCGGCCGTCCAGCCGGGCAGCCTACGCCCGCTGACCTTCCACCGGTCGGCATCGGTGACCATCCCCGCTGGTGCCGAGATCGTTTCCGACGCGGCGTCGCTGTCGACACGGGCGCTGGACTCGCTGGCGGTGACGTTGTACTTCGCCGATGCCACCGGTCCGGCGACCCTCCACGAGAACGCGAACGCCACCGCCTATCGGGCTTCCGGTGACCGGCGATCCGTGACCGGGGCCGGCGCGTTCGACCAGACCAGCCAGTCCTGGTACTTCCTGACCGGGGTGGAGACCACCGGTCGACCGGCACGGGACAACGGGGTGGTGGTGGCGTTCGGGGACTCGATCACCGATGGGTACGGCACCACGCCGGACGCCGACAACCGCTATCCGGACGAGTTGGCTGAGCGGTTGTCGACCGGTCGTCGACCGCTGAGCGTGGTCAACGCCGGGATCGGTGGCAACAAGCTGCTCGCCGACTCGACCTGTTTCGGTGCGGCGGGCGTGTCCCGGTTCGACCGGGACGTCCTCGATCAGCCGGGCGTACGGGCGGTGGTCGTCCTCGCCGGGGTCAACGACATCATCGGGGGCGGCTATCCCGACTTCGGCTGCGGGTCCTCCGGCGTGGTGAGCGCTGAGCAGCTCATCGACGGGCACCGGCGGCTGATCCGCACCGCCCGCGCTCGTGGTGTCCGGATCGTCGGTGCCACCATGCTGCCGATCAAGGGTGGGGTCGGCGACGACACCCCGACCAACGAGGACGGGGTTCCCGGTCGGGAGGCGGTCCGGGACGCGGTGAACCAGTGGATTCGGACCAGTGGCGAATACGACGCCGTGGCAGATCTGGACCGCGCACTCGCCGATCCGGAAGACCGGGACGCGCTCCGGCCTGCCTACGACTCGGGTGATCACCTGCATCCCAACGACGCTGGTGCGGCTGCGATCGCGGCGATCGTCGCGCCGTTGGTCGGTGGGAACGGCCCATGTCCCGACCGGTCGGAGTCGCTCCGAGGCTGAGCTGCCGCCGGCCGTGCCGCCCCTGACGTCAGGGGCGGCACGGCCTCGTGCGACCTGCCGTCAGGGCTCGCGTAGCGCGACGGTGAGTTCCTCGGCGATCAGGTTGATCTGCCAGTTCCGGGCACCGTAGCCGCCGAGCGTCTCGGCGACGCTCTCCGGCGTGATCTCCAAAGGCGGGAGCCAGGCCAGTCGGCGTACCGAGTCCGGGGTGATCAGGTTTTCCGGGGGCAGGGTGTGCTCGGCGGCGAGCCGGGTCACCACCTCCCGGCACCGGGCCAGTCGGGCCGCCGCCACCGGATCGCGTTCCGCCCACCGGTGGGGTGGGGGCGGTCCGTCGATCGGCGGGCTGACCGGCAGCGCGGAGTCCGGCAGCCGGCGGGCCTCGTTCAGCGCCTCCAGCCAGGTCCGGGCGAGCCGACGTACTGATCGACCGCCGAAACCGGGCAGGGTGAGCAGGGTGTGCTCGTCCTTCGGGTCCAACTCGGCGGCGGCGATGATCGCGGCGTCCGGCAGTACCCGCCCCGGGGCCGAGTCGCGTCGCGCGGCGATCGCGTCCCGGGCGTACCACATGGCCCGGACCCGGGCCTGGGCACGCGCGCCCCGGACCCGGTGGATGCCGGAGGTACGCCGCCACGGGTCCGGCCGGAGTCGGGGTGGCTGGGCGCCCCACCGGATCAACGCGGCGAACTCCTCGGCGGCCCAGCCCTCCTTGCCCTGTCGGGCCAACTCGACGGCGAGTGCGTCCCGTAGGTCAGTGAGCATCTCCACGTCGAGGGCGGCGTAGGTCAACCAGGACTCGGGCAGCGGTCGGCTCGACCAGTCGGCCGCACTGTGGTGCTTCTCCAGGGTGAAACCGAGTAACTGTTCGGTCAGGGCGGCCAGTCCGACCCGCTCGAATCCGGCTAGCCGGGCGGCCAGTTCCGTGTCGAAGAGGCGGCGTGGTCGAAGACCCAGCTCGGCCAGGCAGGGCAGATCCTGGCTGGCCGCGTGCAGCACCCACTCGGCATCGGCGTCGGCGATGGCCTGGTCGAGGGAGCTGAGATCGGCCAGCGGCAGCGGGTCGATCAGCGCGGTACCGGAACCGGCCCGCCGGAGCTGGACCAGATAGGCACGTTGGCTGTAACGGTATCCAGAGGCACGTTCGGCATCGATGGCGACGGGGCCGGTGCCCGCGGTGATGCGGGCTACTACATCGGCCAGCTCACCCGGGGTCTCCACCGGGTCAGGCGTGCCGTCACGAGGGGCGAGGAGCGGGACGGGCCCGCCAGGCGTTGGGTCGTGCCCCACGGTCTCGGGCTCCGGCGCGGAGGCCGGCAGGCTGTGCGGCTCGTCCCCTGCTCGGCGTTGCGCGGCCCGACGGCGCAGGGGTGGTTCGTCGGTCACCTGACAACCCTAGTGTGCGCCACTGACCCCCTCGTGCAGCCGGGCCGGCGCGTCGGGTGGCGCGCTCGGTAACGAGCGGTCCCGGCCCTCGTGTCAACGGCTCGCCGAGCAGGTCGCCGAGCGGCTCGCAAGGTCGGACATCGGGGAAGACAAAGACAGATGGTGCGGGTACGGTGCCTCGTGCTACAGGTCCCTCTGGGCGGGTTGTCCAGCGGTGCGATCGTAGAAACCAATGACTACGGGAGGCGTCCATTCATGACCTCTGGGTACGAGCCGTACACGGGGCAGCCCGGAACACCGAATCCCGGTACGCCGCAGGCAGCCGACGGCCCGCCGCCGAGCGCATCGCATCCCGCCATGCCGGGACAGCCGGTGGCGTCGGGCCAGCCGTCGATGCCGGTGCCGCGCCCCGGTGACGACGGGCACGCCCAGGTGCGGCCGGGCCCGATGCCGCCGCGGATGGCACCGCCCCAGCCGATGACCACCGGCGTTCCAGGGACCCGACCGGTGGCAGCCGTGCCTGGTCACCAGCCCGGCGTCCCCACCCCGCCCCCACCGGGAGCCGGCTGGCCGGGGTACCAACCGTCCGTACCGTCCGCGGGACCGGTCGTCCCACCACCGCAGTCGGGTGCCGCAACGGTCGCTTCCGCGCCGCATTCGGCTGGCGCCCCGCCCGCCGCTGCCCCGTACTCGGGTGCCGTGCCGGCCGTGTCCGCAGCGCCGCAGAGTTCTCCGCCCGGTCTGCCGGGCTTTGGCGGGACGACCGGTGTGCCACCGCAGTCCGGTCCGGTGGGCGTCGGGATGTCGGGCGGTCCGCCCGTCTTCCCCGCACCCGCCGGAACCTCGCCCGGCTCGGGGCGTCGCCCAGCGTGGCCCGGGGTGACCGCACTGGTGCTGGTCTTCGTCCTGCTGGTGGTGGCCGGCGTCCAGGCCTTCCAGATCTACCAGCTCTCCGACCAGCTCGACAAGGCCGACCGGAAGCAGGCCCAGGCGCAGGCTGGTGACACCCAGCGGCTCGACGGCCTGGAGGGGCGGACCGAGGTCCTGGAGAAGCACGCCGGCAACATCTTCAACCCGGAGGCGATCGCTGCCGCGGTGCTGCCGAGTGTCTTCCGGGTCCGGGCCGGCCAGTTCACCGGCACCGCCTTCGCGGTAGGCCAGCCGACCGCCAACGGCGGCGCGAACCTCTTCACCAACTTCCACGTCGTCGAGTCGGTATGGAACAGCGGCGGCCGAGAGGTCTTCCTGGAGCGTACGGACCAGCGGTATCCCGCCACGATCGTGGACGTCGACAAGGAGAACGACGTCGCCCACCTGAGGACCGACGCCAAGTTCACCGGGCTGGTGACGGCGCAGGCGGCGGTGAAGTCCGGTCAGCAGATCGTGGTGGTCGGTGCCCCGCTCGGCCTTGAGGACAGCGTGACCAGCGGTGTGGTCAGTGCCACCCGCAAGGACGGCAACAGCTCGGTGATCCAGTTCGACGCGCCGATCAACCCGGGTAACTCCGGTGGCCCGGTGATCAACGGATCGAAGGAGGTGGTTGGTATCGCCACCGCCAAGGCCCGCAATGCCGAGGGCATCGGCCTGGCCGTACCCATCAAGATCGCCTGCGACAAGTTCCGAATCTGCTGACCCACCAGTCGGGTGGGCCTTCCCATCCCGGCGACCCCAGGACCACTGCGGCGTGCCGCCTTCACTGGAGGAACAAGATGTCCTACCCACCGCCCGGGTACGGCGGCACCACGCCGCCGGGCAACCCCTCGCAGCCGGGCACACCCGGCGGCCAGGGGTACCCGCCCCCCAACGCCGGCTCGGTCTACGGCGCACCGGCCTCCGGCGCACCGGCCCCGGGGACGCCGGCCCCCACGGCACCGATGCCGGCCTACCACCAGACCGCCTACCCGCCGGCGGAGAATCCGGGCGCTCCCGCCTCGGGCGGTTACCCCGGGACGGCCGGTCCGGTCTCCACGCCCCCGTTCGGCGGTGGGCCGGTCTCCAGCCCGCCAGTCCCCAGCCAGCAGACCTACCCGACCGGCCAGGCCTCGGCGCCACCGTTCGGCCAGCCGATGTCCGGCCCGCCCACCTCGTACGGCACCCCGGCTTCGGGCGCGGGTGGTGGGGGCGCGGGTCGGAAGGTCCTCGTCCTGGCGATCGTCGCCGGGCTGCTCTTCGTGATCGGTGGCGTCATGACTGGCCTCTTCGTGGCCAAGTCGAACGAGCTGAGCCGCACCGAGAAGCAGTTGACCGCCCAGGTCGCCGACCGGGACGGCAAGATCGACTTGAACACCAAGGAGATCGAGAAGCTCAAGCAGGACCTGCAGACCGCCAACGACAAGGTCAAGAGCGTCGAGCAGGACCTGACCGGCACCAAGAACGACCGGGACGAGCAGGCACGGCAGAAGCAGGTCATCGGTAAGTGCCTCAACCAGCTGACCGCTGCCCTCAGTGCGGCGGCGGCCAACAACAAGGCCGCCTACGACCAGGCGATGAAGGGCCTCAACACGATCTGCAACGAGGCGGAGAAGTACCTCTAACCGAGTCCGTTCGTACCGAGGGCCGTCCTGTTTCGCGGGGCGGCCCTCGGCCTTTCTGCCGCCGGCCCGGTTGCCTACCTGACATCGCCTACCTGCCACCGTTGGCCGCATGCCGGTCGTCGGGCCGACGGGTGCCGGTTGTTGTGCAGGTCGGGCGTTCGGGGCGTGCCGGTTGTTGTTGCAGATCGGGTGTCCGGGGCGTGCCGGTTGTTGACCCGGTCGGGCCCGCGTCAGTGGGTGCCGATGGAGCGCGTTTCGGGCAGCGCGGTGATCCCGGGTGGCGGCAGACCGGCGGTGGAGGCCAGCAGCGCGCACCAGGCCAGCAGATGGCCACCGAGGTCGTCGTCCAACGGTGTCCAGGATGCCCGGATCTCGATGTCGCCGGCCGGGGGTGGCCCGGCCAGATCGCCGAACCGCGTCGACATCGTCTGGGTGACCGTGCCGCCGACCGCCTGATAGCTGGCGTCCTGCGCGTCGAGCGCATCGGTCAACCAGGCCCAGCCCACGGTCGGGAGCAGCGGATCGGCGGCCAGGTCGACCTCCAGGTCGGCGGTCACGTAGGTGACCATCCGCAGGGTGCCCTGCCAGCCCTCGTGGCCCGCCGGATCGTGAAGCAGGATGAGCCGGCCCGTGGCCACCTCTTCGCCGTCGCGCAGCACCGTCGCGCTCAGCGCGAAGGCGTACGGTGCCAGTCGCTTCGGAGCACCCACCTCTTCGAGCACGATCTCCGGGCGGGGTGCCACGCTCCGTAACCCGGCCACCGCACGGGCGAAGGTCTCGGGAAGCACGGTCGGGGGCACCATGTCCGCAGCCTAAGCCGACTGTCGGTGAGGTGGCGGATCGCCGCGCCGGCCGACCTGCGCCACAACCCTCGGACGGGCGTCACAAAAGCCGGCGGTGCCCGTCGCGCCGATCTGATCACGTGGCACGATGGCGCCGATGACCAACATGTTTACCGGCCCGGCCGCCCAGGGCGGAGAAGCGTCACCGGGCGGACCCTCAGATTCACCGTTCGTGCGGGCCTGTCGGCGCGAGCCGGTTCCCCACACGCCCGTCTGGTTCATGCGGCAGGCCGGCCGGTCGTTGCCGGAGTACCGCGAGATCCGTGCCGGTATCCCGATGTTGGAGTCGTGCCGCCGGCCGGATCTGGTGTGCGAGATCACGATGCAGCCGGTACGCCGGCACGGCGTGGACGCGGCCATCCTCTTCAGCGACATCGTCGTACCGGTGGCAGCGGCCGGAATCGATCTGGACATCGTGCCTGGAACCGGCCCGGTGATAGCCGAACCGGTACGCACCGCCGCCGACGTGGAGCGCCTCCGGCCGATCACCATCGCCGATGTCTCCTTTGTGGACGAAGCGATCCGGCTGCTCGTCGCCGAACTCGGGGACACCCCGTTGATCGGCTTCGCGGGTGCGCCGTTCACGCTGGCGAGCTACCTGGTCGAGGGCGGCCCCTCGCGTACCCACGCCCGGACCAAGGCTCTGATGTACGGCGCGCCGGAGGTCTGGCACGCCCTCTGCGCCCGACTGGCCGAGATCACCACCGAGTTCCTCCGGGTGCAGGTCCGGGCGGGTGTCTCTGCGGTCCAGCTCTTCGACTCCTGGGCCGGTGCCCTCTCCGAGGCCGACTACCGTCGCTACGTGCTGCCGCACTCCACCGCCGTGCTGACCGGGTTGGCCGACACCGGCGTGCCCCGCATCCACTTCGGGGTGGGCACCGCCGAACTGCTCGGCGCGATGGGGGAGGCCGGCGCGGACGTGGTCGGCGTCGACTGGCGTACGCCGTTGGACGCGGCCACCGTACGGATCGGCCCGGACAAGGCGGTCCAGGGCAACCTGGACCCGTGCCTGCTGTTCGCGCCGTGGCCGGTGATCGAGGCCGAGGTGCGGCGCATCCTGATCGAGGGACAGGCCGCCCCGGGGCACGTGTTCAACCTCGGACACGGGGTACTCCCCGAGACCGACCCCGAGGTGCTGACCCGTGTGGTCGACCTGGTGCACCGGGTCACCACCCGGGGATGACCCGGCACACCGCTGGCCAGCTCCACTGACAAGGGCCATTGGTCCCGGGCCGCCAATGTCACAACCGCGTGCCCGGGTGCGGAGCCGGACATCGGACCTGACAGGCTGGTGAGCATGCGGACACCGTCCAGGATCGCAGTGGTGGGTGGCGGTATCACCGGGTTGGCCGCCGCGCTTCGGCTGCGCGACCACGCGCCCACCGGAACCCGGATCACCATCTACGAGCAGTCCGGTGCGCTCGGCGGCAAGCTGCGCACCGGTTCGTTGGCCGGGTCACCGGTCGAGACCGGCGCAGAGGCGTTCCTGATGCGGGACCCGACCGGCGCGGACTCGGCGGTGGTCACCCTGGCCCGTCGACTCGGGCTGGCGGACGCGCTGGTGCACCCGACGACCGGACAGGCCGGACTGCTGATCGACGGGGAGCTCAAGCCCGTACCCGGGGGCACCCTGGTCGGCGTACCCGGGGATCTGGCGAAGGTGGCCACGGTCGCCCGGCCGGCGGCGGACCGGGACCTCGACGAGGGTCGGCCGTTGCTCGGCCCGGACGAGGACCTGTCCGTCGGTGAGCTGGTCCGGCAGCGGTTGGGCGACGAGGTGGTCGACCGGCTGGTCGACCCGATGCTGGGCGGGGTGTACGCCGGGCGGGCCGACAGCCTGTCGCTGGCCGCGACCATGCCCGCCCTGGCCCGCGCCGCGCGCACCGAGCACACCCTGACCGGGGCGGTACGGGCGGCGCAGGCCGCTGCCCCCCGCCCCACCGGCGCTCCGGTCTTCGCCACCGTGGCCGGCGGCCTGAGCCGACTGGTCGCCGCTGCCGTCGACGCGTTCGAGGCACAGGACACCGGCGACGGGGTCGACACGCAGATCCGGCTGGACGCGGCGGTACGTGAACTCGCCCCCACCCCGGAGGGCGGCTGGCGGCTGGTGGTCGGCCCGACCCGCGACCCGGAGTTGGTCGAGGTCGACGCGGTGGTGCTCGCCCTGCCGGCCCGCCCGGCCGGTCGCCTGCTCGCCGGGGTCGACGTTCGGGTGGCGGCCCTGGTCGGCGGGCTCGACTACGCCAGCGTCGGGCTGGTAGCCATGGCCCTGCCGGCGACGCCGCTGCCGGGGCTCTCCGGCTTCCTGGTGCCGGCCACCGAAGGCACCCTGATCAAGGCAGCCACCTTCTTCACCACCAAGTGGGCGCACCTGAGCCGGCCGGACGGCATGATCCTGGTCCGTGCCTCGATCGGCCGCTACGGCGAGGAGCACCTGCTCCAACGCGCCGACGACGAGCTGGTCGCCGAGGTGCACGCGGAACTGTCGACGATCGTGGCCCGGGCGCTCGGTTCCGCCGGTTCGCCGGCCGCCGGGGCCGGACTGCCCGCGCCGGTCGCCGCCCATGTGCAACGGTGGGGCGGCGCGTTGCCGCAGTACCCGCCGGGACACCCGGACCGGGTGGCCGCCGCGCGGGCCACCCTGCGGACGGACCACCCCACGCTCACCCTGGCCGGTGCCGGCTACGACGGCGTGGGCATCCCGATCTGCGTGCGCTCCGGCGAGACAGCGGCCGACGAGATCATCAAAGCCTTGGAAGGATGAGAGCATGAGTGCGGAACAGACCAACGCGGCCCGGCTGCGTGAGTTGAACGACAGCATCCGCTACACGATGTGGTCGGTGTTCCGGGCCAGCCAGCCGCTGCCCGCGCTGCGTGACGGCGTCGCCTCCGAGGTCGAGTCGCTCTTCGAGCAGTTGGCCAGCAAGGACGTGGTGGTGCGCGGCACCTACGACGTGTCCGGGCTGCGGGCCGACGCGGATCTGATGATCTGGTGGCACTCGCCTTCCAGCGACGCCCTCCAGGAGGCGTACGGGCTGCTGCGGCGGACCGCCCTGGGCCGCGCCCTGACCCCGGTCTGGTCGCAGATGGCGCTGCACCGACCGGCGGAGTTCAACAAGAGCCACATTCCGGCGTTCCTGGCCGGTGAGCCGTCCCGCGACTACGTCTGCGTCTACCCGTTCGTCCGCTCCTACGAGTGGTATCTGCTGCCGGACGAGGAGCGCCGGGAGTTGCTGGCCGAGCACGGCCGGCAGGCTCGGGGCTACCCGGACGTACGAGCCAACACGGTCGCCTCATTCGCACTCGGCGACTACGAGTGGATGCTCGCCTTCGAGGCGGACGAACTGCACCGGATCGTGGACCTGATGCGCGACCTGCGGGCTTCTCGGGCACGCCGGCACGTCCGCGAGGAGACGCCGTTCTTCACCGGCCGTCGCCGCTCCGTCGCCGACCTGGTCGCCACGCTGCCGTAGCTTCCTGCGGTTAGGAAGGGCCCTTCTTGTTGCTCTTGAGTTCTAGTGGTGGTTGCAACACCTGATCTGTTCAGGAGTTGCAGTGTTCGAGATCCGTAAGGACCGGGCGCCTCAGGGCCGGAAGAAGTTGCATGCTGAGCGTCAGGCTTATCTTGATCTTGTGGCGCAGGGTGTAGGTACCGCACAGGCGTGTCGGATCGTCGGGGTCAACCGGCGTACTGGCCATCGTTGGCGGCACGGGCGGAAGTCCCGGGCCGGGCAGGAGGCGCAACCTCCTGCCCGGCCCGGGACTTCCTCCGGTCGGTTTCTGTCCGTGGACGACCGGATCCTGATCGCTGACCTGCGGCGCGAAGGCAGGTCGCTTCGGTCGATCGCAGCCGAGGTGGGGCGGGATCCGTCCACGATCAGCCGTGAACTGCGCCGTAATGCCCATCCCGGGACAGGGGACTACCGCCCTCACGCGGCTCAGGCACGGGCCGAACAGCGGCGCCCACGGCCGAAGACGGGCAAGCTCGCCGCGAACCCGCGGCTACGCCAGGCAGTGCAGGACGGCTTGGACCGTAAGTGGAGCCCGGAACAGATCGTGCAACGGTTGCGGCGAGACTTCCCCGACCAGCCAGGGATGCACGTGACCCACGAAACGATCTACCAGGCGCTCTACGTGCAGGGACGCGGTGAGCTACGCCGCGAGCTGACTCGGGCGCTGCGTACCGGCCGCGCGGTCCGCCGCCCGCGCCGCCAACCCGGACAACGTCAGCCTCGCTTCACCGCGCCCATGGTGATGATCAGCGACCGGCCCGCCGAAGCCGACGACCGGGCCGTGCCCGGCCACTGGGAAGGCGACCTCATCATCGGTAAGGACAGCGCCTCGGCCATCGGCACCCTGGTGGAACGCGCTACCCGCTACGTCCTGTTGGTGCACCTGGGTCGCGGTCGTACCGCTGAGCGTGTCCGTGACGCGCTGCAGGCCACCGTCGCCACCCTGCCGGCCCACCTCAAACGATCCCTGACCTGGGACCAAGGCGCCGAAATGGCCCTGCACCACCAGTTCAGCACCGCTGCGGACATTCCCGTCTACTTCTGTGATCCACACTCGCCCTGGCAACGCGGCTCCAACGAGAACACCAACGGTCTGCTTCGCCAGTACTTCCCCAAAGGCACCGACCTCGCCGTCCACGCCCCGGAGCACCTCGCCGCCGTCGCCGCCGAACTCAACGGCCGACCACGCAAAACACTCGGCTGGGACACCCCAGCCGAGCGCATCGCTAAGCTTCTGACCGAAGCCAGTTGATCACCTGTGTTGCAACGACCCCTGGAATCCGCCGCTTTTCGGACAGGATGGGGCCCTTCTTATCGCTTTCCGGACAGGATGGGGCCCTTCCTAACGCCTGGCATTCGGCCGGTCGTGCGACGTCCGGTTCCGGCGTTCGTAGAGCGCGATCGCGGCGGCGACGGAGACGTTGAGCGATTCGACGTCGGGGCTCGTCGGCACGTGGTACCGGCGGCTCGCACTGTTCTCCAGGCTCGCCGAGGCACCGCGCTTCTCGCTGCCCAGCAGCAGGGCGAGGCGTCGGCCGATGCGACCCGCCGCGCTCAGCGGCGCGGATGCGCGAGGGCTGAGGCTCACCAGCGGGATGTCGTGTCGGTGCAGGTAGCTGCGTAACTGTTGGCCCGTGGCAAGGACGACGGGCACCGCGAAGACCATGCCCCGGCTGGCCCGGACCAGTCTGCGGTCCACGGTCGAGGTGAGACCGCTGTCGACGAGTACGACCCCAGCCGCGTCGAACGCGCACGCGGTACGGGTCACCGCGCCGATGTTGCCCGGCAGTCGTACCCCGTCGAGCACCACGATGTCGCCGGGCCGATCCGTCAGGTCGGACAGTTCCGGCCGGGGCGGCCGGTGGGCGAGGGCGAAGACACGTGACCGCCGGTCGGCCCCGAAGAGCACCCGTGCCACGTCGTCGGCGAGCACGTGGCACGGGATTCCGGCGGGGATCGCCGCGCACAGTGAGTCGTCCATGGCTGCCTGACCCATCGTGCGGTAGACACTGTCGAGGCGTACCCCGCATCGGATGGCCTGTTCGATGTTCTCCTGGTCGTCGACCAGGAAGATCCGCTGGTTTCCCCCGGAGGCCCGGAGGACGTCGGCGATCCTGCGTGCCACGGGGTGGCGTGCTTCGTCGACGACCATGCCGTCGATTACTGAGCTTTCGCTGCCCGCGCCGGAGGGAGTCGCGTGCTGCCTCGTCGGCGGTCGCCGGGGATGTGTCGGCTCGGTCATGGCGCCCAGGCTTCGCCATGACGCGACGTCAGAGTCAAGCCGATGGAGCTTGCCCGTGTCACGATGGGCAGTCCGGCCGAGCTTGAGCCGGAAGGCACACGACGGTCTGGCATTGCCTCCGTTGAAGGTCCCGGCCGTGGACCTGCGGATGTGGGCAGGCCCATGACCGGGACGCTCAACTTCGCCGTCGACACCCTTGCCGTCGGGCCGGCGGAGCGGATGTCACTCCCAGGTCGCCGTTTCCGGGTCGACGCCGTGACCGCGGGCGTTGGCCCCGATCACCTCACGCAGCCAGACCGCCAGGCCCGGCTCGATCTTCTCGTAGAAGGCGGTGAAGCGAGGGTCCTCGACGTACATCCGGGCCAGGCACACCTGCATCGAGTGCGTGCAGTCGTACGCCTGGCTGATCATGGTGCGGTGCCGCTCGGCCAGCGCGTTGGCCTCGGCCGATCCGGCCTGGACACCGGCGCGCTTCGCGGCAGCCAGGTCGGCGTTGAGTGTTTCGCCGTCCGCCCGGGCCTGCTGGCGTTCCTCCCGGGACATCGCCGCCATACGCTGTTGGGACTGCGCCCACTGCGGGGTGTCCCCCCACCGTTGCTCGGCCTCCTCGGCCCACTCGGGGCGCCATTCGGTGCCGAAGATCTCGCTCTGCTCCTGCGGGGTGAGTGGGGTGCCCATTTTCTTCGCCTCCAACATGCGATCGACTGCCGAGACCATCTCGTGCAGGTGAGAGATCCGGTCGGTGAGCAACTCGCGTTGCCGACGCAGGTGGGCGACCTCGTCGACCTCGGGGTCGTCGAGCAGCCGGGCGACCTCGGCCAGGTGTAACCCCAACTCGCGGTAGACGAGCACCCGGTGGATGCGGGTGATGTCACCGGCGGAGTACACCCGGTAGTCGGCGCGGGTACGCCCACTGGGGCGTACCAGGCCGATCTCGTCCCAGTGGTGCAGCGTCCGCACGCTCACCCCGACGAGTGCTGCGGCCTGCCCGACGGTCAGGTCGTCGGGCACGTCGGTGCCGGTGTCGGCCGCCTGGCGGATCGGACCGGTGTCGCGGTGTCGGAACGGTGTGGTCACCACTCCAGGATGTCTCACCTGCCTGACTGTCGACCCTTACGTCGCGTGAGGGTCAAGTTCCGGCCAACAGAGCGGGGTCTTCCGAAGTCCGGACGCTTTCCGTATGCCGAAAACGCGCTGTTGCTGGCCCCTCCCAAACGGCGCGACAGCCACTAACATTCCGCGCGACGAACTGGTCACCGACCGTGTTTTGGCCTGCTTGACGGCCTGATTTCGGTGGTGAACCCCATCCTGCAACGTCTCCACGTTGCGCGATGTAACACGGAGGATCGCGTCATGAAACAGACGGCCTCGGGCATGCCGAGAAGGCAACTCGGTCGCTATCTCCAGCGACTGCGGGACGAGGGCAATCTGTCGCTCAACACGGTCAGCGACGCCCTGGACTGCACCCGGCAGAAGATTTGGCGGATCGAACAGGGGCTCGGCACGGTACGCCCGCTCGACGTACAGACGCTCTGCGATCTCTACAACGCGCCGCCGCCGCTGACCGCCATGCTCATCGACCTGGCCCGGCAGGGCACGGCCAAGGGCTGGTGGCAGGCGTACGACGACATCATGCCGGAGTGGTTCGAACCGTACGTGGTGATGGAGTCGGAGGCGGCCAGGATCCGGTTCTATGACGGTGAGCTGGTGCATGGGCTGCTCCAGACACCGGCCTACACGGCGGAGGTGATCCGGGTCGGCCGACCGGAGTTGACCGACGAGAAGCGGGAACGGCGGCTGCGGCTGCGCCAGCGGCGGCAGCGGTTGCTGCGTCGGCGGGGGGTGACCGCGCCGAGCCTGGAGTTCGTGCTCAGCGAGGCGGTGCTGCGCCGGCCGCTCGCCGACCACGCCGCGATGGTCGAACAGTTCCGGCACCTGCTCCGGCTCAGCGAGCAGGAGAACATCAGCCTGCGCGTGTTGCCGCTCTGGGCCGGGCCGCACGCCGCCTCGGTCGCCGGCACCTTCGCCGTGCTGGACTTCCCGGAGCCGAGGCTGCACGAGCGAGAGCCGAGCGTCGTCTACCAGGAGGGGCCGACCGGGGCGCTCTATCTGGACCGGCCCCAGGAGCTGGAACGTTACGAGGCGATCTGGTCGGGGATAGCGGCGGTCACGCTGGACGAGAAAGAATCCCGTCAACTGATCGCATCGTTCGCAGGGGAGGCACGATGACCGAAGGCACGATGACCAAGCCGACCAAGCCGACCAAGCCGACCGAGCTGACCGAGCTGACCGGCACAGTCTGGCGCAAGAGCAGCCGCAGCGGGGCCGACGGCAGTTGCGTCGAGGTGGCGGAGAACCTGCCCGGCCTGGTGGCCGTACGGGACAGCAAGGACCCGGCGGGTCCGGTGCTGGCCTTCGCCCCGACCCACTGGGCCCGGTTCGTGGCGGGCGTCCGCGCTACCACACTCGCCTGAGCCGGCACGGCTTTTCGTCGTCCCGGTCAGGTGCGTGCTCGGACCTCCGCCAAGCGCATCCGACCGGGACGACGGGCGATCATTACCGCTGTAGGAAGGCCGCGTTCCAGCCGGCCAACTCGGCGGGACGGTTGGTGACGATCCCGTCGACGCCGAGCTGTTCGAGCTGCTGCCAGGACCCGGCCGCGTCGACCGTCCACACCATCATCGCGACGCCCGCGCGGTGCAGGTCCGCGACGACCGCCGGCCGGGTGAGCAGCGCGGCGTTGGACGGGTTGTACGCGGTGAGCCCGAGTTCCGTGGCAATGGCCACCGGGTCGGCGTCCAGGGTGCTGCGGATCAACCCGAGCGGTAGCTCCGGGGCCAGTTCCCGGGCGTAGCGCAGGGCGTCGACGTCGAAGCTCTGCACCAGCACCCGGTTGGTCATGCTCTGCTGGCGGATCACCGAGA
Source organism: Micromonospora polyrhachis (assembly GCF_014203835.1). Taxonomy (NCBI): domain Bacteria; kingdom Bacillati; phylum Actinomycetota; class Actinomycetes; order Micromonosporales; family Micromonosporaceae; genus Micromonospora; species Micromonospora polyrhachis. The sequence goes on along the minus strand of NZ_JACHJW010000001.1, from coordinate 1,242,830 downwards.
CGATCTGCGACACCTCGGCCTTGCTGTGCCCACTCTTGATCTCCAGGAACATGTTGCCGCCCCGGGTGCGCAGGTCGGCCAGTTGCTCGGCCAGGGTGGGCAGCCGAACTCCGGCGTAGTACGGCGCGAACCAACTGCCCGCGTCCAGCGCCTTGAGCTGCGTGCTGGTCAGCGTACGAATCGCGCCGGTGCCGTTGGTGGTCCGGTCAACGGTGCTGTCGTGCAGGATGAACGGCACGCCGTCCTTGCTGGGCTGTACGTCCGTCTCGATCCAGTTCGCGCCGCCCCGGCGGGCGACGTCCTGCGCGATCAGGGTGTTCTCCGGGGCGGCCGAGGACGCGCCCCGGTGGGCGATCACCGTCAACGGGCTGCCCGGCGTACGGATGAAGGTGTTCGGCGCGAGTTCGGTGACCCGTACGTTGTCGAACGAGACGGTGGCCCCGTTGACGAAGAACGCCTGTCCGCCGGTGCCGGAGCGGCGCAGGCTGCTGGTGCGCAGCGCCTCCCGCCCGTTGTAGATCCAGCGGGCCTGGCTGCCGTGCACCTCGATGGTGACCTGTACGTCCCGGCCCGTGCCGGCGGCGGTCGGAGCGGCACCGGTGTTGGTCACGTTCCAGGTGTTGCTGGTGGTGCGCTCACCGAATTCGAGCCCGTTGGCGGCGGTGGTGCCGCTGCGCATGGTGGCGATCCACCACGGGGTGCTCCCGTTGGCTGGCACGTCCATGCCGACCGAGGTCCACCTGGTGCTGGAGAGGACCGAGTCGAAGCGGACGGTCGCGTCGACGCGAAAGTGCTCCAGATAGGAGCCGAATGTGATCTTGAAGTTGTTGCCGGAGGCGGGGGAGGTGCCGACGAGCCGTCCGTTCTGGACCTTCCAGGTGCCGTCGACCACCCGCCAACCCGCCGGAATGCCACCGGAGTCGAAATTTTCCGAGACGTGCACCTTGCCCGGCTCGGCGGCGGCAAGAGTCGGGGCGGCGGAGGTCGGAGTGGGCGCGAGGGCGGAAGCCGGTGTGGCGACGGAGGCGGTGACCGTGGCGGCCGACGCGGCGAGCACCGCGAGGGCGATGGATGCCCGGAGCGACCGGCTCCGATCCCGCGTCGACGACCCGGGCGTCGGTCCCCGACCGGTGGCCCGAACATAGAGGTTCTTCATGAATCATAATGCTATGTGACATTCATGAATGAAACTATCCTGCTGGGTGAATCCGACTGGCTGACGACCGCCATCGGGTCGGCTGGCTGACGATCGCCGGCGGGTCGGGTGGCTGACGATTGCCGGCACCGGGCCACCCAGCATCGGATGGTCCCGGTGCTCGACGAATCGTTGTGTCAGCTCCTGCCGACTCAACTTCCGTGGAGTCTGGCCAGCTCAGTCGAGGGTGTGTTCCCCCGGCTCAGTCGTCCGTGCCGACGTAGGCCGCCAGGTGCTCGCCGGTGAGAGTGGAGCGGGCGGCGACAAGCTCGGCGGGAGTGCCCTCGAAGACGACCCGGCCGCCGTCGTGGCCGGCACCGGGGCCGAGGTCGATAATCCAGTCGGCGTGCGCCATGACCGCCTGGTGGTGCTCGATGACGATGACCGACTTACCCGCGTCGACGAGCCGATCGAGAAGGCCGAGTAGATGCTCCACGTCGGCGAGGTGCAGGCCGGTCGTCGGCTCGTCGAGGACGTAGACGCCACCCTTCTCGGCCATGTGGGTGGCCAACTTGAGCCGCTGCCGTTCGCCGCCGGAGAGCGTGGTGAGCGGTTGGCCGAGGCTGAGGTAGCCGAGACCGACGTCGGCGAGCCGGTCGAGGATGGCGTGCGCCGCCGGCACCCGGGCCTCCCCGGTGCCGAAGAACTCCTTGGCCTCGGCCACCGACATCCCGAGCACCTCGCTGATGTTGCGACCGCCGAGGTGGTATTCCAGCACCGACGCCTGGAACCGCCGCCCCTCGCACTCCTCACAGGTGGTGGCGACGCCGGCCATCATCGCCAGGTCGGTGTAGATGACGCCAGCGCCGTTGCAGGTGGGGCAGGCACCCTCGGAGTTGGCGCTGAACAGGGCCGGCTTCACGCCGTTGGCCTTGGCGAACGCCTTACGGATCGGCTCGAGCAGACCGGTGTACGTCGCCGGGTTGCTCCGTCGCGAGCCGCGGATCGCGCCCTGGTCGATCGACACCACGCCCGCGCGGCCGGGGATCGACCCGTGTACGAGCGAACTCTTGCCGGATCCGGCGACACCGGTGACGACGGTGAGCACCCCGAGCGGAATGTCGACGTCGACGTCCTGGAGGTTGTGGGTGTTCGCGCCGCGGATCTCCCACCTGCCGGTGGGGGTCCGTGCGGTCTCCTTGAGGGTGGCCCGGTCGTCGAGGTGCCGGCCGGTGAGAGTGCCGCTGGCCCGTAGCCCCTCGATGGTGCCCTCGAAGCAGACGGAGCCGCCCGCCGTACCGGCACCGGGGCCGAGGTCGACGACATGGTCGGCGATCGCGATCGTCTCCGGCTTGTGCTCCACGACGAGCACCGTGTTGCCCTTGTCCCGCAACCGCAGCAGCAGGTCGTTCATTCGCTGGATGTCATGGGGGTGCAGGCCGATGGTGGGCTCGTCGAAGACGTAGGTGACGTCGGTGAGCGCGGAGCCGAGGTGCCGGATCAGTTTCGTACGCTGTGCCTCGCCACCCGAGAGCGTTCCGGATGGCCGGTCGAGGGAGAGGTAGCCCAGCCCGATCTCCACGAACGAGTCGAGTGTGTGCTGCAGGGTGGTGAGCAGCGGTGCCACGCTCGGCTCGTCGAGGCCGCGAACCCACTTGGCGAGGTCGCTGATCTGCATCGCGCACGCGTCGGCGATGTTGATCCCATTGATCTTCGACGAGCGGGCCGCCTCGCTGAGTCGGGTGCCGCGGCAATCGGGACAGGTGGTGAAGGTGACCGCCCGGTCCACGAAGGCCCGGATGTGCGGCTGCATCGCCTCCCGGTCCTTGGCCAGCATCGACTTCTGGATCTTCGGGACCAGCCCCTCGTAGGTCAGGTTGATCCCTTCGACCTTGATCTTGGTCGGCTCCTTGTACAGCAGGTCGTGCAGTTCGCGCTTGGTGAACTTCCGGATTGGTTTGTCCGCATCGAAGAACCCACAGCCGCTGAAGATGCGGCCGTACCAGCCGTCCACGCTGTAGCCGGGAATCGTGAGCGCACCCTCGTTGAGCGACTTGCTGTCGTCGTACAACGCGGACAGGTCGAAGTCGGTCACCTTGCCCATGCCCTCGCAGCGCGGGCACATGCCACCGATCTGATTGAAGGTCGCCTTCTCGGCTTTCGTCTTACCGCCGCGCTCGACGGTGATCGCACCGCTGCCGCTCACCGAGGGGACGTTGAAGGAGAACGCCTGGGCTGAACCGACGTGTGGCTGCCCGAGCCGGCTGAAGAGGATCCGAAGCATCGCGTTGGCATCGGTGACGGTGCCGACGGTGGAGCGGGGGTTGGCGCCCAGGCGCTCCTGGTCGACGATGATCGCCGTGGTGAGCCCCGCCAGCAGGTCGACCTCCGGCCGGGCCAGCGTCGGCATGAAACCCTGTACGAAGGCACTGTAGGTCTCGTTGATCATCCGCTGCGACTCGGCGGCGATAGTGCCGAACACCAGCGAACTCTTGCCCGAGCCGGAGACACCGGTGAAGACCGTCAACCGACGCTTCGGAATCTCGACGGTGACGTCCTTGAGATTGTTCTCGCGCGCGCCCTGCACGCGGATCAGGTCGTGGCAGTCGGCAATATGTCGCGTAGGTGACTGCGTGTCCGTCCCCGTGGCCGTGTTCATCGTGTCTCCATCTGCTACGCGGGCCGCCTTCACGGTCCCCGCTGACGTCGCCTTGCTCGATCTAACCAGTTCCAAGCCGTACGCCTGGTTTGCCGTTGTCGGGTTTGCCGTTGTCGGCGTGGTCGAGCCCTGTGCACTTCGCCCCACGCCCGGTCACGGCGCGGGGCGAAGCCGACGAACGTGCCGCCAGGCACGGCATGGCTACCGAGTGCGGCAGAGGAGCATGGCTAGACCGCCGGACGGCTCAGCGCGACTCCTGGATGCGGATCATGTTGCCCGCAGGATCGCGGAACGCGCAGTCGCGGACGCCGTACGGGTGCTCTGTCGGCTCCTGGACGACCTCGGCGTCGCTGGCCTGGAGCCGGGTGAAGGTGCTGTCAAGATCCTTGGTGGCCAGGTTGACGCCGAAGTAGCTGCCCTTGGCCATCAGCTCCAGGATGGTGCGGCGCTCGTCGTCGGTGAGGCCGGGGTCGACGGTCGGCGGGTGCAGGACGATCGACGTGTCTGGCTGGTTCGCCGGGCCGACGGTGATCCAGCGCATCTCGCCCTGGCCCACGTCACCGCGGACCTCGAAGCCGAGGACGTCGCGGTAGAAGGCCAGGGAGGCGTCCGGGTCGGTGTGCGGGAGGAAGCTCGAGTGAATGGTGAGGTTCATGGCAATCACGCTAGTAACCCCCCGATGGCCGGTGCTTCTCGATTCCTGATCGGTCTGGTCACCCGCTTCGCCACGCAGGACGGAAGCCCCGCCATCGTGCGTGTCGCCTGACGCCGGTAGACACTCGGCGGCACACCGACCAGTTCGGTGAAGCGACTACTGAAGGTGCCCAGCGACGAACAGCCGACCGCGAAGCAGACCTCGGTGACGCTGAGGTCGCCACGTCGCAGCAGCGCCATCGCACGCTCGATACGCCGCGTCATCAGATAGGAGTACGGCGACTCGCCGTAGGCGAGCCGGAACTGACGACTGAGGTGCCCGGCCGACATGTGTGCCCCACGGGCGAGCGCCTCGACGTCCAACGGCTGGGCATACTCCCGGTCGATCCGGTCGCGGACGCGGCGCAGCCGGACGAGGTCGCTCAGCCGCTGCGCCGAGAGGGGACTGCTGCTCACCTGCCCGATCGTGCCACAGTCGCGGTTGTTCACCCGGATAGGCACGTCCCACTGCTGGTCTGCGGAGCGTTCGGGAGTGGCCCCGGCGAGGTCAGCGAGGTCGGTGAGGTCGGCGACGACGTGTTCGGGAGGCCGGGCTGCGGGTCGCGGCGCATGGGCAGATGGGGGATGCCGTCCTCGACGTACTCCGGGCCGGTGACGGCGAACCCGTGCCGTTGGTAGAAGGCGACCAGGTACGACTGGGCGTCCAGCACACACGGGTCCGCTCCGACCAGGGCGAGCGCCTCCGTCATCAGCCGGTCGGCGTGTCGGTGGCCACGGGCCGCCTTCGCCACCGCGACTCGGCCGATCCGTCGTATGCCCCCGGGATCGGTGAGCAGGCGCAGGCAGGCCACCGGGACGCTGTCCCGGTCCTGAGACAGCCAGAGATGCTGGGTGCCCGGCTCGACGTCCCGCCCGTCGAGTTCCGGGTATGGGCACTTCTGTTCCACCACGAACACGTCGATTCGGAGTCGAAGCAGGTCGTGCCACGTACGGGTGTCCAGGTCGGCGAAGTGCGCCACGTGAAACTGGGCGGGCTGGGAGGGCATTCCGCGATCGTAGGCGGTGGTGGAGTGCCCGGGTCGTTCCTTACCTCACACCGGGTGGGCCCCGACCGCGTCGCGGATCTTGGCACCTTCGACCGTCTCCACGCTGCGGGCGCAGTGCGCGCAGCAGAAGAACCGCCCGGAGACCTCGACACCGTGTCCGAGGATGCGGCACTGGCAGTGCTCGCAGATTGGCGCCAACCGGTGGGCGGCGCACTCGAACGAATCGAAGACGTGCACGTCGCCGCTGACGGTGTGCACTTCGAACGACATCCAGTAGTCGTTACCGCAGACCTCGCAGGTAGCCATGACAAAACCCCCGATTCACCGCAACCTGTGTCAAGGGTGCGGTACCGGAGCGGGATCGAGGGCCGGAACGGCGAAATCAGCCCGTCGAGGGCGAAGACACCGGAACCGGCCTGCGATCGAGGGCGAACGCTGGAATCGGCTGCGGTTCGAGGGCGAACGGCGGGAAACAGCTCAGGCGGGTTCGCCGGGTTCGAGGCGTAGGGACACGGAGTTGATGCAGTACCGCATGTCCCGAGGCGTATAGCCCTCGCCCTCGAACCGGTGGCCGAGATGCGAGTCGCAGTTGGCGCAGCGCACCTCGGTCCGGACCATGCCGAGCGAGCGGTCTTCGACGTACCGGATCGCGCCCGGCAGCGCCTGGTCGAAACTCGGCCAGCCACAGTGCGAGTCGAACTTCGTGTCGCTGGCGAACAGTTCCACGCCACACGCCCGACAGTGGTAGATACCGGGAGTCTTCGTCTCGACGTACTCGCCGCTCCATGGACGTTCGGTACCGGCCTGGCGCAGCACCCGGAACTCCTCCGGGGCGAGCCGTACCCGCCACTCGTTCTCAGAGGTGGGCAGATCGTTGCGGTCAACAGCCATGCCCCAACGGTACGACGATCGGTGATCATCGGCTGGCGAGGCGGGCCAGTTGTCGGTCGGTGCTGCCGGGCGTTGCCTGGTTTCTGTCCCACCCGTGACCTATGGTCGCGAAATGGGTGGTAGCACGAAGGCGCAGGCCGTCGAGGTCGAGGTGGCCGGGCACACCGTACGACTGAGCAGCCCGGACCGGGTCGTGTTCCCGGACCGCGGCTTCACCAAACGGGACGTCTTCGACTACTACCTGGCGGTGGGGGACGGGATCCTGCGAGCCCTGCGGGACCGCCCCACCATGCTGCAACGCTTCCCGGACGGGCTCGGCGGGGAGATGTTCTTCCAGAAGCGGGTGCCGGCCCGGGGCGTCCCGCCGTGGCTGCGCACCTCGGAGATCAGGTTCCCGAGTGGTCGTACCGCGGACGAGCTGTGTCCGGTGGACCTGGCACATGTGGCCTGGGCGGTGCAGATGAGCACCATCGTGTTCCATCCCTGGCCGGTGCGGGCCGCCGCGGTAGACCACCCCGACGAGCTTCGCATCGACCTGGACCCCCAACCGGGCACCGACTTCGTCGACGCGGTGACGGCCGCCGGTGAGGTACGCCAACTCCTCGCCGAGCTGGGCGCGACCGGCTATCCGAAGACCTCCGGCGGGCGCGGGGTGCACATCTACGTCCGCATCCACCCCCGGTGGACCTTTGTCGAGGTGCGCCGGGCGGTGATCGCGTTCGCCCGGGAGGTGGAGCGCCGCCGCCCGGAGTTGGTGACCACCGCCTGGTGGAAGGAGGAGCGCGGCGAGCGGGTGTTCCTGGACTACAACCAGATGGCTCGGGACCGCACCATCGCCTGCGCGTACTCGCTTCGCGCCAACGCCCGCGCCACCGTCTCCACCCCGATCACCTGGGAAGAGTTGACCGAGGTCGAGCCGGACGACTTCGACCTGGTCACGGTGCCGCAACGGCTCGCGCAGACGGGTGACCCGCATGCCGGCATCGACGACACCCCGTGGGACATCACCCCGTTGCTGGAGTGGGCCGAGCGTGACGACCAGGCCGGATCGGGCGACCTGCCCTACCCGCCGGACCATCCGAAGATGCCTGGCGAACCAAAGCGGGTCCAGCCGTCGAAGGCCCGCGACCGCAGGCCGTAGGTCGTAGGCCGAAACGTCCCGAGGCCCGGCCAACAGCCCGCCAGACCCGACAAGGTGGTCATGAGCCTATGTGCGTCACAACGGGCCGTTAACGTACATAGGTTCATGATCACCGGCGCTCGGGGAAGCGGCAGCGGGCGTACCCACCCGACCAGGGCCACGGAGCCGACCAAATCGCACCCGATCCGTGATCGCCTATGACCACTGACCCGAATTTGGACCTGGACGCCGTGCCCTCGGTGCAGTCAGGACGGAGTATCGGTCAGCATGCCGACCATTGCCGCTGCGCGGTCGAGTTGCTTCCGAGGGTCGCCGACCGCAGAGAGTACGACGCTGTTCGCACCCGCAGCGTGCAGTTCGCGAATCCGGCGGACACAGTCGGCCGGAGTACCAACTACGGCGAGTTCGTCGACCCACGAATCCGGTACGGCTGCGGCGCGTTCGGCCTCGGGGAGCGCGGCAATCTCAGCGAGCTGCCCGGCCAGTTCCAACGGGTTGAGATGGGCTGACCACGCCGGCTCGGTGATTGAGTCGGCCAGAAGCGGACGCACAGCGTCGCGGGCTGTCGCCGCGTCCTCGTCAAGGTGGCATAACGCGTATGCGGTGATCCGGTGCGGGCGCCGGTCGCCGCCCTGCCCACGCTCGATCGAGGCGCGAGCCGCCGCAAGGTAGGCCGGCGTGACAGGCTCGGCCAGCAGCGTTCCGTCGGCGTAACGGCCCGCCACCTCAAGCGACTTGGGACCGCGTACCCCGGCAATGACCGGCGGCGGCTGTCGGGGTGGGAACTCCAGGGCCACATGGTCCAGCCGCACATAGCGGCCCTGTGCGGTGACCTTCTCGCCAGCGAGGAGCCGGCGGACCGCGTCCAGGTGCTCGCCGAGCGCGCTCAGCGGCGAGGCGGGTGCCGCGCCGACCTGGCGCATCCAGTCTCGCATTCCGTGACCCAGTCCACAGACGAGCCGGCCCGGATGCGTTTCGGCTAGCGCGGCAACCTCCATCGCGGTGAAGGCCGCGTTACGTGTGACCGCCGGCAGAATCCCGATGCCGACCGTGATGTGTGTGGTCGCAGCTAACGCCATCGCCGAGGCGGCAATCCCGCCGGCGAAGAAGCAGTCCTCGACCACCCACACCTCATCGAACCCAGCCTGCTCAACCGAGCTCGCAAACGCGGCGATCTCCGGTGCTGGCAGCCGACACGGGATCTGGAATCCGATCTTGGGCCGAATCACTGGCACTCCTGATGATCAATCTAGTCGGACCCGGACAATATCTCTGATGCGGCGGATTCGAGTAGACACACGAATAGCCAAGGCGGCAGGCGTCGATGGGCGTCCCTCGAACAGGTCAAGTCGACTCGGCCTTGAGCCTCCCGTTGAGGTAGGGCTGGGATGGCTCCACAAGCCCGCGCCTCCGACGATGCCGCCCTGGCCGGAACCCTGCTGGTCGAAGCCGCCATCTCCGCCGCCACCCACCACGACGCGACCACCGCCCGCCACCTCGCCGACCGAGCAGCCGCCCTCGCCAACGAATACCCCGGCTACGACCACAGCGACCTCAGCTTCGCGCCCACCACCGGACTGATCCGCCACCGAGCATGACCGCGCTCAGCCCGCATTACCGCGCTCAGCCCGCATTACCGCGCTCAGCCCGCATTACCGCGCTCAGCCCGCATTACCGCGCTCAGCCCGCATTACCGCGCCCAACGACCTGGTCCGAGCCCTGGTGGAGTTGACGGGGATGCCGATAGGTAACGATCAAGTAACGCGTCCAACCTTCCCGGACGGATGCCGAGTCTCTTCGGCGTCGGCTCCGTGGGGAGCCCGGAGAGGCGTTCATGAGGCTGGTCTTACGACGGGCACGCCAGGCTAGGGGACTTCTGCTGGCAGCCGGGGTGGCGGCGGCTGTCGCTACCGTGCTGGTCACCGGCTTGGCCAGCTACAACCAACAGGCGATCGAAGCCGGTCAGGCCAACGTGGTGCGGTCCGCGCCCGCAGCGGAGCGGAGCCTGCTGATCAGTGGATCCGCCGGCCGGACCCCGGCGGACTTCGCTGGTCGGGACACGGCGGTCCGGGCCCGGTTCACCGCCGGGTTGGGTGGCCTGCCGGCGACGGTGACCACCGCCCGGTACGGCACCGGTCGGGAGCTGACCGGTGACCTCGGCGCGGGAGCACCCAGCAGTGGCGAACCGGTCTTCGCCGCGATGGTGACCCTGGAGGGGTTGCCGGAGCACGCCGAACTGGTAGCCGGTACCTGGCCGGCACCCGGCGGCACCCCGACTCAGGTCGCGCTGCCGGAGCGGGTCGCCGCCGGGCTGGAGGTGACCGTCGGCGGCCGGATTCCGCTCACCGACCGAGCCAGTAAACAGGCCAGCGAGGTCGTGGTGGCCGGCATCTGGCGCCCCCGGGACGTGCAGGACCCGTACTGGCTACTCGCCCCGGACGTGATCAGCTCGTCCACCGCGTACGGGCCGTTCGTGCTGGACTCGGCCGACTTCGTCAAGACCTTCACCGGTACGACCTCGGTGAGCTGGCTGGTGGAGCCGGACCTTCGGGGAGCCGCTGCGGCCGTGCTCGCCGACGTCGTACGGGACGCCGAGGCCGCCGCCGCCGACCTGCCGGCCAAGGCTGGCCTCGACTCCTCCGGGCAGGCGCTCACCGCCATCGGTCAGCTCAGCGAGCGGCTGGCCCGGGCCGACCTGGTCGGCCGGTCCGCCCTGCTCACCCCGCTGCTGCTCATCGTCGTCATCGGCGGGTATGCGCTGCTGCTCGTCGCGGCACTGCTCAACGAGGACCGACGGGCGCAGAACGCCCTGCTGCGGGCCCGGGGGGCGGCCCGCCGTCAACTGGCCGGGTTCGCCGCCCGGGAAGCGGCGCTGGTGGTGCTGCCCGGTGCGCTGCTCGCCCCGCTGCTGACCGGACAGGCGTTGCGGTACGCCGACCGCAGCAGCCTGCTCTCCGGGCTGTCGCTCGACCCGCAGCTCACCCTGCTCACCTGGTTGGTGGCGGGCGTGGCCGGGGGCGGGTGCCTGTTGATGATGCTTGGCCCGGCGTTGCGGCGCGGTACCACCTACATCGCGGATCTGGCCGCCCGGTCCCGGCCCGACCGGTCGGCGACGGTCCAGCGGGCAAGTGTCGACATCGCGCTGGTGGCGCTGGCGGTCCTGGCCTGGTTCCAACTGCGGCAGTACTCCTCCCCGCTGGCCGGTACCGGGGACAGCCTCGGGATCGACCCGCTGCTTGCCGCCGCACCCATCCTGGGCGTGCTCGCCGGCGCGGTGATCGCGCTGCGGTTGCTGCCGCCGGCGACCCGGTTCGCGGAGCGGTTCGTGGACCGGAGACCCTGGACCGCGACCATGATCGGCATGTGGCAGGCGGGTCGCCGGCCACATGCCGGTCCGGTGCTCCTGCTGGCACTCGCCGTCGGCAGCGGCACCCTGGCCTTCTCCCTGAGCGCCACCTGGGAACGCTCGTTGACCGACCAGGCCGATCACCGGGTCGGCGCGGATCTGCGGATCGTCGAGCGGGGCGGCGTCGCGCGCCCCGAACGCTCCGCCCAGCTCGCCGCGTTGCCCGGGGTGCGGGCCACGGCACCGGCCTGGCGGGACAGTGTCCGGCTCGGCCCGACGGAGAGCCCGGCCACCGTACTGGCGCTCGACACCGCCACCGCCAACCAGGTGATGCGGCTCAGCGAGCGGCTGGTCGACGGCACCCCCCAGGCGCTGTTCGACCGGATGACCGCGGCCCGGGTCGCCGCCGCCGGGATCGACCTCTCCCGGGAGGACCGGAAAATCACCGGCGTGGCGAGCATCGTCGCGTCGGATGCCAGGCAGTCGCAGTCGGTGACCACCAGTGCCCTTTTCACCACCCCGGACGGCCAGCTCCTGCGTACCCCGCTGGCCCGTACCGACAGCGCCGGTGCCAAGGTCCGGTTCGCCGTCGACCTACCCGACGCCGGGGGCCAGCCGCTGCGACTCGTCGGGTTCGACATCGATGTCGGCGTCGCGCTGGCCCGCGGCTACGGGCTACGCCTGACCGAGCTGAGCCTGTCCCGGTCGGACGGCACGAGCCGGCCGGTCGACCTTGAGGCCGGCAAGTGGTCCGTGGTGGACGGAAAGCAGTACGACATCGCGCTGACCGGTGGCACCCCGGGCGTGGTGAACGCCGACTACTCCGTGCCGATCGTCGACCCCGGTCGGAACCCGGGCTACATCCGGTTCGTGGTGACCGGTGACCCGGGGGAGACCCCGGTGCCGGCAGTGGTCACCCCGGCCGTGCTCAGTGCCCTGAGCACGAAGGTGGGCGAGACCCTGACGTTGCGGCTCTCCGGGGCAGCGGTGCCCATCGTCGTGCTGGGCGTGGCGGAGGCACTTCCCGGCACTGATGACGACCCGGCCGCTTTGCTGCTGGACCTGCCGTCGGCGGTGATCCGGATGCTGCACGGCAGCATGACGGTGCGGCCACCGTCGGAGTGGTGGCTTGCCACCAACCCGGAGCAGCACACCGAGGCCGCCGAGGCGGTGGCGAAACTCGCGGAGGCGACGGTGCAGGACCGGCTGGCGGTGGCCCGCGAGGCCGGGCAGCAGCCGTACTGGCTGGGGGCCCGGGGCGGCCTGCTCACCGCCGCGCTCGGTGCCGTCCTGCTCGCCCTGGTCGGGCTCGGGGTCGACGTGTGGGCGACCGCTCGCCGGCGGCTGGCCGAGTTGACGGTGCTGCACACCCTCGGGGCGGGACCTCGGCTGCTGGCCCGGGCCCTCGTCACCGAGCAGGCGTTCCTAGCCAGCATCGGGGTCGTGGTGGGGTTGGTCGTCGGCAGCGTGGTCAGCGCGACCGTGGCACCGATGGTGATCCTGACCCCGGCCGCCGGCCGGCCGATACCGGAACCGGCGTTCGAACTGCCGTGGTTGCCGGTTGGTGCGATCGGAATCGGGCTGCTGCTGGTCGCCATGCTGTTCAGCGGCCTGATCGCCGCCACTGTCCGCCAGCGCGTCGCCGCTGCGCAACTACGGATCGGGGGAGAACGATGACGGGGCGTGGGGGCGGCATGGGCGCGCTACGCCGGGTCTGGGCGTTCCGGGGGCACTACCTGTTGGTGGCGGTGCTCGCGATGGCGGTCGCCCTGTTGGTGACCTCGGTGCCCCGGATCGCCAACCGGCTGACCGACCAGGGACTGCGCGAGCAGATAGCCGCCCAGACACCCACCAGTCGGGACATCACCTACACGATGGCGATGCCGATGCGGGGTCAGGAGGGACCGGAGCGGTTGGCGGTGCTGCGCAACCAGATGCCGCCGGAGCTGAGTCGGCTGGTGGGGGAGGAGTGGTTCACCGCCCAGACCCCGCCGAGCGTGGTCGCGCGACTCGACCCGGACAGCAAGGGTTTCTGGACCGAGCTGGCGCTGCGCGCGTCGAGTGGGATCGAGGCGGCCGCCACTATCGTCGACGGTCGCTGGCCGGACACCAACCCGGTTTCCGGTACGCCGGTCGAGGTGGCGATGGCCGAGAGCACCGCCGCCGAGTTGGGCATGCGGGTCGGGCACCGGTTACGGACAGACAAGGCCGGCGTACCCTCGCTGGACCTGAGGATCGTCGGCCTCTTCCGGCCGATCGATCCGGGCAACGGGGTCTGGGACTCGCTGCCACCCGCCCTGCGGGCGGTCCCGCCACCGGGCGACGGACAGCCCCACACCGCCGTGGTGGTGACCAACTTCGTCCGGCTTGAAGCGTTGATGAACGTCCTGCCGACCAGTTTCGAGTGGCGCTATCGGGTCGACCCGGCCCGGTTCGACGCGACCCGGACCGAAACGTTGGTCGACGCCCTGGCGCGGCTGGACCGCAGCCTGCCGGGCGACCTGAAGGTGACCCAGGGTGTCGACAGGATGCTGCGCGAGTTCCTGGCCGCGCTCGTCTCGGCGCGGACCGTGCTCGTGATCATCTCGGCCGGGGTGCTGGCCACCCTCGCCGGCCTGATCGGGCTATCCGCCGGGTTGATCGTCCGCCGTCGTCGCGAGGAGTTCGGCCTGCTCCGGGCCCGGGGTGGCGGGTGGCGCTCGGTCGCCGGCCGTAGCCTCACCGAAGCGTTACTGGTGGTTCCACTGGCGATGGCGCTCGGCTGGGCGGTGGGGCTCGCTGTACCGGGACGGGCCAGCGGCACGGTCTGGTCCGTCGCACTCGGAGCAGTGTTGATCACGGCCGCCGTACCGCTGGCCGTGGGGTTGAGCCGGCCCAGCCATGTCCAGCGTCGCCAGACGCGCGGGCCGGCCGGGCTGACCCGGCGGTTGACGACGGAGATCTCCGTGCTGGTGCTCGCCGTACTCGGCACCGTCCTGCTCTATCGACGCGGGCTGACCAGCGGAGCCATAGATCCGTTGCTGGTCTCGGTGCCGGTGCTGCTCGCCGTCGCAGTGGCCTTGGTCGTGCTGCGCCTCTATCCCTGGCCGGTACGACTCTTCGGGCGGTTGTCGGCGCGGGGTCGGGGCACCGTCGCCTTCCTCGGCCTGGCCCGGGCCGGACGGTCGGTCGCCAGCACCCCGTTGGTCGTGGTGATCCTCGCGGTGGCCACCACCGGGTTCTGTGCGATCGCCAGGACCTCCATCGAGGACGGCCGGGACCGGGCCGCCGATCATGTGGTGCCGGCCAGTGCGCTGCTCACCGGCGACCGGTTCGCCCCGGACACCGCCGGGGAGTTGGCCGCGGTGCCGGGCGTCCAGGCGGTGACCGGGCTGACCAGCCAGCCGGGGCAGCGGATCGTGCGCCTCGACGGTGGGGTGAGCGGCCTCGACGAGGTGCACGTGCTGGTGCTGGACCCGTCGGCGTTCCGTCGGTTGGCGGCCGAGGCCGGCATCACCGTCGAACTGCCGGCAGCGCTGACCGGGGCGGTTGCCGGATCCGGGCCGGTGCCCGCCCTGGTGTCGCCCGAGGTCGCCGCCGAACTCTCCGAACTGTCCGGACCCGCCGCGATCGCCGTCCAGAACCGGCGGTACCCGTTCCAGGTCGCGGCGGTCGAGGAGACCTTCCCGATGATCGCCCGAACCAGTGATCGGTTCCTGGTGCTACCCGCGCAGGCGTTGCCGTCCACACCGGACCAGCAACTCGTGCCGACCGGCTTCCTGGTCACCGGGGACGGCTACGACCCGGCGGCACTGCAGCAGGCCGGCGCGGCGGGGCAGCAGCGCTACTACAGCAGTGGCCTGGGAACCGGCCGGCTGCCGGGACGTCCCGCGGTACTCACGGAATGGTCCACGGTCCGTGCCGAGTTGGCCGCGGGCGGGGCCAACGGGCTGCTCTTCTTCGGGTTCGGTGCCGGGGTGGTCGGGGGCGGAGTCCTCGGGTTGCTGGCCGTCGCCTTCGTGGTGCTCGCCGGGGCCCGGGCCCGGGGACGGGTGCTGTCCCGGCTGCGGACCATGGGGTTGTCTCCCGGGCAGTGGCGGGGCCTGTTGCTGATGGAGCTCGCTCCACTGCTGGGAGTCTCGCTGCTCACCGGGGCGGCGGTCGGCACGCTGCTGCCGTTGGTGTTGACCCCGGTGCTCGGGTTGTCCACCTTCACCGACGGCCTACCGGTACGGATCGGTTTCGAACCGTCGCTGCTGGTCGGAATCGGAGTCTTCGGCGTACTCGCCCTGCTCGTCGCCACCGTGCTGGAAACCATGATCAACCGTCGGATGCGTCTCGGTGACGTGCTCCGGCTCGGAGAGGAGACACCGTGACAACCATCGCTGAGCGAAATGCCGTACCCGATCTCGCCTCTCTACAGCAGCGCGCGGCGGAGCAGGCCGCGGCGCGGGCCGGCGGGGCCGACCGGCTGCGGGGACACATCGTCTGCGACGGCCTGGTGCGGATATTCAAGACCGAGGGGGTGGAGGTGGTCGCCCTTCAGGGGCTCGACCTGGTGATCGACCGGGGTGAGTTGTTGGCCATCGTGGGTGCCTCCGGATCGGGCAAGTCGACGCTGCTCAACATCCTCTCCGGCCTGGACACCCCCACCGCCGGGATCGCCCGGGTGGCCGACTTCGATCTGCTCACCATGTCCACCAAGAGCCGACTGCGCTACCGGCGGCACACCGTCGGGTTCGTCTGGCAGCAGACCGGCCGAAACCTGCTGCCCTACCTGACGGCGGTGGAGAACGTCGAACTGCCGATGCAACTGGCTGGCCGGCGGTCCCGCCGGGTCCGCCGGGAGCGGGCCCGGGAGCTGCTGGACCTGGTCGGCGTGGGCTACTGCGCCGACCGTCGGCCGGGCCAGCTCAGCGGTGGTGAGCAGCAGCGGTGCGCGGTGGCGGTAGCGGTGGCCAACGATCCCGAGGTGCTCTTCGCCGACGAACCCACCGGGGAACTGGACGAGGCGACCGGTGCCGAGGTGTTCGGCGCACTACAGATGATCAATGCGGAGCTGGGGGTCACCGTCGTCGTGGTCACCCACGACCACGCCGTGGCCGACCATGTCCGCCGGACCGTCGCGATCCGCGACGGTCGGACCGCCTCCGAGGTACGCCGTACCGCCCGGACGGCCGCCGACGGCAGCACCGAACTGGTCAGCGAGGAGTACGCGGTGCTCGACCGGACGGGGCGGCTGCAGTTGCCGGCGGCCTTCGTCGACGCGCTGTCGTTGCGCGACCGGGTCCGGCTGAACCTGGAACCCGATCACGTTGAGGTAAGACCCGGTCAGCGGGACGACGTACGACCCGGCGAGCGAAACGAGACAACAGCATGAGCACGGAAATGGTCTGCGTCGAGAAGGTCAGCCGTACCTTCGGCAGCGGTGAACGAGCGGTGCACGCCGTACGGGAGGTGTCCTTCACCGCCCGGCAGGGGGAGCTGGTGGCGGTCCGGGGCCGGTCCGGTGCGGGCAAGACCACGCTGCTCAACCTGATCGGTGGGCTGGACCGGCCCAACACCGGCCGGGTGGTGGTGGCCGGGCAGGACGTCACCGCCGCCAGTGAGTCGGAACTACTGGAGCTGCGCCGGAGCAGGGTCAGTTACGTCTTCCAGACATTCGGCCTGATCCCGATCCTGTCGGCAGCCGAGAACGTGGGCGTGCCGCTGCGGCTGACGAAGGTGCCCCCGACGCAGCGGGAGGAACGGGTGTCCGTACTCCTCGAACTCGTGGGGTTGGGTGCGCACGCGGCGCAGCGGCCCAACGAACTCTCCGGCGGTCAGCAGCAGCGGGTGGCGGTGGCGCGGGCCCTGGCCAACGATCCGGATCTGCTCATCGCCGACGAGCCGACCGGCCAGCTCGACTCGGAGACCGGGCGGGCCATCATGGACCTGCTGCGGGCCGTGGTGCACGCCCGGAAGATGACCGCCCTGGTGGCCACGCACGACCCGGCGCTGATCGACCTGGCCGACCGGACCCTGGTGCTGCGCGACGGCCGGCTGGTCGAGGGATAGCGGCGGGGCCCGTGCTCTCCTCGCCGGGTGGAGCACCGGGCCCGGCGGAGGGGCTCGCCCGCGGTCGAGACCGGGCGCCGGGCTGATCAATTTAAACATCGGAACGCGTCGCTCTCTCGGGTAGTGTGGCCGCATCGTGCTGTAGATGGACCATGGGGGACTGCATGCTCCGCGAACGTGCCCGGATGTCTTGTTCCTTCCTGCGGATCGGCCGAGGACGAGCAGCACTGATGGTCCTCGCCACGGCTGGCGCGGTGCTGCTGCCGGCTTTGCCTGCGGCAGCATCCGTTCCGAACACACCCACCAGTCAGCTGTCCGACGGGATGCCTTGTGCCACCGGTGCCGCCCGGCCCTATGTGTTGACCGCAACTCCGGTCCTGGCCGCGATGCAGGGCGACCCGGATTCCGGTCAGCAGTCGTTGACCACGTCGTTCTACTGGTGGCCGCAGGGTGGGGCACGTAACGAGACGGACAAGGTGTCCCAGTCGGCCGGCAATCCGTCGTCGGTGTCGGTGACGATCCCGTCGGGGCGGCTCACCGACGGCTCGACCTATGTTTGGCAGGCCCGCACCTGGGATGGGTCCGAATTCGGTGACTGGTCGGGCATCTGCGAGTTCACCGTGGACACGACGCCGCCGCCGGCGCCAGGAACCGTGACGTCGGTCGACTATCCGGCCGACGGAGTGCCGCGCGGCGGGGTGGGGCTTCCCGGAGCCTTCGAGGTGGCCCCGCCGTCGGAGCGGGCAGATGAGGTGAAGGAGTACGCCTGGACGCTTGACTCGGGTGTGTTCGCCGGCGCCCCAACTGTGCCCGCGCGCCCCACGGACCATGGTGCGACGATCACGATCAACCCCGTGCACGACGGAATCAACACGCTTCGGGTGTGGGCGAAGGACGATGCCGGTCGATTCTCGACGACCCCGCAGACCTACACCTTCACGGTACGGGCCCCGGCTGGCCCGGCAGCCACCTGGAACTTCGACGAGGCCAGTGGTGACGCTATCGACGGGCAGCAGCACGGCAACACTGCGACGTTGACCGGTGGCGCGACCCGGACAACCGGCCGGGGCGGCGTGGGTGGCGCGTTGTCACTCAACGGATCGACGGCGTACGCGACCACCACCGGGCCGGCAATGACTCCACATCCGGACACTGCGGTGATGACGCCGGTGCGTACCGACACCAGCTTCACTGTCACCGCTCGGGTACGGCTTGCCGCCACCGGTGGGGCCGGGCAGTCCACGGTCGTGGCGGCCAACGGTTCCCGGACGGCCGCCTACGCCCTGGGCTATTCGGGGTCGGACAACCGGTGGCGCTTCGACATGGCCGGTGCGGACGCGGACAGTTCGCCGCTGTTCACCGTTTTGTCCGATGCGGTGCCGGCGGCCGGAAAATGGACCCACCTGGCGGCGGTGTACGACGCGGCCACCCGGCGGTTGACCCTCTATGTCAACGGCGTGGCCCAGAGCTCAACACCGGTCTTGACCGGTGGGTTCAACGCCACCGGCGACGTCACGATCGGCAAGCGCAGGTGGAACGGCGTCGATGCCGGCTACTTCGACGGGGCTGTCGACGACGTACGGATCTACAGCTACGTCGAGACCCAGAACAACCTTGCCCAACTGGCTGTGCCACTGCAACCGTCGATCTCGTTCCCCAACGGCAACATCGTTTCGGTGGGTGGTCAGCTCACCGTCGTATTCGACGCCGGCGGCGACAGCAACGTGACGAAGTTCCGCTACAGCGTCGGCGGCGCCACCGTGAACACGGAGGTGGCACCGACCACGCCCGGTGGCAGCGCCAGCGTGACGATCGATGTTGGCAGCGTCATCGGTCAGCGCTCGTTGTACGCGGTCGCCGTTGACGACGGGAACCGCGTTGGCCGCATCTCCGCAGGGCAGTTCACCGTGACAACGGACGTGAGCCTCTCCGGCACGGTGTTCGACACGTCGACCTTCATGCCGGTGGCCGGGGCCGTCGTCCAGCTCGCCCCAGGTGGAATGCAGGCCGTTACCGGTCCCGACGGGGTCTACACCTTCCGTGGTGTCGTCCCTGGGACGTACGAGCTGTCCTGCACCTACGGCGGCATGTCCAGCAGTAGCCAGGTGACGATCGAGGGACAGAGCGGCCAGTGGCTTGATATCTACCTCTTCCCGTAACCGGCCGGCCCGATCGGAGCTTCCCGACTCAGGAGCTTCCCGACTCAGGAGCTTCCCGACTCAGGAGCTTCCGGCCGGAAGGCGCTGGGCCTGGCTGCCCGAAGGTCGGGGGCGATAGGCCCTACCACCAGGGCAGACTCGCCTGGCACCGTAGCCGCATGGGTAGTCGTTCGGGGATCCGGCCGGATGCGAGGTGCCCCATCCGACCGGGTGAGCCATGCACCCTGTGCCAGGTCGACGTGACCGGTCCGCAGGACTGCGGTCTCGTCTATCTGGTCATGACCGACGACGAGTTGCGCGAGGGGTTGCGGCAGGCCCGGCTGAACAGCCGTCGCCCATCGCTGCAGCGAGCAAGCCTCCTTGATGCCGGTAGGTAGAGTCCCGGTAGCTCACCACCACCCGTACGGGGGCAGCTATGGCGGGGATGAAGGAAATCGCGCTCTTCGGAAATCTGCTTTTGAGCATGTTTCTGGCCGCGTGGGGTGTGTTCGTGCTGATCTCCGGGTGGGCTCCCCAGCGTGGGCTCGTTCCATTCCGGTCAGTGCGGGCGTACGGCCTCCACTATCTGCAGCTCAGCGCCGCGTTTGGCTTTGTCTGGCTGTCCCAAGCCGTGCGACCCGGCCCGTACGCGCTGTTGTTCTTTGTTGCTGGGTTCGGGATCTTGTTCTGGCTCACCTGGCGGATGTTGCCCTACCTACGGACGGTCCGTTGGGACCGGCCCGGCCGTTGGGGTCGGCCCGACACCTGCTGCCGACAGCAGGAGCGCTGCCGGCACATTCCGGGCTGATGTCACCGACGACCCCGTTGGCCACCGGGACCGGGCCGAGCAGCGTGGCCCTTCACCGGGAACCACGAGTTCGCGATGACTACAGGACCAGCTTCATGCCCTCGTGGCTGGCCCGGAACCCCAGCGACGCGTAGAACCGGTGCGCATCGGCCCGGCGCTTGTCGGTGGTGAGTTGGACCAGGTTGCAGCCGCGTTCGCGGGCCTGGTCCACCGCCCACTTGATCATCGTACGGCCGAGGCCGGCACCGCGCTGGTCGGCGCGTACCCGGACGCCCTCGATCTGGGCGCGCAACCCACCCCGGCGGGTGAGGGAGCGGATGTAGGTCAGTTGCAGGGTGCCGACCACCTCACCGCCCACCTCCACGACGACCTGCGTGTTGTTCGGGTCGTCGGCCATCTCGGCGAAGGCGGCCCAGTAGGCGGCGTCCACCTCCTCACCCACCACCTCGCGGCCCTTGCCGAGGCCGTCGTCGGCCAGCATCGCCACGATCGCCGGCACGTCGGCCCGCTGGGCGGTCCGGAAGATGAGCTTCTCCATGATCTAGAGCCTGGCACAGCTAGGTATGTTGATGGTTCCGCCACCGGGATTGGGGAAGCGATATGGAGCCAATCAACAAGATCGCACTGCTGGCCACCTCTGCCTGGGCCGCTGCCAGCCTCCTCTGGGGGGCCTTCGTGCTGGTCTCCGGCCGGGCTCCCCAGCGGTGGCTGGCCTCGTTCGGCTCCGCGCGGGCGTACGGATACCACTTGCTGGTCTTCGGGGCGGCGTTCGGTTTCCTGGCGGTGGCCCAGATCGTGCCGCCCGGCCCGGTCACGCTGCTGTTCGTGGCCGCCGGACTGGGCCTCATGGGGTGGCTCGCCCAACGCGGATTCCGGCTTCCGAAGGGAGATGCCCGACGCAAGTCCTGAGCCGACCATCACCGGGGCGGGCAGCGAAGCCCTTCGCGGGGGACCGTCAGGTCGACCAGGTACGCGTCGACTGCCTCCGTGATGCATCTGGTCTGCGGATAGGCGGTATGTCCCTCACCCTCCCAGGTGAGGACCCGTCCGACCCCGAGCATGTCGGCGAGTTTCGGCGTCTGCTCGTACGGCGTGGCCGGGTCACCGGTCGTGCCGACAACCAGGATCGGCGGTGCTCCGGTGGCCGGACCGGTCGGGTACGGGTCCCGCTGCGCCGGCCACTGGGCGCAGCCCAGCATGCCCACCGCCAGCGACGGGCCGAAGAGCGGGTACTTCTGTCGCCAGCGGGACTGGAGGTCCCGCGCCTGCGCGACCGTCGGCTTGGCATCCTCGTCAGCACAGTTGATCGCCAGGTTGGCGTCGAACATGTTCGAGTAGCTTCCGTCCGGATCGCGCTCGGCGTACTGGTCAGCGAGGGTGAACACGCCCTTCGGGTCGCCGTCGTCCAGGTCCTTGATGGCGGTGGCCAGCCGGGGCCAGGTCGCCTCGTTGTAGAGCGACGAGATCACCGCGTAGAAGACCCAACCGGCGGTGGCCTCCCGGCCGCCCGCACCCCGCACCGGCGAGGATCGTGCCTTGTCGATCGCGCTGGTCACCGCGGCGCGGGCATCCGGAGCGATCGGGCAACTGCCCGCCGTCCGCGCGCACCACTTGGCGAAGTTGTCGAAGGCCCGCTCGAAGCCCTTGGCCTGACCCTCCGAACCGGCGAGGAAGTCCTCCTGCGGGTCGATCGCGCCGTCGAGCACCATCGCCCGGATGTTGCGCGGGAAGAGTTGGGCGTACGTCGCGCCGAGCAGGGTGCCGTAGGAGTAGCCGAGATAGGTCAACTTCTCGTCGCCGACCGCGGTGCGTACCGCGTCCATGTCCCGAGCCGCCTGCTCGGTGGAGTAGAGGCGGAGTGTGTCGCCGTACTTGTCGGCGCAGCCGGTGCCGACCCGCTTGTTGAGCGCCAGCTGCTCGTCGAACTCGGCCCGGTCGGCCGGGTCCGGGTCGGCACCGAAGGAGGCGTCCAGGTCGGCGTCCGGGATGCACTTGATCGGACTGGACCGTTTCACACCCCGTGGGTCGAACCCGACGATGTCGAACCGCCGGGTCACCTCGTCGGGCAGCCCGCCGAAGTTGGGGCCGAACGACAGGTAGACCGCCATGTCGACGCCCGAGCCGCCCGGACCGCCCGGGTTGACCACCAGCGAACCGATCCGGTCCCGCTGCTTACCGGAACGGGCCCGGAGCAGGGCGATGTCGAAGGTGTTGGGAGCGCCGGGGCTCGCGGTGGCCCCGGCCGCGCCGGCGGCAAGCCAATCCCGGGGTACGGCGATGGTGGCGCACTCGTACGTCATGTCGGGTGCGGTGCGGCCGGTCAGCTCCCGGGCGGTCTCCGGGCACGGTCGCCACTGCGGACCGTTTCCGGATTGCGGGCGGGAGTGGGAGTCCCCGTCGTCGCGACCGAGCTTCGGCAGGGTGCAGCCGGAGACGGCCAGCGTGGCGGCAAGCACGCCGGCCAGCGCAAACCGGGCACCAGGGCGGGTACGCGGCTGCCCACCACGGGGGGTACGGCGGGTTGAGGACACCTGACTCCTCCAGATCATCTCGATCATCAGGCTAACCGGTGCTGCCGGTTGGTCAGGCCGTCGCCGTCGGATCACCGGCGAGCACGTGGTCGACGTCGAAGCGGATCGGGCGGTCGAGTTGGGCGTACCCGCAGGAGCGCGGCTGGCGGTCCGGCCGCCAGCGGACGAACTGGGCGGTGTGCCGGAACCGGTCGCCTTCCATCGCGTCGTAGCCGACCTCGGCCACCAGTTCCGGCCGCAGCGGCACCCACTCCAGGTTCTTGGTGCCGGTCCACCGGCTCGGCGCGCCGGGAATTCGCTGGCCACTGGTCTCGTCGCCACCCACCCACGGATGGTCGACCACGTCGCTGCGGTAGGGGGCCAACTCGTCGAGCAGTTCGGCACGGCGGGCTGCGGTGAACGAGGCGCAGACCCCCACGTGGTGCAGGGTGCCCGCCTCGTCGTAGAGGCCGAGTAGCAGCGAACCGACCACCGGGCCGGACTTGTGCCAGCGGAACCCGGCCACCACCACGTCGGCGGTGCGGGCGTGCTTGACCTTGAACATGAGTCGCTTCCCCGGCGTGTACGGCAGGTCGGCCGGTTTGGCGATCACCCCGTCCAGGCCGGCACCCTCGAAGATCTCGAACCAGCGGCGGGCGGTCTCGGGGTCGGTGGTGACCGGGGTGAGGTGCACCGGCGCGACGGTATCCTTCAGCGCGGCCGCCAGGCGGGCCCGGCGGGCCGGGTACTCCAGGTCGACCAGGGACTCGTCGTCCAGGGCGAGCACGTCGAAGGCGACGAAGTCGGCCGGGGTGGTCTCGGCCAGCATGCGCACCCGGGACGCGGCCGGGTGGATGCGCTGGCTGAGCAGCTCGAAGTCGAGTCGGGGAGCGCCGTCCGGACCGTCACGCCGGATCAGGATCAGCTCGCCGTCGATCGCGCACCGGGTCGGGAACTGCCGTTTGACCTGGGCGACGACCTCGGGAAAGTAGCGGGTCATGGTCTTGCCGCCTCGGCTGGCCAGCTCGACCTCGTCACCGTCGCGGAAGACGATGCACCGGAACCCGTCCCACTTCGGCTCGTAGGTCATGCCGTCGGCGCTGGGAAGCTGCGGCACGCTCTTGGCCAGCATCGGTTCGACCGGTGGGTTGATCGGCAGCTGCATTCAGTCAGTCAACCAGACAGGTACGTCACAGAAAGCCATCGACAGGCCAGCCTTCGCGCCCTGGTCGTGGTCCTGGTCGTGGCCCTAGTCGTTGGTCGTTGGTCGTTGGTCGTTGGTCGTGGTCGTGGTCGGAGAGCATCGCTCGCCGACTCGGACCGGCCGACGTGCGACGTGCGACGTGTGCCAAGTCACCTGTCACACCTGCCCCGGCAGCCCCAAAAGTCACTGAGCTAACCGACGCTGGTCGGTAGAAGCGCTGGTCGGAGCTATCTTCGCCGGATGCGGGGATGGGTCTGCGACTGTTGCGGACGTTGGCAGATCAGCGTCGAGCGCATCCATGGTCGATACCTGTACCGCCTGGTCCGGCTCTACCGGGTCGAGGTCGGTGGTGGTCGGGACGTGCTGGGCGAGGTTGCCACGGTCACCGACCTGGAGGCGCTGCTACGGGCCCGTACGCCGTTGACCCTGGCCGACCTGCGTGAGGTCGGCTGAACCTGACCGGTCCGCGTGAGGTCGGCTGAGCCTGAATAGTCTGCGTGAGGTCGGCTGCCCCGTCGGCCGGCTTCGATTCTGCGACGTTAGTCTATGGATATGCGAGCGGAGGAGTCAGTCGACATCGCTGCGCCCGCCGAGGTCGTCTGGGCCGTCTGGACCGAGGTCGAGCGGTGGCCGGAGTGGTCCGGATCGGTCTCCCGGGTTCGACGCCTCGACGAGGGGCCGTTGGCCGTGGGGAGTCGGACCCGGCTGGAGCAGCCCCGACTTCGCCCGGCAGTCTGGCGGGTCACCGAACTGGATCCGGAGAACAGTTTCGTCTGGACCGCCACCAGTGGCGGGGTGACCACCGTGGCAGGCCATCGGATCGTGCCGGCCGCCTCCGACCGGGTACGCGCCGAGTTGACGATCGAACACTCCGGCCTGCTCGCCCCGTTGGTCGGCTGGTTGGTCTCCTCGTTGACCCGGCGCTATCTGCACCTGGAGGCGGCGGGGCTGAAGCGCCGTTGCGAATCCCTGGCGGGGTGACCTGGTCGTACGCGAAACGGCGCATCCGGCTCCGCCGACGGGCCGATCTGGCTGATCAGCCCGGACGGAGCCGGATGCGCCTGTTGCTCGTGCGGTGGTAGCACCGTCCTGTTCGGCGGTCCCATCCCACCGGCGTACCCCGGTGAGCAGGCTCAGCCGAAGCAGTTGGGCACCGCGACGGGGCTACCGACGCAGTTGGTGGGCCGGTTCTTGATGATGACCGACTTCTGGTCCACCGTCGGCGCGACGTTGGTCCAGATGCCACCGGGCTGGTTGTTGGCGTTGTTCTCGATCACCTTGGTCTGGGTGAGCGAGAGCGCGCTGTTCGAGTTGAAGATGCCGCCCGCCCGGGAGGCCGTACCGTTCGCGCTGTTGTACTCGATCTGGCTGTCCCGCAGGATGACGCTACCGCCGCTGCTGTTGATGCCAGCGCCGTCGCCCCGCGTGGTGTTGCCATTGATCTCGCTCTTCACGGCCACGAAGGTGCCGTTGTTGGTGACACCGCCACCAGCAGCCGTGCCCGTGTTGCGGGTTACCTTGCTGTCCTGCAGCGTCGTGGTCGAGCCGAGGTTGGCGAGACCACCGCCGGTGAGACCGGTGTTGTTGCCGAGGTTGCTGTGCTTGACGGTGCTGGTGGCCCCATTGCCGCTGAAGAGACCACCACCGAAGCCGGTGCTCGCGTTGTTGTGGATGATCTCGGTCTTGCTCACCGTGGCCACCCCGCCGTTGTTGGCCAACCCACCGCCGTTACCGCCGGTGCTGTTGGACGTCAGCCAGGAGTCCTCGACGTACAGGCCGCCGCGACCGTTGAAGACGCCGCCACCCGAGACGGAGGCGCTGTTGTTGGCGATGGCGGTCTTGACCAGGGTGGTGGTCCCCTGGTTGGCGATCGCGCCCCCGGAGGTGACCGTGGTGTTGCGCTTGAAGGTGCTGTCGATCAGCTTGGCGCTGCCGCCGGTCTGGACCAGCATCCCGCCGCCACCGTCCGCGGTGGTGTCGGAACCACCCTCCACGGTGGTCTTGACCAGGGTGAGCTGGCCGCCACTGCCGACGGTGAAGATCCGGAACGCGGCGGCGTTGGCCGCGCGGACGATCTTCGATTCGTTGCCCTTGATGGTGATGGGCTGAACGATCGTCGGGAGACCGCCACCGTTCTGGTACGCCGTGAGGGTGTAGGTGCACTTCTCGGCGAGCTTGAGCGTGGCACCGTCACCCGCGTTCGCCCTGACGATGGCAGCGATGAGGTCATCGGTGTGGCAGCGCACCGGCTTGGCGTACTTGTCCTCTTCGTCGCCGCGGTTCGAGTCGTGGCCCTGGCCACCCTGGCTCGGGCCCTTGCCCTTGCCTTTCCACTCGCCGCCACTGCTACCGTTACCGCCCTTGCGCGAGTCCTCGCCGTTCTCGTGGCTGCCCTCGCCGCCCCGGCGCTCGTCGCCCTGGTTGTCGGCGTGTTTGTTCTTCTGCCCCTGGCCGCCCTC
Organism: Micromonospora polyrhachis; assembly: GCF_014203835.1. Classification (NCBI taxonomy): domain Bacteria; kingdom Bacillati; phylum Actinomycetota; class Actinomycetes; order Micromonosporales; family Micromonosporaceae; genus Micromonospora; species Micromonospora polyrhachis. The sequence continues at coordinate 1,216,803 of NZ_JACHJW010000001.1, read as the reverse complement.
TTCGTCGCCCGCCGGGCGGGCGCTGTTGAAGACGTCGGGCAGGTTCGGTAGCCCCAGGTTCTTCGTGCCTTCCGGTCCGCCCAGCGCCAGTACGCCGGTCAGGCCGGCCGCCCCGGCCACCAGGCTTCCGGCCACCAGACCCCCGGTTAAGAACCACCGGGACCGTCGCCTGTTCTTCCGTGCTGCTGGCTGGCCGGAGTCCTTGGGGTTTCCGCGTTGCTCGGACATCGGACGTCCTCCTGCTCTACTTCCATACGAGACACGGCCGCACCACTCAGATGGTGCGCAAGGCTACAAATAGGCTGTAGCCATTAACAGTCACCGTAAAGCGGTGTTCTGCTTGGCGAGGGCGTTCGTGAATCAACTACACATCGGGTTCATTTTTCTTTGCGGAGGGATCGGGCAAAGACCATGAGTCCTGACTCCACGGACGAGAATGCCGGGTCCGGCCCGCAGTATCTTTCGGCTGGACAAACCGTGCAGAGTCGCATTTTCGTTACGGACAGGAATCGTACATAGCGCGCAGCCCGCCCCGGACGTCGCATAATCGGGGCGGATATCCCAGACAGCTTTTGGTCAGCTCAGAAACGGGCGAACGACCGTAATGGCATTCGAGGCCCAAAGGCAGGCGCATATCGCCCAGCAGCCGCCAGCAGTACGCAGACCCGGCCACGATGCCCCCGGAACGGCTCCAGCAACCCGAGCATCCGCGCGTCGTCCGCCCGGGCCTCGCCGGCCAGGGACCAGGCCACCATGTTCGGGACGTGGAAGTCACCGACACTCACCGCGTCCGCGTCGGCGAACGCGACCCGGACCACCTCCGCAGCCGTCCATCGGCCGATACCCGGGATCGCCGTCATCCGCCGAGTCGCCTCGGCCGAGGTGGTGCAGGCGTCCAGCCGGCCGGCGACCGCCGCCGCCCGCCGCAGGGTGTCGGCCCGTCGCTGCTCCAGACCGAACGGATGGAACACCCAGTACGGCGCTGCCGCCACGTCGGCCGGCTTCGGCGGTGCCCACAGCGACCGTACCGGTCCGGGAGCGGGACGGCCGAAGTGCCGGACCGTCGCCGCGTACGCCCGGAACGCCTCCGTGCCGGTGACCTTCTGCTCGCAGATCGCCCGCAGCAGCCGGGGGAAGACCTGGCCGGTGGCGGGCAGCCGAAGCCCCCGATGGTCGCGGGCCAGACGGGCGACCACCGGATGGCCGGCGGCCAACTCCGCGAACCCCGACACGTCGTCGCGCAGCCCGGCCACCGCGTCGGCATGCTCGACCACCCAGGCCGCGCCCGGCCCGTATCCGGCCGCGACCAGATCCCCACCGGTTCGCCGCAGGGCCAACGTCCCGGGGCCGTCCGGCGTTCGGGTGGCCCACCAGAACACCCCGTCGACGAATCGGGCACACGGATCGTGCGCGCCCATCGCCAACAGCCGGACCGAAGCGGCGAACCGGTAGCCGTCCGGCGGACGCAACGTCCGGTCCAGCACCGGCTCGGTCTCGGTCACCGGCCCACTCTGTCACGCCCACAGTCGATCAGCGGGGCTGGGTGGGAGTGGCGACCGCCGGTAGTGCGCGGCGCGGTCAACGGGTGACGCCGAACGCTCCGGGTGGTGGTGGGGTCGAGGGTTGGGCGGAGGCGTCGACCACCACCGGGGCCCCGCCAACGAACCGGTCCAGGTCCTCGCCGGCCAACACCCGGCCCGGGAACCAGTCGCCCGCCGCCCGCCGGGTCAGCTCCGGAACCGGTGGCTCGACCCGGCTGGCGACCAGCACCAGGTTGCCGTAGCGCCGGCCGCGCAGCACCGGGGCGTCAGCGATCAGGCAGGCCCGGGGCAACACCGCACGGGCCGTGGCGACCTGCGCGCGGGCGTACCGCAGCGGCGGCCCGTCGGCCAGGTTTGCCAGGTAGCCGCCGTCGGGGGCCAGCACCCGGGCCACCTCACCGGCGAACTCCACCGAGGTCAGCGACGCCGGGGTACGGGCACCCGCGAAGACGTCGGCCACGATCAGGTCGTACGCCCCGTCGCGGGCCTCGGTGAGCACCTGGCGTGCATCGCCCACCCGGACCCGGATCCGGGCCTGCGCCGACCACGGCAGCTCCCGTCGAACCAATTCGACCAACCGACCGTCGATCTCGACGACTCGCTGACTGGAGCCGGGGCGGGTGGCCGCGACGTACCGGGGCAGGGTCAGCGCCCCACCGCCCAGGTGCAGTACGCGCACCGGCCGACCGGGTGGGGCGAGCAGATCGATGGCGGCGGCGATCCGGCGGACGTACTCGAACTCCAGGTGCGTCGGGTCGGACAGGTCGACGTGCGACTGCGGGGTCCCGTCCAGCAGCAGCGTGAACGAGTGCGGCCGGTCCGGGTCGGGCACCAGTTCGGCCAGACCCGTGTCGACCTCGCCGACCACCCGGTCAGACCCCCGTTTACGTGCCACGCGTGCCAGTATCCCCGGCTGCGGAAACCGGGTCGCGGCGGATGGAGCGGATCTCTATGCTGGGGCCCGACCTCGCGGCTGCTGAACCGTCGGGCACACCACCACACAGTTACGGGCCGCTCGATCGGTTTCGTGGATCGGTTCCATCGATCGGTTTCGTGGATCGGTTCCATCGATCGTTTCGTCGACCGGTTTTGTCGGCCCGTCTTGTCGACCCGTGCCGGTGCACGTGTCGCTCGTTCGTACCCACCTCTCGGCAGCCATGAAAGGCACCCCTGTGTCCGTTTCCAAGCGGCTCGATCCGCGCCTGATTCGTACCGACGACTCCTGGCTCACCCTCCCCAATCCGGCGAACATCCCGGTCGAGATCTGCGCCGGGCCCGACGTCCCGATCGAAACCGCGGCGGTCGACGAACTGTTGACCGTGCTGGAGACCGCCGACACCCTGGCCGCACTCGCCAGGGGCGGCTCGGCCAGCGACGTCACACCTCGTATCGATCGGGTCGTCTGCACCCCCGACTTCCACAAGGGAGCCGGCATCCCGATCGGCACGGTGCTGCGTACCGTCGGCGCGCTGGTCCCACAGGCGGTCGGCAACGACATCAACTGCGGGATGCGGGTCGAGGTCACCTCGTTGACCATCGAGGAGGTCCGTCCGCACCTGGACCGGCTGGAACGCCACCTGCGCCACCTGTTCTTCGAGGGCGGACGCCGAATCGGGCTGACCGCTGACCAGCGTGCGGGCCTGCTGCGCGACGGGCTGCCCGGACTGCTCGCCGAGGGGGTTCCGGCCGGTGCCGACGGGGCCTGGCGTCAGGTCGTCCCATCGGACATCGAGGTGGGCGACCGGCTGCACGCCGCCGGCTATCCGGTCGACTCCGCCGACGGTTTCCGTGACTGGATCACCAGCGGCGGCGGCACGAGCTTCGACAGCATCATCGGCAGCGTCGGCGGCGGCAACCACTTCGCCGAGCTACAGTACGTCTCCGCCATCCACGATGGACCGACGGCGTACGCCTGGGGGTTGGCCCCCGGCCGGGTGGTGTCGATGGTGCACAGCGGCTCGCTGTCCCTGGGGCACCAGGCCAACGCCACCGGGCAGGACCAGGCCCGGGCGGTATGGCCCCGTACCGTGCCGATGCCCCGTAACCGGATTTTGCCGATCCTGCTCGACGAGCGCAGCGCGCCAGCCCGGGAGCGCTACCTCACCGCCCTCGCCAACGCGGCGAACTTCGCCATCGGCAATCGGTTCTTCCTGTCGCTGATGATGCGCGCCGGACTCGCCAGCATCGCCGGTGAGCTGCGCTCGCAGTTGATCTACGACGCCCCGCACAACCTGCTGTGGCCGGGCGAGGACGGCGCGGTGCTGCACCGCAAGGGAGCCACCCCGGCCGGTGGACCCGGTGACGACGGATCGGAACCGGGCCGATTGTGGGGCGAGCCGGTGATCGTACCCGGGTCGATGGGCGCACCCAGCTTCCTGCTCCGGGGGCTGGGCAACCCCCGGGCGCTGGCCAGCGCCTGCCACGGTGCCGGCCGCAGCGTTCCGCGAGGCGTGGCCGCCCGGGGTAGCGACGCCGAGCTGGACGCCTTCCTTCGGGAGTTCCGGGTGGTGACTCCGCTCAACCATCGGGACCCGACGGTGGCGGGCCGCCGCGACATCATCGATGCGTGGCGTCGCGACCTGAAACAGGAAGCACCATGGGCGTACAAGGAGGTCGGACCGGTCGTGGGCAGCCTGAGCCGGGCGGAAGCTGCCCAGCCGGTCGCCGAACTCCGACCGATCCTGACGGTCAAGGGGTGAGGAAGGGGTCCTTCCCCCACATCAACGCCGGGCGGCGCCGATGGTCAGCGCGCGGTGCAGCAGGCGGGCGTCGCCGAGCAGACTGCGCAGTCGGCGCTCCAGCCCGGCGATCGGAATCAGGTTCTGCGGGGCCCGAGGATCCTTGTACGAGGTGGAGGCGAACGGCGGCAGCGTCACCAGGGACAGATCGGCCAGGGCGATCGCCTCGGCCACCTCCAGCTCGGTGGAACACTCGACGCGGACGATGCCCGCCCAGGGTGCACCGGACGGGCCGGGCAGCCGCAAATACCACGAGTAGCCGCCCCAGGCCGTACCGACCCGGAACACCGGGCAGCGCTGGCCCGGCTCCAGCGCGGTCACCACCGCCGCGAGCTGTGCCGACAGGTATTTTCCCTGCTGTGTCTTGACGTAGCCCAGGGTGCGCGGCAGGTTGCGCCGGCGCCGTAGCGGCCCGTCCACGATGAGCAGATCGTCGTCACCCACCGTGCCCCGGCGGGCCTCGGTGGAGACCTCCACCTCCAGCTCGGTCAGCGGCCCCTGCACGGTCTGGCTGAGCTTTGCCGCGTCGCTGGTGCCGACCCGGTGCACCCGGTAACGGACCGTGCCGGCGATCAGCTCCGGAGCCTCCTGGCTCGCCGTGAACAACCCCCGGTCGACCCGGCGGGTCACCAGCTCGGCCGCCCCCCGGGCCAGGTCACAGCGGACCACACCGGCCGCGTACGAGGCGGCGATCCCCGGGTACGAAGTTCCGTCCGACTCCCGGCTCCACAGTCCCGCGTCGATGCGACGTACCCCGTCGACGAGCAGCACCACCGGTGGCGGGAGCAGCCCGGCCGGGGCCGACAGCGGACGCCACTGATCGGACTTCAGCTCGACGTCGGTGTCGACCTGTGCGCTGCTCTCGGTGGTGGGGCCACCAGCGGCCTCGCCCTGGTCGAACGACGTGCCGTAGGCCGGGTTCCAGCCGTCCACATGCCAGCGGGTCACAATGCCTCCTGGTAGCCCTATAGGCCAGCGCGTTCGATGTGGGCCGTGCGGGCATCCTTGCGTACCTCGAACCGGACCGGCACCCGTTCGGCCAGGGCCGGTACGTGGGTCACCACGCCCACCATCCGGTCACCCCGGGCGGCCAGACTCTCCAACGTCGCCGCCACCGTGTCCAGGGTGGCCGCGTCCAGCGTGCCGAACCCCTCGTCGAGCACGATCGACTCCAGGCTGGCCGAGGTGGTGGACATACCGGCCAACTGCTCCGACAGGGCCAGCGCAAGGGAGAGCGACGCCTGGAACGTCTCCCCGCCGGAGAGGGTCCGCACCGCCCGGCGCAGCCCCGCGTCGTGGTGGTCGACCACGAAGAACTCGCCCTTGTCGTGGGCCAGTTCGTATTGCCCGGCGGAAAGCTCCCGCAGGATCCCCGACGCCCCCTCGACCAGCAGGTCGAGCGCCTCGGCCAACAGCCACCGCTCGAAGTTGTTGGCCCGCAGGTGCCCGGCGAGGGTTTTGGCGACCCGAGCCTCGTGCTCGTGCCCAGCCCGCTCCTCGGTCAACTGTCGGGCCTGGTCGCGGCGTTCGGTCAGCCGCCGCTGCTCGGCCTCGGCGCGTTCCACCGCCACCGCCGCGCCGCGTGCGGGGTCGTCGTCGGGAGCCAGTCCGGCGGCGGTGAAGAGCCCGGCGATCCGATCTCGGGCCGCCTCGGCGGCGGCATGCGCCTCGGTGACCGCCCCGGCCACGTCGACCCGGTCGGCCCGGCGGCGCAGCACCTGCACCGTGGCCCAGTCGCAGAGCGCGGCCCAGGCCGCCGCCACGTCGTCCCGGTCGGCGGCGGGCGGACCCAGCCGGGCCACCCGGTCCCGGGCGGTGTCGAAGTCCCGCCACGCCGCGCGGAGCCGGTCCTCGGCGGTGTCGAAGCCGTCCCGGGCCCGCCGGGCGGACTCCCGGGCCGCCCGCACCGCCGTACCCGCCTCGTCGAGGTCGCGCTGCAACGCGGAGACCGCCGCCAACTCCCGTTCCAGTGCCGCCGACCCGGGGGAGTCGGCCAGTTGGGCATCCAGGTCGGCCAGCCGGGCGTCGAGCTGGTCGTGCCGGTCCCGGGCCCGGTCCAAAGCGCGTTGCAGTTCCCGGGCGGCGGCGTCCCGTTCGGCGACCAGTCGGGCGGCGGCGTCGGCGGTGGCCCGGGCCGCCTTGCCGGTGGCCTCCGCGGCGGTCACCGCTGCTCCGGCCGGTACGGCGGGCACGGTGTGCACCGGCTGGGTGCAGACCGGGCAGTCGTCTCCGGCGGTGAGCTGGGCGCGCAGCGCGGCGGCCCGGTCGGCGGTCTGTGCCTCCTGGTAGGCCCGGCGGGCCTCCTCCAACGCATCGGTGGCCCGGTCGGCCTTGGTCCGGGCCTGCCCGAGCGCCTCGACCGCCCGGGTGTGCTCGGCCTCGGCGGTGACCAGCCCGGTCCGCAGGGTGTCCGCCTCGCCGGCCAGCCGGTCCCGGTCGGTGTGCGCCCGCAGCAGCAGCCGCAGCGCGGCCGGATCGCCGGCCCCGGCCAGCTCGCCCCGGACCTTCTCCTCCCGCTCCTCGGCCAGCGCGACGGCGGCGGACGTGTCGGCGATCTCGCCCCGGGCCACCGCCACCGCCCGGGCGACGGCGTCCACCCCGGCCGGGGGGCGAACCGCGTCCAGTTCGGCGATCTCGGCGTCCAGGGCGGTCAGCCCGGCCGTCGCCTCGGCCGCCGTCCGCTGTGCCCGGTGCAGCTCCGGTACGGCGTCCTCGACGGCAGCGGCGAGGGTATGCATCGCGGTGACCTGTGCCTCCGCCGCAGCCAGAGCCTCGTTGTCCACCCCGGTCAGCCCGCCCAGCAGCCGGTCCACGGCGGTGACCCGCGCCTCGGCCTCGGTGGCCCGGGCGGTGGCCTGCTTCTGGACCTTCTCGTAGACGCCCAACCCGAGCAGGTTGACCAGGATCTCCTGCCGGGCCGCCGGCTTGGCGTGCAGGAAGTCGGCGAACTGCCCCTGCGGCAGCACCACGCAACTGGTGAACTGCTCGTACGGCAGCCCGACCGCGTCGAGTACCGCCTGCTCCATCTCGGCCGGGGTGCCGGCGATCACCTCACCCAGGTCGTCCGGGCTCATCCCGGTGTCCAGTTTGGTCACGTCGAAGCCGGCGGGCATGAGTTGCAGACCGGCGTTGCCGGTCTTGACGTTGCCCCGCCCGTCGCGCCGGATCACCCGGGTCGCCACATAGCGGGCACCGGCCGACTCGAACACCAGCCGGACCCGGGCCTCGGTCGCCGACGGTGCCAGCGCGTTGGCGATGCCCCGGGCACCGCCCCAGCGGGGCACCGTGCCGTAGAGGGCGAAGCAGATCGCGTCCAACACGGTCGACTTGCCCGAGCCGGTCGGGCCGACCAGGGCGAAGAAGTCCGCGTCGGTGAAGTCGACCGTGGTGTCGTCGCGGAAGACGGTGAACCCGGACATGTCGAGCCGCAGGGGGCGCACTACTTCTCCACCTCCTCCAGGAGCTGGTGGAACAGGTCACGTACGTCGTCGTCGGTGTGGCCCCGGCTGGTCAGGTAGTCGCCGAACAGGTCGCGGGGCGAGCGGCCGGCCCGCTGGGCGGTGCGTGGGGGCCCGGCGGCGGCCAGCAGTTCCGGGTCGACGCGTACCTCCAGGGCCCGGGGGAGCAGTTCCTGCACCTCCTCGCGCAGCCCGGCGCGGGGCGTCTCCCGGACGTACACCCGCAGCCAGGCGTCCGAGTCGTCGATGGCGGCCAGCTCGTCGAGGGTGCCCCGGACGGTACGCAGTGGCGTGCCGACGGTGACCGGCACCTCGCGTACCTTGGCGGTGGTGGTGGCGGTGACCTCGACGATGGTGACCGACGGGGTGTTCTCCTCCTCGCCGAAGTCGACGGCGAGCGGACTGCCGCTGTAGCGGATCGGGCACGGGCCGAGCACCTGCTGGGCGCGGTGCAGGTGGCCGAGCGCCACGTAGTGCGTGTTGGTGGGGAAGACCGAGGCCGGTACGGCGTAGTTCATCACCGTGTGCGCCTCCCGCTCGCCCCCGCCGAGCCGGGCACCCACCACGGTCAGATGGGCGGTGAACAGGTGCACGCGGTCGGGGGCGGAGAAGTCCTCGGCGAGCCGTCCGATCAGCCGTTTCATGTGATCGGCGTAGGTCTGCACCGCCTCGGCGGCGGTCAGCTCGTACATCTCGACCGCGCGGACCGCGTACCGCTGGGACAGGAACGGCAGGGCGACGATCCGCCACCGCTCGCCGTCGGCGGTCTCGCCGTCGACGATGTGCTCGGCGGCGGTCTCCCGGACGGTGCCGCGCAGCGCCACCCCGGCCGCGTCGGCCCAGGGGCGCAGCGCGTCCAGGGCGGCCCCGTTGTCGTGGTTGCCGCCGATCGCCACCACCTGCGCCCCGGTGTTGCGCAGCGCGGAGAGCGCCCGGGTGACCAGCCGGGTGGCATCCGGGGTGGGTGCCGCCGTGTCGTAGAGGTCACCGGCGACGACGACCAGGTCCGGGCGTTCGGCGCGGGCGATCTCGACCACCTGGGCCAACACGTCGACGTGCTCCCGGAGCCGGGATTGTCCCTTGAGGACCTTGCCGACGTGCCAGTCGGAGGTGTGCAGGATCTTCATGAGCTGCCCCGATCAGAACGGGATGTCGTCGTCGGTGAGCGCGCCGGACCGGGCACCGACCACCGCGAACGGGTCGGCGGCCTGGGTGATCGAACGCAGCGTCCCCGACGGGGCCGGACCGGCCTCGGAGACCCGGGTCGCCCAGGCCGGGAAGGGGAACTCCAGGCACAACGGCACCGGGATGTCCGGCTGGTTGACGAACATCGTGCCGGGTTTGGCCAGCAGCGCGCGTTGCCGCTGGGCCGGCGGCAGGAAGCCGTACTCCGGTCGGGACGCCTCGGCCGGGTCGAGCCGGCCGACCACCCGGATCGCCGAGTTGGTGACGATCCGCCGCTCGACCTCGCTGGCGGTCTGCTGCGCGCCGATCAGGATCACCCCGAGTGAACGGCCCCGTTCGGCGATGTCCAGTAGCACCTCCTTGATCGGGGAGGAGCCGTCGCGCGGGGCGTACTTGTTCAGCTCGTCGAGTACGACGAAGAGCAGCGGCTTGGCGCCCTTCTTCTCCTTGTTCTCGAACTCGGTCTTGAGGGTGACGCCGACCACGAAGCGCTGTGCCCGGTCCGGCAGGTTGTGCAGGTCGACGACGGTGACCTGGGCGCTCTCGTCGGTGTTGATCCGGTGCGGCCGGCGGGTGGCCAGGTCGCCCCGGATCAGCCGGGCCAGGTCCCGCTTGCTGCCGATCAGCCGGCGGGCGAAGGCGTTGACCGTGCCGGTGTTGATCGCGCTGCCGGCCCAGTCGGAGCGGGTCTCCTCGTCGGTGAGCTGCTCGACGATGTGGTCCACCAGGTCGGGGTAGGAGCCGAGGCGGACCCCGTCGATGCTCACCCCACCGTCGGCCGGTTGGGCGTAGCGGGCCAGGTGCGCGGTGACCGAGTGCACCACCATCGTGTACTGCTGGCGTTCGTCGTCGGCGTCGGCGAAGACGTACGGCAGCAGCCGGTCGGCGCAGAACTCGCTCAGGGTCCAGTAGAAGCTGTCCACCCCGGCGGGCCGGCTGCTCACGTCGGGCGTGCCGGAGGCGTCGCCGGCCCGGGGCGGGGCGTAGACCCGGACGTCCGGGAAGGCCCCGGCGGCCAGGCCGAGTTTCGCGTACGCCGCCGTGGTCGTCGCGTCCAGCCGGGTGTTGGGATGGTCGAGGAAGAGCAGGTCCTCACCCTTGACGTTGAAGATCAGCGCCTTCGAGTTGATCCCGTCGGGGCCGAGTTGTCCGGAGCGGAAGACCGAGTAGAGCAGAAAGGTGGCGAAACTGGTCTTGGTGGCCACCCCGGAGATGCCGGAGATGGAGACGTGCGCGCCCCGGGTGCCGTCGAGGAAGTCGGCGTTGAGGTAGACCGGCACCCCGTCCCGGCCGGTGCCCATCGGGATCCGCCGCTCCATCCGGTCGAAGTGCAGCGCCCGCGCCCGGGCGTCGCCCTCGGCCCGGTAGACCGGCGCACCCGGGGCGGGCGGTACGTAGAACTCCGGGTCCACCCGGGTGGTGGTGATCTCGGCGGCCTCCTGCACCATCGCCGGCAGCGTGCCGTCGGCGATGGCGAAGACGTCCGAGTCGAACTGGGCCCCCTCGTGTCGGGCCCGGACCTGGGTCACCACCCCGGCGATGGTGACCGGCTCCCGATCGGGCAGGTCACGGCGGGTGACCACCACGTCGTCGAGTTGCAGGTAGTTACCCGGGGTGACCGCGGTCCAGAACTGGAGTGGGGTGGCGTCGGCGGTGCCGAGCACCTTGCCGACCTCCTCGCCCGGCCCTCCCGGTTCGTCGGCGATCATCGGGTCACTCCGGTCGCGGTCGGCGTCAGGTCACGGCACACGCCCTGCATCCTGCCCCACCGGTACGACAGCCCGCCAAGTGACTCGCGGTGCCGGCCCGCTCGCCGAGCCTGGCGGCCCGCTGGCGGGGCCGGGCTGGGCCACCGTCCGGCCCGCCCCGGCCGGCGGGTTCAGCCGCGCAGGAACTCCGCCAGCACCGGAGCGAGGACCGCCGGGTCCACCGCGTGCGTCTGACCGTCCAGGCTGCGCCGCTGCCCCGCCGGCAGCAGCTCCGCCAACTCCGCCACCGAGGTCCGCGCCCACCCCTCGCTCGCCCCACCGTCGATGACCAGTGTGGGCACGGTGACCGAGGTCGCCCACTGGGTCGGCAGTGGCTGACCCGACATGGTGTCGCCCATCACGGCACCGTCGTAGGCCAGCGTGTGCGCCACTGCCTCGAACGCCGACCAGACCGGTGCCTGGCGCATTCCGGCGACCTCCTCGGCGGGGACGCCCACCGCATCGGTCATGAACAGCGCGACCGCGTCGCCCCGGCGGCCGGCCGCCGGCAGCGCGGCGAGCCGGGGCAGGTAGTCGGCCGGCAGCGGGGGCCGGCTCTCGTCGACGATGAGCGGAGGCTCGTAGAGCGCCAGGCGGGTGATCGGCAAACCGCTGGCGGCGGCCCGCAGGGCGAGCGCCGCGCCGGAGGACATCCCGTAGACGGCCGCCGAGCCGCCGGCCGCCGCGATCACCGCGGCGAGGTCCTCGATCTCCCGGTCGACCGCGTACGGCAGGGTGTCGCCGCTGTCGCCCCGCCCCCGACGTTCGTAGTGCCAGACGGTGAAGTCCGGGGCGAGCAGCGCGACCAGTTGCTGCGTACTCGGGTCGATCGCCCGGTGCTGGAGGGCACCGCCCACCAGGACGACGGCCGGACCGTCCCCTGAGTGTGCGGCGGCGACGGTGGTGCCGTCAGCGGAAGTTACCTTGTTCATTTGTTTCCCTGTTCGTGTGTGCTGCGGTGGCATGGCGTGACGGGTCAGACCGGGGCGGACCGGACCGCCTCACCGGAGTCGGAGCCGGAGTCGGTCTGCGGCGGATCCACGTGGGACTGACCAGTGGGATCCACCCGCCGCAGGGTGGCGACCGCCAGGATGGCCAGGGCGAGGAAGAGGAGCGCGCCGACCCCGCCCACGACGTTGAGCCCGCTCGTGAAGGCTCCCCGGGCACTGTCGACGAGCGCGGCGGCCGAGCCGGTGGACAGTTGACCACTGGCGGCGATCGCTCCCGCCAGGCTCTCCCGGGCGGTCTCGGCGAGCCGACCCGGCACCCCATCCGGAAGAACCAGTTGATCACGATAGGCGGCCGCACCGAGGCTGCCCAGGGTGGCCAGGCCGAGCGCCACCCCGAGTTCCCCGCTGGTCTCCGACACGGATGCTGTCGCCCCGGCCTTACCCGGCGGGGCGGAGCCGACGACCAGGCCGGTGGCCAGTGCGGAGGGCGGGGCGACACCGACACAGGCCAGCAGGAAACCGACCACCAGCAGCGTCCGACCACCGACCGGTCCGACCTGGCTGAGCAGTAGGCCACCGACGGCGGCGACCACCAGCGCACCCGCCATCACGTACGCCGGACGGAACCGCCCCGCGAGGTACGGGGTCAGCTGGGTGCTGGCGATCATCGCCAGTGACTGCGGCACCAGCCAGAGCCCGGCCTGCAACGGGGACAGCCCCTCCACCAACCGCAGGTAGAGCGGGATGAACAGGAAGGTCCCCGACATCAGCACCGCGCCGAGGAAGTTGATGCCCAGCGCGGCGCGGAACGTCCGATCGGCAAAGAGCCGCAGGTCCAGCAGCGGGTGGGGCAACCGGTGCTGGCGGCGTACGAACAGCCAGCCCAGTGCCACGCCGAGCACGACGGCCGCCGCCGGGCCGGGGCGCCAGCCCTCCGTGGCCAGCTCCTTCAGGCCGTAGACCACCGGCAGGATCGCGCCCAACGACAGCGCCACACTGATCAGGTCCAGCCGGCCGGGATCGGGGTCACGGTGTTCGGGCAGCAGCGCGGGCGCGGTCAGCACCAGCAACACCATCACCGGTACGCCGAGCAGGAAGACCGAGCCCCACCAGAACCACTCCAGTAGTACGCCACCGATCAGTGGCCCGATCGTGTTGCCGGCCATGAAGCAGCTCATCCAGACCGCGATGGCCACCCCGCGTTGCCGGTCGTCGTGGAACATGTTCCTGATCAGGGCCAGTGTCGATGGCATCAACGTCGCCCCGGCGATGCCCAGCAGGGCCCGCGCCGCGATCAGCAGCTCGGTGCTGGGGGCGTACGCGGCCAGCACCGAGGCGGCGGCAAAGGCGCTCGCCCCGATCAGCAGCAGCCGGCGTCGGCCGATCCGGTCACCGAGCGTGCCCATGGTGACCAGGAACCCGGCGACCAGGAAGCCGTAGCTGTCCAGGATCCACAGCTGCTCGTTGCCGCCGGCCCCCAACTCCTCGCTCAGTTGCGGTAGCGCCAGGAACAGCACGCTCATGTCAAGGGACACCAGCAGGGTGGGCAGGGCCAGTACGGCCAGCCCGATCCACTCCCGGCGCCCGGCGCGGGGGCCGGGTTCCGGCCCGGTCGGGTCGTACATTGGGTTCCTTCCGATGATCCGTTTGCGCGGTGCCTGGTCCGGCACCGCATGGACAGGTCGGAGCGGACCGGGTCGCCTCGACAGGGGCCGCCAACTTTTTCTGGTCGGATGTCGAGAAGCCGGTCCCCGGCTCCGACCTGACTGTGGAAGGCGCCCATCCCGGGCGTTGTCGTCACGAGGAGTAACGAGTGAAGTACCTGCTGCTGATCTATCAGAACCGGGATTCCTGGAACGCCCTGCCCGAGGCGGAGCGTCTCGGGGCGATTGCCGAGGCCGAGGCGATCATGAAGGAACTCACCGAGTCCGGCGAGTGGATCAGCGGGGATGGGCTGGCCGACCCGTCCCAGGCCCGGACCTTCCGGTCCCGCGACGGCGTACCGGTGCTGACCGACGGACCGTTCGTCGAGGCCAAGGAGCAGTTGGCCGGCTTCTGCCTGCTGGAGTTCGAGAGCCCGCAGCGGGCGGCTGAGATCGCTTCGCGCTGGCCGGACGCGCGCTACGCCGGGGTGGAGCTGCGGCCGTTGATGGGGCACTCCGGGGCGGAGATGTGAGAACGGACGGTCACGTCGAGGGCCTGCTACGCGAACTCGCACCCCAGGTCCTCGGCGTGCTCGTCCGGCGGCACGGACAGTTCGAGGAGTGCGAGGACGCCGTCCAGGAGGCCCTGCTCGCCGCCGCTCTCGGTTGGCCGACCGAGGGGGTGCCGGACAATCCCCGGGGCTGGCTGATCACGGTCGCGAGCCGCCGCTTGACCGACCAGTGGCGGGCAGTGGCGGCCCGGCGCCGTCGGGAGGAGAGCGCCGCCGTACGGATGCCGGCCGACGAACTCGTTACCGCGGGTCCTGACGTCGGCCATCCGGCGGACCGGGACGATTCGCTGATCCTGCTCTTCCTGTGTTGCCATCCGGCGCTCTCCCCGGCCTCGCAGGTCGCGTTGACGCTACGGGCGGTGGGCGGGCTGACCACGGCGCAGATCGCCGCCGCGTTTCTCGTGCCGGAGGCCACCATGGCCCAGCGGATCAGCCGGGCCAAGCAGCGCATCCGGATGTCCGATCTGCCGCTGAGGATGCCTGAGCCGGCCGAGTGGGACGACCGGCTGCGCGTGGTGCTGCACGTGCTCTATCTGATCTTCAACGAGGGATACACCGCCACGTCCGGGCCGCAGTTGGAACGGGTCGAGCTGTCCGCCGAGGCGATCCGGCTGACCCGGGCGGTGCACCGGTTGCTGCCCGACGACGGTGAGGTGGCCGGGCTGCTGGCCCTGATGCTCTTCACCCAGGCGCGTAGCCCGGCCCGGACCCGACCGGATGGCAGCCTGGTGCCACTCGCGGAGCAGGACCGGAGCCGGTGGAACACCGCGTCCATCGACGAGGCCCGTGCCCTCATCGCCGGGACGCTGGCCCGGTCGCCGGTCGGGCCGTACCAGTTGCAGGCGGCGATCGCGGCGGTGCACGCGGACGCGCGGCACCCGGAGGAGACCGACTGGCCGCAGATTCTGGCGTTGTACCGGCTGCTGGAGGCGATCTCGCCCAGCCCCACGGTGCGGCTCAACCGTGCGGTGGCGGTGGCCATGGTGCATGGCCCTCGGGCCGGGCTCGACCTGTTGGTGATGCTGGATGCCGACGGTGGGTTGGCGGGGCAGCACCGGCTCGACGCGGTCCGAGCCCATCTGCTGGAGATGGTGGGGGAGGTGGCGGCGGCCGGGGACGCCTACCGGCGGGCGGCCCGGCGTACGACCAGCCTCCCCGAGCAGCGCTACCTCGACGATCGGGCCGCCCGACTGGTGGCCGGGTCAGGGACGGGCGTAGCGCAGTAGCAGGGTGCCGTCCGGAGTGGCCAGGGCGTGCCGGAGGGACAGACCGCGCGGTGGGCCGGCTGGTCCGGCGGTGATCCGACCGGCCCCCGGGCCGGCCAGGATCGGGGCCACGGTCAGGCAGACCTCGTCGACCAGGTCGGCGGCGGTGAGCGTGCCGAAGAGCAGCGGTCCGCCCTCACAGAGCACCTGTCGCAGTCCGCGTCGGTGCAACTCGGCCAGCCCGGTGGTGAGGTCGACCCGGTCCGTACCGCAGCGGACCAGGTCGGCGACGTCGGAGAGGCCGGGCGGTGCGGTGGCGGATGCGGAGGTGAGCACCAGCGGCCGGACCGGGGCGTCGGCGAAGGCGGCGAGGGTGGGGGTGAGGTCCAGGGAACCGGAGACCACCACCAGCGTGGGATATTCGGGCAGCCCGTGTGCCTGGCGCCAGGCTCGACGGCGTGGATCGAGGCGCAATGCCCGATAGCCCTCGATCCGTAACGTGCCGGCACCAACCAGCAGGGCGTCGCAGACCATCCGCAGGATCCCGAAGACCCGCTTGTCCGGCTCGCTGGAGAGCCCGGCGGAGTAGCCGTCGATGGTCACCGCGCCGTCGAGGCTCGACACGAAGTTGATCCGCAGGTGGGGATGTGTGGTGCGGCCGTACCGGTTGATCAGGTCGGCCTCGTCGAGCGGACCCGCTGGATCGGGCATAAGTTGGCCGATCGGGATATTTCCGGTCATTCGCTGGCCGGACCAGTGACCGGAGGCGTCGGTACGGGGGTACGGTGCTGGCAGTCGCACCAGTTGTGGCCCCGGCAGTCGTCGTGCCGCCTGTCTTGGCACGCGCGGCAGATCATGCGGGAAGCTTAGCCCGAAGGATGGGAGACCATGCCGCGTCAGATCTTCCAACTGAAGGTGTCCCTGACCGATGTCACGCCAGCCGTGTGGCGGCGGGTGCTGGTGCCCGGCGGTTACACCCTGGACCGAGTGCACCGGGTGATCCAGCACGTGATGGGGTGGCGGGACTGCCACCTGCACTGCTTCGACATCGACGGATCGCAGTACGGCGAGCCGGATCCGGACGGTGAGTCGGCCCTGCTCGACGAGTTGGACGCCCGGTTGGACGCGGTGGTGGGCAAGGGCGGCCGGTTTCGCTACACCTACGACTTCGGTGACTGGTGGGAGCACGGGGTCGTCGTCGAGGACGTCTTCGGTGCCGATCCCGACGAGCGTTACCCGGTCTGCGTCGACGGGGCCCAGGCCTGTCCGCCGGAGGACGTCGGCGGTCCCTTTGGTTACCGGGTCTTCCTGGCCGCGATCGCTGATCCGACCCACCCCGATCACGAACTGATGCGAGGCTGGATCGACGGCCGGGAGTTCGACCGGGCCGCTTTCGACGTCGGTCGCGCGACGACGCTGGCCCGTCGGTTGGCCTGACCGGTTCCCCGCTCGCGTGACGATGTTGGCCCGCCTGACCGGTTCCCCGGCTGGCTGCCGTGAGCCTGCTGATCATGAAGTTGTAGCTGAACAATCGCCGCCCAAATCCGAGCTGCAACTTCATGATCAACGGGGCAGTGGCGGGCGTCTGTCGTCGCCCGAGTAGCCCTGCCACCTGAAAGTGATCCTGCCGGTTGCCGGCCGGTAACGAAATGGGAACGCTCCCAGCGGCTCATTGACACCCCTGCGACCTCCCGGGCACCCTTCATGGGAGCGCTCCCGGCTGGTCTGTGGTGTGAGTCATGGATGCCCAGCGAAGCGGTGTGGCGCCTATGGGTTGCACCACCACACACCATCTAAAACGACACCTGAGAGGGGTCAGGATGAGCGTTACCAGGCGCGGCGTGCGCGGTATCGCCGTGGTCGCTCTTGCCACGAGCATGGCTCTCGGCACCGCGGCGTGCAGCAAGGACAGCGGGGGCGGTGACAGCGCGGACGGCAAGGTGACGGTGGTCCTGCAGTACTTCGGCTCGCCCGGCTTCGACCAGGCGGTCGCCGACTTCCAGGCCAAGAACCCCGGCATCAAGGTCGACGCCCAGAACATGGGCCAGCTCAAGGACTTCCAGCCCAAGCTCGTCCAGTGGCTGGCCACCGGCAAGGGCGCGGGCGACGTGGTGATGCTGGAGGAGGGGCCGCTGCAGGGCTACCTCCAGGACCACAAGAACTTCGCCAACCTGCTCGACCTCGGTGCCGCCGAGCTGGAGAGCAGCTTCCTGCCGTACAAGTGGGCCAACGGGTTCACCGCCGACAAGAAGAAGCTCGTCGGGCTGGGCACCGACATCGGGGGACTGGCCATGTGCTACCGCTCCGACCTGTTCGCCAAGGCCGGGCTCCCCACCAACCGGGACGAGGTCAGCAAGCTCTGGCCGACCTGGGAGGCGTACGCGGCCAAGGGCGCGGAGTTCAAGGCCAAGAACACCGGCGCGGCCTGGATCGACAGCGCGACCAGCATCATGCAGCCGTACATCATGCAGAACTCCGACACCTGGTTCTACGACACCAGCAACAAGTTCATCGGTGACACCAACCCGGTGGTCCGGAAGGCCTGGGAGTACGGACTCAAGCTCGGCACCGACGGCCTGACCAGCAAGCTCACCCGCTGGCAGCCGGACTGGGACGCGTCGTTCAAGAAGAGCGCCTTCGCCACCCTGCCCTGCCCGGCCTGGATGACCGGCGTCATCGCCGAGCGGGCCGGTGACGAGGCCAAGGGCAAGTGGGACGTGGCCGCCATCCCCGGCGGCAGCGGCAACTGGGGTGGTTCCTACCTGGCCATTCCGGAGCAGAGCACGAAGAAGAAGCAGGCCTTCGAGCTGCTGAAGTACCTCACCGGTAAGGAGGGCAGCCTGGCGAACTTCAAGGAGAAGGGCAACATGCCCTCCAACGTTCCGGCGCTGGACGACCCGCAGTTCAAGGACTCGACCAACGTGTACTTCAGCAACGCGCCGACCGGGACGATCTTCGGCACCAGCGTGAAGCAGCTCAAGCCGATCTACCTCGGCCCGAAGCACCAGCAACTGTGGGAGAACATCTTCGAGCCGCAGATGCAGGCCGCCGAGCAGGGCCGGTCGCCGGCTGACGCCGCCTGGCAGAAGGCGGTCGAGGAGGGCCGGAAGTTGGCCGAGGGCTAGGCCGTCGTCCGGTGGCGTCCGTACCCGTGCCGGTACGGGCGCCACCGGCCGTCCGCCCGCCCGCCCGTTGAGGGTGGCCGTCGCCGGTTAGGCCGGCTCGTCGCCATCCCGGCCAGACGTTGCTGCCGCCCCGAGAGCGTTCACGGAAGGAACGTTCCCATGCCCGACCCCGTCCGTACCGCGGAGTCTCCACCCCGCGCCACCGCGCCGCCGGCGCAACCGAAACGTTCCCGACGTACCGCCCGCCGGGCCGGTCGCTTCGGCCAGTTCGACACCAAGGCGTCGCCCTACCTCTACATCGCGCCGTTCTTCGTCCTGTTCGGCCTCTTCGGTCTCTTCCCCCTGATCTACACGGCGTACGTGTCGTTCCGGGACTGGACGCTGACCGGTGGGGACAACGGCTTCGTCGGGTTGGCCAACTACTCGGAGATGCTCTCCGACGACCGGTTCTGGAACGCCCTGTTCAACACCTTCGGCATCTTCATCGTGGCGACCGTGCCGCAGTTGCTGCTCGCCCTGCTGCTGGCCAACTGGTTGAACAAGAAGCTGCGTTTCCGTACGGCGTTCCGGATGGGCATCCTGCTTCCCAACATCACCTCGGTGGCGGCCGTCGGCATCGTCTTCGGCTTCATCTTCGCCGACCGGTTCGGCCTGCTCACCTGGCTGTTGGACGTCGTCGGGCTGGACCCGATCGAGTGGCGTAACAGCCGTCCGGCGGCCTGGACCGCCATCTCGATCATGGTGGACTGGCGGTGGATCGGCTACAACTCGCTGATCTACCTCGGGGCGATGCAGGCGATCCCCAAGGACATCTACGAGTCCGCGTCGCTGGACGGGGCCTCACCCAGCCGCCAGTTCTGGCGGCTGACCGTACCGCTGATCCAGCCGACGATCGTCTTCACCGCCATCATCTCCACCATCGGCGGCATGCAGCTCTTCACCGAGCCACTGCTGTTCGGCTACGGCCGCATCCAGGGCGGGGCGTTGAACGAGTTCCAGACCATCGCCATGTACATCTACGAGCGCACCTTCGACAGCAACTACGACTACGGCTACGGCTCGGCGATGTCGTGGACGCTGTTCCTAGTGATCATCCTCTTCGCGCTCGGCAACTTCCTGGCGGTACGCCGCTCGCTGAGGGGGTCGACGAAGTGACCACAGTGACCGCCAAGCCAACTCCGGCCCCGCCGCCACCCTCGTCCCGGGACGGCGGGCACCCGGGCGGACGCGCCGGCTGGTTCCGTCGCGGTGCCGATCGGTTCCGTCGGGGCTCGGGCCGGCTGTGGGAGGCGAGCCCGCTGACCTACCTGGCGCTGGTCGTCGCCTGCCTGCTGTCGATCTTCCCGATCATCTGGTCGTTCATCGTCGCCTCCCGCGACAACAGCGCGATCTACGACATCCCGCCGCCACTCGTCCCGGGCGGCAACTTCCTGGACAACACGTCCCGGCTGCTCGCCAACGAGCAGGCGTCGTTCCTCATCGGGCTGGTCAACTCGCTGTTCGTCTCCACCGTCGTGACCATCTCGGTGGTGTTCTTCTCCACCCTGGCCGGGTTCGCCTTCGCCAAGCTGCGGTTCCGGGGGGCCAACGCGCTGCTGTTGGTCATCGTCCTGACGATGATGGTGCCCACCCAGCTCGGTCTGATCCCGCTCTACATGGTCATGATCGAACTGGGCTGGATCGGCACGCTCCAGGCGGTGATCGTCCCGTTCCTGGTCAAGGGGTTCGGGGTCTTCCTGATCCGGCAGTACGCCCAGTCGGCGATCAGCGACGAGCTGATCGAGGCGGCCCGGGTGGACGGCTGCTCCACCTGGCGGATCTACTGGAACATCGTGTTGCCGGTGCTGCGTCCCGCCGCTGGCGTGCTGGGTCTGCTGACCTTCATGGAGACCTGGAACGAGTTCCTGTGGCCGTACATCGTGTTGGACAGCAACACCCCGACCGTGCAGGTGTCGCTCAAGATCCTGTCCACCGGTAACTACACCACCGACTACGCCCAGGTCTTCACCGGTACGGCGCTGGCGATCGTGCCGCTGCTGCTCGTGTTCATCGTCTTCGGCCGTCAGATCATCGGCGGCATCATGGAAGGTTCCGTCAAATCGTGACCGAGCTAGTACGCCCGCAGCCAGTTCCGCCCACCGGGCTGGCCGGCTCCGCCCCCGCCGACCACCTCGTCTTCCCGAACGGCTTCCTCTTCGGGGCGGCCACGGCGGCCTACCAGATCGAGGGGGCGGCCGGTGCGGACGGTCGGCTCCCGTCGATCTGGGACACCTTCAGCCACACCCCGGGCCGGGTGAAGGAAGGCCACACCGGGGACGTGGCCTGCGACCACTACCACCGGTACCGCGACGACGTGAAACTGATGGCCGACCTGGGTCTGAAGTCGTACCGGTTCTCGGTGGCCTGGCCCCGGGTGCAGCCCGGCGGCACCGGCCCGGCCAACCAGGCCGGACTCGACTTCTACCGCCGGCTGGTCGACGAACTGCTCGACCACGGCATCGAGCCGTGGGTGACCCTCTACCACTGGGACCTGCCCCAGGCCCTGGAGGACGCCGGCGGCTGGGTGGTCCGGGACACCGCCGCCCGGTTCGCCGAGTACGCCGAGCTGACCCATGCCGCGCTCGGCGACCGGGTGCGCTACTGGACCACGCTCAACGAGCCCTGGTGCTCGGCCTTCCTCGGCTACGGTTCCGGGGGGCACGCCCCGGGTCGGGAGGACGGCGGGAACGCCATCCGAGCCGCCCACCACCTGATGCTCGGCCACGGGTTGGCCGTACGGGCGATGCGGGCGACCCACCCCGAACACGACCTCGGGGTGACGCTCAACCTCTACCCGGTGTCGCCGCAGCGGGGCGCGACCACCGAGGCCGACCTCGACGCCGTACGCCGGATCGACGGCCTCGCCAACCGGATCTTCCTGGACCCGATCCTGCGTGGCGAGTATCCGGCCGACGTGCTGGACGACCTGCGCGGGGTCACCGACTTCGGGCACGTGGCCGACGGCGACATGGAGATCATTTCCACCCCGCTGTCCCTGCTCGGCGTCAACTACTACAACCGGTACGTGGTGGCCGGGGCGGACCCCGCCGACGGTGCGCCGGCCGAGGCGTACCGCAAGCCGTCCTGCTGGCCGGGGAGCGAGTGGGTGCGATTCGGCGCCGCCGGGCGGCCGGTGACCGACATGGGCTGGGAGATCGACGCGTCGGGACTGCTGGAGATCCTGCAGCGGATGCGCCGGGAGTACACCGACCTGCCGATCTACGTCACCGAGAACGGTTCCGCCTTCGTCGACGAGCGCTCGCCCGACGGCGGATACGACGACCTCGACCGGCTGGCCTACTTCGACGCCCACCTGCGCGCCTGCCATCAGGCGATCGCCAGCGGGGTGCCGCTGCGCGGCTACTTCGCCTGGTCCCTGCTGGACAACTTCGAATGGGCCTGGGGCTACACGAAGCGGTTCGGCATGGTGCACGTCGACTACGACACCCAGCTGCGTACCCCGAAATCGAGCGCCAAATGGTACGCCGACGTGATCCGGCGTAACGGTCTGGCCGCACAATAGGGCGAAGCCGGTCAGCAAGCAGGGCAGCCGGTGCCGGTCCGAGACTCGGGTCGGTGCCGGCTGCCGGACGTCGGAGGAGCAACCGATGACAACCCAGCGCACCCGCTCGCTCGGGCGTCCCACCCTCGATGCGGTCGCCGCCCGCGCCGGGGTCGGCCGGGGCACCGTGTCCCGAGTCGTCAACGGATCGCCGCAGGTGAGCCCGGAGGCCCGGGCGGCCGTGCAGCAGGCCATCGAGGAGTTGGGCTATGTGCCGAACCGTGCGGCCCGAGCGCTGGTGACCCAGCGTACGGACTCGGTGGCCCTGGTGGTCTCCGAGTCGGGGGACCGCGTCTTCACCGAGCCGTTCTTCGCCGGCATCGTGCGCGGCATCAGCTCCGGGCTGCTGGAGACGCCGATGCAGCTGTGGCTGGCCATGGCCCAGTCGCCGGCCGAACGGGAACGCGTCGAGCACCACCTGACCAGCCAGCACATCGACGGGGTGCTGCTGCTGTCACTGCACGACGCCGATCCGCTGCCGACCCTGCTCGCCGAACGCGGCCTGCCCACCGTGCTGGGCGGACGGCCGGCCCGGATGCTGCGGCCGGGTGCCCAGCCGGTGCACTTCGTCGACGTGGACAACACCGGGGGTGCCCGGCAGGCGGTGGAATACCTCTTCGCGCGGGGGCGGACCCGGGTGGCCACCATCGCCGGGCCGCAGGACATGGGGGCCGGGCTGGCCCGACTGACCGGTTACCAGGAGGCGGTGACGGTCAGCGGCCGTACGGTCACCGACGAGTTGATCGCATTCGGCGACTTCAGTGAGGGCAGCGGTACGGCGGCGATGCGGGACCTGCTGACCCGCTGCCCGGACCTCGACGCGGTCTTCGCCGCCAGTGACCTGATGGCCTTTGGCGCGCTGCGGGCACTACGGGAGGCGGGGCGACGGGTGCCGGACGACGTGGCCGTTGTCGGCTTCGACGATGCCCCGATCGCCCGGCAGGCCGAGCCGCCGCTGACCACCGTCTTCCAACCGGTGGAGGAGATGGGCCGGCAGATGGCGCGGCTGTTGGTGGCCCGGATCCGGGGCGAGGAGGAGCAACCGCCCTACGTGCTGCTCGACACCCACCTCGTCCCCCGCGAGTCCGCCTGACCCGCCCCGCTGGTCCCACCCTGCTTGTCCCGCCCTGCTGGTCCCGCCCCGCTGGTCCCCTGCTTGTCCCGCCCGCCCCACCGTTCTCCACCCGCCCCACCTCACAAGACCCACCCGCTGTCGCGGCATGAGTGGCTGTTCCACGTGGAATAGCCACTCGTCGCGTAGTGGCGCCCAAGGGGGAGGTGTGCCACAGCGTCAGGGCTGAGTTTTTGCGGTGGGGACATGCTGCGGCAACAGGGACGAAATGGTCAACGGGCAGCCTTGTTCCCAGGCTCACCGGCGTACCGCGCCGGTCCGTCGACCGGAGGGGCAGACATGTTGCTGAGGGTACGGGTGACGATGCCGGACCGCCCGGGCTCGCTCGGCCAGGTGGCCCGGACACTGGGGGTCGCCGGAGCGGACATCGTCCAGGTGGTGGTGTTGGAACGACTGGGCGGCCGGGCGGTCGACGACTTCACCGTGGTGTGGCCCGGCATGGCCCGGATGGAGCGTCTGCTCGCCGGGCTCGCGGCCATCCCCGGCGTACGGGTCGACGGCGTGTGGCGGGCGATCGGGGCCCCGTCCAGCGGCGGCCAGGACGCGGAACTGCTCGCCCAGGTGGCGGGTAACGCGAACGAGGGACTGGCGACCCTGGTGGACGCCGTACCCGGGTTGTTGGCGGCCGACTGGGCGGCGGCGGTGGTGGTCCCGACGGACTGGGCGGCCCGCAGCGGGTCCGCCGGCGGCGAGGGACCGACCGTGGTGTACGCGAGTTGGCAGATGCCGGTCCCCCCGCACCTGCCGGAGGTGACCCCGCTGCGGCCCCGGCCGCTGGACGGCCCGGCCGGCACCCACTATGCCGCCGCGCCGTTCGGCCGGGCCGGGATGGTGCTGCTGGTGGCCCGGGTCGACCGCCCGGAGTTGCCGGCGGCGGCCTTCCACCTGACCGAGGTCGACCGGGTGGCGCAGCTGGTCCGAGCCGCCGCGGTGATCCTCGGTGATCGGCTCGACCTGGTCAGTGCGACGCCCGAGGCGGCGGCGACGGCGCTCTCCGCCAGGTTCGACCCCGACTCGTGGAAGGAGCCGTCGTGACGCTGTGGCGGATCAGGGCGACCGTGGACGACCGCCCCGGATACCTGTCTGTGCTCACCGCCAGCCTCGCCCTGCGCGGGGTGAACATCCTGACCGTGCAGGTGCACACCACCGAGAGCGGCGCGGTGGACGACTTCCTGGTCGACGCGCCGGACACGCTGACCGAGCGGGACCTGATGGCGGCGGTCGAACGCGGTCGCGGCCGGGACTGCTGGGTGGCCCGCAGCGAGGCCCGGGGGCTCGTCGACCAGCCGACCCGGGTGTTGGGCCTGGCCAACCGGCTGGTCCGGGACCCGGACATCCTGGGGGAACTACTGCGTAGCCTGCTGGCGGCCCGCGTGGTGACCTGGCGACCGGAGGTAGTCCCGGGCGGCGAGGGCAGCGGCTCCGCTTCGCCCGCCCCCGGGGTCGGGCGGTCCAGCCACGTCGACGGTCAGGCGATGTGGCTGGCCGACCCGGCGGGTGGCTGCTTCGAGGTACGGCGCACCGGGCCGAGCTTCACCCCGGCCGAGTTCGCCCGGGCCCAGGCCCTGGTGGAGTTGGCGGCGACGGTGGTACGCGGTGCCGCCGACCGGGTCACCCTGGTCCTGCCCGACGGGGCGGAGCTGACCGTACGACCGGCAACCGTCGACGACCTGCCGGCCGTACGCGACATGCATGAGCGGTGCTCGCCGGCCAGCCGGTACCGGCGCTATCTCACCGGCGGGGCCCGGCCCACCGACGCGCAACTGCGCCGACTGCTCGAACCAGCGTCCGGGCTGAGCCTGGTCGCCGTGGTGCCCGCGACAGCGGGAGAGTCGGAGCGGGTGGTGGCGCTGGCCAACCTGGTGGCCGAGGGGGCGATGGCGGAGTTGGCGCTGCTGGTGACGGACGCCTGGCAGCGCCGAGGGCTCGGCGGCGCGTTGCTGCGCCGGTTGACCGCGCACGCCGACCGGGCCGGGTACGCCGCGCTCGTGGCGCACACCCAGGCTGACAACGTCGCCATGCTGCGGACGCTGCACCGGCTGGCCGGACCCCGACAGATCGAGCGGGACGGCCCGCTACTCACCATGACCGTCGCGCTGTCCGATGGCGGCGGCATCGTGCCCCGGGACCTGCGCAGCCGTACCCAGGCACCTGCCGCCGTCGAGGCGTAGCGGGCTGGCCTCCGGTGGTCCGGTCCCGGTTCGGGGCCGGACCACCGGTCGGGTCAGTCGCGACT
The DNA here is from genome assembly GCF_014203835.1 of Micromonospora polyrhachis. Taxonomy (NCBI): domain Bacteria; kingdom Bacillati; phylum Actinomycetota; class Actinomycetes; order Micromonosporales; family Micromonosporaceae; genus Micromonospora; species Micromonospora polyrhachis. The sequence goes on along the minus strand of NZ_JACHJW010000001.1, from coordinate 1,191,669 downwards.
GCCCTGCGACCGCCGGATCACGTTCGCGCTCTCCTCGCCACTGCTGGCCTCGGTCGCCAGATGGATCGTCATGTGAGGGATCATCTGGTCCTTGATCGCCTTGTACAGAGCGTCGATGTAGGCGCGCACATAGACCGCACCGAGTTCGTCGAGGATGCCCGTCGCGATCAGCTGCGAGGTCATCCGGTCGATCCGTCGCCGGGCGATCCGAGTCAGCGGATTCCAGCGAGCCAGTCGTGCCCGCTCCCGCGCTTCCACGTCGGCCAACTGCTCGGCGTACGCCTCAAGCGTCTCGTGATGTGGCGGCAACGCACGTTGGTCCCGGTCCATGGCGTCGATTGTGCTCAATTCCGGGGTTTCGCACCAGTGCCCAGACCTGGCCCCACCGGCCGACCAATCCCAGTGGTCGGCCGGTGGAGCGCGGCAGTCGGAGATCAGGTCGACGGGTAGCTGTTGTAGTCGGGGAAGTTGCCGTAGAGCCGGTCATCGGATCCGCCCACGGTGACCGCCTGGACCAGTAGGTCACCGCCGACGAACGCGCCCTTCCAGGACGCGCCCCGGCCGCCGAACGGCTCCTGGCGGTCGCCCCGGGAGCGGGGCTTGTTGATGCCCACCTTGAACGCCTGAAGGTCGACGGCCAACTTCGCCGCCAACTCCTCGTCGTCACAGGCGAGACTGGCCACCAGTGCGCCGTTGGAGGCGTTCATCGCGGCCAGCAGCTCGTCCTTCGTGTCCACCACCACGATCGTGTCGACCGGGCCGAACGGTTCGGCGTGCATCAGTCGGGACCGGCCGGGCGGGGCCAGCAGCACCGACGGGGCCACGTACGCCGAGGTGTCCTGCCCGTCGAGGAACGGGGCACCGTCGAGCCGGCCCCGGTGTAGTGGGACCGCGCCACCGCGTACCGCCTCCTCGACCTTGCGGCGCAGCTCGTCGGCCTTGGCGGTGCTGATCAGCGGTCCGAAGTCGAGTTCCGGCAGCGGGTCACCGGTGGTCCAGTCGTCGCCGACGGCGAGCGGGTGGCCGAAGCGTACCGAGCGGACCACCGGCAGGTACATGTCGAGGAACTGGTCGACCAGGTCTCGCTGCACCACGAACCTCGGGTACGCGGTGCACCGCTGCTTGCCGTACTCGAAGCCCTTCTTGAGGTGGGCGGCGAGGGAGTCCCACTGGGAAAAGTCCCAGATGCCCCAGGCGTTGAGCCCTTCCTGCTCGATGAAGTGGCGCTTGTCCGAGTCGAGCAGGGCGGCGGCGACCTTGCCGCCGTTGGACCGGCCGCCGACGAACGCGACCGCGCCCACCTCGGGGGCCCGGACCAGCACCTCGGACAGCTCCTCGCCGCCGCCGGAGAGCAGCGTGGCGGGGAGTCCGGCGCGCCGCATCAGCGCGTGCGCCACGGTGAGGCAGACCGCCCCGCCCTGGGACGGCGTCTTGGCGATCACCGCGTTGCCGGCCAGCAGTTGCACCAGCTCGGCGTGGACCAGCACGCTCATCGGGTAGTTCCAGCTGGCGATGTTGCTGACCGGGCCGGGCAGCGGCTCGCGGCCGTCGGCGAGCATCCGGTCGATCTCCCCGACGTACCAGCGCACCCCGTCCAGTGCCCGGTCGACGTCGGCGCAGGCCAGCCGCCACGGCTTGCCGATCTCCCAGACCAGCAGCAGGGCCAGCAGGTCCCGGTGGGCGGCCAGGTCGTCGAGGGCCCCGGTCACCCGGGCCTTCCGCTCGGCCAGCGGGGTGGCCGCCCAGTCGCGGTGCTCGGCGGCGGCGAACCGGACGGCGGCCAGCGCCGAGCCGGCGTCGACTCGGGGCAGGTTGACCAGGATGGTGCCGTCCACCGGGGTACGCACCGGGGCCGGCATGCCGATCGACTGCCAGGCACCCTGCACCAGGTTGCGCAGGGTGGTCGGGTGTGCCGCTCCATCGGCTGGTTCCCGGTCGAATGCTTCGGGTGTCGCGGCGACCGCACGGGCGAGGGTCTCCGGCCAGCTCGTGCCGTCGGCAAGGCGTAATGCCATCGCTGCCTCCTTGGATGTGACCAGTGGAAGCGGCGGCGTCGATGGCACCGCTGATCTGCCGGTACTGTCCCCCAGCCGGGCCCGGGTCGGCAACCGTACGCCCGTATCCCAGGACAGAACGGCGTGGTTTCCGCCCCACCCTCGCCGCTGCCTGAGCGGCAGCCACGGAACGGCCGCCGCCAGGGAAAACGAAGATTCCCAAAAAAATTTGAAGGTCCGTGTCGGATCCGAGTCGCCCCGTTCGAGGCCTAGGTAGAGACCCGAACGAAGGAGACACGAGATGAGCGCGGACTGCACCCCGGCCGGACGGATCACCAAGTCGCTGCTCGGCTACGGCGTCGTCGCCGGCCCGTTCTACGCCGTGGTGGCCCTGGCCCAGGCGCTCACCCGGGACGGCTTCGATCCGAGCCGGCACGCCTGGAGCCTGCTCAGCAACGGCGACCTGGGCTGGATCCAGATTGCCAACTTCGTCCTCACCGGGCTGATGACCATCGCCGGCGCGTACGGTCTGCGTCGTGCGCTGACCCCGGGTCACGGTCGCACCTGGGCTCCGCTGCTGATCGGCATCTACGGCGTGAGTCTGATCGGAGCGGGCATCTTCCGCGCCGACCCGGCGCAGGGCTTCCCGGTCGGTGCGCCCGATTCCACATCGATCAGCTGGCACGGCATGATGCACCTCATGGCCGGTGGCATTGGCTTCCTGTGCCTTATCGCGGCCTGCTTTGTGCTCGCTACCCGTTTCTCCCGCGAGGGCCGGGGTGGGCTTGCCTGGTTCTCGCGCATCACCGGGGTGGCCTTCTTCGCCGGGTTCGCCGGCATCGCCAGCGGTTCACAGGGCCCCACCACGCTGGCCTTCGTCACCGCGGTCCTGCTGGTCTGGGCCTGGTTCACCACGGTCTGCCGGCACTTCTACCGTACTGTCCGCTAGTTCTAACCATCGATAGGAAGAGGAGTCGATCATGCGCTACATGATTCTGCTGAAGGGGAACCAGCCCGCGACCCCGCCACCGCCGGGGCTGATGGACGCCATCATGAAACTCGGCATGGAAGCCTCCGTGGCCGGTGCGCTGCTGGACACCGCGGGGCTGGCCCCCAGCGTCGCCGGAGCCCGGGTGGCTCTCTACGGCGGCAAGCTGAGCGTCACCGACGGTCCGTTCGCCGAGGCCAAGGAAACCATCAGCTACGCGCTCTATGAGGTGCGGTCCAGGGAGGAGGCGGTCGAGTGGGCCTCCCGGTTCATCAAACTGCACCGTGACCTGTGGGAGGGGTGGGAAGGCGAGGCCGACGTGCTGAAGGTCATGGGACCGGAGGACTTCGAGAACCAGTCCTGAGATCTCTGGCCCCATCAACAGATGCGAGGATCGGTAGCCGTGACGGCTACCGATCCTCGCGGCGTGGTGGAGACGGTCTGGCGTATCGAGTCAGCCCGGATTGTCGCCGGCCTGGCCCGTATCGTCCGTGATGTCGGTCTGGCCGAGGAACTCGCCCAGGACACGCTCGTCATCGCGCTGGAGCAGTGGCCCGAGAGCGGGGTGCCGGACCATCCGGGTTCCTGGCTCATGGCGACGGCCAAACATCGGGCGATCGACATGCTGCGCCGGCAGGGTCGCTACCAGCAGAAACTTGAGGAGATCGGGAGGGCGACCCCGGACCGGCAGGACCCCGACCTCGCGGCGCAGGCCGACGACTACGTGGGCGACGACCTGCTGCGGCTCATCTTCACCACCTGCCACCCGGTGCTCTCCACCGAATCCCGGGTGGCCCTGACCCTCCGGCTGCTCGGCGGGCTGACCACCGAAGAGATCGCCCGGGCCTATCTGGTCCCGGAACCCACGGTCGGTCAGCGCATCACCCGCGCCAAGCGCACGCTCACAGACAAGAAAGTGGCGATCGAACTTCCGCCGCCGTCCGAGGTTGCCGAACGGCTGGCCTCCGTTCTGGAGGTCATCTACCTCATCTTCAACGAGGGGTACTCGGCGACGACCGGGGACGAGTGGATGCGCCCGGCGTTATGCGAGGAGGCGTTGCGTCTGGGCCGGATCCTGGCCCTGCTCGCGTCACAGGAGCCGGAGGTGCACGGACTGGTGGCGCTGATGGAGATCCAGGCGTCTCGCATTCCGGCCCGCACCGGCCCGGACGGCGCGCCGGTCCTGCTGCCGGATCAGGACCGTCGACGCTGGGACCGGCTGCTGATCCGGCGCGGGCTGGCGGCGCTCGCCCGAACGGAAGGCACCATCGGGCCGTACGCGCTACAGGCCGCCATCGCGGCCTGCCACGCCCGCGCGACCCGCCCCGAGGACACCGACTGGGAACGGATCGCGGCCTTCTACGAGGTGCTGGCCTACGTCTCGCCGTCCCCCGTGGTGGACCTGAACCGTGCGGTCGCGGTTGGCAACGCGTACGGACCCGCCCGTGGACTGGAGATCGTCGACGGCCTCGTGCTGTCCAGCTATCCGCTGGCCCCGGCGGTCCGTGGTGACCTGCTGGCGAAACTGGGCCGCATCGCCGAGGCCCGGACCGAGTTCGAGCGGGCCTCGGCGATGTCTCGCAACGCCCGAGAGCGGAGTCTCTTCGAAGCGCGGGCCGCCGCACTCGACGACCGGTAGTCAGCGGAGCCGACGCCCGGCCGGGACCTGCGATGCCCGCGTACCGGCAAGGATCAGCCAGAGCAGTAACCACCAGGGCGGCAGCAGTAGCGCGACGGCCAGTAGCCAGGGCAGCCGCCACCACGGGGACGGGCCGCCGGCCGGGGCGACTGTGTCGGCGGTCGGCACGATCCAGCCGGTGGCCGTCAGCGACCAGGTGAGGAAGGCGTCCCCGACCGGGAGCACACCGCCGAGGTAGCGGCGCTGGTTGTCGTACTCGATGGCCAGGCCGGTCGTCTCGGCCAGCCCGGTGAGCGCGTTGGCGCTGCGCCGGTCACCGAAGAGCACCGCGTCGCCGAGCGCCACGGCACTGGCCGACGCGGACAGCCCGAAAATCAGCGGCCCGGAGTCCACGTCGCCGGGCAGGTCCACACCCTGCGGATGCTCGCGGAGCCCGGGTGCCCCGGGCACGTTCGAGACGAACAGGTCCCGAAACCGGGCCCAGTCGCGGGTGGCCTCGACCGGGTACACCTCGCGCAGGAACCGCAGGGCCATCGTCTGCGAGGTGGCCCGCGCCCCCTCCACGGGCTGACCGTCCGCCGGGTCGACCCGGTGCGGAAGTAGGCCGGTGGCCGGGTCGCGTCGGGCGTCGGCGGCGGTGAGCCAGCGGCGGGTCAGTTCGGTGTACGTCGTACCGCCGGTCAGGTGGTCGGCGAGTCGTACGGCGGCGATCCCGACCGTGCTGTCCACCGGCCAGGCCTGCCCCGGGTAGGCGGGCAGGAACGGCGAGCCGGTCGCGGTGAGTTGTCGGTCGAAGGCGGCGGCGAGGGCGGCGATGTCGCTGGTCAGGCGGGTCGCCTCGGTCGGTGCGGCGGTCGGCCCGCCGGCCAGGCGGACCACCCCGCCGCGCAGCCAGCTGCTCCACCCGGCGTGGAAGACGCCGTACGGCGGGTCGAGGCTGGGGGAGAACGGTGCCCGCCCCGCCGTGGAGTCGAGGGCGGCCAGCGCGCGCCGGGACTCGGTGAGTGCCCGGTCCCGCTGGTCCGGGTCGCGGGTGCCGACATCCACCCAGGAGAGTCCATAGAGAACGTGCAGGAAGAAGTGGCCCTCGGGGAAGAGCTGCTGCATCTCCTCATCCGCACCACGGTCGATGGCGTGGCGCAGGAACGTCAACCGGGGTACGGCGTCGGCGACCACCTCGGCATCCGAGCGATCCAGCGGCGTACGGGCGTGCAGTCGTACGGTGAGGATCGTGGCCGCCAGGGTGGCGACCAGCGCCACCATGGCTGCGCCGGTGACGAGCGTGATACGGCCGACGCTGCGGCCGAGGCGACGTGAGTGGACGGTGGCGGACACGCCGGCACGGTAGTTTGTCCGGTCCACTTGTCCCGGCCCGAGCCGGAGTCGCCCGGAATGTGGCGTTAGGAAGGGCCTCTTGCAAGGCGGGAAGCGTCCGGACGGGCCCTTCCTAACGGGCGATGCGGTAGCCCACCCCGGGTGTCGTGGTGACGACCGTCGGCGGCCCCAGTTTGCGGCGCAGCCGCCCGATGGTCACCGTGACGGTGTTGGTGAACGGGTCGGCGTTCTCGTCCCAGACCTGTTCGAGGAGCGCCTCGGCACTGAGGAAGGCCGGGCTGGCCCGCAGCAGGGCTTCCAGGAGCGCGAACTCCTTGACCGAGAGGCTGAGCTGACAACCGTCCCGGGTGACCGTACGGCGTACCGGGTCCAGTTCGATGCCGGCCGCCCGCAGGGTCCGGGGCCCGGCAGCGGGTCGCCGCCGGGCCAGGGCCTGGATGCGCAGGACCAACTCGGGAAAGTGGAACGGTTTGGCCAGGTAGTCGTCGGCACCCAGGGTGAGGCCGCTGACCCGGTCGTCGGGTGAGCCGGCCGCGGTCAGCATGAGGACCATCGCCCGCCCGTCGCGTTCAGTGATCATCTGGCAGATGACGTCGCCGTGGAGTCCGGGCAGGTCACGGTCGAGGACGACCACGTCGTACGCGTTGAGGTCGAGTTTCGCGGCGGCGGTCAGGCCGTCGTGGGCGACGTCGACGGCCATGCCCTGGTCCCGTAGTCCCTCCACCAGCACCTCGGCGAGCGCGTACGCGTCCTCGACCACCAGGACCCTCACCGCGTACCACCCACCGCGCCGCGGGAGCCGGCGGCCATCGACGGTGCCGGCACCGAGGGGACGGAGACGGTGACGCGGAGTCCGCCCTCGCTGGGGGCATGCAACTCCAGGCGGCCGTCGTGCGCGCCGACGATGGCCGCGACGATCGACAGGCCGAGACCGGTTCCGGTCTCGGAGCCGGTACGGTCGGCGGCCAGCCGCTGGAACGGCTCGGCCAGCCGGGCGACCTGTTCCGGATCGAGAACCGGCCCGCCCGTTGCCACGACGAGTTGGGCCGAGGTGTCTTCGGTTCGGGCGGTGGCCCGGATCCAGCCGCCGTCCCGGTTGTGGACGATCGCGTTGTCGATCAGGTTGGCTGTCATCCGGGACAGCAGCGTCGGGCTGCCCCGGGTCCACCCGCGATCGCGGATGTCGACCTCGACGGTCAGGTCCTTCGCCGTGATGTCGGCGGCACGGGCGGTCACGGCTTCGGACAGCAGGCCGCCGAGCGGGACCGGGGCACGGTCGGGCAGCACGCCGTGCTGCGCTCGGGCCAGGACGAGGAAGCCCTCCAGCAGTCCGTCGACCCGGTCGAGTTCGGTACGGAGCCGGCCGGTCAGCGCGAGTGTCTGCGGTGGTACCGGCTCCGGTTTGGCCAGGGCGACGTCCAGCGACGCCCGCATGATGGTCAACGGTGTCCGTAGTTCATGGGAGGCGTTGGCGACGAACCGGCGCTGGGCGGCGAACGACGTCTCCAGGCGTTCCAGCAGCCCGTCGATGGTGTCGGCGAGGTCCTTGACCTCGTCGTCGGGGCCCGACACAGCCAGCCGTCGGTGCAGGTTCTCGGCCGAGATCCGCCGGGTCGCGGCGGTCATCGTCCGTAGTGGTCGCAACACCCGACCGGCGAGGACCCGTCCCAACAGGATGGAGATTCCCGCCATCACGGCGAGTGCGATCAGCGAGCCCACCAGGAGTTGCCGCGACTGTGTTGCCCGGAGGTCGGCGAGTTGGGCTTCGAGCTGCTCAATGTGCGTCCGGGCGGCGGCGAGGTCGGCCCGCTCGACGGGTGGGCGCCCACCCGGCGCGACCTGGGTCACCTGACTCCCGGCCAGCAGATTGGTGATGGCCAGCAGACCGGCACCGGAGACCAGGAACACGACGGCGTACAGGACGGTGATCCGGTTCCGGATGGTCCGGCCCGATCGCGGGAGGCGTCGCAGTTGGTCCATCAGTTTTCTCCCCCGTCCACACCCGGACCCCCAGGATGCCGTGCCGGACCTAACAGCGGGATGACAGCGGTCGTTCGGGCCGTGTCATGGGCGGCTCCGTAGAACCGGAGGCATGCCAGAAACCAACGAAGTCACCGGTGTGCCCCTGGGCGTGGCCGTACGCCGGGAATGGTCCGTCTTCCGGAGTCGGGGTCGGGTGCTCGCCCTGACGGCCGCGGCGCTGGTCACCGTACTGCTCGGTCTGCTGGCCGCGGTCGGCGGCCGGTCATCCTGTAGCGAGGGCGACGTGGCGATCGCCTGCCCCACCGATCCGGTGGGACCGAACGGCCAGGCGGTGACCGATCATTCCTACTTCGCGCACCAGCCACTGGACGGGGACGGCAGCATCACCGTACGGATGACCGACCTGACCGGCATCATCACCTACCCGCCGCCAAACCACGACGAGATAGTCTCCGGCCTCGTACCCTGGGCGAAGGCCGGGATCATGATCAAGGACGGCACGACCCCCGGATCCTCGTACGCGGCGTTGATGCTTACCGGTAAACACGGCGTACGGATGCAGTACGACTACGTCCACGACATCGCCGGCCGCTCGGGCGGGGTCTCGGCCGAAGCGCCGCGCTGGCTGCGCCTGACCCGCACCGGTGACACCATCACCGGTCACGAGTCGAACGACGGCGCACAGTGGACGAAGGTAGGTGTGGCCCGTCTCCCCGGGCTGCCCCGTACCGTGCAGGTCGGGCTCTTCGCCACGTCCCCGGGAGACCTGACACTACGCCGTACGGGGTTGGGGGCGAGCACCTCCGAGGTGCGGTTCACCCAGGCGACCGCGGTCTTCGACAACGTCAGTCTGGCCGGCGGTGCATCGGCCGGCGAGTGGCAGCACGCCGGGACGGACGTCCAGACCGACTGGGAGCGGTATCACCGGGCACCCGGGCTCGTCGAGTCGGACGGCACCCTCACCGTCACCGGCTCGGGTGACATCGGGCCGATCGGTGCGGTGGGCGGCCGTACCCCGGAGGACACCCTCGTCGGCCTGGCCATCGGGCTGATGATCGTGATCGTGTTGGCGGTACGGTTCGCGACCAGGGGACTCCGACCGGGGCGCACCGGCGTCGCATCGCTGAGCGGGCGGGACCTGGTGGCGAAGGCCGGCGTGGTCGGCCCGGCCGCCTTCCTCGCCGGACTGGTTGCCGCCGGGATCACCGTCCCGCTCAGCGCGCAGGTTATGCGCGCCACCGGTACCCCCACCGTCGCGGTGCCCACCCTGACCGAGCTACGGCTCGTCGTCGGTGTCGCCGCGCTGTATGCCGTCACCGCTGTCCTCGCGCTGTCCCTCGGTGCGCTGGTGCGCCGTAGCTGGGCGGCGATCCTGGTCGCGACCTCGATGGTCGTCCTGCCGTACGTCCTCGGTGCGCTGCCGCTGCTACCCGACGACGTGTCCCGGTGGCTGCTGCGCCTCACCCCCGCCGCCGGGTTCGCGGTGCAGCAGACGATCCGCGAGTACCCGCAGGTCGTCGCCCACTACGTCCCATCAACCGGCTACTTCCCGCTGGCCTGGTGGGCGGGCCTTGCCGTGCTCTGTGGTTACGCTCTGGTGGCATTCGGGATGGCCATCGCGCGGACCCGCCGTGCCGGCAGCGACGACAGCAGGGGGGTGGAGGTAGGCCCACCCCGCAGCGGGCAGGAAACCTCATTCCGGGCGCTGATGTCAGATGACACCGTGGACGTATGCGATTCCTGACGACCATCGCGACCGTCTTCGCGCTCCTGGCGCTGCCAGCGTCTGCGACCGCCAAGCCCGCTGCGACCGCCAAGCCCGCTGCGACCGCCAAGCCCGCCGGCTCTGGCAAGGTACGTACCGACACGGGCTGGATAGCTGGCATGTCACGTGGTGACCATCGGCTCTTCCAGGGCATCCCCTATGCCGCCGCCCCCGTCGGCGAACTGCGCTGGCGCTCGCCGCAGCCCGTCGAGCCGTGGACCGGCATCCGCGATGCGACCCGGCCCGGCGCTCGGTGCGCCCAGACGGCCGACAGTTGGGGCCTGCCGGCCAGCGACAGTGAGGATTGCCTCTACCTGAATGTGACCGCGCCGCGCGGTGCCTCACCCCGCCACCCCAAGCCGGTGCTGGTCTGGCTGCACGGCGGCAGCCTGACGAAGGGAGCCGGCAGCGACTACGACGCCACCCGCCTTGCCACGCGTGGTGACGTCGTCGTGGTGACCGTCAACTACCGGCTGGGGATCTTCGGTTTCTTCGGCCATCCGGAGCTGCCGGAGAGCGGCGCGTTCGGGGTGGAGGACCAGCAGGCGGCGCTGCGGTGGGTGCAGCGCAACGCAGCCGCGTTCGGCGGTGATCCCGGCAACGTCACGCTCGCCGGCGAGTCGGCGGGCTCACACTCGGTCTGCGCCCAGCTTGTCTCCCCGGGCGCGGCCGGGCTGTTCCACCGCGCGATCACCCAGAGTTCCCCATGCTGGAGCCAGAACGACCTGCCGCAGGTCATGGCCGTGCCACTCTGGGTGCCGACCGCGGTGCACGAGGGACACGGGCAGATGATCGCCGGCCAGCTTTCGTGCCCGGACATCGCCTGCCTGAGGAGTAAGCCCGTCGCGGAACTCCTCGCACAGCCCGCCCTGCCCCTGCCCGGATACGGCAACGCCGTACTGCCCGAGGACCCGGCGACGGTCTTCGCCGAGGGACGCTTCCACCGGGTGCCGATCCTGTCCGGCATCACCCGGGACGAGGGCACCATGTTCGCCTCGATGTTGTTTCCGGGGCTCACCGCCGCCCAGTACGTCGATGGCATCACCCAGATCTTCGGGGAGCGGGCACCAGCCGTCCTGGCTGCCTATCCGCCCGGTGAGGTGCCCATCCAGACCGCTGCCGCCATCATGAGCGACCTCGACTGGGCGAGGGCGGCGCGGGACACCGACCGGTTGCTGGCCCGGTATGTCCCGGTCTACTCCTACGAGTTCCTCGACCGGACCGCACCGCAACTCTTCCCGTACTCCGACGACCAGTTGAAACCCTTGGCCTCGCACGGCTCGGAGCTGCCGTTCCTCTTCGACCCGTCGTGGGAGTCGACCCCGCTCACCGCCAAGCAGCGTCGACTCGGCGACCTGATGATCGGCTACTGGGCACGGTTCGCCGCCACGGGTAACCCCAACGGCCACCGACTACCGACATGGCGGCACCACCCGTACGTCCAGGGCCTGGACCTCGACCGGGTAGGCCGGTTCGACCGGGCCACCACGCACCGGTTGACCTTCTGGGACGGGATCTGATCCGGAACCGGGCCGCCCGATCGGGCGGCCCGGCCCACCGGGGGCGCGTCACGGATGTCGCCGGCCGTCGATAGGGTTCCGGGCGATGACCGAGGTGGGGGTTACGTGACGCATCCGAGGATTCCCCAGGCGCTCTACGACCGGGTACAGGCGTTGACCGACGCCGGCGATGTCGACGAGTTCGTCGCCGGGCTGGTCGAGATCGGCGAACTCCGCAGCACGGACCGGGACCTGCGGGATCTGCTGGGGAGTGCTCCGGCCGACCGGTGGCTGGCGGTGTACCGACGGGTCGCTGCGGCGCGGGCCGACCAGCCCCGGTCACCGGAGGACCAACTGTGGCGCGCCGTCCGCGAGACCATGCCGGAGAGTGCGCCGACCGGTGTGCTCCGGGAGATCCTGGAAGACATCGGCCAGGAGTTCTCCTACTACCCGTTCGAGCACCTGGCCGAGTTGGCCCGCGCCTGGCTCGCCACCGGAGCGGAGCTGCCGGTGATGCTGGTCGGCGTACTGCGCCGTACCGCACACACCGAACTCACCTTCGACCGGTCGGCTCCGGTGCTACCGGCGTTGCTCAGCGAGCTGACCGACCTACCACCGGTCGACCCCGGCGAGGTGTGGGCCGACCGGGTACTCGCCGACCTGCCCGATCTCGGCGTCGACTGGCAGCGGCTGCTGGCCCACGCCGGCACGGCGACCGCCGCGAAGCCGTCGGATCGCTGGGAGCGGCACGGCCGGGAGCTACTGGACGTCGTCGGCCCGAACCGGGCGGCTCGGATCATCGAGGGCTGGCTCCGCCTGGTCGGCCAACCCCGTTCGATACCGCTGTGGCAGGACTACTGGTGGGAACTGGGGGAGTACCGGTACGACCCACACAACGAGATCGTGCTCCGCGGACTGATCTGGCTGCTCGGGTTCACGCCGGCAGATCCGGACAGCGCCCGTACCCTGGGGGAGCTGGTGCCGATCGCGTTGCGCCGGACACCGGTGACCGAGAACCTGCTCAGCCTGCCGACCGCGAAAGCGGCCGTGTACGCGCTGTCCCGGATGACCGGGCTGGTGGCGGTGGAGCAACTCGCCCGGCTGACCCACCGGGTGACCGTCCGGAGCGTGCGGAAGGACATCGACGCGGCCATCGACCGGCAGACCGCCGCGCTGGGCATCCCCCGCGCGGAGGCCGAGGAAACGGGCATTCCGTCGTACGGCTTCGTCGAGGTCGGTCGCCGGGTGCTGTCGATCGGCGGGGTGACCGCCACCCTGACGGTGAGCGGCGTGCGAGTCGTCCTCGCCTGGCGCGACACCGCCGGCAACCTGCTCAAGGCCCCACCCCCGGCGGTACGTCGGGGGCACGCCGACGAGATGGGGAGGTTACGGTCGCAGACCAGGCGGATCGACCAGGCACTCGCCGCCCAGGTCGACCGGCTGGCACGGGAGATGACCGCCGGGCGGGCCTGGCGGTACGACCGCTGGTGCGAGCACTATCTCGACCATCCATTGGTCGGTGTGCTCGCCCGTGGGCTGATCTGGACGGTCGATGGACAGTCCTGTGGCTACGCGGACGGGGCGTTACGCGGGCTCGACGACGCGCCACCGACGCCCGCCCCGGACGCGCCGGTCCGCCTCTGGCACCCGGCGCACCACACCGAGGACGAGGTGGCGGCCTGGCGTAGCTGGCTGCACCGGCACGACATCGGTCAGCCGGTCGCGCAGGTGGACCTGCCGGTTGTCCGTCCGGTCTAGACGATCGTCCTGACGCTCCGACCGGCCAACCGTGTTCGGGTCATCCCCGGAACTCGCCGTGCTCCACACAGGTCGCCGCCCAGCCGACCGGCAGGACCTGCACCTTCATCCGCCGTTTGCAACGGGTACAGAAGCGGGGCGGCTCCAGCTCTCGGGCCGCCCGGCAACTGTCGTGCGAGCCTTCCGTAGCCGGCTGCCCGCACCGGTCACACCACATGCTGTCCCTCTCAGAGCGTCGCGGACAGGGCCTTGACCGGCATCTTCAGGTCGTCCAGCAACTCCAGGTCGGCGTTGGCCGGGCGACCCAGAGTGGTCAGGTAATTGCCCACGATCACCGCGTTGATGCCGCCGAGCAGCCCGTCCCGGGTGCCGAGGTCACCGAGGGTGATCTCCCGGCCGCCCGCGTACCGGAGGATGGTCCGGGGCATCGCGAGCCGGAACGCGGCGATGGCCCGCAGCGCGTCGCGTGCCTCGACCACCGGCAGGTCGCCCATGGGTGTGCCCGGGCGCGGGTTGAGGAAGTTCAGCGGCACCTCGTGCGGCTCCAGCTCGGCGAGCTGGGCGGCGAACTCGGCGCGCTGCTCCAGCGTCTCACCCAGGCCGAGGATGCCACCGCAGCAGACCTCCATGCCGGAGGCGCGCACCATCGTCAGCGTCTCCCAACGCTCCTCCCAGGAGTGCGTGGTGACCACCTTGGGGAAGTGCGAGCGGCAGGTCTCCAGGTTGTGGTTGTAGCGGTGCACCCCCATCTCGACCAGCTCGTCGACCTGGGCCTGGGTGAGCATGCCGAGCGAGGCGGCGACCTGGATCTCCACCTCCGCCCGGATCGCGGCGACCCCCTCGCGTAGCTGCTTCATCAGCCGCTCGTCCGGGCCGCGGACGGCGGCGACGATGCAGAACTCGGTCGCCCCGGTGGCAGCGGTCTGCTTCGCCGCCTTCACCAGGGAGGGGATGTCCAGCCAGACCGAGCGCACCGGGGAGGCGAACAGGCCCGACTGCGAACAGAAGTGACAGTCCTCCGGGCAGCCGCCGGTCTTGAGCGAGACGATCCCCTCGACCTCGACCTCCGGTCCGCACCAGCGCATCCGCACGTCGTGGGCCAGTTGCAGGGCGGCGGCCAGCTGCTCGTCGGGCAGGCGCAGTACGGCGAGCACCCCGGCCTCATCGAGCCCGACACCGTTTTCGAGCACCTGGGTACGAGCCTGATCGAGGATCTCTGACATGGTCGTACCCTACTAGGTGCGGTCGGCATGCCGACCCGGCCGACCATGTCGGAAGTGGTATTTTCGCCGGTCGGGGGCGTTCGTACGGGAGGCCGTGCCGGTGTCCGGCGGTCCGCCACCGAGCCGAGGGGGTGACCGTGGCGAACTGGCTGGCAACACTCGATCGTCGGGCCCAGCTGCGCGCCCGGGCGGGACTGACCCGGCGGCTACGCCCGCGCGGGGCGGCGGATGGCGCGGTCGACCTGGCCGGTAACGACTATCTCGGCCTGTCCCACCATCCCGACGTGACGGCCGCGGCAGCGCGGGCGCTGTCCGAGTACGGGCTGGGGGCCACCGGCTCCCGCCTGGTCCGAGGCTCCACCGACCTGCACGACGCACTGGAGGCGGAACTCGCCGCCTGGCTCGGCGCGGTGCGGTCCCTGGTCTTCTCCTCCGGCTACCTGGCCAACCTGGCCGCCGTACGGGCCCTGGTCCGGCCGCGCACCCTGCTGGTCTCCGACGCCCACAACCACGCCTCACTCATCGACGGCTGTCGACTCTCCGGTGCGGAGACCCTGGTCACCCCGCACCTGGACGTCGCCGCCGTCGACGCGGCGCTGGCGGCGGCACGCGGCCGGCCGGCCGTGGTGGTGACCGAGTCCGTCTTCTCGGTCGACGGTGACCTGGCCCCGCTCGCCGCGCTGCACGCCGTCGTCCGGGAGTACGGCGCACAACTACTGGTCGACGAGGCACACGCGCTGGGCGTGGCCGGTCCCGGCGGGGCCGGGTCGGTGGCCGCCGCCGGACTGGCCGGCGAGCCGGACGTGGTGGTGACCGCGACCCTGTCGAAGGCGCTCGGCGGGGCCGGCGGGCTGGTCGCCGGACCGGCCGAGCTGATCCAACACCTGGTCGACACCGGTCGTACCTTCATCTTCGACACCGCGTTGCCCCCGGCGGTGGTCGCCGGGGTGCTCGCCGCGACCCGACTCGCCCGCGTCGGTGACCCCTTGCGTATCGGTGACCGCCCGCGCTCCGGCGACCATCTGCGGACCGGTGACCATCTGCGGGCCGAGTCGGCCCGACGGGCCGACCACGCGGTACAGCGACTGCGTGCAGCCGGGTTGGTGGTCTCCACGCCGGCCGGCGCGGTGCTGTCGGTCGCCGCACCCGATGCGGAGTCGGCGGTGGCATGGGCGGCGAGCTGCCTCGACCGGGGCGTCGCCGTCGGCTGCTTCCGCCCGCCGTCCACCCCGGACAGCCGGTCCCGGCTGCGACTGACGATCAACGTGGGGGTGCCGTCGGCCGACTTCGACCGGGCGCTCGACGTGATCGTCGCGACTGCCCCGACGGCCGCCCGGACCGCAATGGAGGAGACCGGATGATTGGCGCTGCCCGGACCGCACCGGAGGAGACCGGATGACCGCCGCCGCCTGGTCCGGCCCGATCGTGGTGACCGGCACCGACACCGACGTCGGCAAGACCGTGGTGACCGCCGCCATCACCGCGGCGGCGCAGGCCGCCGGCCTGCGGGTCGCCGTGGTCAAACCCGGCCAGACCGGTACGGCCGGTGGCGCGCCGACCGACGTGGACGTGGTCGAGCGGCTGGCCGCGCCGGTGACCTCGATGACCCTGGCCGACTATCCGGACCCGCTCGCCCCACTGGCCGCCGCCCGGGTCGCCGGGCTGGAGCCGTTGGAGCTGTACACCGTCGTCGACGCGGTCCGCGCCCAGGCGGAGAAGCACGATCTGGTGCTGGTCGAGGGGGCCGGTGGGTTGCTGGTGCCGATGGGGGTCCGCCCCTCCGGGGAGCCGTGGACCGTGGCCGACCTGGCGGTCTCCCTCGGCGCGCCAGCGGTGGTCGTCTGCCGGGCCGGGCTGGGGACGCTCAACCACACCGCACTCACCCTGGAGGCGCTGGACCGGCGCGCCATCCCGGCCGGGGTGGTGCTCGGTGCCTGGCCGGTCGAACCGCAACTGGTGCACTGGGCCAACCTGACCGACCTGGTGCCCAACATGGTCGGTGCGCTGCCCGACGGGGCCGGCACCCTGGAGCCCGGGGTGTTCCAACGCTCCGCGCCCGGCTGGCTCACCCCGGCGCTCTACGGCGTCCTCGACGATTGGCGTAGCTGGGCCGAGGACATCCAGTGAGGGCAGGTCCAATCCGGCTGACGTCGGCGGCCAGGGGGGCGGTGCCGACGGAGGCGATCAGTCCGAGCGGCGAGTCGGCCACACCGGGTCACGGCCACTGAGCCCCAGCGCCCGCTCCAGCGATGACGCGGAGTCCGGCACCGGCACCGGATCGGCGAAGATTCCGGCGGCCCGCCCCTGGCCAGCCATCCGTTCGATGATTTCCAATGTTGTGTTGGCGACCGCCTCGGAGTAGGTCGGCCGCTGCCCGGTCGCCACGGCCAGATCCCAGCCATGCAACACCAACTCGGCCAGCATCAGCGAGCCGACCAGCGGGGCGGGCATCGAAGCACCGGCGAGGAAGGTCGTACCCGTCCAGGCGTCGGGGATCGACCAGGCTGCCGCGGTGCGGTCGGCGTGCCGGGTGAACGTCTCGGCCCAGTCGGTACCGACATCGTCCGGTCCCGCGTCGGGCGCTGGTTGCTGCTTACGGGCGGCCTGTTCCGAGAAGAGCACCCCCCAGTACGTGAGGTGGCGGCCCAGCGCTGCCACGTCGAACTCCGCACAGGGAGTGGGCAGGGTGAGCTGGTCCGGTCGTACGGCGTGGACGATCTCCGCTGTCCGTCGCATCGCCTCGGTCATGGCCTCGGGTAGTGATTCGTGCATGTACGTGACAGTAGGCACGGTTTGACGCTGACTCTTGAAGAAACGCGACGGATCTGGTGATGCCGTACCCGTGCTCTACCTCAACCTTGTCGTCGGCAGGAGAGTCCGTCGGCCCTGTCGACCACCCACCCGGTGGTGGTTCAGTGGACATCGTCAGACTGAGCCCGAAGGAGCACCCGAACCTCCCCAAGGAGAATCCTTGCGCCCTCTTGCCGGCCAGCACCCCGCCACCACCGGGGACCCGAAGATTCCGTTCGGCATCAAGCTGTGGTTCGCCCTGTGCACACTCATCGGCTTGGCCCTGGTCGGCCTGGCGGTGTGGCTGGTCATCAGCACGCTGCACTGGCTCAACTGAGCACGCCGGTGCCGACCGGAGAGACCCGGCCGACAGCGGATCCGATGCTGGCTGCACCCCGGGGTGAGCCGGGCCGAGCGGCGCTGGGCTGGCCCGATGATCGAGGCTTCGTCCACGTCCGGGCGGCCCGGGAGAGGCTCCGCTACGCCCGGTGGCGGCCCGCGCCCGAGCTGGCACCGTTCGTGGCGCACTACTGGATCGTGGAGTACGACCTGCGTGGCGAGTCGCCGTACCGTCAGCGGATCTTGCCGCACCCGTCGGTCAACCTCGTCGTCACCGACGGGCGAGCGCGCCCGACGGCGGCCGGGCCGACCCGGTCCTGGATCGCCGGGGTCATCCGTGGCCATTACGACGAGACGCTGCGTGACACCGGTTGGGTGGTCGGAGCACGGTTCCGGCCGGGGGGCTTCCGCCCGTTCCTCGGTATGCCGGTGGCCACCATCACCGACAGGTTCCTGCCGCTGACCGAGGTCTTCGCGGCCGGTGAGGCAGCCGTCCGGCAGCTCACCATCGACCTCGGTCACACCCCCGGCGACGACGCCGACGATACGGGCAGCGGTCGCCAGGCGCTGTTGAACCAGCTGGACGCCCTGCTACTCGCTGCTGGACCGGTGATCGACCCGACAGCGGCGGAGGTGGACGGCGTGGTCGCCCGCATCGCGGTCGATCCGGCGATCGCCCGGGTCGACGAGCTGGCCCGCCAGGCCGGCACCACCCCGCGTCAGCTTCAGCGGCTGTTCGCCGAGTACGTCGGGGCCAGCCCGAAGTGGGTGATCCGGCTCTACCGCCTGCACGAGGCGGCCGACCGTGCCGCCAGCGGTGAGAAGGTCAGCTGGGCGGCGCTCGCCGCTGAACTGGGCTATAGCGATCAGGCCCACCTTGTTCGCGACTTCACCGCGCAGGTAGGTGCGCCACCCGCCCGGTACGCCCGTCAGGGTGCCGCCGGAACGCCACGACCACCCCGTGACGTGCCGTAGGCCCGGTACCACCCCGTGACGCGTCGTCGGGTCGGCACCATCGGCAGCTACCTGACTTTCGTCAGTAACGCCGCAGGTCGGAGCGCCGGTAGCCTGGCCGGATGGCCGGATGGCGGTGTGGCCGGATGGCGGTGTGGCGCGACATCGGGGGTGGGCTGGTGCGGGCCGGATCGCGAAACCGGCAGGAACGGCTGTTCGACGTTCTGCTCTGGGCGGCACTGTCGGCACCGATCACCTGGGCGCTGCTCGTACCCTGGCCGGACCTGCCGACCGGTCTCCGCCTGGCCGGGTCGCTGTCGTTGGTCGGCGTCGCGGTGGTGTTGAGTCGGCGCCACCCGGCGGTGTCGCTGGTGCTGGTGGTGCTGCCCACCATCTTCGACGGCAACTTCGTCTTCGGCATTCCGGTGATGAGCTATCTGCTGGGGCTGCGAGCAGCGCGGGCCCGGCCAGCGGTGTGGATCTTCGCCGTGATCGCGCTCGGCGGCACGGTACTCAACCTCGGCGTGCTCGACCTGGACGTGAGCAGCTGGTTCCTGATCGCCACCGTACTGTTGTTCGCCGGCGTGTTCCCCTGGTTGCTGGGCCGCTACCGACGGCAGCACCAGGCGCTGGTCCTGGCCGGGTGGGAGCAGGCCGACCTGCTCGAACGCGAGCAGCGTGGGGCCGCCGAGCGGATCCGGATGCGGGAACGCGCCCGGATCGCCCAGGACATGCACGACTCACTGGGGCACGACCTGAGCCTGATCGCACTGCGGGCCGGTGCCCTGGAGCTGACGCCGGGCCTGGACGAACGACACCGCCGGGCTGCCGGTGAACTGCGGGTCAGTGTCGCCGCCGCCACCGACCGGCTGCGGGACATCATCGGGGTGCTCCGCGAGGACACCGGACCGTCGGCCACCCGGCCGGCAGACGAGAGCATCCCCGATCTGGTCGCCGGGGCCCGCGACGCGGGTATGTCGGTCCAGCTGGTGGGCCAACCACCGTTCGACGGCCCGCCCGCTGCCGATCCGGCGAGGGAACGGCCAGCGACAGACCTGTTGCTCGACGGTCACCCCGCTGTTGATCCGTTGCTCGACGGTCAGCCGGCTGACGATCCGTTGCTCGCCGGCCCTCGATCCGGCGGAGAACTGTCCCCGATGGCAGACCGGGCGGCGTACCGGGTGGTGCAGGAGGCGCTGACCAACGCCGCCCGGTACGCCCCGGGCGCGCCGGTCGTGGTCCGGGTCACCGGGACGGGGGAGTGGACCGAGGTGAGCGTACGCAACGAGCCGCCCCCGGCCGGACCGCTACCAGCTCGGGCGTCCACCGGCTCCGGCCTGCTCGCCCTGCGGGAGCGGGTACGGCTGGCCGGCGGCACCCTCTCGGCGGGCCCGTGCGGCGGCGGATTCGCGGTGACCGCCCGACTACCACACGGCGGCGTCGAACGGGTGTCCGGTGTGGACGATGAGCCGCTGCTCGACGTGGCTGCGCCGCTCCTGTCCTCCGATGCGGCGTTCCGGATGCACCACGCCCGACGGCGGGTACGACGTAGCCTGCTGGTGGCGGTCGCCGTCCCGCTGGCTATCGCGGCGGTGCTGTCGCTGGTCTACTACCCGCTCGCCACGTTCAACGCCGTCCTGGAGCAACGAGACTTCGATCGGCTGCGGCTCGGCGAGCAACGGGTGGACCTGCGGGAGGTGCTGCCGGGCCGGCAGGTGGCGGCACCGACCGGCGAACACCTACCCGTACCGCCGGCCGGCTCGGTCTGCGAGTACTACACCGACGGCAACTTCCCGTTCGCCCAGCCGACCTACCGGCTGTGCTTCGCCGACGGTCGCCTGACGGCCAAACACCACCTGACCGGCTGACCGTCACTTCCCACACCCCCCGCGCGGAGAGGACAGGATGGGCCCCTTCCGCTGCGGAAAGCGATAACGAGGGCCCCTTCCTTACACACCTCAGGAGAGCAGAGAGTGATCTCGGTGCTGTTGGCCGACGACGAGGCGATGATCCGGGCCGGGGTGAAGGCGATTCTGGCCGCCGATCCGGAGATCGACGTGGTCGCGGAGGCGGCCGACGGGCGGGAGGCGGTCGCGCTGGTCCGTGCGCACCGGCCGCAGGTGGCGTTGCTGGACATCCGGATGCCCCGGCTCGACGGGCTGGCCGCCGCTGCGCAGATCCGGCAGCTCGTGCCGGAGACCGCCGTGGTCATGCTCACCACGTTCGGCGAGGACGACTACATCGCCCGGGCGCTCGGTGACGGGGCGAGCGGATTCCTACTCAAGTCCGGCGACCCCCGGGAACTGATCGCCGGGGTACGGGCGGTGGCCGCCGGGGCAGCGTACCTGTCGCCCCGGGTGGCCCGCCGGGTGCTCGCGCTGGGCGGTGAACGGATGGCCCGGGGGCCGGCGGCGCGGGACCGCACCGCCACACTCACCGAACGGGAACGTGAGGTGTTGGCACTGGTCGGTGCTGGGCTGTCCAACGCCGAGATAGGCCGGCGGCTGTTCCTGGTGGAGGGCACCGTGAAGAGCTACCTGAGCACGATCTTCAGCCGACTGGGTGTCCGGAACCGGGTCCAGGCGGCGATCATCGCGTACGAGGCCGGGCTGGTGGACGCTGCGTGAGCCCGTCGACCCGGCGGCCGGATATCGCACGAGTCGACCGGCGGCCCGATATCGCCGCCGGTCGACTCGTCGACGACAAACCGTCAGGCGTCGCGCCGCCGCAACACCAGCCGGCCGGCGAACAGCGCCACCATCGCCCAGCCGGTGAGCAGCAGCAGGCCGACAACGGGCGGGTACGGGTCGGTGTCGCCGCGCATGAAGTGCGCACCGGCCACCCCGGGGAAGAGGTCGGCGATCCAGGTGAGCACCGGAATGTCCGGCTCCTGCAACGACAGCGGGATGATCATCAGGCTCAGGAAGAGAATAGTCAGGGTCAGTACCGCGCTGCGCAGCGCCGCCCCGAGACCGAGGGTGAACACCCCGATCAGGGTCAGGTAGGCGGCGACGGCCGCGATGTCACCCACCGTCTCGCCGACCGGCATGGTGCCCCACTTGCCGAGCACCGGTCGGGCCACGACCGTTCCGACCACACCGAGCAGCAGGCCGACCGGAAAGGTGACCGCGCCGACGACGGTGGCCTTGGCCAGCAGCATCTTGGTCCGTGACGGAGTCCACTGCAACGTGGCGCGGATCGTGCCGGTGGCGTACTCGGAAGTGATCACCAGCAGTGCCACCGCCAGGACGGCGTACTGGGTCAGCTCCATCGAGTCGATCACGATCCGGCCCACGCCGACCACGCCTGGATCGTCGGCCGGGTCGTCGTTGGTGTTGGCGTTGGCGGCATAGATGGCGAGCTGCCCGGCGGTGGCCGCCATTAACAGCACGCTGGCCAACAGTGCCCACCACGTCGTACGCACCGACCAGAGCTTGGTCCACTCGCTGGCGATCGCCCCGGTCAACCCGCCGCCGGTCGGAGCGGTACGGGCCACCCGGGAACCGGCCGACCGAGGCGGACCGGTCGGACCGGTTCGATGGCTGGGGGAGGAGAGCGTGGTCATGAGGTGGCCTCGTTCCGGAACAGGACCTCGGGATAGGTAGCGGACGGGCCATCGAGCAGCGGCCGTGGCTGGTGGCGCAGATGCCAGTCCACGAACGCCGCGACGTACTCCCGGGTGATCAGCAGTTGCCGCTCCGCCGGCATCGGACCCGGGTCCATGCCGAGTTGCGCGCCGAGCACCGGCCGGTCGGTGAAGGACATGTGCCCGGTGCCGGTGACCGTCAGCCAGCGTTTCCACCCGGCCAGTCCCGGCCAGTCACGCAGCCAACTGGCGTCCGCCGGCCGTTCCGCACCGACCAGCAGGAACGGCTTGGTGAGGGCACCCGCCGGGACCGGTACGAAGAGCGTGCCGTCCAGGTCCGCCCCGGCGGCCACCCGACGGTCGGTACGTAGCACCTGCGCCGCCGAGGCGCCGCCGATGGAGTGGCCGACCATGCCGATCCGGCTCCGGTCGATCGCCCACGCCCCCCGCCAGGCCGGCTTCGGCCCGGTCAGCCGGTCCAGCAGGAACGACACGTCGAGAGCCCGGCCCTCGATGACCTTCTCAGCCGTGCCCGGCCCCCACAGGTCGCAGGCCAGACACTCGACCACCCGGCCGTCGGGGAACTCGACCCCGCGCGCCTCGTACGGATGGTCGACCCCGGCCACCACGTACCCGCGACTGGCCAACTCCTCGGCCAGCCCGGTCAGCGACTCGCGGCTCAGGCTGAACCCGGGGGAGAGCACCACCAGCGGCCAGCCGCCGGCGGTCCGCCGCACCGGGACGTCCCGTCGGGCGTTGGTGCGTACCGTGGTCAGGATCTCCGACGGCAGCGGCAGTCCCTCGGCGGCGACGATCCGCGCGGAGACGGCGGCCGTGGTGTACGGCGCGGGCCCACCCCGGTCGGTGACCGCCGGATACCAGAGCGACACCATCAGTTCCCGGTCCGTGCCCGGCTGCCACGGGTCCGGCCGTCCACTGTCGACCAGGTGCAGCGAGGTGGTCCCGACCGGATGACGGCCGGTCGGAGCGGGCAGGGACAGTGCCGGGGTCCCGGCCACCGCCGTGGGGGAGGCCGCAGCGACCCCGCCCGGTGCGAGCAGCGCCAACGACGCCACCAGTACGGCCAGCGCCCGACCGCCGCGCCGACCCGCGAGGACCGGCGATCCGAAACTACGCATGACGACTCCCCACCGACGTGGTCGTGCCGGCGTACTCGACACTGCCGGCGGTCAACTCCAGGTACGCCTCTTCCAGCGACGCCGAGCGGATGCTCAGCTCGTGCAGCCGTACGCCCAGCTCGTGGGCCAGGTCACCGACCTGCTCGCCGCTGGCACCGGTCACGGTCACCTCGCCGTCGCCGGTGGCCTCGACCCGCGCGGACCGGGCGATGAGCCGCTCGGCGAGGGCCGCCAGCCCGGCCGGCTGCGGGCTGCGCACCCGGACCGCCGTCGCCGAACTGGCGGCGATCACCTCGGTGATCGGGGCGTCGGCGATCAGCCGGCCCCGACCGATCACCACCAGCTGGTCGGCGGTGAGCTGCATCTCGCTCATCAGGTGGCTGGAGACGAAGACCGTCCGGCCCTCGGCCGCCAGCGAACGCATCAACTGGCGGATCCAGCGCACCCCGTCCGGGTCGAGCCCGTTGACCGGCTCGTCGAACATCAACACCGGCGGATCGCCGAGCAGTGCACCGGCAATGCCCAGTCGCTGGCCCATGCCCAGCGACAGGGTCTTGCCGCGCTTGCCGGCGGCGGCGTTGTCCAGCCCGACGGTGGCCAGCACCTCGTCCACCCGGCGGGGCGGGATACCGTTGCTGCGGGCCATCGCCAGCAGGTGGCTACGCCCGGACCGGGCCGGGTGGATGGCCTTGGCGTCGAGCAGCGCCCCGACCTCGTGCAGCGGATGCCGCAGCGTCGGGTACGCCCGTCCGTTGACCAGTGCCTGCCCGGCGGTGGGCCGGTCCAGCCCGAGGATCATGCGCATGGTGGTGGACTTGCCGGCCCCGTTCGGGCCGAGGAAGCCGGTAACCCGGCCCGGTGCGATGTCCAGGGACAGATTGTCGACGGCTGTCGCCGCGCCGAAGCGCTTCGTCAGCCCGCGTAACGTGATCATGAAGCCTCCCTGGGGGATCTCCCCCGTCGTGGTGCATCGACGGTAGAAATCCGGCCAGGTACGGCACAGCACCCGAACGGGAACGGCCCACCCTGACTTTCGTCAGGTACGGGACAGATCGGAACGGCAGGCGCTCGCCGATTCGGGAAGACCGGCGCTCGCCGGCTCGGGATGGCCGGCACTCGGCGAGGCGTGCCGGGAGGTGTTCGCCGAGGCGGAGCGCCGGACCACGAAGGCGTCCGGCATCCGGAAGGAGAGGTTGTCCGGGCACCACGGGGCGCGTTCCACGGTCACCCCGGCCAGCAGCGGTGCCACCTCGCCCACCACCACCCCGGCCTCCATCCTGGCCAGTTGGGCTCCGACACACCGGTGCGCACCGGCCCCGAACGCCAGGTGCCGACGCGAGCCGCGCTGCCCCGGCCGGAAGTCGGCCGGGGCGGCAACGATCGCCGAGTCCCGCCCAGCCCGGGCCAGCCACAGCACGACGCTGCTCCCCGCCGGCACGGCCGTGCCGGCGAGCACCGTGTCCCGGGCGGCCACCCGCCGCCAGGTCACGATCGGCGGGTCCAGCCGCAACCCCTCCTCGACCACGTCCACCACCTTGACCGTGCCGGCACGCAGGCCGGCCAGAACCGCCGGCTCGGTGCTCAACCGGTGCAGCAACAGGGTGAGGAACTGCGAGGTGGTCTCCTGCCCGGCCACCAGCAGAAAGAACAACGCGCCCACCCGTACGTCACGGGGATGTCCGGCTGCCCTCAGATCGGCGACCAGCCCGGTACCGGCCTCGGCGAATCCACTCAGTACGGCGTGGAACTGCCCGACGGTGTCGGCCAGGGCCAGCTGCCGTTGCGCGTCCACCGGTGCCCAGAACAACTCCAACGCGGCCCGCGAGAACTCCTTGACCAACGTGAGTTGCTCGTCTGGCAGGTCCACCAGCCGGGCCAGCACCAGCAGCGGCAGATCGGCGGCCAGATCGGCGTACAGGTCGACTGATTTCCCGGCAGCCAGTACGGCCGACAGGTGAGCCACCCGCTCGCGTACGACCCCCGCCAACCACCGGCGCTGCTCCTCGACCCGCGTCGGGTGTAGCGCGTCGGCGACGATGGACCGGATCGCCGGATGGGTCGGGTCGCCGTTGTTGGCCAACGTCGGCGGCAGCCGGAAACCGTGCCGGGCGAGGATCCGCAGGGCGGCCACCGGCATCGGGGTCACCGCGTCCAGTGCGTTGTCAGGGCGGAACATCTCCGGATCGGCGAGCACCTGGCGGACCAGGGCGTGCCGGGTCACCACGAAATGCTGGACCCCCACGTGGTCGGCGACCCGGACGACGTCCGGCCACTGCTGGTCAACGGTCCCCTGCCAACTGCGAAACAGCACGCCGCCACGCTACCCAGCGACGCGATCACGAGTCGGTGCGGCACCGACCGGCGCGGTCAACTCCCAGATCGTGGTGGGCTTGACCCGTACGCTCTCCAGCGCCATCGGAACCGGTACGTCGTACTCGGCGAGCTTTCGGAACCGGGTCCGGGGCAGGAACGCCCGGTCCGGGTCACCGACCAGCACCCGGGCCGCACCCCGGGTCGCGCGGAGCAGGAACCGCAGCATCCGGTTGGCCATCGCCTCGCTGTAGAAGGCGTCCCCGACCAGCACGACCTGCGCGTCGTCCGCGTCCCCGTCGAGGACGTCGGCGGCGAGCGAGGTCACCGCAACCCCGTTTGCCTCGGCGTTTATCCCGATCGCGGCGACCGCCACCGGGTCCACGTCCACCGCCCGTACCTCTGCCGCGCCGGCACGGGCCGCGGCGATCGCCACCAGACCGGAACCCGACGCCACATCGAGGACGCGTCGACCGGCCACCGTCTCCGGGTGGTCGAGCACGTACCGGGCCAACCCCTGCCCCCCGGCCCAGGCGAAGGCCCAGAACGGTGGTGGCTGCTCGCTGCGGAACTCACCCTCGGTCAGTTCCCACAGGCCGATCGGCTCCTCGGCCTGATGGAGCTGGATCTCGGGTACGTGGGCCACCGGGGCCAACCGGGCGTAGGTGCGGACGAACGCCGTCGAGGTGTCGGACACCCCGCGATTGTGCCCGTACCCGGATTGGCCTTCACCGCCCGGTGGTCCGATCGGTGGCTCGGCAGACTGAGTTGGCGTTGTGTGCCGTCGATGGTCAACGCGGGGGACGCCAGTTCGGGTCTCGCCCGAACCCGGCGATCAGCCGGTCCTGGTCGCTGGCATCGGTGGGTACCTCGATCCGGGCGCTGATCAGATCGTTGTCCCGGTAGAGCGGGACCCGGTCGGTGAACCAGTCGAGGCAGAGCCGCACTGCGGCGGCGTCCAACCGTGGGGTGGCGCCGATCGCCATCGCGAGGTCCCAGCCGTGCACCAGGTGTTCGGCGAGCAGTTGGTGCAGGTACTCCCGGGCCGGAGTGTCCCCGGCGGAGAGGTGGATGGTGCGGTCCAGGGCACCGGGCTCGCTGACCGCCAGGTCCGCCTGCGCGGCGGCGTCCCGGGCCGCGCCGGCCGCGTCCACGCCCAGCAGATCGCCGTCGAACCGGTCACCCACCTCGGCGATGGTCGCGCCCGAGAACATCGGTACGGTCCATCGGTCCTCGCCGACCACGTGGTTGACCAGGGTCCGTACGTCCCAGTCGGCGCATGGGGTGGAGATCGTCCACTGGCCGGAGCCGACCTGGCCGACCCGGTCGGTGAATTCGGTGAGACTGCGGCGGTAGGTCGCTAAGAGGGCCATGCGTCCGATTCTTCACCGGTGGCAGTGATTTCGCCGGCTCGATGCACGGTTCCCCGCCGGCTCCATACGCGGTTCTCGGTCTGCCTTCCCTAGCGGTCCCCGGCGACTCCGTACGCGGTCCTCGGCGAGGCCGTACGCGGTCCTCGGTCGACTACTCCAACTGGGTGGGGTCCAGACCCAGTTCCCGGGCAGCGGTCAGGCGGATCCAGTCGGACAACTGCCGGCGGGTGATCACCCGGTCGTGCACCGCCACCTGTACGGCGAGCCCGTCGATCAGTGCGTTGATCCGCCAGGCCGCCCCGGCCGGGTCGGCACAGGTGAACGTCCCCTCGGCGACGCCGGCCGAAATGATCTCGGTCAGGTCTTCCTTCCAGCGCAGGTCCAGCCGCCGGGACACCTTCTCCAACTCCGGGGTACGCAGCGACTCCGACCAGCCGTCGATCCACATCGCCCAGGAGTTGGAGCGACCAGTCGGGGCGTACAGCCTCAGGACCCGCTTCAGCTTGGTCAACGGCGGGGCAGAGGAGCGGACGACCGCATCCAGCCGGGCCAGATCCTGCTCGGCCGCGTACGCGAAAGCCTGCGCGAGCAGCCGTTCCTTGGTGGAGAAGTGGTAGAAAACGAGTGCCTGGCTGACCCCGGCGGCCTGGGCGACATCGGCGGTACGGGTGTTCGCCAGCCCACGTTCGACAATCACGTCACATGCGGTACGCAGCAGGGCATCCAGGCGGACCTCGGCCGCGCGTCTCGTCACGCGGCTACGGTAACCCATGCCTTCGAGCACGAGGAGTTACCGACACGGCGTCCGGTCTGTGTCACCTCTAGCTCAGGTTCCTAGGATGATCTCCGGGGTGTGTTGGGTGTTATGGGGCTACCCGAGCTTTCTGGCGCGTCGTGGGCACCCCGATTTGGCACTGGCTCCGCAGCTCGGCTAAAGTTCTCACCTGTCACCGGGAAACGCCGGAAACAAACGGAGACAAGCGGACGTAGCGCAGCTGGTAGCGCATCACCTTGCCAAGGTGAGGGTCGCGGGTTCGAATCCCGTCGTCCGCTCGGAGATGCCGCCACGACAGCGGGGGCAACCTCGGTGGAGTGGCCGAGAGGCGAGGCAACGGCCTGCAAAGCCGTGTACACGGGTTCAAATCCCGTCTCCACCTCGGCAAGTAAACGAGGGCGATTGGCGCAGTGGGAGCGCGCTTCCTTGACACGGAAGAGGTCACTGGTTCAAACCCAGTATCGCCCACCATGTATATCAGCACGTCATGTGGCTCGTTGCCGGGATTCCGGTAACGAGCCACTTTGTTGTTGCTCCTTACGTTGGGAGCAGATTGGGAGCACGTGATCGTTCGTGTTCCTGGTGGGTGGCGGTGATCCCGTCGCGTCCTGTCCGTGGTGGCGGTCGTGTGGGTGGTCGGCTGGTCCGCGGTTGGTGGTGGGCTTCTACCTGTTGGCTGAAGAACGTTCGGGACGGCACCCCACCGATGCCGCCCCGACGTCCTTGATGGGGTGGTCATGCCGCGCGGAGGTGTCGTGCCTCGGTGGCTGCCGGCCCGGGGCGTGTCCGCGCTGCCGTTGCCGCAGCCCAGCCAGGGCCTGACTGAATGCGCTGGTCAACCCGGTCACATCAGCGAGGTCGGCGAGCAGCCGGGCCGCTCACGAAGGGCCGAGGCTAGAGTGGGTGTTCGTGCTTTACGGCAGATCGGCGGAGGTCAGCGCACTCGACAAGGTGATCGCACGGGCTCGCGACGGCTCTGGCGGTGCGGTGGTGTTGCGGGGTGAGGCAGGCGTGGGCAAGACGGCCCTGCTCGACGCGGCGGCAGTGCGAGGCGGCGCGATGCGTGTGCTGCGGACCACCGGCGTCGAGGCTGAGACCGACCTTGCGTTCGCAGCGCTGCACCAGGTGCTGTGGCCGGTAACCGGCTCGCTCGACGCGCTGCCCGAACCGCAGCACGACGCTGTGCGCGCGGCGCTGGGTCTCGCCGCGGGCACAGCCGGCGATCGGTATCTGCTGGGCGCTGGCGTGTTTTCGCTGCTGGCCGAAGCCGCCGCGCCGGACGGGCTGATCTGTGTGGTCGACGACTTCCAGTGGGTCGACCAGGCATCAGCCGACGCACTGCTGTTCGCCGCCAGGCGCCTGGAGACAGAAAAGATCGCGATGTTGTTCGCCGTGCGCGGGGACGCTCCGGTCAAGGGTGTTCCCCTGACGGTGGAGGTGCGTGGCCTGCCCGGAGCCGCCGCGGCCGAGATGCTGGAGTCCCGCTGCGGTGTGCAGCCCGGTGTGGCGCGGGAACTTGTCACGCTGACCCGCGCGAATCCGCTCGCGCTGGGCGAGATCGCCGCCCGCTTGACGCCCGCGCAGCTCGCCGGACGCGAACCGCTGCCCGACCCGCTTCCCGGTGGGGCCCGGCTGTTCGGCGATCGGGTGGCGGCGTTGTCCGCCTCTGCCCGGCTGTTCGCTCTGGTCGCCGCAGTGGAGGCTGACCTCGACTTGGTCCTGCGCGCCACCGACCGGTTGTCCGCAGAGCGAACGGTATGGCCCGGCGAGAACATGGGATCGTGGACTGGGCGGATGGCGCTGGCCGAGCTGGAGGAGTCCGGGCTGGCCGAGCTCTCGGGTACGCGCGTGCGCTTCCGTCATCCGCTCGTCCGGTCGGCGGTGCACGAGGCGGCCACCCCGGCCGGGATCCGCCGGGTGCATGCCGTACTGGCGGAAGTCACCGAGGGTGACCGGCGCGCCTGGCACCTGGCCGGGGCTGCCATGGGTCAGGACGAGCGGGCTGCCACCGAGTTGGTGGCTGCCGCGGAGCTCGCACGTGACCGCGGTGGGTACGGCACCGCGGCCGCCGCCCTGGCCCGGGCCGCGGAGCTGACCGCCGAGCCGCGCGCCCGTGCTGCGCGTCTGAAGGACGCCGCCGTCGCGGCCTGGCTAGGTGGCCGCCCGGGTCAGGCGGAGTCGCTGCTAGCTGAAGCCCGTGACCAGGCTGGCGTGGATGCCGGCCTTGACATGGAGATCGCCCAGCTGCGAGGCCGGTTCGAGCTGAACTCCGGCAACGCCGCCGAGGCCGTGCGGATCCTGGCGGCGGGCGACAGCCTGGAGATGCTGGCCGATGCAGTGGAGGCCGCCTCGTACGTCGGCGACACGGCCGCCATCATCGAGCTCGGGCGGAGGGCAGCAGCGCACCGCGAGGGATTCTTGCGGGATGCGGTGGCGGGGATCGGCCTGGCGCTGGATGGGGACGCTGCTGGGCCGGGCCTGCTGCGGCGGGCGTTGGCGCGGGTCGGCGAGCTGGGGGAGGCGGCGGAGTACCTGTGGGCGGTGGCTGTGGCCAGCCAACTGGGCGAGTCGGACCTGGCGACCGAGATGGCCGAGCGGGCCGGAAGGGTGGCCCGGGTGTCGGGGATGACCGGGCAGCTGCCGGTCGTGCTGGAGTTCGTGGCGACGGCCGAACGCATCGCCGGGCGGCTGGCAAGTAGCCAGGCCATCTCCGAGGAGGGCCTGGAATTGGCCCGCGAGGCCGGCTACGAGAACACCGTGGCCGCGCACCTGGCCAACCTGGCGGTCCTGGCGGCGCTACGAGGCGAGGAGGAGACCTGCGAACGGCAGGCCCGCGAGGCGCTGGCCATCGCCATACCGCATCGGGTGGGTCTGCGCGCAGGGGTCGCCGCGTACGCGCTGGCGTTGCTCGACCTGTGCCTGGGGCGCTACGCGACGGCGCACGACCGCTTCACGGCCATCGCCGCGGCGGGACCGGGTGTCGGGCATCCCACCGTGGTGTGGCGGACGGCGCCGGATCGCGTTGAGGCCGCCGTGGGCGCGGGCGACGAGGTGGGCGCGCGGGCGGCGCTCGAGGCATACGAGCGGTGGTCGGCGTACGCCGCGACGCCCGAGTCGCACGCCCTGCTGGCCCGCTGTCGGGGCTTGACCGAGTCCTCCGAGGAGGCCTTCGGCGAGGCGTTGCGGCTGCATACCAATCCCTTCGAGGCGGCCAGGACGGCGCTGCTGCTGGGCGAGCGCCTGCGCCGCACGCAGCGGCCGAGCGAGGCGCGGACGCAGCTGCGGATGGCGTGGGAGACATTCGAGCGGGCAGGCGCGAGGCCGTGGGCGAGGCGTGCACAGGGGGAGCTGCGGGCGGCGGGCGAAAGCGGGCAGGCCCCAAGCTCGGCCGCGTTGGACGCGCTGACCCCGCAGGAGTTGCGCATCGCGGGGCTGGTCGCCGACGGGCTGTCGAGCAAGCAGATCGCTGCCCAACTGTTCCTGAGCCCCCGGACGGTCGAGTATCACCTGTACAAGATCTATCCGAAGCTGGGCGTCGGCTCCCGCACGGAACTGGCGCGACTAGTAGTTCTACAGAAGGCGCCTGCGGCGGCAGAGGACATGCTTTGAGACATGCATGAGGTGAACATCTGGAGTGAAGAGTTCGGCGCCGCGACGGATGCGCCGATCCTGTTGATCATGGGGTCGATGTCGCAGGGCGTCCTGTGGCCGGACGAGTTCGTCGGCCGCCTTGTCGCCGGAGGCCGCCGGGTGGTCCGGTACGACCACCGTGACACCGGCATGTCGGACACGGTTGACTTCGCGGTGGAGCCGTACACGTGGGACGACATCAAGAACGACGTGTACCGCGTGCTGGACGCCCACGGCATGGAGAGCGCGCACCTGGTCTGCCATTCGGCGGGCGGGCTACTCGGCCAGTTCATCGCGTTGGAGCGGCCCGAGCGGGTGCGCTCGCTGACCATTATCGGCTCCTCACCGCTCGGTGGCGGCGAAGGTCAGGTGATCATGCGGGCTCTGCTGGGGCAGCCCCAGCCTGAGGGCAGCCTGCCTGAGCCGGCACCGGAGTTCGTGGCCTTCTACCGGGCGCTGATGACCGCCCCACCGCCGGAGGACCGGCGCGCCCAGATCAACAGCATGATCGCCGAACAGCGCGTGCTGCACGGCACCGGGCTGCCGTTCGACGAGGACGCGGCGCGTCGGCTACAGGAACGGATCTACGACCGGGCCCGCGACCTGTCGTCGGTGGCCAACCACCGGCTGGCCGCAGCGGCGAACCCGGACTTCGAGCCAGTGGGCGTGCTGCATCAGCTGAAGGCGCCCACGCTGGTCATCGAAGGCAGCCACGAGCCGGTCAAAAGGGGTCACGGCGCGATCATCGCCGAGCAGATCTCGGGAGCGCGGCTGATGATCACGGCGGGCATGGGGCACACGCTGCCGCCGGAGGTGCACGAGGAACTGGCCACCGCCATCCTCATGCACACAGCCGAGTGATAGCTCATCCAACTGCACAAGAACGGTGAACTGGGGGTGTGGGAGCGGGGCTGAACGAGCTTCGCTCTGCTGTAGCAGCGGGGTGACTGCCGGCCGTGCCGTTATGTGGATGGCCGCTCGACGGCCGGCGCATCTCGTTGTGTAATCGCTGCCCCCGGCAAGCCGCTTCGACGTCCTGTCGCCTGATGTCAGCCACGTCAGCGTGCTCGTCCGCTCCGGCGGGCCCCGGCGTTGCTGTCCTCCCTGGCCCGGGGACTGACGAGATCCGCGGCCTGATCGACGAATAGCGCGGTCGATGATCGGATAGAGAATTGACCGTTTTGCCATGACTTGCTGGAAAGAGACGATGCAAGTGTTCGATTCCACCATCCCCGCCGTCGAGGTAACCGATCTCACCCAGCGTTTCGGTACAGTGCTCGCCGTCGACCGGCTCAGCCTGAGCATCCCACCGGGAATGTGCTACGGCATCGTCGGCCCGAACGGGGCCGGTAAGACCACCACGCTGACGGCAATGTGCGGGTTGCGGGAGCCGACCTCCGGCGCGATCAGGATCGCCGGTCATGACCTGCGAACCGATCGGGTAAACGCGCTCGCCCAGCTCGGAATCATGATGGACGGGCTGTCGCTACCCGAACGGCTGACCGCCACGGAGGTGCTGCGGTACAGCGCCGGGCTGCGTGGGCTGGATGACAGCTGGCGGGCCCGCGCCGACGACCTGCTGGAGATCCTGGGACTCGACGCCGCCCCACGCACGCTGATCGTGGAGTATTCCACCGGCATGCGCAAAAAGATCAACTTGGCGCTGGCGATGCTGCACCGCCCCAGAGTGCTGATCCTCGATGAGCCGTTCGAGGCGATCGACCCGGTCTCGGCCCGATCCATCGAACAGGTGCTCACACAGCACGCCGCCGCCGGTGGCACGGTGGTCATGTCGAGCCACATCATGGACTTCGTCGAACGCAACTGCCGTCGGGTGGCGGTGGTGGCCGGTGGCCGGGTGCTGGTCGAGGGGCCGGTTGACGAGGTGGCAGCGGGCGGGACGCTCAACGAACGTTTCGTCGAGCTGGTCGGCGCCGATCCGGTCCGTCCGCTGAAGTGGCTGACATGACCCGCGCCCTGTTCGCGCTGAAGCTACGCCTGTTCCGCAACGGCCCGCACAACGAGCGCGGATTCAGCCTGGTCACCGGTATGGCCCTGGCCGCGCTGGTGGTCGTCGCCGCAGCAGTGGCCAACCGTGGACTGCTCCACGAAGGCTGGATCGCCGTGGCGCTCACCGGATGGGGCGCCATGTGGCTGTTCGGCCCTCTGGCCCAGCCACGCCACGATCCGTCGGTCATCTCGCGCGACTGGTTACGCGGCTATCCGCTGCGGCCATGGCGCGCGGCCCTGGCTTTGTCCTGGACCGAGCTGCTGGGCGTCGGCCCGCTGGTCACGCTGACCTGTCTGTCGTCCCTGGTCGCGCTGGCCGCGCCGAGCGGCCTGACGGCGGCCACGATCGGCGTGGTGGCGATGGTGGCACAGCTGTACCTGCTGGTCTGGGCGGGTAAGACGGTGGCGGCAATCACGGCATGGCTGCTACAGACCCGGGCCGGGATGACGCTGGCCGCCACCCAAACCGCCATCATGCTCGCGCTGTCGTTCGCCGGGTGGGTGCCGATCGCGGCCTGGTTGCTGCCCCGCCTCGGTCAGGGCGACACCACCCTGGTCACCCCCAGCTTCGGGCAGCTACCCGCGTCGGTCATCGACGTGCTCGCCCTCCTGCCCACGGGATGGGGATACCGCGCCGCGATCGCCGCCCGTGACAGCGCCGGGACGGACGCGGTCATCGTGCCACTGATGGGCCTCCTGACCATGGGCGCACTGCTGCAACTGGGCTGGACCACCCTGACGGCTCGTGCCCTACGCCGCCCACCTCGCCACGCGACGCCGCGACGGCCCAACGCACCAGGTCGTGGGCTGTCGCTTCCGTTCACGACGCCGCAGGTGTCCGCTGTCGTCTCGCGAGAGCTGGCCACCTGGTCGCGGGATCCCGCGCGCGGTGTGGAACTGCGTAGCGCCTGGCTGACCCCGCTGCTGATGGCGCTCATCATCGCGGTCACCGACTGGAGTTGGGCGCTGCCCCTGGTGGGTCCCGCAGCGGCGGTGTTCGGCGCGATGGTCGCGGTCAACACCTACGCCCTGGACGGCACGGCCCTGTGGCAGCTGCTCACCACGCCGGGCGCCCTCCAGGCCGACGTACGCGGCCGGATGGCGGCATGGTTCCTGTTATTCGGCGCACCGTCGATCGTGCTGGCGGCTGTGTTGTGGGCCGTGACCCGCTCTCCGCTGGGCGTTGTCGCCATCAGCGGCGCCATCGCCGCAGCCGCCGTGGCCTGCGCCGTGGCACCGCTGATCGCGCTCCTGATGCCAGCTGTCGGCACCGATGCCCGCGATCGCCGCTACCCTGGCCAACAAGCAGGCGATCCGACCGGTGGACAAATGACGATCTTTCCCGTGGTCCTGCTGGGCGCCATTCTCCCCGGCATCATTGGCGCCACCACCGGCGGTCACTTGTGGGCGTCGGCGCTCGCGGCCCTCCTGCTGGCCGCGGTCAGCCTCTCCCTGCCCCCCACTCTCACCGTGCGTCTGCTGCGGCGGCATGGCACCAGACTGCTCGACGTGATGGTCTCCCGCGACGCCGCCCAGCTACACCGACCTCCAAAGAGAGCACCCTGATACTCCAACATCACTTGATTTCCCGGCTGCCAGGGACCGCACCCGCCAACAACAGCTTCCAACTCCCGCCGCTTCGGACCGTGCATGCGATTACCCCGCACACAGCTCATGGTCGTCGTTCACCGCCGGACGGCGATACCCTCACCCGCCTCCCGGCCGGCTTCGCGGTGTCGGTGACCACCGTGTGGCCGCTATCTGCGTGAGGCCGTCGACCTGCTCGCCGCCTGCGCTGACGACCTCGATACGGCGATGCGCCGGGCAGCCCGGTTGGCGTACGCGATCCTCGACGGCACGCTGATTCCGATCGACCGGGTTGCTGACCAGCGTCCCTACTAAGTGGGTAAGCACAAGCACCACGGGGTGAACGTGCAGGTCCTAACCGACGCCGCCGGGCGGCTGGTCTGGGCCTCACCCGCCTGCCTGGCTCCGTTCACGACCTGACCACCGCTCGCAGCCACGACCTGATCGACGCCCTGGCCAGCGTGAACGTGCTGACCTTCGTCGATAAGGGCTTCCCAAGACGCCTGCGGCATCATCTGGACCCCGTTCAAACGCCGCCGCACCCACTTGTCCCGCCGGCAGAAGTTCGCCAACCGGCACCCCGCCAGATCCGAGCACTCGGCAAACGCGCCGTCTCCACCCTCAAGACGTAAACGCGCTCGGTCCGGATGACCGAGTTGTTCCCGCCGATCCCGATTTTCGCTTGCGCGGACTCGACGGAAACCGTCCACCGGTTCGAGCAGATCGTCAGCAAGATCCGGCTGGACCAGGCACCGCCGCGCAACCACTGGTGGCACGTACCGTTCCATCTGACCGGCCGCGGCATCATGTCCCGGCCCGTGGGCCGGGACATGATGTTCGCCATCGACTTCGACTTCGTCGACCACCGGCTGGTCATCAACACCCTGGCCGGCCAGACGGCCACCTTCCTCCTACCCGGCCTGTCCGTCGCGGCGTTCCAGGAACGACTGTTCACCGCGCTCTCGCACCTCGGCATCCAGGTACACATCGAGGCCGAACCCTACGATCTGGCCGACAGCACCCCGTTCGCCGAGGACACCACGCACGCCGCGTACGACCCCTACTGTGTCAACCGGTGCTGGCAGGTACTCAGCCAGGTGGGGCTGGTGCTGGAGGAGTGCACCACCTCGGGCACACCATCGACATCGCGGTCATGCGATTCTCCGGCCGACAGGCGCAGCAGCCGGACACCGTCGACCCGGTGACCCGGGAGGCGTACTCGCACGAGGTGATCAGCGCCGGCTGTTGGAGGTTTGTGCCGGTGACCCGGTGTATCCGTTTGGTTGTCGTGGTGGCGGTGCTGGTGGCCGGGTTGGCCGGCTGCCAGACCATCGCTGGGCGGCAGTGTCTAACTGGGTGACTAAGCCCCCGGAGTGTCGGCCTCCGGACCGGGAGTGGCCGCGTCAGCGGACTTCGTCCGTGGTGACGGTGGTGCGAAGACGATCCACGGCACCGCGCCGTTCGGGAGCACCGGGGGGAGCTGGTGGCGTTCATCGGTCGGTGGTGACATCTACCTGGACGCCAGCCGCTCTGTCACGGCCAACGGCCGGATGCACCTCAACGATTCGGAACGGCTTTATCTGCTCAGCCACGGTCGATTGAGCTGTCGCTTTGACGGCCAACGGCGGCGCGGTGCTTCAGCCCGTCGACGGCTACCATCTCCGGCGTGTCGATCTTCCCGTACGAGCTGTACGGTCCCGAGGGGCTCGCGGCGCGCTGGGTGCAGTGGGCTGCGGCCACCGGACCGTGGAGAAATCCGGTGCTGGACCGGACCGGCCGTTACGCGCACGTGCGTCAGCCGAAGGACGTGTGGTTTCTCGCGGGCTGCTTCGGCGGGGCCGTCGAACGTCGGTGCACCATTCCTTCGGACCGTCCGCTGTTCATGCCCGCGTTCAACATGTGGTGTCCGGACGGCACGTACATTCCGCCGCTACCCCAAGCGCGGGGCACGGTCCACGTCGATGGGCAGCAACACCCCGTTGTCACCATCGACGCGGCGAAGCTGTTCGACGTCCGCGGCGCGTTCCTCAACCCCGTCACCCGCGTCCGGCGAGCCGTCCCGATGTGGGTCTGGGGCATCTGGGCCATGGTCGACCAGTTGCCATCCGGCGAGCACACAGTCTGCTTGGACGGCACGGACGGGCACGGATTCAGCGTCACGGCGACGTATCACCTCGTCGTGCGCTGAGGCGCACCGTTACAGATAATCCGGGCAGGTCACCCCACCGCTACGATCATTACACCCGGGCCGGCTCTGACACGTATTCGCACGCCGCCAGCTCAACTCCTATGGGCGGCCCGCACGGGTGCACGGTTAGCGAACTGTCGTGCCCGTCGATACTTCGGCGCGTACGGTCGGCGGCAGATCAGCAGATGTGATCATGGGTTGGCTCAGGATCGGGCAAACGTCGACTTCGGAGCTGCCGTCGACGCGGCTCGCGCTACATGGTGGCCTGGCTGCCCGAGTGTCGACGACATAGACATAGGGGGTTGGCCAGAGGTCTGCTCTGCCCAGGTGTGAATGGGGGCCCGGCACCGAGGGCAGGGCACCGATTGAAACGCCTGTTCGACACGCCGGTAACTGCGTGACTCGATCTGATTGCGCAACGTACGCTCCGGGCGTATTTCCACCCGCAGAGGGCTGAGACCCGCTTCGTTCAACACCTGTTTCCCGGCACCAACCGGGCGATCCCTGCTGCCCGAACTCATCTGTCCCGCCGGCCGAGGCCGCCATTCCCCGAGGAGACTGTGTGGAGACCGTGATCCGCCCCCCACAGGTACTCAACCAGGACGAGACAACCAGCAACGAAGCCGAGCTGGTGCTGCCGGAGTTGGAGGATCCCGACTGGATGCACCACGCCCGGCAGATCGCGCAGACCAGCTTCTGGGCGGTGGCGCGGCGCCTGCCCCGCCTGGTGGGAGAGGCGATCGGGGTGGCGTGGGCGACCAGCCGCCGGGACACGATCACGTCGATCGGCCTGAACATCGCCGCCGGGGTGATGACCACATTCGGGCTGCTTGCCACCACCAGAGTGCTGACCGAGCTGTTCGCCGCTGGTCCCACCCCGGACCGGGTCCGCGCGGCGCTGCCCGCTCTGCTGCTGGCCGCCGCGGCGGTGATGGCGAAGGGGGGCCTGACGATCGCGGCCGGCTGGGCCCAGGCCCGCCTGGTTCCGCAGATCAACTACCGGGTGGAACTGCGGATGTTCGAGGTGACCACGGCGGTCGACCTGGCCGCGTTTGACGACGCCGGGTTCGCCGAGGAAATGGACCGAGCTCGGGACCGCGGGATGCGCGAAGCCGCCTCGATCGTTGACCACACGGTCAACCTCATCACCGGCGTGGTCGGTGTCCTCGCCACCGCCGCTGCGGTCGCGGTGATCCAACCGATCTTGCTGCCCTGCCTGCTGCTCGCGGCCGTCCCCGAGGCGATCACCGCCGTGCGGGTCGCCCGCCGCCAGTACCTGAATCTGCTGGCCCGGATCACGCGGCGCCGCCGGATGTGGATGCTCGCCAACCTGATGGCCAATCGGCATACCGCCGCTGAGGTCCGCTCCTACCAGATGCGCGAGTTCCTGCTCGGCGAGTACCGGCGGATGATGAATTCCGAGACCCGGGCCGACCTCGACCTGGTCCGCTCACAGACCGCGACCCGCGTGCTCGGCGCCTCCGCAGCTGGGCTGGCCAGCTTCGCCGTCTACGCCGTCCTCGGTGGCCTGCTTCTCACCGGCTGGGTCGCCCTTGCGGCTGCCGCGACCGCCCTGCTGGCGCTGCAGACCGCCCACACCAGCCTCGGGGTGGCGGTATTCGCGACCAATTCGCTCTACGAGGACGCCCTCTACTACCAGGACTACCGGGACTTCCTCGACCGGGCCCGGCTGCGTACCCTGCCCGCCGGCGGCGAGCCCGCCGCCGGATTCGACACCATCGAACTCGACCAGGTCAGTCTGCGCTACCCGGACACCGACACCCCGGCGGTCGACAAGGTCAGCCTGACCCTGCGCCGCGGCCAAGTGGTCGCGCTGGTCGGTGAGAACGGCTCTGGCAAGACCACCCTCGCCAAACTCATCGCTGGCCTCTACCGGCCCACCTCAGGCACCATCCGCTGGGACGGCGTCGACACCGCCGACCTCGACCCGCACAGCCTCGGCTCACACATCGCCGTCATGACCCAGGACTGGTGGAAGTTTCCCTTCACCGTCCGCCAGAACATCCGCATCGGCCGCCACGACCGCCCAGCGCACGGGCCGGGACCGAGCCTGGAGGACGCCGCCCGGGCCGCCGCCGCCCACGACATGATCCTCGACCTCCCGTACGGGTACAACACCCTGCTTGACCGCGAGTTCAAGAACGGCCATGACCTCTCCGGCGGCCAGTGGCAACGTCTCGTCGCCGCTCGCAGCCTCTACCGCGACGCCCGACTCCTGGTCTGCGACGAACCCTCCGCCGCCCTCGACGCCCGTGCCGAACACGCCATGTTCCAACACCTGCGCCGCCACCCCGACCGGCTGATCGTCCTGATCACTCACCGGCTCGCCAACGTCCGCCACGCCGACCAGATCTACGTCATGCGTGACGGCCAACTCGTCCAACAGGGCAACCATGACGAGCTGATGGCCCAGGGCGGCCTCTACCAGGAGTTGTTCAACCTCCAGGCCAGCGGCTACCTGTCCGATGCATCCTCGAGGACTGCCCAGCACTCGTGACCCTGCTGCCTGGGTGGGCACCCGATACCAGGTCCCCTACTCCGGTGCCTGACATCCGGCACCGGAGTTGCGGACCGCGCTACTAGATGATTGAGTCCTAAATCTTTGCTGGTGGGAGGTGCTGGCGTACTGAAATAGGGAAGGGTGTCGTTGTCTGCTCGTGACAGCTGACATCAACACCCTTCTGACCGCACTGTACGTGTTCGTAGACGATCACCTGGTACCGCGTCGCCGCCGTCCCGGCCGGCCCCAGCAGTTGTCCGACGCCGAACTGGTCTGCCTGATGATCACCCAGGTCCTGTTCGACTTCCCTCGTGAACGGCACTGGATCCGCTGGGCCGGCACCCACCTGCAAGGCATGTTCCCGTACCTGCCGACCGCGTCCGGCTACGGCAAACGGGTCCGCGGCAGCGGTCAGCTCATCGCCACCGTGCTCCGGGCCCTGGCCCAGGTCACCCCTTCGAGTGCCCCGATCCTCAGGTTGATCGACTCCACCCCGGTACCGTGCGGCACCTCACGGGAGACCACGAAACGTTCGGACCTGGCCGGGCATGCCAGCTACGGCTACAGCGCCTCACACTCCCGCTACTTCTGGGGCATGCGCCTGTATCTACTGGCCACAGCCGAGGGCATGCCCGTGCTGTGGTGCCTGGCCAACCCGAAACTCGACGAACGGGAGGTGATGGCCGCCCTCATCGAGGCCGACCACCACCTGATCGCCGACGGGCAGGTCATCCTGGCCGACCGTGGCTTCGCCAGCCCGGAGTTCGACCAGTTCTGCGACCTGCGCAGCATCCACCTGGTCCGCCCGAAACGCGCCAACGCCACAGCCGACGCCCCACGCACCCCGGCCGAGAAAGCCCTGCTCCGCGCCCGCCAATGGATCGAGTCGATCTTCCAGAGCCTGAAAGGCCAGCTCTCCCTGGAACGACACGGAGCCCGCCGACACGACGGCCTGTTCGCCCGCGTCGGTCAACGCCTACTCGCCCTGGCCGCCGTGATCTGGCACAACACCAACATCGGCGCACCCAACCCAAGATCACTCATCGCATACGACCATTGACCAGCAAGAATTTAGGACTCAATCATCTAGATCGACGGCGCGGGCACTCGCTGCTGGAGTGCGGGGCGTCCGGGCGCTGCGTAGTTCCAGCCGGCCGCCTGCCACCCGGCCGTGTCGAGCAGGTGGCGCGCGTCGACGACGTTGCGCTGTTTGACCTCCTCGCCGAGGAGGTACGGATCGGCTACCGCGAACTCGTCCCAGTCGGTGAGCAGGGCGACGGCGTCTGCACCCCGCACGGCGTCCAACAGCGTGGGCGCGTAGCCCAACTCCGGGAATGCCCGCCGAGCATTGTCCATCGCCCGAGGGTCGTAGACGGCGACCTCGCCGTCCTCGCGGTGGATCACATTCGCCACATGCAGCGCGGGGGAGTCCCGGATGTCGTCGGTGCCCGGCTTGAAGGCGGCCCCGAGGACCGCTATACGTCGGCCGGTGAAGGATCCACCGCACTGCTTGCGAAGGAGTTCCACCACCCGGTCGCGGCAGCGCATGTTCACCGCGTCTATCTCGGCGAGGAAGGCCAGCGCGTGGCCGACCCCCAGTTCGTCCGCTCGGGCCAGGAGTGCCCGGATGTCCTTGGAAACGCAGCCGCCACCGAATCCGAGCCCCGAGGTGAAGAACTTGCCGCCGATTCGCGTGTCGTACGCGAGTGCCTGGGTGACGACCGTGATGTCGGCGCCACTCGCGTCGCAGAACTCGGATATCGCGTTGATGAACGAGAGTTTGGTGGCCATGAAGGAATTCGCCGCCGATTTGATCACTTCGGCGGTGGGCAGGTCCGCCACGACCACGGGAACTCCCGCGTCGATGATCCGGGCGTAGACCTCCCGCAGCATCTGCTCGGCCCGGGCATGCGGGACGCCGAGGACGAGCCGTTCGGGGTGCAGCGTGTCGGAGATCGCCTTGCCCTCGCTGAGAAACTCGGGGTTCCAGGCGACCGACACGTTCTCGCCGGCCGGAGCGACGGCGTGGAGCTTGGCGGCCAGACGCGCTGCGGTACCCACCGGAACCGTCGATTTTCCGACGACGAGGCACTCGCTTACCAGGTGCGGGCCCAACTGCTCGACCACGGCGTCCAGATGGCTCAGGTCGGCGCTGGTGCCGTTGCTCTGCTGGGGCGTGCCGACGCAGATGAAGTGGACGTCGGCGGTCGCGGCCTCCTCGTACGACGTGGTGAACCGCAGTCTTCCTGAGGCGAGATGCCGGCCGACCAGTTCGTCGAGGCCGGGCTCGAAGAACGGCACACGGCCGCTGGCCAGCGCCGAGATCTTGGCGGCGTCGACGTCGACGGCGATCACGTCGTGCCCGAGTTCCGCCATGCCCGCGGCGTGCGTGACGCCCAGATACCCGCATCCCACTACGGAGATCACGTGCACTATCCCTCCTCGCGTTCTTGTTCGCCGGTGGAAACGCCCGGGTTCGTGGACCGCCGTGCCTGCACCGCGTCGTCGACCGTGCGCCGAAGCCCCTCGGCGAGCGGAACCTGCGGCTCCCAGCCCAGTTCCTGTTTCGCCAGAGTGATGTCGGGACAGCGCTGTCGGGGGTCGTCCTCGTCCGCCGCGACGTACTCGATCGGCGAGGAACTGCCGGCGACCTTGCGGATCATGAGAGCCAGGTCGTGGATCGTGACCTCCTCGGTGTTGCCGATGTTGATGGGCCGCTGGTAGTCGCTCGCCGCGATCGCGAGGATGCCGCGGGCAGTGTCCTCGACGAAGCAGGGCGATCGGGTCTGCGCGCCGTCGCCGTGGATCCGCAGCGGCAGGCCCGCGACGGCCTGCGCGACGAAGCCTGAGATCACCCGGCCGTCGGGCCGCATGCGAGGACCGTAGCTGTTGAAGATGCGGGCGATTCCCACACTCACGCCGAA
Source organism: Micromonospora polyrhachis (assembly GCF_014203835.1). Taxonomy (NCBI): domain Bacteria; kingdom Bacillati; phylum Actinomycetota; class Actinomycetes; order Micromonosporales; family Micromonosporaceae; genus Micromonospora; species Micromonospora polyrhachis. The sequence goes on along the minus strand of NZ_JACHJW010000001.1, from coordinate 1,149,359 downwards.
CTTGCTGCCGTACGCGACGGTCATCGCCTCGGCATAACGCTTCGCCTCGTCGTAGACCGAACGGGCGCCGATCGGGTTGACATTTCCCCAGTACTGTTCGCTCTGGGGGTGCTGCTGCGGATCTCCGTAGATCTCCGAGGTCGACGCGAGCACATACCTCGCCCCGTGTCGGTGCGCCAGGCGCAACGTGTGGTAGGTGCCGGCACTGCCCACCAGCATCGTCTCGATGGGGAGCCGCGCGAACTCCGGTATCGACGCGGGTGAGGCGAGGTGAAGCACGAGGTCGATTCCCTCCGGCGCCTCGAACTCCTCGGTGACGTCGGCCTCCAACAGTGTGAAGCCGGGCCGGTCCCGCAGGTGCTCGATGTAGCTGGGGTGCCCGGTGGAGAAGTTGTCGACGCAGATGACGTCCAGGCCGGAGTCGAGGAGCTGCTCGGCGACGTACGAGCCGACGAAGCCGCCTCCTCCGGTGACGACAGCTCGCCGAAAGCGGCTCAGCGACCCGTCCCGAATGCTGTTGTCCAACACGTGGCTGCTCCTCAACTAGTCTGCCGGTCCGGAGTGTTTGTTCAGGCCTTGGCTGCGCAGGAGGTTGTCAAAGCACTTCAGCTTCACATCCTCGTCCTGGGTGCCGTGGATACTGTCCGGATCCAGCCGCAGGTCACAGTGCCGAACCCGGAGCGGCCACGTCTCCGGCCGGGCGATCTTGCGACCGGCGGTCCGCCCGACGTGGCTGGCGAGGTGTTCCCAGTGGTAGCGGATGCCCATGTCGCCGCTGAAGGTCTCCCGGTCCCAGGCACCGAACTGTCGTGCGACCGGCTCGAATCGGCCAGTGTCGTAGGCGATGAGCTGATCGATCACCCGGTTGACCGAGCGCACGCCGCTCTCGATCTCGGGGCCGAGGTCGATCAGCGGCGAGTCCCACTCATCGTGGTCGTCGACCTTGTTGATGAGGGTTACCGCCGGGTGCCGTTCGAATATCCCAGCCATCGCGTCCAACACGTCGAACGATTCGTCGGTCTTCCAGATGAAAGAGTCGTCGGTGAACGAGACCAGATACGGTCTGGTGGTCGTGAAGTTGTTGGCGTGGAAGTTGTTCGACCCGAGTCCGGGATAGGACAGCCGGTTGGTTCTGCGGAACCGCAACTCGTCCACGCCGAACTCGGCCAGCCTCGGCAACAACCGGGCGACCGTCTCGTCGGGGGAGCGGTCGGCGACCAGCAGGACCTCGAACTCGTGGCGGGTTGGTTGGGTGAGCGAGCGCAGCGCGAGTGGCAGCGTCCGTTCGAGCAACCGGTCGGTGTTGTGGAATGCGCAGGCCAGCGTGAACATAACCAACGCTCATACCTCCGTTCATCGTTTGCTGTCGGCTGACTACGTCAGCACGGTCAGTGCGGCGGCTAACTTGTCGCTGTCGTGGACGTCGCTGTCGGGCCGCGCCAGAGCGGCCTCGACGACGTCGATCGTGACGTTTCCCATCGGCAGGACGCAGTCGCGGTTGACCAGTACGACATCGGGTTCGACACCGTGCGTGATCAGTGCGGCTACGTGCTCGGCCACGTCGTAGCCGCGAGTTTCCGCGTCTTCGGGCTCCAGATTGCAGACGTAGACCATCCGGGCCGTGGTCGCGGCCAGGGCGCTCTGGATGTCCTTCACCAGCGCCGCCGCCAGGACCGAGGTGTAAAGGGATCCGGGCCCCAGCACGATCTGGTCGGCCCCCAGGATCGCCGCGACGGCACTCTCCGGTGCCCTGACGTCCTTCGGGTAAAGTGCCACCCGCTCGATCCCCGCCGTCTTCGATACGGCGTACTGCCCGACGACCTCGGTGCCGTCGACGGTTGTCGCGTGCAGGTCGACCAGGTCGACCGTGGACGGCAACGCCTGGGCGACGGCCGGATCGATGCCGAGCAGCCGGCTGGTCTCCTCGATGGCCCCGAGGAAGTCGCCACAGACCGCGGTCAGGCCGGCGAGCAGCAGGTTGCCCAGCGCGTGCCCGTCGATGTCGGTACCGTCAAAGCGGTACTCGAACGCTCGGCCGACCGGATCGTCCTCACGCCCGGCCATCGCGACCAGGCATCGCCGCAGGTCGCCGGGGGCCGCGATCCCCATCGAACCGCGCAGCCGCCCGCTCGATCCGCTGTCGTCGGCGGTAGACACCACCATGGTGACGTGACCCGCGTACATCCGTGCCGCCCGCACCGCCGCGGTGAGTCCGCGGCCACCGCCGATGACGACGACTCGCGGTCGTTCGTTCGCAACTCCAGGATTGGTCACTCCTACACCTCCTCGGTGAACGCTCGGCACTCGGGAACGGTCGGCACTCGCGGAACGGTCGGCGGAACGGTCGGCACTCGCGGAACGGTCGGTCGGCCTGCGACAGCTGCGGTCGGCACCGATCAGCCGTGGCCGGCACCGATCAGTTGGGCGTGCCCGAGAGGTCGGCGGCCACGAACCGGTCGATGCGTCCGATGGGCTCCGTCGGACGCCAGCTCAGCCCGGGAATGGCGGAGTTGGGCAACTCGCCGTCCTCGGTCAGGACGGACGCCGCCGGATGGGCCATGTGCAGAAGCCAGTCCTGATAGGTGTCGAAGCTGCTGTTGATGTCCATCCGGTAGGCGAAGTCGTTGTCCTCGCCGCCCCACCCTTCATAGCGCTCGTCCATCCCACCGATCCGGCGGAACGTGCTGATCCGCGCCCAGACGCAGCAGCCCGGTGGGCGGCGTAGCATGAAGCCACGCAACGTCTCGGGGTCGGCCTGCCCGGCGCCGTGCACCAGCCGCTGGCGGATCGCGATCGATGTGGCGACATCGCTGAGGCAGAACATGTTCCGGTAGGTCAGATGACCCCCGGTGCCCGGGTTCTGGAAGCGGGCCGCGTTGCGCGCGATGAACTCGCGGTCGGCCAGCACGTCGCCGTCGAGGATGCAGACCACCTTGGTCGGGCCCGCGGCGTTCATCACGCCCACGTTGACCGCCCAGGACTTGTTGAAGATCCCCGACTTCGGGGCGAAGACGTACTCGTCTACGAGGGGCTCGATGAGGTCCCGGTATCGGGGCACGTCGTCCGACTCGACCACCACGACCCGGTAGCGGTCCCGAGGGTAGGACTGATCGCGCAGCGTGAGCAGACAGGCCAGCAGGTTCCGCAGGCGAACTTCGCCGGTGTCGCGATCCTGGAACGGGATGACGATGAGAACGTCCGCCTCCGGACCGCTCGCCGGCGGGGCCACCGGTGACAAACTACGCAGGTCATCGGCGGTTACCTGCGGCGCGCCGTCGTCGACGTAGCGCGAGCCGAGGTGGTGACCCAGTCGGTTGACGCACTCCGCCTCCCAGGCCGCCTCGAAGACCTCCGTCATCGTGGGGTCTTCGCTCCTGGCCAGGAGCGCCTGCTTGAACGCGTGGTAGCGCGCCGGGTCGGCCGGAGCGTCCAGCAGTCGCTCACCGAGCGACCGGACCTCCTCGTCCTTGTTCGCCTTGACCCTGTCGACGGCTGCTTCCACCCATGGGCGGGCCTTTTCCCAGAGGAACAGGCAGGACCGGGCGCATTCCGGGTCCGCCGCGACAACCAGGATGTCGGCGACGGCGGTCGCTAGGACCTCGGGATCCGAGGGTCGTACACCGAGCATGGTGTTTCCTTTCTGGACGGAACGTGGTGCGAGGAGAGGCGTGATCGCCGCCAGGTGCCGACGACCGGCCGGACGGTGGTCATCGGGCCCGTGCCGGGTCCGGGTCCCGGTTGCCTGCCCGCGCTTGCTCGAAGCCCTGGGTGAGCCAGATACCCGCCCACACCTCGGGTGCCGACGGCAGCACCAGCTCGACCAGGCTGGGGCCGTCAACAGCCGCCGCCTTGCCCAGCGCCTCGGAGAGCCGCCGGAGGCCGGCGTCGACCTCCTCGGCTGGGCCACCGATCGGAACGGCGACCTCTTCGGTGTGGACGCCGATCGCCTGGGCGACCGCGTGGTAGCGCAGGCCCTGCACGTTCGACAGGTACGTCCGCGAAAGATCACCGTACGACGCGACTCCCTGCTTCTTCAGCGACACGGACTCACCGTTGTTACATACGATGTACAAGATCCGGGCTCGTTCCTGTACCGCCGCGACGAGACCCTGGAAGGAGTTCGTGAAGGCCTGGTCGCCGAGGGTGCACATCACCCGGACCCCGTCGGTGGCGATGGCCAGCCCTGTCGCGTACGACAGCCCGCTGCCGACGAAGGCGCCGTGCCCGCCGAAGACCCGCAACCCGCTCGGCAGATCGTCGTAGTGCTCCGCGATCAGCCCGCCGAACATCTGACTGTCGTCGACGAGCGCCGGCCGCTCCCACCCGGCGAGGACATCGGCCAGGGCCCGCACCACCGCCCGTCGTCCATGTTGAACACTCGCCGATACCGGCTCCACGGTGGCCGGAGCTGGAGTTCGGGCATCCGGACCGAACCACGGAGCGCGGGTGGCGGCACGTCGCTCCTGGAACAGTTCTGTCGCATCGCGTAACACCCGGGCCGGGTCGCCGACCACAAGCAGGTCCTTTTCTTGCAGGTACTCGTTCTTCAGCACCTTGCCGGGGTCGGTGTTGACGGCGATCTTGCGGCACTCGGGCAGTGCGCCCACGACCCGCTCGTAGATGTTGCGGTCCTCCACCGTCACCACCAGATCGCACTGGTCGAGCAGGTCCCGGTGGGCCGGGTGGAACGGATCGAGCCAGCCGACGAAGTTGCGCACCTCGTCCTGCCTGAGCCGTTCGAAGAGCATCGGGCCGCGGCGGTACCGTACCTGGAGCACGGGGGCTCCAAGGTCCGTGCTGATCTGGTCGAGCGCGGGTCGGATCCCGGTGTGGCGCAGGGCGTAGTCGTCGACGATGAACAGCGGACGTTCGGCCCTCATCATCTCCTCGACGGCATCCTTGAGGTCGGCCCTCATCATCTCCTCGACGGCATCCTTGAGGTCGGACCGATCGACGGTGGGCGGCGGCTCGGCCGTGGCCGGGGACACCAGTGCGTCGAGGGGCAGCCATCGCTGCTCCGCGGCGTCCTGCGGGATGCCGAACACCGCCGGTCGGTACGGTGCCCGGGCGGAGAAGGCGAGGGCCTGGCGGAACTGGTGGACGAAGTGCCGTGCCTCCCGACCGCACCCCTCCGGATCGGCGGGGACCGGTCCGGCCTGCCAGTGCCAGTCGACCAGACCGCTCAACCCGGCCAGCAGGCCCGATTCGCCGTGCGGGGGAAGGAAGCGGGCCGAGCCGGTGGAGGGCAGCCCGACGATGTAGAGGGTGCCGACCTCGCTGCGCCGAGCGTCGGCCACGGCGCCCATGGCGTTGGTCAGGCCACGGGCTCCGTGCAGCACGGCCACGCCCCGGTTTGGCTCCAGCAGCGAGGCACCGGCCGCCATGAATGCGGACTCCTTGTCACCTCGGCCGTTGCTGAGCTGAAGCCCGTCGACCCGGTCGATGGCGTCGCCGAGGGCAAGTTCCGAGGTGCCGGCGTAGATGAAGATCCTGGCCACGCCGGCCGCGGCGAGCAGGCCGGCCACGACCTCAGCTCCGGTCAACCGCGTTCGCCAGCCGAGGATCTGACTCACCACGTTCCTGGCAACGGCGCCGGCGGCCTCCTCGTGGTCGACCCGCCCCAGCAGCGCCTCGCCGAGAAGGTGCTCGCTGTGTGTCCGCCCACCGGCGAGCAGTAGCGCACAGCGGAGGGTGTCCGGGCTTCCGTCAGGGTGCTGGAAGCAGCGCAGGACGCTTCTGGCGTCGACGGGGCCGGACGTGGCGAGTGTGTCGGCCACGAACGAAAGTGACTGCGTCTTCATGGGCTACGCCTTTTCCGATCGGGGTGTTGACTGGCCGTCAGGCTGCGGAAGCATGGGACGTCTTCGTGTGTCGACGGCGTCAGGGATTTCGCACGACCTCGACTGGAACTCGGGGGCGGTGCGTCCTTCCGCTCGTATGTCCGTATTGCCGTCACGCATGGGTGGTCGTTGTGTCCCGTCAGTCCTTCATCGTCAGTAGCGCCCGCTGGACGCGATGATCGGAAAGGCCTTCGGGGTCGAGGAACTCGTAGCGATGGACATTGACGTCCGACGTGGTGCGTAGCCAGTCGATCCGCCAGTAACTGCGTTTTCCCACTTCCCACGTGGTGGGATAGAGCGACGAAAGCGCCCGACTGTGGTCGACCAGCCGGTCGGGCAGCATCTGGAGCATCCCCATCGACGACGAGGTGTTCAGGTCGCCGGCGAGCACGATCGGGTTCGGGTTGTCCTTGACGTCCGCCCGGATCGACTCGACGCTCGCGCGGCGCATGGAGAAGTTGAAGCGATCGACCTGGAAGACGCTCTGCCCCGGCTCGCCCTTCATCATCAGCATCCGGCGTGGTGGTTGGAACAGATGCGCGTTGTAGAAGGAGACGACCCGGTGCCCTACGCGGATGTCGGTGCGCAGCACCTGAGAGGTGTAGAACAGGGGATGCCCGTCGAACGCGGGCGGGAGTGGCTTCAGGTCGTCCGGCAGCCAGGGAGTCGAGTAGAGCGGTTGGTGCCCGACGACCGGGAGTTTGGACAGCGTGACGTTCCTGCCTTCGAGCACGATCTCGTAGCCGGGGAAGTTCTGGCGTAGCTCCGTCATCTGGTCGATGACCAACGCCTGCGCGAAGACGTCCGGCAGGGTGAAGTCGGCGTGGGCATACTCGTGGAGCAGGTAGATGTCCGCGTCCAGCCCGTGGAGGAATCGGTAGAAGTCGGCGGTGTCGCGGCCACTCTCCCTGACGTCCTGGTCCCAGTACTCGGTGTTCCAGGTGACCAGCTTGACCGCACCGGGCGGCGCTGGCGACGGGGCGTAGAAGACGGTGCCGAAGTTGATCCCGCTCAGCCCCAGGCCCAGCACCAGGGCGGCCACCGGCAGCAGGGAGAGCCGCCAGCGCACCCGTCGGGCGAGTTGGGCCACCGGCAGCAGCACCAGCGGGACCGCCGCGAACACGAACGGCGGCAGCAGGTCGAACGGACCCCACCAGTAGAACCGCCCGCTGAGCGCGAGATGCAGGACGACGAACACCAGCCAGAACGTGCAGAGAAGCGCCGCCAGGCGGGACCACCACTGCCGCCGATGCCGGTCTCGGGCCGGAAGACCTACGGCTCCGTCGGAAGGGCTGGGCGGGTACTCCGGTTCGGTCATGACACCGACTCTGCGCACGCCTGCTGCCATTACGACACCCCCACGTCAGGGCCTTGCCATTGACAGGAAGGCTACGGCGCAGCACCTTGTTTGAATCTTGGCGGAGGCGCGAGAGGCTCGGTCGACCGCAGTCAGAGCTTTATACTTTTCGGTATGAAAACGCCTCAGCGTAAGATCGGGTCAGGCTTCGATGCCGGGAACACCGCGGACGACGTTCTGAACGGGATCGATCTGACGGGAAAGCTCGCTATCGTCACGGGTGGCTATTCGGGCCTCGGGCTGGAGACGACTCGCGCACTCGCCCGCGCTGGGGCACGCGTCGTCGTGCCAGCTCGGCGACCGGCGGCGGCTCAGCAGGCGGTTGGCGGCATCAACGGCATCGAGATCGACGAGCTCGACCTGGCCGATCTGGAGAGCGTCACCGGGTTCGCGAAGCGGTTCCTCGCATCGGACCGGCCAGTCGACATTATGATCAACAATGCCGGGATCATGGCCTGCCCCGAGACCCGCGTCGGTCCGGGCTGGGAGGCGCAGTTCGCAACCAACCACCTCGGCCACTACGCGCTGGTCAACCGACTCTGGCCGGCGATCGCCGGCAACGGTGGGGCGCGCGTCGTCGTCCTGTCGACAGGCCTCGACGAGTCCGCGCAGATCCAGTGGGACGACGTGCACTTCAAGCAGGGCTATTCCAAGTGGCCGGCGTACATCCAGTCGAAGAAGGCAAACGCGCTCTTCGCCGCGCGACTCGACGTACTCGGGCGGGACGTGGGGGTGCGCGCCTTCTCGGTGAACCCCGGATACATCCTCACTCCGCTCCAGCGCCATCTTCCGAAGGAGGAGATGATCGCGGCCGGCTGGATCGACGAGGACGGCAACGCCGCGATGCCGATCTTCAAGGCACCCGCACAAGGGGCGGCGACCCAGGTGTGGGCCGCAACCTCACCCGCGCTGGCCGGCATGGGTGGCGTCTACTGTGTGGACTGTGACATCGCTGAGGCTTCGGTGAGCTCCGACGAGGAGGCTGAACGCCTCTGGACGCTCTCGGCGGAGCTCACCGGAATCGACGCGTTCGGTCCGGACCACTGATCAGACGCGTTCGGTCCGGACCACTGATCAGGGGCCGGAGTGTAGGCGTTCAGAAGAAGGCCTTGGCCAGGGCGAGTGCCCCCTGACGCCAAGGGTCGTCGCTGGTCCGTCCGGTCGGTCGATCGGCGGACCGGTGCGCGAGCTGGCCGGCAGAGGTGTCCCGGTGCGCGCGCCACCAGTGGTAGGCCGCGAGGATCGCCTCCCGGTTGGAGTAGCGTGGCTGGAACCCCAGCCGGTTGCGGGCGTGCTCGATGCTGACGTACGAGTCGGCGATGAGTTTGTAGGCGAGCCGGCGGTAGATTGGCGACAGTCGCAGCGTGGACAGCACGTTGAGGACGGCGGCGGCCGACCGGGCCGGGATCGGCACCACCCGCTTGCCATGACCTGCCGCGTCGAGCACGGCCTGGAAATCGTCCCGCAGCGGGCCGAAGTCGGCGGCCGCGATGTTGTACGTGTCGTTGGCGACGTCGTCGGGCGCCTCGACCACGGCCAGGACGGCAGCCACCACGTCCTCCGTGGCGCACATCTGGGTCAGTGCCCGGCCGCCACCGAGTAGGGGAAAGCCGCGCCCCTCGTCGGCCCATTCGAACAGCATCGCGAAGAGTCCCATCCGGCCCGGGCCGAGGAAGGTCTTCGGCCGCAGGATGGGGATGCTTATTCCCTCCTCGCGCAGCCGTTCGCACATCTGTTCCGCCTCGACCTTGCAGACGCCGTATGGATCCACCGGATGACGGGGGTACGTCTCGGGAGTTGGCACCACCGTGGGCAGACCGTAGACCGAGGTCGTCGAGATGTAGACGACCCGGGGCACCTTGGCACTCTTCGCCACGTCGAGCACGGACCGGGTGCCGTCGACGATCACCTCGCGGATCGTGGACGCCGGGTAACTCGGCAGCCCGGACGCACAGTGGACAACTACATCGACGCCGTCGGTCAGAGAACGCATCTGGTCGCGATCGCGGATGTCACCGACCGTATGCCGTACCCCGGGCGGAGCGACCGGCCAGGACCGGATGTCGACCGTGGACACCTGATCGCCCCGCTCGGCGAGGGTGGTGGCCAGCGCCTTGCCCAGCACGCCCACCCCACCGGTCACCAGGACGCGCCGTGTCACGCCGTCATCTCCGTCCCGTAGAGCCGACGAACCCAGCTGGGGAAGAGCAGCCCCTGCACGATACCGAGGCCGGCGGCCAGCGCCGAGGTGAACATCACCATCAGGTGCAACACGGTGAACTGAAGTCCGAATAAAACTCCGTGATGACGGTACGCGTAGAGGTAGGTCCGGGCGTCCAACACGATGCCGATTCCGAGCAGCGCCGCCGTGCCGAGCAGGGCCCACGGGCCAAGCCACGGCACCAGCAGCAGGCTCAGCACGGCGGCGAAGACGAACCCGCTACCGATCGCGCGCAGTCCGGTGGCGGCTCCGCCGGGCAGCCGATTCAGCCGCATCCAGTTGGGCGCACCGAGCCGGGTCCGCTGGAAGACCTTGCGCAGCAGGACGCCGACGGTGGCGTCGTGGTCGTGCCGGCCCCGGATCTCTCGGGTGGCCCGGACCTCGTACCGGGTGTTGAGCCGGAAGCCGTACTCCTGCTCCTCGGTCCAACGCAGCCGGTGGTTGAACGGGCCGATTTCGCGGAATACCTCCACCCGCATCGCGCACAACGCGGAGTGCAGGCCCGGGATGCGGCCCTCGACCTCGCCGAACCAGACGTATTGTTGGATCGCCCGGTACTGCTTGATCAGCCCGGCCGGGAACAGCGGCTCGGCCCGGTACATGCCGCAGATGGCCCCGAGCCTGGGATCGGCGTTCAGCGCCGCCACCGCGTTGGCGACGGCGTCGGGGTCCAAGGCGACGTCGGAGTCGAGGAAGAACAGGATCTGGCCGTTGGCGTGCTCGGCGCCGAGGTTGCGGGCGATGGAGACACCGCTGTTCGTCGGGGTCTCCAACACGGTGACCCCGTGTCGGCGGGCGATAGATACCGAGTCGTCGGTGCTGTGGTCGTCCGCTACGAGAATCTCGATCGAGGGGTAGGTCTGCTGCTGCACCGCCTCGATGCATGCGGAGAGCGTCCGAGCGTAGTTGTAGTTCGGAATGATCACTGAGACCAGTGGCTGCTCATTCATGTGTTCTCCCATAGGTCACCGCCGCTCGCGCAACGAGATGAACAACGCCTCGTATGCATCCAGACATGCCGCCAGCGAAAACTGCTCGCGTGCCTCTTTCGCCTTGATGTCTCGCCACTTCTGGGTGGTGTCCGCCAGCTCCAGGATGGCCTTTTCCAGCGCCACCGGATCGCGCGGCGGTATCACCCGCCCGAATCCCGTGGCGGTCACCGGGTAGCGGCCCCCGGGAAGGTCGGTGGTGACCGACGGAATGCCGCACATCATCGCCTCCGCCTGCACGATGCCGAACGATTCGGCCACCGAGGGCAGCGCGAAGACGTCGATGGACGCGTAGAAGTCGTCCACCTCCTTGCCGCGCAGCTCCCCGAGAACCCGGATCCGGCTGTCGCCGGCGATCTCGGCCTGGATGTCGGCGAGGTTGCTTCCGCCGGCGACCGCGTGGTAGTTACCCGCGATCAGCAATCGGGCATCCGGGTCCGTGATCCGCTGGAAGGCCCGGACCAGATACTGGATGCCCTTCTCCTCCACGACCCGGCCCAGGAAACCGACGTGCAGGGCTCTGGTCTCCCGGTAGCGGGGCTGGCCGTCGCGCCGATCGAGGCACGGCGCGGCGATTGGCGTGAAGCGGCGTCTCTGCATGTCTGGCCAGAGCTGCGAGGCGAGTGCCTGGTCCTGGCTGTAGGCCACCACGGCGGCGGAGCGCCGGATCGCTACCCGCGAGGTGAAGTCCGACAGACGCATGAGTGTCCGGCTGAGCCGGCTCGGCGGCAGGTACAGGTCGATGTGCACCATGCTCACCACCGGCGTACGGCCGCACGCCGCCGAGACCAGGGCCGCCTCCGCCATCGGCAGGTTGAGGAGCATGACCGAGGAGTTGCGCGCCAGCCGGACGGCGAGCGCCGGATAGCGCGGTGCGACGAAGCCACGGTTGACCCGCATCAGCACCGGGGACCGGTAGACGTCGACCCCCGCGATGGTCTCCCGGGTGGGCAGATCGGGCTCGTGCTGGGCTGCGACCACCGCCACCCGCCAACCCCGCTCCACCATGCCCTCGGCGATGCTGCGGGCAGTGTGGGTCAACCCACTGATGTACGGCTCGTAGTAGGTGAGCGCGACGGTGAGATCGTATTTGCTGTCCATCGGCCTAGTCGCAATCTCTCGACGGCAATGACTTCTCCGGGTTCCGTTCGTGAGGCAGGGGCTGTGTGTCGATGACGTCAGGCGTCGGTACTACGCCGCCAGATGGGCGGCGAGCATGAATCCGCCGGACACCGCGACCAGCAACAGCGCATTGATGACGAGCGCCGGGTCCCGCAGGAGCATGCGGACCGGATTTTCCCCGCCATCGTGGACCAGGACCATTTGTAGGTAGCGGAACATCCCGAACATCGCCAGCGGTGCGGTAAGCACCGCGGTCGCGAGCGCGTAGTTGCCCAGCGGTGCCTCGGTCCGCAGGTAGAGCAGGTACGAGCCGACGGAGAGGACGGCGTTGAGCAGCATGAGCTGATCAGTGAGCGGGATCGTGTAGCCGCGCAGCGCCGGCCGGTGCGCACCGTCGGTGGTGACCAGTTCCTGGCGCCGCTTGCCCAGGATGAGCAGCAGGCACAGCAGGAACACGCTGGTCAGCAGCCAGCCGGACACCTCGGTGTCGACCGCGACATAGCCCTGCATCATGCGCAGTCCGAAGCCGAAGGCGACCACGAACACGTCGACCAGCGGCACGTGCTTGAGCGCGGCCGAGTAACACGTGGTCAACACCAGGTAGGCACCGATCGGCCACGAGGACGACAGCGGCTGGAGACTGAGTAGTCCGACCAGCAGCCCGAACTGGACCGTCAGCAACAACAGCACCTCAGGGATCGAGACGAGGCCTGAGGCGATCGCGCGGTACCGCTTGGTGGGGTGGGTCCGGTCCCGGTTGCGGTCGGCGAGGTCGTTGACCACGTACACGATGGATGATGCGACGGTGAACGCGGCCACCGCCCAGGCCACGCGCCAGAGGGCGGCCAGGCTCCAGATCTCGAGGTCGAGGAGCGGCAACGAGACCGCCAGGACATTCTTCGGCCACTGCCCAGGGCGCAGCAGGGAGATCAGGCCCCGGCCGACGTTCCGGATGGCTCTTACCGACCGCTCCTCGACGGTCGCTATCGGCCCGAACGTCTTTTCAGGTTTGTCGACCACTGTCGGCTCCGGTATCACGGTCACCCTCCGTCCGGGCTGCCATGCGACCCGTTACGAGGCGCACGGGACGGACATTAGCCGCCTGACCGCGGCACCCACCTTGACGATGTCTTGTCCGGATCTGGCTTTCTCCGTCGAGGCGACAATCGAAAACGCACCGCCTGTGGCAGCGGCGCATGTAGATTGCTGATGGCCTACGGTCTGGCCACGAGTTGCACCAAGCGACGTGGAACCGAACAAGGTGACATATGGGGGAACGGAATGACCGCCAACCGCGTGAAGATTGCCGAGTAACGCGATGCCAGGCGAGCGTCCGGCCCCGCGCCCACCGCTTGGACTGACTGAGACGGAGAACCTCATCCGGGCCAGCGAGCTGAGCCGGCTCGTGGCGGGCGGCCCCGCTCACCCCACCCACCTCCGCGTCGACCTTCTGCGCCTCGGTGGCCAGGTCGGGGAGGGCCGGCTCCGCGTCGACGCCGGCCATCGGGAGTGGCCCGCGCACGACTCGGCCGGCCGGCCCCGACTCCGCCTGTCCGGGATGTGCTTCTCCGGGTGAGCGTCGGCGGCGGCAGTGTGTTGCCGATCAATCCGATGGCGGGGGAAACGCTGTGAAGGGTCGGCCTGTTGGCGCACTGATCGCGTTGTCGATGTGCGCATTCGCCTTTGTCACGACCGAAACGCTGCCGATCGGCCTGCTGTTGCCGATTTCCGAGGACCTCGACGTGTCACCGTTCCAGGTCGGGCTGCTGGTCACCTCGTACGGCCTGGTTGTCGTGCTCGCGACGATCCCACTCACCCGGCTCACCGGCCGGATTCCCCGCCGTTTCCTGCTCGCCGGCCTGGTCACCGTATACGTGGTGTCGACCGGTGTCACTGCGGCCGCAAGCGGATACGGTGTCCTTCTGACCGCCCGGCTGGTCACCGCACTGAGTCAGGCGCTGTTCTGGGCGCTGGCCATCCCCACCGCCAGCGCTCTGTTTCCGACCCGGATCCGCGGTCGCGTGATCAGCGTGGTGATGGCCGGCACCTCGCTGGCCGCAGTGCTGGGCGTGCCGACCGGAACCTGGCTGGGGGAGCAGGTCGGATGGCGGACGCCGTTTCTTGTCCTGAGCGGGATCGGGCTCGTCGCCGCACTGGCCATCGTCGCGCTGGTGCCGACCGAAGCACCCGACGAGGCGTCATCGGCCCGTGGCAGCGCGCCCGATGCTCGCCGGTACCGGCTGCTCCTCGTGCTGTCCGCCCTTGCCGTTACCGGAGCGTTCGCGTCGTTCACCTATGTCACGTCCTTTCTGGTCACGGTCAGCGGTTTCGCCGCCGCGGCGACCGGTGCGCTGCTGCTCGCCCGTGGCGTGGCCGGTATCGGTGGTGTGTTTGCTGGCGGTGTACTGGTCGACCGCGATCCCTGGGTGGCGACGCTGGCCCCGGTGCTGCTGCAGGCTGTCGCGTTGCTCGGGCTCTTCACGCTCGGAACCGTCCCCGTGGCGGCGGTCGTCTTGGTCGCATTGGCCGGTACGGCGTTTTCCGCCCTGACCACCGTGTTGGGCAGCCGCATCCTGCAGGTGGCGCCCGGCAGGACCGACCTCGCCGCCGCCGGAATCTCGACCTCCATCAATGTTGGAATCACCGTCGGCGCACTGGCCGGCGGCCTGCTGCTGCCCATCTGAGGAGTCCGGAGCACCGCGCTCGTCGGCGGTGCGCTCAGTCTGGCCGCCCTCGCCGCGGTGATGATCGAGCCGAGGTTGGGTGGCCCCGGATCGGATGCCGGGCGCCGGGGTCGGTCGGCCCCGGAACAGGGGCCTGCCGACGGCCAGACCGGACACCTCGCCACCCGTGGACACCTCGGGTGACCTCCGGCCCTGCGGCACAGGTGAGTCCTCGCGTCCTGGCCCGCCGATCGTATCGGGGCCGTCCCGACCCGCCCCGTTCACGAGACGTCGCCCGTACCGCCCTGCCACCCCGACCGGTAACTCGATCCGCTTCACCGATTCGACTCCTCAACTCGGCCTCGCCTGTGACGGCTGATGCTGGGAATCTGCCCGCCTACGACGTACGCCGTCTGGGCCAACCATCGCGGATCATGCTGTTCCGGCTGGTCCCGACACCCTCAGCCGAGATTCTTCCTCGTGCCGGCCCGCGAACCGCTCCCTGGCGTAGAGGCGCACCAACGCTCCCATCCGGTAGTTGCCCGGCGATGACGTCTCCAGGAGTTGGACGTCGACCAGACGCTCCAGCATCCGTTCCGCGTCCTCCTCGGAACGGGTCAGCACCCGGGCAGCCGCCGAGCGATCGAGTTCAGGCTCGGCTGAGGCGCCCAACAGCTTGAACGCCTCAGCGATGGCGCGTTCGGTCAGGTCGGTGCTACGTGACAGCCGCTGATACGAGACACCGATGCTGGCCCGCAGCCCCATGCCGTCCAGCTCCAGGTTGTCCAGCCTGCGCCGCTCGTCCGCCAGGCGGTCACGCAACTCGGCCAGCGGCCAGCGGGGTCGGGCGACCAGCCTGGCGCCGGCGATCCGCAATGCCAGCGGCAGGTACTCGCACCACCGGGCGATCGCGGCCGCCGCCTCCGGCTCGGCTGCGATCCGGTCTGCGCCGACCCACTGGCAGAGCAGTGTCACGGCATCGTCGACGGAGAGCGCGCCTACCCACACCTGGCCGGCGTCTCCCAGGCCGGCGAGGGGCTGGAGGCTGGTAACCAGGGTCCCGCAACCGGTCGCGCTGGGCAGCAGCGGGTACACCTGGGCCGCGTCGGCGGCATTGTCCAGCACCAGCAGCAGCCGTCGACCGGCCATCAGCGACCGCAACAGTGCGGCGGCCTCGTCGACCTGGACCGGTTTGTACGGCGTTGCGACACCCCCCAGGGTGCGCAGGAGTCGGGCCAGCGCGTCGGCCGGACTCAGCGGCGACCCCCCCGAAGCGGAGCCCCGCAGGTCGAGGTAGACCTGACCGTCCGGGTACCGCGCGACTAGCCGGTGCGCGGCGTGAATGGCCAACGTGGACTTGCCGACCCCGGCCGCGCCGTAGATGTTCACGACCGGAGTGGATCCGCGGTGCCCGGTCGGCGTGAACGAGTCCAGCACCTGGGCCAGCTCGTGGGAACGGCCGACGAATCTCGACAGGTCGGCGGGGAGTTGCCGCGGTACGTCCCGGGGCGGCAGGACTAAGCGGCCCAAGGTGTTCGGGCCCGGTTCCTGGTCGAGTTCGCCCCGCAGCACAGCCAGGTGGGTACGGCGCAGCTCCGGCCCAGGCTCGGCGCCGATCTGCTCGACGATCTGGGCGCGCGCCTCGGCGTAGCACTGCAGCGCCTCCGAGACCCGCCCTACCGCGCACAGGGCACGCATCTGGAGCGCGACAAGCGGCTCCGCGAGCGGGTAGGCGCCCACGAGTTGGGCCAACCGGTCGGCGACCGCCTCCGCGTTCCCCCGCCGAAGCTCCTCGGCCCCCCAGGCTCCTGCCAGCCCGGTGAACTGGTACTCGATGCTCCGGCGAACCCGCAGCGCCCAGTCGCTGGTCAGCGTGGACAGTGGCGTTCCGCGCCACAGGTTCATCGCCTCGCGTAGCAGCTCGATGCGTTCGTCGCCGGACTGCGGTGCCGCCCGGCTCGACTCCACCAGTTCCTGGAAGCGATGCTGGTCGACCAGGCGTCGGTCGATGTTCAGTACGTAACCGTCGTCGTTGCGACGGAGGCTGACCGGCCCCTCTCGGTCGTCGTCGGCCTCGCTGAGCGCCCGCCGCAGCCGGGTCACGTGGGCGTAGAGCGAACTGCGAGACGCCTCCGGCGCGGTCAGACCCCAGAGCCGGTCTGCCAGCGTGTCGCTCGACACCGGTGTTCCGGCGTCCACCGCCAGGGCCGCCAACACCGCCCGCCGCTGCCGCGGACCCACGTCCAACGGTCGCCCGTTGACTTCCACCTCGACAGGACCCAGTAGTCGAATTCTCACCTGTATTCCCTCCCGTGAAGCAGTCCTGAGCGGCACGTCAACGGGCGACCGCCCCAGACCACCGGCGGCGGAACCGCGGATCGACGAGGTAACACAGGGCACCACTGAGGGCAGCGAGCGAGATGGTCAAGCTGTAGGTGTAGTTCAGCGCCATGCACGGAAACACCAGCCGCCAGCCCGCGTTCCTGCGCACGAAGCCCAGCCGGCGCAGGTCCGCGAGGATGAACCAGGCCAGGAAGGCCAGTGGCACGGCCAGGAGATAGAGCGAGAAGATCGCCAGTGGGATCGTCGCAGTGGCCAGGAAGACCGCCGCGACCTCCTGTGGCTGGTAGGTCGCCTCCTTCTCGAATCGCGAGCCGCGCCGTGTGAGGACCAGCGGCACCAACCGGACCGCTCGCTTGAAGCACTTCCTGATCACCGACGACACCTCGTCATCGTCGTCGTGGTATCCGACGACTTCGGTGGTCCGGACCATCGGGAAGCGCTCGGCGATGCGCAGGCTGTATTCGGTGTCCTCGTTGATCGGTCCCAGTCGCTCGTCGAACATGCCGACCTCGTCGACGACTCTCCGGCGGATCGCACCGCCAGCGAAGTGCCCGGTCCGGGCCGGCCCCAGCTTGCGGATCTGCCGGTAGTGCGCGTGGAGCACCTGGACTCGCTTCACCAAGCCGTCATCGACCAGCGGCCGGTCGGCGTAGACGCCCCACACCGCGCCGTAGGTCGGGTTCTCGTCAAGGATCCGCACCGCGTTCTCGACCGCGTCCGGAGCGAGCGCCACGTCGGCGTCGAGGAAGAACAAGACGCTACCGTGACTCGCCTCGATTCCACGGTTGCGGGCCGGGCCGGTCCCCACGTTGCGCGGCAGTCGGATCACCGTGCAGCCATACGCCCGTGCGATGTCGGCCGTCCCGTCGGTGCTCCCGTCATCCACCACGATCATCTCGATCGCGGGGTACGTCTGCGCCAGCACCGCCTCGATGCACAGCCCGATGGTCTTCGCAGTGTTGAGACTGGGCACAATCACCGACACCAGCGCTGGTCTGGACTCGTTCATGAACACTCCCCGTTGTATGCACATCGATCAGCGTGATTCAGTATGCATGGTCACGCTCCCATGTTCCACAGGCTTCTCGCATGAATCCCTTTGCATTCAACGCGGCGCAACGCTTTCGACTGCGCCACCTGGCAGGTGTCGTCAAGTCCTTCGATATGAACGGTTTTCACGCTCGGTGAGCGGCGTCCGAGTCGCTGCGGACGAGGCGGCAATCCCGTCGAGAGCTGCCAGGCCACGCACGTTTCCGTGATGTCTCCGACCCTGCGCACACGGAATTCCTCGTGGAGGCCAAAGACATGTTCGGTCGCCATGCGCCGCTCACCGGACCGCGACTCGACCGCGTCGTCAAGATTCCTCGAATAACGGAAAGCAGTTCAATATTGTGGCGACATTAACCAATATCGGTCAATCGTCGATGAAAAAACGATCATTCATTGTCCCGGTTTGACAGAGCCTGCTCCTCCCTCCGATTGCCGACCTCCGCACACCTTGGAACCACGGCTACCTCAGGCCGATGCACCGGCCGCCCCCGGAGCTGGATTTCACTCACCAGCAGAGCCACCCCAGCCGTGGAAAGCTCGCTGAGCGTGACCACCAATCGGCTCGCCACCACCACCACGCCGGCCACCGGCAGCGGCAGCGTCACGCCGAGCGCTGCCAGCAGGACCACCTCACGCACCCCGATGCCCTCCGGGGCGAACACGGCCAGCATCCCGGTGACCGCGCCGAGGCCGAACGCCCCGACGCAGAGCAGGAACGAGCGGGCCGGCGCGGCGCCCATCGCCACAGCGAGCACCCAGAGATGGAGCCCGCCAAGCAGCCATGCCAGCAACTGCAGGAGCACAGCCAGACGGACTCCTCGGCCGGAGACGTCCGCCGTCGGCGACGGTCGGCGCAGCACCCGGGCCGCCATGGCCGCCGCCCGGCCAACCAGGTCCGGGCGGACCAGAACAGCCACGATCGGCACCGCCGCCAGCGCCAGCCAACCGGCCGAAGCCCCGAAGACATCCGGCCCGGCGGCCAGCCCAACCGTCGTACCGGTGAGCATGACCACAACCAGCGACAGGAGCCAGGCGTAGGTCATCCGGCCCGCCGACACCCCGGTCGCCTTGCCCATCCTGATGGCGACGATGAGTCCGAGCACTTTGCCCGGGACAAACTTGGCGAACTGGCCGACAAAGAAGATCCGCGTCGCCGCCACCGGGCTCAGCCGCTCGCCGATTCCCGACATCATCTCCCGCCAGGACACCATGGTCAGCACCACCGACGCGGCGTTGAGCAGGAAGGCGATCCCGACGAGCAACGCGAAGGAGACCGGGGGACGATCGCCGACCGCCGACGGCAGCACCGACCAGTCCTGGCCGCGCAGCGCCAGCGCCACGGCGGCTGCGACCACCATCAGGAACAGAACCATCAGCGACCGGTGGGCGGTGGCGCGCCAGCCACGCCGGCCGGGCGGTGCGTTCGACGCCGCCGGCCCGGCATCGGTGTCCGAACCGTCCCCTGCTTCCCGCACCAACACGCGACCTCGACTCCATGTCGTCGATAGATCCCGGACGCTTGTCACGCTACTGCGGGGCAGCTTGTCGATTCCTTGATTCCGGAGTTGGACCCGCCGGACCGCGCCGAGGGTGGTCAAACTCGAGACGTGACCGTGCAGGTGAGGGCAGGATGCTCTCCTGTCCCGGGCGCTCGTGAGCACCGGTTCGGCCGCCTGGCCCGGTCGGACAGCGCCGGCAAGGACTTCTCGGTGCCTCACGGGTCCTATGACGACAGTCGTAGGATCCGGGAGTGGACGATTTGCATGGCGCGGATCATCGAACTCCGATATCCGTGACCGACTGGGCGCGGCTGTCCGTCAGCTACTGCCAGTACGAGGTGTCCACCGTGCCGGGCGTATCCGGCGTGGAGATCTACACCCTCGGCGACAACCTGCTGCACGTCGGCGGGTCGAGTCAGTTCACCGGGTTCTGCGGCATACACACCGGCTGGATCGAGGCACGCGTCCGTGTCTTGCCCGGACCTCCCACGGAGGTCGACGTCGACTGGGACGCGATCAGCGAGGCTACTCTCTGGAGTCCCAGTGGCCGGCTGTCGGTCACCGGCCTGATGGGCGGCACCGCGGCGGCTCTCACCGATGTCGCGGTCCCGCGCGGGCTGATCCGCGTGCGGGTGCACGCGCGCGACCGCCTGCACGAAAC
Source organism: Micromonospora polyrhachis (assembly GCF_014203835.1). Taxonomy (NCBI): domain Bacteria; kingdom Bacillati; phylum Actinomycetota; class Actinomycetes; order Micromonosporales; family Micromonosporaceae; genus Micromonospora; species Micromonospora polyrhachis. The sequence continues at coordinate 1,129,614 of NZ_JACHJW010000001.1, read as the reverse complement.
CGTACGCACCGACGACGACCCGCCCGAGCGGCACGAGCTGCACATCTGGGCGGTGTCCGAGGAGACACCATGGCGTACCGTGCTGGCCGACCCGGGGGGCCGCGACTGGGAGCAGAAACCGGCGAAGGCCGCCGAGTGGGCGATGCTGTCGCTGGTGCCGCGCCCGTCGGGCCGCCCGGCCATCCTGCCGCCGCTGCCACCTGACCCGTACGAGGACGACAGCGGGCTGTCCCGGGTGGCGGTGATTCGCCACCGGCCCGCGCCGGTCGAGGTCTCGATGGGAGTGTTGCCCGTCGGCGACTTGGAGGTCCGGCTGGAGCGGGTCGACGGTGAGACTCTCGGCTGGTCGTGGGCCACCGCCGACGAGCCGATCTTCCCTGATCCGTTGGCCACACTCCCGGACGACGAGTCGAGTACCGTACGGCTGACGTCCGGCCCCGACGGCTTCACGCTGCGGCACGAGGGAATGCTGGGCCGGCACGCCTTCGCTCTCGGCCTGATCTGGGACCATCTGCTCGACACCGCCGGGTCGTATCCGTGGCTGGAGACGTTGCGTAAGCAGGCCGCCGAGGCGACCGCGCTGGCCGAGAAGAGCCGCCGCCTGCGGGCCGAACGCGACGCCGAGCGGTGGGGAGGCACTCCGCCGTCGGATCGTGTCCGAGGGCTCCTCAGCCAGGCACAGTCCCTTGCCCGGATCGATCGCCCGCTGCTCGACCGCATCGACGCGCTGCCCGCCGTCCGCCAGCGGAAGGCAGCCTGCTGGGCGGCCCGTCGCGCGATGCGGGTAGCCGGGCTAGAGCAGATCGGGTGGATCGCCGGCGCGCTCGCCGCCGCCGAGGCCAACCGCCCACTGCCCCGATCCTTCACCGAGCAGAGCGGCAGCGCCGCTTTCCACCGGCTCTTGTCCGATCCCGAGGTGCCGCACACCACCGTCCCACTTCGCCTGGGCCCAAGAGCGTTCGGACCACGCGGCGTCACCGAGATGCTCCAGCAGGCCGTCGCGTTCCCCGCCCTGATCGCCCTGGCACATGACAGTCCGCTGGTCGCCGCGATCGACGCCGTCTACAACGCGGCAATCGCCCACGGCGACGACCGCGACCGTTTTCTCGTCGACGCCCACACCGCCCTGCGGTGAGCCTCCGATTGGGCGTCGACCTGCTCTACCGCGCGCTGGTCCAGCACCGTGTCGAGGTCGACGCCCACCCACAACATCCAGGCCTCCTGCGGGAATGACGTCCTCGGCGTCGGTGGCGCAGCCGAGGATCACCTCAGCGCCGGGCCAGCGCCAGCACACTCAGACCGAACATCAGGACTCCCAGGGGGAGGTGGATCGACGGAACGTGCGCGATGCCCAGCACAACCTGGCCCGAGGCGAGTACGAGGAATCCTGACGCGTACCAGACAGGCCGGGGCGAGCCGCCGCCCGGCTTCCACGCCAGCACCGCCGCGAGCACGTACAGCATCGACGCCCCGTACATCACACGGGCTCCGACGCTGTGCAGCGTCTCTCCGTAGGTCGAGGTCAACAGCAGTCCGGCGGAGACGGCCTGAAGGAAGATGGTCAGGGTCTGTAGTGCGATCGCGATCCGCAGGAACGAGGAACTGCGTCGTGGATTGGCCGTCACCTGGGTGGCCATGTCACATCTCCTTTTCCGCCCTTGGGCAGTAGGTCGATAAGGTCTCACCAGTCCGACGACGCGGGCCTGCGAAAGGTAAGGCGAGGGGGCGGCCGGAAGCATGGGGACTGTCGCGACCAGCCCGGATGGGACAGTCGGCGAGCGACGCCAACTGATCAATGTTGCTTACCGGTTGCTCGGTTCCCTGACCGAGGCCGAGGACGCCGTACAGGATGCCTACGCACGCTGGTACGGGCTGCCGCGAAGCCAGCAGGAGGAGATCCTGTCCCCCGGTGCCTGGCTGACGACGGTGACCAGCCGGATCTGCCTGGACCTGCTCGGCTCGGCGCGGGCCCGCCGGGAACGCTATGTCGGCGTGTGGCTGCCCGAGCCGCTGCCCGACCGTACCGAGTGGGACCACGCAGGCAGCGTCGATCCCACCGGCTGGGCAGACCCCGCCGACCAGATCGTCCTGAACGAGTCGGTGGCCATGGCCTTCCTCGTCGTCCTGGAGTCGATGACGCCCGCCGAGCGGGTGGCGTTCGTCCTGCACGAGGTCTTCCGGTACCCCTTCGCCGAGGTCGCCGGCATTCTCGGCCGGACCCCTGCGGCCTGCAAGCAGCTCGCGGCCTCCGCCCGGCGGCGGGTGCGTGCCGCGCGGGCTCCGGTGGCGGCGACCGGCCAGGCCGACGTGGTGCGGCACGTCAAGGAGGCATGGGAGACCAAGGACATCGCAGCCCTCGTCGACCTTCTCGACCCGGCCGCCGTGATGACCGCCGATGGCGGCGGCATGGTCGGCACCGTCCTGCGTCCGGTCGAGGGTGGCGCGCGTATCGGCCAGTACATGGTCGCCATTGCCGATATGGCTCCGGGGCTCGAACTCCTGGAGCGGTCGGTCAACGGTGTGCCGGGCCTGGTGGCCCAGCGTGCCGGCGTCGTCGTGACCGTGGCCTCGTTCGACGTCGCCGGCGGGCGCGTCACGCGGATCTGGGCGGTCCGTAACCCGGAGAAGCTGCGTCCGTGGGCGGGGGAGGGCTAAGTCAGCGCCCGTTCGCCGAGGTGCCTACGGCAGTCCCAGAATTGCTGGTAGCTGAGCAGCAGCGTGTCGGTCGTGACGGTGACGGTGACGGGTGCGTGGTCGGCCATCGGGTGCACGCGTCCCTGGCGGTCAGCTCACTCTGGCCGGGCGAACCGGTCGACCAGGAGGGCCAACCGCTGCTCGTGTTGCTCCCGCCGTAGCCGGCCGCTTCGCATCAGCGTGACGAGGCCGTGCAGCCCGCTCCAGAAGGTCTCGGTGAACGCCTCCAGGTCGTCGTTGCCGGCGAAGGGGCGCAGGGTCTCGGCCAGTTCGGCGAAGGCCCGGGCCAGGTCGACCGGTACGTCCCGGCTGGCGAAGGGCAGCTCGACGGCCAGGTTGAACATCGCGTCGTAGAGGGCGGGCCGCCGTTCGGCGAACGCGGCGTACGCCGTGGCGATGCCGGCCACCGCCTGCCGCGGGTCGGTCGCGGCGGCCCGGGCGGCGGCGAGTTCGTCAGCCAGGTCGCCGCAGCCTTCTACGGCGACCGCCGCCATGATGGCGTCCTTGCCCTTGAAGTGGCTGTAGAGGACGGGTTGGCTGTACTCGATCTCGGCGGCGAGCCGACGGGTGGTGACCGCGTCCCAGCCCTCCGACTCGGCCAGCTCGCGGGCTGCGGCGACGATTGCTCGCTCTCGTTCCGCCCGCTCACGCTCCCGCCGCGCCTGAATTGACATGGCGTGACTCTAGCACTGCTAGCCAACCTGTCGTGGCTATGCTAGCTTCGCTCCCGAACCTAGCAGCGCTAGAACTGGAGTCGAACATGCTCAGCGTCGTCGCCTACGGGCTCGCCGTCGTCCTCAGCCTCTTCTGTGTCTTCATCGGAGCCCGGTTCCTTCTGGTGCCCCGGGCCTCGGCCGCCGGCTACGGCGTCCCGGCCAAACCGGACGGGGACCCCGCCTACCTCACGATCAAGGGCCTGCGCGACCTTAGCTATGGCCTGCTCGGGCTCGCGCTGATCGCTTTCACCACCGCCGACGCGGTCGCGTGGTACATGCTGATCGTCGCGCTCAACCCGTTGGGAGACACCGTCGTCGTGCTGCGACACGGCGGCACGAAGGCCGTCGCCTTCGGCATCCACTTCGCCACCGCAGTGGTCGTCCTGCTCGACGCCGTCCTGCTGTTCGCCCTCTAGCCCGAACCGACGACTGGAGTTACCGATGTCCCTGATCACGCCCGACTTCGACCGATCCGTCATCGTCCGTGACGCGGACGCCGAGGTGGTGGGACGCGCCCCGACCACGATCCGGCTGCTCGCCGACAGCAGTGCCACCGGTGGGGCACTCTCCACCCAGCGGGTCACGCTGACCGGCGGCGCGGACGGTGCCCGGCCGCACCACCACGCCAACTCGGCCGAACTGTTCTACCTGCTGGACGGCACCGCGCAACTGCTCTCCGGTGAACAGGTCGTCACCGCCGGGCGCGGCGACCTGGTGATCGTGCCGCCCGGCGTGGCGCACGCGTTTGCCGCCGCCCCGGGCGAGAACGCCGACATCCTCATCGTCATCACCCCCGGCGTTGAACGGTTCGAGTACTTCCGGCACCTGGAGCGGATCGCCTACGGCAAGGTGCCGCCGGAGAGCCTGCTGGAGGTGCAGGAGTTGTACGACACGTACTTTCGGGGCAGCCCAGCCTGGGATGCCGCCCGTCGTTGACTGGCGACCATATCGGCGGGGAACGTCCGCCACAGCCACTGGGCCTGTTCGTGACAGCGACGGACCGAACCTGACGGCTCGGCATGGGGTGTAACGGCGACACTTGTTGTCCGTTGGTAGGTTGCGCTCATGGGTCACGTCCGAGCGGCGCTCTACCTCGACTTCGACAACGTCTTCGGCGGGCTCTACAAGCTGGACCCGGAGGTGGCGGTCCAGTTCGCAAGCGATCCGGGAGCGTGGCTGCGGCGGTTGGCGACGATGCCGACGACAGACGCGCCGCGCCGCTGGTTGCTCCTACGGTGCTACCTCAATCCCGCCGGCTGGGTTTATCACTCGGACCCGGCTGGGGAGCAGACACGGTTGTTCTTCTCCAAGTTCCGGCCCTGGTTCGTCCGTGCCGGCTTCGAGGTGATCGACTGCCCCCGCTACAGCGGGACGAAGAACGCAGCCGACATCAGGATCGTCGTCGATGCCGTCGACGCTCTGTCCGTCGACACCCGTTACGACGAGTTCGTCATCGCATCTGGTGACTCCGACATGACCCCGCTACTGCAAAGGCTGCGCCGCTCTGACCGACGAACCATGATCGTGTCACCGGCTGACGCGGCAGAGGCCTTTACCGCGATCGCTGACCAGGTACTTGACAGCCATCAGTTGCTGGCACTGGTCCAGGGCGAGTCGGTCGATCTCGACGGGGATGCGGACAACGAGGTGGACGCCGAGTTCGACGAACGTGTCGTCCACGCCGCTGCAGCGGGCCAGAGTGAGGCGTACGACGCGTTCCGGGCGGTCGTCACCCGCGAATACAACGAGGCGTTGGAGCCCTTGAACATGGCTTCGCTCGCGTCCCGGCTGCGGACTCAGTTGGGTCGTTCGGTGAGCGACAGCAATTGGTTTGGTTTCGGCAGTTTCGCCCGCGCCATGGTAAGCCTGGACTTGCCGAACCTTCAGATGTCGCAACACCTGTTGTGGGATACCAGCCGCCACCTGGCCCCCGAGCCCGCCGCCACCCTGCCCCAACGCAGCGCGCTTCCCGAGCCCATCGAGCGCCTGGCTGACCAGCTTGACCTGCCGCGGCTGCCCCAGTCGTGGTGGCCGGCGATCTACCAGACGCTATCGGACTATGCCCATTCCCACCGGTTCAACCTGACCCAGTGCACTGGCTGGTCCCGAGACCAGCTTCGGGATCAGGGACTGCCCGTCAGCCGCGGTGCCGTCGGGTTCGTCGTGCGCGGGGCGTCCTTCGGCGGGTGCCCCTTGCATCGCCAGCCACCGCCGACCCGAGTAGAGATCGGTGAGGCCTTCGCCAGTAACGTCCTCAGCCGTGCCGAGGCCGCGGAGATGACGTTCTCCGACGACGAGATCACGACGATTCGGACCTGGCTGGGTGCGTTCTCCGACAGTGAGCCCCCGTTCGCGTCCTGAGCGGCGGTCGGACAGGGGTGCCGGGACGCGTCGCGCCAGTCCGGGTCCGGGTTCGCTCGGCCCCGTGGTCTGCCATCGCGTCGTATAGAGCATTTCGAAGTCGTCCTCGACGTTCACGAGGCTGTGTAACTCGGCTAGCTTTGAACACCGGAACAACCCGTTTCCGCTGCTCGTGCCGGCTTCAACCGGCACGAGCAGCGGAGGCGGCGAGGCCGTACTACGCGACGGCGGTTCCCTCGAGTTCGACCATCTGGCCGGGGATCGCCAGTCGTGTCACGCCGAGCATCGTGGTGGTCGGTGCCACCCCGGCGGCACCCAACCGCGACGCGAGCACGTGGTAGTGCGGGAACAGTAGGTCGACGTCGGTGGTGTAGACGTTGAGCCGGACGAGGTTCGCGAGGGACATGCCAGCCTCGCCGAGCACGGCCTCCAGGTTGTCGAGGCTCAGCGCCAACTGTGCCGCCATGTCGCCGTCATGCTGGGGCTTGCCGTCGCCACTCATCGCGGTCTGTCCGGAGCAGTACAGGGTCCGGCTATGCCCGGAGACGATCTCACCCTGGTTGAATCCCATCTCCACCGACCATGCTGTCGGGTTGACTGCCGTTCGTTGCATCGCCATATCAGCTCCATTCGATCAATCGAGCGTGCGGACGTCGATCGGCTCGGTAGCCGCCATCCTTGACGTCGTGTTGATCAGCCTTCCAACGAATCACGACATCCTGTGTCGTGTATTTCGATAAGGTTCTCGGATGCGTGCTGACCGGTTGGTTTCGCTGGTGCTACTGCTCCGCCAGCGTGGCCGGTTGACTGCGGACACGCTGGCCCGTGAGCTGGAGGTGTCCACTCGCACGGTGCTCCGCGACATCGAGGCGCTGTCCACAGCCGGTGTTCCGGTCTACGCCGAACGCGGTCGGCACGGCGGTTTCGCATTGTTGCCCGGTTTTCAGACCGAACTCACCGGACTGAACCACGACGAAGCGCTCGCCCTGCTGGTCGCCGGATCGCGGAGCGGCGCGCGGGCATTCGGTCTCGGCTCGGCGCTCGCTTCGGCCATGCGCAAGGTGGTCGAGGCGCTGCCCGAAAGCTATCGGGCCACCGCAGCCGGCGCGGCCCAGCGATTGCTCATCGACCCGGAGATCGACCTCCTCTCGCGCCGGCTGGCCGCCGAGGAGGTGCCCGACACCATAATGGCCGAGGTGCGAAGCGCGGTGCTCGCCGGACACAAGCTGCGCATCCACTACGCGGCTGTGAACCAGACCCCGAAGTGGCGCACGGTGGACCCGATCGGCCTGGTCACGGTACGCGACCAGGGCTACTTGCTGGCCACGAGATCGGGCGCGGACCGCACCTACCGGCTGTCCCGGCTCGTGGCCGCCAAGGAACTCGCCGAACCCGCACAGCGACCAGACCGGGTCGATCTGGACCGGGCCTGGCAGGAACGCAGCACACAGTTTCGGACCGGCGGCGACGACCAAGTCACCGTGCTGGTACGGGTGAACCCGGCGCGGCGGGGAGACCTGGTGGGCACCGCGCTGGCCGTACTCGCCGAAGAAACCGACGCAGACGGCTGGCTGCGGCTGGAGGTCACCTTCCAGGATTCGCGACACGCCGAATGGGCGCTGTGGCAGCTCGCCACGAACGCGGAAGCCCTGGCGCCCCAGTGGCTGCGCACCTCCCTGCGTAACCGCGCCGCCGCGATCGCCACCCGCTACGGACTGCCATCCTGAGAGCGGTCGCCCTCTGCGGGCCGCCACCGACGTGCTGCAAACCGTTCGTGGATGAGATCGACGGCGGGGCGGTGGGACCGTTAGGGCGGCGTTTTCAGTGCCTGGTGTGATCCTCGCCGGTTGCAGGGGAGCGTACTGGGCGGGGGAACCTCGCGACGTGCGGCGCCGACGAACCGCTCGGTGTGGGCGATAGCTCGGCGGACGCCCACCGTCACCGCGACCGGCCTGTGCCTGACCGCGCCCAGCCCGAACGGCAAAGGCGTATCACAGCGCCAGGTTCAGCGCTGCCGTTGCCGGCCGCCGGTCGCGCAGGACGCGACCCATCGGTCACCCCTGGGCGCGAGGCGGTTGCCGTGCCGGTGGCACCCAGGAAGTTGTTAGGCTAGTGCCGCGCGGCGAGAGACCGCGATGAGGACGCGAGGGAGCGATCATGGTGACGGGGGACGACGACATCTCGGGGTGAGCGGCCCCGCCGCCTACCGGCCTGCACCGCCGGCGGCCTGTCTTGTCGTAGCCCTGTCTGCCTGACCGGGGTGTCTGTTGCGTCCCCGGCTTTCTCCCCAAGGGTTTCTCCCGATGTCTGACGTCTGCATTGTGTGTACGAACCTGTCCTTTTCCTGGCCGGACGACACTCCGGTCTTCCGGGATCTGTCCTTTACCGTGCCGCCCGGCCGTACGGGCCTGGTCGCCTCGAACGGCGCCGGCAAGACGACCCTGCTCCGCCTGATCGCGGGCGACCTCACTCCGACGGGTGGCAGCGTGACGGTCGAGGGTGTCCTCGGCTACCTGCCGCAGGACCTGCCGTTGGCCGGTGACCTGACCGTTGCGCAGGTGCTCGGGATCGATGCGGTACTGGCGGCACTGCGCGCCATCGAGGCGGGTGACGCGGCGGAGGAGCACTTCACGGCTGTCGGCGACGACTGGGACGTGGAGGAGCGTAGCCGCGCCGAACTCGACCGGCTGGGCCTCGGTGACGTGGCGTTGGAGCGCCACCTGCACACGCTCAGCGGCGGGCAGGTGGTGTCCCTCGGCCTGGCGGCGCAGCTGCTCAGGCGTCCGGATGTGCTGCTGCTGGATGAACCGACCAACAACCTCGACATCGACGCACGGCACCGGCTGTACGAGGTACTGGAGGGCTGGTCCGGGTGTCTGCTGGTGGTCAGCCATGATCGGGCCCTGCTGGACCGGATGGACCGGGTCGCCGAACTCGACCGTGTCGAGGTGCGCCTGTTCGGCGGGAACTTCACCGCGTACGAGGAGGCGGTGCGTGCGGCACGTGAGGCGGCGGAGCGGACCGTGCGCAGCGCCGAGCAGGATGTGAAGCGGGAGAAGCGGGAGATGCAGCAGGCCCGCGAGCGAGCCGAACGCCGCGCCAGCAACGCGGCCCGCAACCTCGGCAACGCCGGCCTGGCCCGCATCGTCGCCGGTGGGCTCAAGCGCAGCGCCCAGGAGTCGGCCGGCAGGGCACAGCAGGCACACGCCGACCGGGTCGGCAAGGCCCAGGCCCGGCTCGACGAGGCCAGTCGGACACTGCGCGACGACCAGGCCCTGACCCTGGACCTGCCCGACACCAGCGTCCCCGCCGGCCGTACGGTGGTTGCCGGCGAGCGGATGCAGGTCCACCACGGCGACCGGGCCGTCTTCGCCACCGACGGTGTCGACCTGACCATCCGGGGACCCGAGCGGATCGCGCTGACCGGCCCCAACGGTGCCGGGAAGTCCACCCTGCTGCGCCTGTTGCAGGGTGACCTCGCCCCGGACGCCGGGCAGGTGCACCGCGCCGACGGCCGCGTCGCGTACCTGTCGCAACGCCTGGACCTGCTGGATCTCGACCGGACGGTGGCGGAGAACTTCGCCGCGTACGCTCCCGACCGGCCGCCGGCGCAACGGATGAACCTGCTCGCCCGGTTCCTGTTCCGCGGTGTCCGGGCCCATCTCCCGGCCGGTGTGCTCTCCGGCGGCGAACGGCTGCGCGCCACCCTCGCCTGTGTCCTCTACGCCCAACCGGCACCCCACCTGCTGCTGCTCGACGAACCCACCAACAACCTCGACCTGGTCAGCGTGGGCCAACTGGAAAGCGCCCTTACCGCCTATCGGGGTGCGTTCGTGGTGGTCAGCCACGATGAACGGTTCCTCACCGATATCGGTGTGCAGCGGTGGCTCCGCCTCGACGGCGGTCACCTGCGTGAGATTCCCGCACCCGACCACGCCTGAACCACCGACTCCGTCCCGCTCTGGGCCAGCGGCCGGCACGGCCGGTGGCCCGGAGCACCCCGAGGTGACCCTCCATGCCCGAAGCACTGCTCGCTCACGACCTCGTCCGTACCCTCGGCGGCCGCCGCGTGCTGGATGGGGTCTCCCTCACCGCAGCCCCCGGTCGCCGTATCGGCCTGATCGGCGAGAACGGCACCGGCAAATCCACCCTGCTCCGGCTGCTCGCCGGTGCGGACGAACCGGACGCCGGCACCGTCGTCCGTCCAGCAGACCTTGGCTACCTGCCGCAGGAAGCTCTCTACGACCCGACCGCGACCGTGGCACAGGTGCGCGACGACGCCCTGCGCGAGGCCCGGTCCGTCCTCGCCACCCTCGATCGGCTCGCCGACCAACTCGCCCGCACCGCCGAGGACACACCCGACCACGAACGGCTGCTCGCCGAGTACGGTGACCTGCTCGACCGTGCCCAGGACATCGATGCCTGGGACGCCGAGCGACACGCTGGCCTGGTCCTCGCGGCACTCGGCCTCGGTGATGTGGCACCGGAACGGGCGCTCGCCGCGCTCTCCGGCGGCCAGCGCGGCCGCCTTGCGCTCGCCGCCCTGCTCATCCGCCTCCCCTCGGCGCTGCTGCTCGACGAGCCCACCAACCACCTCGACGACGCCGCAGCGGCCTTTCTCGAACAGCAGTTGCGCGACCTGCCCGGAACCGTCGTCGTAGCCAGCCACGATCGGGCCTTCCTCGACGCGGTCTGTACCGACCTGATCGACCTCGACCCCGCCGTCGCCGGCCCGGTCCGCTTCGGCGGTACCTACCGCGACTATGTGGAGCACCAGCGCAACGAGCGGGAGCGCTGGTACCGACGTCATGCCGAACAGCAGGAGGAACTGGCCGAGCTACGCAGGCAGATCGCGGTGACCGCGCACGAGGTCGCGCCGGGGCGCGACCGGCGCGACAACGAGAAGATGGGATACGGCCACACCGCCGGCCGGGTGCAGAACCAGATCGCCCGACGGGTACGCGCCGCCAGCCGCCGGCTCGACGAACTCGAACGCACCGCCGTCCCGTCGCCACCCGAACCGCTGCGGTTTCGTCCCACCGTGCTCGCCGCCACCACCAGCACCAGCATGCTCGCCGCCACCGTGCTCGCCGCCACCACCAGCACCATTTCGACCGCCGCCACCGACGCGCCCGTCGTCAGCCTGCGTCAGGTGCGGATACCCGGCCGACTCACCCTCGACCGTCTCGACCTCACCGCCACCGACCGGCTACTGGTCACTGGGGCCAACGGTGCGGGCAAGTCCACGCTCCTCGCCGTCCTCGCCGGCCGGCTCGAGCCGGCCGGTCAGATCCGGCGTCGCCCCGATCTACGCATCGGCACATTGACGCAGGACACGGTGTTCGACCGGCTCGCGCGCACCGGTGAGGAAATCTACGCCGACGTGCTGGGACATCCGCGTGCCGACGCGGTACCGCTGGACGACCTCGGCCTGCTCACCGCCCACGACGCGCGTCGACCGATCGGCGAGCTGTCGGTCGGCCAGCGGCGCCGGCTCGCCCTGGCCCTGCTGGTGGCCGACCCACCCGACCTGCTGCTGCTCGACGAGCCCACCAACCACCTCTCGCCCCGACTCTGCGACGAGTTGGAGGACGCCCTTGGCGGCAGCCCCGGCGCGGTGGTGGTAGCCAGCCATGACCGCTGGCTGCGTTCCAGGTGGCCCGGCCGCGAGATCCAGCTACGCGGCACCTGAACATGTGCCCACCAGGATCTGAACCCGCTTTGGGTCTGCCCGTGAGCGGCCTATCGGTCCCGATCTGGGCGGTGTAGATCCCCGCACCGGCGTTCTTGAGGAAGGTGCTGCCTGCGGCGTAGCTACGCGTTCTGTGGGGGAGTTCGCTACGTTCCGGCGTGACCCGGGGGTGGTGCTGTCCCCACCCCCAATCGACGGGCTCGCACTATCGTGTGGCGCCGTCAGGATCCGTAGCGTTGACGGCAGCCAACCGATGGAGGAGGGGACAACGACGATGCTGGACCACCTGATGCCGTTGCTCTCCTCACCGTGGCTCTACCTGATCGTCTTCGTGGCCGTCACGATCGACGGGTTCATCCCGGTCATGCCGTCCGAGGTCATGGTGATCGGCCTGGGCGCGATGTCGGCGACCGGCTCACCGAACCTCGTCGCACTGGCCACGGCTGTGGTCGCCGGCGGGATCGCCGGTGACCGGATCTCGTATCTGCTCGGCCGGAAGGCGGGCTTCCACGTGGCGAACGGCCGGCTGGCGGAGGCCAGGGGAAAGGCGGAACGGGCGCTGCTGCGGTACGGGGGAGTGGCCATCCTGGTTGGCCGGTTCCTCCCGTACGGGCGCACCGCCACCGCCGTGACGGCCGGATCGGTGTCCCTGGCGCTGGGTCGGTTCCGGCTGTTCACCGCACTGGCGAGCACGGCCTGGGCCGCGTACGCGATTGGCCTGGGTCGGCTGGGCGGCGCCACCTTCGCCGACTCGCCGCTGCTGGGAACCGTGTTCGGATTGGTGATCGGCATGATCCTGGCCGGCCTGTACGCCGCCGTGGAGAAGCGGCGAGCCGCGGCCCGACCAGCCGATCCCGAGCCTGCCCGGGTCGAGGCTTCCGAGCGTGAACTGGTGACAGCAGGGCGGGGCTGAGCCCGCATTCAGCCCTCGAACCGCATCGGGAGGCCGACCAGCGGGAACAGTCGCTCCACGTCGAGGAAGTTGGTGATCGTGCGGATCCGGCCGGCCGAGATTTCCAGGACGATGAGCGCCCACGGTCCGGTCGTGCGGTACTGGCCGAACGCGGGCGTTCCGTTCACCACGGTGGGCACCAGGCGGGAGCCGCGGCACCCGCAGCCGGTGCCGAGCATCCACTCCCGGATGTCGGCGGGCCCGCGCAGCCACAGCGGCAGCGGCGGCATGTTCAGCGTGACGTCCTCGTGCAGCAGTGACGTGAGCGCGGCGATGTCGTACCCCTCGAACGCCCTGACGTAGCGCTCCAGCAACTCGGACTGGTCCGGGTCCATCCGGCGCAGGGTGTCCCCACCGAGGTCGGCGTCGGCCAGCGCGGCGCGGGCCCGCTGGAGGGCGCTGTTGACGGAGGCGACCGACGTGTCGAGGAGCTCGGCCACCTCGGCGGCCGACCAGGCGAGCACATCCCGCAGGATCAGCACCGCTCGCTGCCGTGCCGGCAGGTGCTGGAGCGCCGCGACGAAGGCGAGCCGGATGGACTCCCGGGCGACGGCCACCTCGGCCGGGTCGCCGGCGGCGACCAGCGCGTCCGGGATGGGACCCACCCACACCTTCTCCGGCAGCGGCTGGCCGGGTGCGGACCGGGCGGAGCCGGCCGGGCCGAGATCCATCGGGCGGGCGCGCCGCTGCGCGCTGCCGAGCATGGTGAGGCAGACGTTGGTCGCGATCCGGTACAACCAGGACCGGAGCGCTGCCCGGCCCTCGAACCGGCCGAGGCCGCGCCAGGCCCGGACCATCGTGTCCTGTACGGCGTCCTCGGCCTCGAACGCCGAGCCGAGCATCCGGTAGCAGTAGCCGGTCAGCTCGCCTCGGAATGCCTCCAGGCGCAGCTCAGCCGGCTCGTCGGCCGCGATCGTCACGCCGCTCATCGGCTCAACGTACCCGACACGCCAGGAGCAACTCGGACCCGCCGTCCGGCCGCGTACGACCTCCCGGGCCGATCCTTCGATGACGTTTTCGGTGGGGTGCCGTGGCCGACTTCGGTGCGGATCTCCATGGCCGGCAGGGTCGTGCGCCCAGACGCCGCAGAGCGCGGGCTCGTGTGCCGGGGCCACGGCACAAGAGACGATTGCCGAAAATTTCTTGGCGCACCGCCGATGAGTTTCGGAAGGACCCGGGGTCTGACGGTATGACAACAACAACGAACGAGATAGGAGCACCGTCATGACGGAGTGGAGCGGCGACATGCAGGGTACGGGCCGGTACGCGGAGGTCAACGGCGTCAACCTGTACTACGAGACGCGCGGTACGGGCAGCCCCCTGATCCTGCTGCACGGCGGGCTCGGCTCGGGTGAGATGTTCGGCCCGATCCTGCCCACGCTGGCCGAGCGTCACCAGGTGATCGCCGTCGACCTGCAAGGGCACGGGCGCACCGCGGACATCGACCGGCCGCTGGAGCCGGAGTTCATGGCCGACGACGTAGCGGCACTGATCGACCACCTCGGGCTGGACCGCCCGGACGTCGTCGGCTACTCGCTGGGCGGTGGGGTGGCGTTGCGCGTCGCGGCCCGGTATCCGAGCAAGATCGGCCGGATCGTCGCGGCCTCGGCGTACATCCGGTCGGACGCCGTCTACCCGGAGATCCGTGGGCAGCAGGGCCAGATGAACGCGGCCGCCGCCGAGTTCATGCAGGGCACCCCGATGTACGAGCTGTACCAGCGGGTCGCGCCGCGCCCGGAGGACTTCCCTCGGCTACTGGACAAGATCGGTGCATCGATGGCGAAGGACTTCGACCTCACCGAGGAGATCAGCGGCCTCCAGGTGCCCACCCTGATCGTGGCCGGCGACGCCGACATGGCTCCGCCCGGCCACTTCGTCGAGATCTTCGCCCTGCTCGACGGCGGCCAGCGCGACGGCGGCTGGATGGGCGAGAACCGACCGAAGGGCGGCCACGCACTGGCTATCCTGCCCGGCTGCACCCACTACAACCTGTTCCTGTCGCCGCTGTTCGCCGCGGCCACCCTTGCCTTCCTCGACGAGCGGCAGGGCTGAATCCGGGGCGGGACGAGATCGATCAGGTCCCCGGGGCGGTGCGCGTCGACCAGCCAGGTTGGTCCGCGGTGGGTGTCGACCAGCCAGGCTAGTCAACGGTCGCGCGTCGGCGGGCGCGGCGGAGAATGCCGATGCCGAGCGCTCCCAGTGCGGCGATGGCGAAGCCGACACCCACCAGGAGGCCAGGCGCGCGGTTTGGTTCGGTCGGGGCAGCCACCGGGGTGAAGCCGGTGGCTGCCCGGTTCTCGGCGGTAGCGATCGGCTCGCTGAGGGCGCGTACCGGGTTGAGGATGCCGGCACCGTAGGACGGGCTGCCCCAGCCGCCCGGGGACGGGTCGGCGGTGGCGGTCAGGCGCCGCACCACCGTGACCGCGTCGGCGTCCCGATGGTCGGCCCACACCAGCGCGGCGACACCGGCGGTGATGGCGGCGGCCATGTCGGGGCTTGAGTAGTTCGTGTGGCCGCGTACCGGTGCGGCGGCGGTGACGTCCGCGCCCGGCGCGGCAAGGTCGACGTGCGAACCGGGCAGTGTCCCCTCGTGGGTGGAGCCGGTGCCGTTGACGGCGCTCACCCCGAGGACCCCCGGGTAGATCGCCGGGACGGGTGGGCCCTGTGGCCCGTCGCCGTTCGCGACCAGTCCGGCGGAGGCGACGACCAGGACGCCACGCGCCACCGCGCGGGCGACCGCGGCGCGGAGGGCCTGACTGTCGGCGGGCAGCGTGTACGCCATGACCACGATCTGCGCGCCCCTTGACACCGCCCAGTCCACCCCGGCGGCCACCAACCGGGGGTTCATGTCGTCGTCGATGCGCTCGGCAACCCGTACCGGAAGGATCCTGGTCTGCGGGGCGATACCCGCGAAGGCGACCGTCCGGTCGTGGCGGGCACCGATGAGGGAGGCGATCGCCGTGCCGTGACCGGTGCAGTCGGTGCTGCCGTCACCCCCGTCCACAAGGTCGGTGCCGGTCACCGTGCCCCCCCGCAACTGCGGGTGTCGCCGGTCGACCCCGGTGTCGACGACCGCGACCAGCACCGACGGTGCCGTGCCGGTCATTGCCCAGACCCGGTCGAGGTCGAGCCACTGACGCTCCCAGGGAACACCCGGGGCGGGTCCGGTGCCCTCAGCCCGGCCTCGGGAGCAGGGCTCGGCGGCGGCCGCAGGGCCGGGGGCGGTCAGCGGCCACAACGCGGCAAGCGCCGCGACCACCCAGACGAGACTCCGTCGCACGCCCGCATGGTATCCCCGATCCATGTCCACAGTGTCATCGTCCGGGTAGGCTGACCGCATGTCACCCACGCCGGAAGAGGTTGAGGCACTTCGCGCGCGCGCCGAGCGGTTGCGAGGCCAGGTCGAGCGTGCCACCGGTGCCTTTCACAAGATCACCGAGGACTTTGGTCGGCTGGAGGTGACAGCGGTGTCGGCGGATCGGCTCGTGACGGCCACCGTCGGTGCCGAGGGCCGGCTGCGTCGGCTCGTGCTCGATCCCGCCATCTATCGTCAGTCTGACGCCGACCACCTGGCGCGCACCATCGAGGAGACGATCGAGGTCGCCGTCAACGGTGCGCAGGATCGCGTCAGGACGGTACTGAAGGACTACGTGCCAGAAGAGCTCATCGACGCGCACCTCAACCGCGACGCCGACGGCATCATCGGCGGCTTCACCGACCAACTCCGCGAGCGCTGACCGGGCACTACCAGCAGGGTGACCGGCACTACCAGCAGGGTTGGGCCGTGCCAACAGCGGGAGAGGACATGACAGGCACGACGCGGCCGCGGCTGGATGGCCGCGGCCGGCGTGGAAACGAACCTCTCGGTCAGGCCATCGGCGTGAAGTCCCGGAAGGTCTTGGTGATACCGCCCTCGTTGTCCCGCATGGCGTTGTTGACCACCTGGACCTTTTGCGCGATCCCTGCAGAAACCTCGCGCAGTGCCGTGTCTGCCTCGTCCCAGGCGCGCTTCGCGTCCGCGTAGGCGTAGTTACCGTCACCCTCCCAGCCGGCGAGGAAGCCGTTCAGCTGGTTGCGGAGTGCGTCTACCTCTGCCTGCGTGTCGGCGATGGCCTGGTTCATGGCCTGGGCGCAACGGTCGATCTCGTCGAACTCATAGCGGATCATGCCTACCCCAATCCTGGCCGTGTTGCCAGCCCGCCGCGAACGTCCACCCCGGTGGTGAAGGCACGCTGGTTCTCCTGCTCGGCGCTCTCGTAGTTGCCACCCGCGCCACGGACTCGATTTCCGAGGTCGTCCAGCGACTCGAGCAGCCTCGTGAGCTGCTTGTTGACGTCCACGTGGAGCTGGGCGAACGCGTTCTGTGCGCTACCCACCCAAGAGCCGCCGTACAGGACCGGCTGAAGATTGTTGTTGAGAGCGCTCTGGATGCCGGTCAGCTTCTGCCAGCTGTTCGAGACCGCCTTGGCTGCCGCATTGAGCTCGTCGGGGGTTACCTGGGTAATGGCCATCGCGCCTCCTTCTAGTGTCGGCGGGGTGCGTATCGACCGCTCAGCTGAGACGATAGCGGCACTTCGACATGCGCAACAGTGTCCATTTGCGACGGTTGATCACGAGCGTACGACCGTTGATCACGCACGCGGTCGCGGCGGCACCGCAAGCCTGGCCTGCGCCGGGTCGAGCGCCACGCCTTCCTCCACCCGTTCCAACAGCGCGGCAGGCAACAACACGGGCGTGCCGGCGAAGCCGAGCATCTTCGGCACCTGGTCGTTCGCGCAGGCATGGCGTACGCCCACGTCCGTGAGCAGCACGAGCGGCCCGCCGGTCGCGCCGGGGCTGGCCATGCTGCGGGCCAGCACCGCATGCCCGGGGGCTACAAGCACGGCGTCGGCGAGCGGCACCCCCTGGGCGGCGCCGCGCCGGGCGAGGACACCGGCGGCGCTGGACGGGAGCGTGCCGTCGACGGTGACCGTGACCGTGTCGGCGAGCATCGCCGCGCAGAGCAGCCCCTCCTGCGGACGGACGAAGGCGGGTACCTTCTCCGGCGGGGGGAATCCGGCCAGCGACATCCGCGCGACGATGGGCGTGCCGCCGAGCGCGGCGGGGGTGAGCGCCACCGGCGGCGTGCCACCGCCGCGGACCAGCGCCTGCTGCAGCGGGGTCACCTCCTGTAGGCCCTCCCGACGGACGAGATAGACGCGGTCCGCGCCGTCGCCGCCGGGCAGGCGCACCAGTTGGCCGACCGTGGCGTGCGGAAACCCGAAGAGCCGGGCGCCCCGGTCGGACACGTCGATCGGACCGAGCGCGGCACCCAGCGGGATCGGCGCGAGCCAGGCATCGGCCACCGCCAACCCGTCCTGGGCGGCGAAACCGAGCACCGGCAGCACGTGCTCCGGTTCGCGGATCGGATAGCGGTGCCCGGACCACAACAGATAACGGGTGCCGTCGGGTCCGACGAGCAACACCGCGCGCTCGTCGACCGGCTGGGCGGCGGCCGGTTGCGCACCGGCCAGGATGATGGTGGCGGGACCACCGCGCGCGGCGGCACCGGAGCGCGACACCGAGCACAGGCTCCACGCGCCGCTGAGGTACTTCTTGGCGGACACCAGCTCGTCGGGCGCGCCCGGAAGTCCGAGCAGGGCCCCACGCGGCCAGGTCAGCGACTCACTGGCGATCCGGACCGAGGTGCTCGATCCCATGATCAGCGCGGCGGAGCCGAAGTTCGCCACCGGGTAGAGGGTCCGCGAGGTCGCGTCGCAGACATAGGTGGCACCCGTGTCGCGCTCGACGATGATGCTGTCGCAGCTCTGCCACTTCTTCGAGCCGCCCGGAAAGATGAGGCCGATCACCGCGGCTGCGGCCAAGGCGATGACCAGAATCATGACCCCGGCGAAGGCGGTTGCCGCACCGTGGCGTCCCGCCCAGTCCAGCGGGTCGGGGCGATGGGCGAGCAGGGCCTTCACCTGGCGAAGCGTCAGGTACTGCTGCGACTGGATGAGATCGCGCCGGCTGAGCATGCCTCAGCCTCCCAACCCACGGAAGAAGCCGAACAGCCCCAGCACGAGCCCGACCAGCACCGGGACCGCCGCCGTCAGCACCAGGGACAGCAGGTCGCCGAGCCGACCGAGGCGGGGCGGAAACGCCCGGCGGGACAGCCGGTGACCAAGCGCCAGCGCGGACAACGCCAGGACGAGCAGCGCGGTCACGAGCAGGGCCGTCGGCACCGGCGCGCGCATCGGGCCGGTCCAGGCGTACCAGACGAGGCTGAGTAGACCGGTGATGGCGGCGCTGATCAGCGCGACCCGGTGGCGCGAGGCGGCAAAGGCCCGGGCCCGCAGGGCACAGATGAGTGTGACCGCGCCGACGAGCAGCAGCCCGCTGGTGGTGTGCGCGTCGGCGAGGAGGACGAGACCGGCGGCGACCACCGCCATCGTGCCCAGCAGTAGACCGGTCAACAGTTCGTCGGAGCGGCGGACCGCCCCGGACAGTTCGGCGGCCGGCGGCGGCGGACCCTCGACCTCCCCGGTGATGGATGGGACGGCTGGTGTCGGGACACCACCGATGCTCATGGCCAGGCGCGGGAGCGCGAACAGCGACAGGACGACGAGCCCGACGACGACCGCGGCGGCACCCTCGACCGTCGTCAGGGAGGTCGCGGCGAGCAGGGTGATCGCGCCAGCGCCGACCGCGAGGGCGCTGCCGGCCACGTACGTCACGCCCGGCAGCAGGAGTTGGCCGACCAGGGACACGAACAGCAGCGCACCGGCGGCGCCGGCGATCGACCACGCGTTCAACGTGACGGTGTCACCGTCGGAGCCCAGCAGCAGTGCGCCCACCACCGCGTACAGCAGGGTGAGAGCGTCGGCCACCCGGGCGGTCCGTGGGTCGCGGAGAACGCGCTCCGCGAACGCCGCGGCCCCCAACAGCACCGCCGCGCCGACGAGGGCGAGGGTGCCGGCCTGCGGGGACGCCGGCCCGGTGAGGAGTGCCGCCGCGCCGGCGACGACGACAGCCGCGGCGAACCCGCGACTCACCCGCAGCGTCGCGTGCGGCGACCACTGCGCGCCGAGCCCGCTGGCACCGTGCGCGATGGCCTCCGCGACGTCGTCGAACGCGGGTTCCGGCCAGGTCGCGTCGTTGGGTGACAGGACCAGGGTCTCCCCGTCCAACACGTCCTGCATGGCCAACGACTGAGCGCTGTCGAGCCGGCGTCCGTCGACCCGACGCAGGATCCAGCCACCCCGCTCCACCCCGTCTTCGGCCAGTGTCGGGCCCGCGTGACGCAGTAACGTCGGCAATATCCCGGCAAGTGGGACATGCTCCGGCACGGTCATCTCCATCCGGCGATCCGGCGCGATGACGATGATGCGTGCCAGTCCGGTCTGCTGCACTCCTCGGTCTCCCCTCGATCGATGTCCACGTTAGACAAGACGGGTTTCCGCGTCACTACTATGGCCCGGTGGCGACCACAATCCGCAGGCGCCGGTCGCGCCGAGCAGCGCCTCCGTTCCCCGCCGGCGACATCATGCTGGAGCCGCCCTCGGAGATCCCCGACCCTGAGGGTGGACTCGCGGGACGTCTGGTGATGATCCTGCCGATGGTCGCGGGCGCGGCCGCGATGATGCTGCTCTTTGCCGGCAACTCCGGTGGCATGCTGCGCATCATCACCGGCGGGCTGCTCGGGGTGGCCATGCTCGGCATGGTCGGCAGCCAGCTGGGCCGGGCCTCCGGTGCCGGCAAGGGCGAAATGAACCGGCTGCGGCGAGCCTACCTGTTCGAGCTTTCCGGGGTACGGCGCAACGTGCGCGAGGCCATCCGGGTCCAGCGCGCGGCGGAGTACTTCCGGCACATCGACCCCGGCATGCTCTGGTCGATGGTGGACACCACGCGCCTGTGGGAGCGGCTCCCCGGTGACCAGGACTTCGGGCAGATCCGCATCGGTCTGGGTCCGCGCGAGCTGACCGCCCCACTGGTGGCACCGCCGTTCGTCCCGGTGGAGAAGGCCGAACCGGTCAGCGCCGGGGCGTTGCGCCGGTTCCTGACCACGTACCGGCAGGTGGACGATCTGCCGGTGGTCGTGGCGCTCGACGGTTTCGCCACCATCCACCTCTGCGGCGACCCGGACCGGGCCCGGGCGGTCGCTCGCGCCCTCGTCGCGCAGGCGGCCTTCGGCCACGCGCCCAACGACATGATGATCGCGGCCTGTGTCGGCGACGAGCGGCGGTACCTCTGGGAATGGTGCAAGTGGCTGCCGCACGCCGCGCATCCGTCACAGACCGACGCGTTGGGGCCGCTGCGCCTGATCGCCCCGTCCGTGGTGGCGCTGGAGGCGATGGTGGAGGACCTGCTCGTGGCCCGGCCCCGGTTCAATCCGGGCGCGAGCGAGGTCAGCTTCGAGGGGCCGCACCTGGTGGCCGTCATCGACGGGGCCGAGAGCGCCGGCTCGGACCACCTCGTCGCCGACGTCGGGCTCGAAGGGGTCACCGTCGTCCACGTCTGCGGCGAGCCGCCCCGCCATCCCGACCGCTCGTGTCTCGTGCTCGACCTGGCAGCGGACGGCACCATGACCGCGATAACCCACGGCGGTGAGCAGGTGCTCGGGCGAGGCGACCAGATGCCGCTGGTGGTGGCGGAGAGCTTGGCCCACCAACTCGCCCCACTGCGGCTGGCCCAGTCCGGCGGGGCCGAGCAGTCGATGAACTACACCCACGAGCTCACCGACCTGCTCGACCTCGACGGGCCGGAGCAGGTCGACCCGGCGCGCACCTGGCAGCCACGGCCCAACCGGTTGCGCCTGCGGGTGCCGATCGGCGTGCTGTCGGACGGAGAACGGATCGAACTCGACCTCAAGGAAGCCGCGCAGGACGGAATGGGCCCACACGGCCTGCTCATCGGTGCCACCGGTTCGGGCAAGTCCGAACTGCTGCGCACGCTGGTGCTGGCGCTGGCCATCACGCACTCACCCGAGGTGCTGAACTTCGTCCTCATCGACTTCAAGGGCGGCGCGACCTTCACCAAGCTCGACCGGCTACCGCACACCAGCGCCGTCATCACCAACCTCTCCGACGAGCTGCCGCTGGTCGACCGTATGGCCGACGCCATCAACGGCGAACTGGTCCGCCGCCAGGAACTGCTGCGTCGGGCCGGCAACTACGCGTCGCTGCGCGACTACGAGCGAGCGCGGGCGGCAGGCGCACCGCTGGGCCCGGTGCCCAGCCTGCTGATCGTCTGCGACGAGTTCAGCGAACTGCTCTCCGCCAAGCCGGACTTCATCGACATGTTCGTGCAGATCGGACGGCTCGGTCGATCGCTCGGCGTGCACCTTCTGCTCGCGAGCCAGCGGCTGGAGGAAGGCCGACTGCGCGGCCTCGACACCCATCTCTCGTACCGGATCGGGTTGCGGACGTTCTCCCCGATGGAGAGCCGGGCGGTCCTCGGCGTCGCTGACGCGTACGAGCTGCCGCGCGCCCCCGGCCACGGGTTCCTCAAGTACGGCAGCGACACGCTGGAGCGGTTCCGGGCGGCGTACGTCTCCGGCGTCTACCGCCACACCGCACCGGTGGCCCTCACCACCGAGGAGAGCGCCGTGACGGCCTTCACGTCGGCGTACGTGGCCGAGCCCACCGAGCGGGTCGAGGCCAAGGAGGAGCCCGAGGAGGTGCCGGACGAGGTGACCGGCGAGACGCTACTCGACCTGGTGACCGAACGGTTGGTCGGTCACGGTGTGCCCGCACACCAGGTGTGGCTGCCGCCGCTGAGCGAGTCGGACACCCTCCACGACCTTCTCGGTGACCTGGTCACCGACCCCGATCTCGGTCTCACCACGGTCGACCCGAGCCTGCGGGGCACGCTCGACGTGGTGGTCGGCGTCGTGGACCGCCCGTTCGAGCAGCGTCGGGAAGCGCTGCGACTGCAGCTCGCCGGCGCGGCGGGGCATGCCGCCTTCATCGGCGCACCGCAGTCCGGCAAGAGCACCCTGCTGCGCACGCTGGTGCTGAGCCTGGCGCTGACGCACACCCCCGCACAGGTGCAGTTCGCCTGCCTCGACTTCGGTGGTGGTGGTCTCGCCGTCCTCGCCGACCTGCCGCACGTGTCGGCGGTGGCCAGCCGGCAGGACCCCGACCTGGTGCGCCGCGTCGTCGCGGAGGTGGTGAACCTGCTGGTCGAGCGGGAGAAGTTCTTCCTCGACCACCAGATCGACTCGATCGCGGCGTTCCGCCGTCGGGCGGCCGCCGGCGAGTTCGGCACCGCGAACTGCGCCGACGTACTGCTGGTCATCGACGGCATGCTGACATTGCGCAACGACTTCGACGACCTGGAGCAGAAGGCGATCGAGGTAGCCAACCGTGGCCTCGCCTACGGTGTGCACCTCGTCATCACCGGCAGCCGCTGGTTCGACCTGCGACCGGCCATCCGGGACGCCTTCGGTAGCCGCCTCGAACTGCGCCTCGGTGACCCCTCCGACTCCACCATCGGCCGCCGGGCCGCCGCCAACGTCCCCACGCAGGCACCGGGACGCGGCATCACACCCGAGACGTACCAGTTCCTGGCCAGCCGCCCGCAGCTCAACTCGGCCACCTCGACGGACACCGCCGTGAGCGAGGCGGTCGCCGCCGTGCGGGCAGCGTGGTCCGGCCCGGTCGCGCCGCCGGTACGGCTGCTGCCCGCGGAGATCCCCCTCGCCGAGGTGTCCCGGCTGGGCGTCGACCAACCTGGCCTGCCGATCGGCATCGCGGAAGCCGACCTGGGCCCGGTCTTCATCGACCCCGACAGCGACCCGCACTTCATCGTCTTCGGTGACACCGAGTGCGGCAAGTCGTCGTTCCTGCGTGTGGTGGCGGCCGGCATCGCGCAGCGGTACACACCGGAGCAGGCGCGCATTATCACCATCGACTACCGGCGAAGCCTGCTCGGTGCGGTACCGGAGCAGTATCTGATGGCCTCCGCCACCACCGCCGAGTACGGCACCGCCTTGCTCAAGGACGCCCTACTCGCCCTCCGCGAGCGGTTGCCCGGCCCCGACATCCGCCCGGAGCAGTTGCGCGCCCGGAGCTGGTGGAGCGGCGCCGAACTGTGGGTCCTCGTCGACGACTACGACCTCGTCGCGGGCGACGGAAACCCCCTGCTGGCGCTACAGAGCCTGCTGCCACAGGCCCGCGAGGTGGGGCTGCACATCGTGGTCGTCCGGCGCAGCGGCGGTGCCTCCCGAGCGATGTACGACCCGGTTCTCGGCCGGCTGCGCGACCTCAACGCCCCCGGGCTCGTCATGTCCGGCGACCGCAACGAGGGACCGCTACTCGGCGGGGTCCGGCCGAGCGCACTGCCGCCCGGCCGGGCCTGGATGGTGACCCGCAAGGAAGGTGCCCGGCTGGTGCAACTGGCGTGGTTGGACAACCCATTGTGATGCGTCGAACCACCGTTTACGCTCACCGATTGTGGGCGACAGTGACCTGCTCGAGGTGGAGTCGGCCGGCCTGCGGACCTTCGCCGATGCGGTGGCGGGCGCCGGCACGGCCTACGCGGGCGACGCCCGAGCACGACTCGACGCCGCCACCGCAGTCGCCACGCAGCTCGGCCAGCCGGCCGGTTTCGCCGAGATGCAGTGGTTCGCGGAGCTGGCCGGGACCGACCTGACGGCGCTCCGCGCGTTCTCGGACGATCTCGTCGACGGCATGGCCAGCACCGCCCGTGGCGCGGAGCTGGCGTCCCAGTGGTACGAGGGGATCGAGGACAGCTCCGCCCGGCAACTCCGCCGCATCCAGGAGTCGCTGCGGGACGGTGACATCGCCGGTCCGTCCTATGGCGACGGTACGACAGCGCAGGTCACCGGCTCGACGACCGGCCGCCGACGCTACCCGTACGCCCGGCCGGGCCCGCAGCGCACCGACTGGGCCGGACTCGACGCCGACCAGATCTTCGCCCTCGTCATCGGCGCCCGGCCGGAGCGTGCCGAGAAGCTGGCCACCGACTGGCGTGCGGCCGGCGCGTCGATCGGCCTCGCCGGCGACCTCTTGGCGGCGCGGGCAAAGACCCTGCACTGGTACGGCGAGGGGGGCCGGGAGTTTCGTCGGTCCGTCACGCGTACGGTGGACTCGACCGAGCGGTGGCAGGCGAACACGAGGAGCCGGGCCGTCGGGTACGAGGCGGCGGCCAAGGCGCTCAGCACGGCCCAGGACGACCTTCGCGCTGTCATCCGTCGCCGGGACACGGCGTTGGAGGGCATGCGGATCGACCTGGCAGTCGCCATCTCCCCGCTGGGGCAGGCGGGCGTCCAGAAGCAGATCAAAGGCGTCGAGGACACGGCGGACCGGGAGGCCCGGGAAATCGCGGTACGGCTCAGCGGAGAGCTGGTGGAAGCACTCCGCGAGTGGCAGCCAGCCACGCCGTATCAGGGTCTACTCGGCCTCGCCACAGCCGGCGGCGGTCCGACGGCGGCCGACGAGCCCGGGGGTGTTCGTCCGTTGACGGAAGCGGGACTCGATGAGCCGCCGGGCACCGCGCCCCCCGGCCTCGGTCCTACCGCGCCGCCGGGCATCGGGCCCAGTCCCGGTCCGGGCGGCGTTCCGCCGGGTCTGGGAGGCGGCCCCACCGGTCCGGGTGTTGGTCCGCTGGGAGCCTTCCGGCCCGCCGCGCTTCCGTCCGGCACACCGGGTACGGGCATCGTCCCGCTGACCCCGCGACCGGTCACCGCGCTCCCGCCAGCCGTGCTGCCCACCGCCCCGGGGCCGGGCGGGCTGCTCGGGCCCGGCGGTGTGCTCGGCCCCGTCCCGCCCGGTCGCGGGTTGGCCGGCGGCTATGCCCTCTCCGGATCGGGGCAGGGGGTGCCGGCCCTCGGGCGGATGCCGGACCGTGACCCTCCGGTACGGCAACTCGCCGCGCCCGAGGGCACCGACACTCGGGAGCCCACGCTTGGCTCGCGGAAGGATCTGGCGGCGGCGGCGCGGGAGAACGACGGCGTCATGCCGCCCATGGTTCCCGGCTTGTACGGCCGGGGACAGTCGGACCCACCGGCTTCCCGGACCACGTCCGCCCGTCGCGGCACGAAGTCCCAGGCCGCGCCGACTCACCTCTCCGGACGCGAGGCCCCGACCCGGGTGGGCGCATCCGACGAGCCGGACCGGCGTTCGCCAATCCGGGCACCACGGACGCCCCGTCGAGGTGAGTTGGGAACTGGTACTCACACTGCGCCCGCCACTGCCGGCAGGTCGCGAACCGAAGCTGAAACCCCCGCACAGCGTAACGCCGGGACCGTTCCAACGATGTCCGAGGGGGAAGCATATGGGCGATAAGAAAGACTTGGTCCAGGCACCTTCCAACAAGGGTTTACTGACCACCGCCAAAGGGATCGGTGGAGTTGAAGACAGATTTACCAGGCGCATCGACAGGGCGCTCGGCGGCGGTCTGCCAGGCACTGTCGGAGATATCACCGAGTTCGGTGCGAGAATCAAGGGTGATTCTGAACTTGCCGAGCTCCACCATTTCGCGAACGCGGTCGGCGCCTTGGTTGGCGGCGAGAGCAAGGGCCTTGTGGGGATTGTGCGGGCGCTCAGGGAGGGACTCGCGTCGTATCGGAAGGCAGTCGAGTTTGCTGCCGATACCTACGACGAGAACGAGAGATTGGCTCGCAAGCAGTTCGAGAAGCTTGACGAACGCTTGATGGAGCGCATGGGTGCCAAGTATGCCGAGGTGGGATTCGCGGATAAAAACCCTTTGTTCAAAGAAGACTCGCTTACGTATACCAGTTCGGCCGCTTATGCCACCTTCGGAAATGTCGATGCCGTCGGTGTGCCGCCAAAGACGGACTGGAATCAGTACGATTACGTCCAGGCGTACTATCTGATCATGAAGTCTCACCCGGAGTCGGTCCGGGACGCTGGGATTCGACTTGGAAATATTAGCAATTCCATGCGGGATAATCAGGAACAGTTCATGCGTTATGTTGTAGACGCGGTGGGTCCAAATGATTGGGAGGGGGATGCGGCCACTGCGTTCAAGATGAGCGCTGAAAAGACGTCTTCGCTTATGCGAAACTGGGCAGAGAGCCTCGAAGATGCCAGTGAAAGGGTCGCGAGAGTCGCTGCTTCCATCGAGAAAGCTCGCAGTGAAACCAATGATGTCGCCGACGATCTCTCCGCCGATATCGACAGAATTACCAAAAGTCACCAACAAATGATGGATGATCTATCGGGTCATCAATCTACCCCCAACTGGGTTTCGGCCGATGACGTCCGAAAGTCTTACAACGATGCTGTGCATAGCTCCATGGACAAGCATGCCAGAAGGCTTCGCGAGATTGGCGGGACACTCTCCACCGCGTTGAGTGAGAATTCCGAGTGGAAAAAGACCGGCCCCTACGAAGGGTTGATCATAGCGGGAGCGCTCGCTACCCCAGGTCCGGGCCCAGGTGGCGGTCCCGGTGCTGGTCCCGGTGCTGGTCCCGGTCCTGGGCCGTCCACTCCGCCGGGCGGTCCGAAGCAGAATCCAAACGCTAACCCCAACCTCCCCAAGCCCAACCTTCCCAACTCCAATCTTCCCAAGCCCACGCTTCCCAACCCCAACCTCGCCAAACCCACGCTTCCCAACCTGAACCCCAATCAGATTCCGAACCCCAGTCAGACTCCGAAACTCGCTACTCCCCAACTGCCCACGCCGTCGCTTGGTGCGAATCCACTCGCCGGATCGCCGCAGTTGCCGGGTGGCCCGACCGCCATGCCGGCAGGGGTGCCTGAACTGACTCGTCCTACCTTGCCAGGCGCGAATGACCTCCCGGGGCTCAGCGGTCCGGGAGCCACCCCCCTCACGCCCGGAGTCATCCCCACCCTTCCAGGCCGGTCGTCGACGAGCCCGGATGTGCCGAGCCTGACCGGTCGGACCCGGACACCGTCTTCGCTCTCCGCCAACCCGGGTGGTGGCGGTGGCGTGACACTGCCGGGCCGAGGCGGAGGCCTGACCGGTCCGGGGCCCGGTGGTAACGACCAGACGAGCTTGCTGCCGATCGCCGCCAACGGCACCGATCCGGAGACCCCGTTGACCGTCGGGCCAAAGGCGGCCAACCTTGCCCCGGGTGACGGCGGCGGGGGCGGCGGTATGCCGTTCATGCCACCGATGGGCGGCATGAACCCGGGTGCCGCTGCTGGTAGCGGCGGAGGCGGTCAGCCGCCGCGTGCCGTACGCCGTGGTGGGCCGCGCCTCGTCGACCAGGACACGGGCAACGGCCCGTCCGCGCTCAGTGGACGAACTCGGGATCAGCGTCGCGACCAGCCGAAGGTCGTCAAGGTGGAGACCGAGAGTTGGACCCCCGAGCAGGAGCCCGCGCAGGCACCCCGGCAGCAGCAGGTGCGGCCCACACCGGGTGCGGTTTAAGTAGTCCGAGAAGAAACCCTCGGTCGGGCGACCACCGGCCGAGGGTGTGGCTCTGACCGGTGGAGAACCGGCCAGAGCTGGCTACGCGATGACGGCGGCCAAATCGTCGAGGATGAGCAACTGCAACTCGTCACCGCTGGGGACGCGGCGTAGCTGCCGGAGCCGCTGCGCCTGGGCCTTGCGGATGCCGTCGAAGAGCTTGCGCGCCTCGCGGGCGTTGCCGAAGTTGCGGTCCTTGGACATCGCCGCGAAGTAGCCGCCGATCGAGGCGTGCAACTCGTCGGAGAGCCGGTATTCATGCGCCTCGGCCATGGTGGCGAGGATGTTGACCAGTTCCTGTGGGGAGTAGTCCTCGAAGACGATGGTCTTGTTGAACCGGGAGGCGAGGCCAGGGTTGGCGTCCAGGAATTCCACCATCTCGCCGGTGTAGCCGGCGGCGATCACGGCGATTTCGTGCCTGTGGTCCTCCATCAGTTTGACCAGCGTGTCGATGGCTTCCTGGCCGAAGTCGCCGCCGGACCCGAACGACCGGGACAGCGTGTACGCCTCGTCGATGAAGAGCACGCCGCCCAGTGCCTTCTCGAAGGCTGCCGCCGTCTTCTCCGCCGTGTGGCCGAGATACTGACCCACCAGGTCCCGCCGGGCCACCTCGACGAACTCGCCACGCGGCAGGATGCCCAGCGCGGCCAGCAGCTTTCCGTAGATGCGGGCCACCGTGGTCTTACCGGTGCCCGGGGAGCCCGCGAAGATCAGATGGTTGGTCGATGCAGCGACGGTCAGGCCACCCCGGCGTCGCCATTCGTTGACCTGCAACTCGTCGATGATGGCGTGCACCTCGGCCTTCACACCGGGCAGGCCGACCAGCGCGTCGAGTTCGCCGAGCAGCTCCTCGGAGCGCACCGTGTCCTGAGCACGCATCGTCACCGGCTCGGCGCGGGCCGCCGGGCGGCCGGCCTCCTGCATCTCGACCCGGCTGCCCGGGGCCAGCAGGATGCCGGGTGCTGCGGTCTGCTCGACGGTGCAGCCGGTGATCTGGCCGCCGCAGTCCGGACCGACGCTGATGCCCACCCCGACCGCCTCGGAGATCCGGCACCGGCGCAACACCACGTTGCTCTCCTGGACGACGGCGACACCGATGTCGCCCGTACGGGAGATGGTGCAGTTCTCCAGCGTCGGGCGGGAGTAGTCGTACACGTAGACACCGCGATAGCCGGCATCGGTGATCAGGCAGTTTCGCAGGGTCGGGTCGGCCGAACGGACCAGGATGCCGTCGGAGACGATCTGCGTCACCGTACAGTTGGAAATCGAGCCCGCGCAGTCGTCGAGTTGGATGCCGAGCTGGGCACCGACGACCTTGCAGCCGTCGAGGTCGAACTCGGTACGGGCACCGAGCTGGATGCCCGCGCCCGAGGCGGCCGAGCACTCACAACCCGCCATGGTGAGCTTCGTGTCCGTTGCGCTCACCGCAGCGGCGTCGACCGCGACGATGCGCAGTTGGCGTAGCTCGACTGTGCTGCGTTCGCACTGCACCGCCGGGCGCTGGCCGTCTGGCGCGATCAGGGTCACGGTGTCGGGCTCGGCGGCCACGATGGCAACTGACCGGGAGATCAGTGTCAGGTTCTCCCGGTATTCGCCGGGGCCGACCACGATCTGGTCACCCGGCCCGGCCATGGCCAGCGCGTCGCTGATCCGGGGGTAGGCACCGGCCTGGTCGGCCGACACGAAGTACGTCGTCATGGCTTCGCCGTCCCGAATCGCGAGGTGCAGACCTGCACCGAAGGAGCAACCTTGTCCACCGATAGCACAGCTACCACGACGAAACAGTAGTCGACATCGGGATTGACCGCGTTGACGCGTACGGATGTCGATGCGCGCGGTGCCTCGGCGAGCGTCGTCGCTTGCCGACCGGTGGGACCGCCCACGACATAGAAGGCGGCGACCCCCTCGCTACGGTCGACGAAGGTGAGCGTCACGGCGATCCGCTCGTCCTGGATATT
Source organism: Micromonospora polyrhachis (assembly GCF_014203835.1). Lineage (NCBI taxonomy): Bacteria > Bacillati > Actinomycetota > Actinomycetes > Micromonosporales > Micromonosporaceae > Micromonospora > Micromonospora polyrhachis. The sequence continues at coordinate 1,099,839 of NZ_JACHJW010000001.1, read as the reverse complement.
GGTGATTTCCGGGGCACGGTCGGTGGCCTGGGATGCCTGCGGCAAATCCGAAGGGGAGGTCGACTTCGCCTCGGGTGTGGCGACACCCCGGGTGAACGCGACAGCGATGGCGATCAGCACCAGCAGTGCTGCGCCGCCGAGCAGTAGCCGTCGGGCCCTCATCACGGAGGCGACGGCATCGCCTGCCTTTGGTGGGGCGGGTACCGGCTGGGCCGGCGGTGGCGCGGGTGGTGCGATCTTCGCAGGGACGTCGGGCTTCGACGGGGCGGCGGTTGTCGCCATCGGCGGTGAGTCGATCACCTTCCTTGGATCAGCAGATGCCTTGACCGGCTCGGGGGGCGGCTTCAGCAGCTCGGTCGGTGCCTTTACGGGCTTGTCCGGCGCCTTGGCTGGCCTCCCGGGCGACGACTGCGCCGCTTCTGCGGATGCGGGTGCGGTGGGCTCCGCAGGCAGCGGCTCCACGATCGTCGAGTCCGTAGCTAGGGCGGATCGCGGCTCGGTGGTTTGCGTGGGCTCGGATTCTTCTGCTTTGGCGATATCCGCTGCCGCAAGTTCGGTGGGCACCGGCCGCGACGACATCACGGAGCCTGACTTCGCCTCCTGCCTTGTCCCTGAGTCGTTCGGCACTGCCGGTGCCGGTGCCGGATGCTCAGGCTCGTCGGTCGTGGTGGTGACCGATCCAGGCGGTGCGCTGGTCGCTGGGTCAGTGGCGACCGTCTTTGCTCGCTTCGTCAGTCTCCCCTTCGCCAGCGTGGTCAGCTTCGCCGTCCAGGGCTCGGTTGGTTGTGTCGATGCGGGTTCGGTCGGCGCTCCGTTCGCCGGCTCGGCCGGTCGCACCTTGACCGTCTTGGTGGCATCGACAGACCGCGTCTGTGCGGCGGGGGTGGGGCGCTGGCCTGCGGCCCGGGTCGGCACGGGCAGCAGCTGACCGCAGCTCGGATTCATGCAGTATGAACTCTCGCCATGCTCGGTATGTCCACACGCGACGCAGCTCAGTTTCTGCATGCGGCTGATTGTGGCACGCGTAAGGATGCGTGACACCACTCCAGCGATGCCTACCGCTCGGCAAGGTTCAACATCCGCGCCAGTCCGGCGTCGAACGTGTCCCCCACCCGTTCGACGGTGCCGTCCTGGCTCAGGTGGATGCCGCCATGCTCGTCGACCGCGATGATCCGATCGCCGATGGCACCGACCCCGGCGGCGACACCACCGTCGACCGGGACGAATGTGACGGGTACGTCGACCGGGGTCGGTGCCAGCCACAGTCGCGCCGGCCGGAGGTTGATTCCGCCGAACTCGGACACGACCGCTCGTACGCTGGCGGGGAAGGGGGCACCGGCCGGCGCGCAGCGGGCCCACCACGCGTCGGCGATGCCACCCATCTCGCGGCCGGGCTGCCAGCCCGCCATGCGCAGCAGGCCCAACAACGGTGCGGAGAATCGGTCTCTGGCCGCAGCCTGAGCGGTATAGAGGCGCACCAGCGAGGCCGTATCGACGTTGGGGCAGGGCGTCGTGACACCGGTGGTCCCGTCAATGATCATAGTCGCGGGCGCGTCCATGACTATGCCGGTGACCCCGGCCAGCTCAGGCAGCGTCCGTCGTGCCACGAAGCCGAGGTCGAAGCGTTCCAGTTGGACGGTGGAATCTGGGTGGAGCGCGTGTGCCCACTTGTCGGCGATCGCCTCTGCCTGCTCCGGAGTGATCACGACGAGGCTGGCGACTGGCCCGGGGTCGTTCCCCGCACCGCCGCCTGGTACGCGGCCAACGTCTCCTGATGCGAATCGAGCAACCCTTCGAGCCGCTCCCGCGCGAACTGCTCGGGGTCGGCTTCGAACGCCGCGCGCCCCGCTTCTGAGGTGAAGGCGTCAGCTGGCATGGCAGCCGCGTCGGCGGGGATGAACTTCAGCACCTCCCGCAGCGCCGCGATCCCGGTGCGCAGCTCGGCGTAGTAGCGCGCCCGCTGCGACTCGGGCAGGACAGCGGGGTCGCTCGGCACCACACGCGTCGTCAGATGGTAGCGCGTCAGAAACTGGTACGGATCGAGGACCTGAGAGGGCTCGTCGCCGCCGAAGGTGAACGGCGGAGCCAGCGTGTCCGGTACGGCGAAGCGGAACTCGCGTGCCTCACCGCAGCCTGGGCATTCCCCCTCGTACACGGAGGTCTGCTCTGCGCCGGGAATCAGGTAGTGCCGCTGCCACGCGAACCGTTCGGCCCCGCATGTGCACGGGTGCAGGCCCATGTAGAGGTGGCACTCCTCCGGTGATCGTGCTCGCAGCATCGTGTCCTCCCGCTGATCTCGATTCACTGGGACCATGGCACTGCACATCTTCACTGTTACCGGCACCCAACGGAAGTTGTCCCGCCGCCGCGACCCGCGCTGTCGATCACCAGGTGCGAGCGCAGGCGTCGTGGTGGTTACGAAACCGAGTCGTACGTGTGACTCGTCGCGGGGCGCTCAGGGGTTCCGTGGAAGGCAGACGTGTCGTACCTTGGCGTAACAGACGTCGATGGCAGGGCCCTCGGCTGTTACTCCATTTTGGAGCAGAGATGGCTGAATCAGATCTCCGAGACCCTGTCGGCGCGCTCACGGCGGCACATCGGCTGATGGCTTCCCTGACGGCACTGAACGATACCGTCTCCAGCGCGGCATCGCTTGTCGCCCGGACAGAGCAGATGGCACCGCTGTGGGGAAACGACGAGAGCGGGCGGCGGTTTCGGCAGAACTACACGGACTTCGGTGCGCAGCTTCGGCCGAACATCGTGCAGCTCGCCGCTGGGCTGGGCGAACTCGGAAAGTCGGTAGAGACCGCGGTGACCTCTATCGCGGAGGCTGACGATCCTCGTTACTTCACCAACTGACCGGCTGCTCAGTGATCGAGCGACCGGACTTCGGCGATCCCTGGAACCAGATTCGCGACGCGGTCCTCTGGGCCGGATCGGGTGGACAGGGGTGGCCAGAGGGTAACGAGGACCAGATCCGGCAGCTCGCCGCCGACTGGAAGGTGATGCGCGCCCAACTGGAGAGCGAGATCGCCACCGCGCAGGTCGCCGCCGCTTCGTTGCAGGGTGCCTGGGGCGGCGACTCGGGCTCTGCGTTTGCCGAGTCGTGGCAGGACATCGGGGTCAAGGTACCCAACGATGTCCTGGCCGACATGTCGAAGATCATTTCCGGTATCGAGCAGGCGGCGCTCGACGTCGAGCACAGCAAAATATCGATGCTTATCGAGACCTGTGTCCTGATTCTGGAGATCTTCTTCTTCGCCGTGGCGGCGTGGTTGACGTTCGGAATGGCGGTGGTCGCCGCCGGTGGTCGGATCGCTTTCACTCGTGAGGCCATCGCCAAGATGTTCCAGATCCTGGTGGATCGGGCTGGCCAATCGTTCGCAGAGGAGGGCGTCAAGGGCCTCATTCGGACCGCCCTGAAGGCGTTCGCCTGGGGTCTTCCCCGTCAGGCGCTCAACGAAGTTGCTGCCGAGGGCGGCGTCGAGCTTGCCACTGAGGAATACCAGAGAAAGGTCCTGAAAACCCGTACCGGATACGACGTGGACAAGTTCAAGGCAGCGGCGATAGGTGGCGCCGCAGGTGCCGGGTTGTCGTTCTTGTCGCCGATCGGGCACACCCTGGCCAAGAGGGCCGACTCATGGGCAATCCGGTTCGCCGGCAATACCTTCACACGAGCCGTCGACGAGGCTGTCACCGAGGTCGGCGCGGAGAGCATTGCCAACGGGTTTGTCTACGGGAAGTGGGAACTCAACCTCGACAACCTGCACAACCGGGTCGCCGCCGGCATGGTCCGTGACAAGGTCAGCGAGGGTGCCGGGCTCACTCCGCGCACGGAGGGTTGGATCCGCACGAAGTTCGGGTTCGAGAGCCGGCAACAGTTGGAGACCCGCGAATCGGCCAAGGAAGCTGCGCAGCAGGCCCAGAGTAGAGCGGAGCACTTTGCTAGCCGCGCCCGGGAGGCGGCTGACATCGCCGCCCGTCGGGCGGATGAGGTCTCCACGATCACCCGGCAGCTTGAAGAGGCTGCCACCGCTGCCCATAACAACGCCATAGACATCGCCGGTAACAACGCCACGACCGATGCCGAGCGGTTCCAGGCGATCCAGAACGCCCAAGCCGTCGAGGCCGCTTATAAGCAGTTCCAGCAGTTGCAGCAACCGACTGATCAGCTGGCTGCTGATGCCGCCCGGGCTGCCCAGACGGCCCAAGAGGCCGCGCAGCGGACTGCTCAGGCCGCCGGTCGAGTTGCAGAGGCCTCCACCGTGCCGAGAGCGGTCTGGGCGGCACAACACGCGATAGGTGCCCACGTCAATGCCTTCGAGGCAGCCTTTGAGGCTGGTGTAAAAGCTGGGGTCAGCGAAGACTTCTTCGCTCTGCCAGCCGATTCCAATCCAGACGCCAATGCACCGAGCGACGGGGACACCTCAGCCACGCCCGACTCCTCGACCACGCCCCGGTCCTCTGCGCCGAATGCCGATGTACCTCCCGCCGCCAGCGCTCCCACGTCTCCCACAGCTGAGCCCTCGACACCCGCGGCGCCCCCGGCGACCGAACCATCGACCGGCCCGCCGACGACCGATGCCACGCCTGCTGCCGCCCCGGCGGCACCCGACGCCTCGGCCCACACCAGCACATCACCGAACACCGGCACACCAACCAGCATCGGCGCATTGCCGGCCGCCGGCACGCCAACCAGCGGCAGCACGGCGGCTACCACGGGCAGGTCGCCGTCGACGACCAGCGTTCCGTCCAGCGGACGGTCGGAATCGGCGCGCAACAATGCTGACGCTGGGCAGGCGGAGTCTGGGCGCACCGAGTCTGAGCAGGTAGGTGCTGGGCAGGCGGAGTCTGGGCGCACCGAGTCTGAGCAGAGCGAGCCGAGGCGGGACACGGAAACGCACGCCGGTACGGAGGGCCCCACAACCTCACCAGCGAACCCCACCGCAGTTTCCAACGCGCCGGTCGATACGCCGACCGCCGCCCCGAACGTGGTACCCCTACGACCTTCGACCGGCCGGACCGCACCTCCGATCGGTTCCTGGTCGGAGGCGCGAGCAGGTCATGTAGACCCGAACCATCGCAGCAGCCAGAGTCACCTGGAGTCGGTGATCCCTCGAGACGCCGACAATCAGCCGCAGGTTCATCCGGATCCCCGCGCAACACCATGGCAGGAGGCCATCACCGGATCCAACCCGCTAGAAGCCAACTGCCTCGATGCGATCGTGTCCGAACTCTGCACGTTCTACGGCGTTCCGACTGTGGCTGGGGTCAGCCGTGCCGGTCAAGCCCTGCCTGTTTCGCTCTTCGAGCGCTGGATTGGCGGCCGATTCGACACGATGGTCGCGAGTCCGGCGGCCATGGCGTGGATCCAGTCGCAGATCAGTGGTCCGGCACGCCACGGCTGGACAGCGGTGGTTTCATACGCCCACCGGCCCACTGCGACTCCGGGTGGCCACGGTGTGGTCGGGCACAACGTATCCGGGGAGACCTCCTGGTGGACACCCGGACTCGGCAGCGGGGCCGTCGACCAGCCGCCCGACCCCAACGGCATGCTGCTCATGCAAGTCATGATCTTCGACAGTACGGGCCGGCCCGTCGACCTAGCGATACCGCCGCACCTGAGCCGCCCGCCGGTAAGCCTCAGCATCGCGGGCATGCCCGGTGACAATGATGCGTCGAACACTGGCGACCAACCCGCCGTCGGCGGGACGTCGCAGTCAGAAGGGACATCGCAGACCAGTGCGACACCGCAGACCGGCGCGACGCGGCGAGCGGATGGGGCAGTGCCCGCCGGTCCCGTAGCACCGCCGGTCGGGCCGCTGACGAGTCGCGTGCTGGCTGCCGTCGAGGATGTGGTAGCCGCGTTGTCGAGCGCGTCCCAGGAACTTGGCGTGGGCCCGGTGGACGTCTCCGCGTTGGCGGACGATGGCCGGATCGTCATCCACGTCAATGGCCGAGAGCGCACGATCGACGTGGTTGCGCTGGTGACGCGGAACGCCGAGCTGGACACGCTTACCGACGCAGAGCTGCGTATCGTGCTGGCGGCGCGGCTCGCCGACGCAGCGGCCGACCTGAGCCGGCCTCGGCTGGCGCGGATGCGTTGGGGGGCGGGCCAGCGGTTGCGGCAGGCCGCGTTACGCGCACACCTACAAATGTTGGCCCAGCTGACCACCGACGTGACGATGACCTCGGAGACCCGGGCGGCAGCGCGGCAGCAGTTCGTCGACCTGCTTACTCAGGTCGACGACCAGATGACGCTGACCCCCGAGGCCCAAAACCTGGCCACGCTGTTGGCGGCGGATCCAACGGCGATGGCCCAACCGGACACGCCGCAGCCCGCGCCCACCCGGCTTGCCGAGTTGTACGACGACTACCGTCGGCTGCTACGCAAAGGCCGGTCAGCTGATTCGCAGAAGCAGCAGGGGTTCGAGGAAGCGGCGCTGCAGGCGGTTCGGGTCGAGCTCGAACGCCTACGGGCCTACCACGCGGAGGTGCTGGACATCCTCGTCCAGCGCCAGCAGGCGGGCTTCGGCGGCCGAGCCCAGATCGCCCAGCGGATCACCGAGCACCAACGAATGGTGAACGATCTCGAATCGGTAGCCCAGGCCATCGACGAAGCTCATCGTCATCGTTCCGGTGAACCCCGGGTACGCCGAAGTGAGCGGCTTGCCGCAGCCCAGGCCATGGGCCAGCGCAGGTTGCACCGCCGGATCAACGCAGCCAGTAGGAAGGACCGGTCAGCGCTGCGGAAGCGGTGGCACGAGACCAGGCGCCTACACGACCGGTACCGCCAGGACGCGGACCGGCTACACAACGTGGTGACGGAAGGGCTGGAGCGGGCACAGCGAACATGGGTGGGGGCAGAGCGTATCCGGGAGATCGAGGCGCGACAGCAGGCCAGCCAGGTGGTGCCGGTGGCCCTGCCGTTCACGGGTCGCGAGCTGACCGCCGCTCGGGATGTGGCGGCGACCCTGGCGGGGGCATCGGAAAATCTGACAGCACACCCGGTGGACGTGTCGACGCTCGCCGACGACGGCTACATCAGAATCTACGTCGATGGGTGGGAGCGGATGATCGACGTGGCCGCGCTGTTCGCGCGGATCACCGATCGGGACACCCTCTCCGACGTGGAGCTGCGTATCGTGCTGGTCGGACGGCTCGCCGACGCGGTGACCGGCCTGAGCCGGCCTCGGCTGATGCGGATGCGCCGGGGTGCGGGCGAGCGGTTACGGCAGACCGCGTTGGGAACGCGCCTGCACATGCTTGCCGGTCTGATGGCCGACCCGGCGATGACGACGGAGACCCGGGCCATCGCCCGGCAACAGTTCGCCATCCTCCTGCCCCAGATCGGTGACCGCGCCACGCTGAGCGGTCGGGCACAGAACGCGGCCGTGCGCCTGCAGTCGGACCCGATGGCGATGAACCAGCCGGACGCCGTCCTGTCACTGCTCACACCGACCCAGCTTGTCGAGCTGTACGACGACTACCGGCGGCTGCTGCGGGAAGGCCGGTCGGACGATCCGCAGACGCAGCAGGCGCGGGAGGAGCGGGCGCTGCAGGCGTTGCGGATGGAGTTGGATCGCCTGCGGGACCATCATGCCGCGGCGCGCGGTGTCCTTGTCCAGCACTGGGCGACAGGAATCGGTGACCGGGTCCAGTTGGACCGGTGGATCGGCGAGCACGAGCGAATGGAGGAATTCCTCCGGACCGTCGAGCAGACCATTGAGGACGCGCATCGTCCGCACTTCGGAGAGCCCCGGATACGCCGGCTGGAGTCGCTCGTCGCGACCGCATCCGACAACGAACACGCGTTGCGCCAGCGCCGTGGTGCCGGGCACATTGAGGCCCGGGCCAGTTGGGTAGCGCAGATAGAGCGAATCAGGCACATCGAAGAGCAGCACCGCCTCAACGCGGACCGGCTACACCGTTCGGTGATGGTGTCGTTGGAGCAGGCGCATCGGTTCTGGGCAGCGGTGGAGCAGCAGCGCCAGACCCAGGCCGACGAGCTTCGGCGCGAGTTCCGCACGATGGGTTACGACGACCTGCAGGCCGTGCTCGGCAGCCCCACCACGCCCGCCGATGTGGCCGCTCAGCTGCCGCTACTACTCGCTGAGCGGATCGTGAACGACACACTCGGATCGGAACGTAACACCGTTCCGCCGGCGGTGGTCAGGCGGCTGGTCAGCTCTGTCGCGACAGGGCTGCGTGCCAGCGCCGCGACCGATGCCAACTCGGTTTCGCGAGCGCGAGCCGCGGTGACGGCGGCGGTCGCGCATCACCTGGCTGATGCCCGTTCAGGGCAGCTCGCCGAGCAGCCCTCGGGTGTTTCTGGTGAGCCTCGCGAGTCTGATCCGCTGCTGGAGGGTGCGTTGTCGGCGGGGGTGGCGCCGCCGCAGTCGGGTACGCCGCATACGGGTACGCCGCCGAGTAGTTCGTCGGGGCCGGATGTGATCACGTCTGGCGCGGTGGAGCGTTCTGCCTATCGGGGTGATTACCATCCGGACACTCCGGAGGGTCGGCGGGAGCGTTTGGAGCTGGCGAGGAGGTCGGTTGAGGAGGCGGCGCGGGTTGCGCTTGGTGATGAGGCGACGGTCTCTCTGGTTGATGGTCGTCCTGGGGTTGTGCGGGTCAAGGTTGCGGGTGCGTCTGTAGATCTTGAGCTTGGGGTTGATGATCTTTCTGGGCGTGGGTTTGCGGTGCCGCCGGCTGCGATGTCGCAGCGTTTGGGTGATGGTTCCGGGTGGGCGGTGACGCTGGGTGCGGGTATCCGGTTGGGGGATGTCCGGCGTGCGTTGGCGCATGAGATTCGCGAGATTGTGGTGCTTGGGCGTGGGGTTCCGCCGGTGGTGGCTGATCTTTTGGGTCGGGTCGCGGAGTTGGAGGATCTGGCTCGGCAGGTGATGGATCCGCCGCGGGATGCCGCGGAGGATGCGGCCAGGGTGTGGTCGTGGTTGAACGCGGTGTTGGAGTTTGCCGCGTTGGATCGTGAGTTGCGCCGGGATGTTGCTGGGCAGCAGGCGTTGCGGGATTGGCTGCGAAGCCAGGCCCAGGGTAGTGGGATTGGTCTGGGCAACATCGATGATCAGTCGTTGCGGGAGTTGCTGCTCTCTCAGGCCCACGATCGGGGCAGCTTGGACCAGGCGCTCCGGCTTCTTGACGCGGCGGCCGGGCTGGATGTGGACGGGCTGTCGCATTGGCGAATTCTGGCGGTGCGGGATGTTGTTAACAGTGTTTCGGAGGATCCGACTGGGCCGCAAGATCAGGCTCTGATCCGGGAGAAGCGTGACCGGCTTGTGGCTAATGTGCTGGCTCGGGTTTCTTGGGACTGGCGGGCGCGGCTTGCTGTTTTTAACGCGTACGCGGCTGACCTGCCACCTGGTGACAACAGCCGGGGTTGGCCGGGCCTGCTGTTGGGCGATCAGCATGGTGAGTTCACCATCGTGGGTTCGTCCGTCACCATCACCGGAAACTCGATCACCGCCCACATTCAGGTGCGGCGGGGCGCGAATAACGCGCCCGTCAATGTGACGCGTAGCCTGGTCCTGCGCGAGGACGGCACGCTCCTCTACCGCCGCGACGACACGAACCCGGCATTGTCGCGCGATTTTGTCGAGGCGTTCGACCGGGCCATCGAACCCCGCCTCCTCGAACTCGGGGTGACAGCGGTCCAAGCCGGGGTGCATAGCCTCGACACGAACGTGGCTGGGTACCACCTCGACCCCGAGACGATCAACGGGCTGCGTTCCCGACTGGTCGAACTGTCGGCAGCGGTCGCCCAGGCCATCGCCGATCCAAACAGCGCTAACTCGGATAACCGCTTCGCCGGGCTCACACCAGGTGAGCTGCGCCGTCTGCAAGAGGACATCCGCTACATCAACCAGGTGTTGGCCGACCCAGACCAGCGGCTGCCGCTCCATCTCGTTACCCGGCTCGGTCGGTACCGGAAGGGCGAAATCTGGTTGCCGTCCACCAACCTGTCGCAACTGCCGTCAGATTGGCAGGTGCCTGCCGAGAATCAACTGGGGTTCTCACACGGCGACCTTTCGCGCCTCGGGAAATGGGTGCTCGACGGGAACGATTGGACCGCAACTCGTCCCGTCCGCCCCGAGAACTCCGTTCCAGCGCCGCGACCCGGCACCGCGTCAGGCAAGCCGTCGATAGATCGTGTGCTGGACGCTGTCCGGGATGTGATAGCGACGCTGTCGGGTGCGTTCGCGGAACTTACGGTGCAGCCAATCGACCTGGTGGATTTGACGAACACCGGACGGATTAGCGTTCGCATTGGACAGATCGAGCGCACGATTGATGTAGCTGCGTTGGTGGGGCGGATAGGCAATCGGGACGGGCTTACCGACGCCGAGCTGCGAATTGTGCTTGCCGAGCGGCTCGCCGACGCGGTGACGGGTCTGATTCGGCCTCAACTGATGCGGATGCGCCGGGGAGCGGCCGCGCGGTTGGGGCAGATGGCGTGGGGTTCGCTACTGCATACGTCGGCCGGTATGTCGCTCTTCACGAGCATGCAGGGGGAGGTGCATGCGGCGGAACGAGCGGTGCCGCTGCAAATGGCATTGAGGTCGCGGCTGCACATGTTGGCTGCTCTGGCGACTGATGCGGCGATGTCGGCGGAGACGCGGGCGTTGGCACGGCGGGAGTTTGCCGGACTGTTGTCCAAGCTTGACGGCCATACCGCGCTGAGTACGCGGGCTCAGGAGTTGGCTGGGCGGTTGCGGTCGGATCCAGTGGTGATGCTTGGGTCGGATGCCGCCGAGCGGGTACCCACGCTGGCTCAACTTGAAGAGCTTTACGCCGGTTATCGGCGGTTGTTGCGGGTGGGCAGGTCGGCTGATTCGCAGACGCAGCGGATGGAGGAAGAGGCGGCGCTGCAGGCGCTGCGGGCCATGATTGAGCGTCTGCGGGCGCATCATGTTGCGGCTCGTGACGTTCTCGTGCAGCACCGTCAGGCGGGCCCTGGTGTCCCGGCTCAGCTTGACCGGTGGATCGGCGAGCACGAGCGGATGGTTGCCTTCCTTCAGGGAGTCAGTCGTGCTGTCGATGATGCGCATCATTCTCGTTCTGGGCAGCCCTTGGTGAGTTGGCTTGAGCGGCTTGCGGCTGATCGGCGTGCGGATCGACACAAGTTGCGTCGGCGTATCGCCACCGCCGGCTCCCTGGATGAGCGGTTTGACCTGTTGGCACGGTTGCGACGGGTAACGCGCCTCGACGAGCAGTACCGCCTTGAGGCAAATCGGTTGCACCAGGCGGTAGCGGCGCAGTTGACGCAGGCTCACCAGTTCTGGGCGGGGGTGGAACGTGACCGGGAGGCCGTAGCCGATGTCCTTCGGCGTGACTTCGTCACGATGGATCGCGACGACTTGTCGGCCGCACTCCGTGATCCCACCACGCCTGCTGATGTGGCTGCTCAGCTCCCTCAACGGCTGGCCGAGATGCTGGTGAACGATGCGCTCGGGTTGGGGCGAAACGCTGCTCCACCGGATGTGTTCGCGTGGCTGGTGAGTTCTGTTGCGTCGGGGTTGCGTGCTGCTGCTGTTGCCGAGGCCGGTGTTGATCCGGTGCCGCGGGCACGGGCGGTGGTCACGGCGGTGGTCGCACGCGATCCGGCGAGTTCCCGCCCGGGGCGGACCCGGGTCACTCTGGTCGGTGCGGCCCGTACGCCGGCCGTGAACGCACTCACCGCGTTGGCCGAACTGTGGCAGGCGGAGGGAGCCGATTCGGAGGTGGGCAAGGCCGCAGTCGTCGTGGCGGCCGAGCTCGTCGAGGCGGCCCCGGAGTTGCGGGAACTGCCGGTGGCGGAGTTCACCGCCAGTACTGCTGGTTTGTTGAGGGCCGTGCAGGAGAACCGCGACGAGGTTCCGGTTGATGAGAATCGAGTGCTGCGCCCGAATGCGCTCGACGCTGTCGAGGCGACGCTGACCCAGTTGGTGGATGGAACACTCCACCTGCGGGCGGTGGACGCCGACCTGTGGACGGCCCTGGAGCAGGAGCTCAGGGGAGCCCAAAAGACTCTCACGGACCGGGCGAAGGATCGGGAAGCTAGGGCCAAAAATGCCGAGAAAGCCGCGGCCGAGGCTTTTGCGGAGGCCAAGAATGCGGCGAGCAAGGTCAACATTGAGGAGGCCGAGCGAGCTGCGGACGAGGCTTTTGCGGAGGCCAAGAAAGCGGCGGCCAAGGCCCGGGGGGTGGCGGCCAGGGCCCAGCAAGCGGCGGACAAGGCTACGGAAGCCGCGTTGGATGCTCGGGCTGAGGCCAGGAGGGCTGGGGCCAGGGCTCTTACGGAGGCCCGGAAAGCTGCGGCCGAGGCCAAGAGAGTTACGGACGATGCCTTTGCTGAGGCCGGGCGAGTTGCCGCCGAGTCCGCGACAAAGGCAGAGGAAGCGGCGGATAAGGCCCGGAAAGCCGAGGCAGAGGCCAGCAAAGCGGCAGACGAGGCCCGGAAAGCCGTGGCAGAGGCCAGCAAGGCGGCAGACGAGGCCCGGAAAGCCGTGGCAGAGGCTAGCAAGGCGGCGGACGAGGTCCGGAAAGCGGCGGCCAAGGCCACGAAAGCGGCGGACGAAGCCCGGAAAGCCAAGCCTGAGGCCCGCAAGGCCAAGGCCGAGGCTGAGGGCAAGGCCAGGAGAGCCGAGGCAGAGGCCAGGAAGGTGGAGGCCGCGGCCAGGAAGGTTGCGGCCAGGGCAGAGGCCAGGAAAGCCAAGGCCAAGGCTGAGGAAGCTGCGGCCAAAACCAGGGATGCCGCAGCCAAAGCAGAGGCCAGGAAAGCCGAGGTAGAGGCCAGGAAAGCCGAGGTAGAGGCCAGGAGAGTCGCGGCCGAGGCGGAGGCCAAGGCCAGGAAAGCCGAGGCAGAGGCCAGGAGAGTTGCGGCAGAGGCCAGGAGAGTTGCGGCCCAGGCTGCGGACGATGCCCGGAGAGTTGCGGACGAGGGCAGGAGAGTTGCGGCCCAGGCTGCGGACGATGCCCGGAGAGTTGCGGACGAGGCCGAGAAAGCTCAGGCTAAGGAGGCTGCGGCCGAGGCCATGAAAGCGGCGACCAAGGCCCAGGCCAAGGTGATAAGGGAGCTTGTGCCCGACCCTTCGGCGACCACCGCCGGTGATCGGCTCGCCGCTGCCCGCGCTGCGGAAAAGCTACGGGAGAAGGAGTACCAGGAGAACGAGGTCAAGCCGCGTAACGAGCAACGGGCGAAGCAATTTCGCGATGCCGCGCGGCGGGCACAGGAGCTAGCGGACGCGTTGGTGGCGCTTAAAGCGGCGCAACAGGCCGACCCGAACGACCCTAACGCTGCGCAGACTGCGGACGTCAAGCTGAAGCTCAGCGGCTTCAAGGAGGCGCTCGACGCGCTGTGGCCGAACGGGCGCCTGATGGCGGCTACCATCCCGCATGACCGGCTGCCCTGGATTGACGCGGCCGCTGCGTCGATCAACGCTTATCTCCGTAAACAGTGGGGACTGCAGCCGTTCGAGGACCATCCCCACCTCGTCGACCCCGAGCAGCTGAACGGGGATTTGCGGGCCTTGTGGCGGTGGGGTGTCGGGGACGGGGTGGTGCTCCAGTTCGGCGAGGGCGCGAACACGGTCGAGGTGCTGCTGAAACTGAGCAACGGCAGCGCGATCGAGGTCGAAACACCACCAGTCGAAGCTGCCGAACAGGCAGTCGGCCAAATTCCATATTTCGCGCACAGTAGCAATATTTGGCGGACAGTTTTTGGTAGCTCGCACAACACATCACTGACCCTGCCGGTAGACCGACTGCTAAACCCCAGGAAATGGTTTAGCCCACGCGGGCCGATCAAGGTGGACGGGACAGGTAGCCGGGGTAGTGGCAATTCGTTCTCGGCGACCGGGGGGGACTGGGCCATGTCCGGGGGGGTGCTCAACAGTCGTGGCGCCTCCACGTATTTGGAATTCGTAGCCGAACTGGAGATCTCGGGACGTCGCAGTCCGACCGACAACGCATCGACGTTCTGGGAATCTATTGACCTCGCCCCCTCGGCGCGTCAGGTCCGGACGCCGGTCTGGCTGCCCGACCCGATGCTGGATGAGCCCGGTCCCAAGATAAAACTGCCCGACGGAGTAGAGCGCGAGCCGCTTCCGGAGCATGCGCTGGTGGACATGACCGGCCTGATCAAGCTCTACGAACAGATCGTCAAAGAGCTCGCTCCGCTTACCAAACCCGGCAGCGCGCAGGAGGCTTTGCTGCATGCGCAGGTTCGGGCGCAGCTGCTGGAGGTTTATCCCACCCGTATCCGAAGAACCGCCTCGGGATACCCACTGACCTGGCCGATCAGCCTCGATGTCGACGGTGTCGAGATCACCTTGGAGATCAGTACCGAGGTCAAGGTCGAGAATGCGAAGCTGTTGGGTTCGCGCAGCGGAAAACTTTTTCTGGAGTGGCTTCGAGTTACGTTCTCACAGGCCTCTAGCGGTCGCGGCAAGTCCAAGGACGCCTCGCTTGCGTTGGCGCTCGGTCAGCACGAAGAGGGGGCGGTGGAGCCAAGTAATGTCATCCATGAGCTGCTTAACTGGCTTGGCCAGGTCGCCCCCCGATCCGCCCGATCCTGGTCGCGCTCGCTTGATGCAAACTCGGGTGGGTCCGCGATCCACCCCAGCGTGCAGCGGTTCGCTGGTGACAACGCGATATACGACGTAGCGGTCACTCATCGTGCGTCGCTCAAGTTTGCCGGTCGCCCGGATTCCGGTCCGATTGAGGTGTCGGGCCGGGCTCTGCTCGCCATGCCAGAGCGGTATGCGTATCGTGCTGGCCTGCCGATTTCGGAACTGGCGGTACGGACCGACTCGAACGGCAATCCGATTGTCGATGCCGAAGGACTGCCGGTGTTGAAGGGAGATGTTACTCCCGGGGCACCGCCCAACCGTAATTCCGCTAATCCCGAGTGGCGACGTGATGCACCTGGCGCTGGGCCGGGACTTATTCAGGACTTCACAAAGATCGATCAGCTATTGAAGAAGTTGGCTGACGCGCTGAAGGCGCGGGGTATCACCCTGACGAGCAAGGATGGACAGGCCTGGGGCCTGGCCGAGATTAACAGCGAACGTGGTGAGGCGAGCTACGACCAGCTGCTGCAGGACGGCATCGAAGTCTTTGTCACCGACGAGCAGGGGCGGTTCCGGACGTTGCGGCTGCGTGCGGAAGTGCAACGCGTCGAGGAGGTCGGCCATACCCACTCCCAAACCGCGGTGAACCTGTCTATCCACTCGGCTGGTGCTGGGCGGGGTATCGGTTCGAGCGCGGGCGTCAATGGCGGCGTGGGGCAGGGATTGGGAGATGCCGAGGCAAAGGAAGCCTTCAGCAGCGGTATGAGCTCTTCGGGGTCGTTGGCCGGTGCGGCACGGTCCAGCAACCAGACCTCCAACTGGGTCAACCGGGGGGCGCTGTTCGAGGGGGGAAACGAGGGCAGCGTCGTCTACCGGGACACGCTGACCCTTACGGCGGATATCTGGAACGACCAGCTGGGCGACTTCTCCACCCTCGCGGAGGTGGACGATGCCACCGCCGACATCTTCCTGCCGACCGCCGTTCTTGGCGACAGCCAGCCCTGGTCGGCGCAGAAGAAGTCGGACCCGTCGCCGCGCGATCTGCGTCACGCAATGATTTTGCACATGGACGGACGGCTGCGTGCGGTGGTTCAGAGCGCGCTCCGGGACGCGGACCTCACGCTCGATCCTGGCTCCCCTGCCTATGTTTCGCTCTCGGCAGGTACGAATGTGAGCAGTCTTGTGGCGGCCGGACCGAGTCTCTTCACCGGGGTGGGATACCAATTCGAGGTAACCGCCTTTGACCGGAACGGCGAGCCGGTGCGTACCACTGTCCGGATAGCGGGGGAACTCAGGGACTCGACAGTCGTCAGCGCCGGCAACATGGTGGCGGCAGACATCCTCTTCGGCATGCAAACGGTGGCCGAATCGCATGGCACCGAACGTTCGCTAAATAGTTCGCTATCTGCGGCGATGGACCCTAACGGTTCGGAAGCTGCCGTTTTCGATGGCCATCTCTCCGACAACCCTGCGAGTTACTCCCATTCCAGCACTGCGAAGGGCGCGGACGGCGCTTCGTCGGCGCAAATCGTCGGTGACGAGGGCCTCATCCTGCACCTGGGGCAACAGGTGTTCCGCACGGCCTCCGCCAAGTTCACCGTTACGGTGACGGCACCGGACCGGTCCGACCGCGGCCCGCGGATGGGCTCGGCTAGCAGCGACAACCGCTCGGTGTTCTACATGACCCCGGAGCGGGAGGAGGTGCTCAACTACGGGGCCGAGCGCACCAACCTGCCCAAGGAGTTGGCTGCCGACGCGATCAGGCGGTACGCCGATGGCGAGCTCAAGCTGGACCGGCTGGCCGTGTTGAAGCTGCTGTTCCGCTACGCCGACGAGCACGCCAAGGACTGGCCGGCGACGCTTGCCGCGGTGGACGCGGCGTTGGCCGCTCGACTGCGGGAGGATTTCGCCGACATCTGGCCATCGGCGAACGTTGCGGGGCAGTTGGGTAGTCAACCGTTGTTGGACGTTCTGCGACCGCTGGTCGAGTTCGACTTGCTTCCGTCAAGTAAGGAGCCGTCGAGGCGCCTGGTTGAGCATCTTCAGTACGGCATCGGGCAGAACCGGCTCTACGACGTTGACCTGGTGGATGAGCAGGGCCAGGCCGTCGAGGATCTATTTGCGACGATCGAGGGCATGGTCGAGCAGACGGCGCCGGGGCTGATCGAGCAGACGCCGGGTCTGTGGCAGGACCTTTACAACAGGTTCGCTTTTGGGCGCTGGGTGACGGGGGTCGAGGACGCACGGGGATCTCGGGTTTGGCGGACAG
This sequence comes from Micromonospora polyrhachis, assembly GCF_014203835.1. Classification (NCBI taxonomy): domain Bacteria; kingdom Bacillati; phylum Actinomycetota; class Actinomycetes; order Micromonosporales; family Micromonosporaceae; genus Micromonospora; species Micromonospora polyrhachis. The sequence continues at coordinate 1,083,003 of NZ_JACHJW010000001.1, read as the reverse complement.
CGATCGATGTGCCCGGCAGGTTGGGTACTACCCGCCGGCTGGTCGTTGAAATAACCGGTGTGGAGTTGGGCACCGACGGCGTGCTGCTGGGCGAGGCTGACCATATCGCTGTCATTAACCAGATCTACCACTATCTGGAGTCGGGACAGCGGTTGGCGGAATCCCAAACGAGTACGAGAACCGGCGAACAGAAGTTCTCGGTCTCGGATCTTCCGATTGCCGACAAACTGAGAGTGAAGTTCGGCGTTGGTGTCTCCAGGACCAGGGCGGTCGCCGGTGCTGCCAGTGATCAGTCAACCCGGCTGTTCCATCTGTCAAGCTTCACCCCGTTTACCATGGTGCAACGATCGATTAGCTTCACGGTGCGGGTCCGTTTTGAGTCTCCGTTCGGTGATCGGGAGAGCAACCCGCAGAGGTTGAGCGGGACAGCCGTACAGCTGGTGCCGGAGGATGTGCTAGATGGCGCGGTAAGCGAGCCGACCATCGTTAATCCTGGTGCCGTCGTACTACCTCATGCGGCGAAGGTGATCGCCGCTGATCCGGGACCGCTGGCCAACGAGATACTCCGGCACCTTCGGGATCGCCTTTACATTGGTCGCGACGGAGATGGGCTCGACCATGCGCTGATGGCCGAGTTGGCTCCCAGTTCGTACGCGGTTCTTCTGCACCGTATGGCATCTCCGACCGGACACCAGCTTCAGCCGATGTCGGTTCCCGGCGAGCCACGACGGCAGGTCGTCATAGAGGTCCGCGCGCGGATCTCGGAGGTCCAGGTCACCCACCACCGCAAGCAGGTGCGGTTCGGCGGCGCAGATCGAGCACAGCACATTGCCGAGTGGAACGCTGAGGCCGGCAGTAACAGGACATCTTCTGCGAGCTTCGAAGCCCTGGGCGGCGCGATCGCTTACGACTCCAGAAGGTCCTTCGGGTCGGTGGGGATTGAGAAGCTGGGCGACCGCGACGAGACCATCTTGCTGATCGACGCCGAGGGGCGGATTGTTCGGCTTCGGATCGACTATGACGTGACGATCTGGCTCGTCGACCGGCCACGTCGGGTAGCCCCGGGCGCTGACCGCCTGGTCGGTGCTACTCCGATCCAAATCGGTCCGATTCCGCCCGGACTTGCGTTCGTGGAGCTGCCCGCCAGCGATCTGCCCAAGCTGACCGGAGCCGACCAGACGGAGCAGGCCTCGATCTGGTCCAGCCCGAGCCCCTCGCTGGGCCCGCAGGGCAACCTGCTGCGTGAATTGCTTGGCCTCGATACCACCACCGCGGCGGTCGACCGGATGGTCCGGCGTGAGCTGGCGCGGGGGGCGACCGAGGAGAACCTGCACCAGTACTTGGCGAGCAGGCTGGCGTGGCGATGGCGTGGGCGCACCGAGGTGATCTATCTCCCGAAGGTCTACCGGCACGCGCCGGGCACGCTGAATCCGCTGGATTTTGCGTCTCGGCTTGCTCGGGAAACCGGTGCTGTCGTTGTTGTCGATGTTCAACTCGTCGATGGCAGTGTGCGTCGGTATCGGGCGATGCCTGATGGCCGGGTGCTTGCCGAGCTGCCCTTGGGTGTCTTTGGTGAGCCTCGCGAGTCTGATCCCCTGTTGGAGCGTAAGTCGTCGGCGGGGACGTCGCAGACCGGTACGCCACAAATCGGAGCGCCGAAAACGGGTACGCCGCATACGAGTACGCCGCCGAGTAGTTCGTCGGGGCCGGATGTGATCACGTCTGGCGCGGTGGAGCGTTCTGCCTATCGGGGTGATTACCATCCGGACACTCCGGAGGGTCGGCGGGAGCGTTTGGAGCTGGCGAGGAGGTCGGTTGAGGAGGCGGCGCGGGTTGCGCTTGGTGATGAGGCGACGGTCTCCCTGGTTGATGGTCGTCCTGGGGTTGTGCGGGTCAAGGTTGCGGGTGCGTCTGTAGATCTTGAGCTTGGGGTTGATGATCTTTCTGGGCGTGGGTTTGCGGTGCCGCCGGCTGCGATGTCGCAGCGTTTGGGTGATGGTTCCGGGTGGGCGGTGACGCTGGGTGCGGGTATCCGGTTGGGGGATGTCCGGCGTGCGTTGGCGCATGAGATTCGCGAGATTGTGGTGCTTGGGCGTGGGGTTCCGCCGGTGGTGGCTGATCTTTTGGGTCGGGTCGCGGAGTTGGAGGATCTGGCTCGGCAGGTGATGGATTCGCCGCGGGATGCCGCGGAGGATGCGGCCAGGGTGTGGTCGTGGTTGAACGCGGTGTTGGAGTTTGCCGCGTTGGATCGTGAGTTGCGCCGGGATGTTGCTGGGCAGCAGGCGTTGCGGGATTGGCTGCGAAGCCAGGCCCAGGGTAGTGGGATTGGTCTGGGCAACATCGATGATCAGTCGTTGCGGGATTTGCTGCTCTCTCAGGCCCACGATCGGGGCAGCTTGGACCAGGCGTTCCGGATGTTCGACGCTGCGGTTGGGTCGGGGTCGGATATCTCGGGGTCGCGGTGGCAGATGCTGGCCGTCCGGGAAGCCGTCGGCAGCTTGCCAGCGGAGCCAGACGGACCGTCGAGTCGGTCCCCGACACAGACGAGCCGTGACCAGGTCGTGGTGAACCTGCTCACCTACGTCCCCTGGGACTGGCAGGCGAGGTTGGCCGTCCTCGCCGCCTACACCGCCAGCCTGCCCACGAATGCGGAGACCTCGGGATGGCTGGGTCTGTTGCTCGGCCATCGGCATGGGGAGTTCACCATCGTGGGCTCGTCCGTGACGGTTACCGACAGTTCGGTCACCGCCCACCTCCAGGTCCTCCGAGACCGGGACACCGCGCCCGTCCGCGTGGAACTGGATCTGCTCCTGCGCGAGGACGGCACTCTTGTCCACCGCCGGGGTGACGCTGAGGCGGCATGGAGACAAGACTTCGTGGAGGCGTTCGACCGAGCCATCGAACCCCGCCTCATCGAACTCGGCGTGCAGGTTGAGGGCATCGAACAGCGGCGCGACCGGGCGATCCAGGTGGTGGAGGACGCCGCGCGGGCGGCGTTCGGCGAGGACGTGCGGGTCACCCACCTGTCGGACCGTCCCGGGACCGTGCTGGTCGAGGCGGAGGGTACGTCCGTACGGCTGGAGTTGGGAGTCCGTGACCTTTCCCGGCACGGATACGCCGTGCCGCCAGCTGCGATGTCACAGCCCGTCGACGAGGGTTCCGGTTGGGCCGTGACCTTGGACAGCGGTATCCGGCTGGACGATGTGGAACGCGCCCTGACCCGCCAGATCCGCGAGGTCGTCGAACGGCAACGTCTCGTCCCGCCGGACGTGGCGGAACTCCTCGGGCGGATCACCGAGTTGGAAGGGCTCGCGTCGCAGGTGCTCGACTTGCCTGATGATTCGCCGGACGACGCGGCGCGGGTGTGGCCGTGGCTGAACGCGGTGCTCGAGTTCGTCGCGCTGAATCGTGAGTTCGGTGAAGCCATCACCGATGACCAGGCGCTTCGGGAGTGGTTGCTGGACCGGGCCCGAGACCGAGGGAGCCTCGACCAGGTGTTCCGCCTGCTCGAGGCGGCGGCCGGGTTGGAAGTAGACGGGCCGCGATCACAATGGCGGTTGCTCGCCGTCCGCGACGCTCTCGACATGGTCGGCCCGCGCATGCCGGGATCGACGGGGCGAGCCTTGATGCAGATGCGCCGCGACAAGGTCGTGGCAAACCTGCTCGCCCGGGTCTCCTGGGGTTGGCGGGCGCGGCTCACCGTCTACAACGCGTACGTGGCCGATCTGCCCGGTGACAACACCGGGGGATGGCCCGGCCTGCTGTTGGGCCATCAGCATGGCGAATTCACCATCGTGGGCTCGTCCGCCACGGTCACCGAAAACTCGATCACCGTGCGTCTGGAGGTGCGGCGCGGGGAGAGCGACGAGACGGGCGAGGTGACCCGCAGTCTGGTGCTGCGTGAGGATGGCAGCCTGCTCTATCGCCGGGACGACACCGAGCCACAGTGGTCACGCGACTTCGTCGAGGCGTTCGACCGGGCCATCGAACCCCGCCTCATCGAACTCGGTGTGACGGCAGTCCAAGCCGGGCTACACAGCCTCGACATGAACCTACGCTATTTCCGCCTCAACCACGACTCCGTGAGCGGACTTCGTTCGCGGCTGGTCAGCGCGTCGATGACGCTTGCCCCGCTCATCGCCTCTGGGGAGACCAAGCATTCAGACGAGCGTTTTGCTGGGCTCACCGTTGGTGACATGCGTCGCCTCCAGGAGGAGCTCAGCAGAATCATCGACCTGTTGGCCGACCCCGATCGGCGGCTACAGGTCGGGGCCATCGCCCAACTCGGCGGAGCCCGGGTACGCGGGATCTGGTCGTCGACCCCCGACGTGTCGCAGCTGCCGTGGGATTGGCAGGCCCTTGTCAAGCACAATTCGCGGTTATTGCGAACCGACCACTTGCGCCTTGGGCAACAGGTGATCCGCCATGACGACTGGACGGCTACCCGTCCCGTCCGCCCCGACGATGCCGACCCTCGACGGCACCCCATCTGGCAAGCCGGCCCGGTTGTGGCTATCGATGCTCCGTTTGGATCCACCCTCCGGTCCGACTTCCTTCCGGTAGGTGTCCCCACCCAGGTGCGGTCGCTCGGCCGGCAGGAGATTTTGCGCGCTGCGGCACGGCACAACATGTTTATTACCAATCTCGCGGCGATGCGGGTGCGGGACGGGCAGGCCGAGTACGCGGTGGAAATCGATTTCGGCGACTATGAAGTGGCGACCGTGGACATCGTGGTCGCTGTGGGGTCGACATCAAGCATCGAAATTCATCAGCTTGGTCCACGGGACTACCAGATCGTGCTCGGGGCGGGTATCGACACTGCGCAAATCCAGCCGATTGTCGAGGCGGCCCTGCAGTTGATTTGGGACGGGCTACTAAACGCGTCGGTAGACCGGTCCGCGTCGGACCTGTTCTTCACCTACCTGGCCTTCGAGTGGGCGTCCGCCCTGTTAACAGGGTTCCCGGGATCTCGATCGGCAAAGTGGATACGCGCGGCGTTCGAACTGGCAGCGTTGCCGTGGCTGTCGGGCGACGCAAACAGGAATGGCATGCCGCTTGCTGAGTGGGAGGCGATATTTGTTGAGTGGGGGGCGATAGGTGCGGAACTTCAGCGTCTGTACGCGTCGCCGGATACGTTGGCATCGCCCGAGCGGGAAATTTGGGCAGCCGCGCGTGAGCTTGCCCGGCGTGCCGAGGAGGAACTATGGTCTCCCGCGCAGTTGACTCTTCACCGCGCCCACGTGGTGGCACACGTCCTGCGTAACCCCACCCTGCTCGACCTGGAAGAGGGCAGTTTGCGCAGGGCGTACCTGGAATCGGTTCACCCCGTGCATAACATCGCGATACGTGAGATGTACCTTTCCACCCTCTCACCCCTTGCGGAGATTGAAGCTGGCCCTGGTTCTAACGGACTGGTCGCCTCCTCGCGCAGGTTCCAGTTCTCTCCGGAAGTGATGCGGCCGGTGCGGGACGCGCTCAAGGCAATGCCGAACGGGCCGGAACTGGACTGGAAGTGGCTGCACGCCGCGCTGACGCTTGCCGAGGCGCTGTCGCACGCCTTTGGCGATCTGGTCGGCTCCTTCTTCTGGAAGGTCGGCTTGGTGCCGGAATTGAGTGACGTCAGGCAGCGGCTGCGGAGTCTCTACGGCATGTCACCGCAGACCGAACGACCGCAGCAGCGTCGGCCGTTGCAGCACAGCGAGGCACTGAAGCTGTCACCCGAGCAGAAGCTCGCATGGCAGGCTGCCATTGCGTACGGCCACGCCCTCGGCGACCTGGACAGCACCGACCAGCAGCAGATCTTCATGCACCGGACGGCGACCCTCCTAGCGCTGATCATGAACCCCGACGTGTCCGGCTCGACTCGCAACAGGCTCGCGAGGGAGTTCCTCGGGCAGCTCGGGGCGGAGGAGCGGGGCTGGCTTGAAGCCGAGCGACTGCTGTACCTCGACCTGCAGTTGGCGGCGGGCTTCGTCGACCCCATAACGGCCTCGGCGGTGCGCAGGAGCCTGTTCCGCGGCGACTGGAGTTCCAGCTCCACGCCGGGACACGACGGCGGTCGGCTGACCCAGACACTGAGCCAGGTCGAGACGGCGGCGAAGGTCGGATTCGGTGAGGAGGCGGAGGTCAGGGTCGTTCCCGGCCGACCCGATCTGGTCGACGTGGACGTCGACGGCGTGTCCGTACGGTTGATGCTTGGGGTGGGGGACTTCTCAGGGCTGTCGCACGATGTGGCACCGGCCGCGATGTCACACCGTCTCCCCGGCGAGGAGGGCCGCCACACATGGGCGGTGACGGTCAGTGTCGGCATCCGGCCCGCCGACATCGCGCGGGCGCTGGCACATGAGATGCGGGAGATTCTGCGGCGCGAGCAGGGTGTCCCGCCGGAGATGGCCCACCTGCACGGCCGGGTGGCGGAGTTCGAGCTGCTCGCGCAGCAGGTGCTCGACCGGCCGGACGATCTGCCGGACGACCCGAGCCGGGTATGGTCCTGGCTGTCGGCGGTGTTCGAGTTCGTCGCGCTGGACAACGAACTCGGTCAGGAAAGTATCGACAAGCTGAGTCGCCGCGACTGGGTGCTCCGCAACTCCCATGCCCCCGAAGCGGTCGCCGCAGCCTTCCGGATCATCGACGCCGCCGACAGCGCGAGGGTGCTTCCGCCGGACCCGGACTGGCGGGAGACCGCCGTCCGCTCGGCCGTCGCCGCCTCCCACAGTGACTCTCGACAGCAGGACACGGTGGGCGACACGTTGAGCAACCGTCGGGTGGTCCTCTGGGAGTTGCTCCAGAACGTCCCCTGGGGCTGGCGCGCGAGACTCGCGGTCATCAACTCCTACCTGGAGGATGTGCCGCCCGGTGAGGAGAACCGGGATTGGGACCACTGGCCGGAGGGACTGATCGGTCGCCGGCATGGGCGTTTCTACATCCACGACAGCCTCGTGCAGGTGGGACCGGGCGAGATCACCGCCCGCCTGCTGGTGAGCCTGGGGCGGGATGAGGAGCCGAGTGAGGTGCGGCGGAGCCTCGTCCTGCGGGATGACGGCACTCTCGTCTATCGCCGGGACCACACCGATCCACGTTGGGCGAGGGAGTTCGTCGAGGCCGTCGACCGAATGCTGGAGCGGCTGCAGTTTGCGGCCCTGGGCGTGGTGGCGATCCAGGCCGGTCGGGACGACGTCGACGTCAACCCCGAGGGCTTCCACCTCGATCCCGAGTCGGTGCCTGAGGTGCTGCAGCGACTGGCGGAGGAGGAGCGCGCGCTGGCCCAGGCGATCGAGCAGCCAGAGATGGCGCTGCTGGATACTCGCTACAGCTGGTTGACCCCGCAGCAGCTGCACGACCTACGCGGCGAGATTCGCGACATCCATCGGCTGTTGGTCGAGGGGCCGGAGCGGGTGCCGCTCGGGCGGCTGATCCGGCTCGGTTGGTGGGAAGGAGCTGGTTCCTGGCCGCCCAGGATCGATACCTCCGGCGCCGGGTCCGCAGACGTACAGGACATCACCCCTGGTGGCTGGATCGGTGCACGGGTGCTCGGCGACTCCGACCTGACGGTGACCCGACCGCTGCGATCCGTACGTGATCCGCTGCAGAGCCCGTTGTGGAGTGCGGCTCCCATCGGGGTGCGCGGGGTCCGCGCCGTGTTCCTCGATTCCGTCAACGGGTCCACGCTGCACTCCGACTTCCTTCCGGTGAGTGATCCGGCCTACCTGGTGGAGCTTGGCCGGCAAGCCCTTCCGGTTGAGGCCACGCGACTGGGCTACCTCCTGGTGGATTCGGCGGTTGCGCGGAGGAGTGACGGAGAGGTCGAAGGCGTCGGGGTCGAATTCGATTTCGGGATGAACGATCTCGCTGTCGTGGAGATCGTTTCCCAGGGCTGGGACGTCGCCCTCGAACAGTTCGGTCCGCGCGCGTACCAACTCCGGGTTCCGCCGGGGCTGAACCCGGCAGTCATGGCCGCCCTGGTCGGGGCCAGCCTGCGCATGGTGGAGGCCGGGCTGCTCGGTCGTCCGCTGGACTCCCCCCAGCGTCTGTTCCAGGCGGAGCTGGCCCGGGCCTGGTCGGCCCGGCTGTCGGCCGGCGACGCGCTGAGCTGGGAGTGGCTGGGGGTGGCGTTCGAGCTGGCAACCCTGCCGCCACCCGAACAGGCCGGGACGGATCTCCTTGATTTTGACGATTCGGCAGACCGGCTCCAGCGGTGGTACGGGGATCCGGCCTCGTTGCCGGCGAGTCAGCGTGCAGCCTGGTTGGCCGCGCGGGACGTCGCGGAGTACGCCAGACGTACGGCTGCGGACCCGCTGGTGGTCATGCTGGAGCGTGCCGCCGCCATCGCGCGTCTGCTGCGCGCCGACTCCCCACTGTCCAACGACGAGCGGCGCGAGGTGGCGACTGGTTTTCTGCGATCGCTGCATCCGGTGCACCGGTACGCCATGTCCATCCTGCAGGTGCAGCTTCTCGCCGAGATCGCGGTCCTTGGCCAAGCCGCCGAGCTGGCCGGCCCGCAGCAGTCGCACACTATTGACGAAAGCGCCCTGCAGGCGGTCCGCATCGCGGCGGCGGCACTGCCCGACCAGCGCGACCTCGACTGGGCGTGGCTCAACGCCGCCCTGGCACTCGCGGATGCGCTAGCCGCTGCCAGGCTGGACGAACTGACCCCTCACGACCGGGCGGCCATCATCGCCGGGCCGGTGCTCAGCAGCGTGGAGCAGATTCTGCGATCACTCCATGGCGAGGGCAGGCCCGACGGACTTGTCCTGTCAGCAGATCAGCAGCTCGGCTGGCAGGCGGCGCTCGCGTCGGCACATGCCATCCGGGAACTGCGCGCGGCGACGCCACGCGAGGTCTTCACCCATCGGGCGGCGACGCTCCATCAGCTCCTCCGGCACCTGCCGAACCCGATCCGTCACGCGCTGGCCCGGGACTTCATGGCGCAACTGCAACCGGACGAGCGGCGCTGGCTCCTGGCCGACCGGCGGCTGAGCCACGCCTTCCACCTGTGGGCTCTCGGCTCCAACGGGATCACCGCCTCTTCACCCCACAACAGCACCTTCCGGGGTGACTGGGATTCAAATTCCAGCCTGGACGACGACGGAGGGCGCCGAGAGCAGGCAGTCGCGCTCGCGCCGTCGGTTGCCCAGCTTGTGTTCGGCGAACATGCCACGGTCACGACATATCCGGACACCCCCCACGTGGTGGACGTCGACGTCGCCGGTGTGCACCTGCGGTTGCTGGTGGGGGTGGACGACTTCTCCGGTCGAGGCCACCGCGTGCCACCCGCCGCGATGTCGCACCAGCTGGGGAAAGACGATGTGCATAGCGTCTGGGCGATCAACGTCGGCGTGGGCATCCGTCCGGAGGACATCGAGCGAGCCCTGGCCCACGAGATGCGGGAGATTCTCGCGCTCGAGTTCGGCATGTTCGACGCCCACCTGTACGGACGGGTGGCCGAGTTCGACCTGCTCGCCCAAGAGGTGCTCAACGCGCCGATGGACAGACCGGACGATGCGGCACGGGTGTGGCCCTGGCTCTCGGCCGTGTTCGAGTTCGCCGCGCTCTACGGCGAGCTCGGCACCGACCCCGATCAGCGGCAGCGGCTTGGAGCGTGGGTCACCAGCCAGGCCCGGAACCCGGACGTGGTGGCGGAGGCGCTGCGACTGATGGCCGCCGTCGATCCCTCTGGCCCTCAGGGAGAGATCGGTTGGTCGAGCTGGCTGGTGTCCGCGATCCACGCGGCCATGGTCGCCGCTGCCTCCGCGTCAGACGATCGAGACGTCCTCGTCCAACAGCGGGGCAAGGCGCTGGCGATGTTGTTGCGGGACCGGTCGTGGGAGTGGCCCGCCCGATTGGCGGTGCTGCGGGCCTACGCCGCCGACCTGCCACCGGGGCACCGAGACCAGGCATGGAAGGGCTGGCCGGGGTGGCTGCTCGGTCACCGCCACGGGGCGTTCACCATCGAGGGATCTTCCGTGACGCTGTCCGACAACGTGGTCACGGCAGACCTGGCCGTACGCATCGACGGCGATACTGAGAGCGGCGTCGTGCGGCGAAGCCTCGTTCGGCGGCGCGACGGCGTGCTCGTCTACCGTCGGGATCACACCGCCCCCCGATGGGCAGCTCAGGCCATCGATGATTTCGACCGGGGCCTGGAGTCGCTCCTCTGGCAACTCGGTGTCGGGGCGGTGCAGGCCGGGCTGGGCAGCATCGACGCGAACCCCAACGAGTTCCGTCTCGACCCCGAATCGATCGACGGGGTGCTGAGCCGGCTGGCCGACGAGGAAGCCGCGCTCGCCCGGGTGATCAGCGGCGTCGAGCGTGCCAGTCGGGACGACCACTACGCGCGCTTCACCGGGGACCAACTACGCGAGCTGCACCGCGAGGTGGGCGACATCCTCGCCATGCTGCGCGATGCGCCCGAGTGGGTGCCGCTCGGGCGTCTGCTCCGACTCGGCTGGCAGGAGCGGGACGCCACCCGGCCGCCGGCGCGGGACGGCTCCGCGTACCGTTGGCTCGGCGCGCAGGTGCTCGATGGTGGCGACTGGACCGCGACCCGACCCATCCGTCCGAGTGCGGCCGACCCCCGGCGCAGCCCACTCTGGCGGCACGCCAGTCACGCAAGGCTCGTCCTGACCCCGGTCGTCGGGTCGATGTTGCAACCGGACTTCGTCGCGGTGGGCGACCCGACGCAGGTGACGACGCTCGGCGAACGCGCGTTGCTCGTGGAGGCAAAGCGGGCTGGTCTCCTGGTCATCGATCCGACGGCGACGCGGATCCGGATGGGTCGGGCCGACGCCGTCATCGAGATTGACTTCGGGCTCTCCGATCCGGCCACCGTGGACGTCGTGGCTGGTCTCGGCACCGAATGGCACGTCGAGATCTACCAGGAAGGCGCGCGGGTCTACCGGCTTGCCGTCGGCGCGGGGATTGACGTGACGCAGTTGCCGGTGGTAGCCGCAGCGGTGCTGCGGATGATCCAGGCGGGGCTGCGTGGCGCCCCGGTGGACTCCCCGCAGGGTCTCTTCGTCGACCACCTGGCCCGCGCGTGGGCAGCCCGGATGCCGACCGGCGACGGCCTGAGCTGGGCCTGGCTCCAGGCGGCGTTCGAGCTGGCCACCCTACCGCGGCCGGCTGCCGCACCGATCGACCTCGACGGGACCGACGACCGACTCCGGCGACTGCACGAGGAGCCGGAGTCGTTGCCAGCCAACCAGCGTACGGCCTGGCAGGCGGCGCGTGACCTCGCGCGGAACGCACGCGGTGAGTGGCCCGCCTATCGGCTGACGCTGGAGCGCGCCGCCGTCGTGGCGCGGTTGCTGAGCGAACTCCCGCTGACCCCCGCGCAGCGGCGGGAGCTGGCCATGAACTTCCTGGCGTCGGTGCATCCGACGCACCGGATCGCGATCGCCGAGGCACAGGACGAGGGCCGTACGCCCCTGGCGGAGATCGAGGCCGCCGTTCCCGCCGTCGAAGTGGACGAGGCGACGGCAGCGGCGGTCCAGAACGCGGTCGAGGCGATGCCGGACGGACCGGCGCTGGACTGGGGATGGCTCGGAGCCGCGATGGCGCTCGCGGACATGATGGCGGCGGCCGGGTTGGACACCGTCGGCCCCGAGAACTGGCCGGCGACCGTGACACGGTCGCTGCCGGCTGATGTCGCAGACCGGCTCCGCTCGCTCTACGGGGCGTCGGGCAGCCACCGGGTGGAGATGCTGACCCTCGACCAACTACTCGGCTGGGAAGCCGCGCTCTCCTTCGCCCGCGGTGTCCGGGAGGTCGGCCCGATCGGACCCGACCAGGTGCTGCTACATCGGGCGGGGACGGTGATCGCGCTGCTTCGTCGCTACGAACTGAGCGTGGCGACGAGCCGCGCCATCGCGCGTGAGTTCCTCGACCAGCTCGGCCCCGACGAGCACCGGTGGCTGCGCTCCGATCCCTCGTTGTACGACGAACTGGCGGGGATGGCCGCTCTCGGTGGTCGGACGGCTTCGGCGGTGCCGGGTAGCGCGTTCCGCGGTGACTGGAGTCCCGACTTCACCCCGAGGCGGGACGGCGGGCGTCTGGCGCGGACGCTGCGCCTCGCCCAGTCGGCGACGTACTTCGGATTCGGCGAGGGGGCGAAGGTCAGTCATCCGCCCGGCCGGCCGGACATCCTCGACGTGGACGTCGCCGGCGTGTCCCTCCGGCTGTACCTGGGCGTGGGCGACTTCTCCCGGTTGGGCTACGAGATCCCGCCGGCCGCGATGTCACAGCGCCTGCCCGGTGAAGCAGACCGACGTGAGTGGGCGGTGACGGTGAGCGTGGGAATCCGTCCCACCGACATCGACCGGGCACTGGCGCACGAGATGCGCGAGATCCTCGCAGTCGAGCAACGTGGCGACCCGGACGTCGCCCATCTGCACGGCCGGGTGGCGGAGTTCGAGACACGCGCCTGGCGAGTGCTCAACTCGCCGGATGACACGCCGGAGAGCGCACACCGGGTGTGGCCGTGGCTGTCGGCGGTATACGAGTTCGTCGCGCTCGACCAGGAACTCGGCGCTGGCCGGCAGAAGGAGGCCCGGCGGCAGTGGGTCCTCGAACAGGCCCATGATCCCCGCACCGTCGCCGAAGCCTTCCGACTCATCGACGCCGCCGCCACGCTTCCGTGGGATGGGCCGCAGCCACACTGGCGGATGGCGGCCATGCGTGCCGCCGTACGGAACTTCTTCGTGGGGGAAGCCAGTCGAGAGATACTGGTCCGGCAACTGGCGGCGCGTCGCGAAGTCCTGGCGCGCCTGCTGCGGAGCGTGTCGTGGGACTGGCGAACTCGCCTGACCGTCATCAACGCCTATGTCGCCGACCTGCCGCCCGGGGAGCATCGCGCTAACTGGGAGGGCTGGCCGGGACTGCTGCTCGACTTCGGATACGGGCAGTTCGAGATCCGTGAGACCTCGGTGACCGTGGGAGATGGCGAAATCAGCGTTCGTCTCGTCGTCAATCAGGGGAACTACCACAGTCAGGGTGCCGTGGAGCGCAGCCTCGTGCTACGCGAGGACGGCAGCCTTGCCTACCGCCGTGATCACACGGACCACCGGTGGGGAGCGGACTTCCTCGAAGCCTTCGATCGGGTGCTGGAACAGAAGCACCTGCCGGCCCTAGGCGTGGTGGTGGTGCAGGCGGGCCGGGACAGCATCGACGCCAACCCTGACGGCTTCCACCTTGATCCCGAGTCGGTGGACGGGGTGCTGAGCCGGCTGGCGGACGAGGACGCCGCGCTCGCCGCCGCGATCCGCGATCCCGAGGCGGCGGTGCTCGACGACCGCTACGCCGGGTTCCGCCTCGACGAGCTGCGCGACCTTCAGCGTGAGGTGGGTGAGATCCATCGCGCGCTGACCGAGGTCCCCGAGGCGGTGCCACTCGCCCGGCTGATCCGGCTCGGCTGGCGGGAGGGCGACGGAACCTGGCCGCCGCGGTCGGACGTCTCCGTCGACCTGCCCGGGGACATTCGCTCCAACGCGCCGCGTCGTGCCACGCACCGATGGCTCGGGGCGCGGGTGCTCGACACCGACGACTGGACGGCGAGCCGACCGATCCGCACCGGTGAACTCGACCCACGTGAAAGCCCACTATGGCGGGACGCTGCCCGAGGGGAGCACGGCCGGCGGAGTCTGACCTTCGCGCCGATCGCCGGCTCCACGCTGCAGCCCGGTTTCCTGCCGGTGGGCGATCCCGCCCAGGTGCGTCAGGCTGGCCATCGGGCGCTGGTGACGGAGATTGCCCGCTCGGGCTACCTCCTCGTCGATCCCGCGCCGCTGAGATCGGTGGACGGAAGGTTCGAACCCGCCGGAATTGAGATCGACTTCGGGCTCGGTGACCCGGCCACCGTGGAGGTCCGCAGCGGGGGACAGGTCGGACTCCGGCAGCTCGGCCCACGCGCGTACCAGCTTCTCATCCCCGAGACGATGGACGCGGCGCTCCTGTCGGCGGTGGTGTCGGCAGGTCTGCGGATGGTGCAGGCGGGGCTGCTCGGCCGACCGGTGGAATCCGCCCATGACATGTTCCGGGCGGAGCTGGCTCGCGCGTGGTCGTCTCGCCTGCCCACCGACGCGGCCCTGAGTTGGGAGTGGATGCGGGCGGCGTTCGAGCTGGCCACGCTGCCGCCGCCGGGTCGTGGTGGTGGGCTGCTCGTCGACCTCAGCGGATCGACCGACCGCATCCGCCGGTTGTACGACCAGCCGGACTCGTTGCCACCCGGACAGTGGAAAGCCTGGCAAGCCGCCCGCGAGACGGCGCAGCGCGCCCGCGACGCACACTGGTCCCCCACCCAGGTGGTCCTGGAACGCGCCGCCACCATGGCCCGGCTGCTGCGAAGGCTTTCGCTCACCGCAGAGCAGCGGCAGGAGCTGGCGAGCAACTTCCTGGCGTCGGTGCATCCGGTGCACCGAATCGCCGCGGCTTCGTCACAGGCGGCGCTCTTTGCCGAACTCGAAGATTTCGCCCGCATCGGCGTGTTGGACGCCACTCGGGTGCCGGGAGATGCCGACGAGAGCGTGGTGCAGGAGGTCCGCGCCGCGATCGAAGCCATGCCCGACCGACCCGTTCTCGACTGGGCCTGGCTGAGCGCCGCGCTGGCGCTCGCCGAGGTGGTGACGGCGAACGGTCTGTACGACGTCGTGTTTGGTGGTGGGCTACAGGCCGTGTTTCGGGCGATTCCGCAGGACGTCGGGCAACGCCTGCGGCCGTTCTACGGCTCGCCCCGCCAGGAGCAGCCGAGCCCGCGTTGGCCGTGGTCTCGCAAACGTGGGACCGAGCCGTCGTCCGAACTGTCGTCCGAACAGGGACTTGCCTGGCGGGCCGCGCTCGCCGTTGCCCACGCCGTCCGGGAACTCGGGCTCACCAGCGCCCGGGACATCTTCGCGCACCGGATGGCGACGATCCACGCGCTGCTCCAGCACGACGATGTGCCCGAGGCGACGCGGAACACCCTGGCGCGGGACTTCGTCGCCGCGCTCAGCCCGGACGAGAAGCATTGGCTCGGCGAAGACCAATCGGCGGGCTACGACCTCCAGCAGTGGGCACGCCGGGCCTCGGACATCACCGCCTCGGCGCTGCCGGACGGCATGTTGCGGGGCGACTGGAACCCGAACGCCAGCCCCGATGACGCGGCAGCACGCCTGGCGGAGGCGATCAGCCTCGCCGAGCAGGCCGGAGCGTCCGCGTTCGGTGGTGAGGCGGACGTCACCACCACCGGTAACACCGTGGACCTCGACGTTGCCGGCGTTCGCGTGCGCCTGCGGCTTTCCGTAGGTGACCTGTCCGACCCGAAGCACAGCGTGCCGCCCGCAGCCCGCTCCCAGATGATCGGGAGCACTGAAGACGGGCGGGTGGTGTGG
The DNA here is from genome assembly GCF_014203835.1 of Micromonospora polyrhachis. Classification (NCBI taxonomy): domain Bacteria; kingdom Bacillati; phylum Actinomycetota; class Actinomycetes; order Micromonosporales; family Micromonosporaceae; genus Micromonospora; species Micromonospora polyrhachis. Next base: position 1,067,641 of record NZ_JACHJW010000001.1, on the reverse strand, counting down.
GACGTCACCGTCGCGGCCGGGATCCGTCCCGGCGACGTGGAACGAGCGCTCGCCCACGAGATGCGGGAGATCTTCGCGCTTCAAACCAGGGTACCGCCGGCAGAGGCACACTGGTTTGGCCGCGTCGCGGAGTTCGATGTCGTCGCCCGTCAGGTGCTCGACCAGCCTTCCGACACGCCGGACGACGCCGGCAAGGTGTGGCCGTGGTTGTCGGCGGTGTTCGAGCTCGCGGCGTTGGACAAGGAACTGGGTACCGACCCTGATCGCAGGGCGGAGCGGCGCGCCTGGGCGATCAGCAACTCCCAGAACCCCGAGCAGCTCGCCGGAGCCTTCCGTCTCATCGACGCCGCCAATGTCGCTGGCGAAGTGCAGCAGTCGGACTGGCGAACGGCCGCCATTCGAGAGGCCGTGGCAGCCGTACACAAGGGATCGGGCGAGCTTGATCCGCGGCTTATGGCACTCGCGCAGCGCGATGCGGTCCTCGCGGGAGTACTGAGGCGCGTCTCCTGGAACTGGCAGGCTCGGCTGGCCGTTCTCTCCTCGTACGCGGCCGACCAGCCACCTGACATGCAGAACTCGGCCTGGGCGGGCTGGCCGCAACTCCTGCTCGGTTCCGAGTTCGGTCACTTCGAGATCCGTGACTCGTCGGTCGCGGTCACCGACGACGCCATCACGATCCGCCTGGAGGTGAGCACCGGCGGCTACCACGACGAGGGGGTCGTGGAGCGGAGCCTGGTCCGCCGCGAGGACGGCACCCTCGCCTATCGTCGTGATCACACCGACCGACGGTTCGGTCCCGAGTTCGTCGACGTGTTCGACGGCGCGATCGAGCCGCTGCTCCGGGAACTCGGCGTGGTCAGCGTCCAGGCCAGCCGGGACAGCATCGATGCGGCCGCCGACGACTTCCGACTCGACCCCGACTCGCTCGGCGGTGTGCTGAACCGACTGGCCGTCGAGGAAGCAGCCCTCGGTCGAGCGATCAGCGAGGAGATGAGCCCGCATCAAGACAGCCGCTACGTCCGGTACAACGATCTGGAGCTGCGGGCACTCCAGCGCGAGGTGGCTGACCTCCGTACCGCTCTGGTGGAAAGCCCAGGGGCGGTTCCCCTCGGACGCCTGATCCGGCTGGGCTGGCGGCTGGAGGACGGAGCCTGGCCGTCGGCCGACGGGGCTGTCGAGTTGCCGTGGGAGTGGCGAGTCTCCGGAGTCAGCCCGGACCGCACTGGCTGGCCGGGGGGACGGGTTCTGGACGGCCTTGACTGGACAGCGACTCGGCCGATCCGTCCGTCTTGGTCCGGCCCCCGCCGACTGGCACTCTGGCAGGCGAGCCAGGCGGTGGAGATAGAACCAGTCGCCGGATCCACCCTGCGACCCGACTTCGTCTCGGTAGGCGATCCATCCCGGGTGCTGACCGCCGGTCTGGCCGCGCTGCGTGACGAGGCCAGCCACCATGGTCGGTTGATCATCGATCCGGTGGTGCCACGGATGCGGGATGGCGAGATCGAGTACGGGGTGCGACTCGGTTTTCAGCCCGTTGGTTCCATTACTCCCCGGGTGCAGTTGGGATCGGGACTCGACAACCAGGCGACCGTCATGTTCGAGGTCGATGCTGGCGCGGTCTGGCAAATGACGGTCAGCCAGGAGGGCCCACACGTCTACCGAATCACCGTCGGCGCGGGGATCGATGTGGCGCAGGTGCGCCCCGTGGTGACGGCGGCGCTGCGGCTGATCGAGGCGGGATTGCGCGACGAGGCGGTGGATTCCCCGCCAGACCTGTTCCGTTCTTACCTCGCCCACGCGTGGGCGAGGCAGATGCTCGCGAGCCGCGGACTGACCTGGACGTGGATGCAGGCGGCGTTCGAACTCGCGGCGTTGCCGTCGCTTTGGGTCGACGGGCGTGTGGAGTCGCCCATCGGGCTCGACGGCTCGACTGCGCTGCTTCGACAGTTGCACGGTGAGCCAGATTCGTTGCCGGCGGGCCAGCGCGAAGTCTGGCTGGCCGCCCGGGAGATGGCCCGCCGGGCCCGGGACACGATCTGGTCTTCCGAGCAGGTGATGCTCGAACGCGCCTTCGTGGTGGCGCAGGTACTACGCACTGCCCCGCTGCTCCCGGAGCAGCGGCACGATCTGGCCCGGGAGTTCCTGCAGTCGGTTCCTCCGGCCCACCGGATCGCGATCCTGAACAGCTATGCCGGGCACGCGACGCCGCTTGCCGAGATCGAGGAACTCGGCCGTCACGACGAACGTGAGTATCCGTGGGAGCAGCTCCGCCGCCGCGAGGATGCGTTGCAGGCGGTCTCCGCAGCGGTGCGGGGAATGCCGTCTGGCTCAAAGCTCGACTGGACCTGGCTGCGGTCCGCGATGATGCTGGCGGATGCGGTCGCGGGGGCGGGCTTGGATCAGGTCACCTCCGGGGGTTGGCAGGCGACCCTCTTCACCTCCCTTCCGTACGAGATCCAGAACTGGTTGCGGCCGCTTCATGGGCTGCCACCCCGTACCGACAAGTCGCGGCTCATGTCCCGTCGTCACCGCCCACCGGTGCTCTCACCTGAGCAGGAACTCGCCTGGCAGGCAGCGCTGGCCTTCGCCGCGAGCTTCCCCCGGCCCGGCAGAGTCGAGCCGGAGGAAGCGTTCGTACACCGGGCGGCGACCCTCAACGCGCTCCTCGCGCACCTCGGCCTGCCCAGGGAGACGAAGCATGCGCTGGCGGAGGACTTCCTCCGGAGTCTGGAACCGCAGGAGCAGAGCTGGCTCGCGAAGAATCCGCAGTTGCACCTCGACCTCAAGCTGGCGGCGGGCTACATCACGTCCGGGGCGGTGGCGGATTCGCCGTACCAGGGTGATTACCAGCCGGATACTCCGGGGGGTCGTCAGGAGCGTGCGGAGTTGGCAAGGGAGTCGTTGGGTGAGGCCGCGCGGGCGGCGCTTGGTGAGGATGCGACGGTCACTCCGGTCGCGGGTCGCCCGGGAGTGGTGCGGGTCGATTCGGCGGGTGAGTCCGTAGAGCTGGAGCTTGGGGTCGACGATCTCTCCGATCAGGGTTTTGCGGTGCCGCCCGCGGCGATGTCGCGTCGGTTGGGTGGCCGGGCTTGGTCGGTGGTGCTTGGGGCTGGGCTGCGGTTGCGGGATGTGACTCGTGCCTTGGCTCATGAGATTCGTGAGATCGTCGCCCATGAGCGTGGAGCTCCGCCGGACGTGGCTGACCTTCTTGGTCGGGTTGCCGAGTTGGAGGTGCTTGCTCAGCAGGTGACGGATGTGCCGGGGGATACCCCGGAGGATGCCTCCAAGGTGTGGCCATGGCTTTCTGCGGTGCTGGACTTCGCGGCGTTGGATCGGGAGTTGGATCGGGACGTCGTCGGTCGTCAGACGTTGCGGGATTGGCTTGTTGGTCAGGTCCGGGAACGTGGGGGTGGCCGGGAGGCTGTCGCCCAGCTGTCCTTCCGGGATTTGCTGCTCAGCCAGGCGCAGGATCAGGGGACTCTTGCCCAGGCGTTCCGGATGTTCGACGCCGCTGTCGGGTCGGGTTCGGATACGTCGGGGTTGCAGTGGCAGATGCTGGCTGTCCGGGACGCGGTCGACAGTCTTCAGGAGGACCCGACTGGGCCGATGAGTCAGGCTCTGACGCAGCTGAACCGCGACCGGGTCGTGGCGGGCCTTCTGGGTCGTCTCTCCTGGGATTGGCAGGCTCGGCTGGCTGTTCTCAACGCCTACCTCGCTGACCTGTCACCTGGGGATCATTCTCCTGGGTGGCCGGGGCTGCTGCTGGCCCACCAGCATGGTGAGTTTGCCATCGTGGGTTCGTCTGTGTCGGTTGCCGAGAGTGCGATCACGATGCATCTTCGGGTGCGGCGTGGCGAGAACGACGAACCGGTGGATGTGGTTCGGAGTTTGCTGCTGGGCGAAGACGGTGGTCTGTCCTATCGCCGTGACGATACCGACCAGGGCCGGTCGGATGTTGCGGAGGCCTTCGACCGGGCTATCGCGTCCCGCCTGGCCGAACTCGGCGTGGCGAACATCGACGTCGGTGCGGACTCCGCAGTGGTGTTGAAACCGACGCGGTTGACAGGACGGGTGCTGACCGCGGTTCGGGACGTGACGGCGATGCTGCCGGGGCTGAGTGCGAGTCCACCCGACGTGTCCGGCTTGTCCTCTGGTGACAGTGGTCCGATTACTGCTACGGCGGTGCCGAACGGCACCTTCCGTGGCGACTGGGACCCGTATGCCAACCCGGATGACGCCGACGGACGCTTGGACCGGGCCATGTCAGGGGCGGGGCAGGCCGCCCGAGCGGCGTTTGGCAAGTATGCCCACGTCACCCCGGTCTCCGGTGCCAGTAACACGCTGGACCTCGACACGCCGACCAAGTCCGTGCGGCTGCTGCTTACGATCGGTGACCTGTCCGGGCAGGGCCACGAGGTGCCGCCCGCCGCCATGTCGCAACGCCTTCCTCGACTGGACGACGACGGTCCGGTGGAGTATGAGGTGACCATCGCCGCAGGGATTCGCCCCGATGACATCGAACGCGCTTTTGCCCACGAGATGCGCGAGATCGTCGCTCTCGAATCCGGTGCCACGCCCCACCTGGCACATCAGCTCGGGCGGGTCGGCGAGATGGAGGTACTTGCCTACCAGGTGCTTGATGAACCATCGGACGATCCAGATAATGCCGGCAAGGTGTGGCCATGGCTGTCAGCGGTGTTCGAGTTTGCCGCCCTGACCAAGGAGTTTGCCACCGATCCCCACCAAGGACCGGGCTGGCGTGTCTGGGTGACCAACAATGCCCAGAACCCCCACCGGCTTACCAGAGCCTTCCAGCTCATCGACACCGCCACCGAGGTCGATCCGGAGACGCAGCCCCCGGACTGGCGGAGGAGCGCGGTTACGGCTGCCGTGAGGGAGGTCTTCGCGGAGCACCGCGCACGTCAGGCACTGCTCGACCTGCGTACGGACGTGCTGGCAGACGTGGTGCGCAACCTGCCATGGCGTTGGTGGGCCCGGCAGCGGGTGCTCCGGTCCTTCCTGGCCGATCTACCCAGCAGTGCGATAAGGCCACGCGATCGTCTGGCGATGGCCCTGATCGGCAGGACGTACGGCGAGTTCGAGATCATCAACGCGTCCGTGGTGCCCTTCGACGGTTCGATCGTCGTTCACCTGCAGGTGAGTCACCCCGACGAGGACGATGTCCTCGTCGTCGTCCGGAGCCTGACGCTGCGCGACGACGGCAGTCTCATCCTCCGTCGTGAACAGACAGCTAGGCCGTGGCTGGCTACGGCGCCGCGAGTACTTGACGACTTCGATGCGGAGCTGGAGCCGCAGCTCGCGAAGCTGGGTGTGGTGGCGGTCCAGGCGGGGCTGGGCAGCATCGACTCGAATCCCGCCGGGTACATCGTCGACAATGACGCATACGCCGGCATCCTGCCCCGGCTGAACGCCGAGGCGGAGGCGCTCGATCGGGCGATTCACGACTCCGGCTTCGCACTCATGGACCCGCGATTCTCCCGATTCACCGCAGACGAGCTGAATGACCTACGTGCCGAACTGGGACAGATCCGATCGGCGCTGCTCACCGTTGGCATGGAGCTACCTCTCGGCCGCCTGATGCGGCTGGGGTGGCGGGAGGGGGACGGCAGTTGGCAGTCCGTCCTGAGGCCCGGCGATCCGCGTTCCGTCTCGGCCGGAACGTACCAGTGGCTCGGAGTGCGGCTACTCGACGGCAACGACTGGACCGCGACCCGGCCGATTCACGAGGAGATAGCCGACGCCCGGCACAGCGAGTTCTGGCGGGAGGCGGTCCGTGGACAGGTTGCTCTTCGACCCGTGCCCGGATCGGCGCTGCGACCCGCGTTCCTACCGATAGGCAACGCGGCCCAGGTGACGGCGCTTGGCCAGCGCATGCTGCTGGCGCAGACCCGTGAGTCCGGTTATGTCGTCGTCGGCTTCGTGACCGGTGGTGTGGAGATCGATTTTGGTCTTCACCACACCGCGACCGTGGCTGTCCAGGCGGTCCCGTCCCTGGCGGTGCCCATGGTCGTGCACCAACTGGGGGCGCGGAGCTATCGGATCGATGTCGACGCGCGGATGGACCTGGCCCAACTACCCGTGGTGGTCGACGCGGCGTTGCGGTCGATTCGAGCCGGGCTACTGGGTGAGCACGTAAATTCAGCGCAGGGCCTGCTGCAGACATACCTGGCCCGGGCGTGGGCGTCCCGGATGCCGACCGGTGACGAGCTCAGCTGGGCCTGGCTCGGGGCGGCGTTCGAACTGGCGGCGCTGCCACCGCTGCGGATCCCGGAATCCGAGCTGTCCCTCGACCTTGACGGGGTGAACGGCCTGCTCCGACGGCTGTACGAACAGCCCTACTCGTTGGTAACGGGCCAGCGCGAGGCCTGGTTGGCCGCCCAGATGGTCGCCCGACGTGCCGTCGAGGCGGAACGGGCATGGTCGCCGGAGCGGCTGCTGCTTGAGCGCGTTGCGGCGGTGGCGTGGTTACTGAGCGAGCAGTCGTTGTCACCGGCACAGCGGCAGGAACTCGCGGCCGGCTTCCTGGCATCGGTCCACCCCGTCCACCGAGCCTCGATCGCCGCCCTGCTCGCCGCCGGCCCGTCGCTCGCCGCCTCGGCCAGTGTCAATGCGCCGCGATCCGCTCTGGTCGGCGTAGGTCCGTCGCGCGTTGGCGAGATCGAGGCCGTCGCCCCCGCCGTCGAGTTGGACCCCTCGGCGTTGGCAGCCGTCCGGGAGGCCGTCCGCGCGATGCCGGCCCGGCCGGTCCTGGATTGGGAGTGGATCGATTCGGCGCTGGTGCTGGCCGAGGCGGTCGTAGCCGCCGGTCTCGACGACGTGGGCTCTGGCAGGTGGGTGGCGGCCGTGTCCGGGCCGATTTTGAGCGGGGTCGAGAACCGGCTCCGATCGCTCCACGACCTGCCGCAGCGTTCGCGGCCGTTCCGTCGCAACCAGGTACGTACTGTCTCGGCCGAGCAACGGATCGCCTGGGCGGCTGCGCTGGTCACGGCCCACGGTGCCCGGGACCCGCACCGCGACGGTGCGCAGGACGCGTTCCTGCGGCGAGCGACGACCCTGGCCGCGCTCATCGGGCATCACGAAATCCGTATCACGCTGGGACGCGATCTCGCGAGGGAATTCATCCAGAGCCTCGGCCCGGCCGACCTACGCCGTCTGGACGCAGACACCACGTTGCGTTTGATCGTCAACTGGGCGCAGCTGCCCGACCCGATCACCGCCTCAGCGGTGCCAGGGGGCTTGTTGCGGGGGGACTGGACTCCGGACCCGGGCGCCGAGGACGTGGCGGCGCGGCTGGCGGAGGCGGCTGGACTCGTCCGGCAGGCAGCTGGTTCGGCGTTTGGCGATGAGGCGCGGGTGACCCTCACGTCGGACGAGCACGAGCACACTGTGGACCTCGATGTACCCGGTTTCTCGCTGCGGCTGAAGTTGTCCGTCGGTGACCTGTCGGGGCCGGCGCACGAGGCGCCACCGGCGGCCATGTCCCGACCAACGGCCCAGGCCGAGGATGGGCGCGTGGTGTGGAAGGTGGTCGTCGCGGCCGGGATCCGGCCGGACGACGTCGAGCGGGCCCTGGCGCATGAGATGCGCGAGATCGTGGCGCTTGAATCCGGCGTCCTGCCGGGGGACGCGCACCGGTTCGGACGGGTGGCGGAGTTCGAGGTTCTTGCCCGCCAGGTGCTCGACCAACCGGCGAACACGCCGGACGACGCCGGCAAGGTGTGGCCGTGGTTGTCCGCGGTGTTCGAGTTCGCCGCCCTCGACAAGGAACTCGGTACGAGTGTCCACGAGCGGGACCAACAGCGGGCGTGGGCGATCAGCAAGGCGCAGGATTCTCATCAGCTGGCCGAAGCGTTTCGGCTATTGGACGCCGCTACCTCCGTGAGCTGGGAAACCCAGCCAACGGACTGGCGGATGTCGGCCGTCCGGGACGCTGCGGTGACCATGCGCGGGGGAGCGCCCGGGCGGAGCGGGCTGTATGCGATGGTCGAGCGACGGCACCTCGTCCTGACACAGCTGCTGTCACGCCTGTCGTGGGACTGGCGCGTCCGGCTAGCGGTCCTCGACGCCTACACGGCCGATCTACCGTCCGGTGTGCATGACCCGGGATGGCAGGGCTGGCCCCAGCTTCTACTTGGCGCACAGCTCGGACCTTTCGAGATCCGGAACTCGTCCGTAATCGTCACGGAGGGAGCGGTTACCGCGCACTTCGAGGTACGCGTCGACATCGGCGGACAGTTGGGGGTGGGCCATGTCAGCCGGAGCCTGGTGGTCCGTCCGGACGGTAGCCTCGTCTACCGCCGAAACCATGCGGACCACCGATTCACGGCCGGGATCCTTGAGGAGTTCGACCAGGAGGTGACGGCACGCCTCGCGAGCCTTGGCGTGACGCTCGCGCGCGACGGCGGCACGACCGTCCGCTTCCCCGACGGCCGTACCGCCTCGGTGGAGTTCGCCCATGGCGGGTCCAGGACCGAGGTGCGGCTGCTCGGGCCGGCCCCCGGGCCGGACGGGCTGCCGCTGCGCGGAGCAGACGGCCGGGCCACGATTGCCGCCCGGATCCAGCTCTCGCCAGCGGACGACTCGGGAGCGGGACGGCAGCGGGCGCTGGCCGACCTGCACGCAAAGCTCGTGGTGGATGCGGAGGCCGGTCCGTTCTTCGTTACGCAGATGGTCCGGGAAAGCAGTCCCGAGTTGCTTGCTACGACGGCGGCGGCCCTGGACGCGGCAGCCTCAAGGATCCGTTCGGGGCTGGCCCGGATCGACACCGGCCTGACGATGGTCGGGCACGGGCACGACGGTATCCGGAATGAGCTGATGGTCCGGACGGCGGACGGTCACCACCTGACCGTCGAAGTCACCTTCGATGCGCTGCCCGCCACCCATACGCACCGCGTCGACGGGTCGAGCCGGGTCCGGATCACCCTTTCGGACTCTGTCGCGGCCGATCCGCGACGGCTGGCGAACCTTCTCGCTGTCCAAGTGGTCGGTGCGGTGGCGCGACTCACCATGGACGGTCGCGGCGAGCTGGCCACGATGGCCGCGGTCGAGCAGGCCCTGCTCGTCGGCGAGCCGGACGCGGCGGTGGGGTTGCTCGCCGAGAGCGGGCTACTCGGTGACCAGCCGCGGGCCCGGCAGCGGGTCGAGGCGGTACGACGGCAGCTGGCGAAGATGGATGCTGCGGTTGGCCAGCGGCTGTTCGACACACGCGCGGAGGCGAGCGGGCCGACCGTGGTCGGCGCGCTTCAGGCCGTGCTCGCCGTCGCATCCGGTCTGGCTGGGGAGTCTGTCGTTGGTGCCGCCATCCGGGACGTCTCGGCTCCGGTGGTGACCGTGCGGGTCGGCGACACGGTGTCGCGCCTGCCCGTGGAGGTCGTCGCGCCGGGCGACCGGAGCTTCGCCGTCCGACTGGTGACGGAGCCCTCGGGCGATGTGCGCATCCAGGTGCGCCTCGATGCGAGCGATCCGGCGATCCTGGTCGACACGGCCGGTGTCCTGGCCGAGCTTGGTCGTCTCGCGGACGACTCGTCGGCGGAGGCCGTTCATGCCGCCCGTGCGGCGGCCCTGACCGCGCTGTTCCAGGTTGCCTCGCGTGCCGAGCGCATCATGATCCGCCGCTTCGCCGCCACGATGCCCACCCCGGACGAGGCGGCACGTCGCGAACTACTGGCTGAACTGCGCCGCCTGGACCGTCGACGTGGGACACGGCTGGACCAGCCGCTCGGCGTCCCGAGCACCCGAAGCAGAAGCTTCGCCGCGAAGGTGGTCCGCCGGATCACGCGGTCCATCGGCACCAGCGGCAACACGTCGTTCACCGGAGCACACTTCGACCGCGACCCGACCAGCATCCTGATCAGCGTGACCACGGGCACCTTCGGTGACCTGCTACAGAGCCAGGTCGATGGCACGCTGGCCAAGCCGCTGCCCGAGGTCACGCTCGCGCTCGACCCGGTGGCACCGGCCGATCCACGACCATCCGCGCGGGTCAAGGGCATGACGGTCGCCGAGGCGGTGAAGAGTCGGATCGTGTACGGCGCCGCCGGGGCCACCGCCGTGACGGGCTTCATGCTGGGGGACGATGCTGGTCTCGGCATGATACTCACCGGCTCGGCCCTCATGATCGGTGCGTCGCTGGCGCAGGCGGCTACGGACCATATTGCTGATCCGTTCGAGAAGAACGTCATGGTCAAGCGGGAGGAGTTGGAGCAGCACGAACCGGACCGTGTCCGTGACTCCGCGGCGGAGGCCGTCTACTACCTCGTCAACCGTATTCGCTCCGAGGTGGATACACCGAGCGAGTTGACCCGGACGCACCTGGTGGAGGCCCTGACCCATGTCCGGGCAATGATCGACCGGACGGCACCGGAGGTGGCTCACCGATTGGCGGAGATGCGGCAGCGGCGTAGCACGGCCGTACGGGTCTCGCGCCGGGTGCACCGGGTGACCGGCCGCGGGACAGCGCACACCACCATCACGTACGAGATGATCCACCTGCCCCCGGCCATGCCACCCGCGCTGACCAACCCGGGCCGCATCTTCGCCTATCTTGGCGCTGGTCAGGCCCCCTCGTTCTACGTGGGCTCACCCGAGTCACCCATGCTGATGGCGGCCAACATGTTGGCCGCCTGGGGCCGCGGCCCGAGCCTCGGCCGGGGTTGGAACGAGGCCGTGGCGCGGATGGTCGAGGACGCCGCGACGGTCCGCGCGGCTCGTGCCCTACACCACCTCCGCCAGGCCGAGGAGGCGATCCAGGCCATTCTCGATCCCGACCGGGGCCGCCAGGCTCGGCCGGAACCGCCGTCCGGGCGTTCGGCCCGCAGCGAGCAGCAGCGACGGGACCGGGCAGCAGGCATCCCGTACGAGCTGTCCCCGGCCACACAGAGCCCAAAGTGGATCCGGGCCTTCGTCGGTTCGGTGGTCGTTGCGTCCCCGATCCTCCTGATCGGCATTCCCGGCGGGAACGTGGCGTTCTGGGTGGCCGGACAGGCTTTCGCGGACGCGCTGGCGGGTGCCGCGGAGATGCTGGGTGCCCGGATGGAGACGCTCGACGCGCGAATCGACCGCGACGTCCAGCTCACCGAGGCGGCGGACCGGCTGCCGTTCACGATGGACGAGCTTGCCGATGCCGCTCGGAACCGGGCGGAGATGGGGCGGACTGCGAACGGGCAGATCGTCCCGATGATCGTGCCGCCGTCGCCGACCCCGGCCGAGCGTCGCCACCATCTGCGGCGTGAGGTCGTGCACACGACCGTCCGTGGCGGGACGGGCCTCCAGCGGGCACTCGTCTCGGATCTGGGCCTCGGGCCGTCGTTGCGGCCCGGCGACAACGATCCGGACGGCGTCCGTCTGCATCGCCGCGACGCACTCGCGGTGAACCGACTCGTCGAGGTCGCCCGGGACCTCGCCCACGTGGTCGACAACCCGGTCGAGATAGCGGGGGACATCCCGCCGGGGATGCCACGCCGGCGTCGGCCGGTGGCGCAGGCCCCAACGATGCTGCGCGGCTACCTCCGGCTGGAGCTGGCACGGCTGGGTCTGCTGGCTGAGCAGGCCGGCTCGCAGGCCCGTTGGAACGCGGTCGCGGCGGACATCCGGCGGCGGTTCGGCCTCGACCTCGCCACCGATGAGCTGGAACTCGCTACTCTGCGTGCGCCCTACGACGCCTGGCCGAACCGGCGCGCGGCTGAGGCCGTGCGTACCTGGGTGGACACCGCACGCCAGAGCGATCCACTCGGCCACGCGGTCGTCACCGCGCTGGACGTGATGGCTCGCAACGGCTGGCTCTCGCTGGGGCCGGTCCTGGACGACGCCGACGGGGTGCGACACATCCGGGCCGGAGCTGGCGGTCTGTTGCATGTCGTGACCCGTGATGGCGAGTTCGCGCTGGATCTCACCGTCCACGACAGCGGGTCACCCGAGGTCATGGCCACGCTGGAGCCCGTGTCGGACGGGCCGCACCGCCTGCGGCTGCACCCCACGCTGCTGGGCGAACCGGGGATGCTGGCGGTCGTGCTGCGGGCGGCCGCCGACCGGTGGCTTACCGATGGCCTGACTGGTTCCACCCCACTGATGCTCTTCCGCCCAGGAGACGGTGTGGCCCAGTCTCGCCGGAGGTGAGGTGGCACCACCTCTGATGAGCGGTGGGTGGTGACGGTCTGGGCGGGACGGTATGTCGCGGTCAGCGGCGCCAGGCCGACCAGAGCCGGGCATAGCTGCCACCCTGCGCGACGAGTTCGTCGTGCGTGCCGAGCTCGATGATCCGTCCGTGGGCCATGACGGCGATCCGATCACACGCCTGGGCCTGGGTGAGCCGGTGCGCGACCACGATGGCCGTCCGGCCGCGCAGCAGCGCCGCGCTGGCGCGTTCGAGCTGGCGTGCGCCCGCACTGCCCGCCTCGGCGGTCGCCTCGTCGAGGATGACGACCGGTGGGTCGACCAGCGCGATCCGGGCCAGCGCTAACTGCTGTGCCTGCCCCGCGGTGAGCGGATGTTCGCCGTCACCGACCCGGGTGTGCAGTCCGTCGGGCAGTGCGGCGACCCAGTCGTCCGCACCGACCAGCGCCAAGGCGGCGTGCAGGTCCTCGTCGGATGCGGCCGGGGCGGCCAGCCGAAGATCGTCGGCGAGCGTGCCGGCGAAGACGTGCACCTCCTGGGTGACGACGCCGACCAGTCGCCGTAGCTCGTCCGGTGCCAGCGCGTTGATCGGCCGGTCGCCCAGTCGTACCCGTCCAGCGGTGGCGGGAAAGACACCGCCGATGATGGCCGCGAGGGTCGTCTTGCCCGCTCCGCTCTCTCCGACGATGGCCAGCGACTGGCCGGGTGGGACCTCGACCGACACGTCGTGTAGCACCGCCGGACCGTCGAGGTAGTGGTGCCCTACGGCGGTGGCGACGACGCCGACCGAGCGCCGCGCTGTGGTGGAGCCGGCCGTCCCCGCCACCGGCACCGGGAGGCTGGCGATGCCGACGAGCCGGGCGAGCGCGGCGCCGGCGGACTGGATGTCGTTGAACGTGATCAGCAGGAGACCGAGCGGGCCGAAGAGGCGGTGGAAGAGCAGGGCGGCGGCGGTGACGTCGCCGACGGTGCTGACGTCGGCGCGTACCAGCAGGAACCCGGTGAGGAGCACCGCCGCCAGTCCGAGCGCCTCGGCGTAGTTCATCATGTTGGCGAACCAGAGGAACCCACGTACGGCTCGTAGTTGTGCGTCGACCGCGCCACGGGACGCGCGTTCGACCCGCAGACTCTGCCGGTCCTCCATGCCGTAGGCGTGGATGGTCCGGGTGCCGCCGAAGGTGGTGAGCAGGCTCTGGGACTGGATCGCGACCGCTCGCCGTTCGGCGGCGTACCGGCGCTGTGCCTGCGGCAGGAAGCGGTGCAGGCTGATCGCGTAGACCGGGAAGACCACCAGGAACGCGAGCGCGATGCGCCAGTCGAGGGTGGCGAAGCCGGCGAAGGTGATGACGACGGTGACCAGGGCGGCGAAGACCTCGGCGGCGGGACGGGCCATGTCGGTGACCTGTTCCACGTCGTCGGTGACCCGGGAGGCGACGTCGCCCGCACCGGCGGCCTCGAGCCGGGCGGCGTCCATCCGCAGGGCGTTACCGAGCACCTCTTCGCGAAGGTCGGCGCAGGCGCGGGTGATCCATTCGGCGACGAGCCATCGGGCGGCTCCGACGAGCAGCGCGGCGGCGAGGCCGCAGGCGAGGACCCAGGCCGCCAGGGTGAGCAGCGATCCGATGGTGTCACCGGCGACGACCAGGTCGACCAGCCGGCCGAGCAGGATCGGTACGGCGGCTCCCGCCACGCTCGCCCCGGTCGCGGCCAGGATCGATGTCGAGGCGAGTACGGGGTAGCGCCGTAGTTTCCTGCCGAAGGCCGTGGCGGTGGCCCGTCCGGTTGCCACGGGTAGGACGGTGGCCCGTTCGTTCACCACGGGTGGGAGGGTGGCGGCTGCCTTGCTCATCGCAGTACCACCTCGGCGTAGGCGGGATCTTGGAGTAGTTCTCGGTGCTGTCCGATGCCCGCCAGACGGCTGTCGTGCAGGAACACGACGCGGTCGCAGCGGGCCAGCAGAGGTGCGCTGGCGGTGATCAGGACCGTCGTACGGGTGTCGTTGGCCCGGTAGGCGCGTAGGCCCTCGGCGATGCTGTGTTCGGTGACCGCGTCGACCGCAGTCGTCGGATCGCGCAGGACCGTCACGGGCCGGTCGGCGAGCAACGCCCGGGACAGGGCGACCCGCTGTCGTTGGCCGCCGGAGAGGTTCAGGCCGTGGTCGAGCAGTTCGCGGTCGAGCCCGCCACCGTCGTCCCCGTGTAGTTCGGCTATGGCGGCGGCCGCCATCGCCTTGCCCATGGCGGTCTCGTCCTGACCGTCGTCGGTGCGTAGTGCCTCGCGCAGCGTGGACCCGAACAGGTCGACCGTGTGCGGCTCGACGAGCACGATCCGGCGCGACGAGACCACGTCGAGGTCGGCGATGGCCGTCCCGGCCAGCGTTACCTCGCCCCGTTCGGGCCGGCGGGTGCCGGCGAGCAGTTCGGTGACGGCGTCGGCGGCGGCGATCTCCGTGGTGACGATGCCGAGCAGTTCGCTGGGTTCGATGGTGAGGCTGACTTCGGCGAGGCCCGGCGTGTGGACCTGGTCGAGCCGGATCGCGCCCGCGAGGGCGGTCCGGGTGCCGGACGTGCTCCCTTCGGGGGCGGCGAGGATCTCGGCGACCCGCTTGGCGCTGGCTCGGGCGGTGGCCAGCCGGAAGACGCAGTCGGCGAGGTTGAGGACCGGGTCGGTGATGAAGGTGGCCAGTCCGACGACCATGATGAGTTCGCCGATGGTGATCCGTTCCTGTAGCGCGAACCAGCCGGAGAGGGCGGCTACGACGGCGATCAGGAGGCTCGTGGTGAAGGTCGACGCGCTGATGAAGGTGGCACCGGCTCGGACTGCGCCGATGTTGGCCCGTAGCGAGACGCGGCTGGCGGTGTGGTAGCGGCGGGTGGCTTCGTCGATGCCACCGAATCCGCGTAGTGGGCGAAGCCCGGTGAGCAGGTCCGATGCCGTCGCAGCGGCCTGACCGAGGGCCTGTTGCTGCATCGAGGTGCGGCGTTCGACCAGCGGGCCGAGCGCGTTGAGCCCGAGGATGAGCACCGGAACGCCGACCACCAGCCCGATGCCGAGCAACCAGTCGATGCGCAGTAGGACGACGGTCGACACCACGAGTCCGACGAGTGCGGCGACACTCCGGCTGCCCAGTTCGAGCAACTGGGCGGCGGCGTGGGTGTCCGAGGTGGAGATCGAGAGCAGTTCGCCGGACTGGCGGTTGGTTCTGATGCCCCGCCCGGTGACGACTCGCCGGACGATCTGCATCCGCAGCAGGTGCGATTCCTCCAGGAGCGCCTTGCAGATGAACCAGTAACCCGTCCGCCATCCCATCGTGAGCGCGGTGAAGAGACCGAAGATGCCCAGTAGCGACCAGACCATCGCCCCACCGGAGCCGGTGCTGACGGCATGGTCGATGACCAGGCCGATCGCTACCGGTACGAGCGCCTCGCACACCTGGTGCAGCGACCAGAAGGCGGCGGAGAGGGCGGTGTGCCGGCGCTGGCGGTGCACCATCGCGCGGATCAGGTGGCGGGTCGGCGATGGGCGTGCGATCCCCGGATCGGGGGACCTGGGCGGCGTTCGACCGTGGTCCTCGACGACGTACCCGTCTGTGGCCTGTGCCATCCCCACCCGCTTCCAGAGATTAGGGGAGGCTAACCTATCGCTTCGTCGGCGGTCGTTGGACGGCGGGAGGCTCGGTGCTCCCGGAGTTCTGAGGTTTCCCGACTGGTAGGTGTCTTGACAAGGTCAAACCCAATTAGGTTGGCCTAACCTCTGTGAGCGGTAGGAGCGGGCACGGCGATGGTCTTCAGGGCGTCGATCTGCAACTGGGGTACCACGGTGCCACCGTGGTGCGAGACGCGGCGATCACGTTGCGCCCGGGAGCGGTCACGGCACTGATCGGGCCGAACGGCAGCGGCAAGTCGACGCTGTTGCGGGGACTGGCCCGGCTGCACCCGATCGATCGAGGTGAGGTCCTGCTCGCCGACGGCACCCCGGCCCGCGCCCTCTCCGCCCGCGAGTTCGCCCGCCGGGTCACCCTGCTCGCCCAGAGCCGTCCCACGCCGAACGGAGTCACGGTGCGGGACGTGGTGGGATACGGCCGGCACCCCTACCGGGGACGGTGGCGCGCCGACGACCCCGAGGGGCCAGCCCTGATCGACCGGGCCATGACCGTCACCGGCGTCACCGCCATGGCGGACCGGTCTGTCGGTGAACTCTCCGGCGGGGAGTTGCAGCGGGTCTGGTTGGCCACCTGCCTGGCCCAGGACACCGCCGTCCTGCTCCTCGACGA
Source organism: Micromonospora polyrhachis (assembly GCF_014203835.1). Lineage (NCBI taxonomy): Bacteria > Bacillati > Actinomycetota > Actinomycetes > Micromonosporales > Micromonosporaceae > Micromonospora > Micromonospora polyrhachis. The sequence goes on along the minus strand of NZ_JACHJW010000001.1, from coordinate 1,051,236 downwards.
GCCGACCACCTTCCTCGACCTGCGCTACCAGGTGGAGATCCTCGACCTGATGCGGGAACTCGCCGACACCGACGGGATCGCCGTCGGTGTCGTCCTGCACGACCTCAACCAGGCCGCCGCCGTCGCCGACGAGGTGGTGCTCCTCTCCGCTGGACGGGTACGGGCGGCTGGCCGACCTGCGGACGTGTTCACCGAGGACGTTCTCACCGAGACGTACGGAATCCGGATCGAGGTGAGCCTCGACCCGATGACCGGCATGCTCTCCACCCGTCCCATCGGGCGGCACACGGCCCGGGTTCCTGCCTGACCCCCGCAACCCCTCACGAACAGGGAAGAAACCGATGAAGCGCATTCGCGCGACCGTACTGGTCGCTGCCGCCGCGGCGCTGTTGCTCAGTGCCTGCGGCACCACCGAGACCCCGGCCGCCGGCCCGGCCGGCTCGGACACCCCGTCCAGCGGACCGATCACCATCACCGACGCCCGTGGCAAGCCCGTCACGCTCAAGGCCCCGGCCACCAGGGTCGTGGGGCTGGAGTGGGGCGAGGTCGAGATCCTGGTCGGCCTCGGCGTCATGCCGGTCGGCGTCGCCGACACCAAGGGGTACGCCACCTGGGTCACCGCCGCCCCGCTCGACCCGAGCGTCAAGGACGTCGGCACCCGGGGTGAGGCGAGCGTCGACTCGATCGTCGCGTTGCAGCCGGACCTCGTGGTGATGGAGAACGACTCGAGTGCCGCGCTGATCCCCCAGTTGGAGAAGTTCGTCCCGGTGCTGGTCGCCAAGGGTAGCGACGCCGCCGACAACATCGGCCGGATGCGGTCCGACGTCAACATGATCGCCACAGCGACCGGCAAGACCGCCGAAGCACAGAAGCTCTTCGCCGACTTCGACGCCGCCATCGCCGAGGGAAAGAAGAAGATCGCCGACGCCGGCGCCGCCGGCCAGCAGTTCGTCGTCGCCGATGGCTGGAAACAGGGCAGCACGATCTCGATCCGGACGTTCGGCCAGGGATCGCTGATCTCGCAACTCGGTATCCAACTCGGCCTGAAGAACGCCTGGACCGGTGAAACCGACAAGGAATGGGGGTTGGGGCAGACCGACGTCGAGGGGCTGACCGTCCTCAAGGGCCAGGATCTGCACTTCTTCTACAACGCCTCGGACGGGGATGACGTCTTCGCCGACGGGCTGGCGAAGAACGCGATCTGGAAGTCCCTGACGTTCGTACAGCAGAAGAAGCTGCACCGGATGCCCAACGGCATCTGGACCTTCGGCGGTCCGCTCTCCGCCAAGCAGTACATCGACCAGTTCGTGAAGGTCTACGCGGGTTGAGTCAGCTAAGCACATCCCCTCAGGTGGGGCCGGCGACCGAGCCGGCCCCACCCGAGCCACGCTCCCACCCCCGGGTCGTCGGTGCCTTCGTCCTCGTCGGGGCGCTCCTCGTAGTGATCATGTTGGTGCACCTCACCCAGGGCACCTCCTCGGTCGGCGCCCGCGACCTGCTGCACCTGATCACCGGCGGTGACGACGAGGCCGCCCGCGTGCTGGTCGCCGCCCGCATCCCGCGACTGCTGGCCGGGTTGGCCGTCGGCATCGCCCTGGGCTTCGCCGGCGCCGCGCTCCAGTCGCTGGCCCGTAACCCACTCGCCGCACCGGACACCCTCGCGATCAACGCCGGAGCACACCTGGCGATCGTCGTCGTGGCAGCGTCCGGGATCGCGTTGCCGGTGCTCTCCTCCGGTGCGCTCGCCTTCTGCGGCGGACTCCTCGCGGCAGGTCTGGTGATGGCACTGTCAGCCGGGGGACAGGCCGCGACGACCCGACTGATCCTCGCCGGCTCGGCCACCGCCCTGGCCCTCAACTCGCTCACCATGCTGCTGCTACTCCTCTTCGAACAGGCCACCATCGGCCTCTTCGCCTGGGGCAACGGCTCCCTCGTACAGACCGACCTGACCGCCTTCACCCAACTCGCCCCGGTCATCGGCATCGCCGCCGTACTACTCGTGGCCCTCGGACACCGGCTGGACATCCTCGCCCTCGGCGACGACACCGCCACCGTGCTCGGGCTGAACGTCCGCCGTACCCGGCTCGTGGTCACCCTGCTCGCCGTCCTGCTCGCCGCCGCCGCGGTGACCCTGGCCGGACCGGTCGCGTTCGTCGGCCTCTGCGCACCGGTCATCGTCCGGCTGCTCGGCCGGGCGGTCCCCGGCGTGCACCGGCACCGGATCCTGCTGCCGATGTCCGGCCTCGTCGGGGTGGTCATCGTGCTCGGCTCCGATGTCCTGCTCCGCGTCGTGCTCGGCGGACACGCCGGGGTGGAAGTGCCCGCCGGGGTCGTCACCACCCTCTTCGGCGCCGCGCTGATGGTGTGGCTGGCCCGACGGCACCGGGACGCCGGGCCGACCCGACAGCCCCCGGGTGCGCACGCCGCCGTCCGGTCCCGGAGCTTCCACCTCAGCGTGGTCACCGTCTGCGCGGTGGTGACCGTCGGGGCGGTGGTGCTCGGCATGCTTGCCGGGGACACCTGGGTCCTCCTCGGCGACATCGTCAACTGGATCCAGGGACGCACCGGTCCGGCGTACACCTTCGTGCTGGAACAGCGGTGGCCGCGAGTCGCCGCGGCCCTGCTGGCCGGTGCGGCGCTCGCGGTGGCCGGCACCATCGTGCAGGCGGTCTGCCGCAACCCACTGGCCGAACCAGGCATCCTCGGCATCACCGCCGGCGCCGGGATCGGCGCGGTCTCCCTGCTGACCTTCGTCCCGCTCGCCGGGGTGGCCGCCATCTCCGGGGCCGCCGCCCTCGGTGCGGTCGTGGCGTTCGCCCTCGTCTACGGGATTGCCCGATCCGGGGGACTGAGTTCCGACCGCCTCGTACTCATCGGCTTCGCGGTGTGGCAGGGCGGCACGGCGGTCATCACCTTCATCATCGTCACCTCCGATCCGTGGAACACCGCAAAGGCCCTGACCTGGCTCTCCGGCTCCACCTACGGTCGTACTGGCCCGCAGGTCCTCCCGGTGCTGATCGCCCTGCTGCTCAGCATCCCGGCGGTGATCGCGGTCCGCCGCGAACTCGACCTGCTGTCCCTGGACGACGACACGCCCCGCGTGCTCGGGGTCCGGCTGGAACGCACCCGGCTGATCGCCCTGGGCGTGGCGGCGTTGCTCACCTCGACCGCGGTCTCCGCCGTCGGCGTGATCGGCTTCGTCGGCCTAGTCGCGCCGCACGCCGCGCGAGCCCTCGTCGGTGGCCGGCACGGCCGGGTGCTGCCGGTCGCGATCCTGCTCGGTGCGGCACTGGTCAGCATTGCGGACACCCTCGGCCGGGCGGTCATCGCCCCGGCCCAGATTCCCGCCGGTCTGGTCACCGCCATGATCGGCACCCCGTACTTCGTCTGGCTGCTGTGGCGCTCGCGCAACACCACGACCGGACCCCGATGAGAACCCGTAAAGCCGTACGGCGGCCCGCCCGACGGTCGATGTCCAGTAAGGAGGCACAATCATGACGACCACCCTGTCCGTCGTGCCGTGGCGCGTCTTCAACGTCGAGGTACGGACGTTGCGGCAGCTCAGCCCGTCGTTCCTGCGCGTGACCTTCACCGGGCCGGACCTGGACCGGTTCGCCGACAACGGATACGACCAGCGGATCAAACTGGCCCTGCCACTGGCCGGGGACAGTGTGGCGGAACTGCCCGACGGTCCCGACTGGTACCAGCAGTGGCGAGAGCTCCCCGAGGATCGGCGCAGTCCGGTCCGTACGTACACCGTTCGGGCGGTCCGGCAGCACCGGCAGGAGGTGGACGTCGACCTCGTCCTCCACGGTGACGGCGGCCCGGCGACCCGGTGGGCCCGACGAGCCCGGCTTGGCGACCGGCTCGCCCTGGTCGGGCCCGACGCCGGCTATCCGGGCGTACACGGCGGAATCGAGTTCCAGCCGCCGCAGGATGCCGCACTGCTGCTCGCGGGGGACGAGACCGCCGCACCCGCCATCTGCGCCATCCTGGAGCGGCTGCCGATGGAGAGCCACGGCCACGCGGTGATCGAGGTGCCCCACCCGGACGACGAGTTGCCGGTTTCCGCTCCGCCGGGAATGACCGTGACCTGGCTGGCCCGCAACAGCGGCCAGTACGGCAGCCGCCTCACGCCGGCCGTGACCGCGCTCGCCGCCCAGATGCTGCCGGCAGTGGCTCCGCCCACCGCCCAGATGCTGCCGGCAGTGGCTCCGCTCACCGCTGGGATGCTGCCGGCCGTGACTCCGTCCACCGCTGGGATGCTGCCGACGGGTCGCGTCGATCTTCCGCCGGCCCCGGCCGTCGGTTCCGAGCCCTTGCCGGACGTGGACGTGGACCAGGAGATCCTCTGGGAGGTGCCCACCTCCTCGGCAGCCGCGACGATCTATGCGTGGCTGGCCGGCGAGGCGGGTGTGATCCGTGGTTTGCGACGGCATCTGGTCGTGGAACGGGGCCTCGACCGCAGTGCGGTGGCCTTCATGGGCTACTGGCGGCTGGGCCGCGCCGAGGGCTGAGTCCGTGGCTGAACCGATGGCTGAGCCGGTGGCTGAACCGGTGGCTGAACCGATGGCGACGATCATCGATCGGACCGTCCTCGGCGGTCAGTCCGTCGAGGTCAGCGCTGCGTAGTCGCCGGCGGTCAGCGGTGTGCGGGACAGCGAACCGTCGGCGCGGGGTATGCCGAGGCCATCGCCGTTGTGCCGGAAGGTGACCCGATCGATGTCGGGGCGGGTGGTGAGGGTGGCGACGATCTGGCCGAATGCGAGGATCTCGTCGGTGCGGCCGGCACCGGCGAGGCTGTCGCCGACATCGATGATCGCCTCGTTGCCGACGATCCGTAGCCCGACGATCGGATCGGCACCCGTGAGGGCGCTACTCAGCCCGGCGTCCTGTTCCTCGTTGTTCGGTCCGGCGAGGAGCAGTTCGAGATGGGCCGCAGCGGATGGCGCGGTCCAGAGCCGACGATCGACCGGTACGAGTCGGTCGTCACGCACGTAGTAGAGGCGTTCGACGACCGTACCTGCCTGGGTTGGCGCGGTTGCCGGGGTGCCGGTTGCCGGGAGGATGTCCCGTGGGGGAGTGACCCGACGTGGCGTGTCCTCATCGGGCACCCCACACCCGACAAGTGCGTACAGGACGGCTGCGGTGAGCACTCCGGCCAGGCCGATGCGGTGCTTCACGGGGCGACCTCCGGCAGCTCGACCCGGAACCGCGCACCACCGCCGGGCCGGTCCCGCACCGCCGCTTCGCCGCCGTGCGCGGCGGCGTGCTGGGCGACGATCGCCAGGCCCAGCCCGCTGCCCTCGGTCGCGCCTCGGGCACCCGCCGTCCGGCCACGGACGAAGCGGTCGAAGATGACGAGCTTGTCGTCGGGCGTGACGCCTGGGCCTTCGTCGTCGACTTCGAGGTGGTACCGCCCGTGCGACCTGCCGAGCCGGATCGCCGACGGCCCACCGCCGTACTTGGTCGCGTTGTCCAACAGGTTGCTGAGCACCTGTTCCAGGCGTCGCCGGTCGACCAGCCAGATCGGTTCGGTGCCGTCGTCGTCTGACTCGACGAGAGTTTCTGGCAGCTGCCGGGCTCGGCAGACCTGCCGGGCCAGTTTTGCCACGTCGACCGGACCCCGGTCTGGCGGGCGGTCGCTACGGGCCAGTTCCAGCAGGTTGTCGACCAGGTACTGGAACCGGGTGACCTCGTCGGCGACAAGGCCGGCAGCGGTGGCGGTTCGTTCGTCGAGGTGTTCCCGACGTCGGGCCAGTACGCTCACCGCCGCAGCCAGGGTCTGTAGCGGGGAACGCAGCTCGTGGCTGACGTCGGCGGCGAATCGGCGGTCGCGTTCGATCCGCCGGGCGAGTTGGTCGACCATGTCGTTGAACGACGTGGTGAGCTGAGCCAGGTCGGGTTCGGTGGCGGCGTCCAGGCGGGCCGTCAGATCGCCCTTGGCGATCTCCTGAGCGGCGTTCGCGACCGAACGTAACGGGTGCATCGTGTAGCGAGTCGTGTACCAACCGATGCCGGCACCGGCGGCGGAGGTGATGATGGCGACCACGGTCAGCACGAGGCCGAGGACCCGCAGGGTGTGGTCCAGCTCTATGAGCGAGTCCACGTGGTAGAGGGTGGTCGATCCAGACAGCGGCACGCCCACCACGACGGCCGGTATACCGTCGGTACGGACCCGCTGCATCGCCGGCCGCCCGTCCTCGACGAGCTGCTGCAACTGTGGCGGAATGGCAGCGGTGATGCCGGTGTCGGCGCTACGCGCGTACCAGGTGCCGTTGCGTCGGATCACCGCCCGACGGTTCTCGCCGGTGTTCAACGAGCGGAGGGTCTCGACGATGTCCGGCCGGTCGGCAGTGAGCCGGCTCTGCACCATCGCCGCCTCAAGGTACGCGGCCCGCACCGCCGTGCGTTCCCGCTCGTCCAGTAGGGAATCGCAGGTCAACTGGTACGACACCAGTGCCATCGCAGTGGACAGGAATAGTGCCCCGGCGGCGAAACCCGCGGTCACCCGGGTACGGAGGCCAGCACGTCTCATCGCTGGAGCCGGTAGCCCAGGCCACGGACCGTGACCAGATGGCGGGGTGCCGAGGTGTCGTCCTCGATTTTCTGCCGGAGCCGTCCGATGTGCACGTCGACCAGCCGCTCGTCGCCGACCACGTAGTCCCAGACTCGCTCCAGCAGTTGCTGCCGGCTGAGTACCCGACCGGCGTGTTGGGCGAGTTCGCAGAGGAGCCGGAACTCGGTCCGGGTCACGGGCACCGGCTCGTCCCGCAGCCGTACCTCGCCGGCCTCCGGTAGCACCTCCAACTCTCCGAACCGCAGGCCGAGTACCGGGGCGGCCACCGCACGCATCCGGCGGCGCAGGGCCCGCAGTCGCGCCGACAGTTCCTTCACCGCCACCGGCTTGACCAGGTAGTCGTCGGCACCCGCCTCCAACGCGGCGACGATGTCGTGGGTGTCGTCCCGGGCACTGACCACCACGATCGGTACCCCGTCGGTACGGCGCAGCTCACGAATGCACTCGTACCCGTCGACCCCGGGCAGCATCAGGTCGACCAGGACCGTGTCAGCTGGGTTGCGACGCTGCTCCGCGATGCCCTCCTCTGCGGTCGACGCGCCACGGGTGTGGTAACCCTCGTCCTGTAGCGCGAGCACCAGGGACAACCGAATCCGGTCGTCATCCTCGATCACCAGCACGTCCGCCATCTCGTCATCATGGCGGCCGAACCGAATGGGGGTGAAATCGAGGGTATGCGGGATCGCCCGCTGTCGCTGGCCGAGTCGAAGCAGTTTTGTCACGCGACTGTCATGATTCCGAAAACGAAACGCCAAGACCGCGCGGCAAGCTGACTACCCAGGGACGGGGCGTCGAGCGTGGTGGAGGTTCTTGACGAACCCGTGACACCGGCGGGCAGACCTTGCTCCCCCGAGGCGGGTGGTGGGGCCGGGTATCGGTTCGAGCCCGGCCCCACCACGCGCGATATGTAGACCTCGACGATCAGTAGGACACCGATGACCGTCGTACCCGGACCAGGTGGCGGTACCGTCAGGTTGATCTGCGACCGGTGTGGTGGGGCCGTGGTCGCCCCGGCCAGTGACATTCGGGACAGCGACCTGGTGTGGCCGATCACCACGAAGCATGGCTGGGCTGGGTCGCCCTTCGCGCTCGGGCCACACAGTTGCCCGACCTGCGTGGCGCTGGGCCTACTCGGCGAGGACGGCCGGGGCCGGTCGACCGGTCCGCGACCGCTGCCCGGGAGTCTCCGGATTGATTACGAGGCCGCCGCGGCGGTGGTGTGGGTCGATGGCGATGTCGACGCCTCCGTTGCGCCAACCCTGCGCGATGCGCTGGCGGTAGCCGGACTGCTCCGGCAGTCGGTGGTTCTCGACCTCACCGATGTGCGGCTGATCGATTCCACCGGCCTGGGGGTGCTGGTCCGAGCCCATCAGGATCTTCGGCAGCGCGGCGGGAACCTCTGCCTGGCGGCACCCTCCCGGTTCATCCTGACCGTCCTGCACACCATGCGAATCGACCTGCTCTTTCCGATCTTCGGGAGCCGGCGGCAGGCGCTCGACGAACTTCGTGGCGGGTAGCGGGCGACCGGTGCGGAGCGGGAAAGCGGCAGACGACCCGCGTCGGGAGAATCCGCTGGTTCAGCTCTTCAACGGGTACGGGATGAAGGTGCTCCGGTTCTCGTCCAGGTCGAGTTGCCGGCTGATCGGCGGGGCGGCCCGCTGCGGGCAGGTCATCCGATCGCAGGTCTTGCAGCCGGGGCCGATGGGGGTGGCGGCCTCGACCGCGTGTAGGTCCATCCCGGCGGAGTAGACCAGCCGGCTGGCATGTCGGGTCTCACAACCCAGTCCGATCGCGTAGACCTTGCCGGGCTGACCGTAGCCGCCGTGGTGGCGGGTGATCGTACGGGCGATCCACAGGTAGCGCTGCCCGTCCGGCATGGCGGCCACCTGCGTGACCACCCGGCCCGGCGAGCTGAACGCCTCGTAGACGTTCCAGAGTGGACACGTCCCGCCGGTGCGGGAGAACGGAAATCCCGTGGCCGACTGCCGCTTCGACATGTTGCCGGCCCGGTCGACCCGGACGAACGAGAACGGCACACCGCGGGCCCGGGGCCGTTGCAGCGTGCTGAGGCGATGGCAGACCGGCTCCCAGCCGATGGCGAAGTGCTGAGTGAGCAGTTCGATGTCGTACCGGCGGCTCTCGGCGGCGGTCAGGAACTTCTCGTACGGCAGGATGAGCGCCGCCGCGAAGTAGTTCGCCAGGCCGACCCGGGTGAGGATCTGGGTCTGGACGTCGTCGAACCGCTCCTCTTCGATGATCTCGTCGATGACGTCGGCGAATTCCAGCAGGGCGATCTGCGCCGCCATCCGCATCGCCTCCTGCCCGGGCCGTAGCGAGGTGGACAGGTGCAGGGTGTGGGTCTGTGGCCGGTAGCGGTGCAGCTCGCCGCTGAGCGACCCGGCGTCGTCCCGGGAGATCCGTACCCCGTGCCGCTGGGCCAACCGGTCCTGCAACGCGGCGCGGACCTCGCCTCGACGCAGCCCGATTCGCGCGGCCAGCCCCTCGGCCGCCTCGTCCAGGTCCGGTACGTAGTTCTGCCGCCGGTAGAAGAACTCGGTCACCTGGTCGTGCGGGCTGCGGCCGACGGTGTCCCGGTCACCGACCAGTTCGGCGAGCTGCTCGTCCACCTGCTGGTACCGGCGATGCAGGTCGATGACGGCTTCGGCGATCTCGGGCAGCCGCGTGGCGAGTTCGGTGAGGTCGGCGAGGCTGGATCGGCTGGTGAGTGCTTCGCGTAGCCCGGCGACCAGCCGGGGGGTGTCGTGGGGTGCGAAGACGGTCGGGTCGACGCCGAACAGTTCGGTGATGCGCATGAGCACCGCGACGGTCAACGGTCGGGAGTCGTGCTCGATCTGGTTGAGGTAGCTCGGGGAGATGTTCAGGTGCCGGGCCAGGTCCGCCTGGCTGAGCGCCCGGTCCTCCCGCATCCGGCGGAGCCGGGCACCGGCGAAGGTCTTGGCGATCGCCCTCACCTCCCGTCCCATCGGCCGGAGCCGACCTGGTTAACAGTCCTGTGAATCTACCTCTTCGCAACTTCGCAGAATGGCATCGAGAATTTCCAATAGTTGGCTTGTTCCGTCCCTCGACCTGTTTGCCAGCTCCATGTGACCGTGGTCGACACACGGGCGGACCAGCACCGATCCCACCGCCCGTCGACGCCGTGGTGCGGCCTGAAGACGACTTCCGGACACCACCGACCTGCGGAGGTACGAAGAGATGGAGAACGCAGTCGAGCGGTTGCGCAACGAGTGGAACACCGACCCGCGCTGGCAGGGGGTACGGCGAAGCTACCGCGCCGAGGACGTCGTCCGGCTGCGTGGCGCGATCCAGGAGGAACACACGCTGGCCCGACACGGGGCGGACCAGCTGTGGCGGCTGCTGCACCGCGAGGACTACGTTCACGCGCTCGGTGCCCTCACCGGCAACCAGGCCGTGCAGATGGTCCGGGCCGGGCTCAAGGCGATCTACCTTTCCGGCTGGCAGGTGGCGGCGGACGCCAACCTCGCCGGACACACCTACCCCGACCAGAGCCTCTACCCGGCCAACTCGGTGCCCGCCGTGGTCCGCCGGATCAACAACGCCCTGCTGCGGGCCGCCCAGATCACCACGGCCGAGGGCGACACCGACAGCGGCGGCTGGCTGGCCCCGATCGTCGCCGACGCCGAGGCCGGCTTCGGCGGGCCGCTCAACGCGTACGAGCTGATGACCGCGATGATCGCCGCCGGTGCGGCCGGGGTGCACTGGGAGGACCAGCTCGCCGCCGAGAAGAAGTGCGGCCACCTCGGCGGAAAGGTGCTCATCCCCACCGGCCAGCACATCCGTACCCTGGAGGCGGCCCGGCTGGCCGCCGACGTGGCCGGCGTACCCACGGTGGTCGTCGCCCGTACCGATGCGCAGGCGGCGACCCTGCTCACCACCGACGTGGACGAGCGGGACCAGCCCTTCGTCACCGGCGAGCGGACCGCCGAGGGCTTCTACCGGGTCCGCAACGGCATCGAGCCGTGCATCGCCCGGGGCCTGGCCTACGCCCCGCACGCCGACCTGCTCTGGATGGAGACCAGCACCCCGGACCTGGAGGTCGCCCGCCGTTTCGCCGAGGCCATCAAGGAGCAGTACCCGGAGCAGTTGCTCGCCTACAACTGCTCGCCGTCGTTCAACTGGCGCAAGCACTTGGACGACGCCACGATCGCCAAGTTCCAGCGGGAACTCGGGCACATGGGGTACAAGTTCCAGTTCATCACCCTGGCCGGCTTCCACGCCCTGAACTACTCGATGTTCGACCTGGCCCGGGGGTACGCCACCGACGGCATGTCCGCGTACGTCTCACTCCAGGAGCGGGAGTTCGCCGCCGAGGCGGCCGGCTACACCGCCGTCAAGCACCAGCGGGAGGTGGGCACCGGCTACTTCGACCTGATCAGCACCGTGCTCAACCCGACCGCCGAGACCACCGCGCTGCGCGGCTCCACCGAGGAGGAGCAGTTCGCATGAGGTACGAGATCATCGGCCCGATGGCGGACCGGTTCGACGAGATCCTGACCGCCGAAGCACTCGACTTCCTGGTCGCCCTGGACAGCGAGTTCGCCACCCGCCGGGTGGCGCTGCTGGACACCCGACGGGCTCGCCGGGCCCGGTACGCCAGCGGGCAACTGCCCGACTTCCTTCCGGAGACCGCCCGGATCCGCACCGACCCCAGTTGGCAGGTGGCACCAGCCGCGCCCGGCCTGACCGACCGGCGGGTCGAGATCACCGGACCGACCGACCGCAAGATGACCGTCAACGCCCTCAATTCCGGTGCCCGGGTGTGGCTGGCGGACTTCGAGGACGCCACCGCGCCCACCTGGCACAACATCATCGACGGCCAGCTCAACCTGGTCGACGCCCTGGAGCGGCGGATCGACTTCACCGATCCGCGCGGCAAGCGGTACGCCCTCGGCGACGAGCTGGCCACGATCGTGGTCCGCCCGCGCGGCTGGCACCTGGTGGAGAAGGGGATCGCGGTGGACGGCCGGCCGATCTCGGCCAGCCTGGTCGACTTCGGCCTCTACCTGTTCCACTGTGCCCGTCGGCAACTGGACGCCGGCCTCGGGCCGTACTTCTATCTGCCGAAGCTGGAAACCCACCGCGAGGCCCGGCTCTGGAACGACATCTTCGTCTTCGCCCAGCGTTACCTCGGGCTACCGCAGGGCACCATCCGGGCCACCACGCTGATCGAGACGATCACCGCTGCGTTCGAAATGGAGGAAATCCTCTACGAGCTGCGGGAACACTCGGCGGGCCTGAACGCCGGGCGGTGGGACTACATCTTCAGCGTGATCAAGAACTTCGGGCAGTGGTCCGACTTCGTGCTGCCGGACCGGTCCGCGGTGACCATGACCGTGCCGTTCATGCGGGCGTACACGGAGTTGCTGGTGCGGACCTGCCACCGACGCGGCGCGCACGCGATCGGGGGAATGGCCGCCTTCATCCCCAGCCGGGACCCGGAGGTCAACGAGGACGCCATGACCCGGGTACGGGCGGACAAGCAGCGGGAGGCCGGCGACGGCTTCGACGGGTCCTGGGTCGCCCACCCGGGTCTGGTCGGGGTGTGCCGGGAGGTCTTCGACCAGGTGCTGGGCGACCGCCTGCACCAGATCGCGCGTCGCCGGGACGACGTGCTGGTCAGCGCCGCCGACCTGCTCGCCGTCGACAAGACCCCCGGCCAGGTCACGGCGGCGGGCCTCCGCTCCAACATCGCGGTCGCCCTGCGCTACGTCCACGCCTGGCTCGGCGGCACCGGTGCGGTGGCGCTGTGGAACCTGATGGAGGACGCGGCGACCGCCGAGATCGCCCGCTGCCAGGTGTGGCAGTGGGTGCACCACGGCACACCACTGGCCGACGGTGGTTGCGTGACCGACGCACTGGTGCGGTCGATCCTCGCCGAGGAGTGGGGCGACCTGGTCCGGGGCGGTACGGCCGCCGACCGGGAGCGCGCCGAGCAGGCCGCGCGGATCTTCGAGCGGACCGCACTCGGGGAGGACCTGCCGGCGTTCTTCACCACCGACGCGTACGCCCACCATCTCGGGCCGTCCTGCGGCTCCGGCCCGACGGGGCGCTGACCGGGATCGTCAGCAACGCCCCGGGGGCCGGGGAGGTGGGCAGGCACCGACCTTCCCGGCCCCGCCGTACCCACGTCATCGGTCCCGACCGGCGACCGACAAAGGTCGGACCGACTACTTGATCGTCGACCGTATGCCACATAAGTGGGACATGCGAGGGAGCAGTTCGGGGTTTTAGGTTCGTTTCGCGGATGCCGATCGGCACGTCCGCCTCGATCCCAGGCAGCGGAGGACGACGATGTGGAAGAAGACCGACGGCGGGCGGCTCGCAACGGCCACAAGGAAGATGGCGGTCGGCGCGGTCATGACATTGGGACTGACCTTCGGGTCCGTGGCCGTGGTGGCGTCACCGGCCTACGCCCTGCCGACGAACTGCTCGGGAATTACCTTCCCGAACAACTTCACCGCCTGGAAGTGCACCTCGGGCACCGGCACCTACCGGACTTGGGCGAAGTGCCTGAACCTTCCGACCAACACCTACGTCTACCGGTACGGCTCCTGGGTGGGCATCGGTAATTTCTCCTCGGTGACCTGTGTCCGTAGCAGCACCCGAGCGGAGGTCGTCGCCACCTCCGGAGTGCAGAAGGGCTGACGGCGGCACCAGTCACAGTGGACGAGGCGTCGCGACGTCGCCTGACGACCACCCGGGCTACCTCTGCCCGGGCACGACCAGGCCGGTCTCGTATGCCGCGATCACGGCCTGCACCCGATCGCGCAGGCCGAGCTTGCTGAGTACGTTACTGACGTGCGTCTTCGCGGTGTGCGTGCTGACCACCATGGCGGCGGCGATCTCCGGATTGGACATACCCTCCGCGAGCATCCGCAGCGTCTCCCGCTCGCGGCTGGTCAGCACGGACAGCCGCGCCGCGGGCAACGGGCGGGTCGCGCCGCCTACGGTGAACTGCTCCACCAGCCGCCGGGTCACCGACGGTGCGAGCAAGGACTCACCCTTCGCCACCACGCGCACCGCGTGCACGAGGTCATCGCGCCGCACATCCTTGAGCAGGAAGCCACTGGCACCCGCCCGCAGCGCGTCGAACACGTGGTCATCCTGGTCGAAGGTGGTCAGCATGACGGTCCGGCAGTCGGTCTCGGCACCGATGATCCGGGCGGCTTCGATGCCGTCCATGCCCGGCATCCGGATGTCGAGCAAGACGACGTCGGGGCGATGATCCCGTACGGCGGCGACCGCCTGGAAGCCGTCACCCGCCTCGGCGACCACCTCGATGTCGGCCTGCGCGTCCAGGATCATCGCGAATCCGGCGCGCACCAGTTCCTGGTCGTCGGCGACCACTACCCGGGTCACAGCGGCAGCCGCGCGCGTACCGTGAAGCCCGCAGGCCCCGGACCGGCCGATGCGGTCCCGCCGTACGCGGCGGCGCGCTCCCGGATACCGACCAGTCCGTTGCCACCGCCGGGCGGCAGCCCGGCGGTGGTGCCCCGGCCGTTGTCCCGAATCTCGATCGCCAACTCCTGCTCCTGCCAGCTCAGCCGCACATCGGCGCGGGAAGCGCCAGCATGCTTGACAACGTTCGTGAGCGCCTCCTGGACGATCCGGTAGACGGCCGCCCCCAGATCGGGCGGCAGCGGCCGGGGCTCGCCCGCCACCTCGTACCCCACCTCCACCCCGGCCCCCGCCGCCTGCCGCACCAGGTCGGGCAGATCCTCGACGGTCGCCTTCGGGGCACCCGACCCCTGCTCCTCCCGCAGCACCGCAAGTATGCGACGAAGCTGATCCATTGCATCCCGGCCTGCCCCGGCGATGGCGTCGAACGTGGCGACGGCCCGCTCAGGATCGGCACGCACCACCACCGGCCCGGCCTCCGCCTGCACCACCATGAGACTCACCGCGTGCGCCAGGATGTCGTGCATGTCGCGGGCGATTCGGGCGCGCTCTCGCTCGGCAGCTCGTTCGGCTTCCAGAATCCGCTCCCGCTCAAGCCGCGCGGCCCGCTCTTCCAAGACGGCGGCGTACGCCCTGCTCCCCGCCGCCGCCCTCCCCAGGGCATACGCGGTCACGGAAACGACGACACCCCGAAACGCGGTGTCCAGCGACCCGACCGTGAGGAGCCCGCCACTGAAAACGGCGGCGAGCGCACCCCACCGCACCCACCGGCCGGACCGGGTGGCCACCGTATAGAGGGCGATGAGCGGCCCGTACCAGAGCGGCTGCGGTGCGACAACGTCCACCAGATCGTACGAGGCACTGAAGGCGTGACTGACGAGCAGCACGGGCAAGGCTGCCTTCCGCCGCGCCACCAGCGGCAGCGCGGAACCGGCCGCGACGATGTACCCCCACCAGTGCCACGGACCGTCCCGGGACAGCAACGGCCAGAGCTGGGCCACCGCGACACATGCCGCCAGCGCGACATCCCACCACGGCGAACGCGCCCACCGACCCTGCCACACGGTGCGCCATGCTGTCATGCGTCCGCGGAAGCCCGCCGGGCGAGGGCCACCAGCGCGACCAGAATCAGCAGGCCGGCGACCGGTAGCAGATCCAGACTGGTCACCGCGACGCCGATAGCGAGCAGCACGGCCACCGGAGCCCACACCGGGACGACCCGCACCACCGCAAGGTGAACGACCAGCGCGAGCAACCCGACATAGAACAACGCCGGCCCCGGCCCGTAGACGGCGACCGAGACACCGGGCACATCCCGCACCTCACCGAACATCTGCCGCATCGCGGCCTTGTCGTCGGCCGCGAGCCCCACCACGATGTCGATGCCAATCTGAGCGATCGAACAGACCAGACCGGCGATACCGGCGACAGCGGCAGTCGTGGCCAGCACGCCACCCCCGACCATCCGGCGCGCGGCGAGTACCACGAAGCCGAAGAGGAACAGGGCAACGAGGAAGGCGAGATGCCCCAGCGTCCAGAGGAAACCGGGACCGTACTGCCCATCCAGCCCGTCCAGTAGCCGGACCAGGCCGTAGACGATCATGAGGGCGGGAGCGACGACGAAGACAAGGGGTGCTTTCTGCATGCGGTCGATCGTCATCGGCTCGCGGCCCCGAAACATCGCCGACGTCGGTGATTCTTCCCCTCACCCACAAGACCCAGTACGGGTGTCGCCTTGTCGAGGCGCTCGGGCCGTAGACCGGCTGCGCCGCGCCCGACACGGCGCTCAGGCCCGTCAGCGGCATCCGGCGGATGACCGGCTGGCCGCGATGCGACCCGTCACAGCGGGCCGAAGAACTCCTCGTAGTGCGGTTCGCGGTAGCCCGGCACCGACCGATTCGTCTCCCGGGCCTCGCGGCGGAGCCGATCCGCGGTGGCCCCGTCGCCAGCGGCCTCCGCGGCGCAGGCCGCCGCGTGTCGGGACACGGCCAGGACGTACCGGTCACCGGTCTGGGCGGCGAGGGTGCCCGCGAGGGCCGCGTCGCGGCCGGCGGCGGCGGGATCGGCCAGGCGCAGGTGGGCGGCGGCCCGCGCCAGGTACGCCTCGGCCCGGGATGGTAGGTCCCCGGAGTGCTCGGTGACGGCGACCGCCTCCGTGAGGCTGGGGATCGCCTCCTGCCACCGCCCGGCCCGACAGAGCACCTGGCCGTGCATGCTCAGCGCCGCGCCCTCAAGGCCGACGGCCCGGATCTCCCGCGCGATCCGCAGCGCCTCCGTCACCCCGGCGAACGCCTCCTCCTCGGCGCCGACGGCCATCCGGACCATCGCCGAGTTGCTGAGACTGGCCCCCACCAGCAGCGGCCTACCGGAGTCGCGGCGCAGCGCCAGGGCCTCGTCGAGGTAGCGGAGCGCGCTGATCACCGAGCCGGTGCGGTAGTGCAGGATGCCCAGCGCCTCCAGACACGCCGAGGTCCGGTTCTGGTCGCCCACCGCCCGGACCAACTCCAGACAGCGCAGTAGATCCGCCGCCACGAGGTCGGGGTCGCCGGTGCCCCGGTTCAGGCCGGCCCGGTAGAAGAGCGCGGCGGCGTGCTCCAGGGGCATTCCCAGCCGGTCGGTCAACTCCACCGCGCCGTCGACCAGGCGGACCGCCTCATGCCGGTAACCGTGCCGGCGCAGCACGGCGACACTGGCCCAGGCCAGCAGGGCGGCGAGGCGCGCGGGCTCACCGGCGGTCTGCGCCGCCGCCGTGAAGGCCGCCAGGATGTTGGCGTGCTCCTCGGCCAGCCATCGGACAGCCTGCGCCGGACTGGTCGGCGCGTCCTGCCACGGGGATGTCGTCCGCTCCCGCCCGAGGGTCGGCGCCCAGCCGGCGCTGGCCATCTGCTCGATCTCCCGCGTTCCGAGCTCGTACAACTGCGTCAACCGGCCCAGCGCGGCGTCCCGGTCGACCGCCGGGTCCGCCGCCGCCTGCTCGGCGGCGTACAGACGGAGCAGGTCGTGGAGGGCGTAGGTGCCCGGCCCCCGGGGCTCGACCAGGCGCTGGTCGACCAGGCGTTCCAGGGCCTCCTCGGCGTGTCTCGCCGACTCGTCGAGCAGGGCGGCGACGGCGCGCGGGGTGACCACCGGTAGCTGGGAACCTCCCACCAGCCGCAGCACCCGCGCACCCCGGCGGTCCCGGTCGTCGCCGTCGAGCAGTGCGGCGTACGCGTGCGCGATCGAGGCGCGCAGACTGAGGTCGTCGTACTCCAGCTCATCGAGGCGCTGGTGGGGGTCGGCGAGCCGGTCCACGAGCTGGTCCAGAGTCCAGTGTGGTCGGCTCGCCAGCCGGGCCCCGACGATGCGTAGGGCCAGCGGCAGGAAGCCGGAGAGTTCGGCCAGCCGGCCGGCTGCCTCCGGTTGGGCCGCGACGCGGTCCGCGCCGCACTCGACCGCGAGCAGCTCCACCGCGGCGTGCCGGGGCAACAGCCCGACGGCCAGGTGCCGGCCGTTGGGCAGGGTGGTGAGCATCCGCCGGCTGGTCACGATCGCGGTGCAGGTCCGGTCTCCGGGGAGCAGATCCCGTACCTGAACGGCGTCGCGGGCGTTGTCGATCACCACCAGGATGCCCCGTCCGGCGATCTCCGAACGGAAACCGGCGGTCGCCTCGCCCGGATCCGTCGGAACCGTGTTGCCCGGCATACCCAGAGTCCGCAGGAACCGGCCGAGCACGTCGATCGGTCGTAACGGCGGCAGGTTGGCGTCGGAGCCCTGAAGGTCGACATACAGGGTCCCACCGGGATACCGGTCGGCCAGGTGGTCGGCAAGCTGGACGGCGAGCGCCGACTTTCCCACCCCGCCCGGCCCGTGTAGACCGAGGACGGCGGGCGGTGTCTCCCCGTCGAGCCAGCCCAGGGCGGTGGTGATCTCGTGTTGCCGGCCGACGAAGTGGGCGATGCGGGCGGGCAGCTCCCGCAGTGGGCGGCGTGCGGGCCCGGTGACGGTGGCCGGCGTGTCGGCGGACAGGTGTGGGCTGTGGTGCAGGATGTCGCGGTAGAGAGCCTGCAACTCGGGGCTGGGATCGAGGCCGGTCGCCTCGGCCAGCACGTCGCGGGCCTGAAGGTACGCGGCCACCGCGCCAGCCACGTCCCCGGTGCGGTAGAGCGCCGTCACGAGCTGCCCCCAGCTGCGTTGCCGCAGCGGATGGGCCACCACCGTGTCGCGCAGTCGCCCGACCAGTTCGGCGGCGGCACCGAGGCCGAGCTTCGCCTGGACGAAGTCCTCCTCGACCATCAGCCGTTCCTCGTCGAGGTACGCGAGCCGGGCGGCGAGCGCCGGTGGCAGGGGCAGGTCGGCCAGGGGCGGCTCCCGCCACAGCCGGTACGCGCTGCCGAGGCTGGCCTCGGCCAGCTCCAGCCGCCCGGCGGCCAACGCGTCCCGGCCCCGCTGGGCCGCCTCCCGGAACCTGTCCAGGTCACGCTCGCCCGGCTGGACCTCCAGTAGGTAGCCTCCGGTGCGGGTGTGCAGGCGACCAGCGACCTCCGGTGCGACGCGCAGCGCCCGGCGCAGGCCGTGTACGTAGGTGCGCAGGTTGGCCGGAGCGGACGACGGGTGCGGCTGGTCCCACAACATCTCCACCAGGTGGTCGGTGCGCAGCACCTCGTTCGGTTCGAGTAGCAGAGTGGCGCAGAGTAGGCGCTGCTTGACCGAGCCGAGGTGCACCACTACGTCGTCGACCCGAACCTCAAGTGAACCCAGCAGTCCGAAGCGCATGATTGCCACGCCGCCCTTTGTAACAGAGCAGGCGGCGTTCCCAGAGGGCCTGATCGAGTTCGTGTCCACACCGGACGGGTGCCGTTGCGGGGTGCCTACCGGGGTTACCGGGCCAGGGCCGGACCGGTGAGCTGGAGCCCCATCGCGATGCGGGTCAGCCCGGCCTTGTTGGGCGTGCCGGTCTTCTGCCGGATCCGATGCACGTAGGTGTCCACGGTCGTCTTGGACAGCCCCAGTCGGGTCCCGATCTGCTTGTGGGTCAGGCCGCCAGCGACGAGCCGGAGGACTTCCCGTTCCCGTGGGGTCAGTGCCCTGGTCAGCGGGGCCTGACCGGGTGGTGCGGCAGCCTGGCCGGGATCGACCGGAGATGATCCGGTGGCGAATGCTGCCCGCAGCCCGCCATCGAGGTAGAAATCGCCGGAGGCGACCACATCGATGGCCCGGAGCAACGTTTCGACATCGGACTCCTTACGGATGTAGCCACCGGCCCCGTGGCGCAGTGCCGTTTGTACGTCGTCCGGATGCTGCGAGGTGGACATGACCAGCAGCCTGAGGTGCCCGGGAAGCATCCTGGGCAGTGGCGGTCCGGGAAAGGGGTCCGCGACGACCACCGTGGGCTCCGATCCCGGGACCCGTGGACCGCATTCCCCCAGCGTCGGGATGACGCCCACGAACCGGATACCGGCCGCTTCCCGGAGCACCTCCACCACGCCCCGGAACGTGACGGACCGATCGTCGACGACGGCGACCGTGTAGTCCATCCACATCCCTTTCCGCGGCCGTGGACCCAGCGATCCGCATCGCCTCGGCCCCCGCACGTGCCCACGGCCGCTGCCTGCCTCCCGAGGGGAACCACCTGGGCTTTCCGGCGGCTCCCCGCAACGGTAGGCGGGATGACGCACAAAGCAGGTACATGGGATGTACAGCTCTGCTCCGGGTGGGGCGGGAAGGCGTCAGACGAGGCCGCTGTCGAGGACCGCCGGCCCGCCCTCCCGGTTGCACATCGGGAAGAGCATGTCCCACAGCGCCGGGTCACTGTCCCGGCCGCACGAGTCGATGCCGAACCCGGTCCGGTTGCCGCCCGGCAGGCCGGGGGCGACGGTGAGAGCGGGGGCTGCGGTGGCCACCTGGCCGGGACCGATTCCGGCCCCGGTGACCACCTGGCTGGCACCGGGGCCCGCCGCGCCGGCGAGCGCGAGCAGGAACAGGCCGGGCAGGAGGAGCCGGGTGGCGCGAGAACCACTGGTTGTCGTACGCAAGGTGTCGTCCTTTCGTGGTCGAGCGGTGACAGGAAGAGCGTGACCCAAAATGCGTACGTGGTCGAGAGTGGACAGGCGAGGATCAGCCGTTCATGCCCGACGGGATCACCGGTCCGCCGACGAGAAAGAACTTCCGGAGGTCCTCGGCGAACAGCTCCGGTACCTCCATCGCGGCGAAGTGGCCGCCATGGTCGAACTCCGACCAGTGCCGGATGTCGTACAACCGCTCGGCCAGTGGCCGTACCGACAGCGTGATGTCGTGCGCGAACACCGCCACGCCGAGCGGGACCCGGCACGGCTGCTGGCTTCCCCGCAGGGCGTCGCGGTGGAATCGGCCGGCGGAGGCCGCGGTCGCGGTGAGCCAGTACAGCGAGATGTCGGTGAGCATCCGGTCGTCGCTGACCGGCGTGGCGGGGTCGGTCCACTGGGCGAACCGCTCAGCGATCCAGACCAGTTGGCCGACCGGCGAGTCGGTCAGCGCGTAGCCGATGGTCTGTGGGGTGAGCGCCTGTAGGGCCTGGTACGGCGGGCGGTTCGCCATCAGCTGTCGGACCTTGTCCAGCCGGGCCTCATCCGCCTCGGACACCTCGACGTCGGGGTCCGGCCGGGTCGGCAGGTAGTTGACGTGCACCCCGACGACGTGTTCGGGTGCGACCGCGCCGAGCGCCAGTGAGATGCCCGCGCCGAAGTCGCCACCCTGCGCGCCGTAGCGCTCGTATCCCAGGCGGCGCATCAGCTCGGCCCAGGCCCGGGCGACCCGGACGGCGTCCCAGCCGCGCTCGTGGGTCGGCCCGGAGAACCCGAAGCCGGGGATGGACGGAATCACCAGGTGGAAGTCGCGCGACAGCGGCTCGATCACGTCGAGGAACTCCAGGAACGAGCCGGGCCAGCCGTGGGTGAGGATCAGTGCGAGCGCCTCCGGTTTCCACGACCGGACATGGACGAAGTGGATGTTCTGGCCGTCGATCTCGGTGGTGAAGTGTGGAAGCTCGTTGAGCTTTGCCTCGTGCTCGCGCCAGTCGTAGCCGGTGCGCCAGTATTCGGCCAGTTCCTTGAGCCGCGCCAGCGGGAAGCCGTAGTCCCATCCGGCGTCGGCGACCTCGTTGGGCCAGCGGGTGCGGGAGAGTCGGTCGGACAGGTCGTCGAGGTCGGCCTGGGGGATGTCGATGCGGAACGGCTTGATCATGGGTCCTAGCTCCACAACTGTTCATTCGGAAGATAAACGTTAGGACGACAAATGTTTCTAGTCCGAACGATATCGCAATCGTTGGCGTCACCAATGATTCGTTAGGCTTGTCACATGGAGAACCCGGCCGAGAAGACGCCTGCCAGGTGGGAGGGCCTGCCCAGTTGGCTGCTCACCCAGACCGCCGGCCACGCACACCGCCTGGTGTCCGACGGCTTCTCGGCCGTCGGCGCACGCGGCTACCACTACCGGCTGCTGGCCACGCTGGAGAAGCTCGGCCCGGCCAGCCAGGCCACCCTGGGCCGCCGAAGCGGTATCCATCTCAGTGACATGGTCGCGACGATCAACGAGCTTGCCGACCGCGAACTGGTCGAGCGGGCCCCGGACCCCGCCGATCGGCGACGCAACGTCATCTCGCTGACCGCTGCGGGCAAGCGACAGCTGCGGCGACTGGAGAAGCAACTGGCCGAAACCCAGGACGAACTGTTGGCGCCGCTGTCCCCCGAGGAGCGGCAGCGGTTGACCGAGCTGCTGTCCAGGTTGCTGGAGCACCACAACCGGCGAACCGGCAGCGTCGAAGGGCCGTGACGCTGACCGGCCGACGTGCCCAGGACCAGGAGCAACCAGGCGTACGGGAGATGGCGGTGGTGCCGTCAGGTGGCGGACGACATCGAGGCGTGCTGGCGCATGAGTGCGACGTACCCGTCCTCCAGGGATGGGGTCACCGGCGTCGCGTCGGCGCTGGGGCGTACCGCGCTCACCACCCGGTAGACGGTGCCGTCGGGCCGGGCGACCGCCGAGACCACCACGCCCTCGGTGGGCGGCGCGCCGGTGGTGTGCAGCTCCCAGGTCGCGCCCTCACCGGTGCGGGCCAGGTCGGCGACCGATCCCGTGTAGATCACCTGGCCGGCGGCGAGTACGGCGGCGTCCGGGCAGGTCTGCGCCACGTCCTCCACGATGTGGGTGCTCAGCAGTACGGTGCGCTGCCCGGCCAGCCCCGCCAGGAGCGTCCGGAACCGTACCCGCTCCTCCGGGTCGAGGCCGGCGGTGGGCTCGTCCACGACCAGCAGCGCCGGGTCACCGAGTAACGCCTGGGCGATCCCGACCCGTCGCCGCATGCCGCCCGAGAAACCCTTCAGGCGGCGGCCGGCCACCTCCGCCAGCCCGACCATCTCCAGCAGTTCGCCGACCTGCCGGCGCCGCGCCGCCGGGTCGTCGAGTCCCTTCAACAGGGCCACGTAGTCGAGGAACTCCCGGGGCGACAGGTCGGGGTAGACCCCGAAGTCCTGCGGCAGGTAGCCGAGCCGACGCTGGACGGCGAGCCGACCGGACCGCCGGGTCAGGTCGTGACCGCCGACCGACACCTGTCCGCCGCCGGGGGCGAGTACGCCGGCCAGGACCCGCATGAGCGTGGTCTTGCCCGCGCCGTTGCCACCGAGCAGGCCGAACATTCCCCCGGGTACCGTCAGGTCCACCCCGCGCAGGGCGGCGACCCGGCCGAACGCACGACGTAGTCCGGTGATCTGAATGTCCATCTGAGTCGCCTCCGGTGATCAGGCCGCGCGTCGGCGACTCTGGAACAGGCCGGCCACCACCAGGGGGAGCAGGCCGACGAGAACGAGTAGCGCGATGCTGGTCGCGGCGGTCGCGGCGGTTGGTGCCGGCCGCAGGAACGACAGCGGGCCGGGTATGCCCGCGTAGTTGACCGGGGTGCCCAGCAGCCAACTGGTCGCGTAGCCACCGTTCGGGGTCAGCAGCGACCCGGTGAGGGTCGGCAGAGTCACCGGAAGGAGCACGTTGCCCCAGAACCAGTACCCGACGAACAACACCCGGAACAGTGGCGCGCTCAGGAACAGCGGGCAGACCAGCGCGAACCCCGCCACGAACGCCAGCCCGGGGAGCAACACCAGGGCGAACGCCACGACACCCCAGGGCAGCATGGTGACGTCGCCCCGACGTACCGCCTCGTAGCCGGCGGCGGCGAGCATGGCGAGCAGGGCGGGGGTGCCGGTGGCGGCGACACTGCCCAGGTACGTGCCGCCGAGCCGCCCGCCCACGCCGATCGGCAGGCTCGCCAGCAACTCACTGGTACGCAGCCGGCGGTCCCGTAGCAGCCGGTCGGCCAGCGCCATACCGAACCCGATCGGCACGATGACCACGAACAGGAACGCCCAGCGGGTCATCACCTCCCGGGCGGAGGCATCCGGTGGTGGGGGCGCGTAGCGCGGACCCATCCCGGAACGGGCGACGGCGAGCAGCCCGGTCAGCAGCGCGATCGTGATCCACAGGGATCGCTTACGGATCTGCATCCGGTACTCGTACCGGACGACCGCCAACATCTCTCCCATCCGGGTCACACCTCCTCCTCGGTCAGCATCCGTTCGGGCTGGCACAGCAGTACGGCAGCGCCGACGGCGAGCGGTACGGTCACCGCGGCGAGTAGCAGCCGGTCGACGACCCAGCCGGGATAGGCGTCGAGCCGGGTGACCGGAAACAGGTAGAACGGCCGTAGCCAGTCGTGGTCCGTGAACGCCGGGGTGAACAGCTGCTGGCCCAGCCACACGCCGGCGGGCACGGTCGTGGCCAGCAGCAGGCTTCGGCTGGCCAGCCCGACGAGGACCGCCAGGCTGGTCAGCCACACCGTCGACGGTGCCCAGAGCAGCGGTGACAGCAGAGGCGTCGGGCCGTACCAGAAACCAGCCGACCAGACCGCCACCGTGAAGACGACGGCGACGGCGGTGGTGGCCCCGCCCAGGAGGGCGAGCCGCCGGCCCAGGACCACGGCGTACCTGGTGGGCAGCGACAGGTGCAGTTCGCGTACCCGGCCGACCGCCACCACCGATGCGGCGGCGAGGGTCACCGCCAGGGGCAGCAGCGCCTCCAGGCCGGTGAGCAGGACACCGGAGAGCTGTGACCGGCCCGCGCCGTTGCCGTTCGCGAGCAGCGCCCCGGCGACCGCGACCAGGACCACCAAGGCCGGTGCGGCGGGGGCGACCCAGCCCAGCCGCCGCATCTCGTGTCGCCAGATCTCCACGTCCTTGAGTGCACCCGGCACGTCGCCCGGTTCATTCGACAGGACGGTGATCCAGCTCACTCATCGCCCGAGCCGCGCCGGTGCGGGCTGCGGCAGCCGGGGAGCGAGCGCCAGGACACCCGCCACCAGAGCGCCGGCCACGGTCAGCACCGGCCACGTCGTACGCCACGCCGCCTCCACCACACCGGCGACCCCGGCGTCGAGCGCACCGGAGACGGCCAGCGCCCGCAGCGTCCACAGTGCTAGCGCAGCGGAGCCGCCGACCGCCGGCCGCCACGTCGAGGCGAGGGCGAAGCTGACCGCGGAGAGCAGCACCATCGGGCCGAGCCAGGCGGCGAGCAGCCGGCCCGGTTCGCCGGCCCCGGCCAGGCTCAGCCCGAGCGAGCCGACCACCGCGGCACCGAAGAGCACCCCCAGCACCAGGGTCAGCCGGGCCAGTAGGGTCGTGCGTACCGACGTCGGCGTGGCCCGCAGCAACTCGCCCGGCGGATCGTCGTCGCCGCAGGCGGCGGCGACCACGAGCGCCGCGACCAGCGGGACGACCGTGGCGAGTACGGCTTCCGCAGGTGCCGTCGCCCACCCCGCCACGGCCGTTCCGGCGGCGAGCACCACGGCGGCGACGATCCACACCCGCCACCCCACCAGCCGCCACTGATGGGCCAGCAGCCCCACAGCGCGGGCCGCGGGGCGGGTGCCGGGGACCGCCCGGTACGGCGGCGGTGTTCCGGGCCGAGGCAGCGGTGGGGTGAGGCGGTCGCGCAATGCCGAGAAGAGGCTGGTCGGTGCGGGTGCCAGCTGATCGCGGACACCCTCGGCGATGCGCTGCCAGGCGCTGGCGTCCTGTTGACACACGGCGCAGCGCGACAGGTGCGCGGCGAGCGTTGCGGCTGCGCGGTCCGGCAGCGTGCCGGCCGCGTACTCGGCCAACCGGTCGGTCGGATGACTCATCGGTGACCTCCCCTCGTCGTAACCGGGCGGGACGTCTCGGGCACCTGGTCGGCCTCGACCGGCAGGGCCCGGGCCAGGATCGCGCGGGCGTGGTGGAGTCGACTCTTGACCGTGCCGACCGGTACGTCGAGCACGGCGGCGATCTCGTCGTGGGCCAGCCCGGCACCGAACGCGAGGTCCAACACCTCCCGATGGATGGGAGTCAGCCCCGCCAGCGCGGTGGCGACCGCTCGGGCGTCGGCCCGGGCGAGGGTGACGGCCTCCGGGCCGGGCTCGCCGGTGGCCTGTTCGGTGGCGACGTCGATGGGCAGATGCACCGGCGTGCGGCCCCGCATCCGGCGCAGCGCCTGTCGTCGGCAGATCCCGAAGAGCCAGGTCCGTACGGTGGAACGCGCCTCGAAGGAGGAGGCGGCCCGCCACACGGCCAGGAGGGTGTCCTGAAGTGCCTCCTCGGCGCTGAGCCGGTCGGCGAGCAGCCCTTCGGCGTACGCCAACAGGGCTGGTCCGTGCCGCGCGTACAGTCGTTCGAGCGCCGCCTGATCCCCGGCGGCCACCTGGTGTAGTAGCCGTCGGTCGGCGTCCTGCTGCTCGGCGACCGTCGCGTCCATCCTGTCCTGGGTAGCCGCCGCCGCTGTACCGGTTCACGCCGGTGGGTGTGATGTGACCGGGGTCACCGCGAGGGCTGGGCCAGGCCGGTCTCGTAGGCGACGACCACGAGCTGCGCCCGGTCGCGTACCGCGAGCTTGCCCACTGCCCGACTGACATGGGTCCGGGCGGTGGCCGGGCTCATCGACAGCCGCTCGCCGATTTCGTTGTTCGTCAGTCCGGTCGCGACCAGCCGTACCACCTCCCGCTCCCGGGCGGTGAGGACCGACAGGCGTACCTCGTCGGCGCGCCGGGCGGAAGGTCCCTCCACGAATCCGGCGATCACCGCGCGGGTCGCGGCGGGGGAGAGCAGCGACCCACCCTCGGCAACCAGGTGCACCGCCTCGCGGAGTCGGTCCGGCCGGACGTCCTTCGTGAGGAAGCCACAGGCCCCCGCGCGGAGCGCGGCGAAGACGTACTCGTCCAGCTCGTACGTGGTGAGCACGACGACACGTACCCCGGTCAACTCGGGGTCGGCGACGATGCGTCGGGTCGCCTCGATCCCCCCGACCAGGGGCATCCGGATGTCCATCAGGACGACGTCCGGACGGTGGGACCGGGTCAGCTCCACGGCCTCCGCGCCGTCGGCCGCCTCGCCGACCACGGTGATGTCGTCGTCGAGGTCGAGCAGGATCCGTAGGCCGGTACGGACCAGCGGCTGGTCGTCAGCGAGCAGGACCCGGATCATCGCTCACCTTCCCGAGGGCGGCCCGGCCCCGTCGACCGGTGTCGCCGCACTCTCCAGTTCGGGTGAGGGCTCCACATCGGCCCCCACCCGGAGCAGTCGGATGGTGTCGGCCAGGTCGGTGAGGGTCTCCTCACCGGTGACCCGGATGGTCTCGACCGCGCTCCGGGCCCGGACGGGGTCGCTGTCGAGCAACTCCGCCGCGACGTTGGCCTGGACACCGATCACCGCGATGCTGTGGGCCAGTACGTCGTGCAGCTCCCGGGCGATGTCGAGCCGTTCGCTCATGACCCGACGCTCGGATTCCCGTTCGGCCTCGCGTACGGCTCGGCGTAACCCCTCGGCCAGCTCCCGGCGGAGGATCCGGCGGGCCCGTACGACGTCGCCGAGCAGCATCGACCCCACGATCAGTGCCGTGTCGGTCAGGCTGCCGGGTAGTGACCGCAACACGGACCCGATCTCGACCGCCCGGGAGAGCACACCGAGGGCGGCGACCGCGATGGCCACCAGTACGCCGGTGCGCAGGCGGCCGGTGACCGCCACCGTGTAGAGGGGCACGGCCAGGGCGAGGAAGGGGGAGAAGCCGGGAAAGTCCAGCCCGTAGTAGGTCAGCAGGATGGCTGTCGACACCAGCAGCGCCATCTGTGGTGCCCGACGGCGGGCCAGGATCGGGGCCGCGACCGCGATGCCGAACAGGTAGCCGTACGGGCTCACCGGCCGGCTTTCCGGGCTGCCCAGCGCGGTCATCGCCAGCAGCACGGCGGCAGCGGTGGCCACGGCCAGCGTGGTGTCGACGAAGATCGGCTGCCGGGTGGGCGAGACGACTCCGGTGAGGTTCACAGTTACCGGAGTCTAGGAGCACAGGGCTGCCCGCCCGTACGTCCAGATGCGTAGTCGAACGTCGCTGAGGTGCGGATGCCCGGCCCCTTGCCAGCTTCTAGCTTCGAATCCATGAGTGACAGGGTGTCGCGGCGTCGGTTGCTGCGGTGGGGGCTCGGCGGGATCACCGGGGTGGCGTTGCCGACGGCGGTCGGCGGTGCGGTGGGCGTGCGACTTGCCGTGACCGCTACGCACCGGAGCCCGTCGGTGCCCAGGTTCGCGGTTCCGTTGCCGATTCCACCGGTGCTGCGGCCGGTCTCCACCGAGGACGGCACCGACCGGTACGAGGTGCGGCAGTTGCCGGCCGAGGTGGAGATCCTGCCCGGCCGACCCACCCCCATCTGGGGCTACGAGGGCGTGTTCCCCGGGCCGACCATCGAGGCCCGTAGCGGCCGACCGGTCGCCGTTCGGCACCACAACCACCTCACCGTGCCGACCGTGGTGCACCTGCACGGCGGGGTGACGCCCCCCGACTCCGACGGGTATCCACTGGACCTGGTCCTGCCGGTCGGCCAGCACCGCTGGCCCGGTCACCACGTGCCGACCGGTCCGTCCGGTCACGGCGGTACGGCCGGGGTGGCCCACGGTGCGCGGACGTACCGTTACCCGAACCAGCAGCCGGCCGCGACGCTCTGGTATCACGACCATCGGATGGACTTCACCGGTCCGCAGGTCTATCGCGGGCTGGCCGGCTTCTACCTGCTGCGCGACGACGCCGAGGAGAACCTGCCGCTGCCACGCGGTGAGCGGGAGCTGCCACTGATGATCACGGACCGGTTCTTCAACGAGGATGGTTCGTTCTTCTATCCCTCGCTCGACCCGGACCTGCGTGAGCGGCCCGGGGTGCATGCGCTCTTCGCCGACGGGGTACGCGGCGACACCATCCTGGTCAACGGTGCGCCGTGGCCGTTCGTCCGGGTGGACGGGGCCCGGTACCGGCTACGCATCCTCAACGCGTCCAACGCGCGCAGCTACGACCTGCACCTGGACCCGCCGCCGCCCGGTGGCGGGGGGCTGGTGCAGATCGGCAGTGATGTCGGCCTGTTACCGCGACCGGTGTCGCACGACTCCCTCTACGTCGGTGCCGGGGAACGCTACGACGTGATCGTCGACTTCTCCCGGTATCCGGCGGGAACCTCGGTCGTTTTCGGGAACAGGTCCGGTGCCGGCCCGACCGCCGAGGTGCTCCGCTTCGACGTGGGAACACGGGTCGCCGACGACTCGGCGATACCGGAGCGACTCGGACCCGACCCTGAGCCCTTCGACGAGAGCCAGGCCGCGACCACCCGTACCTTCCGGTTCCTCGGGGGACAGGGTGGGCTGCCCGCGACGATCAACCTGCGGACCTTCCAGCCGGATCGGGTGGACGCCCGGGCCCGGCTCGGCAGCACCGAGATCTGGCGGATCACCGTGGACCCGGAGCACCCCTTCCACCTGCACCTGGGCCACTTCCGGGTCATCGACCGCAACGGCTCACCACCGGACCCCCAGGACACCGGCTGGAAGGACACGGTCCAGATCCGCGGTGGTGAGGTGCGGATCGCGGTACGGCTCACCGGCTATCCCGGCCGGTACGTGTTGCACTGCCACAACCTGGAGCACGGGGACATGATGATGATGGCGAACTACGAGGTCGCCTGATGCGTACCCGGAGTCTTCTGATGCGTACCCGGATCGCCGCGGGTCTGGCGCTCGCCGCCGAGTTCGGTCACCTCGCCGCGGCCTGGACCGAGGCGGTGGCCTGGCCGCTGCTCAGTGGCTGCCACATCGTCGTCGCTGTCGGGTTCGGCCTGGTCTTCGCCGGGTTGTGGAAACCATCGCCGCGTCGGCGGTGGCTGCACACCGCCCGGGTGCTCGCCCTCATGCTGCCGGCGATGTGGCTGTTCACCCGGACGATCGGGGTGCCGACCTATCTCACGTTCACTCGGCTTGCCGTCGATCCGGTGGGTGTGGTGGTGACCGTGATCGAGGTCGCCCTCGTCGTCGTGCTCCTCGTCAAGGAGCCACAGCACGGCTCGACCGGGCAGGAACTGCCTCGGACGGTACCGTCCGGTACGGCCCACTCACCTGCTGAACTGGGCTGAACGGACGGGGCAGCCGGAGTCTGCGCCGTCGACCGTGGCGTGGGTCACTCGCCGTGGTGCACCGGGGCGTACCGGGGAGGTCGTCCTACCTGACGTGAGAAGAGGAGTGGACGCGGTCGACGAGGCGGAACTCGTGCGCCGTACGGCCACCGGCGACCGACGGGCTTTCGACGAGCTGTACCGGCGTACGTCGCCGTGGCTTGCCGTACGACTGCGTCGCCGGTGTGCCGACGAGGACGTGGTCGCCGACGTGATGCAGGAGACGTACCTCGCGGTCTGGCGGTCGGCGGGGAGCTTTGCCAGCACCACCACCTCGGGCAGCGCGGTCGGCTGGCTCTGGACGATCGCCGCCAACCGGCTGGTCGACGCGTTCCGGCGGCGGGCCCGGCAGGCGCAGGTGCCGGCCGTGCCGCTCGCCGAGACGGTTGCTCCGGCCGCCGAGGACGAGGTGATGGCCGGCCGGGTCGACCAGAACCTCGAACGGGCGCTGCTGGCCCTGCCGCCCGAGATGCGCGAGGTGCTGCGCGCCATGGTGCTCGACGGTCTCACCTCACGCGAGACAGCGGTACTGCTCAACGTGCCGGAGAACACGGTGAGGTCCCGCGCCCGGCGGGCCCGGATCGCCCTGCGGGAGGCGCTGTCATGACCACACACCCCAGTCTCGCCGCGATTGCCGAGTACGCCGGTGGCGGCCACGGCCTCGACGAGGCCACCGTCTGGTCGATCGAGGTCCACCTGGAGGACTGCGCGGAGTGCCGGGCCCGGCTGGCGGGCAGCGCGGCCGGCAGCACCCTCGTCCTGCTCGACCGGGTAGCCGCCGAGCTCGATCGGGAGATCGCCGCCGGGCCCGCCCCGGCCCGGCAGGCCCGCCGCTGGTTGGTGCCGAGGCGTCGCTGGCTGGTCGCCGCGCTGTTGCCCTGGGTCGCCATGACCGTCCCGATGCTGCTCTGCGCGCTCGCGCTGAACCGGCTGCTGCCCGACCTGCCGTCCCTGGTGCTGCTGCTCGCCCCGGTAGCGCCGCTGCCCGGGGTGGCGGCTGCCTGGAGCCGCCACCTCGACCCGGCCGGCGAACTGATCTCCAGCACCCCGGCGGCCGGCCTGATCATGCTGCTGCGGCGCACCCTGGTGGTGCTCGCCGTGATCGTTCCGGTGCTCGCCCTCTTCGGAGCCGGCACCGGGACCTCGCTGGCGCTGATGTTGCTGCCGTGCCTGGCGTTCACCGCCGGCACCATCGCGCTCGGCGCACTGATCGGCGTATCGCGCGCCGCGGTCGGCCTCGGCACACTCTGGGCGCTGGCCGTGGTCGTACCCACGGTGGTCACCGAGGACCTGCCGCTCGTGCTGCGGCCCGACAGCACCCTCTTCTGGGCGCTGGCCGCTGCGGTGTTGTTCGGCGTCGCGGTGAGTCGCGCCGGCGACTTCAGTCGGCTGACCAGCCACCGATGAGCTTCCCTTCCTCGCTACGAAAGGTATCTCCATGCGTACCGTGAGTGCGGCCGAGACGGCCGCCATCACCCATCCCTGGGCCGTGCACGCCGACGGCCTGCGGGTGAAGGCCGGCACCCACCTGGCCGTCGACGGCCTCGACCTGGCCCTCGGCGCCGGCGTACACGCGCTGCTCGGACCCAACGGCGCCGGCAAGACCACACTGATGCGCGCCCTGGCCACCGTGGTCAAGCCGGCCGGCGGCACGTTGACCCTGCTCGGTGCGGCTGTCAACGACCGCACCGACCTGCGGCGGGTACGCCGTGGCCTGGGCTACCTGCCGCAGCAGTTCGGCTTCTACCCACGGTTCACCGTGCGCGAGTTCGTGGAGTACATGGCTTGGCTCAAGGAGATGCCGAAGTCCGTGGTGCCCGCCGCGGTGCAGCGGGCGATCGACCGGGTCGGGCTCAGTGCCAAGGCCGACGCGCGGATGAAGACGCTCTCCGGGGGCATGCTGCGCCGGGCCGGGATCGCCCAGGCGATCGTGAACGACCCGGAGTTGCTGCTGCTCGACGAGCCGACCGTCGGCCTCGACCCCGAACAGCGCCTCGACTTCCGCGATCTGCTGCGCGACCTCGGGGTCGACAGCTGCGTCCTGGTCTCCACCCACCTGGTCGAGGACGTGGTGGCCGCGTGTACCAACGTCGTACTGGTCAACGAGGGGCGGCTGGTGCATCGGGGCACCACCGAGTCGCTGATCGCCGCGGGCGGTTCCGGCGACGTCGGGGACAGCCCTGCCGAGCGGGGCTATTCCGCCCTGCTGCGCCGCCACCGGGCGGAGGCGGGCCGATGAGCCGCATGCTACGCATCGAACTGCGCCGCTCCGTCGCCCTCGGCGCTGCCCTGATCCTGCTGATTACCGGCGCGATCGCATGCTATGCCGCCCCGGGGCGCTGGTCGTCCAACTGGATGGCGTTGGCCATGATCGAGCGGGAATACCTGGTGCTGTTGTTCCCCTTGGCGCTGGCGGTCGGGGCCTGGCAGGGGCGCCGTGAGAGCCGGAACGGTCTGGCCGAACTCGTCGGTAGCACGCCCCGACCACGCCCCCAGCGGGTCCTGCCGATCGTCGGCGCGCTCGGCATCGCGGTGACGGTCGGTTACCTGGCGGTCCTGGCGGTGACCGCGCCCTGGATCGCCGGTACCGCCCGCTATCTCCCGGCGGCGGCGTTCGCCGTGGTGGCCGTCGGGATTCTCGCCGTGGTCGCGGCGGCCTGGCTGGGCCTTGCGGTCGGCCGCCTGTGGCCGTCGGTCGCTGCCGGGCCGGTGCTCGCCGTCGCCGGCATCGGCTGGCTGATGGGCTTTCCCGGAATCGCCAGCGGCCACGACTGGCTGGTCGTGCTCTTCTCTCCGATGTACGGAATGAACCAGTTCAGCGACTACGAGACGGTGTCCGGCCGGCTTAGCGCGGCCCAGGCGGTGTGGCTGGGGGCCCTCGCCGTCAGCGCGTACGTCCTGCACACGGCGAAGAGCCGCCGGACCCGGGTGGCGGCGCTGCTGCCGGTGGCGCTCGGCGTGGCAGTGGCGATCGCGGTGATGCCGCACGACGGCTACCTCCCGCACCCGATCGACCCCGTCGCGAAGGAACTCGTCTGCACCACGGACGCTCCGAAGGTCTGCGTCGCCCGGGTCCACTCCACCCTGCTACCCGAAGTCACGCCCCCGGCGCGGCAAGCGCTCGCACTACTCGCGAAGTTGCCGCAGCCGCCCGCCGAGGCACACGAGGACACCACGACGTGGGGGCCCGAAATGCCCGAGCCCCGACCGGACCCGGCAGGGATCGCGCTGATGACCATCCAGGTCGATAGACGCGGTCACCTTGCCTCCCCGAACGACCTCGTGCCGCAGATCGTGGCCCGGGTGCTCAGCAACCCGGGCGGCCGGTGCCCCGACGGGCTGAGCGCGTCGGTCCTGCGGGCGGCCACGTACTGGCTGGTCGGCACCGAACCACCGGCGGAGCCTGGCTTCGACGACGGCGGCGAGTGGAACAACCAGGTCCGCCGACTGTGGCAGGGCCTGCGGGAACTGCCCGAGGCGGAGGCGCTGGCCCGGGTGGCGGCAGTACGCGAGGGTGCCCTGAACTGCGCCGACCTCGACGAGATCGTAAGCGGCAAATAATGCGGTGGCTGACGCTCTACCTGCGGTCACGTCGGGTACCGGTGGCCCTGGCCGCGGCCGTCGTAGGCATGGTGGTGATGTGGGTGCTCGGAGCGATCGTCAACGACGGTGCCCCGGGCGTCACGATGGTCGTGCTCACCGCCCTCCTGTTGGTCGCGGCGCTCACCGCCACCCTGGGCGGCCCCGACGAGGAGCTCGACCGCACCGCCGCACAGCCCTGGGCACCGCGCCGGGTCGCCCACCTGCTCGCCGCGCTGGCCGTGGTGGCCGGCCTGCCGCTCCTGACCCACCTCACCGGAAGCAGCTTCGGGCCGACCGGGCTGGTGATCCGGGACGCCGCCGGCCTGCTCGGTCTGACCGCGCTGAGCGCGCCCCTGCTCGGGGCGGGCCGGGCCTGGTTCGTGCCACTGGGCTGGACCCTTGCCGCAGCCGTCTATCCGGTAACCGGCCACGTGCTCGGGGAGATCCTGACCTGGCAGTCCCAGGTACCGGGTAACACCCCGGCGGCGGTGACAGCCACGGTGCTCGGAGTCGGCGGCCTCATCGCGTACGCGCTCGCCGGCCCCGCCCGGCGGGCACCCGCAGAGGCCGCCCTCTGAATCGGGTCGTACACCTGCTGCAAGAGACAACGAGCCCCTGGCCCTTCATCGAGGGGCCGGGGACTCGACGTCCGTCGCACCTTCTACGGCCAGGTCTCTGCTACATCCCGGACCGACTCGTTCCACTTCTCGCAGCAGTAGTCCGAGGGTCTGCGACCGCTTATCGGCGGGCAGGGCTGCCATGGCTTTTCGGGCATAGGCAACTCCACCAGCCCGGTCACCGGACCTCGCCATCATCAGGCCGCGATGTAGCTCGATATGCGTGGCGAAGCGAGCCAGCGACGCCGGTCGGAGCCGATCAGCCTCGGCCTGGGCTGCATCGCCAGCATCCACAACGCCCAACCTCGCGTACAGCATGCTTCGGAACGTCGCCATCCGCCACGGTGGCACCGCCGTGTCCGACACCTCAGCATCCGGTGAAGCCACCCGGTCGAACACCCGTCGGGCGTCCTCATCCGCACTGACCGCACCCGCGACGTTACCTCGGCCGGCAGCCACATGAGCCCGCGCCATCAGGGCGTTCAACCGCCCAATGGATGGCCGCTCGGCCAACCCAATCGCCGCATCGGCGTAGCCCTGGGCCGTCGACAACTCGGCACCCTCGTAGGCCAGGGCGATAGCGGCCCGACCCCGTACCCAGACTCGGGTGTCGAGATCGCCGGACCGGTCTGCCGCCGTCACCGCCAGGTTGTACCAGCGGATCGCCTCGGCAGGGTCGGCTGTCGTCTTGCCGTAGATCGCCAGGGTCCGTGCGGCGATTGCCCACATGACCGGCGTCTCAAGCTGCTGCTGCATAACCACCAGATCACTGGCCAGCCGCGTTTGCAGGACATTCGCCCCGACGGCCATGTAGTCCCGACCGTACTGGGCTACTCGTTCCCGCCATTCGTCCTCCGCAGGCTGCCCAGCAAGCACCGCATTGAAGCCAGCCTGAATGAGTTCGCCAGCTACTGCGGAGCTGACAACGCCCGCCGCGATGCCGAGCATTCGACGTCTATCCACGTCAGCCTCCCCGAGTGCCCGCGCATACGCGAGCACGATGTCAGGTGTCGCTGTCCGGCGTCCTGCCTCGACGTTGCTCAGGTGAGTCAACGAGTAACAGGAGCGGGCTGCGACATAGGTCAGTGTCACACCGACCTCAAGACGAGCATGCCTCAACTGACTGCCAAGATCGTCCATCGAGCCGCCTCTGAAAAGGGTTGAAAAGCCTGACCCCCTATTGATCTCTAACTGTGAGCGTAACGCTACAGAGAGCGTGATTCTCTTTGGGTCCTTCGATCGGAAGGTGGTTTCTCATGTACAGCGGTGACTACGAGCCGGTTCCGAATCCATCGGTGAAACCTGTGCCGAAGCCGGACCCCAACCCAAGCGAGGAAAAGCCACCCGCAACAGCCAACGGCGAAAGCGATGGTGAGCAGTGATGGTCGCCGCCCACGCACCCGTCGTACGACGTGCCCGATACGCCGAAGTCGCCACGATCGCCGCGCTCGTCACCGACGCCGCCCACGATCTGCCCCTGGCCGAATGGCTCGTCCCCGGCCCGCAGCAACGCCCCACCGTCCTCACCGAGGCCGTACGGATCTGGGTCGAACACGCCCTCTTCTTCGGTGAAGTCGACGTCCTCGCCAACGCTGACGGGCTCATCGGGGCCGGGGTCTGGTTCCACCGCTACCGGCAGATCCCACCACCGGCCGCGTACGAGGCCCGCCTCGCCGCCGCCTGCCACCAGCACACCGAACGGTTCACCACCCTCGGTCGACTCCTCGACGGCCAACGTCCCGAGACAGGTCACGAACACCTCACGCTACTCGCCATCGCACCCGACCACCGTGCCACCGGCATCGCCGCCAGGTTGCTCGACCACCATCACAGCCGCCTCGACCGATACGGCACCGCCGCCTACACCGAAGCCTTCAGCGACGTGCATCGCGACCTGCTGGCCCGCCACGGCTACCAGACACGGCCACCGTTGCACCTGACCCGCCACCACACCATCCACCCCATGTGGCGACCCGGCCAACCACCAGATGCTGGCAACTGACCAGCCCACCCGTCGACCTGCGCGGCAACGCAACCCGACGGGCACCCGGAAACGGCGGGGCCGCCGCACACCCAACCCTTCAGCGGCGGCCCCGCCACACATGCCGACCACACCGCCGTCCCCACCTCGGAGGTGATCCGATGACAACCCAGGGCACCACACCCCCGGCACCCCCGACCCCGGCGGACAGCCGGCCGGCACCCCCACCACGCCGGGACACCTGCCGCCTGATCTCGGACTACGCCGCCATCGCCGCTGAACACGTACGCGATGTCGCCTGGCTCATCCACGCCACCCACGGCGACCAACCCACCGGCCGGGACGCCGCCAACGCCCTCCGTGACGCCGCGCATGCCCTCGACCGCGCGCAGAACATCTACCGCACCCGGTACCGAAAGTTCGATCTCTTCGTCGTCGTCGGGATCGGAGTAGCGCCCTCACCGGTACCGTCAACCAGTCCGGCGCTGTATCCGCTGCCCTCGGCATCCTCGCCGGCCTCCTGGCCGTCACCAGCATCGACAAGCTGGAGCGCCACCGCACCAAGGTCCGCCGGGCTCGGCTTTCCGCACCCACCTGCCTACCCGACCCGGACAGCCCTATCGACAACATCATCGAGTACGCCGCACGCGAAGCCCTGGTCGCACACCTACTGGTCTACGAACTCGTCGCCATCATGAACGAACTAATGCCCATCGAGTTCCCGATCCCCCACCCCGCCTGGGAACACCGCCTCCTCGACACCGGCAGCGCCGTCCTTACCGCCGAGCGGATGCTCTACCAGGCCCGCATCCACATCACCCAACTCGT
Source organism: Micromonospora polyrhachis (assembly GCF_014203835.1). Lineage (NCBI taxonomy): Bacteria > Bacillati > Actinomycetota > Actinomycetes > Micromonosporales > Micromonosporaceae > Micromonospora > Micromonospora polyrhachis. Next base: position 1,014,697 of record NZ_JACHJW010000001.1, on the reverse strand, counting down.
CCACTCCGGCCCCGTTGCACAGGCAGCACCGTTGCCGCAGCGGGGCAGGCCGGGTCCCGGAGGGCGGAACTGGTAGAACGTCGTTGCCGTCGGGGCCGGGGACGTCCGGGTCGGCCGGGACAGGCCGACCCGGACGGTCGCCTCAGCCGAGGTCGAACCGGTCGAGGTTCGACACCTTGACCCATGCCGCGACGAAGTCGTGTACGAACTTCTCCCGCGCGTCGTCGCTCGCGTAGACCTCGGCGAGTGCGCGCAACTCGGAGTTCGAGCCGAAGACGAGGTCGGCTCGGCTGCCGGTCCACTTGACCTCGCCGGTGGCGCTGTCGCGCCCCTCGAACGTGTTCGCGTCTTCGGACGTCGGCGTCCACGTCGTACCCAGGTCGAGCAGGTTGACGAAGAAGTCGTTGGTCAGCGCTCCCGGGGTCGTGGTGAGGACGCCGTGTGGTGACTGGTGGGCGTTCGCGCCGAGAACGCGGAGACCACCGACGAGCACGGTCATCTCCGGGGCGCTCAGGGTCAGCAGGTTCGCCCGGTCGACCAGGAGGAACTCGGCCGGCAGCCGGTTGCCCTTGCCGAGGTAGTTGCGGAACCCGTCCGCGGTCGGCTCCAGCACCGCGAACGACTCCACGTCGGTCTCTTCCTGCGACGCGTCGGTCCGTCCCGGGGTGAAGGGGACCTCGACGTCGAAGCCGGCGTTCCTGGTGGCCTGTTCGACGGCGGCGGTACCGGCGAGCACGATGAGGTCGGCGAGCGAGATCCGCTTGTCCCCGGTCTGCGCCGTGTTGAAGGTGTCCTGGATGCCTTCGAGGGTGCGCAGCACCGTAGCCAGTTGATCGGGATCGTTGACCTCCCAACCGTTCTGTGGTTCGAGGCGGATGCGCGCCCCGTTGGCCCCGCCGCGCTTGTCACTGCCCCGGAAGGTCGAGGCCGAGGCCCACGCGGTGGAGACCAGTTGGGAGACAGTCAGCCCCGAGGCGAGGATCTGATCCTTGAGGACCGCGATGTCCCCGGCGTCGACGAGTTCGTGCGTCACCGGCGGGATCGGGTCCTGCCACAGCAGCGTCTCGGTCGGCACCTCGGGTCCGAGGTAGCGGGTGACCGGCCCCATGTCGCGGTGCGTCAACTTGAACCACGCCCGGGCGAAGGCGTCCGCGAAGGCGTCCGGGTCCCCGAGGAAGCGGCGCGAGATCTGCTCGTAGACCGGGTCGAACCGGAGCGCGAGGTCGGTCGTCAGCATGCTCGGCGCGATGCGCTTCGAGGCGTCGTGGGCGTGCGGTACCGTGCCCTCGCCCATGCCGTGCTTCGGCTTCCACTGATGTGCGCCAGCGGGACTCTGGGTGAGTTCCCACTCGAAGCTGAAGAGGTTCCAGAAGAAGTTGTTACTCCACTTTGTCGGCGTGGACGTCCAGGTCACCTCGAGCCCGCTGGTGATCGTGTCGCCCCCCTTGCCGGTGCCGAAGCTGCTCAGCCAGCCGAGACCCTGAGCCTCGAGCGGGGCGGACTCGGGTTCGGGGCCGACCTGGTCGGTGGTGCCCGCACCGTGGGTCTTTCCGAAGGTGTGACCGCCGGCGATGAGGGCGACCGTCTCCTCGTCGTTCATCGCCATGCGGCGGAACGTCTCACGGATGTCCCGGGCCGCCGCGATCGGGTCGGGGTTGCCGTTCGGTCCCTCCGGGTTGACGTAGATGAGGCCCATCTGGACCGCCGCCAGGGGGTTCTCCAACTCCCGCTCGCCGGTGTAGCGCTCGTCGCCGAGCCAGGTGGTCTCCGGACCCCAGTAGACGTCCTCGTCGGGCTCCCAGACGTCCGCACGCCCTCCGGCGAAGCCGAAGGTCCTGAAGCCCATCGACTCCAGGGCGACGTTGCCGGCGAGGACCATGAGGTCGGCCCAGGAGATCTTCTGACCGTACTTCTTCTTGACCGGCCAGAGCAGCCGGCGGGCCTTGTCGAGGTTGGCGTTGTCCGGCCAACTGTTCAACGGGGCGAAGCGCTGCATGCCGGCACCCGCGCCGCCACGGCCGTCGCTGATGCGGTACGTGCCCGCGCTGTGCCACGCCATCCGGACCATGAACGGGCCGTAGTGGCCGTAGTCGGCCGGCCACCAGTCCTGCGAGGTGGTCAGTACCTCGGCGATGTCGCGCTTGACGGCGGTGAGGTCGAGGGTCTTGAACGCCTCGGCGTAGTCGAAGTCACCGAGGGGGTTGGCGACAGCGGGGTTCTTGGCGAGGATCTTCAGGTTGAGCTGGTTCGGCCACCAGCCGCGGCTGCCACCGCCCTGGGTCGGGTGGGGGGCACGTCCGTGTGCGACCGGGCAGCGTGACTCGCTGCCCGCCTCCGCGTCATGGACGACGGCATCGTGGTTTTCGGACATCGGGTTCCTTCCGACCGGGGGGGGAGCAGGGCGATTGCGGGGGTGGTCAAGAACGGTGGGTGGTGGAGCAGGCAGGGCAAAGGCCCGAGTAGACGATCTCCGCCTCGTCGATGGCGAAGCCGTGGTTGTCGGAGGCGGTCAGGCAGGGGGCGTTCCCGACGGCGCAGTCGACGTCGGCGATCAGGCCGCATGACCGGCATACGACGTGGTGATGGTTGTCGCCGACCCGCGACTCGTAGCGAGCCACCGAACCGGGCGGCTGGATACGCCGTACCAGACCCGCGACCGTCAGTGCGCGCAGTGCGTCGTACACCGTCTGGTGCGAGACACCCGGGAGTTCCCTGCGCACGACACCGATGATCGAGTCGGTGTCGGCGTGCGAGTGTGTCCGCACGGCGTTCAGCACCGCCACCCGTGGCCGGGTCACGCGCAACGCGGCGGCGCGCAGCATCTGTTCGAAGTCCGAGGCCGTAGCCATGGCCGGTAGTGTGGCGCGTTTTCTGGAATGAGTCAAGAATAATCTCGGGTGGCTGCGGCCGCACCGCATCGATCAGTGGGCTCGGTGGCCGCTGCCGTCGGCGGTGGTGGGAAGCTTGCCGAGAACCTTGTCGATGATGTGGATCCTCGCGTTGGTGGCTCGGTAGTCCACGCAGAGAGTCGTGGCGTCCGCTCCGAGCCGCGCCATCGCATCCGCCCGGGTGATCGGGACGGAGGCACCGTCGAGGGTGGTGACGCTGCCGGCAGCCACCAGATCGGTCAGCGAGTGACTGCCGTCGACGACATGGGCCTTCAGCAGGTCGCGCAACTCGTTCTTCCGTTTCAGGAACAATCCGTCGAGGTCGTCCTCGGAGAACTTCCGGCGGAACGCGTCGTCGGTCGGGGCCAGGACCGTCAGCCCTTGCCTCGCGCGAAGTTCGTCAGTGAGTCCGGACGCGCGCAGCGCCGCCTCGAACGTGGTGAGGACCGGGATCCACCGCAGCGCCACATCCACCCGCTCGCCGGTGAGCGCCGCCGGGTTTCCCGGGTCGGTACCGGAGGGCAACAGCTCGCACAGCGGTCCGGTCACGCTCGCCACCCGCGACGAACCGCCGGTGGCCGGTGCGCCGTCCGGCGTACCGGATCGGGGCTCGGCCCGGGAGCAGCCGGTGGCCGCCACCGTCAGGAGCAGCACCGGTACGACCAGACGCCAGCGCAAGGGAGCGGACACGTTACCTCCAGGGTCGACTCGTACCGGGGTCGCACCGGCCGGCCGGGGGCGGACCCGACCGACCGGTACGACGGCCGCCACTACCGCTCGATCAGTTCACCGGTTCGCCGGGTCACAGCCCGACGCACTGACCGGACCGGGGGCCGGAGACCGAGTTGCGCAGCTCCAGGCTGGTCGGTGCCGGCGAGTTCGCCGCGCAGCTCAGCGGCCCGTAGACGGTGTTGCCGACGACGAACGGCACGTCGCCGCCGGTACGGTTCGCGGAGAGGTCGACCGGACCGGAGATCCGGTTGTCGATCAGCGAGACCGCGTCGGTGACGCCCGTGACCCGTACCGGGCCACGCACCGTGTCGTCAGCCAGGAAGAGACCGGCGGCCCCGGCCACGCTGATCGGACCGTTGACCGACGAGCCGGTGGCGACCAGGGCGGCCCCCGGCGCGACGGTGACCGGGCCGTTCACGCTCGCCCCGGCCAGGCAGGCGAAGCCGGTCACCCTCAGTGGCCCGTTGTGCCGGCCGGTCAGCGTCGGGTACACCCGCTCGCCGGCGACCAGTCCCTCGACGGCCGCCCCGTCGAGCAGCAGCGGGATCAGCCCACGTTCCGGCTGGGCCAGCGGTACGACGTACCCGTTGGCGGTCTTGACCACCTTCCAGCCGTGCGCGGCGAGCCGCTGCGCCACCGTGGTCCGCTTTCCGGGCGCGCCGTCGCTGCGTTCCCCGTGGTACTGCTCCTCGGTGAGCCGGTAGGCGCACGGCGGGTCGTCCAGGATTCGCGACGGCAGCGGGGCGTCCACCGGCGGCACGGCGTCACCCGGGTGCGGTGCCGGGTGGGCCGGGATCTCGTGCGAGCCACGGAAGACGATCCGACTGTCGTTGGCGCTCTGGAACCGGATCGCCGCGCCCCGCTTCTGCCGGATCGTGTCCAGGTTGGCCCGGTGGTAGTCGAGGAACTGGTGGAAAGTCCAGGCCGCGGAGTACGTCTTGCGCCGTCGGTTGTTGGCCGTGTTGCCCTCGTCCGGCCGGGTGGCCCCGCCGGCGCTACGCAGTTCGAGCAGTGAGTTCACCACGTTCTTCAGGCCCAGGGTGTTGCGCAGGATGGTCTCCTCGCCCAGTCCCACGTTGCCACCGCCGACGCAGCCGTACGGGCAGGCCCACCAGCCGTCCCGGGCACCCTGCGCGTACATGTGGCCTTCGATCATGTTCAGCGACTCGTCGAAGATCCCCTTGGCCACGTTCTGGTGCCGGGGCGGCAGCATCGGCAGGTCGCCCGCGCTGCTGTTGCCGTACTCGTGACCGTCGTAACCGGCCACCGGCCGGTAGTCCTTGAGCATCCGTACGAACGCGAGGGTCTCCGGCTGGCGGACCAGCGAGTAGTCGCGGTTCAGGTCCTGCCCGGCGTTGTTGCCCCGGGTGTTCGCCGCCCGCCCGTCGCCGTTGATGGTCGGGACGATCAGGACCGTGGTGTGCGACAACAGGTCGATCGTCCGGGCGTCGGTACCGAAGGCGAGCTGGCGGGCCATGATCAGGCAGGCCTCGCGGTCACCCGGCTCGTTGCCGTGCACGTTGCAGTTGATCAGCAGGGGAGAGGTCGCCGCGACCCCCTCCGGGGTGGCCGGCGGTTTCGGGTAACCCAGGACCAGCATGTTGATCGGCCGGTCGAGGACGGTACGACCGATCTCCACCACCCGGACCCGCTCACTGAGCGCGTCGATCGCGGCGGTGTAGGCGTACTCCTCGACGTCGCTGGTGTACTGCGCCGCGCGGGTGGTCTCCCACTGGGTGCGCAGGTTTTCGCCCGGTACGTGCGGGTCGCCCCACGGCTGTCGGGTGGTGCCGGTGACCGGGGCAGAGTACGGCTGCGCGGTGGTCCCGTACCGGGCCCGTACCCGCCACCGGAACCGGTCGCCGGGGTGGAAGCCGGCGTCGGCGAAGGTCGGCGACTCGGGGTCGACCTGCCGGTTGGGCCGCCAGACGCCGGTGATAACCGGGTTACCGGTGGCCACGTCCCGGTCGTCCACAGGGGTGCGTTCGATCTGGTAGTCGGTGGCTCCCGCCACCGGAGTCCACCTGAGGGTGGCGTAACCGTCGGCCTGCGTCACCGTCAGGCCCTGGACCTGGTTTGGCTCGGCAACCGTCTGACCGGGGGTCGGGACGGTCGCCGTCGGTCCGGCGTACGCCGACACCGGCAGAGCCGTCGCGGTCAGGGTGGTGGCCAGAAGGAGGGGCAGTGCGGACAGGGCTCTTCGTCGAGATATCACCGGGCCTCCAACCGGTTGGGGCGAGATACGTCCAGGTAGCACACGCCGCGATGTGGACCTTCAGGTGCGACCCGCCGCCCAGGTGGTCTGCCAGATGTGACCCCTCGGGCGTTGCGGGTGACATCCGGCTGCCTGCGAATCGGCCCCGCGTAGCAGCTCATGCTGGCGGGGCCGTTCTGTGTTTGCGAGTGGTGAAGGTCAGCCGTTGTAGGTGTAGAAGCTGGGGCCGGGGATGGTCACGACCGTCGTGCCGACGGGGGCACCGTTGTAGATGGTGGATCCGATCTTCCTACCATCCACGTAGATGTCCACCCGCTCGTTGGTGTTACCACCTAGGTTGGCTGTGGTACACGTGCCGACCATGGGGGTTATGGACAAACCGCCGCGGTCCGGGAAAACGGCAGTCGGTGAGTAGCCACCGTGAGCGCACAGGGTGAACTGACCAGCCGCCGCTAGCGCAGCGTTGGGCGTCATCGCCACACCGATGCCGGCGCTCACCAGAGACAGCGCCGCCGCGCCGAGCACGCGACGCGAGGAGAGTAGCTTCCGCAATGTTCTGCCAATCTTCGTAGGTGGCCCGCGCGACTGGCGCGGGTTCACTTGTAGAACGATGGCCATCGTAATGACGTTCAAAGGTATATCGATCTGTGACCGGGCGGGTGTCTTGCAGGATTCATCGAGCAGCGTCAGTCGGTTCGCCCCGCCCGGCGCGCGCTCGACGGCCCCCGGGTAGGACGCCGCAAGTGCGGCAGGCTCCTAACCGGTGGCGGTTTTCATCGCCGCGGTAGCAGCGCACGGGCGATCTCGAGTTCGTCGAGGGCCCGGAGCAGCGACGGGGGATCGGGCTCGATGCCACCGGGGATACGGTGGGCGGCCACCAGGGGGTTCCAGGTGGCCTGGAAGCCGTACGGCCCGAAGTGGTAGAGGCAGGTCCCAGTTGGACTCCCCGCTGTCGGGAGTCGAAGCTCTGGTCATGTACCCGGCGGGCGGTGACGGCGATGATTGCCACGTCCTCGTTGTCGCGGCGGAGTTGCCGGCAGACCTCCAGGCCGTCCCGAGTTCGCGGAGCCGGTCCACGTCCCGCCGGATGGTGCGTGGCGTCACCCGGAGCCGTTCGGCCAGCGTCTGCCCGGGCCAGTCGCGCCGCGTCTGAAGCAGGGACAGCAGCGTCAACAGTCGGGCCGAGGTGCCCAGCATGTGCCGAGGATGGCAGAGGGTGGCGGACAGCTTGTGACCTCTACCCCTGGCAGCGTGCCTCCGACGGCGCCCAGACCGACAGCCAGGAGGACATCTTGAACCGTACCCGTCTGCTCACCCGGGACTTCGTGGTGAGCCGTACCCAGACCGTGCGAGCGGTCCCGGGGCACTACCTGGACGAGGCCGACTCGATGGCGGAACGGGTCGTTGTGGTCGACCATGGCGAGGTGATCGCCGACGACATCGTCGACGCGCTCAAGACGAAGCTCGCGGGGGACCGGATCGTTGTGGCTGCGGCCACCGCCGTAGTCGGCCTCGGGGTTCGCGTACGGACGATGGCGCGCAGCGCCGACTAGTTGTTGCGGGACCCGAGGTGTTGACGCCCAAGCGGGCCTTCAACTCGTCGTAGCGAGTGCCGGAAGATCGCGGTGCTCCTGGATGTTGGGTGCAGGTATGAAGATCAGCGAAGCTTCCAGGGTCAGTGGCGTGAGTGCCCGATCGCTGCGGCACTACGAGGACGAAGGCTTGATCGTTCCTGGCCGTTTCAGCAATGGGTTCCGCGACTACTGCCAGTCCACCATTGACCGGGTGCTCATCATCCGTTCGCTGCTGGAGTCCGGGCTGCCGGTGCGGTTGATCAGGGAGGTTCTGCCCAGCCTCACCGACGGATCCGATGCCGGCACCGGCATGGTGTGCGCGGAGTTCCTGCACGAGGTGCAGGGCCATCGCGATCGGCTCGCTGCTCGCATCGCCGTTCTCAGCGATCAGCAGGCGGCACTTGACGCCTACCTGCGAGAGGCCCACCGTACTGATCTCTGACAACCGCTTGACCTTGACGTAAGTGTCAAACTTCTACATTCGGTGCATGGAGATCAACGAGCAGCAGAACACCGCCGAGCTGACCGTACGAGCGCTGGTCCAGCGGTCGCACCGGGGACCGAAGGATCTGACCCTCACGACAGATCACTGCCGCCCTACCCCGGGCCCCGGCGAGTACCTGATCCGTGTCAACGCCGCGGGGGTCAACTTCGCCGACGTCATGCAGACCCAAGGCACCTACGGAGGAGGCCCGCAGGCGCCCTACGTAGCGGGCTTCGAGGCGGCCGGGGAGATCGTGGAGGTCGGCCCCGACGTCGAAACCCCGTTACAGCTCGGCACACACGTCGTCGGAACCGGACCGGGCGCCTTCGCGCAGTACATGACGATGCCAGCCGCGGGTGTACTTCCCGTGCCGTCCGGCTGGAGCGACGCCGAAGCTCTCGGCCTCGTGCTGAACTGGGCCACCTCCTTGGCGGCACTGAAGCCGTTGGGCGAGATCAAGACGGGTGAGACGGTGCTCATTCATGCCGCGGCCGGCGGCGTCGGGCAGGCTGCCGTTCGCCTTGCCCGCCACTATGGTGCGCGGGTGATAGCCACGGCGTCACCAGCGAAGCACGAAGCGGTCAAAGCGCTCGGCGCTGACGAGGTGCTGGACAGCCGACGCCCCGATCTGGCTGAGGAGATCATCCGCCGGACCGGCGGTGTCGATCTGGTCCTGGAATCGGTGGGACAGGCCACCTTCGAGGCCAGCCTGTCGGTTACCAAACCCTTCACCGGACGCATCGTCGTGTTCGGCGCCGCTTCCGGTGACGCCACTGTGACCACACACGACCTGATCTTCACCCACCAGGTCCAGATCAAGGGTCTGCACATCGGTGCGCTGGCGGTCGCGGCCCCGTCCCTCTATCAGTCGTTGCTCGTCGAGATCGAGGCTCTCATCGCCCACGGCGTGTACCCACCCGGTACCCCCCACGTGCATCCCCTGGCCGAGGGGCCGGCGGTGCTCCAGCAACTCGAAGCGGGCCAGACCCGGGGCAAGCTCGCCCTCGATCCCTGGCGCTAGGAACGCGTGTGCTTCACCCCGCCCTGGTTCCGCTGCTCACGAGCTGGCTGCCCGTCAAACGGGCCAATGGTGGGTCAGGTGGTCTTGCGTAGGCGGTCGTCGAGGGCGTCGAGGTCGGGCAGGAACCACACGTGGTTGGCGGAGTTCGACTCGTGTACGAGAGCACGCAGTGCCGGACTGGCCGCCAGGTGCGGGGTGATGTCGCCGACGACGGCCAGACGTAGGTGGTAGTTGACGAACTTTTGCATGATCTCGCCCGCGAAACGGGTGTCCAGGGAGAAGAAGCGCTCGTCCAGCCGGCTTGTGGGCACGGCCACCACCTCGGCGCCGAGGAAGGCCGTGCCGATCAGGTCCAGTGCGTTCTGCACGGTGGTTACCTGCGGACCGGCGGGGTCGCATACCAGCACCGGCACCCCGGCCCGATCCTCTATCACGTCAGGCATTTTCCACCTTCTCGGCGAGTAGGCCGTTGTCGCCGTCGAGCACGGCTTCGACCAGTTGCAGTACTTCGGCGGTGCTGGCGGCATCGCCGAGGATCACGATCTTCATCCGGTGCCGGTCCTCGTCGTGGATGGTCTGGATGCGTAGCGGACGTCGGGGGTCGTGGTTGGTGTTGGCGCTGGTCAGGACGAGGGTGCCCAACCGGTCGGCGGCGATCCGGTCGATGCCGTCGATCTGCACGATGCTGGAGACCTCCATCCCGAACCGGCTGGGGGTCGGCGGTGGCTGGCCAGTCAGCGCGTCGAGGTCGGCCTGGGCGATGCGGTACTGCTTGCCGATCCGTACCGCCTTGAGTCGGCCGGTGCGGATGTAGCCGCGCACGGTGCGTACGTGCAGGCCGAGTCGGTCGGCCACCTGCTCGACCGAATACATTTCATCCCTCATCGCTCCCCAAGTTACCCTCTATGCATCAGATGCATGAACTTGCGGCATGAATCGTCGTGCGATCGTGACGCGCGACTCGTGCGGTCAGGTGACAGACCCGTTGGAGAGGCGGTCAGGCGACGGAGTGCGTGACGACGGCGGTGTATTCGGTGGCGACCAGGTCCATGGGCAGGGCCAGCGTCAGCGTTGGTGTCCAGGACACCGTGTTCCGCCCGGTGCCGCCGGTCCAACGCGCCGCTACCTGCGGGCTGGCGAGCGTGGCACCTGGTTGCGGTATGAATGTGCCGCTTCCGCTGCTGTCCACGGGCGGTCCGGAGGCGTACGAGATGTTGGCTCTGGGTACCGTCCGGCCCGCAGCGCCGTTGCCGTTGGCGAAGTCGGTGATCGATACGACCGTCGTCCAACTGCCGGAGGCCGCCCCGCGATCGTCGACGACGGTCACGAGGCCGATGGGCCCCGAGGCGGTGGTCGATCCAGCGGCGACCGCTGGGAGGGTGGCTGCCTCCGGGGCGAGGATGGACAGCCCGGTCGGCCCGGCGACCACGGTGATCGTGACGGTGCCGGTCGAGGTTCCGTTGCCCGGGTCGGTCGCCAGGTAGGTGAACGAGTCCGTCCCGACGAAGCTCGTGGCAGAGGTGTAGCTGCAGGCGGTGGCGGTGCACGAGTAGCTGCCGTGGCTGGTGGTCCCGCTGGCGGGGACGACGGTGAGGCGGTCGCCGTCGATGTCCGTGTCGTTGGCGAGGACGTCGACGACCACCATGGCCCCGCTGATGGTGGTGGCGGTGTCCGGTGCCGCTACGGGCGGGTCGTTGACCGGTGTCACGGTGATGGTGATGGTGGACCCCGACGACCGGCCGCCCGGGTCGGTGGCGGTGTAGTCGAGACTCGTCTGTCCGTTGTAGTTGGCCGGTGGGGTGTAGGTACAGGCACCAGCGGTGGTGCAGGCGATGCTGCCCTGGCCTGCTGGTGGCTGGGTGACGGTGAAGGCGAGGGCGTCCCCGTCCGGATCGCCGACGTAGGTGGGCAGGTTGATCGTCAGCGGAGTGTCCTCGCCGGTGCCCACCGTCGCCGGGGCGGCGACCGGCGCGTCGTTGACGTCGACCCGGGTGGGGTCGGTGGCACCAGGTGCGCCGACGTCGTCCGTGAGATCCGTGTACGTCGTACTGCTCGTCGGTGATCCGTACGTGATGGTCGCCTGATCGCTGATGATCAGCCCCACCGGGGTGGGATCGTTGACCCGAAGCCGGAAACGCAGGGTGCTCTGGGTGTTCGGCGCCATGCTGCCGCCCGCCGTCGCGGTGGCCCCGGTGCCGAGGTTGAAGACCAGTCGGTTGTTGGCGGTGTCGAGGCGGGCCGTGTCGTCACCGGCTGCGTCGGTACGGGCGACCCCGTTGATCGACAGTGAGCCCGGTATGTAGCTGGCACCGGCCGGCAGGGAGTTGACGACCTGCACGCCGGTGGCGTTCTCGCTCCCGGTCGAGTTCACCACGATGGTGTACTCGAGGGCGTCGCCCGGGTTGACCTTGCTGCCGCCGCCGACCCGGGCCACCGAGTTGGTGGCGGTGATGTCCGGCTCGAAGATGTCGATCACGGTGAACAGGGCAACCGCCTCGTACGACTCGCCCGTGGTGCTGAACGAGACGGTCGCCGAGGTCTGACCGTTGCCGATCGAGCCACTGGGCGCGGCGAGGTAGTCGATGTCCAGGCCCAACTGGTTGACGTAGTCGGGATTTTTGCCGGTGACCCGATTGCCGAGCCGGGTGACCGAACTGTTGAAGAAGTTGGTGGCGGGATTGAGGCTGTCGCTGAGGGTGACGCCATTGAAGGAGAGGCTGTCGCCAGTGGTCGCCAGGTCGCCCTCGGAAGCGACCGCGCCGATCCGCGCGGTCACCGTGCCCGTGGTCGGGGTACGGAATCCGGAGATGGTGGTGGTGACCCGGTTGTCGTTGGTGGTGGCGGCGAGTTCGGCGTACCCGTCGAAGATGGCCAGGTTCCGCAACGCCTGGCTGTTGTCGCGGATGGCGGCGACGATGGCCCAGCCGCCCCGGGCGTTCGTGCCCAGTGCGGTGGTGAGGCCGCCGACGGTGTAGCTGCCGCTGGTCCGTACGAGGGCGGTGACCTCGACGAACCCGGAGTACGGGACTCCGCCATTGGTCGATACCGCGCCGGTGGTCACCTGTCCCTGCAGCGTGGTGTAACCGAGACCGGGCGGTGCCAACGAGATGTACTGCCGGCTGTTGTTGTTGCTCGCGGCGCTGCCCATCCAGTAGAGCCCGGCCCAGAGTACGGTGGCGCCGCTGGGCACGGTCAGCGTGGCGGAACTGGAGTTGGCGGTCGCTGCCACCCCGTCCACGTCGACGTACTGGGCGGTGTAGTTGTTGTTGTTCACCACGGCACCGGCTTGCGCGGCGGCACAGGTGGGGGAGCCGACGACCGCTGACGACAGGCAGGTGACCAGTGCGTTGCCCGCGAATATCACGTCGCCCCGCTCACTCGCCTGGAAACGGGGAGCGAAGGGTCGTACCAGGGCGGCCTGGGCGGGCTCGGTCGCGACGACGAGGCTGCCGGTGATGGCGGCCACCGCCGCGACGACGAGCGCCAGAATTCGCCGGTGCCGCATGCCTGAGCAAACCCTCCGTGAGCTTTAGACCGTTATATCACTGCCTGTAGGTAGATGCTGTGGATTGTCGGTATCGATGCCTGGCAAGGTGCGGCCACAGCGCAGGAGGTGAAAAAGGGGGAGAAGTTCGTATACGTGCTCATCTCAGGCAATAAGGTCAAGAGGCGTGGCCGTCCCCGTCGACCGCACACCCAGCGTTGCTTCCCGAAACGAAAGTGAGAGCACCAATGCGTCGTCGTATCCGTACTGCGGCCGTGGCGGTAGCCACCTGCGCCGGGCTTGGGCTTGCCGCTGCTCCTGCGGTGGCGGCACCCACCGATTCCACCGGGGTGACCTTGAACGTGGTCGGTGCGGGCCTGGACATCACCGCTCCCGACGCGGCCTTCCTCGGTAGCGCCCTGCCCGGCACCGACATATCCGCCTCGATCGGTACCGTACGTGTCGTCGACCAGCGGGGTGCCGCCGATGCGTCCTGGACCGCCTCGGTCACCTCGACCCACCTCGAGACGGGCGGGGGCAGCCCGACCGAACGGATCCTCGCCAGCCAGATCGACTACTGGTCCGGCGAGGGTGCGGAGCAGGCCGGGACGGGCAACTTCATTCCGGGCCAACTCGCCGCCACCGATGCGGAGCCCCTGGACACCGTGACCGCGCTGACCGCCTTCCAGCACGTCGGGGGTACCGGGGTCAACCAGGTCGCCTGGTCGCCCAGGCTGATCGTGCACATTCCCGCGTCCGCCGTCGTGGGCACCTACACCGGCACGGTGACACATTCGGTGGCCTAGCCGGGCCGGGGCGCTGATGCTGGCCATCGTCGGCGTCAGCGCCCTGACCGGTCCGGTCGCGGCGGCCGATCCGGGGGAGGACCTGGACACCATCGGTATCAAGCTGATGGAGGCACCGGCCGATCGTCGCGACGACTCGCGCGCCCAGCGGTACATCATCGACCACCTGGCGCCCGGTACGACGATCCGTCGGCAGGTCGAGATCTCCAACCGGACCGACAAACGCAAGCGGATCCAGCTCTACGCCGCCGCTGCGGACGTGCAGGGCGAGCAGTTCCGCTTCGGCGAGGGCCGGACGGCCAACGAGTTGTCGTCGTGGACCTCCCTGAGTCAGCCCGAGGTGACCCTCGAACCGGGGCAGAACCAAGCCGTGACCACCACGATCGCGGTGCCGCCCACCGCGTCCGCCGGCGAACGGTACGCGGTCGTCTGGGCCTCCGCGGCCTCCGACCCCAAGCCGAATGCCGTAGCGAAGGTCCATCGGGTCGGCATTCGGGTCTACCTCGACGTCGGTCCGGGCGGCGAGCCCGCCTCGGGCTTCGACATCGAGGAGTTCACCACCAGTCGCGCCGCCGACGGCCGCCCCTCCCTCACCGTCAAGGTGACCAACACCGGCGGGCGGGCGCTCGACCTGAGCGGCACGCTCTGGCTCACCGACGAGCCCGGGGAAATCAGGGCCGGACCGTTTCCCGTGGTCGAAGGCACCACGCTCGCACCCGAGCAGACAGGCAAGGTCACCGTCGCCCTGCCCAGCCGCCTCGACAACGGGCCGTGGAAGGCGGAGTTGACCCTCACCAGTGGTGTGGTCCGTCGTACCGCCACGATGGTGGTCACCTTCCCGGATCCGGGCGACCCGCCAGCCACCTTCAAGGCCAGCAACGTACGGATGATCTTCACCGGCTCGGCGGCGGCAGGGCTGCTCGTCCTGGTCGGGATCATCCTGTTCCTGCGCCGGGCCCAGCTGAAGTCCCTGGCCGCTGCCGTGACGGGGGCCCGGCGACGCAGGTGATGCCCATCTGGAGGCATGTCGGATGGAGATCCCACTCCTGCCGGGGCCTCGCTGTGACCAGCGTGCGTGCCGGGCGATCCGTACGCCATGCCGTCCGGCGTTTGTCTGGTGCCGGTGACGTTCGCACACGCCCCCGGGTGCCGGCCAGCCACCCCGCCGGCATCGCGACCGGGACCGTCATTCTTGAGACCGAACCACCGACCTGGGCCGCGTTCGATGCCCCCACGGCGGTGCTGTTAACGGCTGTGTGACGCTTGTCCAGTGTCGATCACGATTCCGTCCGTCCTGACCCGAAACGTCGTCGAGAACTGGGGTGACGACGGCACCCGGTGGCTGGAGGCGTTGCCCGCACTGCTCGACGAGGTCGCCCGCGACTGGCAGCTCACCGTCGGCACGCCCTACCTGCTCAGCTACCACTGGGTCACCTCGGTCACCCGCGCCGACGGTACGGACGCCGTACTGAAGCTCGGTGTACCGGCCGGGCACCTGGAACTCGAAGCGCAGGCGCTCCGGGCGTACGACGGACAGGGCGCGGTGCGGCTGCTCGCCGAGGACCCGAAGCGGGGTGCGCTGCTGCTGGAGCGCGCCGACCCCGGCACCCCGGCGGCGGCGTTGGTACCGCGCGACGACACCGAGGCGACGGCCGCGATCATAGCGGTGGGGCGACGGCTCCACCGGACGCCGCCGCCCGGGTGCACCCTGCCGGACGTCCGCGAGGAGAGCGAGTCGTTCCGGGCGCACCTGCGGCGATTTCCCGGTGACGACCCGCTGCCCCGTCACCTCGTCGAGTGCGCGGGCACGCTCTTCGACGAACTGTGCGCGAGCGCGGCGGACCGGTTCGTGCTGCACGGCGACCTGCACCATGACAACGTGCTGCGGGCCGAGCGTGAACCCTGGCTCGCCATCGACCCGCACGGGGTGGTGGGCGACCCGGGGTACGAGTGCGGTGCCGTGCTCTACAACCCTGACCCGTGGCGGCGCGAGGACGACCTTCTCGCCCTCGTACCGGCACGGATCGAACAGCTCGCCGACGGCTTCGGGATCCCGGTCGACCGCGTCGTCGCCTGGGGATTCGTCACCGCAGTGCTCTCCGAGGTGTGGACGGCGCAGGGCGACGGCACACCTGGCGACCGTGCCCTGGACGTCGCGACGATGCTCTATCCCCGGCTGCCGTAGCCGGTCACTCCGCTGTCGAGGACTGTCGCTCACGGACCGGCGGTCCGGCCGACCCGTGGCGCATCCAGCCGGGCTGGACTCGCCGGATCACCAGCAGGGCCAACCCCACCAGCGGTACGCCGACGACAGTCCACAGTCCGGCGGCGTACGGGACCGAATGGTCGTCGGCCAGTATTCCGAGCAGGGGGCGGCCCACGGCGATGCCGATGCCGGCGGTGCAGGTGACCACCCCGAAGATCGCGGCGCGGACCGCCGGCGGGGCGGCCTCGTTGGTGAAGACGTCCAGCACCGTCATGCCCAGCGTGTACCCGAAGCCCATCACCGGTAGGAAGACGAACGGGCCGAGCGACACCACCTGACTGGTGGCGGCCAGGGCGACCAGGACGAGCAGGAACGCTGCCGCCAGTGCCGTCCGTCGCCGGGTTACGGCCAGGTGCCCGGCCGCCAACCCGCCCAGCACCGAGGCGGCGGCGAACGCCGCGTACATCCAGCCGGTGACCCGGGCGGAGAGCCCCAGCTCCAGGGCCAGCGGCTGGAACAGGATGCGCGCACTCCAGCCGAACAGCAGCAGCAGGATGCCCAGCAGGACGGCCTGGCGTACCTGGGCCAGGGTGAGTGCCCGGCGGATGTCGGCCAGCGCTGCGGAGAGCGAGGTGGCGACCCGCGATCCCCGGATCTCCGGTAGCCGGAGGGCCAGCAGGAACGCCACCGCCGCCAGGGCGGAGGTGACGGCGAACGGCAGCCGGGGATCCGCCTCGTACAGGTAGCCGGCGGCCAGGAGCGAGACCAGTACGGACCCGTGACCGACCGCGCGTACCAGCCCGAAGGCCCGAGCGGGATTGATCGGGAGTTCGTCCTGGGCACACAGTTCGTAGAGATAGGCGCTGGCCGCGCCGGAGGTGAGCGCCCAGAGCACCCCCCACAGCACCCAGGTCGCGAAGAGCAGCGGGCTGGACTGGATCTGTGCGATCAGGGCGAACGTCAGTACCGACAGGCCGGCCAGGGTCAGATAGGCGCGGCGGCGGCCGACCCGGTCCGCGATCACCCCCACCGGAAACTCACAGACCACCGAGACGATCCGGAACACCGCGTCGGCGAGCATCGCCGTGGCCAGCGGGAAGCCCAGGTCCAGCAGGTAGATCAGCCAGACCGGAAACCAGAACTGCACCTCCAGCAGGAACTGGGTGGTCGCGAAGATCCGTATCGACCGGCTGCGGAGGGCGGTTCTCATGAACGGCAGCTCTCCTCAGGAACGGCTGTCGCGACGGAAGAAGAGGTAGACGATGACCAGCAGGATCGAGAGCATGCCGGAGGCGATGAGGATGGTGTCGGCGGATTGGGAGGCGAACCATTCCACGGCCGAGGATCGGCCGAGGTCGTAGACGGCCATGTCCGGGTCACTGGCGATCGACCGGCCGAAGTCGGTGACCGCCAACGCCGTACCGAGGATCGACGTCATGGCGATGCCCAGCAGAATGAGATCGGTGAACATCGCCGATCGGGCGGTACGTCGTGCGGCCAGCTCGGCGAGTCGCCGGTCGCAGGTTTCGATCTTGAAGCGTACGGGTTGTTCCAGGAGCGTCTCGTAGTCCCAGAAGTCGAGGATGGCGTCCATCTCCACCCGGACGGAACGCTTGAGGTACTTCGACAGGTCCTGGCGTTCCATGATGATCAGCTCGGCTCGCTGGCTCAACCCGATCAGCTTGTCCTTGAGCTGGTCCAGCTCCCACCGGGAGGTGGCCGCCGCCGAATCGGCGAGGATCTTCGACAGTCGGGTGTCGATCCGGTCCAACATGCCGTAGAACACCTGGGCGTGGCGCAGCGCGTCCCACTGGTCCTGGAAGGGATCGCCGGGCAGCATTCGGCCGCCGGCGCCATGCCGGTCCAGGAAGAGGTAGTTCAGCCAGCGGACGAGATGGTGGATCTCACCGTCCAGCAGCCGGTCGGCCGGCAGTCGGTCGTCCGCGGCGGACACCACGTCCTTGACCCAGTGCCGCACCATCGTCTCGGCGTTCGGGCATGCCGGGTCGAGGATGAGACTCCGGGTCACCCACAACGCCTCGCCGAACTCCGCCGTCACCGGGTCGTCCTGCCCGGTGGCGGCGGCGAGGATCTGATCCTCCCGGTCGGCCCGGCGGAACAGGGCCAGCATCGGATCCAGGTAACGACTGACGACCTCCCGGGCTACCCGCTCGCCCATCGCCACCGCCTGATCCTGTAGTTCGTCGAGCCGCGCGGGCAGTTCGTCGGCCGGGGTGGCCAGCGCGGGTTCGACGTCGGCCAGCAACTCCACCAGCATCAGGCCGTGGTCGTAGAGGCGGAAGCTGATCTCGCTGACCCCGGTGTGCAGGACGTCGGTCACACCGGCGAACTCGCCCGGCAGGTGTGCCGGACGCAGCGTTCCGGTGAGCACGTGCGGCGTCCGTTCCGCGCCGTAGTCGCTGATGGTGCGGTAGAGGTTGAGCGAGTTCGCCGGCCGGGTGTGTTCCAGTACGACGATCGGGCGTCCAGCGGTTCCCTCCGTCGGGGCCTCCGGCGCCAGCTCCACCAGCAGCTCGTCCAGGGCCGACTGCTGCTCCGCCCAGAAACCGGCGTACGCCATGGGGTCGCGCAGCGACGCGCCGGGTACGGCGTAGTAGTCCACCACCACCGGGGCGAGGATTCGCAGCTCGGTCATTTCCCCTCCGCATCGATCAGGAGGGCGCGTGCGTCGACGTGGAGCACCCGGCCCTGTGCCGGCCCGTTGACGACCTTCACCTTGACCAGGATCGGTGCGCGGGATGCGCCGGGCGATGCCACGAACTCCCGGGGCCAGACGAGCACCTGCGCGCGAGTGCCCTGGGGGGCCAACAGGGCCAGCCTTCCGTTGTCGTCCAGGAGTTCCACCAGGCCGGTATCGCCCACCGGGATCAGGGTGACCTGCCGGCCCTCGGCTGGCTCGAACCCGGGAACGATCTCCTTATACTCGCCACTGCTGCGCAACTTCGCCAGCACCTCGTTGAACCGTTTCATCACGATGGCGGCCTCGGGAGTGTCGGCCATCATGAAGTACAGGCCCTCCACCGAATGGACCAGCGGACTGTCGTTCTGGAGGTAGCCGAAGTTGCTGGCGTCTCCGGCGAACGACGTACCGGTCAGCACCGCCTGACCGGGGAGCAGCCCTTCGGCGAGTACGTCGACGCGCCCGTCGGCCAGCGCCTGGAAGCCCTCCAGCGGCGAGTCGAAGGTCACGAAGGTGCTGACCGCGGACTCCAGTTCCTTCCAGTAGTCGTATCCGGCGATGCCGCCCACCCGCAGGCCGGCCAGGTCGGCCGGTGCGGAGATCTTCGGCTCACCCCGACGGCGGTCGTAGAACAACACGTACTCGATGTCGAGGAGCGAATCGGAGAGCAGGAAGCCGGCCCGCCGTGACTCGCTGCCCACCAGCGGAAACACCGCGTGGGACGCGCCGGAGGTGACCTGCTTCTCGGCCAGTGACCACGAGGTGTGCCGGATCTCGGGCGAGTAGCCGGACCGGTTGAGGATCTCGACGACCAGTTTGGCGACCGGGCCCCCGTCGGGCAGTTCGGGGCCGACGAACGGTGCCCACGATCCACTGGAGACCAGCATCGGTCGGGACGGGGCCGTGGGAGAGGCGCGTAGGCCGACGGCGATGACCGTTGCCGACAGGAGCACCACCACGATCAGGGCGAGCATCGGCCCTCGGGTCCGGAGCCCCCTCCACAGGATGGACGGTCGGCGTGAGGTCGGGCTCACGTTCTTCGGTCTCCTATCCGGATGGTGCTCCTGCCGGGACGCGCGTCGATGGGCCGTCCCGTGACCACTGTCGGGAAACCGTAACGGTACAAGGTCAACACCAGGACGGTCGGAGCGGCGCGAAGGGTGCGGGCACGGCGTGCACAGGCCCTCGGTCCGGAGTGGCCGAAGCCCGGTGGTTGGCTCGTCGTCGCCGAAATCGAGGGGTTGACAGATGTATTTGTTCCGACCATTCTGACCTGTTGCTTTGCGGACGGGCACAGTCAATGGAAGGAAGTAGCCATGGCAGGCGTGGAATCGACCGGGCGGGCCGAACCGGAAGTCGTCGAACCGATCATGAATGTGCGACCGAGATCGGCTGCTCCGCGTCCGCTTCCCGTGCTGATCCTCGCCGACTCAAGCGGCAGCATGGCCGATGACAACAAGATCGATACACTGAACGCCAGCATCGCCGGCATGTTCCGGGACTTCGCTGCCCAGGACTCGCCACGTGGTCTGATCCACGTGGCGGCGATCGAGTTCGGTGGCGAGGAAGCCCGACTACACCTGCCGATGACACCCTCGCCATCGGCGGTCTGGCCCGAGTTGCAACCCTCTGGACGTACCCCGATCGGCGGTGCGCTCTCGTTGGCCGCCGACCTGCTCAGGAACGAGGAGATTGTGCCCCGCCGGGCGTACAGCCCCACGGTGATCCTGGTGTCCGACGGAAAACCTACCGACGACTGGCAGTCCGGAATGGAGCGATTTCTCGTGTCCGTTCGGGGAGCCGCAGCGTTGCGGATAGCGGTCGGAATCGGTCAGGACATCGACGACGAGGCCCAGCGGGTGTTGGAGAGTTTCGTTGCCAACCCGGCGATACCCGTCTTTCGGGCCGAGGACGTCCACCGGGTCGCACAGTTCTTCCGGTGGGTGACGCTGCGCGTCACCGAACGGGTCCATAGTGTCAAGCCCGATACCATTCCGCCGATCGATCTTCGCGAGTTGCAGGACCTGATCTGACCGGAGACCACGTCGATCTGGACAGCCACCTGAACTGCCAGGAGCCAGAGGGAGAGCGATGGAGCAGACCGTGCGGGACGCGCGGGGTCGGTCACTTCCATTGGCCGAGCGGCTCGGCCACGGTGCCGAGGGGGTCGTCAATCGGGTCAAGGACAGCCGGCTGGCGGTGAAACGGCTGTTTCGCCGGGACGCGGATCCGGGCCAGGCCACCGCGTTGGAGAGTCGGCTACGGGCGGTTGCTCGGATGCCGATCGAGGACCTTCCGATAGCCCGACCAATGGTGATGCTCGCGGAGCCGGACCTTGGTTTCGTCATGGAACTGGTCGACGACATGGTGCCGCTGGAACGGCAGATGCTGGCACCGTACGAGGTGGAACTGGTCCCGTGGTATCTGGCGACCGGCGGACTGCGTCGCCGCCTGCGGATACTCGCCCGGATCGCGACCACGCTCGCGACCCTGCACACCCGGGGAATGGCCTACGGCGATCCATCTCCCGGTAATGTCCTGGTCTCCGAGCCGACGGACCAGGACCAGATCTGGTTGGTGGACCCAGACAACCTCGCGGTGGAGTCCGACGGATCGCGACCTGCGGTCTACACCCCGGGCTACGGTGCCCCTGAGCTGGTCAATCGGGGTGGCCGGATCAGCACTCTCTCGGATGCGTTCGCGTTCGCCGTCATGGCACATCACACCCTGTTCGCGGTACACCCGTTCATCGGTGACGAGATCGAGGAGGGGCCAGTCGAGTGGGAGGAGGCGGCACATGCGTACCGAGTGCCGTGGATCGACCACGCGGAGGACCATAGCAACGTCTCGACCGGGGGCCTGCCCGGTCGGAACCGGCTGGTGACGCGGACGGTCACGCGGTACTTCCGGAGCACCTTCGAGGAGGGGCTCCTGGAGCCGCGCCGCCGCCCCTCCTGCGCCGACTGGGCGATGGCGCTGTGGCAGGCCGGCGATGCCATGATCGCGTGCGGGTCGTGTCCCGGGCAGCGGTTCGCGACCCGGGCCTGTCCCTGGTGCGGCGCGTCGTCGGGTAGCGACCTCGTCTGCCGGATCTGGTTGCACGCCGGCCCGGACGTCTTCAGCCTCGACCGGGCCGAGCGCTCCGGTGACCCGGATCGAGTGGTGGGAGTGCGGGGCTGGGACATACCCGCCGGTGAGTTGGTGGCAATCGACCGGGGCCGACCATTCGTACTGACCGGTCGGCACGGCGAGATTCGTCCCGCCGCCCCGGACCGACCACTGTCCACCGTGAGCTGGGATGGCGACAACCGCATCCAGGTGCGCAACGTGGGCGCCCGGCCGGTCCTGCTCGTCTCCGGCGACCGGAACGTGCAGCGGCGGCTGTGGCCGGAACAGGACGCGGAGGTGGAGCTACGTCCGGAGGTGCCGCCGTGGCGGTTGTGCTTCACCAGCGATCCACTGAGTCCACACCGGCAGGTGACGTTCGACCTCATCGAGTCGACGGGAACGGTGCGGTGACGCCCGGCGGGTCGACCCGCTCCGGACTCTCCGCCAGCGGTCTGAAGCCCTGGCACGGCCAGGTGCTCGACCTGGAGCTACGGACGGTCGGAGCGGAACGGATACCCGATCGGTTCCGGTCCACCGACGAGGTCGTGCTACACGGTGGGCAGGGGGAGATCCTGCTCGGCCCGGCTGGTCCGGGCTCTCGTGGTGGGGACACGGCAGTTCGCGGCCGAGGCGTACGGGACGAGGACGCCCTACGACTGGTTCTCCAGGCTCGCCGTCGGTCGGTGGCCTGGTTGGCCCGCGTTGATCGGGACCGTCGGGGCGCGGCGGTCCGCGTCCACCTGTTCGACCGTGAGCTGTTGTGGGGTGACGAGCTACGGGTCGGAGTCGACGAGCGGGCGATCATGGACGCGCGGCGACGGAACCGCTCGCTCGGCTCCGTCGAGGAGGTGTGTGTCTGGCTACACCGGCAGCTGATGCTGGGACCGCTGGCCGGGGAGACGTACGCCCGCGCCATGCTGTCCGGGCACGCCGACGGCGGATACCGGGACACCGGGTTCCGGTTGCACGGCCTCGACGTCGACGCCGACCTCCGCGAGCATGACGGGCGTCTGATCCTGACCAGGCTACTCATCGCCCGGCGCCCCCCGGACGGTCGCCAGCCGGCCCTGCTGCGTACCAGCCTGACCTTCACCGACGACACGACCGGGGCGAGGCTCGAGGCGCACCTGCTCGGCCAACTCGGTACGGCGGTGGCCGGGGAACGGTCGTACCTGGAGCTGTGGCAGCGGTACAACGAGCAGGAGTGGGCGCACGCGGTACGGTTCGCGACCGACCTGGGCACCGGTCACTACACGTCCTGTGAGGCGATCGAGGACGGCGCATGGCGGTTCCGGCTTGCCCCCGATCCGAAGACGCGGCGTTTTCTGGAGCAGATCCAGGAGGCCCGTGCCGATGAGCCTGGCCTCGAACTACAGGCGGCGAACCAGGTGCCGTCGTTGCTGCTCGGTGCCGATGAACCCGGTGCCACGACGCGCAGTGGTCCCGCGTTCAGCGGACCGGTCGGGCGGATCGACCTCGACCACCTGCAACTGGTGCTCGTGGCGAGAACCGGTCATCGGGACGAGACGGCACCACCGGCCACGGGGTATCTGCACTACGCCTACCGAGGTAGCGAGGTGAGCAAGCAGCGGCGGGAGCAGGCCCGGGACCGGATCGCGCGGGGCCGGGCCGAGATGAAGGGCCTGGGCCTCCTACTCAACGGCGTGGTCCCGCCGGACACCCGCCCGCTCGGTTTCGAGGCCATGTCGGCTGCGACCCGAGCGGTGTTTCGGGGCGGTCGACCCACCCAGCGGCAGCGCGAGGCGATCCAGATGGCGCTGAACACAACCGGCATCGTGCTGATCCAGGGCCCGCCTGGGACCGGGAAGACCCAGGTGATCACCGCACTCCAGCAGCGGTTGGCGGAGGTGGACGAGTTGGTGTGCACGGTGGGACGCAACACCCTGCTCACCACGTACCAGCACGACGCGCTGGAGCACGTCCTGGCCAAGACCACCGTGTACGGCCTACCCGGTGTCAAGGTCGACGCGCGCAGGCGGGGCACGGTCCGGACCACGGAACGCTGGCGTAGGCAGGTCCTCGGTCAGCTGCACGAGGACCTTGCCGGCCGCCCAGCCAGCGCCCGACGGCGGCAGTTGGTCACGGTCCAGACAATGATCTCGTCGTACCTGGTGTCACCACCGTCGGCCGAGGGGACCGTTGGCCTGCTCCGGCAGGTGGAGGAACTGGTGGGGTGGGAGGTCAGCCCGGAGGTGCGCAATCGCGTCGCCACGGTCCGTGACGAGCTGGAGTTGGCTCTGGACACGTCCCGGGTCGACCCGCACCAGATGGGCCCGCTGCGCCGGCTGGTCCGCGGTCTGCGCTGCACGCCCACCAGCTTCGCCGACGATGGCCCGGCCGGATGTCGGCGGATGCGCGACCGGCTCGTCGACGTCGAACTGCTGGAGCCGGCCGAGGCCGAGCTGCTGGAACGCGGGGCCGGCTGGACCGGAGCGAGCACCCCGGACTTCCTCCCGGATCTGCGCGCACTGCGACACCGACTGCTGGAGCTCCTGGCCGGAATGGGTGGTCCCATCGCCGCGCCCGGACTGAACCCGGCGGTCCGGGACGCGCTGCTCGCCCTCGCCGCCGAGGTGGAAGGGTGCCTGCGCGACGCGCGCGACGGCCCGGACGCGATCCTGGCCGACTACGTGGACGTGTTCGAATACGACCCCGAGCGGGTCTATCAGGCGGTGCACTCCTACGCCCCGGTCCTCGCCGCGACCTGCCAGCAGGTGGATTCGGCGCAGATGCGCGAGCTGGCCGCCGAGGGGAAGCTCTCGTTCGACACCGTCATCATCGACGAGGCCGCCCGGGCCAATCCGCTGGACCTGATGATTCCGATGGCCTGCGCCCGGAAACGGATCGTCCTGGTCGGTGACCAGGCGCAGCTACCGCACACCGTCGAACGGCAACTGCTCGACGCGCTGCGGCGGAACGCGCCAGAGGACGCCCGATTGGAGACGGACCTGACCCAGAGTCTGTTCGAGCGGCTCTTCCAGCTCCAGGAGGGTCGGGGCGACCGCACGATCCGGCTGGACACGCAGTACCGGATGCACCCCGAACTCGGCCGCCTGGTCAGTACGGTGTTCTACGGCGGGCCGGAGAACATCCGCTCCGGACGGACGGCCGCCGAACTGAGTCATCCGCTGCGGCCGTACCAGGGGCTGGTCGGTGTATGGCGACACCTACCCCTGGCGGCGGGCGCCGAGGAACGGAAACGTAGTTCCTGGCAGCGGCCGGTCGAGGCGGAGGCGGTCGTGGCCGAGCTACGTCGGCTCGCCGCGCAGGATCCGGACCTGACCTTCGGGATCATCGCCTTCTACCGCCCGCAGGTGGACCTGGTCTGGGCGCAACTGGTCCAGGCAGGCCTGGCGTTGCGTGACGGCGACGGATTCCGCCCGATTCCGGAGATGGAGTCCACCGCCGACGGTGAGGAGCGGTTGCGGGTCGGCACGGTCGACGCGTTCCAGGGAAAGGAGTTTGATGTCGTTCTGCTCTCCACGACGAGGAGCAACGACGTCGCGGACGCTGCCCGGCAACGCTGGCGTAAGTACGGCCACCTGATGCTGGTGAACCGTCTCTGCGTCGCACTCAGTCGCCAGCGGCGGCTGCTGATCGCGGTCGGGGACAGTGACATGTTCGTCCGGGGCGAGGCCCCGGAACAGGTTGAGGGACTGGTCGCCTTCCGGGAGTTGTGTCATGGGCAGTTCGGTCGTCACCTTCCGGTCTGACCTGCCGATGGTCGACATGGTGCGCAGCGTGCCGGACACGCCGCACCGGTGGATCGTCTGGCCGGCCTGGCAGTACCGGGTCTGTGCGCCCGTCGTCGAGCAGGAGGAACTGAACCTGTTCCAGCACGCGGTGCTACAGCTGTGCCAGATCGGGGTGCGGCAGAGCGACCGGATCGCCGCCGCGTTGCGCCTGCACCCGGCCCTGGTGGACGTCGTGGTGGGCGAGCTGACCCGCTTCGACTACCTGGACGGCATCCGCCGGCCTACCACGGCAGGGCAGGAGGCCCTCGTCACCGGCGAGGTGGATCCGCAGGACACCCAGGTCGCGTACGTCTTCCAGGACGTCTTCACCCAGACGCTCTGGCCGGGGGCGGAAGTCAACCCACGGTATGCGGACGTCGCCTGGGACCAGGGAGGGCCGTTCCTACACAGTGGTAGTAAGGGGCGTCCGGGCCCGCCCCGCCGGTTGACCGCTGTCGCGCTGCCGGCGCGGCCGGTGCCGCAACCACCGGATGCGCTGGCGATCCTGGAGGCGGTACGACGCCGCAAGCCGCGCCGAGCCGGCGGTGGGCGACCACCGAGGGCGATCCGGCGAGTGTCGATAGTTGACGCCGAACCGACCCTGGTGTGGCTCTCGACCTGCCTGTACGTCGGCAGCCACGGTGAGGAGGAGACCTGGCAGGCCCGCGACCCGTTCGCCGGCCGGCCGAGTCCGATGCTGCGAGGCTTCGTGCTCGCCCGAGTCGACCACGACGATGGGATCAGACAGGTGCTCGGGGAACTGACCGGAGGCCCAGCCGAGAAGCGGGCGGTGAACCTCTACCAGTCGGATCTTCTCGTCCGCCGTGATGTGGCGGCCCGTCTCGAACTGGAGTTCGGTCTGCGGGCCACCGACGATCCGGAACTGTGCGGACTGCTGGTGGCGGTGGAGACGGCGTACCTGCGCAGTGGCGGTGGACACGGCCGGGCGGCCAACGAACACACCGTCACCTACGCTGCCCGCACCATCGAGCTGCTCCTGCGTCGCATGGTGGCGACGTACCAGCCGGCCGGCCCGGTCCTGGCGGAACTGGGCGTCAACAACTCCCTGCGGCAGCAGGTGGTGGTGGACATCTGTCACGACCTCAGCCTGGGGTCGCCAGGCCGGCTCCGGGCCCTCCCGTGGCACCAGATCAGCAGGGCCTTCGCCGGCGACCATGTCAACCGCAACGTCCTGCTGGCCGCCGCGGTCCTGGGCGTCCTCAGAATCGATGTGGACCACCCGCTGACCAGTTTTGGCCCGCGACGGCCGGGCTTCGCCGACGACTGGGACCGACTCGGGGATCTCCGCAACGACGGCTCCCACGCCGCCATCTCGAACCCGAGCGCCGACGAGGTCGAATGGAGCCGCGACCTCGCCCACGAGATGGTCCGGGCCTACCTCCGATCCGTGTCCGATCCAGCAAGGGAAACCGCAGGCTGATGTCGAAACGCAAGTCGTCCCGGAACACTCCCCGCAAGCCCACCGCCGGCCGTCCGGCGACGAGCGCCGCGCCCCGGACCGATGCCCAACCCGACCGGCTGCTGTCGCAGGCTTCGGAACTGGCTGCGGTGGCCGGGACCGCCGCAGCCGCCGAGGAACTGGACCCGACCGGTGAGCGGCCGGATGACGCCGGCACCCCGCTGGACGTCGCCGAGGTGGACGTGGGCCGGCTCGCGGCGGCGCTCGTCGAGGCCCGCCGGGCACAGGAACTGTACGACCGGGCGGCGCGCGCCGCCGAGGCGCGGGCCAAGGCCGCAGACGACCGGTTCGCCGACGCGGAACGGACCCGGACCACCCTGGCCGAGGAGGCGGCCGAGCTGCGGCAGCGGTGGACTGTCCTGACCGAGCGGGAGCAGGCGCTCGGCGATCGCGAGCTGGCGATCCGCGCCCGTGAGCTGGACGCCGAGGCGGGGTTCCGCGAGTACGGCGCACAGGCACGGCGCAGACTGGACGCCGAGCTGGCCGAGCTGACGGCCCGGTTGGAGAGCGAGGAGCGGGAGCACCGCGACCGTCAGGGGGCCGAGCGCCGCCGGCACCGGGAGGTGCTGGCGGCCGATCGGGTGGCGGTCGAACAGGAACTGGCCGATCGGCGCAAGCGGGTCGAGGCCGAGAGTTCCGAGTTGGAGCAGCAGTGGGCGTTGTTACGTGCCGATCGCCGTTCGGTCGACCTTCTGCACAGTGAGCTGGAGGAACGGATCGAGGCCGCCCGGCTGGCCGCGGACGCCAGGACGGCCCGTCGGATCAAGGAACTGGAGTTCCGGTTGCGGACCAGCGACGAGCGGCTGGCCGCCGCCGTGGCGGAACTCGACCACCAACGTGGGCTGGTCCAACAGCAGCGGCGTGACTTGGACCTGTTGGGCCAACACAGCCCGGAGGCGCACGCCCAGCGGGTGCAGGACCTGGAGAGCACCAACCAGCGGCTGCGCGACGAGCTGGCCCGGCGACCCGACGAGGAGGACGTCGCCTACCTGCGTCGTACCGCCGAGGAACATCGCCGCTGCGCGCAGCGGGTGGCCGAGCTGCGGCTGGAGCAGCAACGGTTGCTCAACGAGGTGCAGTCGTCGCGGGTCGCGGTCGACGAGATCAGACTGTTGCGGGACACCCAGTTGGCGTACCAGGGGGTGGTCAACGGATATCGGGCCACCATCGACGAACTTCATCAGCGGTACGACTTGTTGAGTAAGCAGGCCGAGCGGGAGACCGCGTTCCGGGGCTGCGACGAGATGGACCGCGACCAGCGGGTGGGCACCCCGCGTGACCTGACGGAGGTACCCGATCCGGACCTGGCCGTCCTGGCTGACGAGGTACGCCGGGCGATGTGGCACCAGGACCCGAAGGACCGGTTGGCCTACTCGGAGCGGGACGTCCGATCGTTCCTCGGCGGGTTGGCGATGAGCCGGCTGCACCTGCTCGAAGGACTCAGTGGGATCGGCAAGACCAGCCTGCCCCGGGCCTTCGCCCGGGCGATCGGGGCTGGTCACCGCGTGGTCGAGGTCCAGGCAGGCTGGCGGGACCGACAGGACCTGCTCGGGCACTACAACACCTTCGAGCGGCGGTTCCACGAGTCGGCCTTTCTGAAGGCGTTGTACGAGGCGCAGTGCCCGTACTATGCCGAGGTCCCGTACTTCATCGTGCTCGACGAGATGAACCTGTCGCACCCCGAGCAGTACTTCGCCGACGCGCTGTCGAAGTTGGAGAACCCACGTGGCGCGGCGTTCGACCTCCTGCCCAGCGGCACCGGCCGACCACCGGCGCGGCTGCTGACCGACGAGCCGGACGGGGAGTGGCGCATCGCCCTGCCGGAGAACGTCTGGTTCATCGGTACCGCCAACAACGACGAGACCACCGTCCGGTTCGCCGACAAGACCTACGACCGGGCGTTCGTGCTGGAGCTGCCGACCCAGCGTCCTCGGATCGACGAACCGGCACTGCGGAGCCAGCCAGTCGTCACCCTCGTCGGGCTGCAGAAGGCGTTCACCGCAGCCCGACGGTCGTTGCGTGGCGAGGCGGGCCGGGTGTGGCGGTTCATCGAGGGTGATCTCAAGGAACTGCTCGCCGAGGAGTGTCAACTCGGCTGGGGATCCCGGCTGAAGCGGCAGATCGACGCGTACGTGCCGGTGGTCTGTGCTGCCGGCGGCACCGTCGGCGAAGCGGCCGACGGGTTGCTCGCCACCAAGGTCATCCACAAGATCGAGCACCACTACGAAATCACTGGCGAGGCGCTTGGCCGGGTACGCGACGAGGTCGCCACCAGTTGGAAAGGTCAGGGACTGGACGGGGAGCCGGTCCAGACCGTGGCGGTGTTGGACCGGGCGATCCGCCGCCGGAGCCGTGGTTAGGTGGGCGGGGTCGAGTGGGCCGACCGGCTCACCGGGCAACTGCTGTCCGCACTTCCCAACGGTCGCGCGATCGCGGGCCGGTACCTGTTGTGGAGCGCGCCACCCGGGACGACGCTGGACGGACTCCCGGTCGGAGCCGGCGACTACCTCGTGCCGGTCACTGGCGAACGCTGGTCGCTGGAGCTGGTCAGCCCCGCCCGGACCACCGCCGTAGGTACGGCGTCGGCGGTGCCCGGGTCGTCGCCCGCGACTGTCGGCGGACAGTTGTGGGCTGACGGTCTGCCCGATCCGGTGGTGGTGGATACCGTTCTGTCCATCTCCGCACGCCTGGCGACCCCGGTTGCCGGCGACAGCGGTGCCAGGGAGTGGGCAGAGCAGTCCCCGCTGATCGCGGAGCCGCGCCAGCGGTTGACTCCCACCCGGCTCGACCAGGAGATCCATGCCGGTGTCGGCGCGCTGGTCGCGGTCGGCCGCCGGCCGGTCGACCGGCTCCGGGTGGTACAGGAGGTCGCCCGGGTCGACCAGGCCCGCCGTATCGCCCCCAGCGCCGCCGCGCACCTGTCCCGACACAGCCAGTACTGGCAGGTCCGGACGGTGCGTGGGGTGCGCCCGTCGCACATTCTGGCGCTGCGCTTCGACGACGACCTCGACCTGTACGAGAACCGGCTCGCCGGGCGGCTCGTCGAAGAGCTGGCCAGGTATCTCAGGCTGCGGATCCGCGAGGTGGAGGACATCGTACGGCTGGTGGAGCGGCTGGTCGAGCACCGTCAGGTGGAGCGGCCCTCCTGGCGCAACGCACACCGGTTCGCGTTGCTGCTGGAGGAGATGGCCGCCGACGCCGAACGGGTGGTCGCGGAGGCCGGAGCGTTCGCGGAGGTGCTGCGCGGCTGGCGGGGGCAGGTCGACGCGCTGCGCGGATCCCGGCTGGTGCGGGGGGTGAACCGCAACGCCCACCTGCCGGTCACGTTGCGCCGCACCAACCTGATGACCAATGACGACCGGTACCGGCGGGTGGGAAGACTGTGGACGGCCTGGACGGAGGAGGTGCGTGCCCGCACCATGGACCGGTCCCGCCACCAGCGTTTCGCCGTCGCATTCGAGCGGTACTGCGTACTGCTCGTGCTGCGTGCCTGTGAATACCTGAGGATAAGTGTGGGGGCGGCATCGAGTCCGGCCCGCTCGGGTCCGCCCACCCCCCTGCACCGGGACGGTGCGACGTACGAACTGGACTGGGGTGCCGACGGCGTACTAGTGCTGGGGGAGCGGGGCCGTCCCCTCGTCCGGTTCGTGGCCCTGCCGCACACCATCACCGGCCCCGGAGCCCCGGTCACCGACCTGCTCGACGACCTCGTACCGACCGACCCGCCGACCGTGGTGCTGTATCCCGGTACGGCGGAGGAACGGGCGGCACTGCCGGTGGAGACCCGGCTTCGGGCGTTCTGGGCAGGCTTCCAGCGGGCCGTCCCGGCGGCGGCCCCGGGCGCGTCGGGGGCGAGTCCGCCTGCCCCCGACGGTCCACTCTGCGTGCCGGTGAGTCCGTTGGAGTCCGACTCGTTGGAACGGGTCGCCCGCGCCCTGCGGTGGACCATGGACGTACCTCGGCTGCTGGCCTACCCGCCGGTCGTTCCGGCCCCCGCTGGCCTGGCCGCGGCACTGGACATGGCACCCGCCTGGCTACGCCGGACGACCGGCGGACTCGTCGCGGTCCGGCCGCCCCGCCCGGCCGAGTTCGACAGCGTGCGGGCCGCCCTGGCCCAGTGGACCAACACGAGGGACTACCGGGACAACCGGAGTGCGGTGGGAGCGGACACCGGAAGCGCGTTGGAGGCGGCCCGTGCCGCGCTCGGGTGGCTCGCCACCTGTCCCACCTGTGGTGTCGTCGCTGACGGCCGTCAGTTCGAGGCATGGGCGGGTGACACCTTCCATGCCGTCTGCGCTGGATGCAGCACCGAGTGGGGGGTCAACGCGTGCGGTGCCTGCCACGGCCGCTACCCGGTGCTGTGGTACGGCTCGACGCAGGCGGTCGGCGGGGACGGTGACGCGCTTGACCTTTCACACGGCAACGACATGCTCAGCGTTCCCTGCTGGCTGCCGATCGATCGGCGGATCTTCGTATGTCCGGGCTGTGGCCGATGCGGGCGTTCACTCGGTGCCGACGAGGCTGGTTGCGGCCGTGGCTGTGTCCCCGTGCCGCCGGCCAGTGCCGCCGAGTTTCCGACGGCTGGCGGGGGGCATCCACGCCGGGGTGGACGCCCCCGGTGACCTCAGGAGCAGGCCGCCCCGTTGACGGTGAAGAGGCCGGGGGGCGGATTGGCCCCGCCGGCGGTGGTGGCGTTGAAGCCGAAGGTCACCGTCTGGCCGGGCTCGATCCGGGCGTTGTACGACTCGTTGCGGGCCGTCACGGTGGCACCGGCCTGGGTCACCTTCGCCAACCACGCCTCGTGTACCTTCTGGTCGCCGACGAAGGCGAAGCTGGCTGTCCAGCCCTGGACCGTGCGCGCGCCGGTGTTACGGATGGTGACCTGCGCGGTGAATCCGCCGCCGCCGGCCCAGGTGCCGTAGTTGACGTAGTCCACCCGGCAGGTGGCCGGTGGCGGGGCCGTGCCGTCGCCCTGATCGGCGAGGAACGAGGCGATCCAGGCCAGCGCCGAGTTCCAGTTGATCGCCACCTCGTTCGTCGAGTACGAGTTGATGTCGTCCACGTAGCAGAACATCGGCGCACAGCCGGCCAGGAGTTGACTGGCGAACGGGTCCTGGAGTGCGGTGTTGGGGCCGCCGGCCAGCGATCCGGCGGGCGGGTTCGGCGACGACGGGTCGAGTTGGTTGCCGAAGATCCGGCTGTGCTGGTTGCGGGCGGCCTGCTCGCCCCAGCCGGTCACGTACGACATGTTGAGCGCGTTGCGACCGAAGAGGTAGTCCATCGCCTGCACCGCGCCGTCCCGGTAGCCCGCCTGCCCGGTCAGGTCGTAGGCGGTGGCGAGCACGATGGCGTTGTTGACGACGTTGCTGTTGCCGCCCCAGAAGTAGCTGTCTGGATCGCCGGGCATCGGCAGCCCGTACGCCTGTCGGCGCAGCTCCGCGAGGTAACGGTCGGCGGCGGTGGTCACCGAGGCACGGATGCGGGTGCGCTCGGCGGTCGGTAGTCCACTCGGCACGGTGGCCAGGTCCAGCCGGCCCAGTGCGGCCACGCTCTGCCAGCCGAAACCGCGTGACGCGAACACGTCACCGGTGTGGTGCGGCGAGGCGGTCAGGTCGGCCAGGTACGCCTGCTCCCCGGTGGTCAGGTACAGCTCGGCGGCGGCCCAGTAGAACTCGTCGGTGACGTCGGTGTCGTCGTACGCCCCGCCGCCGGTGGCGTCGGTGGGGCTGGCGTGGATCGCCGGGTTCGCCTTGGCTGCCGCGTACGCCGTCCGCGCCACGGTGCCGCAGCGCGTCGCGAAGGCGGCGTCGTACCGGGCGTACAGGCGGGCGCACTGGGCCGTGGTGGCGGCCAGGTTGAGGGTGGCGGCGGTGGACGGCGGGTGCAGTTCCCGGGGTTGTGGGTCGTCCTCGGGGGCCAGCGGTAGCCCGGTCCAGTTCCGGTCGTGGATCTTGTGGTGGGCCATCCCGGCGAGTGGCTTGCCGGCCGGGACCTGCATCCGGATCAGGAACTCCAGCTCCCAGCGCGCCTCGTCGAGGATGTCCGGTATGCCGTTGCCCCGCTCGGGCACCCGCAGGGTGCGGTCCCCGAGCGCTGCGCCGCCGCCCGCGCTGGCCGCCGTCTTCGTCCGCTCGAAGGTGCTGAGCAGCTGGTAGGTGGCGATTCCGCCGTTCACGACGTACTTGCCGTGGTCGCCGGCGTCGTACCAGCCGCCGCGTACGTCCAGCCGGTAGTCGCAGACCCCGGCCTGGCAGGGCACATCCGTGTCGCCCTGGTTCGGGGTGACTCCGAGGTGCCCGGCGGGTCGGGCGTACTCGGTGCCGACCAGGTCACCGTCGATGGCGATGCCGCTGCGCTGGACGTAGAAGAACTGGAGCGCGTCGGAACGCAGCCGGGTGTAGAGGTCGCCGGAGATGTCGAACGGGTGACTGGTCTCGCCGTCGGCGACCAGGGTGTAGCCGGTGCCGGCGGTGTGGTGGGCGGAGAAGTCGATGCTCTGCACGTTCTGCCCGGAGGCCGGGTCCACGCCGCGCGCAGTGGCCTGACCGCTGGCCACCACGGCACCGCCAGCCGACCGTAGCTGCCAGGGCAGCGGGTCGGTGGCGCTGGTGACGACGGTGGCGTTCTTCGGCCCGTTGGGCAGGTAGCCGACCTGGTTGACCCGGACCCGGGGACCGGTGTCCGGCACGTACGGCGGTTCTTCGGTCCCGCCACGCAGCGAGACGTCGTCCAGGCAGAGGGTCTGTTCCACCGGGCTGCCACCGACTTGGAAGATCAGTTGGGCGGTGGGGTCGTCGGTCGGGGCGGTGAAGGTGTGCTCGACCCGGATGGCACCGTCGCTGGCGGTCGCGTCGACGGAGGTGTAGGCGGTGTACGGCGCGGTGCCGAGTTGGAGTACCGCCCGCAGGGCGGAGTTGCCGGGGTTGGCGGAGACCGCGAACGACAGCGTGTACGCCGAACCGGCGACCAGCGGGACGGCACCCTGTCCGATGCCGGCGTCCCACAGGTTGCCCAGTCCGCCGGGGACGGTGGCGCAGCCCCGGCCGTCGACGACGCCGAGCGGACCGGTGCCGTAGGAGAACCAGGGTGGGACACCGACGTTGAAGTCGCCGTTGTCGATCTGTTCCGGAGCATCGGGTGGCGGGGGATCGGCGTGTGCCGGCGTGTTGGTGCCGGTCATCGCGAGAGTGGTCGCTGTGGCGAGCAGCACCAGGCGGGATCGGCGGATTCGGTGTGGGCTCATGGGGGTCCCTTCGGGACGGGGGTGGTGGGAGCGCTCCCAGATTGCCTTGATGTTTCCAGTGCGCAATCCGGCTGTCAATCGATGAATCTGGATGACCTTGGATGTCCTGGTGGCAAAGCCACGCCGCATAACCATTTGGGCTGGTCAGGGCGACCGCTTACTGTGCCTGGGTGACCTTGGAGATCGTGACCCTGGCCGACCGGCCCGACCTCGCCCCGCTGCTCGACGGCTTCGACAGAGCCTGGCCGGAGTTCATGGCCTGGGATCCCATGGCTACCCTCTACTACGGCGTGGCCAACGAGCTGTATCCCGAGTTCGTCCTGCTCGCCCTCGATCCGGACCAGCCGGAGCGGGCCGTGGCACGGGCCTACTCGGTGCCGCTGTCCTGGAGCGATGCGGACCCGCTGCCCGTCGGCGGCTGGGACCGGGTGGTGCAGCGCGCCACCCTCAACCGTCTCGTCGGCGCCCCCACCAACATCGTGTCGGCCCTGGAGATCTGCATCCAGCCCGACCAGCGGGGTGGCGGGCTCTCCGCCCGGATGCTGACCGCGATGGGGGACAACGCCCGCCGGTTCGGCTACGACACCCTGATCGCGCCGGTCCGCCCCAGCGGCAAGCACACCCAGCCCGACCTGCCGATGGGCGAGTACGTGACGCAGACCCGTGAGGACGGCCTCCCTGTCGACCCGTGGCTGCGGGTGCACGTACGCGCCGGTGGGCGTATCGAGGGCATCGCCACCCGGTCCATGGTGGTGCCCGGCACGCTCGCCGAGTGGCGGAGCTGGACCGGGCTGCCCTTCGACACGACCGGCCCGGTCCACGTCCCGCAGGCGCTCGTCCCGGTGTACTGCGATGTCGCCCAGGACCACGCCGTCTACGTCGAGCCCAATGTCTGGGTCCGGCACCGGCTGTAAGCCGTCGAC
Organism: Micromonospora polyrhachis; assembly: GCF_014203835.1. Taxonomy (NCBI): domain Bacteria; kingdom Bacillati; phylum Actinomycetota; class Actinomycetes; order Micromonosporales; family Micromonosporaceae; genus Micromonospora; species Micromonospora polyrhachis. The sequence continues at coordinate 980,077 of NZ_JACHJW010000001.1, read as the reverse complement.
ACCTGACCGTCAGCTGCCTTGACTGGGCGCACGATCGTGCGCAACTATCTGCGGGTGGGTAAGGGTGAGGTGACCAAGCAGGCCGTGCTGGAGGTGGCGGCCGAGGTCGCTGACCGGATCGGTCTGGCGGGCCTCACCATCGGTTCCCTGGCCAGCCAGGTGGAGATGTCCAAGAGCGGGTTGTTCGGTCACTTCCGCTCGAAGGAGTCCCTCCAGTTGCAGGTCCTGGCCTACGTCCGACAGAACTTCGTCGAGTCTGTCGTCCATCCTGCGTTGGCCACCCCCCGGGGTGAACGCCGGATCCGTGTGCTCGTCGACCACTGGCTGACCCTCGGCCTGGAGCGGCAGGCCGGCTGTCTCTTCGTGGCGGCCGACACGGAGTTCGACGACCGACCTGGACCGATCCGGGACCAATTGGTCCGAGACCACCGGGACCTGATGGAGTCGATCGCCCAGATGTTCCGGACCGGGATCTCCGAAGGGGAGTTCCGGCCCGACGTCGACCCCGAGCAGTTCGCCCACGACCTCTACGGCGTCATGCTCGGCTTCTTTCACGCCCACCGCCTGATGAACGATCCCATGGCCGCGGCCAGGACCCGCCGGGCCGTGGACGCGCTGTTGGGCAACGCTCGGATCTGACCCCCTCGTATTGGAGTGACATGGCTGATTGGCGTAGCAAAAAAAGCACGACCGTTCGTGCTGTAATCATGGGTGGATTGCGGCTGACGTTTGGTGCGCTGGAGCGCCTGGCACCCGGCCCGGGAGCCGTACTCGCCGAACGGATGTGGTGCACCGTCCCACGTGGTCGGGTAAGCCCGGCCGACCCACCCGGTGAACGGTTCACCGTGCCGGTACACGGTCGAGCCGTCGTCGCCGAGGCCTGGGGTGAGGGCCCGGCGGTCTACCTGATGCACGGCTGGGGCGGCTGGCGTGGCCAGTTCAACGCCTTCATCGCCCCCCTGGTCGCCGCCGGGCACCGGGTCATCGCCTTCGACGCGCCGAGCCACGGCGACTCGGCCCCCGGCGGGTACGGGCCGGGAAGGGGACTGCTGACGGAGTTCGTCGACGCGTTGACCGCCGTGATGCAGGCGGGCGGTCCGGCGTACGCGGTGGTCGGTCATTCCCTCGGCGGTGCCGCCACTGCCATCGCGGCCCTGGACGGCGTACCCGCCGAGCGACTGGTCCTCATCGCCCCGATGGGCGACCCGATCGCCTACACCGCCGACTTCGCCCACGCCCTCAACTTCGGCGAGCGGATCCACACCCGATTCCTCCGCCGACTCGAACGACGGGTCGGCCGGCGGATGGCCGAGTTCGACATCCCAGCCCGCGCAACCGAGCGGCAGGATCTTCCCTCGCTGCTCGTCGTACACGACCGGCTGGACAAGGAGGTACGGCACACCGACGGTGAGGCGCTCGCGGCGGCCTGGCCCCGGGCCGAACTGATGCTGACCGAGGGCCACGGGCATCGGCGGATCCTGCGTGATCCCACCATCGTCGACCGGGTCGTCCAGTACCTGACCGACAATGGTGGGATTGCGGTGATCAGGGCGGGGGACGGGGCAGCGGTGGGGTCGATGTCCCGAGAAACTCGGGAGGTTGTCCCTAGCCCCCAGGCCGTACCCACTGGAGGCTGACCGGTACGTCTGATGCGGTGCCGCGTTCGGACCAGAACCGGAGGGCCGAGGGTGGCACCGCGACCTCCGGGGGGATGCGATGCCACGCGAGACCGGCGCAGACACGTTCGTCGCGCGGGAACGGGAGTCCCGGATCGTACTCGCGGCACTCACCTCGGGACGCGGCAGCGTCATCAGCGGGCCTGCTGGCACCGGCAAGACGGCCCTGGCCCGCGCCGTCATCCGTCCACTGCCCGTCTCCCGGTACGCGGTCACCTGGGTCACCGCGAGCCGGGCGGCCCGGCAGGTGCCGTTCGGCGCCTTCGCGATGCTGCCGTCGGCAGGAGCAACCAGGGACCCGGCCACCCGGTACGCACGGCTGGTGGACGAACTGGTCCGCCGGGCCGGAGCCCGGGTGCCGGTTCTGGTCGTCGACGACGCGCACCACCTCGACGATGCCTCCGCGGCCGGCCTGCTCGCCCTGGCAACCAGCGGCACCCTCCGGCTGATGACCGTGGTCCGCTCCGACGTCCCGCTCCCCGACGCGCTGCTCGCCCTCTGGAAGGACCGGTACCTGCACCAGGTCCAGGTCACCACCTTCGATCGGAACGACACCGGGCGACTACTGTGCGGGCTACTCGACGGCGAGGTGGCGCGGCCGACGGTCGAATTGCTGCACGGCTGGACCGGTGGCAATGCCGCCTTCATGGTCGAACTGGTCCGGCAGGGCCGCAGCACACGACAGTTGGTGCGCCGCCGAGGGCTGTGGTGGTGGCAGGGCCCCACGGCCGAGCCACCCGCCCTGTCGGCGGTCTTCGCTCATCGACTGGCGAGTCTCGACTCGTCGAGCCGGGACGTGTTGACCGCCGTCGCGCTGGGGGAGCCACTACCACTGGCCCTGGCCGAGACGGTGGCTCCCGGGGTGGCGGAACAACTGGAGGAGCAGGGCCTCCTCCGTACCACGCACGACGGAAGTCGGATCCTGGTGCGCTGCCAACATCCGCTGTTGAGCGCCGTGGCCCGCGCCGAGGCGTCGGCGGCCCGGCAACGTCGAGTGGCCGAACTGCTGCTCCGGGCCGCCGACCCGGCCGACCGGCTGCCCGGCCTCGTTCCTCGGGCAAGGTGGCAGTTGGCCACCCAGCAGCCGGTCGATCCACCACTGCTGTTGCGAGCGGCGCGCGAGGTACAGCACTCCGACCCCGACCTGGCGGTACGATTCGCGGCCCGGGCCTTCGCCCAATCCGCCACCACCACCGCCGCAGTCGGGTACGCCAACGCGCTGGTCGCCAGCGGTGCGACCGCGCAGGGACGGCAGGTGCTGACCCGGCACCGAGCAGCGACCGACGATCCCGGCGATCGGCTCGCCGTCTCGCTCGCCCTCGTCCGATACCGATGTTGGGTGCAACGGGATCCGGTTGGTGCCCGCGAGGAACTGGCGCTGCTCCGCGTACCACCGGCCGCGGTGGACCGGGTCGAGACACTGGACGCGACGCTGTCGCTCTTCGCCGGGCTCCCGGCCGAGGCGCTGGCCAAGGTTGAGGCGCTGCTGGACCGCGCTCCGGATGGTCCATCCGCTGACCGAGCGAGACTGGTTCGGGCGACGGCGTCGGTCCTGGTCGGCCAGACCGGTCGCGCCCTTACCACCACCTCCGAACTGCTGACCGGGGCCGCCGAGGGACCTCATGGTCTCGGCCAGACCGGCTCGGGATCGTCCGGGCAGCGTCTCGGCACGGTGCGGGCGATCCAGAAGCTCGCCACCCTGTGGCGGGCGAACGACCAGCCCGGCCCGGCGGATATCCCGTCGTACCCGGTCCGGGCGCGGTTCGACGAGCCCGGACCGTCGCCGGGTCTGCCAGCGGCGCTGCGCTGTCTGCTCGATGGCTACGCCGGCTGGCTGGTCGGGGCCGACTCGATCGCGGTCACCCGGTTGCGGGAGGCGCTCGGGCAGCAGTGCGCCATTCCGGGTCCGCTGCGCACCGAGACTGCCGCGCTACTGGCGGTCTGTCTCGCCCAGGGCGGTCGGCCGACGGAAGCCACCCAGACCCTGACCGACGATCCGCCGGACCGGTTGACCCTGGTACCCGGGGTCTCCGCATGGGCTGCCGCCGTACTGGCCGGCACGCGCGGCGATCTGCCCACCGCCTGCGGGAGGATCGAGGCCGCGATCGACGCGGCCCACCGGGCCGGCTGCGGGGCCGCCGAGTTGCACTACCTGGTCCAGGCCGCCGAACTTCGTGGTGCGAGCGGCCCCGTCACCGTGGCCGACCGGATCGCCGCGGTGCTGCGCCGGATCGACGCACCCCGCCTCGCCCTCACCGGCGCGGCGACCATCGCGTTGACCCGACAGGACGGGGGCGAGTTGCTGCACCACGCCATCGCACTCGACCGGGCCGGACTGCTCCGGCCGGCGTGGCGGCTCGCGGAGGCGGCGGCGGCGCTGCTGGCCCAGCACGGTGGCCCGCGTCGGGCCGAGGCGTTGGTGCTGCTCGAACGGCTTCGGGTCGCGCTCGGCCAACCGGCTCCGGCGATCCCCACACTGCCGGCGCTCACCAGCCGGGAAACACAGATCGCGGCGTTCGCCGCTGCCGGGCTCACCGACCGCGAGATCTCCCGACGGCTCACCCTCTCGGTGCGTACCGTGGAGAGCCATCTCGCCCGGGTGTACCGGAAACTCGGGGTCAACTCGCGGCAGAACCTGCCGGTCGAGCTGACGCTCGCCTGAGTGCGGGTGCCGGTCGGATGAGCGGCCGAGTCGACGATGAACTGCGCCGGCTGGTCAGCTGGAGGTGCGGGCGTACGCCGCTGCCTGCAGCGCGTACATCTCGGCGTACCGGCCAGCCTGTTCGATCAGCTCGTCGTGCGTACCCTGCTCCACCACCCGGCCGCCGTCGAGTACGACGATCAGGTCGGCGGCGCGCACGGTGGTGAGCCGGTGCGACACGACGACCGTGGTCGTCCGACGCTGCTGCGGTGGGTGCAGGTAGCGCGCCAACAGCGCCGCCTCGGTGTCCGGGTCGAGGCTGGCGGCCGGCTCGTCCAACAGGACCAGTTGGGCGTCGGGCCGCATCCTGGCCCGGGCCAGGGCGAGTTTCTGCCACTGGCCGGTCGAGAGGTCGACGCCACCGGGAAGGGCGGACCCGAGTTGGGTGTCCAGGCCAGCGGGCAGGTTCCGGACCAGACCCTGCGCCCCGGCCAGGTCGAGTGCGGTCGCCACCGCCGAACTGTCCGGAAGCGCCCGGACATCACCGAGGCCGACCGTTTCGCGTAGCAGCAACTCGAACTGACAGAAGTCCTGGAAGCACGCGGTGATCCGGCTGCGCCACCGGTCGAGGGGGAGGTCGGCCAGATCGGCTCCGCCGATGCTGATCCGGCCAGCGGTCGGCTGGTAGAGGCCGGCCAGCAGGGCGACGATCGTCGACTTGCCGGCCCCGTTGGCACCCACCAGGGCGACCGTCGCCCCGGCCGGAAGGCACAGGTCGACCTGGTCCAGCACCGCCGAGGAACCACCCGGGTAGGTGAAGGAGACCTTCTCGAAGACGATGTCACCGCTCGGAGCGTCCCGGTCGCCACCGGTGGCGGCGGCGGTCCGTTCACCGACCAGGCGCAGGTAGAGGCCGGCGGTGTCCAGCGACCGGCGGAGCCAGGCGATCAGCTGGGTGAGGCTGGTGGTGGCGGTGGTGAGCCGGGTGCCGAGCACGACCACGAGTACGGCCTCGCCCGGCGACGCGGTACCGACCGCCACCCCGTCGAGGGTGATGGCGAGCCCACCGAGGAGGGCGGCGACGAATCCCGTCCAGGCGAGCATGACGGCCACCGCGCCCCGCACCCGGGCGTTCTCCCGTACCCGATGCACGGCGGCGAACGCCCGCCGGTGCCGGTCGGCGATCTCGTCGGTCAAGCGGTAGAGCCGCAGTTCCCGGGCAGCTGCGGGGTCGCTGGCCAGCGAGAACAGATCCCTACGTTGGCGGTCCAGTTCCGCGGTCTCGTGTTCCGCCTCGGCGACCAGCCGCTCCTGTCGCCGGGTCGCCAGGGCGAGCGGGAGCGCGACCAGGGGCAGCAGGGCGAGTACCGGGCTGGTGCTGACCAGCAGCACGGCCGCTGCGACGAACCGGGCCAGCACGTTGAGGTTCTCGACCACCGCGGCGAAGGCGTTGCCCAACTCGCCGCGCCGAGCCCGCAACAGCGTCGCGGCGTCCAGGAAGGCAGGGTCGTGATAGTGGTCCAGCCCGGCCCGCCCGGCGAAGAAGGTCATCAGTCGACGGTCGAATTCGAGACCGACCTGCTGCTGCAACCTGGTACGCAGGTCCGCTGCCGCTGCGGTGACCTGGTGGATGATGACCGTCACCACCACCAGCAGGACCGCGCCATTGGTCAGCGGGGTGACCTGCTGGCGTAGCGCCCCGTCGACCATCCACTGCAGGGCCAGGCCCTGCGCCACCGAGGCGGCCCCGAGTAGCGGCGCGAGGAGCAGCACCACCGTGGAGCGCCACGGGGAGACCCGGAAGGCGATACCGATCAGCAGCCGGATGGCTGCGCCCATACGGCTCATGAGCGCTCCCCGATGCCGACGGTGAAGGGCTGCGACTGCACCGTGAACAGTCGGGCGTACCGACCACCGGCGGCGAGTAGTTCGTCGTGGCTGCCGTACTCGCTGATCCGGCCCCGGTCGAGGACGGCGATGCGATCCGCGAGTCGTACGGTGGCGAACCGGTGCGACACCAGGATCGTGGTGATTCCCGCCGTGATGTCGAGGTAACGCGAGTAGAGGTCGTGCTCGGCCCGGACGTCGAGGTGCGCGGTGGGCTCGTCCAGGACGAGCACCTTGGCCCCGTGTTGTACGGCGAAGAGGGCGCGGCTGATCGCCAGTCGTTGCCATTGCCCGCCGGAGAGTTCGGTGCCGCCCAGGTAGCCCTCGTGTAGCGGGGTGTCCCAGCCACTGGGCAGCCGCTCCGCCACGTCGGTGAAACCGGCCAACCGCGCCGCGCGGCGGACCGCCGTGTCGGTCGCCTCGACCTCCACCTGGCCGAGGCCGATGTTCTCCCGGATGGAGAACGGGTATCGGGTGAAGTCCTGGAACACCACGGCGAGTTGCCGACGCCACCCGGAGATCTCGTATTCGTCGAGGTCCCGGCCGTCGATGGTGATCCGGCCGGCGGTTGGCCGGTAGAGGCCGGCGAGCAGTTTCGTGATGGTGCTCTTGCCCGCGCCGTTCGCCCCGACGATCGCCAGCGACGACCCGGCGGGGATGACCAGGTCGAGCTGGTCGAGCACGGGTGTGTCGACGCCGGGGTAGTGGAAGCTCACCCCTTCGAAGCGGATCTCCCGGCGAGGAAGCCCGGTCGTTTCCGGTCGCTGTGTTCGGCGCTGTTCGCCGGTACGCGGCTCGACCCGGGTCGATTCCTGGTAACCGAGTCGGCCGATGGTGAGCGCGGCCGGGACGGCGGCACTGGACGTGTGCAGCAGCCACATCAGATCGCCCGGCCAGCCGAGTGCGGACATGCCCAGCACCGCCTGTAGGGCGACGGTCAGCTCAACGGTGGAGAGGTCGCCACGACGAGCGCCGACCATCAGCGGGCCGAGGACGGCGGCATGGCCGAGGGTCAGCAGGACGAGGCCGGCGAGGTGGGAGTGCCAGCCCGTGGCCCCACGTCGCAGCTCACGCATGCCGTCCCACCAGGCCCGGCCGAAGTTCTCCACCAGCCAGGACTGCAACCCGAACAGCCGGACCTCCTTGGCCGAGGGCACGTTCATGGCGAGATCACGCAGGTACGCGGCACGGCGTAGGGCGGTGGTCTCACCGACGTGGGCGGCCACCGCGCGTCGGACCCGTCGGCCGTGCAGTCGCCCGGTGAGGATCCAGGCCGCGCCGAGCACGAGCGGCATCCACCAGTCCCCGGCCCAGCCGAGCAGCGCCGCCGTGCCGAGACCGGCCAGCCGCATCGCGCTCAGGTGCGTCAGCGCCGTCACCGCCTGTCCCGGCGGGATGGCGCCCAACCCCACCGCCCGGGCCAGCTCGATCTGGTCGACCACCCGAGGATCATCCAGGTGCGCGATGTCGGCGGGACGCATCGCGCCCTCCGCCGTGAGCTGTGCGGTCCCGGTGTCCACCTTGGCGGCCAGCCGGGCGGCCACCAGGGTACGCACCGGGTCGAGCAGGACATCGAGTAGCAACAGCCCACCGACCACGGCGAGCGCACCCCGTACCGCCTGACCGCCGTCCGCCGATGCGGGCGCGGTCGACAGTACGGCGACCAACTGCCCCACGGACAACGGGAGGAGGACGGCAGCGACTGCGGCAGCGGTGATCAGGGCGGTGAGCAGCACGGTCAGCCTGGCGGACACGGTGGGCAGCCAGCGCACCAACGCCCATACCGCACGGTTCCCGCTCGTCGTCACCGTAGCCCCACCGTATACAGCCAGGTCCGGTCGGCACCCGGCCTGGTCAACAGGGCGGCCAGTACGCCGGCGGGGCCGTTGAGCAGCGCGTAGTTGGTGGCGGACCAGGGCGTCAGCTCGGTCAGCCGGGCCCGCAGCCGGGCGTACAGGAGGTCGCGGACCGCGCCGGCAGCCGCCAGTCCGGCGTGCCGGTGGAACGCGTCGCAGAGCACCAGCAGCCCGGCGTCGCCGTGGCAGATGGCCAGGCTCTCGCGCAGCGCGATGTTGCCGTTCGGACAGCCGGCGTCCAGGAACGAGCTGATCGCGGTGCGGCCGAGCTGTTGCAGCCCGTCATCGTCCAGCACCCGGCCGATCTCCCAGACTGCCCATGCCACGCCGGGGGTGCCGTAGCACCAGGCTTGCCGTGCGGTGGGTTGCTCCGCCACGTCCCTGGCGGGCGGGCGGTTCTCCCGGGCCACCGTCGGCCAGGTGATGAAGCCCAGCGGGTCCGGATACGCCTCGGCGACCAGCCAGTCGGCGACCCGCCGCAGCGCGGCGCGGATGCCGGCGTCGTCGCCGGAGGCGTCGAGGGCTGCGCAGAGGGCCAGTGCAACACCGGGAACGCCGTGCGCCACCCCGACGTTGATCCGGTCCTGGTTCCAGGGGGAGTACCGCTCGTCGAGTCGCTGACGGAGACGGAATCGCTCCAGTTCCGGACGGTCGCAGAGCGTCACCAGGTGCGCGGTGAGAGGTGCCAAGTCTGTTGGCATGACCTCCGGGTCGGCGGCCAGGGCCAGCAGGGCGCCAGCCGGTCCCATGATCATGTCGTAGTCTTCCCAGCCGACATCGCTGGTCCGCCACGTGTCGAGGGCGGTCCGCCGGACCAGGGCGCGGCGGGACGCGGCGGCGAGCCGACGCAGACCCGGTCGGACGTGTGCGGCGGCGAGCAACCCCAGGTGTCGTCCGGCCAGCCCCTCGGCGAAGACGCCGTAGTGGGACGCGCCGGTGCCGCCGACGACGGCGAGCCAGGCGGACAGGGCACGCTCCGCCGCCGAACGGGTCGCCTCGTCCGTGTCGGCGGCGTCGAGCACGAGCGAGGCCACGATCGGAGTGCCGGCATCGGTGGTGAACGTGGAGTGCGGATCGGAACCGGGCAGTCGCGCCGCCGCCGCCATCAGATGGGCGCGCGCGGCGGCCACGACCTGCGGATCGGTGACGATGGCCGGATGGCTGCGGTTCGCCGTCACCGGGCTGGACAACGAGGTGCTCACGGGAGCCCTTCCGGTCGGTGGGACGGGCCGGTGGCCGCCCCCGGGCTGAAGACGGCCACCAGGCGGATCAGCACGCGCAGCTGGCGACGTGCGTGCAGCCCTGCGTGCAGCTGACACACGGATATGCGGCCTGCGGCAGCATCTGTACGTCGCCGAACTGTGCCTCCAACTCGGCGATGAGCGCATCGACATCGTCCGGCGTCGTCGCGACGGTCTGCAACGCGTCCACAGAAGCCCCCCTTTCATCGTCGGGTGGGCCGGTGGCCGCCCCCAGGCTGAGGGCAGCCACCGGGCGCATCAGCACGCGCAGCTGGACACGTTCGTGCAGCCGTTGGTCGGCGGCGGGTACGCAGCCTTCGGCAGCATCTGCACGTCACCGAACTGCGTCTCCAGCTCAGCGATGAGCTCGTCCACCGACAGCGCCGGCTGGGTCGTGATCTCGATCTTCTCCATCTCGTTCACCTCCCTCGTGGAGTCGGTTCCAGCGCGCGGCTTGCACCGTTCGCCGGAAGGTCGTCGGGGGGCCCCAGTGCGATCGCTCGCGTGGGGAGTCCTTGGTCGGGCAACTCGGCCCCGTTTCGATGATCGGCGGGACCAGGCCAGCCGACCGGGGTGCCGGCCAGCGCAGCGGCGGTGGCGACGGCAAGGGAGGCCGGATCCGTGTGCTGCGGCAGGCGTAGCAGTAGCTCGGCGGCAACCGGCTCCGGCCGCCCGTCGACGAGGTCGCGGACCGGTAGTTCGTCCGGTGCGGGCACCATTTCCTCGACGATGAGCTGGGCTTCGTCCGGATCCGTCGCCTCGGTGACCGCTGCATCCGTCGTCTCGGTGACCGCTGCGTCCGACACCGCCTCGAACACCGATGGTGCGCGGAGACTGTCCAGGTCACAGGGGACCGGACGGCCGCCGGGCCGGGCGCACAACATGATCCAACGTGGTAGGCCGAGCCGATCACGAAGCCGGGCGAGATGCTTCGCCTTGGCCAGTGGAGAATCGGCTGGGTCCCACAGCCGCGCCGGACGTAGCCGCCACTGCGCCGGGGAGACGATGGTCGAGCCCCGTACGGTGACCCGGGGCAGGTACGCCTGGTCGGGCAATGCCGCCAGCGAATGCCGCAGGCGGCGGAAACGCGTGGCGACCAGCGTCGGCCCACCCTGGAGGATGGACAGCAGCAGGCTCCACGGGGTCGGCGGCTGGCGGGTGGCGTGGTACATGATCCTGACCCGACGGCCGTCCGCCTCGATGACGATCCGGTCGTCCACCCGGCGTGCGGTCAACGCCTCCAGCGGGATGTGGGTGGCGGAGCCGACGTCGACGTCACAGTACGGTTCGAGGTCCGCGTCGCCGGTCCACGCCGTCGGATACAGCGGTCGGCGCACCGCGTTGGCTGCCCGCTCCGCCAACGCCGGTGTCAGCAGCTCGACCGAGGTGACCCCGGTCTGGGCGTCCAGTTCGCGGAGGAACCGGCGGTACGCGTCGACGTGCGACGACGCCGGATGCAGCGCGGTCAGCTCGGCGGCGAAGCGGGCGTCCAGCATGCCGGCGGAGGCGATCGCGTCGAGCACGACACCGCCGTCGGCAAGCGGACGTACCAGGCAGTCCACCGGCCAGCCGTACTCAGCCGGTGGTGCGCCGAGACGGTCCAGTAGGTCGTCGTCGAGGTCGACCACCTGCTGCCCGGTCGAGGTGTCGGCGATCAGCCGGAGCAGCCGGGCATAGCCGGAATCCGGCCGGTCGGTGGTCGGCCACACCGCAGGACGCCACTCGTGCTTCGAGTGCGACTCGTCCGCGAGTAGCTCGCCGAGCAGGTCGAGCACCGGTCGCCGGTCCGGCCCGATATGGTCGGGGACGATCGAGGGCTTCTCCTCGTCGAGGCTCATCAGGGCGTTGAGCCGCTGCACCGGTCCGAGCGCGGCCTGCACCAGTGCACCGGTGGCGGCCGGCCAGTCAGCGGTGGCACGGCGGTACACGTCGACGAATCCGGGGGCGTCCGGTTCGGCCGTTGCCGTCACCTGCTGCCCGACATCACGCCAGCCGGTACGTCGTACCCGGGGGGTGCCGGTGAACTGGCAGACGCCGAGTTTCACGAGATGGGACAGGAACCCGTGCCAGGTCGTCCGCTGCCGGGCATCGTCGGGATCCGTGACGAGCGCCGCGATCACCTCGTCGATGGAACGGGCACCGTGACGCAGCGCGGCGTGTACGCGGGTGAGGTGTGGCGTCATCCGCAGCGTGACCGGATGCAGCTCGGTGGGGTCGTCCGGCCGCACCACCCACACCCGTAGCTGGCCGTCGACCAACTGGTGCAGGGGTGCCAGCGCCACCCGGGACCGGCCGGCGGGGGGCTCCGCCTGGAGGGCGTGCACGTTCTCCGTCCAGCGGGCCGCGACCTCGGGCCCCAGCGTCACCGGATACGTCCCGTCCTCGGTTGCGGGAATCAGGCTGACGTGACCCAGCCAACCGCGCGGGGTGGTCTTCGCCGCGCCCCGGCTGATCATCCGCCACAGGTATTCGCTGCGCTGGCGTAACCGCTTTCCCTGCCAGGCTTCGCCGACGCGTACCCGGGCGGCGATGTCGTCGCCGGCCGTGATGTCGCCGTCGGCCAACGCGTGTCGCCCGACCGGTGACTCGGTCAGCATCGTCCATGGTGCCGGCAGCAGCCGGGCCAGTTCCTCGTCCACCGCGACATCTACCGTCGTCCGCTCGGCCGTCGTCCGCTCGGCGGTCATGGCCAGCACGGTGAGCCGTGTCGCCAGGTCTGGTTCTCCGGCCGCCTGCGCCGCCGACACCAGCCGGGTGAACCCCGCCGGGTCGATCGGCTGACTCCGGTGCAGTCGCCGTCGACAGGCCAGGACGTGCCGGCGGGTCGCGGTGTCCAGCGCCGGATGCGGTACGAGCACCGCGCCGAGCTCGACCGCCAGGGCCGCAGCCAGGTCGGCGTATCGGTCCTCGGCGTCGACCAGGGCGCGGATCCGCAGCGCCAGCTCGGGATTCGCCCCGTCGAGCCACATCCGCAGCGGAAGGCCCGCTGTGCGGAGCAGGACCCAGCCTGCCAACCCGGTCATGCCGTCGCCTCCGTCATCCGGCCGCCGAGCGTGTGCGTGATCAGCGCCTGCTGGCCGATGGGAAGTCGGGCCCGGTTCCAGTGGAAGATGATGGTGAAGGCAGCAGCATGCCGCGGCCCCACCTCCGCATCGGGACTCGTGAAGTAGCCGTCCCACCACTCCTTGCCGATGGTGGCCATCGACTGTGCCCAACGGTCCAGTAGTTGCGGCCCGGTGGGCGGAAGCTGTTCGCGCAGGCGCTCCGGTTCTGCCCAGTCCCGACGCAGGGCGGCGGCGATCCGGGCGACCCGGGCGTCGTCGGCGACCTCGGTGTCGAGCATCCGCTGGCCGTACCGGCCGAGCCGGTCCCACACGTCGATGTCCTCCCAGCCGGTGATCCCGAGGGCGTCGAGCAGCTCGCGGATCATCAGTAGGGACATCGCCCAGGTGGCGGTCGGGCGCTGCCCGGCGGCGGGTTGGTCCGCGTGGAAGCCGAGCCAGGCAAGGCTGTCGGCGGTGAAAACCTGGTGCACGCTACGCATCGACTCGGCTCCGCCGAAGAGGCGTTGCTCCGGCTCGTACACCGCTGGTAGCCAGCCGCGCACCAGTCCGCGTCGACACAGGTCGTCGAGGAGTGTCGTGACGCGGCCCGCCACCGCCGGCCGGTCGGCGGGGTCGATCCGGTATCGCAGCCGCAGCCCGGGTGGTTTGTGGACGAAGAAGAAGTCCGCCACCGTGCCGTCGCCGAGCAATTCGGTCACGTCGGTGCGCAGCGCGTCGTACAGCTCGGGGGTCGCCCAGTCGACCTCGGCGTTGTACTGCAGCCACGGGTCCGACGGTTCGGGGTCACCGACCAGTAGCAGGTCCGGGGACGTCGACTGGATCGGCGTTGCCGCCTCTGTCCCCGTCTCCGCTGCCGCAGCTGCCGCCCCCGCCTCTGTTCCCGCCCCCGCCTCCGCTGCCGCTGCCGCGATGAGCTGTGCGACCTCGGCCGGCGCTGGCAGCGCGGGGGCCCGTACCACCGACCTCTGCCAGTTCTCGTAGACGCCCGCCTCGACCGGGTCGATGACGACATGCCCATCGGCGCGTAGGGTGGCGACATGTCGACGGGTCGACTCACGCTGCCACATGGCCCGGTTCATCGACGGGAAGTACAGGGTCGGTCCGCTCGCGGCGAGCAGTGCGGTCTGCGCCGGGGAACCGGCCAGCCCGAGCGCCGCCGAGGCCAGCGTGTGCGCGGTCGCCGGCAGCACCGCGATCACCCGCGAGCGGCGGGCGAACTCGGTCGGGATGAAACTCTCGTCGTCGCTGGCGTACACCTCGTCGGCGAAGAAGGCGATGGTGCTCGGCTTGACGAAGCGCTCGGCACCGTGGGTCAGCAGCACCCGCAGCGGATCGGTGAGCTGCTGCCGTAGCTGCATCGCGTAGGTGGGGAACAGGACGGCGGCACTGGCCCCGCAGACGATGATCGAGACTGCGTTGTCGTGCATCCGTACACCTCCGTCGCCCGTGCCCTCCGGTGGAAACCGCTGCCGACGACGCTAGGCAGCGCACGGCCGGCGGCCATCCGTGATGGGGTACGCAAACGGCGGCGACCGGTACGTAGACGTTGTCGGGCCGGATCGGGTTACGTACTCGGTCGGCCAGCGCCCGTACCGGTGTACCGATGCCGGCGGCGGGCGTCGGCTTCTAGTCTCGGGCGACGTCGAAAGGAGTACCGATGGACCTGCCCGAGGGACCCACCGGCGTGATCTGGGACATCACCTACGCCTGCCCGTTGCGCTGTTTCCACTGCTACTCCGAGTCCGGTCGCCGTCCGTCCCGCCAGTTGTCCCGGCCGGACCTGCTTCGGGTCGCGGACGGACTGGCCTCCCTGCGGCCGTACCTGGTCACTTTCGCCGGGGGCGAGCCGCTGCTGGTCGACGGCCTTGTCGAGGTTGCCGAGCGCATTTCGCGGGCCGGGGTGCAGGTGGGCATCTATACCGGAGGTTGGCGGCTCGATCCCGCCCTCGCCGAGGAACTCGGCCGGGTCTTCGACCACATCACGGTCAGCGTCGACGGGGCGAGCGCCCAGACCCACGACCGTATCCGGGGTCGGGCCGGCTCGTTCGAGCGGGCCCTGCGGGCGGCGACGCTGCTGGACGAAACGGCACGTCGACAGCGGGCCGACGGTTCGCCCGGGTTCCGGTTCGGCCTGGACTGCGTGGTGACCCGCAGTAACCGTCACGAGATGGAGCGGTTCTGCACCTCGGTCGCATCCCGATTCGAACAGCTCGACGCCGTCAGCTTCGGTGCGGCGGTGCCGAGTGGACTGGCCAGCCGACCGGAATTCGCCGAGCACGAGCTGCTCACCGACGAACAGCTCGCCGAATTCGGGGACGGCCGGCTCGTGGAGCGGCTGCGCCAACTCGCGCCACCGTCGGTCGAGGTCACCGTGACCGACAACCTGGAGCTACGGATGGATCCCGAACTCCTCGCCGCCAACCCGGACTTCCGGCCACTGCAGGTGGAGCCGGACGGACAGGTACGGGCGATGCCGATCTACGAGGGTACGGTGGGCAGCCTGCTCGACGAGCCGGCAATGGTGCTCTGGCAGCGGGCTGTCCATCGCTGGAGCGACGAGTTCGTGGTACGGACGTTGGCGCCGGTCCGATCCGTACGGCAATGGGCGGCGGCGACCCGCGCCCTCGACCACCACTTCGGGACCGCTGCGGTACGTGCCCGGATGGCTCGCCGCCCCGTCTTCGTGCCGGACCCGGTGCTGCCCGTCTCGGCGTAGCTCGGCGACTACCCGGATCGGTGTTCGGTGGTCCGGTCCGGGTAGTCGCCCACCCTCGGCCGGTACGACATCCGGCGCAACAGTGTCTCCGCCGGACCGCGATGCCCCAGACGGCGCATCCAGTCCGCCAGCAGGATCGAGACCACCCAGGTCCCGACGCCGATCACGATGGTCGCGGCGGCGCCCATGTCGTCGCGTAGGTCCAGGGTGAATGGGTAGAACAGCACCACCCACACCACCGACTGGAACAGGTAGAACGTCATCGACCGCTGCCCCAGCGCGGCGAGTGCGGTGGTGAGGGCGCCATGCTCGTGGCCGAGCCGGATCGCGGCGAGACCGATGGCGGCGGCCAGACCGATTCCGCCCGCGTATCCGGCGAGGGTGTGCGCGGCGTGGACCGCCCAGGCCACCGGGGCGGACGACGTGCTCCACACACCAGCCATCAGGAAGGCCACGGGGATCCGGCCGACGATCGACCCGACGAGCAGGACGCCAACGGCCCGGCGTAGTGGTGCCGCGTGGCGTGCCGGCTCGTCCAGGATCCGTCGCCGAGCCGCCCAGATGCCCAGCACCATGCCGGGCACGACAATGATGGTGGAGAGCAGGGTCTCGATCGGCCAGGACGGGAGGGCGGCGAGGACGTGGGCACCGAAGTTGGGCGTCATGTACTCGGCCATGGTGAAGGCCCGGCCGTTGTGGGCGTTGTGCTGTGCCGTCACGCCCTGCCAGGTGAGCAGCAGCGTTGCGGGGACGAGCGTTGCCGCCCCCGTCCAGCACAGCACCGAGTCGCGGGCTCGTACGAGTGGGGTGAGTAGGAGCAGCGTCGCACCGTAGACCGCGATGATGTCGAGCGGGACCAGGAGCACGGCGTGCAGGAAACCGATGATGAGCAGCCAGAGGCTTCTGCGCCGGAGCAGTTTCCGGATCGTCGGCCAGTCGTCACCTCGGGCGTACTGGCGTTGGGTGAGCTGACCGAGCCCGTATCCGAAGAGGAACACGAACATGGCGCGGGCCTGGTTGTCGGCGACGAGGGACTTGACGAAGGTGGCGGCGGCGTTGAGGGCTGTGGGCCCGAGGTCCCAGTCGTTGACGAAGGCTGGGGCGTGCGCCACGGCGATGAGCAGCAGCATGAGGCCGCGCGCCAGATCGGGTGCCAGCGATCTGACCATCAGGCTGGTGGGTTCGTCGGCGCGGGCGCGAGGACTGACGCTGGGGGAGGGGAACATGTCGATTCCTTTCCGGGGCAGCGCGGTGTGGGGGTGTCTCACCCGGTAGGTGAGAAAGCGGTCTGGGGGTGTCTCACCCGTAGGTGGGAAAAGCGCCCGGTGGCCGTCCCGAGTGGGGTGACCGCTGGGTGCCGGCACCGTGATGCCGGCACCCAGCGGGCGGTAGGCCCGTTTTTGGGCACGGTGGGATAGCCGCAGATGCGGCCGGATTTTTCGGTACGGTCTGCCGCTGTGCTGGTGCGGGGCTGCTGGCTCGGCCCGCATGTTGCGGGGCTGCTGGCTCGGCCCGCATGTTGCGGGGCTGTCGGCATGCCCGCGTGGTGCGGGGCTGTCGGCCCGTGTGGTGCGGCGGAGCGAGCGCGGGACGAGGTCGGATCGGTTGCCCGCTGAAGAGGTGGTGCTACCCGGCTGGTGCTACCTGGGTGGTGCTATCCGGTAATGCGGAGTGGTTGCTGCGGGGCGGTGCTGTGCCAGGTGGAGATGGCCCGACCCGGTTGTCGGCGGGACGCCTCGATGGTCAGCGGGCGGGGTCGCGGCTGTAGAGCTTCCTGGCCCACAGGTAGCTGACCAGGGCGATGGCGGCGCTCCAGCCGAGGGCCAGCCAGCCGCTGTTGCCGATTCCACTGCCCAGCAGCAACCCCCGAAGGGTCTCCATGACGGGAGTGAAGGGCTGGTAGTCGGCGAACCAACGCACCGCTTCGGGCATCGAGTCGGTGGGGACGAAACCGCTGCCGAGGAACGGCAGCAGGATGAGCGGCATGGGCATGTTGCTGGCCGTCTCGACGCTCTTGCTCACCAGGCCACAGGCGACCGAGAACCAGACGACCGCGAAGGTGATCGCGGCGACGACACCGATGGCGGCGAGCCATTCGACCGGGGTGGCGGTGGGGCGGAAGCCCACGAGCAGGGCGGCCCCGGTGACGACGGCCACCGCGAGCATGGCCTGGATCATGCTGCCGAGCACGTGACCGGTCAGCACCGAGGGTCGGAAGATCGCCATCGTACGGAACCGGGCGATGATGCCCTCGGTCATGTCCATGGCGACGGAGATCGCCGTTCCCTGCGCGACACTGGCGATGGTGATCAGGAGGATGCCCGGGGTGATGTAGTTCGCGTACTCCGCCCGACCCCCCGAGCTGCCGCCGAGGCCGGCACCGATCGTGCCGCCGAAGACGTAGACGAAGAGCAGCAGGAGAACGACCGGCATACCGATGAGCAGCAACGTCATCGACGGATAGCGCTGCATACGCCGGAGGTTGCGCCGCAGCATCGTGCTCGAATCACGTACGGCGTAGGCGAGTGTGCTCATCGGGCGGGAACCCTTTCTTCCTGGGACTGTTTGGTGAGGGCGAGGAAGACGTCGTCGAGGTCCGGGGTGTGCACCGACAGCTCGTCGACATCGATGGCGGCGTCGTCGAGCCGGCCCAACAGGGCACGCAGCGACTGGACACTGCCGTCGTGCGGGACGTGCAGGGTGAGCGTGTCGTCGTCACGCGACAGGTGGGTGAACGAGCGGGTGGCCAGGTCCAGTCCGGCCGGGCCGCTGAACCGTAGCCGTACGTGACCGCCCGGGATGCGTCGCTTGAGTTCGTCGGCGGTCCCCTCCGCCACCAGGCGTCCGTGGTCGAGGACCGCGATCCGGTCGGCGAGTTGGTCGGCCTCCTCCAGGTACTGGGTGGTGAGGAAGATGGTCACACCGCCGCGTACCAGGTCACGGATGATCTGCCACATGGTGCGCCGGCTGCGCGGGTCCAGACCGGTGGTCGGTTCGTCGAGGAAGATGACCCGGGGGTCGCCGACCAGGGTCATCGCCAGGTCGAGTCGGCGACGCATGCCACCGGAGTAGGTGACCACCGGCTTGCCGGCCGCCTCGACCAGGTCGAACTGTGCCAGTAGCGCGGCGATGCGCCGCCGCCCGGCGGCCCGGTCCAGGTGGCGCAGGTTCGCCATCAGGGCCATGTTCTCCGCGCCGGTGAGCAGGTTGTCCACGGCGGAGAACTGCCCGGTGACGCCGATCGCGTCACGTACGCCGTCGGGGTCGCTGTGCAGGTCGTGCCCGGCGATCCGTACCTGACCAGCATCGGCGCGGATCAGGGTGGAGAGGATCTGGACGGTGGTGGTCTTTCCGGCCCCGTTGGGGCCGAGCAGGGCGAAGATCGTTCCCGTTGGCACGGTCAGGTCGATGCCGTCGAGCACGAGCTTGTCGCCGTACGCCTTGCGTAGCCCGGTGGCCACGATCGCGGGTTGGCGGGACATTGCTCTCCTCCAGGAAGTCGGGTCAGGAACGTCGGACGGTGATGCTGCCAACGGAGGTGCGAGCGCGGATTTCCACGGTGTCCTCGGCGTCGCCCGGACCGGTGGAGGACTCCAGCTCGTTGCGGACCCGCCCGGCGACGGTCTTCAGGTCGAGCCAGGCGGCGGTGCCGTCGCGGACGCCCACCTCGAGGCTGCCGGCAGCGCTCTCCAGGGTGACCACGCCGCGGACGACCTCGCCGAGTCGTACACTGCCGTTGGCGGTCGTCGCGGTGACGTTGGCGTGCGCCCGGTCGACGGTGATCGCGCCGTTCGCCGATCTGAGCCGTAGCTCGCCGGCGACCTCGCCGATCCAACTGTCACCGTTGGAGTTCCTGACCGTCGCCGGTCCGTCGATCCGACCCAGGCGGATGGCCCCGTTGCTGTTGGTTACCTCGGCGTTGCCGACGATGTGCTCCACGATCACGTCTCCGCTGCCGCTGTGCAGCTTCACCGCCCCGGCCTGGTCGATGCGGATCGTTCCGTAGCCGTTCTTGAGCTGGCACTCGGCGATTCGGCCCTCGCAGCGGAGCTCGCCCATGCCGGTCTCGCCCTCGATCTGGGAGCCGGACGGGAGTTCGAGCGTGACGTCGATCCCGCCGGTACGAGTGAACAGCGAGCCGAGCTTCGGAGCTTTGATCGTCAGCCGGCCGTTGGCGTACTCGACGCGGGTTTGTTCGGCGACCTTGAGGTCGGCCTTGCTGGCCGGGTCGATGGGTTGTACGTCCACGTTGGTGTCAGTGCGGTCGCTGGCAATGACCTGCACGTTGCCGACGACCATGCCGAGACTGAGGGTGACGGTGATCGGTTGGGGGGTGTCGAAGGTGGGCATGACGGTCCTTCTCTCGCGAGCTGTCGAGCGGTGGCGTTGCGCTCAGTGGGCCTAGCGGGGCAGTGGGATAGTGCGGTCAGCGGGCCCAGCCGGTGAAGCGTTGGCCATGGCTGGAGGCCCGGCGCTCGGTGCCGGGGTGCGCGGGACGGGGCGGCGACAGCGCGTCAGCGACGGCGCGGACGAGCCAGGCGTTGACCGAGAGTCGTTCCCGGGCAGCAGCCTCCTCGACCCGGGCCTTGAGGTCGTCGGGCAGACGAAGGTTGATCCGGGCGGTCCCGCCCTTGTCGCCGCCGGTGGCCGGGATCTCCTCCATGGGCGGCGGGGGGATGTTCGGCTCGGGCTCCGTTGGCGCCGGCTGGTCGATCGGGGCCGGGGTCACCACGAAGTCCGGATCGCGTCCCTGTAGGCGTAGGTGGACCGAGCCGGGGGCCAGGTCGCGGGTGATCTCCGCGGTGGCGGTGGAGAGCGCTTCCAGCAGGGTGAGCCGGATCGCGGATTCGAGGGGAGCGGTGAGGCGCTCGGCGAGGGCCCGCGCCTCGTTACCGCCGGCTTCGGCGGCGACCGCGAGTTCCCGCCGGAGCAGTTCGACGTACGGCAGCAAATCCATGACATCATGGTGGTGTCAAAATGATGCCACGTCAAGTCGCTTTGGCTCAAAGGTGGCTCCGCCCTGGAACCCGTCGGCCGGGGCTGCTTCGGGAGTCGTGCGCTAAGAGCAGTTACGCAAGGTCGCGACGCCGTCGCCATCGAGCTCGTCGCAGTACCTGGTGCGCCCGGTCATCGCCATCACGAGCGCCAGGGTGGTGCCGGACACCAGTGGTCCGGAGCCGCTGGTGAAGGGCCCGTCGGTCGCGACGAGTCGCAGGCCGCCGATTCGCCCCTTGGCCAACACGACGAGGTCGGAGCCCTGGTAGTACTCGGCCACCATCGTGATGATCTCGATCGGGTAGTCGCGACGAATGCCCAGCGGCTGCCGGATGTCCTCGCCATGCACGATCGACTCACCGAGCATCGCCACGGTTGGGAGCGGCGGTTTGGTGGTGCTCGTGACACTGCGGCGGAACCTCGCGAGCGTCTCGGTCGGGGTCGTGCCCAACTGTTCGGCCAGCCGCATCGCCACCTGCTTGTCGAAGTCGAACCGGCAGCGGATCACGCCCGCCAGCCACCGTACGTTGTTGAGGCTGGCCCCCGCCGTGAGGTGGGCAAGCACCTCCCGCACCGACAAGCCGGTACACAGCGAAGGCGTCGCCCACTGTTCGTTGGTCAGACTCGCCAGATCGGTCGCGAGGGCGGCCCGCTCGTCGTGGATCAGAGGCCAGATGCTGGCATCGCTGCGTCGGGCTGTCTTCTGCTTCGAGTTGGTCATGTCGGAGGTCTCCTGCGTCGGGTCGGCGTTGGGCTGCCAGTGGTAAGACCGCCGCGATGGGGCAGACTCGTCGCCTGTGAGCGAAGTTTTCTCGGCGAGGTCTGCTGAACCCGCGCCCGAGAACGCCGACCTGGCGCGCGTACGTGATGGGGACGAAACCGCGTTCGCCCACCTGGTGGCACCACTGCAACGCGAACTGCACGCCCACTGTTACCAGATGCTCGGCTCGACCCATGATGCCGACGATGCACTGCAGGATGCCTTGCTGCGGGCATGGCGCGGGCTGGCCCGCTTCGAGGGGCGTGGCTCGCTGAGGTCGTGGCTCTATACCACGACCACCCGTACCTGCCTGGACATCCTCAAGGCCCGGGGTCGACGGGTGCTGCCCGTCGACTTCGGCCCGTCCAGCGACCACGCCGTACTCGACGGGAACGTTCCGTTGACCGAGGTCGGCTGGCTGGGCCCGTACGCCGACACGGACCTCATGGACGGCCCGGCCAGCCCGCATGCCCGTTACGAGCGGCGGGAGGCTGTCGAACTCGCCTTCGTCGCCGCACTGCAACACCTGCCGGGCAACCAACGGGCAGTGCTGTTGTTGTTCGACGTCCTCGGTTTCTCCGCTGTCGAGATCGCCGCGATGATGGACACCTCTACGACCTCGGTGAACTCCGCGTTGGCGCGGGCCCGCAAGACCGTGAAGGAGAAGGTTCCGCCCCGTACGCAGCAGCAGACGTTGCGGAAGATCGACGACGCCCGGGTACGGGAGATCGTCGGTGGGTACGCCGACGCGTTGGCGGGCGGCGACATCGATGCCCTGGTCGCCCTGCTGACCGAGGACGTCACCTGGTCGATGCCACCGCTGCCACACTGGTACCACGGCATTACGGCGGTCGCCGACTTCGCCTGGCAGGTCCCGATGACCCGTTGCCCAACCTGGCGTTACCTCCTGACCAGCGCAAACGGTCAACCGGCCGTGGCGTTCTACCTCCGGGACGACGCCGCCGGTTCACATGTCGCCTGGTCGATCACAGTGCTGACCCTGCGCGGAGAGCGCATCGCCGAACTCACCTCGTTCCTCGGCGCCGAGCACTTTGTGTGCTTCGGCCTGCCGGCCCGGCTCTCCTGACCCGAGCGAGAAGATATCCGCTGGATCGCATCTGTGACACGGGTGACAATGCCCGGGTGGACCGCCGAAGCCTGGTCAGATTGAGCAAGCGGATGTCGCGCGCCTTGCGGCACGACCCGGAACGGTTCGGCCTCACCCTGGACGTCGCAGGTTGGGTGCCGCTGGACGAGTTCTTGGTCGCCCTACGGATGGGCCGGGCCGAACTGGACCTGGTCGTGGCCGAGAACGACAAACAGCGGTTCGCTGTCCAGCGCGGTCCGGACGGGGTGGAGCGGATCCGGGCCAACCAGGGGCACTCGATCTCGGTCGAACTCGGGCTGATGCCGCAGACCCCGCCGTGTCACCTCTACCACGGCACCAGCGCCGCCGTGCTCGAACCCATTCGCGCCACCGGCCTCAACCGGGGCAACCGGCACCACGTCCACCTCTCCGCCGACGTCGAGACGGCCCGCCGGGTGGGAGCCCGACGCAGCGGTGCCGTGGTGATACTGACCGTGGACGCGGCGGCGATGGACCGCGACGGTTACGCCTTCTACCGCAGCGACAACGGGGTCTGGCTCACCGACGCCGTACCGCCGAACTATCTCCTCGCCTGAGCACCCAGTGGCCTTACCGGTCGGCAGCATGGCACGGCCATGCTCGCCGTGTGCGCCTGGATCAGCCCGCGTCGGACTGCTCGGCGAGGAACCGGGTCAGCGCCTCGGTGTGGGTGGAGAAGGCAAGTTCGGTCGGCTCGGTGACCACGAGCCACTCGGTCGCCTCGTCGGTGGGGGCCGAGGCGGGCAACTGATCGGCCGGCTGAGCCGGCAACGTGCCGAAGATCAGGATCGTCCCACCGCTGGGTGCGCTCTGTACGTCGAACAACCGCACCGTGTCGGCGTCGCCGAGCAGGCCGGTCTCCTCGCGGAGTTCCCGGACCAGCGCGGTGCGCCAGTCCTCGCCGTGCTCGATGAAGCCACCGGGCAATGCCAGCAGCCCTCGGGCCGGCTCGATGTCGCGGCGTTGTACCACCACGCCCAGGCCGCTGGCCGTGACGACCGGCAGGATCGCTACCGCCACCGGTATCGGGTTGCGCCAGACGGTGTGTTCACAGGTGGCACACACCCGGGGCCAGTCCGTCTGAGCCGGGTATACGGTGCCGCAGGACGAGCAGTGGGAGTACGGAGCGCCGGTCACGTGGCAGCACGATACCCGGGACCGTCGGTCGTCCGTCGTCGACCGGAGACCGTAACGGTCCGTATCGCTGTTCCGCGGCTAGCTGGGCGGGCACAACGTCCGACTCCCCGGACCGCCCGATTGCGGCATCGGCCGAACGGGCTAGAGTGCCCGGCGTTATGACCTCCGTGCCGATGCCCCCAGGACCGCTGTCCACCGCCGAGAGCCCCGCCGCCGTCCCGGACCGCCCGGTTGGCTCGGCTACCAGGAAGGAGTCCAGCCCCGCCGTCGTCCGGGCACCACTGCACCGGCTGCCGTCCCTGACCGGCCTGCGGTGGATCGCCGCGATGCTGGTATTCGGCTTCCACGTCGGAACGATGCACGTCATCGCCGATCCCGACTACAAGGCGGTGGTCGACCGGCTGTTCAGCCTCGGCCTCTCCGGAGTGCAGTTCTTCTTCATCCTCAGCGGGTTCGTGCTGGTCTGGTCGGCCCGGGTGGGTGAGCCCCGACACGTGTTCTGGCGCCGACGAATTGCCAAGATCTTCCCGAGTCACGTGGCGATGTGGGCCGTCGTGCTGCTGTTCGGCGTCTACTACTGGGCCGAGCCGCAGAACCTCAAGGTGCTGCTGTCGAACCTCTTCCTGGTCCAGGCGTGGAACCCGACACCTGGCTGGTTCTACAGCGTCAACACGGTCAGCTGGTCGCTCTCCTGCGAGCTGTTCTTCTATCTTTGTCTGCCATTGGCCCTGCCGCTGATCCGTCGGGCCCGGCCATGGATGCTGTACGCCGTCGTCGTCGCCATGCCGCTGCTGATCCTCTCCGTGTGGCCGGCCCAGGCGCTGTTGCCCGAGGCCGACCGCTGGTGGTTCTCGCAGGTGTTCCCACTGGTCCGGTCCCTCGAGTTCTGGCTTGGCGTGGCGGCCGGTGAACTGATGCGGCGGGGCTGCTGGCGGGGCCCGAACCTGCCGGTCGCCAGTGCCATCTTCGTCGCGACCTGGATGATCGCCAGCTTCTGGATTCCCGCCCAGTGGTGGACCACGCTGTTGGCGGTCGCGTACGTGCTGGTGATCGCCGCCGCGGCCAACGCGGACCTGCGCGGTACCTGGTCGCCCTGGCGGTCCCGGCCAC
This sequence comes from Micromonospora polyrhachis, assembly GCF_014203835.1. Classification (NCBI taxonomy): domain Bacteria; kingdom Bacillati; phylum Actinomycetota; class Actinomycetes; order Micromonosporales; family Micromonosporaceae; genus Micromonospora; species Micromonospora polyrhachis. Next base: position 955,867 of record NZ_JACHJW010000001.1, on the reverse strand, counting down.
TGGTCTGGCTCGGGGAGGTGTCCTTCGCCTTCTATCTGGTGCACGTCTTCGTGGTCACCACGGTGCTGCGGATGACCGGCACGATCGGAGGGTTTACCAGCTGGCGCGGACCGGCGGCGGCGATCGGTTTCCTGCTGCTCAACCTGGTCGTCGCGTGGCTGCTCTTCCGGCTCGTGGAAAAACCTATGATGCGCCTGCTCGCGCCGCCGAGGCGGCACGGCCCGGCCGCCGGGACAGCCGCCCCAGCGACGGCGGCGACCGCTCCAGACACGAAGGCGCCGGTGGTGATCATACCCAGGCAGCCGGGGAAGGAGCGCTGACCAATCGGTGTCCCCGCCCGCCGCAGCGGCGGGCGGGGACATCCGTCTCGCGGGTCTGCTGCACCTCGGTCGACCGCTACAATGATCCACTCAATTTGTCGGAACGGGTGAGGAGGACTTCGTGGGCAAGGCGAAGAATACCGTCAACCGGTCCGACGAGGTCGATATGATCGACAAGAAATGATTATTCTGCTCCACTCCTCGAAGACGATGCGGCCGTCGGCGCGCGGCGACCTGTCCCTCGACACACCGGCCCTGCTTGAGCGAGCCCGAACGCTCGCCGACTACCTGAAGACCCTCTCCCCGGAGCAGTTGACGAAGGTCATGGCGGTCTCGCCCGACCTGGCGGAGCGTATCCACACGCTCCTCGCCGACTGGGGGGTCGAACCACAGGCCCAGATGCCGGCCGTGGACACCTTCGTCGGTGACATCTACAGCGGCCTGCGCGCCGGGGACCTCTCCCCGGCGGATCGGGACTACGCCAATCGGCATCTACGCATTCTCTCCGGCCTGTACGGGATCTTGCGCCCCAACGACGGTATCCAGCCGTACCGGCTTGAAATGGGCTATCGGTTGCCCGATCCGGCGTATGCCAACCTCTACCGATTCTGGGGTGAGGCGATCGCCCGAAACCTCCCCGCCAGCGGACTCATCGTGAACCTGGCCGCCGTCGAATACAGCAAGACGGTCACGCCTTTCGTCGAATCGAGCCGGTTGGTAACCCCCAAGTTCCTAACCATCGACCCGAAGACCGGCACACCCAAGTTCGTGGTGGTGCACGCCAAGATCGCCAGAGGTGCATTCGCCCGCTGGCTGGTCACATCCCGGGTCGACACGGCGCAGCGCATCCCGGAGTTCGCCGAGATCGGCTACCGTTTCGATGTCGAGGCGAGCACCGGGCAGCAGCCGGTCTTCGTGTGCCAGGAGTTCGGCGGAAAGGGCCTGAGCGTCCGCCTCTCCGACTGACCACCAACCGTACGTCCCGACCACAGGTCGGACCGAGTTTCGGCACCGGTGGCGGTGGGCAATGACCGGCCCAGACGACAAACGTTGAGGGGACGGCTCTCATGGAAGTTACCGGCATCTTCACCGCCATCATCATCGGCCTGATCATCGGTGCCCTGGGCCGGCTCGTCGTACCCGGCAAGCAGAGCATCCCGATCTGGCTCACCCTGGTCATCGGTGTGGTCGCCGCGCTGCTGGGCACGGTCGTCGCGGCTGCCCTCGGCGTCGATGACACCGGTGGTGTCGACTGGATCGAGCTGTTCATCCAGGTCGCCTTCGCCGCCGTGGGCGTGGCCATCGCGGCCGGTGCCTACGGTCGCCGCCGCTACTGACCCCACCCACCCGCACGCACATACCCCCGACGGCCACCCGACCGCCTGCCAGGCGGCTGGGTGGCCGTCTCTTCGCATGCCCACCCGACCCGGCCGACGGCGATCCGGATAGCTCAGGGTCGGGTGCCGAGGCGTCGGTCCGCTGCCGATCCGGAGCACTCAGGGTAGCGATCCAGAGCGATCAGGGTCGGGTGGCCGAGGGCCTCGTTCCGCTGCACATCCGGTGGCGTCGACCGGTCAGCCGGCTCGGGCCACCGTACCGAGAAGGCTGCGCTCCGAGTTGGTCATGCTCAGCAACACCCACTGCAACCGGCCCTTGCTGACCAGGCCCACCATCTCCGGATGGATGCGGGGCAACCAGTTCTGCGCCTCCGCCAGGCCGAGAGGCGACACGGCCAGCGCCGCCTCCGGCTCGGTCAACCGCTGCAACAGCACGACGTCGCTGCGTACCAACGCGTCCACGTCCCAACTGGCCAGGTCGTCCCGAACCACCAGGGTCGCCCGCCAGGGCGTACCGGCGACGGAGTCGGGTCCGGTGGCCGGCCCGGTGTCGACGATCATCAGCTGCGGCGCGGACGAGGACGCCGGCTGGGGTGGCTGCGCCCCGACCGGGAGGAAGGAGACGACGTCCCGGCCGATGACGGCGCTGCGCAGGAACGCGTCCCAGACCTGCTCCCGCCCGGTCTGAATGAAGAGTTGGGCACCGAGCGCGACCGCCCGCGACGCCAGCAGTTGGGCGCAGCGGACCCCACCGACGAGCATCAGCCGCACCGGCTCCGGCCGGAACAGGCGCAACACGACCGGCTCCTTCTGCCGGTTGTGCCCGATGACCAGACCACCAGCACCGGCCAGCAGGTCGAGACTGCCGAGAGCAGCCGGTCCGGACAGATACAGTCCCATCCGGCTGGCCGGAAACGCGGAGTCGTTCACCGCAGGAAACCTCCGAGCGGCAGCGTGGCGGCGAGGCCACGCACCTGTTCACCGTCGAGTCGCTCGGTGCGGCCACCGTCCCGCCGTACGGCCTCGGCCAGTGCCTGGTTGCCGGCGGCCAGCGTGTTCGCGTCCCGGGCGATGAGCCGGAACCCGACCTCGACGGCCACGTCGTCGCCGGGCGAGGTGCGGTTGGGGTCACGGGTCACCGCGACGGAAACCACGCTGGCGAGGGTCGGCAGCTGACGCAGCAGGCTGTCGACCTGCCAGGGCATCCGAGGCCACTGGACGAGGCGATGGGAAGTCTGCGGCATCTGCTCCGTCCACCAGGTCTGCCAGCCCTCCCGGGCCAGCATTCGGCCACTGGCGGCGCCGTACACGTTGCCCTTGTCCGCCTGCGGAGGCAGCTCGGCCAGGTATCCGACGGCGGCCAGTAACTCGTCGCGGTTGAGCAACCGGGCGGTGATCTGGTCCCGCCGTAGCCGCCGACGGGTGCGGCGGATGGCCGAGGTCAGCGCTGGCCGTAGCTCGGCGTCGGAGTAGAAGTCCGGGGTGCGGGCCGCCTGGAGCACCACCCACACGCGACGGTGTGCGGGCACGTCACCGTCGGTCAACTCCCGGTAGGACCGGTCGACGACGCCGGGTCCGAGAGACACCCTCGGTGCCGGTGCGACGTGGATCAGTACCTGCACGGTGATCGAAGGCGACTCGTCGTCGGCGGCGGGCAGCAGCTCCGCTGGCGAGGGGATGGGCTGCGGTGGGCCGACGACCAGCGACCCGTCGGCCGGGTCCAGTTCGAACACCGCGCTGAGCCCACCCCGGTGCCCGATGAGTGCCACCGACTGGTCGTCGATGTCGATGGTGTCGAGCGCGGCACTACTCTCCACGAAGGAGAGCAGGTTGAGGGCGTGGTTACCGCCGCTGGCCGGCAGGCGGTGGGGACGGAGCCGGTAGCGAAGCCACAACGGCAGCCACTGGTAGGCCCATCGCCCACGGAGCCGGATCAGGGTCGGGGCGAGGGTCAGCGCCGCGCCGGCCGATACGGCGGCGGTGGCCGCGACGCTGTGTTGGTAGGCGGCGAGTCCGGCAGCACCGGCCACCTGCCAGCCCAGCAGTTGCGCGACGTGGAAGGTGCCGATGCCCGACCGCAGTGGGCGGGGCCGGGCCACCGCTGCCGCTGCGGACTCCGTCGCCGTAGTTTGAGCGGCGACGCTGGCCCGGGCCGAGACGGCAGCGCCGGCCTGGGCCGGTGGCCCGCTCGTCGCGGCGACGTTGGTGGCGGCAGCGGCCTGAGCGGGGTGCGAAGCAGCGGCCGCACCCCTCGTCTGCGTCTGGGTGTGCGCCTGTGTCTGCGTGTACGGCTGGGCCGGTGCGGCGTACGGATAGGCGGCCTGGGCCGGCCCAGCCGGGACAGTGGCGTGTCCGGGGGACCCGGATACCGCAGAGCCAGCCCAGGTGACGGTCGGTGGGGGAGCCTGTCCTGGTCCTGCCGCCGGCCGGGCCGCAGCCGCTGAGGGCGGCTGGGTCGCTCCGGCTGTCTGGTGCTGCCATCCCGGCTCACCGGGACGTGCCGCGCCGGGAGCTGTCACCACAGGTCCCTTCTTGTCTCGGCGGCCATTCAGCGGCCGGTCGCCACGCGAACGTCAGCAGCGGTCACCGTACGGAGATCGTCCAGGCTCGGCCGTTTGCCGGACTGACGCAGCCGTTGTGCCTGCGCCTTCCGTACCCCCTCGAAGAGCTTGCGCGCCTCGCGGGCGTTGCCGAAGTTCTGGTCGCGTTCGATGTTGGCGAAGTGGTCCTGTAGCACGTCGACGACGCCATCCTCCAGCAGGTACTCGTCGCCTCCGGCCATTCGCTGGACGATGATGACCAGTTGCTCCGGGGAGTAGTTGCCGAACTCGATGGTCTTGGCGAACCGCGACGCCAGACCAGGGTTGGCGTCGAGGAACTGCAACATCTCGGCGGTGTATCCCGCAGCGATGACGGCCACCTCGTCACGGTGGTCTTCCATCAGCTTGACCAGGGTGTCGATAGCCTCCTGGCCGAAGTCTCCGCCGCTGCCGAAGGAGCGCGACAGGGTGTACGCCTCGTCGATGAACAGCACTCCACCGCGAGCCTGCTCGAAGGCGGCAGCCGTCTTTTCGGCCGTGTGCCCGAGATACTGGCCGACCAGGTCTCGCCGGGACACCTCGCGGAAGTCCCCGCCCGGCAGCGCACCGAGCGCGGCGAGCAGTTCGCCGTAGATGCGCGCCACGGTGGTCTTACCGGTACCCGGTGCCCCCGCGAAGATCAGGTGATGGCTGACGGCACCGACCGGTAGCCCGGCTCCCCGCCGCCACTCGTTGACCTGGATCTCGTCGATCAGGGCCCGGACCTCGTCCTTGACCGTCTCCAACCCCACCATCGCGTCGAGGTCGGCCAGGAGCTTCTCCACCCGGGCGGTGTCCTGCTGCGTGGCGGCCTGGGCCGCCTCCGCGCCGAACACCGCCCGCTTGCTGGCCGTACCCTCCACGATGGTGGGGGTGGCACCCTCGGCTACCTCGATCGCCGGCACGCCGGTGTTCTCCGTCGTGCACTCCTCGACCGTGCCCTGGCAGCCCCGGGCGAACGAGACCGCCGGTCCCCGGGTGTCGCGGATCCGGCACCGGCGTAGTACGGGAGCACTCTGGTGCACGATGGCGATGCCCGCGCCGTTGGTCTGCGAGATGTCGCAGGCCTCGATCGTGGGTCGGCCGTACTGGTAGACGTAGATGCCCCGGCCGCCGCAGCGGGTGACGGTGCTGGTGCGGACCGTCGGGCTGGCGCCGATCCGGATGATGACACCGTCCTCGACCAGGTCGGCGAACTCGCAGCCCTCGACGGTGCCGTTGGCGTCCTCGACGACGAGGCCGTAGCGTCCACCGGTCACCCGGCAGCGAGTGAGTTCGAACTCGGACCGGCTGCCCACGTTGATGGCCGCGCCGAAGCCGGCGCTCACTTCACAGCCGGTCATGGTCAGTTTCGCCCGGTCGACCGTGACCGTCGGGGCGTCACCGGACCGTAGGACGAGGTCGCGCAGTTCGAGGCGACCGTTGTTGCAGGACACGGTCGGATAGGCACCGGAGGAGGCGTCGATGGTGACCGTTCCCGGCCCCTGCGCGGCGACGATGGTGACGCCACGATCGTTGATGAACAGCGCCTCGTAGTAGGTGCCGGGGCTGACCGAGACCACGGTGTCGTCCGTCACCGCCGCCAGCGCTTCGCCGATCGACGGGTAGGCGCCGGGCTGATCCGGGGAGACGAGAAGGGTGCGCGTCATGGCTCCGGGCTTCGTACGACGATGGAGGGGTTGGCGCCGACCCTATCGCAGGCCCGCCAACCGGCGGGAGCCCCGCCGCCTCGGACGCCCCCGACCGGGGAACGGACGCTAGGCTGCGGGAGAGGCCCGGGTCGAGAGACAGTGGGCCGTTTGTCGCGGTCTTGGGGGAGGACGGGTTGAGCGAGGTTCGCATGCTGCCCCTCGCGGTGGGGGCCCTGCTGATCGACGGTGTCGTCCACACGCACACGTCGGTGCGCGGCGACCTGGCCCCCGAGCTGCACCCCATGGTCCGCCGTTTCCTCAACGAACTGCCAATCGAGCAGCGGGAACGGTTTCTCGGCTGGTGCGCCGAGCCGGTGCTGATCTCCGACCGGCTCTACGAGGCGGAGCGTGTCGGCGGTCCGATCAGTCCGGCCCGCGCCCGGTCGCTGTTGTGGGGGGCTCGGATCCGCCTGACCCGGGTACGTGAACCGGCCGACCCCCGGCACGGCGAGTCGCAGCTACCCTGCCGTTCCTGCGCGACGCTGCTGGACTGGTTCGGCGTGGAGGTGTCGGCATGAGTGACCGCTTCCCACCCGAGGTGGCCGAACTGCTCACCGCGGCCGGTTGGTCGGCGCAGCAGCGCGACGACGACCGGGCGCGCGACTGGGCGTTGCGGCTGGCCGGTTACGCCGACCTGGACGGTCGACACCATGCCGTCGTGGCGGCGGCGATCGAGGCGTACGCCGAGTTCGGCGGGCTGCGGCTGGAGCCGACCGGTGACGGGGAACAGATCGCGCCCAGCGTCGTGCACCTGGACCCGTTCCGGGTGCTGCACTCCGTGACCACCCTCACCGCGTTCGCTGACGCCCTCGGCAGTCCGGTCACTCCGCTCGGTGAGGAGGGCGACGGCACCGGAATCCTGACCATCGACGAGGCGGGCAGGGTGTTCGTGCTCGACCACGGCGGTGACTGGTTCCTCGGCGACACACTCGACGTGGCACTCTGCACACTGCTGCTCGGCCGGCAGCCCGCCCGGGTACGACTGGACGGCACCTGGTGACCGACTGGCAGCCGGCGACCGAGGTGGAGACGGCAATGGCCACCGCGGTCGAGGCCGGTGACCGGGATGCGTTCCTCGCCGCCTTTGCTGGTGGCCCGGTGCTGCTGCCGGTCTCGCCGGAGGCCGCCGCCGGCCGGGCGCAACTGGCCTGGCCCACCGGGGTGTTCGACGGGCTCACCCACGTCATCGCGTTCACCTCGCCAGCGGCGATCGCCGTCTGCATGCCCGGGGAGTCGGTCAGCTACCGCCTGGTCAGCCTGACCGACGTGGTGGACAGTTGGCCCGACGAAAGCTGGTGGTTGGCGGTCGACCCGGGGCTCCCGATCGGACTCCGGCTCTCCACCGTCGAGCTGCGGGGGTTGCCCGATCCAGCGGCGGTCGAGGCCGAGGCGACGCTCCGGGACGCGATCATCCGGCAGGATCCGGATCTGCTGACCGCCGCGCTGCTCAAGAGCGAGATCATCGTACCGTTGCGCCCCGGCGGCTCGGAGTCACGGGACCTGACCGACCCGGAGTTTCCGTGGTGGTGCCTGCCCGACGCGGCCGGTGAGCCGGCCCTGCCGGTCTTCACCTCCGAAGCCCGGCTACGCCAGGCCCTCGGTGACCACGACTTCGTCGTGGTCAGCAGCTACCAGCTCGCGGAGAGCTGGCCCGACCCGGCGTGGCAACTGTCGGTCAACCCGGGCACCGCGCTGACCACCACCGTGCCAGGGGAGTCCGTACTCGCGCTCGGGAACTGGCTGGGGCAGCTACGTACGGTGGTGACCGACGCCGCCGAGGACGAACGATCCCGGTTGGTGGCTGCGGAGCAGGACGAGCCGGTGGTGCCCAGCCAGCGGAGCGCGTCCTGGATGGCCGAGGACGATGACGAAGACGACGAGCCGGACCCGGACGTACCGCTCACGCTCCAGATGGTGATTCCCCCGCAGTACCTACCGTCCTATCTCGACCAGGGCTACGACCGGGCCGCCGGCCTGGTGCACGCCTGGCGTGGTCCGGGCCGGGACACTCCGGTCCGGCTCTACCGGCGGTTGGGGCTGTTGGGGGAGGGCTCCCCGTTCACCCAGGCCGACGAATGGGCGGCGGTGTTGCGCTGGGCTCCCGACGAGGAGACGCCAGCCGACTGGGGGCAGGGCAAACCGCGGATGGAGGCGCTGGTCGTTCCTGACGGTGCCGGGCTGTATCGCATCCACCGGGACGGTAGCGAGGAGCCGCTGGCCCGGTTCGACGTGGGGGTGCGCCGCTGGCTACCGGTGCCACCGGAGATGGACGACCCACCGGTCTGACGATGCCCCGGGCGACCAACCGGCTGACGGCGGCTGGCTGGTGACGACAGCGCCGGCCGGCGGACAGTTGCTCCCCCCAGGGGTGACCAGAACCGTCTGCGAGCCCGACGGGCCCGTCTCAGCGGGCTAACGGCCGCCCTGGGCTAACGGCCGCCCTGGGCTAACGGCCGCCCTGGGCTAACGGCCGCCCTGAGCGAACCAGGCGCGGGCCGGACGGCTCTTCAGCAGGACGAGGGCGATGCCCGCCAGCCCACCGACGATCAGTGGGGTGAGCATCGTCGGGGTGTAGTCGAGCCGGCCCCGGACCAGCAGGTTGATCAACGCGAGCACGAACAGTGCCAGGGTGAATCCGGCGGGCACGGTCAGCAGGCTGGAACGTCCCCGCCAGGCGCCGCTGATCCCATGCAGGGTCATCAGGACCAGCAGCAGGCTGATGCCGAGGATGCCCAAGGCGATGATCCACAGGAGGAACTTGGCATCCCCCTCGGTCCGGGCGGTGGCGACGAGGAAGCCGATTCCGGCGGCCAGCCAGGTGGCGGCGGCCGGCAACATGAGCAACGCCGCCGCCACCACCGCCGGAGGCCGGCGCACCAGCGTCGGCTGTGCCGCTGCCGACGGCGGCGGGGGAGGCGGTGGAGGTACGGCCCCAGCAGGCGAAGCGGACATCTGCGTCTCCTTGTCGCGCGGAGTGGCCGCCCCTCGGTGTCACTGGCCGGTCACCGGAGCATGAATCGGTGACCGGCCAGTGACACCTGACAGTTGGCCGACCCAGCGAGTTCAGCGGGCCGGCGGGCGCCAGATGCTGTCGTCGGCCGGGGTACGGGGTCCGCTGGCCGCCGGCCCGGCGCTCGGCGGCCCGGTAGCAGGTGGCCCGGCGCTGGGTGGCCCGGAGGGCTGGGCCGCTGGCGTCCGTTGACGGCGACGACGACGGACGAACAGGAGCACGACGACGACCAGCACCGCGATGAGCAGTAGCAGCACTCCCAGGATCAGCCAGGAATACCAGTCCTCATCAGGGTCCTGGTGCTGCCAGACGGAGAGCGGGTCCGGTGTGGCCGTGGGCGATGCGTTGGTGCTGTTGGCCCGGCCGTCCGGCTCGCCGGTCAACGCCTGGCGCAGGTCGAGTACGCCCCACCCGAAGTCCGGGTCATGGCCGGGCGTGCCCGCGTCCTTGGTCGTCTCCAGCAGCCGCTTGAAGGTGTCGAAGGCCGACAGGTTCGGGTACTTGGCCCGGATCAGAGCGACCGCACCGGAGACGACCGCAGTGGCACCACTGACACTGGTGGCCTGTGAGTACTTCCCGCCGGGCGCGGCCCGTTGCAGGTCGACCGAGGGAGCGGCGATGTCGGTCTCCTCGGCGGCGATCGACTCCGGGCCCAGCCCGCCCTTGCGGTCGCTACCGGTGACCGCGATCGCGCCCGGGTGTCGAGCCGGGTTGCCGATGACCAGGTCCTGCCGGTTGCCGACCGAGGCCACCACGATGACGTTCTTCTTGTACGCCCGGTCGACTGCCCGGTCGAGGTCGTCGTCGGAGGAACTGGAGAGCGACACGTTGATGATGTCGGCACCATGGTCGACGGCCCAGTCGATGCCGGCCGCGACCGCGTCCGGAGCGATGATGCCCTGTCTGGCGGACTGCACCGTGACCGGCAGGATCTTGGCCTTCGGGGCGATGCCCAGCACTCCGTCGCCGTTACCTGGCCCGTGTCCGTGTCCGGCGATCAGCGAGGCCATGGCGGTGCCGTGGCCCTGCCGGTCGACCCGACCCTTGGTCTTTTCGTCGTGCAGATCCACCCCGGGCAACACGTTGTCCTTGAGGTCGGGGTGGGCGGCATCGACACCCGTGTCGATGACCGCCACCGTCACGCCCTCACCCTGGGTGATCTTGTGCAGCTCGGCGAGACCGAGCGCGTCGAGGTGCCAGGAGCGGTCCCGGACCTCGTCGGCCGCTGCGGGCGCGGCCGGGAGGGCCAGGGCACCGAGCAGGCTCAGGGTGAGTACGGACAGCGCGGCTGCCGGGCGGGGGACCACGCGCATGATCGGTTCAACCTCCCATTGTGGGCCGCCGGCAGGCGGCTGTACGGTCCGTCACCGTATGGTACGGGCCGGCCACCGTACGCCTGGCGTCGGTGACCGGCCCGCCGGTCCTAGTTGGGATCAGGATTGGCCCAGCGCCTTGCCCTGCTGCTGTGGCCGGTGTTCCGTCGGTGCCTCGATGTTGCCGACCGCAGTGGACTCGGTGACCCACAGTTCGTCGTCACCGTCGCCGTACTCCCAGTCCTCCGTGGCGTCCTCCGGCTTGCGGCCAGCCGTCCGCTGGGGCGGTACGGCGGGGCCACGCCGACCACCGAGCGACGGCGCCGGGCCGGTGGTCGGAGCGGGCCGACCGGTGCCGGGTGCGCCCCGTCCGGTGAGGTTGGGCTGCGCCGGGGTGCCGGGTTTGCCCGTGCCAGTGACCGAGGAGGCGCCCCCCTGCGGGCTGGTCGGCTGCTTGCCACCGGGTCCGGTCGGGGTCCCCGGGGCTTGGCCACGTTTGCCCCCGAGGCTCGGTGGTGGCGTGGCCGGACGACCGTTGGGGCCAAGACCGGTGGACCGGCCGGTGGGCTTGGTGCTACCGGGCAGGTTTGGTGTCGATGGTGGGACCGGGCGGCCGGTCGACCGAGTGCCGAGGCCGCGCGCACCCGGTCCGCTTCCCGTGCCGGTGTTGCCGGGCAGGGTGGGCCGGCTGGGTGGCGCTCCCCGGGTGCCGGCCCCACGCCCGCCGGGCGCGCCGGGGCCGGTGTTGCCCGGCAGGGTGGGCCGCCCCGGCCGGTTCGATCCGGCAGAACGCGCTCCCGGTCCGCTGCTCGGACCACTGCCGGTGCCGGGCAGGGTCGGCTTCACCGGGCCAGGACCACCGCGTGCCCCCGGAACGCCGGGGACCATCGGGGTGTGCGGCGCTGGGCCGCCGGCCGGTGCCGGTCCCGGGGACGGCGTAGACGGGACGTTCGGTGCCGTGGGCGGCGGGGCGGTCGCCGTGCCGGCCAGACTCAACCCGTCCGGGACGTTGCCCGGTAGGTCGGGCTTGCCCGGTGCGTCGGAGAGGTTCGGCGTGTCCGGGCGTCCCCTCAGGTTGGGCCGCGTGGGCGGCGTGCCCCCGGTGGGCGTGCCGGGCCGGGACCCGCCGGGCCGTCCGGGCGCACCCGGGGCACCCGGCCGGGGCACCTGCGACGGGTCGGTGATGGCCGCGTTCGTCGGGCCCTTGAACTTGCCGCCCCGGGAGATGTTGCTGATGTAGACGTCGATGTAGAGCTCGCCGAGCGGCTTCACCAGCCCGACCGCCCGATCGTGGAACTTCTTCTGCACTTCCTCCGGGGTGTCCCCGTTGTTTGCGCCGAAGATGTCGCCGAACTGGAGACCCTCGTCGTCCTTGCGCTTGCCTTCCTGCTTGTTCTGCTCGGCGAGGTAGTCCTCCCAGAGCGGTTTGAAGTCCCGCTGCACTGTTTGGATCTTGGTGGCCAGCTGTTCGAGACCGCTGGCGCTGTCGTTGGCGATCTGCTTCCACTCGTCCAGTGAGTAGAGGGTGGCGCCGACCTTGCCCATGAAAATCTCACCCGCTGGCGAGGTCCACTTTGCGGCCAGCGCGTCGGCGTGCTTCTTCAGGTTCTCCCGGGTGCTCTCCAACAGGACGCTGGTACGCCGCCACATCTCCGCCAGGGCGCGAGTCCGCTCGTCGCTCTCCTTCTGCATCCACGCCCACATCTTCTCGATGTTGGTGTTGGGATGCTCCCAGTTGGTGGGCGTGTAGACCCGGTTCGGGTCGGAGTAGTTGGCGGTGATGTAGTCGTCGCTGTACCCCGAGTACATCGGCGGCGAATAGTGTACGTATCCGTAGTATTCGTCGGACATGCTGCTCCTCGATAACTCCTGGTTCCGCCGCCGACTAGTGCTCGTATTCGGGCATGTCGTACTTGGGGTCGTGCATGCCCTCGTCGTCGCCCTGGATGGTGTACTCGCCCGGCTTGCCCTCGGCGATGGTTGATTCCTCGTACATGGCCGGAGTGCCGCCGGGGGTGGAGCCGGTGTCCTCGCCCTTGCCGAAGTAGGTGTTCGGGTCGTCGGCACCCTCCGGCACCAGGTTCTGCGGGTCCTCGTCCGGACCCTTGCCCTCCTGGCCCCAGTAGTCGTTGAGGGTCTGCTGGCCGTCGACCCCCGAGAACGCGTTGAGGACATCGTCGTTCGTGGCCTGTGACAGGGCGTCACCGGTGAGGTACTCGGCGGCGATGGAAGTGGCGGCGACACTCAAGGCGGTAAGCCCTCGCATGGCCTCACCGAGCATCTGCGCCACGGCAGCGCGGCTGTCGTCGTGTCGGCCGCGGAAGAACCGGCCTTCCTCCAGCCCACCCGCCCCGAACGGCGCCTGCGTGGTGAGCATCGGTTTGATGCCGTTCTCGAAGCTCGGCTGGAAGTTGAGCTCCAGCTCCTTCTTGATGTGCTCGGCGAAGTCCTGAAGCTGCTGGATGTCGACTTCGATGTCCTTGTCGACGAGCCACTCGTCGCCCATGTGCCTCCCCCGTTCACCTACATGCCCGTGGTGCGGTCGTCTCCGCCGACCGCAGGTCGTACCCGTCCACTCTGGTAGACGCTATCGCCGTCAAGCAAGCCAGAGCGAGACAGTTGTCACGCCCGAGGTGGCAGATTCACCAGCTGGACCAGGCGGTTGCCCTCCCGGCGGGTCACCAACCAGCCCCGGCCCGGCGGCAGCGGACCGGGCCGGACGGTACCCAACAACACCCCTTCGTCCCGGTTACCGGACATCACGATGCCCGGCGTGCTCAGCTCCCGCAGCCGCATGAGGACCGGCTCGTAGAGCGCCCGGCTGGCCCCACCGGTACGGCGGGCGATGATCAGGTGCAGGCCGATGTCGCGGGCCTGGGCCAGGAACTCCAGCAGCGGTGCCAGCGGGTTGCTCCCCGCCCCCGCCACCAGGTCGTAGTCGTCGACCAGGACGTAGAGGTCGGGCCCCTTCCACCAGTTGCGCGCGCGCAACTGCTCGGCCGTGACGTCCGCCGGGGGTAGCCGATCCCGCATGACGTTGGCCACCTCGGTGATGATGCCGTCGGTGATCTGGGCCGAGGAGCCGTAGCCGATCAGGTGTGGCGAGGTGATGTCGCCGAGCATGCTGCGCCGATAGTCGACGATGACCAGTCGGGCCTCGGTCAGCTCGTGCCGGTCGGCGATGCTCGTCGCCAACGCGCGCAGGAAGGTGCTCTTGCCCGACTCGCCGTCCCCGAAGAGCAGGAAGTGCGGGTCGGCGGCGAAGTCGAGGTGCACCGGCTGGAGGTCGACCTCGGCGATACCGATCGGAATGCCGGGCCGGCCGGTGGCGGGCAGACTGCCGTACGGCAGCACCGCCGGCAGCAGCCGGATCGGCGGTGCCCCCGGCCCCTGCCAGGCGTTGGCCAGGTCCGTGATGAGCTTGCGGCCCCCCTCAGGCAGGCTCTCCGAATCCTGTACGCCGTCGGCCCGGGGCAGCGCGGCCAGGAACTGCATCCCCTCGGCGGTGATACCGCGACCCGGTGCCTTCTCCGGCACGTTCATCGCCGCCCGCCGGTCCAGGTTGGAGTCGCTGGCGTCGGCGAGCCACAACTCCAGTCGGGTGCCGAAGACGTCCCGGATCGCCGGCCGCAGGTCCATCCACCGCGAGGCGGTGACGGCCAGGTGCACCCCGAAGGAGAGGCCCCGGTTGGCGATGTCGTTGATGACCGGTTCGAGGTCCTCGAACTCGGCGCGGATGGTGGCCCAGCCGTCGACGACCAGGAAGATGTCCCCGAACGGGTCCTCGCTGTGCTGGCCGTGCCGCCGCGCCCGCCGGTACGCCGCCATCGAGTCCACTCCGCGCTCGGCGAACCGGCGCTCCCGCTGCGACATCAGCAGCTGTAGCTCGGCGATGGTGCGCCGGACCAGGCCGGAGTCCAGCCGGGTCGCGACCGCGCCGACGTGCGGCAGGTCCCGCAGCGAGGAGAGCGCGCCGCTGCCCAGGTCGAGGCAGTAGACCTGGGCCTCGCGTGGGGTGTGGGTGAGGCCGAGCGAGGTGACGAGGGTACGCAGCAGGGTGCTCTTGCCGCTCTGCGGTCCGCCCACGATCACGGTGTGCCCGGCCGCGCCGGCGAGGTCCAGCCAGAGTACGTCGCGACGCTGCTCGAAGGGCTTGTCGACGATGCCGACCGCCACCTGCAACTCGCCGTGCAGGCCGGTGTGGGTAACCGTGATGCCCCGGTTGGGGTCGGCGGCCAGCGGCGGCAGCATCTGGTCCAGCGTCGGTGGGTCGCTCAGCGGCGGCAGCCAGACCTGGTGCGCCGGCTTGCCGCGGCCGGTGAGCCGGCCGACCAGGAGGTCCAGCAGGCTCTCGCCGATCGCGTCGGTGGACTCCTCCACCACCGGCTTCGGGGTACGGGTCAGCTGCGGCGCGACGTACTGGGTGGTGTACTCCTGCACCCGCTCGTCTCCGTCACCCGCGGCGACCGCCTCGGCGGTCTTGCTCCGGTATGTGCCGGAGACGTACGCGGCCTTGAACCGGACCAGCGGCTCGGTGCCGTAGCGCAGGTAACCGTGACCGGGGGAGCGGGGCAGTTCGTAGGCGTCGGTGGCACCGAGGACCACCCGGGACTCCATCGCAGAGAAGGTCCGTAGACCGATCCGGTACGACAGGTGGGTGTCCAGGCCGCGCAGCCGGCCCTCCTCCAGCCGCTGCGAGGCGAGCAGCAGGTGTACGCCGAGGGACCGTCCGACCCGTCCGATCTGGACGAACATGTCGATGAAGTCGGGTTTGGCGGTGAGCAGCTCGGAGAACTCGTCACAGATGATGAGCAGGCTGGGCAGCGGTGCCAGGGGAGCACCCGCGGATCGGGCCTTTTCGTAGTCGCGCTGTGACGCGTAGTTGCCAGCCGCGCGGAGCAGTTCCTGCCGGCGGACCAGCTCGCCGTTGATGGAGTCGGTCATCCGGTCGACCAGTGGCAGCTCGTCGGCCAGGTTGGTGATCACCGCGCTGGTGTGCGGCAGTTTGTCCAACTTGGTGAAGGTCGCGCCACCCTTGAAGTCGACCAGGACGAAGTTCAGGCTCTCCGACGAGTGGGTGGTGGCCAGGGCCAGGACGAGGGTACGCAGCAACTCCGACTTACCCGAACCCGTGGCTCCGATCAGCAGTCCGTGTGGCCCCATGCCGTCCTGCGCGGACTCCTTCAGGTCCAGGTCCACCGGGCCGCCGTCCGGCGTCACGCCGAGCGGCACCCGCAGCCGGTCCCGGTTCGGCCGGGGCGTCCACGCCCGGTCGACGTCGAACTCGTACGGGTCGCCGAGGTTGAGAAGTTCCGCGAGGCCGAGTTCGGTGGTCAGCGACGTCTCGCCCCGCGAGGCGGCGGAGAGCCGCATCGGCGCCAGCTGCATGACCAGCGCCTCGATCTCCTCGATCCGGCATCGGTCGGCCCGACCGATGTCGGCCGGCCCGTCGACGGTCATGCTGCTCAGCTTGCCGTCCGCATCGATCTCCAGGGCCAGCCGGGCCCGGTCGAGCACCCGGGGCGGCGGCTGGGACAGGTCGATGATGGTGACCCCCTCGACGCCCCCGTCGGTCATCAGGTGGTCCGAGCCGGCGGCGTCGCCGCCGTCGATGACCACCAGCACGTGCGGACCGTTGACCTGGGGTTCACCGCCCGAGAGGTTGAACCGGGGGCGGCTGGCCAGCACGTCGTCGAGCATCGCCTCCAGGCCGGCGACGGTCGGCGAGACCAGTCGCAGCGCACCCAACGCATCCGTCTTGGTGGGATGCAGGGCGTGTGGCAACCACTTGGCCCACTCCCAGTAGCCCCGGCGATCGGCACTGACCGAGATCGCCACGAGCATGTCGTCCGGGGCGTGGAAGGCGACCGCCTGGGTGAGGATCGCCCGGACCAGACTGCGCTTGGCCTCCTCGTCTCCACGAAGGTGGATGCGGGCGAAGCCGTTCAGGGCCATCGTCACCGGCAGGTCCGGAACCTCCGCGTACGTGGTGAGGAACCGGCGCAGCGCCAACGCGCACATCGGTTCCAGCTTCTCCAGCGAGGTGGCCGGTGGCGGCACCAGCGGCGTCGCCAACTCCTGGACCCCGAGGCCGATGCGTACGGTGGCGAAGTCCGCGTCACCACGCCGACGTTCCCACAGACGCGGACCGACCGGGATGGACCACAGGGAGTCCGGGTCCGGGTGCCGGTAGAAGGCCGACTCCCGCTGCTTGCGTACCGTCTTCAGGACCCGCCGCCGCTGCCGGGCCAGGTGGTCCATGTACTCCCGGCGGCGTTGCAGCATCTCCTGCTTGCTCGGCCCGCCCGAGTGGTTGGACAGCTGCGAGGCCAGCATGCCGATCGCCGACAGGCCGAAGAGGCCGCCGGTGACGTAGCCGATGGTGCTGCCGCGTTGACCGGCGAACATCAGCGCCATCGCCACCGAACCAGCGAGCATCGGCAGCATCATCAGCATCTGGCCCCAGGCCTTGCCACCGGGTGGGGGAACCTCCGGTGGTGGGTCGAGCAGCACCTCGCCGGACGGGTACTCCGGTTCAGGCTGTCGAGCCGGACGTTTGACCACCACGGTGCTCACGAATCAGACCCCTCCGCCGATGCTCGGTCGCCACCGTAGCGAACCGGCCCCGGCGACACCGGCACATGGTAGGTAGCCTCATCCCGTCATGACAGCCGCGGGCGGTCAGCCCGCTCCTCGCCGCGAGGGGTCAAGCAGTGGTCACCCAGGCCGGAACCGGACTAGCGCGTATCGTCATCGTCGCACCCACCCGGCGGCTCGATCTTGCCCTACCCGAGCATCTACCGCTCGTGGGGCTCCTTCCAGCCGTCCTGCGCCAGACAGACGAGAATCCGTCGGACGGCGTCGTCCACGGTGGTTGGACCCTACGTCGGGCCAACGGCAGCGTCCTGGACCTGTCCCGGACGCTGGCCGCGCAGGACGTCCACGACGGCGAGACCCTGCACCTGGTGCCGCGTCGTACCGACTGGCCGGAACTGGCGTATGACGACCTGATGGAGGCGATCGCGGATGGGGCCCGCCGGCGGGGTATCGCCTGGACACCCGCCGTGACTCGGATCACTGGCCTCGTCGTCGCCGGCCTGCTGCTCATTCTCGGGCTGGCCGTCATCCTCTTCTCCGACAAGCCCGGTTGGGCCGGCGGAGCGATCGCACTCGGTGCCGCGACCGTGCTGCTGGTCGCCGGGATCGCGCTGTCCCGGGCGCTGTCGGACTCGCTCGCCGGGGCCGTCCTCGCCGCGCTCAGCATGCCGTACGCCTTCATGGGTGCCGCCCTGGTCATCGGATCGGGTGAGTCGGTCTGGGCACTGGGTGCCCCGCACGTGCTACTCGGCTCCGCAGGTCTGTTGCTGGCCGCTCTACTCGGTTTCCTGGGCGTGGGCGACGCCAGCCGGGTCTTCGTGGCGGGCATCTTCACCGGTGTCTGCGGACTGACGGGTGGCCTGCTGGCCCTCAGCTCGCTCGACGCCGCGCAGGGTGCGGCGATCATCATCAGCGTGGTGACCCTGCTCCTGCCGGCAATGCCGCTGATCTCCGTCCGGCTCGGCAAGATGCCGATGCCGATGCTGCCCCGCACCGTGGACGACCTGCTGCGCGACGACGAGCAGCCGAGCCGGGAGAAGGTCTACCAGGCCACCGCGCGGGCCGACGAGATGCTGACCGGCATGATGTTCGGGGCGGTCACGGTCACCGTCAGCTGCCTGGTGGTACTGACGAAGGCCAGTACGGTCTCCACGCTGCTCCTGGCCGGCATCGTGTCGCTCGGCTGCCTGCTGCGGGCCCGGTTGGTGGCGACGGTCCGACACCGGGTGCCGCTGCTGGTCGCCGGGCTGACCGGCGTCGCCCTGGTTCCCCTGGTCGGTGCGGCCGACACCTCGACGCTGGTCCGGGTGGTGGCGGTGCTGCCGCTGGCGCTGGTGGCGGCGGCCGTCGTGGCCAGCGCCGGGCTGGTCTACAGTCAGCGTCCGCCGTCGCCGAGACTGGCCCGGTTCGGGGACATGCTGGATGTCGTCCTGCAACTGGCGGTGGTCCCAGTGGCCTGTAGCGTGCTCGGACTCTACGCCTTCATGCGGGCCATCAACGGCTGACGCCTACGGGGCGGTCACCAGGTCCGGTCGCTGGCCGGGGTGAGTTCGGTGCCCCGGATCAGCGCGACCAACGCCTCGTCGATGCCCGCGCCGACGAAGAACTCCTCCGCCCAGTGCAGCATGAAGACCCGGCCCTGCGCGTCGATGACCAACTCGGACGGCCCGTCCTCGTTGTTGCCCAACGGAAAGACCGGGTTGTCGTACTCCTCGGCGAAGGTGCGGGCGGCGTCGGTGGCCACCCCGCCACGCGTGGGGTGCAGGTAGCTGGTGAAACCCCCCTCCGGCTCGCCGTTACGGCCGAACTGGGGCAGGCGCAGACCGCCGAACTCGGTCAGCGCGGCGCGCGCCACCGGAAAGAACGTGAGCCCGGCGAGGTCCCCGGCGAAACGGTTCCGCCAGTGGTCCACCGCAGCGGTGACCTCCCGACCCGGGAACCAGCCAGCCTCCTCCAGCACATACCGCACGTCCGGGGGGAAGCGGTGGTCGACGGCACGCTGTTGGGCGTACCGCTCGGCGATGACCGGGGCGGGCAGCGACGGCCACTGGGTCAGTTCACCGGTCTCCCGATCGATCACGGCCCGGGGGAAGCCGGTCGCCGCCGGTGGCCGGCTGGGGTCCGCCGGTGCCGGTAGCACGGGCCAGGCGACGTAGCCGAGGTCGAACTCGTGCAGTCCGACCTCCGGTGCCGGGCCGGGTCGATCGCCGGCCGCCCAGGCGCGGGCGAGGGCTAGTGCCTCCTCGCGACTGATCATGGAATGCTCCCTGGAGTCGATTCCGGGCCCACCGGCCATCGTCGGGTGCCCATCAGGTTGGGTGCCGGCATCGGCGTACGCCTGCGATGCCTATCGTAGGCACGGCGGTCCGGCGCCCCATCCGCGCCGGCCTCACGCCAGGGGGAGGATGCGATGCCGTCGCGACGGGACCAGGTCCAGTCGTACCAGTTCTTCGTTCAGCGGATGACCTCCGCGTTGGTCGCCCGGGACCCGGATCCGGCCTCGGCGCCGTTTCGTCGTCTCGGCGGCGCGGGCCTCGGCGGCATCATGGTGGGGGTGATCTTCCTGGCCGCGGTAGGCGTGTACGGGCTCATCTTCCCCGGGGGTGCCTACCGCTGGAAGGAAGGCGGAACGGTCATCCTGGAGAAGGAGACCGGGACCCGCTACCTGTATCGGGATGGCCGGCTGCACCCGGTGCTGAACTACGCCTCGGCGTTGCTGGCGATGGAGTCGCCAGCCCAGACGCTGACCGTGTCACGTAACTCGCTGGTAGGTACCCCACGCGGGCCGAGGATCGGCATCCCGGACGCACCGGAGGCGCTTCCCGACCCCAAGCGGATGCTCGGCGGCCCGTGGACCCTCTGCTCCCAGCCCGCCCGGGACGAGGCCGGCGAACTCGTACCGACCACGGTGCTGACGGTGGGCCAGCGCCCCTCCGGTGGACGAGACCTGGGCGACGCCGGACTGCTCGCCCGGGACAGCAAGACCAACCGGCTCTATCTGGTGTGGAACGACCACCGGTACGAGATCACCGACGAGCGCATCGTCCTGGAAGGGTTGACGATGGGCTCGGAGCCGGTCGTCTCGGTCGGTGGGGCCTGGCTCAACGCCCTCCCGGCGGGGGAGCCGATCAGGGTGCGGGAGATCGCCAACCGGGGCAATTCCTCCCAGGCGCTCTCCGACGCGCAGGTCGGTCAGGTCTACGTGGTGGAGAGCCAGAACGGCAGCCGCCAGTACTACCTCGCCGAACGTGACAAGCTGGCCCCGCTGACCCAGTTGGAGGCCGACGTGCTGCTGGCCGACCCCGCCACCCGGCGGGCGTACGACGGAGCGGAGCCGAAGGCCATTCCGCTCAACGCCAACACGGCCGCGAGCGCGCCGAAGTCCGCACCGCCGGCTGAGGGCAGCCACCGGGCACCCCAGCAGCGTCCGGAGATCGCCCGGTTGACCGGCGATCGCCCGGTGGTCTGCGCCGGGTACGAACCGGGCCAGACCGACCCGCAGGTGCTCCTGGACGCGCAGGTGCAGCCGGTGAAGGAACCGGTGCGTACCGCGCAGCAGACCGGCGACGGCATCCCGCTGGCCGACCGGGTCGTGGTGCCGCCCGGATACGGGGTGCTGGTGTCCTCCATGCCCTCGCCGGACGCTCCGACCGGCACACTCAATCTGGTGACCGATCTGGGCTACCGTTACCCGCTGGCATCGGAGGGGGTGCCCGGCATGTTCGGTTACCAGGACGTCGAACCGGTCCGCCTGCCGGCCAGCCTCGTCGTTCGGCTGCCCAGCGGTCCCGCACTGGACCCCGCGACGGCGAAGCGCGCCATCGACCCTGAGTGACGGACCGGCCAACCGCCCTAGCGCGGGCTGGACCGTAACCGCTACCGTTCTGGACGACAGGGGGTGCGTAAGCGCCGTGGATAGACGCTTTCCGGGTAACCGGTGGGCAATCGAGCGAGGACGGGGGTGACTTCCGCCATGACGCAGATGAATACCGACACCGCCTTGATGGTGCAGACCGAGAAGGACGTCGACGGCGTCGCGGACCGGCTGACCGGTAACCTCAACCGGCTGATGGACGAGTTGGCGCCGTTGTACGACCAGTGGAAGGGCGCGGGTGCGGGTTCCTTCCATGAGGTTCGTCGGCGGTTCGACGAGGACATGGCGAAGTTGAACGTGGCGCTGCGGGCGATCGCCGAGGCCGTCGGGTCCGCGGGTAAGGACTACGACGTCGCCGATGACGAAATCAAGTCCGAGATGGACTCGGCAGGTGCCACGGCCGGTCAGATCACTGCGGCACTGAAGCTCTGACCGGGGGAGGAGTCTCGTGGAGATCCGCTACAACTTTCCGGCGCTGCAGGCGGCGGCGGACAACTGCGGTAACGCCAGTAAGAATCTGAACGGCGAGCTGGAAGGGCTCAAGCAGGGCATCCAGCCGCTGCTCACGACCTGGGAAGGCGACGCGCAGACGGAGTACTACCGCCGGCAGAACGACTGGGAGGCGGCCGCCAACGACCTGCGTGACCTGCTCGGTCGGATCGAGAAGGCGCTGCGGGAGTCGGCCATCAAGATGCAGCAGCGGGAGAACGCGAACAAGGCGAAGTTCCAGTAATCGCCGACATCGCGTGCTGGCCCGGTCCTCCGACCGGGCCAGCACCGTTTCCACGGCCTTTCCGCGCGCCAGTGCCCACCGGCATTTTCACAAGCCAGTGCCCGCCGGCCTTTCCGCGCGCCAGTGATGCGGGTGCGGCTTAGCCGGGCGTCGACGAACTGGGCACCCGGAAGAAGACCTCCTCCGGTTCGTCGATCTCCACCCTAGGCGCGGGTGGCTCCGCCGGCCGGGCCGCGCGCCACCGCCGCCGTCGACCGTACGGCAACAGCAGGGCGGACATTGCCAGCGCGAGGACGATGACCCCCACTCCCACCGCCCCCCAGGTCGCCACCTGTCCGAAGACCCGCCAGCGGTCGGCTCGGGCGATCGCCGCCGGATCGTGGGGCGGATCCGGCAGGGGCGGCTGGGCGACCGGTGGGGCTGAGGTCAGGCGCTCGGTGACCGCCCGGTAGGGATTGACGATGCCGTTTCCGTACCCCTCGACGGGCCCACCGCGGGCCGGGTCGGCGGTCGCCGCGATACGACGGGCCACCTCGTCCGCCGAGAGGTCGGGCTCGGCCGACCGGATCAGCGCGGCGGTGGCGCTCACCATTGGTGTGGCGAAGCTGGTACCGGTCCAGCTCGCGTGCCCGAACAGCCGGGTCGCCGCAGTGATGTTCCCGCCGGGCGCCACGACGTCGACGTACGACCCGATCTGGGACTGGGTCACGCGCGCGCCGCGCTCGTCGATGGCGCCGACACCGATGACCCCGTCGTACGCGGCTGGGAAGGGCACCGGGTCCGGGCGCACGCCGTTCTGGTGTTGGTTGCCGGCGGCGGCGACCAACACCACGTTCTTGGAACGGGCATACTTGACCGCCGACTCGATGGATTCGTCCGGTATGTAGAGCGTGACGGACATGTTGATGACCTGGGCACCGCTGTCCACCGCCCGGCGGATGGCCCGGGCGAACAGTTCCGGGGTGATCGTCTCGCCCTTGGATTTTCCGCTCTGGTCCACCTCGCGTTCGCTGACCCGGATGGGCACGATCGTCACCCCGGGGGCGAGTCCCTGGAACCCGATGCCCTCCAACCGCTTCGCCGCGATGATGCTGGCGACCGCTGTGCCGTGGGAGACACAGTCGACGTCACCACCGGGGCCACCTCGCAACGCGTCGTATCCGGTCGACACCTGACCCGCCAACTGAGGATGGGCGGGATCCGTGCCGGAGTCGATGACCGCCACCTTGACTCCGCTACCGGTGGTGAGTGCCCAGATGCGCTCCGGTGTGAACCACTGTTGATGCCAGGGAGTTTGTCGAATGAACTCGCCCGGTTCTGCCGGGTTCTTGCAGATGTCCGCTGCGGCGGCAGCCCGTGCCTGCGGCACCGCGACCTTCGCTGGTCGGGCCTGGACCGGTACGGCGGTACCGGCGGCCAGCAGGGCCGCTGTTGCCACCACCACGGACGTGCGACGGCTGACGCCCATCGGCATACTCACCTTTCCGTCCGAACAGCGTTGCTGCATCTTGACATCCTCTCCGCCCTAGCGGCGGAGGTTCCCTCCACGCTGCGTGTGGAACACACGGCGTCCGGGGGTGGGTTACCGCTCCACGGCGCGGTGCCGGGACGAGTCCCGGTCTTACCCGTGCGCTCCACGGTCGTTTGAGTTGTCCGCACGACGCGATAACTCCCCGGCAGAGACGTACGCAAGCCCTTGCTCGCGAGCCTGCTGACGCAACCGCAGCCCGTCGTTGAACACCACCCGCGCACACCCGAACGCCTTCGCCAGCTCGATCCGCTGACCCGGCGTCGGGTACAAACGGTAGTTGTAACGCAGCCGCACACGAGCACCCTATCGTTGGTTTGTCGCTGGACTCGAAGGCGTCCGTACTGGCAGAACCGTCCGGATCAAGGCACTGCTCGGGCCTTGGCGGCCTCCCAGCGCGGTCCTTTACCTCCGCCCTGAAGGGCGGAGCACTGGCCCGCATTCCGGTAGCGGTCTCGGGACGGCCGCCCGACGAGCCGACGTTGCCGGCATTCAGTATCGTCTGAGTGTCGTGTCGCCAGTCTGCGGTGCGGCGAGAGGTGTGGACGTACGGGGGAGGACGTCATGGACACGCAGGGGCTGCGTGCCCGGGCCGACGAGCTCATGGGCCAGTTCGAGCGGATGCGGTCCGGCCTTGGTGACCTACAGCAGAAGCTGAGGGCGGTGTCGGCCACCGTCGCCTCCGACGACGGCCTGGTGAAGGCCACCGTCGGCCCACGGGGCCAGGTAATCCGGGTGGAGTTCGACCCCCGCATCTACCGACGGCCGAACTCCAAGGAACTCTCCACCACGGTGACCGAAACCATCCGTCGTGCCACCGAGAAGGCCATGGCCGAAGTGGAGGAACTGTGTCGGCCGTTCGTGCCCGACTCGCAGTTCCAGGCGTACATGGAGCATGATCTAGAAGGCATCTTCCGCCAGCTCGACCGCGACCTAACGGGAGACGAGGACCGATGAGCGACAGTCACGAGACCATCGTCAACCCGAGCGCGACGCGAGGCGGGGCCAGCGCGCTGGCGGCGGCCGGTGACACCCTGGCCGGGCGATGGGCCACCCTCTCCTCGACCATCAACAGTCTGAACAGCGCCAAGCCCTGGGGCACCGACCAGGCGGGCGAGGAGTTCAACAAGAACTATCTGTCCGGCGACGAGCCCCCGGCCACCCTGACGCTCGACGCCGGAAAGAAGCTGGTCGAGCGGATGCAGCAACTGGGTCCGGACATCGCCGGAGCAGTAGACGGTACGGTCGATGTCGACGACATGGTCGACGGCTGGTTCGGTAAGGGCGAAAAGTAGCGTCACGACTCACACGACTCAACTGACAGGCATCGGCAAAGGGGCGGGCGGGCTTGGCGATACCCAATCCCAAGAGCACGCTGGGCGAGTACGCCTGGGTCTGGGACGCGATCTGCTGGGTCAGCGCCGGTGAGGCGTGGCCCACCGGCGACGAAGACAAGCTGCGCGAGCTCGGCGAGGCGTGGGTCCAGCTCTCCGAGGCGATTGGCGAGGCGCTCGGTGAGGGCGACGGTGCCGCGTTACAGATCCTGGAGAACTGGGGCGGCAGTGCCGGTGGGGCGTTCGGCCAGCTCTGGACCCAGATCGGCGTCGGCCCGAACACCGGTCTGCCGGTGGTCCAGGAAGCCGCCGCCGCACTCGGTGCCGGCTGCGACGCCGCCGCTCTGGAGATCGAGTACGCCAAGCTCACCGTTCTGATCGCCGTCATCATCACCGTCATCGCGGTCTTCGTCGCCCTGCTCATGGCGTGGCTGGGTGGCGTCTCGGCCGGCGCGATCCCCGGCATCCTGGCGGCGGGTCGCCAGGCCGTGACGGTGGCCTTCAAGCGCCTGCTCACCCAGCTCGGCCGACAGTTGTTCACCAAGGCCGGTATGAAGCTCTTCCTCCAGACGAGCATGCGCCAGATTGGGCAACGCCTCGCCCAGACCAGCCTGCGGAACGCTGGTCGGGTCATGGCGATCGAACTCGCCAAGGAGGTCGGCGAAGAGCTGATCATCGACATCGGCGCGCAGGCCTACCAGATGAACAGCGGCGAGCGCTCGGAGTGGGACACCAAGCGCACCCTCACCGCCGGCGTCGGTGGCGCCATCGGCGCTGTTCTCGGTGTCGGCTTGAACGCGGGTACCAAGTGGGCCCGGAACAACGTGGCACCGCGAATTCCGGTCAACTTCAGCCCGCCCAGCTTGAACTTCCCCGGCTCCCAGGTGGTGCGCAACTCCCTCGCCTCCGGCATGCAGAACGCGGTGATCTCACCGGTTGCCAGCACTCTGGCCAACGGCATGGTCAACGGACAGTGGCAGTTGCCGACCGGCGAGTCCATTCTCGGCGGCTTCACCAGTGGCGCCGGCCGGACCGGCCTGACCAACATCGGCACGAACATCGGGAACAGCCTCGCCGGGATCTCCAACTCCCTCAGCGGCGCGACCAACATCACTCCCGGTAACACCGGACTGGGAGAGACCGGCCCGATCAACTCCGGGAACTTCAACGTCGGTGGGGCCAACACCGGCAATCTGGGCACCGGTACGGGCACCGGCGGCGGCACTGGCACCGGTACGGGCGGCGGCACCGGCACTGGTACGGGCGGCGGCACCGGCACGGGTACCGGCGGCTCCTCCTCCGGAGGATCTTCCTCGGGCAGTGGCACCGGATCCGGCGGCACCAACTCGGGCGGATCCTCGTCCGGCAGCGGCACCGGTTCGAACTCGGGTAGCGGCAGCGGCACCAGCTCGAACTCAGGCAGCGGCAGCGGCAGCGGCTCGAACTCGGGTGGATCCTCGTCGAACAGCGGCGGTTCGAGTTCAAACAGCGGTTCGAGTACCGGTAGCGGCAACAGCGATGCCGGGGACACAGACAGCGGGCCGTCGAGTGCCCCCAACACGGGCTCCGGCTCGATCACGCTCAGCCCGCCTGAGGTGGATACCGCTGCCCCGGGCACGACTGACAGCGGAACGACCGATACCGGGCAGAGCACGGGCACCGACACCACACAGAGCGACCCGACACAGGGCGGTTCGACAAGCGGTAACCCGTCGTCGAACACACCGGTCGGAGTGCCGGTCGGCGGCGAGCCCGTGGCAGGTGGCGGGGTCTCCGACCAGACACCCTCCGGCACCCTACCGACGAGCGAAACGTCGACGTCCCCGTCCGACATCGGTCAGACCGGGAACACCACTGACACGCCGACCGTGGTGCCCGGTACCGGCCCGACGACCTCCGCACCGGTCAACGCCGGCCCCACGCCCGGTACCACCACCAGCACGCCCGGTACCACCACCAGCACGCCCGGTACCACCACCAACCCCTCGACACCGGCCACGACGACCACGTCCCCAGGTACGACGACCACGTCCCCAGGTACGACGACCACGTCCCCCGGCACCACCAGCACGACCACGGGCACGAACACCGCGCCGGGGAACACGGCGAACAACCAGCCGTCGACCGGGGCGACGCGTACCAACGTGTCGGTCACTCCGACGACTCCGTCCGGCATGTCGGCGCCCAACACCACGGCACCGAACTCCGCTGGTTCCGTGTCGCTCACTCCGCCGTCCGGGCCGTCCATGACCGGACAGTCGGTCGGCACGACGCAGCATGGCGTGCCCAACCAGCAGAGCCCCACCGGTCAGCCAGCCACGGGCCAACCGGCCACCGGTCAGCCGGGTACCAACCAGCCAGCTACGAGCCAGCCGAGCACCAACCAGCCGAACGCACCCGCACAACAGGACGTCCGGAACACCGCGCCCGGTACCACCGAGGGCGCGCGGATCCCGGCTGCTGGCGGGCCGGTCCAGCAGGACGGTTCGCTACCGGTGCCCGAGCAGAGTGGGGCTCCGGACACCAACCCAACGACCAACGAGTCGGCGGCTACGCCCCAGACATCCGACTCCGGACCGACCAACACGGATTCGGACCTGGACAGCGATCCCGACGCGGTCGTCGTACCCGTGGTGGTGCCCGGCCCGTCGTCGCCGACGGACACCACTGCGGCGAACCCGGCTCCTCCGGCGTCGAGCGGGGCCGTGAACCCGGACACCCTGCGGCGGTCGACTGGTCCGACAGGCAAGGGCACGCACAGTTGGCAGCTCGATCCGACCACCGTTGAGGGTGATCCGGCCGGTCCGGAGGCCGAACAGGCGCTGATCGAGGCGTCGCGGACGATGGCCAAGGCGATCCAGCAGGCGGTCAAGAACGAGATCATCTCCAAGGGCAAGCAGCCGGGTATGGCCGGGGCGCTGCTGATGCCCAACGGTGAGATCACCGTCCACACCAGCATGACGGTCGACAAGAGCACCAATCCACCGACAACTCCGTCGGTGCATCCGCTGCTGCAGACGCTGCTCGACCAGACCGCACAACAGCTGTCCAGGGTGGGCGCTGGTCACGGTAAGTGTTCGGAAGTCGCCCTCATCTCCGACCAGCTGTACCAACTCGAACAGCAGTGGATCAGCGAGGGTAGACCGGGCACGTTCGACGCGTACGCCCGCAGCAAGTTCGAGGGTGCGAAGATCGTCACCCATCAACTCGGTAAGGCGTTCAGCGACGGCACCGAGTACAACCACGGCGACTACCGGCCACCCTGCCGATCCTGCGAGGTGTACGTACCCGCCCTGGGCATCCAACCGATCGTGGACACGGAACGGCTCACCGGCACGAATCCACCGCCGGAGTCCGGTGTGCCGGGCAACGGGCAGCCGTTGGTCGACTCCCGCCCGTACGGCGATCCGCAGGGCCTGAACCCACCGGCCGAGACCGACCAGCAGGCGTTGCAGAACGAGGTCCCGAAGGGGCCGGACAACCAGCCGGAGGTCCACCCCGATCCCCGCGAGGGCCGGTGGGCGGACCTGGTCAACGACGGCGGCCCGACGAACCCGGGCCGGGCGACCAACTGTGCCGACGTCGGTCTGTCGTTCCTCTCCACCTGGTACGGCGATCCGCAGGTCGCGGCGGTCACCGCCGATCCGACGACGGTGGAGAACGACAGCACCGCGCGCCAGGAACAGGTACTGGGCACCAACTTCGACTCCGACGGCCACGGACAGGCCGCACTGGACGCGATCGCCGACCGCCTTCGTCAGGCCGGTCCGGGCTCGTCCGTGCTGATCATCACCAGCTGGACTGGTGAAACCGGTGGGCATGCCCACACCTGGAACGCGGTCAACCACAACGGCACCATCATCTGGGTCGACGCACAGATCAGAGCGGTCTCCGACACCGGCCCGATCCACACCACCGCGGTCGACGGCGTGTGGTCGATCACCCTCGATGCCAACGGCAACCCGTACACGTCGTCGGCCGCCGCACCCACGGTCGGTGGCACCAACAGCGGCAGCCGCTCCCAGACCGGGCGGCCCGGTGCCACGACCGAGAACACCGACTCCTCCCCGGCCGGGAGTACCGACGGCGACGTTTCCTCGCCAGCGGCGCCCGAGCAGACGGGCAACACCGACCAGTCCGACACCGATCCGGACGCAGACACCGACGTCGACGCAGACACCGACACCGATCCGGACGCCGACGTCGACACGGACGTCGACGCAGACACCGACTACGAGGGTCGGCCGTCGCTGACGGACACCCGACAGTTCGGGCCGGACCAACTGGCCCCGATCGAGGACCCGCAGTTCCAGGCCGACCTGGAGCAGAGCCTCCGGACCCCGGACGGCTTCGAGGTCTGGGCCGACCCGTTGACCCATCCGTACGGCCAGTTGATCAACGATGGTGGACCGACCCAACCGGGACGCAACAACAACTGCATCGACGTCGCACTGGCGGCGCTCTCCAGCTTCTTTGGTGACCCGCAGGTGGCGGCGCCCCGCTGGGCGGACGTCAACCCCGACGGCAGCATCGAGACGGTGCTGGGCGAGTTCGACGGCGACACCCGGGCGGCGGACTGGATCGGCGGTGAGTGGACGCCGCTACCGGACAACATGCCGGGTACGCCGGCCGAACGAGCCGCAGCGGTCGCGCAACAGTACGCCGACCTGCACCAGCAGATAGCCGACGCCGGCCCTGGGTCCGCCGCCTTGGTGATCGCCAACTGGGTGGGGTACGACGAGAACGGCGATCCGCTGGTCGACGAGGACGGCAACGTCCTCGGCGAGGGGTCGCACGCCTTCCTCGTGGTCTACCCGCTGGATGCCGATGGCCCGGTGTGGTGGGATCCGCAGGACGGGAGCACCTGGTCGCAGCCACCGGCAGACTATGTGGCGGACACGCACACGCTCGACTCGATGATCGTGCCGGACGGAGAGACGGATCATGACGGAGGACGAGGCCCGGGCACTGATCAGCCGGCTGCTCGGCACGCCAAACCAGATAGCGTTGCACCCGTTCGAGGAGGGCTGGCTGGCCCGGGAGATCCTGTCACCCGAACAACAGGCCCGGGGGATCCACGTGGGTCAGGGGAGCTTCGTCATCGACCGGAGCGGAGTGGTGACAGCACATCCGAGTCTGCCCCCACGGCTGATCATGAGGCGGTACAGCCAGGCACGCCAGGAGGGCCGGATCACCGGCCGGCAGGTGTGGCCGGAGGCCGATCCGACGGGCTGACCGGCGACTCCGCCGGGCCGGACGTACGGCAGGCGGCAGCGGGCACGGTCTTCGGCGGCGCGGCGCTGGACGCCGACCCGGCGCGTACCACCGCCGCCGTGCAGCAGGCGTTGACCACCGGCCCGCTGCCGGCGGATGCGGTCGCCGACCCGGCCACCGGCACGGTTGTTATCGACACGCCAAACGGGCCGTTCCAGGTGACCGTCGAGACCGTGGCGGTCCCGCCCGGCACGACGGTAGCTCCGGTCGCCACCATCCAGATGTCCGCCGACGGCGCCGTCGTACAGGTGTCCACCAGCGCCCAGCCCGACCACATCCGGCGTGCGATGGCCGCCGCGCTGGCCGAGGCGGACACCGTCGCCCGGGACCGGGCCGACGGCGTACGGACCGACGCGACGACCGCCCTCGCCGAGGGTTCCCGGCCCGAGGGCGACGGACAGCTACACCTGACCCCCCGGGACGTCGGCCGGCTGACCGAGCTACGGGTGGTCCTGGGTGACCTGCAGGCGGCCACCGGCGGCGACCCGACCACCGTCGCCCAGTTGCGGGCCGAAGCGCTGAGTCTGCTCGTCTCCACCGGGCTGCTGGAACAGAACCCCACCCACGACGTACACCAACTCGGCTCGAACGTGCCCGTCGTCGGACCGGATGCCGCCCAGGCACGGCTCGACCTGGCCCGGAGCCTGCTGGGGCCGGATGCCGCCGAGGTGCAGAACCTCATCGGGCTCGGCCGGGGCGACGCGCAGGGCCTGGTGGGTGACATCCGATCCGCCCAGGCGGAGATCCGGGCGGAGGCCCGTGCCTGGGCGCAGCAGGCCACCATGCTGCGCAACGAGGCCGACCAGGCGCTCACCGATCGCGTGGACGCGGCCCTGGACGGCGACCCCCAACATGTCTTCACCCGCCTGGTGATCGGTGGCGGATGGGCGGCGACGGCCAACTTCGTGACCCTGGGGGCACCGGCCGACACCGGGCACGGTCTACCGCCGGTGCTCTGCCTGTCGCAGGGGGCCGACCCGTGGGCGGATCGGCAGGACCTGCTGATGGGTCAGGTGCCGTCCGAGCTGGAGATCCCCGGCCTGCCGTTCCAACCGGCCCACTTCGCCGACCAGGGGACGCAGTTCGCCCCGTCCAGCGACTTCGCCGCAGCGGTCGGCGCGGCCCGAGCCCTGACCGGCATGCCGACGTACCAGGGGTGGGCGACCGCCGTCACCCCGCGTCCGGCGAACGCCACCGGTTGGCCCGACGGCGCGAACTACCAGGTCACCGTGGGCGGTCGGACGTTCTTCACCGCCTCGGTGGACATCGTCAGCGGCCCCGGCCCGGCCCGGGTGCCAAGCGTCCCGTCCTCCGCCACCGGACGGTTCGTGGACCCGGCGACCGGCTACAGCGTCGACCGGTCCGGCTCGTCGCCGGTCTTCCGGGATCCGACCGGGGTGGTCGTAGACCCGAACACTCTGCCGCCCGCCGCCCGTACCGTGCTGGGCGGTCAGCCGTCCGGAAGGCCGCTGCTGACCGACACCTCCGGCCGGTTGACCAACCCGCTCGTGGTCGACCCGGTCACCGGCTATCAGGTGGATCCGGACACCGGTCGGACGTACGCCCCGGACGGCACGACGGTGGACCCGGACACCGTGCCCGACGCCGCGCGCGGCCGACTCGGGTACGCCCCGGACGGGTCGTTCACCGCGCCCCGACCGACGAATCCGACGGTCGACTTCGGCGGACAGAACCTGGCCGACGCCTACCGGGCCGGCGACCGGGTGCTGGTCTTCGGGGCCGGTGCCTCCGGCGCCTGGGACATCGAGCAGGCGGCGGCGTCCCCGGCGAGCCAGATCGACTGGTCCGCTCGGACCATGCCGCTGCCGGACAGTCAACGGACCGGCGATCCGGCGCTGGATGCCGAGGCGCAGCTGCGCTACAGCTTCGAGGGCGGATACAACCGACGTAACACCCTGCCCGGGGTCGGGGCCTACTCCGACGCCGCACAGGTCCGGGTCAACGACATGTCGCTGCGGGAGGTAGTCAGCGTCCGGCACACCGTCGACGGGGACTTCCTGGTGGAGTTCACCGACGGCAGCCAACAGACGTACGACCGGGTCGTGTTCTCCATCGGCCAGGACGCCCAGATGGCGGGCGGCGTCGCCGACCTCGTCGCTTCGCTGTCGCTGAATCCGCTGACCGGCCCGGCGACCACACCCGGCGGGGAGCCGGACGTGCTGGGCCTCCAGGACAGCTCCGGCGGGTTGCGGGTGCTCGGTGCGGCGGCGGTCAACCCGGCGGTCACCGGCCGCGTGCCGGTCGAGGACCGGGACATCCTCCGGAACAGCCTGGCGGCCCAGGCGACCGCCTTGCCGATCGATTCGTACAACATCCCGCCGAGTATCCGGTTCCACGCCCAGCGGATCGCCGAGGCCAACCGGACGGTGCCGCCCTTCGCTGATGACAGCGGTACGGGACCCGGCCCCCGGCCCGGGCCGGCTGGCCGGCCCGGTGCGCTGCCGTCCCGCACACCCGACGTCTCAGACGTGGGTGAAGTCGACGAAGTCCGTCCAGGCCAGACGCGCGTCCAGCCAGGGGAAGGGACCGTACCGCTCGTCGAGTCGGACACCCAGCTCGGGCAGGTGGACGTCGACGGGTCCCTGCCCGGAGACAGCATCCCAACCCTCCCCGTGGGGAACCAGGTCGACGGCGTTCCCACCGAAACGCAGGTACCGCAGGTTGGGCAGGACCTGGCTGGCGGCAGCCGCCAGGGCCTCGGCCCCGTCGATGCCGATGCCACAGCCCTCCAATCCCAGCCAGCGGACCTTTCCCAGGTGGGGCGAGGTGACCAGGGCACGGACACCGGCGTCACCGATGGGGTTGTCACTCAGATCGAGACTGGACAGCCGGGCCAGCAGCCCACTGGCGGCGATCGCGGCGACCAGACCGGGGTCGACACCGGTCAGGACGGCGTGTCGGACCGGGACCCGTCGGTAGATCTCGGCCCCGTCGGCCAGGAAGTCGGCCCCGGGCAACACGATCAACTCGGCGAAGCCGCGCCGCAGCCCGGTGCGGGTGACCAGACCGGCGACGGGCTCACTGAGACGGCCCCGCAGCCTGGCGTACAGGGCACGCATCCGGCTTCCCTCGCTCGCGGGCAGGTCGCCACCGGCGACGCGCAGTCGGTCGTACTCGATCTGCAGACGGATCAGGTCGGCATGCTCGGCATCCAGTCCCCGGATGCTGTCGGCGTAACGCAGCCGCAGGGCGATGTCGTCGGGATCGGCCAGGATGGCGGCGTAGATGTCGTCGATCGTGGTCATGACGGCAGCGTATCGACGCAGGAACGGATCACCGCCAGCGCGATTCCCAACACCGCCTTCCATGGCGAGGGTCGGCCCCAGGCCGAGCCGCAGGCGGTCCTGGACCAGGCCCGGCTGGCCATCCGTAACGTGGCGGCGCACGCCGGGGTCCGCAGCGTGGCGGCGCTGCCCGACGGGTCGTACCTGGTGACCCGCTCCGACGGCAGCCAGTTCACCCTGGAGCTGACCACCGGCCCGGTCGCCGATCGTGCGGTCGCGACGAGCGGGTTCCGACCGGATGGTACGGCGGTGGTCACCGTCTCCGACCGGGCGGCCGATTCGGTGATCGAGCGCGGCCTGGCCCACGAGGTCGCCGAGCTGGCCAGCCTGGACCAGGCGGCTGACCCCACCGCGACGGTCGTCGAGCCGCTGAACCCCGCCGACGTCGCCGAGTTGGTGACCATGGGGCACCAGGTGGCGACCGCCGACCGGTGGTCGGCTGCGGCGGCTCGACGGGAGCTGGCAGTGGTGATCGACCGGCTGGGGCTGCGCGAAGGGATGCTCGGTGCGGATCAGCGCATCGCCGCCCTGCCGCCCCAGGCGCGGGCGATCGTCACCGAGCAGTACGGTGGCCGGGCGGCCAACGCCGCCGACCGCTCCCAGCTCCGTGCCGACCGGCGGAACGCCGACCCGGCGTCCAACTCCACGGATCCCCGACCGACCGGGCTGCCCCGACTGCGCACGTACACCGCCGCGCACCTGCTGGCGACGGCCCTCACCGGCGCAGCTGCCGCGACGGCTGCCCTGTACGCCACGAACAACCCGATGGCCGCACTCATCAGTGGAGCGGGTGCGGCGGCAGCCGCCCTGGCAACCGGGCCGATCAAGTGGGCGGCCAAGCGTGCCGGACTCGCGGCCGAGGATCGCCGAGCCAGGTACGACGCCCGCCAGAGCGCCCGCGCCGCTGCCGAAACCGACGTCACCACCGGTACGACGCTCGCCGACGGCACCGCCGGGGTCACCGACGTGGCCGGACAGCTCGACCAGACGGTTTCCGGGCTCGACCAGCAGGTGTCGGCGCTGCAGCAGCGGTTGAGCAGCAACGAGCAGCGGCAACGCCTGATGGGACGGCCTCGCCGGTTCCCGTCCACCAACACCGGTCCGACCTCGACCGGTTCCGGTCCGGTGTCCGGTGGCGGAACCAACCCGACGTCGGGTGGTACCGGAACCCCGGGTACCCAGCCCGCTCCCGCTACCGGGTTGACCCCGCACGAGCGGGGCCGGATCGCCGAGCTGCGCAGCCTCGCCGCCCAGTACGACGCGGCCTCCCGCTGGTCTCGTCCCGCCGTGGGGCGCGAGATCAAGGCGTTGTTGGACAGCCTCGGGTTGCGCCAGAGGAATCCTGGCGCAGAGCAACGCCGTGCGTTGCTGCCCGACGATGTCGCGCCGCTCATCCAGCGGTTCGGCGAGTCGGTCAGCCACACGATCCGGGAACGGTTGCGCGTGGTCACCGACCGGCTTCCGGCCGAGGGGCAGCGCCCGGCGAAGGTCGCGCCCTGGTGGATGTCGATAGTGGAGAACCTGCCCAGCATGGCGACCGCCGGTACGATCGCCACGGTTGCCGGTGTGATCGTCGGCGACATGAAACTCGGGCTCGCCGGTATCGCGGGTGCCCTCGCCGCCGCTGCCGCGTCCACGGTCAACGACCCGATCATCGCCCGGCAGGAAGCTGCCGCCAAGGACACCCGGGAGGCGTGGGACAACGACCATCCAGCCATGCCGGCCGACGCCCTTCTCGGTCAGGCGGCGGATGCCATCGCGGCACCGATCGCCGAGGTGACGGCGCGGGCCGAGAATGCGGTCGACCGCGCGTCGGAGCTGGAACAGCGGGTCGGTGACCTGGAGCAGCGGCTGGCGGACGCGCAACGTCGGCAGGGCCTGATGGAGGGGGCCCGGCGGCTGCTGTTCGGTGACCCCGCCACCCCCGGCGCAACGACCGCCAACACGGGCCCGACCGCCAACACCGGTCCGACCGCCAACACGGGCCCGACCGCCAACACCGGTCCGACCGCCAACACCGGTCCGACTGCCAACACCGGGAGCGGGCAGCCGAGTTCCAATGTCGCCCCGACCGTATCCAGCGGAAACGTGACCCCGGTCCAGCCGGGTACCGCTCCATCGGTCAACACGACGGAGACGGCAGCCCTGGACCAACTCGCGGCACTCGCCGCGCAGCACTCGGCCGCGCGACCGCTGGCCCGCCCGGCGATCACCCGGCAGATCCGGGCGCTGGTGGACCAGTTGGGTATGCGTACCGACACGCCGGGCTACGAGCAGCGTCGCGCGTTGCTCCCCGCCGAACTTGCCCCGGTGGTGGATCGGTTCGGCAAACCAGGTCTCTTCGACGTCCGTACCCGCTTCGGGCCCCGACCGCCGGTCGGTGCCGCCGATGGCACCACCCGGCCGAGCAACGTGCCGCACTGGGGGGTGTTCGCGGTCGAGCAGACCGCCGGACCGGTCGCGCAGGCCGGTGTGACCGTCGGTATGGCGGCCTCCCTCCAGGCGCTGGCCTCGGCGATCGCCGGTCCGGTCAACATGCTCGCCGGAGGGCTCGTCTCGCCACTGCGCGACATGTTGCTCAAGCGGGTCGAGGCGAGGGTCAAGGACGCCCGCCGGGAGTGGGACCTTGCCCGGCCATCACCGGAGAGCACGGCCCGGGTGGACCGGTTGGCCGGACCGGCGGTCACCGCCGTCACCGAAGCTACGAGCCGGGTCGACCAGGTGGCTGGGCAACTGGCGGACATCACGGCAACCGTGGACGCCATGACCGACCAGGCCGGCGGCCCGAATGGGCAGACGACACCGAGCGGTCCGGCTACGCCGAGCGGTCCGAATGCTGACCCCAACGCACCGACACCGCTGACCCGGGCCGACTCCTGGGAGTTGCAGACCGCCGCCCACCATGTGCGTACGGCCAACAAGTGGGCAGCCAAGCCGGCCCTGCGTGAACTCTGGACGATCATCGACCGGCTGGGCCTGCGCGACGGCATGCTCGGCGCAGCTGACCGGGTGACCCAGCTATCGCCCGAGGCACAGCAGGTGGTCGCCGAGTTCGGCGGGGACCGCTCCGGCCGTCCACAGCAGCTCAAGACGGTGCAGGCGGACCGGCGGGCTGCCACCGACCCACGCCCGACCGGCCTTCCGCCACTACGGACGTACCTGGTCTCCAGCTTCGCGACAACAATGTCGGCGGCGGCGGCCACGACCGCAGTGGCTGCCCTGCTGTCCAGCCCACTGGCTCCGGTGATCCCGATTGCCGCCCTGGCGGCGGCACCGGTCATCGGCATCGCCAAGTGGCATGCGAAGCGGATGAGCCTCGCCGTGGACGACCGGCGGTCGCGCTTCGACACTCGTAGTGACGCCCGAGATGCCGCCAACCGGGTGGACCAGGTCGTCGACCGGTTGACCCAGCCGGTGGCGGAACTCGAACAGGCGGTAGACCGGCTCAACACCGAACTCACCTCGGCAGAGCAGGCCACCACGGCGTTGGGCGACCGGCTTGCCGAAAGCCACCGCCGGACCGGCCTGTTGTCCCGGTTGTTCGGTACGCAGAACAACCAATCGCCCTCCAACAACCAACCCTCGCCGGGTGACCCCGGCAATCCGACGAGCCCAGGTCCGAACAACCCAGGTCCGAACAACCCAGATCCGGGCGGTGGAGGTGGTCGGATTACGGCTGCTGCGGTGCCGGGTTCGTCGTTCCATGGGTTGGGTCGTGGTGTGGCGGATCCGGCTGGGGTGTGGGCTGCGGCTCAGGCGGCGGTGTCGTCGGTGGCGTCTGCGGCTGGTGTTGCTGGGATTGTTCAGGTCGGGCATGGTCAGTATGAGGTTCGGCTGGTGTCTGGGCCGCCGTTGCGGGTGTGGTTGACGGTTGGTCCGTTGGATGGTGGCGTGGTGGCGCAGACCGTTCGGAATGTGGACGGTAGTTTTACTGTCACGGTTTCGGATCGGGCTGTTGATGGTGTGGTGGCTCGTGCGTTGGCGCATGAGGTTGCGGAGTTGTCTGCCCTCCAGACGATGGGGACTTTGGATTCTGTTCCGCTTGATCCGGGTAATGTCACTGGTTTGATTGATCCGGCTGGGTTGAGTGCGCATGATCATGGTCGGATGGCGGAGATTCGGATTCTCGCGCAGCAGTATGCTGGGGCTGATTCAGCGCAGCGGTTGGCGATTCGTTCGGAGATTGCCGCGCTGGTGGACCATCTGGGGTTGCGTCCAGAGGTGCCGAATGCGGCGTCGCGTTGGTCGTTGTTGCCGGCGGATGTGTTTGTCAGTTTGATGCAGTTGACGGTGTCTGATGTGACGTCTGCGCGAGTTGCTGAGGTGCTTAAGGGTGCGCCGGATCTGACTGAGTCGCAGCGTTGTCAGTTCTATGATTATTGGCATAGGGCGTCGGATTCGGGCACGGTGCTGTCCGATGTCGAGTTGGCTACTCGGTTGCATGAGTTGGCGGTTTCTGCGGAGACTTCCCAGGGTGGTTTGCCGAGGTTGCCTTCGTCTGCTGGGCAGATTGTTGGGTTGCCGGCGCATTTGTTGGATCAGGTGCGGGTGGTGGATCCGGTGTTGGCGGATCGGCTTGCTCGGGAGGGTGTGTACGTTGATCTGAAGGGCCGGTTCGACCTGCGGCCGTACGCGCCAGCCGGCTCACCCGAAGTGAACGTGGACGGCAGTCGGCCGGAGTTCGACCTGAATACCGCGGCTGGGCGGCAGGCGTTGCTTTGGGAGGATCGGGTCCGGGCTCGTTCGGCGGTGCGGGTCGAGGCGGCGGGCGATCCGGCGAAGTTGGCGTTGTTGTCCACCCACGATTTCCACTACGTGGGTGACTCGCGGGTGATGATGATGGTCCCGGACGCGCTGACCGCGGCGCTGCGCAACATGTCTCCGTACACCGAGGCCGCCGTGTTGCACGAGGGCGGCGCGACCGGGGTGCAACCGGGTGGGATCACCGCCGTAGCCGACCGGGTGACGCTGCCCGAGGCGAAGCCGAACGCGACGGCGGTGCAGTACGGCAACCCGGTCGACGTCAAGAGCAGCCAGCCGGTGCCGTTGTGGAACGGAACACCGGTCCGGGAGCAGGTGCAGCAGGGCGGCCTCGGCGACTGCGGTCATGTGGCTACGTTCGGTGCGGTGGTCGGACACAATCCGGCCATCATCAACCAGATGTTCCAGCCGAACCCGGACGGCACCGTGGACGTGTTCCTGCACGAGAGCACCGCACCCAGCAGCAACACGGTCCCGACCGGCCGCCGGCTGCGCATCACCGTGACTCCGGACGTGCCGGTGTACGCCAAGATGCCGGGATACGCGGCGTTCGCGGACCAGTCCAACGTCGGTGCCGCCTGGGCGTCGCTGCTGGAGAAGGCCCTGGCGGCCGTCGACCGGACCTGGACCGCACAACGACACGAAGCCTGGCAGGCGAGGTGGCGGGTCACGGATCCCAATGCCAGTTTCGCCGCTCCGCTCGGCTACGCCCGGCTCAACACCGGGAGCGATGCCACGCTGCGGGCCGAACTGCTTACCCAGTTGACCGGCGAACCGGCCCGGACGTCGACGCTGGACCCGACCCCCGGCCAGGAACACGTCGTCGAGGCCCAGTTGGCCGGGCTGCTCGCCGCTGGTAGTCCGGTGGTGCTGGGCAGCCGAGGTCCGACCGGGAACGCGGCCCTGCCGCACGGACTGATCGCGCACCACGCGTACGACGTGGTCAGCGTCGCCAACGGGCAGGTGCAGCTGCGCAACCCGTGGAACGACAAGCATCCGGCACAGATGTCGATCCGGGACTTCCTCGACCTGATGAAGCCGGAGTACACCCACCTCGACCGTCAACCCGTCGCGCCGTCCACACCGGTCGTCGCCGAGCAGGACAACTCGGCGACAGTGGACCGGGTAACGGACAACGACACTTCGCCGGACGACTCAACTGGTCTGGATGGTGGTCGGATTACGGCTGCTGCGGTGCCGGGTTCGTCGTTCCATGGGTTGGGTCGTGGTGTGGCGGATCCGGCTGGGGTGTGGGCTGCGGCTCAGGCGGCGGTGTCGTCGGTGGCGTCTGCGGCTGGTGTTGCTGGGATTGTTCAGGTCGGGCATGGTCAGTATGAGGTTCGGCTGGTGTCTGGGCCGCCGTTGCGGGTGTGGTTGACGGTTGGTCCGTTGGATGGTGGCGTGGTGGCGCAGACCGTTCGGAATGTGGACGGTAGTTTTACTGTCACGGTTTCGGATCGGGCTGTTGATGGTGTGGTGGCTCGTGCGTTGGCGCATGAGGTTGCGGAGTTGTCTGCCCTCCAGACGATGGGGACTTTGGATTCTGTTCCGCTTGATCCGGGTAATGTCACTGGTTTGATTGATCCGGCTGGGTTGAGTGCGCATGATCATGGTCGGATGGCGGAGATTCGGATTCTCGCGCAGCAGTATGCTGGGGCTGATTCAGGGCAGCGGTTGGCGATTCGTTCGGAGATTGCCGCGCTGGTGGACCATCTGGGGTTGCGTCCAGAGGTGCCGAATGCGGCGTCGCGTTGGTCGTTGTTGCCGGCGGATGTGTTTGTCAGTTTGATGCAGTTGACGGTGTCTGATGTGACGTCTGCGCGAGTTGCTGAGGTGCTTAAGGGTGTGCCGGATCTGACTGAGTCGCAGCGTTGTCAGTTCTATGATTATTGGCATAGGGCGTCGAGTTCGGGCACGGTGCTGTCCGATGTCGAGTTGGCTACTCGGTTGCATGAGTTGGCGGTTTCTGCGGAGGCTTCGCAGGGTGGTTTGCCGAGGTTGCCTTCGTCTGCTGGGCAGATTGTTGGGTTGCCGGCGCATTTGTTGGATCAGGTGCGGGTGGTGGATCCGGTGTTGGCGGATCGGCTTGCTCGGGAGGGTGTGTACGTTGATCTGAAGGGCCGGTTCGACCTGCGGCCGTACGCGCCGGTTGGTTCGCCGGAGATCAAGGTCGACGGCGGGGAGGTGGCGTTCGATCTGTCGACGGAGGCGGGTCGGCAGGCGTTGCTTTGGGAGGACCGGGCGCGGGCTCGTTCGGCGGTGCGGGTCGAGACGGCGGGCGATCCGGCGAAGTTGGCGTTGTTGTCCACCCACGATTTCCACTACGTGGGTGATTCCCGGGTGATGATGATGGTGCCGGACGTGTTGACGGCGGCGCTGCGCAACATGTCTCCGTACGCCGATGGCGCGGTGTTGCAGGAGGGCGGCCCGACCGGGGTGTATCCGGGCGAGACCACTGCGGTCGCCGACCGGGTGACCCTACCCAAGGCGAAGCCGAACCGGTCGCGGATCACCTACGGCCGTCCGGTCGACTCGCAGACCGGCCAGCCGTTCCCGCTCTGGAACGGCCAACCGACCCGCGAGCAGGTGCAGCAGGGCGGGCTGGGAAACTGCGGCATCCTCGCCACCTTCGCGTCGCTCGCTGGTCACGACCCATCGGTGATCGGTCGACTCTTCCAGCCGAACGCCGACGGCACCGTCGACGTGTTCCTGCACGAGAGCACCGCACCCAGCAGCAACACGGTTCCGACCGGCCGCCGTCTACGCATCACCGTGACGCCGGACGTGCCGGTGCCTTCAAACGCGCCGGGCAACTCGGCCTACGCCAATCAGGCGGCTGTCAGTGCGGCCTGGGCGTCGCTGCTGGAGAAGGCGCTGGCCGCTGTCGACCGAACCTGGTCCGACGCGCAGCGCGACGCCTGGCAGGCCAGGTGGCGTGGCTGGAACCCCAACGACACGGATCGGGCTGCCCCGCTCGGCTACGCCCGGCTCGACGTCGGCAGCACCCCGACGATGCGGGCCGAACTGCTCACCCAGTTGACCGGAGAACCCGCTCGGATTGGAGACTTCGACCCGGCTCCGGGCCAGGAGCACGTCACCGAGGCGCTGCTGACCCAGCTGCTTGCGCTCGGCAGCCCGGTGCTCGTTGGTAGCCGAGGAACCGATGCGTACCCGGCCCATCTGCGCAACAACCTGCCGCACGACTTGGTCGCGGGCCACGCCTACGAGGTGGTCGGCGTCAGCAACGGGCAAGTGCAACTGCGCAACCCGTGGAACTCGCGGCACCCGACCCCAATGTCGGTACGCGAATTCCTCGACCTGATGTCATCGGGCTACACCCACCTCGATCGGCAGCCTGCCCCACCGGCCCCGCCAACGACGGCGAGCAGCCCGCCGGTAGCACCGGTAGTCCCGTCGATGCCCCCCGCACCGCCGGTGGCGCCCCCCGCACCGCCGCCGACCCTGCCGACCCCGCCGGTGGTGCCGCCGACCCCGCCGGCACCGCCTGCGCCGCCGCCTGGCCCAGACGTACGGTCGGCACCGCATGGCCTGGGCCGGGTCGACATCGAGGAACACGCGTACAACTTCGTCTACTACGCCCGACTGACGGCGGACGGTACGGTTGATGGCCTGATCGTGGTCGAATGGGGGCCACAGGGACAGCGGTCAGCCCAGTGGACCACCAACCAGCAGACAGGCAACGAGAGCCCGGATGCTGGCATCCCGACTGGCCCATGGCCGGTTGGGCGGGTGGAAGCGGAACGCATCGCCCGAGAGGTGCTCGGCTTCGAGTTGCCGGACGAGCCGACGCTGCACGAGATGTTGGGTGGGTGATGATCCCGTGAAGGGTGGAGGAAGAACCGTGCGATCGTTCACGAATCTCGTGGTGATCCCCAACAA
Source organism: Micromonospora polyrhachis (assembly GCF_014203835.1). Lineage (NCBI taxonomy): Bacteria > Bacillati > Actinomycetota > Actinomycetes > Micromonosporales > Micromonosporaceae > Micromonospora > Micromonospora polyrhachis. The sequence goes on along the minus strand of NZ_JACHJW010000001.1, from coordinate 914,311 downwards.
CGTCCCCATGGACCTCGGCCCGGCCCGGTTGGGCGTTGGTTGGGTGACCTCCGAGCGGCCGGTGACCGCCGAGATCATCGTCATGCCGACCGGCAGCCAGGACAGCCACAGCTTCCGGGTCGTGCTCGGCGAGACCTTCCCGGTCGGCGGCGAGACCTGGCGGTTCGCCGACGTCGACTTCGCCAGTGCCGACCGGTGGGAGGTCACCGTCCGCCGGGTGGACGAGGACGAGCCCCAGGACGAGCCGCGCGGCCACCTCTGGGCGCCGGCCCGGCTGAGCCCGTACGGCAACGTCGACGAACAGCGGTTGCGGATGGTCGAGGCCGAACTGGGACAGCCACTTCCGCCGAGCTACCGGAGGTGGCTGGCGGAGAACAACGGGGCTGCCCCGGCGGGAGACCATCACGTCGCCGGTCTGCCGTTCACGCTGATGCCCGAACGCCCGCTGCTCGGCGTACACCCGCAGTATCCGACCTTCGATCTGGTGGCCGCGCAGCGACAGCACCGGGACACCTGGCTGTCCCAGACGTACCTGGTGATCGCCGTACCGTCGGGCGGGTTGCTGGTCGTCAAGACGGAGCACCCGGACGGGGATTCGGTGTGGATCCTGCCGGAGGATGCGATGCGCGGCCCGCTCGGCGCGGCGGGCGCCGCAGACCGGGAGCGACGGCTGGTCTACCTGGCCGAGGACATCACCTATTTCATCGGCCGTCTGCAGCCCGTGCCAGAACTGCCCCCGGCTGAGATCAACTACCCTGATCCGGACGACCCCCACCGATGGGAACAGCCCTGATGACGACGACCCAGTCCGCGCCGCCGACGCTGTTGCTGCCGGTTGGGCAGTTCTTCGGAACGTTCCATCCGACGGCCGGGTCGGTCGACCGCTACCACCGGGTGCGCCTCGGCACCGAGGTGTGGGAGCTCGACGACGCAAGGTTCACCGTGTGGGCGTTGGCGCACGGCCAGGCCGACCAGCTCGCCGAGCAGCCCTGGACGATGGCGGCGCTGCGCGAGGCGGCAGCCACGCATCTGCCCGGCGACGATGTCGACCTGCTGCTGCGGGAGTTGTTCGCCGAAGGGCTCGCCGCCGAGGTCACCCCGGGCACGGCGGGAGCGGCGGAGTTCGCCCGCCGGCACCGGATGGGGGCCCGGATGCTCGGCCTGGGCAACAGCAGCGAGCAACCGTGGCTGTACTCGATTGGCTTTTACGATCGTCCACTGATCAGCGTGACCCGCAGCGTCTACGACCTGTGGGAGCGGTCACCGTCGGGGGAGAGCCTGTGGACGATGTGCGAATCGCTCGCCGAGGAGGAGCGCCGGGCCGGCGGCGATGACCTGGACCTGGTCGACCCGGAGCGAATGCTCGCCGGGCTCCTGACCACCCTGCACCACCTGCTGGCCACCAGCGTGGTCTACCTGGAGCCCCTGCCATGACCGAGACGACGAGGACGACCGCGATGGACACCATCTCCACCGAGCCGCTCGTCTATCCCGTGGGCCGCTACACCGGCGTCTTCCATCCGTCCGTGGGCGCTCCGGCGAAGTACCACTCGCTGAGCATCGGTCGACTCTCGGTGACCCTGGACGAGGAGCAGGCGTTCGCGGTCTGGGCGGCGGCGCACCAACCACCGGACGAACCGGACCGGGCCTGGACCCGTACGGCGGTGGCGGACGCGGCGCGTAACCTCGCCGTGGCAGACCCGGCCCCCGTCATGGCGGAGTTCTTCGAGGACGGTCTGTTGGCCGAGGTCACCCCGGGTACGCCGGACGCCGTCGACTTCGCCCGCGTCCATCGGGTGCTGCCGCTGATGCTCTCGCTCGGCAACACCCCGGAGGATCCGCTGCACTACGGCATCGGGCTGTTCGGGGTGCAACCGGTGCTCCGAGTGCCCACGCTGGTACACGAGGTGTGGCTGTGGAGCAGCGCCGGAGGCAGCCTGTGGGACGTCTGCGTGGCGCTCGCCGACGCGGGTGCGCAGGCGGGGGTCGAGGACCAGCGCGAGCACGACCCGGAGTACGTCCTCGGGATCTTCCTGACCGCGCTGCCGCTGCTGATCGGCGTCAACGCGGCCTGCCTGGACGAGGCACCGCGCGCCTGACCGAGCTTTTGACCGGGCGCGCGCCTGTCGGGTGCGCGACTGTCGGTGCGATGCGTAGGTCAGGCGAGCTGACCGGCCATCCCGGCGTACGCGTCCCGCACCACGGCCAGCCGGCTCCGCCGGAACCGGCCCGGCTCCTTCGCGTACGCCTGGCGGCCCCGCTCGCTGGTGAAGGTGGCGGCCGGTACCTCGTCGGCGTCGCCGGGGATGAACTTGAGTACCTCGTCGACTGCGGCGGTGGCCCGGTTCAGGACCGCCCTTGCCCGCCTGCGCTCCTCGCCGTCGAGCCGGGCGAAGTCCCCGGGCACCTGGGAGGCGTAGGCGTCGGCTACCCCGAGCCACTGGCCCGGGTCGATGAGCTGTGACGGCTCGTCCCCGCCGTAGCTGACCGCGTCACCGCCGAGTGGCATGCTGATCTCAGTCGGTAGGCGGAAGACGAACTCCCGGGGCTGGCCGCACCGGGCGCACTCGCCGGTGTAGCGGCTGGCCAGGTCGCCGTCCTCGAGTGCGATCACCGCGTTCTTCCGGGCGAACCGGAACTCCCCGCAGGTGCAGGGGTGCAGGTCCATGTAGAGGTGGGCTTCCATGTTCGTACGGCTGACAGGCAAGACCATGGCTATACCGTACCGATGATCGACCACCTCACCACCAGGGGTTCGGTTGTGCCATGATCGCTGACGGCTGAGCAGTACGACACGCCGACGGAGTTGCAGCTCACGCGCATTCGATCGGGCGTATCCACAGCAGTCATCGTTATCCGCAGTCCGCGGAGCAGGGCTTGCGGAGAGCAGCGCATCTTCGACACGGTCGCGGCGTGAATCCTGCACTCCGGTTGCTGATCGAACGCAATGAAGGGCTGGGGACCCGGCTACTCGCCAGTCAGGTGGTGCCCTCCTGGACACTGTCCAACTCTTGTCGGGCTGGCGAACTGTTCCGAGTACCGCCCTGAGTCACCTCACCGCGCTCGACGTCTGGGGACTGCTCCGACAGGGCGCGGGCGAGCCGGTGCACGTGTGTGCGGAAGCGGAGGTCGGAGTCCGGAGCAGGCCACAGGTCGTGGTGCACCGACTGCGTGGCTTCGGGTTGGAACCACCACACGTGATGGTGCGCGACGGTACGCCGATCACGCGGCTGGAACGTACCCTGGTCGACGGTTGGCCGCTGCTCGTGGCCGAGGACCAGCGTGCGCCGATCATCCGAGCGGTCAACGATCGGATGACCACGCCGGCGCGGATCGGTACGACCATGGCGATCGTGCCGAAGCTGAGCGGACGGGGTGAGCTACGGGTGCTACTGGACCGGCTCGCCGCTGGCTGGCGTAGCCCGCTGGAGATCTGGGGACACGACCACGTGTTCAACGGGTCGGGGATGCCAACGTTCCAACGGCAGGTACGTGTCCAGGTGGATCGGCGCACCATGTATCTGGACGTGTACGCCGAAGCGGAACGGGTCAACTTCGAACTCGACGGAGCCACCACCCACGAGGATCCGCGCCAGCGCGAGATCGATCTACGGCGGGACGCGCTGCTGGCCACCCTCGGCATGCTGGCGTTGCGGTTCACGCACCGCCGACTGGTGCACGAGCCGGATGAGGTACGCCGTGAGGTCCTTGCCATTCTGGCCAGCCGGGCGAAGTAGAGCAGCGGTGCTCGACTGGGCGGGCCGCCACGATTACCAGTGACCGTCGTTGGGGCGACGGTCCGGGGCTGGCTGACAGTGCCGGTCATGCATTGCCTGCCAGTCGTGCAACGCTCGCTTGAGCCGGTTGTTGTCTCGCAGAGCCAACGCCAGCTCCCGATGCAGGCAATCCAGCTCGTCGGCGAGGCGGCACTGGAAGGCGCGTACCTGTTCCGCGTCCACACCACGTCGTCGGGGCGCGAACTCCTGGGAGCGCACCTCGTGCGGGGTCAGCCGGTCCGGCTGGCCAGACCCGTAGGGCTGGCCGCTGCGATACACCTGAGCCACCTCGGTCCTTTCCGGAACTCTTCGGGGCAGGGGTTCTCGACTGCTCTTGGAAGGTGGGCCGCCCACCTTGCCGAGGGGAGGGCGGCCCACCCGCGCCGCCGTCGCAGCCCAGGATCAGCGGCACGGCAGCGGGGTGGCTCGGGAGTCATCTCAGTCAAACACAGAGTTGTTGGAAGATGTCCTTGCGTGATCGAATTGGCGTGCCACGCAGGGGGAGTCATGCCGATCACCGCTGATTACACTCGGATCGCTGACGAGATCACGGCCGAGGTCAGGGCCGGGAAGCTCAAGCCAGGAGACAAACTGCCCTCGATTACGCAGCTCGCCGCGAAGCACAACGTGAGCCCGTCGACCGTGAAGCAGGTATACGTGCGGTTGGAGGTGCTACGGGTCATCTGGCGGCACCAGGGCAAGGGCGCCTTCGTGAACGATCCTGAACTCTGGATGCGCGAGCCCTGACCTGCCCGTGGCTGGATTATTGCCTCTGGTCGCGGGCAGACTGAGGCATCCTCCTCTCACCCCAGGGAGCTGCGATGCATCGGGTCCGGTCGTATCGGCGCAGGGACGGCACGCGGGTCAGGAGCCACACGCGGAAGAGCCCCCGCCGTACGTCTGGCGGCCGCTCCGGTCGGGACAACGGTTGGCTCCTACTCGGTGCCGGCCTCGGTGCGCTGTTGCTCCTCGCGCTGATCGTGAGGTTCATCGGCCGATACCCGTACTGGTCCGCGTTCATCGGGTTTCTCGTCGTCGCCGGGACCGTCGCCGTACTCCTTCTCCTACAGAGGGGACGGGCGCGACAGGCGGCAGAGCGGGCCGCACTTGATCGGATCATCGGAACGACCGATTCGATGACCGGCCCCGAGTTCGAGCAGTGGTTCGCCCGACTGCTCGATACGTCCGGATGCTACGGGGTTACCGTCCCGGGTGGCGCGGCCGATCGGGGAGCGGACGTCATCGCCCGTGCCCCGGATGGTCGTCGAGTGGTGGTGCAGTGCAAACGGCACAGCGCGAGCAACCGGGTCGGCAGCGCGGTGATCCAACGGTTCGCCGGCACCTGTCGCACCATCCACCGGGGCGACATCTGCATGATCGTGACCAATGGTTCGTTCACGGTCGGAGATGGCCAGCGGTTGGCCCGGGAGTTGGGCATCCTGCTGGTGGATCGGTCGATGCTGGAGCAGTGGGCGTACACGGGAATGCCGCCCCTGCCGATCGCCCGGCTCTGGCAACCGGCCCGGCCGGTGGCCTGACGAAGCTCCTACCTGGCGAAGTCCCTGCCGGACGCCAGCCACCCCACCTGACGAGGTTCCTACTGGAAACGGGCGACGAAGCGGCGTTGCCAGGGCGTCTCTACCGCGTGCCGGGAGTAGTGCTCGCGAACGTAGGCGACCGCCTCGTGACCGGGGACCCCGTCGAGTACGGCGAGGCAGGCCAGTGCCGTGCCGGTACGTCCGCGCCCACCACCGCAGGCCACCTCGACCCGTTCGGTCTCCGCGCGGCGCCATGCCTCGCGTAGCGCCTCGCCGGCCGCTGCCCGATCGGACGGTAGCCGGAAGTCGGGCCAGCGGACCCAGCGACTGTCCCAGGCGACCGGCTCCGGCTGACGGCCGAGCAGGTAGAGGGCGAAGGTGGGCTGTTGACCGGGCGGGAGCGGATGGCGCAGCCCACGACCTCGGACAAGTCGCCCCGAGGGCAGTTGTAGCAGACCTGTCGTCATGGGTTCCCAGGTGGTGACCACACGGTGAGCGTAGTTTCCCCGGCCGGGAAGGCGCGACGGTGGGGCTGACCAGGGCCACGCATAACTTGTCGTACCTCGCGGCTAACTTTCCCGTCAGACGTCGAGCGTGAGACTGATTCACGGCTTGACGTGCTGATGCGGTAGAAATGCCGTCACAAACCGTCCGTTCACGCGGGTCCCGTGCTGTCGCATGCTGCCCGCGAGCCATTTGTGCTGGAGGTTGAAGGTCGTGGACGCGGACAGCGCCGCGTGGGAGCAGCGCAGCACGACACGTGTGGTGCCCCCCGTCCGGCCCCGAAAACTGGCGAAGGTTCCCTTCGTCGAAATGGCCGACGGGCGGTTGCAGGGAGTCGTTTCAAGCGGTTCGGACATCGAGCGGGTCTACGTCTCGTCGTTCGCCGCGGGGACGCACAACTTCAATTGCAGCACCAACAACAATCGTCCCTGTGGTGGGGCGCACGGCTATACGTGCAAGCATCTGGATCTGCTTCTCGACGAGGCCATTGTGCAATACGGTGCCGACCGGGTCGCTCGCTATCTGCGCGTCGAGGTCGACGGCGAGGTGACATCCGCCCGGGATCTGCTGAGACACATGAACGGCACGAACGAGCGGATGCCCGCCGCCATCGTCTTCAGCCGCTTCCTGCGGCATTTGTCCTACCTGGAGTTGCCGGTCGTCACCGAACCGGTTCCTGAGCTGCACTGGTTTCCGGCCATGGGAGCGGCCCGCTGATGCTCGAGACACAACTTTCCACACTGCTCGACGACGCGCCCTCCGGCGTCGTGGAGACACTCGATCTGGTCTCCGGATTCGACGAGGGACTGGTGTCCGGCTTCGCCCGGCTCGGTGAGGAACGGGCCGCCGCGTTGACCGCCCTTGCGGGGGCGATGGCGGCCACTCCGCTCGCCGACCGGGTCGCAGCGGCCGCCGAGAAGATCGCAGGTGGCTCGGTCACCGAGGAACACCTGAGCGTGCTGGCCGGCGCGCGGATCGCGTTGCTCGGTGCGGTGCACGACGCGCTGCTCGCTCGGCTCGACACCGCGCTACGGCGCACTCGGGCGACCTGGCCGCAGCCCCCGACCCCGAACCGGACTACCTCTGCGGGCAACCTGTTCAGCGGGTGCCGGTCGTGGCTCACCGAACTGGCCATCGCCGGTTGGCGGGGCGTCGACCACGACCTCATCTCCAGCTCCGACCAGGTGCTCCAGGCGCTGCTGGCCGATCCGGCGTTGCGTCGACTGGCGGTGCTGACCGATGGTCTGGCGACGGAACTACACGCGGGCAGTCCGATCGGGACCATGGAACGTCTGCCGGTACGACGGTGGGCCGACCTCTGGACGCGGGCGCTGCTGTTGTCGCAGGCCGGTGCCGGGACCGACGACGCCCAAGCGGCCGAGCGGGTCTCCGGGCGGCTGCTGATTCTCGGCGTCGACGTGCACGAGCACAGCACGGCGGTGCAGATCCAGGTGCACGGGGTGTTGGAGTCGGCAGGGGATTCCCCATCCCGGCTGGTGCGGACGAGTGTCGCCGCCGCGAAGGTGGACACCATCGTCGGCCCGGCGCTGTGGCGGCTGCTCGCCAACTATCCGGTGCTGCTGGGGGCGCTCGCCGAGCGACGCAGCCTGGAGATCACCGACCTGCCCCTACTGGACAGCGGTGACCTGGTGTGGCAGGACGACCGAGCGAAGGCCGGCGATCCGGCCGACCCGTTCGTCACCGCCCGGGTCCAGCTCGCCGATGCGGTCGCCCCGGCGGTGCCACCGCTGAATCGGCACCCGGTGGGCATCGCCGAACCTGTGCTGGTGGAGGGCTATACCGCCACCTCCTCCGATGAGCATTCGACCGTTACCTTCGCGTTCGGAAACGTCACGATCCCGGTCGCCGTCGACCGCCTCCCGTCGTGCGGGCCGCTCACGCCGCAACTGGTGGCCGCCTCCTCGGCGTGTGTCGGGCTGCTCCGCTGGGACGGTGGGAGCTGGTCGCTACAGCCGCTCGTGGTCCAGGCGACGGTGAAGCGTAAGCCAGTCGTCTCGTACACCGGGGACTGGGCGATGGGGCCCACCGATCCGAAGGTGGCTAAGGCGGAGGCGAAGGCCGGTGACGCTGTCGCCGTACTGCGGGAGCGGGCGGGACGGTTGTTGAGAAAATGAGCGAAACAGAGGTCAACCTCCACGAGAACCGGCGTCAGGTGCTCTACTGGCGGCTGCTGGCCCGGGTGTTCGGCACCGACGAACAGCCCACTCTGGAGTCGGCGAGCGCCGCCATCATCGACGACATTGGGCTGCCGACGGCGTTGCTCGACCCGTCGGTGTCGATCGACAACATCGTGCAGCGCTTCCCCGAGCTGGCCGAGGACCTGCAGGGGCTGCTGGCGGAGACGGCCGACCCGGCCGAGGGTGAGCCCTTGCCGACCGCCTCAGCGCTGGACGACGACGCCTCAGCGCTGGACGACGACGCCTCAGCGCTGGACGACGACGCCCCGGCAATGGGCGATGAGGCTCCAGCGGTGGGCGAGGACGCTCCGACCGTAGTCGATGATGCACAGGGTGAGGCCGACAGGTCCGAGGACATCGCGGACATCACCGGTTCGGTGGCGGAGCAGCCGGGAGCCGACGAGGTACGCCGGGCGGCGCTGGTGTCCAAGCTGCTGCTCAACGTCTTCGCGACCGGTACCGGCAACGTCACCGCCCAGCAGTTGGCCGGTTGGCAGGCTGACGTCGGCTGGTTCGAGCGGGCCTGCGGTGTCGATCCGGGGCAGCTGCGGGGCCGACCCGCCGACAGCGAGCTGGGTGGGGTCCTGGCCGGGCTGGAAGGCGACCTGGTGCGGCGGATGCGGCTGCGCGAGGTGCTGGCCGACCCAAAGCTGGCCCGCCAGCTGACCCCGAGCATGTCGCTCATCGAGCAACTGCTGCGGGACAAGGACAACCTGTCGGGGATCGCGTTGGCCAACGCCAAGGCGCTGATCCGCAAGTTCGTCGACGAGGTCGCCGAGGTGCTGCGTACGCAGGTCGAGAAGACCAGCGTGGGCACCATCGACCGGTCGATCCCCCCGAAGCGGGTGTTCCGCAACCTCGACGTCGAGCGAACGATCTGGAAGAACCTGCCCAACTGGAACCCCGAGGACCAGCGGCTCTACGTGGACCGGCTGTTCTACCGGCATACCGCCCGGCGGACCACACCGGCCCGGCTGATCGTGGTCGTCGACCAGTCGGGGTCGATGGTCGACGCGATGGTGAACTGCACCATCCTGGCGTCGATCTTCGCTGGCCTGCCCAAGGTGGACGTGCACCTGATCGCGTACGACACCCGCGCGTTGGACCTGACCCCCTGGGTGCACGACCCGTTCGAGGTGCTGCTGCGTACGAAGCTTGGTGGCGGCACCGACGGCACGGTCGCGATGGAGCTCGCCCAGCCGAAGATCGTCGATCCGCGTAACACCGTCATGGTGTGGATCTCCGACTTCTACGAGTGGCGGGAGCAGCAGGTCTTCGACGGAATGGCGGCGGTGCACCGGTCCGGGGCGCGCTTCATTCCCGTCGGTTCCGTCAACAGCGGTGGCTACCAGAGCGTGAACCCGTGGTTCCGCGAGCGGTTCAAGGACCAGGGCACCCCGGTGCTCTCCGGTCACATCCGCAAGCTCGTGTCCGAGCTGAAGAACTTCCTCAACTAGTCCGAGCTGAAGAACTTTCTCAACTAGTCCGACCTCAAGAACTTCCTCATCTAGGAGACCCGCGAAAGATGACCAACGAAATGCTGCGTGCCCCGGCCGAGGTCAAGTACGCCGAGGAGCTGGACTGGCTGGAGTCCGTCGACGACGGCCCGAAGCCGTTCTCGTGGCGGCTCAGCCCTCGTATGGTGCGACTGTTCATTCTCGGTTCCGAGCGTGCCGACGGGCTCGACCGGGAGATCCCGCAGAAGTGGTTCGGTGACCGCAGTTTCGTCGAGCGCGCCATCGTCACCCTCGCCTCGGACCGGGGGCTGCTGCTGATCGGTGACCCCGGCACGGGCAAGAGCTGGCTGGCCGAGTTGCTGGCCGCGGCGATCAGCCGCAACTCGACCCTGGTCGTCCAGGGCACGGCCGGCACCACCGAGGACCACATCAAGTACTCGTGGAACATCTCGATGGTGATCGGCAAGGGGCAGTCCCGCGAGTCGATGATCCCGTCGCCGATCATGACGGCGATGGAGCAGGGCGTGATCGGCCGTTTCGAGGAACTGACCCGGTCGACCAGCGACGTGCAGGATGCGCTGATCTCGATCCTCTCCGAAAAGTACATCTCCATCCCGGAGTTGGACAACGACAACACCGTCTTCGCCAAGCCCGGCTTCTCGATCATCGCCACGGCCAACAGCCGGGACCGGGGCGTCAACGACCTCTCGTCGGCGCTGAAGCGCCGGTTCAACTTCGTCAAGATTCCGGTCGTGACCAACAAGCGCAGCGAGGCGGAAATCGTCCGGTTCCGTACCGTCGAACTGCTGCGCCGGCACCAGATCGAGCTGGACGTGCCGCCGACGCTGCTGGACATCCTGCTGCAGAGCTTCGCCGACCTACGGGTCGCCGCCGCTGCGGCCAAGAGCGACGACGAGAAGCTGGAGTCGGCCCTCTCCACGGCCGAACAGATCGGTGTCCTCGAAGACGCGATCCTGCACAGCCAGTTCTTCGGCGACCGGACCCTGCGGGCCGAGACGCTTGCCAACTCGCTGGTCGGCTCGCTGGTGCGCCGAAGCCCGGAGGACCTGGCGATCATGAACAAGTACCTGCACGGTGTGGTCGAGCCCCGGAGCAAGTCCGACGGTGGCGAGTGGCCCGAGTTCCTTGAGGGCGGTCGGCAGGCGATCGCCACGCTCTCATGAGCACCGACGTGGCGGGCCCGCCGACCGGCACCGCCGTGGACCTGTTCGGGCCATTACGTCGACAGTTGCTCGACGCTGCCACCGAGTTCGCCGACGGGCCCAATGCGTTGGCCGACATCATGACGGGCATGGTCGACGACGTCGACCGGGCGTTGCGGGAGGAGCTGGAGATCTTTCCCGTGTGCCACCACTCGCCGGCTTCCGGGTTGGCGATGGTACGCCGCCTCCGGGAGAAGCAGCCCAAGGTGATCTACCTGGAGCTGTGCGAGGACCTGCGCCCGCTCCTGGACGAGCTGCGCAACTGTCGGCTCCCGGTGGCGCTGCAGGCGTACGCCTCCAACCTGGACGGCTTTCCGCCGCAGTGGGGGCCGCTCAGCGTCGTGGCACCGATCACCGAGGCGTCGGCCGAATACCAGGCCATCTCGTACGCCCTGGAGACCCCGGGTGTCGAGTTGGTGCTGGTCGACCGGTCGGCGGATCACGTCTTCCAGTGGCTGCCCCGGGATCCGGAGCCCAAGCCCGACGGCACCGACGGTGACCCGGCCGACGGTGACGCGGCCCCGCCGAGCGAAGACGCGGCAAACGAAGACACGGCGTTGCACGGCGACGCGGTGGGCATCGAGATCGGTGACCTGCGGCCCCGGTTCGCCGAACTGGAGGAGCACCTGCTGCACCACGGCAAGGTCCGACACTGGTCCGAGTGGTGGGACCAGTACGTGGAGCAGCCGCTGGCCGGTGCCGACTATGACACCTACCGGCAGGCGATGGTGCTGATCGGCAGCCTGTTCCGACGGCTGAGCCCGTCGGACACCGCGCGGCTGGATCGGGACGAGGACCGCGAGCGCTACATGTGGACCCGGATGCGGGAGCACCTGGGCAGCTCGGGGGTGGACGCCTCAGATTGCCTGTACGTCTGCGGCGCGTTCCACGCCGCCAGCCGGGTCGCGGAGTTCGGCCTCTCGGGCAGCACCGACTACGAGATCGATCCGCGTACCGGCACCGAATGGCTCTACGGCCTGATCCCGTCCAGCCATTCGGCGATCGAACGGCAGTTCGGGTTGGCCGGTGGCTCGGTGTCGATCGCCGGGGCCACCTGGACGAAGGCGTTGACCCGTTCGGGGCTCACCCCGTACCAGCTCGAAGGGCAGAAGGGGAGCCGCAAGCGGTCGAAGCGTACGAAGGCACTGCCGGCGGCACCTGCGGCGGCACCGGTCGCCGACCGGCTCACCGGGTTCCTGTCGAAGCCGCCCGTGCTGGACGGCCTCGACGAGGAGGAACTGCTCGGGTGGTGCGTGGACATCGTGCGGCTGGCCCGCCGTAACGGCTACCTGTCCAGCACGGCGGACGCCATCGCGGTCTTCGAGACGTCCATCCTGCTCGCCGGCATGCGTAACCGGGCCCGCCCCACCCCGTACGACTTCCAGGACGCCGCGGTCACCTGCATCGAGAAGGACAAGGTGCCGGGCCGCCGGGACGTACGTCGCCTGTGCGAGATCCTCATGGGTGGTGACCGGATCGGGCAGGTCGGTTACGAAGCACTGCCACCCCTGGCCCGCGACGTGTACGACCGGCTGGCCCCGCTCGGGCTCGACCTGGAGAAACGTACGCTGCAACGGGCACTGCTGGACCTGACCGCCAACCCCGAGCTGGTGCCCTGCTCGGACCTGCTGTGGGTGCTCCGGCACCTGCTGCCGGACGGTGCGTTCCGGCCGATCATGGGGGCTCGCCGGCTCGGCGAGCGTTCCGCCCAGGAAAGCTGGGACCTGGCTCTCGGGCAGAACCAGCGGGCGATCATCGAGCTGGGCTACGAGGGCATCACGGTCGAGCAGGTGTTGGAGCAGCGGCTGCGCCGCAAGGTGTGGGCACCGAACGCCACCGCGTCGATGGCCCTCGCCGCGGTGGAGGACTCGCTGCTCTACCTACGTAACCCACGCTTCACCGACGAACTCGGCGTCCGGGCCGTCGAGCTGCTGGCCGCCGAGCGTACGGTGGACGACGCCCCGGAGGTGCTGCGGCGGATTCGTCGGCTGCTGGCCCACTACCGGGCCACGCAGCCGGAGCTGCCCGGTTGGTGTGAGGCGTTCGTCAAGACAGGCTATGCGCACTACTGCACCCTGCTGCCCATGGCCTTCGTGGACGAGCACATCGGGGTACGACAGGTCGGGGCGATGCTCGGCTTCCTGTTCACCCTGGAAAGTCTCGCCCTGGCGTTGGGCTGCGACCACGCCCAGCTGGAGCTGGCCGTCCAGCAGTCGCACCCGGAGGCGCCCGCCAAGGTGGCGCTGCTCTGGGTCGCCCGCTCCCAGCTCGGTCTGCTGACCCTGGCCGACCTGCGGACGCGCTGCGACGAGATGTTGGGCAATCCGCTGGTGGTACCGGCGTTCCCGCAGTACCTGAGCGGGTTCGTCCAGGCCCTGGAGTCGGTGCCGACCCTGGCGCCGTTCGTCGTGGAGACGATGTCCAAGGCGTTCGCGCGGTTGCCGGATCGGGTGCTGCTGCCGTGGCTGCCGACCCTGATCACGACGTTGCGCAACCAGGCCGGTGAGCTGGTGCCGGTGTTGGTACGGGAGGCGGGGCGTACGTTCCCGGGCACGCTGCCGGCGGTCGACGCCTGGGTGCCGCCGTGGACGGGGCGGGCGGTGTCGGCGACACCGGGCACGGCCGTCGCCGTGACGGCGGGGCCGGTGACCGAGCTGCTGGTTGGCCATCCTGCCACCTGCGACGCGGTGGCCGAGCTACTCGGCTGCGAGGGCGAGTGGCGGCCGGTGGGCGGTGCTCCCGCCGGGGCCGAGTACCGCGAGGTGAGCGGGTTGCTGACCGATCATCCGGCCACCGTCGAAGCGGTCGCGGGGTTGCTGGACCCGGTAGCGGCTGGCTGACCGGGAGCCGCCGGCGCGTGGTCGCGGGTGGCGGCCGGTACGGCCGAGGGGGCAGGGCGGAGCACCTTCCGACGTGAGCGGAAGCGGACGTTCCGTCCTGCCCCCGATGCGTTTCTGCCCTGCGCCCGATGGAGTTCCTGCCCCCGTCTCGATGGAGTTCCTGCCCCGTCTGGCGATGGCAAGGGCTATGGCAAGGCGTACCGGTGAGACTAGGAAGGCCGACCGGGGTGACGGCCGTCGGCTCGACGGTTCGGTCTGGCTGCGCGTGTGGTGGTGCCGTCTGGAAAAACGGGGGTGGGCGGAGACGCCACTGGCGCGCGGCCAGCACCTGGCTCGCTCCAGTGACCGTCGGCCAGACCGACGGTCACTGGAGGTAGGTGGACGTCAGGCAGGACTCCTCGTCCCTGCCCAGTACGGGGTGAAGATGGCCGGCGGTCAGCGGAGGAAAGCGGCCACTGCGGCAGTTTCGGGCACCCCGAGGCTGCTGAAGATCTCCATCGCCTGGGTTGCGTGCCGGTGGGCTTCCTCGTGGTTACCGAGGGTGCGCAACACCTGGGCGGTGCCGAATTCGGCGCGGCCCCGTTGGAAGCGGTCGCGGCAGCGCACGGCGATGGCCAACGCCGCCTGAAAGTGCTCCAGCGCCGTTGTGTCGTCCGCTGCCGTCCGATGGGCCTCGCCAAGATCGTTGTGGATCTCAGCCTCCCGGCTCGGGGTGTTCAGTCGTCGGACGAGGTCCAGGGCGGCGTGCTGGAGTGTGATCGCCGTGGCGTGCGCGCCGAGTCGAGAGTGGACCTCGCCGAGTCCCTTCAACGCCGTGCCCTCGGCCTCCCGGTTGCCGATCTCCCGGGCCAGCAGGAGTGCGCGCTCGTGTGCCTCCCGGGCCGACTCGATCTCGCCGAGGCTCAGCTGGACCGCGCCGAGATGGTTGAGCACGTAGGAGAGGATCCGTCGGTCGTTGTGCCGCTCGGCGATCACCCGGGCCTGGTGCAGGAGGGAAAGGGCCTCGGTGTGGTTGCCCAACCGGTGCTCCAGGAAGGCGGCGTTGTCCAACGCGATGGCCTCGCCACGTTGGTCACCGGTCCGTCGGTAGAGCGCCATCGCTTGCCGGTAGTGCTTGGCCGCGTTGCCGTACCGGCCGAGGTTCTTCAGCGAGATGCCGAGATTGCCCAGCATCATCGCCTCGCCCCGCTGGTCGCCGACGGCCCGTTGGATCGGCAGCGCGCGCAGGTAGTGGTCGACCGCGTCGTCGTACCGGCCGAGTAGGTCGTAGACCACCCCGAGGTTACCCAGGGTGGTGGCCTCGCCGGCCCGATCGCCGGCCTGGCGGCGTAGCGGCAGCGCCTGCCGGTAGTGGTCGACCGCGTCGTCGTACCGGCCGGTGGCGTAACGGGACGCCCCGAGACTGTTGAGGATCTCCCCCTGGGCGTACGGGTCGGTCAGCCGCCGGGCTGCCGCCAGCGCGGGCAGGTTCGTGGCGTGCCAGTCGTCGCTGTAGCCCCGGATGAAGAAGAACTTCCACAGCGCCTGCGTGAGTTGCCAGGTGTGCACGAGTCGGTCACCGGCGCGCAGGATGGCCGCGACCAGGCTGGGCCGTTCCGCCTCCAACCACTCGATCGCCTGCTCGTAGGTGGTCGGCGCAGGACCCGAGACGATCGGAGAGAGTTCGGGTAGCGGTGCCCGGCTCCGGTGCGGGTCGACCAGGTCCATGGCGGCGTTGACCCGGTGCAGGTACCAGTCGTAGAGCCGGTCCAGCGCGTCACCCGACTCCACCCGGGCGAGTTCGGCCGCGTACTCGCGTAGCAGGTCGTGCATCTGGAACCGGCCGCGGCAACCGGGTTCGACCAGATGGGCCCCCACGAGCAGATCGATCAGCCGGCCGGTCTGGTCGAGGTCGAGACCGGCGAGGTTGGCGGCGGCGAGCAGGTCCCAGTCCGGCCCGGGGTACAGGCCGAGCAGCCGGAAGAGTCGGGCGGCTGCCGGCGGCAGGGCCTGGTATGACCAGGAGAAGACGACCCGCAGGGCGGTGAGCGGGTCGCCGGGGAAGGAGAGTACGTCCAGCCGCCGGCTCCGGTCGGCGAGTTCGGCCACCAGGTCGGCCAGGGGACGGCCGGGGGACGGTGCCCCGGTGCGACCCGCGTGGACCCGGCTGCCCGGTTCGGCCGCGTCGACCCGGCCGGTCCGTTCCGCGGCGATCCGCAGGGCGAGTGGCAGGCCGGCGCAGAGCCGGACCAACTCCACCCGTGCCCCCGGCTCGGCGTCCACCCGCGCGTCGCCGAGGATACGGCGCAGCAGATCCGTCGCCTCGGTGTCGGTGAGGCGGTCCAGCGCCAGCCGACGCGCGCCGTCCCGAGCCACCAGGGCGGCCAGGTCGTCCCGGCTGGTCACCAACACCAGCGAGCCGGGGGAGCCCGGCAGGAGCGGCCGGACCTGCTCGACCGAGCGGGCATTGTCCAGGACGACGAGCATCCGCCGGCCGGCCAGCAGCGACCGGTACAACGCCGCCCGCTCGTCGAGGTCGATCGGGGTACGGTCGACGCCCAGCGCGCGGAGGAACCCGTCGAGCGCGGCGGCGGCCGGCTTCGGTTCGCCCGGATCGTAGCCACGTAGGTCGACGTAGAGCTGGCCGTCGGGGAACTGCCCGGCGACCCGGTGTGCCCAGGTCACCGCCAGGGCGGTCTTGCCGGCTCCACCCGTACCGGTGATCGCCGCGACGGCCACCGTGGGGGCCGCCGTCAGGTCCCGCAGGTGGTCGTCGAGGGTCTGTAGCGCCTCGGTGCGACCGGTGAAGTGGGCGACTGGAAGGGGAAGCTGCGCCGGGACCGGGGAGGCTGGCGCAGCCGGGACCGGTGCCGGGGTCACCAGGATGGCCGATGGTGCCGGTGCGGCGGCGGGCGTCAGCGCGGGATCGTCGCGCAGCATCGCCGTCCGTAGCTCCTGCAACTCGAGGCCCGGGTCGAGACCGAGGTCATCGGCGATCCGGCCCCGGATGCGCTCGTAGGCGTCCAGCGCATCGGTACGCCGTCCACACCGGTAGAGGGCGAGCATGAGCTGCGCGGTGTACGACTCGTGTAGCGGATTCTCGGCAACCAGCGCGGTCAGCTCACCGACGATTTCCCGGTGTCGCCCCCGGTCCAGTTCGCTGGCCATGAGTAGTTCGGTCGCGGCCAGGCGAAGCTCGGTCAGCTCGATGCCGATCCGCTCCCGGAGCCGGTCGGTGGCCAGGTCGGCCAGGAGCGGACCACGCCAGAGGGCCAGCGCGTCCCGAAGCGGGCCGACCCGCCGGTCCGGGGCGGGCAGTTTCCGGGCGCGGTCGACCAACGTACGGAAGACGTGGGCGTCGACCTGCTCGGCGTCGACCTCCACCCGGTAGCCGGTGGCCGTACTCGACAGCGGCACGTCGAACGGTGTGAGCACCGCCCGCAGCCGGGAGACGTGGGTGTGCAGACTGGCCCGAGAGGTTGCCGGCGGGGCGTCGTCCCAGAGCAGGTTGGCCAGTCGGTCGGGGGACACCGCCGAACCGGTCTCCAACAGCAGCAGCGCGAGCAGCATGCGCTCGCGTCTTCGCCCCAGCGCCACCGGTCGTCCGTCGTGCAGCGCTTCCATCCGACCGAGCAGTCGGAACTCCATCAGCCTCCCCGAGGACCAGTAACGCACCAGCGCATCGTGGTACGCCAAGGCGGGTCCAGCGAGAGTCTATGGCGCGGGGTCCAGCCGCAGGTGGCGGGCCAGGCCAGGTCGGACCTTCCACGCGCCGGCTGTCGGTGCTACCCGAACAGAGGGGGTGTACCGACGGCCGGCTGACGCCTTGCTCGTGGTTGTAGGGGTACTTGCTGCTCTACTACCGGAAGGCGGCGATGTGGCGCTGGACCCAGTCAGCAAAGGTGCGCGGTGCCCGGCCGAGGACCCGCTCGACATCGGGGCTGATCCGTTGCTCGTCGTCGGTGGGGTCACCGAGGATGGCGAGGGTGCCATCAGCCACCGGCTCAGGCATGAACCGCAGCATCTGTGTGCGGGCCTCGTCGCGGGTCTGCTCGACGAACCGGACGGGTTCCCCGAGCGCGCCGGCGATCGCTGAGGCCCGGGTCGAATACGAGATCAGCGAGGTTGGCCGCAGCCTCGCCCCGTTCTTCGCCCATCTCACTGAATGGGCCGCCACCAATCTCAGCAAGGTCGAGCAGGCCCGGCACGACTACGACACCAGGCCTGCCCGGTAGCTCGTCGACCGATGGTGGGAGTACGGCGAACCAGCGGCGTACGGTGCTACCAGGTCACCGGCAGCGCCGCCAGGCACCGTACGGCCAGGCCGGGCTTGAACCGCAGCTCGTCCTCGGGCACCGCGACCCGTAGCCCCGGCAGCCGGGTGAGCAGGCCACGCAGCGCCTCCTGCAACTCCATCCGGGCCAGTTGCGCCCCGAGACAGTGGTGTACGCCAGCACCGAAGCCCAGGTGGGGATTGGGACTGCGGGACAGATCCAGCCGGTCCGGGTCGGCGAACGTGGCCGGGTCGCGGTTGGCGGCCACGAACGCCGGCAGCACCGCCGTACCAGCGGGGAGGGTTACCCCGCTCAGCGTCACCTCCTCGGTGGTGATCCGGGGCAGCATCACGCCCGTCTCACCGAGCTGGATGAACCGGGTCAGTTCCTCCACCGCCGGCCCGATCGCGTTCGGGTCGGCGCGGAGCCGGTCGAGCTGGTCGGGATGGTTCAGCAGGGTGAGCAGCGACATGTTGATCTGGTTGGTGGTGGTCTCGTGACCGCCGATGAGCACCCCCACGCAGACCGACACCAGCTCGTGTTCGGACAGTTTGTCGCGCTCGTCGCGGGCCTGGATGAGGGCGGTGATCAGGTCGTCGGCCGGTTCGGCGCGCTTGGCGGCGATCATCCGGGCGAAGCCGTCCAACGCCGCCCGGGTGCCCTCCGGGTCCTGCTGCCAGTCGCCCATCATCGTGTCCGACCAGGCCTTGCAGTTGTGTCGCTCGGCGGGCGGCACCCCGAGCAACTCGCTGATCACCTCGACCGGGAACGGGGTCGAGAAGTGCGTGACGAGGTCGACCGGTCGAGGCAGGGCGGACATCCGGTCGATCAGCTCGTCGACCATCCCGGCCACCCAGGGGCGTAACTGTTCCACCCGACGGGGGGTGAAGGCACTGGCCACCAGCCGGCGCAGCCGGGTGTGCTCCGGCGGGTCCATGCCGATCAGCGACTCGGTCTCCAGTGCGCCAAGTTCCTTCGGTGGTGCGTCGTCACCCCGGGCGGCGGCCCGGCTGAACCGCGAGTCGGTGAGCACCCGGCGCACGTCGGCGTGGCGGGTCACCAGCCAGGCCGGTGAACCGTCGGACATGACCACCGGGACCACCGGTCGGTTCTCCCGCAGCTCGGTCAGTTCCGGCGACGGATGGTGGATCGAGGGCGAGGAAGCGAACGGGTACGGCAGGGGAGTGTGCTGCTCGGTCATCGGGTTCCTCCGGTCGGGCTGACGGCTACCGGCTGCGTCGGGCCCGGGTCGCCTTGGGCTGGGCCCGGATGGCCTTGGAGCGGGCGCGTCGGGTCCGGGTGGCCTTGAATCGGGTCCGGGTGGCCTTGCGTCGGGTCCGGGTGGCCTTGCGTCGGGTCCGGGTGGCCTTGCGTCGGGTCCGGGTCGCCGAGCGCCGTCGGCGCACCCGTCCGGGCCAGGCGGCACAGCGCCGGCACCAGGTCGGCGGGGGTCGGTCGCTCCTCGCTGCGGCGACGCATCTCCTGCGCCGCCGCCCGCCACCGGTCGTCGTCCAACAGTTGCGTCACCTGGTCGCGGATCGTGTCCGGGTCGGCGTCGTCGCCGGCCAGTTGGGTGCCCGCCCCGGTGACGGTCAGCCGGTCGGCGTTGAAGTGCTGGTCGCTGACCTGCGGTAACACCAGCTGCGGCACGCCACACGCCAGCCCGGTCATCGTCGTACCGGCCCCGCCCTGGTGGACCAGGGCCTGGCAGGTGGGCAGCACCAGGTGCAGGGCGAGTGGGGAGCGGGCCAGTCGTACGTTGGCCGGCAGTTCGCCCAGGGTGGCGTGCTGGCTGGCCTCCAACGCCACGACGACCTCGATGTCGAGCCCGGCCAGGGCGTGCACCACCCGGGACGCGTCGACCAGGTCGGTCAGCCCGAGACCGGCCATCATGGTGCCCCAGGTGACACAGACCCGGGGGCGGGCGGCCGGCTTCCGGAGCCAGTCCGGCACCACTGCCGGCCCGTTGTACGGAACGAACCGCATCGGCAGGCTCGGCCTGGCCAGCGGCACCTGCATCGGGGCGGGGCACGGGTCGAGGCTCACCGCCCCGGTGACGCGTACCCCGTCGACACCGAGCCGGGCCGCGCGCGGACCGAGCACCAGGTCCTCGTCGAGCGTGAGTTGGCTGCCGGCGTCCGGGCCCCACAGCAGCCGGACGTCGGGCACCCCGAGGGCGGCGGCGACGAGCGAGCCGGCCAGGTTGAGCGGCTCGTAGACGACCAGGTCCGGCCGGTAGTGCCGGCCGAAGGCGAGCAGTTCGTCGAGCATGGCGTCGGCGAACCGCACCACCCCACCGTCCGGCGTCACCGCCGCTGCGACAGCCGGTCTCACCGCGTCGATGTTGGGCGGCACCGCCGTCGCGACGGCCGCACCGGCCGCCGGACTGCCCGCTGGACCGGCCACCCGGCCGACCTGACCGGCGAACACCTCGGCGAAGTCGAGGTCGGGACCGACCGGTACGGCGGGCAGGCCGGCGGCGACGATCGCGGCCCCCTGGGCCGGTTGACCGGCCACCCGTACCTGGTGGCCGGCGGCCTGCAGGGCCCAGCCCAGCGGGGCGAGCGGATAGAAGTGCGAGCGCCAGCCCCAGGTCACCATCAGCACCCGCATCAGGGCGTACCACCGACGGAGATGGTCGCGCACCCGTCGTCGGTGGTGGTCAGCCGCACCGGCAGGTGCGGCTCGACCGTGGTGCGCAGGAAGTCGAGGTCACGGGCGAACGGCAGCGGCAGCATCGCCGCCGGCGGGATGCTCAGGTCGGTGCAGACGAAGTCCACCCGGCCGGCCAGCCGCCGCCCCTCCTCCAGGAAGGCACCGAGGTCTTCCGGATTGAGGAAGCGCCACAGGTCGACGCTGACCACCCGGTCGAAGCGGTCACCCTCGAACGGGGTCAGCAGCCCGGCCAGGTGCAGGTTGTCCGCGCTGGCCGGTGCGTCGTGGTCGAAGGTGACCGATCCCGGCCCGAGGGCGAGCTTGCTGGCCCCGTGCCCGACCAGCAGGCAGTTCTCTCCGGCGAGAAGCCGCTGGTAGTCGGCGGGCAGCCGGTCGACCTGACCCAACCCGTGGGCCCGCGAGGCATCCAGCGCGTCCTCGAACCAGGCGATCCGGCGTACGGCGTTGGACCAGAGTCCGGGAAAGCCGAAGAACTCGATGTCGTACCGGGGATGTTTGCGGGCGATGTGGATGAAGTTCTCGGCGAGTTGGGCCATCAGTACCCGCCAGGACCGGAAGTGCGGCAGGTCGTAGGTGATCGCGTCGTCGCCGATCGCGAACAGGTCCGGGTCCCGGCCGTGATGGTGGAACAGTCGGTAGAACAGCTCGTTGTCCTCACCACCCCAGGTGACCAGTTCCTCGTCGAAGCCGCCGACGGCCAGCAACGAGGCCCGGTCGACCGAGGCGTTGTTGGTGTGGCCGTACACCCAGGGGGCGCGGGTGAAGTCGCGGCGGCGGTGGGGCGAGGCGAACAGGTAGTCGCGTACGTCCTCCCGGTAGTCGCCGACCATGGCCGGGGTCGGGGTCTCCCCCTGCCTGAGGGCCTCGATCGCCGCCCAGTCGACCAGGATGCTGCGACCGAGTTGGACGCCGGGACGCAGCCCCCGGCCGGCGTGGAACTCCCAGTGCCGGCGGAGCAGCTCGGGGTGGGCGCAGTGGTCCGCGTCGAGGAGCAGGATCACGTCGCCCCGGGCCTCGGCGATGGCCCGGTTCCGGGCGACGGAGCGCCCCCGGTTCGGGCTGTGTCGCAGGTAGGTCAGGGGCAGGGCGTCAGCGAACGGTGCGACCACCGGTTCGAGTGTGGGTTCGGAGCCGTCGTCGACGACGATCACCTCGAACTCGTCCCGGGGCATCGTCTGCCGGGTCAGGGCCTGGAGCGCCAGGGTGAGCAGGTGCCCGTTGTTGAACACCGGGACGGTGACGCTCAGCCGAGGCCGGTGCGCGGCACCACCGTCGACCGACCCGGTCGTGACTTCGCTACCGAGCGGGCGGTTCACGATGCCACCGCCGTCCGGTCGGTGACGACGAATTCGGCAGCCACCTCGACCAGCCGACGGTTCGCTGCGGCGTCGCCGACGGTGATCCGTACTCCCTGGCCGGGATGACTTCGGACGAGGATCCCGGCCCGTCGACAGTGCGCGGTGAACGCCTCCGCGTCCGTACCGAGGGTCAGCCAGACGAAGTTGGCCTGACTGGGCACGACCGGCAGGCCGAGCGCGGCCAACTGGTCGCTCAACTGTCGCCGGTGTCGGGCCAGTTCGGCGCAGCGGGTCAGCAGCTCCGCCTCGGCCACCGGGTCGAGCGACGCGACGGCGGCGGCCTGGCCGGGACCGCTGGGGAAGAAGACCGCTCCCCGGAGGCGGGCGGCGGCGGCGATGCCCGGTGGGGCCACGGCGTAGCCGACCCGCAGCGCGGCCAGGCCGTACGCCTTGGAGAAGGTCCGCAGTACGCAGAGGTTGCCGCGGTCCCCGGCCACCGCCACCAGATCCGGTACGTCGGGATCGGTGACGAACTCCCGGTACGCCTCGTCGACGATGACCACCACCTCCGGGGGTATCCGGTCCAGGAATCGTTCGATCTCGGCCCGATGCAGCACTGTGCCGGTCGGGTTGTTGGGGTTGCACACCAGCACGCAGCGGGTGTCGGCGGTGACCGCGTCGGCCATGGCGGTCAGGTCGTGCCGGTGGTCGGCCAGGGGCACCGGCACCGGCCGCGCCCCGGCGTTGGCGATGATCAGCGGGTACGCCTCGAACGACAGGGCGGCGTGCACCACCGTCCCTCCCTGGGGCGCGATCGCCTGGATGAGGTGCTGGCACAGCCCCGCCGACCCGGGGCCGACCACGAGTTGCGCAGCCGGTACGCCCAGCCGGGCGGCCAGCGTCGCCAACAGTTCGGCGGCGGCGTGGTCGGGGTAGCGGTGCAGTCGGCTCGCCCCGCCCATGACGAGTCGTCGGACACTGGGCAACGGCGGATAGGGGGTCTCGTTCATGGAGAGATCGATGTTGGGCTCGTTCGTCGGGTCGCCGCCGTGGCGGTGACCGCCGGGGGATGGGAGGGTCAATTCGGTTCACCGCCGTTCTTCGCCGGATGGGCAGGGACCGGGTCGGCGTGCCGATCGGTCAGGATGCCGAGCTGGTAGAGCCGGTCCATGGTGGTCAGCGGTCGCAGGTCGACCCCGGCCAGGTTGCCGGCGGTGAGCCGCAGCAATCGCGGGTTGGCGGCGGTGTGCCGCATCATCCGCCGGCCGAGCAGCCGGGCTGGCCCACCCGTGCTGGTCAGCATCCGGGCCGCGTTGTGGCTGACCGTCGCGGTGTGGTCGAGCCGTTGCAGTCGGAGTCGCTGGTATTCCCGCAGGGCCCGGTCGAGCGCGTCCGCCCCGGTGTCGCCGGCGGCGGCGATCCGGTCGGCCAGGGTCTGCGCGTCGGCCAGCGAGCTGTTGATGCCCTGGGCGGCCATCGGGTGTACGGCGTGCGCCGCCTCGCCGACCAGTGCCAGCCCGGGGACGGTCAACCGGGGGGTGTGCAGCCGGCAGATGGTCAACGCCTGCCGGCGGCCCAGGCTGGCCCGTAGCGGGTCGGCCAGGGGGGCGAGGGCCGGCATCGCGGCGAGCAGCCGTTCGGCCCAGCCGGGCAGGTCGGCCAGCCCGCCCTCGCGTAACTCGTCTGGCCGGACCTGGACGTAGAGGCGGCACCGGTTCCCGGGCAGGGGGTAGACCAGGCGCAGTCCCCGGTCGGTGAGATAGGCGCACACCTCGTTGGCGACGCGTACCCCGCCTATCTCGAAGGCGAGCAGTCGGTGGTCGTACGGCCGGCGACGCATCACGAGTCCGGCCGCCTTGCGCAGCCGGGAGGACATTCCGTCGGCGGCGACCACCAGCCGGGCCCGGATGTCCCGCTGCCGTCCCGCCTCGGTGACCCGTACGCCGGTGACCCGGCCCTGCCGGTCGCGGAGCGCGCCTTCGACGAGCACCGGTCGGCGGACCCGGACGGTCGGCCCGAGCCCGTCGACCAGGGCGCGAAGCAGGTTCGGGTATTCGGTGCAGAGGATCTGCCGGTAGGCACCGGGAAGGGCGGTGTAGTCCAGTGGGAGCAGCATCGCACCGGCCGGGTCGCGGATGGCCAGCCGGTCCACGGCGACGGTGCCACCGGCCCGTAGCATCGGCAGGCTGTCCCAGTTGTCGAGGATGCGCACCGACTCGGGTTGGAGCAGCTCCCCCTTGGCCACCTTCGCCGGGCTGGCCCGCCGGTCGAGCACCAGCACGCTCAGACCGAGTCGACCCAGCGCGTGGGCGGCGGCCAGTCCGCCTGCGCCGGCCCCGCACACCACCACGTCGAAGTCGGTCACGCGGCACCTCCGGTGTGGCTCCGGTAGGCACCCAACGCGCGCAGCGCCAGGCCCCGGGTGATCGCCCCGTTGGGATAGTGCATGTGGTGCCGGATGTAGGCGCAGACCCGGCTGGCGGGCCAGGCTCCGCTGGATAGCTGGGTGTCCAGCAGCCAGCCCACGGCCCGGGTCACCGGCTCGTCGGTGGCGGCGGCCCCGGCGGAGAGCAGGGCGTGCACCGTCCAGGCGGTCTCCTCCACCGTGCCTTCCGGGGTGCTGCCGGAACCCCAGGAACCGTCGGGAAGCTGGGTACGCAGCAACCAGTCCCGGGCCCGGACACTGACCAGATGGGTGGTCTGCCCGGCCTCGGCCAGCGCGTCCAGGACCATGGCGGTGCCCGAGGTGTGATCCCGGTACCACAGGTTCTCGAAGGTCCCGTCCGGACGTTGTTGGGTGAGCAGCCACCGGACGGCGGCGACGACCGGTGGGCTGTCCGGGGCGTGCCCGGTGTGCCGCAGGGCGACGATGCCCTGACTGGTGATGCCGCAGCAGGGGCCGTCGTTGGCCAGGCGGGTGTCGCGGACCCATAGGCTCCACGAGCCCCGCCGGTCCTGTCGGTTGATCAGCCAGTCGACGCCTCGGCGTAGGACCGGATCGTCGTGGTGGTCGGGCAGACCGGCCAGCGCCGTCACGATCTCGGCCGATTCGAGGGTGACCGGCCAGCCGCGCGGCCCGCTGAAGCTCCACCCGCCGGGCGGCACGCCGAAGACCGGGAACGGTTGGCGTTGCTGGCAGCGGTGGAACAGGTCCCGGGTGCGCCCGAGCCGGGGGTCGTCGGCGTAGCCGGCCGCGATGAGGCCGGTGGCGGCGAACCCGGAGCGGGTGAGGTCCAGGTTGGTGACCGCGTCCCAGGACCCGTCGGGCCGGACCGCGCGGCGGAGGAAGCCGGCGATCGCCGACACCAGGTGCGGAGCCAGGTCTGCGTGGGCCAGGCCGAGACAGACCAGGGCCGCCGGCCAGGGATCCTCGCTGAACGCCCCAGTGTGCCCCTCGTGCGCGTCGATCGCGGCCAGCAGGCGCAGGGCTACCGGCTCGGCCCGGCGCAGGGTGGCCCGGCGTAGCGGGCCGGCGGGCATGGTCCGGGTCTGTAACAGGGCCAGCGCGACGAACGGCGCGGTACGGAAGGAGATCCGTTGCCGGCGGAGGCCGTCGAAGTGGACGAGTTCCAGCGGAAGTCGGCGCAGCTGCCCCGCCTCCGGTAGGTTGGTCAGGGCCAGGAACTGCCGGCACAGGTGGTTGACCGCCGGGTCGGTGACCGCCTCGACACCGCCCAGCGCCGCGAGCCGCTGGCGGCCCCGGCGTACCGCCTCGGCGCTGTCGGTGGGGGCGACGATCTGCAGGGTGGCGGTAGCGACCGAGGTGGCGATCGGTTCGCTGTCGGCGCCGACCACACCGCCCCAGCCGCCGTCGCCGTGCTGGTGGGCACAGAGCCAGGCCACGCCCCGGGCGACCAGGTCCCGGGAGCCTTCCCGGTCGGCGCGATGCAGTGCGGTGACCGCGCCGGCCGTACCCAGCACCGAACTGGGCGGTGAGTCCACGAAGGCCCCGTCCGGCCGTTGCCCACCCAGTAGCTCTTCGGCGCCGGCTTCGATGGCCCGGCTCACCCGGTCGATGAGTGGGGACGGCATGATGATGCCCTTTCAGCCGAGGTGGGACAGGGACGGACCGAACTCGTGACCGGACCGCAGGCGCGCCTGCGTCCACCCGGTGACGACGAGCGCCGGAACCGCCAGCACTCCGGCGGTGGTCAACCCGAGGCCCAGCCCGACCACCGCGGCGGCCAGGCAGACCCGTTCCAGGACGAGGAGTTCGTGCCCACGTAGGGCGACGTTGGCGGAGAGCCGGGTCCGGTGTGCCAGCAGGGATCGGAAGGCCGCCGCGCCGAGGAGCGCCGCCGGTGTCAGCGAGACGAGGTACACCAGCGGCACCGTCCGGTGGCCACCGACCCAGCCGCCCACCGTGGCCGAGGCGAGCGCCAGCCCGTACAGTGCGAGCGCGGTGGCGATGGCGATCCGGTCGCCGTGCCGTACCGGCATCGTCGTGTAGCCGCCGGCCCGGTCACCGGGCACGTCGCGCAGGGTGCCGACCAGGTTGGACGAGGTGTCGTGCGCCCAGAACGCCAGCACGAAGGAAAGTAGCGTCCACTGTGCGGGGGAATCGACCAGGGCTGCCCCGTACAGCAGGGTGAGTGCGCCCAGCGCGCCCCGGGCGGCGTTGCCGGCCAGCCCACGGGCCTTCAGCGCCCGACCGTAGGCGACGATCGCGACAGTGGCGAGGGCGGCGACGGTGAGGGTGGGCCAGCCACCGGCGACGGCCAGCGTGCCGACCCCGACCAGGCAGCCGATTCCGCAGCCCAGGGCGGCGGCCGGGCGGAGCGCTCCGGAGGGGATCGGTCGGTGCGGTTTGCTGGCGGCGTCCAGGTCCCGGTCGAAGTAGTCACTGAGGTAGTGGCCGCCGATCCAGCCGAGGGTGGGCGTGGCCCAGGCGGCGACGAGCCGCCACCAGGCGGGGTGACCGCCGGCGAGACCGGCTCCGGCCAGGCCGACCAGTCCGATGTACCACAGTGTGTAGGGCCGCCAGGTCCGTACGTGCGCGCGCAGGGCGCCCGCACGGTGGCTGGCCATGGTCAGCGGCTCTGCGCGGTGGCCCACCGCGCGATCGCGGTGAGCACGTCGCGGCTGGCCGAGTCCGGCAGCGTATGCAGCTGGTCACGCGCCTGCCGGGCGTGGTCACCGGCCTGTTCCCGGGCGCGTTCGAGGGCGCGGGTGGCGCGCAGGATGTCGTGAACTCGCCGGTGCGTGGCGGGATCGGTCGAGTGGCGGTGCAGCGCGGAGGTCAGCTCGGCCCGGGTGGCCGGTGGGCTCGTCTCGTAGGCCAGCAGCACCGGCAGGGTGGGTCGACCGTTGGCCAGGTCGCTGGTGGTCGGCTTGCCGATCGTGGCGGTCGAGGCCTCGTAGGCCAGCAGGTCGTCGCGGATCTGGAAGGCGATCCCGAGTTGCTCGCCGTAGTTGGCCAGCTGCCCGGCCCGGGTCGCGTCGGCACCACCGAGGAGCGCCCCGACCTGGCAGACCGCCCGGAACAACGCGCCGGTCTTGAGCCGGGCCACTTCCAGGTAGGCAGCCACCCCCGAATCGGGGTCGTCGACGAGTTGGGATTCGAGGAGCTGGCCCCGGCACAGGTCGGCTCCGGCGGTGGCCAGCGCATCGGTGGCGGCGACCACCCGGTCGGCCGGCACTCCGGCCGCGTGGCATTCGGTGAGCGAGGCGAAGGCGGTGAAGATGAGCTGGTCGCCGGCGACAATGGCGGCCGGTGTGCCGAAGGCGACCGGTACGGCGGGGCGGCCTCGGCGCAGTTCGTCGGCGTCGATGATGTCGTCGTGCACCAGCGTCGCGACGTGTATGTACTCCATGCTGAGCGCCGCCGGTAGGACGGAATCGGGGTGACCACCGACGGCCTCGGCGGATTCCAGTGTCATTATCGGCCGGAGCAGCTTTCCGGC
The DNA here is from genome assembly GCF_014203835.1 of Micromonospora polyrhachis. Classification (NCBI taxonomy): domain Bacteria; kingdom Bacillati; phylum Actinomycetota; class Actinomycetes; order Micromonosporales; family Micromonosporaceae; genus Micromonospora; species Micromonospora polyrhachis. The sequence continues at coordinate 886,645 of NZ_JACHJW010000001.1, read as the reverse complement.
GGGCAGCAGTGCATAGCGAACAATTGTCGCCAGATGGTCCGGATCGGCTGGCCAGCGCCGGCCCAGTTCGTTGTGCAGGAGTCGACCGGAACGGCTTTGCGGCAGGTCTTTCATGAAGTCCCGGGGATCCGTTCCGGCAACCACGGTCATATGTTACGACCCTTGTTCGAAGAATTGTAAATAGGTTGATCAGATTTTCGAATGTTTGCATGCTACCAGTGTGATCAGTCGGGGTAAAGATGCCATTTGGATGCGTTGATGTGTTGCTATTCGGTCCGGTCGCCCCCATTGTGGACCGGTTGGGGCATCTGGTGTGCAGTGGCGTCGAGTCCTGTCGAACTGCATCAGGCTGACGAAAAGCCGCCAGGTGCATCGCTGCTGCTCAATTTGGACAAAGCATGGCACGTCTCGCGAAAGAGGGTGAGATGTGGGGCGGTGGCGGGGTTGACGTGGATGATCCGACTGGCCAATATCCGGTGATACCGTTCGGGCATTCGGAAAACGGGGTGTCCGTGAATGAGAGGTGGGACATCGTGTCTGACTCTCGGCTGCCCCTGTCGACGGCCCAGTCCAGTATCTGGTTCGGTCAACTCCTGGACCCGGCGACCCCGGCCTTCAATATCGGCGGATTTACCGAAATCCGTGGCCCTGTCGATCTGCCGCTGCTGCGGACTGCGGCGCGCCGGGCGATTCTGGAGGCAGAGGCCAGTCGCTTGCGTTTCGGGGTCGCGGATGGTGAACCCTGGCAGTCGATAGCCGACTCGATTGAATTCGACGTCGGCATTGTCGACATGGGTGGAGAGGGTGATCCGGAGTCGGCCGCGCGGCGCTGGATGGCTGCCGATCTCGGCCAACCGGTCGATCTCGTCGTCGGGCCGCTGCTCAACGTTGCGCTGATTCAGGTCGATCCGCAGGTGCACCTCTACTATCTGCGGTTCCATCATTCGATCATGGACGCGTACGCCTTCTCGCTCTTCACCGCGCGCACCGCCGAGATATACGCCGCCGCGCTCGCCGGGACCGACTCTCCGCCGACCGTCCTCGGCTCGTTGCCCGAGGTCTGGGCCGAGGAGGCGGCCTACCGCGCCTCGGCACGCTTCGTCGCCGACCGCGAGTTCTGGCTGGCCCGGTTCGCCGACCGGCCACAGCCGGTGAGCCTGACGGACCGGCCGGCCCCAGCATCGCATCGGGTGCTGCGCCGCCGGGTGGACCTGTCCCCGGCGGCCGTCGCCCGGCTGCGCGCCAGCGTGGCCCGGGGTACCTGGTCCACCGTCGTGGTGGCCGCGGTGGCGGTCTACCTGCACCGCCTGACCTCGGCCCGGGACGTGGTCCTCGGCTTCCCGGTCACCGGACGGTGGGGGCGACTGGCCAAACGCACTCCCGGCATGATGATGACCGTCCTACCGTTACGCCTGTCGGTACGACCCGAACTCACCTTCGAAGAGGTCACCGAAGAGGCTTCGAGGGCGCTACGCCAACTACTGCGACACCAGCGGTACCGGCTGGAGGACCTGCGCGTCGATCTCCACACCCTCGGCGACGGACATCGCCTGTACGGGCCATCGGTGAACCTCATGCCGTTCGACTACCAACAGCCGATGGCCGGGCTGTCCACCGTGGCCCACGTCCTCGAATCCGGGCCGGCGGACGACCTTTCGATCGACGTGTACGGCGACCTGGCGAGCGGACAGGTACGCATCGACTTCACCGCCAATCCGGCGAGCTACCACCTGGCCGAGATAACCGCGCACCAGGATCGGTTCATCCGGCTGCTGGAGACGCTCTGTACTCGGCCAGACATCCCGGTGGGTACGGCCGAACTGCTCGATCAGGCCGAGCGGCGCACGGTGCTGTTCGACTGGAACGAAACGACCCATCCGGTGCGGCGGACGGTGCTGACCGAACTTATCGAGGCGCAGGTAGCGCGCACCCCGGATGCGATCGCCCTGGTCGCCGAGGAGAGCGGGCCGACCCGCGCCGAGCCGTTCTGTGCCGAGCCGATCCGCGCCAGGCTGTCCTATACCGAGCTGAACGAGCGGGCCAACCGGCTGGCGCGGGAACTGATCGACCAAGGCGCTGGCCCGGGGGCGGTGGTGGCGGTCGCGCTGCCCCGGTCGGTCGACTTGGTGGTCACCCTGCTCGCGGTGCTCAAGGCCGGTGCCGCGTACCTGCCCCTGGACTCGGCGTACCCGCTGGACCGGATCGCCTTCCTGCTCGACGATGCCCGACCGGCACTGGTCGTGGCCGACCGCCGGAGCATGGTGGACCTGCCGGGGACCGGCCCCCGACCGCTGCTACTGGATCAGCCAGCCGTGCGGGCGGCGGTGGCCCGCCACCCGGCCAACAATCCGGCCGACGCGCGACGCCGCAACCCGCTGCACCCGGACCACCCGATCTACGTGCTCTACACGTCCGGCTCCACCGGCCGACCCAAGGGGGTGGTGGTGGGCCATCAGGCGGTGGTCAACCACCTGCTCTGGCTCCAGGACCGGTTCCGGCTCACTGCCACAGACCGGGTGCTGGTCAAGACCCCGGCGAGCTTCGACGTCTCGGTGTGGGAGTTCTTCTGGCCACTGCTGGTGGGCGCGACCGCCGTACTGGCCCGACCGGATGGGCATCATGATCCGCACTACCTCGCCGAACTGATCCAGCGACAGGAGATCACCACCGCCGGCTTCGTACCGTCGATGCTGCGTGAGTTTCTGGCCGAGCCGGGCGCCGCGCACTGTCCCAGCCTGCGCCGTACGCTCTGCGTGGGCGAGCCGCTCACCGCTGACCTGGCCGCCCGCTATGTCGAGGTCGTCGGTCCTGGCCTGCACAACATGTACGGCCCGACCGAGGCGACGGTGGCAGTGACCGCCTGGGCGGCCGACGGTGCAGCTTCCTTGGCAGCCGACGGTGTGCCTGCCGGAACAGATGGCGATGCGCCTGCCGGGACAGGAGGCGGTGTGCCGGTCGGTCGGCCGGGCTGGAACACCCGGGCCTACCTGCTGGACCCGATGTTGCAGCCGGTCCCGGTGGGGGCGGTCGGCGAGTTGCACCTCGCGGGTGCACAGCTCGCCCACGGATACCTCCGCCGGCCCGACCTGACCGCCGAGCGGTTCGTGCCCGATCCGTTCGGTCCACCAGGCGAGCGGATGTACCGTACCGGCGACCGGATGCGGCAGCTGCCCGATGGTGAACTGGTGTTCGTCGGGCGTACCGACGACCAGGTGAAGATCCGGGGCAACCGCATCGAGTTGGGTGAGATCGAGTCGGTGCTGGCTCGGCACCCGGACATCGCCCAGGCCGTCGTGGTCGTCCGCGCGGATTCCAACGGCGAGTCGCGGCTCGTCGGCTATCTCACGGCCGCACCCGGCCGGTCCGCACCCGACCCGAACGCACTGCGCGGTTACCTGGCCGCCCACCTGCCCCCACCCATGGTGCCGGCGGTGCTGCTGATGCTGCCCGTACTGCCGTCAACCCCGAACGGCAAGGTCGACCGGGCTGCCCTGCCGGCTGCCGCGCTGACCACCACGGTCACCGGTCGGGCACCCCGTACCCGCCACGAGGTAGTGCTCTGCGGGCTCTTCGCCGAGGCACTGGAACTGCCCCTGGTAGGCGTGGACGACAGCTTCTTCGAGCTGGGCGGCCACTCGCTGCAGGCGGCGCGCCTGGCCAGCCGGATCCGTACCGTGTTCGGGGTCGAGCTGGATTTGCGGACCGTCTTCGAACAGCCCACCGTCGCCGGTCTCGCCACCCATCTGGCCGACGCCCCTATCGCCCCGGCCGGGGTGGGGAGGCGGGAGTCCGGTGCCACCGGCGGCGGGGGAGTGGACAGCCCGGGGGCGCTGGCCAAGGTGCTGCCACTGCGCGCCAGCGGTGCTGGCGTCCCACTCTTCTGCCTACCGCCGGTCACCGGCCTGAGCTGGTGCTACTCCGTGCTGCTGCGGCACATCGACGCCGACCATCCGGTCTACGGACTACAGTCGCCCGGCCTGGCGCGACCGGAGCCGCCAGCGGCCACTGTCGAGGAGATGGCCGCCGGATATGCCGACGAGATTCGTGCCGTGTACCCGGACGGGCCGTACCACCTGCTCGGCTGGTCGTTGGGGGGCGTCATCGCCTACGCCACCGCCACCGAACTGGCCCGCCGGGGCGCGGAGGTCGGGCTGCTCGCCCTGCTCGACGCGTACCCGAGCGATCCCGAACTGCACAGCGAGGAGCATCGTCGGGTGCTGCTCGACGTGGTGCTCTCCGACTTCGGATACGACCCGAGCCTGCTCGACGGCGAGTCGCTCGACGACGAGCGGGTGGTGCAGATCATCCGTCGAGCGGGCGGGGCACTGACCGACTGGAGTGCGGAGCGCATCGCCGCCCTACTGAAGGTCACTGGCAAGAACCTCGCCGCTGGGCGGCGGTACCGACCCGAGGCGTTCGACGGGGACCTGCTCTTCTTCGCGGCCACGGTGAGCCAACCGATCAATCTGCAGACCGTGGACACCTGGCGGCCGTTCGTCCGGGGAGACATCGAGAACCACGAGATCGCCTGCCGGCACGAGCACATGATGCGGCCGGAGGTCGCTGCCCAGGTCGGACCAGCTCTGGCGAGCCGCCGCCGGGATCGGCTGCCGGTCGACCGGCGAGGGCACCCGGCCCTTCTTGCTCGGGTGGCGTCGCCCCGTCGATGACTGACCGGCTGGCCACGTCGCGACCGAGGAGCTAGGCCGGCACGCCGGCTCAGCTCACCGCTCGGCTGCGACTGCCGCGATGGCGGCGTGTGGCCGATGAGTGCCGTCACCGGGCCGCTGTAGGCGCTCGACTTCCGTGAAGCCGGCTCGCGCCAGTCGCTCGGAGAACTCGTCGACGGGCCAGCGATAGGCGGTGACGACCTTGTGGTCGAAGGCCTCGGCTTCGTCGCCTACGAAGATGGCAACCACCAACGTTCCGGCCGGTGCCATGGCTCGCCGGAACTCGGCGAGCACGCCGTCCAGATCCGGCGGCGGCAGATGGATCAACGAGCCCCAGGCCAGGATGCCGGCGATGGAGTGGTCGGCAACGGCGAGATCTTCCATTGATCCGAGTTGGTAGCTACCGCTCGGGTGGGCCGCCTGCGCATGGGCGATGAACTCGGGGACCATGTCGATTCCCGTTGCGTCGACGCCCAGTGAGCGGAGGTAGTCGGTGATATGGCCAGGCCCACACCCCAGGTCGAGCACCGTGCCAGGTCGGCCCGCCAGATGTCGCCCGATGAAGGCGAGGTCGTCAGCGTGTACCTGCTGACTTGTGCCGAACAGCTCGATGTAGAGCTCCGAGACGGACGTGTACGCCTGCCGGACCTGATCCAGGTTCACCGCGCGACTATACGGGCCCTGGGGCTGCAGAGCAGACCGGACCAGCCAAGGTTGTTCTCTCCGATCGACGATGGCGGAGGTTGCCCGCGTTGAGCTGGGCTCGTCAGCTATGTCTGAACGGCTGGGGTGGGCTTTGTTCAGATTTGGTGGGCGGATTCGGTGGAGCTTGGCTCGTGATGCGGCTGCGGCTGCGGCTTCAGGTACGGGGCGAAGTGCTCGGCCACGAGGTCGCAGATCTGATCGGCGGTGCGGGAGCCGTCCACCTCGATCACCCGGACGCCGTGTGCGCGGGCGGCGTGGACCGCGTCCTCGGCCACGAGGCGGTCGCGGGCGATCCGGTTGCGTTGTGCCCGGCCGGGATCACTGACCGACTGCCCGAAGGTGGCCGCCCTGGCCACGGTCCGCAGTTGATGCTGCCGGAACGCCTCGCTGGGCACCATGACCACCATCTGCCGGGGTGAGTCGACCAACGGGGTAACCAGTTCGGGCCGAAGCCCCCAGCCTTCGGTGATGACGGGTCGGCCGGACACCAGCGCCCGCAGATCGTCGAGGACCCATTCGAAGCGGATCGGGAAGCCGGCCAGGGTCTCGGCGGCCATCTGCTCCGGTGTCGTGTGCACCCAGACTGTCTCTGGATCGGGCGACGTGACCGGCTCGCCGAGCCGGACCCGACGCGCCACGCGCCGGTCGTCGTGGCCGCGGGCGTCGTGGTAGTCGTAGTGGTACGCGGTTACTCCGTGACGAGTCGCGAGGAGTTGGGCAACGGTCGACTTACCCGCCCACTGACCGCCTCCGATCCACAGTGCGCGTCGCAGTGTGCCGAACGGATCCCAAACCATGACCGTGAGTCTGTGATCGCACCGCGTGAAGATCAAGTCTTGTTTTCGCCCATTCGGCCTGGTTATCTGAGGGTAGAGGCCGGACTGGTGCCGGGTGGACGGTCCGGGATAGTGGTCCGGTGGCTTCGATCTACCGCAGTGCCCACGGGCAGCGCCGGGTTCAAGGTTGGTGCTTCGATCAGCTTGACCGCTGGTCGGTACCGCACCGGCGGTTCTCGGTACCGACCAGCCGGGGCGATACGCATGTGGTGTCCGTTGACGGGGATGCGCCGTCCGTGGTGGTGCTGGCGGGCACGAACTTCAACGCGGCGACGTGCCTGCCGCTGGCGCAGGCGTTGGCGCAGCGATGGTCGGTCTGGGTCCTCGACGTACCCGGCCAACCTGGCCTCAGCGCGGCCGAGCGCCCGGACCGGGGAGGGCTCGCGTGGTACGGCCGATGGCTTGGCGAGTTTCTCGACCAGACGGCGACCGGACCGGTGGTGCTCGTTGGTCATTCCCTCGGCGGCGGCATCGCCCTGGCCTGTGATTCGCCGCGGGTGGCGGGCCGGGTCCTCGTCGCGCCGGCTGGTGTCGTCGGGTTGCGCGTCACGGCCAGGGTGTTGTCTGCGACGCTGCCATGGCTGGCCCGGCCGACCGACCGTCGCAGTGCCCGTCTGCTGCGGGTGATGCACGGACCGGGGCACCAGCCGTCGCCCGTCCTGGCGGAGTGGATGACCCTGGTGGCCCGCGAGTGCCGGTCCAGCCTCGCGCCCTCCCCACTGCCGGCCGCCACACTACGGTCGGCGGTGGGGACCCCGATGGCGGTCGCGACGGGTGAGCACGATGTCTTCCTCCCACCGTCACGGCTACGGCAGGCGGTGTCCCGGTCCCTTGCCGTCGACCTGGAGGTGCTGGCAGGCGCGGGGCACCTGGCACCGGACGAGTACCCCAAGCAGGTGGTGAGCCTGGTCGAGAGGGTCATCCGGCAGGACAACGACAGAGGTTGAACCGGCAGGGCTCGGGGCGAGCCCCCGAAGACCTTCGCGCTCAGCGTGCATTGCTCGGCGGCAGCGCCCCGAAGCTGTGCGGGCCGGACTCAGGTCAGGGGGCGGGAGCGAGTTCGTGCAGCACCTGGCTGAGCTGATCGATGCGAGATTGGGCCTCGGTGCGCAACCGCTCGGCGAGCGTGTCCCAGTCCTGCCGGGTCGGCGCATGTCCGGGCGGCAGCGCGGCGAGTGCCCGGCCCACCTCGGCCAAGGTGAGGCCGACCCGCTGGCATGCCTCGATCATCGCCAGACGGCACATGACATCGCTGTGGTAACGGCGCTGGTTACCGGCCGTGCGGTCGCTGCTGATCAGGCCCTGCGCCTCGTAGAACCGGATCGCTGACGCGGCGATTCCGCTGCGATGCGCCACCTGGCCGATGGTCAGGCCGGGCTCATGCCAGTCGAAAGACCTGTCGGGCTGCATGCCCGAGTATGCCCAGCCGAGGTTGACTTCAACAAATGTTGAGGTTCTACGGTCGGCTTCATTGAGTGCACGACATTCTCTGGAGGAGACCATGATCTTGGTAACCGGCGCGACGGGCAACGTCGGGCGGCATGTGGTGGATCGGCTGGTTGTCGCGGGTCACGGCGTACGGGCCATCACCCGTGACCCCAGCGGCGCGAATCTGCCGGACGGTGTGGAGGTGGTGGCCGCTGACCTGGCCGAACCGGAGACCCTGCGCCCGCACCTGGACGGGGTCGAGGCCGTGTTCCTGATCTGGCCGTTCGTTGACCCCACTGCGGCGACGCAGCTCGCTCCGCGTGTCGCCGACGTGCTCGCCAGTGCCGGGTCGCCCCGGGTCGTGTACGTGTCGGCCGCCTCCGCCGAGGCTGACCCGAACTCGTTCTGGGCTGTGGTGGAGCGCGCCATCACCGCTTCCGGACTACCTTGGACGATGCTGCGCCCCACCGGAATTGCCACAAACGTGCTGAGTTGGGCCGCGCCGATCCGCACTGAGGGCGTGGTGCGCTGGCCGTACGGTGCGGCGGCCCGCTCGATGATCCACGAGGACGACATCGCGGCAGTGGCCGTCGAGGCGCTGACCAACGACCGGCACGACAAGCAGACCTACGTGCTCAGCGGCCCGGAAACGGTTACCCAACGTGAGCAAGTGCGCATCGTTGGCGAAGTGATCGGCCGGAACCTGCACTGGCAGGACGTGCCCGCCGAGGCGATTCGCCCGATGCTGGCCGTGGCGATGGGCAGCCCCGTGTTCGCGGATGCGGCGTTGGCCGCCTGGGCTGCCCTGGTGGAGACGCCGGAGCAGGTGACCGGCGACGTGCCGGCGGTATTGGGGCGCCCCGCGCGTACGTTCGCCCAATGGGCCGCCGACCACGCGGCCGACTTCGTCTAAGCCCGCTCGTCAAGGGGCCAGGGCTCCCCACCCGCGCAAGAGCCTTCCGACGGTCGCTGGCGATCCGGATTTTCGTGCCCCGGACAATGCTGGTCAGTGCCGAGACCGGAAGGGCAACGCACCCCGATGGAGGCCGTCAAGCAACCGGCTGGAGAAACTCCAGCCGGTTGCCATGACAGTCACTGCTGTAGAAGCGCCGCATGCCGGGAAAGTCGTCATCGAACTCGACGTCGTACCCAGCCGTCCGTAGCCGGGTGGCCCAGGATTCGAGGTCGTCGACCAGCAGGCCGGGATGAGCCTTACGTGCCGGGCGGAAGTCCTGCTCTACGCCGAGGTGCAGTTCGATGCCGTGACCGCGAAACCAGCATCCGCCACGGGCTGCCAGCACGGGAGGCTTCGGAATCTCCGCCAACCCCAGCACACCACCGTAGAAGGCGCGCAGGGTGTCTTCGCTGTCTGGTGGGCATGCGAGTTGTACGTGGTGGATCACGTCGAACCTCCCCGTTTATGATCATTATAGTTTGCCCTGGTGGTGACCAGGTCTCCGGTCGCTGAGCGCGGGCCTGCCACTGACCAGGCGCCACCCGATCGACCTGCCGCGCTGAGGTCTTGTGCGGGTCGACGCCGCTGGCGACCTGGCCGGTCGTACGGGCACCGCGCCGGACCACCTCGACGATCTCCGCCTTGAGAACTTCGCGTGAACGCCGGGCGTGGTCGGTGTAGCTTCCTGCCCAGGCCCTTCGGTAGGGGCGGTGAACCCCCTACCCTGCCGAAGGTGAACATCCGACAGCGCAAGAGGCTCACCTCTCGTCTGATGGCCCGGTTGTTAGGTGACGATCTCCCAGCCCTGCGCACAGTCCTGTGTGCCGGGGCGGACCCGAATGCGGCAGACCGTGACGGCACAACACCCCTCTACCTGGCCTCGGTGCAGAACAGGCCCCTGGCCGTGCGGATCCTCCTGGACGCCGGCGCGGACCCGAACGTCGAGAGCGGGCACGGCGAGGAGGGCACGCCCCTGACAGGGGCTGCGGCATGGGGGCATACGGACGTCGTACGCGAGCTTCTCGCACACGGTGCGGACCCGAATCTCCGCGAAGATCACGGCTGCGGCCTGTCGCCGCTCGACTGGGCCATCCGCGGTGGTCACGCGGAAACTGCCGCTCGGATCGTCGCTGCTGGCGCAGCCTCCAACGAGAGAGGGACAGCTAGTGGTGGCTAGCACAAGCTGCTGCGCACGAAGGGTTGCACAGACCAGTGGACAGCGGTGTCGGCAGGCACCGGACCAACGGCGAGGACCCATTCGTCGTCGAGCGTGCCGATGACGAGGTCGCCGATGTCGAACCGCAGTACGAGACCGGTGCAGACCGCGTCGCCGTCATGGCCGAAGATCACGGCACCGTCGACGAGGTGAGCCCCGATGAATCCGGACAGTACGTCCGGAGTCTGGGCCTGGCCGACCCTGGTCTCCCCGTGCTCGTCCATGTCGTAGGAGCGGTATGGATCTTCTTTGGCGAGATAGAGCTGATCGCCGTGGCCGTGTAGACCCACCGGTACGGCGTACTCGAAGAACAGCCAGGCGTTCAGCAGGCTCGCCGAGTCCGGCTCGCGCTGTCCCTCGTACCAGTGCCGGGCCTCCGTCACGGCGTCGAGTCGTCGGCCGCACATGCTCGTCAACCACGAGGCGACCATCCGCGGATCGCTGAAACCCACGTACGGCACCTGGTGTTCGACGTGCAGCGCCTGCCGTACGGCGTGGGCAGCGGCCTCGTAGACGTCTCCCACGCCGGTGTCGACGTCAGTTACGACAACCTCGGTCACGGTCACTCTCGTCGGGCTGAGAGAGTCAGGTAGAGCCCATCGGACGCCCAGTTCGGCTTCCCACCGATGTTCGTCGCTGGCTGTGGCGGCCACCTCCACCTCGTGCTGGCTCGCCGCCGCCACCTCAACGGTGACCTGGGCGAATCGTGCGGAGGCATTCGTCTGTCGCAGTAGCCGGAAGGTGGCCATGCCACAGATGGTTGCAGTGGGGGTCCACCCGTGGCGCGCCCGGTGCCCTCGGTTGCTTCGCTGTGCTGCCGATTAGGGCAGCGGTGTTCCGGTCAGTGGTGGCCACCGGTGTGGGCAGCCGTACCGACCCAGCGCTGATAGGCGTTCATGTCGACGTTACTGCCGCACACGATGGTGACCACGTGTCGGCCGGCGAAGCGGTCACGGTCTTCGAGGATCGCCGCGATGCCGAGCGCGGCTGACGGTTCGACGACGAGGCCAGCGTGGTCGAGGAGCATCCGCATGCCGGTGATGATCGATGCCTCCTGGACCAGGACGGCGTCGTCAGCGACTAGGAGGAGGTCGTCCAGGACAGTCGGGATGGGACACCGGCCGGCGACGCCGTCGGCGATGGTGTTGGTCGAGTCGGTGGTGACGACGCGCCGTTGGTGGAACGAGTGTGTCATCGCCGGCGCGCCCAGTGGCTGGATGCAGATCACCTCGACCTCGGGCGCGATCGTCTTCACCGCATGACCCACACCGGTGGCCAGCGCCCCGCCGCCAAGTGCAATCAGGACGGCGTCGAACGACGGTACGGTATCCACCAGTTCGAGGCCGATGGTCGCCGCGCCCTCGCAGGTCTCGATGTCCAGGCTGTCCTCGACCAGCCGGATGCCGTCATGTCGCGCGATGGCCACCGCCCGCTCGCGAGCCATGTCGAAGTCACCGTCCACCAGCTCCAATCTGGCGTCCAGTGCGCGGATGCGATCAAGCTTGACCGCAGGTGCAAAGCGGGATGCCACGACGGTGACGTCGAGCCCTCGGTGACGACCGGACCAGGCGAGGGCTTGGCCGAGGTTGCCCGCGCTGGCGCACACCACGGCCCGCGAGTCGCTGTTGGCGAGCTGAGTCGCGACTACCTCGGTGCCGCGGGCCTTGAAGCTGCGGACCGGGTTCGCCGTTTCGAGTTTGATGCTTACCGTGCACCCGAGGTCGGGCTCCAGTGCTTCGCAGCGATACAGCGGAGTGTCGAGGAAGATCGGGTCGATCATTTGGCGATTTGTCCAGATGCGAGCAGTGTCAAGGCGCGTCTTCTGCACGGCACAGCAGTGTAGTGCGGCAAACGCTGTCTGAATGCGTGCGTCAAGCTGGCGGCTGGCGAGCGGGATCTCGTGGTGGGCTTTCTCTGGTCGATGTGGCGAGGAGTGCATGGTGAACAACTGGTGGGCCGTCTCCAACGATCAGCTGGCGGTCTGTTCACGTGGTGCCCTGGTCGAGTTGGCGGGGGTGTTGCCGGCGACGGGCAGGTTCGTCGTGGCCCGGCTGGACGGGACGAGAATCCCGGATGCCGACCACGCCTTCTACGAGTTCTCCGATGCGCTGCTCTTTCCCGGCTACTTCGGCTGGACCTGGGCCGCGTTGGACGAATGCCTTCGTGACCTGCGCTGGTTGCCCGCCGACGGGTATCTGATCGTGGTCGAGAACGCGCCGCGGTTGCTGCCGAGCAGTATCGATGATCGGCATATGTTGTTCCACGTCCTGTCGCGGGCTGTTCGCCACTGGGCGTGCCTGCTCGGCCAGCCATGCGGTATGGGAATTCCGTTCAAGGTGCTGCTGCTCTGCGACAGTGACGGGGAGGCGGTGCTGTTGCGGCAGGAAATCGGCGGTGCAGTCCACGGTGTGCGGTGAGGATGCCGATGGGAGGTGCCGATGGGTGGGTCTGTCGACCGCCGGACCGGGCTGCGGAGAGACACGGCTAACGCGTGACCCCGACCTGGACGGTGGTCACAACATTGTGGACGACAGCCAAGATGCTGGCACGTAGACCTTTCCCTCGGTGGGCAGCGGGTGCGCGGCACCGATCAGGGTGGCCACGAGCATGTCGACGTAGGCGTCGGCGTCGATTCGGTCGAGATCGCGTTCGGCCGTCAGGTCGCGTGGGGCATGGTGGTCGATGTGTCCGGGCAATACAGACCACGAGTCCCGCCCCGGCATCGGAGGTGCGCTGATGGTCGACAGCATGGTCCGCGCGATGACCTGGAACATCTGGTGGAGGTTCGGCCCACGCTGGCGTGACCGGCAGCCGGGCATCCGCACCACGCTGGAGCGGTTTCGCCCGGACGTCGTGGCGCTTCAGGAGGTCTGGGCCGGTGACGGGACGACACAGGCACACGAGCTGGCGGCCGTGCTGGGGATGCACGCCGCGTTCGTCTCGCCCTCCTACCCGCCCGTGCCGAGGAATCCGGAGGAAGCCGACTGGGTTGGCATCGATCTTGGGATCGCGGTGCTGAGTCGGTGGCCGATTCTCGATGAGGAGGCAGCGGTGATGCCGGCCCGGCACCGCACCTGGAATCCGGTCGCGCTCAGCGTTCGTGTCGATCACCCGGCCGGGCCGCTGCCCATTGTGGCGGCCTGTCTCGACTACGGCGTTCCTTACACCGATGATCGGATCGCGCAAGGAGCCTTCATCGCCGGCCTTGCCACGGATCCCCGCTTTGACGGCCCCTGTCCGGTGCTGCTCATGGGCGACCTGAACGCGGCAGTCGACTCCCCGGTTCTGCGGCCGGTACGGGACGTGTTGACCGACGCCTGGAGCGCCGGTGGCGGACCGCCCGACGCGATCACCTTGCCGTCCACGCACCCGTCCGCGCCCCTGGCGGCGGGACCGCAGATGGTCGATCAGCGTATCGATCACATCTTCTTTCGCCCCGGACGCGAGGACCAGCAGGTGCTGGTGGAGGGGGTGCAGCTGGCCGGTGAGCCGGTGTCAGGCGTCCATCCATCAGATCATCGGGCCGTGGTCGCAGACCTGCGCTGGCATGGCTAACCACCGTCGTGCCTGGTCCGCCCGATCCGCCAGGGTGCTTCGCCGAGAGCCGGCACGACCTACGCACGCGCCGCCGTCGCAAAGGTCGCCGGGATTATCTGGATCATCAGTCTGCTGCGGAGGAATCGTCTGGAAGTTGTTCGGATCAGCGAGCCCGTGGCCAATATGCTGACGATTCTCGGGCCATGCCAGTGGCGAACGACCTCTGAAGAGGTGGAAGACGTCAGGAGCCGAGCGCGTGCCCTGTCGTCGCGTCGACGTGGCCGGGGATCTCATCGTGGCGGTCGCCGACGGACAGTGTCCCCGTGGGCTCGAACAACAGGATGGCCGCACCGGTGGGGGCGTACGGCTTGTGCTGCGTGCCCTGCGGAACGGTGAAGACCGTACCCTGTGGGAGCCGTACCGTACGCTCCCCGGTTGGCTCGCGTAGGGAGATGAACAACTCCCCGTCGAGCACCAGGAAGAACTCGTCGGTGTCGTCGTGGACGTGCCAGACGTGCTCTCCGGCGACCTTGGCGACGCGTACGTCGTAGTCGTTGACCCGTGTGACGATGCGGGGACTCCACAGTGCCTCGAAGGAGGCGAGGGCCCTACTGAGAGTGATGGGTTCACGGTGCATGTGGCAATCCTGGCCCGTTGCCCCTGGTGTGGGTGAGTGCTAGAAATCGCACGTGCCGCAAGATTCCTCGCAGCCAGTCTCGTCGGCGCGTCTCCACCGGGTCGTGGTGATCGTGGACGAGAACTCGAACCCTTCGAGCTCGGCTGCGCCACCGAGGTCTTCGGGCTGCGTCGACCCGAAATCGGCCGCGATCTGTACGACTTCCGCCTCTGCTCGCCTGAGCCGCGCACGCTGATGCGGGACGGCTTCTTCACCCTGACCGGGGTCGCCGGTCTGGAGGTGGCCGACACGGCGGACACCCTGATCGTCCCTAACCGGCCCGACACCGACGCCCCCCGGCGGCCGGCTGTGCTTGACGCCATCCGGCGGGCACACACCCGCTGTACGAGGTTGGTCGGTTTCTGTAGCGGTGCCTTCACCCTCGCCGAGGCTGGGGTGCTCGATGGACGCCGAGCCACCGCGCACTGGCAGTGGGCGGACTCCTTTCGGATCCGGTTCCCCGCTGTCCGGCTCGAAGAGAATGTGCTGTTCGTGGACGACGGGGAGATCCTCACCGCAGCCGGTAGCGCCGCCGCCCTCGACCTCGGGCTGCACATCGTCCGCCGAGACCATGGCGTACGGATCGCCAACGCGGTCAGTCGACGGTTGGTCTTCGCGGCGCACCGGGATGGTGGGCAGCGGCAGTTCATCGAGCGTCCCGTACCCGACAGCCCCGACGAGTCCCTTGCGCCCACCCTGACCTGGGCCCAGGAACGACTCGACGCGCCGCTGGTGGTGGCCGATCTGGCGCGGCACGCCGCGGTCAGCCCGGCGACGCTGCACCGCCGCTTCCGGGCGCAGTTGGGCACGACACCGCTGGCCTGGCTCACCCGGGAGCGCCTCAACCTGGCGTGTCGGCTGATCGAGCGTGGTGAGGTGCGCGTCGAGGTGATCGCGCGGGACAGTGGGATCGGTACCGCGGCCAACCTGCGTACGTTGTTACGCCGCGAGACGGGGCTCACCCCGTCGCAATATCGGCACCGGTTCGGTCCCGCTGCGGCCACGATCGGGTGACGCTTCCATGGCGGATGCCTGACCTGTTGACATTCGATAGATAGCGAGCGACAGTCGATGCATGATGGTGGAGCATCGGGCGGTAGCCCCTCTCAGAGTCTTCCTCGTGGTGCTGTTCGGGATCCTGGTCGTGTTCCAGACCCTCTCGCTGCCCGGGCAATTCGCGTACATGGCTGAGCAGTCGCCGGACATGGCCTACCTGAGGTGGCCGATGACGGCGGTGTCGGTGTTCTGGGTGCTCTGCGTCCAAGTGGTCATCGTGGCCACCTGGCGGCTGCTCACGCTGGTCAAGAAGGACCGCATCTTCAGCCCGGCCTCCTTGGCCTGGGTGGATGCGATCGTGTGGGCCATCGCTGCCGCGTGGCTGGTGCTCCTGGGCGTGTTCCTCTACGTCGGCTTCAACGCGGACGACCCCGGACTGCCGCTGCTGCTGTTCCTGATGCTGGTCGGGATCGCCGCGCTGGGACTCCTGATGGTGGTGATGCGGGCGCTGCTGCGGCAGGCCACTACGCTGCGGACCGACATGGAAGCGGTGATCTGATGCCCATCGTCGTCCGCATCGACGTCGAGTTGGCCAAACGCAAGATGAGCGTCGGTGAGTTCGCCGAGCGGGTCGGCCTCACGCCAGCGAACATCGCGGTCCTGAAGAACGGTCGCGCCAAGGCGGTCCGGTTCAGCACCCTGGAAGCCATGTGCCGGGTGCTCGACTGCCAGCCCGGTGACCTGCTCGAATGGGTCGAGGAATGAGCGGCGGATCGGTTGTGGACGCCGTAGGGCCGAAGGAGGAGGCCCCATGAGGTACTTCCTCGTCATCGTCGCCATCGCGATCGGAGCTGCCGGCTTCGTGTACGGAGAGGCCGACGACTCGCCGGGCCTCCAGCTCCTGGGCGTCGCGCTCGTCGTGGGCGCGGTCGCGTGCGGGGTACGGATGGCCCGGCGGAACGGGTGACCGACCGATCAGGAATCGAGAAGCGTCGGCCACCGCGCCGTGGCTAACGTGGCCGTCATGGACGCCCCCAGCCGGGATGGTGTGCTCGCCTTTCGAGGAGGCCCCGATGAAGTCGAACAAGTGGATTCGGCAGATCCACCGCTGGCTGGCCATCGCCTTCACGGTGACCGTCATCGTCACCTTCGTCGCCCTGGCACAGGAGAAGCCCGTCATCTGGCTGTCCTACGTGCCGCTGCTCCCGCTCGCCTTGCTCCTGTTCACCGGTCTGTACCTGTTCGTGTTGCCGTACGTCGACAGGTGGCGTCGCGGGCGGCGTACCGCCCTGGAGAGATGACCCCGGCGAACGCGTCACCCGGTCCACGCGCCAGCGCGCACCGCACGGGCCTACCACACGGGCCTACCGCAGTGGCGAAACCCGTCGAGCCGGCTCGACCGGTCGGGCCAGCACAGCCAGCTCGGCCAGGTCCGCCACGAGCCGCTCGAACCCGGGGTTGGCCAGCAACTGGCGCTGTAGGGCGCGGACCCGCCAGCGGTAGGCGGGCTCGGTGAGCACCTGCCGGCACGCGTCGGCGATGCGGGCCACCGAGAGGTCGTCGATGTCCAGCCGCAGACCGAGGCCCAGCTCCGCGATCCGCCGGGCGTTGGGCGGCTGGTCGGCGACCGCCGGCACCGCCACCATCGGCACCCCGGCGGCCACCGCCTCGCCGGTCGAGTTGAAGCCGGCGTGGGTGAGGAACAGGTCGCACGCCGGTAGGAGCGTGCGCTGCGGGACGAACGGCGTCAGTCGTACGTTCTCCGGCACGGTCCCGATCCGCTCGGTCAGCTCGGCGTACCCGCCGAGGGAGACGACCGCGGTGCACGGCAGCTCGCCCAGGGCGGCCACGACCAGCGGCAGCACGTCCGGGATCCCGGGGAGGGAGAGCACCAGGGAACCGAGGCTGGCCAGCACCAGTGGCCGATCGGCGGGCAGGTCGGCGTACCAGGGATCCATCGGCGCGTCGTCGGTCGGGGTGGGGGGCCGGTAGTAGCGACCGCCAACCGGCCGCAGCGACGGCGGATAGAACGCCTCGGGGATGAGACCGGCGCGCAGGTGTCGGTGCGGATGCCAGGGATCGGCCGTCGAAGGTAGCCCCAGTGCCACCCGCTGCTCGTCGAGTGCGTCCACGACGACCGGCAGGTCCAAGGCAGCGAACGGGGATATGTCCAGGGTGGCGTGTGGAATGTCCAGCCGTTCGGCGGTCAGGTAGCCGCCGTACTCGGCTGGCTCCCGCACGATCACGTCCGGTCTCCACCGCCCGGCCACATCCAGCAGGTCGGCGGCGAAATGGCCGGCGATCGGACCCGCGTACGCCCGGGCGATCTGCCGCCACACCGCCGGGTCGACGCTTCGTCGGCCCGGTGCCATCAGCTGCTGGGGCAGGCCGAACCGCTCCGCCAGGCGTGGATCGCTACGCAGCTCGACCTGGCCCGGCACATTCGGCAGGGGCAGGTGCGCCACCCCGTGCCTGGCCAACTCGTCGGCCATTGAGGCCGCGGTGGCCACCGCCACCTCGTGCCCGGCCGCCCGGGCAACGTGCGCCAGGGGGACCAGCGCCGGTACGAGATGGGAGTAGATCGGCTGGGTGGTCAGGAGGAGACGCACGAGTCGGCCTCCACCGCCGCGTCCACCGCGACGGGTGAGCGGTCGGCCCGGACACATTCGATGAGGGTGAGGCCGTCCCGACCCCGCAGCACCTGCGCGACGGCGAGCCCGGCCCGGCCGGCGATCGACTCGAAGTCGGTCAGCCCGCGCTCCCGCCCACCTACCACGACCAGCATCTGCAGGTCGAACGGGGACAGGTGCGGCATGAAGGGCTCGGTCGGCAGCACCTCGACGATCAGCACCCGGCCCCGATCCCCGGCCGCCTCGGCGCAGCGCCGCAGGATCGTGGTCGCGTCCCGGTCGTTCCAGTCGGTGAGCGCGCGGGACACCACGTAGACGTCCCCACCCGTGGGCAAGGCTCCGAAGAAGTCCCCGGCGACCGTGTCGGCCCGGTCGGCCAGCCCGCTGGCGGCGATCCGCTCCCCGGCGGCCCGCGCCGCGCCCGGCCGGTCGACCAGGGTGCCGCGCAGGTGCGGGTGACTGGACAGCAGCTGGGTCAGCAGGGCACCGCTTCCACCGCCGACGTCGTACACATGGGCGACGTCGCACCAGTCGTACAGCTCGGCCACCTGTGGGGCAGTCAGGTGCTGCTGGCTCATCATGAGTTCGTCGAAGTAGCGCCGGTGGCCCGGGTGGGCGTCCAGCTCGGCCCAGAAGGTACGCCCGTGCACCGTCGCGTAGGCCGGCTCGCCGGTGCGTACCGAGTGCAGCAGGCCCGGGTAGGCCAGGTCCATCCGGGCCCCCAGACCGTCGAGGTCCAGCCAGCCCCGCTGCCCGGCCGCTCCCCGCTCGCAGAGCAGCCGGCCGACCTCGGTCAGGGCGAACACGTCCGGGTTGGCCTCGGTCAGCACCCCGCGGTGAGCCAGGTAGCGCAGCAGTCGGCCGAGCGCGTCCCGGTTCGCCGCACAGGCGGTGGCGAGGTCGACCAGGTCGGTGACGCCCTGTTCGATCAGGTCGGGCACCCGGAGCGTGGCCAGCACCCGTACGGCGAACGGTGTGGCCAGGTCGGTGAGCCGGCCGAGCCGGTCGATCGGGCTGGTCCCGTCGGCGGTGAGTGAGCCGATCTCGTCGTCGGCGGCAGGGCTGGACTCGTCGTCGGTGCTGGCCGATCCGACGAAGGTCCAGTGGTATCCGCCCGGATCGGCGACGGTGAAGGCGGGCCGGCCCGTCGGGTCGACGGCGAGTGTCGCCACCACCTGCGCACCGGCGGCCAACGCCCGCTGGTAGAGCGGCTCCACCCCGTCGAGGGTGAACTGGAAGCGGGCCGGGGTGCCGCCGGCGGCGGGATCGGTCCGGTCGGTCAGGACCAGCGGCAGGCCAGCCAGCTCCACCTCGGCGTACGTCATCAGTCCGGACGTGGCTCGACGGGTGAGTTCCCGAGCGCCGAGGGTGTGTGTCAACCACGCCAACCCGCGCGGGACATCGTCGTAGTAGAGGAAGACTGTGATCACGGCAGCCCCGCTCGTCGACCAGGCGTTTCTACTGTGCTTGGTCTGGCAGGCGACCGAGCGCGATCGATGTTGCCAGTGGCTTCCAGTCCCGTCAACACGCCCGAGTGCATCGAAAATCCTCGCTCCGGCCGCTGTTCGGAGCCGGCCGCCTCTGGAATACTTCCCGATCAATACGAGGCCGGGGAGAGAAGATGTCGGCACCCGCCAGCACCCTGTACGACGTCAAGCCGGTGGCCGGGGCGCTCGGTGCCGAGATCCACGGTGTCAATCTGGCGCATCTGACCGACGAGGGCTTCGCGGAGCTGCACCGGCTACTCCTGGAACACCTGGTCATCTTCATCGTCGGGCAGCAGGGCCTGCCACCCGAGGCACACGTCGCGTTCGGCCGGCGGTTCGGCGAGGTGGAGTTGCATCCGTACCTGCCCCGGCTGGACGGGCACCCGGAGATCGTCGTCATCGACTCGGCCGAGGGCGGCAAGGTCGACGTGTGGCACACCGACATGACGTTCCACACCGGCCCACCGCTGGCGTCGATCCTGCAGATCGTCGAGTGTCCGAGCGTGGGCGGTGACACCATGTGGACGAATCAATACCAGGTCTACGAGCAGCTCTCCGCGCCGCTGCGGTACCTGCTCGACGGGCTTACCGCGATCCACGTGATCCGCATCGGCGACCAGTTCACCAGCCGCGCCGAGCATCCCGTGGTCCGGGTGCATCCGGAGACCGGCCGTCGCTCGCTCTATGTCAACCGGCTCTTCACCTCGCACATCCCCCAGTTGAGCCGCAACGAGAGCGACGCGTTGCTGGAGCATCTGTTCGACTTCTCCGAGCAACCCCAGTTCATGTGCCGCTACCGCTGGCAGGTCGGTGACGTGGCGGTCTGGGACAACCGGGTCACCCAGCACTACGCGGTCAACGACTATCTCGGCCGCCGCCGGGGGCAGCGGGTCACCATCCTGGGGGACCAGCCGACCGGCGACCCGCCCCGGTGGGAGCACTACCAGGCCGCGCCGGGTCAGCGGTACTGGCCGAGCCGGGTCAACGCCGTTGAACCGTACTGACTCCTCCGCCGCGCTCGTCCTGATGGTGATCCACGGTACGGACGGCGATGTCCTGCCGTTCGTCCGGATCGGCCGGGCGTTGCGGGCCCGAGGACACGACGTGACCCTGCTCAGCCACGAGTACTACCGTTCCGTGGTTGCCGCCGCCGGAATCGGGTTCGTGCCGATCGACACCATCAGCGAGTACGAGTACCACCTCGCCGACGCCGCCGACCAGGCCGACGCCACCGAGATCGGGGCGTTCCGCGAGCACTACCACCGCACCGGGCTCCTCACCCAGCTCCGGTTCGAGTGTCAGGAGCTGCTGCGCCGACACCGTCCGGGGCGTACCGTGCTGGTCGGTGCGCCGCTGTCGGCGCACTCGGCGCTCATCGCCGCCGAGGCGACCGGCGCACCGCTGGTCTGCCTGGCCCAGACTCCGTTCCAACTTGCCGCCCTGCCCCGGGTTGCCTGGCTGTACGGCGAGGTGCTGGCCGACCGGATCGACGACGCGCGGGCCGAGGTGGGGCTGGGGCCGGTGACCGACTGGTCGGCCTGGATGCGCTCCGCCGACCGGTACGTCGGTCTGTGGCCGCCCTGGTTCGACCAGGCTGGACCGTCCGCCCCGGCCGGCACCGAACTGACCGGGTTCGTGCTCGCCGACGCCGACGCCGATACCGGCGCTGATACCGGGTCCTACTCCGGGCGGCCCGACGTGCTACCACCGGACATCGCCGAACTGCTCGCCGGGCCGGTGGCCCCACTGCTGGTCACCGGCGGGACGGGACGGCTGCTGCACCGGGACTTCTACCGGGTGGCGGTCGAGGCGATCCGGATCGTGGACCGGCCGGGGCTGCTCGTCGTACGCCATCGGGACCTGGTGCCCGAGCCGCTACCTTCGGGCGTGTGCTGGTTCCCCCGGCTGCCCTTTCGTACGGTGGCCCCCCGGGTCGCGGCGATGGTGCACCACGGCGGTATCGGAACGCTGGGACGGGCCCTGGTCAGTGGCGTTCCGCAGGTGATCCTCGCCAGTGGACTGGACCGGCCGGACAACGCCCAGCGGGCGGCCCGGTGCCCAGCGACCGGGTGGCTTCCCGAGGAGCGCTGGACGCCGGACGAGGTCGCCAGGATGATCCGAACTGTGCTCGCCGCCCGCGCATCCACAGCGCCATCCGCCCGGCCGTCCCCGGGCGGGGTCGAGCGCGTGGCCGATGTCGTCGAATCGGCGCTGTGGCGTGCGGAAGGGCCCCTTCCACGGCAGAACGCGACAAGAAGGAGCCCTTCCTCACCTCCAGGTGATGGGGAACTCGGCGATGCCGCAGTTGATCCGGTCATGTCGCCAGGGCAACTCGTCGATCGGGACCGCCGGGGCCAGGGCCGGTAGCCGGCGCAGCAGGGTGCCGATCGCGACCTCGATCTGCAACCGGCCCAGGGCGGCCCCGAGGCAGAAGTGCGGTCCGTACCCGAAGGTCAGGTGCGGGTTCGGGGTCCGCCCGACGTCGAAGACGTCCGGTTCGGGGAAGAAGTCGGGATGGCGGTTGGCGGCCCAGGGTACGGCCATCACCGCCTCGCCCGCCCGGATCAGCGTGCCGCGCAGCGACACGTCCCGGGTGGCGGTCTGCACCAGGAACATGGGACTGACCGAGGTGTACCGCAGGATCTCGTCGACCGCACGGGGCAACAGAGCGGGATCGTCGCGCAGTCGGGCCAACTGCTCGGGATGCAGGAACAGGGCGCGGATTCCCGCGCTGGTCGAGTTGATCTCCCGTCCGCCGATCAGTACGCCGACCGCCAGCCCCACGATCTCCTCGTCGCTGAGTTCGTCGTCGGCCTGGGCAGCCAGCCAGGCGGAGAGCAGGTCGTCGCCGGGGGTGGCTCGTTTGACCGTCAACTGGGCGAACAGGTAGGCCCGCAACTCCGCCGAGGAGCGGGCGGCCTCCGGTGAGCCGTACGCGGTCAGCGAGTTGATGTCCGCGACCCAGGCGTTGAACCGGTCCCGGTCGGTGGCCGGCACCCCGAGCACCTCGCAGACCACCAGGGCGGGCAGGGGGGCCACCAGACCGCTGATCAGGTCGGCTGGCTTACCGCCGGCCTCCATGGCGTCGACCAGCTCGTCGGTGATCTGCTGTACCCGGGGCCGGTACGCCTCGATCCGCCGGGCGGTGAACGCGCGGGCCGCGAGGCGGCGTAGGGAGGCGTGCGCCGCACCGTTCATGCCCAGTTCCCGGACCAGGGGTGCGACGGGACACCGACCCTCGGCCGGTCCCGCTGTGCCGGCCGGTCCCGCTGTGCCGGCCGGTTCCGGTCCGTCGGTCGGCTCCACTGTCTCGGTCGGCAGCACTGCCTCGGTCGGCTCCATCCCGGGGTGGCGGGTCAGGCCCGGCGCGGCGAGCGCGGCACACACCTCTTCGTAGCCCACCACCAGCCACACCGGTCGGCCGTCGGGCAGCCGGACCCGGCTGATCGGCTCGTCGCGGACCATCTTCAGCAGCTCAGCCGGGAGGTCGCCCCGGAATTCCTCGAACGGATAGTCCCGCAGCTGCTTCTCGACTGTCATCGGGTGCCTGCTTCCGGTGGCGTGACGAGCGGGTCCGCCCCGCCCGAGGAGAGGTCTCAGGTCTTGCCGGAGAGATCGCATCCTATAAATTCGTTCCGAGCGACGGAACCGTTGAGGACGAGAGTTCGCCCGGTCACCAGCTGGGTGCGGGACGGTCACGAAAGATCATCAGGGGCCGTTCGACCGTTGTGGCCCCGGCCCTCCGACCGGCACAATGCAGACCATCACCTCGCCGAAGCCGCGACATTGGCGATGAGGTGCGACAACAGCGGCAGCCAGCGTCGGTCCGCCGGTGGGCGGCAGCGTCTGAGGAGGACGGGCAATGGGGGCCGCCTGGTGGTTGCTGGTGGCGGCGTTCGGCGGCGGACTCGTCGGGGCCGCGCTGGTGGCCTGGCGGATGCGCCGGGCGGCTGCCGCCCGGATAGCCGAGCTGGCCCAACTGGAGCAGTCGGTGCAGCGGCGGGCGGACCAGGTGAACGCCCTCAGCCACGAACTGCGTACCCCACTGAGCATGATCAAGGGTGCGGTCGATCTGCTCCGGGAGGGGACCCCCGGCCCCCTCACCTCGGCCCAGAAACGATTCCTGCAGGTCGTCGACCACCAGTCCACACAGGTCATCGGATTGTGTGAAAGCCTGCTGATCCAGGCGAAGATCGAGGCCGGGTTGTTCACTCCGCAGTTGGAGAAGGTGGACGTGTCGGTGGTGGTACGCGACGTGGTCACCGCCATGCGGCCGTTGGCCGGCCAACGGCACCAGCGGATCAGCCTCGACATGCCGCAGGTGATGCCGCGTATCGCCGCCGATCCGATGCTGCTGACCCAGGCGATGACAAACCTGCTGTCGAACGCGAGCCGGTTCACCACCACGGGCGGCAACATCGACATCAGGGTCATGCTGATCGACACCGGTGTCGCCATCTACGTCACCGACGACGGCGCCGGGATGACCCGCGCCGAGCGGTACCGGCTGTTCCACCGGTTCGCGACCGGTCGGCCGCTGGCGGACGGTACCGGCCTGGGGCTTGTCATCACGAAGACCATCATCGAGCTGCACGGAGGTGAGATCATGGTGCACACCGCGTCCGCCCGGGGGACCACGTTCCTCCTTACCCTGCCGAGTGGCACATGACCGGGCCGGTCGAGGCGAGGACGGGTGGTCCGACCGCCCTGGTGGTCGATGACGAGCCGCAGATGACGATCATCGTCGAGTTCGCCCTACAGACCCAGGGCTTCACGGTGCTGACCGCGCACGACGGTGCCACCGCGCTGCACCTGCTCCGGTCGCACGCCGTAGACCTGGTCGTACTGGACGTGATGATGCCGACGATGGATGGTCTGACCCTGTGCCAACGGATCCGAGCCCGGTCCGAGGTGCCGATCATGCTGCTCACCGCGTTGGCGCAACACGACGACGTGATCACCGGCCTGGAGCACGGCGCCGACGACTACGTCACCAAACCGTTCCACCCGCGCGAGGTGGCGCTGCGGGCACAGGCGCTGGTCCGCCGTCGGCGGGACAGCAGCACCGCCCTCCGGGTGGGCCAACTGGTCATCGACCCGGCGGCGCAGACCGCCACCCTGGCCCAGCATCGGCTCGACCTGCCGTTCACCGAGTTCAAGCTGCTGACCCACCTCGCGACCCGGCGCGGCATACCGCAGTCCTGGCAGGATCTGCTGCGCGAGGTGTGGGGCACCACCGACCTGATCGGCGGCCGGGACGTGGTGAAGTCCACCGTCTACCGACTGCGTTCCCGGCTCGCCGCCGTGCCCGGGGGGACCGCATACATTCGGACCCTGCGCGGTGTGGGCTACCTGATGCCCGACGTGGCCCCCGGGCTGCCGGCCTAGCGGCCCGAATGCCCAGCCACCGGCAGATTCTTCCGGGCTGCCGGCCCGAGCGGCCCGCACGCCCCTGCCGACCGGGTGCACCCTGCCACCGGCCGATCCACGGCACCCGCCGACCGGGCGCACCCACCCGGGGACCGGTGCCGCCGTCGTCCGATCGTAGGTGACGGCGGTGTCACCGGGACTCACGTCACCGTTACCGAACCATCGTTCACACGCCTCTAACCTGACCGAAATCTCATTCAGCAGTCGCATCAGATCAAATATTCGGAGGTAGACGTGTTGGTGAAGGGTCGGTCGCGCCGACGCGCGACAGCCGCGATGGCGCTCGCCGCCGCTGTCGTCGTGACTGCCGCCGGGTGTGCCCGTGAGAACGCTGGGGTAGACCCCGCGAAGGACAGCGGCATCGTGCACGTGGTGTGTGGCGCGACCGAGGACTGGTGCGCCGCGACCACCAAGAAGTTCACCGAGTCGACCGGCGTCAAGGCGGACTTCGTCCGGCTGTCCAGCGGTGAGGCGCTCGCCCGGATCAAGGCCGGTAAGGGCAACGCCGAGTTCGACGTCTGGTACGGCGGCCCGGCCGACGGCTACGCCGCCGCGAACACGGACGGCATGCTCGACGCCTACGTCTCGCCGAACGCGGCCGTGATCCCGGACAAGTACAAGGACCCGGCCGGTTCCTGGACCGGCGTCTACGTCGGGGCGCTCGGCTTCTGTAGCAACGGCAAGCTGCTGGCCGAGAAGGGGCTGGAGGTCCCGAAGTCCTGGGCGGACCTGCTCAACCCCAAGCTCAACCGGGAGATCGGCATCGCCCACCCGTCCACCTCGGGTACCGCGTACACGGCGCTCTGGACCCAGGTGCAGTTGGCCGGCGGTGACCAGGGCAAGGCGCTGGAGTACATGCGCAAGCTGCACCCGAACGTGCTGCAGTACACCAAGTCGGGTTCCGCACCCGGGCAGATGACCGCCCGTGGTGAGGTGACCGTCGGCATCATCTTCTCCCACGACTGCGTCGCCACCATGGAGGAGGGCTTCCCCGACCTGAAGGTGAGCTTCCCGTCCGAGGGCACCGGCTACGAGACCGGTGGTGTCGCCCTGGTCAAGGGGGCCAAGAACCCGACCAGCGCCAAGAAGTTCATCGACTGGGCACTCACCACCGAGGCGCAGGAGATCGGCCCCACGGTGAAGTCGTACCAGTTCCCGACCAACCCGAACGCCAAGGTGTCCGACAAGGTCGTCAAGCTCTCCGAGCTGACGATGGTGCAGTACGACGCCGTCGCGGCCGGCACGGCCAAGTCGGCGCTGAACAAGCGGTTCGACGCTGAAGTTGCGCAGGCGCCGAAGTCATGACCACTCTGCTGTCCGACCGCGAGGTGGTCACCGTACCTGAGGTGACCCCTCCGCGGCGGCGGCGGCGTCGGCACCGCGACGTGGGCATCCGTGTCCTGATCGCCATCAGCGTCGTGCTGGTGGCGATCGGCGCGATCGTCCCGCTGGTCGCGGTGCTCGCAACGGCCTTCGGGCCGGACGCGCTGCCCCGCTACGCGGAGTTCTTCACCTCCTCCGTCGACCTTGGCATTCTGCGTAACACGCTGGTGCTCGGCCTGCTCGTCGGCCTCTTCGGCACCGCGCTGGGCTTCCTCTTCGCGTTCGTCCAGGCCCGTCTGGACGTACCGGGAAAGAAGATCCTGCACATCATCGCCATGATGCCGATCGTCAGCCCGCCGTTCGCGGTGGCCACCGCCACCGTCGTGCTGTACGGCCGGCGCGGCGTCATCAGCAACGGTCTCTTCGGCCTCGAGTACGACATCTACGGCCTCGACGGCCTGGTGTTCGTGCTGTCGCTGTCGCTGTTCCCGGTCGCCTACCAGGGTCTGCTCGGCATGATGCGGGCGTTGGACCCGGCGCTGGAAGAAGCGGCGATGAACATGGGTGCCAGCCGCTGGCAGATCATGCGCAGGGTGATCCTGCCGCTGCTGGCACCGGGCCTGGTCGCCCCGTTCCTGCTGCTCTTCGTCGAGGCGATCGCCGACCTGGCCAACCCGCTGGTGCTCGGTGGCGACTACACGGTGCTGGCCAGCCGCGCCTACCTGGCGGTGACCGGCGAGTACGACACCACCAGCGCCGCGGTCTACTGTGTGATCCTGCTGGTGCCGTCGCTGGCGATGTACTTCGCCCAGCGGTGGTGGCTCAACCGCAAGGTGCGTACCACCATCACCGGCCGTCCGTCCGGCAGCGTCCACCTGATCACCGGCTGGAGCCGGTGGCCGATCTACGGCCTGGCGGTCTTCGCCGCCCTGATCATCGTCAGCCTCTACGGCACGGTGATCATCGGCTCGGTGACCAAGGTCTTCGGCGTCGACAACACGTTCACCCTGCAGTACCTCGAAGAGGTCATCCTCGGGGTGGGGCTCGAGGCGGTGCTCGACACGCTGACCTTCGCCATCATCGCCACTCCGATCGCGGCCATCGTCGGCCTGGTCATCGCCTGGCTGGTGGTGCGCCACCTGCGCTACACCGCCTGGCTGCTCGACCTCGGCGGCACCCTCGGCGTCGCGGTGCCCGGTACGGTGCTGGGTATCGGGTTCGTGCTGGCCTACCGGCCGGACCGCTGGGTCGGTGACTTCGTGGCCTTCCCCAGCCTGGTCGGCGGCAGTGCGATCGCCGGCGGCGCGGTGGCCATCATCCTGGCGTACGTCGTTCGGAGCGTACCGGCCGGCCAACGCATCGCGGTCGGGGCGCTTTCCCAGATGCACCCGTACATCGAGCAGGCGTCGACGGACCTCGGGGCCAGCCCGATGCAGACGTTCCGCTGGGTGACCCTGCCGCTGATCCGGCCGGCCCTGCTCGCCGGTCTCAGCTACAGCTTCGCCCGAAGTATGACGTCGGTGTCGACCATCGTCCTGCTGGTCACCCCCGAAACGAAGATCATCACATCGCAGGTGCTCAGCGCCGCCAGCACCGGCCGGTACGGGGTGGCGTTCGCCTACTGCACCGTGCTGACCGCACTCGTGTTGGCTGCCTTCGGGCTGATCCACCTGATCGTCGGCGGGGGCGCCACCCTGCAACGCACCGCCAAGTCTGAAAGGCAGAAACGATGACCGCCGCGCCTGCCGTGCCCCTTCCCGCCGTGTCGGCCGAGGCCAGCACCGGGCACCTGCAGCTCGACGCGCTCACCAAGCAGTTCACCAGCCGTTCCGGTACGGTGACCGCGGTCGACGCCGTCACGCTCGACGTCAAACCGGGGGAGTTCATCACCCTGCTCGGCCCCTCCGGTTGTGGCAAGACCACGACCCTGCGGATGGTGGCCGGGTTCGAGGACGCCACCGGCGGCCGGATCCTGCTCGATGACAAGGTCATCGACGACATCCCGCCGCAGCGGCGACCGATGGCGATGGTGTTCCAGAGCTACGCGTTGTTCCCGCACATGACCGTGGCGGAGAACATCTCGTACGGGCTGCGCCTCCAGAAGCGTACGAAGGAGGAGATCGCCACCAGCATGCGCATGGCGCTGACCAGCATGAACCTGGTCGGCCTCGAAGAGCGCAGCCCACACGAACTCTCCGGCGGCCAGCAGCAGCGGGTCGCGCTGGCCCGTGCCCTGGTGGTGCAGCCGAAGGTGCTGCTCTTCGACGAGCCGCTGTCCAACCTCGACGCGAAGCTGCGTGACGCGATGCGGGCCGAGATCCGCCGCATCCAGAAGATGTTCGGCATCACCAGCATCTACGTCACCCACGACCAGGACGAGGCGATGAGCATGTCCGACCGGATCGTGGTGATGAACAAGGGCAAGGTCGAGCAGGTGGCCACCCCGGGAGAGATCTACGCCCGGCCAGCCAGTGTCTTCGTCGCCGACTTCATCGGTCGGGCCAACTTCATCGAGGCGGTGCCGGAGAACATCACCGATGGCCGGGCCACGGTGAGCGTGCTCGGTCGGCAGATGACCGTACCCACCCACCCGAAGGTGGCGGCCGGCTCGGTCGGTGCCTACCTGATGGTGCGGCCGGAGACCGCCGCGTTGACCCCGGTCACCGATGGTGGCAACGGTATCGGTGTCGTCTTGCGCTCGACGTTCCACGGGCCGTCCATCGACTACGAGGTGGAGACGACCGGCGGCACCATCACGGTGACCGAGGCCGGTCGGGACCCGCAGGACGCGTTGTCCGAGGGGACCAACGTCGACCTGGCCTTCGACCCGGAGCGGGCCTACCTGCTCACCCGGGAGTGACCGCCACGGCGACCCGCCGTGGGTTTCGTCCCCGTACCCCGGCGGGTCGCCCATCGTTCACCGGCTCCTCATCGCTGGCGCCTATGTTCCGGTGCATACGTTGACCGATCCGAGTTGATCACTTTGAGAATGTTGACGTCGTGACTCCGGGCTTCTTGGCCGGCCGCCAGGATCTGGTTGACCAGGCGCTGCAACACTGGGCGGACGGCCGAAGCGTCGTCCTCGTCGGTGGTGCCGGCGTGGGCAAGTCCACCGTGCTCGCCGTGTTGGCCGGTACGGTCACGCAGCGGCCGGGCTTGGTGCTGGTGGCCAGTCCGGCCGAGGCGGACGCCCGGATGCCCTTCGTGACCCTGATCGACCTCTTCGGTGCCGTACCCGGCGAACACTTCGACCGACTGCCCCCGGCGACCCTACGGATCGTCGAACTTGCCCTCCGTCGCCGCGACCCCGGCGGCGGCGAGGTGGACCCGCTGGCCGTCTGCCTCGGCATCCTCGACCTACTGCGGACGATCACGTCGGCGGTGCCGATCACCCTGGTGCTGGACGATCTCCAGTGGGTCGACCCGGCCAGCGCGGAGGTGCTCAGCTTCGCCGCCCGACGACTGCCACCCGGCCGGATGACGGTCCTTGCCGCGCAGCGGTCCGACACATCGGACCGGCGACCCCCGGCCGCTCAGGTAGTCCCCTCCGGCGCGGCCACGCTGGCGGTCGGGCCGCTGCCCGCGGAGGTACTCGTTCCGGTGATCGCCGCCCGGGCCGGCGGGCTCGTCAGCCGCCCGATCGCCCAGCAGATCTGGGCACTCTCCGCCGGAAACCCGCTCTTCGCGCTGGAGATCGCCGATGCGGTACGACGCGGCGGAGTGCGACCCGTTCCGGGCGCGCCGCTGCCGGTGCCCGTACACCTCGACACCCTGATGCGGCAACGCCTGGCCACGCTCTCGCCCCGCGCCCGCGACACCGTCCGGCTAGCCGCCACCGCGTACCGTCCCACTCTGGCGCTGCTCACCCGGGCCGGCTGCGACTCGGCGGTGACCGATCTGACCGACGCCTCCGAGGCGGGCATCTGCGACCTGGACGCCAGTGGCACCGTCTCGTTCGGACATCCGTTGCTGCGGGCCGCAGTGTACGCCGAGGCCCCGATCATCGTCCGGATGTCGCTACACGCCCGACTCGTAGAGGTCACCACCGACCCGATCGAGCGGGCCCGACACCTGGCCCTGGCGACCGGCCTGGAGGACGAGACCGTGGCGGCCGCGTTGACCACCGCCGCGGACCTGGCCAGCCGGCGCGGGGCCACCGGCGCCGCCCGGGAGTTGATCGGCCTGGCCGCCCTTCGTACGCCCACCGCCGACCAGGTCGGGTGGGCCGAGCGCAAGCTCGCCGAGGCTCGCTACGCCCACCAGGCGGGGCTGCTCAGCGAGGCGCGCGAGGTGGCCGAGCAGGTACTCGCCGCCGAGGTGCCGCGCCGGCTGCGGGCACGTGCCTGGCTGGCCGTCTTCGAGGCCAGCGGGAACGCGATCGGGGGGATGGGCCAGCAGGTGACGGCGGCCCGCGCCGCCGCCGAGGGCGAGGCGGACCTGGAACCCCGGGTACGCCTCTACTGCGCGATCCATCATGCCGCCGCCCTACGTGCCGAGCCGGCCCTGGCCGATGCGCGGTGGGCGGCCGAGGCGGCGGCCGTGGTGGGGGACGGCCCGACCGAGGCGTGGGCGCTGCACGTGCTGCTGATCGTCAAGACGCGGCTGGGCCAGCCCTGCGACGCGGAGTTGGCCCGGGTGACCCGGCTGCTGGCGCAGCGGCATGACCTGGGGGAGGCAGCCCACCTGATCTGCTACGACCTGGCTCGGACGCACTTCGACGACGACCGGTACGACGAGGCGCACGAGCTGCTGCGCTCAGCCGTACGCCGGGCCGAGGAGGCGGGTGTCTTCGGCGGGCTGGAGTGGGTACTGCATCTGCTGGCCCGGGTCGACTGGCGACGGGGGCGGTGCGCGTCGGCGCTGACCACGGTGTCCCGGTTCCAGCAGTTGGCGATCGACGTCGAGCCGGCGTACGGCAATCTGGTGCGGTGGGCTTCGGCCGAGGCGGAGGCGGTCACCGGCAGCCTGGCTCGGGCCATCGAGTTGGCCGAGCGGGTGGTAGCGGAGACGGAACGGATCGGCGACCCCGAGAAGCTCGTCCAGTTCTGCCACTTCCTCGGAGTCTGGCGACATCTCACCGGGGACGACGCCGGTGCCCTGGCCATGCTCGACCAGGCCCGGGAGTACGCCGCCAACTTCGCGCCCGGCAACCAGACCACGGTGTTGCTGGCCGATCTCGTGGAGGTGCTGGTCGGCACGGGCGATCGGGAGCGGGCACGCCACCTGCTCACCGAGCTACGCGACCTCACCGGGACACCCGACCGGGTCGCCGGGACCCGCGGCGACGGCTGCGCGGGAACGTCCACCTTCGCCGTCGCCGCCAGTCAGCGGGCCGAGGCGGTGTTCGCCTTCGCCGAAGGGCGCGCTGACGACGCCATCGACCTGCTCAGCCGGGCGGCCGAGGCGTACCGGGCGTTGGACACCCCGATCGAACTCGCCCGTACGCTGACCGTCTGGGCCAACGTCGCGCGCCGGCAGCGGCGGCGGGCGGCGGCGCGTACCCTGCTCGACGAGGCGGTCCGGCGGTGCGCGGCGGCCGGCGCGACGGTCTGGCGGGACCGGATCGAGGCCGAACTCGCCCGGCTCGCCCCCGGAGGGCGGGTCGGTAACCAGCTCACCCCGATGGAGGAGCGGATCGCGGCGCTGGTCGTACAGGGGGCCACCAACCGGGAGATCGCGCAGAGCCTGGCCATCGGAGTGACCACGGTGGAGGGTTCCCTCACCCAGATCTACCGCCGGTTCCGCATCCGGTCCCGGGTCGAACTGGTCCGCGCGTTGACCACGTCGTGAGGATCACCCGCCCCTCGCGCGGATCGCCCCCTCGACCGGCATCGAGAATCTCCACCGATCGTGATGAACCATCCGGTCGACCGGGCCGTAGTCACCGCGACGAGAGGTCGTGGCGGTGACGCCGGTGGGAGGCACGGATGCGGCAGCGGGTTCGGATGCTCGCGCATCTGCTCGCCGGGGTGACGCTGCTGACCACGTCGGTGCCGGTCGCCGCCGCGCCAGCGAGCGCCGCTCCGACGATGCGCTGCACATCGCCGTCGGAGAAGCTGCTGCCGGAGGTGCCCTGGACGCACCAGCGGTTGACACCGCAGCGGGTGTGGCCGCTGACCCGGGGCGAGGGCGTGCTGGTGGCGGTCATCGACACCGGGGTGGACGGGGCGGTGCCGCAGCTCGCGGGGCGGGTGCGCAAGGGCAGTGACGTCGTCAACCGGATGGGTCGCGCCGACGACGACTGCTACGGTCACGGCACTTTCGTCGCCGGCATCATCGCCGCCCAGCCGGCCGCCGGTACCGGCATGGTGGGGCTGGCACCGGGCGTGACGATCCTGCCCGTCCGGCAGGCCAACGGCCCCAGCGACGGCACCGCGTCGACCCTGGCCCGGTCGATCCGGGCGGCCGTCGACGCGAACGCCTCCGTCATCAACGTCTCGGCCAGTTCCTTCTTTCCCAACGAGGAGTTACGACGGGCCGTGGAGTACGCCGCGCAGCGGGACGTGCTGCTGGTCGCGGCGGTGGCGAACGAGGCCCAGCAGGGCAACCCGGTCGCCTATCCGGCGGCGTACCCGCAGGTCGTTGCGGTCGGGTCGGTCGGCCCGGATGGTCGGCGTAGCGAATTCTCCGAGGTGGGCACCTACCTGGACCTGGTGGCCCCGGGGGTGGACGTGGTGAGTCTGAGCCGGGCCGGTGCCGGGCACCTGGTCGACAGCGGCACCAGCTACGCGACGCCGTTCGTGACCGCCACCGCCGCGTTGGTCCGGGCCTACCATCCGAAGCTCACCGCGGCGCAGGTGAAGCGGAGGCTGGAGCTGACGGCCGACCACCCGGGCACGACGCTGCCGAATCCGCAGCTCGGCTGGGGGGTGGTGAACCCGTACCAGGCGGTCACCGCGATCCTGCCGGAGGAACACGGCCACCACTCCACCCCGGTCGACCAGCCCACGCTGGGGCCGGTCGCGCGGACTGCGGCGGAGCCGACCAGCGACCGCGACACCGCGATCGAGTTCACCCTGGCCGCTGTGGTCGTAGCCGCCCTGCTCGGGTTGGTGGCCTACCTGGTGCCGCACGGCATCCGTCGGAGCTGGCGCAGCGTCGGCGAGCCCGGTGCCGAGGCGGCACCGGACCCCGGTTCGGGGCGGGTTCCGCACCGGGAGAACCGGTACCCGGGCACCTCCGACCCGGACCGGAACGGACGAGGGAGCACCGGATGAGCACGATTCCCGTAACCCGGTCGCCCCGCCGCTCCGCCCCGGCGATCGACAAGGGAGAGTTCGCCCTGCAGGAGCCGCCGGGACTGCCGGAGCCCGGCGGCAGTCAGCTGACCAACCTGCTGACCTACCTGCCCATGATGATGGGCACCGGCGCGTTGGCGCTGTTCTACCTGCAGTCCGGCGAGAGCCGGGTGATGCTCTACCTGACCTCGGGGCTGATGGGCCTGTCGGCCATCATCATGGCGTTCGCCCTGCTGATGCGGGCCGGCTCGGAACGCAAGGCCAAGCTCAAGGGCGAGCGGCGGGACTATCTGCGCTACCTCGGGCAGGCCCGCAAACAGGTACGACGCAGCGTCGACCGGCAGCGGCGTTCGGTGCTGTTCACCCATCCCGATCCGGCCCGGCTCTGGGCGTTGGTCCCCACCGACCGGCTGTGGGAGCGGCGTACCAACCATGCCGACTTCGCCGAGGTACGCATCGGTCTCGGCCAGCAACGGCTGGCGCTGACGTTGCAGGCACCACAGACCAAGCCGGTGGAGGACCTCGAACCGCTCTGCGCCAGCGCGTTGCGTCGGTTCCTCCGCGCGTACACGGTGATCGAGGACATGCCGGTGGCGGTGTACCTGCGCGGCTTCGCCCGGGTCAGCCTGGACGGCGACGACATGGTCAACCGGGCGTTGGTCCGGGCGATGGTGGCGCAGCTCGTCACCTTCCACACCCCGGAGGAACTGCACATCGCCGTGTTGGCCAGCACCGACCGGCTGCGGTACTGGGACTGGGTCAAATGGCTACCGCACGCCCAACATGCCGAGCAGACCGACGCGGCCGGGGCGGTACGACTGGTCTGCGACTCCTGGGTGGACCTGGAGAAACTGCTCGGCGGGAAGGCCCTGGACGACCGGGGCCGGTACGAGCCGGGCGCGACGCCGACCCCGGACGAGCCGTTCGTCGTGGTGATCCTCGACGACCCGCCCATCTCGGGCAACCATCGCCTCGGCGGAGCCGGCTACCGCAACCTGGTCGCGATCGACACCGATGCCACCCTGCCCTGGGACGGTGCCGCCACCACTCTGCGGCTGCGGATCGGCGAGGGCCACATCGACAAGGTCGACATGACCCGGTCGGGCGACGAGAAGATCACCCCGATCGGGCGCGCCGACGCGATGAGCCTGGTGCGGGTCCGGGCGTTGGCCCGGCAGGTCGCGCCGTACCGGGTGGGGGGAAGCGGCGCGGTGACCGACGCCGCGGCCGTCACCGCCGACCTGCCCGCCCTGCTCGGGATAGCGGACCTGCGCGCGATGGACCCGCAGGTGCTGTGGCAGGCCCGGACGGCCTGGGACCACCTGCGGGTACCGATCGGCATCACCGACCGCGGGCAGACCGTCGAGCTCGACCTGAAGGAGTCGGCGCAGGGCGGCATGGGGCCACACGGCATCCTGATCGGGGCCACCGGATCCGGCAAGTCCGAGCTGATCCGCACGCTGGTGCTGTCGCTGGCGCTGGCGCACTCGTCGGAGAAGCTCAACATGGTGCTGGTCGACTTCAAGGGCGGGGCGACCTTCCTCGGTCTGGACGGTCTGCCGCACGTGTCGGCGCTGATCACCAACCTGGTCGACGAACTGCCGCTGGTCGACCGGATGCAGGATGCCCTGCAGGGTGAGCTGGTCCGCCGGCAGGAGCTGCTGCGCAAGCACAGCCACACGTCGGTGCTGGAGTACGAGCGGGCGCGCGCCGCCGGTGCCGAACTGGACCCGTTGCCCACGCTGGTGGTGATCGTCGACGAGTTCGGGGAACTGCTCAGCGTAAAGTCCGAGTTCACCGACCTGTTCATGATGATCGGTCGCCTCGGCCGCTCGCTCGGGGTGCACCTGTTGCTGGCCTCGCAGCGGTTCGAGGAGGGGCGGGTACACACCCTGGAGACGCACCTGTCCTACCGGATGGGGCTGAAGATGTTCTCGGCGATGGAGTCGCGCAGCGTCATCGGCGTCAGTGACGCGTACGACAAGCCACTCATGCCCGGCTCGGGTTATCTGCGGACCGACACCACCACGCTGGTGAAGTTCCGGGGGGCGTACGTCTCCGGACCATGCCCGGTCCGCGGCAAGCGGGTCGCCCAACCGGTCAGCAACTCACAGGTGGTCAACTTCGAGTCGGGATTCGTGGTGCCGACGCGCCCGATCGAGCCCCCGCCCCGGGATCCTGCCATGACCGAGGAGACCCCGAGCACGGAGACCACGCTGGCGGTGATCGTCGACCGGCTACGCGACGCCGGCCCACCGGCGCACCGGGTGTGGCTGCCGCCGCTGGCCGAGCCGGCCCGATTGGACGAGATGTTGCCGCCGCTCGCCCTCGATCCGCAGCGCGGCTACGGCGCGCCGTACGGCGGACTGCGGGTCCCGGTCGGTCTGGTGGACCGCCCCTTCGAACAGCGCCGGGACCCGCTGCTCGCCGACCTCGAAGGGGCCAAGGGACACGCGGCCGTGGTCGGCGCGCCACGCAGCGGCAAGAGCACCCTGCTGCGCACCCTGGTCGCCGGGCTCGCGTTGAGCCACACGCCCCGGGAGGTCCAGTGCTACATCCTCGACTTCGGCGGTGGCGCGATGGCGGCGCTGGCCGGGCTGCCACACGTCGGTGGCGTGGCCAACCGGCGGGACCGGGAACGGGTCACCCGCACCGTCGCCGAGGTGTACGACATCCTCGACCAGCGCGAGGAGTTCTTCGGCCGACACGACGTGGAGTCGATGGCGGCCTATCGGCGGGCCCGGGCGGCGGGGCAGTACGCCGACGACCCGTTCGGCGACGTCTTCCTCGTCATCGACGGCTGGTTCACCCTGCACCAGGAGTTCGAAGGACTGGAGCCGACGATCCAGGAGATCGCCACCCGGGGCCTCAGCTACGGCGTACACCTGGTGATCAGCGCCGGGCGCTGGTCGGAGATCCGACCGTGGCTGCGTGACGTGCTGCAGACCCGCTTCGAGCTTCGCCTCGGCGACTCGATGGAGTCCGAGATCGACTTCCGGAAGGCCAAGACCGTGCCGGAGGCGCCGGGACGGGGCCTCACCGTGGACAAGTTCCACTTCCTGTCGGCGGTACCCGCCATCGGGGCGATGTCGGCCGGGGACGACGACGGTGCCGAGGCGGAGCCGGCTGGCGAGGCGGCGGCGGCGTTGGCCGCACTGGTGGAGGCGGTACGGTCCGGCTGGTCCGAGCCGCCGGCCCCGGCCGTTCGCCTGTTGCCCAAGGTGCTCGACCGGCAGGCGCTGCCGTCGACCCCCGCAGACGGCGAGCTGCGGGTGGCGTTGGGTCTGGACGACCAGCGTCTGCAACCGGTCTGGCACGACTTCGGCACCAACCCGCATCTCATGGTCTTCGGCGACACCGAGACCGGCAAGACGAACCTGCTGCGGCACCTCGCGCAGGCCATCGTCGAGCGGTTCCCGGCCCAGGAGGCGCAGGTCCTGGTCGCCGACCCGCGGCGGAACCTCGCCACCGCCTTCGCCGCGAACCAGACGGTCGGGTACGCGTTGAACGGCAAGGCGCTGCGCGAGGTGCTGGCCCGAGGGGTGCCGCTGCTCAAGAGCCGCGTCCCCGGCCCGGATATCGCCCCGGACCGGCTCTCCACCCGGGACTGGTGGTCGGGGCCTCGGTTGTTCGTGCTGATGGACGACTACGACATGGTCTCCGGGATGATGGACTATCCGGCCGAGACCCTGGTCGACCTGCTGGCACACGGCGCGGAGATCGGCCTGCACGTCATCGTCGCCCGGAGCACGGCCGGGGCGGCCCGGGGGATGACCGATCCACTGCTGCGTCGCCTCTGGGATCTGGGCAGCAGCGCGGTCCTCTTCTCCTGCCCCCGCGATGAGAGCGGCTTCCTCGGCCAGGTCAAGCCGTTGACGTTGCCCGCCGGGCGGGCGCAGTTGGTCCGGCGCCGCGCCGACCCGATCCAGTTCCAGACGCCGCTGGTCGCCGACCCCACCGGCGACGATCCACGAGAGGCCACCCGATGACCGACCTGAGCCGCGTCGTCCTGGTCACCCCCCAACGGACCGTCGAGGTCGCCCTGCCGTCCATGGTGCCGCTGGCGGACCTGATGCCGGTGCTCGTGCAGCGCGCGACGATGTCCGGTGCCCTGGAGCAGCCGGGCCAGCACCGCGCGTTCACCGGTGAGGGCGACTGGGTGCTGCAACGTCTCGGCAGTGGGCCGCTCGACGAGGAGCTCACCCCGGCGTCGTTGCAGATCCGCGACGGCGAGACCCTCTATCTGCGGCCCCGGGACGCGCAACTGCCGCCGGTGCACTTCGACGATCTCATCGACGGACTCGCCACCGGCGTACGTAACCGCCCCGACCGGTGGCGGGACAGCCTGACCCGGGTGCTGTTCCTCGTCGTCTGCGCCGTCACCTTGTCGACCTGCTTCGTGATCCTGCTCGACGGTGCGGTGCCGCGCCGGGGTGCGTTGGCCACCGGTTGCGCGGTGGCGCTCGCGTTCGGGGCGATGATGTGCTCGCGCGCCCTCGCCGACGGGTGGGCCGCCATCACGCTGGGGGTGGCCGCCGTGCCCTTCGCGGGACTCGCCGGCTACAGCCTGATACCGGCACCCGCCGTCGGCGCGAGCGCCGCTGCGCAACTGCTCTGCGCGGCCGTCGCCGCGAGCGTCACCGCCCTGCTGGTCACCTTCGCGGTCGGCCATTACCGAGCCTTCTTCCTCGCCGGCTGGCTGACCAGCCTGGCCGGTGCCGGCCAGGCCCTGCTGGTGGTGCTCGGGTTGAGCACCGCCCAGGCTGCGGCGGCCACCGTCGCGGTGGCCCTGCTCGGTGCCGCCGCCGCCCCTTCCCTGGCATTCCGGCTGGCGCTGCTGCGGCTGCCGCAACTACCGACCAGCGCGACCGATCTCGCCGAGGACATCGACCCGTACCCGGGCACCAAACTGATCTCCGGGGCGGTGGTCGCCGACACCTACCTCACGTGGCTGCTGGTCGCTGCCGGCCTGATCTGCACCGCCGGCCTCTGGGTGCTGGCACCCACCCGGGGCTGGGCGCCGACACTGTTCGTCGTCGCGGTGCTGGGCGTCCTGGCCATCCGGTCCCGCAGCCTCAGCTCGGGTTGGCAACGGGCGGCCACCCTGCTGCCGGTGCTCACCGGCGGGTCGCTGCTGACCATCCGGCTGGCTGGCCAGGGGGACGCGATGATCTCCGGACTCTTCGTCATCCTGCTGCTCGTCCTCGCGGCGGCCCTGCTGGCCATGTCCCGGAGCCTGCCCGGGCGACGGTTGCTGCCCTACTGGGGGCGGGTCGCCGACTTCACCGAGTACGTCTTCGCCATCGCGATGGTGCTCACCCTGCTCGCCATCTTCGACGCCTACCAGTGGGCCCGATCCATCGCCGGGTAGCCAGCCCGCGTCGCCCGCATCGTATCGAAGGAGAAGGAGAACCCGCCCGTGCAGAACCGCCGAGATCAGGCGCAGGCACACGCCTTCGTGATGGGCCGCCTCGTCTCCGCGTTGCTGCGCGCCGAGCCGGACGCGCCGATGACGCCGCTACGTCGCTTTCTGGTCGGCACGATCTGCGGGGTGCTGCTCGGCGGGCTGGCCCTGGTCGGCTTCGGGGTCTACGGCTTCTTCTCGCCGGGCGGCAGTACGGCCTGGCGCAAGCCGGGTGTGCTGGTGGTGGAGAAGGAGACCGGCACCCGGTACGTCGTCGTCGACGGAGTGCTGCGTCCGGTGCTCAACCACACCTCGGCCCGGCTGATCCTCGGGGGGGCGCCGAAGGTGGTGACCGTTTCCCGCAACTCGCTGCGCGACGCCCCGCACGGGCTGCCGGTCGGCATTCTCGCCGCACCGGACCACCTGCCGGACGTGAGTCGGATGAACGCCGACCGGTGGCGGGTCTGTTCGACGGTCCGACCGGACGCCACCGGCAAGGAGCAGCCGCACGTCACGCTGGAGGTCGGGACCACCCGTACGGCGGGGAGTGCGGCCGACGATGCGGCGGTGGTCGTACGGACCCCGGCGAGCCAGATCTTCCTGGTGTGGAACAACCAGCGGCTACGGGTGCCCAACCTGGCGATGCTCGGTGCCCTCGGCTACTCCGCGGCGACCGTACGGCAGGTCGGCTGGTCCTGGATCAACGCGGTACCGGCCGGACCGGACCTGGTCGCCGGGGACGTGACCGCCCGAGGCTCGGCGGGTCCGCGACTCGACGGTCGAGCCTCGGTGGTCGGTCAGATGTTCAAGGTGTCCGGTGTCGGTACGGGTGAACCCGACCAGTTCTTCGTCATGCTCGACGATGGTCTGTCGCCGATGACAACGGTCGGGGCAGCGCTGATGCTGGCCGATACTGCTACCCGGGCGGCGTACCCGGGCACCCGCGTCACCGTGCTGGAGCTGAACCCGGCGACGCTGGCGCAGTCGCGGCTGTCGGCGTTCTCGTCGGTCAACCAGGCGTTGCCGGCCGAGCCACCTCGGCTGATGCAGGTAAACCCGGGCCAGGTGCCGTGTCTGTCGATCTCGTTGACCGGCGACGGGCCCGAGGTGCGGCTGGGAGTGGGTGAGCCACCCGATGTCGCGAAGGACCCGTTCGGCGGTGGTGCCGACCAGATCGTGGTGGCCCCGGGGGCCGGCCTGCTGGTGCAGGACCTGCCCGGTCCCGGTGTCCCGGGCGGTACTCGCTATCTGGTGGTGGACAGTGGGGTGCGGTATCCGATCCCGAGCGTCGAGGTGGTCAAGACCCTCGGCTACGGCGCTGTCCCCGCGCTGCCGGTGCCCGCTTCGATCCTGGCGTTGCTGCCGGTGGGCCGGGCGCTGGAACCGGCGGCGGCCCGGGCCACGGCACCCTTTGAAGCCCCCGGTCCGTCGAGTACGGACGGAGCCCGTCCGGCCGGGGGGAGTGGTGCCACCGATTAGCCGATCCGGGGTCGAGGCACCGGCGTCTTCTCCGACAACAACCGTCAGCCAGCCAATCGGCACGCAAAGGAAAGGGGCGAATTGATGACGTCTCCCACGTCAAACACCAGTACCGGCATGAAGGCCGCTGGCGACCAGTTCGACGCGACGTACGACGAGATCACCGGCCATATGCACAGCCTGCGGGGCGAGTTGCAGGTCCTGCGGTCCCGCTGGGACGGCAGCGCCGCGCGGGTCTTCGAGGACACCATGACCCAGTGGGGTGTCCAGTTCGACAGCATTCTCCGCGATCTCGACTCGATGGCCGACCGGTTGATCGGCGGCGCCGGTCACGTCGAGGCCGCCGAGGACTTCGCCATCCAGCAGGGCTCTTTCTTCAAGTAGGCCGTGACATCGGCATCCGAACTCGGTTGAGGAGTTTTCCATGAGTCAGCCCACCTACCGGTACGACCCGGAATCCATCGTCCTGGGCATGGCGGCGATCAAGGCCGCCCACAACCGGATCGACGATGCGCTGGACGCGTTGGAGCGGTACGCCGACACCCAGTTGCAGTCCTGGGACGGCGACACCCGGCAGAAGTACAACGAGTACAAGCTGCGCTGGGACCAGTCGGTCAACAACATGAAGGACATCATGGTCAACGGCGCCATCCCGTCCCTGCAGCGGATCCTGGACAACTACGACCACACCGAGCGGATCAACGCGTCCGGCTGGCAGCAGGGCTGATCTCCGGCCGGGTCAGCCGTCGGGCTGGCCCGGCTGGCCTGTTGCCGGGAAGGAGGACAGGATGCCCGACGAGATGGTGACCGCCAATGCCGAACGGATCCGGCTGCTCGGAATCAAGTACCAGACCTGGTCCGAGGAGTTCGACGAGCTGGTGCTGCAGGCCGAGGCGGCCGAGATCCGACCCGGCCATGTGGAGCCGGGCGCCGAGCTGCTGAAGAAGCGGTATGGCGCGCGCGTCGGCACCGACCTGGTGAAGCTGCTGGGGGACGTGCAGAAGTCGTTCTACGACATCGGTCTGGAGCTGATCCGGGTGTCGAAGGTCTATGCCACGACGGAGGACCTCAGCCACGAGGACGTCGACCGGCTGAACCGCATGATCAAGGCGATCAGCAAGACCTACCCGGACTACAGCCCGTTGACCGCAGATCCGCCGACGCCGCCGGCACTGTGATCGAAACGTGGCCAGCGGAGAGGGAGGAACCATGTGGAGCCCGGAGGTGGTCGCCGATCGCCGTGCCGTGGAGCGGGTGATCGGTAGCGGCGATCCGGCCACGTTGCGCCACGCGGGTGAAACCCTGCTCGGCGTGGATTCGATGTTGGGTGGCGTGGCCGCACGGATCCGGGAGGCCACCCGCGTCGCCATGCCGGCACTGCGCCGGTCCGGACCGGCCGCCGTACAGCTTTCGCTGCTGATCAGCGGTCTGGCGGACGCGGTGGACCGGTTGGCGGTGCCGCTGCGCGGACAGGGCCGGGCGCTGCACCGGGCGGCGGACGCGCTGTCGACGGCACAGCACGACCTTGCCGAGTTCCGGCGCGACGTGCGTAGCTACGAGGTGCACATGCGGGCCATCGGCGTGGCGTGTGACCACTTCTCGATCGACCGCGAGGCGGGAAAGATCCTGCACGCGCTGAGCACCGCCTATCGGCGTGCGGCCACCGACTTCCAGCGCACGGCCTCGACGGCAGCCACCGTGACGGATGTCCGGCTGGCGGCGGCCTGGGTGGCGTCCCCGCTGGATCGGGCACCCGTACCACGGTCGATTCCACCGGTCAGCGCGCAGCCCACGCGAAGGTCGCCGAGGGCCGAGTTGAGCGGAGGAAAGCAGCATGGGCGACTGGACGGATAAGGCGTGGAATGAGCGGAAGCGTCTCGGCGACCTCGTCGAGCAGCAGACCACTCGTTACCGTGCCCTCCTGTTTCAGGAAAGCGCCGGGGAGAGCGCCAAGCAGTCCAGCCCAGCGCTGACGACGGCGGCTGCCGACCGACTTGCCAAGATCAAAACTCGGCTCGGCGAGCTGCGCAGCGAGATCTATCTGGAGGAGATCGACCGCGATAGCTACTGGACCGGCCCGGCAGCGACCCTCTTCGGCGACACGGTCGCCGCCTACCTGTCACTCATGGACGATCTCGGAAAGCTGCTCGGAGAGTACGAAGCCACCACTCGCACGATAGTGGCCGACGAGCACCAGACGGCTCAAACGGGTTTCGAAAAAGACCTGGACAATATCGTCTAC
The DNA here is from genome assembly GCF_014203835.1 of Micromonospora polyrhachis. Taxonomy (NCBI): domain Bacteria; kingdom Bacillati; phylum Actinomycetota; class Actinomycetes; order Micromonosporales; family Micromonosporaceae; genus Micromonospora; species Micromonospora polyrhachis. Next base: position 844,393 of record NZ_JACHJW010000001.1, on the reverse strand, counting down.
AAGCGGTGGAGCGCAATAAACAAGGATGGGAGGGGGACCAACGAGTTCTCCAGCCTCTGGACCGAGATGTACCACCCGGCCTACTGGCGGGACAAGAACAGCACCAACAGCTCCGACGAGGAGCGGAGGTTCAACGCGGCGCTGCCGAGGTACCAGAAGGCGGTCGGCGAGCTGCTCCATGATGCGAAAACGAGCTGGGACGGCATCGTCAAGAAACTGTCCGACAGTTACGAGAAGGCCACCCCGAAGTACCGGCCGATGCCGCCCGGGCCGGACTTCTCCACCGTCACCGTCAAGAAGGACTCGGACGACGAGAGCGATCCCACCAAGGACGACAAGGACGATCCGTTCGACCTGAGTTCGCTGCTGGGCGGTGGCGGCGACGGCCTGTCGGACCTGCTCGGTGGCGGTGACGGCCCCGGCGGCGGACTGGGTGATGGTCTGAGCGGTCTGGGCGGTGGCCTGGATGCCTCGGGCGGTGGCCTGGACCGCGGTGGTCTGGGTGGCGGCGGTCTTGACGGCCTGGGCGGCGGTGGTCTCGACGGCCTGGGCGGTGGTCTCGACGGCGGGACCGGCCAGGATGGCCTGGGCGGCCTCGGCGGATACGACGTGACCGGTAACGGGATCCCGGACGTCGGACCAGGCGGGCTCCGGCTGCCCACCGGGGACCTGCCCGCCGGCAGTCGGGTAGTGCGTCGGCCCGACGGCTCGACCGGGATCGACCTCAACGGCGACGGCGTCGCCGACGTCGACATGAAGGGGCGGGCGCTACCCGGAGGCGACGCACCGGAGGGCAGCCGGTTGGTCACCGGCCCGGACGGGACCACGGGTTACGACATCACCGGCAATGACGTACCCGACCTCGGTCTGGATCTGCGCCCGTTGCCCGGCGGAGACCTGCCCGATGGGAGCAGCCTGGTCACCACCCCGGCCGGAACCCGGGGGATCGACCTCGACGGCGACGGTGTCGCCGATGTGGGACTGGACGGCCGGGCCCTGCCCGGGGGCAACGCGCCGACGGGCGGTCGCCTGGTCACCGGCCCCGACGGGCAGACCGGTTTCGACCTGGACGGTGACGGGATCCCGGACCGGGGGGTCGATGGTCGGCCGATCGCGCCCGATCTGGAGAGTTCGCCCGACCCGAGTGGGCGGGTGCCGGGCGACCAGGTCCGGCTGGTGGCCGACGACAAGGGCGGCAAGGAGTCCGCCGGTGTGTTCGGTGGGGGCGGACAGGGTGGGTTCGGCTATCCGCCGCCGATCCCTCCGGCGGTGGGCGCGGGTGCCGGCGGTGGTAACAACGACGAGCGCGAGCGGCAGACCTGGCTACAGGAGGACGACGCGGTGTGGACCGACGACGTGGTCCCGGTGACCGCGCTTGGCCGCCCCGGGTACGACGAGGAGGACGAGGAGTTCGTCGACGAGTGGGCGGCTCCGCCCCGGCGTCCCCGTGGTGCGTCTCGGCCCCAGCGGCCGACACCGGGCAACTGGCCACCGGGTGTTTCCCGACGTTAGTCGGCAGATCAGGACCTCTGAAAGGAATACGTTGTGGCGATCCAGGTGGACCACGCGGCGATCAAGACTCTCGCCGACAACATCACCGGCTACCTAGACGATGCGTTCAACGAGTACATGAAGCTCTACCAGGTGAAGAGTCTCGCGCCCGGCGACTTCCCGGATGGCGACGCTCTCGAACTCGCCTTCGACAAGCGGAAGGAGGAGGCGCAGCAGGCGCTGGTGGGAATCATTCGGACGGCCATGGACATCTACGCCGAGTTGACGTCGGTGAGCGAGAAGTACGCAGCGACCGAGGACGACAACACGATCACGGCGGCCGAGTTGAATGCCTTGATCACGAAGGTCAAGGCGGAGCTTCCGGGCGTCGAGCTGTAGCGATGCCGCCGATGGTGGCGATCCATGGTCGATCTGAAGGGGAGACGCCCGATGGCGGGGAAGTACGGCGACTGGACACTGAACCGGGTCCAAGCGGCGATAGATCAGGGAGCTGAGGCGCCGTTCACCGAGGGGGGAGACCACTTCGCGAAGCTGTACTCCGCTCTCGAGAAGGCCAGCGCCGGTTTCGTCGACGAACTGAAGAAGGTTCCGACCTATTGGACCGGGCCGGCAGCGGAAGCCTTCGCTCCCGTCCTGCGGGAGGTTGCCGCCTTCATCGTGGCCGTACGCGAGCCGATGAAGGGCTACCCGGATGCCCTTGACGACGCGAAAAAGGCATGGCAAGACGCCAAGCGCGACATAGACCAGTTGAAGCTGAACCGCGACAGGTATGTGGAAGCGGAGATCCTGGCCAATCGGACCCCGAACACCGCGAATTTCGACCGGTCGGCGCAGCAGATACTGGAGACCCTGGGCGGCAGGTACGAGACCGCCATCGCAAGCCTGAAGCTCATCCCGACAAGTCCTGACAAGGTGCAGTCGACCGGCACCAGCAGCAACGGGGGCAGCGGAGGGTCGGACGGGGACGGGGACGGCGACAAGAACGGGAACGAGGACGACGAAGAGGGCAACGGAACCGAAGACGAGGAGGACAAGGAGGACGAAGAGGGCAAGGGGGCTGGAGAAGAGGAAGAGAAGAAGGGTGAGGGGGGCGGATCCGGCGACGGCGGCGGGGGCAGCCCGTCGGGTGGCGGCACGGAGGGCGATCCCGGCGGCGGCGAGGGCGGCGATCCAGGCGAGGGCAGCGCCGGCGAAGGCAGTGAGGGCAGCGGCGGTAGCGGTAGCGGACCTGGCCCCGGCACCGGCGTCCCAGGTCGACTCAGCGACACCAACCGGGCCCTGCCGAACGCACCCCGCACCAAGGACCGCAACGGCAACGTGACCGGCATCGACGTGGACGGTGACGGCGTACCGGACCTCGGACTCGACGGCAAGCCGTTGCCCGACGCCACCCTCGTCGAACTCGGCGGCGTCAAGGGGGTCGACGTCGACGGGGACGGGCGCCCGGACATCGGCGTGGATGGCGAGATCCTGGCCCACGCCCCGATCGTCCAGGGACCGGACGGCACGATCGGTATCGACGTGGACGGCGACGGCGAACCGGATGTGGGAATCAGCGGACAGATCCTGCCGGACGCTCCGATCGTGACCCGCGACGGGATCCGCGGCGTCGATGTCGACGGCGACGGCGTGCCGGACCTCGGAATGGACCGGAAGCCGCTGCCAGATGCGAAGATCGTCGAGGTCGACGGCGTCAAGGGGGTGGACGTCGACGGGGACGGCAAGCCCGACATCGGAATGCAGGGCGAGATCCTCGACTTCGCCCCCATGGTCTCCACCCCGGACGGACTGACCGGGGTCGACGTCAACGGCGACGGCAAGCCCGACATCGCGGTGCTCGGCGGGATCAGCGTGCCGGTGGAGCGGGGAATCCAGGCCCTCGGCAGCCCGAACCTCCCGGTCACCCCGCAGACGCAGGGCCAGTCGCCGGTCACCAGCCTCACCTCCGCTGGTCTCGGTGGCCAGACCGTCACCTACGCTCCGAACTACGACGACCCGCCGACCGTACTCACCAGTCTCGGTGCCGCGGTAGCGAGCTCGACCCGTGTGGTGGCAGTGGACGGTGCCCCGCACGGCGGCAACCCGGCGTGGTCCGGTACCCAGGCGATGCCGTACGGTGCCGGCGTCGGCGCGCCCACCGGGAGCAGTCGGGCGCAGCGCTGGACGTCGGTGGCTGAGGACGACGACGCCTGGCGCGATGATCGCGGCGCGAACTCGGCGCTGGGGCGCCCCGCCTATGACGACGAGTGGGAGGACTGATCGGCATGGCGTCGGGATTCGAGGCGGCCATCAACGAGATGCTGGCCGAGTTGGAGCGGCAACGGGAGAGCATGACCCGGATGCAGCAGGGCCTGGCCGCCGTCACCGGATCGGCGACCGCGCCGAAGCGACAGCTCTCCGTCGTCGTCGACGCGCACGGTGAGATCACCGAACTCAAGTTCCTCAACCAGAGCTACCGGTCGATGTCGGCGACCGAGTTGGCGAACCTCATCGTGACCACCATCCAGGAGGCCCGCCGGGACGCCCGCGTCCGACTGGCCGAGCAGGTGGGCGGCGTCGGCGTCGATGGCGCCGACCTGCACGACCTCGTCGACGGGCAGGTCGACTGGGGACGGGCCTTCTCCGACGCGCTGACCGTACCGCAGCCGTTCCTGGACATGCTGCAACGACCACCGACCGACCTGCTCGACGGCGTCGACCTCGACCGCGTCGACCTCGACCGCGTCGACCTCGACCGCACCGAGCGACCGGACAGCCACGAGGATGCCTCCGCACGGCGTCCGGAGCCGGGAGCGGACCGATGACCTCGCGTCGGGTGTACACCGTCTCCGCCACGGAGCCAGGCTGCTACCGCAGGATCTCCGACGCGTTGGCGAAGGCGGAGAGTGGCGCCATCATCGATGTCCTGCCCGGGGAGTACGCCGAGACGTTGCACCTGTCCACCCCGGTCACCATCACCGCGCGGGACGGTCGGGGCAGCGTCCTCGTCGCCCCGGCCGGCGGGCACGCGGTGTTCATGCACACCGAGACCGCGACCCTGGCCGGGCTGGTGCTGAAGCATCGGGACGACAAGCGGGCCTCGATCGACGTCGGCGTGGGGCGGCTCCGGCTCGACGGCTGTGACGTACAGGCCGAGGCCCCGGCCGCGGTGTTCGTCCGCTCCGGGGCGGCGATCGTGATGACCGACTGCGGGATCACCAACTCGGTCGGGGCCGGAATCGTGGCGACCGACGACGCCGCCGGCTCGGTGGAGCGGTGCCGGATCGAGCGGATCGGCACCTCCGGCGTGGTGCTGCGCAACGGCGCGGACCTGGCGCTGCGGGACTGCGTCATCAACGAAGCCCAGGGGAACGGGATCTGCAGCACCGAAGGCGCGAAGGGGCTCGTACAGCGGTGCGAGATCTTCCGCATCGGCGGTCCCGCCCTGGTGCTGGAGAAGGGGGCCACCACCCGGGTCAGCGGGGTCACGGTGCGGGACACCTCGGATGTCGGTATCTACCTCACCGGCAACGGCCGGGCGGTGGTAGAGGACTGCGAGATCACCGAGACCGCCGGCGTCGGTCTGCTCGTCGCCGACGGTGCCGATCCGTCGGTGGTACGGGTTCGGATAGGCCGTACCCGGGGCCACGCCATTCGCATCGTCGGCCGGTCCCGGGGGACGTTCGAGGAGTGCGAGGTCAGCGACGTCTCCGCCTCCGGCACCTGGGTCGGGGGGCACAGCGACCCCACCTTCACCGGGCTGCGACTGCGGGACTGCGCCGACGCGGCGCTGCTGATCAGCGACTCGGCAGCGGGCACGTTCGACGGTGTCGAGATCCGGCGCTCCCGCCAGCACGGGGTGCGGATCGCCACCGGTGCCAATCCGCTGCTGCGCAAGCTCGTCGTCGCCGGCTGCCAAGGTCACGGGATCGTGGTGGCAGAGAACGGTCGGGGCCGGATCCTGGGCGCGGAGGTCACCGACACCCGGTTCGCCTCGGTACGCAGCCTCGACGGCGGTAGCCCGGAGATCACCGAGTCCCGCTTCAGCGGCAGCGACGACGTCGGGGTGCTCGTCGGTGCCCAGGGCCGGTGCGTACTCCGAGGCTGCGAGATCTTCCAGGCGCGTACCGGCGGGGTGGCGGTCGAGGAGGGCGGCGAGGCGACGCTGACCGAGTCGACCGTGCGGGATTGCGGCGGTGACGGCGTGCGGCTCGCGGCCGGGGCACGCGGTGAGATCACCGACTGCGAGGTCACCGGCAACGAGGGGGACGGCATCTGCGTCGACAGCGACCAGCCGATCGTCGTACGCGACTGCACCCTCTCCGGTAACGAGGGGGCCGGGCTCCGGCAGAACACCCCGGGTCCCCGGCTCACCGTCGAGAAGGTGACCAGCGCGGACAACGGCGAGGCCGACTCGTACGGCGTACAGGCCACCGTGGGCGGCCGGCCCGGCAGCCCGGGGCGGGCCCGGTCCCGCGCGGCGGCGCCCGTTGACCTGCCCTCCACCGAGGAGTTGCTGGCCGAGTTGCAGGAGTTCGTCGGCCTGGCCTCGGTCAAGCAGGAGGTGGCCACCCTGGTCAACCTGCAACAGTTGGCGCGCAAACGGGCCGCCGTCGGGCTACCCAGTCCGCCGATGAGCCGCCACCTGATCTTCGCCGGGCCGCCCGGTACGGGAAAGACCAGCATCGCCCGGCTGTACGGCAAGATCCTCGCCTCGCTCGGCACCCTGCCCAAGGGGCACGTGGTGGAGGTGGCCCGCCAGGACCTGGTGGCCCAGTACGTCGGTGCCACCGCCATCAAGACCACCGAGAAGTTCACCGAGGCCCTCGGCGGCGTGCTCTTCGTCGACGAGGCGTACACGCTCGCCGCCGACAGTGGTGGCTCGGGGGCGGACTTTGGCCGGGAGGCGATCGACACCCTGGTCAAGCTGATGGAGGACCACCGGGACGACGTGGTGGTGATCGCGGCCGGCTACTCCCACGAGATGCGTCAGTTCCTCCAGACCAACCCCGGCCTCGCCTCCCGGTTCACCCGCACCGTCGACTTCGCCAGCTACACCCCGGACGAGCTGGTCACCATCGTGGAGAACTTCTGCCGGGTGCACCAGTACACCCTGGAGTACGGCACCCGAGCCGCCCTGGAGGGCTACTTCGGTCGGATCCACCGCGACGAGACCTTCGGTAACGCGCGGACCGCCCGGAAGGTCTTCGAGGAGATGGTGGACCGGCAGGCCCAACGGCTGGCGGCCGAGGGGACCATGTCGCCGCAGGAACTCAGCCGGCTCGTACCCGAGGATCTTGGTCCGGTCGCCGGACCCGGCATCGGCACGGGGGCGGGCGCCGCCCGCGAGGAGCTGCCGGCGCTGCTCGAACAGCTCACCGGCATGGTTGGCCTCGCCTCAGTGAAGCGGGAGGTCACCGACCTGATCAACCTCATCGGCACTGCGGAACGCCGGCGCCAGGCGGGGCTGCCGGTGCCGACCCTGTCCCGTCACCTGATCTTCTCGGGCCCGCCGGGGACCGGGAAGACCACGGTCGCCCGCCTCTTCGGGCAGGTGTTGGCCGCGCTCGGGGTGTTGTCGTCGGGGCAGCTCGTCGAGGTGTCCCGAGGTGACCTGGTGGCTGAGTACATCGGACAGACCGCCCGTAAGACGAAGGACGCCTTCGACCGGGCCCGGGGCGGTGTGCTCTTTATCGACGAGGCGTACAGCCTGAGCCGGGGGACCGGGGCCAACGACTTCGGTGCGGAGGCGATCGACACCCTGGTGAAGCTGATGGAGGACCACCGGGAGGAGGTGGTGGTCATCGCCGCTGGTTACCGGTCGGAGATGACCGGTTTCCTCGCCGCGAACCCGGGCCTCGCCTCCCGGTTCGCTCGTCCACTGGAGTTCGAGAACTACACCCCGGACGAACTGGTAGTGATCTTCAACCAGCACGCGGAGGCGGCCGGCTACACCTGCCCACCCACCACCCTGGCCACCCTGGCCCGGCACTTCGGCAGCGTCGAGCGTGGTCGTGACTTCGGCAACGGCCGGTACGCCCGACAGGTGCTCGATCGTATGGTCACCAGACAGGCGGGGCGCACCATGGGCATGTCCGCGCCGACCACGGCGGAACTGACCCTGCTGCTGCCGGAGGACCTGCAGTGACGGTGGTCGGGGACCTGTCGTGACGGCCGGATCGAGCGGGGATCGGAGGGCGACCGTGACGACGGTGCAGCACCAGCGTTCCGCTGAACCGCAGCGACTGCGGGTGGACGAGGTCGGTGACGTGCTGCTGGTCTCCGTGGGTGGGGTCCACCCGGCAACGGCTGCGGTGGCCCGGTCGTTGCCAGCCGAGCCGGGCCGGATCAGCGTCGTCATGCCGGATGCGGACCTGGCGTACCACCCGGACCTTGTTCCCCGGCTGTGCCGGTGGGTGCCGGTGCGCTACGAGTCGGTCCGGCTGGTGGCCCCGTGTGCGGCGAGTGCCGACCGGTCCGGCCGGATTCCCGCGCAGGCCCTCTGTGAACTGCTCGAAGCCGATGTGGTCGCCCCGGACGGGGAACTGGTTGCCGTACCCGGCGGGGCGCTGTACGTCCTGTCCAACGGCGACGGACGATCGGGTGGCCAGTGGTGGCGGTATCGGCCCGGGCGTGCTCCACTGGTCGCCGGTCGACGGTTCCCCACCCCGGAGTGGGAGCGGGACCTGATCGACCTCCCCGAACCGGGCATCCCCGAGGTCACCGTCGAGCAGATCCCGGCTGGGCTGTGGGTCCGCCGGTCCCGCCGCCGGTCCGAGCCGGTGGAGCCGGGTGACCTGGCGTACGCCATCCCCGTCCAGTCGGACAGCGTCACGATGCTGGTCTCCCGCCCCGGTGACCCACCGCTTCGCGCCACCGACCTGCGTCGGCTGATCGAGGCGATGCCGGTGTCGCTGTTGGAGCGGGTCGTCGTCACGCCGTACGGCGACGCCCCGGTGGCCGACGGTGAACTCGGTGCGGTGGCGTCCGCTGCGGCCAACCGCACCCTCCGGGTCCGCACCGGTCTGCCGATCCGGCTCTCCGGCCGGGGCCAGCAGGTGGCGGCGATCGGGGCGGACGGGAACCCCACCTGGACACCGTTCGCCCGGGAGATGGCGTGGCGGCCGCACGGGGGCGGGCGCGTGCTGGCCTGGACCGCACCCGCCGAGCAGTTGCTGCCCGCCGGCTCCGCCCAGTTGATGCTGAACGAGCGTTGGCTGGTGGAGATCATCGAGGCCGGGCTGTGGATCCGGGAGATGAACCGGACCGAGGGGGCGAGTACGGTGCGCCAACTTCCGCTGCTGGCAGAGCACTGCACGGTCGTGATCGGGGTCGGTGACGAGGACCAGGCACAGCCACCGTGGCGCGCCATCGACCGCCTGTTGCGTCGCCTCCCACCGGAGGCACAGTCCCGGCTGCGGCTGGCTGTGCCCGCCGCAGCCGGCGAGTGGTTGGTCGAGGCGCTGGTCAAGGGGCTCCGACGGATCCTGCATGGGGTGCCCCCGCTGGTGCTGACCGGTGGTGGCCGACTGGTGGGCCCGGGAGCGGCACAGGCGGTCGACCATTCCGTGCAGACCGCGGTCGACCCGGCCGAGCACACGTCGCCGACCGACACCCGGTCGTCGGCCAGCGGCCGACGCGGCCGGGCGGCTGTGGACGAGGTGGGCCGGTTGCTGCACTACGTCGACCAGATCCGGCGGGCACCGGCCTGGGACGAGTTGCCCGCGCAGTCACCGGGGGCGGGCGGGGCGGCAATCCCGTCCGGCGCGACGCCATCCGGGTCGGCGCTACCTTCGCCGCCGCCCGTCTCGACATCCCAACCGGCCGCCCAGCCGCCGGCCGAGTCCGCGCAGGGGGCTGAGTCCGCGCAGCCGCCGGCTGGAGCCGCGCAGGGGGCTGCATCCGTGGAGGGGGCTGGAGCCGCGCAGGGGGCTGGATCCGCGCAGGGGGCTGGATCCGTGCAGGGAGCTGGATCCGTGCAGGGAGCTGGAGCCGCCCAGGGGGCGGCCGAGTTCGCGCAGCGGGGGGCCGAACCCGTGCCCGGGCGGACAGATTCCGTGCCGAGGCCGGTCGAGGGGTCCGCCCGTCGGCCCGAGTCGGCACCAATACCGCCGGTCCCGGTGGAGGTGCCCGTGGTGGTGCCCGTTCCGGTCGTGGTGACCTCGACGGAGGCTGACGCCGGACCGGAACCCACTGCCCGTCCCGCCCGGGGCTCGGCCCCGCAGCCAGCAGGGGCCGACCCGGTCGGGCAGCCCAACGAGGAGGCATGACAGTGGAGCCGCAGTCACGGCCCCGCAACGGTTTCGCGGGTGGGGCGATCCTCGTACTGACCATGACGATCGTGCTGGTCGTCGTGCTGCTGGTCGTCATGGGGCAGGGCACGTCGCCGCCGCCGGTCGAGGCGGGGCGGGCGGCACCGGGCCAGACCCCGGCAGTCGACACCGGGGCCGAGCCGCCGACGATCCCGCCGGACTGGCTGACACTGACCCCGGGGGTGGAGGTGACACAGGCCCCGGAGGCCACTCTGCCGCCCGACGAGCCGGCCACGCCGGGCCACACCGGGGCACCGACCCCGCGTACGACGGCTTCCCGGTCCTACGGGTTCACGGCGGTCGCGGGTGCTGGCTGCGCCGAGACTGCCACCGCCGGTTCGGTTGCCAGGTACCCGGCCAGCTCGCCGCTGGTTGTCATGGCCGGGGGCTGGACCGGCCCGGGCTGCTCCCGGAGTCTGTTCTGGTCGGTCCCGATGTCCGGTGCCGGTGACCGGTCCGACACCGACATCCAGGTGCTGTGGTGGTTCAGCACCGGCACGTCGGCCACGGGCAGCTGCGAGGTCTGGGTGTACGTGCCCAAGGCCCAACGGGAGGTGGATGCGGCCGGAAAGCCGACCGCCTACCAGGTGCTCCGGGGCCGAGCCGACGCCACCGTGGTCGGTACGTTCACCATCGACCAGACCGCCAACCGGGGTAGCTGGGTCCGGGCCGGGTCGTACCGGCTGGAGCGGGGGCAGATCGCCGTCCGGTTACTCAACCAGGGCACCGGTGCGCCCGGTGCCCGGCACGCCGCCGCCCAGGTGCAGGTGGGGTGCGCCCGATAGCGACCGGGCTGAACCGGTGCGGGCCGGCGTACGTAGCCACGGTATGGCCTACACGATCACCATCGACGCGGACGCGCTGGAAGTCATCGCCAAGGAGTTGCAGGTCCCCGCGGGCACACTGCGGGCGGCGGTGCAGGCATTCAACAACAACGCCCTTTCCCTCGGCGAGCCCTGGGGCGGTAGCGGCGACGAGATCGGCAAGCAGTGGGCGGGCGTCTACGTTCCGGGGCTGGAGAGCGTACAGGGTGGATTCAAGGCGATCATCGATGGCCTGCTCCGGTTGTCGTCGGACTTCGAGCAGATGGCGGTCCGCTACAAGCAGGTCGAAGAGGTAAACGCCCAGTAGGCGTGGTTCGGGGTCGCTTGTCCTCACCGGGACGCGACCTGACCTGACCTGACCTGACACGCGACAACCACCCCTGCCGAACGCCGCCGATGAGGACGTAGCCGCGATGAGCATTCCTGGTCCCCCCGAGGAGCTTGAGTGGGTCACCTTTGTGCTGGTGGGTGAGAACTGGCCCAAGGGTGACGAGGACGGCATGCGGGCGTTGGCCGACGCGTGGGAGCGGCTCGGTCAGGATCTCGCACCGCTGGAGAACCAACTTCGAGCGGTGGTCGCCCAGTTGGAGGCGGCCGGGGAGGGACCGGCCCTGGAGGCGGCCCGGGAGTTCCTGTCCCGGATCAGCGGCGGCACCGAATCGGTACTGCCGAAACTGTTCAAGGCGATCGAAGAGGTGGCAGCGGGCGCCCGCAAGGTCGCCCTGGAGATCGAGTACGCGAAACTGATGATCATCGGTCTCGCGGCGATGCTCCTGTACATGCTCATGAAGCTGCTGTACCTGGCCATCGTGACCTTCGGGGCGACGACCACGGCGACGGCGCCCCTGATCGAGACGTTCCGACAACTGGCGATCCGCCTGCTGAAGCGGCTGGCGATGAGTGTGCTGCAGGGCGTCCTCTTCATGGTGGCGCTCGACGTCGCGGTGCAGACCTTCCAGGTGGTCGTCCTCAAGACCCGCGACATCAAGGACTGGGACCTGAAGAAGACCGGCTTCATGGCCGGCATCGGTGCCCTGGGTGGGGCGATCGGCTGGGGTCTGGGCTGGATGCGCCGCCTGCCGTTGGGCAAGAGCTTCATTGGCACCGTGGTCAAGAACTCGCTGGCCGAGGGGCTACCCGAGTTGATCGCCGACAAGATCGCGGACAACGGCGGGGACGACATCGGGGCACGCAGCGGCTTCGTGGGCGGCCTCTCCTCCGGGGCCGTCGAGGGCGCGATCGAACACCCGATGAAGAACCGCAGCCGGCGGCCGATCTTCACCAGCAGCACTCTCCAGTTCGTCCTGGGCAAACTCTTCGGTGCCAACATCACGCTCGGTCCGCCACCGGACATCCTCAAGGACCTGCCGGCCGACCCGAAGCAGGATCCGAAGGCCGACGACAAGACCGACGAGAAGACCAGCGGCAAACCGGAAGCCGACCCGGCCGACTACGATCCGGTTCCCACCTACAGCCGGCTGCCCCAGTCGGATGAGTTCGTCCTGGACGACCGGGAGGCGCCGCCGCCGTACGTCGCCGGTGGTAGCCCGGCTACGGCCCAGCCGACACCGGAGAAGACGACCAGCTCGGCGACCAGCCCGGCCGCCGGTTCCGGTGGTGCGGGGAGGTCCACCAGCGCCGCGACCGCCCCGGGCAGCGCTCCGACCGGCATCGGATTCGGTGCCGGCCTGTCGACGGGGATTTCGGACCACGCCGCGCTGTTCGCCGAGACCGGGGGTGAGCAGGCGCGGACCGACTTCTTCGAGCAGCGGCGGGCCGAGGAGATGGGCGGACTGACGACACTGCTGGACGAGTCGCTGCACACCAGCATCGACGTGCCTGGGACGACCGTGGAGACGGGTACGGAGCTGCCGGCGGAGCTACGCGCCGAGTGGCTCCGGCAGGCGGAGAAGCACTTCGATGACGTGTTCGGCCCGCTGGTCTTTGCCAACGACCCGGTAACCGGCGACTCCATCACCCCCACCTCACCGGAGGAGGTGCGGGCGATGGAGCAGCGGTGGCAGGAGTTCGTCGACGACGTCCACCAGGTCGCCGGGCTGGGCACCGGGGCGTGGGCCGGACTGCTGTACGCCCACGCGTTCACCGGCAGCGAGGTGGAGGCGGTCGCCGATCAGTGGCTGGCGGCAAATCCCACGGTCGTCGTCTCGGCGATGGACCGGATCGCGCTGCGGGACACCATCGTCGTGAACGTCCGCGACGAGTTGCTCGCCCGGCTGACCGCAGCCTCCGGGCCGGCCTCGTTGCGCCGGGTCGTCGAGACGGTCCAGGAGATCAAGCAGAGCGACGGGTTCAAGACCGAGGTCGAGGCCCGGTTGGCGCAGCTCGCGGCAGCGGTGCCGGTGGCGGTCGATCCGGTCGAGGTGAAGGTCGAGCCGGTTCTGGTTGCCGTCGATGCCGACCCGGTTCTGGTCGAGGTCGATCCGGTCATTGTCGAGGTCGAGACGCCGGCGACGGTGGAACTGGCAGCGGTGTCGACCGCCATCGCCGCCACCGTCACCGCCGCGACGGCGAAGAAGGCGGCCTCCGCCGAGTCGGCGGCACCGCAGCAGATGGTCGTACCGGGTGCGGTGCCGGTTGCGGCCGTGTCCGCCCCGGCCCGGCTGGACCAGGGCGACCTGCGGAAACCGGGCACGATCATTCCCCCGCTCGGCAACCCCGTCATGGAACTCCGTCAGCAACTCACCGACCTTGAGGCCAGGGACGTCGAGGCCCTGCCGGAGACACATCGGGGCCTGGTCCGGTCCTGGCTTGCCGCTGCCCGTACGAGTCTGCGTCAGGTGGAACAGGACAGCGGGAACGAGGCGGCGGCAGGCCTGCTGCGCACGGTACGGACACAGCTCACGCTGATCGAGCAGACGATCGCGGAAAGCGCGCAGGCGTCCGGGTCGGCAGCTTCGACGCCGCCAACGTCCAGGCCGGCAGCTTCGACACCGCCAACGGCCGGGTCGGCAGCTACGACACCGGCTCCATCGCCGGCCCCGGTGCCGGACGGCGGAGAAACCAGCGTGGCGATTCCCGCCGGACGGTACGTCCCGGGATCCGGCGACAGCGCGCACCTGGCCACGAACGCGCGAGCGTTGCCGCTGTACCGCACCACCGACGGGGCCGCCTGGTTCACGATCGTCGCGCACGGCGTACCGGGGGGTGTCCAGGTCGGCGACCGGGTGTTCGACGCGCGACAGTTCGCCGCCTGGGTACGGGACCAGCCGGAGGGGGCGTTCGGCCGCCCGATCCTGCTGGTGGCCTGCGGTGCCGCGCGGCCCGGCCCGGATGGGGCGTCCTTCGCCCAGCGGTTGCGTGACGAGTTGGGTGTGCCGGTCGTGGCGGCGACGGGTGACGTCTGGACCTCGCCGAGCGGTGCCGCCTTCACCGGTACGTTCGCGGTCTCCGCGACCGGCCGACCGGTCATCACCACCGACGGTCAGGCGGCCTGGCAACTGTTCCCCGGGGAGCCCGCCGCGCCGCCGACCACCTTGCACGGCAACCTCGACACGTCGATGCACTGGGCACAGTCGGTCGTCCTCGCCCCGGAGGCGACGAGCGCCCCGGAGGCGACGAGCGCCCCGGAGGCGACGAGCGCCCCGGAGGCGACAACCTCGCCCGCCCCATCGGTGTCCACCATGGACAGCCCACCGAACTGGGCCAGATGGGCGCAGGAGACGACTCCGCCGGAGGCCGGACCGACCGCGCGCTATCCGGTGCCGGGGGACGGACTCTGCCTGGTGTACGCCATGATCATGTCCGCACCCGGCCTGGTGGCCGCGGCGTTGCGGCGTACCTTCCCGGACGGTGTGGCCGACCGGCCGGCGCAGCTCGACCAGAGCCTGCGCCAGTTGGACGAGTGGACGCGATCCGGCCTACCACGCGAGTTTCCCGTTGCGGCGCGGACCGTAGCCGAGCACGTGGTCGCGCTCGTGCGTACCCGGCTGGGCAACGGTGAACTGACCGAGGCGCTTCGCCAGGGTGCCTTCCAGATGCGGGCGTACGGGACCGAACTGTCGGCGGTCGGGATCGGCGGTGCCGACCTCGCGATCCCGGTGCGCCCCGAGGAGATGGCGCTGATCGTCGCCGGGGTGGCGAGCTGGCAGGAGTCGTGGTACCAGGTCGAGGGGGAGGCGTTCGGCCCGTTGCTGGCCGGCGCGTTGGACCTGTTCATTCAGGCCAGCCCAATCCCCTCCGCCGACCAGGCACCGGCTTCCTACAGCCGCGCCTTCGGCCGGGGGGAGAATCCGCAGGTCTGGGTCTACTACAACGGGACCAACCACTACGACGCGACGACCTGGCAACCGCCCCAGCCCCCTCCCACCTCGCCGGAGACACAGCTCGCCGCCAGTCCGACCAGCACGAACCCCGCCTCGACCAGCACGATCCCCGTCCCGACCAGCACGAACCCCGCCCCGAACCCGGAGTCGGGCTCCGGTTCCGGGGCGGGGCCGACGATCTCGGCCGATGCCCGGCAGCGGGATGGCGTCTTCGCCGCGCTGATGCTGCCCGCACTCGAAGCTTTGGCGCAGCCGGCCGCGAAGGGCCTCACGCCCACCAGCCCCGAGCTGCGGGAGTCGACCGAGGCGCTGCGCGGCTACCGGAGCGCGGTCGGGAAGGCGCACACCGAGGGTTTGCTTCCGGAGCAGTCAGTCGCCGTACGCATGCTCAAAGCCCGTCCCGAACAGAATCGCAACTGGCAACAATGGTCGAAGGAGCAGGCCGATCGGGCGTTCACCCACGGCACGGACCGCGCCGAGCAGTGGCTTCAGCAGGTGCTGTACCTCGAGTCTCCGCTCTGGGCCGGCGCGTTGGGGCGTACCCCGGATGCATTGCGGCCCGAGGACTTCCTGCCGTTGGTGCGCGCGGTCTTTGGTCCGACGGTCGCGGCCGTCACCGACCAGCATCTGACGGTGCTGCGGGAGCACGTCAACGCCCTGCTCGACAACGGCGTGGAGGTCACCCGCGCCGCGTTGGTACGACGTGAGCAGTTTGCCGTGCTCCGCCAGGAACTCGACGGAAGCCCGGAGAGTCATCCCAGCTCGGACAGTGTGGCTGCCGACCGGCCGACCAGCGAGGCGGAGCGCACTCTCCTACAGTTGCTGGACCGGGACCAGGACGTTCTCTCCACGGACCGGAAGCTGGAGATCCGTGGCCTGGTCCGGGAGCTGCCAACCGGGATGACGTTCGCCCCGACCTCAGCCAATGTGGCCGTGCTCGACCACGCCATCGAGTTGGCCTACCGCCGGTATGCGAAGCAGCACAACGGTGTCACGCCCGACCGCCCCCTGCGCTGGGGTGACCTGGAGCAGTTGCTCGGGGACGGCACACCGCTCACCTGGCAGCGGCTGGTCACCGTGGTGACCGAGGCACAGGCCCGGCAGCGGTGGCGGGACCGCAACCGGGTGGCGACCTGGGCACGCCGGCAGGTCCGTACGCATGTCGTGCGGATTCCGGGAGTGCGGAGTTCCACGCACTTCCAGTCGGTGCTGGAGCGGCAACGCCGTCGCGACCTCAAGCAGCCGGGTCAGCCCGACTCGCCGGCCGCGCGCCGGGCGGAAGCGGATCTGCTGTGGCGGACGGCGTACCCCGATGCGATGCCGGAAACCAACGAGACGTCGGCGATTGCGGAGTCGGAGACCAACGACGGGTCGGCGATCGCGGAGACGGAAACCAACGAGACGTCGGCGGTCGCCGAGACCAATGAGACGTCGGCGATTGCGGGGTCGGCTCCGGAGTCGAACCCGGCACCGCTGACCCTCGCGGACTTCGAACGGCTGGCCCGGGTCCGGCGCAAGTTCTTCACCGAGCGGGGCGACCGTCGGTTCACCAATCTGTCCGACTACCGGCCGATGGCGCTCGAACTGCTCGGTAGTAGCCGCACGGTGGGTGCCGACGAGCTGATCAGGATGGCCGTACTGGTCCGGGACGCCCAGACGGAGCTGGCCAAGAGCCTGACCGACCGGCGTAGCCTGCGAGAGGTACTCGCCGCATCGGTCGTCACGCAGTGGCACGCGGGCAACCCATCGACCCGACCCTCACCACGGGGCATGACCCCCACCGTCGATCACAGTAGGTTGGTCAGCTCGTTCCACGCCATCGGCGAGTTGCCGTTCGTGCCGGAGTTGACCGACTGGCTCAACGGGATCATCCCGGAGGCCGACCACCCGATCGGCGCGACCGAGGTGCGTCAGAAGTTGGTCTCCCTCTTCGGGCAGGGCCTCGACGACGGTCTCAGCATTCCGGTCGAGGTCGACGGCAAGCGGTACGACATTCGCCTGTGGCCGGTGCCGACGGCCCCGCCCAAGGTCGCGGCGGGCAGCCTGCTGGACGCCAAACAGGAGGGAAGCACCCGACGTCCGGCCAAGTTGGAGAACCGGGTGTACCGATACCGCGACCTGGCGATCTCCCAGACCTCGACGAGCGGATTCAGCTGGGACCTGGGGCTGGCCTACCGGGCGGAACTCGGGGTGCCGGAGACGATCAGCTCGACGCGGCTGGATGCTACCGCCTCGTACGGCCAGTCGGCCGCTACGGACCAGCGTCGCCTCGATGCGACCGCCATCGCCGACTACCAGCAGTTGCGGATCAAGGAGCCGGTCGGCGACGTGCTGCTGCCGGTCACCTGGGTGGCCCGGGTGGAGGACCGGCAGACCCTCCGGTGGCAGGAGTTCTTCTTCGAGGAGCCGGCCGGTGGCCTGCGGCGGGACACGGTCACGTACGCGGTGGCGCAGTTCCAACTGCCGTACACGGCGACGGAGGCGCGGAGCCAGCCGGGCACCGACCCGGACTATCTGCGGGAGATCCAGGTCACCAGCGCGGAGCAGTTCCCGCTGTGGCGGATGGACTTCGCCGCTTCCCGGGTGCAGCTGGCGGACAAGGTGCTGGCCGGGCTGCGGTCCAAGCTCTCCCCGGCGGACTACGCCTTCTGGAAACCGGTGGTCGAGGCGTACCTGACCAACGACCAGCTGACGATGGGGCTGAAGAACATCCTGCGGCCCCGCAACGAGCAGAACTACCAGCAGGTGTTCCGGCAGACGCTGGAACGGGACGGGAGGTTCCTCAGCTTCAGCCTGACCAGCGGCGTTCAGGAACAGCCGATCAACAAGATCATGAAGATCAGCGAGGTGAGCCGGAGCGGCGAGACCCGCTTCGACTGGGTCAACGCGGTCGTCCGCAAGATCTTGCGCAACGTCAACCAGGCAGACGGGAAGCGGATCACCGGCAGCGCCGGGTTGCGGGCCCTGAAGCGGGTACTCAGACTCGGTGGCACCGGGCGGTACACCTGGCGCCGGGCGTTGCAGGAGATCAGGCACCACCGCGCCTGGTTGACCCGGGCCCGCCGGGTCGGCGGGACGCTCCAGTTCGTCCTGGCCGACTTCACGGTCCAGTTGGACGTCGACCACCGGGGCGGGGACGGGCAGGTCGACCACGATCCGGTGGCGATCACCGGCTACGCCCATCTGATGATGCACTCGGCCGATCTGCGCGAGCTGGCACACCCCAACGAGCGGAACGCGACGCCGCTGCAATGGTCCGAGCCGATGGTGCCGGCACACCAGGAAGCCGACGCCAAGGAGGACGCCCAACTGGCCAAGGACGCCGCGCCGGACGACACGAAGACCTGGTGGGCGCTCGACGGTTTCGGCATCACCATGGACTTCGTCGAGCGCCTCGACGGGGTGCCGCAGCTGTACGACAGCATCGTCCCGACCCTGGTCACCGCCGGTTACCTGCCGGCGGCGGCGATGGCGGACACGGCGCGCACGACACCGTGGCAGCACCTGAAGAGCCTCTCCCGGACCGGGGCGGACACCAACCTGTCCGGGCAGGCGTACACCAACTGGCGGATGCTCCTGAGTCAGCTCTCCGAGGATGCGTTGCGGACCCTCTCCGATGACGTACTGGGAGCGGAGGCGGGACAGCCGGGGGTCACCCTGGTCTTTCCGCATCCGGACCGCCCTGAGGCCCCGCAGCAGCGCCTCGTCGTCGGACTGTGGGCCGAGTTCGCCGGCGACGGCACGCACCAGGGCGTGACCAAATACCAGATCCAGTACGGCCACACCAGTGTCGACACCATGACGGTCAAGCAGGTCTCCGGCAGTTCCCGGGACGTCTCCGGATATGCGGCCGTGGACCTGCTGCCGGTCGACGCCAACGTCCTCGGCCAGTACGGCCGCCAGGGGAGCGCCTCGTCGACCGACAAGCTCGGACGTACCCAGTCGACCGCCCTGACCTCCGACACCGACGGGCAGAAGATGCCCAGCTCCCGTTACCACCTGCCGATCCGCTGGCGATGGTTCGCCGAGCGTGGTGGCATCCGGCTGGCCGACGACATGGTGCCGGGGACGATGACCCTGCTCCAGCCGGACGCGTTGCACGGCACCAAGGACGATGCCCCGCTGCCGCCGCTCAAGCCGGTGAGCGTGGCGTCCTCGGTGCTCGAGCGGATGGCGGCAGCCATCTACACGACGATGGGTGTCAAGGGCGTGGGGGTGTTGCAGAAGGCGCTCATCCAGAAGGCCCTACCAGGAGTGTCGAAGGAGGCTGTCTGGCAGGGACTCAGCACCGTCGCATACAAGAGCGCGCTGATGCGTGGCCTCTCCGGGGCCGCGATGATTCCCCTCGGTGAGCAGCGGGTCGCGCTGGTCGCACAACCGGTGGGCCGGCCGCAGATCGTCAAGGTCTGGTTCCCGTACACCCAGCAGATCGTCGAGAGTCAGGTCGGCCACGAACAGGGCAGCGACAAACTGCGGCAACGGGGCTGGCAGGGGCAGCTCGGTGGCCGGTCCGAACACATCAGTGGCGACCTCTCGATCACCAGCAACAGGGGTACGGGTGAGGGTGCCTCCTCGCTCTTCACCGTCGGCAGCTACCGGGCCATCTACCAGGACACCAAGATGGTGATCGTCCGTACGGCGGTCATCAACTGGGTCGCCACGGCGGACGGCACCATGATCTCCAGTCCGGGCGAGATCCTGCTCAACGTGCTGTTGAGCGAGGTGATCGCCAACCGGCACGAGTTCGACAACAACCGCCTGCTCGACGAGCACATGACCGCTCCCGTTCCGGCCCCACTGCCCGCACCGGCGTTGACCCGCGCCCTGACGACGGAACTCGACCCACCGGTCGCCCTCCGGGATGGCAACTCCTGGTCCGCCGTGTGGCCGATTCTGTTCAACGGCGGCAACACCCGGTTCGGCTTCGGCGCGCTGCTGACGGAGCTTGTCCGGGCGGCGCGGGAGGTCGGCGGGCCGGAGCTGGTCGTGCAGGTCATGTCGTTGCCCAGCGGCTTAGGCGCGTACATGGCGCGGTTGCTCGACGGCGGCGGGTCGTGGACGTACTCGGTGGGTGAGCGCCGGTTCGAACTGGCCCTGACCGCCGAGCTGGTCGGCGCGGCGCGGGACAGCCGTCCCGGTGCCACCGGTGGAAAGCTCTACGAGCGGGGTAACAGGTCCCAGGACGCCAGCCGCCGTAACGTCTCGTCGTTCGGAATAGCCGGGAACCTGCTGGGCGTCGGTGGACCGGTTGCGGTAGGCACGGCGCTGTCCTCGACCACGCGGACCGACCAGTCGGACAGTCGCGGGTCGAACCTGCTGTTCATGGAGGGGCTACGCGCCAACAAGCTCACCGACTTCACCCAGGTCGTCCGGTATCACGGCGTACTCCGCGAGATCAAGAGCAGGTCCCTGGTCAAGACCCTGCTGGGGCATGCGAGACCGGTGCCCCAGCGGATCGACGTGACCTCCGAGCACGTGGTCAGCGTGCCGACCGAGGGGACCGTGCCACGAGGCACTCCGGCCCTCGCCTTCGGTTTCGAGCTTGCCGGCGGCCCGCTGCCGGACACGTATCGCATCCTCGGGATCCGTGGTCTTCAGGACATCTACGCCGCGCTCGCCGACACCCCGCTGGTGCGATACCACGACCCGGCCACCGTCACGCCCCTGTCGGAGCAGGGGGCACACGGCACCATCCAGCCGCTCACCTTCGAGAGCATGCGCAACATCCTGCCGCTGATGCTCACCGGTGGTGCCCCGCTCCGCTGGCTGGTCACCGCCGGTGGCGTGCTCCAGGCCCGGAACGGGTACGTCACGGTGCGGGCGCGCTTCGGTGAACTGCGGCACCTCTACTTCATGGAGAAGGCCGAGCTGGAGAACTACGACCACGGCACCGACTCGGCCACCCACAACCGCAATCGCAACGTCCAGGAGAGCGTGAGCGGGTCGCTCACCCTCGGGTTCGAGGTGGCGCCGCAGAACAAGGTCGGCCCGCGGCTCGCGGCCAGCAAGGAGAGCGGCAGGACCATCGGCATCGACCAGGCCAACTGGATCGAGCACCGGGCGTGGCTGCGTAACGACACTTCCGTCTACTTCGTCTACAGCACGCTGGAATACGAGATCGAGGCTGCCGGCCAGACCGTCTACACCACCGGTGGTGTCGAATTGGTCGTCGACCAGGCGGGTGCACTCCAACTGGGTATCGACCTCGACGTCCTCAAGTCCGTCGTGCCAGCCAAGCAGCGGACGAAGGAGTTCGGTGCCGACCTGGCGACCCCGGTCCAGCCGCTGGCCAGGACGACCCCGACTGCCCCGCTCCCGCCGATCGCCGAGGAGATCGATCCGCAGCACGAGGCGGTGCTCGCCGCGCTCGACCAGGCACCGGACCAGGTCGGCCCCCCCTCGACCAGCCTGATGACGACTCCCGCCCAGCCGACGTCCAACACGGTGGACGACTTCCGCAACGCCTTCCTGGGCGCTCCGGAGAACGCCAATCCGAGCCACACGGAACCCAGCCTCCAGCGGTTGCCCACCCTGGTCACCGCCACGACGGTGTCCCGCTCCGGTGGCGTGCTCTGGCTTGGTAACCCGAACCCGGCGGTCGCCGTGGCGGAGCAGGCAGCTGCGGCGGTAGCACCCCGGGCGGCGAACCTGCTGACCGTGGTGACGCACTTCGACGAGACGAGCCAGCGTCTCCAGGTGGGCGAGCGACGCCTGACCGCGCTGGAGTTCGCCGACCACCTCCGGACGGAACATGGCTGGCCAGCACAGGGTGGGCCGGACGTGCTGCTGGTGGCCTGCGGGGCGGGCCGCCCACCACGCGGGACGGCCGGGCCACCCACCGGTACGTCGTTCGCCGAGCAGCTGCGTACCGCCCTCGGCGTCGGTGTGCTCGCGTCGCAGACGCAGGTGACCACCCTGGCCACCGGTGCCGTGGTGACCGGTGGTGTCGCCGTGACACCGAATGCGTCGGGCGGACTCCGGATGCTGCCCCCACCGGCCGGTCCAGCCGCCGGCTGGACGTGGTATTCGGCCGGTGAGACGTCGCCGGTGGTCGACCTGCCCGCCTCACTCACCCAGGTGTTGCATCGCCTGCACCGG
This sequence comes from Micromonospora polyrhachis, assembly GCF_014203835.1. Classification (NCBI taxonomy): domain Bacteria; kingdom Bacillati; phylum Actinomycetota; class Actinomycetes; order Micromonosporales; family Micromonosporaceae; genus Micromonospora; species Micromonospora polyrhachis. The sequence goes on along the minus strand of NZ_JACHJW010000001.1, from coordinate 822,385 downwards.
GGCGACGTCACGTCGTCCGAGTCGGAAGGGCTGGCCCTGCAGCCGGTGGAGTGGGCGGACCGCTCTGCGGCCCAGTCCACCGACGATGTCGGTGCCGTCGTGCTCGCATCGGCCGGGGCCAGCACCATGCTGGCCGATCCGCCCGATGACGCGTACGTGGCGGACCTGGGGACTGCGGTGCAACGCCTGTCGCCGGCCCTGGGTATGCGACTCGACGCCGACCAGTTGGTGGCGCTGTGGCGGTACGCGCGGGACCGGAGCCTGACCAGCCACCTCACCGAGGCCGGCATCAGCATCCCGGGGCCGGACCGGAACCTGTGGACTCGCTTGGTCCAGCCCACCCTGGCCGCGTGGGAGGCACTGCCCTGGGTCGCCAACCGGAACGGGGTCAGCTATGCCTATCTGCAACTGCCGTCAGGACGTCCCGCAGCCGTTTCGCTCCTCGAACTGCTGAACAACCGCGCCCTCGGTCCGATCCTGACCGGACCACGCCGCCCCGTGCCCGCCGGCACCGTGGAGGTCGAGTTCAGCAACGCCCTCGTCAAGTCGGTCCGGGGCATCTCGGGGACCGAGGCCGCAGAACCTGCGGGCCTGACGATGCCGGCCCACCAGGAATGGGAATTCAGGATCGAACGGCGGGGGGAGGGCTTCTTCTTTGCGCTGCGACCCCCCGTGGGCGGTGCGTCGCAGCAGCAGATCGACTCCACGGGCATGGTCGTCCACTGGGAAGCGCCGCACCCGGGCGTGATGCGACTCCACCAGGCGTGGGATCCGGGGCAGAACCCCGGTCTCTATCCGGTCTTCCTCTACAACGCGCCCGAAGACGTCATGCTGGACTATCGGCGTGGCGCCACCCGGGACAGGGCGACGACACTGGCCGCCTATCTGCGGGTGAATCGCGCGGTCTGGCAGGGTCGGATCCCGGTCCTCATCGCCGACTCCCTGTCCACCGAGGGGAACCCGTTCGCTCAGCGGGTCGCCGAACTGCTCCAGCATCAGGTGGTGGCCGCCACCGGTGCGGTCATGGCGATCAGCGGACGGATCGTCTCCGGTCGACTCGGAATCTTCGAATCTCCGGACGGGACGCTCTCGATGCGGCTCGTGACCGCGAACGGGTCCGGCTGGGCCAACTTCTGGCCGAATCCGAACTCGGCTCCGACAGCGGCCCTCGGTCCAGCCTTCGGCCCAGCCCTCGGCTCAGCCCTCGGCGGGTCGGCCGCCGTCACCCTCCCGGAAACGAGCCTCGCCCTCCCGGAAACGAGCCTCACCCTCCCGGAAACGAGCCTCACGGTCCCGGAAACCGGTGAACGCCGCCAGTGGTTGCCAACGCTGGACCGGCCGCAGGCACTACCCCGTGACGAGGCACCCGACCTGGCGGACGACGACGTGCTGAGCGACGACGCCGAGCTGCTCTTCGAAAGCAGCGTCCTGGTTCCCGGCGGGCGGCTCATCTACGGCAACCCACCTCTCGCGGAGGACCTTGCCCTGGTGTTGCAACGGGTCCGCAGCGACGGCGTGCCGGGGATGTACGAGGTCGATCTGCACGCCAAACCGACCGGGATCGCGGTCGGCGAAGATCTGCTGAGCGCCGAGGTGTTGGCCGAGATGCTGGCCGTGGACCCGTACTGGGTCGCGGACGAATCCGGTAACCGGCCCGAGCTGCTGCTGACGTTCTGCAACTCGTACGCCCAACGTCCCGAAGGGGTGCCGTTCCTTCCGGTGGCCCAACTGGTCGCCGACGCTCTGGCGCAGCAGCTCGGTCGGCCGGTGACGGTGCTGGCCGCCGGTGGCACGGTGGTCACCTCCGATCCCGAGGGCGTCCGGATGGTCGAGGTCTACGTACCTCGCCCCGACGGTTCGGTGGCGGTGCCGAGTGGCAGTCATCCGGCCGCGCGGTTCTTCCGGGTGTTCGGGCGCAGACACGGCGAGCCCCTGGTGGCACCGGAGCCGGTGGAGCGCTGGTATCCGGTGGGGAGCACCCCGGTGCACACCCCCTCGGACGACACGTCGCCGATCTATCCCGTGCCCGTGGACCTGCCGTTCCCGGTGGCCGGCGACTGGCAGACGGAGTCCGCCGACCTGATGGCGACAGAACTCGTCGGACCCGGCGGCCAGTACACGGCGGACGTACGGGCGGTCGACTCGCTGAACCTGCCCGACGAGGTCTACCACGAGCACCGAACCCCGGCGCTGTGGCGCTACCTGCGGGCGTACGACGCCATCGGATCGCTCACCTCGATGGTCGACGAGCACGGGACGGCTAGGACCGGACTGGCGTCGTTCGAGGCCGGTCTGTGGCGTGGCCTGGTGCGTACGGCGGTGGCGGCGGTGAGCGCGTGGCCGGCCACCCCGCCCCAACCGGCGGACTCGGGTCGATGGGGGTACGTGACCGTCCCGGTGTCGTCGACTGTCGATTCGCGTCAGGCGGTGGTCGACTGGCTGGCCAACTCGGTCGTGGGCCCGGTGCGCACCACAACTGCGGCGACCCCTACCCCGAATACGGTGCTGGTGGCGGTCAGTCCGGACTTGGTCAGGGACGTGTCGGTGCTGGCCCAGGCGCAGGCCGGTTCGGTGGGGTTGGCGAATCTGTTCGGTGCGGACGTGTTCGTGCGGCCGGTGGCCGATCCGGGGGACGGGTTGGGGCCTCGGGTCGAGGTGGTGCCGGATGTCCGGTCCCAGGCTGTGTCGGGCGGACACGTGTTGTGGTTGGGCAGCCGGGGACCACGGGAGTTCGCGGCGGAGCGGGCGGCTGCGGCGGTGGCACCCCGGGCGGGCAGCCTGCTGACCGTGGTGAGCCACTTCGACGAGGCCGGTCAGCGGATCCAGGTGGGGGACCGGTTCCTGACGGCGACGGAGTTCGCCGACCATTTGCGTACGAACTATGGCTGGCCGCCCTCGGGTGGCCCGGACGTGTTGCTGGTCGCCTGTGGAGCCGGCCGGTCGGTGCCCCCGATGGGGTCGTTTGCCGAGCGACTGCGGGCCGAACTGGGGGTCGGGGTGCTCGCGCCCGGCGGGCCGGCGTACACGTTGCCCAACGGCCGGGTGGTGGCGACCGGCGTCGAGGTCGTTCCCGCCCCTGGCGGCGGCATGCAACTACGTCCGGTTGCGGCGCAACAGCCGGGGACAGCCTGGCGGTGGTATCCGCCGGACCAGTCCGTCCCGGCTCGGGAACTGGGCCCGGATCTGCTGGCCAGCCTGCGGGATCTGCGCCGTACCGCGATCTCGGTGCCCACGCCGGCTCGGTCCTTGCAACCGGTCGGCTGGAGCGCGCCGAGCGTCCCGTTGCTGGCTTCGTCTTCTGCCCTGAGTATCGGCACCGAGAGCCCGGTGAGCGACCCGGACCTGATTGCGGCACGGGCGGAGGCGCCACACCTACTGGCGAGCGACGCGGATCTGCTGGCGTTGTGGCGGTACGTGCGGGACTGGGAACAGACCATGCAGATCGACCCGGAGGAGGTCGAGCTTTCCAGCCCGGACCGGGATCTGTGGGAGAGGCTGGTCGAGCCGGTCTCGACCGCGTTGGCCGCGCTTCCCGCGATGAGCGACCCGGGCGGCTACAGCTACGCCTATCTGGAGCCGTTGCCGAACCGATCCCCGGAGGACTCGCTCCTCTACCGGTTCAACCGGAGCGAGTACGGGCCGGTGCTGACCGGTGCCCGGCGTACCGGTCCACCGACCGGTGCCATCGAGGTGCGGATCAGCAACGAGCTCATCCGGTGGGGTGCTGGTCTGGGCCAGGACTCGCGGGGGGAACAGGTAGGTCTGGCGGACCTCGCGAGTCAGCCATGGCAGCTGTCCGCGGACGGCACGGGGGAATTCGTCCTCGAGTACGTGTACGACTCGTCGGACGTCTCGATGGACCCGAGCGGTCTGACGTTCGCCGCCAGCGGTGTCGAACTGCCGAGTGTGGCGGCGCTGAAAGCGGCATGGCACGCGAATCCAGCCTCGAACTACTACCCGGTCTTCATCCACAACTCGCCGGTGTTTCTCGACCTCGGAGACGGTGACGGCTTCCTGGACGCCGCCGGACAAATCGCCGCGTACCTACGGATCAACCACTGGATGTGGGCGGGGAAGAGGATTCTCCTCCTCGCCGACTCCCTGTACGGCAACAGCAACCCGCTGGCGCAACGACTGAGTGACCGGATCGGCCACATGGTGGTAGCCCCGGTCGGTTCGGTCGGTGTCGTCCAGGGTCGGATCGTCGCGGGCCGCGCTGCCGTCTACCGGACCACCGCCGGGGGTCTGGAGATCGCACCCGTACTGGAGAAGAACAAGGGTTGGCGCCGCGTCTATCCGTTCATCGGCACCAGCCGGCTGGCCATCAACGGCGGGAACTTCGGTCCCCAGCTCCGCTTCGGTAGCGCCGTGAACGGTGCGCGTTCCGATCTGGTGCAGTGGCTGCCGACCTTCGACACCGCCGCAACCGCCGAACAGGGCCTGAACCTGCCCCGACGGCTGGATCTCGACACCAGGATGCTCTTCGCGTCGAGTGTCGTGGTGCCCGGCGCCCGGGTCGTCATGGGCAACCCGCCGGCCCCGAGCGACCTGGTGCTGCTCATGGACGCGGTCCGTGCCCACCCCATACCGGGGGTGTACGCGATAGTCATGCATGGCGGTGCGCGGGGTGCGGACATCACCGGTGCTGGCAACTTCGACGCCGGTTCGATGGCCGACATGGTCATCAACGATCCGTACTGGCAGGAGTCTGCCGATGGACGACGCCCGGAGCTGTTGCTGGCGAGCTGCAACGAGTATTCCCAGCTTGCGGGCGAGGTGCCGTTCCTGCCGGTGGCGCAGCGAGTCGCGGATGCCCTGGCCCAGCGCCTCGACCGGGAGATCACCGTGCTGGCGGCCGGTGGTCTCGTGGCGCACGAAGGGGTGACCGACCAGTGGTTCGTCGCGGTGCGCCAGCCCGTTGGGCCTGGCACTCCCACGGTGATCGCGGACTCGAACCACCCCGCTGCTCGGTTCTACCGGGTGCACGGGCGCCGCACGGGCGTTGCGTTGCGGGAGCCGGAGGCGGCGCAGACGCGTATCCCGGACAACGCCCCACCGGTGCGGGCACAGCTGCCGGAGGTGCCGGGCGAGATCGCCCAGGTGCCCGGTGCACTGGGCTTCCCGGTGGCCACCGGCTGGCAGACACACCCGAGTGACCTGATGTCGGCGGAACTGGTCGGTCCCGGTGGGCAGTACGAAGCCGACCTCGCCGCCAGCCGGTACGTGTCGACAGACTGGCTCCATCTGCCCGACCAGGGGCTGCGGGCGGTGTACCGGTACCTGGGCGAGTACGTCGACATCGGTTCGCACACGTCGCTGACCGACGGAACGACCGGCCGGGCCAGGACGGGCTTCGCGGCGTACCTGGCCAACCTGTGGCGGGGTCTGGTCCGCGCGGCGGTCGCGACGGTGGACGCGATGCCCCGGCAGGACCGCCAGCCAGCGGATTCCGGTGGGTGGGGCTATCTGACGCTACCGCTGGGGTCGGCGACGACGGAGGCCGACGTACGACAGCTGGTGAGCCGGTGGGCGGCCAGCCCGGGGCCCGGCCCGGTGCGTACCACGGGTGCGGCGACGCCGGGTCCGGGTGAGGCGCTGGTGGCGATCAGTCCGGAGTTGGTCAGGGACGTGTCGCTGTTGGCCGGGCAGCCGGTTGGTTCGGTGGGGTTGGCGAACCTGTTCGGTACGGGCGTGTTCGTGCGGCCGGTGGCCGATCCGGGGGACGGGTTGGGGCCTCGGGTCGAGGTGGTGCCGGACGTCCGGTCCCGGGCAGAGTCGTTCGGACATGTCCTGTGGTTGGGGAGCCGGGGGCCGCAGGATGTGGTGGCGGAGCGGGCGGCGGTGGCGGCTGCACCCCGGTCGGCTGGTCTGCTGACGGTGATGAGTCACTTCGACGAGGCCGGTCAGCGGATCCAGGTGGGAGATCGCTATCTGACCGCCCGCGAGTTCGCCGACCACCTGCGTACGAGCTATGGCTGGCCGCCCTCCGGTGGCCCGGACCTGATGTTGATCTCCTGTGCGGCGGGTCGGTCGCCGAGATCCTTGCTGGGCCTCCGCTCGGGTGAATCGTTCGCCCGGCAGCTACGTGTGGAACTCGGGGTCGGTGTCCTGGCCCCCCGCGCCTCGGCGTTCACCCGGGCCGACGGCGAGGTGGTGGCGGACGACATCGGCTTGCGCCGGGCCGAGGGCCGACTGGTGTTCACCCTGGGACGTCTCGGCCCGGCCGCCGGCTGGAAGTGGTATCCGCCGAACCCGGCCGCGCCGGTGCAGACCATGGGGCCCCACCTGACGGCGGTCCTGCAGCAGATCCGGGGCGATGCCGTCCAGGTGCCGACGCTGGATCGGCCGTTGCGGCCGGTCCACTGGGGCAAACCGGCGCACCTGGCGGCGGCGGTGTTCGACCGGAAGGTGCCCGCCACCGGCCGGTCCCTGCTCTCGCCGCCCGTACCCACCCGGCCACCGGACACATCGGGACCGGCCGAGGCATCGACGAGCACCGTCGGGCCCCTGACCGACCCGGTCTGGGCCGGGGTGGTCGCGGCCAGCGCCGAGGACGCGGCGAAGGTACGCGCCGCCGTCATGGCGGTGCCCCAGTTACTGAACAACCCCGCCGACCTGCTGGAGCTGACCGACTGGTCGGGGCGGCTGGTGCACGAGGCGACCAGCGTCCTACGCCATTTCGGCCTGTCGGTGACCAGCGCCGCCGAGCTGCTGGCCGACCTGTCCACGGCACCGCAGACGTTCCTGCACACCGCGCAGGCGTACGAGGTCGAGTCGAGCTCCGGCTCGGTGCTGAGCGGATCGCGGAGGCGGACGGTGTGGGTACAGTTGCTGCCCCGTCCCGCAGCCGACGACCGGGTCCACCACGAGCCGGGGCACCGACTCAGCCACTTCCAGCGGGCGGCGCAGAACGCCTCGGTCGGCCGGAGCGATCAGCAGACGGGGTCGGCGATGCTGGTCGTGCCGATGGAGTTCGCCGGGGTCCCGGTCTCCATCGCCGGCGGTGCGCAGCTCGCCCGTCCGGCGTACGGTGCGACCAGCTCGACCAGTGTCACTGACAACTACATGCTCTTCGGCGAGAACGATTCGTTCCTGGTCGAGTCCACCGTGGTGGTCCGGATCGTGGTGGGAGAGGCGGGGGCGAACGTCCCGCCGACCGACCCGGACGCGGCGATCAACCGGCTGGCCGGTAAGCACTTCTTCCGGCTGACCGCAGGACTCGGTCTGCTGACCCCGACAGACAGCCAGCCGGTGCGCCAGCTCGACCGGGCGGCGGTGGCGCTGCTACAGCCCGGCCTCTACCCGGTTCAGGTCGTCGACGACGGCGGGCTCGCCGGGCACCTGCTCAACCTGCTGGCGGGACAGTCCGTGGCGGTTCCGGGCAGCGCCGGTCGGAAGCAGGTACGCCGGAACCTCGCCGGCCCGGACCTGTCCGGCCAGCTCAAGAGCGACCAGCCGCCCCAACTGGTGATGTCCAAGCGGCGGTTTGGCCTGCCCCGCTACGCCACCGGCGTTCAGGCCCGGATGCGGTTGGTGTCGGTGCAGCAGTTGGGGGAGGTGGGCGAGGAATCCTGGTTACGCTTCCAACCGACCGCCTCGTTCGAGGCGGGCATCGAGGCGCTGAGCAGCACCGGTAGCCGGTTCGCGGCGTACAGCGGGATGAACCTCGGTCTACTCAAGCTGCTCGTTGGACCGCGGGTCAAACTGGCCGCCTCGTCGACCAGCTCCGCCGTGCTGGCGACGACCAGCCGTCCCACCCAGGAACTGAACCGGGTGGCGACCGGCCTGTACCGGACCACCTACGAGGTGGAACTACGCCAGGCGTCGTACCGGTCGCGGATCCTGACCCGTCGGGGACCGCAGGTCAACACCTCCGGGACGGTCCGGATCGTCGTCATCGAGCGGGCTGCGCTCGACCTGGTGGCGGCGGCCACCGCGAACCTGACGACCACTACCGCGAACCTGGTGGCGGCCACCGTGGACCTGTCGCCGGAACGTCCGTTGCCGCCGCCCACCTCGTCGGTCGCCGAGTCGGCCACGACCCCGAATCCGCTGGTCACACCGGCGGTCGAGCCGGCCACCCTGGCGGCGGTCGAGCCGGCCACCCTGGCGGCGGTCGAGCCGGCCACCCTGGCGGCGGTCGAGCCGGCCACCCTGGCGGCGGTCGAGCCGGCCACCCCGGCGGTCGTCGTCACCCGACCGAGCCAGTCCGCCGACCAACTGCTGATCACGCGTCTCACGCAGCTGACCGACAACTCCGGAGGGAATCGGATCCTGCCGCGCTACATGTGGCAGGACGGCCGGCTGCGTCCGGGGCAGACCACGGCGTACGGCGTGTATCTGCTGGCCGAGGCCATCGCGGAGCGGATTCAACAGATCCTGGCGCTGCCGGAGAACCGGGACACCAGTCGCTTCCTACCGACCTGGAACGACGCGCGGGTGGCGTACACCCAGAAAAGGATCATGCGTAACGTGGTCCAGGCGCTGGAGAACGCAGGCAGCCTCGCCACCCAGACCGGGCCGACCCGACTCGCCGCCGACCTGCTCACGCTCACCTCGGACACCCTGGTGATCCACCTGCCGTACCTGGGGGCGGCGAGTCGTCGCAGCCTCGTCGTCCTCTTGACGGCGGAGCGGGTCGACCGGGAACAAGGGCCCACCTACCTGGGGTCGTACCGGGGGTCGAGGCAATCGACGGACGCGCAACGGCTGCGGCGTACCCCGCTGCGCAACCTGCGGAGCATCGCCAAGACGCACCAGCGCAGGGCGACCAGGAGCAGGGGGTACGAACTGCGGGCCGAGGCGCTGGTGGCGGGCAACCTGTCCACCGTCGGTCGACTGCGCTACACCCGCAGACGTGGCGCGTCCGCGACCAACATGGCGAACGAGACGTACCTCGACGCCGGGGACAAGCAGACCGCCGTCTTCTCCGACCACCTCCGGTTCACCATGGAGTTGTACGCCCTCAAGGAACCCACCGACTGGCTACGGAGCACGGGCAACCGGATTCTGGACCAGGTGCCGCAGCCGGTGCGACTCGCCACCACCCGGCAGCCGGAGGGCAACGGCCAGCTCCTCGCCCTGGACACGTTCGAACAACGGCTGGCCTTCTCGGTGTCGCATGACCGGACCTTCCAGCCTGGGCAGGAGGCGGCGGCGCTGACCCTGGACGAGTTGACCACGACAACGGTCGACCTCGATGCCAACCTGGTCGACAACCTCAGCCTGGCCGCACCGGAGACCGGCGAGGTGACCCACTGGGACCACGTCTTCTACGTCGATGGGGCGGCGACGCTGCGCGGTGCCATTATCTCGGCGCTGCGTCAGGCACGGGACGCGATGACCACGGACGACCCGTGGCGTCGGTTCGCCAAGCTACCGGTCGGCCGGGGCACGGCGCTCGGGGTCGAGGTGCCTGGCTCCTTCGGACACCTGCAACTGCTCCAGCAGGTCAACGCGGACCGACTCGCCGCGATGCTGCCCTCGATGTCCCGCCAGGCGGTGCTCTTGGCCAACCTCGGTGAAGTGCTCGGGGACAGCTCGGTAAAGGCGGCGGTGTACATCCGGGCCGTCGTGACGAATGCGACGCCCGGCCCGGAAGGGATGGTGCGGCACGACATCGAGCACGGCACCTCAGGATCACAGGGGCTGCTGAACTCACACAGCCGGGCCCTCCACGTCGATCTGTCGATCGGGGGTCGGATCTCCGTCCCCGCCGCCTCGGCGTCCCTGAAGGGACAGGTGGCCGGACGGCTGGGCGTCGAGCGTGAGCACGGGACGCAGTCGGCCATCAGTGGCGAGATCGAGCGCAACGAGACCTTCAGCGGGGAACGGGGCATCCAGCTGACGGTGAACGCCACGGTGAAGTTCGTGGTGCACGTGGTCCTGATCGAACAGCAGGATCTCCGCGCCGACCGGACCTATCGGGCCTCCCGGGTGGTCGACGGTGCCAAGTTGTACGGCTTGATGACCTCGGACCTGGCGCGGCGCATGGGCGTACTCCGTCCGCCCATGGCGGCACCGAGCAGCCTGCCGATGCTGGACCTGCCGCAGATGTTCCACACCGCACCACGTGCCCCGATGGCCTTTTCAACGTCACTGGCGGCACCGCCGGCCAACCTCGGCACCGGTCGCCCGCTGAACCCTCCGGCGTTGGGCAGCGCGGTGCTGCGTTGGCTGGGTGGGATCAGCCTTCCGGCGACGGTCGGCCGTGGTACGCCACTGCTCGGGTCGAACCTGGCGAGCCTGGTCAACATCGATACCGTACTGGGGCACACCACCGTCGAGTACCTCGCGTCGCACTGGGGCGAACTGGTCGACGGTGGATCGTCGTTCCTGCTCGAATACTCCGGCGTGGTCGGTCGGGAGTCGGTCCAGATCGTCATGCAGGTCCTCGCGGTCGACGCGGGCGGCAAGCCGACCACCCCCCGGCTGGACCGGCTGCTGCCGGCACCGAAGACCCTGGAGATGAACGTAACGGGGGCGGCGACGACAGCCCGGTCCCGCAGCGGGACCCATCGGGCGGATCTGGCGGGTACCGCTCAACTGCTCGGCCAGGCGGGTAACGGCGGGGGCGGCGGTGAGGTCACCGACCGGGCCGGCCATGCCAGCACGATCTCCGCCACCAACACCGTCAGCGACCGGACCTACCTGGTTGTCGACGCCGGTGGGGCGTGGGCCCGGATAGCGCAGACCGTCACCTTCCAGATCACCGCCTACCACCAGGGAAAGGTGCTCGGCGCACCGCTGAGGCGTACGCAGGAGGTGATCCTGGACCGGGTCGCCAACCACCTCGTCACCCCGGGCGGAGCCGGGAACCCCGACCCGACCCTCGTGTCGTTGGCGAAGAGGTCCGTCCGGACCGACATCGAACTGCGAAGCTGGCAGGCCGCCTCACCCGTGCCGATGCCGGTCAAGTACCAGCCGTCGGACTTCCGGGGGGCCGCGCTCGTGCAGGCGGCAATCGTGCGGACACTGCACGACCTTGGGGAGGCCGAAGTCGCCCGGCTGGGCGCGCCGCTCACCCACCAGATCATGGCCGCGTTCAGTCAGACCGCGATGTGGGGCAGCGCCATGATGCGGCTGGCCAGGCCGTACAGCGTCGATCTGGTCGAGCCGACGGCGATCGGCACCCGGGTCACGGTCACCCTGTACAGTCGGCTGGCCAAGGCTCGGCTTTCCGTCGTCTCACCCCCGCAACTGCGCGACGTACGGGCCGGCCGGGCCATCGGTAGCACCGGGAATGCCAGCGTGGCCCGGATCGGGTTGCCGATCGGGACCATCAGCGGCGCCTACCAGCCCGACGACACCAACGACGCCGGTCCGCCGAGCGGGCAGATTGGTGGCAGCTGGGGCGCGATCAAGGACATCGACCCGAACGCCACCTCCGCAGGGGGAGCTGTCACCGGATACGGCGACACCCGGGAGGGGACGAGCGGCAGCGCCGGGCAGAACATCACCACCGACGTCGGCCTGGTGAACAAGCTCCAGCCCAGTGCCCAGGTCGAGTGGACCGAGGAGATCGTCGTCGCCGTCGAGGTCCATCGTGCCGTCGGTACGAGCACCGCGCAGTCGGTGCTGCTCGTACCGGACTCCACTCCGGTCTGGATGGACCTTGGCGACGCCGCCCAGCACCTGGGCTTCGCCGGTGATCCCACCGCGATGATGCTGCTCGCCACGGCGAACGCGCAGGCCATGACCGTGACCACCCGGTTCCAGGAGTGGCAGGCCGTCGATCTGGAACTCGAACAGCAGCGGATCGCCGACGAGATCGGCACAGGCGCGGTGACGCCGCTGGACTGGGACGGATTGCGCCAGACCGAACATGCCGATCTTGCCCAGCGTTGGCTCACGGCACAGGACACCTGGTACGCGGCGAAGCTCGCCCTCGACACGACCGTACGAGAGTTGGCGGACCGGATCGGGGATCCGGCCGCGACCCCGACCACCCGGGCGTTGGCGGCCACCGCCGGTACGACGTTGTGGCTCGGGGCATCCTCGACGGACGGGGCGGCAGGATTCCCAACGGACGGGGCGGCAGGATCGTCGACGGCCGGGGCGGCAGCGGCCCAGACGGTCCCGACGGCAGCCGGGATGCTCACCGTCGTCACCGAGTTCGACCCGGTCCAGCAGCGTATCCGGGTGGGCGACCGGCATCTGACGGCCAAGGACTTCGCGACCTACCTACGTACCGAGCAGGGCTGGCCGGACCGTGGCGGGCCGGACATCGTGTTGGTCGCGAGCAACGCCGGCCGCTCGCCCCGGTCGATGTTCGGTCGGTCGGGCCCCTCGTTCGCCCGTCAGCTTCACGAGGAACTCGGGGTGGGGGTGTTGGCGGCCCGGGGCACCGTGCTCACCACCGGTACGCGAACGGTCAGTGGGCGACCCGAACTCCACCAGCGTCCGGGCAGCCGGGCCGTGCTGCGCGTCGCCTGGCCGGGATCCGCAACCGGGCTCGGCTGGAAGTGGTACGCCGCGTCCGGTGGTGCTTCCCGGGCGCTGGTCGGGGATCTGGTCCAGGCCCTCAGGGAGGTGACCGTTTCCCGGCCGACCGGTATGTCGAGCGCGGATGACGTACGGAGCCAGGCGGCATCCCCCTCGGGGCACGTGCTGCTGCTCGGTGATCCGAACTCGCCGCTCGCCGAGGCGGAACGGGCCGCTGCGGCGGTCGCGCCTCGAACGGCGAACACGCTGACCGTGGTGACCCATTTCGACGCGGCGACCCAGCTGATCCAGGTGGGGGACCGGCGGATGACGGCGGCCGAGTTCGCCGACCATCTGCGTACGACACATGGCTGGGCCCCGGGCAGCCCGGACATCCTGCTGGTCGCCTGCGAGGCGGGACGGGTCCCACCGAACGCCACCCGGTCGTTTGCGGAGCAGTTGCGCGACCGGTTGGGCGTCGGCGTCCTGGCCACCGATGGGGTGGTGTACACGTTGAGCAGCGGTCAGGTGGTCGCCACCAACGTCACCGGGGCGGCCGAGCCGGACGGCAGGCTGCGGCTCGGTCCCGACCAGCGTCTGCCCTGGACCTGGTTCCCGCCGGACCGGGGGGCCGCCAGCCGGATTCTCGCCGGCGACCTGGTCGAGGTGATGCGGTCACTGGCGATGGTGGTGTCCGTACCGGAGTTGGCCGTCGGCCTGGCGCAGCCGGTCCGCTGGACCACGGCCGTGGCGGAGTCGTTGTCGGATCGCGCGGTAGACGGCGGATACCAAGATCGCGCGGTAGACGGCGGATACCAGGACCTGGCCGCAGTGGTCGAGCACGTGCCGCTGGATCTGGTGATGCAGCTCGGTACCGAAGAGGTGCTGGCGTTATGGCAGGTTACGGAGGCGTGGCCGAGCATCCTGGATCGGATCGTGGCGGGTGCGGGTCAGCCTGGCCAGATACCGGACCTGCATACCCAGGCGGAGCGTCTGAGGCAGCAGGATCCGGGCCGGTGGCGGCAGGTGGAGGTGGCTGTGGCGGCGGTCGAGAAGCTGCCGCCGATGCCGGCCGGGGTCAGCTACGCCTATCTGCCCGAGGCGCCGTACTCGAATGACGATGATCCACTGCCGTCGATCATGTACTGGTTGAACAATCCGATGGGCCTGCCGGTGTTGGCGGGGGCGAGGCAGGAGGACGTACCGGAGGGTACGGTCGAGGTGGAGATCGACAATGCCCTGTTGCGGTTCGCGCCTGGGTTCGGACACGGTCATGTGTGGGGGCCGGTCGCCCTGGCAAATCTGGCCAGGCCGACCCAGGCCTGGGACCTGACGACGGACCCGAGCGGCACATTCGCCACCGCTCGGGTGGTGCTGGCGGAGACCGATGGCTGGATCTACAGCTTCGATGACGTCAAGAAGGTGGCCTATCTCGGAAAGGAAGGCTCCGATCAGGGGCACATCCAGCGGCTGCTGTCGCATTACGTGCAGCCCTTGGCCGGGGTCTATCCCGTCTTCGTCGGTAGGTCGCTCCAGGAGGAGCACGGTGAGATAGCCGCGGTGCTGCGGGTGCATCAGCAGAAATGGCGCGGATTGTCGCCGCTGATCGTCATGGATTCGCCGTCGTACGGGGCGAACCCGGCGGCCAAACGGATGGCCGATCTCCTTCAGACCCCGATCGTGGCGGCGACGGGGCAACTGACGCTGATGTCAGACGGGATCGCGGCTGGCCGACTCGGGGTCTACGCGAATTCTGACGGGGGCCTCCTGCTGAAGGTCGCGGCCGAGGCCGGTACGGGGTGGGCGGAATTCCGGCCCGGGGCGGATCAGGGCATGGTCAAGCCCTTTGGGCCGCTGCTCATTGGTGGCCCGGGCTACCAGCAGAACGACCTTGTGCCCGTGGAGCAGTTCGTGCAGGAACTACCGACGGTCGAGAACGAGGTCGTGCTGACGGCTCGACCTCCGGGTGGTCTCAGCGAGGCGGCGGTCAGGCTGTTCAACAACAGTTTCGCCGTGCCGGATGGGCGGGTCTTCGCCGGCAACCCGGCCGATCCGGTGGTGCGCCTGTACCTCAACGGTTTCCGGCTCTCTCTCGGGGAGGACATGTACCTCATCGCCGTACACGGGACGGTATCCGGCGTCGAGGTCCATGACGACGGCTTCTCGCCAGCCGATGTGGCGGAGGTCATTGCGCGAGATCCCTATTACTCGCCTGGCCGAACGATCCTGTTCAGCTCGTGCAATCCGTACGCCCAGACCGAGGGGGCGACTCCGTTCCTGCCCGTGGCACAGATTCTCGCGGACGAGCTGTCGCACCGGACCGGAGTGCGGACGACCGTCGTGGCGGCCGGCGGCACGGTCTACCTAGATCACTACCAGGTGATGACGGTGGCGACGTACAGCCCGGAGAGCGCGGGGGAGAGCCGTTCCCATTCAGCGGCCGGGTTCTTCTCCGTGACCGGACGGCTGCCCGGGGATCCGACGAATCTGTGGTTCGAGCCGAAGCCGTTGTCCGCGCAGTTCCCGAAGAGCCCACCCTCCAGCTACCTCACCGTGAATACCTCGCTGGAGGAGAAATGGTTGACGCCGGGTCAACTGGACTTCCCGGTCCGGGCGGGCTGGCGGGCAGCGGCTGCGGACCGGATGGCGGTTCGGATGATGACACCGCCGGGGCGGTATCACGCGGACCTGCGGGCCGCGTCAGGCGTCGGGCCGTTGGGCGTGCTCGTCGACGGCGACATGGCGCTGGCGGTGTGGCGCTACCTGCGAGTCGCTCAGGAGACTCGGCTTTCGACCTCCATCGCTGACTCGGCGTCGGTCCAGGAGGCGTACGAAGCAAGCCTGAACCGGTCGCTGGTGCGGATGACGGTGGCGGCGGTGGACCGACTGACGAAACAGGTGCCGCAGGACTGGGGATATGTCCGGTTGGATCTGGTGCCGGGCCGGCCCGTACGAGAGCAGATCGAGCAGTGGTGGGCTGGTCTGTCGGGGCCGGTGATCACACAGAGCCAGCCGGGCCGGGGCGACGGCGAATTCTGGCTGGCGATCAGTAGCAGCCTGATCAAGGACGTGACGCGGATGGCGCCACCCCACCTGCGAGGGGCAGTGGGGTTGGCCAACCTGTACGGGTCAACGGCGGTTCTGCAGCCGTTGGACGCGGGGGGCCTTCCGGCCTTCGCTGTGGTCAGCGCCGCGGAGTCGCCGGGATGGGCAGGGCGGGCCGGCCAACGAACGACCACCTGAACAGCCAAGGTCTGCCGTTGGCGCGACACTCCCGCCTGAACGGTTCGGGTGCGGGTTGCGTAGTCGTAGGAGCGGTGTGACGTGCGATGGGGCCTGCGTGGTTCCGCACGGTGTCGTCGAGCACGAAGCCGATGGGTTTCGGAGGATGGGAGTGGTAGTGGGCGGTCCGGAAAGCACCACGAAGCCAGATCGGCTGATCGGATGTCACACCATGTTGTTGCGGCTCGCCGGGCGGGTGCCGGACGAACTGCTCACGCAGGCGCGGCACTGGTTGGCCGAGGGCGCCCTCGCCGAACTGGCCCGGGCGGTCACGTTCGCCGTCACGAAGCAGCACCTCGACCTGCACGTCGATGACTTCGTCCTGCTCGGGGAGCTACTGACCGATGCGGGCGTGGGTACCGCCCAGTTGGCCGGGATCACCCAGGTCGACCACGATGGCCTGACACCGTACGTGTTCCAGGCGGTCTCTCCCGAGGTGGCTGCGAAGATCCACCAGCGGGGCGGCACGGTGCCGACGTCGCTCGACCTGACAGTCGACCCGGCGGAGCCGATCGACCCGCTTGACCAGGCGGCTGTCTCGGTCGTCGGCGACCACCCCGGGGTGCGCGGCCTGTGGCGGGCCTGGCGACTGCCGGTGGACGGCTCGCCGTGGCCGCCGCCCCGGCGGGTCTACGTCGCCGAGGTGACCGACCCGGCCGACTGTTCCGCGCTGGCGGTGAGGCTGCAGCACGCGCTCGCGGCGGATGGCGAGTCGGCACCTCAGGTGGAGACCTATCCAACGGGGGAGGTGCCGCCGTTCTACCAGCGGTCGGCGTGCGGGTCTGGTGCGCTGCTGTGGTCGTACGAGCCGGCTCCGGCGATCGAGCACGCCTCCGCCTTCGACGTGGTGGACCCGGAGGTGGGGGCCACCTTCGCACCGGACCATGCCCGGGTCACCGATCCGGTGGCGCGGGAAGCGATGCTGCGCTATCTCGACGCGGGCACGGTCCTGATGTTCACTACCGCACTGCTCGACGATGTGGTGGACCGGTCTCGGGGAATGGTCGTGCCGCTCAACTTCCGTACCGACGGCAGGTGGATCTGGAACGACGCGATCACCTACTACCTGCGGGAGCACCAGTTGCAGCCGGACCCCCGGCTGGTCGAGTACGCCGAGAGCATCGGCTACCGGATGCCCACACTGGATGGTGTCGCCGTCTTCCGGACGCTGGCCAAGCTGCAGGAACCGGAGGAGAGCGAGCCGGTCTGGCGCTACCACGGTGATGAGGCCGAGTCGGACGACTGATCTTCAGCGGGCGAAACCGGTAACGATCCGAACAGTAAGCAAGGGTTTTCCAGGGTTCACATCATCTCCTCCGCCCCTAGCTTTTCGGGGCGGAGGAGGTGGCTTGCCATGGTGGGCAACAGTCCTGACGAAGAGCGGGAGCAGGAGCTGGAGCGGCTCTACCGGAGCAACTTCGCGCCACTGTTCGCGTACGTCGTGAAGCTGACCCTCGGGGACGCGGCGAAGGCGGAGGACATCGTTCAGGACACGATGCTGCGCGCCTGGCAGCACATGGACGAACTCGGGCTGACACACGAGACGGCCCGGCCATGGTTGTTCACGGTTGCCCGGCGCATAGTGATCGACCAACTGCGGGCCCGGGCGGCCCGCCCGACCGAGGTCCACTCCGACGTGCTGGAGTTCTGGCCGGTCGCCGACGACGCGATCGAACGGACGCTGGACGCGATCGAGGTGTACTCCGCGTTGGCGAGCCTGCCGGTCCACCATCGTGACGTGCTGGTCTACCTCTACCTGCGGGAACGGACGACCGAGGAGACGGCGGCCCTGATGGGCATCCCGAAGGGAACCGTCAAGTCGCGGGCGCATCACGCGTTGCGTACCGTACGGCGCACGATGACCTACGACCGTGCGGCCGGTGGGGACAGGTGCCAGGCGAGCATCTCGTGTGCGCCGGCAGCGTCGGCGGTGGAGGCGATGAACCCCGCATAGGCTGGGCCCTTGCCGAGGGTCGTCCCCAGCTTCACCGTGGCCGTGAGCACCGGTGCGGTCGGTTTGCCGGTACCGGTCGACGCGTAGACCCGGAGGCTCTGTCGCTCGGCCAGGTAGTCGATCCAGACGGTCACCGGACCACCGTCCAGGTCGACGCCGGGATTCGCGGAGCCCAGCATGGTTGGCCGACTGTTGCGTGCCGAGATGACGGTGACCGCGTCGGCCGATCCGGTCGGTCCGTCGACCATGAAGTCGACGCTCATCCGGGGGACCAGTTGATCGAGTGGCTCTGCGCTGGCGACCTCCTGGGTTCGTAGCACGAATGAGAGGGTCCCGGATCGGCCGGTGCTGGTGAACCGGAAGGCTGTGCTGAACGACCGGGCCGGGTTCAGCGTCATCGCCGACCACATGGCGCCATGTTGTCCCGATCCCTCGGCGAGCCGGACGGCGGCACCGGCATGGGCAGCGCCGCCGGTGAAGGTGAGGCCGGTCGGGTTGGTGAAGCTGCGGTAGTCGATTCGCTGGATGTCCTGCGGGGCGTCGGAGGCGTCCGGGCCGGCGGGCGGCGTCGGCTCGGCGCTCTGGGTGATCGACGGCAGTGCCTGTGGCTCTGGTTCCAGCCAGCCGGGCAACTTGACCACGATGACCCAACCGGCGACCGCCGTCACGGCCACCATCGCGATCGACGGCAGCCACGCGGTCCACCGTGGAGCGGGCGGCCCGGAGACGCGGCGGACGTCGGAGCGGACGGCCGGTTCTCCGGTACGTTGGCGCGGTTCGGGCTTTGCCACCGGATCAACGGCCGGGGAGGTCGGCTCGGCCGCCGTTTCCTCTTTGGCCACGGGTGCCGGTGTCGGGGTCACCGCAGGCGCCGCTGACGGCGGTTTCGTCGCTGCAGTCGGTGCCGGGGTTGGTGTCACTGCCGTCATGGCCGCCGGTGGAGGCGCGATCGGAGGCGCGATCGGAGGCGCGGCTGGAGGCGCGATCGGAGGCGCGACTGGAGGCACGATCGGAGACGTCGGCTCGGACGGTACGTCGGCGACCACGGATCTTGTGGTGGCCGGCTCGGGCACCTCGGGGACGCGAGGAGTCAGCGGCAGCCGGACCGTGTCATGGCCGGCTTTGGTCGGGTCCTTCGGCGGGTCGTCACCGACGTCCGGTTCACGGGGCGCACGCAGCCAGACGGCGCGTACCGGATAGAGACCTTCACCCGTGGAGCGGCGCGAAGAATCGTCAGGCTTCGCCACGTCGGCCATCGCCCCTTTGTCTGTCTCACCGGATTCCGTCGCCGCCCGCCGGCGACGGCGTTCCCGGCCACTACGGACCAACCGGGAAACCGGTTCACCATTCCACAGAGATTGGATGAACCCGTTGGTACGCCGCCGCGTAGTGAGCCGGGAGACAGCGGAGGAAGGCATCGCATGAGTGACATCGAGCGAGGGTCGGACAAGCAGGATGCCGACCTGGACGAGTTCGCTGAGGACTGGGCCGAGCCCGACGAGCCGCAAAGCAGGTGGAGCCGGCTGAAGCGTGCCGGGCTGCGTCGTCCCGCCACGCCGCTGCTTGCCGCGGTCTGCGTCGGTGTCCTGGTGGTGCTGATCGGGGTCGTCGTCGGCACCCAGACCCGGGACGACACCGGGTCACCGTCGAATGCCGCCGGGGCCGACCCGACCGTCGAACCGCCCCCCATCGACTTCGTCCCGGTCGGTGAGGAAGGCGAGGTCACCCCGACCCCGTCCGCGTCCACCAGCCCCACCGGATCGCCGAGCGCAGGTACGTCCGCGTCGCCGACCGCATCCTCGCCCCCGCCCAGCGGCAGCCCCACCCGTACCCCGCAGCAGACTCCCGGCTCGACCGCACCGAAGGTGACCTTCGCCGCGGTGGGGGGTTACAACTGCACACACACCTCGACCCGCGGGTTCCGCATCATCGGGCGGTACAGCGAGGACAAGCAGGGTTGGGTCCGGGTCGGTAGCGGTGCCTGGACCGCTGACGGTTGCGACGGCAGCTTCGACACGATGCCGATGTCGGGCTCCAAGACCAAGGACGACAGCTCCTTCTACGCCGAGTGGTGGTTCGCTGTCGGGACGGGCACCCGGTCGTGCGCCGTGTCGACGTACGTGCCGACCACCACCGTGCATCGTCACGTGGCCGGAAAGCCCGCCACCTACCAGGTGCGCGATACCGAGGGTGGTGCGGTTCGGGCGACGTTCACGGTCGACCAACGGGTGAACCGGGGCCGTTGGGTTTCCGCCGGCACGTATGCCGTCAGCGGTGGACGGATCGTCATCCGGGGGGTCAACCGGGGCGAGGACTGGAACGACGACGGCCGGACCTACGAGCATGTCGCGGTCGCCCAGTTGCGGGTGACCTGCCAGTGACCGCTGGGTAGGGTGGGTTCAGCCCCGGGCCAGCGCGAGGACGAGTCAGTGGTCCGGGCCGTGCAGGGTTGCCGCTGTCTCCAGCAGTGCGGCGTGCACGAACGCCTGTGGCAGGTTGCCGCGTAGCTGCCGCTGTAGTACGTCGTACTCCTCGGTGTAGAGGCTCGGCGGACCACACGCCGCCCGGTTGCGTTCGAACCAGCGATGGGCGTCGGTCTCGTCGCCGGCCTGATGGGCCGCCAGGGACGCGATGAAACCGCACAGCAGGAACGCCCCCTCCGCGTCGCCGAGGGGGCGTTCGTCCGGGCGGAACCGGTACAGGTAGCCGTCGTCGGTGAGTTCCGCCAGCACCGCGCGGCGGGTCGCCCGGCTCCGAGGGTCGTCGGGCGGTAGCGCGCCGCGGACGGTGGGCAGCAGCAACGCGGCGTCCACCCGGGGATCGCTGTAGCTACGCTGCCATCGACCGGAAGGGTGTACGCCGGACCGGCCGACCTCGGCCAGGATCGCATCGGCGAGACCTGCCCAGCGGGCCGCCTGCCGGGCCGGAGCGGCGGCGGCTGCGGCGCGCAGTCCGGCGACGCAGGTGAGTTTCGAATGGGTCCACTGCTGGGCGGCCAGCTCCCAGATCCCGGCATCCGGCTCCCGCCAGCGCTGCTCGACGGCGGCCACGGCGACCTCGACGGCGTGCCACGCCGCCACGTCCAGCCGTTGTCGTTGATGGGCTGCGGCCAACAACAGCAGGCTCTCCCCGAAGATGTCGAGCTGGAACTGCCTTCCCACCCAGTTGCCGACCCGCACCTCGGCACCGGGGTAGCCGACCAGGTGGGGCAGGGCCGACTGGTCGGGAACCGGACCGCCGCTGGCGGTGTAGGCCGGGGCCATGGTCGGCCCGTCGGCGAGCAGTCGGGCGTGGACGAAGTTCACGGCGGCGTCGAGCAGGTCGTCCGCGCCGGCGGCGGCAGCGGCGAGGCCGGCGTAACACTGGTCGCGGATCCAGGCGTAGCGGTAGTCGTAGTTGCGGCCGGCCCGGGCACGTTCGGGTAACGAGGTGGTGGCGGCAGCGACCATGCCGCCTCCGGAGCGGGTCAGGCCACACAGCACGGCGTGGGCGAACTCGGCGTCGCGTCGACCGACGTATCCGGTCAGCGGCAGGTTGCGGGCCCGCCAGGCGTTCTCCGTGCTGCGCCAGATGGTGTTCGGATCGGGTACCGGTTCCTCGATCGGATCGACCGATATCTCCAGCACCAGATCGTGTCGCTGCCCGGCGGGCACCGTCAGCAACCCGGTCAGGGCACCGTCCGGCTCGGGAGCAAGGCCCGCGCCGCTGGAGATGCGCAGGTACAGGTTCCCGCTGCGGGCCAGCCAGGCGTCGTCGTTGCGGCGCAGGTCGCGTACGCCCGCGTGGCCGAAGTCGGCGGCTGCCGCGAGCCGTACGGCCAGTTCGGCGTCACCGGTCAGGGCGTGGATGCGACGCAGTAGGACCAACCGGCGTTCCTGGCCCGGGTAGGCCAGGGCCTCCCGTGATTCGACGATGCCGTCGGTGGTCACCCAGCGACTGGTCCAGATCAGGGTGCCGGGCTGGTAGTAGCCGCCCCAGACCGCTCGGGCGGTCGGCGTGACGGTGTACTGGCCCCTGGCCCCGAGGAGACCACCGAAGACCGTGGGACTCTCCCAGACCGGTGCGCAGAGCCAGTCGATGGTTCCGGCCGGGTTGACCAGTGCTCCCCGGTAGCCGTCGGCCAGCAGCGCGTATTCCCGGAGCACGTGCGGTGCCGGGGGACGGGGCACGCAGCCGTTCCCGCCGGTGGAGATCGGCCTCCGGTCACCGATCGGGTGGTGATCTCCGGAAGCCACCGCGTCAGCCCTCCCCTGAGCGGGTGACAGTTCCGGCTACGCACCCCGCCGATGCAGGAAACACGAAACATACGTAATTCAATGATAATTGCTGCTTAATGGGTTCATGTTCGGGTTAGGGACAACAGGCATGCACCGAAACCGTCCGCCAGCGGTGGCGGTCGTGACCGGGGCAAGTGCTGGCGTCGGGCGGGCCACCGTACGGGAACTGGCCCGGGCGGGCACGTCGAGGATCGCCCTGCTTGCCCGCGGCCGGGCCGGGCTCGACGCCGCAGCCGCCGAGGTCCGGGCGACCGGTGCGGAGGCCCTGGCGATCGAGACCGACATGGCCGACTACCAGCAGGTCGAAGCGGCCGCCGCCCGGGTGACCGCCGAACTCGGGCCGATCGACCTCTGGGTCAACAACGCCTTCACCTCGGTCTTCGCCCCCTTCGAAGAGATCGAGCCGGCGGAGTTCCGGCGGGTGACCGAGGTGACCTACCTCGGATTCGTGCACGGCACCCGGGTCGCGCTCGACCGCATGCTGCCGCGTGACGAGGGAACGATCGTGCAGGTCGGCTCCGCGCTGGCGTACCGGTCGATCCCACTACAGTCGGCGTACTGCGGAGCCAAGCACGCGATCGTGGGCTTCACCCACGCCCTGCGCTGCGAGCTGGCACACCAGCGCAGTCGGGTACGGGTGACCGTCGTCCAACTGCCGGCGCTCAACACTCCGCAGTTCGACTGGGTGCTGTCCCGGCTGAGCCGTCGGCCGCAGCCGGTGCCACCGATCTACCAGCCGGAGGTGGCGGCTCGGGCCATCGTCCACGTGGCGAAGCGACCCGGGCGGCGCCGGGAGCACTGGATAGGCGGTTCCACGGTGGCCACCATCCTCGCCAACCGGATGGCCCCCGGCCTGCTCGACCGCTACCTGGCGCGCACCGGCTACGACAGCCAGCAGACCCCGGAAGCGACGGATCCCCACCGGCCCAGCAACCTGTGGCAGCCGAGGGACGACGCCGCCGGCGACGACCATGGGGCACACGGCTCCTTCGACGGCTGCTCCCATCGGCGCAGCCCACAGCTGTGGGCCGTCGAGCATCGCCGTCTGCTGACCGCGTCGGCCGGGGCGGTGGGACTGGGAGCCGTGGCCGCCCGCCTACTCCGTCGTCGTTCGTGACGGCCCCCGCCGATCTGGCTGTTTGCCGGATGTCGGGTCGAACCTGCTGCCAGGGTGGCGGGAGGGACGAGTTGCCAGGGGACAGGGGTTCATCGGATGGGCGGTGACGGAGAAGCCAGGGCGGTGGACCGGATCGGGCAGCCGTGGGGCAGCCGGACTCCGTACGGTCCGGGGGATCCGTGGCCGGTACGCGTCGACACGTACCTGACCGACGGCGTGAGCCCCGCAGCGGTCGACAGGTGGATCCAGTCCGCGTCGATCCTGCACTCCAACGGTGACGGCCTGGACATCGCGGTCAAGAACGGTCGGATAGTGGGCGTCCGGGGGCGGGCGGAGGACCGGGTCAACCACGGCCGAGTCGACCCCAAGGACCTTTACGGGTGGCAGGCCAACAACGCGCGGGACCGGTTGACCCGGCCACTGGTACGCCGGCGGGGGCGGCTGGTGGAGACCGACTGGGACACCGCCATGGACCTGGTGGTGGGCCGGACCCGGGAGCTTCTCGACCAGCAGGGGCCAAGCGCGATCGGCTTCTATACCAGCGGCCAGCTGTTCCTGGAGGAGTACTACACCCTCGCGCTCATCGCCCATGCCGGGATCGGCACCAACCACATCGACGGCAACACCCGGCTGTGTACGGCCACCGCCGCCGAGGCGTTGAAGGAGTCCTTCGGCTGTGACGGTCAGCCCGGCTCGTACACCGACATCGACCACGCCGACGTCATCGCGTTGTACGGCCACAACATGGCCGAGACGCAGACGGTGCTCTGGAGCCGGGTGCTGGACCGGCTTGCCGGACCCAACCCCCCGGCCATCGTCTGTGTGGACCCGCGCGAGACACCGGTCGCCCGGGTCGCCACCGTGCACCTGGCACCCCGGCCTGGCACCAACGTGATGCTGATGAACGCCCTGTTGCACGAGATCATCGCCCAGGGCTGGACGGACCGGGACTACGTCACGGCGTACGCGGTCGGTTTCGAGGAGTTGGAACAGCAGGTGGCGCAGTATCCGCCCCGTCGAGCTGCCGAGGTCTGCGACGTGCCGGAGGCGACGATCCGGCGAGCCGCCGAGTTGATCGGCACCGCCCGCCGGTTGATGTCCACGGTGCTACAGGGCTTCTACCAGTCGCATCAGGCCACCGCCGCCGCCGTGCAGGTCAACAACATCCACATCGTCCGGGGCATGTTGGGCAGACCCGGTTGTGGCGTACTGCAGATGAACGGGCAACCGACCGCGCAGAACACCCGGGAGTGTGGTGCTGACGGTGACCTGCCGGGATTCCGGAACTGGTCGAACGAGCGGCACCTGGCCGACCTGGGCCGGATCTGGAACGTCGATCCGATGCGCATCCCGCACTACTCGCCGCCGACCCACCTCATGCAGATGATGCGGTACGCCGAGGAGGGGTCGATCCGTTTCCTCTGGGTCACCTGCACCAACCCGGCGGTGTCCCTGCCGGAGCTGGCCCGGATTCGCAAGATCCTTACACAGCGGCGGTTGTTCCTCGTGGTCCAGGACATCTTCCTGTCCGAGACCGCGCGGTTGGCGGACGTGGTGTTGCCGGCCGCCACCTGGGCGGAGAAGACGGGGACGTTCACCAACGCGGATCGGACGGTGCACCTGTCGGAGAAGGCGGTCGATCCGCCCGGGGAGGCCCGCCCGGACCTGGACATTCTGATCGACTACGCGCGGCGGCTCGGCCTGCGTGACTCCGATGGGCGGCCCCTGGTCAAATGGTCCGACCCGGAGGGTGCCTTCGAGGGATGGAAGCAGTGCAGCGCGGGCCGACCCTGTGACTACAGCGGATTGAGCTACGCCAAGCTACGCGGTGGCAGCGGCATCCAGTGGCCGTGCGATCGGGATCACCCGGATGGCACCGAGCGGATCTACGTCGATGGGCGGTTCTGGAGCGCCCCGGACTACTGCGAGAGCTATGGACGAGACCTGATCACGGGCGCGCCGCTGGAGAAGGTCGAGTACCTGGCACTCAATCCAGCCGGTAAGGCGATCATCAAGGCGGCGGAGTACCTGCCGCCGCACGAACTGCCCAGCGAGGAGTACCCGTTCCAGCTGATCACCGGTCGGACGCTCTACCACTTCCACACGCGTACCAAGACGGCGCGGGCACCGCAGTTGCAGGCAGCCGCCCCCGAGGTGTGGGTGGAGATGTCGGCCGGCGATGCCGCCGACCGGCACCTCGTCGAGGGTGATCTGCTGGATGTCGACACGCCCCGGGGACAGGTACGGGCCCGGTTGCGGATCAGCGGAATCCGGCCGGGTGTGCTCTTCCTGCCCTTCCACTACGGCTACTGGGACATGCCCGGTGGCTCGGGGCCGAAGCGGGGACAACCCCGGGCGGCCAACGAGCTGACCGTCACCGACTGGGACCCGGTGTCCAAGCAGCCCCTGTTCAAGACGGCGGTGGCCCAGGTGAGCCGGGTCCGTCCCGGTGACGGGACGCCGGCGGCCGCGCCGACCACCACCGGCTCCCGGCCGGTGACGCCGGGCGTCCCGGCCACGGTCGGCGACGCCGCCGCGGTGGTGCAGGAACAGCGGGCCGTCGAATCGGGACGGAGCACCTGATGCACAAGATCGGAATGGCCATCCGCGAGCTGCACCGCTCCGAGAACCAGCTCGCCGGCGACCTGCTGCGGATGTCCGACCGGCACCGCACCGACCACGAGGTCTACCACCTTGCCCGCGACTTGGCCCGCTGGTCGCAGCAGCACGTCACCGACTTGGCCCGGGTCGGCCGCGACTACGGCCTGCGGATGGACGAGCAGGTCCGAGACGAGTCGGGGCTGCTGGGCAGCGTCGAGCAGCGGACCGCCGAACTGCTCGGTCGGCGCCGTCAGCCGGGGTTGCTTCTCATCGCCGACCTGCGGCACCTGTATCGGAACGCCAGCGGTGTCTCGCTCGACTGGGAGGTTCTGGCCCAGGGGGCCCAGGCGATCCGGGACCGGCAGTTGCTCGGATTGGCGCAGCGCTGCCATCCCCAGACGCTGCGGCAGGCCCGCTGGGCCAATGCCAAGCTCAAGGAGACCTCCGCCCAGGTCCTGGTGAGCTGACGTACGGCGGAGCCCGTCCTCGGTCAGCGGCAGCGTACTCCGGCGCATCCGTTTCGGTTGCCGAACGAGGTGTTGCCGCCACCATCCCGCACGCTGCCCTCGGGCAGTGCTTCGATGCCGAAGTCCGCGTTCGCGACGGTGTGATTGCGGGTGACGGTTACCGGGCCACCGACCGGCATGTTGAGGTGCAGGCCGTCGTCGATCCGCCGGCCGGCGGCGTCGGTGTCCGTGCCGCTGAAGCCGTTGCCCACCAGGCGGTTGCCGGATACCGTGATCGGATCTTCGGCGAGCCGCCTGCCCAGGGCCTCGATGAAGATTCCCGCCGCGCCGTTGCCGATGGCGGTGTTGCCCGCCACGGTCAGGCCGGACAGCTCCGCGAGGACATCGACGGTCATCCGGATTCCGTACCGGTTGCGGAGGAGAGCGTTGTCGACGACCTGGAGGTCGGGGGCCACGCTCCGTACGGACACGCCGGCCTCGGCGTCCTGGATCGTGTTGCCGCGGATGAGGACGGTGGCGGAGATCTCGACGTGGATGCCGCCGCCGCGGAATCTGTTACCGGTGACGAGTAGGCCGCTGACCTCGAACGACGAGAGGTGCGACCGGGTGAATGTGTTCCGGCTGATCGTCACCTTGGTCACGTCGTACAGGCTGAGGTTGCCGTCCTGGAAGGTGCTGTTGGTGATCGAGGACCGGTCCGTGTACATGCCCAGGCCGATCCCTCCGCCGGTCACCTCGACGTCATCGATCCTGACGTCCACCGAGGCATCGATGTACATCGCCGAGGAGGCGGAGGTGACCACGAAGGTGGTGTCCTGTACCGCCAACCCTTCGACCTGGTCGACATATATTCCTTCGTCGTTCTCGCCATCGGCGTCGTGGATCACCCGGAGGTCGCGCACGGTCAGGTTCCGCGCGTAGCCCAGCAGGATCTCCCGGTGGAAGCCGGTGACCGTGCCACCCCGGATGGTCAGGTCGTTGTGGTCCGCGGCGATGATGCCGATTCCAGTGCGCGAACCGGAGATGGTGTGGCCGTTCAGGTCCAGGGTGACGCCGTGCGCCCCGACGGTCAGGCCGTTACCGACACACTGGAGGTCGCCGGTCAGGGTCACGCTGGTGGTGATGATGTCGCCGCATTGCGGCGTAGTCGCCGCGTGCGCGGCCAGCGGTGCGGTGGTCGACCCCGCTAGGGCGACAACGGTCAGGATCGAGATTCCGAACATCCGACGCGGGGCGTGGCGCATGGTCACCTACTCAGGCCGGGGGGTTGGGGCAACCCCAGGCTAGCTACGCTAGGTGATTGAACTATCACTCTGTCGCCTACCTGACCTGTCCAGGCCACGTGTCACGGGACGGTGGTACCCGATCGGTGCGGAATCCGCCGCAACCCGGGACAGCCGGCACGCGGTTGCCGCACCATGAGCGAAGACTTCTCGGTGCAGTCCCGGTGGAGGAACGGACCTTATTGGGTCATGACTGATCAGCGGCGAGCGTCGGACTCCACCGGATTGCGGCGGCTGACCGGCGCCTATCGACGGTGGTACGGCCGGTTGCCGCCCGCGATGCAACTCGTGGGCCTGCAGATGTGGCTGCCGGCCGTGTTCATCGCGCTGTTCTGCCTCTGCTACATCGCGGCGTTCCACTCGCCGACGCCCCGGCATGCGCCGATCGGGGTGGTGGCGGCGGCGGACGCCCCGATCCTGTCCGCCCTGCGGCAGGCGACCGGGGAGACGGTCGACTATCGGTCGTACTCGGACGCCGGCGCTGCTCAGGCCGCCGTCCGGGACGGAACCCTGATCGCCGCCCTGGTCGATCCGGCCGCTCCGGATCCGAGTCTGTACGTCGCCAGCGCCCACCAGTTCCAGGCGGCGAACCTTGCCGCCACCATCATGACGCCGGTCTACTCGGCGCGTGGCCAGCACCTGACCGTCACCGATTTGGCCCCGCTGCCATCCCGCGACTCGTTCGGCATGACCACGATGTACCTGATGCTCGCCTGGTGCATCGGCGGCTACATGGTCGCCATGTTCATCGGGCTGATGGGTGCGCCGCTGCGGCAACGTACCCGGGTCGCGATCATCGTCGGGGGTGCGGTGGTCGTGTCGCTGCTGGCGAATGTCCTCGCCGGGCCGGTGATCGGTGCGATCGAGGGGCACTTCTGGCAGTTGGTGCTGATCGCGGCGGGATGGGTCGTCGCGATCGGGCTGACAGTCAACGGCCTGAGTTACTTCGCCGGCCGGTTCATCGCACTGCCGGCGATTCTGATCTTCGTGTTCCTGTCCGTGCCGGCCTCGGGCGCGGCGTACCCGACCTGGATGCTGCCCGGGTTCTTCCAGGCGTTGCAGCCCTTCGTGGTGGGCTACGGCATGACCGAGATGATCAAGCGAACGCTCTACGGCGTGGGTGAGCCCTACTCTCGGGCACTCCTGCTGATGGCGGGCTACGTGGTGTTGGGGCTGTTACTGATGGCGGTGGGCAGGCCGTGGCACCAGCGCCGCGAGGTGCGCCGGATCCTCGCCGGCCGGACCACGATGGTGGCCGACGCGCAGGCCGCCAACCGTGAACACACGACCGCCGAACGGGAACGGGTGCTGGCCCGGTACGGCGTCCCGGGGACCGCCGCGGCTGAGGAGACGCAGGACGAGGACGAGTTGGCCGGGGACGCCTTCTCGAACTACGGCCGGTCCATGTCGGATCCGGTCGATCCGCTGCCGCGTCGGGACCGCGACATCGATCGCGACGTCCGCGAGTAGGTGATCTACTTCCGGTGAGTGCGCCGGATCTGGTGGAGGTGTCGTACCGCTCGGGCGGGTCGCCGGAGATTTTCGATCTGCTTAGGCTAGCCTGACCTAAGCGATGGGCGTGTCGTGATCGGAGGGTCCACTGTGCGGCTGTACCTGACCGCGCTCAACCCCACCGACGCCGTACTCGACGGGTTTCTCCCCGCCGCCGCCCGGCTCGGACTACCGGTCACCGTACTGACCGATCAGCCGGAACGCTGGCCACCTGACCTGCCGGTCCAACGATGCCCGGTCCGTGATCCGGCAGCCGTCGTCGCGACGGTGACCAGCGGCGAGCCACCGGCTGCCCTGCTGTCCAACAGCGACCACCTGCAGACCGCGACCGCGCTCGCCGCCCGCCAGCTCGGCCTGCCCGGCAAGGACCCGGCGGCCACCCGGCGGTGCAAGGACAAGGCACTCACCCGGCGGGCCGTGGCCGCCGCCGGGCTGGACGCCGTGGCCAGCGTGACCATCGACCCGGGTCAGGATCCCGAGGTCGCTGCCGGACTGCCCTGTCCAGCCGTGGTCAAACCGCGCGACGGAGTGGCCAGTGAGGACGCCTACCTGGTCGGCGACCACGCGGAACTCGCCGGCCGGGTCGCCGAAATCCGTCGCCGCCGGCCGGAGGTGGCGCTGGTCGTCGAGGAGTACCTGGCCGGCGAGGTGCGCACCCACGACACCCTCGGCGACGGCACGCAACTGCACACGATCGGCGGCTGGCGGACCACCCTCGGGCCACCGCCCACCTTCACCGAACAGAGCCTCGACTGGGCCCCACTGCCCGTCGGGCCGATTGCCGGCCAGCTTCGGACCCAACTCGACGCGCTCGGCGTCTCGTTCGGTGCCTGCCACACCGAGTACGTTCTCTCCGCCGGCCGGGCCCGGCTGATCGAGGTGAACTACCGGCTGATCGGCGACCGGATGGACCTCATCCTGGCCGAACTGCTGGACGTTCCGATCTTCGAGTACGTCATCCGGCTGCACCTCGGCGAGCCACTGGCCGCCCTCGCCGTACCCGACCCGACCATGCTGGCCCGGCACGCCCGGGTCGACTACGTCTGCGCCGACCGGTCCGGCACCCTGGCCGTCGCGCCCGGTGCCGTCGACGAGAACCGTGCCGGGGTCCGACTTGGTTGCCGCCCACTGCGGCAACCCGGCATCCACGCCGACTGGACCGGCACAAACCGGGACTACCTGGCCGCGCTGCACGCCATCGGCACCGATCCCGAACAGGTCCGCGAGGTGCTGCGCGAGTTCCGCTCCGGCCTGCACTGGGAGATCAGACCGTGACCGACACCGCCGAGCGGCAGGTCTTCGCCCGGGTGCTCGACGCGCTGCTGCGCGAGGACCACCTCGGGCTCACCAGCCGAGGCAACCCGGACGGCCCCGACCGGTGGCAGGTGCGCATCCCGGCCGGGATGCTGCGGGTGCCGGTCCGCGCCGACGGTTTCCAGCACGCCATCCGTACCGCCCGGCCGACGGTCGAGGTCCGACCGGAGACCGGTGCGCCGTACCGGGTGGAGCGGCTCGACGGGCTGCTCGACCTGCTCGCCCCGCAGGGCGACCCTGATTCCGAGCCCGACCCCGAGGTCGAGGCCGGCTGGGCAGCCTTCGTCGCCGAGTGCCAGGGCGACCTGCTCGCCCGCCGACTGGCCGCGCGGTCCCGACCGCAGGTGTACGCCGCGATCGCCGCCCGCCGGAGCATCGGACCGGCCGGGCTGACCGGCCTGCCCGGGGCACTGCTGGACGAGGTACTCGCCGCCCACACCGGACACCCGGTCTATCCCACCGATCGGTGCCGGCACGGTCTCGACGCCGCCGAACTCCGCCGGTACGCCCCGGAGCATGCCCCCCGTTTTCCGCTGCGCTGGCTGCCGGTGGCCCGGTCGGAACTGTGGACGACCGGCCCGCTGCCGCCCTGGTGGCCGGTTGCGGACCGCCCGGAACAGGTGCTGCTGCCGGTCCATCCGCTCACCGCCGAGCGGACCGGGTTGCCCGTGGTCGAGAAACCGATGATCGAAGTCCGCCCCACCCTGTCCATGCGGACGGTGGCGCTGGTCGACGACCCGTACACGCATCTGAAGCTGCCGGTGCCGACCGCGACCCTGGGCGCCCGCAACCGGCGGACCCTCGCCCCCGGCAGCCTCGTCGACGGGGCGGAGATGGCCCGGCTGCTGGACCGGATCGCCGCTGCCGAGCCGGCGTTCGCCGGCCGGGTCCGGCACGCCGACGAGAGCCGGTACGGCCACAGCGGCGACGCCGACGAACTCCGGTCGTTCCTGATCCGGCGCTTTCCCCGGGACCTGGCCGACTCGGTGGTGGTCCCGGTGGCGGCCCTTGCCGCCAGCGACCCGAGTCCGCTGGGGTCGCCCGTCGACCCGAGCCGGCTGGGGTCGCCCGTCGACCAGAGCCGGCCGGGGGCGGCCGTCGACCCGAGCCCGCCGGGAGCGGAAGGCGGTGGCCGACCCGGGTGGACGGTGGCCCAGCGGGTGAGCGGTGGGGATCCGGTGCCGCTGTTGGAGTCCTACCTCGACCTGCTGCTCGACTGGCATGTGTACCTCTGGCTGCGGCACGGCATCGCCCTGGAGGCGCATCCGCAGAACCTCTACCTGATCAGCGACCCCGATGGTCGGGTCGGGCTGCTCTACAAGGACGACGACGGGGCGCGACTCGATTCCCGGCACGCGCGGCTGCCACTGCGCGACCGCCGGATGGTGGTCGAAGATCCAGGCGAACTCGCCGACGTCTTCACCACCATCACCCTGCACCTGGCGGCGGCGGCACCCTTGCTCGCCCTCGCCGAGCGCGGGGTGGCCGTACCGACTCCGGCGGCGGCGCTGCGCCCTCGGCTGGTCGCGGCCCGGGACCGCTGGGACGACGGCTCGACCGAGGT
This sequence comes from Micromonospora polyrhachis, assembly GCF_014203835.1. Classification (NCBI taxonomy): domain Bacteria; kingdom Bacillati; phylum Actinomycetota; class Actinomycetes; order Micromonosporales; family Micromonosporaceae; genus Micromonospora; species Micromonospora polyrhachis. Next base: position 790,591 of record NZ_JACHJW010000001.1, on the reverse strand, counting down.
CGCCGCTGCCGCCCGGCTGCTCACCGAGCGGTTGCTGACCGCCGAGCGGCTGCCGGTGAAGGCGATGCTCACCGCCGGCACGCTGCTACCGAAGCAGCGGCTCGGCTGCACCGACGTCAACAAGTACTACCGGCGTACCGGCCCCAACTATCTGCGGGCGGGGCAATGGTGACCGCCTCCCACCTCCGCGCCGACCTCGCCGCCGCCCACGCCCTCTTCGGCTGCCTGGTCCGGGAGGTCGCCGCTCCGGACGGTGCCGCCCGCCTCCACGGTGACCAGGCACTGGTCTGGCTACCCCGTACCGACGTGCTGCTGAGCTGTGCCGTGCGTCGGCCGTCGCCGGTCGGACTGCACCGCTACACCGGACCGGTGCGGCGGCTGGTCGGGGGCGGATGGGCCGAGATCGAGGTCGCCGAACTGGCCCGACTCGTCGCCGCCGAACTCGACCGGCGCACCGGCGTCGGCAACGACGAGTTCGTCGCCCAGGTCGTCGCGAGCCGGAACACGATGCGTCAACTGATCACGGGCCGACCCGCCCGGGACCCCACCCCGACCGGGGAACCGGCGATTGACGCGTACGTCGACTCCGAGCAGTCGCTGCTCTACGGGCACCCGCACCACCCGGCACCGAAGTGGCGCAGCGGTGATCCGGCCGCGTGGCGGGCGTACGCCCCGGAGCTGCGGGTCGCGCTGCGGGCGCACTGGATCGGCGTACCCGACGAACTGGTCGCCGAGGACGGTCCGTTCGACGAGCTGATCGCCGCACTGGACCCGCCGACCCCGCCCGCCGGGTATGTGGCGCTGCCGGTGCACCCGTGGCAGTTGACCCTGACCGGGCCGCTCGACGCGCGGCTGCGCGATCTCGGCCCGGCCGGCGCCCCGCTGCGCCCGACCGCCAGCGTCCGCACCCTGTACGCGCCCGCCGCCGACCTGTTCGTCAAGGCCAGCCTGCACGTACGGATCACCAACTGCCTGCGGAAGAACGCCCGGTACGAGCTGACCGGGGCGGTGGCGTTGACCCGGCTGTTGGCCCCGCTGCCCCTGCCGTCGGGCGTGGCACTGCTCGACGAACCGGCCTACCGCACCGTCGACCTACCCGGTCCCGACGAGGCGTACGGCACGATCCTGCGGACCGGTCTGCGACCGCACCTGCGCTCGGGTGAGACCCCGCTGCTGGCGGCGGCGCTGGCCGCCGGGCCGCTGACCGTACCCGATCCGCTGGACTGGTGGCGGGGCTACATCGGCCTGCTCGTCCCGGCGGTGCTCGGACTGTGGATCGAGTACGGCGTGGTGCACGAGGCGCACCTGCAGAACGTGGTGGTGGTCCTCGACGACCAGCGGCAGCCGGTCCGGATGCTGCTGCGAGACCTGGAGGGGGTCAAGCTGGACACCGACCGGTGGCGCGACTGGCCAGCCGGACTCCCCAGGTCGATCGCCTACGACCCGGACCGCGCCCAGCGGCGGATCTCCTACTGTCTGCTGGTCAACCACCTGGCCGGGATCGCCGGAGCACTCGCCGACGCCCGGCCCGGGATCGAGCCGGTGCTCTGGGCGGCGCTGCGGGACCTGGTCGCCGAGACCTCGGCCCGGCTCGGGGACCCGCCGCCGCTACGTGACCTGCTGGCCGGTGAGCCGCTGGTGGCCAAGGCCAACCTGTTGGTCCGCTGGCACCGGGCCGCCGACCGGTACGCGCGGTACGTGCCGATGCCCAATCCGCTGGTAACCGAAGCGCAGGGGAGTCTGCGGTGACCCGTCCCGCCTACGTCTACGACCTGGCGGCGCTGGCCGCGCACGTGCAGGCGATCCGCTCCGCGTTACCGGACCGGATCGAGCTGCTGTACGCGGTGAAGGCCAACCCGGACCCGGACCTGCTGCGTACCCTGGCCCCGCTGGTCGACGGGTTCGAGGCGGCCAGCGCCGGGGAACTGCGGCACCTCGCCGCCGTGCTGCCCGGTCGCCCACCGGCCGCGTTCGGTGGGCCGGGCAAGACCGAGGCCGACCTGTCCGCCGGGTTGGCCGCCCGGGTCGGCCGGTTCCACGTCGAGTCGCCCACCGAGCTGCGTCGCCTCGACCGGCTGGCCCGCTCGGCCGGCACCGCGGCCGAGGTGCTGCTGCGGGTGAACCTGCCGGTGGCGGTGGCCGGGGCGAGTCTGGTGATGGGTGGTGGGCCGAGCCCGTTCGGGATGAGCCCGGCCGATGCGGTGGCCTGCGCCCGACAGACCCTGCCCGGGGTACGCATCCACGGTGTGCACGCCCACCTGGCCAGCGGCCTGGCCGCGCCCGTCGCCGCCGAGGTGGCCCGGCAGATCGTCGACTGGGCGGTGACCGAACTCGGGGCGGCCGAGGTCAACGTCGGTGGCGGTATGACGGTGGACTACGCCGATCCCGACGCGCGCTTCGACTGGGCCGGGTACGGAGCGGCGCTGGGCGGCGTCCTCGACGCGTACCCGGAGGTGGTGTTGCGGGTCGAGCCGGGCCGGGCGCTGACCGCCTACTGCGGGTCGTACGTGACCGAGGTGATCGACGTCAAACGGTCCCACGGGGAGTGGTTCGTGGTGGTGGCCGGTGGTACCCACCACCTGCGGACCCCGGCCGCCAAGGGGCACGCCCAACCGTTCACCGTGCATCCCCGGGGGCGGGCCGACCCGGCGCTGCCGGCCACCGACGGTGTGTCTTTGTCGGCCACCGACGGTGTGTCTTTGTCGGCTACTGACGGTGGGTCTCTGCCGGCCACCGACGGTGGGCCGGTCACTGTGGTCGGGCAGCTCTGCACCCCCAAGGACGTGCTGTCCCGGGCGGATCGGCCGGGACGGATCGCGGTGGGGGATGTCCTCGTCTTCGCCATGGCCGGCGCGTACGCCTGGAACATCAGTCACCACGACTTCCTCATGCACGATCCGCCGGAGTTCCTGACCGGGGATCCCCGGATGGTCGCCGCCCGACGAGCCCGCGCACAGCGGCCGGTCGACCTGCCGGCCGCCGGACTTCCCGCTCCCCGGTCAGCTGGGGACTCGCCGGTCCGGCAGTGAGTGCACGGCGGCCGGGGTGAGCGCCCAGTTGAGCGCGTAGTCGGCGACCTCCTCCCAACCGGGCTGCCCGAGCGTGTACGCGGACCGGCCGGGAAACTCGACGTAGTCGGTGATCGCCCGCGACTTCTGGTAGTGCCCGGCATTCTCCTTGGTCACATTCGGCGGAACGAGGTGGTCGTCGCCGCCGGCGATGAGCAGCAGCGGAGCCCGATCCTCGTTGCCGAAGGCCACGTGGTCGGGGGTGTCGGGCGTGACGTTGGCCAACGCCCCCTCGAAGAGGATGTGCCCGGCGGCGGGTACGTAGTACCGGTCGTACACCTCACCGGACTGCTGCGGGTCCAACGTGTTGGTGAAGGCGTAGTGGAACTGCTCGTGGCTGAGCGGGACGGCCCGACGGCGGTTGAGCGGGTTGAGCAGCATCGGGAAGGTCGACCGGATGGTGGACAGGGGCATCCGGAGGACCCCCTTGACCGGGGCCGAGTCGATGCCCACCCCGACCGCACCGAGTCCCCGGTCCAGCAGGATCTGCATGAACATCCCGCCGTACGAGTGCCCCATGATGATCGGGGGTCGGTCCAGGTCGTGGACGATCTGCTCGTAGTGGTCGACGACGGTGGTGATGTCCAGCCGGGCGATCGGTGCCGGGTCGGCGCGTAGCTGCTCCACCTCGGCCTCCAGGCCGGGCCAGGCCGGAGCGAGCACCCGGAAACCGGCCCGGGTGTACCGGTCGATCCAGTGCTCCCAGCTCCGGGGAGTCAGACAAAGACCGTGGATCAGGACGATGGTGTCCGGAGCGGGCGTACTGGTCATGATCTCTCTCCTGACATGTTCGTCCGGCGAGCGGGTGGAGTGGTACCGCGGCCTGGCAGGGCCGACGACGACTCCTTCCCGCCCGGAGCGGACGTATGCCAGAAGCAGGACGGACCTCAGCGCTGGTTGACCAGCGCGCCGGTGAGGCTCCAACCCGTGGGGGCCACCAGCCGGCCGTCGCTGACCATGCTGGCCGGCACGTTGAATCCGTGTCGTAGCTGGATGGGCGGTTTGCTGCCGTTGTCGTACTCGGGTTGGCGGTCGAATGCCTGGCAGCCGACCAGTGACGTCCTGTCCCCGTACGTCACGTAGAAGCCGTCGGCGGAGTTGGCGGTACCACCCGTGTCCCACATCGCGGCGGTGTCACAGGTGCAACCGATGAAAACGTTCATGTCCTCTTCGATGTACCAGCCGTGCAGGCGGACGTCCTGTGCCTCGCAGCCGACGAACTTGTTCCGGACGCCCGTGACGTGAAAGCCGTAGCCCCGCGAGTACCAGGCCTTGCATCCCTGGAAGAAGTTGTTGGCCCCGGCCACGTGGAAGGCGGCACCAATCGGGGTGGGGGTGGTCGTGGTCGCCTCGCACGCCGTCCACCAGTTGTCCGGGGCCTCGATCAGGAACCCGTACCGGCCGGCGTCGCGCACCCGCACCCGGCTGGTCACGCAGGCCTGGGTGTCCGTGCCGCGGTAGTGGATGCCGGTGGTGATGGGCTCGTAGATCCAGAGGTTGTCCAGCCGGCACACCGAGTCGGGTTCCCACATGTAGAAACCGTTGGTGCCGACGATGTTGAGGTCGATGCCCACGTTCGCCTTGCCGTAACCGCAGTCGAGGACCAGGTCACCGACGTAGACCGCGTCGACCGGGCCGCCGTTGCCGATGGCGATCATCGAGGTCATGGTGGTGCTGGCCTGTAGCCGGGTGTGCTGGCCGACGCCACGGATGGTGCAGCCCGGCGTCGGCACGATCGGCGCGGTGAGCGGATAGGTACCGGCACCGAGTTGGATGGCCTTGGCCCCCGCGTTGATCGCCGCCTGGATCGACGAACCGGGCGCGATGTACTCCCACGGGCCGACGACGACGGCGGCGGCCGGCGCGCCCAGCATCGATGCTCCGGCGGCACCCACCAGGCCCGCCGTGGCGAACGCCCCGCCCCGCATCAGCGCCCGCCGCGAACCGTCCGGCTCGTTCCCGCCTGTTGCACCCTCAGCTCTGTCCATCCTCGTCTCCTTCGGTGGTCGGCCTCCAGACCCTCCACTGGGGACATCGACCATGTCAAGATCTTGATGTGGGTAGGCCGGTTGGGCAGGCTCAGGGCCGGATCGGGGCACCAGCCGGGCGGCGACTGCGCGTGCCGTAGCCGCGGCACAGCGGGGACCGGTGGTTGCGGTAGGTTGCCTGGTCATGGCCACGACTGCGGACGTCCGCCGGGAACTCGCCAGCCTCGCCGACCCCGGCCGGTCGCAGCAGGTGAGCCGGTTTCTGCAGATGGTCCCCGGCGGGTACGGCGAGGGCGACCAGGCCATCGGCGTCTCCGTGCCGGAACAGCGCCGGGTGGCCGGCCGATACTGGCGCGACCTTTCTCTGGCCGAAACGGCAGAACTGCTGACGAGCAGCGTGCACGAGGAGCGGCTGACCTCGCTCTTCATCCTGGTGCGGAAGTTCACCAAGGGCGACGAGGAGGACCGGGGACGGGTCTTCCACCTCGTCCTGGCCAATACCGACCGCATCAACAACTGGGACCTGGTGGACTCGTCCGCACCGTACATCGTCGGTCCGTGGTTGATCGACAAGGACCGGAGCGTACTGGATCGGTTGGCCGAGTCGGGCCTGGTGTGGGATCGGCGGATCGCCATCATGGCGACCTTCGCCTTCATCAAAGCCGGAGACTTCCAGTGGACCTTCCGGCTCGGTGAACGGCTGCTGTCCGACCCGCACGACCTCGTCCACAAGGCGGTGGGCTGGATGCTGCGCGAGGTGGGCAACCGGGACCGGGCGGCAGCGGAGGAGTTCCTGGCCCGCACCTACCGGGGCATGCCACGGGTCATGCTGCGGTACGCGATCGAGAAGTTCGACCCGCAGCGACGTGGGGAATACCTGTCGGGCACGGTCTGACGTCTCGTCCCTGCCAGAAGGCCGAGGGAACGGCTGCTGCGCTCACTCGGTGACCTGGACGTCCTTCCAGAAGGCCACCCGTTGCCGGATCTGCGCGGCCTCCGGCTTCGGGTCCGGGTAGTACCAGACGGCGTCCGAGCTGATCCGTCCGGCATGTTCGAGCGAGTGGTAGGACGCGGTGCCCTTCCACGGGCAGACCGTGTGGGTGGGGGAGTCGCGCAGCACGTCGGTGCGCAGCGCCGAGCGCGGGAAGTAGTGGTTGCCCTCCACCACCACGGTGTCGTCACTCTCGGCGATGACCAGATCGTTCCAGATGGCTTTCGGCATTCTGCCAGCGTAGGGCGGTAGCCCGACAGCGACCAGTCGACAGCGACTCCTCTTGATGAAGAGGTAGGGGTGAATTGGTGCCGAAATGAACAACCGTCGGCTATGAACGATGTGGTGCGGAGGAGACCGAATCTTGTCGTCGTCAGCGGACCACCCGGCGCGGGCAAGACCACGCTCGCCCATCGACTCGCCCGAAGAATCGGCTGTCCGGCGATCTGCCGGGACGAGATCAAGGAGGGCATGGTGCACGCGGTAGGTGACTTCGTTGCCGCGCCGGGCGACGAACTGAACCTCCGGGCCTTGCCGGCGTTCTTCCAGGTGCTGGAACTGCTCCTGGCGGCAGGCGTCACCACGGTGGCCGAGGCAGCCTTCCAGGACCGACTCTGGCGTCCCTACCTGCAACCCTTGGGCGAACTCGCCGACATTCGGGTCGTCCACTGCCAGCTCCCGGCCCGGACGGCATGGGGTCGGATCCAGCAGCGGCGCAACGAGAGCCCGACGCGGCGCGCACATGCCGACGCGTACCTCATCGAGCAGCACGTGCATGCGGCTGGCCACGACAGCTTCGACCGCGTCCGGCTGGACGTACCCGAGCTCGAAGTGGATACCAGCGACGGCTACCGACCCGGCCTCGACCAGATCGTCGCCTTCGCCGACGCCAGAAGATGAACGCCAGTCGGACGCGTTTCCGAGGCGCCTGGCGATTCATCCCCGCTTGTAGGGGTAAGAGGCCCTGTTACCGGGAGGAACCGTTCGCCGCGAGCGCCGTGGAGGGACCAGATGAAGGCAGTGACCTGGCAGGGCAAGCGTGACGTTCGGGTGACCGATGTCCCCGATCCCCGGATCGAGGCGCCGACCGATGCCATCGTCCGGGTCACCTCCACCGCCATCTGCGGTTCCGACCTGCACCTGTACGAGGTGCTCGGGGCATACCTGAAACCGGGGGACGTACTCGGCCACGAACCGATGGGCGTCGTCGAGGAGGTGGGGCCCGCCGTCAGCGGGCTACGTCCCGGCGACCGGGTGGTGGTGCCGTTCAACATCGCCTGCGGATCGTGCTGGATGTGCGACCGCCAGCTCTACGCCCAGTGCGAGACCACCCAGGTCCGCGCCGAGGGCAAGGGAGCGGCACTGTTCGGCTACACCTGCCTCTACGGCTCGATCCCGGGTGGCCAGGCCGAATACCTTCGCGTGCCGCAGGCCCAGTTCGGTCCGATCAAGGTCCCCGAGGGCGGCCCGGACGAGCGCTACCTCTACCTCTCCGACATCCTGCCCACCGCCTGGCAGGCGGTGCGGTACGCCGACACCCCGCGCGGCGGTACCCTCGCCGTCTTCGGCCTCGGGCCGGTCGGGCAGCTCTGCGCCCGGGTCGGGCGCTACCTCGGTGCCGACCGGGTCATCGGACTGGACCTGGTACCCGAGCGGCTGGCGATGGCCCGGCGGCACGGCATCGAGGTGGTCGACGTGAGCGACCTGGACGACGTACCGGGGGCGTTGATCGACATGGTGGACGGGCGGGGGCCGGATGCCGTCATCGACGCGGTCGGCATGGAGGCACACGGATCCCGGGTGGCGAAGCTTGCCCAGGCCGCCGCCGGTCTCCTGCCGGACAAGGTGTCCCAGCCGATGACGGACCGGTTCGCCGTGGACCGGCTCGCCGTGCTGCACACCGCGATCAAGTCGGTCCGCCGGGGCGGCACGGTCTCCATCTCCGGGGTGTACGGCGGTGAGGTCGACCCGATGCCGCTGATGGAGATGTTCGACCGGGGCATCCAACTGCGGATGGGGCAGTGCCACGTACGCCGCTGGACGGACGAGATCCTGCCGGTGCTCGCCGACGACAACGACCCGCTCGGACTGGCTGACCTGCGTACCCACCGGCTGCCGCTGGCCGAGGCGCCCCGGGCGTACGAGATGTTCCAGAAGAAGCAGGACGGCTGCGTGAAGGTGATCCTCACCCCCTGACCGTGCTCCTCACCTCCTGACCGTGCTCCTCACCCCCTTGACCGTGGTCAGTTCGCCGATCCGGTGTCCGGGTCACCGTCGAGCGCGGCTCGTAGCTTCGCCTGGGCCTGCCGATCGAGGCCGTCGAGCAGGCTCAGGGCCTCGGTCCAGTGCTGGCGCGCCTCGGCCATCCGACCCAGTGCGGCGTGGGCGTCGCCCAGCACCTGCTGTGCCAGGCCGATGCCCCGGCGGTGGTCGAACTCCTGGCAGATCGTCAGCGCCTGGTGTGCCTGCCGGATCGCCTCCACGTGGTCGCCGGAGACCCGCAGCGTCTCGGCGAAGTTGACCAGACTCAACGCCTCCCGCAGCCGGTCACCACACTGTCGGGTGATCGCCAGGCTTGCCTGGTGATGGGCCACCGCCTGGGCGTACTCGCCTCGCCGCTGCAACACCAGACCGAGGTTGTCCAACACCGAGCCTTCCTTGTACTGGTCACCCAACTCCCGCCGGAGGGCGAGGCTCGCCTGGAGGTGCGCCAACGCCCCGTCGAGGTCACCACTGTCCCGTAGCGCGTTGCCCAGGTTGTTCAGGCAGGCGGCTTCTCCGGCCCGGTCACCCAGGTCGCGGTGGATGGACAGGCTGCGTTCCAGCAGGGAGATGCCCTTGCTCAGCCGGCCCTCCCGCAGCATCCCCACTGCCATGGCGTTCAGCGCCAGCGCGGTCGCCGACTGGTCGCCGAGGCGTTGCGCCGCCTCGATCCCCAACTCCCCGAACTGCAGTTGCTCCGTCACGTAGCCGGCGTAGTCGAGGAACTTGATGATGACCTGCCCGAGGTCACGTACCTCGGCCAGCGCCTGACCGGCCATGAGCCGCTGGCGGGCAATGCCCAGCAGGTTGGTGTGCTCGTGTTCGAACCAGCTCCACGCCTGTGCGGTGCTCCTCAGCTGATGGGGATGGCCGGCAGGATGGGTGAGGTTGTGGAACGGGAAGTGGTCGTGGGGATAGAGCAGTCGGGCCGCGGCGGCGGTGGTGGCGAACAGGTGAGCGGTGAGGCGATGCAGCGCCTCCTGCCGGGCAGTTGGCCCCTCCACCGTGTGGGCACATTCCCGGGCGAAGAGTCGGACCATGTCGTGGAACCGGTAGCGGGTGTCGCCGACCGGCTCCAGCAGGTGCGCGTCCACCAACTGTTCGAGCAGCCGTTCTGCCAGCGGGACCGGCACGTCCGCCAATGCCGCGCAGGCCGGTGGGCCGGCATCGGTCCAGTCGGGCAGGCCGGCGAGCCGGAACAGGCGGATCGCCGCCCGCTGCTCCTCGTGCGGCGACTCGCTGAACGCCTGGTAGCCGAGGTTCAGGCTGGCGCGGACCGAGAGGTTGCCGACCTCCAGCAGGTCGAGTCGTCGGCGTTCGTCGCTGATCCGCTCGGCGAGCCCACCGAGCGTGGCGTCGGGGCGGGCTGCCGCCCGCGCGCCCACGATCCGGATCGCCAACGGCAGGCCCTCACACCGCCGTACGATCATCGCTGCCGCCGCCGGTTCGGTGGCGACCCGCTCCGCGACCCCGAGCCCGCCGAGCAGAGTGAGCGCCGCCTGGTCCGACAGCGGTTCCAGCGGAATCCGGACGGTGGTGTCCAGGTCGGCCAGACTCCACCGGCTCGTGACGATCGAGGTGCAGTCCGGTCCGCTCGGCAGCAGGGGGCGCACCTGCTCCGCCGACGCCGCGTTGTCCAGGACCACCAGGACACCGCCAGACGCCGCCGTCATGGTTCGGAACAAGGTGCTGGCTTCCTCCACCGACAGTGGGATGGTGGGCGCGCCCAGGGCACGTAGGAAGCGGGCCAGGACCTCCGCGGATTCGATCGGTGCGATGCCCGCGCTGGCACCATGCAGGTCGGCGTAGAGGCAGCCACCGGGATACCGGTCGGTGACCTGGTGCGCGAAGTGCAGCGCGAGGGCCGACTTGCCAATGCCGCCGGCCCCCTGGACGAGGCATACCGCACCGGCGCTCGTCATCGCTTCGGCGAGCCGGGCCGTCGCGGCCTCTCGGCCGACGAGCAGCGCCGGCGCTGGCGGAAGCTGGAACGGAATCGGTTTACCAGCGGTGACGGGCGCCAGCCGGGGGGCGAGTTCGTGGTCAGCCGACCGGGCCGGCTCGTGACGCTCGGCGGTGCTCGGCAGCAGGCGGAGTACGGCGGGACGTTGACTCCGGCCTGCCGCCAACCGGTGCCAGGACGTCAACCAACGGGCTATCTGATCCTCGGGAATGTCGCAGGCGCGGAGCAGGGCGACGACGAGTTCCCGGCGGGGCAGGGTGACCCGGCCGAACATCGTGGCCAGGGTGCTCGCCGGTAGCACGTCGCCGTTGGCCGCAGCGCGTCGCGCGATGGCCCGGAAGGTGAGCCCGGACCGGTCCCGGACCTGCCGTAACAGGGCGACGTACTGTCCCGCGCTCGACGTCGTGTTCGGGTCGAGGCACGGCTCAGGCCCGGTCATGGCGCTTCTTCTCGGACACCCTTGCTTCTCACTGCGACCAACATAGCCCACAGTGGATACCGGATATCGGTGTCAGGACCGGCCCGGTGGAAGGTCGGGTTCCGAAGGACGCGCCGGAGCAGCATCGCGAGGCATCAGCCGCATGCCACTCCAGCGCGCCCACCCAGGGGCTATCAGGTCCAGCTAACGCCACGCCCCGCGCATACGCCACGCATGAGCCACTCCCTTCTCTTGCGGGTCACCCCCGTGACGACCCGTCAGCCAAGCCTGGCCCGCGAGGATTCGGTAACGGAAGGCTCTGGGCTGGTCGAGGTCGTACGAGGTTGTTCGGGAGCGGGCTCGAACACCACGGCCGGGCGGGTCCGTCGGGGCCAGAGCGGAACCGAGGCGAGCACCGCGATCGCGCCCAGCAGCCCGGCGGTCCCGATCACGGTGGTAGCCCTCCACCGCTCGGCGGCGAGACCAGCCAGCAGCATGGCCAGTCCCTGGAATCCGCTCAGGCCGGTGATGGCGATCCCGAAGGCACGAGCCCGGTACTCGGCCGGCACCGCCCGCCCGAAGAGCGCGTTCAGTGGTACGGCGAACGAGCTGCTGGCACCAGCCAGCAGTAGCAGGCCCAGCACCGCCCACAGCGGAGGTGCGCTCCAGACCGCCACCAGGACCGCGCCGGACAGGGCGGCCAACGGGAGGACCAGACGTGGCCGTACCGGCGGTGGGCACAGCCGGGTGATGGCCACCCCACCGACCGCCATCCCCAGCGGTGCCGCCGCCAGCAGCAGTCCGACCAGGCCGGGGCCGCCGCCGTACTGGACGGCCAGCGGAGACATCAGCCCCTCGGCGGCATAGGTGAAGGCACTGGCCACCCAGAGCACGACGACATAGGCGCGAAGTCGGCGATCGGTGAAGATGACGCGTAGGCCGATGGCGATGCCACCCGGGACCGCCCCACCCGCTCGCCCCGATGCCGGGCGCGGGCGTACGCCGATCAGGATGAGTAGCGCGGACACCAGGAACGTACCTGCGTCGATGAGCAATGCGCCGGTCATGGAGAGTAGCGCCACCAGGCTGCCACCCACTCCGAAGCCGACCACCTGGACGACCTGCGCGATGGTGTTGTCGAGTCCGTTGGCCACCGGGTACCGGTCACCGTCGAGCACGTCCGGCAGTAGGGCGGCACGGGCCGCCACGAACGGCGGACGCAGCAGGTTGACCCCGAAGAGCAGCGCCACCAGGGCCGGAGCGGGCAGGCCGGGCAGGGCCGCCAGGGGGATGAGCGCCGCGCGGGCCAGGTCGCAGCCGATGAGCACGCGCCGACGGGGGAGCCGGTCGGCGAAGCCGGACAGCAACGGCCCGCCGGTCAGCCAGGCCAGATAGGAACTGGCGAAGGCTGCTGCGGCCAGTGCGGCCGAACCGGTGGTCGTGTAGACGAGAAACGCCACCGTGACGGCCGTGAGCTGGTCTCCCACCAGGGACAGCACGTACGCCGCGAGCAGGTAGCGGTACTCACGTACGGCGAACACCTCGGCGTACGTGGCGGCACGTTCGGCCACAGCTACTCTCCTCGATCCGTCACTGCTCCGACGGTATCGGTGCGGGTGCCGGTCCGGAGGGGGCTACCAGCGGCTTCGGGCGTTCGGATCTGTTCGAATCCGTTCGCTCCTCTTTCTGCCGAGTGCGACTGGTTACGAGACTGGCATATCCGCTTACGGGGGTGGCGGGGCGTCGAGGTCGTCGGCGTGCCGATTTCGTACTCCGGCCGGCGGGCGGTTCTTCGACGGAGGCCCAGTGAACACATCGGCACAGTTGACGCTCGGTCAGCTCGCTATTCGGGGCCCTGTGCGTACGTAGTGACTAGGGCGGGTCACTCGCCTCGACGGTGCGTAACCGGGCGACCCGTAGCTGGCTTCGACTTCGCTGCAACGCACGTCCTGGTCGTATCTGACGGGGCGCAGCGCTTGCGAGTCATGCGGAGAATGACGTCGCGGGAAGTGACCGGGGCCGGACCGCCGGACACTGTGGAATGTCGAGTCGGATAGGTGAGCGATGATGGGACCAACCACGAGGCCCTCTGCCGAACGAGTACATGGGTTTTTGGCGGCCGTGGGCGCGCTACTCACCGGCGTTGCTCTTCTACTCCTCTCGCTGCTCCCGAGCGCGCCGTCCGAGGTAGCCGACATGAGGGCGTGGGTCGACAACGGCAAGGCGCTGCTGTCGTGGAGCGACGAGTTGCTGTTCTTCGCGATCGTGAGCTGGGGAGCCGGCGCACGCGGACTCTTCGGCACGCGGAAAGCGGAACGATTGGCGCGGATCAACGTCGGATTTTCCGCCCTTGCCGTCGCTCTCGTCTCTCTCCTGGTACTTCTGCTCGTTGTTGGCCGATTGGTCTACCCGGTATATGGGATTGACCTGTCCCCCGATGCGCTGGCTCTGCTCATCAGCTCGACGTTCGGCACCCTGCACCTGGCGTTACTGGGCTTCGCCGTCGCCGCGGTGACACTCACGTGGTCGACGCGCAGCGGACTCTGGGGGAGGGTCGTGGGCATCGCCGCCGCAGCGGTATTCATCGTGGGTTCGTTCCCCTGGCTCACACCGAGTTGGTGGAACACACTCGTCGCGGTGCTGCTGGCCGCATGGGGCGTATTTCTGAGCATCACCGGCGTCACCCGGCAGGGCGACCCGGACAAGGTGTAAGCGGGTCGCATTCATCCCGGGCCTGGTGCATCGGCTCACGGTACGGCCCACGCCCTAGATGCTGACACGGCACGCCACCACGCGAGGCTGATTCCGTAGCAGGTCAACCACGGCGGGGGACCGCGACCATCGGCAGCCGTTTGATCCCGGCGAGCCAGGTCGACCGGACGTGCTCGGAGGTGAAGACACGGTGGTCGGTGAGGACCCGCTCGGCGGCGGCATAGTTGGTCACCGCCCAGAATCCCGGTTTGCCGGCCACCGGCTGCCACCGGACCGGTTGCCGCTCCCGCAGCACCCCCCAGACCGCGTGCGGTTCGCCCTCGCCGTACAGCCGGGCATCGGCCAGGTCCACCCGGTCGAGATCGACGGCAGCGCTGCCCGCCGGCCGGTCCAGCCTCATCGCACCCGTGCCTCCGGGACGTTCACCGGCATCGCCGCGACCAGGTCGGCGATGGTCGGGGATAGGAAGAGCACGGCGGCGTCGACCTCGATGCCAAGGTCACGGTAGATGTCCATCAGCAGGTCGGCGGCGAGCAGGGAGTCCCCGCCCAGTTCGAAGAAGTCGTCCTGGACGCCCACCGGGGTCACCCCGAGCTTGGCGCTCCACAGCTCCGCCAGCCGCTGCTCGGTCCGGGTCGTCGGTGCCACGTACGTCGACGCCACACCCAGCTTCGCGCGGGAAACACCACCCATGACGTTCCTACTCCCCGTCTTCGTCACCACCGGCCCGGTTTCCAGGTTCGTTCCAGCGTCGAGCCGGGGCGGTTGCCGATCAAGCTCTTCGCTGTTCGGATCCGTTCGGGCTTGTTCCCGGCGAAGTCGACCAGGTGTCGCCCGCACAAGGGCGAGGTGCCGTTCAGTCGTCGTCGGCCAGCTCGCCGAGGGTGATCGGCTGCGCGATGGGGCGAGCACCATAGGCGATCAGGTCGGCTGCGGCGAGCCGCCGTCCGGTCGTCCGGGCGGTGAGGCAGGCCGTGGCGTAGCCGCACATCCGACCCTGGCACCAGCCCATCCCGGTACGGTTCATCAGCTTCGCGCCCCGAGCGTCGACGACGGACCCGTCCCGTACCGCCTGCCGTACCCGACCGACCGGTACCTCCTCGCACCGGCAGAGCACCGTGTCGTCGTCGCACCAACCCGGCCAACCGGCCGGTACGGGATGCGCCGCGTGCAGGGCTGCCGCGAACCGGCGTAGGGTGCGCCGCTGCAGCAGCAGGCGGGCGTGCCGCCCGGCGGACCACGGCGGGTCACCGCCCAGCGTGGTCGCGGCGGCGGCCCCGGCCAGTTCACCCTCGACCAGGGCGAGCGCGGCTCCGCCCACCCCGGTGACCTCGCCGGCCGCGTATACCCCGGGCACCGAGGTCCGCTGTGCCGCGTCGACCGTCACCACGAGGCTGCCGTCGGTGTCCAGCCGGGTCGCGCAGCCGAGCGCCAGCGGCAACTCCAGCTGTGGGGTGAAACCGTAACCGACCGCCAGCCCGTCACAAGCCACCTCGCGCTCACTGCCGGGCATCACCCGACCGCTCTGGGTCGAGGCGACCGTCACCGCGGTCAGCCGGTCGGTGCCGTGCGCGGCCACCACCGCCGAGCCAGTCCGGTAGGGCACCCGGTGCCGCAGCAGTGTCGCACCGTACCCGCCCGCCTCGGTGAGTTTGCCGAGCGCTCCCGCCAGCGCCGGCAGTTGTCGCAGGTAGCGGGTGGGTTGGTTGGCCTCGTGGACACCGAGGACGGTAGCCCCGGCGGTGGCGAGGCCGGTCGCGACGGGCAGCAGGAACGGGCCGGTGCCGGCCACCACGATCCGCTGGCCGAACCGTACCCCCTGGCCCTTGAGCAGGGCCTGCGCGCCACCGGCGGTGAGCACCCCCGGCAGGTCCCAGCCGGGGAACGGCACCACCCGGTCGTACGCCCCGGTGGCGATGACGAGACGCCGGCCGCGTACCTGGCCGGTGCGGGTGTGCACGGTGAGACCGGGCTCGACGAACCAGACCGCCGCCTCGGCGTGGTGGTCTACGCCGTCCAGTCCGGCGTGCAACCGTCGGAAGGTCGACCAGTCGTGGTGCTCCCGGCCGTCGGCGTCGGACCGGTGCCGCCAGTACTGCCCACCTGGGCGTGGCGCGGCATCCAGCAGCGCCACCCGGCAGCCGGCCCGGGCCGAGGTGACCGCCGCCGCCAGCCCGGCCGGTCCAGCCCCGACCACGATCACGTCGTACGTCGTCACGCGCTCGTCCCTCCGTCCTCGGTCTCCACGAGGTCGCGGGTCTTCACGAGGTCGCGGGTCTCCACGACGTCGCGGGTCTTCACGACGTCCTCGCTCTCCACGACGTCGCCGGGTCGTGCGGTGACCAGGCAGGCCCGCTGGTCCGGCGTCCCGTTGATCCGGACCAGGCAGTCGAAGCAGACCCCGATACCGCAGAAGACGCCCCGGGGGCGGCCGTTGACCCGGGTGGTACGCCAGGACCGGATACCCGCGTCGAGCAGGGCGGCGGCGATGGACCGCTCGCCGTCGGTGGCGATCGGGTGGCCGTCGAAGCTGAAGTACCGACCGTCAGAAGTGGACATCGAAGCGCTCCGGGGCGAAGTGTTCTAGGTCGACCTCGGGGGACCGCCCGGTCAGCAGGTCGGCGATGGCGTGCCCGGTGGCCGGGGCGAGGCCGATGCCGGCCCCCTCGTGCCCGGTGGCGTGGTAGAGGCCGGGCACGCGCTGGTCCGCGCCGATGACCGGCAGATGGTCGGGGCTGTACGGGCGGAACCCCCGGTAGGCGCGGATCGCCGCCACCGAGGTGAGTACGGGGAACAGGCGGACCGCCCCGGCGGCGAGCCGCCGCAGGACGGGCAGGGAGATCGTGGCGTCGAAGCCGACCCGCTCGCGGCTGGAGCCGATCAGGATCGTCCCCGCTGGAGTGCCCTCGACCACCGGGGAGGTCTCCAGGTCGGCGCTGTCCCGGCCGACGTTGGCGACGTAACCGGCCGCGTAGACCTTGTGCCGGACCAGGGGCGGTAGCGCCTGGGTGACCAGCACGAACCCGCGTCGGGGCAGGATCGGCAGCCGGACCCCGGCCAGCTCGGCGAACTGCCCCGCCCACACTCCGGCGGCGTTGACCACCGCCGGAGTGTGGACGTCCCCCCGGTCGGTGACCACGGTCCGTACCCGACCCATGGGGTCACGGCGGATGCCGGTGACTGTGGTCCGGGTCAGCACCCGGGCACCGGCGGCTTGTAGTAGCTGAGCAGCGGCCAGCATCGGCTGCACCTGCATGTCCTGCGGATAGAACGCCCCGCCGCACAGGTCCCGGGCCAGGTGCGGCTCGTAGCCGGCCAGGTCGTCGGCGGCCAGGTCGACCACGTCGACGCCGGCCGCGCGTTGCCGGGCGGCCAGTGTCACCAACCCAGCCTGTTCCTCCGGCGAGGCGGTCACCACCAGGCCGCCCTTGGGCTCCAGCTCGATCCCATGCGTCCCCAACTCGTCGCCGAGCGCCCGCCACAGCCGGCCGGACCACTGTGCCAACGCCAGTTCCGGGCCGGGCGGCTTGTCGGAGACCAGGATGTTGCCCTCGCCGGCCCCGGTGGTGCCGCCGGCCATCCCGCCCCGGTCGACGACCACGACGGAGAGCCCGGCCCGCGTCGCGTAGTAGGCGCAGGCGGCACCGACCATCCCGGCCCCGACGACGACCAGGTCCGCGCGGAGACCGTTCACGAACCGATCCGGTGCATCCACGCCTCGACGTCGGCCGCCGTTCGGGGGAGCGCGTCGGACAACATTCGGTAGCCGTCGTCGGTGACGACGATGTCCTCCTCGATCCGGAACCCCATCCCGCGCAGCTCGGCCGGAATGAGTTCGTCGTCGGGTTGGAAGTAGAGTCCCGGCTCCACGGTCAACACGTGCTCGGCGGCCAGCCGTCCGTCGAGGTACTGGCCGGACCGGGCCGCCGCGCAGTCGTGCACGTCGAGACCGAGCATGTGCCCCGAGCCGCACAGCGTCCACCGGCGGTACAGGCCCGACTCCTCGGTTAGTGCCTCCTCAGCGGAGCAGGGCAGCACCCCCAGGTCGGCCAGCCCGTGCGCCAGTACGGTCATCGCCGCCCGGTGAAACTCCCGGTACTGCGCGCCGGGGCGCAGACAGGCCAGGGCGGCGTCGTTGGCGTGCCGGCACAACTCGTACAGGTCCCGCTGGAGGGGGGTGAAGTGTCCCGAGATCGGCAGCACCCGGGTGATGTCGGCGGTGTAGAGGCTGCGGGTCTCCACCCCGGCGTCCAGCAGCAGGAGGTCACCCTCGCGGATCGGGCCGTCGTTGTCGATCCAGTGCAGGGTCGCCGCGTGTGCCCCGGCCGCGACGATCGAGTGGTAGCCGACGTCGTTGCCCTCCAGCCGGGCTCGCTGCCAGAACACCCCCTCCAGGTAGCGTTCGGAGGTGCGCATCGCCATCGGCAATGCCCGTACGACGTCCTCGAAGCCCCGGGTGGTGATGGCGACCGCCTCCGCCAGCTGGGTGATCTCCCACTCGTCCTTGACCAGTCGGAGTTCGGCCAGCACCGCGGTGAACTCGGCATCGGCGAGATCATCGGCGGGCCCGGGCAGCAGCGCGTCGACGTGCGGATCGACCCCGCGCAGCACCCGGGTCGGGGTGGTGTCGTCGAGCGTCTTGGGTAGTTCGGCGACGTGTCGCGTGGGCAGGTCGAGTCGGCGGGCGCTCTCGCCGAGGGTGGGCCGTCGCCCGGCCCAGAGTTCGCCGTACCTGCGGTCGCGGAAGAACTCCCCGTCGGCACGTCCGGAGCGGGGTCGCAGGTAGAGCGTGGGCTCGCCGTCCGGCTCGATGACGAGTACCCCGTCGGCGGTCTGGTCACCGGTGAGCCAGGTGTACGCCGAGTGCGGCCGGAAGCGGTAGTCCTGGTCGTTGGTACGGCGCTGAAAGTTCCCCGCCGGTACGACCAGCCGCTGCCCCGGGAACGCCTCGTGCAGTCGGCGACGCCGGGGTACGGCCCAGCCGGCGACCTCGGCGACCGGCAGGTCATGCTGTTCGGTGTCCACCCAGCCGGTCCGCATGAACTCTGCCAGCGCGGCGCTGACCGGCAGGTCGTGGCTCCCGGTGTGGAAGGGGGGACGGTTCACTGGAGCTTCCTCTCTGCGGCCGGTACGGGTGACGCAGCCGCAGCCGGTGCGGCTACGGGCGGTGCGACTATGGACGGTGCGGCTGCGGACGGTGCGACTATGGACGGTGCGGCTGCGGACGGTGTAGCTGCCGGCGGTGCGGCGAGGGTGATGGTCCGGGTTGAGGCATAGAAGTCCAGGGCGGCCAGCCCCTGCTCGCGGGGCCCGATGCTGGACGCCTTCTCGCCGCCGAACGGTGCGTAGAAGTCCACCCCGGTGGTGGGAGCGTTGACCCGGACCAGGCCGGTGTCGGCTCCCCGGGCAGCCTGTAGCAGCGCTCCGACGTCCCGGCCGTGCACCGAGGTGACCAGCCCGTACGGCACGTTGTTGGCCAGGGCGACGGCGGTGGTGACGTCGGGGGCGGAGAGGATCGCCGCCAGTGGCCCGAAGGTCTCCTCCTGAGCGAGGGCGTGCGCCGGGTCGAGCCGGTCCACCAGCACCGGCGCGACGTAGTACCCCTCGGGCAGCGTCCGTTCCCCGGTGAGGACCCGGGCACCGGCGGCCCGTGCGCTGGCCACGGCGTCGCGTACCCGGGCCCGGGCGGCGGCGGTGATGACCGGCCCGACGGTGACCGCCGGGTCGGCCGGGTCGCCGACCGTCAACGCCACGACGGCGGCGACCAGCGCCTCGGTGAACGGTTCGGAGTCGCCGACGACGATGATCCGTCGGGTGGCCGTGCACTTCTGCCCGGCATAGCCCATGGTTGCGCCGGCCAGCATCGCGGCGGTCTCGGCGAGATCGGCGTCGGGCAGCACGATGGCGGCGTTTTGTCCGCCCATCTCGGCCTGCACCGGCCGTCCCCGGCGGGCAGCGGTGGCCACGACCTGTCGGCCAACGGTGACACTGCCGGTGAAGGAGAGCACGTCGCTCGCCTCGACGATGGCCCGCCCGGTCTCGGCACCCCCGGGCACGACGGCCAGTAGTCCGTCGGGCACCAGCCCGGCGAAGAGGCGGGCGATGGCCTGCCCGCAGGCGAGCGCGTCTGGCGACGGTTTGAGCAGTACGGCGTTGCCGGCAGCCAGCGCCGGTGCCGCCTTCCACAGTGGAATGGCCAGCGGGAAGTTCCACGGTGTGATCAGTCCGGCGACCCCGTACGGCCGACGTTCGGTGAAGAGCAGCCCGGGTTGGGTCGCCGGCAGGGAGGGCGGGAACATCTCGCCCACGGCGGCGAAGCAGGACTGGGCGTAGTAGTCCAGGATCGCGGCGCTGCGCGCCAGTTCGCCGCGCGCCTCGATGACCGGCTTGCCGACCTCGCGTACGACCAGGTCGACCAGTTCGTCGGTGGTGGCGCGGAGCCGGTCGGCGACCGCCCGTAGCACGGCGGACCGGGCGGCGGCACCCTGATGCCACCAGCTTGCCTGGGCCGAGCGTGCCTGCCGGGCCAGTACCTCGACCGTCGCGGGGGATACGGCCGCCGCCTCGGCGACCAGGTCGTCCGGGCACTGCGGCGACCGGCTGGCGAGCATCGGCTGGGTCGAGCCGGACAACGGCGCGGTCACAGCAGGAACCCAGCCGGGAACGGGTCATTTGGGTCGAGGAAGTGCTGCGCCGTACCGGTCAGCCAGGCCCGCCCGGTGATGGTGGGCAGCACCGCGGCCCGCCCACCGACGGTGGTGCCGCCGACGAGCCGTCCGATGAAGTGGGTGCCGAGGAACGACTCGTTGACGAAGTCGTCGCCAAGGGGCAGGAGCCCTCGGGCATGCAACTGGGCCATCCGGGCAGAGGTGCCGGTGCCGCACGGGGACCGGTCGAACCAGCCCGGATGGATCACCATCGCGTGTCGGGACAGCCTGGCGTCGGAGCCCTCCTCGGCGAGGTAGACGTGGCGGCAGCCGGAGATGTGCGGCTGCTCCGGATGCTTCGGTGGGGCAGCTTCGTTGATCGCGCCCATGATCGCCAGGCCGGCGTCGAGCAGCCGCTGCTTGTCAGACCGGTCGAGGCGCAGCCCTAGTTCGGCCAACTCCACGATGGCGTAGAAGTTACCGCCGTAGGCCATGTCGTATCGGACCGGGCCGAACCCGGGGACGGTGACCTGGGCGTCGAGGGTGACCGCGAAGGACGGCACGTTGTGCAGGGTCACCGATCGGGCCACGCCGTCCTGCACCGCGACGGAGGCCACCACCAACCCGGCGGGGGTGTCCAGCCGTACGACAGTGACCGGCTCGGTGACCTCGACCATGCCCGTCTCGACGAGCACGGTCGCCACCCCGATCGTGCCGTGCCCACACATCGGCAGGTAACCCGAGACCTCGATGAAGAGCACGCCGTAGTCCGCGTCCGGTCGGGTGGGCGGTTGCAGGATGGCGCCGGACATCGCGGAGTGGCCCCGAGGTTCGAACATCAGCAGGCCGCGTAGCTGGTCGAGGTGGGTGGCGAAGTGCTCGCGGCGCTCCGCCATCGTGTCGCCCGGGATGGTGCCGATCCCTCCGGTCACCACCCGGGTCGGCATCCCCTCCGTGTGGGAGTCGACGACGTGGATGACCCGACGACTACGCATCAGCGACCGCCGTCCGGGACGGGTGCACCGTCGACGATGTCCTGCTGCTCCACGGCCAGGGCCTGCTCGGTCGCCTTCCGGATCTCGGTGGTGGCGGCGGAGGTCAGGGGCTGGCGGGGCTGCCGGCAGGGGCCACCGTTGCGCCCGGCCAGGTCCATGGAGAGTTTGATGGCCTGGACGAACTCGGACCGGGAGTCCCAGCGCAGCAGGGGGTGCAACCGCCGGTAGAGCGGGGCGGCGGTGGCCAGGTCGCCAGCCCGGGCAGCCCGGTAGAGCCGGACGCACGAGCGGGGGATGGCGTTGGGATAGCCGGCGATCCAGCCGACCGCCCCCGCGTTGAGCAGTTCGAGCGCGACGTCGTCGGCACCGGCCAGTAGGTCGAGCCCGGGGGCCTGTTCGGCGAGTTCGTAGGCCCGCCGTGGGTCGCCGCTGAACTCCTTGACGGCGACGATCAGCCCCTCGTCGTAGAGCCGGCGAAGCAGGGTGGGGGTGAGGTCGACCCGGGTGTCGTACGGGTTGTTGTAGGCCACTATCGGGAGGCCGACCTTGGCGACCTCCCGATAGTGGGCCAGTACCGCGGTCTCGTCGGCGCGGTAGGCGGTGGGTGGCAGCAGCATGACGGCGGCACACCCGGCCTCGGCCGCCTTGTCGGCCCAGTGCCGTGCCTCGTCAGCGCCGTAGGCGGCGACGCCGGGGATGACGGAGCAGCCCTCGGGTGCGGCGGCGACCGCCGCGCGTACCACCGCGATCCGCTCGGCGACGGTGAGCACCTGGTATTCCCCGAGCGAGCCGTTGGGCACCACGCCATGGCAGCCGTTGTCGGCGAGCCAACGGACATGCTCGGTGTAGGCGTCGAGGTTGACGCTTAGGTCGGACGAGCGGAACGGCAGGGTGGTCGCGACCAGGACGCCCTGCCAGGGGATGGATTCCATCTGGCCTCCAGTAAAATGTTACATGGCACCGTATCATGGTCTGATAAAACCGATCAACACTCGTGGATGACCGCGTGGGCGGGGGTGTCAGGTGCGGTCCGATCGCGCCCGTCGCAGTCGTCGCCGGAGTCGTTACGCCGCGTAGCTTGTAGGGTGACCTGTCTCGGTGTGCTCGGTGGCATGAGTGCGCATCTGATCAAGCACTCCTGGCGGCCGGCATCACGCATGATCGGCGTGTGACAGGATGGTTGAGCATTCCTCAAACAGCAGGGTAAGGGGTCGGTCGATGTCTCGCGTGGGTCAGCCGTCGGACGATGCTCTCGGCTCCGGAACTGGCGGCACAGGTCTCGCCGAAGTGGAGGCGCTGCGCGCTGCCGAGCGGCGTTTACAACGGGCTCAGCTGGGCTCTGATGTCGAGGCGTTGGATCGGTTGATTGACGACCGGCTCGTGTTCACGGGCCCTGACGGCGGTTTGTACTCCAAACAGGACGACCTACATGTGCACCGATCCGGCCAGCAGTCGATGACCCGGGTGGAAGAGGAGGACCTGTCGGTGCTCGTGGTCGGCGGCACCGGGGTGACCTGGTTCCTCGGCACGCTGGAAGGAACCCTGGCCGGCGAGCCGTTCCTCGCCCGGGTGCGTTACACGCGTACGTGGATCCTGGACGGGGACAGGGGATGGCGCCTGATCGCGGCACACGCCAGTCCTGCCGAACGGGGTGTTACCACGGGCGGGTGACCGAGCGACGGCTCGCGCCAGTAGCCACTCGATGTATCGCGTGACGCACGCGGCCGCATTCGGCGCCGCCGGTGGCCTACTTGCTGAACTCGGTTACGGAGAACGCCTTGTCCAGCCCACCGGCGGCCAGGGCGTCGTGGCGGATCACAGGACTTCCGTAGTAGAACTCGTCGACCAGGGAAAAGCGGGCGAGAGATGCCCACTCGCTCGTCAGCCGGACAGGATGTCATCCAAACCCGGGGATGACGTCGCATGGCGTGATGCTTCGCAGGCTTCGCGGTGTGCGTGCTGGATGGTGGCGATCGTGTCGTCGTCATCGAGGAACGCCTCGAACTGGGCACGGGCTGGCGGTGCGACGACCTGGTCGGCGAAGTTAGGCGGGTAGGAAGGCATGGGCGAAGCATTCCAGACCGTCGCCTGGGAACAACCAGCGGACATCCGTACGAGCGGTCGGCTGACTTGTTCGAACTGTGCCCGCTCGATGTGGTGCCGGCCGGAGTGGATCCGCCGTCACAGCTGCGGCGGTATGGACGTCAGCCCCGCGTCTCGCCGTGTTCCGACTCCGGGCGGTTGGCCCAGATGCCGCGTACGTGTCGCAGGTGGCGACGCATCAGGTCGGTGACCGCCTCGCGGTTGCCCGTCTCCAGCAGCTCGACGAGTTGCACGTGCTCATCGGCGGAGGCGACCAGCTGGCCGCTCTTGACCAGCGCGTCCAGCCCGTACAGCCGGGTGCGGTTGCGCAGGTGGGCGATCATGTCCACCAGCCGCCGGTTGCCGGCCGAGCTGAGCAGAGTCAGATGGAACGCGGTGTCCGCCTCGATGTAGCCGACCATGTCACCGCGGCTCGCAGCGGCCACCACCGAGTCCGCCAGCGCCCGGAGCCGCTTCAACTGTTCGGCGGAGAGCCGGCCGACCTGCTTGGCGACCACCGGGATCTCCAGCAGCTCCCGGATCTCGGTTATCTCGTCCAGCTCCTCGTCGGAAAGTGAGCTGATCCGGAACCCCTTGTTCTTGGCGATCGTGACCAGCCCTTCCTTGGCCAGATCGAGGATCGCCTCCCGGACCGGGGTGGGGGAGACCCCGAACTGTCCGGCCAGGGTGGGTGCCGAGTAGATGGTCCCGGGTCGTAGTTGCCCGGCGACGATGGCCGCACGCAGCGCCTGCGCCACCTCTTCCCGGAGGCTCTGCCGCCCGCCGAGGGTCGCCAGTCCCAGGTTCCCTCCGGTGCTGCCCGTGGTGGCATCACCCGTCCGCCATTCGGCCGTCACGCCCACACCACCCCGGCTCTCGTCAGCCCGCTCAGCCTATCGGACACCGGCCCGCCAACCCGGGTCCGGCCACAGCGCGTCGATCGGCTCGGCCGAAGCCGGTTGGTCACCTGAGCGCGGTTGCCCGCAGTTCCGCGAAGGCGGCACCGAGACTCTCGGCTGTGTAGTGCGCGTTCAGGCCGCTGGGGTTCGGCAGTACCCAGATCCTCGCCGGGCCGAGCGACTCCGGCTGCGGACCGAATCCGGCGTGCGGTTGTGCGAAGCCGATCCGGTAGGCGGTGATTCCGAGTACCGCCACCCACTCCGGTTGGTACCGGCGGGCCTTCGCCGCCAGCATGGTCGCCCCGGCGAGCAGCTCCGGTCGGGTCAGCTCCTCGGCTCGGGCGGTCGCCCGGGGTGCCAGGTTGGTGATGCCCAGCCGGTGGCCAAGCAGTTCGTACTGCTCGACCGGCCCCAACTGGCGTGGCGTGAACCCGCCGCGGTGCAGGGCGGGCCAGAACCGGTTACCCGGCCGGGCGAAGTGGCAGCCCGTGGCGGCCGAGTAGAGCCCCGGGTTGATGCCACAGAAGAGGACTGCCAGTCCGGAGGCGATGACGTCCGGCAGGACCAGGTCCACCGCTGCCGCCAACTCCGCCCGGCTCGGGCGGGGCGGGTAGCCGGCGGGTGGATCCGTCGACCTTCGTGGTCGGCCGGCGGGTGGATCCGTCGACCTTGGTGGTCGGCCGGCGGGTGGATCCGTCGACCTTCGTGGTCGGCCGGCGGGCGCGGGGTCCATGTTGCCGATCCTGCCGTACGCCGCACCGGCCGGCACGGTTCTCGCAGCGTGTGTGCGGGAGAGGCGGGCAGGTGGTCCGCCGTAGGTAGGCCCGGGCGGGCATCGACGTGACCACTACGTCGTCGACACCCGCCCGGGAGGGTGGGGGATCAGTATTCGGTCTTCACCGTCACGCCGGTGAAGCCCTGCGTGGCGTACAGGCTGATGAAGTGGTAGCCGGCCGGTGGGTTGGTGATGGTCAGGGTCTCGCCGTTGCCGGTGTTGACCGACCGGTTGTCGTAGGCCGAGGTGGTGGCCCAGGTGCTGCGGTTGTAGTACAGATCCGCGTCACCGGTACCACCCGAGGCGGTGATCCGCAGGGTGGTGGTGCCGGCCGGGACGTCGAGGTAGAGGTAGTAGTAGTTGCCGCTGGTCGCCGCGAGCCCACTGCGCTGGCAGTTGCGGCCCAGCATCCGCACGTCGCTGCCGGTGCACTCGGCCACCGGAGTGTTACCACCCACGGTGACGCTCTGGGTGGTCGTACCGGTGGCGCCCTTGTCGTCGGTGACGGTCAACGTCACGGTGTACGTCCCCACGTTGGCGTACGTCTTCGCGGGGTTGGTCGCCGTCGAGCTGCTGCCGTCGCCGAAGTTCCAGGAGCGGGCGACGACGCTGCCGTCGCTGTCGGTGGACCGGTCGGTGAAGGAGGCGGTCAGGTTGCTGGCCGTGACGGTGAACGCGGCCACCGGGGCCTGGTTGGTGGGCGGGTTGGTGCCGCCGCCGCAGTTGCCGGTGGCGCAGGCGGTGAGCCAGGCGTTCCAGTCGCTGTCGTAGCGGCTGCCGATGGTACTGGTCAGGAAGGTCCGTGCCGCGTTCCAGTTACCGGTCCGGTAGTACCCCAGCAGGGTGGTCAGGTCGGACCGGTGCGACTGCATCATGTATCGCACGGCGAGGTAGCCCCACCGGTAGATCCGGGTGCTGTCGTGGCTGTAGGTCGTGTCGAAGAGGCTCCGCAGGGTGTAGGTGCGCTTGCCGGCCTCGGTGATGGCCGCCGTGTAGGTGAGGTTCCGGTACGAGTAGGAGACGTACTCGGCGAAGCCCTCGATCCACCAGATGGTGGGGGTGGAGATGTTGGCGGTGAAGTTGCCGTACATGTTGAACCGACCGTCGAGGTAGTGCGTGTACTCGTGGTTCAGGTTCCAGATCTCGAACGTCGGGCGCACCCATTCCGCCTCGTACGCGATGAACCGGGGCTGGTTGCCGGCCGCCGCCGGGTCACCTTCGAGGTACATGCCGCCGTTGTTGGTGTCGATGCCGAACATCGGACCCGCGTACGTCTGGTAGTCGGTGCTGGAGTCGAAGACCACGACCTCCAAGAGCGTGTTCCGGTCGTTGGCGACCGGACCGTTGTCGGCCACCAGCGAGTGGAAGTAGGCGTCCTGGTTGCGCATGCTGTTGCACGCCCAGCTCAGCTCGGACGACGTCATCTGCTGGGCCCGGATCCGGATGCTGGCGCTGCACGTGTAGGTGATCGGCAGGACCGTGGCGGCCAGCCGGGCCTGGAGGTCGCAGGTGTCGTAGTAGGCGCAGTTGGTTTTGTCGTAGTAGTCGGTCATCTCGGCGACGCCCACCCAGAGAGGTGCGGTCGGACCGGTGATCGAGCTGAGGTTCAGCAGGCCCCGGGCCTGCGGCCGGACCTTCGTCCGCAGGTCGGTGTGCTGGAGGAACCGGCCGAGTTCCCGCCCGGCGTTCGAGGTCAGGTAACCCTGTTCGGTGCCGAGCAGGGCGCGGTGACCGGAGGCGAAGTTGTGGAGCGTGTCGATGACGCTCGGATCGGCCTTGACGGTGGTGACGAAGGTCGGGACCTGGTGGCCACGGAACAACACGATGTAGACGTTGTTGACCGCGTTGAGCATCCACCACGAGTTGTCGTACGAGCTGTTGTAGCCGTTGAGCAGGCGCTTGACGACGTAGAGGTAGCGGGCGTTCTCCTCGGCGCTGTCGATGAGCGTCACCGCCTCGGCCAGGGTTTCCCCGTTGGCGTCGGACACGTCACCGGAGCGGCTGTTGGCGAAGAAGGTGTCCAGGCCGGAACGGATGGCGGTTTGCAGGGTGCCGCCGTACGTGCCGACCGTCTCCGGGTAGTACCAGTGCACGTAGTAGCCGGCCCGCAGGTAGAGCACGAGCTGGGCGGTGCTGGTGCTGTTGTTGCCGGGGTAGCTGCTGGCGTTGTCCCTTAGCCCGTACGCGACGCTGGCCATCTGCGACTCGCGGAAGGCGTAGTACGCGTCGCTGCCGGTCAGGCTGAACAGGGTGTTGACGCAGTCGGTGGTCGATGCCTCGATCTGCTGTACGAGGGCGGTGCCGGTCCGGCTGGTGAAGTCGCTGGTGTTGCAGGCGGCAGCCGCGGTGGTGGCCCGTCCGGTGGTCGAGGGTCGCGCCGGCCGCTGGGCGGTGGTGGGGTCGTCGTAGTCCCGCCTCAGTTGGTCCTTGGTCGACGGGAGCGGCGCCCGGTCCGGTACGGCCAGCGGCGTCTTCTGGGTGTGTCCGGTGGTGTCTTCGGTGCCGACCGGCGGTGGCCCGTCTACCGGTGCCGGTCCGGCGGCCGGTGCCGCCGTGGCGATCGGGGCTGCCGTGCCGGGCTGGCCCGGTAGGGCCAGACCCATCGTCAGGACGAGGGTCACGGTCGCGAGTCTGGCCAGTCGGCCGGAGAGTGTGTGCTTCATCTGTCGCCTCCGGGCGAGATGACGGTCGCGTGGGGGTGCGGCCGATAGGTGGGAGCAGGGTCGGGGAGGCTGCACGGGGGCATGGCCGTTCCTTAATGGAGGTGGTTTCCCGAAGCCGTGGGCGATCGAATTGCCCCGATGGCTGTGGGGTGTGGCGTGTACCATGGCACACATCACACGCCATGTAAACAATTGTTCATCATCGATTCATTCGGTGATGGTTCGGCTGCTGAAAGTAGGGGCAGCTGGGAGTGAGGTGTGGTCAGTCGGCAGGTATGCCGACCACGGTCGAGCATGATCGGCGTACGTCGAGCTCGGTTGACGTTCGTCGAGAATGGTCGGCGGACCAGGAAGACGTGCCGTGGTGCCGCCCCACTCAGCTCATTGGAACGCCAGGTACGTCATCCGGCGCAGATGACGTACCTGGCGTTCCAATGACGGCGGCGACTGAAGGGCTGGACGATCACCGTCGCCGAATCCCCGTATCGTTTTCCGGGCAGCACATGATCGACATCAGTCTCGAGGGATGGGGAAGTCCTTCACGCCGACCGACTTCAGGGACTTGCTCACCGTGCGCTCTTCGAGCCAGAGGAAGCAGCGGACACCTCGATCGCCCGCCGTCCAGGATATCTCCTCGGGAGGGAAGTAGAGCGCACCGGAGCGGGCAGCCATGTCATCGTCGTTCGGCAGATCCGCGAAATCGGCGATCTTGCTCAGGCAACCGTCCAGCATGGCGTCATCGGGCAACTCCGCGTACGGCCCGGCCGGGGCGGTCCAGACCCCGGCGAACTCCGTGTTGTGCGGTTCGGTGCAGCTCATCGGAAACATGCGGCTCAGTTGGCCTGCCTCCAGCCCTGCCACATAGCAGTTGTGGCGCAGTGAGGAAGGCGTGCTCAGTGCCGAAACCAGGGTGCCGGCCCGTGGCACCGGGTGGGGATCAAAGGCCGCGCCGACCTCGCTGAGGTCACAGCGAAACCAACGCTGCCCCGCGGTCCAGGCAGCCGTCGACGGAAGGACAACCCGGAGCAGCAGTCGGGCCTCCCGCCAGTTGCCGCCGACGAAGGACGATGCCTGGACGTCGCAGGCGGCGTAGGCGCGTAGCCGTACGGGGGAGCCGTCTGTGGGCGGACGCGTGGGTGAGGCATCTTCGCCAGCGAACGCGCCGACGTGGAACGTTTCCACCTCATGGCTCTCCGCGCAGTTGATGGGCGCGTATGGCTCGACCTGCCTGGCTATCTTGTGGCAGACCCCAGCGGTCGGGATGAACGATGCCGACGCCGACGCCGATTTGGGCGACTCCGGTCCACAGCCAACCGTCAGCGACGCCGCCACCAGGAACATCACTATCGATGCGGCCGCTGACCGTCGCATGTAGTCCCCCTCACGGTAGAGGCGTAAGGATACGGACGTGGCCGACGCCTCCTCAGCGGTGCTTCCGGGTGGTGATCCGGACCTGGTCGGCGGTCACCGTGATGGTGCCGGTCCACTCGCCCTCGTCCTTCTGGAACCTGACGACCGTCGTGCCGTTGGCCGTCTCGTCACCGACGATGTCGAAGAACCCGGTCGGCAGGTACTGCCGGTAGAAGGCCAGCGTCGTCTGCGGGTCGGGCGCGACCAGGGTGAAGGAGGCACCGGCGACCGGGTCGGAGACGTTGGCAAGTCGCGTGCCGGGCGGAAACCGGAAGTTGAACGGCAGGTTGGTGACACCCAACTCCCGGCCGGTCATCGCCACGTCCGCCGGCGGCTGACCGGGGGTCGCCGGCTCCGGATCCGGCTCGTCGAGCCCGAAGGTGATGGTGGAATCGGCGGATGTGGTGATCACCTGCACCACCCAGCCGTACCCCCGGAAGTGCAGGGTCGATCCGGTGTCGGTGACCATGGTGTAGCCCTGGGCGGGCGCCTCGGCGCGATAGTGGGCCAGCACCCGATCCGGTGCGGGCTGGTCCAGGATCACCGTCGCGGAGGTGTCGTCGCCGAAGGCCATATCGACCTTGCTGCCGGCTGGAAAGGTCAGTCGCGGGGCCACGGCGGTGACGGTCCGGCCATCGACCTCGACCCGCTGGCCAGACCCGGCCGGGGACGGCGCAGCCCCACCGGTGGAGCCGGGCGAGGCGGGACTCGACGCTGCCGGTCCGGGTACGGGAACCGTCGAGTTTCCGCAGCCCGCAATGGCATTCAGGAGCGCGACCGCGACCAGGGACGCCGTCAGGAGACGTCGACGGGATCGGCTGGACGCGGTGCGGATCGAACTCATGGGGCAATCCTCCCGGATGCGGGGCGACGTGAAGTCCTGCGAGGATCCTGACCGGTGCCGACAGTGTCCGGCACGTCGGAAGAACTGCTGTCGGCAGAGTGGCCGACACCCGGCCCGGTGACCGGGTTCGGCATGCTGATCCCATGGCCACCGTCACCGCCGTACCGTCGACCGGCCGCCAGGACGTCCGGAGGACCCCACTGAACGGGGGTTCCGATGCCCCACAGCGGTTGACAGTGACACTGCTGGCGATCCTGACCGGCGTCCGGATCGCCCAACTCGCCGCCTGGCCGATCGCCGTCGCCACCGGCGGAACGGCTGGCCTCCGGTCCGTCGCAGCGGCCTGGGCGGCGTACGCCGTACCGGCGGTGGTGGTCGTGGTGGTGCTCGTCCTGGCCTGGGCCCAACGTGGCCTGACCCCGACGCTGGCCGTGGTAGACGCGGGCGTGTCGGTGCTGGCGCTGCTGGTCGGCGGGTGGGTGACCACGCCCGGGGCCGGCACGGGGTTCAGCCACCCGACCCTCCCGGTCGGCATCGGCGCGGCGCTCGGCATCGCGTTGGCCTGGCCCCTGACGCGGGCGCTGGTAGGCCACCTCGTCCTCTGTGTCGCCTACCTCGGCGGCGTCCACGCCACCCTGGCGCTTGGGCCGATCGTCCTCTCCAGCGTCCTGGGCAACCTGGCCATGCTGGTCGGGGTGCCGGTGGTCGGCGCGATCGTCGCCCGCACCCTGTTGGACGCTGCGGCCCGTTCGGCCGCCGCCGAGCGAGCCCTCGCCGAGGCGCAGACCCGGGTCCAGGCGGATGCGGTCCGGGAGGTGGAACGGTCCCGGCAGTACCGGATCCTGCACGACACGGTGCTGTCGACGTTGAGCGCGCTGTCCCGAGGCAGCCTCGACGCCGGGGATCCGCAGGTACGGCAGCGGCTGGCGGCCGACGCGGACTATCTGCGGGGTCTGATCGCCACCACCGCCTCCACCGCCGGGATGCGTCTCGTCGGGGCGCTCGCCGCCATCGGCCGGGAGCCGGCGACGTCCCGGTTGCGGGTGCACACACACATCGCGGACGTGCCGGACGACCTGCCCCCGACGGTGACCGACGCAGCGGCGGAGGCGGTGCGGGAGGCGCTCAACAACGTGGCCAAGCACAGTGGGACGCAGTCGGCCCGGGTCACCATCACCGGCCCGTCGCCGGTCGCCGTGGCCGGTGAACCGCCGGCACGGCTTCAGGTCACGGTCGCCGACCGGGGTACGGGATTCGACGTCGCCGCCGTCCGGCGGGGGATCGGGCTACGCGAGTCGATCACGGCCCGGATCACCGAGAGCGGCGGCGCGGTGCTGATCGACAGTGAGCCGGGACAGGGAACCACGGTGGAGATGAGGTGGCCGGCATGAGCGTGATCCGGATCGGTGCCATCGACGACGACCGGATGTTGCTGGGCGGGCTGCGGTCCTGGCTGGCCCCGATCACGGACGTCGACCTGGTGCTGGTCAGCACCACGGTGGCCGGTTACCTGACCGAGGTCGATCCGGCAGCGGTGCCACAGGTGGTGCTGCTCGACCTCAACCTGCGGGACAACTCGGTGCCTGCGGAGAACGTGGCCCGGGTGCTGGCCACCGGTGCGCAGGTGTTGGTGGTCTCCACCATTCCGGATGCCGACGGGGTGCTGGCCACCATCGAGGCGGGGGCCTCGGGATACGTCACCAAGGACCAGGACCTGGAGGTCCTGGTGCAGGCGATCCGGGATGTGGTCGCGGGTGGGTTGGTGGTCAGTCCCGAGTTGGCGTTCGTGTTGAGCCGGGACTCGCGCCCCCACCGGCCGCGGTTGTCCGCGCAGGAACGAGCGGTGCTCACCGCGTACGCCTCGGGTGCCACACTGGCTGCGGCGGCGCGACGGGCAGGGGTGGCGTACGGCACCGCCCGGGAGTACCTGGAACGGGTCAAACGCAAGTACGCCGAGGCGGGGCGACCCGCCCACACCAAACTCGACCTGGCCGACCGGGTCCGGGAGGACCGGCTCGAACTGCATGGCCTCGGCGAACCGGGATCCTGATGCGCGGTGGCCGACGCCCTTGTCCGTCGGCTGGGAGACTTTCGTAACCGCCGATGCGTAACGGCGTCGTACGGGGTAGGTTGGTGTCGTGGTTCCCATCGCACTCGCCCGCCCATTGTGGGGGGTGGTGCGCCGGTCCCTGCGGATGCTGACCGGCCTGGCGATGGCCACGATCGTGCTTGCCCTGACTGCCGGTGTTTGGCAGGCCACGGCGAGTGGCGGGCTGACGTCGGCCAGCCCGGATTTGGCAACCATGCCGGTGGTGCAGGTCACCGACGTCGTTCTGGTCTCCGACCCGATCGAGGTCGACCAGCGGCTCGGGATCGGCCAGCGGCTCGGGATCGACCAGGGCTCCGGCACCGAGCAAACGGGAGATCGACTCCCCGGCGACGAACGGGCCGACCGGCTCGCGGCTCCGCTGCGGCTGATCGAGCGGCCTGCGTGGACGCCGATCTGGGAGCCGGACGCCGACCCGTACCCCCGGCCGGCTGGGCCGCGAGGGCCTCCTCGCCGGTAGTCCGTCCGCGCTACCTCGCCACCCGATGGCATGAGCTGCGCGTGATCTTCGGCAGTAGTCAGTTCGCTCCAACTTCCTGAAACCGTGCGCGCCCCGGCCCTGTATGGGCCGGTCGAGGAAGCGCCGGACGTGGTCGGGTTGGCGGCACGCCGTGCGGCTCGACCGGATTCCAGTCACATCGTTCACCTGCGAGGTCATGGAGATGCAAACCGTTCTGTACAACTTCCTGCTTGAGGTGCCCCGGGCAGCGCTGATCTGGCTGGCCCTGATGCTGCTCGCGATGCTCGCGACGGCCGGTCTGGTCGCCCGGCCGAGTCGGGACCGGGCCGGCGACCGGATGCGGGTCCGTGCGGCGGCCGGCCGGCATGCCCAGTTGGTGGCCGAGACGCAGGAGGCGAGCCGCTATGCGGAGGAGGTGGCGGTGGCGGCGGAACGGGCGACAGCCACGGCCAAGCGTCGTCGGGCGGAGTGGCTGACCGCTCAGGAGGAGGCCGAGGCGGCCTGGCGGGCCTTCGATGCGGCGGACGTCGCGCTGCGACGGGTGGGGGCCGCTGCGGCGCTGCCCGTGCCGCGTACCCCGCGAACCCCGGCCGAGTACGCCGATCGGGAGCGGTATCTGCACCGGGCCGCCACCGCCGCCTTCTGGCGAGAGGAGCTGTCGGTGGTGGAACTCGGTGACGTGCTGGCCCACCGGCACGGCTGGGATCCGCGGCGGCACCCGGTGGAGCAGGAGGTGATGCTGCATCGGGCGGTACGCGCCAGGCTGCTTCTCCGGCAGCAGACGGCGGCGGAGCGGGAACGGGCCGTGTGGCGGGCGGCTGACATCGCTGCGGCGTCCGCGCGCAGCCTGCGAGATGAGGCGTACGCCGCGGCGCAGCGTGCCGGTCAGACGCGGCACCGGTTGACCGCGACCAGCCGGTGGGCCAGATTGGCGGCCGGTATGGCGCCTCAGTCCGACCGGACTGCTCGGCTGCGTACCGCTCGGGCCGCTCGGGCCGCTCGGGCCGCCTGAGTGTGCCCGGATCGAAGTTGACCAGGAATGTTCAATTGGTCTGCGTCAATAGTTAGGTGGTGTTGGATCTGCCCGTGCCGGAACTGGTAGACGGCACCGGACTGGCGTAGCACGCCCCGGTGGTAGGCGTCGTTGAGAAAGGTGATGGTGCGCCACGGCAGTCGTCCGGTCAGGGGAAGCCAGAACCGGGCGAGGATCAGCCAACGGCCCCAGGCGTTTCCGAGTAGTGCCCCGAGGAGGCCACCCAACAGACCGCCCAGCAAACCGACCGTCAGGCCACCCAGATATCCGATCGTGAGGGCGAAGACCGAGCCGAACAACAGCAGCTGCAAAATGGTGTTCCGTCGATCCGAGGCGAGTAGCTTGATCGGGTTGACCATCGTCCGGACGTCGATGGGTGCGGTGAATTCGCCGAATCCGAAGACGAGCACGATCGCGAGCCCGACCGCGATACCGACGAGGAGCCCTGCCGACAGACCCGCCGCTCGGCCGAAGGCGAGCGCGAACAGCAGACCGAGCACGAACCGCACCACGATTCCGACGGCAAGTCCGATGGCCAGCCACAATACGAGTCCGCGGAAGACCTCGCGTAGTCGACCACGGAGACGTAGCTGGGTGCGGGACGGCTCGGCATGCTCGCCCGACAGGCCGAGAGCGAGGCCCACCGCGAGGCCGACCGAAAGGCCAGTGGCAAGCCCCAGGGTGAGCCCGACGGTGAGCCCGCCGAGAACCCCGACCGCCAGGCCGTGGGCGAGGCCGAACAGGACACCACGCAGCACGTTACGTTCGGAGCTGCGTACCCGGACCTGGTTGGCGGAGGGAGCCGGTGCGCCGGTCACGAGCCCGTAGGCCAGCCCGAACACCACCAGGAACACCGGCCCCGCGGCGAAACCATAGGTGGGGCTGATCACGAGCCCGCCGGCAACGCCGAAGCCGATCGCGGTGACCAGCCCGTACGCGAGTCCGCGCAACCCGTCGCGGAGCAGGCTACGTGCCCGTGTACGTGCTGGTCTCGGACCTTCGACCGCCAGGCCGAAGGCGGGCCCACCGATCAGCCCGAAGAGGACTGCGAACGCCGTCCCGGCGACGATGCCGGCGACGGTGGCGAAGACGGCACCGCCGAGCAGCCCGTAGGCGAGGATCCGGGCTGACCGGCTGAGCGTGCTGCCAAGGTGCCACCAGGCCAGATCGCGGGTGTCGAGGCGGTCGAGGTGATGGGCGAGGTAGGTCAACCAGCGCCGGACCTGGTCGAGGTCCCAGTCCTGGTAGCGGTGTGCCGAGGAGTTCCGCTCCGCTTCCCGACGCTGGTAGACAGCGGGTACGAAGGCGATGAAGAGATGGGTCCGGAGCGACTCGGCGGTCGGAAACCGGGAGCTGTCGAGTAGTACGACCGGGTCGTGGCCGGGCGTGTCGCTGTAGATCGTGCGGGCCAGCGCAACCATCAACGGGGTGGACAGCGCCGAGGCGAGCGCGTCGGTGTGCGGGTCGGTGGGGTGGCGGTCGAGCCACTGGAAGACCGGCTCCCAGGCGGTGGTGTGCCCGGTGCCGCCGGAGGTTCGGCGGGTGGTCCGAGGTAGGTAGTCGGCCAGGTCGGTCACGGTCAACTCGTCCAGTACGACGGCGGCGGCGGATCGGAGCGCGCCGCTGGCGGTGGTCGCCGCCGCGTACTCCTCGGGTCGGCTGGTCATCAGCAGTGGGCTGGTCGTGGCGTTGAGTGCGGCGAGTGCTGGTTGGTGTAGCCCATCGGAGATCTCGTCGAAGCCGTCCAGAACGGGCAGGATCCGGTTCGCCGCCACCAGCGCGGCGGCCAGACTCGATGCTCGATTGCCCGGTATCCCGTCCGCGTCGGCCGGTGCCGCGAGCCCGGGGTGGTCCCGGATGAGCTGGTGGGTCAGCCAGCTGGTGAACGTCATGCTGCCGGGGTCCCAGGAGCCCAACGTGAAGACCACCGGTACCGGATCGGTCGTCTGCCGGCTGGCGAGCAGGTCGAGGACGAAGCGGAGGGTCAGGATGGTCTTGCCGGAGCCGGCGGCACCCAGGACGACCAGCCGGCGGGAGGGGATCCGGTGGAATTCCGCCACGATCTGGCCCAGTCGGCCGGCCAGCGGGATCGGGCCGGACTCGGTGCCGGCCGGGGCGCGGCGGATGTTGGCCCAGTGGTCCATCAGCCCCTCGTCGGCGAGCCGCCACCGGACCGCGAGGGGAAAGGGATCGTGGATCCGGCGTTGCTCCTCCTCGCGGCGCCACAGCACCCCGACCGCCTCGGCCAACTGTTCGGCCGCGTCCGCCACGGCCATCCCACGGCCCACCGCCCGGCTTTCCTCACCGGCGAGGGCCTTTCGCCCCTCGATGGCCGTCACCGCGATCAGCAACGTGCCGACGGCGAGCCAGATCCACGGCTTCCATCGGGCCGGGAGCTCGATGTCACCGGTGGCGAGATTGCCGACCAGACCCAGCAACGAGGCTGGTATCCCGACGATGGTCAAGAGCGAAGGCCGGCGTCGCACCGTCCCTCCTTGTCGTTGCTCGCGTGGTCACCTGCGACAGCGGACATCGACAGGGCCACTTTGCTACTGCTCGGTATTTGTTTCCCGCGTCTTATCTCGGTTGCGACGACGGTTTCTGATCGGTGACGTTCGTCGTTTGCCGACACACTGGGGTCGCGAACGAATTCGAGCACGGCGGCGCGGAGACTGTCAATGGATCGCTATCGTTAGCATGGACGTACGGATGGTCGGACATTGTGGACGGCCGGCAGTATCTGACTCCGGAACAACTGACTCGGTCCGGAACAACTGACTCGGGCCGGAACAATCGGTCGGTCCATTCGGTTGGATGATCAGTTGTCGCGAGGTGGGAAATGCTTCATGTCGTAGCTAGTCGGATAAAGGCCTTACTGGTGGACGGGAGGACCCGAAATCCTCAACTATCATCGTCAGGGTGCCGGCGAGCCCCTTGTGCTGATCCACGGGATCGGCGGCAGTTGGCAGATCTGGGCGCCGGTCCTCCGCCGGCTTGTGACGTGCCGCGACGTGATCCTGGTCGACCTGCCGGGTTACGGGGCCTCGGCGCGTACCGTGCAAGGCGCTGGCGCGCCGGCGTTGGCGGACGGGCTTGAGGGCCTTCTCGACAGTTTGCGACTGGAGACGGTGCACGTAGCCGGGAACTCGATGGGCGGCTGGATCGCGCTCGAACTCGCCAGCCGGGGCCGGGCCCGTACGGTCACGGTGCTCTCCCCGGCCGGTTTCTACAACGCCGTCGAAGCGGTGTTCACGCGGATCTCCCTACAGGTCTCGGTGCGGATGGCGCGGCTGCTGGCCCCCCGGGCGGCGCGGGTCTTCGCCAGCGTCCTGTGCCGGTCGGTGTTGTTCGCCCAGTGCATGGGACGCCCGTGGCGGCTGTCGACGGACGAGGCGGCGGCGATAACCCAGGCCTTCGCCGAATCGCCGTACTTCGAGGCGGACCTCGCCGCCATCACCGGCAACCGGTTCGCGGGCGGCGCGGATATCCGGGTGCCGGTGACGGTTGGCTGGGGGCGGCGGGACCGGCTGTTGCCGCCCTGGCAGGGACGTCGTGCGATGCGGGAGATTCCGGCCGCCCGACTGGTGTCGTTGCCGGGCGTGGGGCACATCCCGACCTACGACGATCCCGATCTGGTGGCCGATCTGCTGCTGCGCGGGTCTGATCGGTCTGTCCGCTGAGGTGGGGGATACGACATCAGTGGAGGGCTGACGTGGGCGATGTCGCCCACCTGAGGTGGGTGGGAGTCCTCGACGTCAATCGCCACTTCGACGCAAGTGAATCACAATGGGTGAGCAAATTGGTTCGGAACGTATTTTGCTTGGTGGGTAGATTTCTCGGAAAAGCTCCGATTGCCAGTGATGTGGGTGGCTGGGTCTCGTTACTCGCGGTTGTCTGAGGTTTTGGTTCGGCGGTGGGGATCTGGGGCGTGATGGCATGGGATTCGGTGGCCAAAGACAGATAGACTCCACTGTGGTCGCGCTGCCGCTCCGTTCCTTTGTCTGCGTGTCGTCGTCTCGGGGTGGTCGACCAAATCGTGCTTTTTTGTTCAAGGCAAACTCACTGTAGTCGGGGGAGGACGGAGTGCAGTTAGGCTTATCGGAGCGCATTCTCTCGTACGCTCGGAGCCGGTTGTCCACGGGTGAGCCGCACATCCTGCACGGCGCGAACCCGTACCGCCGGATGCTGATGCCCGACGCGATGTCCGAAGTGGACTTCTCGGCGTCGCTGGGGGCGACTGAGCTGACCAGTCACCGGTCGTTGGCCGCGCACCGGGTGCTGGGCACGTTCTACGAGGCGGAGACGATCCTCCTACCGGAGCAGGGGCTACAGGACCTGCGTACCGATTTCGACCTGTTCTACGGCACAGATCTGCGTCGCCTCCGGGAGTCTTCCCTGTCGGATCTGGAGGACTTCGCCTTCGGGTTCCTCGACGACGAGGTGGACGTGACCGGGGCCTGGACCGTCGAAGCGCTCGACGCCTACTTCCAGCACGCGGTGGCCGAGGCGGACGCGGGGGAGTCGCCAGCCCTGACGGCTATCACCGCCGCCCGCCGCCCCACCGTGGCCGCCGACACCTATCTCGTCCAACTCGCGCTCGACGGGCTGACCGAGGCCTCCGCGATGTCGAAGAACCTCGGCGGTGCCTACGGGCCCGAACAGTCGGCGCTGTTCAAGATCTTCATCGACGAGTTCGGCTACGGTGTCCATGACGCCAAGCACACGACGATCTTCGCGAAGCTGCTGCGGAGCCGGTCCATGGCCAGCCACGTGCACGCGTACTGGAACTTCTACCTGGCTGCGCCGCTGGCGACCAACAACTACTACTACTACGTGTCCCGCGACCATGCGAAGTTCTTCCGGTACGTCGGGGCGGTCACCTACGCCGAGCGGGTCTTCGCACCGAGTTTCGTCAAAATGATCGCGACCTACCGTGAGGTCTTCGGCGACGACGTCGACCTGCACTACGCCGACGAGCACGCGCACATCGACCAGCACCACGGACGGATCACCCGGGACGAGGTGCTGTTGGCACTGGCGAAGCGGCACGGCCCGGGCGTCATCCCCGAGCTGGCCCGGGGCATCGCCGAGGCCAGGCTGCTGGGCAGCTGGTTCGACGAGGACACCGCCGCGCAGATCGGGTGGGCCGACACCATCGGGTACCACCGGGAACTGGGGCTGAAAGCAGCGGCGGAAAGCGACGAGGGCCGCCGGATCGATCTCGCGGCGGGCAGCCCGTTCGGCACCCGCAGCCATGACCGGACAACCGCTCTCGTGGTCGCGGACGGCGAGCTTGACCTGGTCACCACCGCCACCGGCGAGCCGGACCGGATGACCCGGGGCGATGCCGTGCTCATTCCGTCCGGTCGGCTGTACGGCCTCCAGGCCGTCTCACCGACCTGCACCTACGAGGTTCGCCCGATAGCCGACCAGTAAGGCGTCCGCCAGGGTCGATATCGGCCCTCAGCCATGCCCAGCCGGCCGGGGCAGGTCCTTTTCGTAGGAGGTGGAACGATCAGCAACATCGTGGTGATCGATCTTCGACGGCACAACACCGTGCTGGTCGGTCACGAGCGCTACTTTCTGTTCCAGACCGAGACGCGATGGCGGATGGTGCACGACCGCTGCCCGCATCGGGGTGGTCCACTGAGCCTGGCTCGACGGACCCCCGACGGCCGGCGGCTGAGCTGTCCGTGGCACGGCACGAAGATCGGGGTTGCGGCGCTCTGCCGTACGGCACTGCCGATGGTGCGCAGTGGCGACGAGGCCACCGTGGTCCTGCCGGGCACGAGCCAGGACGCCCCGGTGTCCGTCATCCGGCGCCGCATTCTGGCGAACCTCCCACCGGACGCCGACGCGGAAACCGACCCAACCGACTGCAACAGCTCCACAGGTTCAGCACAGCCACATTGACCGGTGACCCTTCGACGATGCGGGGACGATGAACAGCGGTGTAAACGGAGCCCGGCTGACCGATGTCGAGCCGGTCGGTCGCGACCTGCCCGACGGAGACCAGGTGACAATCCACCTGACCGAGGGCGACGCTCTTTACCAGACGGCGCAGTACGCACAGGCGGCGCGCGCCTACCAGGCGGCGCTCGCCTCGGATCAGCACAACTGGCATGCGATCACCGGATACAACCGGTCGATCCGACGGTACGTGCCGCGGTGGCACTTCGAGATGATGCACGACCAGGAGCGGGCCGAGCGTTACGAGAAGGCGATCACCGAGGTCGTCTCCCCGGACACGCTGGTGCTGGACGTTGGCACCGGGTCTGGTGTGTTGGCCCTCATGTCCGCCCGGGCAGGTGCCGGTCAGGTGGTCGCCTGTGAGGCACAGCCGCTGGTGGCCGAGGTGGCCGAGCGGATCGTCGAGCAGGCCGGCTACGGCAGGACGGTCAGGGTGGTGCCCAAGATGTCCACCGACATCCAGGTGCCGATCGACCTGCCCCGACGCGCGGACGTCCTGGTCACCGAGACGTTCGACTGTGGCCTGCTGGGCGAAGGGATCCTCGCCACGATCGCGCACGCCCGGGAATACCTGCTCACCGACGACGCGGTGATCGTGCCAGGCCGGGCGAAGGTGTTCGCGCAACTGGTGGAGAGCACCGCGCTGCACCGCAAGAACCATGTCGGCGAGCTGTACGGATTCGACCTGTCCGAGTTCAACCGGCTCTCCTCCCTGGAGTACTTCGACTCGCGGTTGAGCCGGCACGAGCACCGGAACCTGTCAGCGCCGTTCGAGGTGTTCGACTTCGACTTCTACCGGGATGGCCCGACCGGTCGACGCGTCGAGCTCACGGTTACGCCCAGCGCGACCGGTGTCTGCCACGCCATCGTCTTCTGGTTCGAGTTGGAGCTCGTGCCGGGGATCACCGTGACGAACTCGCCGGAACATCCGACGACGCACTGGAAGCAGGCGATACAGGGACTGGGCGAGCCGATCCCGCTGCGTGCGGGGATGCCGCTGACCCTCGGCATCCGACACGACGGCCTGCACATCCACTTCGACATCGCCGGAAACAGACAGGACCGAGACGGGGACGGGGATGACCATGCCCAGCACTGAGCTGACCGACGCGGTGTCCGCGTACTGCGCACACCGGATCTTCCAGGCGGGGCCCGAGATCTACCTGCGGGGAAACCCGTACCAGCGGCCGGTCGGATTCGGCGATCTCGACAACGTCGACTTCACCGTTCCACTCACCGAGGACCAGTTCCTCGACCACCGGCAACTGGTCGCGGGTCGGATGCTGACCAACGCGTACGAGAGCGGCATGGTGTTCCTGCCGCCCGAGGGGGTCGGTCCGGTCCTGCCCGACTTCGAGCTGTTCTACGACGACGAGGTACGCCGGCAGCGCGACGTCGTACGACCACGGCTCGAACGGTTCGTGTTCTCGTTCCTGGAAACCTCTACCCCGAAGCCTGCGGTGCGCACCCTCGACGAGCTTGAGGCGTACTTCCTGGCCGAGGTGAACGCGGTCGGGTCACCGGCCGACCAGACCGGCAACAACCCGGCGGTGAACACCACCGCTCCGGTGCGCGGCACGATGCGGGCCATCACCGAGTGTCGGCACGCCGAGGAGGCCGCCGCGCTGCACCTCATCCAGCTTGCCCCGGATGCGCTGATCGAGGCGTCCGCGATGGCCCGCAACCTGCCCGGCTCGTACGGCGTCGCGCAGTCCGAACTCTTCAAGATCTTCCTGGACGAGTTCGGTTACGGCGTCTACGAGGCCAAACACAGCACGATCTTCAAGAAGATGCTGGCCAGCGTCGGCATGCACACCGACGTGCACGCCTACTGGCACTTCTATCTGAGCGGGTCGCTGGTCGGGAACAACTACTTCAACTACCTGGCCGAGGACCGCCGGGGCGTGTTCCGCTACATGTCCGCGGTCACCTATCTGGAGTGGCTGTTCGCCCAGGGCTTCGCCGACACCGGCACCATGCTGCGCGTGGTCTTCGGCGACCGGGTCGACACGAAGTACTGCGACGAGCATGCCCACATCGACATCCATCACGGCCGGATGGCGTACGAGAATCTGCTGCTGGGCCTGGCCCGGACCCACGGTGAGGTGGTGATCCCGGAACTGGTCCGGGGTGTCGAGGAGACCAAGGTGCTGATGCGGCTGGGCGACGAGGACTTCCTCGCCCAGATCCGTTGGGCCGACTCGCTGGACGAGCACACCCGGCTGGGGGCGGTGCTGGCGACCAGCGCCGTCGACGAGGGCACGGCGGTCAGCCGGGCCCCGGACGACCCGTTCACCACCCGGGTGTACGACACCGACCGACTGATCGCGGTGGCCGACGGCGAGGTCGACGTCTACGCCTGGGCCACCGAACGCCCGCACCGGCTCGGCCCCGGTGACGTGCTGCTGGTGCCCAGAGGTCGGTTACACGGGCTGAAGGCGGCGTCCGGCCAGGTCAACTACACGGTGCGCGAGGTGAGCCGGAACGGCCCGGCCGACTGAGGCCAGCCGCTCCGGCGGTGGTGGTCCACGAAGTGCGTTGCCTTCGTGGACCACCACCGCCGAAACAGCCGTTACTCCGGCTCGATGACCAGTTCCCGTTCGAGTTCGCGGATCGCCTCGCGGTCGGCGTACACCTGCTCCCGGCTCTCGTGGGCGAGGATGATGTAGCCCATCGACATGCTGGAGACCAGGTCGGTGGTGGCCTCGACCCGGTCGCCGGTCTTCACCAGGAAGACGGGGGAGTGATAGCTCGGCAGTGAACGGGCCTTGTCGAAGATCTCGGCGTTCTTGACCACACCCGACGCGTTGGCGATCAGGAAGAGCGCCATGACCGGCTGCCGCAAATCGAAGCCGTCCGGGAGGCTGGCACCTCGACCGGTGCAGATATCGATGATCCGGCTCAACTGGCTGCTGCCCGCAGCGATCTCGGAGACCAGTGGCTTCATCGCACCCGCCGGCCGTGGGTTGATCTCGATCAGTCGGGGGCCGTCCTCGGTGAGCATGACCTCCGTGTGCGCGGCCCAATAGCGGAAGCCAACCGCGTCGAGCGCACCGAGGGTGTAGTCCAGCACCTCGCCATACGCGTCCGTGTCGTACGGCAGCCACTCCACGTTGTCGTAGATGGCCATTCCCCGCTCGTTGTGCACCTTGAGATAGCACCCCAGGTCGGTCACCGAGTGGTGCCCGTCGAAGCTCACCGTGTCGATGGCGAACTCCGTGCCGGTGACGTACTCCTGGACCAGTACCTGCTCGTTGATCGCGCCGTACCGGTTGGTCGTGCCCAGCAGTTCGGCGTGGAGTTCCCGCCAGCCCTTGCCGCCCTGGGCGAAGCCGACACCGTCTGTACCGGCGCTGGTGGCCGGCTTGACCACCAGGTCACGCCCGGTCAGACCCTCCCGCTCGATCCACTGCTCGACCTCGTCGGCATCCGCCGTGCAGATCTGTCGCAGGACGGGCAGGCCAGCCGCGGCCACCGCCTGGTGTGACAGGTACTTGTTGCGCCGGGCCGCTGCGAGTTCCGGCACGTTGACCTGGTGCGGGGTCAGCACCTGGGCGATCCGACCACACAGCCCCTCCACCCGGTCCGTTCCCGGGATGACCGCCACCGTCTCGCCCAACGTCCGGAGCCGCTCGATGGCCACGTCGACATCGCCCCGGTGGTCGATGACGGCGTCGTACCGGTCGGAGTCGAAGGCGGTGAGCACCCCGATACCGGGCAGGGTCGAGTCGAGCAGGGCCACCGGGGCGAAGCCGGCCTCCCGCAACATCGGTGGGATCAGGCTCGCGGAGGAGAAGGGTTCGGCCAGGGCGACGATCCGTTTCGTCATGGGTTCCTTACTCTCCTGGATATGAGAAGACGCAGGTGAAGGCCGAGCCGGTGGCTTCGTTGATCACGGTGCCGGCATCGGCGGGAAGGGCTCTGATGAAATTGCCCGCGTAGCCCTGCTCGAAGACGAACACACCCCAGGCGGGCAGCCAGTCGACGAGCGTATCGCCGTCCGGCACGGGTTCCGGCGCTGGTGCCACCCGCTCCTGGACGATGTACGGAGTCGTCGACGCCTTCTCGAAGGCGGCGGCCCACTCGTCCGGGGTGACATCCCAGCCGATCGTCACCCCGGCGCCGCTGGCCCCGACTGCGGGCTTGAGCACCAGCCGCTCCCGGTTGTCCCGGCAGTGCTCCCAGATCGCCGGCGTGACCCGGCGGGTCCAGGGCAGGATCCGGTCGACCATCGCCGCCTCGTCGGGGGAGAGCCCGCCCTGTTGCCGCAGTTCGGACACCAGCGCCAGGATGCCCTTGTTGGCGTAGATGCCGTAGTCCAGCGAGGCGAAGAAGATCGTCCGCCCGGCCTGGTGCGCCCGCAGCACCGGAGCCAGCCACTCCTCGGCCCGTGGGTCGGCGCAGATCTCCTCCAGCGTGAAGTAGCGCATCGCGACATCGACCGGAGTGCCGTCCACGGTCAGTTTGCCGTCCTGGGAACCGAGCTCACTGATGTGGCAGATCCTGATGTCGATGCCGTGCGGGGCCATG
The DNA here is from genome assembly GCF_014203835.1 of Micromonospora polyrhachis. Classification (NCBI taxonomy): domain Bacteria; kingdom Bacillati; phylum Actinomycetota; class Actinomycetes; order Micromonosporales; family Micromonosporaceae; genus Micromonospora; species Micromonospora polyrhachis. The sequence continues at coordinate 746,774 of NZ_JACHJW010000001.1, read as the reverse complement.
TGCTCGACGAACGACACGTAGTTGTCGAGGTAGGTCGCCATGTTGGTGGAAATGTCGACCAGGGCGACGACCGGGTCGGCACCGCCGGTCACCGGAGCCGCCAACCTGCGCAGATATCGGGCGATCTCCTCGCCGGTGTCGACGTAGCTTAGATCCTGCTCCCGGGCGAAGGCGCGGAATTCCGACAGCTTCAGGTAACCCTGGTTCACCGCAGCCCAGTCGACGCCGCCCAGTTCGCTGCCGGTGTTCAGCTCCAGCAGCTTGAACGACTCACCGTCGTGGTAGAGGTCCGGACGGCCGTAGAGCGGAGTTCGGCCCTGCGCTGCCGCGGCACAGGCCAGGGCAGTCGCCCGTTGGCTCATGCCGAGATCCACGCAGAGCCGGGCCACGTCGCCACCGTAGAGCCGGTCAGGGAGCGAGAACAGCAGTTCGTGCAGGGCCTGTACGTCAGCGGCGACCTGTCGCAGCTCGCCCTCCGCGACGAACAGCGGACGGGACAGCTGTCGCTGGCCGTACACCCGGGCGAAGGTGGGCTCCAAGTCGAGCTCCGAGCCGGCCGTCCGCAGTGGACTCTCCGGGTCGGCACACGCGTTCAGATATGCCTTGGTCACGTGATTCATGTGGTGCGGCCCCCAACGTTTCTGATCGGGGAATGTGCGGGGTAGCCACGGAGTCGGGGCGCACCCACAATACAGAACGAGATCGAATCTGTCGGTATGAACATCGCGGGCAACGGGGCTCCGACGGAGGCCGCTGTCGACAGTGGAGGGGAATCCATGAAACCGGCTGCGCCACCGACGGTCATCAGTACAGTCCGGAGCATCACCGCTCCGGTATGGGTCCTTTTGGTCGGCACATTCGTCAATACTCTCGGTAGTTTCCTGATGCTGTATCTGACGTTGTACCTCACCCAGAAGGGACTCTCGCCGTACTACGCCGGGCTCGCCCTCGGTGCGTGGGGAGTGGGGCGGATCGTCGGGGCGTTCGTCGGTGGCTCCATCGCCGACCGGCTCGGCTATCGGATCACGATGGTGGTGTCGATGATGGCCACCGCGGTGTTCATCGTGGGGCTGGTCGCCGCCGCCAACCAGCGCAATCCGTGGCTGGTCGTGGTGACCTCGCTGGTGGCCGCGTCGGTTGGCGGCATCTGGCGTCCGCCGGCCCAGGCGATGCTCACCGAGCTGACCCCACCGGAGCGGCTGGTCATGGTGACGGCGGTATGGCGGCTCTCGTTCAACGCCGGGATGTTCGCCGCTCCGGTGCTCGGTGCGCTCCTGTCCCGCTACTCGTGGGACCTGCTCTTCTGGGTGGAGGCTGGCTCGTCCGCGATATTCGGCTTGTTCATCCTGATCGGGATCCCCCGTGACCCGCATCCGACGCCGCCTGTCGTCACCACGTCGACCGGGACCTCCGAACCTGCTGGGAAGGGCACCGGCTACCTCCGGGTCCTCGCCGACGGCACCTTCGTGCTCTTCCTGGTGGCGCTGCTGGTCAACGCCATCGTCTACGTGCAGGCACCGGCGGTGCTGGCGCTGCACCTGCACGATATCGGCCATCCCACCGAGGTCTTCGGCGCGGTCGCGTCCCTCAACGCCCTCATGGTGATCATTCTGGAGATACCGGTCACCAAGGCGATGCAGCGATTCCAGGCACGAACCGCCATCGCGATCGGCATGGCGCTGACCGGGATCGGGCTCAGCTTCTACAGCCTGCCGCTCGGGCTTGTCGGGCTGGTCCTGGCCACCATCGTCTGGACGATGGGTGAGGTGACCGCAAGCCCGTCCATGATGGCCTATCCGGGCCTGGCCGCGCCGCCGGCCATGCGTGGTCGTTACATCGCCGCCGCCACCGTGGCCAACCAGGCTGGTTACTCGATCGGCCCGGTGGTCGGCACCGCGGTCTGGGCGGGGCTCGGCGGGCATGTCTTCTGGATCTGCGGTGTGTTGTCGGTGGTCGCGATCGCGGCCGTGCTGGCCGGGACGCGCACCCTGCGGAATTTCCACGACACCACGCCAGCGTCCGACGACACGGATTCGGTCACCCCCGCGCCGTCCGCCTAGCTCGCTGGCAGCCACCACCCGGAACCGCCTGAAGGATTCGACATGCCACTACCGCCGGCTGCCTTGACGGCCGAAGAACTGCTCGTGCTACTGCTGCAACTCGGATTGCTTCTCCTGCTCGCGCTTCTGCTTGGCCGGCTTGCCGTACGTCTGGGGTTGCCGGCGGTCGCCGGAGAGTTGTGTGTCGGAGTGTTCCTCGGTCCGACCCTGCTGGGGCAGATCGCGCCGGACCTCTCGGGGTGGCTGATGCCGCAGGACGCCCACCAGTTCCACCTCCTGGATTCCATTGGTCAGCTGGGCGTGCTGCTGTTGGTCGGCATCACCGGTATCGAGGTCGACCTCGGGCTGGTCCGCCGCCGCCGTGGCACCGCTCTGTCGGTCGGCCTGGGCGGCCTGGTGATTCCCCTGTTGCTTGGAGTGGGGGTGGGATTCCTGGTGCCTGGCTGGCTGATTCCCGACGGGACCAGTCCGGTCGTGTTCGCGCTGTTCCTCGGCGTGGCCATGTGCGTCAGCGCGATCCCGGTCATCGCCCGGACCCTGATGGACCTGAACCTGTTGCATCGCAACGTGGGCCAGCTGACGTTGGCCGCGGCCACCATCGACGACGTCTTCGGGTGGTTCATGCTCTCGATCGTCTCGGCGATGGCCGCCAGCGGAGTGCGGGCCGGAAACGTCCTTCTCGCGCTGTTCTACCTTGGGATGCTGGTCGTGCTCGCGTGGTGGGTCGGTCGGCCGGTCGTCCGGGCAGTGCTGCGTCGTGCGAGTCGGTTCACCGAGTCCGGGCCGACCATCACCTCGGTCACGGTCATCGTGTTGCTCTCGGCCGCCGGCGCACACGCCCTTGGGCTGGAGGCGGTCTTCGGTGCCTTCGTCGGCGGCATCCTGGTGGGGTCCTCCGGAGCAGTCGACCTCGCCCGACTGGCGCCGCTGCGTACCGTGGTCATGGCGGTCCTGGCACCGCTGTTCTTCGCCACCGCCGGGCTGCGACTGGACCTCACGACGTTGTGGGATCCGGTGATTCTGCTGATGGCTGTCGTCGCGTTGGTCATCGCGGTCGTCGGCAAGTTCGCCGGGGTGTTCATCGGCGCAAGGCTCGGGGGACTCGATCGCTGGGAGAGTCTCGCGGTGGGGGCCGGGCTGAACGCGCGCGGCGTGATCCAGATCGTCGTCGCGACGGTGGGGCTGCGGCTCGGTGTCCTGAACACGGCGACCTACACGATCATCATCCTGGTGGCCATCGTCACCTCGCTGATGGCAGCACCGGTGTTGAAGGCAACGATGCGTCGTGTGGAGCACACCGAGGAGGAGGAACTGCGGCGACGCGAGCGGGCGGCCTTCACGGATGCGGGTGTCCCACAGCCCGGATCGAGCAGCGCCACCTGACCCGGCTCCCAGCAACATCTCTCGATCATTTGGGGGTTGCGTTCGCTGTGTGGCTACGGGAAGCTCATGCGATTAGCTACACCAGAGATCGCCGACCGGGCGGTCCACACCCATTCCGCGTGTTCGATCCAGCACGATCAGGAGTGCGCCAAGGTGGAACAGCTTTCTGTGCCTGCCGGGCAGGCCAACGACGTGATGACCGCAGCGGAGGTGGAGGCATTCTGGCGTAACGGGTTCGCCGGGCCCTTCCCTCTCGACATACCCGCCGACGAACTGGCCGAGCTGGGTAACCAGTGTGAGCGCATCGTCGTCGAACGACAGTCGCATCCCCTCTACGACCGGTACGCCCTGCGCGACTGGCACCTCATCGACAAGGACCTGGAGCGGCTCTTCACCCAGGACGCGATCGTCAACCGGGTCGTCCAACTGCTCGGCCCCGACCTGCTGCTCTGGCGGTCGAAGATCTTCTACAAGCCGCCGGGCGCCGACGCCATCGGTTGGCACCAGGAGTGGGGCAAGTTCGACGGGGAGGAGATCGGCAACTCGACGCCCTCGTTGCAGCCACCGGTCTTCGGCGAGGACATCTGGGACCTCACCATCTGGGTGGCACTCGACGATGTCACCCCCGAGAACGGCCCGTTGCAGTTCGCCGCGGGGACCAACCGGACCAAGGTGCCGTGGAGCAAGGTGCCGATGACCCAGTCAGCGTTCTATGAGGAGCCGTTCGAGGGGCTGACCAAGGAACAGATCGTCGCGCGTACCCGCAACAGTGAACTCGTCCTGGACATCGACACGGCGGACTGGCTTGACGGGTTCGACGTGGACACGGCGAGTCTGCCCGAACTGACGGACCACCTCCGCCGCCGGTTCGACCAGCTCTCCGCCAAGTTCACCGAGTTCGAGCCGGACCCGGACACGGTGGCGACCATGGAGATGCCGCGCGGCAGTTTCGTCATCTTCAGCGAGCGCACGATGCACGGGTCACCGGCGAACAACTCCGACCGGCGACGGATGGCCGTCAACTGTCGGATCGCCAAGGCGGACACCCTGGTGTATCCGGGTCGTCTCGCCGGCGACATGATCGACGGGTCCAACCTCGACATCAGTCGGCATGAGAGCGTGCTGGTCGCCGGCGAAGCCGTGGAGACACGCAACGTCATCCGCCGCTAGGCGACCAGATCCGCAGTCGTGCGACCCTGTCGGATCAGGGCGAAGGGTGTTGAAGTCGGATGCTGACGACCGACCTCAACACCCTTCTGCCGACTCGGCCATGAGTCGTCGACTGGTTTGGACACGCCCGTCCGCTTGGGACCTAACCGGAGTAGTGACTGTTCGTTGGGTGGTTCTGGGCTGGGGTCGTGGTGGCAACGCGGCTGGCGGTGTCCCGGTGCGCGGCGGCCTGGCCCTCGTGAACCGCGGACCTGTCCTCGGTGGCGACCTGGCGGGACCGGTCGCGCTAGAGAAGGTAGCCCGTGATGAGGCTGATTACCGCGGCAGCAGCGATGATCGCCCATATCCATGTCATGACCGCAGCATAGTTTCGGTAGTCGATGGGACGGGGCGGCTCGGTGTCAGCCTGAGCGGTGGCCGCTCCTGCCCGGACCCTCGGATGATCGTCGCCGAGACGACAGCGGGCTGATCGACGTGGTTACTGTCGGCTATCTGACGGTGGCCGCATCGGGGCGGTCGGCCAACTCCGATTCATCGATATTCTACGCTTCGTCGCATGTTCGACACGTTGCGTAGGGATTTTCGGCGAAATCGAGATCCACTCGCCAGGATCGTGCTGACCGTGTTCCGGTTCGGCCAGTGGACGGTGGCCCGCCGTACGCTGACGCGCCGGCTGTCGACCATCCCGTACAAGCTGCTCAACCTTCTGGTGGTGCGGCTCGGCACCAACAGCGACCTGCCCCGGGAACTGCGCTGCGGGCCGGGACTCAAGCTGTTCCACCCCTACGGGCTTGTGCTGCACCGGGATGCCCGCCTCGGCGAAAATATCAACATGTATCACCATGTGACCATCGGTCGGAAGGACTTCACCGGCGAGCCCGTGATCGAATCCGAGGTGACCTTCGGAGCGGGTGCGGTCGTGCTGGGACCGGTCACGATCGGCTACCGGGCGAAGATCGGCGCGGGCGCGACGGTCCTCGACGACGTACCCGCCTACGGCACCGCCGTCGGGCCGCGCGCCTCGGTACGCGGCCCCGCCAACCTGTCCGTACGCCCCTGACCGAGCTGACCACTCCCTGCGAGCGGGCGCGGTGACCGGGACGCTCCTCGGGTCGTGACCGGGTGTCATCCCGCCGTAACCGCCTTGCGGTGATCGGTAGTCGATCTTACTGTCGGGCGGTGACAACTCAGGTGATCGTGCTGAACGGCGGTTCCAGTTCGGGAAAGTCGGGGATCGCGCGGTGTCTACAGGCGGTCCTGCCGGACCCGTGGTTGGTTATCGGAGTCGACACGCTGATCGAAGCGATGCCCGCGTCCATGCAGGCGTCAGCGGCGGGGATCGAGTTCGCCCCAGATGGTGGAGTGAGTGTCGGGGCGGACTTCCGGCGGTTGGACGCCGCGTGGATGGCGGGGGTCGCGGCGATGGTTCGCGCCAGCGCCCGGATCATCGTCGACGACGTCTTCCTCGGTGGTGGGGCATCACAGCAACGCTGGCGGGAGGCGCTCGGCGGGTTGACCGTCCTGTGGGTCGGCGTCCGATGTGCAGGCGCGGTCGCCGCCGGTCGTGAGATCGCCCGGGGCGACCGCGTCCAGGGAATGGCCGCGGCACAGGCGGAAATGGTCCATCAAGGCGTGGTCTACGACCTGGAGGTGGACACCACCCGTGCCGAGTCCCTCGCGTGCGCGCGAACCATCGCGGCCCGGATCGGGTGATCGACAATTCGGTGGCGGGCGGTCCGCGTCAGGAAGAACCTTCGATCGCCGAGGTGTCCACCACCTGCTCCACCGGCAACCGTGGAGTACGAGCCGGTTCGGCCCCGGTCCGGTCGGGCAGGCCCAACCGCAACACGAGGTACGGGTAGCCGAGGTCGGCGAGGAGCCGCCGCAGCGCTTGCCGGGTGTTGGTCACCTCGATCGCCGCGCTCAGCGGGGTGAGCGACACGCCCAACCGGGTGGCGGTCAGCCAGGCGGCGGAGAGTGCCTCCCCGGCCCGAAGCCAGTTCACCGGTTCGTCCTCGTCACCATAGAGCAGCGCGTAGCTGGCCGCCCGGTCGTGGCCCGGACCGATCGGCAGCGTGCCCTCCCGACCGAAGTCCCGTGCCGGCACAGTGGTCTGCGGCGCGTGTTCTGGCAGCACATCCGCTGGTAGGCCGGTGCCGGTGGGCCCGGCGCGGCCGGTCCAGTAGTCCAACTCGGCACGGACCAGCGGATCCTTGGCCTCCACACTGGCCGCTCGGGCCGCCGCCGCAGCCAACTCCAGCACCTGATCGGAATTGAGCAGCTGCGCCTGCGTACCCTCGGCCGATGCCGCCTTCGCGATCGTCCGCAACGCGTCGGTCGGTGCTGCCTCGTCGCTGACAGGCCGGCGGTCGGTCCGCCGAGCCCGCAGACATGCCAGCGACTCGGCCGAGTCGGTCGGGCGGGCCGTCGGTTCGGTGGCGGTCAGCCGGGCCAGCAGGTCCGGGTCGGCCGGATCGGGTAGCCGGTCGACGGTGACGGCCCAACCCAGCGCGGCGAGTGCCACCCGGGCATGGTGCAGGGCGGTTCCGCAGCTGATCGCGAGCAACCGTCCGTCGGGGTCGGTGGTGGCGAGTTGCCGGCCCCGTACGGCATGCAACTCCAGCTGCTCGGGCAGGACCCGCCACCGCCACGGCTGGGTGTTGTGTACCGAGGGTGCGTAGCCGGCCGCCCGGGCGGCCTCCGTGAGCGCGGCGGTCACCGACCGGCTGGTCTCCGGTGTCTCGTCGGTCATTCCCACGACCCTTTCCCGTCTGATCCATCGTGCCCGACCGGGTGCTGGTCCGAGGTTACTTCCCTGTCCGGATCACCCGGAAAACGCCATCCCGCACGAGTTGGTACCCCAGTACGTAGGCCGCCCGTCCCCCTGGACGGGCGGCCTAGCGGCTCGAAGGGTGGGCTCTTGCCCGCCCCGGTCAGCTGCGGCTCTTGCCCGCCCCGTCGCCGGCCGGCGGTAGCTCCCGGACGACCGCGACCGGGCAGTGGCTGTGCTGCATGAGCTGCTGACTGACCGAACCGAGCACCAGCCCGCGGAATCCGCCGCGTCCCCGAGAGCCGACCACAACCAGGCGCGCGCCCCGGGAGGCCTCGACCAGGGCAGCGGTCGGCGGCTCGGTGATCACATCGACGGTCGTGGAGACACCCTGCAACCGGTCCAACCGGCCGGCCAGCAGCTTCTCCACGGCGCGTTGTTCGGTGACCGTGATCTGTGCGAGGTCCGCCTCCGGCGGGTGCCACTTCGAGGCCGGCGGAGCCCAGGCCCGGGCGACCCGCAGGGGTACGCCCCAACTCCGGGCCCGCTCGGCGGCGAAGTCCAGGGCCAGCAGGGACTGCTCCGAACCGTCCAGCCCGACGACTACCGGCCCGACCGGCGACGGGTTACCCGGTTCGGTATTACGTACGACGACGACCGGGCAGTGCGCGTGCGCGGCCACCGAGACGGTGGTCGACCCGGCCAGCAGGCCGGTGAAGCCGCCGTGTCCCCGGCTGCCCAGCACCACCAGTGCCGCGTTGGCAGACCGCTCCTGGAGGATCAGCGCGGGTGGCCCGTCGAAGACCTCACCCCGTACGTCCATACCGGGGTGGGTGGTGGCGGCCTCGGCGACGGCCTCCCGCAGCACCGCTTCGATCTCCCGGCGGGCCACGTCGTCCGGCCACGTCCCGACCCCGATGCCAGGTCCGATCCAACCGCCGGTCGTCATCCACTCGAAGGCGTAGGCGAGCAGGACCGGATTGCCACTGCGGGCACCCTCGTCGAGCGCCCAGGCGACGGCGGCACGGGAGTAGTCGGAGCCGTCGTACCCGACCAGGATCGGCCGGGTCGGATGAGCGGGGGTGGGCGTCGGTGTGGCGGACGGTACCTGGCCGGTGGACATGATGGCCTCCTCAGCGATGCGGTCCCGGGATCACCGGGCGTCAGCCGGGTCGCGTACCCATCCAGCGCCATTCGGTAACCCGGGGGGCATCCTCACCATACCGCCGGGTGTGATCACGGCATTCCCGGCGGGCCTCCACCATGAGCCGGCGTAGCTCCGTTGCCCGGTCGGCGAGCCCGGGTACCCGGTCGATCACGTCGAGCACCAGGTGGAAGCGGTCGAGGTCGTTGAGCATCAGCATGTCGAACGGCGTCGTCGTGGTGCCCTCCTCCTGGTAACCGCGTACGTGCAGGTTCTGGTGGTTGGTCCGCCGGTAGGTGAGCCGGTGGATCAACCAGGGATAACCGTGGTAGGCGAAGATGACCGGCTTGTCCCGGGTGAAGACCCGGTCGAAGACCTCGTCGGAGAGACCGTGCGGGTGCATGGTCTCCGGTTGCAGCCGCATGAGATCCACCACATTGACCACCCGCACCTTCAACCAGGGCAGGTGTTGGCGCAACAGGTCCGCGGCGGCGAGCGTCTCCAACGTCGGTACGTCCCCGGCGCAGGCCAGCACCACGTCCGGCTCGGCCGCTCCGGCGGTGCCGGCCCAGGCCCAGACGTCCAGCCCGTGCCGGCAGTGCCGGACCGCATCGTCCATCGACAGCCAACAGGGAGCCGGGTGTTTACCGGCCACCACCACGTTCACGTACTGCCGGCTGCGCAGACAGTGGTCCATGGTGACCAGCAACGTGTTGGCGTCCGGCGGCAGGTAGACCCGGACCACCTGCGCCTTCTTGTTCATGACGTGGTCGATGAAACCGGGATCCTGGTGGGAGAAACCGTTGTGGTCCTGCTGCCAGACGTGACTGGACAGCAGGTAGTTCAGCGATGCGATGGGCCGACGCCAGGCGATCTCGCGGCTCACCTTGAGCCACTTGGCGTGCTGGTTGACCATCGAATCCACGATGTGGATGAACGCCTCGTAACTGGTGAAGAGGCCGTGCCGGCCGGTCAGCAGGTAGCCCTCCAACCAGCCCTGGCACAGATGCTCGGAGAGCACCTCCAGCACCCGCCCGTCGGGGGAGAGATGGTCGTCGCCGGGCTCGATGGCTCCCAGGAAACGTCGATCGGTGACCTCGAAGGCGGCGTCCAGCCGGTTGGAGGCCACCTCGTCGGGGGCGAAGAGGCGGAACCGGTCGGGGTTGGCCGCGATCACGTCGCGTACCCAGCCGCCGAGCACACCGGTTGCGCCGGCCACCGTCGCGCCCGGCTCCGGCACCGGTACGGCGTACTCGCGGAAGTCGGGCAGATCCAGCTCGCGCAAAAGCAGACCGCCGTTGGCGACCGGATTCGCGCTCATCCGGTGAGCTCCGCTCGGGCACGACTCGGTCACCACCGCCACCGGCACGCCATCGGCGTCGAACAACTCCTCCGGCCGGTAGCCGCGCAGCCACCGCTCCAGGACGGCGAGGTGGTCGGGGTCGTCCCGTACCCCGGCCAGCGGCACCTGGTGGGCGTGGAAGGTGCCCTCGACCTGGTGGCCACCGACCTGTTGCGGGCCGGTCCAGCCCTTCGGCGTACGCAGCACCAGCATCGGCCACCGGGGTCGTCGTACCGGTTGACCCGTGGTGCGGGCCTGACGTTGGATGGTGGCGATCTCGTCGAGCGCCCGGTCCAGGGCGGCGGCCAGTTCCTGGTGGACCCGGTGGCTGTCCTGTCCGGCCCCGGCGTCGACGACGTACGGCTGGTAGCCGAAGCCGTGCAGCATCGCCAGCAGATCCTCGCGGGGGATCCGGTCGAGCACCGTCGGGTTGGCGATCTTGTAACCGTTGAGGTGCAGGATCGGTAGCACCGCGCCGTCCCGCGCCGGATTGAGGAAGACGTTGGACAGCCAACTGCCGGCCAACGGTCCCGTTTCGGCCTCGCCGTCGCCGATCACGCAGGCCACCACCAGTTCGGGATCGTCGAACGCGGCCCCGTACGCGTGCATCAGTGAGTAGCCGAGTTCGCCGCCCTCGTGGATCGAGCCCGGCACCTCGGCGGCGACGTGGCTCGGGATGCCACCGGGGAAGGAGAACTGCCGAAACAGCCGGGCCATGCCGGTGGCGTCTCGGCCGACGTCCGGATAGCACTGGCTGTAGGTGCCCTCCAGCCAGGTGTTCGCCACGATCGCCGGCCCGCCGTGCCCCGGCCCGGTCACGAAGATCATGCTCAGGTCGCGGCGGATGATCGCCCGGTTGAGGTGTGCGTAGAGCAAGTTGAGCCCCGGCCCGGTACCCCAGTGCCCCAGCAGCCGGGGCTTGATGTCCGCCGGAGTCAGCGGCCGGTGCAGCAGCGGATTGTCCAGCAGGTAGATCTGCCCGACGGTCAGATAGTTGGCGGCTCGCCAGTAGGCGTCCAGCCGATGTAGTTCCGGACCGCTCAACGAAGCCGGCTGCTCTGGCAGCACTGCTCGGCCGGGCTCCGGCATCACTGCTCCGCCGGATGCCGGACGATCAGTACCGGCCTCGGCGAGTGGTAGAGCAGGGCCTGGCTGACCGCGCCGAGAGCACCGCGCCAGGGCTGCTCACCTCGGGCACCCACCGCGACGAGCTCGGCCGAACGCGACTCCTCGACCAGGATCTCGTCCGGGTCGCCGGCGAGTACGCGTTGGGTGACGGTGACCGACGGGTAGCGGCTCTGCCACGGGGCGAGCGCCTCGGCGAGTTCGTCGCCGACCCCGTCGGTGACCACCGGCGCCGCTTCGACGTCACCGATCGCCTTCATCGCCTCCACCACCCGGACCACGGACAACTCCCGGCCGCGACGCTGCGCCGAGTCGAAGGCGAAGTCGAGGGCGCTACGCGAGCTCGCCGAACCGTCGAAACCGACCAGGATCGGCCCGAGGGGCGGCGATTCCTCGCGGGCGATCAGCGCGCCGCAGCCGGCCCGGGCGGCGATCTGCACGGCAGTGGCATCGACGGAGATGTTGCTACGGGTCGCCAGGTTCCCGTCGCCCACGACGATCAGTGTGGCGGCGGCGGCCTCCCGTAGCAGGGTGACGATGGGGTGTCCCTCGATGATCGCGGTCGTCACCTCGATCTCCGGCTCGTCCGCGACGGCGATGGCCATCGCGTCGGCGAGCATCTGCTCGGCGGAGTCCCGCAGTTCGGCCTGGGGTGACGTCGGGTCGGGCCCCCAGTCGAAGACGTGTACGACCCGCAGGGGCAACTGGTGTGTCGCGGCCTCACGGGCGGCCAACCGTACGGCGCTGCGGCTCACCGGCGAGTCGTCTACCCCGACAACGACCGGGCCGGTGGCCGGACAGGTCATCGTCGTCACCTCCGCCGCGGGTGAACCCAAGTGCCCGCCGGCCGATTTCCGACGTGCCGTAGCCGTCCCCAAGGCTGAGCGTAGTCCTGCTCGTGGCCCTCCCGGGCGGGATCGCGCTGCTCGGTAGCGGTGCAGTGGCGTGTGACCGCGCCGGTGTGGGACCGGCGGGATCGCGCTGCTCGGTAGGGGTGCTGGCGGAGGTCGGTCGACCCTACTACCCGCCGGCACCCACCTTGAGCACGGTGATCGTCGCGTTGTCCCGGCCCCCGGTGGCCAGGGTGTCGGCCAGCAGGACCCGTACCGCGTTGGCCGGCTCGCCGTCGAGCAACTGCCGCAGGCGGTCGTAGCCGATCGGTTCGCTCACGCCATCCGTGCAGAGGCAGTAGACGTCCCCGGGACGCAGCGAGACGTTGAGCAGGTCGGCTTCGGGTTCGTCCGGATGCCCCAGATAGCGGGCCAGTTGGTAACGGGCGGCCGCCGCCTGGGGTGAGTCGGCCGGATACCAGCCGTAGACGGCTCCGAGCCAGGCTGCCGTGTGGTCGACGGTGAGCAGCTCCAGCAGGCCGTTGCGGAGCCGGTAGGCGCGCGAGTCGCCGATCTGGGTGATCCACGCGTCGGTACCGGTCGGGCCGACGAGCAGCGCGGTCAACGTGCAGCCGGTCAACTCGTCCAGTTGGGCGCCGGCAGCACGGACCCGGGTCTGCGCCGTGGCGACCGCGGCCCGGAGGTGGGCCGCTCCGGCGCTCGGTCCGGCCGCCCGTACGGCGGCGACGAAGGTCTCCATCGCTGTCGTACCGGCCACCGTGCTGCCCTGCCCGGCACCCATGCCGTCGGCCACCGCGACGAACGGCAGCGCAGGGTCGACGTGCAGCACATCGAAGTTGGCCGGGTAGCGGTTGCCGACCCGGCTGCCGCCGGCAACGGTCAGCCGGTGTGTGCCGCACTCGAAGTAGCGGACGATGTCGCTCTCGGTCAGCATGGCCGGCACGTTAGCAGGACATCGAGGGCATTCCGTGGAGGCGTGTCCGGCCGGTCGCGGTGCTCGTAACCGGTGCTCTCCGGCCGTACCCCGCCCGGGGCGGTACGGCCGCCACCGCGTGGCAGCAGGTCTGGACGCTCCGCGCGCATGGCCGCCTGCCTTCCGGGCTGGCCTGGGAGGATGGGGTGGTGAACCTGCGAGAGGTGTTACGTGCGCACCGACTGCTGGCCGTCGTACGCGCCGACGACCCAGACGCGGCCCTGGACAGCGTCCTCGTCCTCGCCGAGGCCGGGATCACCCTGATCGAGGTGTCGCTGACCTCGAAGGACGCGATCGGGGTGCTGGTCCGGGCCCGGGCGGCGCTGGGGCCCGAGGTGCCGTTGGGGGCGGGTACGGTCCTCACCGAGGCGGACGTGGTGCAGGCGGAACAGGCCGGGGCTGCCTTCGTCGTGATGCCCGGTCTGGCACCGGCCCTGGCCGAATCGGTCCGGCTGGGCCTGCCGGCACTGGTCGGGGCACTGACCCCGACCGAGGTGATCTCCGCCAGTGTGGCCGGGGCCTCGGCCGTGAAGCTCTTCCCCGCCGCGCCCGGTGGTGTCGACTACCTCCGTACGCTGCGGGAGCCCTTTCCCGATGTGCCGTTCGTGCCGTTCGGCGGCGTCGACGTCGAGTCGGCCCGCGCGTACCTGGCGGCCGGAGCGGTGGCGGTGGGGGTCGGCAGCGCCCTGCTTGGGGACGCGACGCGCGGCGGTGACCTGACCCACCTCCGCGAGCGCGCCACCGCCTTCCACACCGCTCTGATGTGAGGAAGGCCCTTCTTATCGCTTTCCACCGTGGAAGGGGTCCTTCCTAACACCGCAGCCAGCGGCGGCGTACGGCACACTAGCGCCCGTGGACGGGCTAGGCGATACGAGCAGACGAGGCGGACCACGCTCCGCTGTCGTGGTCAATCCGGTGAAACCGGTCGACTTCGACGCCCTGCGGCGAAAGATCAACCGGATGCTCGCGGCAGCCGGCTGGCCGCCGCCGCTCTGGCTGGAGACGACGGTGGAGGACCCCGGAGAGGGCCAGACCCGCCAGGCGATCGAGGCGGGTGCCGAGGTCGTCTTCGTCTGCGGTGGCGATGGCACGATCATGTCGTGCGTCAGCGCCCTGGTCGGCACCGACGTCGCCATGGCCATCCTGCCCTGCGGGACGGGCAATCTGCTCGCCGCCAACCTCGGCCTTCCCAGCGACCTCAGCGCCAACATCGAAGCGGCGATGGCCGGAGTCCGGCGGCAGATCGACGTGGGAGTGATCGAGGGCCGGTTCTTCACCGTCATGGCCGGGATGGGCTTCGACGCACAGCTGCTCAAATCCACCTCGGAGTCGACCAAGGCGCGGATCGGTTGGCCGGCCTACCTGGTCGGGGGTGTCCGCCACCTGCGGGACCGACCCATGCGGGTGTCGATCCGGATCGACGGCCAACCCCCGGTACGTCGTCGGGCGCGCACCGTGCTGGTGGCCAACGTCGGACGGCTCCAGGGCGGCGTACGACTGCTGACCGCAGCCGAACCGGACGACGGTTTCCTGGATGTGGCGGTGCTGACCCCGCGCACCATCGGGCACTGGCTGTCGCTCGGTTGGGCGGTGCTGTTCCGGCGGACCCGGGTGCCCCGGATGGAGGTGTTCCGGGGCCGGCGGGTGGAGGTGACCAGCAACCGGGCCCAACCGCGCGAGTTGGACGGGGACGTGATCGAACCGGGCCGCACCCTGCGGGTGAAGGTGCAGCCGCTCGCCCTGTGGCTCTGTGTGCCCCAGCCCGCCCGCGGGACGGACCGACCATGGGACGTGCTCGCTCGGTTCCGCTTCATGGAGGAGGTCGGCTGGCCCGGTTCCGGTGCGAGGGCCGGTCGGTCCGACCCTGAAGCGTAGGCCGGTCGGTCCGACCCCGGAGCGTAGGCCGGTCGGTCCGACCCCGGAGCGTGGGCCGGTCGGTCCGACGCCGGTACGGGATTGGTCGGTCCCGTACGAGGACCGTCAACTGATCGGGGCCGGATCGTCGGCCTGGTGTCGCCGGTGGGCGTAGCTGGTGATCGCGGTTTCTATCAGGATGTCCAGCAGTTGCGGATAGCCGAGCCCGGCGGTCTGCCAGATCTGCGGGTACTGCGACAACGAGGTGAACCCGGGGAACGTGTTGATCTCGTTGACCACGGGCGTCTTCCCATCCCTCAGGAAGAAGTCGATGCGGGCCAGGCCGGCGCAGCCCAGGGCCTGGAACACGCGCAGCGCCAGGTCGGCCAGCTGCGCGTCGATCGTCGGGTCCAGCGCTGCGGGGATGTCGAAGATCGCGCCGTTCTCGCCGTACTTGGCGTTGTAGTCGAAGAACGGCCGTCCGCTGGCCACCCGGATCTCCAGTGGCGGACCGACGGTGAGCCGGCCGTCCGGGTGCTCCAGTACCGCCAGGTCGATCTCGCGACCGATTACCGCCTCCTCGATGAGCACCTTGGGATCGCTCTCCCGAGCCAGGGCGATCGCCGCGGGCAGGTCCTCCCACCGGTCGACCCGGGACACTCCCAGGCTGGATCCGGCTCGGGCGGGCTTGACGAAGACCGGCAGACCGAGCCGCTGTACGTCCGCCTCCGCCGGTAGGTCCACCTCGGGGCGGAGTACCACCGCGTCGGAGACGGGCAGGTCCTCGGCGGCCAGCAGCTTCTTGGTGAACTCCTTGTCCATGCCGACCGCACTGGCCAGCACCCCGTTTCCGACGTACGGCACACCGGTCATCTCCAGCACCGCCTGCAACGTGCCGTCCTCGCCGTACGGGCCGTGCAGGGCGGGGAAGATGACGTCGAAGTCCCGTAGCCGGTCGACGGCGTTCAGGACGTCGACCGGTTCGTCGGTGTCGAACTGCCAGCCACCGGATTCCGTGATCAGCACCGGAAGCGCGTCGTACCGCTCCTTGTCCAGATGGGACAGAATGCTGGTCGCCGACTTTCGGGAGACCTCGTGCTCGCCACTGCGCCCGCCGTGGACTACCGCGATCCGGATGGTGGTTTCAGGCATTGACGTGCTCCCGTTCGGTGGTGTGCCTGGAGCGCACCGGCAGGTATCGCCGGGACACCCGGGCGCCGATTCCAGTGAAGATCTCGTGCGGGTTCGTCCCGGCCCACCGGGCCCAGTCGTCGACGGTGGGTTCACCTCGGCCACCGTCGCCGAACACCAGCACCTCGTCGCCGGTTCGGACCGGCAGGTCGCCCACGTCGACGACGAACTGGTCCATGGCCACCCGGCCGGCGATCGGGCACCGCCGGCCACGGATCCAGACCTCGGCCTGACTACCGGCGCAGCGCGGCACTCCGTCGGCGAAACCGATCGGCACCAGTGCCAGCGTGGTCTCGTCCGTGGTGGTGTAGTCGTGGCCGTAGGAGACTCCGGTGCCGGCGGCCACCCGCTTGACCAGGATGACCCGGGTACGGAGGGTCATCGCCGCCCGCAGGCCGATGGTGCGCTCCGGTACCGGTTCCGGCCCGTACAGGGCGATACCGGGTCGAACCAGGTCGAAGTGCGCCTCCGGTATGCCGACCAGTGCGGCGGAGTTCGCCAGGTGCACCAGGGTCGGGGTCAGGCCGGCGTCGCGGGCGAGCCGCAGGGCCCGGTGAAAGGCGTGGAGTTGGGCGGCGATGCTCGGGTGTTCGGGGTGTTCACCGTTGGCCAGGTGGGACCAGACTCCGCGAACGGTCAGCAGACCGGCCACCTCGAGTGACCGGGCCAGTTCGACCAGTTCCGGCCAGTGTCGGTCGGTCGCGCCACTGCGGGAGAGCCCGGTATCCACCTTGAGGTGCACCTTGGCTGGACTGCCGGCGCGGCGCGCACCAGCGGCGATACCCGTCAGGTGTTCGGTGGAGGCGGCGGAGAGGTCGATGTCGGCGGCCACGACAGGTGCGAAGTCCTCGTCCGGGGCGTGTAGCCAGCTCAGGATGGGGGCGGTGAATCCGGCAGCCCGCGTCGCGAGCGCCTCGGCCCGGGAGGTCACCCCCAACCAGGTCGCGCCGGCGGCCAGGACGGTACGCGTCACCGCCTCGAAGCCGTGCCCGAACGCGTCGGCCTTCACCACCGCCAGCATGGGGCTGTCGGTGTGACCGGCCAACAGTCGGGTGTTGTGGGCGATCGCGTCGAGGTCGACGACGGCTTCCGCGAGCGGTGGTGACGGCGCTACCTCGCCATACTTGATCATGATGGTCGACCCCTAGGCGAAGGAGGTGGCAGTCCCTTTAGGACTTGCTACGAGTTCCAGGCGGGCGGAGGGCGACAGCGACATCATTCCCCAGAACCTACTCGGTGGCCGAGGCGGCCCAATCAGCCAGGTAGGCGCGTGATCGCCAGGTGGGTGTGCGGCAGCCACGGGCCTGTTCCGGCGTCGCGATGGCGCCGACCGGTGGCGCGGCGCTTCTGCTGTCGGCGTATCCGCCGACAGCAGAAGCCGGCAGCTCCGCTGTCGGCGGGCGCGAAGATCGACTGTGGCAGCCGGATGCGGACCGGTACCGGCGGGGCAGGCATACCGACAGAACGGCCGGGCCCCGGCGTAAGCGCTACAGGAGGACGTGCCAGTGAACAATCGTGGAAGTCAGACACAACCGTCGGATCAGGCATCACTCGGCGCCCAGGTGTTCGATCGGTTACTCCGGGAACGCATCATCTTTCTCGGCACCGAGGTCGACGACGCCTCCGCCAACATGATCTGCGCCCAGATGCTGCTGCTGTCGGCGGCGGACAGCGAGCGGGACATCCAGCTCTACATCAACTCGCCGGGTGGCTCGATCAGCGCCGGCATGGCCATCTACGACACCATGCGGTTCATCCCCAACGACGTCGCGACCATCGCCATCGGGCTCGCCGGATCCATGGGGCAGTTCCTGCTCTGCACCGGGACCCCCGGCAAGCGCTACGCGTTGCCGCATGCGCAGATCATGATGCACCAACTCGCCGGTGGATTCGGGGGGACGGCTGCGGACATCGCCATCCAGGTGGAGAACATGCAGTACGTGAAGCGCACGTCGTACGAGCTGTTGGCCCAGCACACCGGCCGCACCGTCGAGGAGATCGAGCGGGACTCCGACCGGGACCGGTGGTTCACGGCAGAGCAGGCGAAGGCGTACGGGATGATCGATCACGTGATCGCGAACGCCGGCCAGGTCCCGTCGGCGCGCACCACTGCCTGATCGCACCGGGTGCGGCCGGGTGGCATCCGCGTCCGGCCGCACCACGCGTGCGCCCCGACCACAGCGAGTGGCGGGACGGTCTTGTCGGAATTCGTATACGTCAATACTCTGGTCGTCGCGTACCACAGGGAGCCGGGTGGTGGCTGTCGGGCTACAGCCGCCGATCTCCACACACGGTCGACCCCGTCATGGGGTCCCCACCCTGAGGTAGGTCATGAAAACCAGACTTCCCACCATCGCGGCGGCGCTGGCCGCCCTCGTCCTCGCCGTGCTCGTCGTCACGCCACGGTCCGCGCAGGCGGCGACCGGCTTCCACGTCGCCGAGGGACGGCTGTACGACGCCAACGGCGTCGAGTTCGTCATGCGCGGCGTCTCCCACGCGCATACCTGGTACCCCGGCCGGACCGGTGCCTTCGCCGACATCAAGTCGGTGGGTGCGAACACCGTCCGGGTGGTGTTGAGCAGCGGTGACCGGTGGACCAGGAATGATGCCGCCGACGTGGCGAACGTTGTCGCGCTGTGTCGACAGAACCGGCTCATCTGCGTCCTGGAGGTGCACGACACCACCGGGTACGGCGAACAGGGCGGTGCGATCGCCCTGGACCGGGCGGTCGACTACTGGCTCAGCGTCGCCAGCGCACTCACCGGTCAGGAGCCGTACGTCATCGTCAACATCGGCAACGAACCGTACGGAAACCAGAACTACGGCGGCTGGGCCGCCGACACCTCGCGCGCGATCCAGCGGTTACGTGCTGCCGGGTTCGCGCACACCCTCATGGTGGACGCACCCAACTGGGGGCAGGACTGGTCGTTCACCATGCGCGACAACGCGACGTCGGTGTTCGCCAGTGACCCCGACCGCAACACCCTCTTCGCCATCCACATGTACGGCGTCTTCGACACCGCCGCCGAGATCACCGACTATCTCGGCCGGTTCCGGGCCGCCCGGCTGCCGATCGTGGTCGGGGAGTTCGGCCACAACCACTCCGACGGCGACCCGGACGAGGCCACCATCATGGCGTACAGCCAGGCCAACGGCATCGGCTATCTCGGCTGGTCGTGGAGCGGCAACGGGGGCGGGGTCGAATACCTCGACATGGTCGCCGACTTCGACGTCACCCGGTTGACCGGTTGGGGGCAGCGGATCATCGACGGTGTCGACGGTATTCGTCAGACCGCTCGGGAGGCGACGGTCTACGGCAGTCCCATCCCCACCGCGTCGCCGACCGTTTCGCCGACCGTCGGGCCGACCACCCCGCCCCCGGGCCCGGGAAGCTGCGTCGCCACCTACTCGATCGGCAACCAGTGGCCCGGTGGTTTCCAGGGGGAGGTGCGGGTGACCGCGGGCGGTACGCCGATCAGCGGCTGGACGGTCAGCTGGACGTACGCCGACGGACAGACGATCAGCCAGGTGTGGAACGCGACGGCGACCGGTGCCGGGCCGAGCGTCACCGCGCGGAACCTCGCCTACAACGGAGGTCTGGCTGCCGGGGCGAGTACGACCTTCGGCTTCCTCGGGGTCTGGCAGGGAGCCAACACCGTGCCGGTCCTCCGCTGTGTCGCCAGTTGACGACGCGGACAGCAAGGCTGCCCGGTGGCTGGGCCACTCGGCCACCGGGCAGCGCGGTGAGCGACGCCCGGCCGGCGAATATCAAACAAATGCGCAATCGCATTTAGGTGAATCTGTCTCCTAATCAAAACGCGGGGACAATGTCGCGCATCGGACAGGCAATTGTCTGGCGGTTGTCATCGACGGTTGTTCCGGATTGGAGTCTCGGCCTCTAAAGTGGTCGACGTGAGCAGTCGGACGTCGTCGGACTGCCGGGGGAGATCACATCACCACGATTATCCGGTCACGCCGGGGCGGCTGTGGCCGGAATTCCGCCGTGCCGCTGTGGACACGCGCGGAGAAGGGGAGGGGAATACCCGATGTACGTACGAAGAGGAATAGGGCGGGTCGGGCTGCGTAGCCTGGCGGCGGCCCTGTTGCTGTCGACGGCGGCGCTGGCCGGTGCGACGGCTCCGGCCAGCGCGGCGAAGCCGTCGGCCCGTCCGGAGGCGCCGACGGCCAGCGACGGCGTCAACGTCTCGGTGGCGGCGCGCGCCTCGGTCCGGGGGGAGTCCAGCTTCGCTGGTAACGGCAAGGTGCTCGACCCGAACGCGACCGCGCCGAGTGGCGCGTCCAACACGGCGATCGGCATCGAGTCGATCTACGGTCCGGACAACCGGATCCGGATCAGTCCGGCGACGTCGTTCCCGGCTCGGGCGGTCGTGCAGATCACCCGCAACGGCGCGGCTCACTGCACCGGCTGGCTCTACGGGCCGGACATCGTCGCCACGGCAGGTCACTGCGTGCACAGTGGCGGTAGCAGCGGTTCCTGGTACAGCGGTCTGGCGGTCTGGCCGGGCCGGGACGGCTCGTCCACCCCGTACGGCTCGTGCACCGTTCGCCGGATGCACTCGGTGACCGGCTGGACGACCGATGGTAACGAGGAGTTCGACTACGGTGCGCTCAAGCTGAACTGCACCATCGGCAACACCACGGGCTGGTTCGGATACTGGTGGCAGTCGGCGAGCCTGGCCGGCACCAGCACCCTGATCAATGGCTACCCGGGCGACAAGCCCTTTGGTCAGCAATGGCGGGGGGATTCGGTTTCCCGCACGGTCGCGGTCAGCCAGACTAATCAGATCTTCTACACCAACGACACCATTGGCGGAATGAGCGGAAGTGCGGTCTACCAGAACCGTGCAGCCGGTAGTTCCTTCTGTGTCGGCTACTGCTCGATGGCGATTCACGCCTACGGTTTCCCGCACGACGCATATCCGCACAACACCTACAACCACGCCACTCGGATCACCGAGGCGCGGTTCAACAACCTGCAGGCCTGGAAGGCTGCGGCCTGAATCAGGTGATCGAAGGGCGGGTCGGGCACCCCGACCCGCCCTTCCGGTTGCTCGTACGCTGGTCGACGGCGGTGTCGGTGCCTTCAGCGACCTCTCAGCTCCGATCGGTAGGGTTCGCCCGAGGTGTGTCGCTCTGTCATGGACGCTACCGCCCGGAGTTCGTCGCGCAACCAGCGCCCGCTACAGGGAGTAACCCGATGGTCTTCAAGAAGATGTTGAGTGCGTTCGGGGTTGGTGGCCCGACCGTGGACACCGTGCTGTCCAACCCGAACACCCGGCCGGGGCTTTTCCTCGATGGACACGTCAACCTGCGTGGCGGCGAGACCGAGGCCCGGATCGAACAGATCAGCCTGGCGTTGGTGACCCAGGTCGAGGTCGAGGGTGGTGGCAGCGAGTACACCGGGGTGATGGAATTCCACCGGATGCCGGTGGCTGGTGCGATGCAGCTGGCCCCGGGCCAGCAGATGTCCATCCCGTTCCAGTTGCCGGTTCCGTGGGAGACGCCGATCACCGACGTCTACGGCCAGCGCCTGCGCGGCATGACCATGGGTCTGCGTACCGAGTTGGCGGTGGCCCGCGCGGTGGACAAGAGCGACCTCGATCTGGTCTCCGTGCACCCGCTGCCGGTGCACGAGAAGATCCTGGAGGCGTTCTCCCGGCTCGGCTTCCAGTTCAAGAAGGCCGACGTGGAGCGTGGGCACATCCGGGGCGTACGGCAGACGCTGCCCTTCTACCAGGAGATCGAGTTCTTCGCCGCGCCGCAGTACGCGCACGCGATCAAGGAGGTCGAGGTCACCTTCGTCACCAACCCGCACACCGTCGACGTGGTCATCGAGTGCGACCGGCGGGGCGGGATGTTCGGCGGCAGCCACGACACCTTCGGCCGGTACGTCGTCGAGCACGCCAACGTCGACCAGGTCGACTGGACCCGGCTGGTCGACGGTTGGATCAGCCAGATGGTCACCCACTACGGCAACCAGTTCCATCCCGGCAACCAGTTCCACCACGGCGCTCCGTCCTTCCACGGCCACCAGGGACACCACGGTGGGCGCGGCCGGGGGCCCGGCATGGGTGCCGTTGTCGGCGGTGCCGCGCTCGGCTTTGCCGGCGGCATGATCGCCGGGGAGATGATGGACGGCATGTTCGACGACGACGGCGGCGACGAGGGTTTCGACGAGTAGTCGGATCAGCGGGCCGGCGAGAGCGTGCCGCCCCGGGGGCGACCAGGATGATCACCGCAGAACCGGACATCGCCACCGCGTTTAGTCGATCCGTTCGCGGGGAGGCAGCGGGAACGACGATCCGGCGAGGTGGTGGACGTGCGCGAGGACGACGAGAAGCGCGAATCGAGGCGTCGAGCCGCAGAACGGCTCGGCGGCGGCGACAGCGACTACGCCCCGGGTGCGGCGGCGGAGGTGACCCTGCCGGCCACCGATGAGTGGCAGGAGGTGCAGGACCACGAGGAGGAGGACATCGCGGACGCGGCGGTCGGGCCGGAGGTCCTCCGCGACGGCGGGCCGACCCGGAATCGCGGCGTGGTCACCACCACCGGCGGCACCGCCGGGCCAGCCAGCGTCCGGCGACGTCCCCGAGCCCCCGGCGGCGATGTCGCACCCACCACCACCGGGGACGCGACCACCGGCGGCCTGGGCACCCCGACGGGTGGGGCCACCAGCGACCAGTCCACCCACACCAACTAGCGCTGTTGCGGGGGCGGGACGCTGGTGGACGGGGCGACGTCGTATCCGGCGGCCTGGAGGGCGAAAAGTTCGGCGTAGCGGCCACCCGCGGCGATGAGTTCGTCGTGGCTGCCGGCTTCGACCAACCTGCCGTGATGCAGTACGAAGATCCGGTCGGCATGGCGAACGTTGGCCAGTCGGTGTGTGATGAGGATGGTCGTCGCCTGCCCCTGTCGGTCGCGGATGGCCTGGAACAGGGCGTCCTCGGCGCGAGGATCGAGTGCCGAGGACGGCTCATCCATGATCAACAGTTCCGCGTCGCGGAGGAAACCACGGGCGGCGGTGATGCGTTGCCACTGTCCCCCGGAGAGGTCCTGCCCGTTGGCGAAGGTGCGGTCGAGCAGCGTCTCGTACCCGTACGGTAGGTCCTGGATCATGTCGTGGGCGACGGCGCGGCCGGCAGCCGCCTCGATCCGGTCCTGGCGGGCCTCGCTGTCCACGTCACCGAGGGCGATGTTCGTCGCCGCCGTGAACGGCCATTTGTGGTACTCCTGAGTGATCACGGCGATGCGCGACCGTAGTTCGTCGATCTCCCAGTGCGCCAAGGACCGGCCGTTCCAGCAGATGGTGCCTGCGGTAGGGGTGCGAAGGGTGGCGATCATCGCCGCGAGGGTGGACTTGCCTGAGCCGTTCTCTCCGACGAACGCGACCGTCTGTCCTGCCCTGATGGTCAGGGTCACGCCGTCGATAGCGGGGGTGTCCCGGTCAGGGTAGTTCAGGCTGACGTCACGGACCGTCAGCTCGTGAAGCGGGCTGGGCGCGGCAGGTCCGCTCGCGCCGCCGCTGCCGCTGCCGCGAGCGGCAGCGGGCTCGGGCAGGTAGGCGGCGGCGCGGGTCATGAAGCCGGTGTAGTCGCCGAAGTGCTGCCCTTCGGTGTAGACCCGGTCGATCTGGAAGGTGAGGGTGGCCAGGGCGCGCTGTGCGGCCTGGACCGCGACCACGCAGGTTGCCGCAGCGGCGAGCGGGATCTGCCCGTCGATCAGCAGCAGTCCGAGCAGGACGTACACCGCACCGGTCGCGACACCCCCGATCATCGACCCGACGGTGGTGGTCGTGGTGACCCGGCGGGCGAGGTCCAGTTCGATGTCGGTCTCCACGTCCATCACGCGGTCGTACTGGTTCAGCAGGAACCGGCGCAGCCCGTACGAGCGTAGTTCGGGGGCAGATGTCCGTTCGGCCATCAGCCGCTGCAACAGCCACAAGCGGCGTCGCCGCACCGAACCGGCGGTGTAGGTCTGGTGCCGGAGGTGACCTGCCCGCAGGGATGCCCACGCGTTCGGCAGCGTCGCGACCAGTAACGCCACCAGTAGCAGCGGGTGGATCACCACGACCGCGATCCCGACCGCGACCAGGCCAACCAGACTGGCGAGCAGGTTCGTCGACGCCGGCACCAGGGAGATGGCCGAGTCCGTGCCCCGGGTGGCCCGTTCCATGTCGTCGGCGAACGCGTCGGCGTCGAACGCCCCCAGCCGTACCTCCGTCGTCATCTCGAACAGCCTTCGCTCCACCACCCGACTCACCCGAGGGGTCAGGCCGTTCAAGGCGTATCCGGTGGCGATCCCCATCCCCGCACGGAGGGCGGTGGCCCCGGCCAGCGCGGCGAGCGCGGGCAGTGCCGCGACCATCTTGTCCGCGGTCGGTCCGCCCGCGAACAGCTCCATCAGGACCCGCTGCGTCGCCAACAGCCCGAACGCCGCCATTGCCCCGGCACCGATCGTGGCGCCCGCGACCACGCAGGTGCGCACCCGGTCCGCCCGCCAGCTGGTCGTGACGGCCTGGGCGACCAGCCGGGGCAGTTCGGCGAACACAGTGAACACGCCCGCCTCCGCCCGCGCCCGCACCCCCGTCTCCCACCACGTTGCCCGTAGCTCCGGCAGTACCGAATCCCCCCGATCCGGGCCGCGCTGGCCGGGGGCGGCACCAGATGTGGTTTCGGTGGCGGTGTCGGTCATCAACGTGCCTCCGGTGGGTGGGAGCGGTCATCGATCTCGGCGCGTTCATGGAGCGACGATGCCCAGGAGGAAACTCCACTAGCTCACCGCGCTCGTCCGACCACTTAAGGTAGTCGCCGACGGCGTGGCGGTCATGTTCCACGGGCGGGTCGCCACGAAACCCGGCTGCAACTGCGGTTGTACCGAAGATCAAACCCTGGTTTGACGTTTCGTCGACCGCGCGCTCATAGCATCGTGTCGTCGGATCGCAGCGGTATCAGTCTTCGCTGGATCGTCATTTGGTCGCGTGACCTGAGTGTTTCCGACATGGAAGAAGTACGGCAGCCATCGCGCAAGGTGGCAGAAGATGAGGTGTATGTGAAGATTCGGGCGTCACGCCTGCTTGCGAAGTCGACCGTCGTGGCTGCGGTGGTACTTGGTGGCCTACTCGCCGCCGCCGCCCCGGCCAGCGCGGCCGTGGACGATACGTGGTGGATCCACACGACCTGGCCGAGCGGCTGCTCCAACTCCAACCTGGCCGCCGGCACGGTTCGCTTCGTCGACTACGGTCCCGGTGCGCCGGGAGGCGGCAACAACGACGACTACCTTGAAATCAAGGACAACTGTGGCGACTCTGCCGGGGTGAAGGCCTGGGCCTGGCTGGATGGCGAGTACCTCGGCGGCAAGTACAACGGAAACGGCGCGAACTCCAAGGTGACCTGGGATCCGTTCGGCAACGTCAAGGCTGGCCAGCGGGTCGGACTGAAGGTCTGTTCCGTCAAGGGCAACGCCGGCACGCCGTACAACTGCCACTCCCTGACCGTGGCGAGCAAGGACGGCTGACTTTCCTCACTGGTTCCGTATCGGATCAAGGGCTGATCAGGGCCAGGGTCCGGGTCCCCGAGGAGCGCAGGTCCAGGAAGTGCCTACCCGCGAGATGCGGGTAGGCACCTCCTGGTTCTACCGGACCTCGTGGTGCTGTCACCGATGGAAAGAACCTCAGGCCGTCCGTAGTACGCCCAGCCGCTGGGTCGCCCGGGTCAGCGCCACGTACAGGTCGTTGCGACCCCGAGGGGACTCCGCGACGATCCGCTCCGGCTCGACCACCAGAACCGTGTCGAACTCCAGCCCCTTGGCCTGTGCCACGGTCAGCAGCACCACCGGGTTGACCAGCTCCGGCTGTTCGCCCACCACCACCTCGGGCCGGGCGGCGGTGACGGCCCGACCCAGCTCGTCGACCCGGCTGTCGGGCACGATCACCCCGACCCGGCCCTCGCCCACCTCGACAGCCGCGCGGTGGACCGCCTCGACGAGCCGGTCGGCCAGTTCGGCCACGGGCACCGATACGTCCCAGGGCGGGATGCCGGTCTCCCGTACCGGGTGGGGCGGGGTCAGCGTCGGGTCGATCTCGGCCAGCACCTCAGCCGCCACCGACATGATCTCGGCCGGCGTACGGTAGCTGACCGTCAACTCCTCCAGCCGCCAGCGATCCGCCACGTACGGCTCCAGCGTCCGCTGCCACGACGAGGTGCCGGCCAACGCCCCGGTCTGCGCGACGTCGCCGACCAGGGTCATCGACCGGCTGGGACAGCGGCGCATCAGCAGCCGCCAGGCCATCGGCGACAGCTCCTGTGCCTCGTCCACGATGACGTGCCCGAACGCCCATTTCCGGTCGGCCGCCGCCCGCTGGGCCGTGGTCAGCCGCTCCCCGTCCTCCTGCCGGTCGGCCAGGGTGTCGGCCCCGAGCAGGTCGGTGACCGAGAGGATCTCGCCCTCGTCCTCGTCTTCCAGGTCGATCGAGCGGGAACCCAGCGCGATGTCGAGCACGCCCTCGGCGTACTCGATCTGCTGTTGGCGGCTCCGTGCGGCCCGCGGCCGAATGTCCCGGTCGGCCGCGCCGAGCAGTTCGGCTGCCTCGTCGAGCAGCGGTACGTCGGCCGGTGTCCATCCACCCCTCGGTTCGCGGCGCAGCAGCCGCCGTTCCGCCTCGGTCAGCTCGGGCGCGGCGTTCGCCAGCCGATCGTCCGAGGCATAGAGGCCGGCAAGTAGCTGCTGCGGGGTGAGCACCGGCCACAGCCAGTCCAGGGTGGCCAGCACCTCCGGTTCCTGCCGTAGCTCCCGGCGGATCTCCGCGATGTCGGCCTCCTCGAGCAGGTTCTCCCCGCCGAGCGGATCAGCGCCGATCCGCTCGGCGACCTGCCGAGCCAACTCGTGGATGATCTCGACCTCGAACAGCGCCCGAGCCAGGTTGTGCGGCTTACCCGACCGGCGGGCCCGGTCCCGTGCCTCGGCGCAGGTCCGTGGGTCGAGCAACAGGGTGTCCTGTTCGACCACGACCTCCACCGGTTCGTCGGGCAGCCGCTGGCGGTCCCGTACCGCGGCGGCCAGCACCTCGACCATCTCCGGTCGGCCCTTGATCTCGGCGGTCTCGGCCGATTCGGCGCGCCGCGCGGTCACTCCGGGATAGAGATCGCCGAGGGTGGACAGCAGCACACCGGTCTCAGCGAGCGCGGGCAGCACCTGGGAGATGTAGCGCAGGAAGGTGTCGTTCGGCCCGACCAGCAGCACGCCCCGGGTGGAGAGCAGTTGGCGGTGGGTGTAGAGCAGGTACGCGGCGCGGTGCAGCGCGACCGCCGTCTTGCCGGTGCCCGGTCCGCCCTGTACGACCAGCGCGCCAGCCAGGTCGGCCCGGATCACCCGGTCCTGCTCGGCCTGGATGGTCTCCACGATGTCGCTCATCCGGCCGGTGCGGTCGGCGTTCAGCGCGGCGAAGAGCGCCGCCTCACCGGTCAGGTCGTCCCGTCCGGAGTGCCGGGCCAACGTCAGGTCCAGCACTTCGTCGTTGAGGCCGGTCACCTTCCGTTGCTGGGTGCGGATGTGCCGACGGCGTCGTACCCCCTGCGGTGCGGCGGCGGTGGCGAGGTAGAAGGGGCGGGCGGCCGGTGCCCGCCAGTCCATCAACAGCGGCGCGTAGTCGTCGCCATCGTCGAAGATCCCGATCCGGCCGATGTAGTGCCGCTCGTCATTGTCGAGGTCGAGCCGACCGAAGCAGAGGCCACTCTCCACGGCACCGAACTGTTCGACCTGCTTGGTGTACATGGCCACGGTGCTTTCCCGCTGGGACCGCTCCTGCTGTGTGCCGCCGCTGTTGCGCAGCGCCTCGGACAGCCGGTTTGCCGCCTGTTCGCGCAGGTCGTCGAGGCGACGGTAGAGCAGCGAGACGTGTTCCTGCTCGACACCGACTTCGTCGATCTGCTCATCGAGGCGCGGCCCGGTCGAGTGGCCGGAGTAGCTTGACAAGCTTTCTCCCTATCAAATAGGATTCCCGCGAGAACGGCATTCTTTGCCGTTCTTTTTGTGTTTAGCAACGACGAAGAATAGCGCGTTCCGCACCGCCCGGCCAAGACTGCGCGCAGCGTGTGCGCTGGCCATTCGAGCGGTGGCGGGCGTGTGCGATGGCGATGAGGCAGGGGGAGCGGCGGCATGATCTTTTCGGCTGGGCAGCGCATCGTCTTCGTCGGCGACAGCATCACCGACTGTGGTCGCCGCGACCGGGCCGCCCCGTACGGCGACGGCTACGTCAACCTCACCCGGGCGATGATGACCGCGACCTACCCGGAATTGGGGCTGACCTGGGTCAACCGGGGCGTCAGCGGGGACACCGTGCGCGACCTGACGACCCGTTGGGAACGGGACGTGCTCGCCGAGCGGCCGGACTGGCTGGTGGTGAAGATCGGCATCAACGACGTCTGGCGGTTCTTCGGCGACCAGCCCGACCAGGGGGTGCCGATCGAGGAGTACGAGTCGACACTGCGGGACCTGTTGAGCCGAGCCGTCAAGAACACCGGCTGCCGGTTGATCCTCGTCGACCCGTACCTGATCGAGCCTGATCACGGTGAGCCCCAGCGTGCCCAGACCGACGACTACCTTCGGGTCGTCCACGCCCTGGCCGCCGAGTTCGACGCCGTCCACGTGCCCACCCAGGGTGCCTTCGACCGGGTACTGGCCACCACGTCGGCCGGGCAGTGGGCGCACGATCGGATCCACCCCAACCTGCCCGGCCACGCGGTCATCGCGCAGGCGCTCCTGGCCGCCATCGGGTGGCGGCTACCGTCCTGAGCAGCCCGCTATCGTCCTGAGGCAGCCTCGACCCCACCGCGCGGGCTGGTCGGAGCTTCACCTCCGGACGGCAGCGACCTCGTACAGCCGCTCGGGACGAACCGCACCGACCAGGATTCGACCGTCGTCGGTGAGTAGCGCGCTGAACAGGTTGCCGGCCAGCAGTCGGCCACTGCCCCAGGCGCCGTCGACCTTGGGCAGCCGGTCGAGCAGCCCCGCGAACCGATCCGCCGGTGCCCCGTCAGCCGACTGCGCGGTACGAGCGACGAGGACCGTGGTCCACCCCGTACCGTCGGTCTGCCACTGCGCATCCGAGCCGTCGGGGTGCTGCGGCCCGCGCCCCGGCGCGGCTGACCCCTTGGGGTCGCGTTCCGGTATCCCGGACTGCTCGGTCACCCGGGTGCCGGGCGGCGGGTTGAAGGCGAACTGCGCCGGGTCGGGCCGGTCGAAGCTGACCTGGGTGAAAGCCATCTCGAACGCCGGCTGGTCGGTGCCCTTGGCGAAGACCTCGAACCGCAACGGTACGTACTCCCGGGCGTCGATCGCGATCCGGACCTGGCCGACCAGCGACGCGCCGTCCCGGGGAGCGAGCACCAGTTCGTAGGCGTCCCGCCCGGCGATCTTCGCCGACCGTCCCACGGTTACCTCGGTGCTCGGGTCGACCGCTGCCAGCGCCCGGTCGGCGGCTTCCTGCGGGGTTGCCGGCAGTCCGTCCGGGCGCAGCGGCCGGTCGGTTGGTTCGCCCGACGGTCTGCCGAGGGACAGGCTGCGATGCGTCGCCGAACCGGTCCGACTGTTCCAGAACCACAGGTCGTCGCCGTTGCGGATCACGTCACTCTCGCCCAGGGTGCCGAGCAGGGCGACCCGGGCCTGATCCGGTCCGGCGTACCAGACGCGGAGCGTGTGCGTGCCGGAGACCAGTGCGGTCAGGTCGCTGCTGCCCCGCCCAGCCGAGGTGGGTAGGCCCGGCAGACCCAGGTCGGTGCGCTGCACCACAGTGCCGGACAATCCGTCCAACCGTGCGGTCTGTAGATCGACCAGCAGTTGGGCCGCGCTGCGGGGCGGCAGACTCGGATCGGCGGACGCCGCGAACGTGCCGATCGCGGCACCCCCACCGATCACCGTCACCGCCGCGGTCGCCGGGATCACCCAGCGGGACAGCCGCCGGGAGCTGAAAACTGACATGGTGCACCTCCTTGCTCCATCCTGCCGGTAGTGGGCTGTGATCGGGCTGAGAACCCTTGGGGCGACCCGACGGCGGATGGCACGCTTGGCTCGTGCGACTGCTGGTGGTGGAGGACGAGGTACGTCTGGCCCGCGCGCTGCAACGCGGTCTCCAGGCGGAGGGGTTCGCGGTCGACGTCGCCGGGGACGGCCCCACCGGGCTTGACCTGGCCCGACATGGCGGGTACGACGCGATGATCCTCGACGTGATGCTGCCCGGCCTCTCCGGTTACCGGGTGATACGCCAACTGCGTGCCGAGGAACACTGGCTGCCCGTACTCATGCTCTCCGCCAAGGACGGCGAGTACGACCAGGCCGACGGCCTGGACTGCGGAGCTGACGACTACCTCACCAAACCCTTCTCGTACGTGGTGCTGCTGGCCCGGTTGCGCGCGCTGCTCCGGCGGGGGGCACCGCAGCGTCCGGCGGTACTCACCGTCGGCGAGCTCAGCCTCGATCCCGCCGAGCGGCGGGTGGTCTCCGACGGCACCGAGGTCAATCTCACCGCCCGGGAGTACGCGCTGCTGGAATACCTGATCCGTCGGGCCGGGGCGGTGGTCTCCAAGACCGAACTACTCGACCACGTCTGGGACGCCAGCATGGATACCGCGCCGAACGCGGTCGAGGTCTACATCGGTTACCTACGCCGCAAGATCGGCCGGCACCGGTTGGAGACCGTGCGGGGTGCCGGCTATCGGCTCGCGACATGACCCGGAGGTGGGGAAGGGCCCCGTCAACTGCAAGAAGCGTCAGGAAGAGGCTCTTCCTGACGAAGGGCCTGCGCGCGCGGCTCATGATCCTCACCGTGGTGGGGCTGACTGTCGGGCTGGCGGTCGGCGGGGCGGTGCTGATCGGCGCGCTGGGTTACGCGCTGCAACGCACCGTGGACACCGAAGCGTTCAAGACCGCCGACGCGGTGGCACGACTGGCCGGTGCCCAAGCCCTGCCCGATCCGTTACCGGTGGCCGGCGGTGACGTACGGGTCCAGGTGGTCGACGATCGGAACCGGATTAGGGCCGCCTCGATCGATGCCGACCGGCTGGTGCCGATGCTCAATCCGACGGAGCTGTCCCGGGTCCGCGACCGGGGCGGGCTGTTCCTCTCCGGTCAGCGAGTCGGGATGAACGGCCCCGTACGGGTGGTGGCCGTGCCCGCCGGTCCGGCGGATGACCCGCAGACCGTGCTGGTGGCCAAGTCGATGGCGGACGTCAAGCACAGCGTGCACATGGTCCGGACCATCCTGCTGATCAGTTTTCCACTGCTGGTGGCGGCGCTCGCCACGGTGGCCTGGCGGGTGGTCGGGGCGACCCTGCGGCCGGTCGAGGCGCTGCGGACCGGGGCGGAGGAGATCACCGGCAGTGCCCGGGGCGGCCGGCTGCCGGTGCCGGACTCCCGGGACGAGATCCATCGGCTGGCGGTGACCCTCAACGGCATGCTGGACCGGCTGGAGTCGGCCCGTACCCGGCAGCGGGCCTTCGTCGCCGACGCCGCCCACGAGCTACGCAGCCCGCTGGCGAACATGCGGACCCAGCTGGAGGTCGCCCAGCGGCTCGGTACGCGTACCGACTGGTCGGCGGTAGCCGAGGACCTGCTTGTCGACACCGTACGGCTGAGCCGTCTCGTCGACGATCTGCTCCTGCTCGCCCGCGCGGACGACGCCGGTTCGGGGCACCGGGCGGCGAGTGGGCTGGTTGAGTTGGGCGAGTTGCTGGTCGCGGTCGCCGACCGTTACCCCTCGCCCCCGGTCGGGGTGGTGCCCCCCAGTCATCCGTTGTGGACGGTGGGGGAGCGGGACGCGCTGGCCCGGGTGGTGGCGAACCTGCTGGACAACGCGGTACGTCATGCCCGTGGCGAGGTGACGTTGCACGCCACCGATGCGGTGCGGGGTGATTCGACGTACCACGTGGTGACCGTGACCGACGACGGGCCGGGCATCCCGGCCGAGGACCGGGAGCGGGTGTTCGACCGGTTCACCCGCCTGGACGATGCGCGGGCGCGGGACGCCGGCGGCTCCGGCCTGGGCCTGGCCATCGTGCGGGACCTGGTCCGCCGCCAGGGCGGCACGGTGGAGCTGTCGGACGCCCACCCCGGCCTGCGCGTCCAGGTACGGTTGCCGGCCCATCCGGCACCGAGCGATCTGGGCCGTTCGGTATCGAGCGATCTGGGCCGTTCGACGGCGAGCGATCTGGGCCGTTCGGTATCGAGCGATCTGGGCCGTTCGACGGCGAGTGGGACGAGCCGTTCGACGGTAACCGGGCCGGCTCCGGGCACGGGTGAACCCGGTCAGCTCCTGGGCGAGGCCGGTCAGTCCGTGGGCGAGCCAGCCGCCCGGCTGGTGCAGACCGATTCGGACCGGGCCACCACATCCACCGAGTAGACGATGGTGATGGTGAAGCAGTAGTTGTTGCTTCGGCTCAGGTTGGGGACGGTGTAGCTGGTGCTGCCGGCCGGTAACTCCTTGAACGCCCGGGTTTCCTGGCCGGCCCGGCTACCGGACACGATCACCGGTCCCTCGCTACCCGGCGGATAGATCCAGGTCAGCAGCACGTTGTCTCGGTTGTCTCGGAGCGCCACGCCGCTGGGTGGGGCGGCGGCTCGGTCGGTGGGCCCCGGCCCCGGGGGCGGGGTGCTGGCCGCCGGACCGGTTGGCTCCGACTCCGCGTCGTCGACCAGGGTGAAGCCCGCGATGACGGCCGCCGCGCCGAGCACTACGACCGTCAGGCCGGCGAGGACGATCGACAGTCTCCGGCGCGATGGCGGCTGCGGGGGGCGCGGGATCGTCACGGGCAGGGTTGTCCGGCGAACCTCGGGCAGGTTACGCACCCGATACACCCCGTCGGAACCGCGCTGACCGTCGTTGGATCGCGTCGATGGCGGATAGTCGCCCGTCGGGTCGCCGACCAGCGGCGGTACGCCGGCGGGATCGCCGCCAACCAGCGGCGGTACGCCCGGCGGCAGGGTCGGCTCGACCGGCGGCTCGGCCTCAGGGACCGCCCGGGACCCAGCGACAGACCCGGCCTCGGCCGCCAGGCCGGGTCGCATCGTCGAGGTGGTGACGGCCGGCTCAGCGAAGGTGTCGCGGTCCGGGCTGTCATGTCCCGCGCCGTCGTAGTGCCTCGGCTCGTCCGTCGACCAGTCGGTCGAGTCGTCAGGGGAGACCCGGGGCGTCGGGACCGTTGCTGCGGGGGTGGGTTCGGCACAGACATGGTCCGGGTTGGCGGCGGCTCTGGCCAGCGCGGCCACCTGGATCGCGAGCGGATGGTCGGCCGGCAGACCGGTACGGCACAGTTCCCGAGCCAGGGCGAGGTGCTCGTGGGCCTCGGTGAAGTGTCCGCAGTCCCGCTGCATGGCACCGAGCCGGGCCAGCATCTTGATGCCGCTGAGGTGGGCGTCGCCGTACACCTCGCGGTGCATCTCCCACGCGTCGGCCATTCGCTCCCGGGCCACTTCGCACTCGCCCTGGGCGTACTCGACGGTGGCCAGGTCGGCGTGCGCGGCGAGGACCCGGAGTGATTCGGGACCGTCGGTCGCGGTCAGCTCGATGATCACGTCCTGGTAGAGGCGGGCGGCCCGCGCGTAGTTGCCGACCCGGTGGAGTACGGCGGCCAGGGTCGCCGCCGCGGCAACCGTTCGTTGGTCGGAAGGCCCGTACAGCCGGGTGGCTGCCGCGTACGCGAATGCCGCCCATCCCCGGGCGGAGTGCGGTTCGCCAAGGGTCACCAACACCCTGGCCTGGAGGCTGGCCGCCTCGGCCAGGTCGGGGGAGGCATGACCGGGCCGAGGATCGGCATTGCTCAGCGCGTCACCGAGCAGCTCCTGGGCACCGGCCAGATCGCCGGCGGCTACGAGGTCGTGCGCCTGGGCGAGAAGGTCGTCGAGGCCGGAAGACACGCCTCATCGTGCGTGCCCGGCGACGGTCAGTACAAGGGGACGTTGAGTCGCGATTTGGTCATGATGTCGGTCGATCAGCGGCGAGATGGTCCATCAATGTCTCACTGATCTGCCGGAGTTGGTCGACCTGAGCGGGGCTGAGCTGGTCGAACAGGTGTCGACGGACTCCTTCGACGTGGCCGGGCGCGGCGGCGGCGAGCACCTCGAAGCCCTGATCGGTGAGTACGGCGAACGCGCCCCGGCGGTCGCTGGGGCAACTCTCACGCCGGACCCAGCCCGCCTCCTCCAGCCGAGCGATGGCGTGCGAGAGCCGGCTGCGGGAGGAGTTGGTCGACTCGGCGAGGTCGCTCATCCGGAGCTGCCGGTCGGTGCTCTCGGAGAGGCGGACCAGAATCTCGTAGTAGGCGTGTGGCATCCCCGCGTCCCGTTGCAGCTCTCGGTCGAGGCTGTCCATCAGGGCCCGGGACGCGGCCAGGAACGCCCGCCAGGTGCGTTGTTCGTCGGCATCGAGCCAGCGCGTCATGTCTGCCATCATAACCAGGTAGTTGAACGCTCAATTATCTGCGCTACCGTAGTCGGCATGGGTATCCACCGCCTCAACCACGCTGTGCTCTTCGTCCGCGACCTTGCCCGGAGCATCGCGTTCTATCGGGACGTCCTGGGCTTCCGGCTGATCCCGATGACACCGGACAACTTCACCGGTGCCGCCTTCCTCCAGGCACCCGATTCGACCAACGATCACGACCTTGGTCTGTTCGAGCTCGGTGCCGCCGCCGGCCCGTCCGGAGCCGGCCGGACCAGCGTTGGCCTCTACCACCTCGCCTGGGAGGTCGACACCCTGGACGATCTGGCGGCGCTGGCCGATCGCCTGGCCGAGGCCGGTGCCCTTTCCGGCAGCTCGGACCATGGCACCACCAAGAGCCTCTACGGTCACGACCCGGACGGTCTGGAGTTCGAGATCGTCTGGCTGGTCCCGGCCGACGAACTCGACGAGCAGGCGCTGGCCGCCCGCAAACGGATCGGTCGGCTCGATCTGGCCCGGGAGAAGCAGCGCTACGGCGGCCAGACCCGGGGCGGTGTCGGCATCTCCCGGCCGGTCTGACCCGGCGTCGTTGGCAACTGGTGTGCCGTTGGTAACTGGTGTGACCCGGAGCCGTTCCCGGCTGGTGCGACCCGCTGTGATTCGTCAGCTGATGTGACACACGGCGTCGACCCAGGGTAGAACCACAGCATGCCCGTCGAAGCGATCAACACCGTCCCGCGCGACCTGCTCGTCCGCCATCTCGAACACTGGACTCCGACGGCGCTGCGGCGATCCCGACGGGCGACGTTCGCCCAGGCGTACGGTGGATCCGACCGGGGCACCGCCGAAGCCACGATCCGGGTCTTCGCCCGGTTCGCCGGGGCGCTGCGGGGCCGCCAGCTCACCGTGGTCGCGCTCGCCGCGCCGGACGAAGATCTCACCGTACGCGTCGGCGCGGCCCAAGCCGAGCTGCCAGCCGAGGTGGGCGTGCACCTCGTCGCCGGTGACCTCGAACGAATGCCGGTGACCCTCCGAGCGGCTGGTGCGGCCGGTGCACCCGTACTGGCCTATCTGGACGCCACGGTCGGCGCGGCACCCAGCGCTGACACGCTCGCGGCCGTGGCCGCCGCCGGACGTCCCGGTGAGGTGCTGCTGGTGCTCGGCGCGCAGGCCCGGGCAGAGCTGGATTACCGCCGGATCCTGGCCGACGCCGGCTTTCCCCTGGTGACCGCGGTCGAACTGGTCGACGTCGGGGCCACGCGACTGCTTGTCTTCGCCACCTCACTGGGCCGCAGCCTCGACGCGTTCAAGGAGGCCATGTGGGCCATGGACGGTACTACCGGGGTGCGGTACCGCGATCCGCGCGATCCGGCGGGGGAGCCGGCGGCGATCTCTCCGGAGCCACCCCTCGAACCACTGCGCCGGACGCTACTGGACCGGCTCACCGAGGTCGGCGCGGGTTCGGTGACCGAACTACGGCAGTTCACCGCAGCGGAGACGATCTACCGGGCGACTGATGCGCTCACCGCGTTGACCGGGCTGCTCGACGCCGGACTGATCACTCGCGAGCCGCAATCGGGCCGGCTGGCCGGTGACGTGATCATCGCATCGAGGTCACCGGAGCAGCCGGCCCGGTCGTGAAGGTCCCGGAGTCACCGGGCCCGTGACTTGTCCTGCTTCCAGGAGAGCGGCCCGGGCAGGTCGACCCGATGAGCCCGAGCCCGGGAATTCCAGGACCAGCGGCCCAACTTCACACTCCACGAGGAGAAGCCGTTCTCGGTGAAGTTCAGGATCAGTGGACCGATCTTCTTGCGCTTGCGGAACATCAGACCCATGGCTGTGCTCCCTTCATGACTGTCAACCGGGGGTGCTCGGAGAAGTGCCCGGATCGATGCCCCACCAAACTCCCCCGGTACGCAGCCAGGGCGGCTGCCCCGCCCCGTGCCCACCGTGTCGAGAACTGTCCGGCCCGGAAGGCTCCCGAGGGTCGGGACAGGCTCCGGCTTGTCGACGGTCATCGTCGCGGCTACGTTCAGCCCACCATGAGCTGGCACCGGCCGGTGCGGTCGGGCCGAGGGAGACGATTCCTGGAGAGGTTGGCCATGCCGGGGCTGTTCGCGGTGGAGGGCAAGAAGGTACTGGTCACGGGGGGCTCGCGCGGCATCGGCCTGATGATCGCGCGAGGGTTCGTCGAAGCCGGCGCGGACGTGATCGTCTCGTCTCGGAAGGCGGATGTCTGTGCCGCCGTAGCCGAGGAGCTGTCGGCGGTGGGTAACTGCATCTCGGTTGCGGCGGACCTGTCGACGACGGAGGGAGTGGATCGTCTCACCGACGCGGTACGGGAGAACGGGCCCGCACTCGACGTGCTGGTGAACAATGCCGGGGCCACCTGGGGTGCGCCGCTGGAGGCGTATCCGGAGGTCGCGTTCGACAAGCTCTGGGCGGTCAATGTCAAAGCGGTCTTTCGGCTGACCACGGCACTGTTGCCCGCGCTGCGGGTCGCGGCGGACGCCGAGGATCCAGCCCGCGTGATCAATATTGGTTCCGTCGACGGAATTCGGGTTCCCGCGATGGAGGTTTATGCCTATTCGGCTACCAAAGCAGCGGTCCATATGCTCACCCGCACGCTGGCCCATCAACTCGCACCAGAGCACATCACGGTGAACGCGATCGCGCCCGGCCCGTTCGACAGCAAGATGATGGCCTTCGCGCTGGACGATCCGGCCACCCGGGCTGCAATCGCTCAGCAGGTGCCGCTGGGACGAATCGGTCGTCCTGCCGACATGGCCGGCACGGCGATCTACCTGGCGTCCCGGGCCGGTGCCTACCTCACTGGCACCGTCATCCCGGTTGATGGCGGCATCACCACACACGGTTGAGCAGCTTCGTCGGGCGCTGGATCGCATGGTCCGCCCGGAACCAGACGCGTGGCAGCCCCGAACCAGAGCGGCCGTTGGCCGACCGGATCGGGTCAGCCAACGGCGCTCGGGGCGTACCAGGGGGATGTGGGCGGGTCGGCGCCGCGCGGACTCGGCAGGTCCGCGCGGCGCCGGTTGTTGTTCTTGTTGGCGGTCAGCGACCGGCGAGCAGCCGGTTGACCGCGGTGTCGACATCCAGGTGCTCAGCTTCCCGGCCCCGAGGCACCACCACGTAGGTGCGTCGCAGGAAACGGACCAGGACGCTACGGGGCACCTCGAAGAGCGCATTGCCATCCGGTGAGGAGAGGGCAAGTGCCACGAAGTCGCCGCGGGGTGTGGCCCAGGGCCAGACCCGAACGTCGCCGATTCCGGCGGGCTCGTCGAGCCCGGTGACGAGCAATTCGCGGGCGAACGACCAACTCACCGCCTCGCCGCCGGCTGATTCTGCGTGAAATAGGACATGGACCGCATACGGGTCAGCAGGGTCGTAGCGCAGACTGGCGCGCACCGGCAGAGCGGTGGCATCAGGTGCGACGAGCCTTAACGACGTCTCGACCTCGACGGTCGTGGGTCGGATGACACTCATGGACGTTCTCCCCCCGGCACCGCTGCGGAACGCGCGTGTTCCGCTTTTCCCATACTCAGGTGATACTCCCGGCTACGCTCCGCCATACGCTGACTTCACCCGGTGGTGGGAAGGAATTCGGAAACACCGCTTGAATGCAAAAATTCGAGTAGAGTATCCGGTTTCGCCCAAGTGCGTGATCCCGCCCGGGCTCGGGTGGTTCAGTCGTCGACTCACTCCGGTAACGTCCAGTCGTCCCATCGAGTGACGGGCCAGGGTGACACTGGGGGGCGAAATGGTTCCGAATCCATCCTCAATGGAACAAGTCGTTCGGGTCTCGACGTCCGAAGCGGCTCAGGAGGTTGCGGCGGAGCTGGGAAACATGAGCGGGGAGCGGGGTAGTGGCGTGCCAGAGGACGACTACGCAGCGCAGGGCCGGCGGCGTTCGCCCCTGGGGGAAGGGGCGGCCAGCGGTACGGCGGTGGCCGAGGCCCAACAGCGAAACCGACGGCAGCGGCTGCGGACCACACTTGAGATCATCCGAGCCAACCCGACCGGGCGGATCACGCTCAAGGCGCTCGTGGCGATCGTGGGGGCGCTCGTGGTCGCCGTCGGCGTCGCCCTCATCCCGCTACCCGGGCCGGGCTGGTTGATCGTCATCGCCGGGCTTGGCGTCTGGGCGGTGGAGTTTCACTGGGCCAAACGGCTACTCGCCTTCACCCGGGAGAACGTTCGGGCCTGGACCAGATGGGTCACCCGCCAGTCGTTGCCGGTGCGACTCGTGATCGGCACGGTCGGGCTGTTGTTTGTCGGCGTTGTGTTCTGGCTCTCACTGAAGTTCGGTCTAGGGATCGATGTGGTCGCCCAGGTGCTGGCGTACCTGGCGACGCACTGACCCCGAAGATGCGCGGTGGCTACCTGATCAGGTACAGTCATCCGCGCTGAGGGCGATTAGCTCAGCGGGAGAGCGCTTCGTTCACACCGAAGAGGTCACTGGTTCGATCCCAGTATCGCCCACGCAGTTCAGAAGGCATGCCCAATCGATGGGCATGCCTTCTGTCTATTCCCGGGTGTCCAGCAGAGTGACGGCGGTCGCAACGCAACCACCGGCCGCTGGCCGCTCGTCGTTCCTGGAACGCGGGGCGAGCGGAGTGGAATGGGCGGGCCGCACCACGATGGCAGGATGGTCGGTGGGCGACGGCATGGCGTCCAGAGCCAGTGCCGGACGGGGCATCGGCTGAGGTGGTGCCGAACAAGCGGGGAGCGTCGTCCTGCTCGTCGACCAGTCGGTCGGATCAGCTCGCGTGTTGTAGGGAGTGGACGTACCCGTGGGCTTCCTGCGCGACGGCTCGCCACAGTGTGAGCGTCGTGGCACGGTCCTCTCGGATCGGGAATGCGATCCACTCGCGCATTGCGCGGTTTCCCATGACGACTTGTTCGGCGGTTCCCGCTGCAACGAACTCACTGGCTCGATCGCTTGGGAGCTTCACGATTAATTGCCCGCGATGTCCGAGGAAGGCAAATATCCTGCTGCCGACTCGCAGCCCTGGGCTGCGAAACATCGTGCCCATGGCGACGTCTGGTTCGTGCCCGAAGTCCCGGGCGATCTGGTCGAGGAGATCGTGGTTGGCTGCCTGTCGTCGGCTGGTCATCGTCAACCGCCTTGTCCGCGTCCCGCACCGGGTAGGACTCGTTCGAGGGCCGCTGTGGAGCCGTGAACGACCAGCCCTCTGGTTTGGGCCGCCGACAGGGGCATCTGTCCGGTGAAGAGTGCGACGAGCACCTGGGGCGGCGCTGTGACCGTGGCGTCGGGGTGACGCTGCGTCGAGCAGGGGCGCACGTCGACCTGCCCGTGTTGGACGATGATGTCGCAGCCGTCGTGCACGTCGCCAAGGCGTACGGTGTTGGCCGGCTCGTCGGGTGAACCGTCCTGACACAGGTGACGCAGCGGTAGTGAGAACCAGTGCACGCGGAACTCGTCGTCGTTTGGTGGGGCTGCCATCAGGGGGGCACCCCAGCGGATGAGTTCGCGAACGACGCCGCTGAGATCCTGGCCGCGATCGGTAAGGCTGATCAGCGTCGCGGCGACCGGCGGCGGCTCGTCATGCCGGGCGATCAGCGCTGCGGTCTCCATCTCGCGTAGGCGCTCGGCCAGCAGGTTGCTGGCGATGCCCGGCAGCCCGCGTCGCAGGTCGGAAAAGCGGCAGGGGCCTTGAGTGAGAAGCTCGCGGACGATCAGCAGGGTCCACCGGTCGCCAATCGCATCCAGGGCGCGAGCCATCGAGCAGTACTGGTGATACGAGCGCATACGCCCAGCCTATCAGGCAGGTTGCCAAACTAAACGGCGTGGTTTAATTTCTAAACTTGTCGGCGGGTGGGAGTCCGGTGGTCGCCATGGGCCGCCGTGAGTGACGAGAAGAAGGGCGACCAGGATGCGAGTGCCGGTTTCGTTCCGTCCCCCGAGTTGTATCCCTTCACCTCGCGGTGGCTGGATACCTCTCATGGCCGCCTGCACTATGTCGACGAGGGTGCCGGGCAACCGCTTCTGCTGCTGCACGGCAACCCCACGTGGAGCTTTTTGTATCGCAAGCTCATTCTTGCGTTGAAGGATCGATTCCGTTGTCTGGCCATCGACTACCTGGGATTCGGCCTTTCGGAGCGGCCATCCGGTTTCGCCTACACCCCGGCCGAGCATGCTGCGGTCGTGGGTGAGGTCATCCGCCAGTTGGACCTGCGGGACTTGATCGTGATGGGGCACGACTGGGGTGGGCCTACCGGCCTCTCGGCCGCCGCAGACAACGCTGACAGGGTTTCCGGCTTGATCCTGGGGAACACCGCGTTCTGGCCGCCGGATCGCAAAGCCCGACTGGTTGGCCGGGTGATGTCGACGGGCTTTCTGCAACGGCGCATCTTGCAAGAGAACTTCTTCGTCGAGCGATTCCTGTTCTCCAACGTGGTAGGGACCTTGCACGAAGCAGAGAAAGAGCACTATCGCGGGGTGCAGGCCACGACCGGACTGAGGGTCGCCGTGGCGCAGGCCCCACGGCAGATCGTGGCCGC
Organism: Micromonospora polyrhachis; assembly: GCF_014203835.1. Classification (NCBI taxonomy): domain Bacteria; kingdom Bacillati; phylum Actinomycetota; class Actinomycetes; order Micromonosporales; family Micromonosporaceae; genus Micromonospora; species Micromonospora polyrhachis. Next base: position 705,920 of record NZ_JACHJW010000001.1, on the reverse strand, counting down.
GGCCCCGTGGCTGGCCGAACTGGAGGGTCGGGTGCAGCGTTCGTTGGCAGATCGGCGGGTACTGGTTACCTACCCGATGGCGGACCGTGCGTTTCCAGCGAAGACCACGTTGCCTCGATTCCGCGCCACGTTCGACGATATTCAGGTCGTTGAACTGCCGGGAGCGAAGCACTTCTTCCTTGAGGGCCAGTCGCCACGAGTGGTCGAGGCGATTCGCGCTCGGTTCACCTCCCGCGCATGACCCCCGATGCTAAGCAGCCGCCACCCCGGCGGCCGTCCGGTCAACCGCCAGCAGGGTTTCAGGGCGGGGGCAGGAGCCCTACGGTGGCGAGCGCCCGTGACACCTGGCCCCGTAGGTCGGTCGTGTCGATCGCGGTGACGACGATTCCGAACACCATGCGCTGGGCGAGCATCACGTCGTCGACAGTAAGGCCAGGATCCACCAGGCCGGCCTCCTGTGCCCGGGTCAGCGGCGGGTCGAGCAGCCCCCGCATTCGTTCGGCTCCGTCGTAACCGACGGCCTGGCGTCGGGCGTCGACAACCATCTCCACGAATGCCGCCTCGTCGATGGTCTTGTCGATGATGAGTGTCCAGAGACGTACGAAGGAACTGGAATCCGGGCTGGCGGAGATCGCCTCGTACTCCGCCCAGTCCTCGTCGAAGACCGCGAAGGCGAGTTCGAGCCGGGTCGGGAAGTGTCGGTAGAGAACTCCCTGGCTCACCCCTGCCTCCTTCACCACGGCCGAGAGCGGTGCGTGGTAACCACGCTCGGTGAAGACCTTGCGTGCGGCGGCCAGGATCGCCCGGCGATTGTCGGCCGAAGCAGCCGGCCCGCGGTTGACCTTACGTGTGTCACGGAGCACACTGACAGTCTAACCGGACAACATTGTCCGGTTGAAGGAGGTTTTTCGATGACCTTCGACAGGGCCTATGACGTGGTCGTTGTCGGCACCGGAGCTGCCGGCTTCGCCACCGCATTGGGTGCGATCGACGAGCGCCTCTCGGTGCTGATGCTGGAGAGCACGCCAAAGTGGGGGGGCAACAGCGCGAAGTCCGGCGGTGGCATGTGGCTGCCCAACAACCCGCTCATGCGACGCGACAGCGTGGGCGACTCTCGCGCGGAGGCGCTGACCTACCTTGAGGCCACCATCGGTGACGAGGGCCGGTCGACCAGCCGGGAGCGCAAGGAGGCGTTCGTCGACGGCGTCGCCGACTTCGTCGAGACCGCGCAGAAATACGGTATGGAGTTCGTACGCGCCACCGAGTACTCCGACTACTACCCGGAGCGGCCGGGTGGCAAGATCGGCCGCGGCATCGAGCACAAGCCGTTCGACGTACGCAAGATCGGCAAGTGGTGGCAGTCGACGCAAGCACCCGCGGCGATGCCGATCCTCACCGACGACGTGTGGCTGCTGGGTCGGGCCTGGTCGACGGCCAGCGGCTTCCGGCGCGGAGCGCAGCTCGCCCTCCGGACAGCTGGCGGCCTGGTGCGTGGGGCGAAGCTCGCGGGCATCGGTGCAGGTCTGATGGCATCGTTCCTCCACATCGTGGTGGTCAAACACAAGGCCGACCTGTGGCTGGAGTCCCCGCTGGAAGATCTTGTCGTCGCGGACGGCCGGGTCGTCGGCGTGCGCGTCACACATGAGGGCAGGCAACTCACGATCGGCGCGCGCCGTGGCGTGATGCTCGCGGCCGGCGGATTCGACTACAACCGCGAGTGGCGGCGGAAGTACCACGGCATCGACGGGTCCCCGTCTGGCGCGCCGGGCAACCTCGGCCAGCCGATCGACATCGCGATGTCTCACGGTGCGGCCACCGAACTGCTCGATGACGCGTGGTGGGGAGCGTCCGTCGCGGCGACAAGCGTCTCCGAGCCGTCATTCATCGTCGGCGAACGGTCGTTCCCGTTCTCGATCATCGTCGACGCGCGGGGCGATCGGTTCGCCAACGAGTCGGAGTCGTACGTCGACCTCGGCCACCACATGCTCGACCACGACAAGGTCGGGCCCTACTGGATGATCGCCGATCGCCGCCACGCCCGCCGCTACCTTCGCAACTATCTGCTGGATCCCCGGGCGAAGCGGGCGATGCAGCGTGAGGGAGTGCTGTTCAAAGCCGACACGCTGGACGATCTGGCGAAGCTGATCGGTGTCGAACCGGCCCGCCTGACCGCCACGGTCGAGCGGTTCAACGGCTTTGCCCGCGCCGGTGTCGACGGCGACTTCGGCCGCGGGAACTCGGCGTACGACCGCTACTACAGCGACCCACTGGTTCACCCCAACCCCAATCTCGGCCCATTGGAGCGCGGACCGTTCACCGCGGTTAAGGTCGTCATCGGGGACCTCGGCACCAAGGGTGGCGTGGTCACCGACGCCGAGGGCCGGGCGCTGCGCGAGGACGGATCGGTGATCGAGGGGCTCTACTCGGCCGGAAACAACTCGGCCTCGGTGATGGGTAGGACCTACCCGGGCCCCGGTTCGACGATCGGTCCGGCCGTGGTGTTCGGGCTCCGCGCCGCCCGTCACATGGCGGACGGCGAATAAGGAGGTCGTCGTGGAAATCAGGGAAAGCGTTTTCGCCGTCACCGGTGGTGGCAACGGGATCGGTCGGGAGGTCGTCCTGGCCCTGCTTGCCCGTGGTGCCCGGGTCGCCGCGATAGACCTGAGCGAAGCCGGCCTCAAGAAGACAGCCGATCTGGCTGGTGTGGGCGATCGGCTGATCACCATGCCCGTCGACATCACCGACCGCTCGGCGGTGCTGGCACTGCCCTCGGCGGTCGTTGCCGCCCACGGGCAGGTCGACGGCCTGATCAACGTCGCCGGCATCGTGCATGGCTTCAAGCCGATCTCCGCACTGGGCTTCGAGGACATCGAGCAGGTCATGGCGGTCAACTTCTGGGGCACCGTCAACACCACGAAGGCATTCCTCTCGTTGCTCGAAGCACGGCCGGCGGCCTCTTTGGTCAACGTCGCGTCGATGGGTTCGCTCGTGCCGTTCCCGGGCCAGGGCGCCTACGGTGCGAGCAAGGCGGCGGTGAAGCTCTTCACCGAAGGGCTCATCGCCGAGCACCAGAGCGGTCCGCTCAAGGTGACGATCGTGTTCCCGGGCGGCATCGCCACCAACATTCTGGGCAACTCCGGGATCGATGCTCGCGGCGTCACTGCCGATCAGGCGGAAGCGGCGAGCAAGCTCACGTCTCCTGAGGATGCTGCGCGCCAGATCGTCGATGCTGTCGCTACGGGAGCACCACGGGTCACGATCGGCAAGGACGCTCGGATGCTCGACCGTCTCTCTCGTCTCATGCCCGCGCGAGCGATTCCCCTGATCGCCAAGAAGATGCGAGAGCTGGTGAAATAGCGGGCGTCGTGCAGCCTTCAGCCGTGCTGCTCGGCACTGCTTTGTTAGATGGCTGTGGTGCGCCGTTTGAAGGGCATCTTGATCGTGGTTGGCTGCAGTGCGTTAGGCAAAGGAGCATCTACTTCGACCTCGGCCACCACGGTCGGCAATCTGTGCCCCCGCCGCGAAGTCCTCCGACCGCGCCTGAACCGAGCCAGCTTCCGCTCGTCCACATGACGGCGCCATCAGGTGGAGTTCGTCCTTTCGGTCTACGAGATGTTAGGACGCGGTCGTCACGCTGTGACCGGCCTGACAGCAGGCTACCGCCCTGGAGCGTCTCTCCGGCTGTCGCTGAGGGAGTGCGGGTCTAACGGAGGCCTCTCTGCTAGCAGCGCCTTGACACGGAGGGGTGCAGTTGACGAGGCAGCCCTCCGGACGGAGACGACGCGAAACGTCCTACTGGACGAGTCTCAAGGGTGCTCACCAGTGCGACGTCGAACGGGCGAGGCGGCCGCCGCAGGGTCGTGACCTGCTGGAATGTGGTTCGGATGAGGTAGCCGTCTGAAGGTCGTTCCCGGTCGACCGAGCCGGACTACATCCGGGATTGAAGAGAGTCATCGCCCATCATTGACAAAGATCTGTGCGGTGGTGAAGCCTGGCCGACACATGAACCGGACAACAATGTCATATCCGCCTGGAGGGGTGTATGCGAACTTCGACCAGAATGGCTGGTGCCTTGGCCACCGTGTGTGCGTTGCTGGCGGGTGCAGCGTGCGGCACCGACGACGCCGGCGGCGACAGCAAGGACGTCGAGGTGTTCACCTGGTGGGCCGATGGTGGCGAGAAGGCGGGACTGGACGGACTCGTCGCCGCCTTCGGCACTGACTGCGCCGAGTACAAGTTCGTCAACGGGGCAATCGCGGGTGGTGCCGGCTCCAACGCCAAGCAGGTGCTGGCGTCCCGGTTGAGCCAGGCCGACCCACCGGACACGTTCCAGGCGCACGCCGGTGCCGAGCTGATCGACTACATCAACGCCGGCCAGATCGAGGACCTCAGCGACGAGTACCAGCAGTGGGGCTTGACCAACGCCTTCCCCAAGGGGCTGATCGACAACCTGACCGTCGACGGGAAGATCTACTCGGTGCCGGCGAACATCCACCGGGCGAACGTGCTGTGGAGCAACAAGTCGGTCCTGACGGCGGCTGGCATAAGCAAGGACGCCACGACCCTCGACGGCTTCTTCGCCGACCTGGAGAAGCTGAAGGCCAAGGGCGTCACGCCGCTGGCGCTGGGCAAGGACTGGACCCAGCTGATGCTCTTCGAGGTCGTGCTGATCAGCGACCTGGGGCCGGCGCAGTTCACCGGGTTGTGGAATGGCCAGACGCCGTGGGACAGCCCGGAGGTGGCCAAGGCGATCGATGACTACGCCAGGCTGCTGACCTATACCAACAAGGACACCCGGGACACCTTCGACTGGACCGATGCCGAGAAGCTGCTCATCGACGGGAAGGCCGGCTACCAGTTGATGGGTGACTGGGAAGCGGCCGACCTCGACGCGAAGCAGTTCACCGGCTACGCCTTCTCCACCTTCCCGGGCAACGGCACCACCTTCCAGTGGCTGGCCGACTCGTTCGTGCTGCCGAAGGACGCCAAGAACACCGAGGGTACGAAGTGTTGGCTGAAGACGGTCGGCAGTGCTGCCGGGCAGAAGGCGTTCAACACGAAGAAGGGTTCGATCCCGGCCCGTACCGATGCCGATTCGGCCGACTACCCGAGCTACCAGCAGGCGGCCATGGCGGACTGGAAGACCCAGACGCAGGTACCGTCGTGCGCCCACGGCGCGGCCTGCTCGCAGGGGTGGCAGGGTGCCCTCGGCTCGGCCATGGGCAAGTTCTCCAGCGACGGTGACAAGGCAGCGCTGCGGACGGCGCTCGTCGCGGCGGCCAAGCAGTTCGTCGGCAAGTAGATCAGGAGCGGCCGGGTCCGTGCGGTGCGACGGATGCCGCAGACCCGGCCGATTCCGGTCTCCGTCGATGTCAACCAGAGGAGGCGTGAGGTTGCGTCACCGGATGCGGCGCTGGGCACCGGCGCTGATCGTGCTCTCACCGTCCCTGCTCCTGTTGGCGGTGTTCGTCTACGGCCTGATCGGCTGGACGGTGAACCTGTCGCTACAGGACAAGCACAACGCGCGCCCGGCAGCGGGATACGTGGGCCCGGACAACTACACGAACCTGTTCACGGACGACATCAACGACCGGTTCGTGCACTCGCTGAAGAACCTCGGCATCTTCACCGTCGTGTTCATCGGCGGGGCGATGCTGCTCGGAGTGCTGTGGGCGGTCCTGCTGGAGCGCGGCGTACGGGGCGAAGGCTTCTTCCGGGCCGTCTACCTGTTTCCGATGGCCGTCTCCTTCGTGGCCTCCGGGGTGGTGTGGCGGTGGCTGATGAACGCCGGCACCGGCGACAACGCCGGTGGCCTCAACGCCGTCTTCAACGGGCTCGGGCTGGGGTTCCTCGAGAACCGCTGGTGGACCGATCCGGACTGGGGCATGGCGGCGATGGCCGTGCCGGCGATCTGGCAGCTGGCCGGATACGTCATGGCGCTCTTCCTGGCTGGATTCCGCGGCATCCCGACCGAGCTGCGCGAGGCGGCTCTCATGGATGGCTGCTCGACCTTCCAGCTCTACCGACACGTGCTGTTCCCGCAGCTCACCCCGGTTGCGCTGTCGGCGCTGATCATCACGGGGCACATGTCGATGAAGATGTTCGACCTGATCATGTCCGTGTCCGGGCCGCAGTACCTCACGGAGGTCCCCGCCGTATACGTCTGGCAGACGCTGCTCACCAACGACCAGGCCAAGGCAGCGGCGATCTCGATCCTGCTGCTGATCGCGGTGGCGCTGGTGATCGTGCCCTACCTCATCCACGTCAACCGGGTGGAGAAGCGTTCATGAGTACGGAGCTGACCGCCGCCGCGTCCCGCCCCGACACCACCCCGGCGACCCGACCGACGCGACGAGACCACCGGAGCGCCGCCCGTGTCGGTGCCGCCGCCGCTCGTACCCTGCGCTACGCGGTGCTCGTCGGCTTCGTCGTGGTGGTGCTGATGCCGATGTACGTGCTGGTGGTGACGAGCTTCAAGTCGGGTAGCGAGATCGGCGTCACCGGGCAGTGGAACCTTCCGGAGCACTGGACCCTCGCCTCGTGGACCAAGGCCTGGGACCGGCTGGGCGAGTCGTTCTTTCGTACCTTCTCCCTGGCGATCCCGGTCGCGGTCGTCTCTTCCTTCATCGGCGCGGCCAACGGCTTCGTCCTGTCCCGCTGGCGGCTGCCGGCTGCCGACGTGTTCTTCACCCTCATCCTGTTCGGCATGTTCATTCCGTACCAGGCCGTGATGATTCCCCTCGGGGAGGTCGTCTCCTGGCTCGGTGTGCCGAAGGGAATCTGGACCCTGATCCTGGTTCACATCATCTACGGAATACCGATCTGCACCCTGATCTTCCGCAACTACTACGCCACCACAGTGCCACTCGAACTCATCGAGGCGAGCAGTATCGACGGGGCCGGCCTCGTCCGCACGTTTCGTTCCGTCATCCTGCCGCTTTCGATCCCCGGATTCGTCGTCACGATCATCTGGCAGTTCACCTCGGCGTGGAACGACTACCTGTTCGCGATCTTCCTGTCCAACACCCGCAACGGTCCCATCACCATCGCGCTGAACGCCCTCGCCGGCGCACAGTCTCCGGACTACGCCGCCTCCATGGCCGGTGCCCTCATCACCTCACTGCCCACCCTGGTCGTCTACATCCTGCTCGGTCGCTGGTTCATCGGCGGGCTCATGGCCGGTTCCGTCAAGGGCTGACCAATCGCTGCGGTGCCCCCGCTGACCCCGCCGCGACCGCGTCGGTCGAGTCCGCCGTCGGCATCGCGATCAGCGTGCCGGTCCGTGCCGCCCGGGACCGCCCCCAGTCATAGAGCGCCTGCAACACCGGCGTCAGACTCCAGCCCTCGTCGCTGAGGCGGTACTCCACGTGGGGCGGGACGGTCCCGTGATCGTCCCGCACCACCAGGCCGCTGGCCTCCAACTCCCGTAGCCGCTGGGTCAGCATCTTCTCGCTTACGTCGGGCATCCGGCGGCGCAACTCCCCGTAGCGTCGAGCCCCCTCCTTGAGGTGAGCGAGGATCACCACCCCCCACTTACCCCCGACCAGATCGATGGTCAGCTCGACCGGGCAGTGGTATCGCTTGGGCATCGTCGTCTCCTGCCGTCGTACGCACCAGAAAGTGCGTACTTGATCGTTCTCAATGGGGATGGTGCGCTGTACCCATGGTCATCGAGTACATCAGGTACCGCGTGCCGCAGGAGCGACTGGGCGGCTTCGAGGACGCGTACGCGCGGGCCGCGACAGCGTTGCGTGCCGCACCCCAGTGTCTCCAGTACGAGCTGACGCGTAGCGTGGAAGACCCGTCCCGGTATGTGCTGCGCATCGTCTGGACCTCTGCCGACGACCACCTCCGCGGTTTCCGGGGCGGTCCGAACTTCGCCGGATTCTTCGCCGAGATTCGCCCGTACGTAACGGACATCGAGGAGATGACCCACTACGCGGAGACTCCGGTCGTCGGTTCCGGCGGCGGTGCTCCACCCACGTTGTACGAGTGGGCCGGCGGCCTGGATGCGTTTCGGAAGCTGTGCGAAGCGTTCTATCGTCGGGTTCTCGCCGACGAGCTACTGGCACCGCTGTTTGCCCGGATGGATTCCGAGCACGTCCGGTACGTGGCGGTGTGGCTGGCCGAGGTGTTCGGCGGCCCGGAGACCTACAGCATCGAGCGCGGCGGCTACCCGCACATGCTGCGCCGCCACCTTGGTCGGGGCATCACCGAGGCGCAGCGCCGACGCTGGGTGAACCTGATGCTGGACGCAGCCGACGAGGTGCACCTCCCCGACGACCCGGAGTTCCGTGCGGCCTTTTCGGGCTACCTGGAGTGGGGCACCCGGCTAGCCCTGGCCAACTCACAGCCCGGCGCCGACCCGGCGCATGAGGCACCGGTACCCAGATGGGGCTGGGGAGTCGCCCCGCCGTACCGATCCTGATGGCCGACCGTTCACTTCGCCCCTCCTCGATACGTACGGCTTCGTGCACCCCGGCTGCGACCGGAGCTTCGGGCGGGATACCTATTCCGGCCGGTGCCCCGGTTCAGCTGGCCGCAGCCGCCTGTGCGTTCCACATCGTGATGATGACGCCAAGGACGAAGACCTGTACCGGCAGCGGCATGCCCGGCAGGTCGGCGGCGATGTCGCCCCGCCAGACGCTGGTCCGCCGCACCGATCCCACCCGGGTGTCGCCGACCCTCAGTTCCTGTTCGTCGTTCCACATCGACGCGCGCTGGAACTGGTAGGTCCGCCCAGCAGCGGTCACGGTCCACTGTTTGCGGCCGACTCGGTCTGCGGAGGCGACGAGTGTCCCCGTCACATCGACCATGCCAAACCGGTTGCCCCAGGCGTTGCCGCGTACCTCGTAGCGCTGCCCGTCCAGCTCGAACGCGCCACCGCTTCGCCAGGAGGAACTGTCCCAGGTCGCGACCGGTCGGCCGTCGATGGCGATGTCGTAACGGCTGCGCCAGATGCTGGCCTTCCTGGCTTCCAACATTTCGTCAGGCTAGCCCGATAAGGCAAGAGGCCACAGGTCACCGGTGACGGATGTCCTCACCGGCCGCTCGGGCGGCGGCCTCGTGTTCCAGGGTCTGCCGGAACGCGCGGGCAGCGGGCGACTTGGCCCCGGCGAGCCGCTGGGCGGTGAAGATGGTGCGCCGAGGTGCGTCGGGTAGTTCCACGAGCCGGCAGGTGGTGCTCCGACCCGCCCAGACGAGGTCCGGGATGAGCGCGACCGCGTTGCCCGACTCGACGAGTCGGATCTGTGCCTGCAGGTCGGCCGTCTCGTAACGTACGTCAGGCTCGAAGCCGGCGCTGCGACACAACTGTTCGGCGAAGTGCCGGGAGGCGGTGCCGCGCGGTTCCATGACCCACGGCACGCGGCGGGCGTCGTGTAGCGATTCGACCGGCCAGAGTGCCGCCTCCTCGGCGGGCAGGGCGAGCCGGATGGCGTCGGTGGTCAGGTCGCGGCGGTCCAGACCGGGATGATGCGGTGCGGCGTGCGCCGGGTATTGCTCGGCGATCACCATGTCGAAGTCGCGGGCCCACGTCTCCCGCAGTGCCTGTTCCGGCTCCCTTTGCACCATTTCGACCCGGACGTCCGGATAGCGCAGGGCCATGCTCCGCAGGGTGCTGGGCATCAACGCCAGCGCCGCCGACTGGAAGACCGCCACCCGGACGTTGCCGCTCACCTTCGTCAGCGACGCCTGAAGTTCGGCCTCGGCCCGTTCGAGGGTGTTGAGCACCTCGCCCGCCGACACCACCAGCATCTCCGCCTGCGGCGTCAACTGGAGTCGACGGCCGGCTCGGCGTAGCAGCGTCATGCCGGTCTCCTTCTCCAACTGGCTCAGCTGCTGGGAGACGGCGGACGGGGTGAAGTTCAACGCCTCCGCGACGGCGGCCACGGTGCCGCGTACGGCCAACTCGCGCAGCAGCACCAGACGTCTCACGTCGAGCACCGCGACCTCCAGGGTTCCGTAAGCAGAACTTAAGGATAGACCTCAAAAAGCGTCGCTTATCCTAATCCTCGGCAGGCGTGACACTGGGGCTGTGACTCACGGCAGGAGCCAGCGCGCATGACCGACCTCACCACCCGTCCCGGCCCGTTCGAGACACCCGACGGCCATCCCGGCGACGACCTCGCGCAGGAGACGATCGCGCTGGTGCGCCGCTGGCTCACCGAAGCGTCGGCCTTCCCCGTCGACGCCTCGGCAGCTCAGTTGGCCGGCCTGTTGCGCGACCCGAACGGCCTCGCCTTCGCGGTGGGCTTCGTGGATGGTGTCGTCCGCCCCGAGGACGTACGCGTCAGCGCGCAGGCCCTGGCCGCGCTCGCTCCCGGCGTACCGTCGTTCCTGTCCGCCCCACTGCGGGCCGCCGTACGCCTGGGTGGCGTGCTCGCCCCGGTGCTGCCGGGGATCGTGGTGCCGATCGCCCGCAAGGTGCTGCGCCGGATGGTCGGCCACCTGATCGTCGACGCGACCGACGCCCGGCTCGGCAAGGCCATCCGACGGATCCGCGCCAGGGGCGTACGGCTCAACGTCAACCTGCTCGGCGAGGCGGTGCTTGGGCGGGGTGAGGCCCGCCGCCGGGTGCAGGAGACCCAACGCCTGCTCACCCGGGACGACGTCGACTACGTCTCGATCAAGGTCTCCTCGACCGTCGCCCCACACAACCCGTGGGCCTTCGAGGAGGCGGTCGCGGACATCATCGAGGAACTGACGCCGCTGTTCACCACGGCCGCCTCCGCCGCCATTCCCAAGTTCATCAACCTGGACATGGAGGAGTACAAGGACCTCGACCTGACCATCGCGGTCTTCACCGAACTGCTGGACCGGCCGGAGTTCCTGCACCTGGAGGCGGGCATCGTCCTGCAGGCGTACCTGCCGGACGCGTTGAGCGCCATGATCCGGTTGCAGGAGTGGTCGGCGCGACGCCGGGAGCGCGGCGGCGCCGGCATCAAGGTACGCCTCGTCAAGGGTGCGAACCTGCCGATGGAGCAGGTGGAGGCCACGCTGCACGGCTGGCCGCTGGCGACCTGTCGCAGCAAACAGGACTCGGACACGAACTACAAGCGGGTCCTGCACTACGCGTTGCACCCCGAGCGGATCCGCAACGTCCGCATCGGGGTGGCCGGGCACAACCTCTTCGACGTGGCGTACGCCTGGCTGCTCGCCGGTCGGCGGCAGGTCCGTGACGGTATCGAGTTCGAGATGCTGCTCGGCATGGCCCAGGGGCAGGCCGAAGCGGTACGCCGGGAGGTCGGCGGGCTACTGCTCTACACCCCGGTGGTCCGGCCGAAGCAGTTCGACGTGGCCATCGCCTACCTCATCCGCCGCCTCGAAGAGGGGGCCAGCAGCGAGAACTTCATGTCGGCCGTCTTCGAACTGGACTCCAACCCCGGGCTGTTCGCCCGCGAGAAGGACCGCTTCCTGGCCTCGTTGGCCGCGCTGGACGACGAGGTGCCCGAGCCGCACCGGACCGCCGACCGGTACGCCGCCGTCGAGGAGCCGCGGGAGGGTCACTTCGAGAACACCCCGGACACCGACCCCGCCGTACCGGAGAACCGTGAATGGGTCCGGGCACTGCTGGCCCGGGTACCCACCTCCCGGCTGGGGGTCGACGAGATCGAGGCGGCCCGGGTGACCGACGCCTCGGCCCTGGACGGCGTGCTGCGCCGGGCCTCGGCCGCCGCCCCCGGTTGGGCCGCCCGTACCGGTGCCGAACGGGGTGCTGTCCTGCACCGAGTCGGCCAGGTCATCGAGGCGCGCCGGGCCGAGCTGATCGAGGTGATGGCCGCCGAGGCGGGCAAGACCATGGACCAGGCCGACCCCGAGGTCTCCGAGGCCGTCGACTTCGCCCACTACTACGCCGAACTCGCCCGCGAACTCGACGACGTCGACGGGGCGACCTTCACGCCGGCCCGGCTCACGGTCGTAACGCCACCGTGGAACTTCCCGGTGGCGATCCCGGCCGGTTCGATGCTCGCGGCGCTGGCCGCCGGCTCGTCAGTCGTGGTCAAGCCCGCCGGACCGGCGGAACGGTGCGGCGCGGTCATCGCCGACGCCATCCGGTCGGCGCTGGCGGAGGCCGGCGCGCCCCGGGAACTGCTGACGCTGATCCAGGTGGACGAGACCGAACTCGGCGCGACGCTGATCAAGCACCCGCTCGTGGATCGGGTGATCCTCACCGGGGCCTACGAGACCGCACAGTTGTTCCGGTCCTTCCGGGCGGACCTGCCGCTGCTCGCCGAGACCAGTGGCAAGAACGCCATCATCGTGACGCCCAGCGCCGACCTGGACCTCGCGGTCAAGGACGTGGTCTCGTCCGCCTTCGGGCACGCCGGGCAGAAGTGCTCCGCAGCCTCGCTGGTCGTGTTGGTCGGTGAGGTCGCCCGCTCCGAGCGGTTCCGTACCCAGCTCCTCGACGCGGTCTCCTCGCTGACCGTCGGCTACCCCACCGATCCCCGTACCCAGATGGGGCCGGTCATCGAACCGGCGACCGGCAAGCTCCTGGCCGGACTCACCGAACTCGGCGAGGGGGAGCGGTGGCTGTTGCAGCCGAAGCAACTCGACGAGTCGGGACGGCTGTGGAGCCCCGGCGTCCGGGAAGGGGTACGCCGTGGCTCGGTCTACCACCGCACCGAGTTCTTCGGGCCGATCCTCGGCATCATGACCGCCACGACCCTCGACGAGGCCATCGACATCGTCAACGAGGTCGACTACGGGCTGACCTCCGGGCTGCATTCGCTGGAATCCGCCGAACTCGGCCGGTGGCTGGACCGGATCCAGGCCGGCAACCTGTACGTGAACCGGGGCATCACCGGTGCCATCGTTCGTCGGCAGCCGTTCGGCGGGTGGAAGAAGTCCGCCGTCGGCCCCGGCACGAAGGCTGGCGGCCCGCACTACCTGGTCGGGCTGGGCGGGTGGAGTCCCGCGCGCTCGACCGCCGATGCGGAGATCGGCAGCTCGGTCGTGGCGTCGCTGCTGGCCGCCGCGCGGTCCGCCCTGCCCGCCGAGGACTTCGCCTTCGTCGAGCGGGCCGCCCGCAGCGACGCGGCAGCCTGGGCGCGGATCTTCGAACCGGCTGTCGACGTCTCGGGGCTCGCGGCCGAGCGCAACGTACTGCGCTATCGGCCACACCCGGTGACGGTACGACTGGGTACGGACGAGCCGATCGCCACCCTGATCCGGGTGTTGGCCGCCGGCGCGCTCGCCGGGGCACCGATGCGCGTCTCGACCGGCGTACCGCTGGCCGGTCCGCTCCAGGCGGCGGTGTCGGCGGTCAGCGACCAGGTCACTGTCGAGGACGAGGCGGCCTGGCTCGCCCGGGTGGCGACGTACGACGCCGGGCGGATCCGGTTGATCGGGGAGTCGGCATCGCGGTTGGCCACGGCTACCGATGGACGGCCGGACCTCGCCGTCTGGTCCGGGCCGGTGACCGAGGCGGGCCGGGTGGAACTCCTGCCGTTCGTCCATGAGCAGGCGGTGAGCATCACCGCACACCGGTTCGGAAACCCCAGCAACCTCTCCGACGGCCTGCTCTGACCCGACGGCCGGTCCGATCTGCGGGCCCGCTCGGCCGTGATCGCGCTGGCCACCGCCGACCGCTTCGGCGGTGGCCAGCGCAACTCGTATCCTGTCGACAGGAATCTGTCCTCAGAGGGAGTCGGATTGAGTAATCGGATCGAAACGTTGGAGTTCCAGGCCGAGACGCGTCAACTGCTGCAGTTGATGGTGCATTCGATCTACTCCAACAAAGACATCTTCCTGCGGGAACTCATCTCCAACGCCTCGGACGCCCTGGACAAGCTGCGTCTCGAGTCGCTCATCGACAAGGAATTGCAGGCCGACACCTCCGACCTGCACGTCACCATCGAGGCCGACAAGGAACAGCGCACTCTCACCGTGCGCGACAACGGCATCGGCATGTCCCGCGAGGACGTCGTCGCGCTGATCGGCACGATCGCCAAGTCGGGTACGGCGGAACTGCTCCAGAAGATGAAGGAGTCCAAGGACGCGGCGGCGTCGCAGGAACTCATCGGGCAGTTCGGGGTGGGCTTCTACTCGACCTTCATGGTGGCCGACCGGGTGACGCTGCTGACCCGCCGCGCCGGGCAGGAGGAGGGGACCCGCTGGGAGTCGACCGGTGAGGGCACCTACGTCGTCGAGACCGTGGACGACGTCCCGCAGGGCACCTCGGTCACGCTGTACCTGAAGCCGGAGGACACCGAGGACCAGCTCTTCGACTACGCGGCCGAGTGGAAGATCAAGGAGATCGTCAAGCGATACTCCGACTTCATCGCGTGGCCGATCCGGATGACGACGGAGCGCACCGACGAGGCCGGGGCGACGACGTACGACGTGCAGACGCTGAACTCGATGAAGGCGCTGTGGGCGCGGCCCCGCAGCGAGGTCGAGCCGGCTGAGTACAACGAGTTCTACAAGCACGTCAGCCACGACTGGAGCGACCCCCTCGAGACCATCCACATGAAGGCGGAGGGGACCTTCGAGTACGAGGCGCTGCTGTTCATTCCGAACCACGCGCCGTTCGACCTCTTCATGCGTGAGGGCAAGCGCGGGGTGCAGCTCTACGTCAAGCGCGTCTTCATCATGGACGACTGCGAAGCGCTCATGCCGAACTACCTGCGCTTCGTCAAGGGCGTCGTCGACGCGCACGACCTGTCACTCAACATCTCCCGCGAGATCCTCCAGCAGGACCGACAGATCCAGGCCGTACGTCGGCGCCTGGTGAAGAAGGTGCTCGGCACGGTGAAGGAGATGCTCGCCGATCAGCCCGAGCGGTACCGGACGTTCTGGAACGAGTTCGGCCGGGCAGTCAAGGAGGGGCTGGTCGAGGACCGTGACAACCAGGAACTGATCCTCGACATCGTCTCGGTCGACTCGACCCACGACGCGGACCAGCCCAGCACCCTGCGCCAGTACGTCGAGCGCATGAAGGATGGCCAGAAGGACATCTACTACATGACCGGCGAGTCCCGGGGCATGATCGAGAACTCGCCGCACATGGAGGCGTTCCGGGCCAAGGGCTACGAGGTGCTGATCCTCACGGACCCGGTCGACGAGGTGTGGGTGGAGCAGGTCGGCGCGTTCGACGGCAAGCCGCTGCAATCCATCGCCAAGGGGCAGATCGACCTCGACAGTGAGGACGAGAAGGCGGACACCGAGCCGGAGCGAGAGCAGGCCAAGAAGGACTTCGCCGAACTGCTCTCCTGGCTCACCGGGAAGCTGTCAGCCGAGGTCAAGGAGGTGCGGCTTTCTTCCCGGCTGACCACCTCGCCGGCCTGCCTGGTCGGGGACGCCCAGGACATGACCCCGACCCTGGAGAAGCTGTACCGCGCGATGGGTCAGGAGGTGCCGCACGTCAAGCGCATCCTGGAGATCAACCCCACGCATCCGCTGGTGACCGGCATGCGCAAGGCCCAGGAGCAGGGTACGGACGAAGAGGTGCTGTCCGAGACCGCGGAGCTGCTGTACGCCATGGCCCTGCTGGCCGAGGGCGGGGAACTGAAGGACCCGTCCCGGTTCACCCGGCTGCTGGCCGATCGGCTGGCCCGCACCCTGTAGCGGAATGCCACTCGGGGCCGGGTTGCCAGGTATCTTCGCTTCGGCAAACCCGGCCCCCTCGCTACGGGCCCTGTCCTTCCCCGTGCACCCGAGGATGATGGAACGGCGATGCCGGAAGCTTCTGTGATGCTGCGGCGGCTGGAGCGACTACGTCAGCACCAGAAGGACGGACGTCGTGCCCCGCACAAGCCGCTGCTTCTGCTGTTGGCCCTGGGCCGGTTCGCCCGGTACGGAACCAGCGCCCTGCCCTGGTCCGAAGCGGAGAGCCTACTCGGTGACCTGCTTGCCGAGTATGGTCCGGCCAGCCGGACGAGTCGGAGGCAGGGGGCCGCCTACCCGTTCACCCGGCTGCGTAGTGACGGCATCTGGGTGTTGGACCGTGACGTGCCGATGGATCTGGTTCGTCCACTGGTGGAGGAGCGGGTGGTGGGCAGCCTCGTCCCGGCGTTGGAGCGAGCGTTTCGCGACGACCCGGGCCTGGTCAAATCGGTTGCCCGTACCCTTGTCGAGAGTCACTTCCCCGATACGGTGGCAGCGGATGTGCTGGTTGCGGTAGGACTCGATCCCGACGAGGTCCGCCACTCGGGCGAGGTGATCCCGGAGCCGGACGGGGACGCCCGGAGGCGTGATCCGAAATGGCCGTCGGCGGTGCTGCGGGCCTGGGACTGTCAGTGTGCCTTCTGCGGGTTCGACGGCCAGCTCGGCAACTGGCCGGTCGGGATCGAGGCCGCCCACGTGCGCTGGTTCAAGCATGGTGGTCCGGATGACCTCGACAACGGCTTGGCGCTGTGCGTACTGCACCACAAGCTGTTCGACCGAGGTGCCTTGGGGCTCACAAAGGACCTGCGGATACAGGTTTCGGCGAGCTTCACCACGCGTACGGAGGCCGGCCGGATCCTGTACCGGCTGCACGGTCGACCGTTGCGGCCTCGGCCAGGGACTGCGGTGCCGGCTGCCCAGCATGTGGCCTGGCACCAGAGCGAGGTCTTTCGGGGCGTGGCTCTTCAGACATGACGGCTTGGGATGGCGGGTCGGCTCGGATGCCGCCGCAGGACATGACGAAGGGCCAGCCCGGTGTGGGCTGGCCCTTCGTTGTGTTGTTTGTGTGTCTGGATCAGGCGGAGTAGCCGCGGGTGGCGATCCAGTCGGCGAGGTTGTCGGTGGTCATCCAGTAGCTGGCGGTGTTGGGGTTGGCGGAGTCTGCGATTTTCACCTTGTTGCCGTTGTCGGTGTAGCCGGTGACGGAGATGTAGTGGCCGCCTTGGAAGGAGTGGGTGCCGCCTTCTGTGTCGGTGGCGGTGCCGGCGATGTTGGCGACGACGGCGCGGCCGTTGTCGACTGCCTTGCGGATGTCGTCGGCGAGTTTGTTGGTCTGCTTGTCGTCGGCGTTGCGGTCGGGGATGGCGATGGTCTTGTACTTGTCGCCGCCGACGACCTTGTTGAGGACGCGGGTGGTGTCTTCGGCGGAGTTGGTGCCGTCTTCGGTGGTGCCGAGTTGCTTGGCGGCTTCGTCTTGGTTGATGTGGTGGCCGGAGGCGCTCAACGCGTTTCGGGTGGCGGCGGGGCCGCAGTAGTAGAAGTTGGTTTGGGCTTCGTACTTGAGGTTGAGTTCCTTGGCCTTACCGCTGTCGCGCTTGTCGTGTTGGATCTTGGTGGCCGGCTTGCCGCTGTCGGCGTGGGCGGGGGTGGTGGTGAAGGGGGCGGCGGCGAGGCCGCCGGTGAAGGCGAGGCCGGCGATGCCGAGGGCGGTCTTGCGCAGGGTGGTGGTGTTCATGATGGGTGGTTCCTTTCGTTCCGGGGGTGTGCGGCACGCGCGTCACGTGGGGGTGTGGGGTGCCGCGAACAAAGGGAATGGAGTAAGTAGGAAGGGGGAAACCCTGGTTCGCTGTGCGTCTTCCTTGGGTGTCCCGGGGGTGTAACGACTGTGGGCCGGCGGCTATTTCCGCCGGGGCCCGGGTGCCGGGGGCGGACCTGTTGGTCGCCGGGGGCCTGTCCGGGGAGGCCGGAGGTGGGGGGTGCTGCTCCGGGCGTCGGTGGGTTCAACGCCTGGGGGTGGGGGCCCATTCCGCGGATCCGGACACCGACCAGTGTCGATCACGGGGATTTCAGGGATGACCCCGCCTTATTCCGGACATCTAGGTGCGGATCCCGCCCTCGTCCGGTGCGGTGCGGTGCGCTGGTAACGGCTGGTTGGTGACATGCTGTCCGGCATGACCGGATCCGAGATGAAGGCTGGCTTTCGCCTGTACCTACAGGATGCTCGTGATGCGCTGTTGTGGAAGCTGGAGGGGCTTTCGGAGTACGACCTTCGCCGCCCGTTGACGCCAACGGGCACGAATCTGCTGGGACTGGTGAAGCACGTTGCCCTGGTGGAGGCGGGGTACTTCGGTGAGACATTCGGCCGTCCGTTCGAGTCGCCGCTGCCCGGGCATGAAGACGATGCGGAGCCCAACGCGGACATGTGGGCGACGCGCGATGAGTCGCGGGAGCTGATCGTCGACTTCTATCGTCGAGTCTGGGCCCACTCCGACGCGACGATCGAGGAACTCGCACTCGACGTGGTCGGTCGCGTCCCGTGGTGGCCGGCCGACCGCAACGAGGTCACGTTGCACCGCATCTTGCTGCATGTGATCGCTGAAACGCACCGGCATGCCGGGCATGCGGACATCGTCCGGGAACTCATCGACGGTGCCGCAGGGGCGCGGAAGGGAAACGGGAACCTGGGGTTCGGAGACCAGTCCGAGCGGCAGGAGCACTACCGCCGTCTACAGCGGGTGGCGGAGGGGGCCCGAGACCGCTGAGTTTCGCGAAAGTCCTGGTCGCACCCCCTTGTGATCGACTGGGACAGCACGTACCTCATCCGGGCGAAAATGACGTACCTGGTGTTCCAGCGAGCGTAAGCCAAGTTGGCGTGGTGGACCCCCTACGCGCGTGGCAAACGCGAGCAGGCGAATCACCCCATTGACGCGAGCTTCGCCGCGTGCTGATACTTGGAAGCGCTCCCATCGACGGTGGCCGTCGTGCGTGTCACGCTCGGCCGGATCACCCGCCCCGTTGTTGTCGTCTGCACGGTTTCCAGTGACGGGGCACGCGGCATTCGACGTGTCCGTCGTGCCATCGGCGTACCCGGCCGAGGTCACCCATCCGTCTGTGGAGGAGACCTCATGATCGACAGAAGGACCCATCCGGGGAGAGGCCGTCGCCGTACCCTCGTCGGGCTTCTCACGGCCACGGCCCTGGCGATGATCGCCGGGGCCGTGGTGCCGGCCCTTGCCAGTTCCGCCACTACGCTCAAGGACCTGGCGGAGGCGAAGGGGAAGGAGATCGGCTTCGCCCTCGACCCGAACCGCCTGTCGGAGTCCGCCTATCGCAACATCGCCGACACCGAGTTCAACCTGGTCGTCGCCGAGAACGCGATGAAGTGGGACGCCACCGAGCCCGCGCGGGGCTCGTTCAACTGGAACGGCGCCGACCAGGTGGCGAACTACGCCACCAGCGGCGGCAAGAAGCTGTACGGCCACACGCTGGTCTGGCACTCGCAACTGCCCGGCTGGGTCAGCAACCTGTCGTCACCGGCCGAACTGCGTACCGCAATGGTCGACCACATCAGCGCGGTGGCCGGGCGTTATCGCGGTCGGGTGACCGCCTGGGACGTGGTCAACGAGGCGTTCAACGACGACGGATCCCGCCGGAGTTCGGTGTTCCAGCAGCGGCTCGGCAACGGCTACATCGAGGAGGCGTTCCGGGCCGCCCGAGCTGCCGACCCGACCGCCAAACTGTGCATCAACGACTACAGCACCGACGGGATCAACAACAAGAGCACCGCGATCTACAGCCTGGTCCAGGACTTCAAGGCGCGGGGCGTACCGATCGACTGTGTCGGCTTCCAGGCGCATCTGATCGTCGGGCAAGTGCCGGCCAATATGCAGCAGAACCTCCAGCGCTTCGCTGACCTCGGAGTCGACGTACGCATCACCGAGCTGGACATCCGCATGCAGACTCCGGCCGACGCCACCAAGTTGGCCAACCAGGCCGCCGACTACCGGCGGGTCTTCCAGGTGTGCCTGGCGGTGGCCCGGTGTGCCGGTGTCACGGTCTGGGGCATCACCGACCGGTACTCCTGGGTCCCCGGCACCTTCCCCGGCCAGGGGGCGGCGTTGATCTGGGACGACAACTACCAGCGGAAGCCGGCGTACGACGCGGTGACCGAGGCGCTCGGCGGAATCGTGACGCCCACGCCGACGCCGACGGTCACCTCGCCCACCACTCCGCCGCCAGTCGGTGGCTGCCGGGTCAGCTACACACCCAACACGTGGAACACCGGCTTCACCGCCAACGTCACCGTCGCCAACCTCGGCACGACGACCGTCAACGGCTGGATCCTGACCTTCGGCTTCACCGCCGGCCAGCAGGTCACCTCGGGCTGGAACGCCACCGTGACACAGTCCGGTGGGCAGGTCACCGCCCAAAACATGAGCTGGAACGGCACGATACCCCCGAACGGTTCGCAGAGCTTCGGCTTCCAGGGGACGCACAGCGGCACCAACCCGTCGCCCACGTCGTACGCCCTGAACGGCAACCCTTGCACCATCGGCTGATCTGATCGCGCGTCCGGCGAATGCGGGTGGGGAATCCGAGTACGGGTGCCCCATCCGCATGCGTGGCTCAGCGGCACCGTCGGCAGTCGGTCGTTCCCATGAAATCCTGTGGTAGCCGGATCGACACGTGACTAGCCTGCTCTGATGCGTAGCGGCGTGGAGGCAGCGGTCGAGGCTCTCTACGAGGTCTTCGCGCGCTACCCGCTGATCGAGTCCGTGGCCTACTGCGACCACTGTGTCGGCCCGGAGCAGGTGGTGGACCTCCACCGCACACCGCTGCGTCACCTTACCGACGAACAACTCGGCCCGCTGCTGTCCAAGTCCATGACGACCTGGGGCGACCAGCGCTACCTGAACCACTTCCTGCCCCGGCTCCTGGAACTGGTCGCGAGTGGTGAGATGAACCAATGGAGCTACCCGTCGTTTCTGCCGCACCGGATTGGTGGCCCATGGCGGTCGGGTGCCGACGACGAGCGGCGTGCGATCGGAGACTTCGCAGCAGCGTGGTGGAAGCAGACCACATCGACCTATCCCGGCCCATGTGAGCCGAGCGAGGTGCTCGACACCATTGCCGACTGCGGCCAAAGCGTCGCGCCCTATTTGTTCGGATGGCCGGCAGTGGCCGGGGAACCCGCAGCGCGCCAGCTCGCCGCCCTGGTCCAGGATCTCCTGGGTTCCGCGCGGCGAGCGAGTGACTTCTGGCGCGAGGTCGACCAGTGGCTCGCGGGGCCAATGCCTACGGACATACTTGCTGCCGCGGTCGTGGCAACCGGAAGCCCTGACGTGGCGCAGGAGTTGAGTGACGTCTACGAACACCTGGCTTGCTGGCGAGAGTGGCGAGCGGTCACCCCCGACGAGCGCTGAACCGCGTACGTGCATTTGGCGCAAAAGACCACCATGACAGATGGTGTCGTTGCAGTAGCAGGCGGTAGTTTTTGGGCGTGTTGCGTGCCGCAGGACGATCGAGGTAACGGTGGACTCGTTGCTCTGGCATCGCAGCCTCGGACAAAGCTCCATCCACTTTGCTCTGACTCAGGGCTGGCTCTACCGAGAAGGACACCCCGATGACCTCGACGGTACCGATCCCCCAGGGAATACCCCTCCAACGTGTCCAGCCGTTCGATCCGCCAACCGATCTCACCGCGTTGCGTGACGAACGGCCGGTCAGCCGCATGATCTATCCCGACGGGCACGAGGGCTGGCTGGTGACTGGCTACGACGCGGCCCGGGCGGTGCTGGCGGACGTCCGGTTCAGCTCACGTCGAGAACTGATCCGGTCACCTATTTCGCTGGATGTGCCGCCGCAGCGCCTGGAACCGGCACCGCCGGGAGCCATGATCGTCACTGATCCGCCCGAACACACCCGCTACCGTCGGCTGCTCATGGGGCAGTTCACCGTCCGACGAATGAACCAGCTCACCCCACGCATCCAGCAGATCACCGACGACCACCTGGCCGCGATGCGCAAGGAAGGGCCACCGGCGGACCTGGTGCGATCCTTCGCGTTGCCCATCCCGTCCCTGGTGATCTGCGAACTGCTCGGTGTGCCGTACGAGACCCGGGACGAATTCCAGCGCGAATCCGCCGTACTGTTCGATCTGCATATCAAGGCCGAGCAGCGCCAGGCCGCAGCCACCAAGCTGGAGCGGTTTCTCCAGGATCTGGTGGAACACAAGCGGGCGGAGCCGGGAGACGACCTGCTCGGCGGTCTGGTCACCGGCAGCGACCTGACCGACGAGGAACTGACCAACATCGGGCTGCTGCTGCTCATCGCCGGCCACGAGACCACCGCCAACATGCTCGCGCTCGGGACGTTCGCGCTGCTACAGCACCCGGAACAGATGGCGGCGTTGCGGTCGGAGCCGGAACTGGCCGTCAACGCGGTCGAGGAACTGCTGCGCTATCTGAGCATCATCCACATCGGGCCGATGCGTGCCGCGACCGAGGACGTCGAAATCGAGGGCGAGCTGATCCGGGCCGGAGAGTCGGTCACCGTGTCAGTACCCGGAGCCAACTGGGATTCGGCGCGCTTTCCCGAGCCGGAGCAGCTCGACATCACCCGGCGCGCCACCGGCCATCTCTCCTTCGGCCACGGTGTGCACCAGTGCCTCGGGCAGCAGCTGGCCCGGGTGGAGATGCGGATCGCCTACCCGGCACTACTGCGCGAGTTTCCCACGCTGGGGCTGGCCGTACCGGCCCGGGAGGTTCCCCTGCGGACCGACATGGCCATCTATGGCGTGCATCGACTTCCGGTCACCTGGTAGGCGCAGATGTTCGTCGAGGCGAACCCCGAGCGATGTTGCGGTGCGGGGATGTGTGCCCTCGCCGCACCCGAAGTCTTCGGCCAGGATGAGGAGGCCGGAACGGTGCTGGTGTTGGCCTCACCGCCGGACGTCGAACACTGGGAGGCGGTGCAGGACGCCGTACAGTTGTGTCCCTCCGGTGCGATCCGGATCGTCATGAGCCGAGTCGACGAACAGCCGATCTGACGGTGTGGTTCGGCAGGTCACTGCGGATCGTGCGCCAGCTGCGGTGGCGGTCACTGCGGATCGCGCCAGCCGGTGAGCTGCCCGTCCCGGCCATCGAACGCGTCGCGGATCCGGCGGGCCCAGACGTACGCCATCGGCAGGTAGTCGAACGCGTACGCCGGGCCCATCCGGTCGGCCAGATCGGCGAACTTGGCCAACTCCACCAGGGCGGCGACCGGCCGGGCGGTCCGCCATGCGTCCAGCAGTGTGCCCGGTGTGGCGAACTTCCGCCAGCCGTCCAGATAGGCGGTGAGCTGCCGTCGGGCGTCCTGCTCGCCGACCGAGTGCAGCCAGCCGGCGAGGTCGAACAGCGGGTGCGAGACGGCGGCGAAACTCCAGTCGAACAGCAGCGGACCGTCCGTCCGGTCGGCGGCGTTGTGCTGGTGGAAGTCACCGTGCACGAGGGTGAGCGGGAGGTCGAAGTCCTCCAGTTCGGCGCACCGGTCCTGCAACCACATTCCGATCCGGGTCAACTGCGCCCGGTCCGGTGTGCCGGCGCGTTGCCACAGGTCGGCCCGGCGCATCAGTGCCGGCACCTGATCGGCGAGGTCGTCGAGACCGATCTGCGGGCAGCCGATCTCCCGCAACCGTCGTACCTGGTCGACCGCACCGACCTGGATCCGGGCCAGCATTCGCAGGGCGCCGATCGCATCGCGTACCGGTGGCTGGGCGTCGAAGTCGGCGGTGAGCCACCAGCCGTCGTCAGGGGAGTGGGCGAGCAGCTCGGGCACCGCCCTTGGCCACGAACCCGCGAGGTGCCTGATGAGCTGTGGCTCGTGGGCCAGGTGCGGCAGCACCGCCTTCAGGAACACCCGGCCCTCGGAGGTCGGGGCACAGAGTACGGCGGAGGTCGTCCAGTGCCGGATCTGGGCGACCGGTCCCGTCCGGCGTCCGCCCCGGCTGGCCAGCGTCGCGTCGATCCAGTCGACGGCCCGGCTGAACCAGCCTGACCGATACCACGGTGGTCGGGTGGTGGGCGCGGAACGGGCCACCCAGTCGCGGACCGTCGTGCCAGCGAAGGCGGCCGGGTCGTACCAGCCGTATCCGCCGGTCGGTTCGCCGTCGACCGGCTCCGCCACGAACACCGTCGCGTCGAGTGGTTCGAGTAGGGCCACCACGAGGCCGGTCTCGGTGGTGACCCGAGCCGGTAACTGGCTGCTCGGCGGGGGCCAACTGTTGGACAGCCGGATGTGGGGCAGGGCCGCACCCGAACCGTACGGCCGGCCGAGGACCCGGCCGGCGGCCGTGACGATCACTTCGAGTTCCACCAGGTCGTCCACTGTGGTGCCGAGCGGCGTGGTCACGGCTGCCGCCCGGCGGTGGTGCCGCTGCCCACCAACGTCCGCGACTCGGCGGACGGGGTGGTGTCTCGGTGCCGGTCCTGGAGGGCCTGTACGCCGACGAGGTCGTCGGGCAGGGCATCCGGGGTGGCCGTGTCGAACCGCGCCACGGCGGGGATCCGCGAGGCGACGAGGACGAGCACGACGATGGCCAGCCCGGCGAGCACGTAGACGAACGCGATCCCCCGACCTTCGCCGACCCCGATCAGCGTGCCGACGGTGCCGGCGAGCGCCCCGCCGGGCATCAGCATGGGTTCGAAGAACGCGCTCGCGCTCGGGGCGATTACGGCGAAGCCCAGCGGCAGGGTGGACCACGAGATCATCTGGTTGAGGGCCGCCGCCCGGCCGTGGTAGCGCTGAGGGATCTTCACCTGCACGATGGCGCGGTAGATGCCGGTGGTCAGGGTCAGGCCGGCGGCGATGCCGCAGGCTCCGATCGCCACCGTCACCAGATCCGGTCGGAGCCCGACCAGGATGGCGGAGAGGGCGATCATGAGGACGGCCAGCAGGACGCCTCGCATCGGCCGGCGGGCCGGCCCACCCCAGATCGCCACCAGCATCCCGGCGACGGTGGCACCCACGCCGCTGAGCACCGAGACGGTGGCCGCCTCGTCCAGACCCCCGAACGACAGCACCAGCGGGTTGGTCAGGATCAGGGCCGGGGCAAGGAAGATGTTCAGCACCAGGAAGAAGATCAGCATCGCCCGGAAGTTGCGGTGGCCCCAGGAGAACCGGAAGCCGTTGGCGATCTCGGCGAGCATCGTCTCCCGCCGGTGCCAACCCATCATCGCCGGCCAGCGGACGACGGCGGTGACGCCGATGGCGACGGTGTAGCTGACGATGTCCAGGATCAGGATTCCGTCCAGGCCGATGCTGTTCAGCAGGCTCGCGGCGACCAGCGGGACGAGCAGCGTACCGAAGCTGTTCACCAGCTCGACCACGCCGATGGCGTGCCGCAGGTAGTGCTTCGGCACCAGTTGTGGCACGGAGGCCACGTACGCCAGGCGTTGGAAGGCCGCCGCCACCGACAGCGCGACCATCAGACCGTAGAGATGCCAGAGTTGCAGGGTGTCGGTCCACAGCAGGGCACCTAGCCCGAGTTGGATGGT
Organism: Micromonospora polyrhachis; assembly: GCF_014203835.1. Lineage (NCBI taxonomy): Bacteria > Bacillati > Actinomycetota > Actinomycetes > Micromonosporales > Micromonosporaceae > Micromonospora > Micromonospora polyrhachis. The sequence continues at coordinate 680,775 of NZ_JACHJW010000001.1, read as the reverse complement.
GAACGCGGCGCTGCTGGCCCCGAGCAGCACCAGCTTCCGGTGGGACCGGTCCACCACGGCACCGGCCAGCGGGGCCACCACCAGTCCCGGCAGCAGTCCCAGGGTGACGAAGAGAGCGAGCTGCGCCACCGAGCCGTAGGTCAGGTAGATCCAGATCGGAATCGCCCACGACGTGAACGTGGAGCCGATCAGGGAGACGAGTTGGCCGCTGGCGACCCCGAGGAAGCGACGCATGCTCGGCACGGCGGCGCGTCGCCGTCGGGTGCCCGGCGGCGGGTCCGTGGGATCGTCCCGGTCACTTCGGTGTATGCCGTGCAGCCACCACGGGCTGTCCGGTCCCCGGGCGGCCCGGGTCAACGCCGCGGCGTCGTCCTCCGTCAGCGCGCGGTGGGTCCTCGTGACGATCTCGGCCACCTCGGTGGCGCGGTACCGGTTGAAGTAGTGGCCGCCCTCGTCCAACACCACCAGGGCACAGGTGTCGGAGAGGAAGTCCCACTCCCGGTAGCGCTCCTCGTAGTGGTCGGTGGCCGGGTCCTGTTCCCCGATGACCGAGATGACCGGGGCACTGATCTTCGCGATCCGCCGATCGAGCAGACCGCCGTAGTAGTCCTCGGCGCTGCGGGTGTCGTGCCGCATGTTGCGGATGATCCGGTTGACCTCGTCGAGGCCCAGGTCCTCGATGTCGACGCCCCGGCCGATCAGCCGGTTGATGAAGGTGCGGTTGCTGCGTAGCGACTCCATCTCGGCGAAGCGCGACAGTCCGCTGAGGATGCCCTTGGGCCGGGCGAACGGAAAGATGCCACCGATGTAGACGGCAGTCAGGTCCCGTCCAGCCTGCTCCAGTCGCCGGGCCACCTCCACCACCGTGGCGCTGCCGATGCCGCAGTGGCCGTAGAGGGCCAGCGGCCCCGACACGTCCCGCAGGATCTCGGTGACGATTCCGGCGACCAGATCGTCGAACTCCAGCGTGTCCTGCGAGCCGCCGGCCTCCTCGTTGTGGATGGCCACCGAGTAGAGCCGGTGCCCGCCCGGCATCGCCTCGGCCAGCGCCTGGTAGACCGCTGCGCTGCCGCCCCCGTACGGAACGCAGACCAGGGACAGCACGTGCTGGTCGTCCCGGACCGGCCTGGTCAGCTCGTGTAGCAGTCGGGCCGGTCGGTCCGCGTCGGCTGGTTCGTCGAGTAGCCGGGCGAGTTCCCGGACCGTCCGGCAGCGGAACAGGTCCATCAGGGCGATCGATCCACCTCCGCCCCTGGCCTCCAGACCGGCCCGGATCCGGGTGACGACCCGGGTGGCGAGCAGCGAATGGCCACCGATGTCGAAGAAGTCGTCGTCGATGCCGACCCGGTCGAGGTTGAGCAGCTCAGCCCAGATACCGGCGATCAACCGTTCGTGCTCGGTACGCGGCTCGATGAACTCCTGTTCCGTCTGCTGGGTCACGTCCGGGTCCGGCAGGGCCCGATGGTCCAGCTTGCCGTTCGGGGTGAGTGGGAACGCGTCGAGCACCACGAACGCGGCCGGCACCATGTAGTCGGCCAGGCTCTGCCCGACCTGCTCCCGCAGTCGGGCCGGAGTCGGTCGGGCAGCGGGGTCGGCCGGGACGACATAGGCGACCAGCCGCCGGTCGCCGCCGGCGTCCTCGTTGACCAGCACCGCCGCGGACCGCACCTCGGGGCTGCGGTGCAGGGCCGCCTCGATCTCGCCGAGCTCGATCCGGTAGCCACGGATCTTCACCTGCCGGTCCACCCGGCCCAGGTATTCCAGGGTCCCGTCGGTTGACCAGCGCACCCGGTCGCCGGTGCGGTACATCCGGGCCCCGGGGATCCCGCTGAACGGCTCCGGCAGGAACCGTTCGGCGGTCAGCGCCGACCGGTTGAGGTAGCCCCGGGCGAGGCCCGACCCCGCAACGTACAACTCGCCTGGCACCCCTGCCGGCACCGGGTTGAGGTGCCGGTCCAGCACGTAGGCCCGTAGGTCGTCCAGGGGACGACCGATCGGCGAGGAGACGTTCCGGCGTACGTCGCGACGGCGGATCCGTCCGGCGGTGACGTGCACCGTCGTCTCGGTGATGCCGTACATGTTGACCAGGGCCGGCTTCTGGTCGCCGTACTGGCTCATCCAGTGCCGCAGGTCGCGCAGGTGTAGCGCGTCGCCGCCGAAGACGACGGTCCGCACGTCGAGGTCGGCGAAGGAGCGATCGGTCTCGGTGAGGGTGGCCCGTAGTCCCCGGAACGCCGCCGGAGTCTGGTTGAGCACGGTCACCCGCTGCTCACGCAGCACGTCCAACAACCGCTCCTGGTCCCGGATGGCGTCGGTGGGTACGACGACGAGCCGACCGCCGTACGCCAGGGCGCCCCAGATCTCCCAGACGGAGAAGTCGAAGGCGTACGAGTGCAGCATCGCCCAGACGTCGTTCTCGTCGAAGTCGAAGTGTGCCTCGGTGGCGGTGAGTAGCCGTACCACCTGGCGGTGTTCGACCAGGACCCCCTTCGGGGTGCCGGTGGAGCCCGACGTGTAGATGACGTAGGCCAGGTTCTCCGGCGCGACCGTCGACCTGGGCGCGTCCAGCCCCCCGTCGACGGCCGGCTCGGCGGCGTTCGGCTCGGTCGGCGCGGTCGGCTCCTCGTCGTCCAGGCAGATTACCTGCCCGGCGTAGGTCGGCAGCCGGTCCCGCAGTTCCCGGTCGGTGATCAGGACCGGTGCGCCGGTGTCGGCGAGGATGAACTCCAGCCGCTCCCGGGGATAGGCCAGGTTCAGCGGGACGTACGCCCCACCGGCCTTGAGCACACCGAGGATCGCCTCGACGGTGGCCACGCTCGGCTGCAGGTGCAGGGCGACCAGCGTGTCCGGCCCCACCCCGAGCCGGCGCAGCCGGTGGGCCAACCGGTCGGCGCGTCGGTCGAGTGCGGCGTAGCTGACCTCGGTGTCACCGAAGACCAGCGCGACGGCGTCCGGCCGGCGGCGCGCCTGTGCCTCGAACAACTCGGGCAGGGTCTGCTCCACCGGGAACCGTGCCGCGCCGCCCGCCCACTGCTCCAGCACCACGCTGCGGTCGGAGTCGGTGAGCAGGCCGAGGTCCCGCAGCGGTGCGTCGGGGCGGGCGGTCACGGTCCGCAGCAGGTGCGTGAGGTGTCGGCTCATCCGCTCGACCGTCGCGGCGTCGAAGAGGCCGGTGTTGTAGGTGAACTCGCAGTACAACTGGCCGGAGCGGGTCTCGACGACGAGCAGTTCCAGGTCGAACCGGGTGGCCGACAGGTCGAGGATCTCCCAGCGAGCGGCCAGCCCGTCGCCGTCCGCCCCGGCACCGGTGCTGTGGTCGCGTATCTGGTAGTTCTGTAGGGCGAAGGTGGCCTGGAACAGCGGCGACCGGCTCACGTCCCGGGCCACGCCCAGCTCCGCCACCAGTTGCTCGAACTGCACCCGCTGGTGGCTGAGGCCGTCCAGGACCGTTCGTCGGGTCCGGCCCAAGAGCTGCCCGAACGACTCCTCGTCGCCCAGTTGGGCCCGCATCGGCAGCATGTTGACGAACATGCCGACCAGGCCCTCCAGTTCCGAATGGTCCCGGCCGGCAACCGGCGAACCGACCGCGAAGTCGGTCTGGTCGCTGTAGCGGGCCATCAGCAACTGGTATGCCGCCAGCAGGGTCATGTAGAGCGTCGCGTCGTGCCGCCGGGCCAGCTCGGTCACGGCCCCGGCGAGCGGGGCGTCGATCTCGAACTGATGGGTCGCGCCGTCGAAACGCTGGGTCGGCGGCCGGGGTCGGTCGGTGGGCAGTTCCAGGGCGGGCACCCCGGCGAGCTGGTCGGTCCAGTACTTCAGTCCTCGCTCGACACTCGGCTGGTCACGCTGCCAGTGGGCGTAGTCGCCGTACTGCACCGGCAGTGGTGCCCAGGTCGGTTCGGCTCCCGCCTGCCGGGCCCGGTAGGCCGTCAGCAGGTCACCGACCAACACGTCGATGGACCAACCGTCACTGACGATGTGATGGGTCTCCAGCGACAGCAGGTGGGCCTGTTCGCCGTACCGGATCAGCTGGGCCCGGACCAGCGGCCCGGCAGCGATCTCGAACGGACTGGCCGCCTCGATCCGGGCCAGGTCCAGCGCCTGCTGCCGGCCGTCGGCCGGATCGTCGGCGGTGACGGTGTCCAGCCGCAGCGGTACCGAGAGCGTCTCGGCCACGGCCACCGACGGCTGGCCGTCCTCGACCGGCGGGAAGCTCATCCGCAGGCTCTCGTGTCGGGCCGCCAGGTCGTCGAGGGCTCCCCGGAGCAGGGTGGCGTCGACCGGACCGTCGAGCCAGACCGCGACCGACACGTGGTAGGCGGCCCCTCCGGTGCCGAGCTGCTCCACGAACCAGAGGCGCTCCTGGGCGTACGACAGCACCCGGGGGGCGTCCGCCGGCCGGGGGCCGATCCGGGCCGCGGATTCGGCCCGGGGCCGTAGCAACCGGTCGAGGAGCGCCTGCTTGGTCGCGGACAGCCGGACGTCCCGGGTGCCCGAATCCGGGGCTACGGACATTCGTGGTTACCTCTCCTGGGCGGCGAGTAGCGCGGCAGCCTCGTCCTCGGAAAGCTGGTCGAGCTGGGCGATGAGTAGCTGCTCGACCTCGGCGGCCAGCTCGGCCACCGTCGGGCGGGCGAAGAGCAGGTGGATCGGCAGGTCGAGGTCGAGGGTGTCGGCCAGCCGGGCCATCACCCGACCGGCCAGCAGGGAGTGTCCGCCCAAGTCGAAGAAGCTGGCGTGCACGTCGACGGTGTCGACGCCGAGCACCGCCGCCCAGGCGTCGGCGACCAGTTCCTCGGCGGTGGTCCGGGCGGTGGTGGGGGCGGCTGCCGGCCCGTTCGCCTCGGTCGGGGTGGGCAGCGCGGCGGTGTCCAGCTTGCCGCTGGGCAGCATCGGCAGAGCGGCCAGCCCGACGATGGCGGCCGGCACGATGGCTGCCGGCAGGACCGCGCGTAGGGCCGAGCGCAGTTCGGTCGGCTCGGCGCCACCCACGATGTACGCCACCAGGCGCTTGTCGCCGTTACGGTCCGGCTGGGCTACGACGGCCGCCTCGCGTACGCCCGGTTGGGCGTGCAGGGCTGCCTCGATCTCGCCCAGTTCCACCCGGACACCGTTGACCTTCACCTGCCGGTCGACGCGTTCGAGGAATTCCAACGTGCCGTCCGGTCGCCAGCGGCAGCGGTCCCCGGTGCGGTAGAGCCGGGAGCCGGGCGGGCCGAACGGGTTGGGGACGAAGGCGGCTGCCGTGTGCGCCGGCCGCCGCAGGTAGCCCCGGCCGAGCGGGATGCCACCGATGTGCAGATGTCCGGGCACCCCGACCGGGGTGTGCTCGCCGTCGTCGTCGAGGACGTGGAACGTGGCGTCGACCATCGGGCCACCGAGCGGCACCGGCCCGGTTACCCGGGTCTCGGGCGCAACGGTGTACGCCGACACGGCGATGGTGGCCTCGGTCGGCCCGTACAGGTTGTGCAGCGGCACCGGCAGTACGGCGTGCAGCGCGGCGGCCAGATCGCCGGTGAGCTGCTCGCCGATGCAGGTCGCGTTCCGGATGTGCCGGCAGCTGGCCAGGCCGGGGTGGGCCACCAGGTGGCGGAGCACGGTGGGTACGCAGGAGAGTAGGGTGACTTCTTCCCGACGGGCGGTCTCGAACAGCCGGGTCGGGTTGAGTGCCCCCTCCGGTGGCGCGATCACCAGGGTCGCCCCGGCGACCAGCCCCGGATAGACCTCCTGCCCGAAGACGTCGAAGTTGGGGGAGGTCAGGACGAGTAGGCGGTCCTCGGCGGTGACCCCCACCTGCTCGACGAACCAGGTGGCGTGTGCGGCGAGTGCGCGGTGCGCGACCATCGCACCCTTGGGCTGGCCGGTCGAGCCGGAGGTGTGGATGACGTAGGCGAGCCCGAGCGGATGGGGGGTGAGCGGCGCGATCGCCTCGTCGGCTCCGCCGTCGGCGTACGGTTCGAGGTGGTCGGTGCAGACGATGGTGTGTGTACCGACGGGCAGGTTCTGCCGGAGTTGTTCCGTGGTGATGACCACGGACGTGGCGGCATCGTCCATCAGGTAGGTCAGCCGCTGCGCTGGCTGGGCGGGGTCCAGCGGCACGTACGCCGCACCGGTCTTGAGCACCGCGAGCATCGCGACCACCACCTCGGCGGAGCGGGGCAGGGCGATGCCGATGAGCTGTTCCGGCCCGGCCCCGAGCGTACGGAGCCGTTGCGCCAGCTCGTCGGTGCGCCGATCCAGTTCGGCGTACGTGATCGAGGCTTCGCCGTCGCGGATGGCGATCGCCTCCGGACGTCGCGCGGCCTGGCTGCGGAACAGGTCGACGATGTCGGGGCCGGGGGATCCGGTCGGGCCGGTGGCCCAGTTCACCGCCACCAGTTGTCGTTCCGCTTCGGTCAGCACCGGCAACGCGGACAACACGGTCGCCGGGCTGGCCAGCGCGCTGTCGAGCAGGTGCAGGTAGCGCTGGACGACGAGTTCCGCGGTACGGGCGTCGAACAGGTCAGACCGGTATTCCAACCGTCCCTTGACCTCGGCCAGCTCCAGCAGGAACTCCTCGTGGGCCACCCCGTTGCTGGTACTCAGCCCCACATCGCCCAGGTAGTTGAAGCCGAGTTGGTAGAGCGGCTGCACCCCGGCGGTCCGGGGTGGGGCCAACGCCTCCACCAGGCGGGGGAGGGGCAGTGCCTGGTGTTCCAGGGCGGCCAGCATCGTGTCCCGGACCCGTTCGACCAGCTGACCGAAGGTGGGATCTCCGGCCAGGTCGATCCGGAGTACGACGGTGTTGACGAACATCCCGATCAACGGGGCGAGTTCGGGGCGGTCCCGCCCGCCGACCGGGAGCCCCACCATGATCGTCGGATCACCGGAGAGCCGGTGTAGCAGCGCCGCGTAACCGGCGAGCAGCACCATCGCCGGACTCGCCCGGTACCGCGCCCCGAACGGGGCGAGCGCGCCACGTAACCCGTCGGGCATGGGAAAGACCAGCTCCGCACCGGGTCGGTGCGGGTCCGCAGTGCGCGGACGATCGGTGGGTACGCCGTGCACCGGTGGTGCCCCGGCGAGGCGACTGCGCCAGTAGGCGAGGTGTGCGTCGAGTGCCCCGCTCTGGATCTGCTGGTGTTGCCAGGCGGCGTAGTCGGCGTACTGGATCTCCAGGGTGGGCAGCCGGGCGGCGCGCTTCTCTACGGCGGCGCGGCACAACTCCTCGATCTCTTCCGCGAAGATGGGCTGCGAGTTGCCGTCGTAGATCGCATGATGGGTGACGATCAGCAGTGTCTGGCAGTCCGGGCGGCGGATCAGTCGGGCCCGCCACAGTGGGGCCTGATCGAGGGTGAACGGCTCGGCCAGCGCGGCGACCTCCGCTAGGTCGATCTCGCGGTCCAGATCCGCCTCCGACAGGGCGGACAGGTCCAGCACTGGTAGCTCGACCGGTACGTCGGCGTGCACGACCTGGGTCAGTGTCCCGTCCTGGACCCGGATGGTGGTGCGGAACGGCTCGTGCCGGCGGACGAGTTCGGCTAGGGCCGAGCGGACGATCTCAGGGTCGAGGTCGGCGGGGAGCTGGACATATCCGCGCAGGTTGTAGGCGGCGGCTTCGGTGCCCATCTGGCTGGCCAGCCAGATCCACTCCTGGGCGGAGGATGCCGGGAATGTGTGCTCGCCGGACCCAGACGCCACGTTTCCTCCCCATGATGCAGAAACCGCTGTCGCTGGCGGCGGGTTGATGCTAGCCGTGTAACTACCCGCGTCCCTCGGTTGAACCTCTATATATAAATGTCTAGTTGCCCATGTCCGGCGGCGGCCCGGGTCCCCTGGTTGGGCCAGCTGACCAGTCCGTCCACCGTCTCGGCCATCCCTCCTAAGAGGAGTGAGGGCCTAGATGTGTCTAACTAGGACGAAACGCGGCCACTGTCACCCGCTCCCACCAGCCTCCACCGAACCTGCCCGCAGTCGCCCATAGTGCAGGACTTACGTCCCGTCTGTTGGGATGACTGGAGACCTTGGAGAGTGACGGCCCCTCCAGGGGCCATCTGGCTCCAAGATCTCCCATACGGTCAGCCGTGGCCCGGGTTTGCCTGCGTCGCTCTCAGCAGCAAGGGGCGTCTTCGCTACGGTAACCATCCCAGTTCGGAGAACCGCCCGACTTGCCGGGCCCTGCGCGGCTGCCGACCGAAAGGCTTACCGCGGATCATCGGCGAGAAACGGCGCGCTGCACAAGCCGACCTCGTTCAAGACTGTGCTCCGAGCGTTTCGCGGGCCGAATGAATCGATTGCATCGCAGACCGCTCAGCGGCCGAGGACGTGCTGTTGCATACCGAGCATGACGGACACCTTATCCAGGTACTGGTGGTCGAAGGATCTCTTCAAGTGCTCTTTGAATGAGATGCCACAGGAACGGTTGGTCATTGGTATGTGGCCGGATAGCTTCAGAGTGGGTGAAGGTCACGCCAGCACCGGTAAGCAGCTCGACATGCCGAGCGTAGGCGGGGTGCTGGGTGAGCGTCGACTTGGCGTAGGGGGAGGCCAGGATCGGTAGCCCGAGGCCGAGTGCTTCGTTGAGGATTCCTAAAGCCAAGTTGTCGCTGATGCCGGTAGCCCATTTGTTGATTGTGTTGAAGGTAGCCGGTGCGACGACGACAGCATCTGCCTTCGGCAGAGGATCGACGTCGTCGGGGCGTCTGAATTCGCACCGAACGGGGTATCCGGTCTGCTCCGCAATAATCTTGCGGTCGATCCACGTTGCTGCTGTTGGTGTGGCTATCACGCAGACGATCCAGCCATCGTCCATCATCAGTTTGATGAACTCGTCGATCTGGCGTGCTGGAGGAGCGGCGCAAACCACGAGGTAGAGGACCGGTTGTACGGGGCTAGTGCTCATGGTCAGCCGAGGAGACCGGCGCGCTGGGCCATTGGCCGGAGACCAGGGTGACGCTTTGACGTTCCCGGCTGAGGAGGTCGGCAAGTAGGGCGCGGCTACGAATGTTGAACGTCAGGATCTCTGGGGCGATGCGCTCGGCTTCCATCAGGTGCAGCACTGGGACCGCGCTTTCCTCTTGCCTCTCGGCGGTGGTTATGGCGAGGCTTATATAGGTGCACGTGAGAAGTGTGGCCATCAGTCGCCTGTCATTCTTTCAACTTGGCGATGCCGGTTGAACGAGTGGATGTCGGGATTCTTGGCATGGTGTGCAGGCAGGTGAGGGTCAAGTTGATTGGTGAAGATCCGACCTGTAGAAAATCTTTGTGGATAGGTGGCTGGCTTCAAGGTGAGAGTAGAATCTCTGGGCGGCTTCATTGTCTTGGTCCGTTGTCCATTCCACTCGGCTACACCCGGTTTCGGTTGCGATCGCCGCCACGCTGCTCATGAGCAGTCTTCCGATGCCACGCCGTCGGTGAAGCTTGCTGACATATAGCTCTTTCAGATAGAGAGATCGGGTGAGTCTGACGGCTGGCCATAGAAATGAGTATGACGCGAGGCCGATCGTTTTATTGTTGTCCTTCGCTAATAGTAGATTTATGGCGGGGATGCTGCCGAAAACATGATCCTTTATCTCGGCCTGCCTATCCTCGATTGGTGCGAATTTGGATACGCCGTAATAGCGATCCATTTCTTCGAGCAGTGCGGCGATGGCCGGGATGTCGGCTGATTTGGCGGGCGAGACGGATGGCATATTACCATCCCCTCTCTTTGGAGATTGTGAGCATGAGGAGATCGTGAAGTTCAACAGATGGACTGTTTGCTAGATATCCATTTGGCAGGGATTTGTATACGTCCCACGCGCGTGCGAATATCAGGCCCGAACGTTGAATTTTATTCAGGCTGCACAACTCTCCGAGTGCGATAGCGGTCGCAGCATCCGCATCGCCTTCCGTCGCTAGGCAGATGGCTTGGTCGAAGCGCACCAGTGTCCGGTCGAGAAAATCGGTCTGGGGATATAAGGTCAGCGCTCGGTCCTGAGCTGAGCGTGCGGCTGTGGAGAACCTCAGGTGAGTGTAGGTGTTACTTTCGTGGAACCGGAGTTGGGCCTCGTCATAGCCGAAGGCAGAGGCGATAGCGCCTGTATCTGTACTGAGCCTTCCAAGATGATTTTCAGCCCGGTTCAGGGCGGACTGCGCCTCTCGGAGGTGGCCGAGTCTTGCTTCGGCCCTGGCTTGAAGCGCAGCTGCCAACGGCACGCCAGCACACGGTATGTTCCGGGCGATTGTTTGCGCCTCGGATGCCACGGCGATGGCCATCGCACAGTCGCCGCTGTAGTAGTGCACATAGGCTTCCTGGCCTCGTACCCAGGAGCGGGTGGTCGGATCTCCTGTCTCATCAGCGGCGATTCGGGCGGTGCGGATCCAGGATCGAGCATGGCCTGGCTCGCCCATTTTGATCAACGTCAGGAATACGAGCCCGGCCATCTGTGCTGCTATGCGGGTGAGGCGGCGAAATGACGATGACGGCATTCGGCGATCGAGTAATCGGCGGATCTCGTCGAAGTCTGTGGCTAGCTCCGGAAGTTGCTCTGAAGCCGCACGTTGTTTAGTTCCCTCGCCGTGCTGGAGAACCAATTGTTCCCAGTAGTCCAAGCACGTCGTCGATGCGGAGCCACCCGAGATTGAGTCGACGAGGGCTTGTCGGATCAACTCGAGCTGGGCAAGAGTGTCGGGTGCCTGACCAGAGAGCGAGACGGTGCTGTCCCCGTTGGCTGAGCAGTTGCCGGCGAGCGTTGGGTCGGTCATTACGAAAGTCCGCCGAGTCACGTCTGTGAGGGGGGGACTGGCTGACTCCGCGGGTTGATCCTCGGGGAGCTTGAACCAGAGGAGGTGGGCGGGGATGTGGAGGAGTTGGGCCCAGTGGATGAGGCGGTCGAGGTGGATCATGGGTGGGCTGTTTTCGGCTCGGCTGAGTTGGGCTTGGGTGATGCCGAGCCAGCGGGCGACGAGTTCTTGGGGTAGGGCGAGTCGGCCGTGGTAGGGGTGGTAGCGGTAGGCGCGGACGACTTTGCCGAGGTGACGCTCGTGTAGGGCTTGGCGGACGGGTTCGTGGTCCCAGAAGGTGGCCGGTAGTGCGGGTGGTGTGGTGAGTCGGTCGCGTTCGGCGGTGTGGCAGGGGGTGCAGCGTCCGCTGTCGTTGTCGCGGGCCAGTCGGGCTCCGCAGCGTGGGCAGGTGTGGTGTCGTGCCGGCGTCCTCGCCATGGTGGGCGGCTCCGTCCGTTGTGGTCTGCGTTCGAGCCTATCCATTCAACACGCAACGTTGAAGATCGTTATACGCGTTGCGCATGCCAGCTATCCGCGCATTGATGTCCTGATCGGGGGTGTGCCCAGTACTTATGTGCCGTCCGGGGTCAGCAGGCCAGGTGGAGGCAGCCTTCGTCTGTTCAGGATTACCAGGTAGGGTGCATACCGGACACGGCAAGCTGGCGCACGAAGGGTCTGTGAGTGAAGATCACAATTACTGTTTGTGATGTCTGTCAGGGCCCGGGGCAGCCGGTGCGGAGCTATCGCCTCATGTCGGACGGACGGAGCACCGATACCGATCTTTGCCAGGAGCATGGGGCGCTGCTCGAAGCGCTCTTCGTTGCTGAGGAACCATCAGTTCTGCCGGCGGGTCGACGCCGGTATCAGGGATCAGCGGTTGACGAGATCGAGGCGCGCCGGTCCCGGCGGGTGGCCGGCGACTGACAACGCCTCGCTCGCGCTGCTTGAGCATGGCGATCTTCTCGGCAACATGGCAGTTGCAGTTTGTGACGAGTTGCGGGTGCTCGCTCGTGGCCTAGTTCTGCGGTGCCAGGGTGCGTAGGACGCAGAACTCGTTGCCCTCGGGGTCTGCCATGACTACCCAGTTTCGGTCTGCGCCTTGGCCCACATCCGCCTTGCTGGCGCCGAGAGCGAGTAATCTGGTTACCTCGTCGGCGGTGCTGCCGTCGATCGGGCTGACGTCGAGGTGAAGTCGGTTCTTCGCCATCCTGCCCTCGGGGGCAGATGGTAAGAATTTGGACATCTTTATTGAAGTGCAGAGGGCAACCTTGGTGAACCAAGAACCGAGGACTGTCCAAGGCTGCGTCCTGAACATTGTCAGAAGACGCGCCACTCCCGAGGCGGTACGTAGTCCCAGGTCACTTCGGCTCGCTGATCCAGGAAGACAGGCCGGCTGAGTACGACGTCACCGGCGCGCTGCGCGCGAGAGATCAGCCCAAGTTCGGGTAGCTCTGGGTCCCCAGCGTGCGTGTAGCGCAACTCTCGTCCATGTACCTCGGCTTGATCGAGCATCCACTTCTCGACCTCGGACGGCATTCGCGCGACCAGGGGCACTCCGTTGAGCTGCACCTGCGGGCCTCGGAGGGCGTCGATCGCAATGCAGTACAGGGACCCGTCCGAGTAGTACACCGTCAGACCGATACTGCCGAACGACGCCTCGCTGCAGTCCGGCGCGATCCCAATGGTGGGACTGGCCACCGCGCCGTCGAGCGCCGCCACCACTTCGGCGTGCGTCGCCCCGAAGCGCAGCGGGCCAACGCCTTCTAGCGGAACGAGATCCCACCGATCGCGCTCATCCTCACCCGTGACGTCCCAGATGCCCACAGCCGCTCCTCATCGTGCCCAATCGCCCTCGCAGGCTTGCCCCTACCTCAAGCCGTCTCTAGATCAACGTGGGTCGGCCGTATTCCATGGGTAGTCGAACTGCATCGGGGTCAAACCCCAATCGGCCAGCAGGGACAGGAGGTCGGAGTGGCCCCGCGCTGAGGCAGTTGCGACACAAACAGCGCCGACGTCGTAGTCGAACGTGTCGAGCAGCCGCTCGTCGTACTCCCAGTGCCGTACCTCGTACGCGCGGGACGTGTCGTTCCGAACCCAGCCTTCTTGTTCGGCCGTACGGTCCGCGTCGGTTCGACGCGGAACGATATCGACGAAGGCCCGGCGTCCCGGCCCACCCGCCGCAACCTCGGTCGCCAACCGGCGTCCGTAGTGCAGCGCAGCCAGCATCGGCGGCGAGAACCCGGTCATGGGTGTTCGCCGCCAGATCTCACGCCACAGATAGCGGGTGCGCGAAGCCTCCGCCAGGCGCACGCCGCCGTCACGCCTACGTGGTTGGATACCGCAGCTGAGGCAGACCCTCTCGCGCAACAGTCCGCCACACAGCGGACACTCATCCTCGATCAACGTTCCCGCGATGTATACCTTGATGAGACGCCTGACGATGACCGGTAACGGATCGACGGGATGATGCGAGGGATCAGGACAGAAAGCGATCCCGAAGAGCCCATACTGCTGCCACCGATCACGTACCGGGACGGCACGTTGCCCCCGTGCCTTGGCCGCCCGACGCTCGGCCGCGAACCCCGTGGCGTGTCGCAACCAAATGGCTCGTGCTGCGGAGAGCTCGTCCACCGCCCGATTCAACGCCGCAGGGTCATCATCGAGCCGCTGCGGAATCCGTGCGTTCACGATCAAATGGTGCCAGGTGGCACGGAACCCGTAGGGCGCGCAGCGCAGCGTGCACTCACGGAGGTGCAGGAGCCGTTCAAACTCCGGCAGCGACTCGTCGCGGACGCGGAGCGCAGCCGCCGGGAAACTGGTCATAAGAGCCGCTACGCTACACGCGCTCCGTGGCACTGCGTTCGACGCAGAACAGGTTGCCCTCCGGGTCGGCCATCGTCACCCAGCCCGTGCCGTCCGGCTTGCGATGATCCTCGTACTCGGTCGCGTCGAGACCCTTCAACCGCTCGACCTCGTCGTCGCGGCTGCCGTTGGTGGGCATGACGTCGAGATGGATGCGGCGACCGGTTCTGGGTTCACCGATTTTCCCCTCGGCCCCATAGGGGAAGAATCGGACATTCTTGTCTCGACCGTCAAGGGCAACCTGCGGGAACCAAGAACCGATTACCCGTCAGGTGCTCAGCGCGATCGTACAAGCGTGGTCTCAGGATGGGGTACCTCCGAGTTGGCTTGTATCGTGCGCTGATGCAAACCGCGGCGTGCCCCTGCTACATCTGCACTGACACTGCTCCCGGCCGTGATGAGGGCATCGTCGCGACTGTCCGCGAGCACGGCTGGTGCGCGTTGCGCGTCGGCGGCGGCAGCGCGGAGTTTGCCTATACCGTCGGTCTCTGGCACAGCTTCCGTCGATCAGAGATCGTGATGTTCGGTTTGCCGGGCGAGGGGATGCAGCTGTGGCTCAACGCCTGCGTGGACCTGCACGCCAGTGGCGATTGGCCGGCCGAAGGCGAGCCGTTCGAGGGTGTGATCGACGGACATGTCACGCAGTTGCGCCAGGTGGACGAGTCGTGGCGCGAGGCGCTGTTCGGCTCGGCGCACCGCTTCTATCGCGGCTGGCCGGTCCCGGTGCGGCAGTTGGTCTGGCCCGACCGCAGCGGGCTTTGGCCTTGGGAACCTCAGGCTACTGAGAGCAGTAAGACGCGGCAGGCGTTCGCGTGGCTGCCTGTCGACGACCATCCGGCAGGCGGCTGGCCACTCGTCGGCGAGATGCCCGACTTCCCGTTCCGATGCGGCCCAGACGCCGATGCCCTGACTACTCGGAGCATCCTCGACAGCCGTCTACCCATCGCCCGTCTCGTCTACGACGAAGGCTGCTACGACGTGCTGGACGAGCGAGGTTACGGTGCCGACGATCTTTGCCTTGCGTACCTGGGGGACCTGGTCAAATGCCACCCGATGCTCGGCCCGCTCGCCACGCTCGCAGACGGCCACACCGCTTTCGCGGATGGCGTGGTGGCGCCCGTTTCGGATTCCGAGCGGCAGCGAAGCGTGCAAGCATGGTCGACAGCCACGTCGTAGGGCTGGGAGGCTTCTCCACCACGTCGGAAAGAGGAGCGAGAGAGCCGGGTAACGGCGAAGCGCGCTCGGCAGCGCGCCGCCCTCGCACGCCGTGAGCGCAGGCTTCATAACCGAGCGTTCACGTTCAATGCGGTCAGGCTGGTGGATCGTCTCGATACAGATCCGACTTCACGCCTCGGCCGCCCCAGCGCGTCGCCGTGAGTTCCGGCCGTGGGCGGGTGGGTTTGGGCACCCAGCCGTAACGCCTGGTGTCCGGCGCAGCGTCGTCCCAGTCGGCGATCAACACGAACGGATCCTCGGCGGGCTCGGCCCCGACGGCGCAGGGCTCCCGGACCACCATGGCGGGGTAGAAGCGCGTCTCCTGCGCAACGTCGCAGTCGTCAGTCCGGGAAGCGACCAAGGCGCCGCACTGCTCGCAGGCGACGCAAGGACTCCACCCCACCAGCGACCAGCAGCCGGTGAGTACGAGGTCATGGACGAATCGAGTCCCGCGTACATCGCCGGGTGAGAGCACAAATGTGCCGACAATCTTGTCGCTGCCGAACGCGGCCTCATCGATCGCATAGGTTCCGGGGTCGAGCAGCGGAGGGTTCACATGGTGGCAGTCCAGTAGCGACCAATGCGGTCCCACCGGCAACTCCACCAGCTGTACCGGGATGCTCAGCGCGTTTCCACAACTCGCGCACCGGAAGCTCTCCACCGCCGCAGTATGCCCCCACCGACAGGACCAGGGCACCCGAGATATGCAACGAAGACCTGTACGAACACGCCTCTCTGGATGGTCGCGTCTCTTCGGCCCAGCTAGTCCCCGAAGTCGAACTCGAAGGTGCCGGCCTCGATGCGGCTGATGAGCTGGCTGACGTCGTCGGCTTGCCGAATCGCGCTGTCCCATCCACCGCTTGAGACGTCCACCAGCATCACTGGTGCAGGATCGCAGCGCAGGTCGAGCACAAGCTGCTCACGGGAGCCGTCACCGCCGATGATCGCGATGCCAGGATGCGCGTCGGTGCCCTCGCCCCATGCATCCTGCAGCTCAAGCAGCTCGCGCGGCGTGTTGAGCCAGACATAGGCCCCGCTCGCCAGCCAACCTCGCCGGAACCACGACTCACCTTGCAGATAGGTACGCCACGCGGCAGGCAGGGCTCTGCCCAGGGCTTCGTACGCGTCGGCGAACTCCTGGTCGCCCACCGGACCGCGGAAGTCGGCCTCCTCCACGATCGCGCCGACGATATGAGCATTGAAGTCGTCAAGCTCCTCGGCGGGGATCCAATACTCCAGCACGTCACGGCCGCCAGCCTGCTGAACCTCATAACGGTCCAGGTACGAACGCTGGACGTCAAACCGGGTTACGTAACCGACACCCTCAGCGGGGACGTTCCACTCGCGGGCGATCTTCGTGGCGTACCAGCGGTTAAGCACCGGGTAGAAGATCGGCTGGTCGTCCGAACGTGGTGGCCAAACGCGCCACCCTGACGCCGCCACGAGGTCGAGCTCGGCCTGCCCGGTAGGCCGCCATAGAGTGCGTATGTCGGCGTTGTCGATGATCCGCTCCTCGCCGACCGTGGTCGTTGCGTAGTCATTGTCAAGCCACGATTACAACATTCTGGTGGCACCAGCGAAACCGGTTCTTGGTTCGCCATGTTTCCCCTCGGGCACCTGGATGAACAGCAGTGTGGGTGGCATCTGGAGGGCCCGCACATCCTCAACGGTCGGCACCCAGGAGCCGATCTCGACCTTGCCCTCGCTCCGGTCGATCACCCTGAAGTCGAGGACCTCGCACCAGAAGGCCGCGAGCCTCTCCGGATCGTGGCAGTCAACGGCCAACTCAGTGAACCTACTTGTCATGACTCTCCCAGGTCTAGCCGGTCGGACCAGATGTCTTTTCTCTAGCTTGCGCTCTCGTCGGGATTATTTCGATCATGGGTGGGGAGGTCATTTGACTATCTGCCGCAGGCGAACGTGGTTATCCTGACCACCCCGCTCACTCCGGAGACCGAGGGCCTGGTGGACAAGGACTCCCTCACCCGGATGGCCGGCCGTGCCCTGCTGGTGAAACGTGACCCGGGCCAGGTGGTGGACACCGAGCCGCACTGCCCGCTCGACTCAGATCGGGTACGGCGGGCAGGTGCACCACGAGGGCGGCGCCAGCCCGCCGAGAACCGGTACGCCTCAGCTGCCCCAGATGGCGCTCGCCCATTCGGGATGGTCGACGAACGGGTTGCGGTTGTGCTGCCACTGGTCGTAGATGACCTGGTTGCGGCGCTTCTCGAAGGCGTCCGGCGGGTCCAACTGGTGCCACTGCAACAGCACCGACTGCCGCCCGTGGTATGGCGCGCTGCCGTTGTTGACGAGCTGGTTCATCTCCAGGTTCGGCCAACCGTCGTTGCCCTCGTACCGAATCGTCATATACATGATCATGCGGGCCACGTCGCCCTTGACCGCGTCGCGTGGTTCCCACGAGTCGCTGTCGGTGTAGTTACCCGGGGCTTCGGAGACCGGCGAGCCGCCGTTGTCGAAGTCCTTGTTGCCGCGCTCGGAGTTGACTGAGACGTCGGTGGGCCGCAGGTGGTGGACGTCGGTGCCGGGTCCGGTCGCGGTGCCGAAGTCGCCGTGCGACTTGGCCCAGACGTGTTCCCGGTTCCAGTCGTTGACGTTGCCGCCGTTGCTCGTCTTGCTCTGCGAGCGTCCGGTGTAGAGCAGGATGACGTTGTTCGCGTTGTTCGGATCTTCGTCTGTGCTCTTCAACGCCTCCCAGACCTGGGCGTAGGACAGCTTTGTCTGCACCTTGACGATGTCGTGCAGCGCGCCGCGCAGCGCCGGTCCGGTCTTGCCGATCGCGTTGCGGTAGTAGGTCGAGTCGTACCCACCGTCCGGGGGAGTGGTCGACGTCGGACCGGGGGTGGGTGTCGGCGCCGACGTGCTGGGCGTCGGGGTGGGGGAGGCCAGGGTCATCGCGGTCGGGCTCTTCAGGCCGGCGTGGGAGAAGTACGCCGTGAGGGTGCCAGTCACGGTGACCGACTTGCCCATCAGGCCCGGATTGGACAGCAGTCCGAAGCTGCTGCGGTATGCGGCCGTGACCTGGACGTACAACATCCGGGAGGTGCTGGTTTCGGCCGTGAGGTCGGCGATCGCGATGGCCGTGTCCGCGGTGAACCCGGATCTGACGACGGTGTTCGTGGCTGTCGGCTGCCCGACCACATAGCCGGTCACCGTTGCCGAGCTGCCGTTCTGGGTGCTGATCGCCTGGGCCACGGTCAGGGTGGTCGTTGCCGATGCCGCCACCGCCACCATCAGCAGGGTCAGCCCGAGGGCGACGATGAGGGCTGTCGCCAGTCGTCGGGGGCCGAACCAGGCGGCCGTTCTGCTGTTCATAGACGAGGATCGTAGTTGTCCGACCGTCTCCGGGACAGATGTCGCGACAGTGATCATCGTATGACGCCTGGTGAGCGGGTTGTCTGTATCGAAAACTCTCTCTGGCTATCGGCTGCTCATCAGTGGTAAAAAACTTGCAGGGTGGCATTCCCGTAGCAAACTTTTTCCCAAGTGAGGTAGCGAGTGAGAACAAGAAGGCTCATGGCCAGCCTGGCGGTGGCCATCGTCGGCGTGGCGGGAGTGGCGACCCCGGCTTGGGCAGCGCCGTCCGACCAGCAGACCGTCAACTACCACGGGTACCGCCTGGCGGTACCCGCCGATTGGCGGGTCGTCGACCTGGCCGACGATCCGCACGCGTGTGTCCGGTTCGATCGGCCCACGGTCTATCTGGGACACCCCGGTGACGAGCCCTGGTGCCCGACGAACCTCGTCGGACGGACGGCGGGACTGGTCATCGAGCCGCTCGACGGGATCACCGCCGATCGGCTGACGGCGGACACCACGGTAGCCACCGGAGCCACCGCCGAGGCGCCGCTCTCCCGCGACGGAACCATCCGGGTCGCGGTACCCGACGCCGGGGTGCTCGTCACCGCCGAACACACCCCGAGTACGGAGAAGACGGTGCGCCGGATCCTGGCGACCGCCAGCCTCGGCCGGGCAGCCACGCCGGTCTCCCTGGACACCCTCCGTACGGCCGCGAAGCCCGTCGCATCAGCCGCAGCGGCGGCGGCCAGCCCGCAACCGGGCACCTACACCGGTAAGGGCTTCGACACCTGCACCGCGCCCACGCAGTC
The DNA here is from genome assembly GCF_014203835.1 of Micromonospora polyrhachis. Taxonomy (NCBI): domain Bacteria; kingdom Bacillati; phylum Actinomycetota; class Actinomycetes; order Micromonosporales; family Micromonosporaceae; genus Micromonospora; species Micromonospora polyrhachis. The sequence goes on along the minus strand of NZ_JACHJW010000001.1, from coordinate 661,828 downwards.
GACGATGAACACCTGGCGCAACAGCTCGCCGTACCGGGCGGTCGGCATCTACATCAGTGGTGCCAGTCGATCCTGCACCCAGGCCAACCTCACCTCGACCTGGGTGACCAACCAGATCAACAACGGTTGGCACCTGATCCCCATCGAGCTGGACAACCAGGCACCGTGCGGCACCCGTACCCCGAAGATGTCGTACGACCCAGCCACCGCCCGCTCCCAGGGTGCGACCCGGGCGACCGCCGCGGTGAACTCCGCGAAGGCGCTGGGCATCATCGCCGGAAGCGTGATCTACAACGACATCGAGCACTACCCCTCGACCGAGTCGTGTAGAGCGGCCGTGCTGTCGTACCTCTCCGGCTGGACCGAGCGGCTGCACGCCCTCGGCTACCTCTCCGGCATGTACTCCAGCGGATCCTCCGGCGTGCAGGACCTGTGCAACGCCTACAACGACACTCGGTACACCCGCGTCGACCACCTTTTCTTCGGCTGGTGGAACGGAGTGGCCGACACCAACGCGGGCAGCTACTGCCCGAGCGAGTACTACGCCAACCGGCAACGCATCCACCAGTACACCGGGGACAGCTACGAGACCTGGGGCGGGGTGCGGATCTACATCGACCGCGACTACCTCGACGTCTCGACCACGACCACCCCGCCGCAGGATTTCACCGTCACCGTCGACAACACCACCAGCGGTCGGTTCACCGCGAGCGCGAACTGGGGCACCTCGGCCTACTCAAGTCAGCGGATGGGCCCCGACTATCGCTTCGCCACGCCGGTCTCCGCCAGCGACGCCGCCTGGTACAGGGCGGACCTCCCTGCGACGGGCTCCTACGAGGTCTCGGTCTGGTATCCCGCCGATCCGGGCTACAACGACTCGACCCCGTACGTCGTCGCCACCACCAGCGGCAACCAGACCGTACGCGTCAACCAGCGGGTCAACGGTGGCCAATGGGTGTCGCTCGGTGTGTTCACCCTGGCCGCCGGAGACGGCGACAAGGTGGGGGTCAGCCGCTGGACCAGCGGCACCGGCTACGTCGTCGCGGACGCCGTACGCATCACCCGCGTCTGACCAGGTAAAGGCGACCGTCGGCGGACGACCGCCAAAAGCATGGGAAGGGTGTCGAGAATGGTTCGTCACGAACCACTCTCGACACCCTTCAGTCGTCTCCGAAGCCCAGCGGTGACCTCGAACCGACCGGCCGGGTCAGTCCCGTTCGACCAGGTGACCGACGATGTCCGGCACGACTGTCGCGACGCCGGAACCGTCCCGGCGTGGGTCCTCCTCCGGCAGGTCGATCGGCTCGCCCGTGCGCGTCGCCGCCACCGGACGTGGCCCGATCCAGGCCACCTCGAGCCGGTCCTCACCCTTGAGGAACCGCTGCGCCCGTACGCCGCCGGTCGCCCGGCCCTTGGCCGGATAGGCGGAGAAGGGTGTCACCTTGACGCTGCGCCCGCTGGAGGTCACCAACATCGGCTCACCGTGCTGCGGATCGTCGGTGCGGATCGCGCCGAAGAACACCACCTCCGCGTCGGAGCCGAGGTTGATCCCCGCCATCCCGCCGCCCTTGAGACCCTGCGGCCGGACTATCGAGGTGGCGAACCGCAGCAGCGAGGCGTCGGAGCTGACGAAGGCGAGGGTTTCGGTGCCGTCGGTGAGCCAGGTCGCCCCGACCACCTCGTCACCCTCCTTCAGGCCGATCACCTCGAACTCGTCGGCGCGTACCGGCCACTCCGGCGCACAGACCTTCACCGTGCCACCCCGGGTGCCCAGGGCCAGGCCGGGCGAGGGCGTATCCGTACCGCCCAGCGGGGCCACACCGACGACGTGCTCGCCCGGTTGCAGCGGCAGCAGTTCGGCCGTGGACATTCCGCCCCGCAACGATACGGTCCCGGCCTGCTCGGGCAGGACCGGCAGCGGCAGCACGTCGGTCTTGAACGCCCGGCCCAGGTTGGTCACCAGCAGCACCTGGCCCCGGGCGGTGGCGTGCACGATTGCCCGTACGGTGTCGTGTTTGACCCGGCCGTTGCGTCGCCGCCCCTCGGTCGACTCCTCGGACTCGGCCGCGGTCCGGGCGACCAGCCCGGTCGCCGAGAGGATCACCTGACACGGGTCGTCGGCGACCTCCAGCGGCCCGGCCGGCGCGGAGGCGGCCAGCACCTCCTTCAGGTCACCGTCGATCAGCGTGGTACGGCGTTCCGCCGCGAACTGCTTGCCGACCGCCGCCAGCTCGGTGGAGACGACCTTCCGCAGGACGCGCTCGTCGTCCAGGATCGTCGTCAGCTCGGCGATCTCGTTGCGTAGCCGCTCCTGCTCGGTCTCCAACTCCAGCCGGTCGAACTTGGTCAACCGACGCAGCGGAGTGTCCAGGATGTAGGTGGCCTGGATGTCGGAGAGCTTGAACCGGTTCATCAGGCCGTCCTTGGCGGCCTGCACGTTCTCGCTCTCCCGGATCAGCCGGACCACCCGGTCGATGTCGAGCAGGGCGATCAGCAGACCGTCCACCAGGTGCAGGCGCTCCTGGCGCTTGCTGCGGCGGAACTCCGTACGGCGGGTCACCACCTCGTAGCGGTGCCGGAGGAAGACCTCCAGCAGCGCCTTGAGGCCGAGGGTCCGTGGCTGCCCGTCCACCAATACCAGGTTGTTGACCCCGAACGACTGCTCCAACGGGCTGAGCCGGTAGAGGTCGGCGAGCAGTGCCTGCGGGTTGACCCCGACCTTGCACTCGATGACCAACCGGGTGCCGTTCTCCCGGTCGGTGAGGTCCTTGACGTCGGCGATGCCCTGCAACCGGGCCGGCTGGCGCTGACCCTTGCGCGGGCCGGAGGTGATCAGCTTGCCGCGTACCTCGTCGGTGATCGCCTCGATCACCTTCTCCGCACCGATCCCGTAGGGCAGTTCGGTGACGGTGATGGCCTGCCGACCCCGGCCGCCTTCGAGCGGTCCGGTCTCGACCCGGGCCCGCATTCGTACCACGCCCCGGCCGGTCTCGTACGCCTTGCGTACCTCGTCGAGGCCGAGCAGCATCCCGCCGGTGGGCAGATCCGGACCGGGGACGAACTCCATGAGCTTGTCCAGGGTCGCGTCCGGATGGTTGATCAGCCACCGGGCCGCCGCGACCACCTCGCCGAGGTTGTGCGGAATCATGTTGGTGGCCATCCCGACCGCGATCCCGGAGGTGCCGTTGACCAGCAGGTTCGGGAAGGCGGCGGGCAGTACGGCGGGTTCGGTCAGCGACCCGTCGTAGTTGGGGCGGAAGTCGACGGTGCCCTCGCCCAGCTCGCCGACGAGCAGCATCGCCTCCTTCGACATCCGCGCCTCGGTGTTGTGATTCACGAATGCGCCAGCGAGGAACGAGTGATCTTCAGAGTCTACTTTCACGGAGTAGACTTCTGCCGGCTCGCAAGGCTTGACCTCGGTGACATCTTCGAACCGGTAGCCGGAGTCCATGATCGGCAAAATCGAGGCGATGATCTCAGGATCCTTGATTCTGTCGATGATGCGCAGTCGTTCGGTTTCCCACCTTTCCGTCCGATCGAAGTTGTGCTGTGTGAGCCACTTTCGTCCGCTGCCTCGTCGGTCGAAATCCAGCGTTTCGCGAACGTAGTCGGCAACGAATGGCACATGGTCTTGGCTTAGGCGATGTGGACGCAATGGTGAGTGGCGCAGCAATTTCATCAGATGCGCTTGCTTGGTTCGGAGGAAACCCACCCTCGTGGCGTAGGCCTTGACGTTTCGGAGGCCGGAGATGATTAGTCGATGCTCGACGGAGCCGCTTGGTCGGGTGTAGCTGCGATGGCAGGCTATGACACCGAACTCGGCCAACAGTTCTTGAATGCCCTGCGTGAGTTGCTTACTGTAGGAGGTGTATTGCACGGTGAAGCTATCCCGTGCTTCTCGCACGCCGCCATCGCCCTCGAAGGCTGCCATCAGGAAGGCGCGTTTAACGCCCCAGCCGCCTTGCCAGACAAATTCCGGGACGACTTTATCGCGAGCCTTCACTCCAATGAATTCGGATAGAGGGCTGGACCGAAACGCATCCATCCCCCGGTTAAATTCCTGTATATCGAGTTCCTGGATCTGCTTGCGGTCGCGTCGTGTGGTGCGATTTGCGACGTATCGCTGGCCGTTGACAACATGGTCGTACGCATGCAGCACCTCGCTAAAGAAGTGCTCATCCGTGTTGTTGAAACCCGCTCGCGTCTCGTTGGCCCATCCCTCCGACGCCCATGCCCCACCTAGAATTCCGAGCATGTACTCCTGGGCGGTAGGGATTATTTGGGACCAGGCGTTTCGGGCAATGCAGACGACCGTGCCTGGGCGAATCTCATCCAGCCGACGCCATTGAAAGAGTGGAACGCCGGCCGGCGCTTCGAGGCAGAGAACTAGGTGATTTTCGCTACCGCGAAGAGAGAAGCCCGACTTGCTGGATATGCGGAGCGTGGGATGTATGCCTGAGTTGAATACCTTCGTAACTCGGACGGGTTTGCCGTCCTTGTCCAAGACGTCGAACTCCGCCTCGGCCTCTGTGTTGGGAGGCAAGTTAACTAGATCGGCAATGCGTGGGCTCGTTCCATCCGCGAGGCGTACGCGGGTATCTCCAGTTACGCAGTAACGTGCCGCGGCCGGACCGTCGTCCGGTGAGCCAAAATTTCCGTGCCCGTCGATGAGTGGCACGTTCAGGGAGAAGTCCTGGGCGAGGCGGACCATGGCGTCGTAGATCGCCGTGTCTCCGTGCGGGTGGTACTTACCCATGACGTCACCGACGACCCGGGCCGACTTCACGTAGCCCCGGTCGGGCCGGTGGCCCTGCTCGTTCATCGAGTAGAGGATGCGGCGGTGCACTGGCTTGAGCCCGTCCCGGGCGTCAGGCAGGGCCCGTGAATGGATGACCGAGAAGGCGTACTCCAGGTAGGAGTCCTCGACCTCGGTGGTCAGCGGATTGTCGAAGACCTGGGCACCTGCCTTGTCGAAGGCGGACAGGTCGCCCCGGGGCTGCGTGCCTTTACGACGTGCCATCAATCAACGCTTTCTGCGACGGGAGCGGGAGATGCGGGAGGAATGCTCATCAGGCGTCGAGGGCTTCCTGGTCGACCCGGCCGGCCGACTCGATCAGCCAGTTCTTGCGGGGTTCGACCTTCTCGCCCATGAGTAGTTCGAGGACCTGCTCCGCCGCCTCGACGTCGGCCATGGTGATCCGCCGCACGGCCCGGGTGGCCGGGTTCATCGTGGTCTCCCACAACTCGTCGGCGTTCATCTCACCGAGGCCCTTGAACCGGGGGATCGGCGTCACGATCTGCTTGCCGGAGCGCTCCAGGCGGGCGACCGTGCTGACCATCTCGGCCTGGGTGTAGGTGTAGATGGTCTGCGCGTTGCGTCCCCTGGTCGTGATCTTGTGGAGCGGGGGCATGGCCGCGTACAGCCGGCCCGACTCGATCACCGGACGCAGGTACTTGGCGAACAGGGTGATCAGCAGGGTACGGATGTGCGCCCCGTCCACGTCGGCGTCCGCCATGATCAGGATGCGGCCGTACCGCATCGCCGACAGGTCGAAGGTACGCCCCGACCCCGCACCGATCACCTGCACGATCGCCGCGCACTCGGCGTTGTCCAGGACCTGCTGGATGCTGGCCTTCTGCACGTTGAGGATCTTGCCCCGGATCGGCAGCAACGCCTGGTATTCCGAGACCCGCGCCATGCGGGCCGAGCCCAGGGCGCTGTCGCCCTCGACGATAAATAATTCGCTGCGATCGATGCCCGTGGCGCGGCAGTCCACCAGTTTCGCCGGCATCGACGCGCCCTCCAGGGCGGTCTTGCGCCGGGCGGCGTCCTTCTGCTGCTTCTGGGTCAGCCGCACCTTGGCGGCGTCAACGATCTTCTGAAGGACGGTACGGGCCTCGGCTTTGGTGCGCCGGTCGTCCAGCCACGCCTTGAGGTGCTGCTCGACCAGGTTCTGCACGACCTTGGTGATGCCGGCGGTGGAAAGCTCGTCCTTGGTCTGCGAGGTGAACTGCGGCTCCGGGATCCGTACGTGGATCACCACGCTCATCCCCTCCAGGACGTCCTCCAGCGTCGGCGGCTCGTCCTTGGGCTTGAGCAGCCCACGGGTGTTCTTGATCGCCTCGGTCAGGGCCCGTACGGCGGCCCGCTCGAACCCGCGCCGATGGGTGCCGCCGTGTGCGTTGCGGACGGTGTTGGTGAAGCACTCGACGGTGCGCTCGTAGCCGGTGCCCCACCGGAAGGCGATCTCCACCTCGGCGCGGCGGACCACGTTGGCCTGCATGACGCCGTTGGCGTCGGCGGCGTTCTCCTTGTAGGTGCCCTCACCGGTGACCAGCAGGGTGCCACTGACGGACTTCTCCCCGGACGGGGCCAGGAAGTCCACCATGTCGGTCAGCCCGTTGGGGAAGTGGAATACCTCCGGCTCGGCCGGCTCGCCCGAGCTGCCGTCGGTGAGCCGGTAGCTGACCCCGGGGACCAGGAACGCGGTGTTGCGTAGCTTCGCGCGGACCGACTCGACGTCCAGCGCGGCACCGGTCTCGAAGTAGCGGGCGTCGTACCAGTAGCGGATCGAGGTGCCGGTCGCCTGACCCCGCCCGGTCTTCCCGACGACCCGGAGTCCGGACTCGGGCGTGAAGGCGGCGTCCGGCTCAGGTCCGTCGAACACGCCCGGCACGCCGTGCCGGAAGGACATCTGGTAGATCTTTCCGTCTCGCCGGACGGTGACGTCGAACCGCCGGGAGAGGGCGTTGACGGCGGAGGCACCCACGCCGTGCAGGCCACCGGAGGTCTTGTAGCCGGAGCCGCCGAACTTGCCGCCGGCGTGCAGCCGGGTCAGGACCAGCTCGACCCCTGAAAGCCCGGACTTGGCGTTGACGTCGGTGGGGATACCCCGTCCGTCGTCGTCCACCTGCACCGAACCGTCGGCGTGCAGGGTGACCTCGACCCGGGAGGCGTGCCCGGCCACCCCCTCGTCGGTGGCGTTGTCCAGGATCTCGTTGACGAGGTGGTTGATGCCCCGACTGTCGGTGGACCCGATGTACATGCCGGGTCGTTTCCGGACGGCGTCGAGACCCTCCAGATGGGTGAGGTCGTCGGCCCCGTACAGGGTCTCGGGCTGTGCAGTCACCTGGTCGTACTCCCACGTCTTGGCCGGTACGGTGCGACTCCGGCGGATCTGTCATGAAACGACCGACGGGACGCTTCGGCGAGCGTAGTCGGCGGGTCGGACACCACGTCATCGACCTCGCAATTCATCGGCGTGTTCCGATCATGCTGCCGAAACCGCTTGCTGGACCCGGCGGTCTGCTCGGTGACGTTGCCGCTGGTCCTGGTCGACACCTGTCTGTTCAACGGTGCCCGTACGTGCCGGATTCCCAGGTGGCCCGCGCGGAGCATTGAAATGCGTTGCGATCTCGCTCCGGAACCATCCGGAGCCGAGCCGGTGGTGGATGGTGCGCGCCGTCGGGGCCCCTACGGCGGCTATCGCGATCGACCATGGGTGGAATAACAATATTTGACGCTTTTGTCGGGTTTATGATTCTTGCCCCGTTCCGCCCGGGTGGATGCTTTCCCGAGTGGCAGGCAGACGAGGCGGGGCAGCGGCGAGAGACCGCCCTCGCCCGTCGTTCCCGACAGGCGACGGCACGGTGGCACGAGGTCACTACGCTCGCGGCGACTGGCGAGAGCGGGGAGGGGCCGTGGCGGCTGAGCCGGATGTCGCACTGACCGTGGCGGCAGAGTCGGATGTCGCACTGACCGTGGCGCTGGCCGAGTACGAGCACCTACGCGACGCGCTTCGGGCCAACACCGAACAGGCGACCGCCCGGTTCAACTTCTTCCTGGTGGTGGCCTCGGCGGCGACCGCCGTCTCCGGCGGCCTCCTCACCGGTGGCGGTTCGGGCACGGCCAACACCAGCGCGGTGATCGGCCTCGGCGCACTCGTGTTGCTCCTGGGACTGACCGTCTTCGTACGGCAGGTGGAGTTCACCAACCGGGCCAACCTCTACGGCGTGGCGGTCGATTCGGTCCGTACCTATCTGGTCCGGCGGGCACCGTCGGTCGGGCCGTACCTGATCCTGCCGACCCTCGACGATCCCGGTGTCTACCAGGGTCGGCCGCCCGGTGGGCGGTGGACCCGGGACGTGATCGGTCTGGCCGGCACGGTCAGCCTGGTCGACAGCGCCCTGGTCGGGTTGGGGGCCGGCATCGCGGCACGACACGTGGGGGCGGCGACCTGGCTCGCGGCGACCAGCGGGGTCGTCGTGCTGTCCCTCGTGATGCTGGCCCACCTCTGGTACATCAGCTATCGGCGGGCAGCAGCCACCGCTCGCATCTGGACCAGTATGGGCCGCCGTCATCAGTCGAGCGGCGCGAGGGACGTCGACGGGGTGAGCCCGAACGGTGTCGGGGGCGCGAGCGATGTCGACGGGGTGAGCCCGAACGGCGCGGCCCGGTCGGCCGGGTCCGGCCCGGCGACACGGTGACCCCGGGGCCGAACGCGACGGCCAGCCACGCCGATCCGCCCCCGCCGGCTGGTGCTCGACGGCCCGGTCGGGGCCGGTTGCCTGCCCGAATGCCCGACTCGACGCTACCCCAGCGTCATGCCACGATTACCCACGTGGACGGCGCGATTGCCGGCCGTGATTCCGTGGTCGCCCAGGTGTGGCAGGCACTCTCCGAGCCCGTACCGGTGCTCGTCGACGGTCCACCAGGGATCGGCAAGACAGCGGTGTGGCGGGCGTTGGTGGCCGACGCCGTCCGGGCGGGTTGGCTTGTGCTCGCCTGCGCGCCCACCGAGTCCGAGACCGCGCTGCCGTTCGTGGCGCTCGCCGACCTGCTGCGGCCACTGACCGGCCGGATCAGCGAACTGCCCCGGCCACAGCGGCTGGCGGCCGAGGTGGCGTTGCTCGACTCGGACGCCGCCGAGGTGGTCGATGACCGGGCGATCGGGGCGGCCGTCCGCGCACTGCTGGACGCGGCGGTGGCCGACACGACGTACCCCCGGGTCCTGGTCGCGGTGGACGACGCGCCCTGGCTGGATCCGGCGAGCGAACGTGCGCTCCGGTTCGCGTTGCGCCGGGTGGTGCCGCAGATCGCGACGCTGGTGATCTGTCGTACGACCGGAGGCGAACCACCGGCGGTGCCACTCGGCCTCGACCAGGCGCCGGCCGGCGGTCGACTGGCCCGGATCAACCTGTCGCCGCTGGGCGTCGGCGCGTTGCACCATGTGCTGCGAGCCCGACTCGGTACGACGTTGAGCCGACCACTGTTGGCCCGGATCGCCCAGCACTCCGGCGGCAATCCGCTGCTGGCGATCGAGTTGGGACGGGCCATGCTCCGACTGCCGAAACTGCCGTCGCCGGGGGAGGACCTGCCGGTCGCGTCGTCGATGCAGCAGTTGCTCGCCGACGCCTTGGCGGCGCTGCCCACGGCGAGCCGGGACGCCGTCCGGCTGGCGGCGTTGCTGGCCGTACCGAGCGTTCGGGACCTGGGTGCGGCCGGAGTGGACCTCGCCGCGTTCGACTCGGCCGAGGAGGCTGGCCTGCTGGTGGTGACGCCCACGGTGGTGGAGTTCACCCATCCCGTCTACCCGGCGGCGGTCCGGGCCGGGATCCCGCCCGGAATACGCCGTCGACTGCACCGTGGGCTGGCCGATGTCGTCACCGACCCGGACGAGCGCGCCCGACACCTGGCCCGGTGCACGATGGAGCCGGAGGCGGGTGTCGCTCGGGAGTTGGCGGAGGCGGCTGGCCGGCAACGGACCCGCGGTGCCCCGGAACTCGCCGCCGAGTTGTACGAACGAGCGGCCGAACTGACCCCGACGGAAGCGGCCGGGGACCGGGGATGGCGAAGGTTGGCGGCGGTTCGGTGCCGGTTCGACAGCGGCGACTACCTCGCGGCCGGAACCGCGGCCGAGGCGGTGGCCAGTGACACGACCGGTGATCTGAGGGCCGAGGCGCTGCTGCTACGCGCGGCGGTGGCGTGGTGCACGGACGACGCGCGGACAGCGGTTTCGGCGGCTCGACGCGGGTTGGCATCAGCCCGGGAAGGCACGGCGTTGGCCGGCCGGATCCATGCCCACCTGAGTCTCTTCTGGGACGTCCCGGAACCGGCCCGACGGCACGCCGAGGTGGCCGTGGCACTGCTCTCGGATCGGGACGACCATCGTGCGCTGCTCGCCGACGCGCTGCTGTTGCTGCTGTTCAACGAGGTACGCGCCGGTCGACCGGCCCGTACCTCGCTGCTGGATCGGGCGCTGGAACTGGAGGGGGAGGAGCCCTCCTGGCTGGCTGGCACGGTGCCGGCGATCTGGTGGAAGGGGATCGACGAGCACACCCGGGCCCGCGACCGGCTGCATCGGATGCTGGCCGGTGCGACCGTACGGGGCGACGAGCCATCTCAGCATGAGCTGCTGCTACACCTCGGCGAGACCGAGTTGCTGGCGGGTCGGTGGGATGCCGCCGGGAGACACATCAGCGCGGCACACGAACTCGGCGAGCAGTTGGGCACCGGCCTGATCGGCGAGATGTGGCTGGCGGGGCTTCTCGACGCCCATCGGGGGCGACTGGTCGAAGCGGCGTCGGTCGCCGAAGCGGGGCTGCGCCGCGCGGACCGGCTCGGTGACGCCTGGTGTCGACGGATCCACCAGCAGTTGGCCGGGTTCGTCGCGCTGTCGGCGGGGCGGACGGCTGACGCCGCCCGGATCTACGGCGACCTGGCGGCCACGATGGACACGCTCGGTCTGGTGGAGGCACTGACACAGCGGTTCGAGCCGGACTGGGTGGAGGCGTGTATTGCTGCCGGTGCCCTGGACACGGCCGGAGCGGTACTGGACCGACTCGCCGAACGTCATGCCCGGCTGCCCAGGCCATGGACCATGCTCGGTCTTGCCCGCAGCCGGGTGCTGCTGGCCAGCGCGACCGGGGCCGACCCGACCGAGGCGCTCGACGACCTGGCGACGGCGCGGGCCGGGGTGCCAGCGGACGTGCTGCCCCTGGATCGGGCCCGTTGCCTGTTGGTGGCCGGGATGGCCCACCGGCGGGCCCGGCGCAGGAGGCAGGCCCGCCAGGTGCTCGACGACGCCATCGCCGAGTTCGCCGCTCTCGGTGCGGCGGCGTTTGAGAACCGGGCCCGGTCCGAACTGGCCCGGCTCGGTGGGCGACCCTCGGCGCCGCTGGAGCTGACCGCCACCGAGGCCCGGGTCGCCCGGCTCGCGGCACAGGGGCGTACCAACCGGGTCATCGCCGACACGCTGTTCGTCAGCCCGAAGACCGTCGAGGCCAACCTGGCCCGGATCTATCGCAAGCTGGGCATTTCCAGCCGTGCGGAGCTGGGGGCGGCGATGGCGAACCTGCCCGAGGACGACGGATAGGGAAACACCCGATTCCTCGACGGGCGGCCGACCCTAGTTTCGGGACATGACCCGTCGATTGTTCGCGGTGGAGCGTTACGACGGCGCGGGTGGTGAGAGCCCGCCCGTACCGGTGTCGTTGCTGACCACGGCGGAAACCCGACTGGTCTGTGCGGTGCGCCTGCCCGCCGACGACGTCGTGCTGGCGCTGGTGGAGGGCCCTGATCAGGAGACCGTGGCGGCGGTGGCGGTCGCGGTGGGCTGGCGAGTCGATCGGCTCAGCCCGGCGGCGTGGGTTGCCCCATACGACGCGGACCGTGTAGCGGCATCGGAGGCGGGAGATGGCTGACAGTTCGTACCTGATGAAGACGATGGTGACGGCGGCCCTGCTGCTGGCCGCTGCAGCAGCCTGTACGCCGACGTCGGGCGGTGCGCCGACGTCGGACGGTGCCGGCGCACCGGGCCCGGCGGGCGCGACCGGTCCGGCCGCGTCGACGAGCGGGCCGAAGGTGGACGCGTGCACCCTGCTCACCACAGCCGAGGTCGGTCCGGTCATCGGGCCCAACGGCGGGGGTGGGCCCGGTGACGGGGTCGGGGAGAGCGTCTGCACCTGGGAGAACCCGGAGACCTATCACTCGATCACCGTGAGTATCGGGCGGACCGGGACCGCCGTCGGCGGTAACCTGCCGGCCCAGTCCGACTTCGGCCCGACCGAGCCGGGCCCGGACGGAATCCGGTTCGGTTCGGGCAACGTCGCGGAGTTCGTGGTGGGCGACCGGGCCTGCCAGATCCAGGTGGTCACCAGCGTTACCAGCGAATCCGACCGTCCCACCGCGATCCGGCTGATCGGCCTGATCCGCAGCCGGGTCTGATCGCCCCGCGTCTTTCGGAAAGGACCTCTGTGATGAGACGGATCCACATCCGCCCGGCGGTGCCGTTGATCGGCCTGACCGCGCTGGTGGTCGTCGGGCTACTGGGCTGTGGCCGACCTGACAGTGCACCGCCATCGTCCGGTGCCCTACCGGAGCCGGCGGTCACCACCGCTGCGGCGGCTACGGACGGTGAGCCCAGCGCACCGCCGTCGCGGCCCACGATCGACCCGTGCTCGCTGGTGTCCAGGTCGGAGGCGGAGCGGCTGGCGGGCACCCGGCTGGAGGACACGGTGCCGGTTCGGGAGACGTGCACCTACACCGGGCCGGTCACCGGGCCGACCGCGCAGGTGGAGGTGTTCGTCGGTGACGGGGCCAAGAAGTTTCTCGACATCGAACGGGAACTCGGGCACGAACTGCGTCCGCTGGCCGGGGTCGGCGACGAGGCGTACGTCAGTTTCGAAGCGGTGTGGGTGAACAAGTCCGGCCAGTGGGTGTCGATCCGCCTCGTCCGGCTCAACGATCCGGCGGAGAACCGCAAACCCCTGGAGGATCTGGCCCGCACGGTCGCCACCCGGTTCTGAGCACGTACTGACCATTCCCGCTCCGGTCCACGAGGTGTGCTGATGCGACCCCGAAACCCGATCTGCCGTGGGCTCCTGGCGGTGGTGACCGCCGCCGCCGTCCTGGGTGGTGCGACGGCCTGCGTCGGCGGGCGCTCCGCCGATGGGCGGTCCCACGACGTGGCCGAGGAGGCCGACACCCGGTATGGCCCGGCCCCGCGACCGCACCGGGACGTGACGTACCAACCGGACGTGGTGCTCGTCGGTGGCGGTAGCCGGTCGGTGCGGTCGGTGACCGCCGACGGGCTGACCTGGCGCATCGATCCGCGCGCCGAAGGGGCCGACACCCTCGCCCGGGGCAAGGTCATGTTCATCACCGGGCGCGGCGTGGGGCGGGTGTTGGACGTACGCCCCGACGGCGACGACCTGGCGGTGACCATCGGGCCGGTGGCCATCACGGAGGTGATCCGGGACGGCCGGTTCACCAGCGACCGGCCCATCGCCTTCGACCGGATGGTCGCCAACCCGGCCGGCGAGCCGTTCTGGGCGGAAACCGAGGAGAGTGGGCCGGGGACCGGGGGCAGTGGTGGTGGTCGGTTGCCGGGCCGGTCGAAGTCGGCCCGGATTCCGGCTGGGCAGTTCAACGTGACGCCGACCTGCTGTGCGACCGGCATCGGTCTGCACTTCACCTACGACAGTGGCGGCATACGGCTGGTTGGCACGCTCGAATTGATGTTCGAGAAACCATCGGGCACCTTCGACCTGGTCATCGACAACGGCTCGATCAGGACGGCGAAGTTCGAGGTGACCGGAGGCACCGGGCTACGGCTCGACGTCGAGGGCGGCAGCGCCCTCGGCGCGGGCCACAACATCAACCGCCGGATCACGGTCCCGGTCGACTTCTCCGTCCCACTGGGCACGTTCCTCGGGGTGCCGTTCTCGGCGACGGTGAACCAGTCGTTGACCATCCAGACGGCGTTCTCCGCCAAGAACGGCAACATCCAGGCGAAGGCCCGGTACGCCTTCGGCGGGAAGCTCGGCTTCGGCTACCAGGACGGGTCGTTCGACGCCTGGAAACCAACGGGCTTCCAGGTGAAGAACAGCCTCACCAACTCGATCACCGGCATCTCGGTGGGCGTCAACGGCCTGCTCTTCGCCTATCAGGCGCGGTTGCACGTCGGGATCGGCGCGTTCGGTTTCAGCACCGGCCTGTACGTCGGGTTGACCGCCTCGGTCGGGGTGACGATCGGCTCCGCGCTGGGCGCGCCGATCACGGTGTGTCGGGGCGCGACGCTGACTCTCTTCACCGACTACGGCGTGGGATACCGACTTCCGACTGTCGTGGTCAAGGTGATCAACATTTTTCTCCGCGTGTTCGAGGCGAAGCCCATCGAGGCGGAGGGCGGGATCGGCGGGACGACCAACGTCCTCAACCGCAACGAGGTCGTCCCGGACGTACCGCTGTGCCGGAAGTGAACGAGTACGGCTGGCCGGGGAGGGCTTCTCGGGTCGAGGCCAGGGCGTGCCGGGCCCTTCTGTTGCCGGGCCTCTCTGTTGCCGGGCCTCTCTGCTGTCAGGTCTCGATGCTGGCCTCGTCGAGGCTGGCGCGAAGCCCGGAGATGATGAGGTGCAGGCCGTACTCGAACTCCCGATCGAAGTCACGGCCCTGACTGCGTAGTGCGGTGCCGTAGGCGATCCGGGGAAAGCGGGTAAGATCCACCTGCGGTTGGTCGACGAGTAGGTCCTGCCGTGCCTGCAACTCCTGCTCGGCGATGACAGTGCCGAGGATGTGGTTGCCGACGGTGTAGATGCCGTACAGCGCCGACTCGACGGAGAAGCCGGCCTCTTCCATCATCTGTAGTAGCAGTTCCAGGCCTGGCCACTGGTCGGACGGGTTGTGCAGGTGCTCCTTGAGGCGTCCGCCGTCACGGTAGGAGAGCATGACCCGCCGTACCGCGTGTGAGCGGGCGATGAGCCAGTCGGCCCAGTCCGCCCTGGGTGGGGGCCGCTCAAGGATGGCCATCTCCGAGGCGAACATCGCATCGGCCATGGCGCGGAGCAGGTCCTGCTTGCTGGCGAAGTGCCGGTAGAGGGCCGGTCCCTGGACGCCCAGTTCCTGCGCCAGCCGCCGCAGGGACAGGCCATCCAGGCCGACGTCGTTGAGCAGCTTCAGGGCGGTGCCGACCACCGTCGGAGGATCGAGCTTTCGCGTTGCCACGTGAACATCGTACACTTTAGAGTTACCGGTGTTAACATTTTTGCTAGCGATCGTAACGACCGGCGGTACTCGTCACGGTGCCGCTCCCCGGGGACGGAGACCATGGCAATGGACGCGCAGGCGAGGGTGCAGAAGATGCTCGACCATCTGGTCGAGACCGGCCAGGAGACCGGGGTGCAGGTCGCCGTCTACCTACGGGGCGAACCGGTGGTGGACGCCCAGGCTGGTCTGGCCGATCCCGTCACCGGGCGGTTGGTCGACCACCGCACGTTGTTCAACAGTTGGTCGACGGGGAAGGGATCGACGTCCACGCTGGTGCACGTCCTGGCCGAACGAGGGCTGCTGCACTACGAGACCCCGGTCGCCGAGTACTGGCCGCAGTTCGGCGCGCGCGGCAAACACCGGATCACGGTGGGACACGTACTCACACACACGGCCGGCGTGCCACAGGCACCGCAGGAGACCACGGTCGGCGACCTCGGCGACTGGGACGGCATGTGCACCCGGATCGCCGACCTGCCGCTGCTGTGGGAACCCGGCACCGCCACCGGATACCACGCGCTCACGTACGGCTACATCCTCGGCGAGGTCGTCCGGCGAGTGACCGGACGATCTGTCGCCCGGGTGCTGTGCGAGCACGTCACCGGCCCGCTCGGCATCGCCGACGACCTCTTCTTCGGAGTCCCCGCCGCGCAGCACGACCGGGTGGCGCGGCTGGAAGACGGCAACTGGGTGAAGACCATGGCCCGCCGGCCGGCGGACTCGCTGTTCTTCAAGGCGGCTCCGCACTCGATCCAGCCCAGCGCCGAACTGGGTAACCGCTCCGACTACCTTGCCGTCGACCTTCCCTGCGCGGGCACGATGACCGCCCATGCCGCCGCCCGCATGTATGCCGCCCTCGTGGGTGACGTCGACGGCGTACGCCTGATCTCACCGCACCGCACCGGCCGGATCTCCACGATCACCACCGCCGAGGTCGACCGCGTCCTCGGTGCGCCCGTCCCCAAAGGGCTCGGCTACTTCCTCGGGCTTCCCGAGATGGGTGGTGGCGGCTCCGCCTTCGGTTGCAAGGGCAGTGGCGGCAGCATCGCCCTTGCCGACCCGAAGAACGGCTTCGCATTCGCCTTCGTGCACAATCGGATGGCCGCGCCGCCCGCCGATCTCGCCAGCCAGGTCGCCAACGAGGTCCGAGCGGCCCTGAGTATCGTCTAGGCGCTCCGTAGACGAGTTCCGTGTCGTGGTCGCGCGGCAGGTGCCTGCGGTGTACCCCGGAAAGGTTCCACGATGGACGCGGGAGCGCTCATGCAACGTCAGCCGCTCGTCATCGCCGTCGCCCAACCAACGACCGAGGCGTACGACGTGGTGGCGAACGTGGCCGAGCACGCCGACATGGTCCGGGCCGCGTACGCGAGGGTGGTCGTCTTTCCCGAGCTGTCGCTGACAGGGTACGAACTGGACGCGCCCGCGATCACCACCGAAGAGCCGAGGTTGACGCCGATCATCGAGGCGTGCGCCGAGACGGGGGCGACGGCGCTGGTGGGTGCCCCGGTCCAGGATGAGGCGGGTCGGGAGTACATCGCGACGCTGGCCGTCGACGGGACCGGGGCGCGCGTGGCCTACCGAAAGGTGCATGTGCACGAGTCCGAGGCGCGGTTCAGCCCGGGCACCGGACCATCGGTACTCGAAGTAGACGGCTGGCGACTGGGCCTGGCGATCTGCCGCGACACCCGCTTCGCCGAGCACGACGCGGCCACCGCAGCGCTCGGCATGGACGTCTACGTCGCTTCTGTCCTCGACCACCTCCGCGACGCTCACGTGCCAGCCGAGCGGGCGCAGCGCGTCGTCGCAGACCGTGGGGTGTGGGTCGCCGTGGCGAGCTTCGCCGGGTCCACCGGCGGTGGCTTCGACCGAGCGGCGGGTGGTTCGGCGGTGTGGGCCCCCGACGGCGGGATGCTCGCGCACGCCGGGCCAGAGCCCGGGGAAGTCGTGCGGGCCACCCTGCGCGACTAGGTGCCTATGCCGACCAGCGCCGCGATCAGCCAGGAACGGTCGTGGGCGTCCCCTCGTCGTCGGGGAGGATGGCGGCGCGCGAGATCGAGAGGATGTCAGGGGAGGTACATACGATCCGCAGCGTGCCGATACCTGACCTGATCCCGATCATGCACGAGCCCGACTACCACACCGGCCAGATCGGTCGGTACGCCGACGGTCAGTTCTTCGCCTGCGTCACCGCCGCCTTTCCCGAGGGCCTCCAGGTCGGTGACGACTGGCCGGAGCACAAGCGCTGGTACGCGGTGCTGCACCGGTTCGACCGCGACGGTCACCATCAGGGGTCGGAGGTGTGGTACGCGGGCACCACCGCCCAGGGCGAACAGGACGTCATCGACCGGGCGGATCGGGTGTTGACCGGTTGGCTGTCCGAGCTGCCTCAGCCGACTCTCGGTGACATCGCGGTGCGGCTCTTCTCGGTCGAGGTCGACGGCATCGTGTTCGGCCTGGTGGACGAGTCCGACGACGAGTACGGCGAGCACGTGGAGCTCTATCCGAACCAGCTCGGGTTCTATCCGCCGTGGGACGGGGAATACGACACCTGACCGGCCCGCCACATCCGGGCTCCGGACGTTGGCCGTACTGGAAGAATTGGCGGATGGACTCTGAACCCGGCAGCCGCCCGGCCACCCCGGCCACCCCAGCTCGTCCGTCCGGGCTTCGGCGGTGGGGTCGTCGCCTGGTGTTCCTTCTCGTTCCCGGTCTGCTGGCAGCGTCCGGGGCGGTCGTCGCCAGCGTGCTGTGGATCCGGTCCGAGGCCGAGGGCCGAATCTACTCGGCCGAGTCGGTGCCATCGGCCCCGGTCGCGTTGGTGCTCGGCGCGCGGGTGTACGACGACGGTACGCCGTCGTCGTTCCTGGAGGCCCGGCTCGAGCTGGCCAAGCGCCTCTACGACGAGGGCAAGGTGCGTGCCCTGCTGGTCTCCGGTGACCACGGCAGCTGGGAGTACGACGAGCCCGGGGCGATGCGGCGCTGGCTGGTCGAGCACGGTGTGCCGGAGTCGAAGGTGGTGATGGACCATGCCGGGTTCGACACCTACGACTCGTGCGTCCGTGCCCACCAGATCTTCGGGGTCCGGGAGCTGATCGTGGTGACGCAGAGCTTCCACGTCCGCCGGGCGGTGGCGGTGTGCCGGCAGTTGGGGCTGGCCGCCGTCGGGGTCGGCGACGACTCGGTGAGCCGGTTCGACCGGGCCTGGCGGTGGGGGAGCCTCCGGGAGTACGGCGCTGCCGTCAAGGCCGTCTTCGACGTGTTGAGCCGCCGCGACCCGGTGCACCTCGGCCCTCGTGAGCCGGGGGTGGACGACGCGCTGCGGAGCTGAGGCGCGTCCGGGCGCGGGGGAGGTACGACCTTTGCCGCGCCGGGGTGCGTCCCTGCTGACCAGGGGGTCAGCGGGGCGGCTAACCTCTCGCCATGCCGACACACGAGCGTGAGATCACCGAGCCTGTCGACCTCTGTCTGCCCGACGGGCGGCTCAACCCCACGGCGGTCGGCTGGACCCGGCAGCCAATGCACCGGGCGAACCTGCGCGGCTGGGGCCGGGCCAAGCGTTGGGAGTACTGGGGAATCGTCACCCCCACCCACATCATCGGGCTGGTGGCCTCGTCGCTGGACTACGCCGGGCTGCACGGCGTGTACGTGCTGGACCGCAACTCCGGTACGGAGATCAAGAAGGATGTGGTGGTTCCGTTCGGGCGGGGTGCCGTACTGCCCGAACGCAGTGGGGTCGGTCCGGTGGCCGTACGCGGTGGTGGGGTAAGCATCGACATCGACCAGCGCCCCGACGGCTCCACGCTGCGGGCGGTCGCCCCGGGCCTCGAACTGGACCTCGTCGTGCCGCTGCCCGAAGGGCACGAGTCGCTGGGTGTGGTGGTGCCGTGGGGGCCGAACCGGTTCCAGTACACGGTCAAGGACGTGGGTCGCCCGTGCAGCGGCCGGCTACGCCTGGCCACCGGCGAATATGCCATCAGCGCCGAGGACTCGTTCGCGGTGCTGGACCACGGTCGGGGAAAGTGGCCGTACTCGATCACGTGGAACTGGGCCGCGGGCAGTGGCCCTGGTGGCAGGTCGATCCAGCTCGGCGGCAAGTGGACCGACGGCACCGGTACGACGGAGAACGCCGTCTTCGTCGACGGCCGGCTGCACAAGATCGGTGAGGAACTGCGGTGGAGCTACGACCGCAGCGACTGGTTGCGGCCGTGGCGGATCAGCGGCGAGCAGGCGGACGTGCGGTTCCACCCGTTCCACGAGAAGGTCGCCCGGACCAGCCTCGGCGTGGTGGCCGGCGAGACGCACCAGTGCTTCGGGCACTTCTCCGGTTGGGCACAGACCGACGACGGTCAACGGGTCGACCTGGACGGGCTGGTCGGGTGGGCCGAGGAGGCCCACAACCGCTGGTGACCGCCATGCTGTAAGGAGGGGCCCCTTCCAGGCGGAAAGTGATAGGAGGGGGCCTCCTTACATGCGGAGCTGGGTGTTGACCGCGCGGACCAGTTCCTCGGGGAGTTTGACGATCTTCCGGTCGTAGCTGAGCAGGCCGTTCAGCTCGTCCTCGACGTCGGAGAGTTGGGTGTAGACGGTCGCGCTCAAGCCGCGTGCGATGGCCGGGACGATCTGCTCGGTGTGCAGCCGGGTGAAGGCGTCCCCGAGCGCCTCCGCGCTGGTGAAGCGTTTGTAGCCGAACTCCCGGTCGGTGAAGGCGTGCCCGGCGAGGCGCAGGCTGTAGCCGCCGTATTCGGAGAGGACGAGGACCCGGCTGTCGTCGCGCCGTCGCCGGGGCACCCGGAACGGGCGGAAGTAGATGTGCAGGCTGTGCAGGTCGCCGCCGCCCTGGTCGTGCCAGCCGCTGGCGTGGTCCACCGTACGCGTCGGGTCGAGCGCGGCGACCTCCGTGGCGGTCCGGGCCGCGTCGAACTGGCCCCAGCCCTCGTTGAACGGAACCCAGACCGCCAGGCTGACCACGTTGCGCAGGTGCTCGATGGTGTCGCACACCTCGGTGCGGAACTGGGCCCGGCCCTCGGCGTCACCCCGGCCGAACCACCGGTGTCGCCGGTCGCTCAGCCGCAGCGGGGTCACCGCCGGGGCGGTGATGACCAGCGGTCGGTAGCTGCTGCCGCCGTTGACCAGGTCCTGCCAGACCAGGATGCCCAGCCGGTCGCAGTGGTGGTACCAGCGCAGCGGCTCGATCTTGATGTGTTTGCGCAGCATGGTGAAGCCGAGCCGCTTCATGGTCTCGATGTCGTGGACCATCGCCGCGTCCGACGGGGCGGTGTACATGCCGTCGGACCAGTAGCCCTGATCCAGGATTCCGGCGTGGAAGTAGGGCTGGCCGTTGAGCAGTAGTCGGGGCACCCCGGCCGCGTCCGGGCCGACGCCGAACGACCGCATCCCGACATAGCTGCGTACCCGGTCGGTGCCGAGGGTGACGCTGACGTCGTACAGGTAGGGATCTTCGGGGCTCCACGGCCGTACGTCGGGGATCGGGATGCGTACCGGCTGCCCGGCGGGCGCGGTGGTCTCGCCGACCAGGACGCCGTCGGCGAGGACCTCGATCCGGGCGTGCGGTGGGTCGGTCGTGTTAGCGCCAGCGCCGGTCTCCGCCGACTGCGCCGCGTGGACGGTCACCTCGACGCAGCCATCGGCCAACTCCGGGGTCAGGGTGAGTCGTTCGACGTGTGCGGCGGGAACGCACTCGACCCAGACGGTCTGCCAGATGCCCGACTGGGCGGTGTACCAGATGCCGCCCCGGTGCAGTTTCTGCTTGCCCCGGGAGTGGTGGCTGGTGTCGCTGACATCGCGGACCGCGACGACCAGGGTGTTCTCGCCGTCCTGGAGGGCGTCGGTGAGGTCGCAGTGGAACGGCAGGTAGCCGCCGGTGTGCCCGCCGACCTCGATGCCGTTGAGGAACACCCGACAGGTCTGGTCCACCGCACCGAAGTGCAGCAGCACCCGCGACGGTGTCCCGGCGGGCACGAAGTCGGCGGGCAGCGTGACGGTACGGCGGTACCAGAGGGTCTGATCGGGCTGTAGCTGCCGCCCGACGCCGGAGAGCACCGACTCCGGGGAGAACGGCACCAGGATCTCCCCGTCGTACGCGGCCGGTTCCGCATCGATGCCGGGCACTCGCGACCCGGCCGCCGACGGGCCGGTGTCGCCTGGTGCCGCTCCGGCCGGGGTGATGGCGTACGACCACCGGCCGTTGAGGTTGAGGTAGCTGTCCCGGACCAGTTGCGGACGCGGGTATTCCGGCAGGACGTTGGCCGGATCGAGGGCCTCGCCCCACGGGGTGAGCAGGTCCTGGGTCACTTCGCTTCCCTCCTGCGCAGCACCAGCGCCGGTACGACGATCAGCAGCAGTACGGCTGCCGCGGTGAGGAAGATGGCGGGGGTCGGGACCTGCTTGACCACGCCGAGTTCCTCGTAGTGTTCGTTGGCGCCCTTGATCACGGCGGCACCCAGGTAGGGGCCGACGAGCATCGGGACGAGGATGGCGAAGACCATCCGTAGTCCCTGCACGTGACCGGCCCGCTCCCGTGGGGTGTGGTCGCGGACCAGTGCGCCGATGGGGGCGAGGACGAGCATGAAGCCGGACATCATGACCAGCCCGGCGAGGATCACCGGCACCATGTCCCGGACGACGGTCATCAGGAGCAGCCCAGTGCCGTAGATGGCGGCGGCCGGGAGCAGGAACCGCACCTTGCCGATCCGGTCGATGAGCCGCCCGCCGAGGACACTGACGATCGAGGCCCCGGTGAGTACGACGCCGAGGACGATGGCGTACCCCTCGATCTCCAGGTACCGCTGGAGATAGATGATCAGGTACGGCAGGAACACCTGGGTGGAGATGCCCCAGATCGCCCAGGCGGACAGCGCCAGGTAGAGCCCGGGGTTCTCCCGTACCGCGCGGGGGTGGAGCCCGTGCAGGGCGGCGCGAAGATAGCTGCCACTCGGCTTGGCCAGGGTCGGCTGGTCGTCCACCAGGAACCAGGCGGCGACCCCGACCACCGCGATGATCAGCCCGATGATGACGAAGAACTGTTGCCAGTGCCCGGCGCGGGTCATGCCGTCGAAGCCGGCGAAGATGGCGAGCATCGACACCAGCGGCATGATGGCCAGTACGGATTCGACCCGTCCCCGGTTGCGGGGCTCGGTCACGTCGGTGACCCAGGCCTGGAAGGCGGCGTCGTTGGCACCCGCGCCGAGCAGCGACATCAGGCAGTCGAGGGCGATGACGGAGATCGCGGTGACCAGTACGACGTTGGCCACCGGGGCGATGTTCTCGACCGTGTCCACGGTGAGGAGGCCGAAGGTGGCGGTGGCCAGGCCCCAGAGTAGGTAGCCGCCGGAGATGAAGATCCGGCGGCGGCCGATCCGGTCCGACAGCGCGCCGATCAGCAACGTCGACAGTGTGGCGGTCACCGCGCTGGCCGCGACCATGGTGGCGATGACGTTCGGGTCGTCGCTGATCGTGTCGTATACGAACACGTTGAGATACAGGTTCTCCACGGTCCAGGCCAGTTGGCCCACGAACCCTAGGACGACCAGCGCCGTCCAGATTCGGGGGCTCAGTCCGCTGCCCACGCGGGTCGTTGTCACCCGCGCGACATTACAAGATCCATCCGGTAGGTGACCTGGCCCGATCCGGCAGTGGATCCGCCCTGGCAGTGGTTGTGTCCGAGTCGTTCTCGGGTTATGCCCTGGGCGTCCGAACACTTTGCGAGCGGGCTGTCAGCGCCGCCCGCCGAACTCCCACGGGTGGACCTCGATGTCGGCGTACCGATCGGCGGTCAGGATGGCGCGTGCCGCGTCCGGGTCCGACGCTTGGACCAGCAGTGCGGTGCCCAGCCAGGTGCTGCCGTCGTCGGAGAGCAGCGGCCCGTACGCGATCAGCTCGTCCTGGTCAGCCGGCACGGTGAGGTCAGCCGCCTGCCCCGTGCCGAGGCCGAGCACCAGGTACCGGTTGCCGCCCGTCCGGCCGCCAGGAAAGTCCCACATGGTGCGCCCCAACAAATTGCGCCACCTGCGGAGCAGCACGTCCCGGTACGCGCCGGCCTGGTAGCCGGGCTCGTCGAAGGCGAACGCCCGAGCGGCGGCAGGGTCGGGCAGGTCGACGATGTGCAGGCTGCCGGTGGGCGTCTCCCCGTCGTCGCCGAAGGTCGGGCCGCGGGCGATCATCTCTGCCGCGTACCGGTCCATGTAGGACCAGTGTTCTTCGAGTAGTTCGTGGCGCAGCGGCAGCGAGCCGGGCCGGTCGCGGTGGTAGCAGAGGAACAACATGCGGCCAGTCTCCACCCGCTGTCCCGGAGGTCGATGCGGGCGGGTCGAGATCCGGCGACGAAGTTCGGGTTGATGCCGCGTGTCGGTGGCTGCTTTCAGTAGGTGATGGCATTCAACCGGTCCCGGATGACAGCGAAAGCGTCTAGCAGGTCTGGTGGGCCGTGGACGTGAAAGTCCTTGTCCAGCATGAGGATGTGCAGGGCAAGCTGGTACGGGGTGTCCGCTCCGGCGTGCACGACGCAGCTCGTGTCGTCGATTGGCTGCACCGCCACGGAGTCGGGCAGATAGCTGGTGATGGCCGAGGCTGGTGCGAGCACGGTGACTTTGGCGCGGTGCGTTGACAGGGCGGTGTCGACGCCTCGGATCACGCCCGCGGGGTCCGGGGGATGCGGCCGGGGGACAAAGCGCATGCCGGTGGGTTCGAGGGGTGTGATCCGGTCGACGCGGTACGTGCGCCAGTCGCGCCGGGCGGTGTCCCAGGCGATCAGATACCAGCGTCGTCCGGTGTGCACGAGGCGGTGTGGCTCGGTGTCACGTTCGTCGGTCGAGCCCTCGTGTGTGGTGTAGGTGAAGCGCACGCGATGGTGATCCCGGCACGCCGCGGCCAGCCGGGTCAAGGTTTCGGCAGAAACAGCATCACCCTGCTTGATGAGCGGGGTGGTGTAGGTGTGCAGGTCGGTTACCCGCTGGCGCAGGCGAGGGGGGAGGACTTGCTCCAACTTTGCCAGCGCGTTCACGGCGCTTTCTTCGATCCCGGTGACAGACCCGATGGCGGCGGTGCGCAGGCCCACCGCCACGGCGACCGCTTCGTCGTCGTCGAGCAGCAGGGGCGGAAGCTTTGCACCTGCGCCGAGACGATACCCGCCGGCAATTCCGGGAGCCGCGTGCACGGGATAGCCCAGGTTGCGTAACTTGTCCACATCGTACCTGATTGTGCGGGGGCTGACGTCGAGGCGGGCGGCCAGTTCGGCGCCGGTCCAGTCCGGTTTGGCCTGCAACAACGTCAGTAGGCGCAGCAGCCTGGCAGAGGTCTCCAACATGTTCTTGACATTAGTGGGCATTGCGGCAAGAAGCTTGCCGCAATACTTCATAGCGTAGTTCTCATGAAGCCCTTCAAGATTGACATCGCCCAGTCGCAGATCGACGACCTGCACGAACGCATCACCCGCACCCGATACCCGTCCGAAGTTCCCGGAGCCGAGTGGTCACGTGGCGTGCCGGTCGCCTACCTCCGGGAGCTGGCCGACTATTGGGTCAGCACCTACGACTGGCGCGAATACGAAGCGCGGCTCAACGCGTACCCGCAATTTGTCACCGAGATCGACGGCCAGCAGATTCACTTCCTGCATGTGCGCTCCCCAGAGCCGGATGCCACCCCGATGATCCTCACCCATGGCTGGCCGAGCTCGGTGGCCGAGTTCCTGGAGGTTGTCGGCCCACTGTCTGACCCGCGCGCCCACGGCGGCGATCCAGCCGACGCGTTCCACCTGGTTATCCCGTCGCTGCCCGGGTTCGCGTTCTCAGGGCCGGAACTGCAGCCAGGCTGGGACCTCAACCGCATCGCCCGGGCGTGGGCGGCGCTGATGGCGCAATTGGGCTACCCGCGCTACGTCGCGCAGGGAACCGACTGGGGCTCGGGGATTTCACGTGAACTCGGTGTCGTTGATGCCGAGCACGTCATCGGGGTTCACGTGAACTACCTGATGACCTTCCCGTTCGGCGAGCACGACTTCGACGAGCAGGACAAGGCGCGGTTGGACCGGCTCGAGGCCTTTCAGGGAGATCTGGGCGGCTACATGGCTATCCAGTCGTCGCGGCCACAGACTCTCGCCTATGGCCTGGCCGATTCTCCCGTAGGCCAACTCGCCTGGATCGCCGAAAAGTTCAAAGAATGGAGCGACGAGCCGGTCGACCGCGACTATCTGCTCACCACCGCGATGATCTACTGGCTGACCAACACGGCCAGTTCCTCGGCGCAGATCTACTACGAGTTCTCCCACTCGTGGTCGCAGCCGCAGGAGTCGACCACGCCGATGGGGGTGGCGGTTTTCCCCAAGGATCTCGTCCTGCCGATCCGTAAACTCGCCGAATACGGCAACATGATCGTGCACTGGACCGAATTCGACCGTGGCGGCCATTTTGCCGCCTTGGAACAGCCTGAACTGCTCGTCGGTGACATTCGCACCTTCGTCAGGTCCCTGCGGTAACACCAACACCCGTGGCGGCGCACTCCACGTCGGGAGTGCGCCGCCACGTTGCCAGGTGGCGTTTGGGGAAAGTTGCCCGAGACCGTGTGACCGGAACCCGGCGAGCGAGCACCAGGCAGTGTCTCGAAGTGCGTGTACCATTCGTTGATCGCGGTGACATGGATTATGGCGAGGTAACGTGGCATGAGCGAGCTGCCCATTCTGAGCTTCGGAGCACAGGCCGATTTCGAGCGTTGGATGGAGGAGCACCACCAGCGTACCGATGGCATCCTGCTGAAGTTCGCCAAGAAAGGCACAGCCGTGCCCAGCATCAACTATTCCGAAGCACTCGAGGTGGCGCTCTGTTTCGGCTGGATCGATGGCCGGGCCGACCGCCTCGACGACACCTACTACCTGCAACGGTTTACGCCCAGACGCAAACGCAGTATGTGGTCAAAGATAAACACGGACAGGGCCGAGGCGCTGATCACAGCAAAAAGGATGCGCCCTGCCGGCCTGGCCGAGGTGGAACGCGCAAAGGCTGATGGACGCTGGGATGCGGCTTATCACGGGCCAGCCTCCGCCGCGATCCCCGATGAGATCACTGCGGACGAGGTGGCCACCAAACAGCTACAGGCGATGGACAGCCGAAACCGGTACGCCTACATACACCGCTTCAGTCAGGCCAAGCGGCCCGGGACCCGGGCCAAGTTGCTACAGCAGTTACGCGCTGGCCACCAGTTCTACGGCAAAGCCGAGTAGGCGCAGCGGGTCGTGGATCGTCCAGAGCACGCAGGAAGGTAACGGTGTGTCGAGTTGGCGTGGCGGTGGGCGGTGGCGAGACCATATTCTGCCGGGCTGATTCCGGCAGGTTGCGGTTTTCCACAGTTGTTGGCTGTGGTCGGGTCACGTCAACTGGGTGCTGCGCCACATGGTGACGCAGGGTGCCAGTTTCTAGCGTCGTAGCCATGGAATTTGCGAGTGTGATCGCTGCGTCGGATCCTTCGGAGCCCTCGGGGGGAGTGGCCGGCTGGGTCACGGACCTGATGGAACGCCTCGGCGGGCCGGGTGCCGGGTTGGCCGTCGCGCTGGAGAACCTCTTCCCGCCGATCCCCAGCGAGGTGATCCTGCCGCTGGCCGGGTTCACCGCCAGTCAGGGTGACATGAGCCTGGCCGGGGCGATCGGCTGGACGACGCTCGGCTCGGTGCTGGGCGCGTTGGCGCTGTACTACCTCGGTGTGCTGTGGGGCCGGGATCGGGTACGGGCCGTCGCCGCGTGGCTTCCCCTGATCAAGGTCGCGGATATCGACCGCACCGAGGCGTGGTTCGCCCGGCACGGGGTGAAAGCCGTTTTCTTCGGGCGGATGATCCCGATTTTCCGCAGCCTTATCTCGATTCCGGCCGGTGTCGAGCGGATGCGGGTGACCACGTTTCTGCTCTTTACGACGCTGGGCAGCCTGATCTGGAACACGGTGTTCGTGCTCGCTGGCTATCTGCTCGGGGAGAGCTGGCATCTGGTGGAGGGCTACGCCGGAGTGCTCCAGAAGATGGTCATCGTGGTGTGTGGCGTGGCCGCTGGTTGGTTCGTGACCGTGCGTCTGCTCCGGGCCCGGCGAGGCCGAGGCGGGGTAGGTGTCGCCGTCGAGAACGGGAGCATCGCACCGGACGCGGTCGACCCGCGTGAGCTATCGCCGGACGTGCCCCATCGCGGGACGGTCTATCGCAGCACGAACCGGCCGCGCTGATGTAGGTAGGTGGAGGCCCCGTAGGAGTTGGGGCCTCCGTAGGGCGCTGACGATCAGAAATGAGGATCGATGTAGGAGCCCCAGGTCCACGTGCCGGATGGCGAAATGATCAGGTTGTCGCTGATAGTGGCGGTGTCCCACCCCGATTGGTCTGGGTCCAGGGTTGTCGTTTGCTGGTAGTAGCCGTTCTTCGGATCCAGGCAGGTGGTCCAGGTGTAGGTGGTGGTGCCGAGGTACTGGTCTCGGACCGAGCCTGGGTAGTAGTTCCCCCAGGTGTAGTTGCCCGCCGCCAGGCCGATCCGCCTACTGGTGCAGGAGGTGGCCATTCCATCCGTGGGATTGCTGGTGAGGTATTGGGTCTTCTCCAGGTAGGCCGTCTCTGCTGCTGAAGCCGGGTTTGCTGCCAGGGCGATCAGCGCGCCCGCCAGGGCGACCGCCGACAGTATGGCGCGTGTCCTCAAGTGCTTCCCCCTTTCGTCGGTCGACAGCTACATCGACGCACCCGATTTATCGAAGAATATCCATGCCTAGGGGGCAGGTTCAGCGCCCGGCGAACCTTGACATTGATTGATTTCGCTGGAAATTTTGCCGCCGGACCGTGGTCGCGTAGCTTGTTGCTAGTTATTCGCAATAGCAGAGGAGCTGCGGTATGCGGCGGGTGCTGGTGGGGATCGGTGCTGCGGCGCTGGTGGGTGCGTTGCTGGCCGGGTGTGGCAGCAATCCCGAGGGTGACACGAGATCGACGGATTCGATCGTCCTCGGGGTGCAGTCCGAGCCGGACACGCTCAACCCCGTCCTCGGTTACGCCGTCGAGGGGGCCAGCAAGATCTATGACGGGCTGGTCGCGTACGACGACAAGCTGGAGCCGGTGCCCGCGCTGGCCGAGAAGCTGCCGGAGGTCAGTCCGGACGGCCAGACCGTCACGTTCACGCTGCGTCCCGGGGTGACCTTCCACGACGGCACACCGCTCACCGCCGACGACGTGGTCTTCACCTACCGTGCCGTCCTCGACGAGAAGACCGACTCGACGCTGCGTCCCGCGTTCGCCTCGATCGCTGAGGTGACCGCACCGGACCAGCGGACCGTGGTGTTCCGGCTCAAGTACCCGTACGCGCCGTTCGTGAAGCGGACCACGCTGGGCATCGTCCCGGCGAAGGCACTGGCCGGCCACGACGTCAACACCGCCCCCTTCAACCAGCGCCCGATCGGTACCGGCCCCTACAAGGTCGAGTCCTGGACGGCGGGGGAGAGGCTGGTGCTCGTCGCCAACGAGTCGTACTGGGGTGGTGCGCCGGCGATCAAGCGGGTGACCATGGCCTTCGTCGCCGACGACAACGTACGCGCCGCCCGGCTGCGCAGCGGCGAGCTGGACGGTGCGGTGCTGCCACCGAAGATCGCCGACGGGCTCGGACAACTCCCCGGCCACCGGCGGTGGGACAACCCCAGCGCCGACTACCGGATCGTCTCCCTGCCGCTGAACCACCCGGTCACCGGTGACGTGGCCATCCGACGCGCCGTCGACCTCGCCGTCGACCGGGACGCCATGCTGCGCACGCTGCTCAACGGGCAGGGCAAGCCGGCCTTCGGCCTGATCTCACCCGACGCCGGACGGTGGTTCGAACCGGCCCAGGCGCGACCCGGTACGGCGGACGTAGCAGCGGCCACCCGGGCGCTGGACGAGGCCGGCTGGCTGCCCGGCGGGGACGGCATCCGTGCCAAGGGGGGACAGCGGGCCGCCTTCACGCTGATGTACCCGGCCAGCGACAGCCTGCGCAAGGACCTGGCCACCGCCGCCGCCTCCGACGTACGCAGAATCGGCATCGACGTGGAACTGGTCGGGTTGGACTGGACCGCCATCAACCCCCGACTCGGTAAGGACGCCGTACTCTTCGGCAGCGGTTCGCCGTACGACCCGGACTTCGACCTGTACGACTCGCTGCACTCCTCGCTGGCCGGCAAGGGCTACGCCAACCCCGGCCGGTACGCCAACCCGGCCGTGGACGACCTGCTCGACCGGGCCCGGGCCACCGCGGACACCGCCGAGCGGGTACGCCTCTACCACGAGGTCCAGCGCAAGGTCGCCACCGACGTACCCAACGTCGGGCTGGTCTTCCTGCACCACACGTTCGTCGTACGGGACGCCTGGACCGGGCAACTGCCCCGCACCGAGCCGCACGACCACGGCTTCAACGGCATCTGGTGGAACCTTGAGGACTGGACGACCCGGTGACGGCGGCGATTGCCCGTACGGTCGGGTTGCGTCTGGCCGCCGCCGTACCGCTGTTGGTGTTGGTGTCGTTCGGGCTGTTCCTGCTCGGTAAGGCATCCCCGTTCGACCCGGTGTTGCAGTACGTGGGGGACGCCGGTGCCGCCCGGGTCAGCACCGAGGACCTGGCCCGGATGCGGGCCAACTGGGGGCTGGACCAGCCGTTGCTGGTGCAGTACTGGGAGTGGGCGACCAACCTGTTCTCCGGCGACCTCGGTAATGCCCGCAGCATGGGTGGTCGCCCGGTGGGCGAACTCATCGGCGAGCGGCTCGGTTGGACGGTGCTGCTCACCACCGTCGGTCTCGCCGGTGCGCTGCTGATCAGCATCCCGCTCGGTACGCTGGCCGCCCGCCGGCCGGGTGGTCTGGTCGACCGGGCGGTCACCTGGACCGGGTACGTCCTGGAGGCGATTCCCACCTTCTGGCTGGCGTTGGCCGCGATCGCGGTCTTCGCCCTGACCCTGGGGGCGCTGCCCAGCGGTGGGCTGACCGACGCCGGTGCCGGCACGGTCCAGGCCGCAGACGTGGCCCGGCACCTGGTGCTGCCCGCGTCGGTGCTGGCGGTCTCCCAGTCGCCGTGGTTCATCCTCTACGTCCGGGAGACCGTCACCCACACCCTGGCGGAGGACTTCGTGACCGGGGCGCGGGCCCGGGGACTGCCCGAACGGATGGTGCTGGTGCGGCACGCGCTGCGCTCCGGACTGCTGCCGTTGATCACCCTCGCCGGGGCGCGCATCCCGGAACTCATCACCGGAGTGACCCTGGTGGAAGCCGTCTTCTCCTGGCCCGGCGTGGCCGGGGCCACCGTACAGGCCGCGCTGGCCGTGGACTTCCCGCTGCTGGCCGCGCTGACCCTGCTGGCCACGGTCACCGTGCTGCTCGGCAACCTGGCCGCCGACGTGGGTTACACGCTGGCCGACCCCCGGGTACGGCTGCGATGAGCGAACTCGTCTGGCGCCCGGCGGGGCGTACCCGGATCGGCACCCCCACCACCGGCCGACGCCGCCGGATCGGGGTCTGGACCGCGCTGGCGGTGCTGACCCTGCTGGTCGGTGCGGCGCTGCTGGCCCCGCTGCTCTTCCCCGGCGACCAGCGGCTGGTCGACCTCGGCGCGGCCAGCCAGGCGCCCTCCGTCGAGCACCCGTTGGGCACCGACAAACTGGGGCGGGACCTGCTCGTCCGATCGCTGTACGGGCTACGCGTCTCGCTCACCGTCGGGGTGGTCGCCGCGGCGGTCGCCACCGTCATCGGCGGGCTGGTCGGACTGGTCGCGGGGGTGGCCGGCGGCTGGGTCGACTGGCTGCTGATGCGGCTGGTGGACGGCTTCGGGTCGCTGCCGCACCTGCTGCTCGGCATCTTCATCGTCGCCATGTTCGCCCCCGGGGTCGGCGCGGTGATCGTCTCCATCGGGGTGACCCATTGGCTGACCACCGCCCGGATCGTCCGTGCCGAGGTGCTGTCCCTGCGTTCGCGGACCTTCGTCGACGCGGCCATCTCCGACGGCGCGACCCGGTGGCGGATCCTGGTACGGCACCTGCTGCCGGCGGTGGTCCCGCAGTTGGGGTTGGCCGCCGTGCTGATGGTGCCGCACGCGGTGTGGCACGAGTCCGCGTTGAGTTTCCTCGGCCTCGGGTTGCCGCCGCACCTTGCCTCGCTCGGCAACATGATCAACGACGGGCGGGGGGAACTGTTCGCCGGAGCATGGTGGCCCAGTCTGGTGCCCGGCCTGTTCATCATCGTGCCGACCCTGGCCATCGCCGTCTTCTCCGGCTGGTGGCGGGACCGGCTCAACCCCCGCCGTCGTACGGAGTTGCAACTGTGAGCGCCGCCACCGAGAAACGTAGCCGTCCGTCGGAATCGAATGTCGAGCACAGCCTGCGGGTCGACCGGTTGTCGGTGCGGTTCCGGCTGCCCGATGCCACCGTCAGCGCGGTCACCGATGCCACGTTCACCCTGGCCGCGGGGGAGTGCCTGGCCCTGGTCGGGGAGAGCGGCTGCGGCAAGTCGGTGCTCGTCTCGGCGCTGCTCGGCCTGCTGCCCGGCAACGCGGAGATCCGGGGTCGCGCCCTGCTGGACGATCTCGACCTGCTCAGTTGTGGCGAGCGGGTGCTCGCCAGCCGGATCCGGGGCCGCCGGATCGGTCTGGTGCCGCAGAGCCCGGCCGCGCACCTCACCCCGGTGCGTACCGTCGGATCGCAACTGCGGGAGACGATCTCCGTGCTGGGCACCGCCGGGCGGGATGCCCGGGCCGCCGCCCGCCGTTACGCCGGCCGGGCCAGGCTCGGTGAGCAGCACCTCGACCGCTATCCGCACCAGCTTTCCGGTGGGCTGGCGCAGCGGGCGGCCACCGCGCTGGCGCTGGCCGGCGAACCGTGGCTGTTGTTGGCCGACGAGCCCACCACCGGACTGGACCGTCCGCTGGTGGAGGCAACCATGGACGAGTTGGCCCGGCTACGCGACGCCGGTCACGCCATCCTGCTGATCACCCATGACCTCACCGCCGCCCGCCGGGTCGCCGACCGGGTGGCGGTCATGTATGCCAGCCGCATCGTGGAGACCGCGCCCACCACGGAGTTGTTCGACCAGCCCCGGCACCCGTACACCGCCGCGTTGCTGGACGCCCTGCCCGAGCGGGCGTTCCGGCCGTTGCCCGGGTTTCCGCCCGAGCTGACCCGGCTGCCCACCGGTTGCGCCTTCGCTGCCCGCTGCTCCCGGGCGGACCGGCGCTGCGACGACCGGCCCGAGCTGGTGACCGTCGCCGACGGCGAGGTCGCCTGCCACCACCCGCGAGGAGGCTGAGATGACCGCCCTGACCGCGCGCCAGGTCACCGTCCGGTACGGCCGGAACACCGTTCTCGACGGCGTCGACTTCAGCCTGCCCGCCGGGGTCACCACCGGCCTGGCCGGGCCCAGTGGGTGCGGCAAGTCCACCCTGGGCCTGGTTCTGGCGATGCTGCGCCGCCCCGCTGCCGGAACCTTGACCATCGACGATGTGCCGGTGCCCGGCTGGCGGCACCGGGCTCCCAGGGCGGTGCGTACCCGGGTGGCGATCGTCTTCCAGCAGCCCCGGCTGGCCGTCGACCCCCGGCTTCGACTGCGGGACGTCGTTCTCGAACCCCTGCGGGCCACCGGACGGGGCGGGAACGCCGATGGCGCGTTGTCGGCCCTGGCCGACGCGGTCGGCCTCACCCCGGAACTGCTCGGCCGCCGGCCGCACGAGGTCTCCGACGGGCAGCTCCAGCGGGCCTGCCTGGCGCGGGCCCTGGCCCTGCGACCCAGTTATCTCATCTGCGACGAGATGACCACCATGCTCGACGCCAGCACCCAGGCGCACCTCGTGCACACCGTCGAGGAGTATCGGCGGGAGAGCGGTGCCGGCGTGCTCGCGATCAGCCATGATCAGGTCCTGCTCGATCGGTGGGCCGCCGGTACGGTCACCTGGGAGACCGTCGTTGCCACAGCGCGACAGGAGCGTGCCCTGGTAGGCGTCGGGCACTGATCCCGTGCGTCAGGACGTGTGATCGTCCTGCCGGCCGTTCTGGACCGGTCCGGAGGCATGGGACGGTGGATCGGGTGGCAGGCGTCGCGCGCCTGGGCCTTCGTGACGCAGGACGTCGCGCGGGTTGGTCAGGTGGCAGACCCGCAGTGACAGGCAGCCGCATCCGATGCACTCGGTGAGGTCGTCCCGGAGTGCCTGTAGCTGCGCGATGCGGGCGTCGAGGTCGGTTCGCCATGCTGCCGACAGGCGAGCCCAGTCGTGCGGGGTCGGGGTGCGTTCGCTGGGCAGTTGGTCCAGGGCTTCCTTGATTGTCGCGAGCGAGATACCGACGTGTTGGGATGCCCTGATGAAGGCAACTCGGCGCAGGGTGTCACGGCTGTAGCGGCGTTGGTTGCTCGCCGTCCGGGTGCTGCGGATGAGGTTCTGGCGCTCGTAGTAGTGCAGCGCGGATATCGCGACGCCGCTGCGATCGGCGACCTGCCCGACGGTGAGTTCGTGGAACGCGGTACGGGGTCTTGGCATGAGTCGACAACCTAGCACTTGACCTTAACCAAGGTTGAGCCCACAGACTCGATGCCGTCCGCAGAGCGTGATCAAGGAGTCAGCTATGACCACCGTTCTTGTCATTGGTGTGACGGGGAAGCAAGGAGGTGCCGTTGCCGACCTGCTGCTCGACCGCGGCCACGACGTCATCGCCTACGTGCGGTCGTCCGAGTCGGCACCCGCCCGGGCGCTGTCCGATGCCGGTGTACGGCTCGTCGTGGGTGACTTGGCCGATCCGGAAGCGCTCGCTGGCGCCGCCAAGGACGTCGACGCGGTATTCGGCCTGTCGGTGCCATTCGGATCGGGTGGCAAGGACGAGGAGGTTGCCCAGGGTCGCCTCCTGGTCGATGTCGCAGCGCAGAACGGCATACACCTCGTCTATTCCTCGGTACGTGGCGGCGACCGGTTGGTAGCAACCGACATAGACCACGCCGACAGCAAGCAACTCGTGGAGGCGTACCTCCGGGATCAGGAGGTACGG
Source organism: Micromonospora polyrhachis (assembly GCF_014203835.1). Taxonomy (NCBI): domain Bacteria; kingdom Bacillati; phylum Actinomycetota; class Actinomycetes; order Micromonosporales; family Micromonosporaceae; genus Micromonospora; species Micromonospora polyrhachis. Next base: position 627,780 of record NZ_JACHJW010000001.1, on the reverse strand, counting down.
GCAACCGTCCTGGGGCCGGTGTACTTCATGGAGAACGTCCTCAACGTAGGGTTCAGTCGACTCGCTGACGGTGTCCTGGCAAACCCGCTCTCGGCCGGTAAGCCGTTGGACCAGGTGACCGTCCGGGACATCGCCGGCCTTGCCGTGCACGCCATCGAGAACCCGGAACAGTTCGTCGGTGAGCGGATCGACGTCGTTTCCGACCGGGTGACCGGCGAACAGGCGGCCCGCATCCTCGGTGAGGTGCTCGGCCGGGAGATTCCGTATCGGCAGTTGCCGTTGGACCAGGTCCGCCAGTGGGCCGGTGACGAGATCGCGGACATGTTCCAGCGGTTCGAGGAGAACACCGACTTTGTCGATGTCGAGGGGCTGCATGCCAGGTACCCGGGGGTGGCCTGGCACAGCTATGCCGATTGGGCCAGGACGGTCGACTGGGAGTTCGTCCTGCGAAGCGGGTCGACCGCAGGTTGAGTCTTGTCGATTGCCCGCCGCCGGCCTGCGCAGTCCGGCGGCGGGGACAGGGTAAGCCAAGGAACCCACCCCGACGCCCGCGCCATCGCGAGCCTGCTCCTGTGACCGGGCGCTCATTGGGAAACCGGTTCGATACACGAATGCACTGAGTACACTCGTGCATCGTGAGTCGAGACATGTCCCCGATCGACGGCCCCGAGCCGTACAAACGTCGCCGCGAGGTGACGGTCGAACGCCTGCTGGACGCCGCCCTGAGCACCTTCGCCGAGCTGGGCTTCCAAGCGGCCCGGGTGGAGGACATCTGTAGCCGGGGCGGGTTCACCCGCGGAGCCTTCTACTCCAGCTTCCGCACCAAGGACGAACTCCTCGCCGCGCTCTTCGAGCGGGAGATGACCGCCCGGATGGCGCAGTTGGAGGAACAACTCACCGGGGTGGAGGAGGAGGACGATCCGGTTGCGGCAGCCGTCGAACGCGGCCTCGCCACCTACCGGCAGGACCGGGCCTGGGCGATCGTCTACCTGGAGTACGCCCTGTACGCGAGCCGGCATCCGGAGGCCGTCGCCGCGTTACGTCGCCATATGCGTCGGGTACTCGACCGCCTCACCAGCCTGATCGAGAACGTAGTGCGGCGGACCGGGGTAACCCTGACCATCCCGGCAGCCCAGCTCGCCCGCATCGTGATCGGGATGATGGACGGCCTCGCGTTGCAGGAGATCTCCACCGAGGGCAACGGTGAGGTGGCCGGCCTGCACCGTCCCGCACTACTGCTCATGCTCCGGGCCGTCACCTCGGCACCACCGGCACCGCCAGCGCCACTGGCACCATCCGCGCCGCCAGCACCACTGGCACCACCCGCACCACCGAACGCCGAAGGGCTTTCTTGATGGCTTCCCTGCTCTACCGACTCGCTCGCGCCTGTTTCCGCCGGCGCGGCGTCGTGGTCGGTGCCTGGACGTTGATCCTGGCCGCCGTGATCGGACTCTTCGTCACCTTCGGTGGGGAGTTCGACGACCAGTTCACCATCCCGGGCTCCGAGTCCCAGCAGGCACTCGACCAACTCCGGGAGATCTCCCCGGCTGCCGCTGGCGCGAACGCGCAACTCGTCTTCGTCGCACCGGACGGGGCGACGATCACCGACCCCCGGTACGTCTCGGCGATCAAGCAGACGCTGATCGGGGCCGAGCAGGCACCCCAGGTCGGGCTCGTCGTCGACCCGTTCGACGCGAAGGTCGTCAGCCCGGACGGTCGGGCCGCGCTCGCCGCCGTGCAGTACGACGTACCCACCGCCGACCTGGCGGAGGGCACCCTCGACGCGCTCGAGGACACCGTCGCGCCAGCCCGGGCCGCCGGGCTCGACGTGCAGGTGGGCGGTGACGCGTTCACCACCACCGGGGTACGGATCGGCCCCACCGAGTTCATCGGAGTCGCCGTCGCGGTGGTCGTACTGATGATCACCTTCGGGTCGCTGCTCGCTGCCGGGATGAACCTGCTGACCGCGATCGTCGGCATCGGCGTCGGACTCGGTGGCCTGCTCGCCTTCTCCGGCACCATCACGCTCTCCTCCACCGCACCCACCCTGGCGCTGATGATCGGCCTGGCCGTCGGCATCGACTACGCGCTGTTCATCCTGTCCCGGTACCGCTCCCAACTTGTCAGTGGCACCAGCCCCGAGGAGTCGGCCGGGCGGGCCGCCGGCACCGCCGGTTCCGCCGTCGTCTTCGCCGGCCTGACGGTGATCATCGCGCTGGTCGGACTCTCGGTGGTGCAGATCCCGTTCCTGACGGTGATGGGGATAGGTGCCGCCGGCACCGTGCTGGTGGCGGTGCTGGTCGCGTTGACCCTGCTGCCGGCCCTGATGGGCTTCGCCGGTGCCCGGCTGGCCCCCAAGCCCGGCTCCCGGGCCTACCGGCGGGAACAGGCGATGGCCGAACACACCGACGCCTCGACCCGCACCGGTGGTGCCCGCTGGACGGCGTTCGTCACCCGGCGTCCGCTGATCACCATCGCGGTGACCGTGCTGGGGCTGCTGGCCCTGGCCGTACCGGCGCTGCAACTGCGCCTGGCCCTGCCCGACAACGGCACCGCCGCACCGGAGACCACCCAGCGCCAGGCGTACAACCTGGTCAGCGAACACTTCGGCCCCGGATTCAACGGCCCGCTGCTGGTCCTGGCCACCAACCTGGAACCGGCCACCGTCGAACAGAGCGCCGAGCAGTTGGCCGTCGCCATCGGCGGCACCCCGACCGCCACCCCGGGCCAGTTCACCGGCGGCCTCGACAACGTCGCGTACGCCGTACCGAAGCCGCTGCCCGGCGGCACCGCAGCGGTCGTCCAGGTGGTGCCGGAAACCGGACCCGAGGACGAGCAGACCAGTGCGCTCGTCACCGACCTCCGGGACCGGGCCGACGAGTTGGGGCGGCAGACCGGTAGCCAGCTCGCGGTCACCGGGCACACCGCCGTGGCGATCGACGTCTCCGACCGGCTGGCCGGGGCGCTGCTGCCGTTCGCGCTGATCGTCGTCGGGCTCGCGCTGCTACTGCTTCTGCTGGTCTTCCGGTCGATCCTGGTGCCGATCAAGGCCGCGATCGGGTTCCTGCTGTCGGTGGCCGCATCGTTCGGGGCCGTCGTCGCGGTCTTCCAGTGGGGCTGGCTCAAGGACCTGTTCGGCGTCTCGACCACCGGGCCGGTGATCAGCTTCATGCCGATCATCCTGATGGCGGTGCTCTTCGGCCTGGCCATGGACTACGAGGTCTTCCTGGTCTCCCGGATGCGGGAGGAGTACGTGCATACCGGCCGCCCTCGCGAATCAGTGGTCGTCGGGGCACAGCACGCCTCCCGGGTGGTCGTCGCCGCCGCGCTGATCATGTTCTCGGTCTTCGCCAGCTTCGTCACCGTCGAGGACGTCATCGTCAAGGCGATCGCCTTCGGCCTCGCCACCGGCGTGCTGCTGGACGCGTTCGTCGTCCGGATGACCCTGGTGCCGGCTGTACTCGCCCTGCTCGGCAGGTCGTCCTGGTGGCTGCCCCGCTGGCTGGACCGGCTCCTGCCCGACCTGGACATCGAAGGTGCCCGCCTGAAGTGAAAGGAAAGGCCCCTTCTTATCGCTTCCTGCATAGGAAGGGGCCCTTCCTGACACCTCAGCGCGGGGGGCTGTCCGTCCCGCGTCGCGATGGATCGAGCAGACCCAGGTGCAGCGCGCGGAGTACGGCACGGGTGCGGTCCCGTACCCCGAGCTTCATCAGCAGGTGGGAGACGTGGTTCTTCACGGTGCCCTCGGCCAGGTGCAGCGCGGCGGCGATTTCCCGATTGCTGTAGCCGCCCGCGAGTAGCCGCAGGATCTCCCGCTCGCGGGCGGTGATCGACTGCGGTGGTGGTAGGTCGTCGATGACGTTCGGCTGGGGCAGCTCGGGTACGGCCCGAAGCAGACGCTCGGTCAACGCCGGCTGCACCAGGCTGCCACCGGCGGCCAGGGTCCGTACCGCCCCGACGAGTTGTTCGAGAGTGACGTCTTTGAGCAGGTAACCACGGGCTCCCGCCCGGAGTGCGCGCAGTACCAGCTCGTCGTCGTCGAACGTGGTCAGAACCAGGGTCGGAACTTCGATGTGCCGCTCTCGTAGGGCGGTCAGGGTGGCGATGCCGTCCCGTCGGGGCATTCGTAGGTCGAGCAGGACGACATCAGGCTGTACCCCGGGGATGACCTCAAGAGCCTGGTCGCCGTCGGCCGCCTCACCGACCACCACCACGTCCGGTGACAGCTCCAACAGGTGCCGGATGCCCTGCCGGACCAGGGTCTGGTCGTCCACGATGCAGACCCGGATCGCGGTGCTGGTGACCGGATCCGCGTTTCCGTCCCCGCTGCCGGCGATGAGGGCCACCTTCTCGTCCATGCTGTCGATGGTCATGGCGCCGGCATTTCGGCGATAACGTGGAAACCACTGTGCGCAGTGAAGGAGACCGAGCCACCCAGCTGCTGCACCCGTTCCCGCAGCCCGGTCAACCCGTGCCCGAGCCGCAGCACCGGCGTGCCGCGCCCATCGTCCCGGGTACGCAGGACGATCCGCCCCTCGTCGGTACGGGCGATCTCGATCCAGAGGTTCGTGGCGTCGGCGTGCCGGATGGTGTTGGTGACGATCTCCTGTACGCAGCGGATCAGCGTACGGGTACGTTCCTCGTCTGCTTCGACGGTCTCGTCGATCTGGAGGTGCACCTGGGGACGGGGCAGGTCGGCGGTGATCGCGGTGATCGCGGCGCGGAGTTCCGGGGGCCGGTTACGCAGTTCGCCGACCGCGACCCGGACGTCGGCCAGCAGGTCCTTGGCCAGGCCACGGGCTCGAACCACGTGCTCGCGGGCCTGGGTGCCCTCGCGGTGGGTGGCGACCTCCAACTCCAGTACCAGGGCGGTGAGCTGGTGGCCGACGAGGTCGTGCAGCTCTCGGGCGATCCGTAGCCGCTCCCCGGACCGGCTCGACTCGGCGAGCAGGGCGGTGGCGGCGCGGAGCTGGACGTTCGCCGCGGCCAGTTCCGTGCGGGCGGCTGTCTCCCGGCGCAGACCCATGACGGACAAGGCACCGCAGGTCTGCAACACCGTGTAGATGATGAAGAGCAGGAGGATCTCGGCCAGTTCGCTGCCGCTGAGCCAGCCGGTCGTCGCCACGACGGTGCTCTGCACGCCGATCAGGATCGCGATGCCCCGCCCGGAGAGGAGGTAGGTGGCTGCGGCGGCGTTGAAGACCAGCAGGATGGGGGTCCATCCGGCGGACCCCGAGAGCAGGACGGTGGCGTTTCCGAGTACGGCCTGCCCGACCAGGACCCGCTGGCTGGTCAGCCACCTTGCGCCCGGCGGAATGAACCAGGCGCCGATGAATGCGGTGACGAAACCGAGGTAGCAGCACCACCAGAGCCAGGCCGTGCCGGCGATGGCTTCCCCCGCTCCGAAGATCTGGTCGATCAGCATGGGCAGCCCGATCATCAGGCATGCGGCTACGACACCGACGCCCGTCCACCGTTCCAGACTCTGATCGCTCATCAAGATCCCCGAGATGACTCTACGTTCCGTGCCGGACGGCCGGCCCGTGCCGGAAGTCATGGTTGCCGGTGATGACCGATGGCACGCGACAGGCGGAGCCGATCTCCCTAACGTCCACTGTGCCGGTGACAACGCGTCAGCGGTAGCTGAGGCAGGGAGTGGGTCGTGGCCGTCATCGAGGTCGAAGGGCTGCGTAAGCGATACGGATCGACAGTGGCTGTCGACAATGTCAGCCTCACCGTCGAGCGGGGCGAGATCTTCGGCATCCTCGGTCCCAACGGCGCGGGTAAGACCACCACGATCGAGTGTCTGATCGGGCTTCGTACCCCGGATGCCGGCCGGATCAGCGTTCTCGGGCTGGATCCGCGCCGGGACCGCAACCGCCTTCGGCAACTCGTGGGGGTGCAGTTGCAGCAGGGGATGCTGCCCGAGAAGCTTCGGGTGGGGGAGGCGGTGAAGCTCTACCGCTCGTTCTACAGCGAGGGTGCCGACCCGGACCGGCTGCTGGCCGACCTGGGCCTCGACGGCAAGCGGCGCAGTGCGTTCGGTGACCTTTCCGGGGGCCAACAGCAGCGACTGGCGATCGCACTGGCCCTGGTCGGTAAGCCCCTCATCGCGGTCCTGGACGAACTCACCACCGGCCTGGACCCGAGGGCACGACGTGACACCTGGCAGTTGATCGAGGAGATCCGCGAGTCCGGGGTTACCGTACTGCTCGTCACGCACCTGATGGAGGAGGCGGAACGGCTCTGCGACCGGATCGCGGTCATCGATCGCGGTCGGATCGTCGCCCTGGACACACCGGCCGGTCTGATCACCCACGCCTCGGTCGACCAGCAGCTCACGTTCCGGGTGGCCCAGCCGTTCGACCACGCCGTACTGGCCGCGCTGCCCGAGGTGACCGGAGTGGTCGTCGACGGTGCCGAGGTCATGGTCTCCGGCACCGGAAACCTGCTGTACGCGGTCACCTCCGCGTTGATCGACGTAGGTGTGGTCGTCACCGAGACCCGGCTGCGCCAGGCGCAACTCGACGATGCTTTCCTTGCCCTGACCGGCCGGGCGTTGAGCCCGGCTGACGACTCCACTCCGGAGGACAAGCGATGAGCGAGGTCTCCGCTGCCGTCTCGGCGCGGCCCGTTCCGCGTCGGCTCGGGCGGCACGCCTGGGCACAGATGGTGCTCACCGAGGCCCGGCTGACCTGGCGGGACACCGCCGGACTGGTCGTGCCGTTCGGGCTGCCCGTGCTGATCATGTTGATGAACGGCCTCGGGTCGGACCGCGAGGGGGTGCCCCAGTTCGGTGGACTGCCGGCGCTGGACGCGTACGTCGTACCAATGGTCCTGGTGCTGGTCGTGGCGATGCTGGGCATAGTCAACATGCCGTCGTTCCTGGCGGCGTACCGGACCTACGGGGTGCTGCGGCGGCTCGCGGTGACGCCGGCCCGACCGTGGATGGTCCTCGCCGCCCAGGTGGTGGTCAGCCTCGCTCAGGCCTTGGTCGGCATCGTCTTCGCCCTGGTGGTGGCCCGGCTCATGTTCGGTGTCGTGCCGCCGCGCAACCCTGCCGGTGCGCTCGGCGCGCTCGCTCTCACCGCCGCCGCGATGTACGCGATCGGCTTGCTGATCTCCGCGCTCGCGCCCAGTGTCAACGCGGCCGTCGCCATCGGGCTGACGTCGTTCTTCGCGGTCATGGCGCTGGGTGGCGGCTTCGGCCCACGACAGAACCTGCCAGGATGGCTGGCTGAGATCGGCGGACACCTGCCCTTCGGTGCCGCACTGGACGCCCTCAGCGCATCCTGGTCCGGTGGTACGCCCAGCGCTGGGCAGGTCGTGGCGCTGGCTGGGGTCACCGTGGTCGCCGGCGCGGCAGCCAGCCGGTTCTTCCGTTGGCAGTAGACCTGTCCCGGTTGTGTGGCTATTCCTTGCTGAATAGCCACACATTCCGTTAGTCAGCGCCTCGCCTCGCCCGCCGCGTGCTCGGTGAGGAGCAGTCGGCCGCTAGTTGTCCGTAGCGCCGGACCGGGTGCGCTCGGTCAGGCGCTCGTGGCGCTGCCGCGCCGCCTGGGCGGTGCCTAGGCCGAGGCCGAAGGCGATGTTCTGCCAGGTGAGTCCGCGACTGCGGGACAGGTCGAGCAGTCCGGCTTCTAGCGTGTCGAGGTCGGCCCGCACCCGTGGGATCAGGGTCAGCGCAGCGACCAGATCGGTTTCGTCCAGTGGTGCCTCGTCCCGCTCGGGCAGGGCGGCTCCGGCCGCGAGCGAGGTCACCAGGCAGACCGCCTCGTACGGGTCGAGGACGCTTTCGTGACTCCACCTGCGCCGCTGACTCTCCGTTGCGGCGTGTCGCTCGGTGATGCGGTGCAGTGCGGCGAAGTCGCGGTGCGCGCGGGCGCGGCTGGCGTCCGGCGGAGCGAACAAGTTGTCTGTCTGCGAGGCATCCGTCATTGCGCTAGTCAATCCTCTCTACTCTCCGTTGTCAACTGAATGTTGTGAACAAGATGTTTAAGATCGGCTCAAGCCGGAGACTTCGACCAGGAAATCCCCGGCGTACGCCGAGGTGCAGGGCCCGGCGTGTCCAATGCTGCGGTCAACCGTGGTTGGCGAACTCCTCGACGATGTCGTCGCGCCGGGCGCCGGCCGTGACCAGTAGCCGAAGGAGTGCGCGTGCCTTGTACGGATCGAGCAGCCCGCCGTTGATCAGTCCACGCCGCAGCAGGTCCGTCTCCGAACCAACTGCTCCGTAGGTGTGCCGTAGTACGGATCCGCTGCCGGTACGGGACGTCAACACCACCGGAATGCGTTCGGCGAGGGCACCGAGCACCGGGGCGAGGGTGGACGGCGCATGGCCGACTCCGTATCCGGCGTAGACGACGCCACGGTGTGTCTCCGCGAGCCCGTCGAGCAGTAGGCCGTCGTCGTCGAGCGTGGCGCAGTAGAGAGCCACCCGGGCGGCGTCGAGTCGTGCGGGATCGGCTGGGATCGGCAGCGGCCCCCGCCGGACGGGCCGGGCCAGAATGCGTACCTGTCCTTCGATGACGTGGCCGATCGGTCCGGCGTTCGGCGAGGCGAAGGCCGCCGTACTGGTGCTGTGGGTCTTGCGTACCCACCGCGCGGCATGGACCTCGTCGTTGAAGACGACCAGCGTTCCCAGGTCCCGAGCCGCCGACGACGTGGCGACCCGTACCGCCGCCAGCAGGTTCGCCGGCCCGTCCGGCCCGGCGAGCGTCGGGTTGCGCATCGCCCCGGTGAAGACCAGCGGTGCCTCATGTGGCCAGACGAGGTCGGCGAGGAACGCGGTCTCCTCCAACGTGTCGGTGCCCTGGGTGACGATGACGCCGACAGCGCCGTGGGTTACCGCCCGCGAGGCGGCGCCGACCACGTCGAGCACCTGCCGGAAGGTCAGGTTCGCACTGGGTACGGCCTGCGTGTCCCGTACGTCGAGCGGCACGCCCAAGTCGGCGAGCCCGGGTACGGCCGTGGTGAGTTCGGCACCGGTCAGCCGGCTGACCACCCCACCGCTGCTGCCGGTCATCGCGATCGTGCCACCGAGGGTGAACAGCGCGACGCTCACTTGGTCGGCCCCTTCGTCCGGTCCGCTGGTACCGCAGCGGGCGGGGGCCCGGGCCGGGACGCGGGCGGCGGCCGACGAGTCCCGGGGGCGGGCGGGGGCAGGACACCCCGACCGGCCAGCACCTCGAAGACGAGGTGGGTCTCTGCCTGGCGTACGGCCGGATGGACGGTGATGTGCTCCAGGACGAGGTCGCGTAGCGCCTCCGGGGACTCGACCGCCACGTGCACCAGATAGTCGTCCGCGCCAGCGACGTGGAACGCGGTGAGGACACCGGGGATGTCGGTGAGGGTGGCGTGGAAGCTGCGGACGTGCTCCCGGTTGTGGCTGCCCAGGCGTACCCGGATGACGGCCTGGAGTGGATAGCCGAGGGCGGGCAGGCTGAGCTGGGCGTGGAAGCCGGCGATGACACCGCTGTCGCGTAACGCCCGGACCCGGTGGATGCAGGTTGACTCGGCGATTCCCACCCGGGCGGCCAACGCGGCGTTGGTGAGACGCCCGTCGTCTGCCAGTTCGGTGAGGATGGCGAGGTCCAGGTCGTCCAGCCCGGCGGTTCGGGTGGGCTGCGGGTTCCCGGCCCGAGAGGACGGTGGATCCCCGGCCCGGGCGGGTTGTGGATTCCTCGGTCTGGCCATTCGTGGCACCGACATCACCTCCATGATTCTGCCAATCTAGTTGGTTGTGCCGAGGAATCTTTCCCGATCATTGCTCTGTATTGCAGCGTCTTGCACCATCGTGCCGTGAGCAGCGCGAATCTTTCATTCGACTCGTTGGCAGTGCACGCCGGTCGAGCGGACCTGTCCGACCTGGGGGTGCATGTGCCGCCCCTGGACCTCTCCTCGACCAGTCCACTGCCGGACATCGAGTTGGGCGGCGCGTCGTACGAGTCGATGGCCGGCGGTGGGCACCCGGTCGACGGCGGCGGACACGTCTACGCCCGACTGTGGAATCCGACGGTGGCCCGGTTCGAGGCGGCCCTGGCCCAACTGGAGGGCACCGAGGAGGCAGTGGCGTTCTCCTCCGGCATGGCCGCGATGACCGCGACCCTACTCGCCGCCAAGACGGAGACTGGCGGGAACCACGTCGTGGCGGTCCGTCCGCTCTACGGCGGCACCGACCACCTGCTCGCCTCCGGGCTGCTCGGTGCCGAGGTCACGTACTGCACTGCGGCGCGGGTGGCGACGGAGGTCCGACCCGACACCTGCCTGGTGCTGGTGGAGACCCCGGCGAATCCCACCCTGGAGCTGGTGGACATCGGCGCGGTCGTCGAGGCCGCCGCCGGCCGACCGGTCCTGGTGGACAACACCTTCGCCACCCCGGTCCTACAGAATCCCGCCGCGCACGGGGCGAGCCTGGTGCTGCACAGCGCCACGAAGTATCTCGGCGGGCACGGTGACGTGGTCGGTGGTGTCGTCGCGGGTAGCGCCGCATGGGCCGCCGCCCTGCGTCAGGTCCGGGCGGTGACCGGGGCGCTCATGCACCCGCTCGCCGGCTATCTGCTGCACCGGGGCCTGACCACGCTGCCCGTCCGGGTACGCGCCCAGCAGAGTTCCGCCGAGAAGCTGGTGGCCTGGTTGCAGACCCATCCCGCCGTACGCCGGGTCTTCTACCCGGGTGCTCCCGACTGCGATCCGACCGGTCTGGTCGGTCGGCAGATGCGGGGCTGCGGGGCAATGCTGGCCATCCAGCTCACCGATGGTTACCCGCACGCCGTGCAGGTCACCAACCGGGTCGAACTGTTCACCCACGCGGTCTCCCTCGGCGGGGTCGACTCCCTGATCCAGCATCCGGCGGCGTTGACCCACCGCCCGGTCGCCGAGTCGGCCCGACCGGGAGCCGACATCGTCCGGCTCTCCATCGGTCTGGAGGACCCCGACGACCTGCGGGCCGACCTGGCCCAGGCGCTCGGCTGACCGGCGGACCCCGACAGGACACGCGCCGATTCCGGTTCAGGCCCGGATCCGCAGGGATCCGGGCCTGAACCAGCCGCCGATCAGCTCACCACCTTGGCGAACATGCCCGGCTCGTAGGATCCGCCCTTCTGCTGGGTGATCACGGCGAGTCGGTTGGCCGCGTTGATCAGGGCGACCAGACAGATGAGCGCACCGGTCTGGTCGTCGTCGTAGTGCTTGCGCACCTCGGTCCAGGTCTCGTCGGACACACCGTGGTAGGCGTCGGCGAGCCGGGTGCCTTCCTCGGTGAATGCCAGTGCAGCCCGCTCGGCCTCGGTGAACACGGTGGTCTCGCGCCAGACGGCGACCAGGTTGAGCCGGAGCGCGGTCTCGCCGGCGGCCGTGGCGTCCTTGACGTGGATGTCGACGCACCAACCGCAGCCGTTGATCTGGCTGGCCCGCAGGCTCACCAGTTCCTGGGTGGACTTCGGTAGCGTCGACTGCTCCATAACCTGGGAAATGCTGTAGAACCGCTTGGTGACCTTTGCGGCCGTCGGACTGTCGAACAGGTTGAAGCGGGCTTCCATGGCTGCGTCCTCACTCGTGGCGCGGCGTGCTCTTGCACTGGACGAACACAAGATGTCGACGACCCGAGCCTTGTGACAGGGCGGCGATGTGGCCCAAGCCACCCTCTCCGGATGTCACAGGGAAACGGAAACCGGCGTCTCGTGGGGGAGCACAGCCGAGAGCGAACGAGCGGGAGCCGACCATGGACGAGAGATCAGTGGACACCGCCAAGCCACTCGCCCATGGTGGCCACATGGACCTCGCCACCGAGGTGTTCATCGCCCATCGCAACCTGCTGTTCACCGTCGCCTACGAGATGCTCGGCTCGGCCACCGACGCCGAGGACGTCCTCCAGGAGACCTGGCTGCGATGGGCGAAAGTCGATCTCGGTGTGGTCCGGGACCGGCGTGCCTACCTGGTCCGGATCACCGCTCGCCAGGCACTGAGCCGGCTGCGTACGCTCGGCCGGCGCAAGGAGTCCTACGTCGGCCCCTGGCTACCCGAGCCGCTACTCACCGCGCCCGATGTGGCCGAGGACGTCGAGTTGGCCGACAGCGTCTCGATGGCGATGCTGCTGGTGCTGGAGACCCTGACCCCGACCGAACGGGCGGTCTTCGTGCTGCGCGAGGTGTTCGAGCTGGAGTACGACGAGATCGCCGAAGCCGTCGACAAGAGCCCGGCGGCGGTCCGGCAGATTCTGCACCGGGCACGGGCACATGTCGCCACCCGCCGGCCGCGTGGCGTCGTCTCCACAGCCGAAGCCCACCGTGCGCTTGAGGCGTTCCAGCGGGCGGTCGAGACGGGCGACCTGCAGGATCTGCTCGACACCCTCGCGCCGGACGTCGTTCTCCTCGCGGATGGTGGTGGCGTCGTGCAGGCCGTGGTGCGACCGATCGTCGGGCCCGACCGGGTGGCCCGCCTGCTGGCTGGGGGACTGCCCAAGGTCGCAGGCCGGATGTCGGTCGAGCCGGCGCAGATCAACGGTGGTCCAGCTCTGATCATCAGGCTCGACGACGAGATCGACAACGTGGTGGCGGTGCGAGTCCACGAGGGACGGATCAACGGACTGTACATCGTGCGCAATCCAGACAAACTGTCGCGAATCAAACGCGAGACAAGCGTGGCCCGGTGGCCCGGTGGCCCGATGGCGACCCGGTAAGCCGCCACGTCCGGGAGACGCGGCACCGGATTGGATTCTCGTCTGTCGACTTTCCAACTGGCATCCGGAAGCTAGGTTCCAGGATGGAAGGTCAATGAATGAGATCTATCGGAGGGGTGGATGCGTAACCAGCGATCACCGTGGCGGGAGGCTCCCCGTACGGTGGCTTCCCGTCCCACATCGCGAGCATGGACAAGTCGCATCCCGCTGGTCAGGTTCGTCACCGGCCACACCCGCAGGTTCGCCGCAGCCGAATGGCTCACGCTCATCGGGCTGGTGGTGGCAGTCTGCGGGCTGCCGCTCGCGATCATCGGCCTGTCGCTACAGCACCAGGCCAACAGGGTGGCCAAGGAGGGGCCGACGTTGCGGCCCGGTCTACAGCTCGTCGGGCTCTCCGCCTACATCACCGACGATCTCGACGGCTGGTCGCAGGACGCCAGCGAGGTCACCGGGCCGGATGAGGAGCCGCCCACCGTCCCGGAGCAGGACTTCCACGGACCCAAGATCGACGTGACGATCGGCAACCTCGCCAGCGGCGCGTCGCTGGTGACCAAGGTGATCGTGACCTTCCGCGAGTCGCAGCAGCTGCAAGGGTGCCGGGCGGGAGGCGGGCCATTGAGCATCGGTGCGTACTACGACTTCGTCGTGCCCGACGAGCCGCCTCCCACCCCCTACACCTTGGAGAAGGAGGTCCGTTACGAGGTCCCCGCCAACAAGCACGAGCGGATCGCCCTCACCGTCGGCCCTCGGGTCGCCATCAATCCCTGGATCGGTCTGGTGGAGATCGAACTGGTGCACGACGGTGACCAACGGCTCAGGTTCGGCCCGGTGGCCGTGGTGGACACCGGTGACAACCAGCACATCTACCCGGACGACACCGGCGAATGGATCATCAGCCCGCCCTACGAGGATGAGAAGCCGTGCCACCGGGAGAATCTCGCCCTCGTGACCGACGTTCTCGAGACCAGGGACGTCACCGCCTCGAAAGAGTTGGTCAAGCTCAGGGAAGCGCTGGAGCGACTGGGGTAGACGGAAGCGGTCACGACGACGGCCCACCAGCGCTCTACCGAGCCGACCGTACGCCGAGCTACCGAGCCGACCGTTTCACCTCGCCGGCAGCGGAGTCGCGTTCGGCCAGCCGGGCGAGCATGGCGTTGTACGCGGCCAGCGCCTCCTCCTCCCGCCCTTCGGCGTCGGCCCGGTCGGCCGCCCGGTCCAGTCGCCGCTGTTCCCGCTCGTCCGCACGCATCCACTGCACCAGGAGCGCGCCGACCACGAACAGGGTGGGGATCTCCCCGAACGACCAGGCGATGCCGCCCGCGGTCCGCTGGTCGTCCAGCGGACTGGGGCCCCAGTCCCGGGGCAGCGCGGTGAACCAGTCGGCGGCCAGCAGGGTGGTGGCCTGCATGATGGCGACGCCGAGGAAGGCGTGCAGGACCATCGCCAACAGCACCAGCACCATCCGCAGCGGTGGCGCGGGTCGTGGTCGAGGAGCGGGGTCGACGCCGATGACGACCCAGAAGAACAGATAGCCGGCCCCGAGGAAGTGCAGCATCATCGCCAGGTGGGCGGCGTGCGAACGCAGGGCGAACTCGTACAGCCCGGTGAAGTACATCAGGTACATGGCGGCGACGTACTGGGCCAGGGCGACCGCCGGATGCGCCAGCACCTTCCCGATCCGCAGCCGTAGCGCACCCTGCACCCATTCGCGCGGCCCCGGCCAGGCCGGGTCCTCGGCCTTGTGGAACGTGCGTAGGGCGAGGGTGACCGGTCCGGAGAGGGCCAGCAGGATCGGTGCCAGCATCGCGACCAGGAGGTGCTGCACCATGTGTACGGAGAAGAGCACCGGCCCGTAGCGGGCCAGTCCGCTGGAGGTCGCCACCAGTATGATCGCGCAGCCGCCGAGGAAGGCGAAGGTGCAGGCCGCCGGCCAGCGGTCTCCGCGCCGGTGCAGTCGCCACACCCCGGCGAGGTAGAGGCCAGCGGCTCCCAGCGTCGCGACGATGAACAGCGGGTCGGGCAGCCAGTCGCCGAGCAGCGTACCGACGCTCATCGGCCCCGGCATCGGGAAGCCGAGCAACGTGGTGGCCAGGTCCTCCTCGACGAGTTCGCCCTCCGGGGTGGGGGTGCGGGCCAGGGCGACCGCCGCGCCGATGGCGAGGCCGAAGAGCCCGATCTCCACGGCGGTGACCCGGGCGAAGCGGCGACGATCGCCGTCGCGCAGGGCCGGCAGCGCCCGGAACCGTTGCCATCCGCCGACGATCGCCAGCACGGCGAGCAGTCCGGTCTTGACCAGGACGAGCTGGCCGTACCGGCTGGTGGTCAGGTCGGCGAGGCCCCCGGGCAGCCGGGCCAGGGCGGAGAGCAGACCGGAGCCGGCGACCGCGACCAGGCACACCGTCGCCAGTACCGAGAAGCGGCGTACGGCGGTGGCCAGGTGCGTCGTGCCGCTGCCGCTGCCGGTGCCCCGCCAGCCGGTCATCGCGAGGGCCAGCAGCCCACCCGCCCAGAGGGTCACCGGTACGACGTGCAGCAGCAGGCTGGAGACGGCGAGTTGGTGGTTACCGGCCCCGGTGGTGTGACCGGTGAAGATCGGCGGTACGACGGCGAGGACCGCCAGGCCCAGTGCGACGGTGGCCCCGGTCGGGCGCAGGCTGACCCGGCAGGTCACGAAGACCGCGGCGGCGAAGACGGCGGAGAGGGCGAGCGCCTGGCCGAGGTTGACCGAGAGCGCGAAGTTGGTCAGCGCACGCAGGGTGACCGCCTCGCTGATCGGCTGGCCGATCAGGTCGGAGAGGGTGTAGCCGAGGGTGAGCAGGGCCGACAGGCACCAGGCCAGCGCGGTCCAGCCGGCGGCCCGGAGTCGCCGGTAGCCGATCGCCGACAGGCCGCCCGCCTCCCGGGGGGAAAGCAGGACCGCCGCGAGTAGCAGCCCGACGGTCGCCACCGCGCAGACCTGGGTGCCGAGCCGGGCCGCCGGCAACGCCCAGGTGGTGACGATCCCGGGGTCGGGCAGGCCGGGGAGGGCGTCCCGGCGTACCCCGCCGCCGTACCAGAGCAGTGCGGTCGCGGCCACGACGGCACCGGCCAGACCTCCGACGGCGGACGCCCAGGGGCGCGCGACCCGGTTCGGCGGGGGAGCGGGCCGGGTCATCGGCGCACGGCGCGTCGACGCCACAGCAGGAGACCGGTGCCGGCGAGCAGGGCGAGCAGGGCGGCCAGGGCGGCTGTGCCGGCCGCGATCGTCCAAGCGCTGACCCCGCCGCCGCTGACCCCGCCGCCGGAGCTGGCAGTGCGGTCGGCGCTGGCAGCGCGGTCGGAACCGGCGGTACTGGTGGCGTCACCGGTCGACGCGGCCGGGGAGGCAGCCGACGGTGTCGTCACGCTTGCCGGTCCCGAGCCGACGGTGAACGGGTAGGAGCCCTGCACCGGATGCCCGTCGGCGGAGACCACCCGGTAGGCGACGGTGTAGCCGCCGTCGGTCAGTGGCTCGGTGAAGGTCACCGTCCCCCGGGTGCCGGCGACCACCGGTTCGCTGGTGGCCACCCGT
The DNA here is from genome assembly GCF_014203835.1 of Micromonospora polyrhachis. Classification (NCBI taxonomy): domain Bacteria; kingdom Bacillati; phylum Actinomycetota; class Actinomycetes; order Micromonosporales; family Micromonosporaceae; genus Micromonospora; species Micromonospora polyrhachis. Next base: position 611,551 of record NZ_JACHJW010000001.1, on the reverse strand, counting down.
TGCCGGGCGGCGTCGGTGACCACGATCGTGGTGTAGGTCGGGTTCAGCGGTTCCGCGAATTCGAGCACCACCTCGGTGGGCGGGGCGGTGAGCGTGGCGTCCCGCTCCGGGGTCGCCGAGCGCAGCCGGTTGTGCGCGGCGGCCGGACCGGCGGGAACCAGCGCGACAAGTACGGCGACCAGCACGGCACCGGCCGTTCGACGCAGCCGTACGGGCAGTGGCGATGGGGTTTGCATCTGCGGTGACTCCGAATCAGATGGCGGGCAGGTCGGTGGTGGGCTGGTCCGGATGGCATCCTGATCCGGATGCGGGCTGGTCCGGTGGCGGCCCGCGGCGGCTCAGGCGAGGAGTTGTTCACCCACCCAGCCGCCCGGGGCGCACCCGGGTGGGATGGCGAAGACGGCCGAGCCGATCGGGGTTGTCCACTCGTTGAGCAGGTCCCGTTCCGCCAACCGGCGTTGGATCGGCAGGAACTGCCGGTCGACGTCGGCCTGGTACGACGCGAAGATCAGGCCACTGTCCGGCCGACCATCGGCGTCCGGCACCCCGTCGTAGTTGTACGTCCGGCGCAGGATCCGTAGCCGGTCGTTGGTGACGTGGGCCCGTGCGACGTGGGAGAAGTCGGGGATCACGGTGAATCCGTGCTCGTCGGTCGCGGTGAAGTCCGGCGGATCGTGCTCGGCCTGACCGGTGAGCGGGGCACCGGTGTCGAGCCGTCGGCCGAGCGCCTGTTCCTTGTCGGTACGACCCAGCAGGTCCCAGGTCTCCAGTTCGGTGGTGATCCGCCGGATGACCAGGGTGGTGCCATCCCGTTGCCAGGCCGGACCGTCGGGCACCCAGACCGCCTGCTCGAACGCGGTGGTTCCGGGCTTCGGGTTGGTGGTGCCGTCCAACTGTCCGAGCAGGTTGTGCTGGGTGGCTGTCTCCCCCTGTACGCCCCGGCTGCGCCGGAAACCGAGCTGGGTCCAGCGGACGGTGCCGAACGGGCGGGCGTCCTTGACCAGCATCCGTTGGGCGTGGGCCACGGTGACCGCGTCGTCGGCACAGATCTGGATCAGCAGGTCTCCGCCGGACCAGCGGGGTTGCAGTCGGTCGATGCTGAACGGCGGTAGGTCGGCAACCGATGCCGGCCGGCGGTCGTCGAGCCCGGCGGCACGGTAGAACCCGGGACCGAAGCCGAAGGTGACGGTGAGTCGGGCCGGCAGCAGGGCCAGTTCCCGTTCGGTGTCGGCCAGGGCGGGTTGCCCCTGGGTCAGTCGGGCGGCGTCGTCGGTGAGCAGCCGCATCAGCCGGACCAGGGCCGCCCGGTCCGTCGCCTGGTGCAGGGTGAACGCGACGAACGAGGCGTGCGCCTGGGGCGGGGTGGCGATTCCGGCCTGTCGAGGACCGTGGAACGGCTCGATCGCCGTACCGATGGTGGTGTCTGCGGCGACCGGGGTCGGTGCCGGCTGCCCCGGGTCCCGGGTGAGCGTCGCGCCGATCGCGCCGCCGAGGACGGCCCCACCGGCGACGGTTCCGCTGGTGAGCAGGTGGCGGCGGCTCAGCCGGCGGGTTTCCCGCTGGTCGGTCGTGGCGGTTTCCCGCTGGTCGGTCGTGCCGGTTTCCCGCTGGTCGGTCATGCCGGGTGGCCGCCGTGCGTGTCGGGGGCGTAGCTCTCCTGCGCGCCGGCGAACGGCTTGGCGACGGCCGTGACCGGGATGCTGCTGCCGTCGGCCAGGGTGAGGGTGAGGCTCACCTCGTCACCGGCCTTGATCGGCTTGGCGAGCTTCATCAGCATGAGGTGGTCGCCGCCGGGCTCCAGCGGGTGGCTGCTCTTCGCCTTGATGGTGAGCCCGCCGGTCTTCTGCCGCATGACCATCTTTCCGGCCTCCATGGCCATCTCGTGTAGTTCGATCGGGGAGAGCGGGGAGGTGGCACCGGTGATCGTGATGTCCGTCGGACCGTCGTTGACCAGGGTGCCGAAGACGGCGGTCATGCCGGTGTCGGCGGCCTTCGCCCACGGGTCCCGGACGGTGACGCCACCGGTCGGCGTGCCCGTAGAGCCGCTTGCGCTGGGCTGAGCGTTCGGCGGCGGGTCGGTCGCGGCGCACCCGGCGACGCCGGTGACCGCCAGGGCGGCGACCATCGCCAGGGTCGTACGGGCGGCTGCCCGGCGGGTGACCAGGTGCGACACGATGCTCTCCGTTCCTCAGGGACGTGCTGCCTGTTGGTCGGCCCGAGCGGCGGGGAAGTTCCCGACGAGACGAGGTTCACCCGGTCGGGGTAGCCAGCCGTCACTTCTGCTGCCGTGGTCGATCAGGGCGACGAGGACTTCGGACGGGATTCGTCAGAGGTGTCGGACCCGATCGTGCGGGCCCGTATCTCCGCTCCCGATTCCATAATTGGTTAAGCGTGCGTAGTGGGCCGATGCCGGTTCCAAACCGCAATTAGAGATCACCTTTACGGACCGCCCGCCAATATTGGCAGCCCGGGTGACTGCTGGGTGCATTTCGGTGTCCGCGGTACTACTGTCCGATGTGTAGACGTCGCCACCAGCGCGTTTGTGGATCCCTAGCGTCGGTCTCCCAGTTGTCCGGAGGTTGTCCGTGAACAAGTCGCCCATGCTCGAACTGTTCGGTGAAGAATTGAAGGTTGCCCGTGGGGCTGCCGGAATGTCGCAGATCCAACTCGCCGAGGCCATCAACTATTCGAGCGGCATGGTGGCGAAGGTGGAGACGGGGGACCGCCGCCCCAGTCCCGACTTCGCGCGCCGTTGTGACCTGGTGCTCGGCACCAACGGTGTCTTCGCCCGGATCCAGCGGCGGCTCAGCCGGGACAGCGTGGTGCCCTGGTTCCGGGAGTGGGTCGGCATCGAGCAGGAGGCCCTGGCGCTCCGCTGGTTCGAGTCGCTGTTCGTGCCGGGGCTGTTGCAGACCGAGGCCTACATGCGCACCATCCTCTCCGGGGTCGGGCTGCTCTCCGACGAGGAGGTCGAGCAGCAGGTGGCGACGCGGATGGAACGGCAGGAGATCCTCACCCGGGCGAAGCCACCGGTGCTCACCGTGGTCGTCGACGAGTTCGTGCTGCGACGTCGCGTCGGCGGGGCAGAGGTGATGCGCGAGCAGTTGCGTCACCTGGTCAAGCTCGGCGAGTCGCTGCCCCGGGTGCGCATCCACGTCGCGCCGTTGTCGGCCGGGGTCTATCCCGGGCTCAACGGGCCGTTCGTGATCGCCACCTCGCCGGTCGGGGAGGATACCGTCTATGTGGAGGGTCAGCTCCACGGTCAGACCTTCGACCGCCGGGACGATGTGCAACTGGCGCTCCAACTGTGGGAGACCATCCGGAGCCTGGCCCTGTCACACCAGCAGTCCCTTGAGTTGATGACAGAGGTGGCGGAGACATGGACCTGATCGGCGCACGGTGGCGCAAGAGCACGCGGAGCAACGGCAGTGGTGGGGCCTGCGTGGAGGTGGCCGACAACCTGCCGGGCCTGGTCGGCGTACGGGACAGCAAGGACCGGTCGGGCCCGGTGCTGGTCTTCGGTCCGGTCGCCTGGCGGGCCTTCGTCACGGACCTGGCCACCCGCGACTGAGCCCGGCCTTCGATGCGCCCTCACGCCATCGCGTGGGGGCGCACCCAACTCCGCCCGCCAAAGCGGATGGGAGGGCTGCCCCTGCCGAAGAATCGGCTGCACCTCCGGATTGCTGGGAGAACGTCGATCTGCCCCGCCACCTCGAAGCATGTCCTCCTGGATCGGCAGGATGGACGGCTGGGCACGCAACCAAGGCCGAGAGCTGCCTGAGCAGCCCACCATGGTCCCTGGTGGCGGACACCCTCCGGGCAGCCTGCGTCTACGAGTGAAGGGCCGAAGTTCGCTGTAGCCGGCCGGAGGTCGTCATAAAACTGGCGACGTCGGCGATCATCCCCGGAATACTGGTCGCCCGTGGATGAGGTCAGAGTCGTCGTCGCCCATTCCGAGCGCGCGACTCTGCGTATCGGTGACGTGTTCTTGAAGGTGGACGCCGATCAGGCGCGCATCGACGTCGAGGTCGAGGCGATGTCCCTTGCGCCGGTCCCGACCCCGGAGATCCTGTGGCGCAAGCCGCCCGTACTCGCGATCGCCGCACTCCCGGGGACGACGCTTGGGCGCCTCGGCGGGCCGTCGACCGGGTCGCCGGCGGCGTGGGCCGCGGCGGGTGCCACCATCCGGAAGCTGCACGAAGCGCCGCTGCCGCCCCTACCAGGCCGGGCCGGGCGGAGCATCGTCGCGGTGGCGGCGGAACTCGACGACGAGTGCGAGTTGCTTGTGGCGAACGGTGTCCTGCCCGCTGACCTGGTCACCCGCAACCGCGAGGTCGCCGAGGCCGCGCTCCGGCCGTGGACTCCGGCGTTCACACACGGCGACCTGCAGATCGCGCACGTCTTCGTCGACGGCGACGATGTCACCGGCATCATCGACTGGTCCGAGGCGGGCCAGGGTGATGCCCTGTACGACCTCGCCACCTTCACTCTCGGACACGAGGAGCGCCTCGACGACGTCATCGCCGGCTATGGCACCGACATCGACCTCGACGTGATCCACGCGTGGTGGTCGCTCCGGAGCCTGCTGGCAGTTCGCTGGCTGATCGAGCACGGCTTCGACCCCTTCGCGCCGGGCTGTGAGGTCGACGTGCTGAGATCCCGGATGTGAGGCTGCGCCGACCCGACTGCTACGCGTGCGTTCAGGCGCATCGAGCAGGCCATCCCCTGCCCACCGTACCGTTCAACCGTGACCCCCGGGCTTGCCAACCACCCCTTGATCTACGTGGATGTGGACGGGCCGCTGATCCCGTTCAAAGCCCGGCCAGGTGGCCGGGACCCTGATTTGGGCGGTGCCGTCCTGCAGCCACTGAACGACACCGGCAATCCTCTGCTCGACCGGCTCGACCCGGATGTCGGACGCAGGCTGCTGGCGTTGGGCGGCCAACTGGTCTGGGCGACGACCTGGATGGCGGAGGCGAACGAAGTCATCTCGCCCCGGCTCGGGCTTCCACGCCTGCCCGTCGTCGATTGGCCGGGCGACGATGAGGAGCCGAAACACGGTCTGCACTGGAAGACCCTCGTCCTCGTTGAGTGGGCGGCGGGACGTCCATTCGTCTGGTTGGACGACGAACTGGCGGACGTCGATCGGCGGTGGGTCGCAGCGCACCATCCGGGGCGGGCGTTGTTGCACCGTGTCGACCCGTACTTGGGACTGACCGAAGCGGACTTCTCGGCGGTCCGTAGCTGGATTGGGCAGGGGGATTCTGCTGCTTGAGGCTCTGCGACGCAGGTGTCAACGATCCGATGCCCGATGCCCGATGCCCGATGCCCCCTGTGGAGCTGTTTCAAATGCGTCAGGCCAGCCATCGCGCGGTACATACCCTCCGATCATGGATGAGCTGGAACTTCTCAAGCGCTCTGCCGGTCCGGTCACCCGGGACAGACTCATCCACGATCTGGTCGGGTTGGGCTTGGCCGAGGGCGACATCGTCATGTTCCACACCCGGATGTCAGCATTGGGCTATGTCGCCGATGGTCTGCAGACGATCGTCGACGCGCTGCGGGACACGGTCGGGGACGCTACCTTTCCCTCGCGGGGTGCCGCTGGGCCCGGCCGTACCCCAAGGGCGTGGTATCCATGAGTGACAATCCGAGAATGACTACTCCGTCCTCCGCGCCCCCGCCTGAGCAGTCGCCTGAGCGGATGCCCGAGCAGTCGTCAGCGTCCCCTGCCGCACTGCCGCCTGAGCAGTCGCCCCGGCCGAGGGTCTGGGCTGTCCTGGCCGATGAACGCCTGCCGGGGTTTCGCGGGCTCTCGCCGAAGCAACGTGCGGCGTACGCGACCGTCGCCGTTGCCGCCGTCGTCGTCAGCGTGCTGCTCGCTTACCAAGCCAACCTTCTCCTGGACTGGTTGACGGCCACCGACCGAGCGCGCTCGAACAGGCAGGCTGAGGAGACAGTCGATCGCGAGCGCCCTGCGTTCGTGTCCACCGTCACCCCCCTCGACCACGATCAGTACATCCCGGAGGCCGTCGCCATCCTGCTTGACCGCCCGCTGACCGAAGACGAGCAGGCCACCCTCACCGCCATGAACGGCAATGCCCCACAGGTGTGGGAGTTCTTGAAGCCGCTCGGCGGCCGAGTCGTCGAGCATCCGACTGGCCCTGTGGGGTCAGACGAGCATGGCCCCGAAAACCGCGGTGAGGCCCAGACATTCGACCTGAACCTGAACAGCGATCGCGTTGCCGGACTCACGATCAACAACATGACTGCGGTCAAGGATTCGTGCCGCGCACCCACCGCGCAGACCGTCGTCAACATCCCCCCGGCCGGTTCCGGGCCCCGGCAGGGCCTGCTGTGGGACCTGACCGGTGGGCCGACCGACAAGCCGTACGGCCCGTACATTCTTGATGAGGGCGAGTCGCAGGGCGAGCTGTACTTCCGCCGCAACGTCGTCGAGTTGGGCAACGGTCAATCGAACATGGCGTTCCGTATTCAACCCGAGGTGTCCACCCACACTTGCGAGTGGCACATCGTCGCCTCGTACACCGACACGACCGGCTCCCACGAGCAACGTATCCCGAGCGGTACCGGCGTGTTCACCACCGAGGCCATCCCGCTGCAGCCCGTCCAGTATTTCGAGCGCGTTCCGGGTACGGGATGGGGCTGCATCGGAAAGATGAGTCAGAAGGGTTGTTCGGCCACCGAATTTGTGCGGCTGCCGAAGCCACCCCAACGGCGGGGCCCGATCTGAGGCGGCGCGGGTGGTCGGAGCTGTGTCGACGGCTCAGCGCAGGAACCTCAGGACGGATTCGGTCTGGTCGAGGATGGCGTGCCCGACCCCGGGCAGGAGTTCCACGGTCGCGTGTGGGACGCAGCGGCGTACGCGTCGGGCGGTCTCCGCCGAGTCGAACATGGCGTCCCGGTCCCCGACCATCACCAGTACGGGCATCCTCAACCGGCCCAGTGCCTCGTCGGAGAAGATCGGCAGCCGCTCGGTGCGGGGTGTGAAGTGGGTGAAGGTCAGCGTCACGGCGTCGAGGGCGGCTCGGAACTGCGGTGCGGACAGGCCGGCCACGGCTCCGGCCGACCGGCGCATCCCCCAAGCGCCGAACGGGCGCAGGAGCAGGGCCTTGGCCAGCCAGCCCATCTTCTGCCGACCCACGCCACCCGGGCAGAGCAGGGCCAGGCGGGTGATCCGCTCCGGCCGGCGGGTGGCGTAGTCCAGTGCCATCCAGCCGCCGAGCGAGGTACCGACGATGGTGATCTCCGTGATTCCCAGGCCGGCCAGCACGTCGTCCAGCCACCGTGCGTACGCCTCGGAGCCCAGTGGTGGGCGGGACGGTGCGCTCAGGCCCGGCTCGCCGATGAGGTCGAGGGCGTGGACGCGGAAGTGCCGCGACCAGGCGGCGACGTCGCCCTGCCACATCGCCGTGTTCGCGCCTGAGCCGTGGAGCAGCAGGAGCGGTGGTGCGCCCGCCGGCCCGGAGACGACGACGAATGTCTCGCCCTCGCGGGTCGGCACCCGCACGTGTGCGGCCGGGACCGGCCAGCTGTCCAACGCCTCCCGGTAGGCCCGCTGGATCTCGCGCTCACCGGCCTCGGACTTGTAGATCGACAGGTTACTCATGTCTGTACCTTAATCTTCCCTATCGGGAACGCGATAGGGATTTTTGGGGTGCGTTGCAGCACAGAGTGGGGGCTGGTCGTCTCGCCGCCCGCACGCGTCGGCCGATCCGGATCGGGTTGGATGTGGCGGTGACTGTGCACGAGGTGGCGCGAGCCCTGCCGGACATCGCCGTGCTTCGGGACCGGTGCCGGGCGCTGGCCGTACTCGACGCGATCCTGAGTCCGCAGTGGGAGTCTCGGTACTACTCCTTCGACTCCCGTTGGGCCCACGGCGAGGAGATGGCGTCGATGCGCAACGGCTCCGGCGACGAATACTCGATCGTGTTCTTGGCAGCCGGTGCGTTCATCCGGGGCTTCGATCACGAGTCGCCGATGAGCCCGGCGTTCTCGGAGTTCGGCGAGGTGTGGCCCGGCGTCGCCGACTCGGTGCCTGAGGTGTTCGCCGACTGCATGAGCGAGCCGGCATTCAGCTTCGAGGGTGGGTTGGCGGCGACGGTGTGCCTGTGGCGGCAGCGCACCGACGATCGCTGGCACACCGGGGAGATCGAGTTTCCGGCGGGTCCGGACCCGGACGGCGCGCATCGGCTTTTCGCGGTCCTCACGGATGCGACACCGCTGGCGTATCGGAGGTTCGCCGAGGACTACTACGAACAGCGTCTCGATGGCGCGGCCACCGCTGACATCCACGCCCTACGTCCGCTGACGAACGATGTTGTCCGTCGGCTCAATCCCGAGCTGTCGATAGCCGATCTCGCCGAGGACCTCGCCCAGATCGGCTATCCCGTACGACCCGACGAGCGCCAGCCGTGAGGACCGGGGACTGGCCGGGCCGGGGATGGTGATTGATCCGACCGCCTACTCGCCGTGCAGGGCGGCGGCGGTGGGCGTGCCGTGGATCTGGCCGACCGGCCCCTGGTAGAGGAGCTGACCGCCGTGCCGACCGGGGCCCGGTCCGAGGTCGATGAGCCAGTCCGCGTGCCGGATGACGTCGAGATTGTGTTCGATCACGACGACGGTGTGCCGCTTGTCGAGGAGCTGGTCGAGGATGTCGAGCAGACCGGTGATGTCACGCAGGTGCAGGCCGGTGGTGGGCTCGTCGAGGACGTACCGGGTAGGTTCGGCGGCGTCGTGCAGTTCCTTTGCGATCTTGACGCGCTGGCACTCGCCGCCGGAGAGCGTGGTGAGTGGCTGGCCGAGGCGTAGATAGCCGAGTCCGGCCCGCTCCAGATCCCGCAGGCCCTCGCGGATCTGCCGGTCGGGCAGCTGTGAGGTGGCGTCGGTGATGGTCAGATCGTCGATGTCGGCGATGGACAGTCCGTTGACCTTGTGCCGGAGTATGTCATTGATGAACCGCCGCCCCCGACAGGTCTCGCAGGCGGTCTCCTGGCCGTCCATGAAGGCGAGGTCCGTGTAGACGACACCCAACCCCCTACAGTCCGGGCACGCCCCCTCCGAGTTGGCGCTGAACCGACTGGCCGGCAGGCCGCTGTGCCGGGCGAAGAGCCTACGGATGGGTGCGGCGATCCCGGTGTAGGTGACCGGCGTCGACCGGCGGTTGGTGCTGACCGGACGCTGGTCGATCACGACCGCGTCGTGTTGGGCGACCAGCTCCGCCGCGAGGCTGGACTTGCCCGACCCGGCCACCCCAGTGAGGACGGTGAGGACTCCGGTGGGGATGTCGACGGTCAGATCCCGCAGGTTGTTGCGGGTGGCGTCGGCCACGGTGATCGCGCCGGTGGGCGTACGAGGGCTGGTGTTGATCGGCGTGCGTCGGCCGAGGGCGGTGGCGGTCGCCGTACGCGTTTGCTGAAGCTCGTCGAAGGTGCCCTGGAAGACCAGTTCTCCGCCGCCCGTACCCGCGTCCGGGCCGACCTCGACGATCTGGTCGGCGATCGCCATGACGGCCGGGTCGTGCTCGACGACCAGGACGGTGTTGCCCTTGTCGCGCAGTTGCCGCAGCAGGGTGGTCATGGCGACGACGTCGTGTGGATGGAGACCGACGGTGGGTTCGTCGAAGACGTAGAGCATCTCGATGAGACTGCTCCCGAGATGCTTGACGGTCTTGATGCGCTGCGACTCCCCGCCGGAGAGGCTGGTGGTGGCCCGGCCCAGATGGAGGTAGCCCAACCCGATGGTGACCATGGCCCGCAGCCGGTCGGTGAGGGCGGCCACGACCGGCGCGACCGAGCGGTCGCTCACCCGCTCCACCATCTCGACGAGTTCGGTGATCTCCATCCGGGCCAGCTCGCCGATGGTGTGGCCCGCGACGGTGGCGGTACGGCTGGCCTTGTTGAGCCGGTCGCCGTGACAGTCCGGGCAGACGTCGGAGCGGGTGAACCGGGCGATCACCTCCCGCTTGCGATCGGAGAGATTGTCGGTCGTGTGCAGGTAGATCCGTTCGAACCGTTCGACGATGCCCTCGTAGTCCTTCGGGGGCTTGATGCCGAGCCGCGCCGCCTGCTCGCCGCCGTGCAGCAGTGCCGCGCGCTCCGCTTCCGTCCAGTCCCGCAGCGGGGTGTCCACGTCGAAGCTGCCGATGTCGGCGTACTGGGAGTACCAGTAGCCACCGTTGCCGAACCCGGGCAGCAGGACCGCGCCCTGGGCGAGCGACCGGTCCAGGTCCAGAAACCGGTCGACCGCGCTCACCACGACCTCGCCGAGGCCGGAGCAGGTGGGGCACATGCCGGCGGGGTCGTTGAAGGAGAAGTGGTTCGACTCGCCCACGTGCGGTGAGCTGAGGCGTGAGAAGAGCAGCCGCAGGTAGGTCCAGGTGTCGGTGATCGTGCCGACGGTGGAGCGGGCGTTACCACCGATCCGGCGTTGGTCGATCACCACCACCGGCGACAGCCCGGTGATCTCCTCCGTGTCGGGGCGGGTCCACTTCGGTAGCCGGTTGCGGACGAACGGCGGGAAGGTCTCGTTGAGCTGATGTCCGGCCTCGGCCGCGATGGTGTCGAACACCAGCGACGACTTACCCGACCCGGACACCCCGACGAAGACGACCAGTTGGCCGCGCGGGATCTCCAGGTCCAGGCACTTCAGGTTGTTGGTCCGGGCACCCCGGACGCGAATCGTGTGTTCGGACATCCGTCGACGTTATGCGTAGATGTGGCCAGATCCTGACCACGACTACGGCGAGACTAGGGCCATGGCGGACGTCACCCAGCGCATCCTCGCCCTGCTGGCCACGCTCCAGACCGGGCGGGCGTTCAGCGGCGACGAACTCGTCGCCCGGCTCGGCGTCAGCCCCCGGACCCTGCGTCGCGACGTCGACCGGCTCCGTGCCTACGGCTACCCGGTACGGACCCAGCCTGGCCCCGGCGGGCACTACCGCCTCACCGCGGGCACCGCCATGCCGCCGCTCGCGCTCGACGACGGCGAGGCGATCGCCACCCTGCTCGGGCTGGCCACCCTCGCCGCCACCGGTAGCGCCACCGAGGGCAGCGTGGACGAGGCGGCCACCCGGGCGTACGGCAAGGTGGACCAGTTTCTTCCGAAGCGACTGCGGCACCGGGCCGCCCAACTACGGGCAAGCCTGGAGACCGGTACCGCCCCGGCCCCGAGCGTCGACGCCGACCTCCTGGACACCCTGGCGGAGGCAATCCAGCAGCGTCACGTCATCACCTTCGACTACCTCGGGAAGGACGGCTCGGTCACCGCCCGCCGGGTCGAGCCCTACCGGCACGTCCACCACCAGCTGCGTTGGTATCTGCTCGCCTGGGACGCCGGCCGGGACGACTGGCGGGTCTTCCGGATCGACCGGATCACCGGCCTCCAGGTCACCACGAGCAGCTACCCGTCCCGACCCCTGCCCGCCGACACCGCGCTCGACTACCTCCGACAGGGGCTCGACCGGGAGCGCACCCGGGTGGTCATTACCGTGGCCGCGGCCCTGCCCACCGTCGTCGACGCCTTCAGGTACCAGGAGGCCGAGTTCGAGGCCCGCAGCGACCAGCGGACCAGGGTCGTTCTGAAGCTCGACACCTGGCAGTGGCTGCTGTTACCGCTGGCCTTCCTGGACGTCGACTTCGCCATCGAGGAACCGCTCGCCTTCCGTGCCGCGCTCCGGGACTTCGGCACTCGTCTGCTCGACCACGGTGACCGAGACGGTTGACGGCATGGTTGACGGCGCGTTCGGGCGGCAACTAGGGTTCGCCTCGTGTCCAGCCCGGAAGCGTCCAGACGCCAGCCACCGGTTCTTCGGTGGCTGGCCGTGCTGTGACCTCGCGCTGACGCACTCTCGCGGCTGACCGCGCGCTGCTTCGCGTACCCGCCATCGAATCGCTGTCGTACCGGTTGATCTTCCCGGGGATGACCCACCGGTGCCGCCTGGCACCACCACGACGTGGCATCTCCCGGTATCCCTCGCGCGGTGATCTCCCGTACGCCCGGCCGGCGGAGTGCTTCGGCCGCGTCTGGCCGTAGCCGGAAACAACCCGGCGGCGACCAGCGGTGTCCCCGCGCGTCCTGTCCATCCACTCACGACGCGTGGAGTTTGTCGTGCCTTTTGCCATCTACCTGCTCGGACTGGCGGTCTTCGCCCAGGGAACCTCCGAGTTCATGCTCTCCGGCCTGACCCCGGACATCGCCGGCGACCTCCGGGTCAGCGTGCCGGCTGCGGGAACGCTGACGTCGGCCTTCGCCGTAGGAATGGTCATCGGCGCGCCGCTGATGGCCATCCTCAGTCTGCGCTGGCCGAGACGACGAGCGTTGCTCGTCTTCCTGATTGCCTTCATCGTGGTGCACGTCGTCGGGGCGCTTACCACCAGCTTCGGCGTTCTGCTGGTCACCCGGGTTGTCGGAGCACTGGCCACCGCCGGGTTCCTGGCCGTGGCGTTGGCGACGGCGACGGCGACCAGCATGGTCGGGCCGAACGCCAAGGGCCGGGCCGCCGCCGTGCTGCTCGGTGGTACCACCCTCGCCTGCATCGTCGGGGTGCCCGCCGGTGCCGTGCTCGGTCAACTGTGGACTTGGCGTACCGCCTTCTGGGCGGTGGCGGTCGTCTCGCTACCGACCGTCCTCGCGATCCTGCGGTCGGTCCCGGCCGTCGCGCCGGATGTGGCGGCACCCGGGGCCCGACAGGAGCTGCGCACACTGCGGCGTCCCCGGCTGCTCGTGACCCTGCTTCTGGCCGCGCTGGTGAACGGGGCAACCTTCTGCACCTTCACCTACCTGGCCCCGGTGGTCACCGAGGTCAGCGGCTATGACCAGGCGTGGGTGCCGGTGCTGCTGGCGCTCTTCGGCCTGGGGTCGTTCGTGGGGGTCACCGTGGCTGGTCGGACGTCGGACACTCGGCCAACGCGGGTCCTACTCTTCGGCGGTGCCGCGCTACTCGCCGGCTGGCTCGGGTTCACGTTGGCCGCGGACAATGCGTACGCGGCCCTCGTGCTCGTCTTCGTCCAGGGGGCGCTGTCGTTCGCCGTCGGGGCCACGCTGATCACGCAGGTGCTGTATGCGGCCACCGATGCGCCAGCACTGGGCGGCTCGTTCGCGACCGCCGCCCTCAACGTGGGCGCGGCCATCGGCCCCCTGGTGGGTGGGGCCACCATCAGCGCAGGACTTGGCTACCGGTCCCCGCTCTGGGTCAGTGCCCTGCTGGTCGCGCTGGCGTTCGTCGTGGCCGGGCTGGCCCAGGCGGTGCGCCGGGCCAAGCCGCGACCGAACCAGGAGGTGACCGTCTCCTAACTCAGCCCTGCCTCGCTCACCCGCGCCGCAACGGTGCGCCGACAGCGTGCAGGTGGGACAACGCCCGACGGTACGAGGAGACCAGCCCGGTCTCCTCGTACGGGATGCCGCGCTCGGCGCAGAACTTACGGACGATCGGCTGCGCCCGCCGCAGGTGCGGGGTCGGCATGTTCGGGAAGAGGTGGTGTTCGATCTGGTAGTTGAGCCCACCCAGCGCCGCGTCCACCAGCCAGCCGCCGCGCACGTTGCGGGAGGTCAACACCTGACGGCGCAGGTAGTCCAGGTTGTCCCCCTCCTTCATGGTGGGCATGCCCTTGTGGTTCGGTGCGAACGTGCAGCCGAGGTAGACCCCGAAGAGCGCCTGGTGTACGAAGAGGAATGCCAGCGCCTTGCCCGGCGAGAGCACCAGGAACAGGGCGGCCAGGTAGCCGACGAAGTGGGCGAACAGTAGCGCCGTCTCCAGTCCGCGCCCCTTCATCCCCGGGCGGAGCAGCGCCCGGACGCTGGAGACGTGCAGGTTGAACCCCTCCAGTGTCAACAGCGGGAAGAACAGGTACGCCTGCCACCGCCCGATGAACCGGGGGAGTCCCCTACTGGCTCGGGCCTGATCCGTCGACCACACCAGGATGTCCGGTGCGACGTCCGGGTCCAGTTCCTCGTGGTTGGGGTTGGCGTGGTGGCGGGTGTGCTTGTCCATCCACCAGCCGTAGCTCATCCCGATCGCCAGGTTGCCGGCGATGCGTCCGGCGACGCCGCTGGCCCCGCGACCCCGGAACACCTGCCGGTGTGCCAGGTCGTGCGCGACGAGCGCGATCTGGGCGAAGAGCACCGCGAGCGCCACCGCCACCAGCAGTTGCCACCAGGAGTCGCCGACCAGGAAGAAGGCCACCCAGCCGCCGACGAACAGGCCGCCGACCAGGCTGAGCCGCGCGGTGTAGTAACCCGGACGGCGATCCAGCAGGCGCGCGGCATTGATCCGACGCAGTAGCTGCGAGTAGTCGCTCGCTTGTCGTACCTCGGGCTTGGCTGCCAGGGCGACCGCCATTCTTCCCCCAGATGCTTGGGCTCGCGCGACGCCGGACGGCGCGCTGTCGTACCCAAGTTTTCGGGTTTTCGTTGCGGTGAGTAATCCTGAAAGCCCCCGAAAGGTAGGTAGTGCCAGCCCTACCGTGGCCGCTGTCCACTGCTGTTCCTGGAATTTCGACTGCAAACCGCTATTGCCTGAAAAATATTCAAATGCCACGATTGCCGGTGATGGTGTGGTGCCTTCCGCGGCGGAGGTGGACAAATGCCCAGGAATCTGTTGCAGATCGTACGGGCGGGTGGGACGCTGCTGCTCGGCCTCTTCACCGGCGGGATGTTCTGCTTCCTGCTCGCACCCTCGCTGCGCGAGCTGCCCGCCCCCGCCTACATCCGCTACTGGCAGGCCCTCAACACCGACTACCCCCGCACGATGCCTCCGCTGTTGCTCACCTGTCTGGCGCTGCTCCTGGTGGCCGGTGTGCTGTCGTACCGCCGGGGGTGGTGGGTGTTCGGGCTGACCGGGGGTGCCGCGCTGCTGGTGGCGGCCACCGTCGTGCTCATCGTCGCCCAGATGGAGCCGATCAACCATGTCGTGAACACCTGGTCGCCCGACGCCCCGCCCCTCGACTGGACGGAACTGTGGGACCGGTGGTGGCGGCTGCACTACGTACGAACCGTGCTGGTGCTGGTGGCCTTCGCCGCGATGCTCACCGTCCAGGTGATCGACCGCCCCCACCCCGCCCTGCGGTCAGGAAGGGCCCCTTCCGAGGCAGAAAGCGATAAGAAGGGGCCCTTCCTTGCACAGCAGCGGAGGTCAGCGGAGACGGGCGAACATCTCCTCGATCCGTGAGGTCACCTCGTGGATCTCGGACTCGTACGTGGTGAGCAGGGTGCGTAGCACACCGAGGCGGTGGGCCACATAGCTGTCGCCGTACCCGATCTCACGGGCGCACCGGACGGTGACGACCGCGAGCGCGCTCTCCTGCGGCGTCGGCAGATAGGTGCGTTCGGGAACCGGCGGGAGGACCTCCACGGTGCCCGGGATCTTGCGGGGTGGGGCCGGCTCCGGGCCGGTGAGTCGACCGGTTGGCCGGCCGACGCCGTACGAGTCGAGGCTGCGCCGCTGGCCGCTGGCACCGTGGAAGCCGTGCCGGTCGAGACAGTCGAGCAGCGGGGCCGTCATCCGGTCGAAGTCCGCCGCCGCCGGTCCGTCCAGGCTGGCCCGGGCCGTCTCGACGTTGATCTTGTTGATCAGGTCGTACGCCCGGCTGCGTAACCGGGGGAACTCCGGGTCGATCGTCTGCGCAGCCCTGTTCCCGCACTGGTCGAAGGCGTGGTCGAAGGCGGGGTCGGAGCTGATGATGTGCGCCGACTGCGCCGGTTCGTTCCAGCCGAACCCGAATCGTCGAGCGTCGTCCTCGCTGCGGGCGGCGAAATCAGGGGCGGTGACGTTAAGGTCGGCGAACGGGTCGGGCTGCTCCGGATTGTCGAGCTTGCTCAACTGGTGGAACCCACGCTTCGCCAGGCAGCCGGCACGTAGCCGGCCCTGGGTGCGTTCCAGCATGACGAGTTTGTCGGTCCGGAACACCTCCACGGCGATGCGATCGGCGGGAACGTCGAGGTAACGGCCAGTGGTGGGGCGGCGGTCCGGGGCGCAGCCGGCGGTGAGCGCCACCGCGCCGACGAGGCTCAGCACGACCGCGCCGACAGTGCCGAGGACGCCCGGCAAACGGACCGGAATCCGGGTCATGGAACGGTTCTCCTTTCCGCTCCCGGGTGGGGCGACGCCCCGAGCCGTTGCCCCACCCGGTGTGATGAGCGTGATCAGACGCAGCCGGGGGCACCCACGCGCTCGTGTCGGTCGTTGCGGTTGTTGACCAAGCTCAGGAAGTACCGCTTCCCGTCGTTCGGGATGTACACCCAGGTCCAGAGCCCGTTGCCGAGGTTGCCCACCCGGACCTGGCAGTCCGTGTCGCGGTTGGTCACGTCACGGGCGTTGTCCTGGACGGGGAGGCGGGAGACCGAGGTGCCGTCCATGAAGTTGTTGCCGCCGTGGTTGCCGGTGTACCAGAACTGCTTCTGGAAGCGGGTCCCGGTGTCCCACCAGAAGCAGATCTCCCCCCGGCTGCACCCGGGCTGGTTGTTCCCGTTGTCGGCGCTGGCCGGGCTCACTGGGAGCACTGCCAGCGTTGCCGCGGCTCCGAGCAGCATCGTGGCTGCCTTGGTCAGGGAGCGCATGTCTTTCCCCCTTGGATCGTCGGCCGACCTGGTTGTCGTGCCGTACACCAAACAGAATCGCCTCCGGGAAAAGACCGTCGCCACGGGTTTCGGCGGTGCTCGAAACCCCGACTAGACAACGTGATCAATTAATTGAGTGACGGAAATGTGTCAGGTTAATTGGTTGCCGGGGTTGCGCGCGGCCCAGCAGTGTTTGTGGGGATGTTGGCGAACACGGGGAGTCAGCATGATACGAATATTCTTCACCGACCTTGATCTTGCTCGGTTTCGGATAGCGGCTGAACCAAGCCCGATGTGGGAGATCCTGCTCAGCCTGCACGTGTTGCAGATCCGGACGCGCTCGCCGATCTTCCGCTACTGGCGGGACCAGACCCGGCAACGGCTGTCCCGGTCGATGCGACCATTGTTCGAGTTGGCCCCGGCGTACGGCTATTCGCCGGACTTCCTGACCCCATCGATCGGCGACAGCAACCTGGAAGCCGGGCTGGACGCGTTGGCCGCCACACCGCGCGCCCGGCTCCGCGCCGACCTGGGGCAGCTTGCCGGATACCAGCAGGTGACGAGTTGGATGCGGGAACTCGCTGACGGCCGGGCGGCCAGTCTCGGTGTGCTTACCGATGCCACCCGCCGCTACCACCAGGTAGCCATCGCCCCGTACTGGACCCGGATCCGGGCCGGCGTCGACGCCGAGCGGACCGCCCATGCCCGCCTGCTCGCGGCCACGGGCTTCGAAGGGCTGATGGGCGTGATCCACCCCGACATCCGATGGCGACCCCCCGTGCTGGAACTGCACGGCTTCACCGCCAACCGGGACATCCACCTCGACGGGCGAGGGTTGCACCTGCTGCCGTCGTACTTCTGCTGGCAGCAGCCCACCTTGCTGCGGGATCCGGACCTTCCGCCGGTCCTGGTCTATCCGATCGAACGCGACGCCGTCGGGCTCGGCGTGGCTGGCCCGGCCGCCCCGTCGGACCGCAAGGCGTTGGTCGCGCTGTTGGGGCGGACCCGGGCGGCGGTACTGGAGGCGATCGACGCCGGGTGCACCACGACCGAGCTGGCCCGCCGGGTCGGGGTGTCCCCGGCCACCGCCAGCGAACACGCCACCGTGCTCCGGGAGGCCGGTCTGATCACCACGCGCCGACTCGGGGGCTCCGTGCTGCACAGCCTGCACCCGCTCGGTGCCACCATCCTGACCCAACAGCGGCACCGATAGTCGTCAGCCGGGCGGGCGTACGGTCGCCGCGGGCTGGTAGATCCGGTAGTCGGCCACCTCGGTCACCCGTGCCGGGACGGCGATCCGCTCCAGGTACGCCCGGAACGCGGTGTCGGCGGGGCCGCCGGACTCGAAGACGTACGCCGGCGCGGGGGCCGCGTCGACCTGCTCCGGGTACGGGGGATGACGGTTCTGGCCGGGGCGCAGGTCCTCGCCGAGCACCGAGCAGACGATCTGCTCCCGGGTGTTGAAGATGAGCCGGTTGCAGGTCCAGTATTCGCCGTAGGTGTGGCGGATACCGGCACGCCGCATGACAGTGGCCAACTCCCGCGCATCCCGTTCCTCGCCCCGGATCGTGTCCAAGTCGCCGATGAACACCGCCGTGGCGTAGATCATCAGTGCGGTGACCCAGGCCAGGACCAGGGTGGCCATCGCCCCGACCGGTTGCGCAAGTCCGCGCCGCCAGGTCCGACGGGCGAGTAGCCAGAGTGGCCACAGCACCGCCGGCAGCGAGATCTGGAGCACCGACAGGTAGCGGGCGGTCGCCAGCGGTGCGGTGGCGGCCAGGGTGTTGCGGGCATAGCTGAGCACGGTCAGGGCCGCACCGAGCAGCAGGGCGAGCTGTGCCAGGTAGCGGATCCGGTCGCCGCCCGCGCGCCGCAGGCCGACCACCGCCAGTACGGCCGCGCCGAGCAGCAACGCCAGGTAGAGCGGCCCCCACCAGGCCTGCCACGGGGCGCACCCGGTCGACGGGCACAGCCCGGTGGCCAGGGGCAGGCCGGTCAGGATCGCGCCCCGCAGCCGCTCCGATGGTGTCGCCGGTTCGCTCTCACCGTCGCTGAGCTGCCGGAGTACGGAGAGCGAGTCCTGTCCTGGCGGGGCGGTCAGGTTGTCCACGATCAACGGAAGCAGGCCGATCAGGAAGCCGCCGAGCAGCAGCAGACCGGACCAGCCGAGCAGGTCCCGCCAACACCCGACCAGCAGCACCACCCCGACCACGGCGAGGTACGGCAGCACCAGCCAGTCGTTCCACAGGGCGAGCCCGGCGACGAGTCCGAAGACGGCGCAGGTCAGCCGGCGGTGGCGTGACCGGTGCTGCCCGAGGGCCACCGCGAGCAGCAGGAGCAGTACGACGGCGGGCTTGACCTCTGGTCGTCCGCCGACGGTGGTGAGTTGGTCCCGGACCACCCGCTCGGAACCGAGGGCGAGCAGGCCGACCGTGAAGGTGGCCAGCCAGGGGGAGTAGAGCCGTCGGGTGAGCAGGTACATCAGCAGGACGAAGGCCGCGTAGAGGAAGAGCAGCGGGACCCGGAGCAGCGGCCAACTCGGCTCGAAGAACAGGAACAGCGGCGCGGCGAGGTAGGACTCGAACGTCCCCATGTAGTGCTGGCCGTACAGGAAGACCGGCCAGCCCCGGCCAGCGGCGATGTGCATGGCGACCAGGCCGAAGGTGGCTTCGTCGCTGTTCGAGCCGGGGACGGTGAGCAGTAGCAGGGCCAGTCGGTAACCGAGACCGGCCAGGCCGAGGGCGAGCGCCACCCGGGCCGGTCGGTCGAGCCGGAGCCGGGCCCGCCGCCTGCCGTGTTGCGCCGTCACCGACACGACCAACGCCCCCGTCGTCGTCCTGTCGGGAGTCTCGCACGATACGCGGGCAGAATGTCCGTGTTCTGGGTTGATGTCCGCGCTGTGGGGATGGGCTGGCGGAGTAAGGCGTGTCGGCGGCGTATGGCAGGGTTGCAGCCGTGTCCCCAACTTCCCCCAATGAGGTGGCCATACCCCAACTCCACCGGGCGGCGCGGATCGAGGACGCGATCCATCACTTCCTTGCCCGCAGACTGCGGCGGCGGGGCTGGGACGTGACGATGATCGCCTATCCCGGGTACGGTGCGCCCGGTTGGGTACGGGTGATGGGCCGGGTGCTGCTCGGCAGGCTGGAGCGCCCCCGCCATCGGCCCGCCAAACTACGCGGCTGGCGTAGCTTCGCCACCATCCCCGCCAAGGGGGCGACGGTGATCATCGAGGCCGGTGACGGCCGACACGAGACGCACGCCGACCGCAGCGGCTTCGTCGACGTCGTGGTGCCCGCCGACCTGCCACCCGGCTGGGGAACAGTCCGATTGACCAGCCCGGACGCGGAGCCGGTCGAGGCCCCGGTGCGGATCGTCGACCCGGCGGTACGCTTCGGCATCCTGTCGGACATCGACGACACGGTCATGGTCACCACGCTGCCCCGACCACTGCTCGCCGCGTGGAACACCTTCGTGCTCGACGAGCACGCCCGGGCGGCCGTACCGGGAATGGCGGTGCTCTACGAGCGGCTGGTCAACGCGTACCCGGGTGCGCCGGTCCTCTACCTCTCCACCGGGGCCTTCAACGTCGCCCCCGCGTTGACCAGGTTCCTGTCCCGGCACCTCTACCCGGCGGGACCGCTACTGCTCACCGACTGGGGGCCGACCGCCGACCGGTGGTTCCGCAGCGGCCGGGCGCACAAGCGTGCCATGCTGCTCCGGCTGGCCGAGGAGTTTCCGGACGTCCGGTGGCTGCTGGTCGGTGACGATGGCCAGCACGACCCGGAGATCTACGCGGAGTTCGCCGCCGCCCACCCGGAGAACGTCGCCGCCGTGGCGATCCGGCGGCTCTCACCCACCCAGGCCGTGCTGGCGGGGCATCTGCCGGCGCCGGGAGGCGGTGCCCGCTCCACCGGGCCGGAGGGGCAGAAGGTCCTCTCCGCGCCCGACGGTGCCGGCCTCTGGCATCTGCTCCGGGAGGCGGACCTCGTCTAGCTGATGTCGTTGAGGAGCTGTTTCAGCCAGGGCTTTCGCGGCGGACGGACGGTCACCTCACCGAAGACCACCCGGGTGCGTACCTCGACCACGGGTGCGCCCGGCCGGACCGGCTCCCGCATCTTGGACGTCTTCGAACCGAAGATCGCGCTGCCGGTGAGCCGGACGTCGGTTCCCTCCGGTACGACCACGGTCAGATCACCGAAGACCGTGGTCGCCTCGATCACCGTCACCGGCTGCTGGAGTTCCGCCTCGTGCAGGTCGACCCGGCAGGAGCCGAAGACCGACAGGGTCCGCAACAGCCCCGGCACCCGCCAGCGGCCCTTGCGGGTCTCCTCCCCGAAGACGGCCGTCAACTTCTCCACGGGCTCCACCGGGCTGAGGCTGGTGGGCTGGACGACGGCGGGGCCGGTGGCGGTGACCGGCAGGTCGTGGGTGAGCCGGGCCAGTTCACCCCGGGTACGCGCCGCATGCGCCAGGGTGACCCGATCCTCGTACTCGTCCAGGGTCAGCCGGCCCTCGCCGGTAGCAGTCCCGAGCAACTCGATGATGTGCTCTCGTTCCCGGTCGGACACCCGGATTCGGTCGTCATCGTCACGCGGTTCCAGCTGCACGCCCGCGAATTCTACGCACCGGGTAGCCACCCGGCCGACCGGTGTGTCCGTCGATCCAGGTTCGGGCAACGGCGAGCTGGGGCATTATCGATCAACGAGCCCCGCACCACGAACGAGGGCGACCAACCCGCTGTAGGAGGCTGTCGATGTCGATCCACGCCCGTGCCGGTCAACCCGCCGAGCCGCAGGACCTGGTCGACGTGCCACACCTCGTCACCGCCTACTACACCGAGCATCCCGATCCGACGGACCCGGCACAGCAGGTCTCCTTCGGCACCTCCGGGCATCGCGGGTCGAGCCTGCGTGGTGCCTTCAACGAGCACCACATCCTCGCCGTCACCCAGGCCCTCTGCGACTATCGCCAGGCCAATGGGGTTGACGGACCACTGTTCCTGGCCCGGGACACCCACGCGTTGTCGGAGCCGGCGATGGTCACCACGCTGGAGGTGCTGGCGGCCAACGGGGTGACCGTGCTGGTCGACAGCCGGGACGGCTACACCCCGACCCCGGCGGTGTCCCACGCGATCCTGACCCACAACCGGGGCCGCGGCGACGGACTCGCCGACGGGGTGGTGATCACCCCGTCGCACAACCCGCCCGCCGACGGCGGGTTCAAGTACAACCCCACCAACGGTGGACCAGCCGACACCGACGTGACCCGGTGGATCCAGGACCGGGCCAACGAGCTGCTGACCGCCGGCCTGACCGGGGTACGCCGGATCCCGTACACCCGGGCCCGGACCGCCGACACCACCGGCCGGTACGACTTCCTCGCCGGCTATGTCGACGACCTGCCCTCCGTGGTGGACCTCGGGGCGATCCGGTCGGCGGGAGTGCGCATCGGTGCCGACCCGTTGGGCGGCGCGAGCGTGGCCTACTGGGGGGAGATCGCCCAGCGGCACGGGCTGGACCTGACCGTGGTCAACCCGACGGTCGACCCGACCTGGCGGTTCATGACCCTGGACTCGGACGGGAAGATCCGGATGGACTGCTCGTCGCCGAACGCGATGGCGTCGCTGATTGCCGCCCGCTCCGACTACCAGGTGGCGACCGGCAACGACGCGGACGCCGACCGGCACGGCATCGTCACCCCGGACACCGGCCTGATGAACCCCAACCACTACCTGGCGGTGGCGATCTCCTACCTCTACCGCAACCGGCCGACCTGGTCACCTGAGGCAGCGGTGGGCAAGACGCTCGTGTCGTCGTCGATGATCGACCGGGTGGCCGCCGACCTCGGTCGCACCCTGGTCGAGGTGCCGGTGGGCTTCAAGTGGTTCGTCCCCGGCCTGCTGGACGGGACGATCGGCTTCGGCGGCGAGGAGAGCGCTGGGGCATCCTTCCTGCGGCAGGACGGCACCACCTGGACCACCGACAAGGACGGGCTGCTGCTCTGCCTGCTCGCCGCCGAGATCATCGCCACCACCGGCCGGTCGCCGAGCGAGCACTACGCCGACCTCGTCGCGCGGTTCGGCGAGCCGGTGTACGCCCGGGTGGACGCCCCGGCCAGCCGGGAGGAGAAGGCGGCGCTGGGCAAGTTGTCCCCGGACCAGGTCACCGCCACGAGTCTGGCGGGCGAGCCGATCACCGCCAAGCTGACCTCGGCACCCGGTAACGGTGCGTCGGTCGGTGGCCTGAAGGTGTGCACCGACTCGGGCTGGTTCGCCGCCCGGCCGTCGGGTACCGAGGACGTCTACAAGATCTACGCTGAGTCGTTCCGGGGGCCGGAGCACCTGGCCCGGATCCAGCAGGAGGCCCGTGATCTGGTGACCGTGGTGCTCCAGGGCACGTGACGAGGTCTCGCGTCTCCTCGGAATCGTGCCCGGCCTCAGGCTGCGCTGGTCGGGGTGAGTGGCTTGGCCATCTGCTGTGCGGTGACTTCGAAGCCAAGGCTCTCGTAGAGGCGGATCGCCACGGTGTTGCTACCGAAGACGTTCAGGCCGAGCTTGGTGTAGCCATGGTTGCCGAGTTCGCGCTCGACCGCCTTGAGCATGGCCCGGCCGTACCCCTTGCCTCGGTGTTCCTCGTCGACCTCGATGTTGTAGATCCAGGCCTGCTCGGGAAGGTCCGCTTTGATGGTGGGGCCGACCCAGAGCCAGCCGACGGGCTGGTCATCGGCCTCGGCCATGAAGAGCAGCATCCCTGGGGTGTCGAGGCCCTGCGGCAGGAAGCCACTGTTCTGCCGTACCGACTCGTCGTGGGCCTCCGCGGCCGACACCCGGCCCGATTCCCGTAGGTTGTCGGCATACCGGTCGACCAGTACGGTGTTCCGTTCGGCGAATTCCTGCT
This sequence comes from Micromonospora polyrhachis, assembly GCF_014203835.1. Lineage (NCBI taxonomy): Bacteria > Bacillati > Actinomycetota > Actinomycetes > Micromonosporales > Micromonosporaceae > Micromonospora > Micromonospora polyrhachis. Next base: position 588,077 of record NZ_JACHJW010000001.1, on the reverse strand, counting down.
CGGTCATCGGGCGCAGCACGACGGTCATGGATCCTCCCCAGGGTCTCCGGCGATGCTACTGGGGGGCGACTCCTGTTTTTCTGGTGCGGGGCGGTCGGCTGTGGTGTGCCGACCGCCCCGCCGTTCGTTTCTCCCCACTAGGGCCGCTCGCTGGCTTTCCCGCCAGGCCCGGTCCCGCTTGCTCTCTCGTTAGGGCCGATTCCGGCCGGTGCCCAGCAGGTGCCGCATCGACCGGGCGACCAGGTCGTCGCGGGCCGCCGGGGCCAGACCCTCCAGACCGAAACCCAGATAGACGGTGTCCGGGGTGAGCACCGCCGCCCCCTCCTCGAACGCCTGCTGGCTGCGCGACCAGTCGTTGGCACCGGTCGGGGAGCCGGCCGGCGGTCCGGCCACCGTCCAGCCACCCAGATCGGTCTCGAACGAGGTCTCCGCCACCGTCGTGCCGCCCACGACCACCCGTACGTCGTCGAGGAAGAGCCCCAGGCCCTGGGTGCTCCAGTCCGTCACGTACGTGACGGAGACCTCGACCTGCTTGCCGGCGTACGTCGACAGGTCCACCGACCAGTCCTGCCAGCCGTTCGACGGGCCGGTGGCCGCGTGCCACGAACCCGTGGTGCCGGTGGGGGAGCAGTCCGGGCCCTGGTAGTGGGCGAGGAACGGGTGTAGCCGGTCGACCCAACCCGAACGGCAGCTCTCCCCGGTCACGGTGCCGGTGTGGCCATTGGCGTCCGGCAACGTCGTCCAGTTGTCGGTGCCCGCCTCGCGCGCCTCGACGATCATGAAGTCCCAGTTGCGTTCGATGTCGTACGACGCCGCGAACTGCAACTGGCCGCTGGTCGCCCCGGTCAGATCCACGGTCCGGGACAACCGCTTGTACGACTGGTCGGACTGCCCGCTGAACAGGTACCAGTCACCGGTGCGCGGGTCGAACGGTGCCGCGCCTGGGCGTACCCAGCCCAGTGCCGGGGTGCTGGTGAACTGCGGGAACTGGTCCGTTGGCAGGAACCCGGAGGTGGTCAGGAACGACGCGGTGTGGTCCTGGTTGCCAGCCGACCCGGGGGCGTTCAGCGTGCCGGTGAAGCCGTCGAATCTTCCGGTCTCGCCGCGCACCGGGTACGCCGTACCGTCCGGCCCGGTGCCGCCGCCGCTGACATAGGTGTACGCGCCCAGGTAGTACTGCTGGAAGTCGTTGAGGATCGGCAGACAGGCCGGGTCGTCGGCGGAGGTGCATTCCGGCGGCGCGTCCGGATGGTAGGTGTAACTGCCGTCCGATGCCTGCGCGAGGAGCGCGTTCTTGCCGCTGACCAGGAGTTTGCCGCCCTCGTTGAGGTAGTCCCGGACGGCCAGTTCGACATCCAGTGCCGCCTTGGCCGTGGTGCCGGGCACCTGACCGGGGGCGCGCAGGATGGTGTCGTCGCCGGTCTCCCAGACCACCGCCCGGTAGTGCGACAGCACGCCGAGCGGGTGCGGTGCCTTTCGGCCCATCGCGTCGAAGTCGTAGACGTCGCTGGTCCGCCGGGCGGCGGTCAGGGCGGCGGTGATCTCGTCGGCGTACTTCGCGGTGGTGCCGGTCTGCGCCGGGCTCAACCCGGTGACGTCCTCGACGGCGAGCACCAGCACCTCACCGCCGATGTCGTCGTGCACCCGGTAGGTGAAGTGGTCGCTTGCCACCACCCCCGACCGTGCCTTGGTGCCGGTGAACCACACCTCGACCCGGTCACCCGGTCGGGCACCGGTGACCTTGCCGCGCAACTCGGCGTAGTAGTCGCTGTGCGTGTCGCCGTACCGTTCGCCACCGCGCCACTGCTTGACCGAGACGGCCTTCGGACGGCCGCCGTTGATCGTGTAGTGCATCCGTACGTTCTTCAACGACTTACGCGCGATCGTGGCGACCTGCTGGGTCGAGCCGTAGGAGACGTCGAAGGCGTCCACCACGAAGTCGGGGGTGCTACGGCCGACCACCGACACCGGGTTCGCCGGGTCGGCCGCCGACTTCGCCACCGACAGCGCGAACGGGATGTTCTTGGCCACCTCGGCGGAGATCAGCTTCTCGTCGTCGGGGAAGATGAAACCGCTGACGCAGTCCTCCGGGTGCCACTGGTCGTTGGGGTCCGAGGCCGAGGCCGACTCGCAGGTGGACATCTCCGGGGTGAAGCCGAGCGTGCCGTACCGGACGGTGGCGTACGAGTCGGTGTCACCGTTGGTGGTGTACAGCTCGGCGGAGAGATCCGGGTCGTAGCCGGGGATGGCCGGGTTGGCGTCGTCACCGACCATCGCCTGGTAGATCGCGTCGTCCGGGGTCGGGGTGCTGACCTGCCAGCCGACACCGTAGAGCAGGAGTTCGGCGGCCGAGTGGTAGTTGATGAAGAACTCGAAGCCGACTCGGCGCAGCAGCTTGTCCAGCGCCTTCGTCTCCGGTTCCGAGTTCGGACCCGGTCCCCGGTAGGTCTCGCTGGCCGGGTCCGGTGAGGAACCCTCGTTGTCGTAACCCCACTGGTAGTCGAAGTTGCGGTTCAGGTCGACGCCGTCGCCGTTGGTGATCCGCCCGTCACCGTTGTTGTCCCGCAGGTTCTTGCGCCACAACCGGTTGCCGTCGGTGAAGGTGAAGTCGTAGCCGTCGGGGTTGAGCACCGGGACGAACCACAGCTCGGTGGTGTCGACCAGCCGGGTGATCGCCGGGTCGGTGCCGTAGCTGTCCAGCACGTGGTCCAGCAGCCGGCGGGTCATCTCCGGCGTGATCCACTCCCGGGCGTGCTGGCTGCTGGCGTAGAGCACCGCGGGGCGCTGGCCGTCCCTGACCCGGGTGGCGTTCTTGGTGACCTTGACCGCGAGGATCGGCTTGCCCTGGGTGGTGGTGCCGATGCTCTGCAGCTTGGCCAGCTTCGGGAACCGGGCCGCCGTCGCCGTCAGCTCGTCGCGGATGCCGCCCGGCTCGCTGTACGACCGGAACGCCGACCAGCCGGTGGCCGACTGCTCCCGTAACGTCCGTGAGGCGTCCTTGCCGCGTACCTTCTTGACGGTCAGTTTGACGCCCCGCTCGGCCAGCTTGGCAGCCTGCGACCCGCTGAGCACCGCCTCGACCTCGGTGTTCCCGGCGGCGTCCCGGGCACCGGTCGCCCCGGTCAGGTCGACGCCGACACCGCGCAACTCGTCGAGTTGTTTCGGGTTCAGCGAGCCGACGTACACCTCCAGGCCGTCGCGGCCGCCCGGTTCGGACGGTGGTCGCGCGCCGGCCGGTGCGGTCAGCGCCATCGCGCCGACCAGAGTGAACACGCTGGCGATGGCCAGCCCGGTTCTCCTCATCGCGCCCCCTTGATTGATGAACGTCTGTGCCCGAGCTTCCTGTGCCAGATCGGATCCGTCAATGAGCGGGTCGTCCGGTTCTCGTCGCCCGTTACGTATGGGGGAGGGGAGGGCCCTTCCGATCGCTTTTCGGTGTAGCAGCGGTCCTTTCCTGACGTCCGGCACGTGTTTTGGTGCTTTTTAGTCCGACTCATCTTCTTTGCGTGACTTGACGGTTATCCTGTCGTTGACCGAAGTGTCGCAACCGGACACGACGCCAAGCCCTGCGCGCGACCGCCCGAGCGGTCGTCCGCAACCATGCCGGAGTAAGGGGTATCGAACACATGCGACTGTTGGTCACCGGCGGCGCCGGGTTCATCGGTGCCAATCTGACCCGGGCCGCCCTGGAAGACCCGTCGATCACCGACGTACGGGTCATCGACGACCTGTCCACCGGCAGCATTGCCAACCTGACCGGCCTCGACGTCGACGTCGTGACCGGCTCCATCCTCGACGACGACGCGCTGGACCGGGCAATGGCCGGGCGGGACGCCGTGGTGCACCTCGCCGCGCTGCCCAGCGTGCCCCGGTCCATCCGGGAGCCGGTCGCGTTCCACCAGGCCAATGCCACCGGCACGCTCTGCGTGCTGGAGGCCGCCCGTCGCCACCGGCTCGACCACGTCGTGGTCGCGTCGTCGTCCTCGGTGTACGGCGCCAACCCCGCCCTGCCCAAGGACGAGCTGGCCTGGACCCGGCCGATGAGCCCGTACGCCGCCAGTAAGCTGGCCACCGAGGCGTACGCCCTGGCCTACCAGTCGTCGTACGGGCTGCCCACCCTCGCGTTCCGGTTCTTCAACGTGTACGGCCCGGGGCAGCGGCACGACCACCCGTACGCCGCGGTCATCCCGAAGTTCGTGTACGCGGCGCTCCGGGGAGAACCGGTCGCCTTCCACGGCGACGGGCGGCAGACCCGCGACTTCACCTACGTGGAGACGGTGTGCGAGGTGCTGCTGGACGGTCTACGTCGCCGGGTGCAGCACCCGCAACCGGTGAACCTGGCCTTCGGCACCCGCACCACCCTGCACACCGTGGTGGCAGAGCTGGAGCAGATCCTGGAGCGCCCCATCGACCGGCGGAACACCCCGCCCCGCGCCGGCGACATCCGGCACTCCGCAGCCGACAACCAACTGCTGTCCGAACTCTTCCCCGGGGTGAAGGCCGCGTCCCTGACCGACGGGCTGCGGGCCACCGTGCGGTGGCTGGAAGCCCACCTCGCGGCGCAGGAGAGCACACCGGCCCGGTGACCCGCCCGAACCCGCTCGGACAGCAGACCCGACCACGGGTCGGGCAGTGCCATCCGATCCCGCTCCGGCAGCAGACAGGAGGACGAGATGCACGTGGTCATCATGGCCGGCGGCAAGGGGGTACGGCTGCGTCCGTACACCAGCACGCTGCCGAAACCGTTGGTGCCCATCGGGGACAGCTACGCGATCCTGGAGATCGTCCTGCACCAGTTGGCAGCCCATGGGTTCACCCACGTCACGCTGGCCATCAACCACCTGGGCTCGCTGATCCGGGCCTTCGTCGGTGACGGCGCGCGGTTCGGACTGCGCGTCGACTACCTGGAGGAGCACGTACCGCTGTCGACCATCGGCCCGCTCTTCGGAATGCGGGACCGGTTGCCCGAGCACTTCCTCGTGATGAACGGCGACATTCTCACCGACCTGAACTACGCCGACCTGCTCCACACCCACGCCGAATCCGGTGCCCCGATGACAGTGGCCACCTTTCAGCGCAACGTGAAGATCGATTTTGGGGTGTTGGCGGTCGAGAACGAGCGGATCGTCGAGTTCCAGGAGAAGCCCACGCTCGACTACCGGGTCAGCATGGGGGTCTACGGGCTCTCCGCGAAGACCGTCGCCGCCTACCCGGAGGGGTTGGTGTTCGGCTTCGACCACCTGGTGCTCGACCTACTCGACCAGGGAAACCCGCCGGCCAGCTACGACTTCGACGGCTACTGGCTGGACATCGGCCGTCCCGAGGACTACGACGAGGCGAACCGCCGGTTCGAGTCGCTCAAGCCGATCCTGCTGCCCACGCCGATCCCGGAGCCGGTATGACCAGGGTGCTCTTGTTCGGGGCGTACGGCTTCCTCGGCGGACACGTACGCCGGGCCCTTGCCCCGGAGGTCGAACTCACCTGCCCGACCCGCGCCGAGTGCGACCTGACCCACTGTACGGACGACGAACTGGCCAGCCTGCTGTGCACCGTACGCCCGGACGCGGTGGTCAACTGCGCCGGCGGCGTGACCGGCGGCGGCGCGGACCTGATCCGGGCCAACACCCTCGTGACCGCCCGGCTCGTCGACGCGGTCGCGGCACACGCGCCGGCCGCCCGGCTCGTCCGGCTCGGCTCGGCGGCCGAGTACGGCCCGGTGCCGCCCGGCCACGCCGTCAACGAACACGACCCGGCGATACCGGTCGGGGAGTACGGCGTGAGCCAGCTCGCCGCCACCCGGCTGCTCGAACTCGCCACCGGCGCCGGTCGCGTCGACGGCGTGGTGCTGCGGGTGTTCAACCCGATCGGCCCGGGGCTGCCCGAGGCGAACGTGCTCGGCCGGGCGGTGAACCTACTGCGCCGGGCAACGAGCCAGCAGACGGCGTACATCTCGATGGGAGCGCTCGGCGCGTACCGGGACTTCGTCGACGCCCGGGACGTGGCGAGCGCGGTGGCCGCCGTGCTCGCCGTTCCCACGGTGCCCGACCGGATCTACAACATCGCCAGTGGTCGGGCCGTCCCCGCCCGGACGGCGGTACGACTGCTCGCCGAGACGGCCGGATTCACCGGCGAGATCCGGGAGGACGGTCGTGCGCCGGAGCGTTCGGCGGCGGTGGACTGGATGTGCGGCGACATCCGGCGGGCCGCCTCGGCGCTCGGCTGGGTCCCCGCCCACGACCTCGCGGACTCGGTGAAGGCGCTCTGGTCCGGGGGCGACATCCGGACCGACCGGCCTGGCGCACCGAGCCCGCGCCCGACTCCCGGTCCGGGACGGAGACCGCCCCAGCCGGGACAGCCCGACGGATCGTCCCGGGCACCGCGAGACACCCGCACGTGACCGATGAGAGAGGACGAGATGAACAACGGCGCGAGGAGTGAGCTGCGGATCGGCGCGGCGATGGTCGGTGGAGACGCACCGGTGAAGCCGGACGTGGTGGCGGTGACCGGGGCCGGGGGCTTCATCGGATCCCACCTGGTCGAGGCGCTCCTCGCCCGGGGGCACCGGGTCAAGGCACTGGTCCACTACACCGGACGCGGCACACACGGTTGGCTGGACACCTTCTCCGCCGACCAGCTCGCCGCCATCGACGTGCACTCCGGTGACATCCGGGACCGGGGGACGGTCCAGCGACTCGTCGAGGACGCCTCCGTGGTCTATCACCTGGCCGCGCTGGTCGGCATTCCGTACTCGTACCTGGCGCCACAGTCGTACGTGGAGACCAACGTCGTCGGCACCCTCAACGTGCTGGAGAGCGCCCGGACGGTGGGCACACCGCGCGTCGTGGTCACCTCCACCAGCGAGGTCTATGGCACCGCCGTCACCGTACCGATGACGGAGGCGCACCGGCTGCGCGGACAGTCGCCGTACTCGGCTTCCAAGATCGGCGCGGACAAGCTCGCCGAGAGCTACCACCTGAGCTTCGGGCTGCCGGTGGTCACCCTGCGCCCGTTCAACACCTACGGACCCCGGCAGTCGACCCGGGCGGTGATCCCCACGATCATCAGTCAGCTCGCCGCTGGCACCGGCCGGATCGAGTTGGGGGCCACCAAACCCACCCGGGACCTGCTCTTCGTGGCGGATACGGCGGCGGCCTTCATCGCCGCTGGCACCGCCCCGGCCGAGGCCGTCCTCGGCCAGGTGTTCCAGGCCGCCACCGGCCAGGAGACCTCGGTGGGTGAGCTGGTCCGGCGGATCGCCGGAATCTTCGGCGTCACGCCGGAGATCGTGGTGACCGAGCAGCGGTTGCGTCCGAGCAACTCCGAGGTCGAACGGCTCCTCGGCGACAGCACCCGGTTGCGCCGACACACCGGCTGGCAGCCACTCTCGTCGCTGGACGACGGGCTCAAGACGACGGTCGAGTGGTTCCTCGATCCGGGCAACCTGAGCCGATACCGCGCCGACCGGGCCGTGTGAGGGGACGACCATGACGACGACGCTCAAGAACCGACTGCTGCACGCGCTGGACGGCCGGTTGTCCCCGCACGCCGTGGCACACCTGGGTTCGGTGTACCTTTCGGCCCGATCCCGGTCCCGGTGTTCGGTCCGCTACGACGATGGTCAGTGGATCCACCGGTATCCGCAGGGCGTGCTGGTCAACACCAGGCTCGGTGGTCTCTCGCCCGAAGTGCAGGACCAGGCGGCCCAGGACGTCTTCCTCTACGACTACCAGCCGCACCCCGGGGACACCGTCGTCGACGTGGGGGCCGGGGTGGGCGGCGAGGTCCGGCTCTTCTCCCGGCTGGTGGGGGAGCACGGCCGGGTGGTGAGCATCGAGGCCCACCCGACGACGTTCGAGTGCCTGCGTCGCACGGTAGAGCTGAACCGTCTGCGCAACGTGACGCCGGTGGAGTGCGCCGTCGTCGGTACCGCCGGACCGGTCTATCTGGAGGACGACCCGGTCCGGCACATCGGCAACGGCCTGACCAACGACTCGACCAACGGCGTCGCGGTCGCCGGCCGGCGCCTGGACGAGATCATGGAATCGCTCGGCATCGACCACGTCGATCTGCTGAAGATGAACATCGAAGGTGCCGAGTTGGCCGTACTAGAGGGGTCCTTCGACGCGCTCAAGTCGGTGGACCACCTGGCGGTCTCCTGTCACGACTTCCTCGCCGAACGGGCGATGCTGGCGCGAGCGTCGGCGAGGCCGACGCACTCCGATGACGAGTCAGCGGACTGGCGTGGCTCCGAGCGGGACTGGCGTCGTACCTTCGGCTCGGTCACCGCGTTGCTGCGCGATGCTGGCTTCACTGTCCGTACCCGGCCACACGACAGCCGGCCCTGGGTCCGTTACTACGTCTACGCCTCTCGCCCGGGCCGGTAGGCGGCACCTGGGCAGCACTCCTGGGAGAGGACACCGCTCGGTCCATCCGGCGGCGAGATCTGCCAACCACTCCCCGACCGCGCGGACCTCCCGTCAGGTGAGCGGGCGGATCTCCTTGCGTTCGACGGAGAACGGTGCCGCTGCCGGCACCTGATGCCGGGCCGCGAGAGTCGCTGGCGGAGGCGAGGATGCCCGCGCGGACGAGGCCGCCCGGTACCGGTTGACCAACGCCACCAGGGCGACCGTGGTGAAACAGGCAAGCGTCTGTACGACGACGGGGGTGAAGTCGTTGCGGATCCAGACCAGCAGGATGTAGCCGATCATCCCGGTTGCCGAGCCCAGGATCGAGTCGGCCGGACGGAGGTCGATCCATGCGATCAGTGCCCCGATCAGCAACATCACGGTTACCACGCCGACGAGCCCGGCGGCTCGGTACGCCTCTGCGGCGGGCGAGCCGCCGATCGCACCGACCCGGTCCAGGATCGTCGCTGAGAAGACCCGGATGTCCGCCGAGGTGGTGGTGACAGTCTCCCCGAACAGCCGGCCGACCACGATCCGCTCCAGCGGTGCCCAGTAGGTGCCCCAGCCGACGAAGGGTTCGTTCCACTCGGCGTGCCACTGGTGGGTGACGACCATGGTGCGCAGGGTCGTGCCGAGCTCCGCAACACCGTCCAGCGGATTGATGGTGACACTGTCTCTCTGAGTCGCGGAGAGCCCGGTCTGTCGGACCTGACGGGCGAGTGATCCCACCGTGAGTCCCACCAGCAGCGCCGGCACCAGCCATGGCCGGAGTCGGATCGTCCGCCGACTACCGGCCGCCACCAGCCAGGCGGCCAGCGGGATGAACACCATGTTGCGGATGCCGATGATGCCGGCGGAGAGGGCGAAGCTGGCGAAGATCACGAGACCCCACCGGTGCAGGCGGGTCCACTGGCTGAGTCCCAGTAGGCCCATGCCCAGTCCGATGAGCAGGTAGAGGTAGGGGATCGGCTGGCCGACGGTCGCCGTACGGAAGGACTCGTAGCTCTGTGTCAGGAAGAAGGTCGAGTCCTGGGTGGCGGCGAACACGAACCAGAGCAGCACCCCGGTCGTGATCATGCTGAATCCGACGATTTCCAGGCCGGGCTGGCCGGCGCGGTCCGTGACGCCGGACCGCGCGACGATGGTGTGCCGCCATCCCACGAGGGAGACGATCCCGAGGTAGCCGATCAGGAGGGCGAGCATCCCGAGGATGACCGCGGTCAACGCGGGCGCGAGCATCGGGCTGTGATACCAGGCGGAGTTCACCGGGGATGCCTCGACCAGCAGCCTCGGCACCTGACCGAAGGCGATGTACGGGCACAGTCCGGTGTGGAACAGGGCGAAGACCAGAAAGTAGACCGAGCCGAGGGTGATCCGCCGACCCGGAAGGGACAGCGTCAGGACGGCGATGCCGAGACAAGCGACGGTGGTGGCGACACCGGCAGCTAGCCGGGGGGAGGAGCCGAGCGCATCGGCCTTCACCGCGACCACGGTGAAGAGCACGACGGCGACGGCCAGCCCCACCGCCCGGATCCTGCCGGTCCACCCCACCGACCCGTCGAGGCCAGCGAGTCGATGGCGACGTTTCTTCCGGGGGCGAGTGCCTGATTCCCCCCGGATCGGAGTCACCGGTTTCCTTTGGGCCCGAGCGACCGCTTCCTCTCGGGCGACCGCCTTCTCCCGGGCGACCGCCTTCTCCCGGGTGACCGCCTTCTCCCGGGCCGCCGGAGCACTGCTACCGGGGCTGGTCAGGTGCTCCATCGGTGCCGTCCTCCGGGCTGGCGGCCGTCGGTCCCGGTAGGGGCTACCAGCACACCCGCCGTGTTCGGGGTCCGGATGGGGGAACGATCCAGACGGTGTCGGAGCAACGCCCACGAGGCCCAGGACAGTCCGCCGTAGACCGTCACCGAGGCCAGGGCCGCCCCGTACGTGCCCCAGACCGGGATGGCCAGCCCGTAGATCGTGGTGGCGGCGACGCTACCCAGCAGGCCGAGCGTGCCGGCCGTGCCCATCCAGCCCCCACCCAGCAGACCTCGGCTCGCCACCGCGTACGGCGCGAAGACGATCTCGGCCACCAGCAGTACCAGCAGCAGCGGCCGCGCCTCGGCGAACTCGGCACCGAAGACGGGCACGATCAGCCACCAACCGCCTGCCGCCACCAACAGACTCATCGCGGTCGACGCCAGGAGCGCCAACCGCCGGGAGTGTTGGACCCGGGCGAGATCCGCGCCCAGGGCGACGTCCCGGTTGACGAGTTGGCCCAGTGCGGTGGGGATCACGCGGGGCGCCTCGCTCAGCGTGGCGGCCAGTGAGTAGACGCCGACGGCCGCTGCACCGGCCACCGCACCGAGCAGGTAGCGGTCGGCCCGCAGGGTCAGGGCCAGCCCCACGGTGAGGCCGAGTGCCCGAATGCCGGCCCGGAGCAGCTGGGACAACTCCCACCGGCCGGGGCCACGTACCGGCAGGAGACCGGCGGCGCGCAGCCGGGTCGCCTGGAGGACGGCGACCGCCACCATCCCGGTGCCCTGAGCCAGCAGCAGCATCCAGGCGGTGCGCTCCAGCAGCGCCCCGACGAGCATGCCGAGCAGCCCCCCGGACGCGACCGCCGCCGCCCACGCGCTACCGGTCCGGAAGAGTCCGGCGGCGTACCAGGCGTCGGGGAACTGCGTCAGGGCGGTGTAGCCCGCCGCCACCACCAGCACGGCGAGCAGGAAGGCAGGGTCGGCGAGCCCCGGGTCGATCAGGGGTGCCGAACCGGCGGTGACCAGCACCGCCAGGCCGCCGGCCCCGCCCACCGCCAGCACCGACCACCAGGTGTACGACGAGAGCAGCCGTTGCCGAGCCGCCCCGTTCCCCACGTTGGGTAGTCGTGCGCGCAGTTCGGAGCCGGTGCCCATGCCGGCCAGTAGCGGGGTGACGCTGGCGATGGAGACCCCCAGCACCATCAGTCCCCGGCCGTGTGGGCCGAGCAGTGTGGTGGACAGCATTGCGCTCGACGCGTAGCTGGCGGCCTGGGCGAGGCTGTTTCCAGTCAGGAAGGCCAGGGCGGAGCGCCGGCCCGAGGTCACCGCTGACCAGCCTGCCACAGGGTCCGCCACTGCCGTACCGCGTGGTCGAGGAGGAACGGGGAGGAGCGCAGGCTCTGCCGGATCTCCTGCCGCCGGAGGGAACTCGTCTGGGCCTGGCACATCGTGGCGTCGGCCCAGCGCAGCGGGCCCTCGGCCAACGGCAGCAGGGTGATTCCGCGTACCTGGGTGGAGAGTTCCCGCAGACAGGGCAGATCCGTGGCGACGACCGGAACCCCGGCGGCGAGGGCCTCCAGGATCACCCCGGGTAGCCCCTCCCATCGGGAGGGCAGCAGCAGCACGTCGGCGGCGGCCAGCACCGAGGCGATCTCCTCGGCCTCGCCGGCGAGCAGCACCAGCGGATCGTCCACGATCTCCGGCCGGGCCGAGGTGAGGTCGTCGGTCCCGCCGGGGCCGACGGAGAGCAGCACGGTGTCCGGCCAGAGTTCCCGCACCGCGGCGTGCACGTCGATCAGGAACGGCCGGTTCTTTTCCGGCGCGGCCCGCCCGATGTGCACTATGACGTGGGCGTCCTCCGGGATCTTCCAGTGTCGGCGCGCGGTCGGTCGGTCCCAGCCCGCCACCCGGGCGGTGGCCACACTGTTGTAGAGCACCCGGTATCGGGTGTCCCCGGCCGGCGGTCTGGCGAAGTTGAGTGCCGCCCCGGTTACCCCCAGTACGTCGGTCGCGGTGTGGCGGAGCAGGTGACGCAGCAGCCAACGGCGGGCTCGCCGGGCCGGGGTGGTCCGCCGCCCATCTTCCGCGCTCTGCAGCCGGGCCACCCGGACCGGGATCTTGGCGATCCGAGCGGCCAGCAGCACCACCGCGCTGGCCAGGCTGATGTGGGAGACCACGACATCGGGCCGTAGCGACTGGAACAGGCGTAGCAGCCGGACGGGGAACGAACTGACCGGGCGCAGCGGACACTGCTGGATCAGCGCCCCGGTGGCGCGGAACTCCCCGGCCAGGCTCCCTTCCCGACCGGCCAGCGTGATGAAGGTCTGCTCCACCTCGGTCGCCGGCACCGCCCGACAGATGTCCAGGGAGACGGTCTCGGCTCCGCCCCGGTCCAGGCTGCCGATGACGTGGGCGACCCGGACGGGATGTGGGTGGGCCGGTGGGGACGGGGGTGCCGCGATGGTGCTCCTGCGCTGAACCGAACTCAACAAACCTGACTCCTCACTGACATCCGACGTTCCGTGGCGTCGCGTACGGCGTGGTAGTAGGCGTTTCGGCGAGGGGTGAGGGTGTCGGCGGAGAAGTCGTGGGCGCGGTAGAGGTTCCGGATGGAGGCGCTGGCCATGCGGTGGGGGTTGGTGAGCATGTTGTAGATGGCGACGGCGAGGGTGGCGGGATCGTCGGGGGGGACGAGGTCGGTGGCGGGGAGGAGTTCGGGGATGCCGCCGGCGGTGGTGCCGATGGCGGGCAGGGCGCGGGCCATGGCCTCGATGAGGGCGCGGGGCAGCCCTTCGGTACGTGATGGCATGACGAACAGGTCGGCGGCGTCCAGTTGCCGGCGTATCGCCTCTCCGGCGGGCAGCGCGCCGGTGAACTCGACTCGGTCGGCCATGCCCAGCCGGACGGCGAGCTGTTCGAGTTGGTGGCGAAACCGCCCGTCGCCGACGTGCACCAGCCGCACCGGCAGCCCGGCCGCGATCAGCCAGGCGAGCGCTTCGATCAGCGTGTCGACGCCCTTGTAGAGCTGGTCCAGCGAACCGACCGAGATCACGGTGTTGGTCTGGGTGCACCGTTCGGGGGACCGTGCCTGCGGCAGGAACGCCTCCGCTGGCAGGTCGACGCTGGAGCAGGCGGTGGTCGGTGCCACTCGGGTAGCCGGGTAGCGGGCCTGTAACGACCGCTCTGTCACGTAGGCGACGGCGCTCGCGGAGCGGCACTGCCGGCGCAGCTTCGTCGCGAACCAGTGCCGCAGCATGGGGCGCAGCGGGTGCTGTACGACGCCGGGGGCGAACACGTCGTACGGGTCGCCGACCACCTCCAGGGCGTACGGCAGGTGCAGCCGGTCCCGGGTCTGGGCCAGCAGTGAACCGATGGCCGAGGGCACCCGCAGGATGACGGCGTCCCCGGGGTCGGCCGAGGCGGTCACGGCTCGGCCGACGGCGGCCCGGCGCAACAGGTACTGCCGGGGCCCCAGGTAGTACGGCACCGGCCACACCTCGACCCCCGGTCCGTCGACCTGGTGGGCCCCCTCCGGTACGGCGGCGACCGCCTGTACCCGGGCGACCACCCGGACGGTGTCGAAGACCGACAGGTAGCGGGTCCAGAACCGGTAACTCGGTGCGGTCGAGGTCCACACGGTGCCATCGGGGGTCTGGACGAACCGGGTCTCGGCCGTCACTACCACCCTCATTGCCGGCGTACCCCGTCCGCGATCTGCTCGATGACGTCGGCGACCCGCTGGGCGGCCACCCGGTTGTCGAAGAGCCGGACGACGCGCTGCCGCGCGAGGTCACCCCGGTTCGCCAGCTTCCCGCCCTCGAACTCCCGGTAGGCCGAGGTCAGGGCTTCCGCCAGCGCGGTCGCGTCGCCCCGGGGAACCACCCAGCCGCAGGCGCCGTCGACGGTCTCGGGCAGCCCACCGGCGTCGCTGACGATGCTCGGGACGCCCATCGAGCCCGCCTCGACGGAGGCGCCGTGCCCCTCCGACAGGGACGGGCTGATGCTCACGTCGGCGGCCTGGTAGCAGGGCCGGACGTCGGGTACCGACTCGACCCAGGTGACACTCGGGTCGTCGCGTACGCCGAACCGGTCGATCAGTTCCTGCCGGTGGGTCTCCCCGTTCTCGGTCCAGCCGCCGCCGACCAGGAGCAGGTGCGCCCGGGGGGTGCGGGCCTGGAAGGAGCGCCAGGCGGTCAACAGCACGTCGTGGCCCTTGATGCCCCGGCCCTGGTAGGCCAGGCGTTTCGGTGGATAGACGTACGCCACCATGATGGCCACGAAGGCGTCCTGCGCGATGCCGAGTTCGGCGCGTGCCTTGGCCCGTAGGTCGGTCGCGCGAGGTCGGGGAACGCTGGGCGGGAGCGGACCGTTCGGCGGGACCGGCCTGGTGGCGGTACCGCTCGGCGGGACCGGATCGAAGTGGTCGGTGTCGACCCCGCAGGTGGCCACCGGCCGGCGGTCCGGCGGACAGCCGAGTTCGCCGTAGAGCCGGGCCGTGTAGTCGGTGCCGCAGATGGTCACATGGTCCAGCCGCCACAGTCGACGCTCGACCGGACGGATCACCGGGGATTCGAGGTAGAGCGGCCCGGCGACCATGTGCGCGCGGCGTACCGCGAGGCCCACCGTGCTGAGTCGGGCGGCGAGCGCCGAGGCGTACAGGTGGTAGTTCAGGACATCCGGCCGAAGCGCACGGATGAGCCTGCGTAGCCGCCACAGCCCGCGCAGCGTGCCGAGGGTCGGTCGGAGCCGGAAGTCGAAGGGGGAGTTACGCACCGGCACACCCCGGGCGGTGAGTTCGGCGGTCAGCCGACCCGTCCCGGAGGGGAGGACCACGACGACCTCGTGGCCACGTCGCCGCAGCTCGGCGACCTGGGGGAGGATCCAGCGACCCCCGTCGTTGGTCTTCAACAGTACGGCTACCCGGAGTTTCCGGTGACCTCCGGCGGTACGGTCACCGGTCACTTGGCCGGCACCCCCTTCACCACGGTCGCGGCGGGCACGTCCCGGACGACGCAGGCACCGGCACCCACCGTCGCGTCCGCGCCGATGTGCAGCCCCTGCAACACCGCGGCGGTGGTGCCGATCAGTACCCCGCTCTCCACCCGGCAGTCACCGGAGACGGCGGCCAGCGGGTTGACCGAGATGTGGTCGGCCAGCACACAGTCGTGCGCGACGGTGGCGTTCTGGTTCAGGTGGACGTGCCGGCCGAAGGCCACGTTGGTGGTCACCCGGGCGCCCGCGAAGGCCACCAGCCCCTCACCGGAGACGAGGTCGGGTGCCAGGGTCGCGGCCGGGTGCACCAGGCTCGGCACCGGCAGCCCGTACGCCTCTACCCGCTGCGCGACGGTACGGCGTATCCGTGGGTCGCCCAGGCCGATCACGACGTGCGTGCTGGGCCAGGCTTCACGCAGCCAGTCGATCGGCCCGAGGTACGACGCGTCCAGCCGTTGCACCCGCTTGAGATTGACCTCGGAGGGGCGGTCGTCGACGAAACCCATCACCCGCCACCGTGGTCCGGTCGGCGTCGCCTCGTTGATCGCCCGGATGATTTCGAACAGTTCCCGGCCGTGTCCGCCGCAGCCCACGATCGCGATGTCCAGACTCATGTCATCGACCTGCCTGTCTGTTGTGTCGTGCCGCCGACGCCCCTGGTCATCCGGGCCGCCGCGCGGCCGGTGCCGGCGTCGATCCGGACGGTCAGTTCGGGGCTGCCGAGAAACTCGTGCGCGGTCGGGCTGCCGTGTGCTGAGATGCCGTCGCGGCGCAGCACGATGCCGGCGGTCGCGACGAGGATCCGCAGGTCCAGCCGGAGACTGCGGTGGTCGACGTACCACACGTCGTGATTGAACTTGTCCTCCCAGTTCAGCGCGTTGCGGCCGCGTACCTGCGCCAGTCCGGTGATGCCGGGGCGGACCTCGTGCCGCCGGGCCTGGGTCGGGGTGTAGCGGTCCAGGTAACGCACCAGCAGCGGGCGGGGCCCGACCAGGCTCATGTCGCCGCGCAGCACGTTCCACAGCGTCGGTAGTTCGTCCAGGCTGGTGGCGCGCAGCCAGGTGCCCAGCCGGGTGAGTCGATCGCCGTCGTCGGCCCGCCCGGTCGCCGCGTCCACCGGTCGCATGCTGCGGAACTTGACCAGTTCGAAGAGTCGGCCGTGCCGCCCGGGGCGGTGTTGGCGGAAGAGCACGGGCCGACCGTCGGTCGCCGCGATCGCCACCGCCACGGCAGCCATCAGGGGGGAGGTCAGCACCAGGAGTACGGCGGCGACGGCGATGTCCAGGGCGCGTTTGGTCCGGTCGTACCGGCGGGGTGCGGGCCTCACCGGTAGGCCGCCAGGAACTCGTCGATGGTGTCGAGCACCCGCTGGATCTGCGTCTCGGTCAACGCCGAACCGCTGGGCAGTTGGAGCCCGTTGGCGAACAGCAGATCCGCCGCCCCGGTGAGGACGGACTCGGTGCCGGCGAAGACCGGCTGCTGGTGCATGGGTTTCCACATCGGCCGGGTCTCGATGTCGTGCCGGCCGAGGTGGTCGCCGAGTTCGTCGGCCCGCCAGCCGGCCTGCTCCGGGTCGACGATGATCGAGGTGAGCCAGCAGTTCGAGCCGGGGTCACCGTCGGCGAGCAGGCGCACGCCCGGTAGGGCGGCGAAGAGTTTCGCGTAGTGCTCGCGCAGGAACCGGCGACGCGCGAGCATTTCCTCCAGCCGGCGCAACTGCGCCCGGCCGAGGGCGGCGAGTACGTTGCTGAGCCGGTAGTTGTAGCCGACCTCGGTGTGTTCGTAGTGCGCCACCGGCTCGCGGGCCTGCGTCGCCAGGTGCCGGCAGCGGTCGATGAGCCCCGCGTCGTCGGAGACCAGCATGCCGCCGCCGGAAGTGGTGATGATCTTGTTTCCGTTGAAGGACAGTGCCGCGATCCGGCCGAACGAGGCGGCCGGCCGCCCCTGGTAGGTGGCCCCGAGCGCCTGGGCCGCGTCCTCCACCACCGGAATGCCGGCGGCCTCGCAGATGGGCAGGAGGGCGGCGTAGTCCGCGCAGGTGCCGAACATGTCCACCGGCATGACCGCACCGATGTGCTCCCCGGCGCGGCGGAGCCGACCCAACAACTCGGCCAGCAGTCCGACGTCGATGTTGCCGGTCGCCGGGTCGACGTCGACGAGCACCGGCCGGGCACCGGCATAGCCGACCGCGTTGGCGGTGGCCACGAAGGTCAGGGTCGGTACGACCACCACCTGACCGGGCCCGACGCCCAGGCTCAGTAGGGCCAGGTGCAGGGCGGCGGTGCCCGAACTCACCCCGACGGCGTACCCGGTGCCCACCCGGTCGGCGATCTCGCGCTCGAACGCGTCGAGTTCCGGGCCGACCGGGGCGACCCAGCCGGAGCGGAGGGCGGCGCGGACGTATGCGTCTTCCAGGGGGCCGACGTCGGGAGGCGAAAGGTAGATCCGGCTGGTCATCGGGTGTGGGGCCTCCGAGCTAGAGCCAACTAAACGACCAAAAGGGTTGTATCAGATTGAGGATGGGACAACAGTGTTTTTAGGTCGTGTTGGTCATACTCGGGACACAGCGGTATTCAGGTGGTTAACCTGCTTGATTGGGCGGAATATCTATGAAATGTGCTCGGGAAAAACGTCCGGCACTGGCGAAGCCAACGCCGTTTTCCGTCCCGTACCCGGGTGACCGGTTGCCATCGATGGCCTGGCTCAGATGATCCATGGCCTGCGGGCCCAGGGATTCGAGTTCGTGACGGTCTCCGAACTTCTGGCGGAGGCCGACCCGGGGCAGGGACGGGAGCACCCGTCGGCGGTCGCGCCACAGTAGAGTTCACGCCGGTCGCCGGTCGCCGGTCGCCGGTCGCCGGTCACAGATCACAGGTCCACAGTGACCGGGGTCCGGGGAGGCTCGGTGGAGTAGGAGAGGAACGGGAACGGATGCTGCACCTGCGGATCATCGTGCCGACCGAGCGTGCTGCGGCGGTGATCGACCTGCTCACCGCCGATCCGGCGGTCACCCACCTCGCCGTACTGCCCGGTGCTGCCCGGAAACCCGCCGGTGACGTGGTCCTGTGCGACGTCGCCCGGGAGGGCGCGGACGAGGTGCTGCGGTCGCTCCAGGCGCTCGACATCGACGAGACCGGAGCCGTCTCGGTCGACGGGGTGGACATCACCCTGTCCCGGGAGGCGGACCGGGCCACGGCGGACACGCCGGGACTCGGCGCGGACGCGGTGGTCTGGGACGAGATAGCGCACAAGACCGGGGAACAGACCCGCCTGTCCGTGACGTACCTGTTGTTGATCACGGTGGCCACCATTCTCGCGGGCATCGGGGTCCTGCTCGACCAGCCCATCCTGATCGTCGGCGCGATGGTGGTCGGCCCCGAGTTCGGGCCGCTGGCCGCGCTCTGCGTGGCGGTGGTCCGCCGACGTTCGGCGGTGGTCGCCAGATCGGCGGCGACGCTGACGGTCGGCTTCCTCGTAGCGATGGCCGTGACCATGCTCAGCACCTGGTTGCTGACCGCCTTCGGGCTGGTCGACCGGTCGATGCTGCTGGCCGAGCGGCCACTGACCGATTTCATCTGGCGACCCGACGCGCTGTCCTGGGTGGTGGGGTTGCTCGCCGGAGTGGCCGGCATGCTGTCGCTGACGTCGAACAACGCCGGTCCGCTGGTCGGGGTCCTGATCTCCGTCACGACGGTGCCGGCTGCGGCGAACGTGGCGGTCGCGCTCGCCTACGCGGTGTACGACGAGGCGTTCGGCTCGGCCATCCAGTTGCTGGTCAACGTCTGCGCGATCGTGATGGCCGGGGTACTGACCCTGCTCGTGCAGCGCTTCTGGTGGCGACGTGTCGCGCCACCCCGACGGCGGTCCCCGACCCGACCCGACGCCGCGGGCTGGTGGATCGGCCGGTATGCACTGGCCGGTCGTCCACCCGGCCAGCCTATGCCGGGTCAGGGTCAGTCAGCACCGGGTCAGGGCCAACCCATGCCGGGTCAGGGCCAGTCGTCACCTGCCGCCAGCCGCCGCTGAAGCAGGTCACGCAGGGGCACCGACTGCCCGTCACGGCCACCCTCGCCGACGACCAGTCGCGGATCCTGCGGCTGGATACTCGCCCCGAGTAGCCGGGCCCGTAGCCCGCCGGCCACGGTGAGCAGGTAGTAGTCCCCGGCCACACTGACCGCCCGGGAGTGGGCTACATCCACGTACCAGCCGGTCAGAGCGGTGCGGTATCGGGTGCGCCCGTTGTAGCCGACGGCGGTCAGGACGGTGGGGCGAATACCGCACTGCTGTGCCTCGCGGGTGAACCAGGCGACGAGTTTCCGAGCCCGCTCGGTCTCCTCCGACCTGCGCCGCTCCTCAGCCGCCGTGCGAAGCTCGACGGCCTGGCGGTGAGCTGTTCGCCAGGCCGTCCGCTCGTCGACACTCATGCGCTGACCGTAGTCCGTCCCGATGGCCTACCGCCCACCGAGCCCCTTGTCGAGGCCGGCCCGGCGTAGTGCGTCGGCCATCGCCCCGGTCGGGGCCGCCGTACCCGAGCCACCCCGGCCCTGCCTGGGCTGACCGCCCCGGGAGGTGCGCCGATCCGCGTCGCCACGGTCACCACGTCCGCCGCCACCACTACCGCCACCGGCGGCCCGGCCCGCGCCGCCGTCGCCCCGCTGCGGTCGGGCGTCGGCCTCGTCGTCCAGCCGTAGGGTCAGCGAGATCCGCTTGCGCGGGACGTCCACGTCCAGCACCTTGACGCGTACGACGTCACCGGGCTTGACCACGTCGCGGGGGTCCTTGACAAACGTCTTCGACATCGCCGACACGTGTACCAGGCCGTCCTGGTGCACGCCGACGTCGACGAACGCGCCGAACGCGGCGACGTTGGTGACGACGCCCTCCAGCAGCATGCCCGGCGTCAGGTCGCTGATCTTCTCTACCCCGTCGGCGAAGGCCGCGGTCCGGAACGCCGGTCGCGGGTCCCGCCCCGGCTTCTCCAGCTCACCGATGATGTCGGTGACGGTCGGCAGCCCGAACGTGTCGTCGACGAAGTCGGTCGGCCGCAGCGCCTTCAGCAGCGTGCTCTTGCCGATCAGCCCGGACAGCTCGCCCCCGGTCGAGGCGAGGATCCGCCGCACCACCGGGTACGCCTCGGGGTGCACGCTGGAGGCGTCCAGCGGGTCGTCCCCGCCGGGAATCCGCAGGAAGCCGGCGCACTGCTCGAACGCCTTCGGCCCCAGCCGGGGGACGTCCTTGAGCGCCCGCCGGGAGCGGAACGGGCCGTTGGCGTCCCGGTGCAGGACGATGTTCTCGGCCAGGCCGGCGCTGATGCCGGAGACCCGGGTCAGCAGCGGGGCCGAGGCGGTGTTGACGTCGACCCCGACCGCGTTGACGCAGTCCTCGACCACCGCGTCCAGCGAGCGGGACAGCTTGTTCTCGGCTAGGTCGTGCTGGTACTGGCCGACCCCGATCGACCTCGGGTCGATCTTGACCAGCTCGGCGAGTGGATCCTGGAGCCGTCGGGCGATGGAGACCGCACCCCGCAGCGACACGTCCAGGCCGGGCAGCTCCTGGGAGGCGTAGGCCGACGCGGAGTAGACCGAGGCCCCGGCCTCGGAGACCATCACCTTGGTCAGGTTCAGGTCCGGGTGCAGCCGGATCAGGTCCACCGCGAGCTTGTCGGTCTCCCGGGAGGCGGTGCCGTTGCCGATCGCGACCAGTTCGACGCCGTGGACGCGGGCCAGCCGGGCAAGGGTGTCGACGGACTGGTCCCACTGTCGGCGGGGCTCGTGTGGATAGATCGTCTCGGTCGCCACCACCTTGCCGGTGGCGTCGACCACGGCCACCTTCACCCCGGTCCGCAGCCCCGGGTCCAAGCCCATGGTCGGGCGGGTGCCGGCCGGGGCGGCGAGCAGCAGGTCGCGCAGGTTGGCGGCGAAGACCCGTACCGCCTCCTCCTCGGCCGCCTGCCACAACCGCATCCGCAGGTCGGCGGCGAGATGGATCAGAATCCGGGTACGCCAGGCCCAGCGCACCGTGTCGCTCAGCCAACGGTCGGCCGGCCGCCCCTGGTCGGCGACGTCGAACCGGGCGGCGATCTCCGTCTCGTACCGGGTCGGTCCGACCGGACCGCCCTCCTCGACGGGTGCCTCCTCCGGGTCGAGGGTGAGGTCGAGCATGCCCTCCTTCTCGCCCCGGAACATCGCCAGGATCCGGTGCGAGGGGAGCTTCGTGTACGGCTCGGAGAAGTCGAAGTAGTCGGCGAACTTCGCCCCGGCCTGCTCCTGACCGTCGCGTACCCGGGCCACCAGCCGGCCCCGGGTCCACATCTGCTCGCGCAGCGAGCCGATCAGGTCGGCGTCCTCGGCGAACCGCTCGACCAGGATCGCCCGCGCCCCGTCCAGGGCCGCTGTCGGGTCGGCCACGCCCCGGTCCTCGGCCACGAACCCGGCGGCCGTGGCTCGCGGATCGAGCGTCGGGTCGGCCAGCAACTGGTCGGCCAACGGCTCCAGCCCGGCCTCCCGCGCGATCTGGGCCCGGGTCCGGCGCTTGGGCTTGTACGGCAGGTAGATGTCCTCCAGCCGAGCCTTCGAGTCGGCCGCCATGATCTGTGCTTCCAGCGCCTCGTCCAGCTTGCCCTGGCTCCTGATCGACTCCAGTACGGCGGCCCGCCGTTCGTCCAACTCGCGCAGGTAACGCAGCCGCTCCTCCAGGGCGCGCAACTGTGCGTCGTCGAGCATGCCGGTGGCTTCCTTGCGGTAGCGGGCGATGAAGGGCACGGTGGCCCCGCCGTCGAGCAGGTCGACAGCAGCGCGCACCTGTCGCTCGGCCACGCCGAGTTCGTCGGCAATCCGCTGGTGAACAGAGGTCGTCACGATCCTGATCCGCCTTCTCGGTTGGTTCCGCCCTGCATTCTGCCGGGGGCCGGACCCGTTTGTCGCATCAGGCGGCGGGAGTCGGGCTGGTGGTGCTGGAACGGTGACCGTCATCCGGGAAGGTGGCGACCACCCGCCAGCCATTCCGGGGGACCGGGCCGTAACTGAGCACGCCGCCGGCGAGCGCGACGTCCGCGCCGAGACTGCGCAGGCCGTACCCCTGGGTTCCGGACGGCGTGGGGCTTCGTGGCGGGGTGGCGGGGTGGCTCACCGTGGCCACCCGGATCTGGTCCGGCTCCGGGCGTACCGTGATCTCCAGCCGGCTGCCCGGCCCGTCGTGCCGCAGCGCGTTGGTGGCCACCTCGCCGATGAGCCGGTGCAGCACCGGCCGGAGTCGACCGGGCAGATCGGCCAGCAGCATCGGTACGTCGACCGGCAGGTCGAGACCGGCGGCCCGGAGTTCGTCGAGTCGTTCCGGCAGGTTGTCACCGACGGTTGACGTCGCCCGGCGGTCCAGTTCGGCGATGGCGTGCCGGATCTCCGTGAGAGCCGCCCGTCCCGCGCCGAGCACCCGGTCGACGCGGTCCCGTTGCGCGGGCGACAACTCGCCGGTGCACCGCAGCGCCTCGGTCTGCACCACCATGACGGTGAGGGTGTGGGCGAGCGTGTCGTGCAGCCGCCGGGCCAGCAGCTCCCGATCCTCGGCCGCGACGCGGCTCTCCTCGGCGATCCGCTGTTCCAGGCGCAGTCGGGTGCGTTCGGCGACCAGCGCGGTACGTCGGCGTAGCTGCTGCCCCCGTTCGGCACCGGCCAACCAGGCCAGGGTGAACGCGACCACGGCCAGCAGGAAGCCCTCGACCGGGCCCCGGCCGGGCAGGCTGGCCCCCGCCACCGACACCGTTGCTCCGGTGCACACCCCCCAGCGCACCGATGACGATCGGCTGCCCGCCGCCGAGTAGATGGCCAGCAGCGCGGGCAGATAGCCGACGGTGCGGGACATGCCGAGCAGCATCTGTGCCGAGGTGGCCAGTGCCACCACGGCGAGCACGGCACCGGGGGCCTGGCGGCGGACCAGCAGCGGGAGGATCTGGGCCGCGGCCAGTAGCACCCCGAGAAGTCCACCGGTTTCCGGTACCGCCCCGCTGACCAGGAACAGACCGACCAGCAGGCCCTGCATAGCGAGGTCTGCCACCAGTTGCCAGCGGGTCCGTAACCAGCCGGTCACCTGCTGTCTCGTCGCCAATTCTTCGCTCCCCGGTCGGCTGTCGCGTCAGCATGTCGAAGACCCGCCGGCGCACCGGCATAGCATCGGGCCGTGATTCGACTCGTCATCGTGGACGACCAGGCACTGGTCCGGGAAGGGCTGTCCCTCATCCTTGCCGCACAGTCGGACATCGACGTGGTCGCGGCCCTACCGGACGGCCCGGCCCTGCTCGATTTCGTGGACCGGCAGCCGGATGCCGTCGAGGTCGTCCTGCTGGACCTCTATCTGCCTGGAGCCGACGGGGTACAGACCCTGGAGCGGCTTCGTCGCCAGTTCCCACAGGTCCGGGCCCGGGTGCTGATGCTGACCACGATCGGCCGAGCCGCAGAGATCCAGCGCGCACTTGCCGCCGGGGCCGACGGATTCGTGCTCAAGGACGCCACCGGTGACGAGTTGGCCTCGGCGGTCCGGGGGGTCCACGGTGGGGTCACCACGTTGAGCACTTCAGCGGCGGAGGCGCTGTGGCCGGGGCGACGAAACGGGGCGGCCGGAAACCGGCCCGGGTCGGAGACCGACCCGCTCGACTCGCCGGCTGGTCGGGTCGCCTCGCTGACCCCCCGGGAACGCGAGATCCTCGACCGCCTCGCCCGAGGACTGGCCAACCAGGAGATCGCCCGAGATCTCCACCTCGCCGAGCGCACGGTGAAGACCCACGTCAGCAGCGTGCTGGCCAAACTCGGGGTGACCAGCCGGACACAGGCAGCTCTGCTCGCCCGGGACCTGTCCGGCGTGGGCTGAGTCCCGTCCGCCGTGCGTTCAGCGTGGTGCGCAGTCAGACGCCGAGGATGAGTGGTGCTTGCCGTTGGCGGCAGTGAACCGGCGGATTCGAGGTTTGGAAGGTCTCACGACCATATAGCTCAGTAGCTGTCGAACAACTCGTCGAAAAATGTCCGGTCCTGGTCCTGCTTGTAGAGAATGAGGAAGATGATGATCCCCACGGCGGCTACCCATGCGAGTGCCGTCAACGCGCGTTTGAGTTGCTCGTCCGCGTCGGAGGGAAGAGTCGGACTGGTGAACCTGGCATGTCTGCGAATGGCATCGAGGACGGCCATGCTGCCCCCGACGAACAGCACGGCGGGTGCCAGCGCGATCGCCTTGTGCCGCTTCACGTATCCCGGATAGCCCGGAAATCGTCGCACCCTCGCCTCGTCTGGGAAGAGACCCGAGGCGCGT
This sequence comes from Micromonospora polyrhachis, assembly GCF_014203835.1. NCBI lineage: Bacteria > Bacillati > Actinomycetota > Actinomycetes > Micromonosporales > Micromonosporaceae > Micromonospora > Micromonospora polyrhachis. Next base: position 563,644 of record NZ_JACHJW010000001.1, on the reverse strand, counting down.
GGTGCGTTGACCCATAGGAACAGTGTGGGCATGAACCAATGTGACCGGACCGCTGCGTGCCAGGTGAGATGCCACGGAACCGCCCACGTACGCCCGGCCATCCGTAGGACGATTCCGTGCTGATCCAGCATCAGGTCGAGTGGCTGGGTCAACAGGATCGCCTGTCTGACGACCACGTAGGAGGTGAGTCCCACGGTGATCGCCAGAACCCACATGCCGATGTCGAAGGACGCTTCGCGGAGGAGGAAACCGGCTACGTAGCCGAGCGCCAGGATGGGGCCGGGGAAGACCAGGAGGAAACACCAGGCGAAGACGTGTAGGCGGCGGCGATCGGCGGTGAGGACCGTACTCATGCCGGGGACCTCGACCGGCTGGTCGCCGACGATTGTCGGAGCACCGGTTTGTGGATCTTTCCACGGCATCGGCGGTCGCGGCCAATGCCAAGCCGCAACAGCGATCGCGACGCCGAGCACAGTCGCCAACGTGGAGATCAATGCAAGGGCGTCCATGCGCCGAAATCCTATCCGCGCTACTTGGTAAATTCCATGGCCTTCGATTGCTGCGGCAGGTTGCCCGAAAGACGTAGAGCGGCTACGTCCTTCGCCGGTTCCGCCGTCCACGCTCCGCCGGTGATGCTGATGGTCCCGCCCGATCCGATCCTCAGCGAGGAGCGCCGTTACGTGGTTCCACCCACCCCCGTCCGTCGTCGGCCGATCTCCCGATGGAGGCGCTTCTGGTACATCCTGCTCGTCAGCGTCTTGGTCCTGGCCGGCTTCGTCTACGTCAACAACAGCTCCTGGCTGGCCGGTACGGACGGTCGGCGGCCGTTGCTCCTGGCGCACCGAGGGCTGGCGCAGACCTTCGGCTTCGAGGGGATGACCAACGACACCTGTACGGCGGAGCGGATCCACCCGCCGGAACACCCGTACCTGGAGAACACCCTCGACTCGATGCGCGCCGCCTTCGACGCGGGAGCGGACATCGTGGAGTTCGACGTACAGGTGACGAAGGATGACCAGCTCGCGGTCTTCCACGACGCCACCCTGGAGTGCCGCACCAACGGCACCGGGCTGGTACGCGACCACACCATGGCCGAGCTACGTCGCCTCGACGTGGGTCACCGGTACACCGCCGACGGGGGTGCCAGTTTTCCGCTGCGGGGCAAGGGGCGCGGCCTGATGCCCACCATCGAAGAGGTGATCGCTGCCTTCCCCGGCCGAGAACTGTTGATCCACCCCAAGAACGCGAATCCGGCCGAAGGGGAACGTCTGGCTGCGTACCTGGCCACGTTGCCACCGCAGCGGCTGGCCACGCTCACCGTGTACGGCGGTGACGAGCTGGTCGCGGCCGTGTCGGCGCGGCTGCCCCAGCTTCGGGTGATGTCGAAGGCGATCATCAAGGACTGCCTGTTCAGCTACGTCGGCCTCGGCTGGACCGGGTACGTGCCGGAGTCCTGCGCGCATCGGCAGCTGCATATTCCGGAGTCGTACGTCCCCTATCTCTGGGGCTGGCCCCACCGGTTTCTCGACCGGATGCGGGAGGCGGACACCCGGGTCGTGATCGTGGCCGGCTCGGGCGACTTCTCGGAAGGGTTCGATGATGCCGAGGCGTGGTCCCGGCTTCCGGAGGGCTACTCCGGCGTCGTCTGGACCAACCGGATCGACCGGGTAGCCGGTCTGCGGGACCGCTGAGACAGTCAGGCGACGGCCTGCCACCAGCCGTCGACCGGTGGCGGGTCGTCGACCGCGACCCGTTCACCCGGTCGGGGTACGGCCAGCCGCACGTCGCGGGCCGTCGCCTCCTGCCACAGCCGCTCGACCGGGTCGGCCCAGGAGTGCGCGGCGAGGTCGAAGGTGGCCCAGTGCACCGGGATGAGCAGGCCGCCCCGCAGGTCGAGGTGGGCGGAGACGGCATCCTCGGGAAACATGTGGACGTTGGGCCAGGCCGGGTCGTAGGCACCAACCTGCATCAGCGTCGCGTCGAACGGGCCGTGGGTCGTACCGATGGCGGTGTAACCCTCGAAGTAGCCGGAGTCCCCGGTGTAGAAGACCCGCCGGGTCGGGCCGGCGACCACCCAGGAGCCCCACAGCGTACGGTCCCGGGCCAGGCCCCGGCCGGAGAAGTGTCGGGCCGCCGTGGCGGTCAACCTCAGCCCGGCCAGGGTGACGCTCTCCTCCCAGTCCAGCTCGATGATCCGCCGTTCCGGTACGCCCCACCGGTCGAGGTGTGCGCCCACGCCGAGTGGCACCAGGAACGGTGCGGACTGGGTACGGCACAACGTCTTCACCGTGGCCATGTCGAGGTGGTCGTAGTGGTCGTGGGAGATCAGGATCGCGTCGACCCCGGGGAGTTGCTCGACAGGTACCGGCGGTGGGTGCAGGCGGCGCGGGCCAACCAGCCGGGACGGGGAGCAGCGCTCACTCCAGACCGGGTCGACCAGCACCCGCCGCCCCTCGATCTCGATCAGGGTGCTCGCGTGGCCGTACCAGAGGATGTTCAGTTCGCTGGCACTGGCCGACGTGGGGGCGGTGGTGGTCGGGGTACGGATCGGCACGGTGCTGGCGGGACGCCGGCGGTGGTCGGCGAAGAGGAGTTCGCGCAGGGTGTTGCGCCCGGTGTCGGCCAGGACGATCCGGGTGGTGATCGGGTTCTGGAAGGTCCCGCCCCGGAACTGCGGGGAGCGGTGGACCCGGGCTGCGCGGGGACCGCGGGGTTTGCCACCGAGCGCGGCCGGGACGTCGCGCACCGCCCAGGCGGCTGCGGCGAGTACGGCCAGGGCCAGCAGCCGGCGGGTGCGGCGGTGCCGCCTTCCTGCCCTGCCGCTGCCGCTGCGCATGTCCCGCCACCTTTCTGTCCTGACCACGGTAGTCAACCGGGTGGCTGGCCGGTGCCGTCGTCGGCGTACGACACCGGCCAACCGTCCGGTCAGCCGCCGTTGCTGGGCCGGTACGCCGGTGTCTGACGCGGCACGCTGACCGATGCGGGAGGATCCGTGACGGCGTCGACGAACCGGCGTCCCATCGCGGCAGTGGCCTGCCGGACCGGGTGGGTGGCACCGTAGTTGTCCGGCTCGGCCTGCCCGTCGGCGAACATCGCGTAGGTCAGCACCGCCGCGCCGGCAGGGTTGAAGATGAGGCCCGCCTCGTTACGGCCGTCGGCGTACCAGCCGGCCTTGGTGGCGACCCGCAGCCGTTCGTCGGACGACATGTTGTGGCGGATGCCGTCGGTGAACGCGATGGGGGAGCGCAGCGCGGTCAGTAGGAAGTGGGTCGACGCCGGCGACACCAGGGTGCCGTTGACCAGCGCCTGCAACAGGTCGTGGGTCTCCCGGGGTGTGGTGGTGCCGAGGAAGAACCGGTTGGGGCTGGAGCCGGGCTGGACCTGGGTTTGGGGGAAGCCCTTGTCCGTCAGGATCTGGTTGATCTCCAGGGTCGGGCAGACCAGGCCACAGATCCGGACGGCGGTGTCGTCCGAGACGGTCAGCAGCGCGGCGAGCCCGTGGCCGAGCGTTACCGAGCTGGGGTAGGCCCCGTCGAGACTGAATATGCCGTCGCCACCCGGGATGACCAGCGTCGAGGTCACGTCGATCCGCTGGTCGAGCGTGATCAGTCCCCGGTCGACCTTGTCCAGCACCGCGGCGGCGACCGCGATCTTGTTCACGCTATACGCCTGGACCGGCTCGTCCGGGTCCTTCGCCACCACCGGCGTAACGCCACCGGCCGTACCGGCGACGCTGATGTAGGTTCGCCACCGTCCGCCGGCCCGGTTCGCTGCCTGTCGGTAGGCGGCCCGTACCCGCTGTGCGGGTGTCTCGGTGACCTCCTGCTCGGGTGGGGAGTCTGGTGACGCCGAGGCCGCCGAGGTGCTGCCGAACACGACGCCCGCAGTCGCTGCCGTTCCGACGCCCAACGCTGCCCTGCGGTTGATGCTGGTTGCCAAGGCGCCACTCCCGTTCCGGGAAGGGGTGGTGTGCCCCGTGAACATGCTGCGTGGATGACGCTAGGCGAAATGATGGCCGATGTCCGCCTGGAAAGGGCGGCCATCGGCCATCGGCTGGCCGGTACGGCCAGTTTGGAGCTATGTGGACGGTATCGGGCCGGGCTACGTTCCCGGCGTGTCGTTGCGGATGGCCGTCGCCTTCATGAAGTCCCGGTTGAGCCGGCCGATGCTGGTCAGCGGGATCTCCTTCGGGCAGGCGACCGCGCACTCGCCGATGTTGGTGCAGCCGCCGAAGCCGGAGGCGTCGTGTTCGGCCATCATGCCGATGACCCGGGTGTACCGCTCCGGCTGGCCCTGCGGCAGCAGACCCAACTGGCTGACCTTGGCGGCGGTGAACAGCATGCCGGAGCCGTTCGGGCAGGCGGCGACACAGGCACCACAGCCGATGCAGGCGGCGTTCTCGAACGCCGCGTCTGCGTTGGCCTTCGCCACCGGCTGCGCGTGTGCCTCCGGCGCGCTGCCGGTCGGGGCGGTGATATAGCCACCGGCCGCGATGATCCGGTCGAGCGCCTCCCGGTCGACGACCAGGTCCTTGATCACGGGAAACGCCTTGGCCCGCCACGGCTCGATGTCGATCGTCTCGCCGTCGCGGAAGTGCCGCATGTGCAGTTGGCAGGCGGTGGTGGCCCGTTCCGGGCCGTGCGCCTCACCGTTGATGACCAGGCTGCAGGCACCACAGATGCCCTCGCGGCAGTCGTGGTCGAAGGCGACCGGCTCATCGCCGTCCAGGGTCAGGCGCTCGTTGAGGACGTCGAGCATCTCCAGGAACGACATGTCCGGGGAGACGTCCGCGAGCTGGTAGGTGACCATCTGACCCCGGTCCTCGGGGCCGGCCTGTCGCCAGATACGAAGGGTCAGGTTCACTTGTAGCTCCGCTGGGTGGGGTGGACGTATTCGAAGACCAGGTCTTCCTTGTGCAGCACGGGAGGCTGGTCCGCACCGGTGAACTCCCAGGCGGCGACATAGCTGAAGTGGGCGTCGTCGCGCTGCGCCTCGCCCTCGGGGGTCTGGCTCTCTCCCCGGAAGTGACCACCGCAGGACTCGGTACGGTGTAGCGCGTCGATGCACATCAGCTCGGCCAGCTCGAAGAAGTCGGCCACCCGGCCAGCCTTCTCCAGCGCCTGGTTGAGGCCCTCGCCGGTGCCGGGCACCTTGACCCGCTGCCAGAACTGCTCCCGCAGCGCGCGGATCTCGTCCAGCGCCTTGCGCAGCCCGGCGTCGGTACGCTCCATGCCGCAGTGTTCCCACATGATGCGGCCCAGCTCGCGGTGGAACGAGTCGACCGTGCGGTCGCCGTCGACGGCGAGCAGCCGGGCGACCCGGTCCTCCACGTCGGCCCGGGCCTGTGCCACCTCGGGGGTGTTCTCGTCGATCGCCGGGAGCGGCCCGGCGGAGAGGTAGTCGGCGATGGTGTTCGGCAGCACGAAGTAGCCGTCGGCCAGGCCCTGCATCAGCGCGGAGGCACCGAGCCGGTTGGCACCGTGGTCGGAGAAGTTGGCCTCACCGACCACGTACAGCCCCGGAATGGTCGATTGGAGGTCGTAGTCGACCCAGAGGCCACCCATCGTGTAGTGCACCGCGGGGTAGATCCGCATCGGCACCTCGTACGGGTTCTCACCGGTGATCCGCTGGTACATGTCGAACAGGTTGCCGTACCGCTCGGCCACGACCGACCGGCCGAGCCGGTTGATCGCGTCGGCGAAGTCGAGGTAGACGCCGAGGCCGGTCTGTCCGACGCCGCGCCCGTCGTCGCAGACCTTCTTGGCGGCCCGGGAGGCGATGTCCCGGGGGACCAGGTTGCCAAAGGCGGGGTAGATCCGCTCCAGGTAGTAGTCGCGCTCGCTCTCCGGGATGTCCTTCGGGGAGCGCTTGTCCCCGGCCTGCTTCGGCACCCATACCCGGCCGTCGTTGCGCAGCGACTCGCTCATCAGGGTCAGCTTCGACTGGTGGTCGCCGGAGACCGGGATGCAGGTCGGGTGGATCTGGGTGTAGCAGGGGTTGGCGAAGAGCGCGCCCTTGCGGTGTGCCCGCCAGGTGGCGGTGACGTTGCAGCCCTTGGCGTTGGTGGAGAGGTAGAAGACGTTGCCGTAGCCGCCGGAGGCGAGCACGACCGCGTCGGCGAAGTCGGTGGTGATCTCGCCGGTGACCATGTCCCGGACGACGATGCCCCGGGCCCGGCCGTCGACCACGATCAGCTCCAGCATCTCGTGGCGGGAGTTCATCTCCACGGTGCCCCGGGCGATCTGCCGCTCCAGCGCCTGGTACGCCCCGAGCAGCAGCTGCTGTCCGGTTTGCCCCCGGGCGTAGAAGGTCCGCTGTACCTGCGCGCCACCGAAGGAGCGGGTGTCCAGCAGGCCGCCGTACTCGCGGGCGAACGGCACCCCCTGCGCCACGCACTGGTCGATGATCTCCACCGAGATCTCGGCCAGCCGGTGCACGTTCGACTCCCGGGCCCGGAAGTCGCCGCCCTTGACGGTGTCGTAGAAGAGGCGGTGGATGGAGTCGCCGTCGTTGCGGTAGTTCTTGGCGGCGTTGATGCCACCCTGGGCGGCGATCGAGTGGGCCCGGCGTGGGCTGTCCTGGTAGCAGTAGGACTTCACGTGGTAGCCCAGCTCGCCCAGGGTCGCGGCGGCCGAGCCGCCGGCCAGGCCGGTGCCGACCACGATGACGGTCAGCTTGCGGCGGTTGGCCGGGTTGACCAGCTTGACGCCGAACCGACGGTTGCCCCACCGGTTCTCGATTGGCCCATCCGGTGCCTTGGTGTCGGCGATCGGGTCGCCCTCGGTGTAGAGACTCATGATCAGCGCACCAATCCGAAGAGAACGGCGAACGGAACCGCCAGGAACCCGGCGCAGAGCAGGACGGAGAAGACCAGCGCGATCGCCTTGACGTTGCGCTGCCCGCGGGGGGTCTGCTGACCCAGGGTGCGCAGTGCGCTGTAGACGCCGTGCCGCAGGTGGAAGCCGAGGGCGACGACCGCCAGCGTGTAGAAGAGGGTCACGTACCAACGGCTCGGGGCGAAGTCGGCGACGACGTTGGCGAACGGCGAATGCGGGTCGCCAACCGGGTTCAGCGTCCCGGTGGTCAGGTCGAGAATGTGGTAGATCACGAAGAGCAGGATGATCACGCCGCCCCAGCGCATGGTCCGGGCCGCGTAGCCGGTACGGACCGGCCGGCGGTGGGCGTAACGAACTGGCTGGGCCGCCCGGGCGCGCTTCGCGAGTACGGCGGCCGACGCGATGTGACCGATCACCGCGACCAGCAGTAGCACCCGTTGGATCCACAGGAACCAGGTGCCGGGCAGGATGGGTGCGCCGAACTCACGCAGCCAGTGGGCATAGTGCTCGAAGGAGGCCTGACCGGCGAAGACCTTCAGGTTGCCCAGCATGTGCGCGATGAGGAAGAACACCAGAAGGATGCCGGTTACCGCCATGACGATCTTGAGACCGATCGAGGAGCGGAGCGGCGAACGGGACATGATTACCACTCATGTGACGCTAGAAGCGCAGGCATCAGTCGTCCAATGCATCATCAGCGCAGTTCCGATAGCTGTAAGCTATCGAGGTGCAGCTCCATCAACTGAAATACTTCGTAGCCGTCGCAGAAGTACGACATTTCACCCATGCCGCCGATGTTGTGGGCATCACCCAGCCCTCATTGAGTAAGCAAATTCACGCCCTCGAAGCGGACCTCGGCGCCCCGCTCTTCGAACGGGTACGCGGCAACATCACCCTCACCGCCGCCGGCGAGGTACTCCTGCCGCTCGCCAAACGGATCCTGGCCGACGTGGAAACCGCCCGCCGGGAGGTACAGGAACTCGTCGGCCTGCGGCGAGGGCGGGTACGCCTCGGCGCGACGCCCAGCCTGTGTACCTCCCTGGCACCGGCGGTGCTGCGCCGGTTCCGGGACAGCCATCCCAACGTGGACCTCCGGGTGGAGGAGAGTGGCTCCCAGGATCTCGTTCGTGACCTACTCCGCGGCGAACTCGACCTGGCGCTGATCATCCTGCCCGCACACGGTCTGGACCCCGCCCTACGGGTCGAGCCGATCCTGCGGGAGAGCCTGGTGGTCGCCTCGGTCCACCAACTGCCGACGGTCGGTCCCACCGGCACCGTACGCCTGGCGGATCTACGGGACCAGCCACTGGTCATGTTCCGGGCCGGATACGACCTGCGTGACGTCACCCTTCAGGCGTGCCGCCGGGCCGGGTTCGAGCCGACCCTGGCGGTCGAGGGCGGCGAGATGGACGCCGTGCTCAGCTTCGTCGAGGCCGGACTCGGGGTGGCCCTGGTACCCGGCATCGTGGTCGCCCGCCGGCCGGCCATCCAGGTGACCCGCCTCGCACCGCCGGGGGTGCAGCGCACCATCGCGGTGGCCCGACGGCGGGAGGCCGAGCCCACCAACGCGGCCCGAGCGCTGCGCCGGATTCTGCTCGACTACGTCCGTACCCCGGCGGAACGGGGCAACCTGCCGGCAGGAGTGGAGACCCTGTCACCGAGTTGATCCAGCCCGTGGCCGGCGGCGGTGAGACGGGCCGCCGGCGTACGGTCGTGAACCACCGACGTTCAGCGGGCGGTGGTGGGAGCCACGACGCCGGGGGAACGTCGCGCTCCCCGTCGGTGCACCACGGAGAGCGCGACGGCGCACCCGACGAAGGTCAGCACCGAGGCCACGTTCACCACCCCCGCCCACCGCCAGACAGGTTCCAGGCCGAGCGCGTCGCCGATCCCGACGCGGGCCAGCAGCGAGACGTGCAACAGGACCAGCGGACCGTAGAGCAGTCGGTGGTAGGGCAGGGGACGGCGGAGCACCGCCGGCAGGATGACCGGCGCGTGTACGAAGATCATCGACATGGTGAAGCCGAGGAAGACCGCGTGCAGGGTGGCGTCGTAGCGGTGCCCGTCGACGGCGGCACCCGCACCGGCCCAGAGCAGGCCGGCCAGCGCCAGCCAGGCGTACCCGGCCAACAGGCCGACGGCCACGTAGCGGGGCAGGCCGGTGGCCCGTACGGTGTGCCGGGCGACGTCGAAGACAGCGAGCCACGCCACCACGGCCAGTAGCCCCGCGCCGAAGACCTGGACCCCGGCCGAGGGCCACACGGTGGCGGCCGTCGCACCGGTCACCAGCGTGCCCAGGGCAGCCAGGAAGAGGGGCTGGGCATGCCGGCTCCGCAGCGCGACGTGGGCCAGTTCGAGCCGCTCTCCCGCGATCGTCGCCACCACGAACGTGGCCAGCCACGGCACGAGTTCGGCGATGGAGAAGCCTGCCGACCACAGCATTGTCGCCACGTACCAGGCGAGCGCACCGGTGGCCTGGGCCAGCAACGCCACACTCTGCTGACGGTGCCACAGGGCCCGGTAGATGCCGAGCAGGACCACCGAGGCGACCATCAGCAGGATCTTGCCGGCCAGGCTGGCCCCGGTCACCACCAGGACGAGACCCCCGAGGCCCGAGCAGGCCGGCGCCAGCAGCGCCCAGCGGGCACCGAGGGCGACCGCCCGTTCCAGGGCGATCAGGGTGCCGACGAAGCCCAGGACCATGAGCGGGCCGTGCACCTGCTCCACCGGCCGGGGAACCGTCGGCACCGGCACGCTGAGCAGCAACAGTGCCGCGTACAGCCCGGTCAGCAGCGCGACGCCAGCGGCGGCCAGCACGGGCAGTCGCCAGGGCACCGGCACCCCGGCCGGTCGGGTCACCGCGGCCGGGGTCATGGCTGGACCTCGCCGAGCAGGTACGCGACGACGTCGGCGGCCGTGTAGTCGTCGCCCTCGTGGGTCAGATGGGGTAGGAAGGCGAGATCCTGACCGAGGGTCACCAGGGGAGGTTCGACATAGCCATCGGCTCGCCGCTGGCCGAACCCGACCGTGGCGACGAGGCCGTTACACAGGCACTGGCTACCCACCGTGTCCGCCACCGATCCGCCCTTTCGCACGTAGTCGTCCACCGGCTCCGCCGGGCAGCGGAAGCCGACCCGGCCGTTGGCGCGGCGGAACGGCGTACGCAGGTAGCCCAGGTCGCAGTTGCGTGGCCGTTCGGCGTAGACGGCTGGTTCGGCGGTGGTGCCGCTGAGCTGGGCCACCTTGAACGGGAAGCCGGTCGGGGAGGCCTGGACATCGTTGCGCACGATCAACGAGCCCTGGGCCGCGTCGTGCAGCATCCGCTGGCGTAGGACCGGAGCCAGCCCCGACTCCCGGCACAGCGCGAACGCCGTACCCACCTGCACCCCGGCGGCCCCCGCGGCCCGGGCCTCGGCCAGCCGCTCCGGACCGGTCTGCCCACCGGCCAGCCAGAACGGCAGCCCCAGCTTGGCCACCTTCGCCAGGTCGAGACGGTCCTTGGGCCCGTACACCGGCTCCCCGTCGGCGTCGAGGGTCAACGGTCCCCGAGGGCGGGCGCTGTGCCCGCCGGCAACCGGACCTTCCAGGACGAAACCGTCCGGACGGGTGGTCGTGTCGCGGGCCAGATAGGTGGCGAGCACAGCGGAGGAGACGATGGCCAGCAGCCGTGGCCGCCGCAGGACGGCGGGCACCTCGCCGAGCAGATCCGGCGGGTCGATGGAGACGTGGTGTCGCTCGTCGGGCTCGGCCGCGTGCACCGCCACGGAGAGCCGGGCCGGACGGTGCTCGGCCAGGGCGTCCAACAGTTGCGGAATCTCGGTGGGCAGGCCCGCGCCCATGAGAACGTAGTCCACCCCGGCCAGCATGGCGCCGTACAGCGCGGCCGGGGTGGCCAGCTGGATCTTCTCCAGGTAGTTCACCCCGACCGGCCCACCATGGCCCTCCTTGGCCAGGAAGACCTCGACGAAGTTGGCGACCACCGCCAACTCCTCCTGGCGGCGTCGGGGACGCAGTCCGAGCTTCGGCACCGGCGGGAAGGGCTGGTCGTCCGGCACCCCGCCGGGTACGAAGTACCGGTCGAGGATGTGCTGCGCCAGGGCGGGAACCGGGAAGTGAGCCAGGGCTCGCCGCAGGTGGCCATCCTCGTCACCGCTCTGTAGGCGGCGTACGAGCAGCACGTCGAGGGCGACGCCGGAGACGACACCGAGTTGCCCGGTAGCGGCCACCGCCCGGGCGAGCCGCCAGCCCGAGACGCCGACACCCATGCCGCCCTGGATGACGGCCGGTGGTGCGACTGTCGTCCCCATCTCGACCGCGGACATCAGCGGTTCCCCCGATCATCGGTGGCGCGCGTGGAGAGCCGGTGCCGCAGCCGCCACGCCGAGGGCAGCAGGCCGGCGGCCAGCAGCGCCTTGAGCACGTCGCCGATCAGGAACGGGACGAGGCCCGCCGCCATCGCCCCGGCTAGATCCGTACCGGTCACCACGGCCAGCCAGGACACGCCGACCAGGTAGATCACCGCGTTGCCCGCTGCCATCAGCCCGAGGGTGCGCCACGGCCGCCGGTCGGCACCGGCTGCCGCCAGCCGTCCGACCAGCGCGGCGGCGAGCACGAAGCCCAGCAGGTAGCCAACGGTGGCACCACTCAGTCCCGAGGTGCCGTTGGCGAACCACGGTATCCCGAGACCACCGACCACGACGTACAGCAGCATGCCGGCCGCCCCGCGGGCCGGGCCCAGCGCTGCTGCGGTGACCAGCACGGCGAAGGTCTGCCCGGTTACCGGTACCGGCGAGCCGGGCACCGGGAGTGCGATCTGCGCTGCGCCGCCCACCAGGGCGGCAGCGCCGACGACGAGGACCGCGTCGCGTGTGACAGATCGGCCCCACACATCCGCCAGCACTCCTCCGGTACGGCCGGGCATCGCCACAACTGCCGCGCCATCCGCCATCCTCGTCCCCTCCCGCCGCCGCGTCGCAGGACGCGACCACCATGTCCGCGCTGCGCTCCCCGCAGGGCCGCACACCCGTCAGGTGCAGCCTGCTGGCCCGCCCGCTCTGTGCGGCAGAGTCATAGGTCCCGTCGTCGGATGTCCTTCGGGTCGGCCCGACCCTCACCCGTCACCGCGCCCGGTGACGCCACTCCGTGCGCTGCCGACGGTGAGCGGGTCCGGTGCTGTCACGACCCGATCAGGGCCAGCGCCAGGAACGTCAACCCCAGAGCGGTGAAGAGCGCGCCCAGTCCGATCACCAGGAGGGTGACCTGCGAGGCCTGGTAGGCGCCGAGCAGCGCGCCGCGCAGGGTCTGCCCCATGAACGCCATCTCCCGCAACCGCACGAGTTTCTCGTCGGTCCGCCCGCCCGCCTGCAACTCAGTGGAGATCTCCGCGTAGGTGCGCCCCCCGGTCGCCTTGGCCACGTGACTGCCGATAAGGTCCGAGTAGGCCTTCGCCTGCTCGCCGGTGCGCACCTGCACGCCGGCGTACCGGGACAACCCGGCGGGGAGGTTCCCGCCGGCCGGGAAGGCGATCCTCTGCTGAACCAACTCCTGGGTGATGGCCTTACGGCCGATGAGACCACGAACCGCCATGACGGGACCGGCCACGAAGAACAGCACGCCGGTGACACCGAGAAGAATCAAATCCATATCGTCGAGGGTCCAACTAGCCCGGGTGCCCGGGGCAGAGCCCGACGTCCCGGGATCGGCATGGTCACAGGTCCTGTCGTGACGACTTCTGCGCCCCGCTCGCCGGCTCCGTCCCTGCCCCCTCGTCATCCGTCGACGCGTTAGGGGCGGCGGCCGTCGCCGCGGTAAGGGCGGCGACGGCGGTCGTCGCCACCGGCAACAGCCGCTGCGCATCCTCTTCGTCAAAGTCGGCGTGCCGACGCTTACGGACGCCGTAGCGGCTGAGGACGACATGGCCGTCGGGTGTGATGTCGTGCCGGCGCAGGGTCGCCTGGACACAGACGAGCGGACAGCCGTCCAGGGCCAGGATCGGTCGACCGGACCGGGCGAGGCGTACGAGGGACGGCACGTCCCCGCCCAGGCCGGCGATGCAGGACATCTCCGCCACCCCCAGCCGATCCAGCCGGATCGCCAGGGTGTTGGCCAGTTGCGCGGCGCTGGAACACCCCGAGCAGGAATAGACCAGTGGCTTGTCACCGCCCGGCCGGGTGCCCCGGCCGGTTTCCTTCCGGGGGGCAGGACCCGTGCCTTCGGTCGGTAGATCGTCGACGGTCACGACAGCAACTCCGCCAGGTCCGCGGCGTACGGGAACGAGCCGGGCTGGTATCCGCAGACCGGCTCCTCGGCGTACAGGTCGCCGGTGACCGCGTAGGCGCGGGCCCGGGAGCCGCCGCACACGGACCGGAACTCGCAGTCTCCGCACCGACCCTGTAGCCGGGTGACGTCCCGCAGTCCGGTGAAGAGCTCCGAGGTGCGATAGATGTCGGGCAGACGCTGCTGCCGTACGTTGCCGCCGGGCACCGGGAGGAACCCGCTGGGGTGGACGTCACCGTGGTGGGAGATGAAGACGAAGCCGTTGCCGGCGCTGACCCGCAGCGGCGGACGTCGGGTACGACGATGTTGCTCGGTGAGCCCCAGCTCCTCGAGTCGATTCCGCAGTTGGTGGTACAGCGGGCCCAGGCCGAGGGCCTCAGCCGCGGGTACGTCATGGCGGGCCAGCACACCACGTTGCAGACAGACCCGCCGGAAGTGGTGTGCCTCGGTGGTCTTGACCGGCACCGTCTCGCCCAGGTCGTACAGGACGTTGAGCACGTCCTCGGTCTCGGCCGCGTCGAGACCCAGCAGCGCGCGTCCCCGCCCGGTGGGAACCAGGAAGAACACACTCCACAGCAGGGCACCCCGGTCGCGCACCTGGGCGGCGATTTCCGGCAGGTCCCCGACGTTGTTACGGGTCACCGTCGTGTTGATCTGGACCCTCAGCCCCAGGTCGACGGCATCCTCCCAGGCCCGGACGGTCAGTCCGTACACGCCTTCGACACCGCGGAAGCCGTCGTGTGCCTGTGCGCCGGCCGCGTCCAGGCTCAGCGAGATGGCCCGGGCACCGGCCTCGTGCAGGTCGGCGAGCGCCTGCCGGGTGAGGGTGGGCGTACCGGACGGGGAGACCGACATGGCCAGCCCGAGTTCGGTGCCTCGGCGGACCAGCGTGGTCAGGTCGGGACGTTGGAAGGGATCGCCCCCGGTGATGACGAACAGGGGCGACGGGCGGCCGAACTCGGCCACCTGCGCCATGAGGTCGATCGCCTCTTCGGTGGACAGCTCGAGGGGGTCACGATTGGGACGTGCCGAGGCCCGGCAGTGTAGGCAGGCCAGCGGGCACGCCTGCGTCGCCTCCCAGATCACGATGAACGGCCGGTCGGCGGCGTCCTGCTTCGGTATCCGGACATCACGGGCGTGGGTGCCCCGGTTTGGTGTCAGCGCCACATCTCCACCCTGGGCGGTCGGATCGCCACCCGAAAGAGGAACCGGGGGCATCATTGCCGGGCCCAAGGTCCTGAGATACGACCCATGTACACCCACGGGACCTTTGGTCCTTCCGCTCGGGCCGTCCGGCCTTGTTCGAGGCCGCTGCGTGCGGGCAGGCTGGGACCGACTCGATGGCTTTCCCGTTAGGTCCTCTATGGACGGCGTGCGGTGGTGGCGGCGGGTGGTGGAGGAGGACGATGGACAACCGACGGATGCTGGAGGAGCTGCCTCGACAGGAGGCCCTACGGCTACTGGCCAGCGTCACCATGGGCCGGGTGGTCTTCACCCAGCGGACGTTGCCGGCGATCCCCCCGGTGCCCCACATCCTCGACGAAGGTGACGTCATCATCCGGACCAGCCTTACCACCCCGATCGTCGGCACGACGGAGCAGTCCGACCCGGTGGTCGCCTACGAGGCCGACGAGATCGACGCGGACACCCGTACCGGATGGAGCGTGGTCGTCACCGGTGTCGCCCAGCCGGTACGGGACCCGCTGGACCGGGCACGCTACGAAGCGCTGCTGGATTGCGGTGCGGACGACCCGGCCGACTGCGTGTTGCGCATCCGGCCGGAGATCGCCACCGGTCTCCGGGTCACCCCCTACCCGGAGAACTGACGGCTGCTCCGCCCGCCCCTACGGCCGGGCGCGGCGGGGCAGCCGCTCAGGACACAGCGGCCAAGATCTCCCCGGTACCCATCCGACGAACCGTCCGTAGATCAGCGCGGGATGCGTGGGTACCGGCGCGGTCTGGCGGAAGTCCAGCAAGAGTAGCGGTAACACGGGTGACTGCGTCGAGGTCGCCGACAACCTGCGACCGAAGAGTACGACCTGGCATCGTCGCCTGTTTTGTGGCGTCCCCGGACCTCTTGGTGCCCAACCGGGTACGCCCGAACGTGGGAGTGACGGTATTGGTGTCCGAGCCGCCGCGCGCATCGCGGCAAACGGGATCACCGAAGCTGGAGCAGCCCACGGCTGGCCATGAAGACTCGCAGCGTCTCGGCATCCTCGGCGGACATCAAGCGGCGTGGGATCACGGTCGCCGGCATCCGGCCGACGTACACGATCCAGAACTCGGGGGTGTCCCTTACCTGGGCGACCCCGTCCCAGGCGATGCCGCCGGACTCCGAGCCGCTGCGCATCATGATGTTGTCGTCGGTGATGTCGTAGGCGCCCTCGACAGCGTAGCGACTGGAGCGGCGCCGGGCACGTAACCGCACCCACGGCGGGTACAGCATCGACAGCAGGCCACCCATGACCAGCGCTGTGCACAGCGGTGCGATCCAGTCGCCCCACGCGAACCCCCGCGAGACGGCGAAACCGATCGCCCCGACCACCGCCAGCACCGCGCCGACATAACCGTACTTGCGCAGCCGAACAGTGCTGAGCGCAGCAGCCACACGGCCTGGGTAGGCGGGATCGGCTGGGATGTCAAAACGGATGTGCACGCCAGAACGATAGTGCCCCCACCCGCCCCCGGGCAGCGCCTGGCCCGCCCCGCTGGCCGGATCGTCGAGGCCGTCCGTTGTCAGAGGCTACTTGTCGACACGGTCATGTAGCAGCCGTACCAACCGGACTCGTACTGCGTGTGCCGTCAAAAGCGCGTCCGCGCCCGCCGGGAGACGCCAACGGCGATGACCAGGGCCATCAGGATCGCACCGAAGAGTGCGGGGGTCGTCGCCCAGGCGAGCCGGCTGGTGGTGGCCTGGTCGTGGACCGCCCAGACGTCGACCGCACGGCCGACGTCGTCACCGCCGACGCCATTGATGGGTCCGGTGCCGCTGCTTCCGTCGCTGAACACCCAGGAGCCCCGGCAGACGTTGTACTTGCCCTCCTTGGCGCAGCCCTCGACCTGCGCCGTCACCGCTTCTCCGGTGACCAGCCCCACCGCGTTGCCCATGGGAATGGCACAGAAGACCCCGAGCAGCGCGGTCAGGAGAACGACGGGAATGAGGTGGCGTCGCCAGGATGAGCGTTTACCAGGGCCAGTTCCAGTTCCAGGGCCAGTTCCATGCTGCATGGCGGCCATGCTAGGCCGGTGCTGGCTGGCACCGTGACGCGTGACGAGAGCCGGGCGACGGTGACGTACGCAAGAGCGTCAGCGTCGGATCGTGCTGGGACGATGGCATCGAACCTGATCTAATATCAAGGCCGTCATGAGCGTCCTCTGAGGAGTGGTTCCGTGAAGTTCCGTCATGCCTTGACCGTTGCTGGCCTTGCCGTAGCTGCCACCCTTGTACCGGCGATGCCAGCCGCCGCAGACTCGACCAGCGAGCACGCGCACGCCGGCTTCCGTAGCAACGACAGCAGCGTCTCGCTGGATGTGGACGTCTCCCGGATCAACGGCATCGTAAAGATCAACGCCGAATGGGCCGATGACTCGTGTGAGACCACTGACACCATCCGCGTCTGCAACTGGATCTTCCGTAACGCGTACGACGTTCCCGTGACCCACTTCCACTTCACCCTGGAGGCCGCTGCGGTCACGGCTGAGCTGCCCTATCAGGAACTGCGACGCACCTGCACCTATCACCTTGGCGAGGACGAGAGCGAGACCTGCACCGAGCAGGAGGACAGCAGGACGACCACCCTTCGGGTGACCTGGACCTCCGTCGGGAACCCAGAGCATTCGGAATGGACGGACGAGGCCGGTACGCGGTACCTGACGACCAGTGCCTACGGCACCGTCGCCGGCACTGGGTTCGGCACGTGGTACGGCGGAAGCCACAGCTTTGGGCAGCTTGCCCGGGTCCGACACATCCCGGCCGGCACGGTCTGACCACTCGCACTGCTCGAAAGCGAGCAAGACGGGACCGCCGGAAACCGGTCAGCGCCCCTCGGCCAGGTCCATCGCCCGGTAGATTCGCTGCTCGGAGACCGGGTACGGCGTACCGAGCGCCTGGGCGAAGACGTTCACCCGCAACTCCTCGATCATCCAGCGGATCTGCCGTACCGCGTCGTCGTCGCGCCGGCTCGGCGGCAGGGCGGCCAACATCTCCTGGTACTCCTTCTGCACCTGCTCGATCCGGGACTGCTGCTCCCGGTCCCGTTGCGGGTTCTGCGGCAACTTGTCCAGTCGGCGCTCGATGCCTGCCAGATAGCGGGGAACATCGGCCAGCCGGGCCCAGCCGGTCTCGGTGACGAACCCCCGGTGCACCAGACCGGTGAGCTGCGCCCGGATGTCCGCCAGCGCCGCCACCATGGTCAGGCTGTTGGTCCGCCCCAACCGCTGCTCGACCGCGTACGCCGTGGTCAGCACCCGGCGTACCCGGTCGACCACCTCGACCACAGTGTCCACCAGATCGGCCCGGACCCGGTCGCGCAGGGCGGCGAAGCCCTCCGCGTCCCAGGCTGGCCCACCCGCGTCCGAGACCAGCTTGTCGATGGCCGCGCCGGCCGCGTCGTCAAGCAGGTCGACCACGTTGCGGTGCGGGTTACGACTCAACGCCAGCTTCGCCTCGTTGGAGAGCCGACCCTGGAGGAACTTCGCCGGGGAGGGGATGGTCAGCCGGAGCAGTCGACGGATGCCCGCCCACATCGCCGCCTGCTGCTCGGCCTCGGTCTCGAAGGCACGGACCCCGACACTGTCGCCCTCGTCCACCAGCGCCGGATAGGCGGTGACCAGATAACCGGCCCGGTTCTGCTCCACCGAGCGGGGCAGCGTGCCGATGCTCCACTCCCGCAGGCCGGTGCGCTGGACGTCCGGTGCGGCAGCGGCCACGACCCGGCGTACCTCCGTCTTGAGCTGCTGCTGGAGGGCGGTGAGATCACGGCCCTCGGCGACCGGCTTCTGCTCCTCGTCGACCACCCGGAAGTTGAGCCGCAGGTGGGCCGGCAACCGGTCGAGATCCCAGGCACCGTGGGGAATGGTCACCCCGGTCATCCGGCGCAGCTCCCGCGCCAGCGCGTCGAGCAGCGGTTCCGCGCCCGGCCGCAGCCGGGCCAGCACCGCTCGCGCATAGTCCGGCACCGGGACGAAGTTCCGACGTACGGCCTTGGGTAGCGACCGGATCAGTGCGACGACCAGCTCCTCGCGTAGCCCCGGTACCTGCCAGTCGAAGCTCTCCGCCGGTACCTGGTTGAGCATCGGCAGCGGGATGTCGACGGTGATCCCGTCGGTGTCGGCCCCCGGCTCGAACCGGTAGGTCAGCGGAAGCGCCATCCCCTCGGAGTGCCAGGTGTTCGGGTAGTCGGTCGCAGCCACCCCGCCCTTGCCCTGGTTGACCAGCATCTCCCGGTCGAAGGTGAGCAGGTCGGGCTGCTCGCGGCGGGTCTTCTTCCACCAACTGTCGAAGTGCCGCCCGGAGACCACATCGGCCGGCACCCGCTGGTCGTAGAACTCGAACAGGGTTTCGTCGTCGACCAGGATGTCGCGCCGGCGGGCCCGGTTCTCCAACTCGCCCACCTCGTCCAGCAGTGCTCGGTTGGCCTGGAAGAACTGGTGATGGGTCTGCCAGTCGCCCTCGACCAGCGCGTGCCGCAGGAACAACTCCCGGGAGAGCGCCGGGTCGATCCGACCGAAGTTCACCTTCCGGCCGGTGGCCAGCGGGATGCCGTACAGGGTGACCCGCTCGTACGCCATCACGGCGGCCTGTTTCTTCTCCCAGTGCGGCTCGCTGTAGCTGCGTTTGACCAGGTGACCGGCGAGCGCCTCGACCCACTCCGGCTCCACCCGGGCGGCGACCCGTCCCCAGAGTCGGGAGGTCTCCACCAGCTCGGCGGCCATCACCCAGCGCGGTGGCTTCTTGAACAGCGCCGAGCCGGGGAAGAGCGCGAACCGGGCTCCCCGGGCACCGAGGTACTCGTGCTTCTGCGCGTCCTTGAGCCCGACATGGGAGAGGAGCCCGGCCAGCAGCGACTGGTGGATCCGCTGCGTGTCGATCTCGCCATCGTCACCGGCCTGGTCCGCGTCCAGCCGCTTGGCCCTGCTGTCACCCCGGGGCGTTCCACCGTCGGAACCCCGCTCTGCTCGGCCCTCCGAACCCCGCCGCGGTCCGTTGTCGAGGGTACGCAGCACCTGGCGCAGCTGACTGAAGATGTCCTGCCACTCGCGTACCCGCAGGTAGTTGAGGTACTCCGCTTTGCACATGCGACGGAACGCGCTGGAGGAGAGCGCCTTCTGCTGTTCCCGTAGATAGCGCCACAGGTTGAGCAGCGCGGCGAAGTCCGACTCCTTGTCGGCGAATCGGGCGTGTGCCTGGTCGGCCTGGGCCTGCTTGTCCGCCGGACGTTCCCGTGGATCCTGGATCGAAAGCGCGGCGGCGATCACCGCCACCTCGGTGGCGCAGCCGTTGCGCTCGCCCTCCAGCACCATTCGGGCCAGACGGGGATCGACCGGCAGTTGGGCCAACCGGTGCCCCAGTTGGGTCAGCCGCTGGGCGCTCTCGCCGGCCACCGGCTCCAACGCACCCAGCTCGTGCAGCAGGTTCACCCCGTCGGCGATGTTGCGGCGGTCCGGCGGGTCGATGAACGGGAAGGCAGCGATGTCGCCCAGCCCGATCGCGGTCATCTGGAGGATGACCGAGGCGAGATTGGTACGCAGGATCTCCGGGTCGGTGAACTCCGGCCGGGACAGGAAGTCCCGCTCGTCGTAGAGGCGGATGCAGATGCCGTCCGAGGTGCGACCGCACCGGCCCTTGCGCTGGTTGGCCGAGGCCTGGGAGATCGCCTCGATCGGCAGCCGCTGCACCTTCAACCGGTGGCTGTACCGGGAGATCCGGGCGGTGCCGGGGTCGACGACGTACTTGATGCCGGGGACGGTCAGCGAGGTCTCGGCGACGTTGGTGGCCAGCACCACCCGTCGCGTGCTGTGCGCCTGGAAGATCCGGTGCTGTTCGGCGCTGGAGAGCCGGGCGTACAGCGGCAGGATCTCGGTGCCGCGTAGCGCGGGGCGGGACTGGACCAGTTTGCCGAGCGCGTCGGCGGTGTCCCGGATTTCTCGTTCCCCGCTGAGGAAGACCAGGATGTCACCGGGCCCCTCGGCGACCAGCTCCTCGACCGCGTCGCTGATCGCCTGCACCTGGTCCCGGACGTTCTCGCCGTCCTCCTCGCCGTCCTCGTCGAGGTCGAGCACGAGGGGCCGGTAGCGCACCTCCACCGGGTACGTCCGTCCGGACACCTCGATGATCGGTGCATCCCCGCTGGGCTGGTCGTTTGGTGTCCCACCGCTGGGCTGGTCGTTCGGTATACCACGGCTGGGCTGGTCGTTCGGTGTCCCACCGAAGTGCCGGGAGAAGCGCTGCGGGTCGATGGTGGCCGAGGTGATGATCACCTTGAGGTCGGGTCGGCGGGGGAGTAGCTGCTTCAGGTAACCGAGGATGAAGTCGATGTTGAGGCTGCGCTCGTGGGCCTCGTCGATGATCAACGTGTCGTACCGGCTCAGCATCCGGTCCTGTTGCAACTCGGCGAGCAGGATGCCGTCGGTCATCAGCTTGACCATGGTGCCGTCGCTGACCTGGTCGGTGAAGCGCACCTTGTAGCCGACCGTCTGACCCAGCTCGGTGCCCAACTCCTCGGCGATCCGGTTCGCCACCGTACGGGCGGCCAGCCGGCGCGGCTGGGTGTGCCCGATCATGCCGCGTACGCCCCGTCCCAGCTCCAGGCAGATCTTCGGCAGCTGGGTCGTCTTTCCTGAGCCCGTCTCGCCAGCGACGATCACCACCTGGTGGTCGCGGATCGCGGCGAGGATCTCGTCCTTCTTCTCGCTGACCGGTAACCCGGCCGGATAGGTGACTACCGGCACGCCGGCCCGGCGACTGGCCAGCCGCTCCTCGGCAGCGGTCACCTCCGCCTCGATCTCGGCCAGGGCCGACTCGCGTCGCTGGGGGTCGCGGATCTTGCGGACCCCGTCGAGCCGGCGCTGGGTACGGCGCTGGTCCCGGATGGTCAGCTCGGTCAGCCGGGAGCGAAGTTCGGCGAGGTCGGCACGGGCACGGGAGTCTGGCGGCGTCTGCATGTCGTCGCCAAGGATAGGCACAACCGATCTCCGACTGCCTTCGAGTTATCCCCTCGACCAAGCCGCCCAGGTGAGGTTTCGTGAGGTTCCGTGAGCCGGGTGGCTGACGAAGTGGATCGTGGGTAGCGCGAACATATAGATCTTCTTTAGCCTGATCCAGTGATGTCCATGGTTGTCGGTCGGCTTCGCCGGCAGCCACGACCGCTACAACTTCGGTCCGTCCGGCACCGCTTCGGGTCTGTCCGGCCGGACCGGTCCGTCGGCAACCAAGAGCAAGCCGAGTTCACGTGAGGAGCGGTTTCATGTCGTACGTGTGGGTGGGAATGGTCGTCGTCGGACTCATTGGCCTGCTCAACCTGTTGCTGACCTTCGGGGTGATCCGCCGGCTGCGGGAGCACACCGAGCAGCTTTCCGAGTTGCGCCACGGCTCTGACATCATCCTGCCGGCCGGAGCCACGGTCGGCGAGTTCACGGCCGACACCATCGACGGTATACGGGTCTCCCGCGACGGGTTGGCCGGTCGTACGGTGGTCTCGTTCTTCTCTCCGCACTGCGCCCCCTGCCGGGAGCGGATGCCGGAGTTCATCGAGTACGCGGGCACCGCGCCCGGCGGTCGGTCACAGGTGCTGGCGGTCGTGGTCGGTACGCCGGCGGATGCCGTCGAAGCGGTCACCGCGCTCACCCCGGTGGCCCAGGTCGTGGTGGAGCCCGATGGCGGAGCGGTCTCCCGGGCGTTCGCGATCAACGGTTTCCCCGCCCTCTGCCTGGTCGACGAGCGGGGCACGGTGCTGGCCAGCGGATCCACCCTGGACGAGCTGCCGTCGACCGTTGTCGCCTGAACTGGTGATCATGGACGGCAGCGCACCGGTCACGACCCGTCTCGGAGGTCGGAAGTCGCTGGTCGCGGCGACCACAGCCGCCCGTCTCACCTGGCAGGCCGCGCCCCTGGCCACCCTCGCGTACGGGCTGGTCGCGCTGGCGGCGGCCGGTGTCCCGGTCGCGACCGCCTGGCTGTTGAAGCTGGTCATCGACCGGCTAACCGCCGGGGGCGCCGGACTGTCCGGTCTGGCGGTGCTGCTGGCGTTGGCCGGAGTGACGATGGCGATGCTGCCCCGGCTCGGCGACTATCTGCGCGCGGAGATCGATCGGGCCGTCGCGCTGGTCGCCGAGGACCGGTTGTACGGGGCGGTGGAGCGGTTCGTCGGGCTGGTCAAGTTCGAGGATCCGGTCTTCCTGGACCGGCTGCGGCTGGCCCAACAGGGGGCGGCGACCCCTGCCCAGGTGGTGGAGGCCGGCTTTGGTCTGCTGCGGGGCGCGGTCACGCTCGTCGGTTTCGTCGGCTCGTTGAGCCTGTTGAGTCCGATGATCACGTTGTTGGTGCTGTTGACCGCCGTACCCGTGCTGGCCGCCGAGCTGGCGCTGGCTCGGCGGCGGGCCGGGGTGCTGTGGCAGATCGGTCCGACCGAACGCCGGGAGATGTTCTACCGGGGCCTGTTGGACAGCGTCCACGCGGCCAAGGAGATCAGGCTGTTCGGGGTGGGGGGTTTCCTTCGGGGGCGGATGCTCTCCGAACGGCGTACCGCCAATCGGGCCCGGCGCCGGGTCGATCAGCGGGTGCTGGTGGTTCAGGGCGGGTTGGCGGGGCTCGGGGCAGTGGTGTCGGGTGCCGCCCTGATCTGGGCCATCCAGGCGGCGCGGTCGAACCAACTCAGCGTGGGTGACGTGTCGATGGTGATCGCCGCCGTCGCCGGGGTGCAGAGCGGGATAAATGCCCTGGTCAACGCGGTGGCGCAGGCGCACGAGCAGTTGCTGTTGTTCGACCACTACGTCTCGGTGGTCGACGCCGAACCGGATCTTCCGGTGCCGGCCCGACCGGTCGAGTTGCCGCTGCTGCGCGACGGCATCGAGTTCCACGATGTGTGGTTCCGCTACGGCGACGAGCATCCCTGGGTGCTGCGCGGCCTCAACCTGCGCATTCCAGCGGGGATGGCGACCGGCATGGTCGGGCTCAACGGGGCGGGTAAGAGCACCATCGTGAAACTGCTCTGCCGCTTCTACGACCCCACGCGGGGGGCGATCACCTGGGACGGTGTCGATCTTCGTACGGTCGATGCCGCCCAGCTGCGTCAGCGTATCGGTGCGGTCTTCCAGGACTTCATGGAGTACGACCTCACCGCCCGGGAGAACGTCGCCCTGGGGGACCTGTCGGTGCTCGACGACCCGGAACGTCTGCACACCGCCGCCCGCCGGGCCGGAGTCCACGATCTGCTCAGTTCGCTGCCGCGCGGTTACGACACCCTGTTGACCCGACTGTTCTTCGGCGAGTCCGACCAGGGCGACCCGGAAACCGGGATTCGTCTCTCCGGCGGTCAGTGGCAGCGGGTGGCGCTGGCCCGGGCCTTTCTGCGCGACCGAGGTGACCTGATGATCCTCGACGAGCCGAGCGCGGGACTGGACGCGGAGGCCGAGCACGAACTGCACACCCGGCTGCGCCAGCACCGGGAAGGCCGTACCAGCGTGCTCGTCTCGCATCGGCTCGGTGCGATCCGGGCGGCGGACCGGATAGTGGTGGTCGCCGACGGGACCGTCGTCGAACAGGGCGGGCACGAGGTACTGCTGGCGGCGGAGGGGGCCTACGCCCGCCTGTTCCGTCTCCAGGCCGCCGGCTATCAGCTCGATTCGGATCCGGCGTCCGACCCGGGCCGAGTCGACCATCAAGATTCGATAACTATCGATTAAGGTCGAGTCGTAGAGGTCGGATAGATCGTCTAGCGTAAATGGATCCCTTGACGATGTCCTGAGAGCGGAGGAAGACATGGTTCGACTCGTCGGAGCCATCAGCGACCGGATTCTGGGCCTGATCGTCCCGAGGGTGACCGCGTCGGCGGCCACCTGCACCCCCAACTCGTGGTGGTGGGGCTCCTACTGTTACTGCTCGGGTGAGCGGCCCTACTACACCCGGTGCGTGTGCGACTCCAGCGGCAACAAGTACACCTGCACCTGCACCTACCGGTCCGGTATCGGCACCTGCTGAACCGACTTCTCCACCCCGGCTGCGGTGGTGGTCGCGGCGAGTGGATCGACGTGACCACCCCCGCCTGCCCGCCGGGCGTTCCACCTGACACCGAAGGCTCCGAGGCGAGGGCGGCATAGCCGGTCAATGCCGGTGTTCTATGCCACCCGTTGGCAGGCGGTACTGCCCGCGTTCCGGCCAGTGCAGCGGCGCGTCGAGCAGATTCTCCAGCGGCACACCGGTGAGCAGGTGGTCGAATGCCCACCGGTTGGCGGTGTGGGCGACCACCAGCACCCGTCGCCCATCCCACGCCGCCGCCAGATCGCGCAGGAACCCCCGGGTCTGGTCGACCACCTGACGGTAGCTCTGCCCACGCGGGAATGGCTGGTCGAGGTGGCGTGACCGGAGGGGGGCGAACTCGGCCACCGGCATACCGTCGAAGTCTCCGTAGTCACACTCGCGCAACCGGGTGTCCCGGTGGACCGGGATGCCCCGGTGCGGAAAGGCGATCTCCACGGTCTGCACCACGCTGTCCAGGTCGGAACAGAACACCCCGGTGATGCCGTCGGCCCGGTGCCGCTCACCGAGTTGCCGGGCACGACTACGGCCGTACGCGGAGAGCACCCCCGAACGCCAGCCGCTGATCCGACCGGCCTCCTCGTCGGTGGTCGGTGCGGGAGGCTCGAAGACGATGTCGACCGCCACCCCGACAGCTTGCCCGACATCCGGCCTACCCGCCCGGCGTACCGCCGGTGAGCCGGAGCAGGCCGAACATCATTCGCGGACGAAACAGAACGGGTGCCCGGCCGGGTCGGCGTAGACCCGCCATCCCCGGGCGGGGTCCCCCGCATCGAGCAAGGTGGCCCCGGCCGCGAGCACCTCCCGCTCGGCCGCGTCCAGGTCGGGTACGCCCAGGTCGAGGTGGAACTGTTGGGGACGGGTGGGGTCGGGCCACCGGGGCGGCCGGTGTTCCGCCACCCGTTGGAACGCCAGCACCAGGCCGGCGCCGGTGTGCAGCGTGGCCCAGTCGTCGTCCAGGCTCCACCGCCGGTCGGGCTGGTTGACCGTACCGCCGAGCAGGGACCGGTAGAAGTGCGCCAGTTTGGCGACGTCGGAACAGTCCAGTACCACGCATTGCAGGGCCGCGATCACATCCGGTCCCTTCCCGGTTGGCTGGCACGTCGACCATCGTGACTTCGGCCATCCCCGGCTAACCAGCGGGCTGACCAGGTCATAAGGTTAGCCGAACCTAATGCGAGAGGGCGAGATCAAGTGACCACCGTTGCGGTCCAGTCGGCCGGGCTGGAGACAAGTCCGCCCCGGCGTGACCGCCGCCGACTGGCCGTCGCGGTCGGGGCGCTGGCGTTGCTCGGGCTGGCGGTACTGGCGAGCTTCGCCATCGGCAGCAAGCCGCTCTCCCCGGCGCAGGTCTGGCACGCCCTCGTCGCGGCGGACGGCAGCGAGGCCAGCATCATCATCTGGGAACTACGCATGCCCCGTACGGCCATCGGGCTCGTCGTCGGGGCGGCGCTGGCGGTCTCCGGTGTGCTGTTGCAGGCCCTGACCCGTAACCCACTCGCGGAACCCCGGATCATGGGCATCAGCGCCGGTGCCTCACTCGGCGTGGTCGTCGCCATCGCGGTCTTCGGCGTCGGAACTCTCGCCGGGTACGTCTGGTTCGGTATCGCCGGTGCCCTCGTTGCCGGCCTGCTCGTCTTCGGTATCGCCAACCGGACCCGCGACGGTGCCAATCCGGTGACCCTCGCCCTGGTCGGCGTCGCCATGGACGCGAGCTTCGGCGCGATCGTGGTCGCCCTGCTCAGCATCGATGCCCGCACCTTCGAGGAATACCGGTTCTGGGTGGTCGGTGGAATCGCCGGCCGGGACGCCACCGTCGCCGCTCAGGTCGTCCCCTTCGCTTTGGTCGGGCTGATGCTTGCCGCCGTGGCCGCCCGGGGCCTGGACGCCCTGGCCCTCGGCGACGACGTCGCCCGGGGACTGGGACACCGGGTCGGGCTGGTACGCCTCAGCGGCGGTGCCGCCGCCGTGCTGCTCATCGGGGCGGGGGTCGCGGCGGCCGGTCCGATCGCCTTCGTCGGGCTCGCCGTGCCGCACCTCGCCCGTGCCCTGGTCGGCACCGACCACCGATGGACCCTGCTCGTCTCCGGCCTGCTCGGGCCGGTGCTGCTGCTCGCCGCCGACATCATCGGGCGGCTGATCGCCCCGCCCGGCGAGATCCCGGCCGGCATCGTCACCGCCCTGATCGGAGCGCCCCTGTTGGTGATCATGGTCCGTCGAGCCCGCGTGGTGACCTCATGACCACACTTCGCGAACGTACCGCCGACCGGGCTTTGGCCGTCACGACGGCATCGACCACGCGGCCCGGAAACCGAACCCTGCTCCGGCTCGGCCGGGCCAGCCTGCTCGTTCGCCGCCGATCCGTGTTCGTGGCGGTCGGACTGCTGGTCGTACTCTTCGCCGCCATGGTGCTGAGTCTGTCCCTGGGCACCCCGTACGTCGCTCCGGTCGACGTACTACGCTCGCTCTCCGGTGCCGGCACCCCGTACGACCTGGTCGTGCTCGACCTGCGGCTGCCCCGCATCGTCCTCGCGGTCGTGGCCGGGGCCGCCTTCGGCATTGCCGGCACCCTGATCCAGAGCGTTTCCCGCAACGCGCTGGCCAGCCCGGACATCATCGGCATCACCCAGGGCGCCGGCCTGGCCGCCACCATCGCGCTGACCACCGGAGTCGCCGCCGCCCTGGTCGCACCCGCCGCCCTGGCCGGTGGCCTGTTCGCCGCCGCCGCACTGCTGGCGCTGGGCTCCAAACACGGTCTGGCCGCCCAGCGGTTCGTCCTGGCCGGGGTCGCCGTCGCGATGGCGCTGCGCGCACTGACCGAGGTGGTGCTCCTCTCCGCCGACCCGATCGACGGGATGCGGGCGCAGATCTGGCTTGTCGGCACCCTCGCCGGCAAAGGGTGGACCGAGGCGACGTACATCGCGATCACCCTCGTGGTGCTGCTGCCGGTGCTGCTCTGGGCCGGCTGGGCGTTGAACAGCAGCGCGCTCGACGACGACACGGCCCGCGGCCTCGGCCTGCGGCCCACCGCCCGGCGGGTCGGCCTGGCCACCACCGGTGTCCTTGCCGCCGCGTCGGTCACCGCCCAGGTCGGCGCGGTGGATTTCGTGGCCCTGGTGGCCCCCCAGGTCGCTCGGCGGCTGGTCCGGGCGGAACGCCCCCCACTGGTCTGCGCCGCACTGGTCGGCGCGGTGCTGGTCGTGCTGGCCGACCTCGCCGGTCGGCGGCTGTTCGCCCCGACCCAACTGCCGGCCGGGGTGCTCACCGCAGCCATCGGGGGCCCATACCTGATCTTCCTGCTGGTCCGTGGCCGACGGAGGGCTGCCTGATGTGGGCGACGGAAGGTCGCCTGATGGCGCTGCTGGAAGGTCACCTGATGAGTCCCGTCACCGTCCGGAGGAACCCGTGAAGCTCTCCACGCGCGACCTCGTCGTCGGTTACGACGATCGGATCGTCATCGACGGACTCGACGTCGAACTGCCGTCGGGCGCCTTCACCGTCATCGTCGGTCCCAACGCCTGCGGCAAGTCCACCCTGCTCCGCACCATGGCCCGGCTACTCACCCCGAGTCAGGGCACCGTGCTGTTGGACGGTACGGCGATCCGGGAACTGCCGACCAGGGAGGTGGCCCGGCGGCTGGGCGTCCTGCCGCAGAGTCCGCTCGTGCCGGAGGGAGTCACCGTTGCCGACCTGGTCGGCCGCGGCCGGCAGCCCTACCAGCGGTGGTGGCGGCAGTGGTCGGCCCAGGACGGGGCGGCGGTGGCCGAGGCGATGGCCCTGGCCAACGTCGACGGCCTCGCCGACCGGCCGGTGGACACCCTCTCCGGCGGACAGCGGCAACGGGTCTGGATCGCGATGACCCTGGCCCAGGAGACCGAGGCGTTGCTGCTCGACGAGCCGACCACCTTCCTCGACCTGGCCCACCAGGTGGAGATCCTGGATCTGCTGCACCAGTTGCGGGTCGACCGCGGCCGTACCGTGGTGGCCGTCCTGCACGACCTCAACCAGGCGGCCCGCTACGCCGACCACCTGATCGCCATGCGCGGCGGTGTGGTGGTCGCGGCCGGTGCGCCCCGCGAGATCCTTACCGCGGACCTGGTCCGTGACGTCTTCGGGCTCGACTGTGTGGTCGTGCCCTGCCCGGTGACCGGGGCGCCGATGGTCGTCCCCACGCTCACCACACCATCCCTGATGAAAGACATCCCAGGAGCTTGAATGTCAAGCAGCGGCCTTGGTGAGGTGATGCGACCAGGCGGTCGCCTCGTCGTAGAGGCTGCCGGTTTTGAGGCATCCGTGCAGGATGCCGACGAGCCGGTTGGCGAGTTGCCGCAGCGCGGCGTTGTAGCTAGTGCCGCGGGCGCGTTGCCGGTCGTAGTAGGCGCGGGCACCCGGCGAGGTCGTCAGTGCGGTGAACGCCTGGGTCATCAGCGCGTCGATGAGCCGGTCGTTGTGGACAAACCGGGCAGCGACGGTCTTCTTCTTGCCGGACGCACGGGTGATCGGGCTGGTCGCGGCGTAGTTCTTGCGGGCCTTGGCCGAGGCGTACCGGTCGTGGTCGTCACCGAACTCAGCGAGCACCCGGGCGCCGAGGACGACACCGAGTCCGGGCTGGGACAGGATGATCTCAGCATCCGGGTGCTGGCCAAAATGGGCCTCGACCTGCCCTTGCAGGGTCTTGACCTGCTCGTTGAGGGTGGCCAGCAGCGCGACCAGGGCACGCACCGACACGGCGTACGCGGCGGTGACCAGGGCCGGCTGGCCGAGGTGCTCGGCGCGCAGGACGGCCTGGATCGCGGCAGCCTTCGTCGGGATGTCACGGCGGCGGGCGCGTTTGAGGGCCGCGCTGATCTGGCTGATACTCAGCCTCGCGGCGCTCGCCGGGTCGGGTGCCTTCGCAAGCAGTTCCAGGGTGTCGGCGGCGTCGAGGTCCTCGAACGCTGCGAGGGCGGCGGGGAAGTACTCCCGCAACGCGTGCCGCAGCCGCTGCCCGGCCCGGGTGCGTTCCCAGATCAGCGTCTTGTGTGTCCGGGTAACGACCTTGACCGCCTCGGCCTCGGCGCTGTCCCCGGCGACCGGGCGCAGTTGGTGCGAGTCGGTGCGCACCATGTCGGCCAGCATGTGCGCGTCGGCCGTGTCGCTCTTGGCACCGGACACGCCGAGCCGTTCCCGATAGCGGGCCGCCTGCAACGGATTGACCGCGTACACCGTGTATCCGGCGGCGACCAGCGCCTGGACCCACGGCCCCCGGTCGGTCTCGATACCGATCTTCACCCGCGCGGCAATGTCGGCGGTGTCGGCGGGGTCGTCGCCGAACCATTGGCCGATCATCGCGTGCAGCCGGGTGATCCCCGTGACGCCCTCGGGCAGCCGAGCCTTGGCCAACCGGCGGCCGGAAGCATCCATCAGCTCGACGTCGTGGTGGTCCTCCGCCCAGTCATCTCCCACGAACAGCAACACGTCTCCCACCTGTCGAATCGATCACCTCCGGTAGCCAGGAGGAGAACCATCAGCGACCTAATGAAGCAGTGCTCACGCCGCAACCGGACGGGCACGACATCCCATCAGCGATCAACTCTCCACACCGACCAGCCAGGGCACGATCTTTCATCAGGACTCGATGTCCAGGAACGACGAGTGCTCACCAACTGGCGGCTACCTACCCACCAGGAGTTTGCCGGATGGCTCACTCCCAGAACTCATTAGGAACATCATGCGCCGTCTCGCCACCGCCATCGCCGCGGTCGTCGCGGTCGGTGTCGGCCTGACCGGATGCGCCGAGAGCGATCCGGTCGCCGGGTCCGACACGGCGGAAACCCATTCGATCACGCACGCCATGGGCGCCACGTCGGTGCCGGTCAACCCCAAGCGGGTCGTGGTGCTCGACACCGACAAGATCGATACTGCGCTGTCGCTGGGCGTCGTGCCGGTGGGCGCGGCCCGGGCCGGTGAGGCCAAGGGCTGGCCGACCTACTTCGGAGACCAGCTCACCCCGATCAAGGAGGTCGGTGTCCTCACCGAGCCCGACCTGGAGGCGATCACCGCACTCAAGCCGGACCTGATCCTGGGCAGCAAGTTCCGCCAGGAGAAGTTCTACGACGAGCTGTCCAAGATCGCCCCGACCGTCTTCACCGAGAAGGTGGGCATCACCTGGAAGGAGAACTTCCTCCTCGACGGTAAGGCGCTGGGCAAGGACCAGCAGGCTCGTGACCTGCTGGCCGCGTACGAGAAGCGGGCCAAGGACCTGGGCGCGAAGCTCGGCGACCCGACGGCGCGGAAGATCTCCATCGTCCGCTTCATGCCGGCCGAGATCCGGGTGTACGGGCCGGACTCGTTCTCCGGCATCGTCGTGGGTGACGTCGGCCTCGGTCGTCCGGAGCGTCAGCTGCTGGCCGACAAGGAGGACAAGCGGATGGACAAGGTCAGCCCGGAGCGGATCGCCGAGGTCGACGGCGACATCATCTTCGTCGCCGCGTACGGCGAGAAGGCCGCTGCCGAGCAGGCGAAGGTCACCGGCGGCACCCTGTGGAAGAACCTGTCCGCGGTGAAGGCCGGCAAGTCGCACGTGGTGCCGGACGAGATCTGGATGACGGGTATCGGTGTCACCGCCGCCGGCAAGATCCTCGACGATCTGGAGAAGTACCTGACCGCGGCGTGACCGCTTCGCAAGAGCCCGTGTTCTCCCGGAATGGGTGGTTGTTCCTCACGGAACGGCCACCCATTCCGAGTTGGGCGGGCTGGTGGGGTTCCAGGGCGGGCCACCGACGCTTCGCACACCCGTGTCTCGTACGCCGTCAGATGCGTCGTCCACCGGTCCCGCCCCGGGCCCGACGCAGCATCTCGTCACCAGCGGATACGTAGGATTCGAAGAGTTCGGTGACGTCGGTCAGCCGGTCGCGGGCCCGCTCGTCCTCGGCGAGGTCACCACCCTCGCGGAGGATCCGGATGAGGGCTCTGGACCGTTCGTGACTGGCGGCGAGCAGTTGCTCGAAGCCGCCGGTGGCCTCGACGAGCAGGCGCCGACTGCCCGGCTGGGGGATGGTGCGCGCCAGCCCCCACGCGGTCAGTTCGCGGACGGAGGTGCTCACGGTGCCCTTGCTCAGTCCGAGTGCTGAGCCGAGAGTGTCCAGCGAGGTCGGCGCGGAGTGCAGCAGCAGGTGGCCGTAGATCCGCCCGGTGGTCCGCGAGAGGTTCCAGGACGCGAGTAGGTCGCCCATGGCCGTGATGAAGGCTGTCCGGTCGTCGTCGGTGGTCATCTGGTCGACCCGCCCCCAATCCCCCCAGTGTCCCGCTCCCAGCCGTCGAGAAGAGCGCGGATGGTGTGCGTCGTCGTGTCCGGCGCGTCCAGGGTGACCAGGTGTCCGGCGTCGGGGATGACCCGCTCGGTCGTTCCCTCGGCGACGGCCCAGCGTGGCATCGCCGTCGCGATGTTACCGGTGCGGTCGCGCCCACCCCGGATGAGCCCGAGCGGTACGGGGGTGCGATAGCCAGGCTCGGGCGCGACGAGCGACGCGGTCGCCCGCCAGACGTCGAGGAAGAGCGCCTTGGGCATCCGGCCGAACGTTGCCTCCGCCTCGGCGATGCCGACCGGGGTGACGGCGGATGCGCGTGCCATCAGCCCCGGTAGCCGGGATGCCGGGATGAGGGCGAGCGACGGGGCCGCGAGACCGAGGAGAAACCGTTCCAGCCTGGTGAGCGGGCCGGCGTTCCAGGTCGAGCCGACGACGATGAGCGCGCCCACGCGACCGGGCAGTCGGCGGACCAGCGCCTGCGAGATGTTCCCGCCGAGGGAGTGACCGACGAGGACCGGACGGTCGAGCGCGAGGTGGTCGAGGAGCGCCGCGAGGTCGTCCATGGCCGCCGTCGCGTCGAACCGTACCCCTGGGGCGAGCGTGGAGACGCCGTGTCCGCGCAGATCCCAGCGCACCACCCGATACCCGGCCGCATGCAGCGCGGTGGCCTGCGCGTCGAACATTCGATGATCCATGCCGGCCCCGTGGGTGAACACGATCGGCCAGCGCTCACCGCCGGAGTCCTCGTAGTGAAGCTTGCTCCCGGCGCGTTCGAGGGCCCGACCCAGATTTATCATTTTCAGAATCTAGCAAATTTACTACCGGTCTCCACGCCTTCTCGCTGGAGTACATGGGGTGGTGCGTGCGGTCACACCTGCACAAACGCGGAGGACGGGCGGCTGCCCATCGGTGGACAGTCACCCATCCTCCGTAGGCGGGTGCTTCGGCGAAGCCGGCTGGGTCAGGCGGCGGTGGACCAGATGGCGGAGAAGGCGGCGGCCTCACCGGCCAGCCAACTCTCCACCTGCTCGGGCTTGACGCCGGGATCGCGACGGTGGGTCACGCCCCGCCGCAGGTCGACCAGGACCGGCTCGGCGTGCGGGAGTACCTGGTCCATGTGCCGGCCCATCAGGTGCAGGGTGGCCAGCACTGTCTCGTCACTCGGGGTGGACTCGTCGAAGTGCAGTCGTACGGCCTCGGCGTGGCCGTCCTCGTAGCGCACCCCGAAGTGTGGGTTGACCTTCACCGGTAGGCCGCCGAGCAGGCCGAGCGTGTCTCGGGTCTGGGTGAGCTGGATCGCTGCCGGATCGCCGAGTGACTCCAGATAGCGCAGCGCGCCGGGCACCAGCGATGCGTAGAGCGGACGCCAGCGCGGCTTGACGATGTTGACCACGTCGGAGAGGTGGGTGCCACCGGTATGGAAGGCGATGTCGGTCTTCAGTGCCTTGACGAACTGGCCGTGCGGGTTGAAGCCGGAGCGGCTCGCTCGCTGTTTGCGCAGCCCTCCGACGAAGTTGGCCTTGGCGGGGCCGGTGCGGTCGACGTAACGGGTGAAGCCGAGCAGGGTGGCGTAGGGCAGCGGGGTGGGGGAGGTTGGGGCGGCGGAGACGGGCGCGGTCACGGCTGTCCTCCCAGTTCAGGAGCTAGATTAGTACACACATTCTAATCGACTGGCGCCGCTTCGCCCAGCCCAAAAGGGACGTTCTGGATGTGCCGTCCGGATGAAGGTGGCCGCGTCCGGCTGAAGTTGGCCACTACGTGGCCAGCGTCCGCGCGAAGCTGGCCAGCAAGCAGGTCCACGCGTCACAACACCGACCGCGAAGACGACGGCCCAACGGAATAGGCCAGGTTGGCCCGGACCACTCTCGGACTGCGGGTCCGGGCCGACTTGGCCACCCCAAGGTCGACGCCATAAGCAGTGGCCAACTTTGAGCGGACCGGACAAACGCGGGTGTTGTCCCGTCCGGACGAAGTTGGCACCGACATTCGATGGCGCCGCGAGTTCGAGGGCTACAGAAAGTGCCAGGTAGGCCCGGACAAGACGGCGCCTGACCGTCCGGGCTACCTGACACCAACGCAGGTCGCAGACGACAGCCGGTGCCACCTCCAGGTGGATCGGACAGGTGTGATAGGGCTCGATTGTTTACGTCATGCTGTTGGAGTGACCACCAGCGATAAGGCGAACGGGCAGCGCACTCGGTTGGACTGGCCCGGACGGCTCTCAGGGGTGTTCCTTGGCGCGGCCAGCGGCATGGGCATCAACCTTCTGAGCAACGACGTCGGATACCGGGGTGTGGCCGCCGCGACGGCGGCCGGCGTGGTTCCCTTGGTGGCCTCCTGGCTACGTCGGCTGCCGCCCCGGGCTCCCCTGGTCCGCTATGCGACCCGGATCCTGCTCACCCTGGCCCTGGCCGGGGCTGCCGTGGCCGCTCTCGGCCCGGTGTCATGGGGCGCGTACGCCATCCTGGCGGCAGCGGCCTTGGTGACCACCGCTGTTCTCACCTCCAACGATACCCACGCCGCCAGCATCCTGATGGCGGGAGCAGCGATCATCGGCATCGGCATAGCGATCATCGGCACCAGCATCGAGTACCTGGCCGACAGCAGAACCGTGCGCGACACAGCAACCATCGTCGGCGAAGTAGCAAACATCGGCTTCTGGGTAGCGGTCATCGGCCTCGGCATCGCGGTCCTGGCCGACAACAGACTCCTACGCGGCACAGCAACCATCGGCATCGGCGTAGCGAACATCGGCAACAGCATCGAGTACCTGGCCGACAGCAGAAGCGTGCGCGACACAGCAACCATCGTCGGCGAAGTAGCAAACATCGGCCTCGGGGTAGCGGTCATCGGCCTCGGCATCGCGGTCCTGGCCGACAACAGACTCCTACGCGGCACAGCAACCATCGGCATCGGCGTAGCGAGCATCGGCTTCGGCATCGCGGCCCTAGCCGACAACAGACTCCTACGCGGCACAGCAACCATCGGCATCGGCGTAGCGAGCATCGGCTTCGGCATCTCGGTCCTGGCCGACAGCAGACTCCTACGCGGCACAGCAATCATCGGCATCGGGGGAGGGGTCGTCGGCTTCGGCATCGCGCTCCTGGGCCGCGAGCCACTCCTAAACAGCACAGCAATCATCGGCATCGGGGGAGGGGTAGTCGGCTTCGGCATCTCGGTCCTGGTCGACAGCAGACTCCTACGCGGCACAGCAATCATCGGCATCGGGGGAGGGGTCGTCGGCTTCGGCATCGCGCTCCTGGTCGACGACGAGTCACTACCACTCCTACTCGGCACAGCAATCATCGGCATCGGGGGAGGGGTCGTCGGCCTCGGCATCGCCTTCCTGGCGCCAAAATTTGACTTCAAGAAACGACTACGGGATTGGGTCGTTCTCCTGACGCGAGATCCGGCGGGCGAAAAGTCCGCAGCAGAGGACCCGGACCGGGGCGGCACATCCTTCGACACCTAGCCCCTTGGCGTGCCACGGCCGCCTTGAGACCGCCGGTGATCGCGATTGGCGGCTGCTCGTTG
Source organism: Micromonospora polyrhachis (assembly GCF_014203835.1). NCBI lineage: Bacteria > Bacillati > Actinomycetota > Actinomycetes > Micromonosporales > Micromonosporaceae > Micromonospora > Micromonospora polyrhachis. The sequence goes on along the minus strand of NZ_JACHJW010000001.1, from coordinate 528,455 downwards.
CCGCTTGGAACCTCCCACCCCTCAACGTTCGCGAGATCCGGACACCCGACATCCCGCAGCCACTCGCGCAAGCCTCCGAGCCGGCCCTGGCCGCGCTTCTCGGCCTGTCGCGGCCGGACTCCGACCGGTTGTCATCTGCGAACGCTGAGTAGGATCAAGACGTGAGGATGAAGCTCGAATGCCGTTGACGAATCCGTGGCTCGCCGAACCCACACCAGCTCACCGATTGCCGCAGCAACGACTTGATGAACGCATCCTCAACCTGTTGTCCTCGCAGAACATGTGTGTGCTCGCCACCGCCGGGCCAGAAGGCCCGCTGGCCACACCGGTGCGCTACTACTCGCTCGACTTCGCGGTCATGTTCACTGCCGCGCCGCGGTCCCCGAAGTTGCGCAACATCGCCGCTGATCCGCGGGTCTCCGTGGGCATCTTCGCCCCGCTGGTCGGGCTGGCCAGCAGCCGCGGAGCACAGCTGTTGGGCGAAGCTCGAGTGCTGCCTCCCGAGCATCCCGAACGGGACCACTACTGGGACGCATTCCGCTGGGAGAACGAGCACGCCGAACGGGGCCGTTCACTCGGCGAACCGCCAAGCGACACCCTCGTGGTGATCGAGCCGGACCGGATCGTCTACACCGAGCACTGGCTTCGGCGCGAAGGGTTCGCAGCACGGCAGTTCTGGAAGCGGCCCCCGTTGGGCAAACCCAGCGAGGAAACGGCCAACTAAAACCGGACGGACGAACGGGAGCCGTCCGGGCCGAGTTGTTGCAGTCCTGGTCGACACCACGACTGCTGGCCAGCTACCTGCGGACCGGACACTGAACGTCAATCCGCTGATGGTTGGCCAGTCCGATCGCAGGTGCCAACAGATATCCAGCCGCCGCTGGCCCGGGCATGGGAACCAACCCTGACCCAACCTCTTGAACTAGTGCGAGCAGCAACCTCGCGGGCCACCCGCCTGTGGGTGGGTGGGCGGTCGACTCCGCGAGGTTCAGAAGCGCGTGTCGCGAAGGCCGACGCAGTCGTGTTTCCAGAACGCGTCGGAGTAGACGAACGTGCCGGTCGTCCAAGGCTCGTATGCGGGCAGCCGGACTACCTGGAAGGCCCCGTCGGGAATACGCAGCGACGGCTTACGGAAGCCGTGTTCGCCCGCAGGACCGAGCCAACACGGGAGTAGCACCCAGGGTCCCCCCTCAAGGAACACCAGCGGCACCCTCCGATTGTCGAGTTCCCGCAGGCCACGGCGAACCAGCGCGGTGCCGATACCACGACGCTGCCACTGCGGGACAACGGCGAGCGGGCTCAGAGAGGCAACCTCGACGCACGATGCCGCCGTGTCTGTCGCCGAAGGCGCGCCGGTGGATCGAGCGCACCGTCTGGCGGTCATCCGCACGTTCTTCCCGACGGAGCATGGCCGGGACCGTAAGCGAGGCCGTCGAAATAGACAATCGATGAGGAGTTGGCGGGGTGCCGACCAACATCTCGCGGCGTTGCGCCGCCGCTATTTGCCAGGTAGGTGCGGCTGCTTCCAGCCGCTCATCACCGATTGGCGACACCTGCCGGGGTCATCTCCCATGCTGACGAACAGTGCGGTGAGCATGGGAGCACCGTGGTCGAGCGTCTGGCGGGGCAGGGGACCGTTGGCGACCAGGGAGACCAGCCCGTGGCCGATGGCCCAACTCTGGATCGCCAGTTCCAGGGGGTCGATCTCGGCGCGGAAGCGGCCGACCTCCCTGCCCCGTTGGGCGGCCTGGACCAGATGCTCCAGGGTGGCATCCGCTGCCTTGAGGTCTTCGAGGTCGAAGTTGGCGTCGAACATGACCCGGTAGAGATCGGGATGGTCCAGGGCGTTGCCGAGGTAGGCGGCGATCAGGGCGGCCAGGTCCTGGACTGGGTCCTGGGACGTGGGGGTCGTCGCAAACCTGGTCGCCAGGCGGGTGAAGCCCTCCTGGCGGAGGGCCTTCCACATGCCGTCCATGCCGCCGAAGTAGGTGTATACGGCCATCGTCGACACGCCAGTACCAGCCACCAGCGAACGCAGAGTCACCGGTTCCCGGGTGCGGAGCATGTGTGCGGCGCGTTCGATGAGCAGGGTGCGGACCGCCGGATCCTTCGTCCTCGCCATGCTGCTACATTACATAGCATAGCTTTGCTATAGTTTCCGGGTCTGGACCTGCGTCCGGCCCCAAATGACAAGGAGTCAGCATGGCCATCACCCTGGTGAACCCCGAAGGTCTGCCGAAGGTCGACATCTACCGGCAGGTGTCGGTCGCCACCGGATCGAAATTGGTCTTCCTCGCAGGTCAGGTCGCCGTCGACGCTGATGGAACCACGGTCGGCGTGGGCGACCTCCCCGCTCAGGTCGAACAGTGCTACCTCAATATCGCCACCGCCCTGGCCGCGGTGGGCGGATCCTTCGACGACGTGGCGAAACTGACCGCCTACGTCGTCGACTGGACTCCTGACAAGATGTCCCTGCTGGTCGAGGGGATCAACCGGGCAGCCGCCAAGCTGGGAGTCACCCCGGTCCCGCCGCTGACGGGGCTGGGCGTCAGCGCGCTCGCCGGCCCAGATCTCCTGGTGGAGGTCGAGGCCACCGCGGTCATCGACTGACCGCAGAGCGATGAAACGGCCCGACCCGGCGCGGCAGTCGCGATTCGCGGTCCGCGGCACGGTCCCCGCCTGCGGCAGGCGGGGACCGTGCCGCATGTCGACCGATTACGTTCTCGTGAGCTGGGTTCTGGGAGACCGCGTACCTGGTGCCGGACCAGGAACTTCAACGCCGATCTCGCTTCGCGGCAGCCGAGCGGGCGGTCGAAGTCGACTACCGGGTAGAGCCAGGCATGCCGTGGAGAGTGGCCTAGTTCTATTGAAACGATGAGTATCGGCTGGAATGATTCTCTCCACCCTGGATGTCCTAAGACGACACCCGGCCGATCGCGGAGGAAACGGTATGACAGAGTCCCCGACTGATCAGAATGCCGCCGGAAACAGTCGACGTTCACTGTTGCGGGTCGCGGCGACCGCGCTCGGTGCGGCGACCGCGGTGCCGATCGTGGCGGGGGCGGCGTCTCCGGCGTACGCGGCGGTGGTGCAGGGCATTCCCTGGGTGGGGCCGGCCGGCTCCGGCGCACCGTTCGAGGTCGATCCGGCTGTCGGTGCCCAACAGGCGATCAACGCCGCGCTTGCCGCTGTCGGGCAGGGTGCCGTGTTCGTCGCGGGCGGCACCTACCCGGTGAAGGCCCCGATCGTGCTCGGTGACCAACAGAGCCTGGTCGGTGCCGGACCGCTCTCCACCCTGTTGAAGGCCGCCACCGGATTCACCGGCACCGCCATGGTCCAGACACCGGCCGGAACCTTCACCGGCTCCCGCATGTCCATTCGGGACATCGGGCTCGACGGTGCGAAGCGGGTCGCCAATGGCATCAACCTGCAGATCAGCGCCAAACCCACCGCGTACGGCCCGGACCCGGCCCCCTGGCTGTCGCGGGTCTTCGTGGCGCAGACCACCGGCGACGGGATCTATCTCGGCGGTGCCTACTCGGGCGGTCAGCGGGAGTTCAAGGTGACCGACTGCCGGGTGGAGAACGCGGGCGGATGGGCGTACCGCTTCGACTCCTCGGATGGCTTCGTCAGTGGCTGCTCAGCCCAGGGCGGTGCGCTGGGCGGCTACAACCTGGCCGGTGGCAACATCAAGATCTGGGGAAGCAAGGTCTACGGCTCGGGCTCGGGTGATACCCCCGGCCCTGGGTTCCGGATCGGCAGCGCCCGGGCGACCGTGGTGGGCTGTGAGGCGCAGGACACCCGGGGGTGTGGCTTCGAGGTGCACGGCCGGGGCAGCACGCTCTCCGGCTGTACCGCCGACTCGACGGGCATCGGCGACCCCGGAACCGACCGGTACTCCGCCGGCTTCTACGTCGCCAGTTCCGCCGTCAACATCGAGGGCGCGTCGTATCAGCGTGCCGGTGGGGGCGGTTCGTGGATTCCGGCGAAGGGCATGATGTGGTCGCTGTATCTGGCTTCCGGGGTGGACTACGTGGCGGCCCGACTGGTCGGTGACCCCAACCGGCCAACCCCCTACCAGGGCGGCGTGTACGGCACCGCCGGTGCGCACTCCTCGGTAACCGTGCTCGTCTGAGGTCACCGTTTTCGACTGCTGCCCAGATCCCTGGTCCGACCGACCGGGATTCTGCGCCCCCGCCGGAACGTGTCGTTGGAGGGCGAGAACTGGGCGACGACCCGATCTGGGTCGTCGTCCAGTGACGTTCAGCAGACGTTGCCGCGCCACCGAACGCGGGCTGTGTCCGAGCAGCCAGCCGCTAGCCTCCCACCCGACCGGCCGGCGGGTTTCCAGGCCCCTGCCTCAGCCCAGCATCGGTAGTCGATTCCTGCCCCTGTGAACCGGCACTGGCGTCACCCGGTGAGCGCGACGATGCCGGTGAAGGTCCAGCGGTTTCCTTCCGGGTCTTCCGCTGTGAACATGCAGTCGCCAAAGATGTCGTCATCCTCGACCCTCAGGATCCGGGCACCAGCCGCAGTCGCCCGTTCCAGGAGCGTGCCGATCTCCCAGTGGTTGTTGCCGATCGTGAACTTGAGGTGCGCGTCGCCGGATGGTACGGGGCCGTCGGCGTCAACACCTGCCTGGCCGATGGTGATGCGGTTGGTGCCGCGGGTCAGATCGATACGTTGGACACTGCCGGTCGTATCGGTGTGGACCGTCGTCTCGCGAAAGTCGAAGGCCTCGGCGAGAAACCGCCGAGCGGTCTCGATGTCCCGGTAGATGATCATAATTCCTCCTGGCTTTCTGGGGAGGATGGCCCGGATTCGCCGCTGGCCCCGGCGGTTGGCTGCACGCGCGCCTGGGGCAACTTTGGCTCCCACGACGGTACGGGGGCAATGCAACCGGCGGCACCATCGTCACCCACCGGGACACACCGCGTCGCAGCCGCGCAGGAGGGGCAGGTTCCGGTCGCTAGAGCTGCCCCACGTCGGTGATCCGCAGCACCGCCGCGCCGGCCTCGTCGGAGGCGGCCAGGTCCACCTCGGCGCTGATGCCCCAGTCGTGGTCCTCGTCCGGATCGTCGAAGATCTGCCGGACCGTCCACCGGTCCCGTTGCTGGTCGATCATCAACAGCGCCGGTCCACGTGCCGCCGGCCCGGTGCCGATCTCGTCGTACGCCTCGAAGTAGGGCTCCAGCGCGTCCGCCCAGGCGTCGGCGTCCCAACCGGACTCGGCGTCCAGCGTGCCCAGCTCGTCCCAGCGGCGTAGCGCGGCAAGCTCTACCCGGCGGAACAGCGCGTTGCGGACCAGCACCCGGAAGGCGCGGACGTTCCTGGTCACCGCCGGTGGCCGATCGTCGATCACGACCTCGTCGGAGTCGACCGGGTTACGCAGCCGCTCCCACTCGTCGATCAGGCTGGAGTCGACCTGCCGGACCAGTTCCCCCAGCCACTCGATCAGGTCGACCAGGTCCTCGGTCTTGGCGTCCTCCGGGACGGTCTGCCGAACCGCCTTGTACGCGTCGGCCAGGTAGCGCAGGACCAGTCCTTCCGAGCGGGACAGGCCGTAGAAGTTGACGTACTCGGTGAAGGTCATCGCCCGCTCGTACATGTCGCGGACCACGGACTTCGGCGAGAGCTGGTGGTCGGCGACCCACGGGTGTCCCTGCCGGTACATCTCGTAGGCGGCGTCCAGCAGTTCGGCCAGCGGCTTGGGGTGGGTGACGTTGTCGAGCAGTTCGAGGCGGGCCTCGTACTCGATGCCGTCGGCCTTCATCTGCGCCACCGCCTCGCCGCGCGCCTTGAACTGCTGCGCGGAGAGCACCTGGCGCGGGTCGTCCAGGGTGGACTCGATGACCGACAGCGCGTCCAACGGATAGGTCGGCGACTCCCGGTCGAGCAGTTCGATGGCGGCCAGCGCGAACGGCGACAGCGGCTGGTTGAGCGCGAAGTCGAGCTGGAGGTCGACGGTGAGGCGTACCCGGCGACCGGTCTCGTCCGGCTCGGGCAGTTGCTCCACCACGCCTCCGGCGAGCAGGGCCCGGTAGATGGCGATGGCCCGGCGGATGTGCCGGCGCTGCGCCGGCCGGTCCTCGTGGTTGTCGGTGAGCAGGTGCCGCATGGCGGCGAACGCGTCGCCGGGCCGGCCGATCACGTTGAGCAGCATCGAGTGGCTGACCTGGAAGCTGGAGGTGAGTGGTTCCGGCTCGGCCTCGATCAGGCGCTCGAAGGTCGGCTTGCCCCAGCCGATCGACCCCTCGGGTGGCTTCTTGCGCACCACCTTGCGTCGCTTCTTCGGGTCGTCACCCGCCTTGGCCAGCGCCTTCTCGTTCTCGATGACGTGGTCGGGGGCCTGCACCACCACCCGGCCGATGGTGTCGAACCCGGCCCGGCCCGCCCGTCCGGCGATCTGGTGGAACTCGCGGGCCTTGAGTAGCCGGGTCTTCACCCCGTCGTACTTCGACAGCGCGGTGAACAGCACGGTCCGGATCGGCACGTTGATGCCGACGCCGAGGGTGTCGGTGCCGCAGATGACCTTCAACAGGCCGGCCTGAGCCAGGGTCTCCACCAGCCGGCGGTATTTCGGCAGCATGCCGGCGTGGTGTACGCCGATGCCGTGCCGGACCAGCCGGGACAGGGTACGCCCGAAGCCGGAGGTGAACCGGAAGTTGCCGATCGCCTTGGCGATGGCGTCCTTCTCGGCTCGACTGCACACGTTGACGCTCATCAGGGCCTGGGCACGTTCCAGGGCGGCGGCCTGGGTGAAGTGCACCACGTAGACCGGGGCCTGGTGGGTGGTGAGCAGCTCCTCCAGGGTTTCGTGCAGCGGCGTGGTGACGTACGAGAACATCAGCGGCACCGGCCGCTCGGCGGACCGTACGACAGCGGTGGCCCGGTCGGTGCGGCGGGTCAGGTCGTCGACGAACCGGGTGACGTCCCCCAGCGTGGCCGACATCAGGACGAACTGCGCCTGGGGCAGCTCGATCAGCGGCACCTGCCAGGCCCAGCCCCGGTCCGGCTCGGCGTAGAAGTGGAACTCGTCCATGACGACCTGGCCGACGTCGGCGCGCGACCCCTCACGCAGCGCGATGTTGGCCAGGATCTCGGCGGTGCAGCAGATGATCGGGGCGTCCTCGTTGACGCTGGCGTCGCCGGTGAGCATGCCGACGTTGGCCGGGCCGAAGATCTTGCAGAGGGCGAAGAACTTTTCCGAGACCAGGGCCTTGATCGGCGCGGTGTAGAAGGTGGTGCGTTCGTCGGCGAGGGCGGCGAAGTGTGCCGCGACGGCCACCAGGCTCTTACCGGAGCCGGTGGGCGTATTCATGATCACATTGGCGCCGGAGACGATCTCGATCAGCGCCTCGTCCTGGTGGGGATAGAGGGTGGTTCCCTGCTCGGTCGCCCAACTGGTGAACGCGTCGTAGAGGGTGTCGGGGTCGGCGCTGCGCGGCAGCTGGTCAGTGAGCGTCATGGCTGGTCCATGGTGCCTGGATGATCGCGTCAGCGCCAGCCCGAATCAAGATCTGCCGAGGGAGGGCTGGCGACAGCCGTTCGCGGGAGGGCTGGCGACAGCTATCCGAGAGTGGGCCGACGACGCTCGAAGATCAGGTCGAAGATCCGCCGGCCGGCGGCGATCCCGCGCCGCTCGAACTTGGTCATCGGCCGGTGCTCCGGTCGAGGGGCGTACCCCTCGAAGACGTCGACCAACTCCGGGTCACCGGTGAGGGTGTCCCGCATCGCCTCGGCGTACTCCGCCCAGTCCGTGGCGCAGTGCAACCTACCGCCGGGGACCAGTCGGGACCGCAGCAGCGCGACGTGCGCGGGCTGGATCAGCCGCCGCTTGTGGTGCCGCACCTTCGGCCACGGATCGGGAAAGAACGCGTGTACGGCGTCCAGGCAGTCCGCCGGGAGCATGTGCTGGACCAGGGTGACCGCGTCTCCCTGGGCGACCCGGACGTTGGTCAGGCCGAGTCGCTCGACGAGGGCGAGGAGGTTGGCGATTCCGGGCGTATGCACCTCAACCGCGAGATAGTCTCGGCCAGGGTCGGCGGATGCCATCGCGGCGGTGGCGTCGCCCATCCCGGAGCCGATCTCCAGCACCACCGGTGCTCGGCGTCCGAACAGGGTAGCCAGATCTACCGGCACGGTGGGCGCGTCCGGGACGAGAAGGCCGTAGGCGGGCCAGATGCGTTCGAGCGCGTCGTGATGCCGCCCGCTGAGCCGACCCCGACGCGGGTGGAAGGTGCGGACCCGGGCGGCGTGCCGGGATGGCACGGCGAGGTCCTGGTCCTGGTGGCTGGAGGTCACAGGAACGTGAGCCTACGCGACGGCCGAGGAAGGCCACCTGTGATCCGGCACTCGGCTGGGCCGCCCACCCGACGGTCGGCCGGACCGGCCACCCGGCACTCGGCCGGAGCGGGTACGACCGGCGAAGCCGAAAGCGTCGGCAGCCGGCACCGGTCGGCAATGCCAGGAGGGGGCTCGTGATGTCCGGACATCGTCGTACGGCGGGACTCCTCACCGTCGCGGCTGCGATCGCGAGTGTGCTGCTCGGTGCCGCGCCCGCTGCGGCGGCCGACGTCTTCGTCGATCTCATTCCGAGCACGGTGCAGGCCGGTCGGACCGTGGACATCCGGGCCAGCTGCCGGGAGAACAACGCGCCGGCGACTGTCGAGTCACCGGCGTTCGGTTCGATCACCGTGCACCCGAACGCCGGGTTCCTGGAGGCCACCGCCCGGGTGCCCGGTAACACCGCCGCCGACGGCTACCGGGTGCGACTGAGCTGCCCGGACGGCCGTAGTGCCAGCACCCAGTTGATCGTGGTCGCCGCCGACCATCCGAAGCGGGGCCCGGCCACCGGCTTCGGGGGTACCGCCGGGCTGGACGCCGGTAACCTGCTGCTCGCCGGGGGGCTCGGCAGCACCGTACTCGGGGTCGCGGTCGGGCTGTTCGCCCTGCGCCGCCGCAGCGTCCGTACCCGACCGGTGCGCGGCCGGGCCGGCGGCTGACCGTACGGCGATGGCCCGCCCGTCGGCCGGACACCGTCCGGCGCCGCAGCGTCTGACGCCCGCCGCCCACGCGCGGTGGGTCAGCCGGCAGCAGCCGGTGCCCGTGGGCCGACCCACACGGACCGCCCCACCGCGTACGCCGAGACGCGGTATCCGCCCACCGTCACCGCATCGGTGGCGTGGCGTGCTCGCGGTCATGCTGGTGCTGGCAGGGGTGTTCGCCACGGGCGCCGGGCTAGGACAGGCCGGGCATTCGCCGCTGAACTGGCTGATGGCGGGTAACCGGCCACCACCCAAGGAGTTTCCGGTGCTGGAGCCGAGCCGGCCGGTCCGGCTCGTGATCAAGTCGATCGGGGTCACCGCCCCGGTGCACCAGGTGGGGCTCGCCTCCGACGGGACCATCGCGGTGCCCGCCCTGGACCAGCACAACGAGACCGGCTGGTACGACCGCGGCCCCACCCCGGGACAGTTCGGTCCGGCGATCATCGTCGGCCACGCGGACACCCGTACCGGCCCGTCGGTCTTCCACGACCTCGGCAAGCTCCGGCCCGGTGCCCGGGTCGAGGTGACCCGGGCCGACCGGTCGGTGGCGATCTTCGAGGTCAACTCGGTGGAACGGTTCGACAAGTCGGGGCTGCCCGTCGAGCGGGTCTACGGCGACTTCGAGCGCCCCGGCCTCCGGTTGATCACCTGTGGTGGTCAGTGGGTCGGTGGCAGCATCGGCTACCAGGACAACGTCATCGCGTTCGCGTCGCTGATCGGTTCCCGTAACACGTGACCAGCCGGCTCGGCGGCTCGGCGAGTCACCGAGCCACCGCGTGGGCCGTACGGGCTGCCACCGCCTCGGTGCTGGGCGGGCTGACGGCGTGGCGGGGGGTGGTTCGACGGACTACCGCGTGGCGGGGTCGGGGAGTGGGACGACCTCGAACTCCAGCAGGTTCGCGCCGGTGGCGACCGGCTTCGGTCGCTCGCCACCGCCGTGCGGCCCGTCACCGCCGTGCATTCCGCGGGCCGGCCCCTGCGCCCATGCCCGGTACGCCTCGTCGCTCTCCCACCTCGTGTAGATGAAGTAGCGGCTCTCGCCGGCGACCGGACGCAGCAACTCGAACCCGAGGAACCCGGGTTGGCCCTCGACCGCGCCCTGCCGGGCGGCGAACCGGCGCTCCAGTTCCTCGCCGGCACCGGGTGGGACGTCGATCGCGTTGATCTTCACGACTGCCATGTCTCCCACCCTAGCCGGCCCGGCTGTCGCCGCTGTCCGACTGCCCCTGCGAGGCCCCATCGACCCGGTCGACCGCACTTGGTGCCGCCGCTACCAGCGGTTTGGTGAACCGGGCCTTCTGGCCGCAGGTGTCCGCGTATCCCAGGTCCCGGTAGAACCGGTGGGCCCGGTCTCGCCGACGACTGCTGGTGACCTCCATGAAGAGGCAGCCAGCCTCCCGGGCCCGCTGTTCGACCGCGCCCACCAGTGCCCGCCCGACGCCCCGGCCCCGATGACGGTCGTCCACCACCAAGGCCACCAACCGTCCGAACCTGCCGGTTACCTCTAGGATCGGGCAGACGTGTAGCGCTGCGACGCCGACCAGTTCGTCTTCGACAGCGGCACCGAGCAGGAAGCTCGCCGGATCGCCCAACCAGTAGTCGAGGCGTTCGTCGGCGGCGGCCGGATCGGTGGGGTAGCCGAGCTGATCCAGGAGTACGGCAAGTCGCGTGACATCCGGCCGATCGACCGGTCGAAGCTGTATCGACATTTGCCGGATTCTCGCAGTGTCGGCCCGTCGAGATGGCACCGGGCGGAGAGGTCGAGTGCGTGACTCCCGCTCGGTCACCACCGGGTCAGGATCGCATGCGTGCTCGCGTAGCGTCGATCAGCAGTTCTATCAGCTTCGCGAGGCCAGCGGCGCCGAACTTGTCGTGTGCCTGTCGGACGGTCACGAGTAGTGGCGCGGCGCGGTCGAGGACCACATCTTCTCGGGCGAGCACGTAGTAGAGCGCCAGCATGGCCGACCGGGCGTTGCCGTCGTCAAACGGATGGAAGAACGCCACGTCGAGGTAGACCCGGGCCGCTCTGGACGGTAGCGGCAGGTCGTCGTCGATCGCCTCGGTCAGACATTTCTCGAACAGCGCGGACAGATCCGGGTGCCAGTGGTAGCGCTCGCGCCCGCCTTTGGCCCAGGCAGGGCCGGCGCGGAACCCTACGTCGGGCACCCCGAGTACGGTGCGCTGCCACTGCGCAAGCTGCGCGAAGGTGAGCGGACCGCCTTCGGCGGCGGCCCGACGTACCTGGGCGAGCGCGGCAGACAGTTGCTGGCTGCCTTCCGGGCGCTGGGCGACGTGGTCGACGATCGCGTCCCGGCTCGTACGGGCGGGACCGGGCACGTCCCTGGCGGCGGTGCTCCAGTCGACTCGCGCCCTGGCCGCCTGCCACGCTTCAAGATCGTCAGGTCGCCTGTTCTGAGTTCGGTCGCGTGGACGAGCCGAGACCGACGGGACTGTTCTGTCACGCGGCGGCCACCCCTGCGGCCAGGTGTCGGGCCAACCGGCAGTCCCACGAGCCGACTGGGCTGCGTCCTCGGATGCCGGCAGCCCGACGATCCGATGCGCCAGCCGCTCCGCTACCTCGGTGACCTCTGCGACGGTCGGCTCCACCCAACTCCGAAACCGTCCGCCGATCGCGTCGCCGATCAGCGTGCGGTGGCGTGACTCGGGAACCCCGGCAGCGGTGAGGAACCAGGCGAGGACCTGACGGCAATGGCCGTACCAGCCGCTGTCGCTGCGGGTGCGATCCACCGTCATGTTCACGAGTTGGGCGACGGCGACCTCCCAGGCGATGGCGAGGTCACCTGGCGATTCCCGGGCATCCGGCAGGGGCCGGAGACGATCGAAACGCTCGGCCAGGTTCTCCAACCAGTGCCGCCATTCGATCAGCGAGTCGGCGATGAGAGTAAGGGTCTCCTGCTCGGTGGTAATGGAATGGGCGGCACAGCACCACCCGTCGACCGGCCCACCGTCGTAGTCCCCCTCGCCAACCGACCAACACCAGCCACCGGCCCAGCGCCCGTACCGGTCCACGAGGGCGTGGCTCACCGCCGCACGCCACCGCTCCGCCTCATCCTCGCCGACGAGCCGGGCATCGACCCATCTTGGACTGGCCGGCGCCGGCGCGGCGACAGCACGCACCACGTCGTACGCGGCTGTCGCGTCGAACGGATGTCGCGCGGGATCGACCTCGGGCCAGGTGAGCCGGGATGGCGAAACGGACTGCCAGGACTCCTCAGTCGTCATCGATGTCCAGGGGAGTGTCGGTGTCCAGGGGAGTGTCCGTGTGCGTGAACGAGTCGCTGGCATCGGGCAGGTCGCTGTCGACCACGATCGGGGCGTGGTCGGAGGGTCCCTTGCCCTTGCGTGCCTCCCGGTCGACGTACGCCGAGCGGACTCCGGCGGTGAACGCGTCGGTGGCGTAGACCAGGTCGATCCGCATCCCCTTGTTCTGGTGGAACATCCCGGCCCGATAGTCCCAGTAGGTAAACGGATGCGGCCCCTTCATCGGGGTTGGCACCACGTCGTGCAGCCCGAGTTCCCGCAGCGCGGCCAGTGCCCGCCGTTCGGCGTCGGTGACGTGCGTCGAACCGATGAACAGGGTCGGGTCCCACACGTCGGCGTCGGTGGGGGCGACGTTGAAGTCACCGCACACCACCAGCGGCGCTCCCGACCGTAGGTCGTCCCGGACCGCCTCGCGCAGCGCCGCCAGCCAGGCGAGCTTGTACTCGTAGTGGGGGGAGTCCAGGGACCGGCCGTTGGGCACGTACACCGACCAGACGCGCAGCCCGCCGCAGGTGGCGGTGATGGCTCGGGCCTCGGGAGCTGGAAAGCCCGGTTCGCCCGGGAAACCCACCACGACGTCGGTGAGCCCGATCCGGGACAGGATCGCGACCCCGTTCCATCGGCCGTCGCTGTGGCTGGCAACCGAATATCCCAGTTCGCCCACCTCGGTGACCGGGAAGGAGCCATCCGGGCACTTCGTCTCCTGCAGGCAGAGCACGTCGGGTCGGACCTCGGCGAGCCAGTCCAGCAGCCGGGGCAGCCGGGCCTTCACCGAGTTGACGTTCCAGGTGGCAAGGCGCATGAGCACAGCCTGCCGTACCGGAACGGGTTGTGCCCGACCTGCCGCTGCGAGCACCCCCGTCACCGGATCGGTGGTTCTCCGGGACGGCCCTGTTCGGCGAGGAAGCGCTCCAGTTCGGCGCCGAGTTCGTCCGCGGTGGGCAGCGGTCCGGTCTGGCCGGCGAGTAGGTTCGGCTCGCCCCGACCCCGGGTGAAGGCGTCGTACTGCTCCTCAAGGGCGCGGACGAGGGCGGTGGCCTCGTCGGTCTGGGCCACTTGACGGTCGATGTCGCTACGGACCCGTTCCGCCGAGGTGCGCAGTTCCTCGGTGGGTAGGAGCAGGCCGGTACTGCGGGAGATCGAGGTGAGTAGCACCTCTGCCGCCGCCGGGTACTCGCTCTGCGCGACGTAGTGCGGCACGTGTACGGCGAAGCCCAGTGCGTCGTGTCCCCGTTCGCCGAGCCGGTATTCCAGCAGGTGTCCGGCGCTGCCCGGTACTTGGACGTGGTGCAGCCACGGCTCGTTACCGGTGATCAGTTCGGGCCGGGTGGCGTGGGCGGTGGCCCCGGTCGGCCGGGTGTGTGGAACGGCCATCGGGATGGCGTTCAGTCCGGCGGTGACACGTACGTCGAGGCGGTCCACCAGGGCGATGAGCGCGGCGGTGAAGCGTTCCCACTGTAGGTCTGGTTCCGGTCCGGCCAGCAGCAGGAACGGCGTCCCGGCGTCGTCGTGCAGGAGATGCAGCTCCAGCCGGGGCTCGTCGTACCGTTCCCAGTGGTCCTCGACGAAGGTCATGATCGGACGCCGGGACCGGTAGTCGAGTAGCTGGTCGACGTCGAAGGTCGCGATCGTCCGTCCTTCGAGTGTGGCGAGCAGGTGCTCCCGGGCCAGCCGGGTGGCGCTTCCGGCATCGACGAAGCCGGTCAGCGCCTGGATCAACACCGGCTGTCCGAGCTCGGGCAGGTCGTCGGTGAGCTGGTAGAGCTCGTGCGGATCGAGCACCGGTCAGGACCTCCTCAATGGGTACACCGAGGCGGGGCCGGGACGGACCACGCCTTGATGTGGCAAACGCACCCACCATCCTTCCGCATTCCACCGGCAGCGTCTGTCGTCCCCGGGGGGTGAAGATCATCGCGAGGTTGGGCCGCTCGGCCGGAGGGTGCGGCCGAGCGGGGCAAGTGGTATGGGTCGAACGGATGAGGTCACGCTTGGTGATCAAAATCCCGACGAGTTCGAAAGTAAATGCCTGCATAATCCGCGCTATCCCCTATTGCCGACTTGTCAGGCTTGCGGGGGTTGGGTGCCGGGCTTTGCGCCTGTGACCTGCTGACCGATTGATCAGTCAGCAATTGTGGCGAGGGCCACTAAATGACTCTATGTAATTGGCGCTCCTGCTGTTTAGCCTCGTCGAATGCGTAACGACGACGGTTTTGACGACGAGTACGCCGCCCCTATCCCCCCTGTCCGAACGGATGATGTCGCCTCAGCCGAGACACGGGATCGCGTTCGGCAGGTCCGGTCCCGGATCGGAGAGTTGCTCGGGCGACGGGGTGCCACCGCCCGACTGACCGTGGCCGCCAGCGTCGTCTCCTGCCTGAGCCTGGCCATGTTCGCGGAGGTGCCCACCGGTGCCGCCGAGCCCGCCGTCCAGATCGACCGGGTAGCCGTCCTGGCTGACCGGGCGCTGGCCGACCAGGCAGCCTCCCGGGCCACCCGGAGCGAACCCGCTCCGACCGAAACCGCTGACCCGGACGTCCAGGAGCAACCGGCGCCGGAGCAGTCCACTCCACCCGCCGAAACGACTCCACCGACGGAGCAGCCCGCCCCACCGGTCGACCCGGATCCGGTCGCCGGCCTGACCCACGCACAGATGAACAACGCCAAGGCGATCGTCCGGACCGGACGCGACATGCAGATGCCCCGCCGTGCCCTGATCATCGCGGTGGCCACCGCGATGCAGGAGAGCAATCTGCTCAACCTGGCCAGCGGCGTACTGCCGGAGTCGATGAACTACTCGAACCAGGGTGTCGGCTGGGACCACGACTCGGTCGGCCTGTTCCAGCAGCGCAGCAGCACCGGCTGGGGGCCGGTGGGCAAGCTGATGGATCCGGCGTACGCGACCGCACGGTTTCTCGAGGCCCTCATGCGGGTACCGGGCTGGCAGTGGATGCGGTTGACCGAAGCGGCGCAGGCGGTGCAGGTCTCGGCGTTCCCGGAGCACTACGCCAAGCACGAGGGGCGGGCGACCATCGTCGTCGACGCCATCGTGCCGGGTTGGCAGTGACCGGGATGCCACGCTGACCGAGGGTTGATCTCTCCGGCCAGAATGGACGGGCGCGGCCGACGTCAAGACGTCAACCGCCGCGCGTACCCCTGGCAACGTCACCCATCGGAGCATCCCATGAGCGACCCCGTCCCGTCCGGCGGCGATGCCGTACCGGTTTCTCCCGGCGGCGATGTTGCCGCAACCATCCCGGAAACCCCGTCCGTGGCGGCAGGGGCGGCCGTGGATGACGGTCCGGAACGGCCGGACGACGATCCCGCAGCCGCCCCACCGGTCCGGCTCTGGGATCAGATGCGGGAGGACCCGCAGTACGCGCCGGAGTACCTTGCCCTGGAGGCGGTCCGGCGCCTCGGGCCGGAGGCCGCTACCTGGGTCGAGCGCACCCGGGCCCGGTATCCGGGGATCCACCCGGAGGTGCTGGCGCAGATCGCGGTGCGCAGGTTCGTCACTCGCGCCCGTCTCTCCGGCGCGGTGTCCGGTGCTGCCGGCCTGCCGGGCGCGGTCGTCGACGTCGGTGTCCTGGCCTGGACCCAGGCCCGGATGGTGCTCCACGTCGCCGCCGCCTATGGACACGACCCGGCGCACCCTGACCGAGCGACCGATCTGCTGGTGCTGCAGAAGGTGCACAAGGTCGCCGAGAGCGCCCGCCTGGCGCTCGGGGTGGCGGCGGGGCGGACCCGGGCGGCGGAGTTGTTCCGCCGGTCCAGCACGCCGCTGCAACAGGCGATGCTCCGGCTGGGTGTGCGGCTCGCCCGGATGGCGGGGGTACGGGCCGCCAAGCGTGCCTTCGCCAAGGTTGTGCCAGGGGCCGCGATCATCCTGGGCACCTGGGCGAACTCGTCGGCTACCAAGGAGCTGGCCGATCGGGCGCATGCCCTCTACCGGCCCCAGGCGATCACCGCTGGTCCGGTGGAAGCACCTCGGTCCTAGCTCGAGGCGGCAGTTCACCGGTCGTGCTTCCGTGTCGGCCGTTCGGCGGGGACCACCCGCGTAGCCGGTTCGGCGGGGACCACCCGCGTAGCCGGTTCAACGGGCCCGACCCGCGTAGCCGGACGCGGTCCAGGTGACCTCGGCGAGCTTCTGCTGCCCGGCCGCGTTCGGATGGAAGTAGTCGAGCGTGTTGAGCATGTCCAGGGTGAACCGGATCCGATGCACCGCGCCGCCGTCGTAGCGGCACCGGGATCCGTACGCCCGGCAGGCGGCGGCGAGTTGGTCGTTGTAGGCGGCGATCCGTTTCCGGAAGGCCGCCCGACGCCGGACGTCGGCCTCGGCGGTCGAGGTGGGGTTGGCCAGGAGGGCGGAGCAGATTCCCCGTCCCCAGGCCCGGGTCACCCGCTGCTCGGTATGCCCGATCTCCCAGAGTCGGTACAGGTCGGGGATGCTCACCACCAGTATCCGAGCCTGCGGGCGGCCCTTCTTCAGTACGGCCAGCGCCTGATCCACGTCGGCACGGAACTCGGCGACGCCGGTCATCGCGTCGATCCGGCTGCGGCAGGCATCGTTGGCTCCGATCAGGACGGTCATGTAGTCCGCCTTGGCGCTTACGGCAGCGCCTGCCTGACCGGGCAGGGCCGCCGCGCGAGCCCCCGGGGTCGCCTTGTTCAGGGCCTTGCCGCGAATCGCCGGGTTGGCCTCCCGCAGCCGCCGGTAGTGGCTGTCCACCCGTTGCCCGTCTCCTGTGGACCAGGAGTTGCGTTGGCAGGTGGCCAGCACCACGCAGGAGCCGAAGCCGGCGGTGATCGAGTCACCGAGCGCCGTCATCGACGACGGAAGGCCGGGCCGGGGCGAGTCGGGGGGTGGAGTGGGTTTGCCGGGTTCGCCGGATCCCTCGCAGGCCAGGGCGAACACGGCGAGGGCCGCGGTGACGGCAACTGCCCAGCGGTGGCTCATGCGTCCCCCTGTGGCTGCGGAGAGTCGTCGTATCGAGACTCTACGCTGCCTGGGTGGGGGGTGGCAGCAGCCGATCAGGTCACCTTCGGAACGACGAACCGGGCCGACCCGATGCCTCGACGAATGGAGGCTCGATGCCGGCCCGGTCGTTGTGTGGCCTCAGCGTGCTGCGGCCACTTCCAGCTCACCGATGTCGTCGATGGAGATGACGTCGTCGTCGAGGTCGGGGGCCGGTGGAAGTCCGCCCGGGACGGTGGTCCGGGCCCGAGCGTCCCGGCGCTTCTGCCACTGGTCGACGAGGAGGTGCAGCGCGAGGCCGATGACAGCCCAGACTCCGATGACCAGAAGGTTTCTGCCGACCCCCTGGCTGTTGAAGTAGACC
Source organism: Micromonospora polyrhachis (assembly GCF_014203835.1). Taxonomy (NCBI): domain Bacteria; kingdom Bacillati; phylum Actinomycetota; class Actinomycetes; order Micromonosporales; family Micromonosporaceae; genus Micromonospora; species Micromonospora polyrhachis. Next base: position 510,790 of record NZ_JACHJW010000001.1, on the reverse strand, counting down.
AGTGAGCGGGCCGTGTCGACCGCGGCCGGCAGCGGCAGGATGCCCTGAAGGCTCCGGAAGAACTCGGGCACCATGTAGATCGAGAGCCCACCGCCGGAGGCGGGGACACCCGCGAGCATCATCACGACCATCACCGGGACGATCGCGGGCAGACCGATGGTACGGGTGAACACCCCGGTCACCAGCGACACCGCGAAGATGGTGACGGCACCGAAGCCGATCATCTCCCAGGCGTGCCCGTTGACCGCGCCGATGATGACGTCGAAGAGCAGCCACAGCCATACGGCCATCCCGATCGCCCAGCCGCCGAGCAGGGGAAGGAACTGGCGCAGCCGCTTCAGCTCCGGTGCCCCACCACGCAACACGGCGAGCATCAGGAACCCGGACATGATCCACGACATGCCGACGTACAGGCTGTTGCTACCCATGGTGTCCGTGTCGCTTAGCGGCGCCACGTCGGTCATCGCCAACGGGATCTGCTGCTGGGCGGAGATCCCCTGGAACATCGCCTTCGCCGCACTCTGCTGGCTGACCCCGGCACCCGAGGAGGTGTAGAGCGTCGCCTCGGCACCCTGGGCGGTCGGCAGGACGTACGTGGCGACGATGTCCTGGTCGAGGATGCGGTCGATGCCCTCGTCCGCCGAGGCGAGCACCTTGACGTCGAGCATGTCGCCGAGCTTCGACTCCAGGCCGGCGGCCATCTGTTGGGCCTGTTCAGGCGTCGCACCGACCACCGCGACCGGGAGATCGTGGACGGCTGGCTTGTGCATGGAGAAGCCCATCAGGCCCACCACCATCACCAGGATGGCGAGCGGGAAGGCCGGCACCGCCAGGTAACGGAACCGCTTGGACCTCAGCGGGCCGCCGGAGAATGCCGGCAGTGGCGTGTCAGGGTGGTCGACCTGCGGTGCTCCGGGGATCGCGAGCCCGCTGGTGCGTTCCTTGAGCCAGGACAACAGCAGGGCGGCCACCGCCCAGGCGGCCAGCACCAGCAGGTGCCCACCGGCTCCGCGCCCGTCGAAGTAGAGGATCGAGCGTAGTGCCTCGCCGGCGGCCGGCAGTGGGAGCACGCCGTGCAGGAAGTTGAAGAAGCCGGGCATCATGTCGACCGACAGCGCCAGGTTCGACGACGGCATACCGAACACGACCCAGAGCAGCATGCCGAGCACGACCGCGAGCGGACCCATCAACTTGGTGAGCAGCAACTGGGTGAGGGCGACAGCTCCGGTCGCCAGCATTCCGACGCCGAGGAACGTCAGGTAGTGGCCGTCGACGGCACCCACGATTGGCCCGAGGATCAACCAGATGATGGTGCTGGTGGCCGCCGACCAACCGGCCACGATCGGCAGGAAGCGCCGCAGCGACAGCAGATGGGGGCAGGCCATCAGCAGCAGGCTCAGTGGCACGTACCCGGCGAGCATCATGCCCATGGCGGCGAACAGGACCGCGATGCCCGCCATGTCACCGTCGGGAAGCGGAGCGACATCCTCGATCGCCGTCGTCCAGTTCTGCCCGATGGCGACCGGGGCGAGAAGTTGCTGGGCCGTCGTCGCCTGCGATGCGCCGGCTGCCATCGTGGTGTAGATCGTCGCCGGGGCCGACCTTTCGGTGGGTATCGCCAGCGCACCCGCGATCTCGCGGTCCTTCAGCAGTTCCACCGCGTCGTCCTTGGACTCGACCAGCCGCGCGTCCATGGCGTTGCCCGGCGCGGTGTTCAAGGCGTCGACGATCGCCTGCGCCCCGGAGCCCGTTCCCACGACGGCGACCGGCATCTCGCGCGGGTGCGGCGAGTGCATGGTGCTTACGTAGGTGGCGAACATCATCGAGACGATGACGAACGGCATCACGAAGAGGGCGACGTACCGGGCGATCCGGATCTTCCGATCCTCTTCCGGTGGACCACCTCCGGGGGTGCTGGTGGACGGGGGAGCGGTCGAGGACGGCATAGGCATACTCCTGCATGTTGTCGACGGGCGCCGAAGTGCGCGATGAACCTCATCCGGCTACGCCATGCGGACCGACGGTCGGTAGCGGGATCTGGTTGGCCCAAGTGTAAGTCACGTGGCTTACGAAATTGCAATCGGGTACCTTGACCTCGATCACAAGCGCGCCGATCCACGAGGAGGAAGCTGCGGATGGCCCGGTCAGAGGCGGCTCGGATCGCACTGCTCGACGCGGCGGAACGCCTGTTCGCCGAATCGGGCATCGCGCAGGTTTCCGACCGGAAGGTGGCCGAAGCGGCAGGTAACACCAACCACTCCGCCGTGCACTACTACTTCGGCGGCCGCGAGGGCCTGTTGCGGGCACTGATCGAGCGGCAGACGGTTCCGCAAGAGGAGCCCCGCCGGGCGATGTTCGAGCATTCCGACTCGGTCCTCGGCGACGTGCGCAGCCTCGTGGTACCGGCCACGGAAGCGCTGGCCCAGTTGCCGCGCCCGAGCTGGCGGGCCCGATTCATCGCCCAGGCCCTGGCCGACCCAGCCACGACGGGGCTGATGCGCCAGGCAGCGGAGTCCACCCCGGCCGCGAGGCTCATCGCCCGTTCACTGGCGGCCCGGCTCGCCCATCTGGACCCCGGTGTGGTGGCCGGCCGGGCGAGCCTGATCACCCGGATCGCCGCGACAGCCTTCGCCGAGGTCGAGGCACGCGCCGAGCGGGACGGGAAGGACCCGCGTTGGCACTCGGTGGGCGACTTCCTGGCCGACGCCATCGCCGGGATGCTGGTCGCCCCGATCAGCAAGGCGGGGAGCACGAACCCGCTGACCGAGACACCTCCGCAGTCGGCGGCGTAGCGGCAACCGGCATCATCGAGAAGCGTCAAACCGCCGCGTCCTCGTCAACGAGTCGCGCCGAGGAAGTCGTCGAAACAGCGGCGCGGTCGCCAACCCTGGGCCCGGGCCCGGGAGATGTCCAGGACCACGCCGTGGGCGAGCTGTGCCACCGCGTACCGGGTCAGTGCCGGAGGACCCGACCAGGGCAGTCGGGCCCGCGCCGTCGCCAGCGCCGCCGCCACGCCGGCCAACCAGACCGGCACGTGCACCACCCGCGCCGGCCGGCCGAGCGCGGCCAGCGCCGCCACCGCCACGGCGTCCCGAGAGTACGCCCGTCCGTCGGTGATGTTGTACGCCCCGGCCGGCCAGCGCGACGCGGCCAGACACGCGTCGGCCAGGTTCTCCACCGCGGTCAGCGACAGCGAAACGTCGGGCCCGGGCAGGAGCAGGTACCGACCACGGACCGCCCCCAACAGCCGGGGTAACAGGTGGGGGTCACCCGGCCCGTACACCGCCCGGGGGCGCAACACCACCGCCCCCGCCGCCAGCGCCAACCGCTCGCCGGCCGCCTTGGTGCGTCCGTACGCGGTCAACTGGGCGTCGACCGGATGGTCCTCGGTGATCCGGTCACCTCGTACCCCGGGGTGGTAGACGCTCGCGCTGCTCACCCAGACCACCGGGCGGTCCCCGGCGGCGGTCAGCAACCGGGCCGTCCCGTCCACGTTGACGGCCCGAAACGCCCGTTCGGCGGCCCGACCGGGGGCCGGATCGCCGACGGCGGCGGCCAGGTGCACCACCAGATCGGCACCGGCGAGGTCAGGCGCGGCCTGCGTGGCGTCCCAGAACACGTGCCGGCCCACCGGCCCGGGACGCCGGCCCAGGCAGAGCACCTCGGCACCGGCCGCAGCAGCGGCTCGGGCCACCGCCGCCCCGCAGAAGCCGCTGGCGCCGGTGACCGCCACCCGTACCCCGGTCAGGTTCATCGGCGGCCCGCCTGGATCACCAGACTCGCCCAGCTGGGCAGGGCAGCCCGTCGGTCGGCGCGGGCCCGGACCACCACCGGCCGGTACGCGGCCAGCGCGGCCAGCGTGTCGGACAGTTGCGCCCGCGCCAGTCGGGCACCGGGGCAGGCGTGGGACCCGGCCCCGAAGACCAGTTGGGCGACCCGGGCGGGGGCCGGGTCGGCACAGTCCGGTCCGGACCGGTGCGCGTCGACGGCGTGCCTCGCCACCAGGACGAGCCGGTCACCGGCCCGGACCGGGCAGCCACCGACGGTCCCGGAGCTGGCCGCCACCCGGGGCAGCAGTGGGCTCGGCGCGGTGACCCGGAGCAGTTCGGCGACCAGCACCCCACGGGTGGCCGGATCGGCGGCCCAGTCCCACAACCTGTCGTCGGCACACCAGGCAACCGCCCGGGGCAGTGCGGCCACGGTCGTGTTGATGGCTGCCACGGCCAGCATGCCGGCCAGCCCGGATCCGTCGGCGGAATCGGTGGCTGTGGTGGCGGTCGCGATCAGGTCGGTCAGGCGGGCGGCGGCGAGCCGGGCCGCCCGGTCCCGCCCTGGCCAGCGAAGCCCGGGAAGCTGCTCGTGGGCGGTGGCCGCTGCGGCGACCCGGGCCGCCTGCGCCAGCACCAGCGGATCGACGTCGAGGTCGAGCAGGGCTGCTGTGGTTGCCCCGGCCAGCTCCATCGCCAGCGGCACGAGGTCGACGTGCCCGCCCTGCGCCAGTGGAGCGAGCCGTCGGTCCAGCACCTCCAGCCAGACCGGACGCAGCCGATCCACCCCGGCCGCGCCGAGTCCCTCGTGGACGCTCCGGCGGGTGCCCCGGTGCGCCGTACCCTCCTGGTCGAAGAGCAGGCCCTCGGCCTCCAGTCGCCGGGCGGTGCCCCCGGTGGTGCCGGCCGCCACCCGGTCCAACGGCACCCGGGTCAGCCCGTCAAGGTACGCCTGCCGGTCGTGCACCAGAACGGTGCGCCCCCACCGCAGCACCGGCCATCGTCGGGTGACCGACAGCAGCGCGAACAGCACCGGATGGCTACGCAGGTAGACCCGCCGATCCCGCCGCCGCGCGGTAAGGAAGGGCCTCTTCTTGGTGTTTTCCGTAGCGGAACGGGACCTTCCTGACACCGAAGCCAACACCTTAGCCACGGGGCGGCCGCCAACCTGCCTCCATCGCCGCCGCCAGTGCCGCGGTGGCGGTACGGTCCGGCTTCCGGGACCGTCCCGAGGTCGGTACGACGCAGAAGTGCACCGCGTCGGGCCGGGCCGCCCCCATCCGGGCCAGTACGGGTGCCAGGGCCAGGCGGAGTTGCCCCGGATCGGCGCCCGGTTCGGGTTCCACGACCGCGACGAGCCGCTCGTCCCCGTCGCCGGCCGGTACGCCCACCAGCACGGCCAGGTTCACCCCGGGTACGTGCAGCGCCGGCTCGTACAGGCCGGGATAGATGTTCTCCGCCTCGCGCAGGATCATGTCCTTGCACCGGCCGGCCAGTACGACCCGGTCACCGTCCATCCGGGCGACGTCCCCGGTGGCCACCCACTCGTGCGGTTCCTCGCCGAGGTAACGGTCGGAACTGCCCGGTCCGGTGAGCAGCAGTTGATCGTCGTCGTCGAGTCGGGTGCGTACCCCGGGTAGCGGGGTGCCGACGAGGTCACCGTCTCCGGTGAAAGCAGCCTTCTCGGTGGCCTCGACGGCGGCGGCCGGGAACATCTCGGTGAGCGCGTACACGCCCCAGGCCTGACTGGCTCCGGCCCGCCGGGTCCGGGCCAGCAGGTTGGCGCTGACCGGCGCGGACCCGCTGTAGAAGGCGCCGCAGAGTCGGGGCGACTCGGCCAGCAGTGCGCGTAGCTGCGGCGGCGTGAGGTAGCTGGCCTGGGGTTGGAGCCGGCGGATCTGGCGGGCCAGCACCCGGGCCGACCGGGCCGGCAGGGCGACCGGTGCGCCGCTGGCCAGGGACGGAACGAGGACGAAGAAGGTGCCACCGAGCACCGGTTGGTCGGGATTCGGGTGGACCAGTTCGGTGACGGCCCGCATCGCGGCGGCCAGCCCGGACCGGCGGTGCACCACCGCCCGGGGCCGGCTGGTGGTGCCCGAGGTGAAGATGACCACCGCGTCGCCGTCGTCGGTGCGGCGGCCCGGCAGTGGTCCACCGGTAGGGTGTGGTCGCAGGGCGGGAGCGCAGCCGGGCAGTCGCCGGCCGGCGGTCCGCACCGGGCCGAGGCTGGCCAGGTCCGGTAGCTCCAGGTGGGCCCGGCGGGCCAACGGTCGGGCCCAGCCGGCAACGGCCTGTGCCGCGGCGTCGGCGACCACCAGCGCCGGGCGGGCCAGCGCCAGCCGCGCGTGCAGCACGTCCGGTCCGGCGGACGGATCGAGTACGGCCACCCGCAGGCCGAGCCGGTACGCGGCCAGCATGAGTGACAGTGACCGGGCACCGGGGCGTACCGCCAGCCCGAGGGTGTCCCCGGCGGTCAGCCCGTGGTGGTGCAGTGCGGCGGCGTAGCCGTCGGCGAGGTCGACGAGTTCGCCTCGGGTGGCGACGACCCGGGTACGGCCGGACCGGCTCGCGGTCAGCAGCGCCGGCCGGTCGGGATGACGACGCAGCGTGGCGTCCAGTTCGTCCAGCATCAGCGTGGGTCCGGGGTGAGGGGGCCGCAGCCCCGGTCGAGATACCAGCCGGCGGTGCGGCGCAGCCCGTACGCCCGCAGCCGGCGGGTCGAGTTCTCCACCACCATCGTCCGCTCGTGCCTGATCGCCGTCGTCACCCGGCGGACCCGGTTGAGGAAGGTCCGGTCGGTGGGGGAGGGGCGACGCGGCATCCCGCCGCTGGCCAGGTAGAGGGTGGCGGTGATGGCCATGTTGTTGCCGGCGTGCATCCGGTAGGGCACCCGGTAGGCCGGGTCCCGGTGGGCGGGGCGCAGCCGGCCGAAGACCGATGCGATCCCCACCACCAACCGGAACCCGAGCCGGCCCAGCGGACCGTGCTCGTCCCGCCGGGCGGTCAACCGGCCACAGACCATGCCCGCGCCCCCGGTGAACGCCCGACGCGCGGCGGCCACCCACCCGGGTCGGGGCAGACAGTCGGCGTCGGTACGGGCGAGCAGCCGGGCTCCGTGCGTGATGGCGTGCCGGAATCCGGTGTCCACCGCGCAACCGACCCCCTTCTCCGGTTCCCGGATGACCTGGACCGGCATCGGCGCCTGCGCCGCGAATCGGCGTGCCACCTCGGCGGTGTCGTCGGTGGAGCCGTTGTCCACCACCAGGAGGGTGAAGTCGAGGTCGGTCTGGGCGGCCAGGGCGGCCAGCGTGCTGTCGAGCCGGTCGGCCTCGTCGAAGGCGGGCACGATCACCCACAGGTCGGTCACGACGTCTCCCCACGCAGGACGAGCCACAGTTCGGTCATGATGTCTTCCCGCCCGGAACGAACCACAGCTCAGTCACGACTTCTCCCAGACCATGGTCATCAGGCTGACCCCACCGCCGAGCCCGACGAAGAGCACCCGGTCGCCGGGGCGTAACGCCGGCTCGATGCGGGCCAGTTGGACGCCGAGCGTGGCGCTGGCCATGTTGCCCAGGTCGGTGACGGTGATCTCCAGCTTCTCCTTGGGCACCCCGGTCACCTCGACGAAGCGCTCCAGGTAGGGCAGGGTCACCTGGTGCACCAGCACCTTGGCGTAGTCGGCCCAGCCCAGGCCGGTGCGCTGCCGTACCCGGTCCAGGATGTCGGCACCGATCTGCTCGAAGACGCCCCGCAGGACGTGCCCGTCACCGTGGAAGTAGGTGTGCTCGTCACCGCGTGGGTGGCGGGAACCGCCGCCCGGGATGCCGCCCACCGTCCAGTGCTCCGACCAGGTCTCGGTGTCCACGTCCAGGATGCCGCCGCTCGCCACCGGCTCGATTACCACGGCCGCACCGGCGTCGCCGAAGGTGTAGCCAGCGAAGGCCGTGCGTGCCTGAGCCGGGTCGCTCAACTGCCAGCGCATCGCCCGGGTCGGCGTCTCCCCGGTCACCACCAGTGCCCGGCGGGCCCGGCCGGCCAGGATCGACGACCGGGCGACGTCGATGCCGTTGAGGAAGCTGTTGCAGGCGTTGGTGACGTCCAGTGCGTGTGCCCGACCGCCCAGTTCGGCCTGCACGATGTGCGCGGTGGCCGGCTCGACCATGTCCCGGGTGGCGGACGCGAACAACAGCAGGTCGACATCGGTGGGGGTCAGGTCGGCGGCGGCCAGGGCCTGCCGGGCGGCGCGAACGGCCAGGGTCGAGGCGTACTCGTCGTCGCCGGCCATCCGCCGGTGGTCGATTCCGGTCATTCGGGTGAGCAGATTGGCGGGCAGCTCGAAACCGCTGGCCCGCGCCACCCGGGCCTGGAGCTCGGCACTGTCGATGACCCGTTCGGGCAGACTCACCCCGACCGAGGTGATACCCACCGAGGACTCGGCAGGGTGGGGCGGGGACGGAGGGATCATGCCTTCAGCTTTCCGAGGGGAGGGGCGGCCGGGGATGAGTAGCCGTGCTCATTTCGACCAGGCCAGCAGCCCAGGTTAACCGGACCCCAGGCTGGGTAGTTCGGCCAGATGGCCGCGAAGCAGCAGCCCCGAGGGGCGAAAGGGACGGTAGGACACCCGTACAGCGCACTGAATCTGCGTCTGGTGCTGGCGTCGTTCGGTCTGGTGGTCTGCGTGGTGCTCGGTGTGCTCGCGGTGCGGGCCGACTACACGGTGCTGGGCGTGATCCTGTTCGTGCTCGCCGCGGTGGCCGCCGTGGACCTGGTGGTGGTGCAACTCCGCCGGCGTGCCCGCCGGCGGGAGGAGCCGCCGGGAACGCGGCACTCGCTCTTCGAGTGACAGGAGTACGACACATGTCGATCGCCACCATCAACCCTGCCACCGGGCAACTGCTCAAGTCCTTCGACCCGCTGCCCGACAACCAGGTCGACGCCGCCATCGCCCGCGCGGTGGACGGCTTCGCGGCGCTGCGGCGGACCACCTTCGCGCAGCGGGCCGGGTGGCTGACGCGAGCTGCCGACCTGCTCGACGCCGAGCGCGACGACATCGGCCGGCTGATGACCACCGAGATGGGCAAGACGTACGCCTCGGCGAAGGCGGAGGCGGCCAAGTGCGCCGCCGCCTGCCGGTTCTACGCGGCCAACGCCGAACGCTTCCTCGCCGACGAGCCGGCCGACGCGGCGGCGGTGGGCGCCACCAAGGCGTACGTCCGCTACCAGCCGCTCGGGCCGGTCCTGGCGGTGATGCCGTGGAACTTCCCGCTGTGGCAGGTGCTGCGGTTCGCCGCCCCGGCCCTGATGGCCGGCAACGTCGGGCTGCTCAAACACGCGTCGAACGTGCCACAGACCGCGCTCTACCTCGACGAACTGTTCCGCCGGGCGGGCTTCCCGGCCGGCTCGTTCCAGACCCTGCTGATCGGCTCGAAGACCGTCGACCGGATCCTGACCGACCCCCGGGTACGCGCCGCCACGTTGACCGGCAGCGAGGGAGCGGGTCGGGCGGTGGGGCGTACCGCCGGACAGGAGCTGAAGAAGGTCGTACTGGAACTGGGCGGCAGCGACCCGTTCGTGGTGATGCCCTCGGCGGACCTGGACCGGGCCGCCGAGACGGCGACCACCGCCCGCTGCCAGAACAACGGCCAGTCCTGTATCGCGGCGAAGCGGTTCATCGTGCACACCGACGTCTACGACGCGTTCGCCGAGGCGTTCGTGGCCCGGATGTCGGCGTTACGCGTGGGGGACCCGATGGCCGCCGACACCGACGTCGGGCCGCTCGCCACCGAACAGGGGCGGGCCGACGTCGAGGAGTTGGTGGCCGACGCGGTCGCCCAGGGGGCGTGGGTGCCTTGCGGTGGGCAGCAGCCTGACGAGGCCGGTTGGTGGTATCCGCCGACCGTGGTCACCGAACTCACCCCGCAGATGCGGATGTGGTCGGAGGAGGTGTTCGGTCCGGTCGCCGGCCTCTACCGGGTGTCGTCGTACGAGGAGGCGATCGAGGTGGCCAACGGCACCAGCTTCGGCCTGGGCTCCAACGCCTGGACCCGGGACCCCGAGGAACAGGAGCGGTTCGCCACCGACCTGGACGCGGGCAGCGTCTTCGTCAACGGAATGACCACCTCCTTTCCTGAGCTGCCATTCGGCGGGGTGAAGAACTCCGGGCACGGTCGGGAGCTGTCGGCGCTGGGTATCCGGGAGTTCTGCAACATCAAGACGGTCTGGGTGGGCTCGGGTACGGCCTCGGCCGGCGCAGGCGCGCACAGCGAATAGCCGGACCGCGCGGCCGCTGACGGTCGATCGCGGTCGGGCCGGCGTAACGGGCGGCTGCGCCGGGTAGGGATCCCCGGCATGACGACGTACGGCTTCCACGCCTCCCACGAACAGATCCACCCCGCCGAGCTGCTGACCGCCGTGCAGCATGCCGAGCAGGTCGGGTTCGCCGCCGCCATGTCCTCCGACCACTTCTCGCCGTGGAGCGCCCGCCAGGGGCAGTCCGGCTTCGCCTGGTCCTGGCTGGGGGCGGCGCTCCAGGCCACCTCGCTGCCGTTCGGGGTGGTCAACGCCCCGGGGCAGCGGTACCACCCGGCCATCGTGGCCCAAGCCATCGGCACGCTGGCGGCGATGTACCCGGGACGGTTCTGGGCGGCGTTGGGCACCGGTGAGGCCAGCAACGAGCACATCACCGGGACCGGTTGGCCCCGCAAGGACGTACGCACCGCCCGACTGCGCGAGTGCGTGACGGTGATCCGGGCCCTGCTGGACGGCGAGGAGGTCAGCCACGACGGACTGGTCACGGTCGACCGGGCCCGGTTGTGGACCCGCCCGGAGCAGCCGCCCGCCCTGGTCGGTGCGGCGGTCAGCGAGGCGACCGCCCGCTGGTGCGCCGAATGGGCCGACGGTCTGATCACCGTCAACGCCCCGGTGGATCGGCTGCGCCGGCTGGTCGACGCCTATCGGGACGCCGGTGGGCAGGGGCGGATCTTCCTCCAGGTGCACCTGAGCTGGGCACCCGACGAGGCCGAGGCGGCCCGGTTGGCGTACGAGCAGTGGCGCAGCAACGTCTTCGCGCCGCCGGTCTGCTGGGACCTGGAGATGACCGACCACTTCGACGTCGTCTCCGCGGACGTACCGGCGCAACGGGTGGCCGAGGTGGTCAACGTCTCCGCCGACCTGGGCCGGCACACCGCCTGGCTGCACGAGTACGCCGAACTGGGCTTCGACGAGATCTACCTGCACCATGTCGGCCAGCGGCAACGAGAGTTCCTCGACGCGTTCGGCGCCGACGTCCTGCCCGCGCTGAAGGTCACCTGACCGTGCTGCCCGTGCTGCAAGGCGGCTGACCGTGCTGCCTGCCTTGCAGGTCACCTGACCAGATCCGGCCCCGAGGAAGCTTAGGCTCACCACGTGGATGCACTGTTCGAGGTCGTCCTCTTCCTGGCCATCGCGATACTGGGCGCTGCCCTGGCCCGTCGGCTCGGTGTGCTCTCGCCGATCCTGCTCGTGGTCATCGGCCTGGTGCTCTCGTTCGTGCCAGGCTTCCCGCAGGTGAGACTCGACCCGGAACTGGTGTTGACCGGCATCCTGCCGCCGTTGCTGTACGTCGCCGCGCTGGAGACCTCGGTGCCGGCGTTCCGCTACAACCTGCGGTCCATCCTGCTGCTCGCCGTCGGCCTGGTGATCTTCACAGCGATGGTGGTGGGGCTGGTGGTGTACGCGCTGCTGCCCGGCGTACCGCTGGCGGTGTGCCTGGCCCTCGGCGCGGTCGTCGCCCCACCGGACGCGGTGGCCGCCACCGCGGTGGCCCGGCGAATCGGCCTGCCCCGGCGGGTGGTGACCATCCTGGAGGGGGAGAGCCTGATCAACGACGCCACCGCGCTGGTCCTGCTCCGGGTGGCCACCGCGGCGGCCGTCGGCTCCGCCGTCGGAATCGGCGACGTCGGCACCGAAATCCTGGTGTCGGCCGGCGGTGGCATCGTCGTCGGTGTGGTCGGGATCGCCGTCTTCGGGTGCCTGCACCGGCGCGTCCGGGATCCGATCCTGGACAACGCCCTGTCGCTGATCACTCCGTTCGCGGTGGTGCTGCTGGCCGAGGCGCTACACACCTCCGGCATCGTCGCGGTCGTGGTGACCGGGCTCGCGCTGGGTCACCGCATGCCGGTGCTGATGTCCGCCGCCTCCCGGCTACAGATGAACGCGTTCTGGCGGTTGGCCAAGTTCCTGCTGGAAGGGCTGGTCTTCCTGCTCGTCGGGCTGCAACTGCGGGAGGTCGTCACCGGCTTGGACACCCCGGGTCCGATCCTCGTCGGAGTCACCGCCGTGGTGCTGGCCACCGTCTTCTTCACCCGTTTCCTCTGGGTCTTTCCAGCCACCTATCTCGCTCGACTGGTGCCCTCCGCCCGGCGACGGGACCCGTTGCCGCCATCCGGGTTTCCGATCGTGATCTCCTGGGCGGGTATGCGGGGCGTGGTGACCCTCGCCGCTGTGCTCGCCCTACCGATGACCCTGGCCGACGGAATGTCCTACCCGAGGGAGCTCTTCGTCTGGCTTGCGTTCGCGGTGATCGTGGCGAGTCTGGTGCTCCAGGGGGCCACCCTGCCGTGGCTGGCCCGGCGGCTGAGGCTTCCCCCGGACGACCCGGTGCAGGACGCGCTCTCCGCCGCCGGGGTGCAGCAGCAGGCCGGCCGCGCCGCCCGGGAACACCTGGACAGGCTTGCCGACACCGCCCCACCGGCGGTGGTCGAGCGTCTCCGGGAGCTGATCGACCAGCGCAACAACTCGGCCTGGGAGCGGCTCGGGGGTGACGAACAGGAAACCCCGTCCGAGGCGTACGGCCGGCTCCGGCAGGAGATGATCGACGTGGAACGTCAGGTGTTCCGTAGCGCCCGCGACGAGGGGCGCATACCCGAGGAGGTGCTCGTGCGGGCCTACCGCGACCTGGACTTGGAGGAGTCGCTGCTCCGCCGGGGGAGCGCCGGATGAGTTGCGTACATCTCGTCGAGGCAAGTTCGCCTCTGTCGCGCACCGCCGAGGGCTGCCAGGAGTGCCTGGAGATCGGCTCCCGGGAGTGGGTGCATCTGCGCGAGTGTCTGACCTGTGGCCAGGTGGGCTGCTGTGACTCGTCGGCGTATCGGCACGCCACCGGCCACTTCCACCGCACCGGTCATCCGGTGATGCGATCGGTCCAGCCGGGCGAGTCGTGGCGGTGGTGCTACGTGGACGAGGAGATCGGCTAACGGCCCCTTCCTTTCGTCAACCCTGGGGGCGTAGGCACAGTACGTCGGTGTCCACGGCGACGATCGCGAACCGGCCTCCACTGTTCCCGTTCGGATAGGTCAGTTCGAGGCAGTGCCCGGCTTCGTCTGCTCGCCATTGGCCGGGGGAGCGGGTCGTGGCGTCGGCTGGGCCGGGGCGGTGGTCCACGAAGGTGCCGTCTGGGCGGAATTCGATACCGTCGCGGCCCCGGGCGGGCGGCAGCGGCCGGTCGGCGGGCCGGTAGACGCGCATCTCCGGGGTGTCCTCCTCACGTACGTGCACCCAGCGCCGGAACAGCGCCTCCGGCAGGGGGCGTATCGGCAGGTCGGGCGGGGTCATGCCGGCGAGGGTGCCACATCGGCGACCAGGCTGGCCCGGGGACCGGCCAGGCAGGCGGCCATCCGAGCCGTCTGCCCACTGGTGAACATCACCATCGCGTTGTCGTCGACGTAGTCCATGAAGTTCATGAACATGTCGCCGTCGGGGCCGTTGTCACAGCTCACCGTGGGCCAGTTGGGCTTACCGTAGTTCGGGCCGCCCTGGTTGGGGGTGTCCGCCACGAAGTCGTCGCCATTACAGCCCTCGCCGTCGTCGCCCCAGATGTGACGCAGGTTGAGCCAGTGACCCACCTCGTGGGTGGCGGTCCGGCCTCCGTCGAAGGGAGCGGTGGCGGTGCCGGTGGTGCCGAAGCAGGAGTGCAGGACGACCACCCCGTCGGTCGGTTCCGGCCCGCCGGGAAACTGGGCGTAGCCGAGTACGCCACCGTTGAGCTGGCAGACCCAGATGTTCAGGTAGCTGCTGGTCGGCCATGGGTCGGCACCGCCGGTTGTACTGGACTTCACCGCGTCGTCGGTGTCGAAGCCGGCGGTCGCCGTCCTGGTCCGGGTGATGCCGGTGGTGGGGCTTCCCGCCGGGTCGGTGGTGGCGAGCGCGAACTCGATGCGGGCGTCCGCGGGTGCCGACTGCCACACCGGGGGTACGGCCGTCACGTCGGGATTTGTCCGCCGGAAGTCCGCATTGAGTACGGCGAGTTGGCTCTGTACCTGTTCGTCAGTGATGTTCTGCGCCGGGTCGGACCAGACGACGTGTACCACGGTGGGGATATGCACCACCTCGATCCGGCCTTCGGGTCGGTGGCGGCACTCCCGGAAGGTGAAGTCCTCGACCTCAGCACGGCTCGTCGCGTACCCGGGGAGGGTGTCGAGCAGTCGGCGGTGCACCGGCATGGTGCCGCATCGCTGGCGCGCACCGGACGAGTCCGTCATCGGTCGATTGTGGCAAGAACCGGCTGCGGTCAGCCCTCGAACGGACGGACCGGTCGAGCTGGTCAGCCGAACAATCGGAACCGGCCACGCCGGGGATGCGGAGCTGGGATCCTGAGGCCGTGGGAACCGATACCGCGCCACAGCGTGAGCACGCCTGGCAGACCTCCGGCGACCAGTCGACGGGAGGGGAGGACGTGCTGCTCGACGTACCGTCCCTCAACGTCGACGCGCTCGACCTGGAGGGAAGCGACATCCGGTTGCGGGTTTCGCTCCATGCCGAGGTGCTCAACCTGGTCCGGCTCAACGTTGGCGTCGACGCGTCGCTCGGTCAGGTCCGGTTGGACGTACGCGGGGTGCAGGCTCAGGCCCTACTGAAGGTCCGGCTGGACCACATTGCGGAGATTCTCAATCGGGTGTTGACGACCATCGAATCGCATCCCGAGATCGTCGAGCCGTTGACCCGGAGCGGTGGCCAGGGCGGCCAGGGCGGCCAGGGCGGCCAGGGGGGCCAGGGCCAGGGCGGTCAGGGGCAGCAAGACCAGCAGCAAGGCCAGGGAGGCCAGGGCCAGCCACCGCAGGGCCAGGGGGGCCAGGGCCAGGACGGTCAGGGGCAGCAAGGCCAGCAGCAAGGCCAGCAGCAAGGCCAGGGCCAGCCACAGCAGGGCCAGGGCGGTCAGGGCCAGCCACAGCAAGGCCAGGGCCAGGGTGGCCAGGGTGGTCAGGGGCAGCAGCAAGGCGGTCGACAGCAGGAGCAAGCGCCGGAAGGCCAGGAATCGCAGCAGGAAGAACGCCACGAGGGGCAAGATGGCGGCAGGCGGTCGATCGAGGCGTGTGCGACGGTCGACTTAGAGAGCCGACGACGGGACGACGCGGCGCAGCGGCAGGAGGGACCGACCTCCATACGGGACCAGGCCGGGGAGCGCTGGCGGTATCAGGGACTGCCCCGGAGGGCCCGTCGGCGCTGGTGACGACGGTAGGGCGGGCAGACGCGGTCTCCCGGCCTCTATCTGATCAACCGTTGTATCGGGCCAACGTCGGCTTGCGCACCATGAACACGTCCACCGGGTCCTCGGACTCGAGGGTGAACCCGTGTCGCTCGTACAGCCGCCGGGCCGGGCTGCCCTGCAGCACCTGCAGCCGGACCGAGGTGTCATCGCGGTCGCACTGCTCCAGCAGCCCGCGCAGCACGGCCGTACCGATGCCTCTGCCCTGCAGATGGGGGGCTAGGTAAAGGTTCTCCAACCAATGAGCGTCCTCGGCCGGCCGCAGCGACACGCAGCCGGCGAACGCGCCGCCCACTTCGATCACCCAGGTGTGCGCCGGCACGAAGCGGTCCCGCAGGCGCTGCCGTACCCGGCGCTCGTCGTACCGCCCGAGCCGTTCCAGATCCGCCCGCAGCACGACGGCCCGCAACTCGGCCATCTCCTCGACATCTGCCACCGAGGCTTGTCGGATCTCCCAGTCGGCCATGATCGCCAGACTACTGAGACGGGTTGTCCGCCGACTGGTCCGGTGCCGAAGCGTCGGCGCATTCGGCCTCGGCACGCTCCTGGCGTCGCGCGGCGTCGTCGTCCTGGACGACCTGACTGTTGCGGATCTCACCGCGCCAGCCCTGCACCTGGTCGGGCCGGAGCAGGGTCTCTGTCATCACATGTCGGACGAAGCGTTTGAGTTCGAGGCGGACCCGTCGGCCCTGCGCCCGCCACAGGTTGCCGGTGCGTTCGAGGAGTCCGCGCGGATGGTATTCCAGAACGACCAGGATGCGGGTCAGGTCCGGGGTGACCTCGTGAAAGCTCACGGTGCCGTCGACGGAACCCTTGTCTCCGTGGGAGCGCCACACGATGCGTTCGTCCGGCACCTGTTCGAGGATGGTGGAGTCCCACTTGCGGCGGGACCAGAACACCTTCGCCTGCCAGGTGAGCCGCTCGTCGGACTCCTGCTCGACGCCTTCGACCTTCTTCATGAAGCTGGGGAAGTCCTCGAACTGCGTCCACTGGTCGTAGGCGACCCGGACCGGAACTCCCACGTCGATCGACTCGATGATGTCGGTGACCCTGGTGGTCCGGTGCTTCTTCTGGTGATCCTGGTGGTCGCGGCCGAACGTCCGGTGGAGTTGTTCCCGTCCGCCCGCCAGCCCGGCGTTCAGTGCCGCGTTGACCGGTGATCCGCCTTCCTTCAGCTTCTGTGCTCCGGTTGCGGCTGCGGTCTTACCCGCACCGTCACCAGCCCCGGCGTAGTCGGTCAACCGATTGGCGACCGTGCCGATTCGGTCGTTGAGTATCGAGGCGGTGCGTTCGCCCGCCGCGCTGATCAGGTTGTGCAGCCCGTCGAGGAGCTTCTCGGTGGGCGAATCCCCGGTCGGTGGGTCGGACCGCTGGTTCATCCGGATTCCCCCGTCCTGCCAGCCTGCTCGTCACCCTGTGGCTGCCGTTCTTCCCGCTTCGGCTTTCCGCCTTCGCGCAGCGCCTCGGCGCTGGCGTTGAGCCGCTCGGTGAGCAGGTCCACGGGTTTGCCGATGGCGGTACGGGCGGCGGCCTTGCCCGCGTTACCCAGCCGGTTCAGCGGGCCGCCCGCGTCCGTCGTCTTCTCGGTCGGCGTGTTCTCGGCCTTGCCGCCGTCCAGGAGGCGCGCGACCGGACCTTTGCCGAGTCGTCCGGTGGCCGCCGCCACCCCCAGGACGAGCGCCGTCCTCAGTTTGCGTCGGCGTCCGAGTAGGTACCCGACGCCCATCGCCAGCGCGATGTTCCCTGCCCGATTCATGATCGCTTCTCTCGTCGCCCCCGCTGTAAGCCTGAGTATCCGCAACGACGGTCGAGCTAGGGGGCGAATCGTGACATGTAATCATCTAGTAGCTCATCGTGATTTTTGTTTGGTCAATGTCACGCCACGGTGATCTGCTAGAGACATCTCGCGTTCCGTTTGGCAGGCTGCGTGCCATGACCCTGAAGCTGCGTTCCGCGGCGGTGAGCCACCGTGGCCTGATCCGAAGCGGAAACCAAGATTCGGTGCACGCCGGACCGTGGCTCCTCGCTGTCGCCGACGGGATGGGCGGCATGGCCGCTGGAGATCTGGCCAGTACGATCGCGATCGAGGCGGTTTCACCACTGGACGTGGAGACACCCGAGGACGCTCTGGTGGCGCGGTTGCAGCAGGCGGTCCAGACCGCGAGCGCCCGAATCCGGGCAGCCGTGGCAGAGGACGCGGAGCGCCAGGGGATGGGGACCACCCTGACCGCACTGCTGTTCGCCCGTACCGGGAGTTGCCTGGCCCTGGCGCACATCGGCGACTCCCGGGCCTACCTGTTGCGCGACGGTGTGCTGAAACAGATCACCCGGGACGACACCTTCGTCCAGATGCTGGTCGACGAGGGGCTGATCAGCATCGAGGAGGCGAGCAGCCATCCCCGTCGCGCGGTGGTCACCCAGGCACTGCAGGGTGAGGACGTCGCTCCCACCTACTCGACGATGGTGCCCAGTGTGGGGGACCGGTGGCTGCTGTGCAGCGATGGCCTGTCCAACGTGGTGCGGGCGGACACTCTCGCCGAGGCCCTCATCTCCTACCCGGACCGTCAGGCATGTGCCCAGCGGCTCGTGGATCTTGCCTTGCGGGCTGGCGGGCCGGACAACATCACCGTCGTGGTGGGTGACGTCACCGCCGACGCCGCCGGACCGGTCCCTCGACCAGCTGGTTGATTCCGTCCCGGGCCGAGCGATCGTTGTCGACTCCTCGGAAGGTCACCGGCGGCGCGGCTGGACCCGGCGGGTCGGTACGGCGGTAGTCGGATCCGCCGGCCACGGGTGGCGCGGGTACCGACCCCGTAGCTCCGCCCGGACCTGCGCATAGCCGGTACGCCAGAACGATTCGAGGTCGCTGGTGACCGCCACTGGCCGCCCGGCCGGCGACAGCAGGTGCAGCACCACCGGTACCCGGCCCTCGGCGAGCCGGGGTGCGGTGCGCCAGCCGAAGGTTTCCTGGAGTTTCACCGCCAGGACCGGTGCCTCGGGGTCGCTGTAGTCCACCCGTAGCTGCGATCCGCTCGGCACACCGATCCGCTCGGGCGCGAGTTCATCGAGCCGGGCGGCCTGTGGCCAGGGCAGTAGCCGGCGTAATGCCGCCGCCACGTCGACACGGCTCAGGTCGGCCCGCCGCCGGGCGGTGGCCAGTTCCGGGGCCAGCCACCGCCGGGCGGCGGCCAACAGCGCCTCGTCGGTCACCTCGGGCCACGGATCGTCGTACGCCTGTCGGCAGAAGGCCAGCCGGGCGCGCAGCGAATGCGCTGATGTCGACCAGGACAGCAGGGAGAGTCCGACCCGGTTCAGTCCGTCGAGCAGCGCGTCGACGATCCGCTCCCGCTCGGGTCGCGCTGGTGGCCGGTCTGCCAGGATCAGCGCGCCGAGCCGTTCCAGGTCACGGGCCACCACGTCGTCGCCGGACCAGGCGACCTCCTGCTCGGAGTGGAGCAGGGCGGCACCCGCGGTCCGGGCGGTGTCCTCGTCGATCACCGTGGCCAGGCGGATCTGGGCACCACTGCGACCGGGGGCGCGGTCGGCAACGGCGATCGCGAGCCACCTCGCCCCGATGAGTGCTGAGCCGGGCCGTAGCTCCGCCGCCGTTCCGCCGGCCATCAGGTAGGACGTACCGCCCGGCTGACGGACCAGAGCGAGCCGCTCCGGATAGGCGAGGCCGACCAGTAGTCCAGCGGCGAGGTCGTCGGGTAGCGCCGCCTCGGCGGGGCCAATCTGCCGGGCCGACGGGCCCTGCCGGGGCGACCGGTCGACGACCTGCGCTGCCGCCTCGGCCGCACTCCGGAGGCGACGGGCCTCGGCCCGCCACCGGTCGGTGGCGGCGACATCGACGCCGGACCGTAGCCGTCGCCAGTTCGCCACCAGGTCGTCACCGCCACCGATCCCGACCTCGTCGGAGAGCAGGGCGACGACCTCGGCAGCCCGGTGTGTGCCCACCCGCTCGGCGCCATCCAGTAACGCGCGGGCCAGCCGTGGGTGCGCCCCGACTGCGGCGATGGCCCGGCCGCGCGGGGTGACCCGACCGTCCTGGTCGACCGCGCCGAGCGCCAGGAGGGTCGTCCGGGCCACCCGCAGCGCCGCCGCCGGTGGTGGGTCCGGCAGGGCCAGTCCGGTCGCGTCGGGATGACCCCAGCAGGCGAGCTGCAGCGCGAACGAGGTCAGGTCGGCGACTGCGATCTCCGGCTCCGGGTACGGCGCAAGTCGGTCATGTGCGGGTGCGGACCAGCACCGGTAGACCACCCCCGGTCCCTCCCGGCCGGCTCGGCCGGCCCGTTGGGTGGCCGATGCCTGGGACGCCGGCACGGTCACCAGGGCACCGAGACCACGCCCCAGATCGGTGCGGGCGGT
The DNA here is from genome assembly GCF_014203835.1 of Micromonospora polyrhachis. Classification (NCBI taxonomy): domain Bacteria; kingdom Bacillati; phylum Actinomycetota; class Actinomycetes; order Micromonosporales; family Micromonosporaceae; genus Micromonospora; species Micromonospora polyrhachis. The sequence continues at coordinate 491,131 of NZ_JACHJW010000001.1, read as the reverse complement.
CCGGCTCAGTCCCGCGTCGACCACCACCCGTACACCGGGGACGGTCAGGCTGCTCTCCGCCACTGCGGTGGCGAGCACCACTCGGCGGCGGGCCCCGGGACGCAGCGCGGCGTCCTGGTCCCGACTCGACTGCCGTCCGTGCAGAGGCAACAGGTCGAGGCGGTCGCGCAGGTCGGCCAGGCGTCGGCACACCGAATCGATCTCACCGCCGCCGGGCAGGAAGACGAGCAGATCGCCGTCGGCTTCCCGCAGCGCGCGGCGTACGGTCGCGGCCACGTGGTCGAGCAGCCGAGGGTCCACCCGCAGGCCGTACGGCGGGTCGACCGGACCGGGTGGGGCCCAGACGATCGCGACCGGATGCCCGACTGACTCGGCGCGGATTACCGGTACCGGCTGTTGCGGGGTGCCGAGGATCATGGCGAGCCGGTCGGCCTCGACGGTCGCTGATGCCGCGAGCAGGCGCAGGTCCGGCCGGAGGGCGGCGCGTACGTCGGTGATGAAGGCGAGCGCGAGGTCGGAGTCGAGGTGCCGCTCATGACACTCGTCGAGCAGGATGACGTCGGTGTCACCCAGGTCGGGGTCGTGTTGCAGCCGCTGGACGAGCAGACCGGTGGTGACCACCTCGATCCGGGTGTCCGGTCCGGTACGCCGGTCTCCACGTACCGCGTACCCGACGGTGGCGCCGACCGGCTCGCCGAGGAGTGCGGCCATCCGCCGCGCGGCGGCCCGGGCGGCGACCCGCCGGGGCTGGGCGACCACGATGCGCCCCGCGAACCGTTCGGCGAGGGCCGGCGGTACCAGCGTCGTCTTGCCCGTGCCGGGCGGTGCGATCAGTACGGCGGCCCCGCTGTCCCGCAGCGCCGAGGTCACTGCCGGTAGTACCTGACGGACAGGCAGGTCGGTCGAGGCATCGGCGAGCATCCGGCCAGTGTCGCACCGGGCGGCATCAGGACACGAAAGGACCGGGTGGCCGGCTCCCCCCAGAGCCGGCCACCCGGTCACGATGTGGGTGGATCAGGGGCCGGTTGACCGGCCGCGAGGTGTGGGGTGGATCAGTACGCCTCGCTGAGCTGCCCCCGCAGCTTGGTCAGGGCTCGGGCGAGCAGTCGGGAGACGTGCATCTGGGACACGCCGATCTGCTCGGCGATCTGCGACTGGGTCAGGTTGCCGTAGAAGCGCAGGGTGAGGATGCGCTGCTCACGCTCGTCCAGGGTGGCCAGCGCCGGCCCGAGTGCCACCCGCAGCTCGGCCAGTTCGAACTCGCTGTCCTCGCCGCCCAGCATGTCGCCGAGTTCGGTTGCGCGTTCCCCGTCGCCGGTGGGGGTGGAGAGGGAGACCGCGTTGTAGGCGCGGGCTCCTTCCAGCCCTTCCAGTACCTCTTCCTCGGTGAGGTTGAGGTGGGCGGCGATGTCGGCGACCGTCGGCGAGCGACCGAGCGTCTGGAGCAGGGAGCTGTTGGCCTCGGAGATGCTAAGCCGCAACTCCTGGAGGCGGCGTGGTACCCGGATGTCCCAGGTACGGTCCCGAAAGTGGCGTTTGAGTTCACCGATGATCGTGGGAATCGCGTAGCCGGCGAAGTCGACGCCCCGGCTGGGGTCGAACTTGTCGATGGCCTTGATCAGACCGATCGCGGCGGTCTGAATGAGGTCGTCGGTGGGCTCGCCCCGTCCGCTGTAGCGGTTGGCCAGATGCTGGGCCAGCGGCAGCCATGCCTGGATCGCCCGGTCTCGCAGGCCGGCGCGGGACGGATGCTGTGCCGGAAGTGCGGCCATGGCGTGCAGCAGGTCACTGGCGCTGTCGGTAAGTGCGTTCGGGTCGAGGTCGACGTTCGCATCGCTGGTCCGGGTGGTGGTGGCCCGCTCGGTCGTCGTTGGTGTGGTCATGTTGGTCCTCCCTGCACCCCGTCCACGGAAAAGGAATGCGTACGCATCGCTCGCTAAGCCGTTCAGGGGCAAACCATAACCTGATCGTCCCGCCAAAGTCTAGCCGAAAGTACGATGCGGATAGTTCACTTTATTGAACAAGTCCGACATTCGGGCGAGATGATCTCGCGTTACACAGAGAGGTGGCCGAGTGTCGAAGTAGTCGGGGAGTTTGCTGGCGGAGGAGCTGCGGCGCCGGGGTGGCCGCAGCGAGGTGTCAGCTTTCCGTCGTTGTCACCAACGTGAACGGGACGTAGCGTCTCGGCTACGTCGCGTCCACTGTACGGAGGCATCGTGGATCGTCTCGTCGCCCCGCAACTCGTCGTCAACAGTCGAATGCTCTATTTCGGCTGGTTGCCGGCCGATCCGGCCGCGGTCGCCGCGCTGGTGCCCGCCGGGCTCGTGCCGATGGCCAACCATCAGGTCTTCATGAACCAGTACGTGGTCGACGACGCTGGACAGACTTCGGGATTCGGTGCCTATTCGCTGACGTACCTGGGACCGGATCTCGCCGGTGTCGATGCTCCCGACGGTGTGACGCCGGGGCGGTGGTGGACCCACTACTTCAATTCCAGCCCGGTGGTGCGCGACTACGCCGCCGCCAGGGGCGTGCCGGTGAGCGTGGGGACGACCAGGATCAAGGCCAAGGGCGACCGGTTGGTTGCCGTGACCGAGGTGGCGGGGACGCCGTTGATCCGTACGGTGGCCCGGGTGGGACGGACTGGTCATGCGGTCAATCGCGGCCAGTTGCGCTACCTGACGGAACTCGACGGGCAGAAGATCAGCGGCAACTACCCGTTCGTGGCTGAGCCGGTGGATCCCTTCGAGATCGAGTCGGTGGAGTTCCTGGCCCCTGACCACCCGGTCTACGCGCTCCGGCCGGCAAATCCGTTGGAGATCACCTGGGGCTTCTACTCGCCTCGGTCGTCGTTCGCATACCCCGGGGGCGAGACGGTCCTGGACTGACGACTCCGGCGATGGCGGCCCGATCTCACACCCGTCGCCGGTCGGCCGCGCCGGTTGTCAGTGCCGGTGGGACGACCGGCGACGGAGTGCGTCACTGACAGGTGAAGTTCGTTGACGACCGGCCGCCGGAGAAGGTCACCCGTACGCTGTGGCTCGTCCCCGGGGTGCAGGTGCCGCCAGCGGAGGAGTGGTCGTTGGCGCCGGGCAGCAGTACGCCGTCGTAGTACCAGCGCTGGCTGCTGAGTCCGCTGGGGAGGTAGCAGTCCCAGTAGCCCGTCTCGCTCTCGCATTCGACCAGCGAGGCTGCCGAGGCCGGTCCGGGGACCAGGGCGGCGAATGCCCCGGCGGCCAGGGCCGCGACTGCCCCAGCGACGATGCGTGTGCGTACTGCCATACCGTCTCCCTCTACCACCTGCGAACCATCCGCCGTACCGGCGGTGACCCGGCGACGCCGGACCGTGGCAGCAATGTAGTTAACTGCCGCGATCTCTACAAGGGGTGCCAGTTTTCTTCATGTCCACCGCGCCGAACCGAATCCGGGTCGTCGCTCGGTCAGCCTTCCAACGGAGCGGGCAGCGGTCGGGCGTGCAGGATGTCGAGCCGGGAGACGGCCCGGGTCAACACCACGTAGAGCCGGTGTGCCCCGCGTGGTTCGGCCGCCACGATGGCGGCGGGCTCCACGACGACGACATGGTCGTACTCCAGGCCCTTGGCCAGGGCCGCCGGCAACACGGTCACCCGGGCGGAACCGTCCGCCTGGTCGGCGGTCGTGGTGTCGACCCCGGCCGTGTGCAGTGCTTCGGTCAGCGCCGGCAGCTCCCGGTCGGTAGCGATCACGGCGACCGAACCCGGCTGCTCCAGCGCGACGCGTACGGCCGCCACCGTGGCCGCCGGCAGGTCGGCGACCCGCTCGATGCGCAACTGTCCGTCGGTACGTAGCGAGCGGGACGGTGGCACGTCCACGTCGAGTACGGCGAGGAGCCGGTTCGCCAACCCGACCACGACGGCGGGAACCCGGAAACCGGTGGTCAGCGGCAGCACCGGCGCCTTCGGCTTGCCGAGGTGGACGAGTTGGTCCGGCCAGGTCCGGGCCGCCCACGGGGTGGTCGCCTGGGCCAGGTCCCCGAGCACGGTGAGCGAACCGTGTTCGCTACGTCGGGCGATCGCCCGGCACTGCATCGGGGAGAGGTCCTGCGCCTCGTCGACGACGATATGCCCGAACCCCTCCGGGTGCTCGATCAGTCCGGCGGCCTCGTCGATCAGCACCAGGTCCGCACTGGTCCACACCGCGCTGCGCGCCTTGACCGGTCGCCGCCGGCAGATCGTGGCCTGCTCGTCGGCGGTCAACACGCCGTCGGCGGCCCGGGTGAGCACCGCCGGCTCACCGAGGAGCGACGCGACCAGTTCCTCGGGGCGTACGGCGGGCCACACCGCGTCGAGGAACGCGGTGACCGGACGGCAGCGACTCATCCGGCGTACCCAGGCGGCACCGGGGGTTTCCCGGGTTTCGGCGTGTCGTTGCAGCAGGGCCACCGTACGGGCGCGTAGCCGTTCCCGTCCCAGGCTGTAGGGGAGCCCTTCCCGGCGTACCTCGGCGGTCAGCCGGCGCAGCGCCTCCGTGGAGACCCGCCAGCGGTACGACCCGTCCGGCACGGTCAGTGGTCCGGTCGGTTCGGTCAGGTGGGCGTAGAGCGCGCGGTGCATGACGGTTGCCATCCGTACGTCGTGTTTGACCTCCGCCGCCGACGCGTTGTCGATCGCTCGGGCCGGCTGCCGGGCCGGCTGCCGGGCCAGCAGCTCGTCCAGGGTGGACTGCCTGATGTCGACCTCACCGAGGGCCGGCAGCACGCCCGAGACGTAGCGGATGAAGGCGGTGTTCGGCCCGAGGACGAGCACCCCCGTGCGGTTCAGTCGGCGCGGATAGGTGTAGAGCAGGTACGCCGCTCGGTGCAGCCCCACCGCCGTCTTGCCGGTGCCCGGTGCACCCTGCACGCACAGTGACTCCTCCAGCCCGCTACGCACCAACCGGTCCTGCTCCGGTTGGATGGTCGCCACGATGTCCCGCATCGGACCGATCCGGGGACGCTCGATCTCGGCCGCTACCAGCCCGCTGAGTTCGTCCTCTGCGGGGAGATGCTCCGCCGGTCGGTCCAGGTGCTCGTCCTCGAATCCGGTCAGCTCCGCCGGGAGGTTCCTCCGGGTGGTCCAGCCGAATCGGCGGCGGGTCCGTACGCCCTGCGGATCGGTCGTGCTGGCCTGGTAGAACGCCCGAGAGACGGGGGCCCGCCAGTCGAGCACCAGCGGCGTGCCGGTCGGGTCGGCCAGGTGTCGTCGACCGATGTAGTAGCGCTGTCCGTCGTGCTCGCCAGCTTCCCGGGTACTGCCGAAGTCGAGTCGGCCGAAATAGAGCGGGCTGTCTGGCTCCTCGGCCAGTGCCTTCGCCTGACCACGCAACATCCGGCCGAGGGTTTCGGCCGTGTAGCCGTCGCCAGCGATGTCCGCCCCGGTGGCGACCCGCATCCGGGTGGTGTCCAGTAGCAGGTCCAGCGCCGCCCGTGCGGCGGACAGATACCGCCGTTCGTCGGCGAGTTGGTGGTCGAGTTGATGGTCGTGGTCTGGGGCGGCCGGATCAGGCGTGCGGTGCCGGTGGCGGGTGTCGGGAGGAGTCATGGCGGGCCTTTCGGTGGGCGGACTCGGCCGCAGAAACTTTACTCGGTTAAGAAACTTACCGCGCAAAGTTATTAACCCCGTCTACCAGGTGTTACGGTTTCTGGCGTGCAGACACCGGCCGGGCTTCGTGAGCGCAAGCGGGAGCGCACCCATCAGGCGATCTCGGCGGCGGCGATCTCGCTGTTCCTGACGCGGGGTTTCGACCGGGTCTCGGTAGCGGAGGTGGCGGCTGCCGCGGAGGTGTCCAAGCCCACGCTCTTCAAGTACTTCGAGACGAAGGAGGACCTGGTCCTACATCGGATCGCTGATCACCGGGGAGAGGCCGCCCGAGTGGTGCGAGGCCGGGAGGCCGGCGTGACCCCGCTGGTCGCGCTGCACCGGCACTTCCGTGACGGGCTCGATCGTCGGGATCCGGTGACCGGCCTCAACGACGATCCCGAAGTGCTGGCCTTCCATCGGATGGTCTTCGCCACCCCCGGCCTGGTGACCAGGATCGGGCAGCATGCCGAGCAGGACGAGTTTGTCCTGGCTGAGGCACTCGTCGAGGCGGGCCTGACCGACCTCGTGGCGCGCCTGATGGCCGGCCAGGTGGTGTCCGGGCAACGCATCCTCGCCCGACGCAACTGGCACTGGCTCGCCGACGGGCGCAGCGCCGCCGACGTCCACCCGCAGGCGGTCCGCGACGCCGACCAGGCGTTCGCGCTGCTCCACGCCGGGCTATCCAGCGCCGGGTAGCGCCCGGCCGGCGTCGATCGGCACCGGCTCCGTCGCACAGCGGTGTCCCCGCTGTCGCCACACATCGGCCCCGGTCTTGCCAGATCCGGTTGTCGCTACTTGCTCAGTAAGTACTTACCAAGTAAGTTCCCGATCATGCAACGAAACGCGGTGCGCTGGGGGCTGTTGGCGCTCTTCGCCGACGGGCCGAAGTACGGCTATCAACTCCGAACCGACCTGGACACCCGTACCGGGGGAACCTGGTCGATCAACGTCGGACAGATCTACACGACACTGGAACGACTCGACCGAGACGGCCTGGTCACCGCCACGGGCACCAACGACGAGGGCCGCACGATGTACGCCATCACGGTCGCGGGCCGAGCCGCCCTGACCAATTGGTTCGCCACCCCGATGACCGAGACCGACCGACCCCGCAGCGAGTTGGCGATCAAACTGGCGATGGCCGCGACCGTCCCCGACGTGGACGTGGCGGCGGTCGTCCAGGCCCAGCGCACCGAGTCCATGCGGCAGATGCGCGACTACACCGACCTGCGCCGGCAGGCCAACCGGGATGCTGGCGATCTGACCTGGTTACTGCTCCTCGACCACCTGGTGTTCACCCTCGAAGGTGAGATTCGGTGGCTTGACCATGTGGAGGCCACGGTGCTGCGCCATGCCCGGCAGACCCGGCCCGAGGGTGCCACCACATCAGACCGACCCGAGGTGGCTGCCGCCCCGGACCTCCCCGAGGCACAAGAAACGCAACGGTCGGCGGGGGCAGCCAGGTGAGCGACATCGTCCTACGGTTCGCCAGGGTCAGCCGCGAATACCGGTCCGGTGACGGCGTGGTGCGGGCACTCGACGCGGTGAGTTTCGAGGTGGCAGCAGGGGAAATGGTCGCGGTGATGGGACCGTCCGGCTCCGGCAAGTCCACCCTGCTCGCCCTCGCCGGCGGCCTCGACTCACCCACCTCCGGCTCGGTCTCGGTTGAGGCGATCGAGTTGGGTGGACTCAACCCGACTGCGCTGGCCCGGCTGCGTCGGGACCAGATCGGCTACGTCTTCCAGGACTACAACCTGGTCACCGACCTGACCGTCGCCGAGAACGTCGCGCTGCCCCGGGAGTTGGCTGGCGTGGGCAGCCGGGCGGCCCGGCGGGAAGCACAGGCCGCGTTGGCCGAGGTCGGCATGGACGATCTGGCCCACCGCTTCCCGGACCAGCTCTCCGGCGGGCAGCAGCAACGCGTCGCCATCGCCCGTGCCCTCATCGGCCAACGGCGACTGGTACTCGCCGACGAGCCCACCGGTGCCCTGGACTCCCACACCAGCGAGGCGGTGCTGGAGGTGCTGCGCGACCGGGTGGCGGCTGGCGCGGCCGGCGTGATGGTCACCCACGAACCCCGGTACGCCAGTTGGGCCGACCGGACGATCTTCCTGCGCGACGGTCGACTGGTCGACTCCACCGGTCCCCGGACCGTGCCGGAGCACCTGTTGGGAAGTGACGCGTGACCGGTCGGGCGGCGGAATACGCCGGCTCCTGGCGTACGGCGATCCGGATCGCCCGCCGATCGGCGTGGCGTAACAAGGGACGCAGCACGTTGATCCTGCTGATGCTCTTCCTGCCCGCCTGCGCGGCCACCATCCTGGTCGCGTCTTGGGCCAACCTGAGCGGCACCTCCGCACAGGAGGCGGACTTCAACATGGGCCGCGCCGACCTGATCGTCGACGACGTCGACGGGGTGCTCGCCAGCCTGCCGTCGGGCAGCCGCACACTGCCGTTGGCCACCGGCCGGACCGTGGTCGACACCGTCGACGGCCTGGCCAGCTACGAGTACGAGGCGGTCGATGTCACGGACCCGCTGACCACGAGAAAGTACGTGACGAGGGCCGGAACCGCGCCCCACGGAACAGGCGAGGTCGCGGTGAGCCGGGCGCTGGCCGACGACCTCGGAATCGGGCTCGGTGACCACGTGAACGCCGGGATGCCCCAGCGTCGGATGACCGTGGCCGGGATCATCGACGTGAGCCGGTCACTGAGTTTGCCCGCGTTGGTCGTGCCCGCCGACGCCCCGTTGTCCACCGGCGCCCGGCGGCACCTGATGGTCGACCTTCCCGACAGCGCCTCGACCTGGACACCGCCCGAACCCACCGGCCCTGACTCCCTCATGGTGGGTTCCATGAGCCGGGCCGGGGCGGGGCCGAGCGTGGAGCAGCGGGCGCTGGAGGTCGCCGCCGCCACGCTGGTGACCGCCTTCGCCGGGGCCCAGGTGGTGCTGCTCGCCGGTGCGGCGTTCATGGTCGGTGCCCGACGGCAGCGCCGGGAGTTGGCAACGGTCGCCTCGGTGGGTGCGACCGGCCGGCAGGTGGGTCGGATCGTGCTGGCCGGTGGACTGGTGCTCGGCGCAGGTGCCGCCATTGCCGGTGCGATCGTGGGTCTGCTCACCTTCGAACTGGCCGGGCCGACGATCGAACGGGTCGCCGACCATCCGCTGGTTGACGTCGCGATCCCGTGGTGGCAGGTGACGGTTGTGGCAGCGCTGACCGTGGCGATCGGCCTGCTCGCCGCTCTGCTGCCGGCCCGCAGCGTCGGCCGCCGACCGGTCCGTGCCGAACTGGGCGGGCCCCGCGGCGGGTCCCGCAGCGGCCTGCAAGGGCTGGTCGTGGGACTCGTCCTTGTCGCTGTCGGCACGGTGGCGCTGGTCGTCGCGGCCACCCCGAACGGGCGAGTCGAGCTGATCGCGGCGGGTACGGTCGCCCAACTGCTCGGCGTCGTCGGCTGTGGACCCACCCTGATCCGAGGCTGCGGTCGGTTCGCGGCGAACCTACCCCTGGCTGGCCGGCTCGCCCTGCGCCACGCGGCCCGGAACCAGTTGCGGACCGGAGCGGCCGTGGCGGCCGTCACCGCCGCGGTCGCCGGCAGTGTGGCGCTGACCCTGGTCGGCGCTGCTCAGGGCGAAACCCCGCCGGTACGCTCCGAGGCCCGCCCGGGACAGATCCTGCTACCCGCGCAAGCCAGCGATCTGCTCGGTCCGGACGGGGTACGACGGCTGGCGCAAGCCCTGCCGACCCGGGCGACAACCCAACTTCGACTGGTCGCCGGCTCCCCGGACGGGGAGGTCTTCATCCCGATGCTCCACGACCTGTTCGACGATCCGGAAACGGCCGAGACCCCTGCTGCGATGAACGCCATGGAGCAACGTGGGATCGCGGTCGGTGACGCCGAAACCATTCGGATGGTCACCGGACGGGAGGCCACCGGTGCGGAGCTGGGCCTGCTGCGCCAGGGCGGTTTGGTGCTCTTCAACGACACCCTTATGTCCCAGGACAGCCAGGTCAGCCTGGCCACAAACGGTCGCCAGGACCGGCTACCAGCGATGGTGGCCTCCCGGGGCGAGTACTTCACCAGCCTGCCCGGTGCGCTCATCTCCGAGACCACAGCCGGCCGGCTCGGATACACCGTGACACCGGGCAACCTGGTGGTGGAGACCACGCGAGTGGCCCGCCCGGACGAACTCGCCAGGGCGACCACCGTGCTGCTGCGGGCACAGCTCGACGCCACCCCGGTTCCGGGCGCACCGGTCGAGGTCAAGTTGGCCGCCGGGCGGGTCCGGACCGACGAGACGAACGCGATGTTCTATGTGCTCGCCGCGATCAGCATGGTGATCACGGTGACGGCGAGCATCGTCGCGGTCGGTCTGGCCGCCTCGGAGCTACGCGGCGACCTGTCCACCATGACCGCGGTCGGTGCCACACCCCGGATACGCCGGCGCATCGCCGCCGCGCAGGCCGCTGTGGTGGTCGGCTTCGGGGCCCCGCTCGGGTTGTTGGCCGGGATCGGTCCGGCCGCCGGTTACGTCGCCTACAGCACCGAGATCGACTGGCATACCCCGTGGCGGGCCCTCTTCGCGGTAGTCGTGCTCCCCCCGGTGCTTGCTGTACTGCTCGCCTGGGCGTTCCACCGCAATCGATTCCCGCTGGTACGCCGGACCCACTGAGGTGCTGGCCCCGGAACCTCGTTCCGGGGCCAGCACCCACGTCCGGCTGTCACCCGAGGGGGATGGCCGCGATGATCCGGGTGCCCTCAGCCAGCGGTACGACCCGCAGTGTGCCGCCGAGTTCCTGGCACCGTTCCGCCATCGAGGACAGGCCCACCCCGTCGGTCTGCTGGCCCCGCAACCCGACGCCGTCATCCTCGACAGTGATCGTGACCTCGGCGGGCTGCCGGACGAGGGCCACCGTGGCCCGGCTGGCCCGGGCATGCTTGGCGACATTGGTCAGCGCCTCGTCGACGATGCGGTACGACGCGACCTCCACCGCGGCCGGAAGATCGTCCAGCGCCTCGGTCACGGTCACGGTCACGTCCAGCTCCGGACCACGGTGTCGCCGGGCCGCCGTGTCGAGGGCCGCCGCCAGCCCGCCGTCAAGGGCCGGGGGCCGCAGATTGTCGATGATCCGACGTAGTTCGACGGTTGCCCCGGCGAGGTCACTTTCCAGGCTGGCCAGCGCGTCCTGGCCGACCGGGGTTCCGGGGTGGGTACGGGCGACCTGGGCGAGCATTCGGGTTCCGACCAGCGCGGGTCCGATGCCGTCGTGTAGCTCGCGTTGCAGGCGGCGCAACTCCTCCTCCCGGGCCTGCACCAGCCGTTCCCGGGCGGTTTGCAGGTCCCGGGTCAGGGCTACCGACGCGGCGGGGGGTCCGAGCTGCTCGGCGAGGTTGTTCAACAGGGTCCGCTCCCGCCGCGACCACGGCTCGTCGGGGCTGCGTTGTTGTACGACCAGTCGCCCGATCGTCCGTCCCCGGTAGGACAGGCGCAGCGAGACGACCGGCCAGGGCCGTTGACGACCGTGTACCGCCTCCGCCTTCATCCGGTCGCCGAGGTGTACGGCGGCGAAAGGGATCTTCAGGCCGTCGCCGATCGCGGCCATCGCGGTGACGAGCACCTCCTCGGGGGTCTGCGCCACCCCGATGCGCCGGCTGAGGTGGGTGAGCATCTCGTACGGCCGGGCACCCAGGCCGTGTAGGCCACGACCCAACGCCGCCTGTACCGCCTGTCGTAGGGGGAAGAGCGCCAGGACCGTCACGGCGGCGGCCACCGGCCCGGCCGCCTGCGGCACGGTCCGGGTGGCCAGGGCGACCGCGCCCGCGTAGACGACGATGATGGCTGCGGTGACCAGGCCGTTCAGCAGCGACCGGTGGACGAGCAGGCCGATGTCGTACAGCCCGTAGCGCAGCACCCCGATGGCTGCGGTGATGGGGATGGCGAGGGTGGCGGCGAGCCAGACGACGGGCACACCCTCGAAGACTTCGAGGACCACCGCCACCAGCAGTAGTACGGCGTTGGCCCCGGCCCAGAGCAACGGTCCGCGCCTCGGTCGTGGCGTACGCCGGATCCGCAGTACGAGGGCGAGCACCGCCAGGCCCCCACCGGCCAGGGTCAGTGCGGCCGTGGCGAGGAAGAGGGGCACTTCCCAGCCGGCGGCGGCGATCCGGTCCCCGCTGACCAGGTTGCCCGACTCGCGCGCGGTCAGGCTGGCCAGGGCCACGGTGCTCAGGCCGGTGGTGATGGCAAGGACGATGGCGACCCAGCGCCATCGACGGGTCAGCGGGCGCCCGTTCGGAAAGAGCAGCACGACCAGGAACAACAACCCGTATCCCGGCCACAAGGACCACTGCCGTAGCCACGCTGCCGGATCGCCGGCCGGCAGCGAGCTGAGGATGGTGATGGCCGACAACAGGCCGACGGCGAGGATCAGCCAGCCGCAGGCGTTGCGCGCGGTGTGCGCGGCGATCCGGGCACCGATCGGGGCACAGAGTCCGGCGAGTAACCAGTCCCGGGTGTCCGCCGGTATCCCGGCCCGGCTGTCGGTGAGCTCCGTGATCATCCCGACGGCCAGCGTGAGCATGGACAACGCCGCGATGGCCCAGGCCAGCTGGGTCGGCCAGGCTGGTCGGGGCCACCACGGCGGGTTGTCCCGGAGCGACGGGTCGGTCACGGTACGAGTGGCCGACTAGTGGAAGTCGCCGAGCATGCTGTGCAGCAGGTTGTGTGCGGAGGTGCCTGAGTTGGGCCGTACGGGATCGTCGTCGTGCTTGATTGTCGCCGGGGCCGCCGTCCTCTCGATCACTACCGTAACGTCGGTCGCCGCCATTCCGTCGATCGGCGGGAAGCCTCGCTCGACGATCGACCAGGGCACGCCGCCGACCGAGTACGCCCGCTCGATCGCGTGCAGCAGATCGGCCAGGGTGAGCACTCGCGACGGCGGGTCCGGGTGCGGGTGCGGGAAGTCCCCCTCACCCACGCGGGCGGCCTCCACCAGGGCGTCCACCCACTGTTGTACGTCGTCAGGAGCGTCCACTATGGACACGACACGGACCAGGTCAGTTGACTGCATACGCGCATCATGCGGAGCCGTTCTGTTCACGGCAATGACACAGTACGATTCACGACTGTGTTACAGGGTGGCGATACGAATCGCACCATCCTCGTCGTCGACGATCATCCCGTGGTCCGGCGGGGCATGCTGGCGATGTTCGCCGTCGAACCGGAGACCACGACCCTGATCGAGGCCGGTACGGCGGACGACGCTCGGCGGCTGGCAACGCTGGACCGGCCCGACATCGCCATCGTCGATCTGATCCTCGGCGACGGCGCGGAGACCGGGCTGGACCTCATCCGTGATCTGCTGACCATTGCGCCGGCCTGCACCGTCGTGGTGGTGACCATGGCCAACGACCCGCAGACCGTCCTCGCCGCGCTGCGGGCGGGGGCTCGTGGCTACCTGCTCAAGGACACCGCGCCGGAGATGCTGGTCGCCGCCGTCCAGACAGCGGCTGTCGGCGGCCGCGTGCTGGGTCCGAAGGTCGATGACAGCGGACTCGCCGGCCCTGAGCCGCGTCGGGTGCCGGCACCCTTCGCCGGGCTCACCCCGCGCGAACTCCGGCTGGTGACGATGCTGGCCGATGGTCGGAGCAACCGGGAGATCGCTGCGGCCCTGGTGCTCAGCGAGAAGACGGTACGTAACCAGATCTCGATCATCATCGCCAAGCTCGGCGTGGCCGACCGGGTCCAGGTGGCGCTACTGGCCAACCGGGCCGGCCTCCGGGGTTAGCCGGGCGTGCCAGGTGGCGCACCGGCCTGACCTGCCAAACCGGGTACGGCCGGACCGGCCGGATGGGGGAGAATCCTCAGCGTGACCGATAGCAGCCTTACTCCTGCCGGGCCTGCCGGTGGGGATCAACTGATCGAAGACCTCCGGTGGCGGGGCCTGATCCAGGACTCCACCGACCTCGACGAGCTGCGCGAGCAGTTCGCCAGGGGCGCGGTGACGTTCTATGTCGGCTTCGACCCGACCGCGCCCAGCCTGCACGTCGGCCACCTGATGCAGGTGCTGACCGCCCGTCGACTGCAGCGCGCCGGCCACCGACCGCTGCTGCTGGTCGGTGGCGCGACTGGACAGATCGGTGACCCCAAGGAGGCGGGCGAGCGGGTGCTCAACCCGCCCGAGGTGGTCGCCGGCTGGGTGGATCGGATTCGCGAGCAGCTGTCGCCGTTCATGTCGTACACCGGGGCGAACGCTGCCACGCTGGTCAACAACCTGGACTGGACGGGCGAGATGTCGGTGGTGGAATTCCTCCGCGACGTCGGCAAACACTTTCCGGTCAACCGGATGCTCGCCCGCGAGGTGGTCAAGGCCCGGCTGGACGCCGGCATCAGCTTCACCGAGTTCAGCTACCAACTGCTCCAGGCCAACGACTTCTTCGAGCTGCATCGTCGGCACGGGTGCACCGTGCAGTTCGGCGGTTCCGACCAGTGGGGCAACATCACCGCTGGGGTCGACTACGTCCGGCGGCGTGGGGCCGGCCCGGTCCAGGCCTTCGTGACTCCGTTGGTGACCAAGGCCGACGGCACCAAGTTCGGCAAGACCGAGGGTGGGGCGGTGTGGCTGGATCCGGAGATGACCAGCCCGTACGCCTTCTACCAGTTCTGGATCAACGCCGACGACCGGGATGTGGCCCGGTACCTGCGCTACTTCAGCTTCCGGTCGCGAGAAGAGATCGAGGAGTTGGAGAAGGCGACGGCGGATCGACCGGCGGCTCGGATCGCCCAGCGGGCGTTGGCCGAGGAGCTGACCACGCTGGTGCATGGCGAGGCGGAGACCCTGCAGGCGGTGGCGGCGAGTCAGGCCCTGTTCGGGCGGGGCTCGTTGGACGAGCTGGCCCCGGAGACGCTGCGGGCAGCGTTGTCCGAGGCCGGGTTGGTGCAGTTGACCGAGCTGGCTCCGGTGGCGACCCTGCTCAAGGAGGCGGGGCTGGTGGCCAGCCAGAACGAGGCCCGGCGGGCGATCACCGAGGGTGGCGCCTACGTCAACAACGAGCGGGTGTCGGACGTCGACGCGGTGGTGACGCCGGCGGCGCTCCTGCATGGTCGGTTCCTCGTTCTCCGGCGCGGAAAGCGCACCTTCGCAGGCGTCGAGCTGGTGGGATAGTCGGAAGTCGCTGATGTGACGCGGAACGCGGCGGACGGATTTGACGATCATTCCGTCCGCCGCGTAACTTTCTCTCTGCCCGCAGGGATACGGACGAAACAGCGCGAAGACGCTGAGAAGGCCGGCCTGAGGGACGACCTTCAGACCTGAGCGGGTGACCGCAGGCAGGGCTGGGTGGGCGGGGCAACGCCAATCGATCTGGATTGCGGGTCGATTTGGAGTTGCGAGACCGACCATGTATGGTTGACGGTCGGCAGGGCACCGGGCGAGCGAGCGGTTCAGTTGGACCGCCGAGAGAACGGCCTGCGAATTCCAAGGAATCAGCAACGGCGAGAATCCGCCGTGCTGATCTGCGGAATGACCGAACCGCTCTAGCGAGAAGGATCCGGTGAGACCGGATTTGACAGACGAAAGCGGTAAGGTAAAGTACTGAAAGCGCCCGGCGGAAACGGCGGGAGCGGAAAACAACTGAAGCCCCAGAGGGCAGGCTTGAGATTCGGGTCGGTGTTCTGGTGTGTGTTTGTTCTTTGAGAACTCAACAGGGTGCTTGATAAGCCAGTGCCAAGTTATGTTTGAACCCCGGCCGGCTGATCCTTTGTGATTGGTTGGTTGGTGATTCCTTTGGCAACTATGTTGCCGGGATGATTTTCCAAAGATTTTTGTTGGAGAGTTTGATCCTGGCTCAGGACGAACGCTGGCGGCGTGCTTAACACATGCAAGTCGAGCGGAAAGGCCCTTCGGGGTACTCGAGCGGCGAACGGGTGAGTAACACGTGAGTAACCTGCCCTAGGCTTTGGGATAACCCTCGGAAACGGGGGCTAATACCGGATATGACTTCCTGCCGCATGGCGGGGGGTGGAAAGTTTTTCGGCTTGGGATGGACTCGCGGCCTATCAGCTTGTTGGTGGGGTAATGGCCTACCAAGGCGACGACGGGTAGCCGGCCTGAGAGGGCGACCGGCCACACTGGGACTGAGACACGGCCCAGACTCCTACGGGAGGCAGCAGTGGGGAATATTGCACAATGGGCGAAAGCCTGATGCAGCGACGCCGCGTGAGGGATGACGGCCTTCGGGTTGTAAACCTCTTTCAGCAGGGACGAAGCGTAAGTGACGGTACCTGCAGAAGAAGCGCCGGCCAACTACGTGCCAGCAGCCGCGGTAAGACGTAGGGCGCGAGCGTTGTCCGGATTTATTGGGCGTAAAGAGCTCGTAGGCGGCTTGTCGCGTCGACTGTGAAAACCCGCAGCTCAACTGCGGGCCTGCAGTCGATACGGGCAGGCTAGAGTTCGGTAGGGGAGACTGGAATTCCTGGTGTAGCGGTGGAATGCGCAGATATCAGGAGGAACACCGGTGGCGAAGGCGGGTCTCTGGGCCGATACTGACGCTGAGGAGCGAAAGCGTGGGGAGCGAACAGGATTAGATACCCTGGTAGTCCACGCTGTAAACGTTGGGCGCTAGGTGTGGGGGACCTCTCCGGTTCTCTGTGCCGCAGCTAACGCATTAAGCGCCCCGCCTGGGGAGTACGGCCGCAAGGCTAAAACTCAAAGGAATTGACGGGGGCCCGCACAAGCGGCGGAGCATGCGGATTAATTCGATGCAACGCGAAGAACCTTACCTGGGTTTGACATGGGCGGAAATCCGGCAGAGATGTCGGGTCCTTCGGGGCCGTTCACAGGTGGTGCATGGCTGTCGTCAGCTCGTGTCGTGAGATGTTGGGTTAAGTCCCGCAACGAGCGCAACCCTCGTTCGATGTTGCCAGCGCGTTATGGCGGGGACTCATCGAAGACTGCCGGGGTCAACTCGGAGGAAGGTGGGGATGACG
This sequence comes from Micromonospora polyrhachis, assembly GCF_014203835.1. Taxonomy (NCBI): domain Bacteria; kingdom Bacillati; phylum Actinomycetota; class Actinomycetes; order Micromonosporales; family Micromonosporaceae; genus Micromonospora; species Micromonospora polyrhachis. The sequence continues at coordinate 474,547 of NZ_JACHJW010000001.1, read as the reverse complement.
TCAAGTCATCATGCCCCTTATGTCCAGGGCTTCACGCATGCTACAATGGCCGGTACAATGGGCTGCGATACCGTGAGGTGGAGCGAATCCCAAAAAGCCGGTCTCAGTTCGGATCGGGGTCTGCAACTCGACCCCGTGAAGTCGGAGTCGCTAGTAATCGCAGATCAGCAACGCTGCGGTGAATACGTTCCCGGGCCTTGTACACACCGCCCGTCACGTCACGAAAGTCGGCAACACCCGAAGCCGGTGGCCCAACCCCTTGTGGGAGGGAGCCGTCGAAGGTGGGGCTGGCGATTGGGACGAAGTCGTAACAAGGTAGCCGTACCGGAAGGTGCGGCTGGATCACCTCCTTTCTAAGGAGCACCATCCGTCGAAGGACGGTATGGAGCCCGCAGCCCGCGAGTGTCGGGTTGGGGTGCTCAATTGGCGGAGACACTGGTGAGTCTGCTGCTGGCAACGGCCGGCCTCGTTTAGTACAGCCACTGTGGTGGTGGGAACGATGTGGGTTGGTGCGGCTGGTGGTGGGTGTAGAGCATCCTGTTGGGTCCTGAGGGAACAAGCATTCTGTTGGGTGTTTGTTTTTTCTGCCAGGCATGGCCTGCTGCCGCAAACCGGATCTGTTGGGGTTTAGGTGTGGTGGTGTGGGGTTGTGGGTTGGTCGTTTGTTGAGAATTACACAGTGGACGCGAGCATCTTTGTGGTCAAGTTGTCAAGGGCGAACGGTGGATGCCTTGGCACCAGGAGCCGATGAAGGACGTGGGAGGCCGCGATAGGCCTGGGGGAGCTGTCAACCAAGCTGTGATCCCAGGGTGTCCGAATGGGGAAACCTGGCACCAGTCATGTGGTGTCACCCACACCTGAACACATAGGGTGTGTGGAGGGAACGCGGGGAAGTGAAACATCTCAGTACCCGCAGGAAGAGAAAACAATAGTGATTCCGTGAGTAGTGGCGAGCGAAAGCGGATTTAGGCTAAACCGGCTGCGTGTGATACCTGTCAGGGGTTGCGTGGTCGGGGTTGTGGGACTCTGCTGGATGGGCTGACACCTGTCCGAGAAGTTACAAAGCCAGTTGCTAGCCGAATGGTGTGGAAAAGCCAACCGTAGTCGGTGATAGTCCGGTAGGCGAAAGTGGCTGGTCTTCTGTGGATGTTCCCGAGTAGCGGCGGACCCCTGAAATCTGCCGTGAATCTGCCAGGACCACCTGGTAAGCCTGAATACTTCCTGGTGACCGATAGCGGACGAGTACCGTGAGGGAATGGTGAAAAGTACCCCGGGAGGGGAGTGAAATAGTACCTGAAACCGTTCGCCTACAATCCGTCGGAGCCTTTAGGGGTGACGGCGTGCCTTTTGAAGAATGAGCCTGCGAGTTAGTGGCATGTGGCGAGGTTAACCCGTGTGGGGGAGCCGTAGCGAAAGCGAGTCTGAACAGGGCGTTCAGTCGCGTGTCCTAGACCCGAAGCGGAGTGATCTAGCCATGGGCAGGCTGAAGCGCGGGTAAGACCGCGTGGAGGGCCGAACCCACCAACGTTGAAAAGTTGGGGGATGACCTGTGGTTAGGGGTGAAAGGCCAATCAAACTCCGTGATAGCTGGTTCTCCCCGAAATGCATTTAGGTGCAGCGTCGCGTGTTTCTTGCCGGAGGTAGAGCACTGGATGGTCTAGGGGGCCTACAAGCTTACCGAAATCAGCTAAACTCCGAATGCCGGTAAGTGAGAGCGCGGCAGTGAGACTGCGGGGGATAAGCTTCGTAGTCGAGAGGGAAACAGCCCAGATCACCAGCTAAGGCCCCTAAGCGTGTGCTAAGTGGAAAAGGATGTGGGGTCGCATAGACAACCAGGAGGTTGGCTTAGAAGCAGCCACCCTTTAAAGAGTGCGTAATAGCTCACTGGTCAAGTGGTTCCGCGCCGACAATGTAGCGGGGCTCAAGTACACCGCCGAAGCTGTGGCATTCACATTTTTACTCGGCATCTTCCTTTGGGTGGGTGTCCAGGTGTGTGGATGGGTAGGGGAGCGTCGTGCCGGGGGTGAAGCAGCGGGGTGACCCAGCTGTGGACGCGGCACGAGTGAGAATGCAGGCATGAGTAGCGAAAGAAGGGTGAGAAACCCTTCCGCCGGATGACCAAGGGTTCCAGGGCCAGGTTAATCCGCCCTGGGTGAGTCGGGACCTAAGGCGAGGCCGAGAGGCGTAGTCGATGGACAACGGGTTGATATTCCCGTACCCGCGAAGGAACGCCCATGATGAACCTCGTTGTGCTAACCACCCGAACCGTGGGAGGTCTTCGGACCAAGCTCGGGGAGCGTGGGAACCTGGCGGGTAGTAGTCAAGCGATGGGGTGACGCAGGAAGGTAGCTGATCCCGGCCGGTGGTTGTGCCGGGGTAAGCGTGTAGCCCGCACCATAGGCAAATCCGTGGTGCATGTGGGTGAGACGTGATGCCGAGCCGATTCAGGTGAAGTCAGTGATCCTATGCTGCCGAGAAAAGCCTCTAGCGAGTTCCGAGCGGCCCGTACCCCAAACCGACACAGGTGGTCAGGTAGAGAATACCGAGGCGATCGGGTGAACTGTGGTTAAGGAACTCGGCAAATTACCCCCGTAACTTAGGGAGAAGGGGGGCCGGAGACGTGAAGCCCCTTGCGGGTGGAGCGTTGTATGGCCGCAGAGACCAGGGGGAAGCGACTGTTTACTAAAAACACAGGTCCATGCGAAGAAGTAATTCGATGTATATGGACTGACGCCTGCCCGGTGCTGGAACGTTAAGGGGACCGGTTAGTCTTTCGGGGCGAAGCTGAGAACTTAAGCGCCAGTAAACGGCGGTGGTAACTATAACCATCCTAAGGTAGCGAAATTCCTTGTCGGGTAAGTTCCGACCTGCACGAATGGCGTAACGACTTCCCTACTGTCTCAACCACAGGCCCGGCGAAATTGCATTACGAGTAAAGATGCTCGTTACGCGCGGCAGGACGGAAAGACCCCGGGACCTTTACTATAGCTTGACATTGGTACTCGAATTAGCTTGTGTAGGATAGGTGGGAGCCGGTGAAGTCCATACGCCAGTATGGGTGGAGGCAAGCTTGAAATACCACTCTGGTTGATTTGGGTATCTAACTTCGGACCGTGATCCGGTTCAGGGACAGTGTCTGGTGGGTAGTTTAACTGGGGCGGTTGCCTCCTAAAGGGTAACGGAGGCGCCCAAAGGTTCCCTCAGCCTGGTTGGCAATCAGGTGTTGAGTGTAAGTGCACAAGGGAGCTTGACTGTGAGACTGACAGGTCGAGCAGGGACGAAAGTCGGGACTAGTGATCCGGCACTTGCGAGTGGAAGCGGTGTCGCTCAACGGATAAAAGGTACCCCGGGGATAACAGGCTGATCTTCCCCAAGAGTCCATATCGACGGGATGGTTTGGCACCTCGATGTCGGCTCGTCGCATCCTGGGGCTGTAGCAGGTCCCAAGGGTTGGGCTGTTCGCCCATTAAAGCGGTACGCGAGCTGGGTTTAGAACGTCGTGAGACAGTTCGGTCCCTATCCGCCGTGCGCGTTGGATACTTGAGAAGGGCTGTCCCTAGTACGAGAGGACCGGGACGGACGAACCTCTGGTGTGCCAGTTGTCCCGCCAGGGGCACGGCTGGTTGGCTACGTTCGGAAGGGATAACCGCTGAAAGCATCTAAGCGGGAAGCTCGCTTCAAGATTAGGTGTCCCACCCACTTGATGGGGTAAGGCCCCCAGCTAGACGACTGGGTTGATAGGCCGGAAATGTAAGCCCGGTAACGGGTTCAGTTGACCGGTACTAATAGGCCGAGGGCTTGACTACTAAGTTGCTACGCGTCCACTGTGTGATTCACAGCAAACGAAACACCCTTGTGTGTGGTGTTTTGATATGTTGATAGTGTTACGGCGGTCATGGCGGAGGGGAAACGCCCGGTTACATTCCGAACCCGGAAGCTAAGCCCTCCAGCGCCGATGGTACTGCACTCGGGAGGGTGTGGGAGAGTAGGACACCGCCGGACTTCTTCTAGTTGAGGGCCACCCGTATAGGGTGGCCCTCAACTGCGTTGCGCCACTGCGTTGCGCCGATAGTGGCGCTATCAGGAAGGATGTACCCGTGAGTTCAGGACCGCAGGACGGAGATCGTCCGCGTCGTTACGACGATCGGCCCCGCCGTGACGACGGCCGGAGCTGGGCTCCACGTCAGGATCGTGGCCAGTCGGAGCGGGGTGACCGTGACCCCCGCGGTGGATCGGCAGATCGAGGCTCCTACCGCAGCGGAGGCCCACGCCCTACTGGTGACCGTGACCGTCAGCCGGGTCGCGATGGCGGCAGCTTCCGCCGCGACGACCGCTCAGACGGCGGCTTCCGCGGACCCCGTCGGGATGGCGGTGGTTTCCGGGGTGGGGATCGGTCCGAGGGTGGTTTCCGGGGTGGGGATCGCCGTGAGGGTGGTTTCCGTCGGGACGATCGTCGTGAGGGTGGGGACCGGTCTGCGGGTGGTTTCCGTCGCGATGGCGATTCTCGTGGTGCCTCTCGTGCTGGTGGTGGCTATCGCGGTGACGGTGAATCGCGTGGTGGTTTCCGGGGTGGGGATCGGTCCGAGGGTGGTTTCCGGGGTGGGGATCGCCGTGAGGGTGGTTTCCGTCGCGATGATCGTCGTGAGGGTGGGGACCGGTCTGCGGGTGGTTTCCGTCGCGATGGCGATTCTCGTGGTGCCTCTCGTGCTGGTGGTGGCTATCGCGGTGACGGTGAATCGCGTGGTGGTTTCCGGGGTGGGGATCGGTCCGAGGGTGGTTTCCGGGGTGGGGATCGCCGTGAGGGTGGTTTCCGTCGCGATGATCGTCGTGAGGGTGGGGACCGGTCTGCGGGTGGTTTCCGTCGCGATGGCGATTCTCGTGGTGCCTCTCGTGCTGGTGGTGGCTATCGCGGTGACGGTGAATCGCGTGGTGGTTTCCGGGGTGGGGATCGGTCCGAGGGTGGTTTCCGGGGTGGGGATCGCCGTGAGGGTGGTTTCCGTCGGGACGATCGTCGTGAGGGTGGGGACCGGTCTGCGGGTGGTTTCCGTCGCGATGGCGATTCTCGTGGTGCCTCTCGTGCTGGTGGTGGCTATCGCGGTGACGGTGAATCGCGTGGTGGTTTCCGGGGTGGGGATCGGTCCGAGGGTGGTTTCCGGGGTGGGGATCGCCGTGAGGGTGGTTTCCGTCGGGACGATCGTCGTGAGGGTGGGGACCGGTCTGCGGGTGGTTTCCGTCGCGATGATCGTGGCGAGGGTGGTTTCCGGGGTGGGGACCGCCGTGAGGGTGGTTTCCGTCGCGATGGCGATTCTCGTGGTGCCTCTCGTGCTGGTGGTGGCTATCGCGGTGACAGTGAATCGCGTGGTGATTTCCGTCGGGATGATCGTCGTGAGGGTGGTTTCCGTCGGGACGATCGTGGCGAGGGTGGTTTCCGGGGTGGCGATCGCCGTGAGGGCGGCTTCCGGTCCACCGGCGACCGCGGCTCGCGTGGCGGGGACTTCCGGCGTGACCAGGACAGGTCGAGGTCGACCGGGGACCGGGACGAGCGGCCGCGGCGCGACGACCGGCACGGCTTCGAGGATCGGCGGCGCGAGGGCGGTTATCGAGGTCGGGACGGCGATGATCGGGGTTCCCGAGACCGGCGTGACCGGACTGAGCAGCCGGCGCGTGAAGGTGGTCGGGAGGCCGGAGCGGCCCCCGTACTGCCCGACGAGATCGTTGCGACCGACCTGGACAGCACCGTACGGGCCGAACTGCTGTCGCTGAGCAAGCCGGTCGCGGAGACGGTGGCGCGGCACCTGGTGGCAACCGGACAGTTGATCGACGAGGTGCCGCAGGAAGCACTGGCCCATGCGCTGGCCGCGCGTCGACTTGCCTCGCGTATCGCTGTGGTACGGGAGGCGGTCGGGCTGGCCGCGTACCACGCGGGCGAGTGGCAGACGGCGATCTCCGAGTTGCGGACGTACCACAGGATGAGCGGTCGACAGAGCCACCTTGCCGTCCTAGCTGACTGTGAGCGCGCGTTGGGGCGTCCGGAACGAGCGGTCGACCTCTACCGAGGGGCTGACCGGGAGGCACTCGACCAGGCAGGCGCGATCGAACTGCTGATCGTCGCTGCCGGGGCCCGCTCCGACATGGGCCAGGGCGACGCGGCGGTGGCGATGCTCCAGGTACGTGAGCTGACCAGTGAGCCGGCCGAGCCGTGGACGGCCCGCTTGCGTTACGCATACGCCGACTCGCTGCTGTCCGTCGGCCGTCGGGAGGAGGCCCGGGAGTGGTTTGCTCGGGCGGCGGACGCGGACCAGGACGCCGCCACTGACGCGGCAGAGCGGCTGCTGGAGCTCGACGGTGTGGTCCTGGAAGGTGACGACGAGGACGAGGACGAGGCCGAGGACGAGCTGACCGCGGAAGCAGAGGCGGAGTCCGACCAGCTCTCGGTGGAGGACAAGGACGCCGACGTGGCTGCGGCTCCGGCGCCGGCTGCCGTAGCTGATCAGGAGCGGTCGGTCACGGCCGTCGACCCCAGCGGCACCGATGCCGACGTTGCGGCAGCTCAGCCAGAGCAGTCCCCAGAGCGCCCGGGGTCGGATCTGTCGTGAGTAGCGTTTCCCGGGAGCGGCTGGTCGACGGGTACGACCTTCTCATCTTCGATCTGGATGGCGTGGTCTACCTGATCGACCGGCCGATTCCCGGTGCGGTCGAGGCGATCTCTCAACTGCACGCCGAGGGGCGAAAGTTGGCCTACGCGACGAACAACGCCTCGCGTCGATCGTCGGAGGTGGCCGCGCTTCTCACCGGGATGGGGATCGTAGCCCGTACCGAAGAGGTGCTCACCTCGGCCGCGGCGACGGCGGAGGTGTTGGCCGAGCGGCTGGCTCCCGGCACACCGGTGTTGGTGGTGGGCGCGGAGGCCCTGCGTGCCGAGGTGACTGCCGCCGGTCTGGTGCCGGTCGGCCGGGCCGATGATGCCCCAGAAGCGGTCGTGCAGGGGTACGGGCCTCAGGTCGGTTGGACCGAGTTGGCCGAAGCCTCGGTGGCGGTACGCGCCGGGGCCCTCTGGATCGCTACCAACGCCGACCGTACTCTGCCCAGCCCTCGCGGTCCGCTCCCCGGCAACGGCTCGCTGCTGGCGGTGCTGCGTACCGCCCTGGACCGGGATCCGGACCTGGTGGTGGGTAAGCCCGAGCCGACGCTGTTCCACACGGCCGCGCATCGGGTCGGGGCCAGTCGCCCACTGGTGGTCGGTGATCGACTCGATACCGACATCGAGGGGGCGGTCCAGGCTGGAATGGACAGCCTGCTGGTGCTGACCGGGGTGAGTACGGCGGCGGATCTGCTCGCCGCCGCGTCGACGACCCGACCCACCTATGTGGCGCATGATCTGGGCGGGCTGTTCGACCTGGCGGGCGTGGTGCGACTGCCCAGCTCACCGGAGTACTCCGCCGAGAGGTATACGAACGGGTGGCGGATTGCCGGTGGGGATGGGGCGCGGCAACTGACCGGGGAAGGATCAGCTCTCGACGCCCTTGCATTGTTGTGTGCGGAGGCGTGGGGCGGAGGCGAGCCGGTGCGTGGGGGCGGCGAGGCCGCTCGCGAGGTTCTCCGGGAGTTCGGGCTCCCGTACTGATCGGGTTTCCTACGGAGCCGGTCAGTACGGGGCGGGGAGTCGGTGGTGGCCGTCCATGCATTGCCTGGACGGTTGCCCTGGGTCGGGTGCGTCCGGCCTACTGGTGGTTGGCGGAGTCAGATCAGCTTGCGCAGCTTGAGCAGGTCGAACGGGCTTGCGCTGATCGACACCCGTCGTGCGGCGAGCGCCTTCGGCAGGTCGAGCCGTCCCTGGACCAGGGTGATCAGATCATCGCTCGTCGTACTGAGAGCGATCTTCGCCTTCGGGTCGTCGCCGTCCTCCAGACCGATCAGTCGTCCACCGCTGATCCGGCCGTGGAACGCGGTGCCGAGGTCGGTGAGTCGACAGGCCAGTGTGCGGTCGAGGTTGACCATTCCGTTGCGCTCGGCGTTGGCTTCCAGCCGGCTCGCCAGCTCCTGTAACGCCTGCCGGCACTCGTCCACGCTGGCCACCGTCGCCTCCTCGTCACACACGACGCCTCGTTGCGCATGACGCGCCTGTTCCCCGGCACCGTACCGCACCGGTCACGAAGGGATGACCGGTAGCGTGACAGCGAACAGTCGGCAGTGCGGAAGGATATGGGCATGCAGGATGCATGGCGGGCCTATCTGGAGCTGGCCCTGGGGTTGACGGAGGCGTCGAGGAAGCGGGCGCAGACGGTCGCTCGGAAGCTGGTGGGCTCCAGTGGCGCTACCGCTGCCCAGCTGCAGGCGCTGGCTGAGGAGCTGGTCTCCACCGGGCTGGCCAACCGGGAGGCGTTGACGAAGATCATCCGTTTCGAGGTCGACCGGGCGTTGGGCGTCGTGGGCCTGGCTACGGCCGACGAGGTGGCCGAGCTCACGAATCGGGTCCGCCAGCTGGAGAGCGAGTTGCAGGAGGCCAAGACCGCGGTCTCGGCCGCGACCAGCGCCCCCGCCGCGCCTACCGGAAGGCTCGCGGCAGGTGCAGCGGGGGCAGCTTCCGGGTTTTCACCGGCCAAGCAGACGGCCGCGAAGAAGACGGCAGCCAAGTCGGCGGTTGCGAAGAAGGCTGCTGTCAAGAAGGTGGCGGCCAAGCAGGTGGCGAAGAAGGCCGTTGCCAAGAAGACGGTCGCGAAGAAGACTGTGGCGACGCAGGTAACCGCCAAGAAGGCCGGACCACCGCCGGCCATCGAGTCGAACTCGCCCCGCAAGCTGCCGCCGGGGACTGGTGCGGCGTGATTCGTCATCGTGGGGGTTCCGCATGAGCGCGCCCGTACCCGGCCCGTTCCGGGGTGTACCGGCCCCGCCCGGCGGGGCCCGACCAGGCCCATCCTCGGTGCCTCCGCCATCTGTGGCGCCGGTGGATGGTTCAGGATCCGGGCATCCGGCCGTCGACGCGGCGATCCAGGCCCTTGTCAACGCCGCCAACCTCTCCCCGGCGGATCAAATCGCCCAGTACGAGGCCGCGCACCAGACGTTGCGGGAAACCCTCGCCACCATCGACCAGAACTGACCAGCACCGATCTTCGGAGAACCGCCCCATGGCACGTCGTACCCGGCTTGATGCCGAACTAGTCCGTCGCGGCCTGGCCCGATCACGTGAGCAGGCCGCCGCGCTGGTGGAGGCCGGCCGGGTCCAAGTGCGCGGGGTGACGGCCCGCAAGGTGGCGGCCATGGTGGATCCCGCCGACGCGGTCCGGGTGGTCGGGGAGGATCCGACCCAGGAGTACGTCTCCCGAGGCGGGCACAAGCTCGCCGGCGCGCTGGCCGTCTTCGTACCTGACGGGTTGCGGGTTGCCCAGCGGCGCTGCCTCGATGCAGGCGCCTCGACCGGGGGGTTCACCGACGTGCTGCTCCGGTCCGGGGTGTGCGAAGTGGTGGCGGTCGATGTGGGGTACGGCCAGCTCGCCTGGTCGCTGCGCAGTGACGAGCGGGTACGGGTCTTCGAGCGCACCAACGTACGTACCCTGACGCCGGAGGCCGTCGGCGGCCCGGTCGCGCTTACCGTGGCCGACCTGTCGTTCATCTCGCTACGCCTGGTGCTGCCGGCGCTGGCCGGCTGTACCGAGCCGGATGGCGACCTGGTGCTCATGGTCAAGCCGCAGTTCGAGGTCGGCAAGGAGCGGGTCGGTGCGGGTGGGGTGGTACGCGACCCGGGGCTGCGGGCGGAGGCAGTGCTCGACGTCGCGGCTGCGGCCTTCGACCTCGGGCTTGGTCTGGCCGGGGTGGCGGCCAGCCCGTTACCCGGACCGAGCGGCAATGTGGAGTTCTTCGTGTGGTTGCGGCGCGGTGCCCCAGCCGTCGACGAGCAGCGGGTACGGGATGTTGTCGAGGCCGGTCCGGTCCATCTGCTGTCGGAGCAGCCACATGCCGGGGGGTCGGTGACCGGCGCACCGCCGGTGGGGGAGGCGAGCCGATGAGCCGTACCGCGCTGTTGGTGACGCACACCGGACGGCGGCGTAGCACCGAGCATGCCCGGACCGTGGCGGCGGATCTGATCACGGCTGGTTTCGAGGTGCGGGTCGTGGCTGAGGAGGCCGACGATCTGCATCTGCCCGGGGTGCTCCCGGTGAGCGGGCCGACCGCCGCCGAGGGTGCGGAGATCGTGATCGCCCTCGGCGGTGACGGTACGTTCCTGCGCGCGGCCGACCTGGCTCGGCCGGCCAAGGCGCCGCTGCTGGGGATCAATCTCGGCAAGGTCGGGTTTCTCGCTGAAGCGGAGATCGACGACCTGGACCTGGCGGTCCGGGACGTGGTGAGCCGTAACTACACAGTGGATGAGCGGCTCACCCTTGACGTGACGGCCGACTTCGACGGCGGGCCGGCGATCGAGTCGTGGGCGCTGAACGAGGTCAGCGTCGAGAAGGGCGAGCGCGCCCAGATGCTGGAACTGCTCGTCGACGTGGACGGGCGGCCGCTGTCCCGGTACGGCTGTGATGGTGTGGTCTGCGCCACCCCGACCGGCTCGACCGCCTATGCCTTCTCGGCTGGCGGTCCGGTCGTCTGGCCGGAGGTGGAGGCGTTGCTGCTGGTGCCGATCAGCGCGCACGCGCTGTTCAGCCGGCCGTTGGTGACCGCCCCCACCTCCACCTTCTCGATCACGGTGGACCCGTTTACCACGTTGGCGGTGCTGTGCTGTGACGGTCGGCGGGTCTACGACCTGCCACCGGGGGCGCGGGTCAGCGTCCGACGGGGAGACCTGCCAGTCCGTGTGGTCCGGCTGCGGCCTCGGCCGTTCACCGACCGGTTGGTGGCCAAGTTCGGGCTGCCGGTGCACGGCTGGCGGGGTAGCCGCCGCTGAGGCACCGTGCTTCTGAGGTGTTAGGAGGCCCCCTGCCATGGCAGAAAGCGATAATAAGGGGGCCTTCCTCACCCGTCGGGTGGTCAAGTGTCAGGCCTCGCTACTACTGTCGTTGGCTGTGCTTGAAGAGCTGCGCATCACCGGTCTGGGCGTCATCGAGGACACGACACTGCCGCTGACCAGCGGAATGAATGTCATCACCGGCGAGACCGGGGCCGGTAAGACGATGGTGGTGACTGGTCTCGGGCTGCTCTTCGGCGGTCGGGCCGACGCCGGCCGAGTGCGGGCTCAGCCGGGGCGTGCGCTGGTCGAGGGCCGGCTGCGGCTGACCGGAGCCACGGCCACCACGGTGCACACCCGCATCGCCGACGCGGGTGGGGAGACCGACGACGACGGTGCGGTGCTGCTCAGTCGTACGGTCACCCTGGAGGGCCGGTCGCGGGCGCACGTCGGCGGCCGGGGCATGCCGGTGTCGATGTTGGGTGAGGTCGGCGAGCAGGTGGTGGCGGTGCACGGGCAGTCCGACCAGTTGCGGTTGCTACGTCCCGCCGAGCAGCGTGCCGCGCTGGACCGCTTCGCTGGTCCCGAGCACGAGAAACTTCTGGCGGCGCTTCGGGAGACGTACGGACAGTGGCGGCAGGTCGCCGACGACCTGGCGGACCGACGGCGTAATGCCCGAGAACGCCATCAGGAGGCCGACCTGTTGCGGCTGGGGCTGGATGAGATCACCCGGGTCGATCCGCAGCCGGGCGAGGATGACGAGCTCAAGGCCGAGGCGCAGCGGTTGGAGCATGCCGAGGGGTTGCGTACCGCGGCGCAGACCGCCCAGCAGTGCGTTGCTGGTGCGGGGGAGCCGACCGACGACACCCCGGACGTGACGATGCTGCTGGGTGCGGCCCGCCGGGCGCTGGAGGCGCAGGCCGGGGTGGACCGGATGCTCGGTGACCTGGCGGCCCGGCTGGAGGAGGTGGCGACCCTGGTCGGGGATGTCGGTGCGGAACTGTCGGCCTACCTCGCCGCGCTCGACGCCGATCCGGCCCGGCTGGAGACGGTGTACGAGCGGCGGGCCGCGCTGCGGGCACTGACCCGCAAGTACGCCGACGACGTCGACGGCGTGATCGCCTGGGCGGACCGGGCCCGGCTACGGCTGTCCGAGTTGGACACCTCTGACGAGTTGCTGGACGAACTGGAGCGGGAACGGGAGCGACTGGCCGGCGAGGTGGCCGAGTTGGCCGAGTCGTTGTCTGCGGCGCGGCGGGAGGCGGCGGGCCGGTTCGCCGAGCAGGTCAGTGTGGAGTTGGCCGGGTTGGCCATGCCGCATGCCCGCATCGAGGTGACGGTGCTGCCCCGGACGGCCGGACGATCCGAGCCGACGCTCCGGGTCAACGGTGCCGAGTGCGGGGTGGGGCCGGACGGTGCCGACGAAGTGGAGTTGCGGCTACTGGCACACCCGGGTGCGCCGGCACTGCCGTTGCAGCGCGGGGCGTCCGGCGGTGAGCTGTCCCGGGTGATGCTCGCCATCGAGGTGGTGTTCGCCGGTTCCGGTGGGCCGCCCACGCTGGTGTTCGACGAGGTCGACTCGGGTGTCGGCGGGCAGGCGGCGGTGGAGATCGGACGCCGACTGGCCCGGTTGGCGCGTACCCACCAGGTGCTGGTGGTGACCCATCTGCCGCAGGTCGCGGCGTTCGCCGACCGGCATCTCGTGGTGGCGAAGGACACCGGTGGTGCGGTGACCACGAGCGGGGTACGGGTGGTGGAGGACACCGAGCGGGCGCGGGAGTTGGCCCGGATGCTGGCGGGTTTGCCGGACTCGGATCTGGGTATCGCCCATGCGGAAGAACTCCTGGCCGTGGCGGCCCGGGAGCGACGCTCGTGAACCGGATGATGTAACCGTTGCCGTGTCCGGGTAGGGTGAACGTGCTTCCGTGGGGTGGCGGCCCTGCTCAAGGCATGTCGCGACAGAAAACCCTGCCTCACATGCCAGGATGGTTACGATGCGTCTACCCACCTTGCGTCGCCTACCGGCCCTGCGTCGGAACCGCAGCGCTACGCCCGGCACTCTCGTCGGTACCGCGCGCCTCGACCGCCGTACCAAACGCCTTGTTGGTCGGCTTCGCCCGGGTGACATCGCCGTGATCGACCATGTCGATCTGGACCGGGTCGCGGCGGATTCGTTGGTCGCCGTCGGGGTGGCCGCGGTGCTGAACGCCAAGCCGTCGGTGTCGGGTCGTTACCCGAACCTCGGCCCAGAGGTGTTGATCAATGCTGGTATCCCGCTCCTGGACGACCTGGGGGAGAGTGTCTTCCAGCAGATCCGCGAGGGCGACACCGTGCGGATCGACGGGAACACGGTGCTGGTCGACGGCGAGCCGGTGGCGCACGGCAGCCTTCAGGACGCCGAGACCGTGGCGAAGGCGATGGTCGATGCCCGGGAAGGGCTGTCGGTCCAGCTGGAGGCATTTGCCGCCAACACCATGGAATACCTCAAGCAGGAACGCGATCTGCTGCTCGATGGTGTGGGCGTACCCGATATCGATACGCACGTCCGGGGCCGGCACTGCCTGATCGTGGTCCGCGGTTACGACTACAAGGAGGACCTGGACGTTCTTCGCCCATACATCCGGGAGTTCAAGCCGGTGCTGATCGGCGTCGACGGCGGTGCTGACGCGCTGGTCGAGGCGGGTTACACCCCCGACATGATCATTGGTGACATGGACTCGGTCACCGACGACGTCCTGCGGTGCGGTGCCGAGGTGATCGTGCATGCCTATCCCGACGGGCGCGCACCCGGCCTGGAGCGGGTCCAGCAGCTCGGGGTGCCGGCCGACACCTTTCCCGCCGCCGCTACCAGCGAGGATCTGGCCATGCTGCTCGCCGACGAGAAGGGAGCTTCGCTGATCGTCGCGGTGGGCACCCACGCGACGTTGGTCGAGTTCCTGGACAAGGGCCGGGGCGGAATGGCCTCGACGTTCCTCACCCGGCTCAAGGTCGGTGGCAAACTCGTCGACGCCAAGGGGGTGAGCCGGCTCTACCGGCAGAGCATCTCCGGATCGTCGCTGCTGCTGCTGGTGCTTTCGGCCGTGGCGGCGATGGCGTCCGCCGTGGCCGTGTCCACCGTCGGCAAGGCCTACCTCGGAGTGGTCTCGGAATGGTGGAACAATTTAGTCTTCCAGCTCGGCCAGCTCTTCTGACCCCCCGGACCGACCCAAGAGGCTGTAGGTGTGATTAATTTCCGGTATCACGTGGTGTCCCTCACTGCGGTTTTCCTCGCCCTGGCCATCGGTTTGATAGTCGGGACCGCTGCCCTCAATGGCCCGGTCGCCGATTCGCTCAATGAGCAGGTCACCGGCTTGCGTAAGAACAACGAACAGTTGCGGGACAACGTCTCCAGTCTGGAGAAGGAACTCAAACTGGAGGAGGACTTCGCTGCCGAGATATCGCACGTCGTACTGCCGAACACGCTGACCGGTCGCCGGATCCTGCTGCTGACCCTGCCCAGCGGACGGGAGCACATCGAGGGCGTCACGGAGATGCTGCGGCGCACCGGGGCCACCATCACCGGCCGGATCGACATTCTGGACAAGTTCTTTGAACCAGACAACAACGACTCGCTGCTCGAGCTTGCCGAGAGTAGCGCTCAGCCGATCCTGCCCACCTCCGCGCTGCCCGGTAACAGCGACGGTGTGGAGACCTCCAGCGCCCTGCTCTCCAGCGCCCTGCTCGACCGTACTGGCCCGCCGGTCGCCGAGGCGGACCGCCGGACACTGCTCACCGCGTACGGCAACGCCGGTTACCTGACCGTCGCCGACAAGGTCAACGGGGTAGCCGAGGCGGTGGTGGTGATCAGCGGGCAGTCGCACACCGACAAGAACGCCGCGAAGAAGGACCAGTCCGTGCTGCAGATGGTTTCCCAGTTCGACAAGGCAGCCGCCGTCGTGGTGGCCGGTCGGGGTGCCGCCGAGGGCAACCTGGTCGCCTCGGTCCGTGGCAACCCCACCTATGCCCAGGCCATCTCGACCGTCGACAACTCCAACACCACCCAGGGACAGTTGGCCGTGGCGCTCGCCACCGTGGAGCAGGTCATCGGCCGCCGGGTCGGACACTACGGCCTGAATACCGGTGCCGCCGCCCTGATTCCACCCAAGGCCCCGGCGTGAGCGGGCGCGGAATCGCCAGCCGCCTACTGGTCGCGGGCCTGGGGGCGGTGACGGCACGGGTGGCGCTGCGCACCGTGACCGCCCACCCGGACGCCGCAACACTGGAACGCACCAACTTCCGGGGCCGTACGGTGACCCTCACCGCCGGCCCGGCGTTGTCCGCCGGTGCCGCCGTGGCCAGTGCCCTCGGCGCGCCGAGCCGTCCCGCCGCAGCAGCCGCGCTGGTCGCCGGCCTCGGCTCCGGCGCAGTGGGGCTCTACGACGACGTGGTCGGGTCCCGGCCGGAGCAGAAAGCCGCCAAGGGCTTCGCCGGTCACCTGGCGGCGCTACGCCAAGGGCGGGTCACCAGCGGTCTGATCAAGATCGCCGGGGTGGGTGCCGCCGGCCTGGGTGCCGCCGCGCTACTCGCGGTCGACCCGGACGTCCGATCCCACCGGCGTCGGCACCGGCAGGGCAACCTCGGCCGGCTGACCGACGTGCTGCTCGGCGCCGGGGTGGTCGCCGGCACCGCCAACCTGGTCAACCTGCTGGACCTGCGCCCCGGCCGGGCCCTCAAGGCAGGGGTACTACTCGGTGCGCCGCTGGCCGGCGGCCGGACGGGCGGGCTCGCCGCCGGGCCGGTCGGCGCCGCGATCGGGCTGCTCTCCGACGACCTCGACGAGCGGGTCATGCTCGGCGACAGCGGGGCCAACGCGCTGGGCGCCCTGCTCGGGGTGGCGCTCGCCGCCCGTACCAGCCCGATCGGTCGGGCCGGCATCCTGGCGGCAGTCGCCGCGCTGACCGCCGCCAGCGAGAAGGTCAGCTTCACCAAGGTGATCCAGAACACCCGGGGACTGCGGGAGCTGGACGAGTGGGGACGGCGAACCTCCTGACGTGAGCACTCCGGCACCCCTCGCCGGCGCCGGGCGCGTCGCCGGTGCCGCCGCACTCATCGCCGTACTCACCGTGGTCAGCCGCTTGGCTGGCTTCGGGCGTACGGCGGTCTTCACCTGGACGGTCGGCGACCGCAGCGACCTGGGCGACATCTACCTGATCGCCAACACGGTGCCCAACATCGTCTTCGAGATCGTGGCCGGTGGGGCGCTGGCCAGCCTGGTCGTACCGTTGCTGGCTGGTGCGGTGGTGGCGGGGGACCGGGCGGCGGTCGCGGCCACCAGCGGGGCGCTGCTCACCTGGACGCTGCTGCTGCTTGTGCCGCTCGCGATCGTGGTTGCCGTCTTCGCCGGCCCGATCCTGTCGGTCATCGCCGACGATCCGACCCCGGCGCAGCTCGCCACCGGTAGCCGGATGTTGCGGGTCTTCGCGCCACAACTTCCCCTGTACGGCGTGGGGATCGTGCTCACCGGGGTACTCCAGGCCCACCGCCGGTTCGCCTGGCCGGTCATCGCACCGCTGCTGTCCAGCCTGACGGTGATCGCCGCCTATCTGACCTTCGTCGTGGTGGAGGGCCGTAACCTGAGGCTGGCCCAGCTCAGCCTCACCGGCGAGTTGATCCTGTCGATCGGCACCACGCTCGGCGTGGTGGTGCTCTCGCTGTGCCTGCTCATCCCGGTGCGGCAGTTGGGACTACGGCTGCGCCCCGGGTATACCTTCACCGCCGACGTCCGGCGGAAGATCGGTGGACTGGCTCTCGCCGGGGCGGCCACCGTCGTGGGCCAGCAGATAGCCCTGCTGGTCACCGTGAAGCTTGCGGACGGCGGTCCGGATGGCTCGGTCGTGATCTACAACGCCGTGCAGACCGTCTACCTGTTGCCCTGGGCGGTACTGGCGGTGCCGCTGGCCGCCGCGGCGTACCCGAATCTGGCCGCAGCGCACACCACCGGCGACGAGGACGCCTTCCGCCGGACCCTGGCCCCGACCGCTCGCGGTGTGCTGCTGTTCAGTTGTCTCGGTGCGGCGGTGCTGATCGCGACCGCCCGGCCGGTGGCCGGGGTATTTCCCGGCATCCAGGGCTCGGCGGCGGCGATCGCCGGCATCGTCGGCTTCGCACCCGGCCTGCTCGGCTACGGGTTGTTCGCGGTGCTGTCCCGGGCCCTGTACGCGCGGGGGGAGACCCGGGCGGCGGCTGGCGCGACGGCGGCCGGCTGGCTGGTCGTACCGGTCATGGCGGTGCTGCTCGCCATTGGTCTCCCGGTCGACGACCGGGTGCTTGCCCTGACCTCGGCCAACTCCGTTGGCATGCTGGTGCTCGGCGCGTTGCTGATCGTCGTGGTGGTCCGTCGAGCCGGGCGGCCGGCGCTGGCCGGGCTGGGCCGGGCCGGTGGCGTCGGATTGCTCGCCGGGACCCTCGGGGCGGTCGCGGGGCTGGTGGTCGCGGAGTGGCTGGGTGATGCTTGGCGTGGCACCCCGGAGGTTGCCGGTTCGCTCCTACAGGGCATGCTGTCCGGTATTGCCGTGGGGGCGGTCTTCCTCGCGGTGGCCTATCCGCTGGACCGACACGACGTACGCCCCATGATCGCGACGTTCGGTCGGCGGATCCGCCGCCTGTCTGGCCGGGGTCGTCCGCGTGACCCGGACGGAGCCCGTCCTGATCGGGACGACGGTCCCGACCAGGGGGTCGGAAAGGAGACGGTGTCGGGGTGAGCGCGAGGAGTGAACGAGCGCAGCGAGTGAGCCCCGCAGTCGCGAACGGAAGGCGAGCAGGGTGAGCGCGAGGAGTGAGCGTTCCGGGGTGGCTCGCGTGGGACGCGGCCGGGCCGGAATGCGAGTTGAGCTTGCGAGCCCCGCATTCGCGAACGGGAGGCGAGCATCTGTGAGCGCGAGGAGTGAGCGTTCCGGGGTGGCTCGCGTGGGACGCGGCCGGGCCGGAATGCGAGTTGAGCTTGCGAGCCCCGCATTCGCGAACGGGAGGCGAGCAGGGTGAGCGCGAGGAGTGAGCTTGTGAGCCCCGCATTCGCGAACGGGAGGCGAGCAGGGTGAGCGCGAGGAGTGAGCGTTCCGGGGCGACCACAGGGTGGACCGGCACAGTGGTTCTGCTCCTGGCCTCCAGTACGGGCGGGGTCGGTCAGCATGTCACCTCGCTGGCCCGGGGGTTGGTCGCCGGTGGTGCGTCGGTGACCGTGTGCGGCCCGGCCGCGACGCAGGAGCAGTTCGACTTCGCCGGTACCGGCGCCCGGTTCGAAGCGGTGCCGATTCCGGCGAATCCGACCCCGGCCGACGGTCGGGCGATCAGCGCCCTGCGGCGGGTACTCGCCGAGCAGGTGGATGTCGTACACGCGCACGGACTGCGGGCCGGTCTGGTGGCCGCGCTGGCCCGTCCGACGGCCCCGCTCGTCGTCACCTGGCACAACGCGGTACTTGCCGCCGGTCTGCGCGGCCGGGTCTCTCGGCTGGCCGAGCGGGTGGTCGCCCGTCGGGCCAGGGTCGCCCTCGGTGCCTCCGCCGACCTGGTCGACCGAGCGGCCGCGCTCGGTGCCACCGATGCTCGGTTGGGACCGGTGGCCGCGCCGACGTTGCCGGAGCCTCGGCGCGGCCGGGCCGCGGTACGGGCGGAGTTCGGCGTCACCCCACACCAGAAGTTGGTCTTGTCAGTCGGGCGGCTGCATCCGCAGAAGCGTTACGATCTGCTGGTGGACGCCGCCGCCCGATGGCGTGACCTGGATCCACCGCCGGTCGTGGTGATCGCTGGCAGCGGTCCCAGCTATCTGCAGTTGGCCGCCCGGATCTCGACCGCCCGCGCGCCGGTCACCCTGCTTGGGCATCGGACAGACGTGGCAGATCTGCTCGCCGGTGCGGACCTGGCGGTGGTGACCAGTGACTGGGAGGCGCGGCAACTGTTCGCCCAGGAGGCGCTGCGTGCCGGCGTACCCCTGGTCGCCACCGCTGTGGGTGGCGTGCCCGACCTGGTGGGCGACGCGGCGGTGTTGGTGCCGCCGGACGACGTGGACGCGGTCGACCGGGCGGTGCGGGAGTTGTTGGCTGACGACGAGCGGCGGACGGACCTGGTGCGGCGTGGTGCGGCACAGGCCGCTGCCTGGCCGACCGAGGACGACACGGTCGCTGCGGTGGCCGCCGTCTACGCCGAGCTTGTGCCGTCCGGGCCGGCTGCCAACCGAGAGACCGGACCGCCAGCGGGGCGAGGCTGATGCAACGAAGGTCGATCTCCGTCGGATCGGGCCGGGCGATTTCTGCCCTGCTGGTCACCCTAGTAATGATATTCGGGATGGTGGTGTCGGCCGCCGGTCCTGCTGCCGCCGCGACTCAGGGCACTGCCGACCACGTCGTGCTGGTCGGTGTGGCCGGGCTGCGCTGGGAGGACGTCAACCAGCAGGACACACCCACGTTGTGGCGGTTGGCTGAGCAGGGGTCGATTGGGTCGCTCTCGGTCCGCTCGGCTCGTCAGCCCACCTGTCCGGTGGACGGGTGGTTGACGCTCGGTGCCGGCAACTACGCGGCATGGGACGACGAGCCGGTCGCTGGGCAGTGTCCTGAACTGGATGTCGCCGTCGAACAGCCGGACGGGACGGGTGCCCAGTTGCCGGCCCAGCGGTCGACCGTACAACTCAACAAGGAGAAGCTGTCCTGGGGTGCGGTGCCCGGGGCGCTGGCCGAATCGGTCCGGTGCGCGGTTGCGGTCGGACCCGGTGCGGCGGTGGCCGCCGCACGTCCGTTCGGGCGGGTGGACCGCTACGAGCCGACAATGCCGGAAGATCCGGCTGGGCTCCTCTCGTCCTGCGCGTTGAGCATCGTGGATCTCGGCATGGTGGCGGGGGAGGAGCCGGCGGTGCGGGCGCAGGCAGCCCGGGTCGCCGACGCCGGACTGGCGCGGCTGCTGGCCGCCCGGCCCGAGCGTTCCCTGGTGATCGTCGCCGGGGTGTCCGACACTGACCCGGTGTCCCGGCTGCACGTGGCCGTGGCTGACGGTCCCGGCTGGGAACGCGGTTGGCTCACCTCGGCCAGCACCGGGCGGGAGGGTTACGTCCAGCTCATCGACCTGGCCCCCACGGCGCTGACCGCGCTTGGTCGGCCGATGCCCGAGCGGCTCTTCATCGGCCAGCCGGCGACGTCGGTCGAGGGGCGACCGACGAGCCTGCCGGCGGCTGTCACGGCACCCGCCGACGCGGACCGGGAGGTGCACGCGCAGCGGGGGGTGACGACCTGGTTCTTCGGGTTGCTGGCCGGGTTCCAGGTGTTGCTGGCGCTCGCCGTGTTGCCCCTGTTGCGCCGCGCTCGCCGGCATGCCGGTCCGGGCGGCCCGGTGCCGGTGTCGCCACGGGTGGTGGCGGTCGTCGAGGCACTGCTCGTGGCCGCAGCCCTGGCGGTTCCCGCCGCGCTGCTCGCCGACCTGGTGCCCTGGTGGCGGGGGGACCAGGCTGGTCTCTACTTCGCCCTGGTCACCGTCTTGCTACTCGGTGCGGCCACCGTCGGTGTCCGGTTCCATCGGGGGTACGCGAACACGCTCGGCCCGCTGGGGTTGGTGGCCGGGCTGGCGGCGCTCTCCGTGGGGGCCGATGTGGCGACCGGAGCCCAACTGCAACTCAACGGAGTCACGGGTTACTCGGCGTTGGCGGGTGGGCGGTACACCGGTGTCGGGGTGGTGGGTCTGGGGGTGTTCGTGGCGGGCACGCTGCTGTCGGCGGGTTGGCTGGCGCAGCGGGTACGACGTAGCTGGCGCCCGGCGGTGATGGCGCTGGTCGGGGCGGTGGGTGTTCTGCTCGTCGGCAGCCCCTACCTGGGTGGCGACCCGGTGGGCGCGGTGGCGTTGACCGCCGGTGTGTGTGTCGCCTCGGCGATGAGTACCGGCGGGTGGCTGACCTTCGGCCGGGTCGCCTGGGCGACCATCGCGGGGCTGGCGGTGACGGCTGGGTTCGCCGTGTTGGACATGACTCGTCCGGAGCCGGAGCGGGGCAGCCTGGGCCGTTTTCTTGCTGCTCTCCGCGAGGGTACGGGTGGGCTGACCATGCACCGGTCCGGGGCGTCCAGTTTCGAGGCTCTGGTCGGTAGCCCGTTGACCATCATCGCGCTGGCCGGGATGGCCCTGGTGTGGTTCGCCCTGTTGCAACCGTGGGGCGGCTTGAAGCGGCTGTTCGGGATCTATCCGGCGATTCGAGCCGGTATGGCCGGGATTGTCGTCGCCGCCCTGATCGGTGGGGTGCTCGGCGGTTCCGCATTGAACTTCGCCGGAGCGGCGGCGACGGTGGCGATTCCGATGGCGGCGCTGGCCGCGTTGCGCGTGTTGGACCACGCCGCCGACCGCACCCAGCCGGCCGCCGTGCCGGATGTCCCGGTTTCGTCGATAACGGCCGACAGTACCGGTTCGGACGGCACCAAGTTGGCTGGCGCGGGTTCGGGCGCTGCCGGTTCGGGGAAGGTGCCAACCGCGCGGTCCGCGCTGACCAGTGGCGGATCCGGCTGCGGTGGTGACGGTCCTGGTCGATCCGGTGCGGTCACCGGCTCGGAGGACACGGTCGAGGCCGGGACATCGGTCGAGACCACCGTCACCTGACGGTAGCTGCTACAGCGGGGTGATTTCGGGTTCGCCCGCCCGCCGGACGTCGGGTGCGGCCCCTGCCCCGGTCGCGGGAGGTGTTACCGTGGAGTCCCGTGGATCGCGTGATCATTTTCTTGATCGGCACGCCGGTCTGCACGACCGCAATGGACGACCACGGGAGCAGGCGTTGGCCCCTTCAGCACGGACGACCAGGCATATTTTCGTCACCGGAGGCGTCGCCTCCTCGCTGGGAAAGGGCCTGACCGCCTCCAGCCTTGGAAACTTGCTTACCGCGCGCGGCCTGCGGGTCGTGATGCAGAAGCTCGACCCGTACCTCAATGTCGACCCGGGCACGATGAACCCGTTCCAGCACGGTGAGGTCTTCGTCACCGAGGACGGCGCGGAGACCGACCTGGACGTCGGCCACTACGAGCGGTTCCTCGACCGGGCACTGTCCGGTAAGGCGAACGTCACCACCGGCCAGATCTACTCGGAGGTCATCGCCAAGGAACGTCGGGGGGAGTACCTCGGCGACACCGTCCAGGTGATCCCCCACATCACCAACGAGATCAAGGCCCGGATCCGCTCGATGGCCGACCCCGGCGAGGACGGCCGCATCCCGGATGTGGTGATCACCGAGGTCGGCGGCACGGTCGGTGACATCGAGTCGCTGCCCTTCCTGGAGGCGATCCGCCAGGTCCGCCACGACATCGGCCGGGACAACTGTTTCTACCTGCACGTGTCCCTGGTGCCCTACCTGGCACCCTCGGGTGAGCTGAAGACCAAGCCGACCCAGCACTCGGTGGCCGCGCTGCGCAACATCGGTATCCAGCCCGACGCGATAGTCTGCCGGTCCGACCGGGAGATCCCGGACCAACTCAAGCACAAGCTGTCGCTCTACTGCGACGTTGACCGGGAAGCGGTCATCGCCGCCCCGGACGCGCCGAGCATCTACGACATCCCCAAGGTGCTGCACCGCGAAGGGCTGGACGCCTACGTCGTACGTCGATTGGGGTTGTCCTTCCGGGACGTCGACTGGACCCGCTGGGACGACCTGCTGGAGCGGGTGCACCACCCGATCCACACGGTTCAGGTCGCGGTCGTCGGCAAGTACGTCGACCTGCCCGACGCGTACCTGTCGGTGAGCGAGGCGATCCGGGCGGCCGGCTTCGGCCATCGGGCCCGGGTGCAGCTGCGCTGGGTGCCCAGCGACGACTGCGTCACAGCCTCCGGCGCGGCCGCCGCGCTGGCCGGCGTCGACGGGGTGCTCATCCCTGGCGGCTTCGGCGTACGGGGCATCGAGGGCAAGATCGGGGCGGCCCGGTACGCCCGAGAGAACGGCGTGCCGATTCTCGGCCTCTGCCTCGGCCTCCAGTGCATGACCATCGAGGTGGCCCGGAGCCTGGCTGGCCTGGACGGCGCCAACTCGCTGGAGTTCGACGACCAGGCTGGGCACCCGGTGATCGCCACCATGGCCGACCAGGAGGACATCGTAGCCGGACGGGGTGACCTGGGCGGGACGATGCGGCTGGGTGCCTACCCGGCGCGGCTGACCGAGGGGTCGATCGTGGCCGAGGCGTACGGGGACACCGAGGTCAGCGAACGCCACCGGCACCGGTACGAGGTGAACAACGCCTACCGGGACGCGTTGAGCAAGGCGGGGCTGCGGTTCTCCGGCACCTCCCCGGACGGCCGGTTGGTGGAGTTCATCGAGTTGGACCGGGAACTGCACCCGTTCTTCGTGGCCACCCAGGCCCACCCCGAGCTGAAGAGCCGGCCCACCCGGCCGCACCCGCTGTTCGCCGCCTTCGTCAAGGCGGTCGTCGCCTACTCGGCCGCGGACAAGCTGCCGGTCGAGCTGACCGCACCGGCCGGAACGGAGCAGCCGGAGAGGGGTCCCAGCGAGGGCGAGGCGAACCCGGTCGGGCCGGCTGAGGCGTCCGGACGGGCGGCCCGTAACGGTAGCTCCCGTTCGACCAAGGCGCGGTCGTCGTGACCGGAGGGCCGGGGGAGCACGTCTACCAGGTGCGTTCCCGCCAGGAGCGCTTCGCCGGGGCGGTTTTCTCGGTGGTCAGCGACGAGGTCACCATGCCCGGCGGTGGGGTGGCCACGCGGGACTACGCGCGCCATGTCGGCGCGGTCGGCGTGGTGGCCCTCGACGACGAGGGACGGGTGGTGCTGATCCGGCAGTACCGCCATCCGGTGGGCCGGGCGATCTGGGAGTTGCCCGCTGGCCTGGTCGACGTCGCGGCTGAGCCGTTGCCCGCGGTGGCGTTGCGGGAGTTGGCCGAGGAGGTGGACCTCACCGCCGGCCGGATCGACCTGCTGGTGGACCTGCACACCTCGCCCGGCTGGTCGAACGAGGTGATCCGGATTTTCCTGGCCCGGGACCTGGCCGAGGTGCCGGCCGAAAAGCGCCACGTTCGCCGCGACGAGGAGGCGGACCTGGAAGTGGTCCGGGTCGGCCTCGACCAGGCGGTGGCGATGGCGCTGGCCGGAGAGGTCACCAACGCGGCCTGTGTGGCGGGGGTCCTCGCCGCCGCGCGGGTCCGCGACGAGGGTTTTGCGACCCTGCGGGCGGCCGACGCGCCGTTGTTGAGACCGACCCCGCCGCCGCCCGGCCAGCCGGGTAGGTGAAACGGGAAAGGGGCCCGGCGCCGTGGCGCTGGGCCCCTTTCGGTTATCGGGTGACAACTAGTCGCGCAGCGGCCGACCCTGACCGTCGACCCCGCCCTTTACCAGGATCAGGACCCCGTCGATGAATCCCCAGATGCCGCCGATGCCGCAGGTGAGGACGGAGACGACGAGCTGGAGGACGCCGATCTTGGTGTCTCCGATGTAGAACCGGCCGACACCGAAGCTGCCGAGGAAGATGCCGAGAAGTCCGGCGACTAGCTTGCTCTTGTCCGAGACGCCCGCAGCGCCCGGGTAGTGAGGAGTGGTCATGAGGGGCCACCTTAGTGACTTCGCCCCGTCCTGTCTGGTAACGGGTCCGGATGGCGGGACGATTGTGTGACAACACTGTACTTCTGGACTATGTGTCATCGGGCTCCTGGTCGATCTCTGGCCACCTGACACATCGTCAGGCCTGACCGTCACCGGCTGTCACTATGGCGGCTGTCCGACCCGGACAGCGGCCCTAGACTGCGGCCCTGGGGCTGGAAGACCACGACGGCGACGGGGCCGGTCGGGTCGAACTGCCGGAGAGAGGTGGCTGCATCGTGAAGGTCGGAATCCCACGCGAGGTCAAGAACCACGAGTACCGCGTGGCGATCACGCCAGCGGGCGTCAACGAGTTCACCCGCAGCGGCCACCAGGTCCTCGTCGAGTCCGGTGCCGGTGCCGGCTCGAGCATCACCGACGACGAGTTCACCGCGGCCGGCGCGACCATCCTCGCCACCGCCGACGAGGTGTGGGACGCGGCTGAACTGGTGCTCAAGGTCAAAGAGCCGATCGCCGAGGAGTACCACCGGATGCGGCCGGGCCAGGTGCTCTTCACCTACCTGCACCTGGCGGCCTCCAAGGAGTGCACCGATGCGCTGATCGACCGGAAGGTCACCGGCATCGCGTACGAGACGGTGGAGACCGCCGACCGGACACTGCCGCTGCTCGCCCCCATGTCCGAGGTCGCCGGGCGGCTCGCCGCGCAGGTCGGGGCGTACCACCTGATGCGCCAGGGCGGGGGTCGAGGCGTACTGATGGGTGGCGTACCCGGCGTCTACGGTGCCAAGACCGTGGTCATCGGCGCGGGCGTCTCCGGCATGAACGCGGCGGCGATCGCGCTCGGCCTGCAGGCCGAGGTGCTGCTGCTCGACAAGAACGTCGCCCGGCTACGGCAGGCCGACGCCATCTACCGGGGCCACCTCAAGACCGTGGCGTCCAACGCGTACGAGATCGAGCGGGCCGTGCTCGACGCGGACCTGATCATCGGCGCGGTGCTGGTGCCCGGGGCCAAGGCCCCGACGCTGATCTCCAACGAGCTGGTCTCCCGGATGAAGCCGGGCAGCGTGCTGGTCGACATCTCCATCGACCAGGGGGGCTGCTTCGAGGACTCCCGCCCGACCACCCACGCCGATCCGGTCTACCCGGTGCACAACTCGCTGTTCTACTGTGTCGCCAACATGCCCGGTGCGGTGCCGCACACCAGTACGTACGCGCTGACCAACGTCACCCTGCCGTACGCCCTGGAACTGGCCAACCACGGCTGGCGGGAGGCGCTCCGCCGGGACCGCGCGCTCGCGCTGGGGCTGAACACCCACGACGGGCAGGTAACCTACGGTCCGGTGGCCGAGGCGCACGGCATGGCGAGCGTCGCGCTGGAGGACATCCTCCGCTGAGCGGAGGGGAACGGTCGCGAGAAGGAGCAATGGCTGCGGACAGGACGACGGTCGCGGTCGAGCGAGCATTGGACGGAGCCGGTGCAGGTGCCGGACTGCCTGAGCCGTCGCCTGTCCTGCTCCGGGCGGTGCGCGGTTACCTCGACCACCTCACCGTCGAGCGTGGCCTGTCCGCGAACACGCTCTCGTCGTACCGCCGAGATCTGGGCCGCTACCTGGCCGACCTGGCCGCCGCCGGTATCGACGGCCTTACCGCGGTGATGCCCGCCGACGTCGCGGGGCACGTCGCCCGCCTGCGCACCGGCGACGGCGCGCACCCACCACTGTCGGCGGCGTCGGCCGCCCGGGCGGCCAGCGCCATCCGGGGCCTGCACCGGTTCGCCATGCGCGAAGGGCTGGTCGCCCACGACGCAAGCCGGGACGTACGCCCACCCACGCCACCGCGCCGGCTGCCCCGCGCGCTGGACGTCACCGAGGTGGCGCGACTGCTGGAGACGGTGGCACCGCCGATCGAGGCGACCGGCCCGGACAACCTCTTGCCGTTGCGCGACCGGGCCCTGCTGGAGTTCCTGTACGGCACCGGGGCCCGGATCTCCGAGGCCGTCGGCGCGGTCGTCGACGACCTGGACCTGACCGAGGGCACCGCGGTGCTGCACGGCAAGGGTGGCCGTACCCGGGCGGTTCCGATCGGCGGGTACGCCGTCGACGCGTTGCGGGCGTACCTGGTGCGAGCCCGGCCGACCCTTGTCGCCGCCGGTCGAGGCACCCCCGTGGTGTTTCTCAACGCCCGGGGTGGCCCGCTGTCCCGGCAGAGCGCCTGGACCGTGCTGCGCCGGACCGCCGCCCGCGCCGGTCTGCCGGTCGACGGGCCCCGCGCGGTCTCCCCACACACCCTGCGCCACTCGTACGCCACGCACCTACTCGACGGCGGTGCCGACGTACGGGTGGTGCAGGAACTGCTCGGTCACGCCTCGGTGACCACCACCCAGGTGTACACGCTGGTTACGGTGGAACGGCTGCGGGAGGTGTACGCGACGGCCCACCCTCGGGCACTGGGCCGGGCCGGGTAATCTACCGTGGTCGTCTGCCGTGTCGACACGCCGAGGTGGTGTCGGCTCCCTGGGCGGAGGGTGGCGTAGAGTCGGCGGTGGCGCGGGCCTCGTGGAGCGGCAACCAAGGTTCGCAGCGGCGCCGCACAGGACGCCAATCGGCTCCGACGTCGAGCCAGTCGTCGGGAGGGGGCGCACAAGGACATGGCTGGTAACGGTGACCGTGCCGAGGCGTGGACCTCGACGCTCCGCGAGCAGCAGTCCGCTCTGAACCTCGGCGCTGAGTTGGGTCCGGCGGATCCGGCCGCCTACACGGCGCGTAAACCCATTCCCGATCCGATGCCCACCGACCGGCATGGTCCGGCTCGCATCATCGCGATGGCCAATCAGAAGGGTGGCGTGGGTAAGACCACCACCACCATCAACCTCGGGGCGGCGCTGGCCGAGTACGGCCGCCGGGTGCTGCTGGTCGACTTCGACCCGCAGGGCGCGCTCTCGGTTGGTCTGGGGGTCAACCCGCACAATCTGGACCTGTCCGTCTACAACCTGCTCATGCAGGACGACATCAGCGCCGAGGACGTTCTGATCAAGACCGATGTGGCCGGTCTGCACCTGCTGCCCGCCAACATCGACCTGTCGGCCGCCGAGATCCAGCTGGTCAACGAGGTCGCCCGGGAGATGGCCCTGGCGCGGGTGCTGCGCAGCATCCGTAAGGAATACGACTACATCCTCATCGACTGCCAGCCCTCGCTGGGGCTGCTCGCCATCAACGCCCTCACCGTGGCCCACGGGGTGCTCATCCCGCTGGAGTGCGAGTTCTTCAGCCTGCGGGGGGTGGCCCTGTTGTTGGACACCATCGACAAGGTGCGGGAACGACTCAACTTCGACCTCGAACTCGAAGGCATCCTCGCCACCATGTACGACAGTCGGACCACCCACTGTCGGCAGGTGCTGCAACGGGTGGTGGAGGCGTTCGGTGACAAGGTCTACCAGACGGTGATCACCAAGACCGTCAAGTTCCCCGAGTCCACGGTCGCCGGTGCGCCGATCACCACGCTCGACCCCGCGTCGTCGGGCGCGCGTAACTACCGGCAGTTGGCCCGTGAGGTGATCGCCGCGCAGGCCGACCGGTAGCCCGCGTGCACCCTGCCCCCGAGCCCGTCGACTACGGTCAGCGGGTGACCGCCCCGCCCCCCGATCCGGCACCGTCGGACACCGCCGATGCCGCCGAGGTCGTACCCGACCCCGCTGCGGTGGCGGGTGACTCCGCGGCGGTGGCGACGACCGTAGCCGAGGGCACCGACCCGGCGGGCGGCTTCACCGTCCGACTGGCCAACTTCACCGGCCCGTTCGACCTGCTGCTGCAACTCATCGGCAAGCACAAGCTCGACGTCACCGAGGTCGCCCTGCACCAGGTCACCGACGAGTTCATCGCCTACATCCGGGCGATGGGCGACGACTGGGACCTCGACGAGGCGAGTGAGTTCCTCGTCGTCGCCGCGACCCTGCTCGACCTCAAGGCCGCCCGGCTGCTCCCCGCCGCACAGGTCGAGGACGAGGAGGACCTCGCGCTCCTGGAAGCCCGGGACCTGCTCTTCGCCCGACTGTTGCAGTACAAGGCGTTCAAGGAGGCCGCCGCCCACATCGCCGTCCTGGAGGCCGTCGGTTCCCGTCGCTACCCGCGGGCGGTCACCCTGGAGCCCCGATACGCCGAGGCGCTGCCGGACCTGGTGCTGGGCATCGGCCCGGAGCGGCTGGCCGCGCTGGCGGTGAAGGCGATGACCCCCAAGACGCCCCCGACGGTCTCCATCGACCACGTGCACCAGGTACGGGTCAGTGTCCGGGAGCACGCCGCCATTCTGCGGGACCGGCTGCGGCGGATCGGGACGGCCACCTTCCGGGCCCTCTGTGTCGACTGCGAGTCGACGCTCGAGGTGGTGGCCCGGTTCCTGGCCCTGCTGGAGCTCTACCGGGAGGGGCTTGTCGGCTTCGCCCAGGTGCAGGCGCTGGGGGAGTTGACCGTACGGTGGACCGGGCCGGCCGACGGTGGTGCCGAACTCGACATCGACGAGTACGCCGGCTCGCCTCCGCCACCCGAAACCGGCCCTTCCGTCACGGCCTCGACCCCCGCCACGGCCTCGACCTCCGCCACGACCTCGACCTCCGCCACGACCCCGACCCCCGCGACGACGAAGGAGCAGCCGAGGTGACCAGCGACGAGCGGGCAGACTCCCTCGCCGAACAGGCGGCTGCCTGGGTACCACCCTGGGCCCGGCAGCGACGTACCGACCCGGTGCCTTCCGGATCCCCGCCTCCGGCTGTTGGGGAACCGACGGCGACGACTGCTCCGGACGAGGTCGACATGGCGGGTCCGGAGCTGCTGGAGCCGCTGGAGTCAGCGGGAACGAGTCCTGGGCCGGACGTCGAAGAGGCTCCCGAGGTGGCCGCTGAGCCTGCGGGTACTGCTGAACCTGGGGAGAGCATCGCAAGGTTGGAGGAGGCTGCCAAACCTGACCTCGCCCCCGATTCTGATCTCACCCCCGACTCTGATCTCGCCCCTGAACCTGATCTCACCCCTGAGCCGGTCGAGGCTGCCGCCGGATCGGCTGGAAACGCTACCGCACCTGACGTTACCCCCGAGCCAGTCGAGGCCGAGTCCAGCCAGGTCAGCCCGCCCGTCAGCGCCCCGAAGCCCGGGCCAGCCAAACTGAGCGGCACCACCCTGGCCCTCGCCGACGAGGAAGAGCTACGCGGGGCCCTGGAGGCGATCCTGCTGGTGGTCGACGAGCCAGTCACCGAGATCGTCCTCGCCCAGGTGCTGGAGCAGCCCACCGACCGGATCACCCGCCTGCTGCACCGGATCGCCGAGGGATACACGACCACCGGCCACGGCTTCGAACTGCGCCGGGCGGCCGGCGGGTGGCGGCTCTACACCCGCCCGGAATACGCCGGCTACGTGGAACGCTTCATCCTGGACGGGCAGTCGGTACGGCTCACCCAGGCCGCCCTGGAGACGCTGGCCGTGGTCGCGTACAAACAGCCGGTGACCCGGTCGCGGATCTCGGCCATCCGGGGTGTCAACTGCGACGGGGTCATCCGTACCCTGGTCTCGCGCGGCCTGATCGAGGAGTGCGGCACCGAGCCGGACAGCGGTGCCTTCCTCTACCGGACGACGACCCTGTTCCTGGAGAAACTCGGGCTGGACACGGTCAACGAACTGCCGTCGCTGGCTCCGTTCCTGCCCGACGATGTGGAAGAGATGGTAGATGCCCCGCGATAACAGCCGCGTCCCCCGGGTGGCACCCGGTCCGTCCGACGATGTCGGCGCCGAACGCCTGCAGAAGGTGCTCGCCGCAGCCGGCGTAGGTTCCCGACGCGCCTGCGAAGACCTGATCTTCCGGCGTCGGGTCACCGTCGACGGGCGGGTCGCGCAACTCGGCGACAAGGTCGACCCCGCCTCGGCGGTCATCTTCGTCGACGGTGAACGGGTGGTTGCCGACACCCGCCTGGTCTACCTGGCGATGAACAAACCCCGTGGGGTGGTCTCCACCATGGCCGACGAGAAGGGACGGGCCGCCCTGGCCGACTTTCTCGGCCGGGTGGAGGAGCGCGTCTACCACGTGGGCCGGCTCGACGCCGACAGTGAGGGCCTGCTGCTGCTCACCAACGACGGCACCCTCGCCCACCGGCTGATGCACCCGTCGTACGGCGTACCCAAGACCTATCTGTGTGAGGTGGCGGGACCGCTGCCCCGTAACGTCGGCCGACGCTTGCTGGCAGGCGTGGAGTTGGAGGACGGGCCGGCGAAGGTCGACTCTTTCCGGGTGGTAGACACGCTGGGGCGTACCGCCCAGGTGGAGCTGACGCTGCACGAAGGACGCAAACACATCGTCCGTCGACTGCTCGACGAGGTGGGCCACCCCGTCTCCCGGTTGGTGCGTACGTCGATCGGCCCGATCCGGCTCGGTGACCTGCGGGCCGGGCGTACCCGTCGGCTGACCAACGCGGAGATTGCCGCCCTCTTCAAGGCCGTCGACGACTGACCATCCGGCCCAACCGGCATTCCGGCACACCCGGCGACTGTGCCCGAGGGGAGTGCCGGCCCGGGCCCAGCTGTGCGATGTGCCCGGGTGTCCGCCCGGGCCTGGCTGGGCGATGGTGCGCATTGGGAGTACCCGCGTGTACGGATCGCCCCGCCGATGGCGGGCGCGGAGTGGTCCAGCCGACCGGGCAGAATAGACGCGGGAAGTGGCCGGAGTCTGCCCAGACCCAGGCACCCTTGCGCGTGGGTGACCTTGATACCTGCGGTATGCGCTATCCAGCATGAAGGAGGAACGGTGGCGGAAAAGGTGCGGACCGGACGATGCGTGGTGGCCGTGGACGGCCCGTCCGGTTCGGGAAAGTCCACCGTCTCCCGTCGGCTGGCCAGCCAGATCGACGCCCGCTACCTCGACACCGGTGCCATGTACCGGGCGATCACCTGGGCGGTGCTGCGCTCCGGCGTCGACCCGCAGGACCAGGGGGCGGTCGCGAAGGTAGCCGGTGAGATCGAGCTGCAGATCGGCGTCGACCCGCAGACTCCGCACATCAGCGCTGACGGTGTCGCCGTCGACCGGGAGATCCGGGGGCCGGAGGTGACGGCCGCCGTGTCCGCGGTCTCCGCCGTCCCAGCGGTACGGGAACTACTCGTCACGCGGCAACGTGAGATCATCGCCGAGGCCGGACGAATCGTGGTCGAGGGTCGGGACATCGGTTCCGTGGTGGCACCCGATGCCGACCTGAAGGTCTACCTGACCGCTTCGGCCGACGCGCGGGCGCAACGACGCAGCACCGAGTACGCCGTCGACCTGCTGGTCACTGCCGCCGACCTGGCCCGCCGCGACAAGTTCGACTCCACCCGGGCGGCCGACCCGCTGACGCAGGCGGCGGATGCGGTCGTACTCGACACCACCGAGCTGGGTATCGACGAGGTCGTCACCCAGCTGCGTACCCTGCTCGACGGCCGGGTGGGGACATGACCAGTCGGCGTGGGTGGATTGATCGGTTCGGCGTGGTGAAGCCTCATGGCGCCGGTGAGCGAAACGAGGCAGCAACATGAGCGTGGAAGACGGCTGGATCGAACTGGACGAGCCGGACCTGGAAGCTGAACAGAGCGGCCCGGTGCCGGTGGTCGCCGTCGTCGGCCGGCCCAACGTCGGCAAGTCGACCCTGGTGAACCGGATCATCGGCCGGCGGCAGGCCGTCGTCGAGGACATTCCCGGCGTGACCCGGGATCGGGTGCCATACGACGCCCAGTGGTCCGGCCGACGGTTCACCGTGGTGGACACCGGCGGGTGGGAACCGGACGCGCGGGACCGGGCGGCGGCGATCGCCAACCAGGCCGAGACCGCGGTCGTCACCGCCGACGTCGTGCTCTTCGTGGTCGACGCCACCGTTGGTGCCACCGACGTCGACGAAGCCGCGGTACGGATGCTGCGGCGTAGCGCCAAGCCGGTGCTGCTGATCGCGAACAAGGCCGACAATGCTGCCGTCGAGATCGAGGCCACCTCGCTGTGGTCGCTCGGCCTGGGGGAGCCGTTCCCGATCTCCGCCCTGCACGGCAGGGGCTCCGGCGACCTGCTCGACGCGATCCTGGCGGCGCTGCCGGAACCACCACCGGTCACCGAGGGCGGCCCGCGCGGACCCCGTCGGGTGGCGCTGGTGGGCCGCCCGAACGTCGGCAAGTCCAGCCTGCTCAATCGGCTGGCCCGCGAGGACCGGGCGGTGGTCGACTCGGTCGCCGGTACCACGGTCGACCCAGTCGACAGCCTGGTGGAGATCGGTGGCGAGACCTGGCAGCTCGTCGACACCGCAGGCCTGCGCAAACGGGTGGGCAAGGCCAGCGGTACGGAGTACTACGCGAGCCTGCGTACCGCCGGCGCGATCGAGGCGGCCGAGGTGGCGGTCGTACTGCTCGACGCCAGCGAACCGATCAGCGAGCAGGACCAGCGGATCCTGACGATGGTCACCGAAGCCGGCCGGGCCATGGTCATCGCCTTCAACAAGTGGGACTTGGTGGACGCCGACCGGCGCTACTACCTCGACAAGGAGATCGAGCGGGAGCTACGCCGGATCCCGTGGGCGATCCGGGTCAACGTTTCGGCCAGAACCGGCCGGGCCGTCGACAAGCTCGCCCCGGCGTTACGTACCGCGTTGGCGAGCTGGGAGACCCGGGTGCCGACCGGGCACCTCAACCAGTGGCTCACCGCCCTGGTGCAGGAAACCCCACACCCGGTACGGGGCGGTCGCGCCCCTCGGATCCTCTTCGCCACCCAGGCCGGCACCTGCCCACCCCGGTTCGTGCTCTTCACCACCGGCCCGCTCGACGCCGGCTACCAGCGGTTCGTCGAACGCAAACTGCGTGAGGAGTTCGGCTTCGCCGGCAGCCCAGTCGAGGTGTCCGTACGGCCCCGCAAGAAGCTCGGTCCGGGCAACCGGGGCAAGGCGCACGGCTAACCCCTTTCGGCGTACAAAAAGCAGGGCGGCGATCTCCTCGCTGCCCTGCTTTCTCTTTGCCTGCCACCTATCCTCCTAGGACGCTGTAGGGGGCGTGATGGGAGTTGCAGATGTGGCTTGCCGGGGGAGGCCTGTGTGCGCGGCATGATCGGTCTGCGCTACGCTATAGCGGCTGTCGCAGGGTAAGGCGCTGCGAGCAGCGGGACGTGGCGCAGCTTGGTAGCGCACTTGACTGGGGGTCAAGGGGTCGTGGGTTCGAATCCCGCCGTCCCGACAGAGAAAAAGCCCTGACCAGCGGAAATGCTGGTCAGGGCTTTAATCTTCCTCTATAGAGTTTTGAACCTCCCCCCGAAAACCCCCCGTTTACCGGGTGCGGCAACCAGGTTTGTCTTCGGTGTGCGTCGTTGTTCGTTGTGAGTGGGTATTGCCTGTTCGGGCTGGTGCCGAGTCGTTCCAGGATGCTGGAGACGTCGGGGGCTTGGACGGGTTTGGCGATGTAGTAGGTGTCGGTGACCTCTTCGCTGGAGTGTCCAAGTTGGGCAGCGGCGCTCTTGGTGTCGGCCTCGTTCTTGATGAGGGTGGCCACGGTTTTGCGGAAGGTGTGGGGGGTGACCCAGGCGAGGTTGGTGTCGGCGCGGGCCTGGCGCCACTGACGGCGGACGCTGGCCTGGTTCATCGCACGCCGACCCCGCGGCCTGGTCGCCGCCGCGATTCAGTACGGACATGTCAGCGTCAAGATGACGCTCGGCTACTTCGGCAGTTACGCCTCCGGCTTCCCCGACGACCTGGCCTTCGAAGAATGGCTTGCCCGGCTGGAATCCATGGCCGACGCCCACCACCGGCTCACCGAAGGAGAGCACGTGTCCGGGCCCGCCGCCGACACCTACCGCACCCGTGTATCAGCGGCCACCCGCTTCGCCGGCCGGACGCTCCGCACCAACCGCGAAGCCGCCACCCTGCTGGCCAACCCCGACCTGCAGATCTTCACCGGCAAGGGCATGACCTGCGTGCTCGACCCCGCCCGCGCCGCCTGCCGCGTCGCCGCCGACGAACGCGGCACCCGCCACACCCCCGACATCGACGACTGCCGCCCGAACTGCGCCAACATCGCCCGCACCGACCGCGACATCCACATCCTGCGCCGACAGGCCGCGCACCTACGAGCCGTGGTCAACGACCCCGCAGCCCCACCAGTGCGTCACGCCCGAGAACGACACGAACTCGCCCGCCTCGAACACATCATCACCCGACACCACACAGGACGAACCCGATGACCACCGACCGGCAAGCCGAACGCGACGCCATCCAAGCCGCCACCCGCCGACTCCTGGCCGGCACCCCCACCCGCTCCACCGGAGCGCTGACCGTCCTGCAGTTGGCCGCCGAAGCCGGCGTCAAACGGTGGGTACTAACCCACAAACATCCCGACCTGCGTCAAGCCTTCGAGCAACAGCGGCGGGCCGTCAACGGCATCCCACCAGCGTTCCAACACCTACACGGCAAGCTCGCAGATCTCGAAGCCGCCAACAAGCGCCTCCGGGAGAACAACACCGAACTGACCGAACGAATCGACACCTACGCCCAGGTCATCCGCGCTCTGAGCATCGAAATCGACACCCTGCGAGCACAGACGGCGTTGCCGGACAACGTCCGGGCCTTGCACCCACGACCCGGCATCCCACCGACTTGAACCGCTTGGGGGAACGACGAAAACACCCCTTTCTCTGGATCGCCTCCCGGACCGAGTATCGAGACATACCTCTTGCCCCTGCGGAGAAGAAGGGTCGCCGAACCATGAACGATGCCCGATCAGACGCCGCATCCACGCCACGAAAGCGCCGAGCGATGGACATCGTAGAACGGGAAACGGCACTACGCACCCGGCAAACCGACCTGCAACGGCGTGCGCCCCAAGGCACTCGACAGTCACCTGAGCTGCGCGAGGTCCGCCGCGAGTTGAAGGAACTCGCCGCCGAGCGGGCAACTCTACTGGCCCAAGTGCGGCAGGAAGAAACCACGCTACGAGCCGAACAAAGTCAACTGGACCGCAACCGAAGCAGCTTCGCCGCACCACGGGGCAAACGAAAGCCGGCGAAAGTGACCCCTGCGGAGAAGCGGGTCCGCGGCAAACTGGCCACGCTCGCGAGCGAACGAGCCTGGCTCGACGGCACCGTCCAACACGACCGAGAACAAGCCGCGATCGACAACGCGATCTGGAACAGCACCCATGACCCGGAGACATTCGGCTCCGACGACTGGTAAGCCCTCGCTGCGACCGCAACTGTCGGTGTACGCCCTGAAGTGGCTCTGGCAAGATCTTGTAGCCGGAGATCGCCGGAGCGTCCTGCGCCGGGAACGGGCTCAGGCTTCCTTATTGTCGACCCAGCGGCAGAACGGGTCCGTCGTCTCCTCGTCGCCCATCTCGGCGGGCTCCGCCACGATCTCCAGCCCGGTCGCCGGGGCGGTGACGCCGAAGGTACGGTGCAGCCAGTCCCGGTAGGGCGCATTGACGATTTCGTGATCGGCGTCCCACGGCTCGGGCGGCGCGCCGAACTCCTCGTTCCAGCAGATCTCCCGGTAACCGATCGCCAGCAGCCGCAGAAAGTCGACCGCATCGTCGGCGAGCACACACGTCATGATCGAACCGCTGCCCGAACCGAGATGAACGATCCTGACCCGCCCCTCACCGTCGCGCCACAGCGCGGCCATCGAACCCTCGCCACCGGTCTGTGCGAACGGCCACAACCGTGCGGCCGTATCCCTGACCGACTCGTCGAACCAGGACCGTGCGTACGACAGAGTCTGCTTGGCGGTGTAGCCACGCAACTCGATCGAGGTGCCCACCCAGCCGCTGTCGCTCAACGAGCCGTACAGATCCCCGTCGTGCCCTTTCACCACGAAACCCTGCTCGTCGACCCAGGCGAAGAGCAGGCGCAGCGGCTCCGGCAGGTCGAATCCGTCCGGCACCCGGGCCAGCGTCGTCTTGAGGAAGTTACCCACGCCCGGCAGCGTACGAGATCACCTCGCCCTCCCACAGCCCCAGCCGCACCGCCCGGTCGCCGACGTGCAGGGTGCCGCCGACCCGCTGGCCAGCCTCGTCGCGCTCCGGGTCCCAACCGCTCAGCACTCCCGCGATCACGGAGGCGAACGGCTCCTCGCCGGAGGCATCCCGCCCGGCCCAGCGACCACCGTCGAAGTCGTAGGCCGACCGCCAGCTCTCGTCACCCGGAGCCGTCGGCACGATCGTCAGGGACCAGTCACTGCGCCCGTCGAACAGCAGCCCACGGCCGTCGTCAACGACGAGGTGGACCGGCCCGGTGGTGAGATCGACCGGGTCACCGGGCCAGTGCCAGGCCAGCCGCGTGACCGTGGCCAGCCGACAACCGATCAGCATGTCCATCGAAATGGTTCCGTCAGTCCCGTACGTAGTAGTGACCGTTGGTGTCGTCGAACCGGCCCTTGGCGCAGCAGCACCGGCGAAACCGCCGTCCTGAGCCGCACGGGCAGGGATCGTTGCTTCCGCATCATAGAGATGTCGCTGTTCACACAGCTCTACGAGCCCGCCGCCAGCCAATCCGCCCTCGACGGGTGTGGCATGGACGATCACCACAGCAGATTTGGCATACCCAACTCTGCGCTGAAACCTGTACGCCAACAGCAGCCCACGACCCACGACAACCGAACAAGGCAACACCGAACCAAGAAGGCCCCGGCGCTCGCCGGGCCTTCTTCATGTCCAACTTCGACCAGAGGAACCACTACTTGCTTCAGCCAACTGCGAATCCCTCGGCACACCAACTACAACAGTCACGAACACCCGAGAGAAGTGGGCGTGCAGAGTTCGACGCTCCTTCTGCTGGCTGTCGAGGCAGGAGGGGCTATCTCGCTAACGGCACCTCTCTGTGTCAAGGTGTTGGCAGCAGAGAGGTCTCCGTGTCGTGGACCATGGTCCGGTAGACGACGTCCGCGAGGCGGCGTTTCAGGCAGCGCATGGCTTCTTTGTGGGTCTTTCCTGCGGCTCGTTTGCGCTGGTAGTAGTCCCG
The DNA here is from genome assembly GCF_014203835.1 of Micromonospora polyrhachis. Lineage (NCBI taxonomy): Bacteria > Bacillati > Actinomycetota > Actinomycetes > Micromonosporales > Micromonosporaceae > Micromonospora > Micromonospora polyrhachis. The sequence goes on along the minus strand of NZ_JACHJW010000001.1, from coordinate 437,151 downwards.
GCCCGGGGTCGCTTGACGCTAGCAGCCCGATCGCCGACCGGACTTTCCCAACCCCTGGCAGCTCGCCGGTGGCGGAATCAAACGATCATCGAGGCCGGGGTGGTTTTGGTGCGATGCCGCCGCAAAAGAAAAGCCAGGATGATAGAGGGCCTGACCGGTAAAATTTCGCCCCAACGTTACTGCAAATGGTTTCACGCGAGGCCCGTCGTGTGGCCGTGACAACAATGCCCGCTCCCGTCAGCGAGCCGAGCCAATGTAGACCCGTCCAGCACGGATGGTTATCCACGCCCGCCGTGGGATACCGATCCGGATCCGCCACCGGATCCCGTCGATGAGCTGTCGTTTCTCCCATTTCGGCGGACGACCTGTCGTCGGTGTGGCAGGCAGTAGAGGGACCAGAACAGCCCCTGCCTGTCGGTCAGGTCATGCCGCCTCGTCACCGCTACGCTTGGCACGAGGTCTCGGGCGAGTGGGGCTGGTCCACCTAAGTCATTGCATCGTCCGTCGTAGATTTTGATGTGGACAGCCCGACGGTGATGTGCCCGGAGATCCTTGCCTTCGTCCTCTAAAGTGGAACTTGTATCGATATCGTCGACGGTGTAGCCCAATCGCCAAGGACTTGAGCGAGGTACCGGTGGGTGAAGGGTGTGAGGCGGTAGATTGGGATCCGGTCGGCTCGGCCGGGGCACACTCCCAACTGGCCGGTGTGGTCGCTGGCCTCGTCTTCGCTGGCATAGTCATGCTAATCGACAGGCAGAGGTCGAGAGCCTCTTCGGCCAAGGCGTTGACCATGTTCATCGCCGGCCTGGTCACGTTCGCGCTGGACAGCTTTTTCTTCGGCGTCATCGCCGGTGAACGGACCTGCCCCCGAGTCTGGACGCAGACCACGGTGGCGGCCGGGCTGCTCGGGGTCGGCTCGCTCACCCTGTTCACCGGCTTAGCGTGGCTGATCGCCGGGCGCAGCGAGTTCGAATCCCCGCTCCGGTTCATCCGGGTGACCGCGTACGGTCTGTCCCTGGTAATAGTCGGGCAGTTGACGGTGACCGCCCACGACTATCTGAGGGATGTCCGGCCTGAGGGCACGTACCCATGGCTCGACTGGCTGATTCGAGCATGGTCGGCACTGGTTGCGCTGGTCATCGTCGGGCACGCGTGTGCTCCCCGACTCCGTTACGGGGCGCATCGGGCGGTGACCCACGCGGCCTACCTTGGGATTGCCTACGCCTTCAGCTGTGCCGTCATCTTCGGATTGTTGACCGCTGCCGACCGGAGCTACTGGACGGACGGCGTCTCGCCGGATGTATTCATCGCCGCCGCTCTCCTCTCGGTCATGCTGCCTGGCTTGGTGGTCGTCGTCCAGCTGATGGCCTTTCCGTCGGTGACGGTGGCGGTACAGTCGCCGGTTGCTCCGGCGCTGCCCGCTTCCCGTAAGCCGTCGCCGCTGCGTGGCAAGCCGCTGGCCGTGGAAGCCTCGGTCGGCTCCGAGTCGCCGTCTGCGGTTGCCGACCCTCCGACAACATCAGATGATCCGCCTAGGACGACCTCGACGAGTTCCATCGCCGCGGCGACGCCGGGGACCGGGACGCTGCCTACGAGTTGATCGTGCTGTTGGGCCACCAGGGCGACCTCAACGGAGTGGTTGCCGTCCTGCTCCGCCTTCAGCGCCCAGAAGCGGCACCCGGACCTGCCGAACGACGGGTTCCGGGTCGGGTCGGAGACCTACAACCCGGAGCTGGACGGCTACACACGTCTGCGCCGGCCTTCGACCGCCGACTCGGCTACCGGCCAGCCCGCGTACGTCACAACGATCCTCACTTGGATCCGCTCTGGCGGGGCATCCGCTTCTGCCGCGAGTCGATCGCTACATAGCGTTATCGAATCCCAAGTCGGCTTCGGACGTGTCGATGAACGTGTGCCGGCCCGCAGCCTTCATGCCTGCATGATCCAGGGCTGCAAACGCCAGTACGGCGCGAGGCGGGTCGGCGGCTCGTCGAGGGCGAGGACCCACTCGTCGCCGAACGTTCCGATGGCGACCTTGACTTCGTCCAGGCGTAGCAGCAATCCGGCACAGGCTGGCCGGTCGTGGGGCCCGAGGATGATCGCGGCGTCGGTCAGCCGTCGTCCCACCGCCCCGGCCAGCAGGTCCGGCACGGCCGCCGAGGCGACCCGCACCTCACCGAACTGACCCATCTCATAGCCCAGGTACGGGTCGGCGATGCTCAGCTGAACGTCGTCACCACAGCCGTGCAGCTGGGTCGGCGGCCGGTGGTCGAAGTGCAGCCAGGAGTGAACGAGACTCGCCGCGGTGTCCGGATCGCGTTCACCGTTGTTCCAGTAGCGGGCCTCGGTCACCTCGACCAGCCGTCGTCCGATCCGATCCCGCAGCCAGCTGGTCACCATCCGTGGGTCGCTGAAACTGGCGAACGGCGAAGGGTCGAGAGACAGCGCCAGCCGCACCGCTTGCGCGGTGGCCTCGTACACGTCACCAGCACCCGTGTCGACCTCGGTAGTCAGGGCGTCTACGACGGTCACCCGATGACGGCCCCGACCGGTCGGCACGTGACGTAGCGCCTCATGCGCCCCGCACACGGCCTCCTGCCACTGCGCCTCGTCGTGAAGAACACCCGGCGCGACCGTGACCTCGTCGGCTACTGCGGGAAACACCTGCACAGTCACTGCGGCGAACCGGACCCAACGGTTGGTCTGCCGAGCAACGCGGGAAGTCGCGATCACAGCCGCCATCATGGCGCCGAATCCCCTGCCCGGCCTCCGTATTTGCCGCGAGCAGGCGCGCCAGTTGCAGGCACGCCGTCACGCTCCGCCCAGCGGCTCGTCTGTCCTGCCGCCGACGCTGACCGCGCCGCTCGCCACACACGGCCGCCGCCGTCGCAGACGTTGCAGAGCCGCCACGCCGCCGACGGCGTAGGCGACATCGAACCGCCGCTCATCACCCCAGCCAAACGGCCCCACAGCTCAACAGAACTCGACGCCGCCGCGATCCGCGGCCGGCGTCTTCGTCTCCACCATTCACAAGGAGCCATGACATGCACCCGGTCGCGTTCGACCACGCGATCCGTAACGGCTCCGCGCGAGCCAACGCCGAGGGGCATCCGTGCCCGTTTCACGATGACCGGTTTTGGGCCGAGCTGAAGGCCAACAGCCCGACGGAGTGGGCGGACGCCGCTGCGGGGTCAGTTCTTCCTACACCGGCAGCGGGTGCCGCTCGACGAGGTGGTGCTGCGTCCACGCCCCCAGCCGGCTGATATGCCTGGTTGCGGACCGTGGACCTGCCCGCACGACGAACCGGCGACAACGGACGTCTGGTACGGGGAGGTGGCGTGACCATTGGGCACACCACCGGCCCGCGGATCGGATCCGTCTGCACTGGGTACGGCGGACTCGACCTGGCCGTCGAGCTGGTGCTCGGCGGCCGGCTCGCCCGGTACGCCGAGACCGATCGGCACGCCAGCACCGTCCTCGCCCACCACTGGCCCGACGCCCCGAACCTTGGGGACATCCGCACCGTCGACTGGACTCGTGTCGAGCCGGTCGACATCCTCACGGCGGGATTCCCCTGCCAGGACATCTCCAACGCGGGACGACGCGTTGGTATCACCGGCGAGCACTCCAGCGTCTGGAAGCACGTCGCCACAGCCGTTCGCGTACTTCGACCGCCGCTCCTCTTCGTGGAGAACGTCGCCGCCCTCCTGCGACGAGGGCTCGACGTCGTCCACACCGACCTGGCCGAAATCGGGTACGACACGAGCTGGTTATGCCTACGCGCATCCGACGTCGGCGCGGCCCACCGCAGAGACCGGCTGTTCCTGCTGGCCACTCCCGCAGACCGAGGGGGTGCGGACGTTGCCGACGCCGTGCGCTCGTGACGGCAAGGGCCCCGGCCATCAGTACGGCTTGCCGGACCTGGTCGAACCGACCGGAACCCGCCACGGCCTTCTGCCCATACTTACCGCGGTGGCATACGGGTCGAACATGTCCCCGTCGCCCGGAGCGACCCGCCGGCCGAGCTTGGCCGGCGTCGCCACGCGGTTGTTGCCGACCCCGACCGCCAGCGGCGGCACCGGCTACATGAGCGGCAACAACCGAGACACCTGGCGGCCCACCCTGGAATCCGCCGTCCAGGGCTACCAACCGCATCCCCGCGGCAAGCCGCCCGGTCCGCAGGCACCCGTCCCCACCGGGGCTGCGGGGCGGACATTGACCGACGGGGCTCGGTTGCTGCCGACGCCGAGGGCCAGTGACACCGGGACCCCAGGGCGGCGGGCCGGGGCCGGGTGGCGTCCACCGCTGTCGCAGGTACTGCTGCCCACACCGAGAGCGACCGATGGCACGAGGGGCTGCCCCGGGCAGCGCGGGTCGCATGGTGATCTCACGCTCCCGTCGGCGGCGGTGCGGGTACCGGCCCAGCCCCCGCCCACTCCACGCGCCTCAGACACACGAGGGCCGGGCCGACACAGCGACGGCGGGATGGACCTGCGCACCACCGTGGCAGGACTTGGCCAGCCGAATGCCGACCGATGGGGTGTCTACGCCGACGCGGTGGCCCGCTGGGAGCTGCTGCTCGGCCGTCCCGTGCCGGAGCCAACCCAGCCCGGCCGGCACGGCAAGCCCGTGCTGGCGCCACCGTTCGTGGAGTGGCTCATGGGCCTCGATGAGCACTGGGTTACCGACCCAGGGCTGGGGTTGCCGCGTACCGCCGCGCTGCGGGTCCTCGGCAACGGCGTCGTTCCCCAGCAGACAGCCATCGCGCCGCGACTGCTGCTGTGCCCGCACCGGTGGCAGGTGCCAACATGACCGATCCCACCCCGGAGGACGCCGGGTGAGCCTGCGGACCGTGCCGGTCGCCTTCGTGCAAGCCTGCCGCTTCGTCGAGGATTGGCATCGGCAGCACCGGCCACCGCGCGGACTGGCAGCCGTGCGTATTCGATCTGATCGAGTGCTGCCCGGCTGACCGCAACCTTGACCACGTTCCGTGAGGAACGTCTGCCCCTCGACCTGGCCCATCGCCGAATCAAGTCATCATCGCAGCTGGCGATGGGTCAGGATGGGTGCGCTACTGCGGCGGGGGCCGCGGGGATGACGCCGGCGGTGGCTCTGTTCCGGTCGTTGGCTGACGAGACCCGGCTGCGGATCGTGTCGCGGCTCGCGGCCGGTGAGGCGCGGGTGGTGGATCTGACCGAGGAACTGGGTCTGGCCCAGTCGACGGTGTCGAAGCACTTGGCGTGCTTGCGGGACCGTGGTCTGGTGGATTACCGGGTGCAGGGCCGGCAGTCGTTCTATGCGCTGGCCCGCCTGGAGCTGATGGACATGCTGGCGGCTGCCGAGGATATGCTCGAGGCGACCGGTTCCGCAGTGGCGTTGTGCCCCGGCTACGGCGCAGACACGCCAGCGGTGGCGCGGCGAGCGCCTTGACCAGCGCTGCACCGAGCCCGGCGCGGCGGGCACTGCTCAACCGGCGCAGCCTTCGTCTGGCGCATCTGACTGCTGGCCACAACCTCGTGAAGGCCCTGGTCGCGGTCGGCGCGGCGGCGTCATAAGGCGCATCCGCTTCTGCCGCGAAGCGCTCGTCACCGAAGGTGACGTCGGCACCGGTCTGCGACGTCCAGACGTTCCGACGCGGTCGTTCGCTAGCTTCCGGCCCCGTTACGAGATCGCCGGCGCTGCCCGTGAATCCTCTCCAGCTCCGCCGCCAAGGTCACTTGCGACTAGGGGCAGCGGCCGAACCCGTTGCGGGGTCCGGGGCAGTAGGACATGACCGCTGTATCCGGGGCCCAGGACGATGGCCGCCCCGTTGGTGGGCGGGGCGCCGACGACGCTGCTCTCCACCGCTGGTATCGCAGGAGCGAAATCCGGCCCGCCCAGGTCTCCGGCGTCCGCCGTGTCACCGTCACCCATGATCACTCCTTCTTGTCGTGGGCTCCGCGCGTGCCAGGGGCCGGTGAACCCGTCGATGCCAGCTCGGCTTCCGGTACACAGCATATCTTGTCTTCCACTATATTAAGTGGATGAGTTCTCGGGCGATGACGGAACCAGCCTTCTTCATCCTCACCGCGCTGCTCGACGCTCCGCGCCACGGCTACGGGATCGTCGCGGAGGTGGTGGAACTGTCGCGGGGCCGCGTGCAGCTGAAGATTGGCTCCTTGTACGGGGTCTTGGACCGACTCGTCGGTGATGGCCTGGTCGAACTGGATCGCGAGGAGGCATGGCAAGGACGGTTACGCCGGTACTACCGGTTGACCGAGCGGGGTCGCCATGCCCTCGACGCAGAGGCTCAACGGCTGGCCGCCAACGCACGCCTCGCCTCGACCCGGTTGCGCGAGCGGCGGAACCCGATCACGGGGACGCCGTCGTGAGCCGGCTGGAGGAGCGCTACCGGTTCCTTCTTCGGCTGCTGCCCGCCGCCTACCGGCAGGAATGGGAAGACGACATGGTCGCCGCCTTCCTGGACAGCATGGACACCGGCGACTCCGAGACCACCGCGTATGTCACGGACTACGGCCGGCCGAGCCTGTCCGAGGTCGCCAGCATCGTGTCTCTCGCCGTTCGTTTGCGTCTCGGCGGGGCTGACGCGCCACCCCGCTCGTTCGCCTGGGGGCATGCCGTGCGACTGGCGACCCTGATGGCGATGCTGGCCCACGCCGTCATGGTCACCGCCAGCATCGCCGTCACACTGTGGCTCTCCGGGAAGATCGCCTGGTTGCCGACGCCTGCACTGGAATGGCCACTCAGCCCGCCGTCGAACATCTGGCACACCGCGTGGAATCTCGCCGGCTACGCCTGGTTACCGGCCTACGTCGCGCTCGTCCTCGGACACCGGCGCGTGGCCCAAGCGGTCGCCCTGCTCGCCATCGTGCCTCCGGCCATCACCACCGCCGTGGAACAAGCCGCCGGTGACGTACCGCTGTCCGTGTCACCCTGGGCGATGCGGCTCATCGACGTGCTCCTGCTACTCGCGATGGCGGCTTTTCACCACGGCGCCCCACCGGTGCCGCGCCGCCCTTGGCTCCTCGCGCTGCCGATCGGCATCTTCCTCGTCCCCGTGCCGCTGTTCACCATCCAGGCGACCAGACCGGCGCTGAGGCTGCTGGACTGGCCGGGCCTGTCCTGCGCGGTGGTCACTGTCGCCATGGTGGTCCACCTGGCCGGTCGAGTACCCAGTCGTCCATCTCGGAGGCTGCCATGGTCACTGGCGCTCACCCTACTCGCCGTAACCGCGCTCGCCCTGCGAACCGCAACCCTGCCCGACTACAGCAACCAGGCACAGCGGACAACACTCGCCACGATCGCTTCCGTAGAGGTTGCCGCCGTCCTAGCGGTAGGCGTACCGCTCGCCGTACTGGCCATCCGGGCACTGCGCCGACTTCCATCGATCCCCACCGTCGCCCCAAGACCCACCACACCGACGTAGGAACTCGCCCAACCGCGGCACCACCGAACCGAGACGTAAGCCCATCGGCCGAGCAGAGCACAACGGAGCGCACGGTCATGCCGCGATCGCGCGGCGGCTTGTGCGCCAAGGCAACTACCCTCAGTTATCGTCTCCGGCAAGTCTGACGATCACCGCAGCAGTCTGACAGGAACGGGGCAAACCTTGCCTGACGCGGCACCAGCGCCGCGCGTGGCCGGGCCGCTGCCTCTTTAGTCGTCACGATGTGTTGCCAGGCGCGGCGTAGCGGTTCCAGACTCCACCGGCGGCGGTGACGTGGCGGTGGGTGGTGAAGTGGGCGAAGCCGAGCGCGGTTGCCACGACCGGTGCCGGCACGTCGAGCACCAACTGGCGCAAGGCCGTGACCCGGGCGTGGCCGACGTGGAGGCCGACGCCGGTCACCCACCGCCGCAGCGCCTCGTATCCGACCGGCTGCCAGGGCCTCGTCCTGGGAACAGCCACCGGCAGGATGCGCTCGCCGCCACGGTGAGGTTGTCCCGGTTCGCGCGCAGCTCGAGCAGCAGCGCGGCGAACGGCTGCGGCACGGGACTCGGTGGATCATCGAGCCGGATCGTCACGTCCTCGCCGGAGAGCAGGGCCAGCCTGTGGGCGGCCGGGTGGCGGATCATCGCCTCCCGGCCAGCGGCTGGGTGGCTGGTCACGCCCGAGCCGCCCCGCGTCGACCATGGTCTGGTGCCCTCGTTCTTAGGCACTGGCCAACGTCGCGGGTGTAGAGCATCCGCCCCTTGCGAACGAAGTGCGGCTCTTCTATCTCTCGCGCTCATCGCTTGGCCCCGCCATAGGACGCGGGCGGTTCTGCCAGTGCGTCTGCGTTCCTGGTCGAAGGCTGGTGCAGTGTGACGGCGCGAGTACGAGCAGGCGGAGGTGCCCCATGAGCGGGCGTCATGCGCCCCTGGGGCACAAGACCTGTAGGTCCCAGCCCGGCAGGCCCTTTTCGCCGTTGGGCACGAGCCTTGTTCCGAAGCGGGTGGCGTCGGGCCGTCCCGCATGTTCCCATCGTTGCAACCAGGTCCGTAACGCGGGCAGGGACGCGGAGCCGACACTGTCGGCGAGGATGGTGCCGTCGGTCAGGATTACGGCGGCGGAAGTTGCGGTGGTGTGTCCGATGCCGCGCCTGCCGGTGCCCAGGGCGGCGATGCTGCGTTGTGGCCCGCCGACGATAACGGAGTAGGCCGTCCATGACAGCCAGTCCAGGGGCGCGCGGTGGTAGGTCTCGGTGTGGCCGGGGTTGAGCAGCAGGTTGAGGGCTGTACGGGCACCGGTGCGTTGCGGATCGTCGTGGTCGCGCCAGCCGATGGATATCCATGCCGGATGAGGGCGGTCGATGTGGTGGTCCACCCATCGGCCGGGGATGGTCAAGGCGTCATCCACGGCGATGGTGGTGCTCTGGGCGTAGCCACCGAAGGTGACCGTCTCGACGTGCGGCTGTCTGGCGGTCAGGGTGGTGGACGGCTGTGCGGCGATGGGCAGGCAGGCGACGATCCGTCCGTCCGGGGTGAGTTGATCCGTCCACGCCCGGGGCAGCCTTGGCGGCGCGCACCAGGCCGCGATTCGCTGGTAAGGGGCGTTCGGCGGGTAGCCGATCACGCCGTCGGCGACGTGGCAGGTGATGGTGGTGACACCGCGTTGGTAGTGCAGCCGACTCGCCCATCCGACAAGATGGTCGCTGATGTCGACGCTGGTCACGCGACCGGACGCGCCGGCTCGGGTGGCGAGCAGCGCCCCGGAGTATCCCGTGCCGGTGCCGATTTCCAGCACGTGGTCGCCTTCGCGTACGTCAAGGGCGACTACGTCGCGGTGGATGGCCTCGGCCGCAGAGCGGTGCAGGGTCTCCCCGCGGTCCTCGTTGTGGACGTAGTAACGCTCAGGAACGCTACCGAGCAGCGAATCAGCGGCGGTCATGGGACTCCTTCCCTGAGGAGCGGTGGCCGGGACGGCCCTCGGCGGCTTCTCCTACAAGATGACCGCCGGCACCTGTACCCCGGTTCTGGCGGAGTTGATCGAGGCCGCGGCCGAGGCGACGATCAAGCTCGCCCCCCTGCCCGAACCGTCCGAGGCGGCGTAACCCTGCGCGAACCGGGTTCTCGCTGGCTGATAGCCGGGACTTCGGAGTGTCGGTCCGCGATGGTGGTTAGGAGCCGTCGTACGGGCTTGGGCTACCTGTTCTTCCAGGACGCACCGCTGCTGAGCGGCCTGCTCGGACTCTGCTGGCGAATTCGTCGCGTGTCGCTGCCGGGCTGGTCGGCTCTGGGTTCGGACGCTGTTGTCGACAGACGGCAGGGTTCGATGGTCTGGAGTGGTGGAGATGTCGTTGCGGCCGCGTGCGGATCGTGGGATACCTGTGGAGACCGCGCGGGTGGCGTGGGCGGCGTTTCCGAACGCGACGTTCTGCATGCGGGTGCGCGACGTGCTCGGTCCGCTGTTTACCGACGAGGCGTTCGCCGGCCTGTTCTCCGGGCGTGGCCGGCCGGCCGAATCGCCGGGAATGCTGGCGATCGTCAGTGTCCTGCAGTTCGTCGAAGGGCTGACCGATGCGCAGGCCGCCGATGCGGTTCGCGGTCGGACTGACTGGAAGTACCTGCTGGGACTGGAACTGACCGATCAGGGATTCGACTCTTCGGTGCTGTCGGAGTTTCGGGGCCGTCTGGTCGAATCCGGCTGCACCGAGGCGCTACTGTCCGATTCGGTGCTCGACCGACTCAAGACAGCGGAGCTGCTCACGCCGGGCGGACGAGCACGTACCGACTCGACCCATGTGCTTGGCGCGGTCCGCAGCCTGGAACGCCTCGAACTGGTCGGTGAGACACTACGCGCGGCGCTGGAGGCCATCGCCGCAACCGCTGTAGCGCGCCAAAACCTATCGCACAGACTGTGAACTGGCGTTTCTTCAATCGGGCTGACCATCGTCGGCATGGTCGTACGGCTGCTGTATCTGGGGGGTGATCGCCTGTTCACCGGACTGGGATTGCTGATCCGCAGTGACAAAGCGCTGATGGCCGAGGTCCTCGCGCTGCGGCATGAGGTAGCCGTCCTGCGCCGGCAGATCCGTGGCCGGCCGCGCCTGTCCTAGCCTGCGAGGTTCCACAATCCTGTCACCCTCGTTGACCTGGCCGGGATGGAAGGCTTTCCGCGTCCTTGTCCCGATCGCTCTGAGGCCACCCGGTAGCTTGGAGAACATCAGTCCCGAGCTCACCCTAACCGTCGGCGGACGTCTGCTCGGAGTCGAGGGCTGCCGGAGTGCTCCGTGCCCAGCCCGCGGTAGCGAGTGCCTGCCGTCCGGCTGCCGGCGGTCGATCCGGAGCCGAAGATGGACTGAAGTACTCGCGGCTCGGCTCGCTGGTTTTACCAGAGCATCCCACCGGGTACTGGGATTCGCTAGTGCCGATTCCTCGCGCCATACCAGCCCCGACGAACGACACTCATGATCCGCGAGACAGGACCTGGTCGGTTGGGGACCGCGACTGGTCGATGGCTTCCTTCGTGTATCTCTCTACGAGATCCGCGAGTTGGGCATCATCGAGCGTTTCGAGGCTGACCACGACGGCCAGCCGTCGGAGTCTGCGTGCGGTGATCCGTAGAATCTCGGTCCGTGCGGTGCCGGATTCGCCGGCCATGCCCAGATGGCCCTGGGCTATAGCGCGGGCGACACGTGGATGCGCGCCCAGTGTGGGACGTTCGAGGATGGCGACGGCCTCGTCTTCGTAGAGCTGGGCGCCCAGGTCCTCTCCCAGGCTGTGGATCCGGGTCCACAGACGTCGGAAAACGTTGCGGGGGCGTCCGATGATGCGTTCGTATCCTGGGCGGCGTTGCTCGTTGGGCCACCGCCAGAATGCGATGTCCGGCAGTAGGACCAGACTGAGGAATGACCATACGTCCTCGCTGGCCGCGTCGGCAGGCACGATGGCCATCTGGCGGTACAGGGCCGGTGCCAGCTTCCGGTCGAAGGCGGTGCCCTTCGTCTTCGTCGGAGGCGCCGGCCAGCCTGCCTCTGCAGAGATAGCGCGGACGGTCTCCTGCAGAGTTCGGAGGTCGTTCTCCGCCACCCGGTACGGCGCGGTCGGGTACCAGCTGGCGCGCAGGTCGGTGGTGGCGGACAGCCGACGCAGATCCTCGACGGCCTGGCCGGTGTGGGCAGCCAACCGCTGCTCGGCGACATGTGCAGGTAGGCGCGGGTAGACCTGGAGAGGGCTCATACGAGGACCTCGTCGAGGCCTTGGAGGACGGCCTCGAGCTCACCTGGGTCGTTGTCGTGTTGGCTGCGCAGGTCAGACAGGGACCGGTCGGGGAAGTACCGGCGGATGAGGTTGACGAACAGTTCTCCGAGGGTCCCTTCGCCGTAGTCGTGGCTGTCCTGGAGATCCTCGCAACGTAGCGCTGTATGGATGAGCTGACGGAGGACGTCGTGTCGGAGCATCTCGGAGAGGGTCATCGAGTCCTTCGCCTCCGGATGCTGCAGCATGCTGATGATCGCGGGATGGTCGGTGTTGAGGTACAGCCGGATGCTTCCGGTGTCGGATGCGTCCAGATCCGGGGTGCAGGAGAGGTACCACAGGGAGCGGCGGCCTTCGGCCAGTCCGCTCTCGGCGAAGCTGGTACCCACGACAGGGAACCGGCTGCCGCCGCCTTCCAGCCTGAAGCGTCGTCGGTCCTGCCACAGGATGGCGCTGGGCAGGTTGGGTGCCAGCGGAGAGAGCGGTGCGGAATCCGGTACGGCCAGGACGATGCGTGCGGTGATGGTGAGAGTCCCACCGACCTCGGTACCCGGGACCATCGCGGTCATCAGGTTCTCACCGTCGACGAGTATGACTGGTGGTGAGTTGCCACGACGGTTGGTGCTACTGCTGTACCAGGTGAGAACACAACTCAAGGCGGTGGCGGCAGACAGACCGCAGTCCTGTAGCACACCGGGGAGGTCGACGTGGGCTGTCCAGGTCGTATTGAGGTCGGTGAAGTAGTCCCAGTCGGGAACCGATTCGCCTTCTGAGACGGGCAGGCCGTGCAGGCCGGTGAGGGTAACGGCCACGGACCGGATCCGCTCCTCGAACGGGGTCAGGTAGCCGGTGCTGATGGGCGCGGTCACCCCTGCGTCGCCTCCTGTCGAATGCGTAGAGTAACGGCAGCGTCGATGGGTTGTGTCAGGGTGACGGTCCAGTGTTCCGGCGGATCGGCGGCGAGCGTCAGGCACGGGCCGGGTGTCAGGGCGCGGGTGTCCCGGTTCCGCCAGTGCAGCACCTCGACCGGTGTGGTCTCGTCGGCCGCTTCCGGTGCCCCGTCCACCACCGCGACCAGCGGCTGAGCGATGAGCATGAGGCCTTCGCCGTTGTCGGGGCGCTTCGCGAGGTCGATGTCGAACTCGACGGCGCGTCTGCCGTCGGGTAGCACCGTTGGCCGTGGCCGCGGATGGAACCTGAAGCTCAAGCCTCGTGCGGAGCCCGGAGCGCGACCAGGAGACCCCTGCCGGTTCCCCCAGCCGTTCGTGTTGATGCCGCAGGGTGCGGGCGTACCGGCGTGCGCTGTTCCAGGTGTCCCCGCTCCCGCCGGAGCCGGTGGGCGTGGTGTTGCAGTGTTCCCCGGAGCCGGGATGCGGGAGTCGGTGCCCCCGGCCTGGGTATCGAGCAACGAGCCGAGCGCGTTTGCCAGTCGCGAGATCCCTGCGGTGGTTCCGGAGATGGGGGTCGACGAGTCGATGGTCCGGCGGTCCTTGAAGATGCGGTCGATTCGTTGGAGTGCCTGGCTGACAGGATTACGGGCGTAGTGCTCGCTTTAGACTGTCACCGTTCAACAGCAGCGTCAGGATGAGGTAGGAGCCGGTGTCGCTGACCGACAGCATCAGTGACGACCTGCGCGCGATGACCGCAGTTGTCGGCGCGGCGCAGCGGCAGGCTGCTGCGGCCGAGCAGGTCATCGCGCAAATCGCCGCTCGGGCCGTCGCGGTCGGCTTCGCGGGTATCGCGGCGGGGCTGGCGCAGGTGGGCGAGGTGGTCGGGCGAGCCCGCGCACGGCTGACAGCGATCGGCGCAATCCTGGGGGAGGCAACGCGCCCGGTCGCCAGCGTTGCGCAACAACCGTCACCTCAGGAGACGATCAGCGCCCTCGCGCCGCTGCTGACCGTCCTCTCCCGGGTCAATGCCGAAGTCGCGGCGGCGGCAGGCGGGATCGAGGAGGCTCAGCGGCTCGTCACAGTGGCGCTGCGGGGAGGCCAACCCGGCCCGACACTGGCGCGCCTGCATCAGCTCAGCCAAGGGCTCTCGGCCGTCAGCGCCCGAGGAAACCAGGCGCGGCACCGTGTCGAAGCGGCACTTGCGCAGGCCCGGCAAGTCGGTGACGTGGGAAAATGGCTGCGGGCGGCGGCGCGAGCCGGCCGCCCGCTACGCGCGACGGCGCCGCGAACCTCACGCGCGCACCGAATCCGCCGGAGTGGCTCCCTGGCTGGCTGACAGAGGCCGCCCGCGATCTGCCTCGACGACAGGCGAAGGACCCCACATCCGGTGTGGCGCTGATCAACGGTGAGCGGATACCCATGAGATCCGGCCGGGACCCCGCCGCCGCTGCCGATCTCAAGCCGGCCTACAAACTCATCGCCACCACGACCGACCACTTGGAGGCCAAACTCGCCGCCCGGATGCGCCGCGACCAGGTCATGCATGCCGAGGTGTTGACGAACAACCCGCCGTGCGACTACGAGCCCTACGGATGCGAGAAGATCCTCTCCCGGCTTTTGCCCGCCAGCGCACAGCTGAGCGTGTACGTACGCGATGATGACGATCAGGTATGTCTCTGGCGCACCTACCTAGGCAACGGAAAGGCGATCGCATGAAGGCCACGTGGGCATACGACCGAGGCGACCACCGCGACAACCACGAGACCGACGTGACCGACCCCGCTGTCCTGGAGGCACTTCTCCACGAGATCCATCAGGCCGGTGAGCCCGTCGCGGTCACCATCTTCAGCGACACCACCGACGATCCCGATGAACTGCCACCCGGCCTGCAGATCGGGCTCGGCCACCCCACCCACGCCTTTGCGGTACACATCGCCGATGACGGCGGCTACCTCAACGACCCGACAGTCCAGACACCCGACGAGGACATCAGCTTCGACCTCGGCGGGATACCCACCGAATGCGGCGCCGAGAACCTACGGCTCCGGCCCGCAACGGCCATACAGATAGCAGCCACCTTCCTTAAGAATGGCGGCAAACAGCCTCACTTCCCCGAAACCACCTGACCGCTGGCCATGCCGACCATGACGAGTTGACTGGCCAGCTCGCTCGCGGAGATGCCCTGGAACCGGGAGTTGTTCCCGCGATGTCAACTTTGGGATGGTGACGAACCGGTTACTCGAAGGGATGCCGCCTGGTCAAGGTGTCGGACGGTTCGCATATGCTGCGGGCCCCGGCCGGGACGGCGCTGTCGTGTGAAGCGCTTGGGCAGACGGGGAATGGTCCGGCGCTGAGAGGAGTTCGCGGGTGCGGCGAACGGGTCCGGAGGAGGACGTCGCTGGCGCGGATGCCTGGCAGCTGGGCGGGATGCCCGGCGGCCTACTGCAGGCCAGCTATCTGACGCCGGGCAGGTACGCCGCCCAGTACCGGGCGATAGTCGACGTGTTGCTCGCGCAGCAACAGCACACTCTGACCGGTGTCGCCGCTGCGGATCTTCCCGACCTCATCCGGGCGCATCTGGCCGCCTCGGATGCGGACCCCGCCCTGGTCGAGGAGGTCGGGTTCGACCTGCCGGCTCGGATGACAAGCCTGGAGCGGTGGGGTGTCGTCGACCGGTTCCAGGACCGAGCGCTGCGGGACGCGGACTTCATCCGGAACTTGGACCGGTACCAGCTGACCGAAATCGCCGCGCAGCTGCATCAGGCGGTTACGACTCTCGGGCAGGACGCCGCGACGGCGGCTGCGGCCACGCTGGCACCTGGCGTGTTGACCGCGAACCTGACGCAGCTGCGTGATCTCGCCGAACCAGATCCGGGCGAGGCGGCGAACGCCTGGTCGATCATCTTGAATACCCACCAGTCGATGGCGCGGGCTGCAGCCGGGTGGCAGGCTCGGCTGGCGTCCGCGTTGGCCGGCACACCGACCGTTGACAAGATTACGGTGGTGCAGGAGACCCTGCGCCGGTACGTCGACATGTGGGGTGCCGGCGTTGACGTGCATTCGGAGACGATCACCCGCCGGGTGAACGAACTGAGTGCGGTCTCGGACGGGGTGTGGCGGGCGGTCGCGGCCCGCATGCTCGGGCCGAACGTCGACGACCCGGCGATCGTGGACCTGGTCGGGACGTACCGGCAAACCTTGGAGACGCTGCGCTCCTGGTTCGATGGCCCGGACTGTCAGGCCCGGCGGCTGCGGCGGCAGATGCGCGACACGATCGGTCCGCTGTTGCGTGGGCAGCGGACTCTAGCCGCAATCGGTGGGCACATGTCGCGGCGCGCCGAGCTGCTCGCTTTGGCGGCCCGGATTGAGGCCGCTGGCGATGACGAGGCGGGCTGGCAGGTGTGGTGCAACGCGACCGGCCTGTACGCGGCCCGGCACCTGCCAGGGGTGGCGCCGGCACCGGCCGGTAACCCGTCCGCGTCGTCATGGTGGGAATCCGACACGGTGCCGGTCGAAGCCCGGCTGCGTAAGCAGGGCCCGCGCGGCACGACCGGGGCACCGGCGCGGCTGGCCGACAACACCGGCAACCGGAAGATCGCGCGGGCGAACGCGGTGGCGCAGCAGTCCTTGGCGGCACAGACCGAGGCGGCGGTCATGGCCCGCTCGGGGATGCGGTTGTCGGACTGGCCGCCGATCTCGGAGGCGGAGACCACGCTGCTGCTGCAGTTCCTGACCGCGATGCTGCGGGGCAGATCAGCGGCGGCCGGGACGCGGACCGCGACCACCGGGGACGGCCGCTGGTCGTTGCGGGCCGAACCGGTTCCCGGCGGCGTGGACGCGGTGATCCACACACCGGCGGGCCGGCTCGTGCACCCGGATCTGATCTTGCACATCTCCGCCACCACGACCGGGAGCATCGGATGAGCGCCAGAACGTCGGCGCAGCAGGTCGCGGCGCAGCACGCGTTCGTCGGCCTGCTCGCCCAGCCGATGATCACCCCTGCCACGAACCGGGAGTTGCTCCGGCTGGTGGTTCGCCATCAGCAGCCGCTGTCGGAGGCAGCGCGCCGGCTCGGGTATCGGATCCAGCGGGTCGGTCAGGCGGCCCGACTGATCCGGGTACCGGTCGGCGGAACGGCGACCGTTCCGCCCCGGCCGTCGGACGCCCCGTCTCGGCGGCTGCTGGCGCTGATGTGCCTGATCGCGGCGTGCTGCGAGGAGGTGTCCGGGACGGTCACCCTGCAACGGTTGTCCGACATGGTCCGTGACGTGTGTGCCGCCCCCGGCGTGCAGGTGTCGCACTACGACCCAGACATCAAGTCCGAGCGCCGGCAACTGCGGGACGCGGCGGCGCTGCTGGCCCGCTGGGGTGTGCTGAACCGGCGGACCAGCGACGAGAAGATGCTGGAGGAATGGACTGAGGACGGGTCCGGCCCCGGCGCCGGCTACGAAGTCGACCGGGACGCGCTCCTACTGATGACCAGCCCGGACGTGCTCGCCGCCGCGTTGCAGCCGGAGCCGGCGAACGCGGACGCAACCCGCACGATCCGGCTACTGCGGGCCCTGGTCGAAACCCCGGCAGTGCTCTACGCCGACCTCGATCCCCCCGACGCGGACACGCTGCGCCGACACCGGTCCCGATACGCCAGCTATCTGGCGCAGATGACCGGCGGTGCGATCGAGGCCCGACAGGAAGGGATCCTGCTGGTCCTCCACGACGGCGACGGCCGTCCACCGACGGTCGCCGATTGGCCGCGGGCGAAAGCCGCGGACTGGGTCGCGCTGCTCGCCGCCGACCAGGCCGGCCGCGACGGCGTCCGCCACGACGACGGCACGGTCCACCTGACCCGGGTCCTGGTCGACGAGCTGATCGACGACCTGATCCGCTCACGGGGTGCGTACATGAACGACCGGCAGAAAGCCGACCCACAGGTCGTCCTCGACGACGCGCAGCGGGTCCTGACCGAGCTCGGCCTGCTGCGAGTCACCGGTGACGGCGGCTGGGTGCTACTGCCGCCCGTCGCCCGCTACCGCGACCCGGACGTGCTCTATCCCGAAACCACCAGCCGCACCTCGTCCGCCGCTGAGATGACCATTGTGGAGTTTGCCTGATGAGCGCCCTCGCCGGCCCGACCGTACCGTCACCGGGCCCGCACCTGTCCGACGCCCAGCTCGCCGGATGGCGCGACGCCGTCGCGCACGGCCGGCTGCCGGATCCGGTCCGCAGCCGGTGGCAGATCCTGCGGGCCGGGGTCATCGGTTTGTGGGAGTTCGACGTCGCCGAGTACGTGTTCGCTGACGGCCGCGCCCAGTTCGTCGGCGCGAACCAGTCCGGCAAGTCGACGCTGATGACGTTGACGACGCTGATCATGCTCGCAGGCAACCTCGAACGGCAGAACATCGACACCTTCGGTGACTCCGGCAAAGACTTCCGGTACTACGTCGAGCCGTCCGGCAACGACCAGGACCGCCGCGACGACTCCGCGACCGCGCATCGCGGCTGGGCGTGGGTCGAGTACGGCCGGATCCGTGACGAAGGCACCTCGGAGTTCTTCACCACGCTGCTGTACGCGCAAGCCAAACGGGGCGTGTCGCAGCTGACCCGCACCTGGATGATCTGCCACGGCACCGCCCGGGTCCGCGCCGGCCTCGACCTGGTGAGCGGGCAGGCGGTCACCGAACCGAAACACCTCGACGGCATTGACGGAGTCCAGGTCTTTCCCACCGGCACGCACTACCGGCGCAAGCTGACCACCACACTGTTCGGGTTCACCGATGAAGACCGGTACGCGACCGTGCTCGAGCTGCTCAAGACCCTGCGGACCCCGCATCTAGGGCAGAAACTGAATCCGGACTGGTTCACCAACCAGATCCGCTCGGCATTGCCACCGCTGGCCCGCGACGAGATCGAAGGACTCGCCTCTGGCTGGCAGCAGGTCGAGCAGGTCGGCGCCGACCGCACCGACGCCGAGGAGGCCCGGTCCGCGATCGTGGACTACGTCACCAAGGCGTGGCGGCCGTGGGCGGACGCCGTTCTGCGCCAGCACGCCGACACCCTCGCCGAAGCCGACGCCGCGCTCAGCGCGGCGTCGGCGGCCGTGGACGCCGCCGCCGCGACGCTGGATCAGGCCCGGCAGGCTCTCAACGCCGAATCGACCAAGACCCAGCAGCTCACTAACGCCGCCGAGCGTAACCGCGGAGCGCATCAGCAGCTGCTGGAGTCCGCGGCGTACAAGAGCGCGACCAGCCGGGCCGAAGCCGCGACGTTCGCCCGCCGCGCCGCCAACCAAGCCGCCACCCGCGCCAATGAGGCCAAGGCGGCGCTGGTCACGCTGGGCAGCCTGTACGAGCAGGCGCTGGCCAAGCAGACCAAGGCGCAAGCGGACCTGGAGACCGCCCGCACCGGCTACCAGGCGGCGGTGACCGCCACCGTCACCGCCGCCGGCACGGCGATGCTCGGAGACCTGGCGGCCCAGTGGGCCGCCGACGCGGATACTGCCCGGCTGGACGCGGCCGTTGCCGCTCGCAGGACCGCGGTAGCCACCCTGCGAAACCTGCTGCGGGAGACGACCAAGCTGGCTGCCAAGTACCGCACAGCCGACGACCTGGCGAGCGCCGCAAAAGCAGACCTCAACACCCGTAACGCCGATGCGGAGGCCGCCGCCGGCAGGCTCAGCGACGCGATACAGCAGCTGTCCGACGACATGGAACGGTGGGCCGCCTCACTGACCGGACCCGCACCGGAGTCGGCCCTTCAGCAGCGCTGGCTCGAGCAGGTCACGACGGAGTCGATCGCCGCCAGCCCGCGTCAGGTGCTGCAGCAGATGCTCATACGGGACTGGCTCACCCCAGCCGTCGACCCGCGCACCACCCGAGTCGCGCAGCTACGTACCGAAGCCGAACAGCAGCAGTCCGCGGCGACGGCCGCTGACCGGGAAGCCGACGAGCTAGCGATGCACGGTGACCCGGTCCCGCCGGCTCCGGCCGGCTGGACCCGCCGCCCGCGGCCACCGTTCCCGTCCGCAGACGGGGCGCCACTGTGGCGGCTGGTCGACCCGGCCGACGGGGTCGAGCGGGA
This sequence comes from Micromonospora polyrhachis, assembly GCF_014203835.1. NCBI lineage: Bacteria > Bacillati > Actinomycetota > Actinomycetes > Micromonosporales > Micromonosporaceae > Micromonospora > Micromonospora polyrhachis. The sequence continues at coordinate 417,508 of NZ_JACHJW010000001.1, read as the reverse complement.
CGTGCTGGACCAGGTTGAGGCCGCCTTGACCGCCGCAGGCCTGCTCGACGCATGGGTCACCGTCGACGGGGTGTACACCGCCGGCCGCGACGGCACGGACATGGTCGCCACGAGCCTGCCCACAGCGACTGGTCCGGCGCTGTCGAGGGTGCTCGTCCCAGCCGGCGACAGCGGCCCGCTGACCGCGACGATCACGACAATCCTCGACGGAATCGGGTTCACCCCGGCCGGACAGCCGCACGCCAGCGCTGTCGCGGTCGCCGTCGACGGCCGCTGGCAGACCCCGACCGCCGCCGGACAAGCAGGTCCGACCGAACACGGCGCCGAGCTGATCGGCGCTGCCGCCCGCGCTGCCGCCCGGCAACGCCGGATCACAGAGTTGCACGAGCTGGCCGAGCAGCACCGCGCCCAGGCCGATGACGCAAACCAGGCCGCGGACACCGTGATCGATGAGATCGCCGCGCTGCGGACCGCGGCGGAGCAGGCACCGTCTGACGGCGACACGGTCGCCGCCGCATTGGCGTTGACGGCCGCCAACCGCGAACGTGACACCGCCCAGCGCAAGCACATGGCCTTGGCCGGCAAAGCCGACGCCGCCCGCCAGGTGTGGGAGACCGCGACCGCGGACGCAACCGCTCACGCGCTCGAACACCGGCTGCCGAACTCCGACGAGCACCTCGACAACGTCACCGAAGCGCTCGACGATGCCGCAGCCGCGACCGGCCGGCTCCGACTCGCCGTCCAGGGCCGCGACACCGCCGAGCAGACCAGCGCCGCAGCAGAATCGAAGACCATCGAATCCGAAGCCCAACTTGACGCCGGCGTCGAGGCAGAACGGACCGCAGCGGCCGAGGCGGCACTGCTCGACGAGCGGGCCACCGAGGCGGAGAAGGCTGTCGGGCGTGGCGACCAAGAGTTGTTCGACCGGGCCACCGAACTCGATCGTGAGGCCGACGCGCTCAAATCGGCGATCGCCGCCTCCCACCGTGACGGTCTCGCCCTAGCCGGGGCCGCCGCCACCGCGCAGAGTGACTGGGAACAACGCCGCCGGGAGCAGGCCACCGCCGAACAGGATCGCGGCGTCGCCGTCGTCAGCTGGTGGATTCCAGTCGACGCGGGGCTCGCTGCGGCCCGCAACCTACCCGAGCCGAGCGGGCGCACCGTCGACGACGCTTTACAGCAGGCCCGCACCGCAATCGCCAACCTGCGGCCAGCGAGCTGGCCGGCGACGCGCACCGGACGCGAGGACCGAGTCCGGCAGGTGACCGCCCGGCTGTTCGCCGGCCCCTACACCGAGCTGCAGACCAGCCTCGAAGCCAAAGGCGGCCGCGCCGTGCACGCCGCCGAAGCCGACGACGCCCGGCCGCTGCCGGAGATCACCATGGTGGTGGAAGCCTCCGGTAAGCAACTCACCCCGGCCGCGGCGATCGCGCACCTCGACGACCAGATCGCGAAGCTGTCTGCCACCCATGACGAGAAGCTGCACCAGATGTACGCGCAGATTCTGTCATCGACATTCATCAACCACCTGCGCGACCGTCTCAAGCGTGTCCTGAGCCTGCTGAGCACCGTCAACGACGTCCTCGAACGGCACCCGACCGGAGCGAACCGAACCACGCTGCGGCTGCGCCGGCACCCACGCAACGAACAACAGGCCGGCTACAAGATCTTGCGCGCTCTGGAGTCCGGCAGCTTCGAATCCGACGCTGCGCAGGAGCAACTACAGGCCTTCCTCATCGAACGGCTCCAGCAGGTTCAGGAAGCCGGCCTGCCTGGCGTCGACGACTGGACCGACCGGCTCGCCACCCTGCTCGACTACCGTGATTGGTTCGACGTCGTGTGCGAATTCCGGGTCGGGACCGCCCCCGACCCGAAATGGAAACCGCTGACGAAACAGGTCCACGCGGTTGACTCCGGCGGCGGCAAAGTTGTCACCCTGATGCAGCCGTTGCTGGCTACCCTCGTCGCCCTGTACTCCGACAACCCGGCCGGGCCCCGCCCGCTGTGGCTCGACGAAGCGTTCGAAGGCGTCGATCCCAACAACCGGGCGATCATGCTGCGGATGCTGTGCGACTTCGACCTCGACTTCCTGCTCGCCGGCCCCGGTGCCCTCGTCGCCGCGGCCCAGGTCCCCGCCGCCGCGATCTGGACCATCACCCGGGCGCCGGCGCCGCTGCCCGGCGTCGACCTATCCCTGATGCTGTGGGCCGGGAACACACTGCAGATCGTGCCGGTCGCCGACACTGCCGCGCCGCTGCTGGCCACCCCGCGACCAGCCGAACAGGACGGCCCGGACCTACTATCCACGCTCACCGCCGATGCTGCGGCCCCCGGCAGCCAGGAGATGCGGTGAGCACGGCCGCGGACCGCTGGGCCGCTTTCCCCGGCCCGACGAAAGTCCTCGCGGCCGCCCGAGAACTGCTAGAGAACGGCAAGACCGGACCTGGCGTCACCGTCCGGGTCACCCTCGACGCGGCTGAACGCGACCAGGTCGGACGGATCCTCGGTATGGCCTGGGAAGCCTCCACTGTTCCGGTCACCCTCGGCCGGTTACGCAAAGCCCTGCACGGCCTGGACGACACCCTGGAAGACCTCCTCGTCCGGCTCGGCGGTCCACTCGACGACCGGGTCGCCAAGCGTGAATTGGACCGGAAAGCCGCCCAGGACCATCTCAACAACGCCTACGCCGTCTTGACCAGTGTGGGCATCCCTGAGCATGCGGTCGCGCTCGCGCGCACCCGGCGCTGGCTCGAGTACACCAACCCCGATCTGGCCGAAAGCCGCGCCCAGGCTCTAGCCCTGCTATGGCAGCACCTGCCCGCCGCCGACCGCCCGCTGCCAGAGCTCGCGAACTCGCTGTTCGGCAACCCGCACCATCTCGACCGGGATGCCGACCTCGGCCGGCTCGCCGCCCGCCTGCTCGCCGCCGCACACGCCACGGACCCCGGCGCTGCGGCGGCTGCGGCGGGCACCGCGTTGAGCGCCGACGCGTGGCGGCAGTTGTGGGCGAGCGTCGGCGTCAGCTGCGACGAAGTCTCGGCGACCGTCCTCGTCCTCAACCTGCCTCTGGCCGGATCTGGCGCTCCAGCGGCAATCGCTGCCGCAGCCGCCGAGACCGGTGAGCCAGTCTGGCTGACCGCCCGGTCGCTGCGCCGCGCGTGGGAACCCGGACCCGGCCTTCACACTGTCCGGGTGTGCGAGAACCCGGTCGTGGTCGAAACCGCGGCGGCACGGCTAGGCCCCCACGCTCTGCCGCTGATCTGCGTGTACGGGCGCCCGTCGATCGCGGCATGGCTGCTACTGGAGGGTCTGGCTGCCGCCGGGGTCCGTCTGCTGATGACCTGTGACCGCGACACGGCCGGGCAGCAGTTCCTCACGGAACTCCTGCGCCTGCCCGGCGCGGTCGAATGGCTGGCCGCAGCTGACGGCGTCTACGAGGAATCGAGGCTACCGGACCTGCTGGCCGACCTCACCCCTGCACCGCTGGCAGGTACTTGATTCGGTACCCAGTCCAGGGCAGGGGGGTCAGGCTGCTGTTGCGGCTGCTGTCGGGGTACGGCTTGAGGGGGTATCTCTATGGGTTTTTCAAGTAGCGATCGGCGTGGTCGGGCGGGGTTGGTAGGGGATCTTGTCGCGGAGCATGGCGAACAGGACGTCGCAGCGTTCTCGGGCGAGGTAGATGAGGGCGGCGTTGTGGCGTTTACCTTCGGCTCTCCCGGGCACGGCCGGTAGTGCGACGCCGATTTCTGTCGGCAACCAGACTGAAGTCCCCGCTTGGCCATCCGTGGCCGTCTGGACGGCTGCCCTGCTGATCTGAGTCGTCGATATCCGGTCGACGGCTACGGCGCTACTTTCGTCGAGCAGGGATGATGCTGGGGAGAACAATGGGATACCGCTTCAACGCACCACCTAACTGGCCGGCACCGCCTGCTGGATGGGTGCCGCCTTCGGGTTGGACACCGGATCCCGCCTGGGGTCCTCCTCCGCCTGGATGGCAGTTGTGGGTTCCGGACTCGGCGGCTCCGGCCCCGGCGGCACCCGTCACGGCCGTCGCGCAGGCTGCTGGTGCTGCCGTCGTCCCACAGCAGCGCAACGGAAGTCCGGACATTCCGCTGTTCGGTGCCCGAGGCAAGGCGCGTGAACTGGCCGTAGAGAGTGCGCAGCTCCGCGCCGAGTTGGACCAGGTACGCGTCGAGCTGACGGGCTTGCGGGCAGAGATGTCACGGCTCGGTGTGCTGTCCGCGATGGAGTTGGAGCAGCACCGGGACCGGCTCAGTCGTGAGGTCGCCGACCTGACCGCTAAGGGCGAAGCCCAGAAGGCCGAGCTCGACCGGCAACTGCGTGGGCTTCGGCAGCAGATCGTGGTCACCGAGGAAACCGCACTGTTACAGGAAGCTGGTGTCTATCGGTACCGGCATCCCCTGTCGGACGCGGTTGCCTACCAGAGCCAGCTCAGCCGGCTTCAGGACCAGATCAAGGCTATGACCAGGAAGGACGGGGGAGCGGTCAAGGCTGCCACCGGGTGGACGGTCAATGGCTCGCTCGCCGAGGGCCGGGTGATGGTCCGGGATTTCTCCAAGCTGATGCTCCGTGCCTACAACGCCGAGGCGGACAACCTGGTACGTGGGTTGAAGCCGTACAAGCTCGAGTCGGCCGTCGACCGGCTGGGGAAGGTGGCGGCCGCCATCGCCAAGCTCGGCAAGACGATGCAGATCCGGATCGCCGAGGATTACCACCGGCTGCGGATCAAAGAGTTGGAACTCACCGCTGACTACCAGGAGAAGCTGGCCGAGGAGAAGGAACGGGAACGGGAAGAGAAGGCCCGGCTGCGCGAAGAGCGACGCGCCCAGCAGGAAATCGAACGCGAACGTGCCCGCCTCGACAAGGAACGCCAGCACTACGCCAATGCCCTGGCCGCTTTGCAGGCCAAGGGCGATGCTGACGGTGCCGCCCAGATGCAGGACCGGTTGACCCAGATCGACACCGCGATTGAGGACGTTGACCGGCGGGCCGCCAACGTCCGAGCCGGCTACGTGTACGTGATCTCCAACCTCGGCGCGTTCGGCGAGAAGATGGTCAAGGTCGGCATGACCCGTCGCCTGGACCCGCTGGACCGGGTACGCGAACTCAGTGACGCCTCGGTGCCATTCAACTTCGACGTCCACGCCCTGTTCTTCTCTGACGACGCTGTCGGCATCGAGGCGCAGATGCACGCACGGCTGGCTGACCGTCGGGTCAACCTGGTCAACCGCCGTCGCGAGTTCTTCTACGCCACGCCGGAGGAGGCCAAGGAACACCTGCTGGCGTTGACTGGCAGCCTGCTGCAGTACGAGGAGGTCCCGGAAGCCCTCGAGTACCGGCAGAGCCTCACTCAGGCCCAGGAGCAACCGGTCACGACCACATGACATGCAGAGGTTGGACGGCCGGTGCCCACTGAGCCCGTGGGTCCAACGGATCAGTCGCGCCCGCAGCCGTTCTGACGACTGTCATCAGCAACGGTCGCCAGCGGGCCAGCCGCTTTGGCCATGATCAAGTGGGATAGCTGAGTTGGAGAGATACGTATGTCGTCGGTCGGACTGTTCGCCTACGGGTCAACGGGCGGCAGCGCAGGTGTCGACCTGGGTGAGGTGCCGTTCGTGGTAGTGGACGTGGAGACGACCGGGCTGTCGCCGAAGTCCGATCGGATCGTGGAAATCGCCCTGGTTCGCGTCGAAGGAGGCCGGGTGGTCGACGAGTGGGCAACCCTCGTCGACCCTGGACGCGACCCCGGTCCAACCTTCATCCATCACATCACTGCCGACATGCTGTCCGGAGCGCCCACGTTCGCCGACGCGGCGGGCGAGATCCTGTCGAGACTCGACGGGGCCGTGGCGGTAGCGCACAACGCCCGCTTCGAGGAGGGATTCATCGCGCAGGAGTTCGCCCGGGTCGGCATCAGCACCGCGCCCCTGCCAGCGGTGTGCACCCAGCGGCTGGCCCGACAGGTGCTGGCCGCGCCGAACTTCCAGCTCGTGTCCTGCTGCACTGTGTGCGGTATCGAGCTGCACGACGCCCATACCGCTCTCGGTGACACCCGGGCAACCGCCCAGCTCCTCAACAGACTCCTGGCCAACGCGCCCACCTTGCGGTTTCCCTCCCCCTCCGCCCCTGTCCCGCTGCCGCGGTACCCCCGCCTCGCCCAGCCCCGTACCAGGGTCACCGGCCTGCGCAAGGGCACGGATGGTTGGATCCAGTCGCTGCTGGGGAAACTGCCCTACTCCACCAGTGACGCCGACCCGGCGTCCGCCGAGGCGTACCTCGCCGCCGTAGGGAGCGCACTCAGCGACGGTCGACTGACTGGCGCCGAAGCCAAGGTACTGGCACGGCTGGCGGGACAGTCCGGCATGGGCACCCAGCAGGTGCGGGACCTGCACCACCGCTACCTCGACGGGCTGCGGGACGTCGCACTCGCCGACGACATCCTGACCGGCACCGAGTACCAACAGCTCGTCACAGCCGCACGACTTCTCGGCGAACCGGACTACTTCGCGGACCTCACCGCGCCGAAGGAAGAGAGCACGGACCGCACCCAGGCCGCCAAGCAGAAGGGACAGCGCGTCTGGTGCAGCCCGTCCGTGGCCGCCGACGTCCGTGGCCGCCTTACCCAGGCTGGCTTCGTCCTGGCGCTGAACCTGACCCGCAACGTCGTCACCGCCATTGTCGCCGCCGCCGACCGAGACAACACGAAGGTCGCGCGAGCACGCGAACTCGCCATACCGATCCGCTCCGATATGGCCCTCGACGACATGCTGGGTACCACCGCCGCGTCTTCCTCGGCATCCCAGCAGCCCGACAGCACAGCCGCCGTGGGCGTCGAACCGACCTGCTCCCGTACCGAGCCGACATCGGCCGCTACGGTGCCCGGTCCCACTCAACGCGTACCGCAGGTCATCGCTGGCTGGTACCTGGACCCGTCAGGGCGGTGGACCTACCGCTTCTGGGATGGCCAGAGCTGGACCGAGAAGGTCAGCGGCGGAGACGGCCGGACGTGGTCAGACAGCACCGGCCTATCGCTGTGGTGTGCGCCCACGACAGATGGACTGGTCGACGGCCATCAACCGCACACTCTCGTGGACCAGATCACGACGATGCAGAAGACCGATGTCCACGCGGCGCTGCTCCTGACCGTCCGATGCATCGACGCGGTGGAGAACGACTCACGAACCAGTGGATGTGGGGTGGCTCCTTGGTTCTATGAGAGGGCTGCCATCATCTTCGCCCGACTGCGTGACCCCGCCGCCGAAGTCGCCGTGCTTGAACGATTCGCCCGGCAGCGACATGCTCCCGGGGCCGCGCCTTCTGGGCTCCTCAACCGCCTCCGCAAACTACGCCAAACCACTGCGCCGTGACGATGCCATCGCGAGTGGGCGAACTTGTGTCATAGTGAATTGGGTAATCTTCGTCTTGTCCTAAAGGCGGGTTTGGGAAGATGATCGGTGGCTAGGTATAGACGTCGGGGCCATTGGCGTCGCGGACGTGACGGGCGGCGCCACTGGGTTTCGACGCATTACGTCAACCGCAGTGTCGGTTACTCCGCAGGGAAGCGTACGAGTTGGATTTCTGCTTCTCCCCGCCAATCAAGGCTGTCCCCGCAAGTCAACCCTCCGCGTTACTCCCAGGGGCGTGTCATCCCCAATGCTCGATGCCCCATATGTGGGGCGGCTACCTACTTCTATGCTAATGAGCGGGGAAGCAAGGTTTACTTCGATGAGTTGGGGCCGCCTTGGCCCAAGCATCCGTGCATCACGACATCGGGTGTCGTCCCAAGCCGCCCCCCGCATCCCGCCGCTGTGTCCTCATCTCCACCGTCCCGAGCCGCATCTGCACCAAACGCGACCGGGTACCCGGCTAGCCGCAGATGGATGAGTCCAGCTCAGGCAACCAGTTTATCTGACAGCATATCCAACCCGCCGCTTTTGGACGGGCCGTGGACAATTGTCAGCCGACTAGTGCTTGACGGCCGAATCTTAATTCATATGCACCCCTTGCACCGCAGAGACCTTATGTCGGCTTGGCAGACGCCGTATGCGGTTATGCTCAACCCGGGTGATCTCGTCTTCCTGACAGGCGGCTGGATCTCCTGGTTTGATCTGGCTCGGTTCGAGGTGGTGACTTCCCCGGTGGCGTTCATCGCGATGTTGTCGCGGCCAGACTCCCTCCTTCGGCGATTGTTCCGTCGCCTCATGGCCGGCGGTTGAGTACGGATGGCTGCATCTGGCCACCATCACCGATATCGCCAGCCGGCTCGCCGGCTGGTCAACCAACATTTCCAAGCGCAGCACCCTGGTCGATGCCCTTGATGCGGGCCTCGCTGTCCGACCAGGCCAAGTCGTAAAGCTGCTCCGGCCGGTCCACGAGCGTGTTGAGCAGCAGTTCGAGGGTGCTGGTCCCGATGGTGCGCCAGACGCCCTGTCTGCCGGCGTCACCCACTTGCAGCGGTGTTCGCCTCGCCGGCCGAGCATCGGCAGCAAAAACCGAAGGAGCGTCGATTGCCGGGCGAAGACGTGGTCGAGTTGATGTACGGGGTCGCCGAGATCCGGCGGTCAGGTTATGGACTCGATGCCTTATGGGTCATCACCTGTAGGGCGTTTCGCGGGTGCTCTGGGGGTGCTCCGGCGTGATGGACAGGGCCGGCGCTTCATGGACTCAGCGGGACGCCATCCCGCTGAAGCGGAGGCCTGACCGCGAACAGATGGACTCACGCGACCTGGTTGGACGATCGCCCGCATCAAGGCCTGCAACAGTTGCCGCCCAACCACGACCCGACTGTCGTCATCTCGATGGATGCCCTCGTACGGCGCCGACGACGGCTCGGCGGGGTGGTCAATGAATACCATCGGGCAGCCTGACCAGATCTTCAAAGGCTAGGTCACAGGTATGAACGGGATTTTGAAACGGTACAGGCGTCAGGTTCCGGGATGGTTTGTTCGAGTCGCCCCTCTCTTGAATTTCCCAATGGTTGGCTGTTGATAAAGGTTCTTGATTGTGATATGTGATGTTTGCGGGGGCGTCATGCTAAATGGTGCCAATTTCGGTGAATCGGACACGGGTTGGGGCCTGTGGTGGGCTTGTCAGTCCTGTTTGGCATCTCAGATCGTTGCGGAGGGGTCGCCGCCATTGCGTCCGAAATACATGCCTCTTAATCGGCGGTGGACGACCCTGATTGAGCGGCGAGTCCTCATAGAGCATGCGTTGGTCTTCAGGGGTATGACAGTTTGTCGCGCTCGGGTTGGGCGAATGATTAGGGAGGATTAAAGTTGGGACCCGGATAGTTCGAACGCGTGCCAGCGGTGCTGCGAGGCTGCAATAATGGCTGACCAAAAATGGCCATCCGGTAAGCGGGGACGCCCCTGATTTTATTTATTGTTTTAGGATGTTAGCCTCGGCCCTTCGTTAAGGGCGCGACAAACGGACTGACCACCAGGATCGACACCCTTAACCCGCTCAACCAGAAGACGTCGGTCACGTACGCCCCAGAGTGGGGCCTTCCACTGGAGGAAACAGATCCCAACGGCAAGGTCACGGTCAACGCATACGACTCGCTCGGCCGGCTGGCAAAGATATGGTTCCCGGACCGGCGAACCACCACCGATCCGAGTATCAGGTACACCTACGCCATTACCAAGTCGCAGGCGACATGGATCCGTACCGACCGCATCTCAAACGACGGTAGCTACCGTTCCGAGTACGCGATCTTCGACGGCCTGCTGCGGGCTCGGCAGACACAGCAGCCTGGCCCAAACAACGGCCGGCTGGTTACTGACACCTTCTACACCGCCACCGGCCAGGTGAAGCGGAAGAACGAGAACTACTATGCGGCTGGCCTGGCCTCGGGTGTGATCCTTGATGAGGACGAAATCCGCAGCGGCGAGGTCGACGGACAGCAACTCTACGTCTACGATGGCGCCGACCGGATAACGGTGGAGATCTTCGCCGTGGCCGGTGAGGAACGCTGGCGAACGACGAACCGCTACGGCGGTGACCGCGTACACGTCGACCCACCTGCTGGCGGTACACCAACCACCACGCTGCAAGACGTCCAAGGGCATACCGCCGAGTTGTGGCAGGCGCGGGACCCACGACGCACGACTGGGTACGACAAGATCAAATACGGTTACAACATTTCTGGACAGTTGAACAGCGTGGTAGACGCGGCTGGCAACACGTGGTCGTTCACCTACGACCTTCTCGGTCGCAAACTGAAGGCCGTTGACCCGGACGCCGGCACAAGCGAGTACAAGTACGACAAGGTAGGCCGGCTCACCCGGATGAAGACCGCCACAGGCGACCACCTGTACACCACATTCGACAAGCTCGGCCGGCGCACCGCGGTCTACCTCGGCGACGGCGATAAGGGCACAAAGCTCGCTGGATGGACATATGCCACCTGCCACAAGGGGCAGCTTTCGTACTCTCAACGCTTCGACGGCGGGAGCACTTACAGCATCGTCTACCCGCTGCGAGACCATGCGTACCGGCCGACAACGACGAGGTACGTCGTGCCAGCCAGCGAAGGCAAGCTTGCCGGAAGTTACGAGTTCACCACGACGTACAACCCGGACGGCACGATGCAGGGCAGCAGTTCGCCGGTCAGCGGTGACCTACCGGCGGAGTCCTTGTGGTACGGCTACGACGAGCTTCAGCGTCGCAACTGCTGGTCGCACCCGAACGCCACCATCATGCTCGGTGGCCGCTCCGGTGAACTGATAAAGATCAACGAAAACCTCTGGAAGCTCCAGGACGACGACGGCTCGAAGATCGAGCGGCTGACCGGGGCGACCAACGGCGACAACGACGGCGAGTACTGGAAGGTCACCACCACCGACGGTACGGAGTACTACTTCGGCCAAAACCGCCTGCCCGGCTGGACCGGGGCGACTGGCCAGGAGGAGACCCGATCGGTGTGGACCATGCCGGTGTACGGCGACGACGCCAACGAGCCGTGCAACCGCACCTCCGGGTTCACCGACTCGTACTGCGACCAGGCGTGGCGCTGGAACCTCGACTACGTGAAGGACATTCGGGGCAACGTGATCTCCTACTTCTACGAGCGGGAGACGAACCACTACGCCCGGGGCTTCAAGACCGACGTCGACGGCGACGCCTACCACCGGGGTGGCTACCTGCGGCGGATCGACTACGGCGAGCGGGACAACGCGGTCTACACGACCGACGCGCCGGTGCGGGTACGCTTCGACACCGCCGAGCGGTGCCTGCCCGGTGGCGGCGTCGACTGCGACCCGGCCGACCTGAACGACCAGACCGCAGCGTCCTGGCCCGACGTGCCGTTCGACCTAAACTGCGCGGCACAGACGCACTGCAAGCCAGAGCAGGCCGCGCCGAGCTTCTGGACGCGCAAGCGGCTGACCCAGATCACCACCGAAATCCGCTCGGGCGATGCCTGGTCGCCGATCGAGTCGTGGGAACTCACCCACGAGTTCAAGAACAACGGCGACGCCTCACGTTCGCTCTGGCTCGCCAACATCGCGCATAAGGGCCATCAGGACGGAACCACGATCACCCTGCCGTCGGTGGACCTCGTCGGCGGGCAGATGGCAAACCGGATCGAGACCGACCCGAACATCTCGCCGCTGATCCGGTACCGGCTGCGTACGATCTACACCGACTCCGGTGCTCAGATCGACATCAACTACAAGCCGACGGACTGCTCCTCCGGCCCCCTACCCAAGCCGGGCGAGTCGACCAAACGTTGCTTCCCGGTCCGCTGGAACCCGCTGGGCACCGACGAGCCGATCAACGACTGGTTCCACAAGTACGTCGTCGGAGAGGTCGTGCAGACCGACCGCACCGGCGGCAACCCGGACATGGTCACCCGGTACGACTACGATGGCGACGCCGCCTGGCGCAAGACGCCGCCGGACGGGATCACCAAGTCCGAGGATCTGACCTGGGCGGAGTGGCGTGGCTACCGCAACGTCACGGTTCGCACCGGCGACGTGCAGACCCTGCACACCCGGACCGACCACGTCTTCCTGCGTGGTATGGACGGCGACAAGACGTCCAGCGGCGGCACCCGCGACGTCACGGTGAAGGACTCGACCGGAGCCGACTACGTGGACCGGGACGAGTGGGCTGGCCACGAGCTGGAAACGACCGTCCACAACGGCGAGTCGGTCCTGTCCAAAACAATCAATATGCCGTGGCTACACCATACCGCCACGCAGACCGAGTCCTGGGGTACCCGACGTGCCTACCTCGGCGGTACCGAAACCACCCGGACGCTGGAGCAGCTCAGCCCGGACGCGCAGGGCCAGCTGCGCTGGCGCGAGAAGAAAACGGTCACCAGCCACGACACCACCTGGGGGCGGGTCACCCAGGTCGATGACCTCGGCGACATCAGCACCCCGGACGACGACAAGTGCACCCGCCCGACCTACGTGGACGCGCCCGGCCGGTACCTCTACTCCCTGGAGTCCCGCTCGGAGACCGTCTCGGTCCGCTGCTCGGTGACCAGTCCGAACCGGGCAACCCAACTGGTCAGCGACAAGAAGACCTCCTACGACGGGCTGGCCTGGGGCGCCGCGCCGACCGCCGGCAGCCCGACCAGGGTCGAGGAGATCAAGAGCCACGACGGCACCACCGCGACCTACGTGACCACCTCGGAGTCCGTGGTGGACGGGTACGGGCGGGTGACCAGCGCGAAGAACGCGCTCGGACACGTCACCCGGACCGAGTATCTGGAGACCAACGGGCTGACCACGCAGACGAAGGTCAAGAACCCGCTGGACCACGAGACGGTGACCACGATCGAACCCGGGTTCGGCAACCCGACCCGGGTGGTCGACCCGAACCTCAAAATCACCGACACCGAGTACGACGCGCTGGGGCGGCTCGTCCGGGTCTGGCAGCCGGACCGGTCCAAGGACGCCGGCCAGACCCCGAACGTGAAGTACGAGTACGTGATCCGGAAGGACAAGCCGGTCGTCATCAAGACCGAGAAGATCAAGAACGACGGCACCTACGGCGTGGGCTACCAGCTCTTCGACGGGTTGCTCCGGCCGCGCCAGACGCAGGCGCAGGGGCCTCGGGGTGGCTGGCTACTCACGGACACCTACCACAGCGCCACCGGCAAGATCGCCAAGAAGAACGACGCCTACTTCGCTCTCGGCACCCCTGGTGACCTGCCGATCGTGGTACCTGAGGGCTCAGTCAACGGGCAGACCGGTTACGTGTACGACGCCGCCGACCGGCCGACCAACGAGATTACCTTCGTCGCGGGCGACGAGCGCTGGCGTACCACCACCAGCTACGAGGGCGACCAGGTGCGGGTCGACCCGCCGGCCGGCGCCACCCCGGTCACCACGGTGACCAACGCCCAGGGCAAGCCCACCGCCATCTACTACCACCACGGGACCATGCCGACCGGGCCGGCCGACGTGACCCGCTACACCTACACGCCTACCGGATTACTCGCGACCGTGACCGACCCGGCCGGCAACCTCTGGCGGACCAGCTACGACCTGCGCGGGCAGAAGATCCGCACGGAGGACCCGGACGCCGGCACCACCGTGTACGGCTACGACGACCTGGGCCAGGTCACCTCGACAGTGGACGCGCGCGGCGGTACCGTCTCGCACGTCTACGACAAGCTGGGCCGCAAGACCCAGACCTGGCAGGGCGCGGTCGGCAGCGGCACCAAGCTGGCCGAATGGGTGTACGACACGGTGGCCAAGGGACAGCTGTACTACAACGCCCGTTACATCGGCGGCAAGACGTACGGCGTCGTCAACGCCACGCTCGACGCGCTCTACCGACCGTTGAAGACCAGCTACGTCATCCCGACCGAGGCCGGTGCCGGACTCGCCGGCACGTACGACTTCACCACCGTCTACAACTCCGATGGCACCGTGCAGAGCGTCGGGCTGCCCGCCGCCGGTGGCCTCGCCGGCGAGGCGGTCGTCACCTCGTACGACAGCCTGGGCCGGCCGACGACGGTGGCCGGGGCCACCCCGTACGCGAACGCCACCAGCTACGCCGACACCGGTGAGCTGCTGCAACTGGAGTTGAACACGGGTGGTAAGAAGACCTGGCTAACGTACAGCCACGAGCGGGGCACCAACCGGCTCGCCGGTATGCGGCTCGAACGGCAGGGCGTGGCGACCATCGACCTGGACACCCGCTACCACTACGACGCTGCGGGCAACCTGCTCTCGGTCGCCGACACCCCGGCCAACGGCCCGCGCGACATCCAGTGCTTTACCTACGACCACCAGCGGCGGCTCTCCTCCGCCTGGGCCACCGACTCGGCGGATGCCGACCCGTGCATGGGCGGGCCGCAGACCAGTGGCGTTGGCGGACCAGCGCCGTACCACCTGAGCTGGGAGTTCGACGCGGCCGGTAACCGTACCCGGGAAACCGAGTACGGCCCGACCGGCGTCGCGCCCACGGTCCGTACCTACACCTACGCGCCGACGGGATCGCCCCGACCGCACGCGGTGAGCCGGGTGGAGGAGTCCGGACCGACCGGGAACACGGTGTCGGAGTACGACTACGACGCGGCCGGCAACACGATCGCGCGGCGGGTGGCCAGCCGGGTACAGGCCCAGGTGCTCACCTGGGATCCGGAGGGACACGTCGCCTCGGTGACTGAGGGCGGGCAAGCGACCTCCTTCGTCTACGACGCCAGCGGCTCCCGCATGCTGCGCAAGGAACCCAACGCCACCACGCTCTACCTGCCCGGCATGGAACTACGGCTGGACCTGGCCAGCAAGACGGTCAGCGGCACCCGGTTCTACGCGTTCGGCGGCCGGACCGTGGCCGTGCGCAACTCGGGCGGGGTGCACTTCCAGGCCGCTGACCACCATGACACCGCCACCTGCACCATCGACGCCACCACCGGCGCGATCAACTGGCGGCGGACCACCCCGTACGGCGGATCCCGGGGCGCGCAGGCGACCACCTGGCCGGACGAGAAGGGCTTCGTCGGCGGTACCCGGGACAGCACCACAGGGTTGGTGCACCTGGGGGCACGGGAGTACGACCCGGCAACCGGACGGTTCCTCAGCGTAGACCCGCAGATCGACTTCACCGATCCGCAGCAGATCAACAGGTACGCCTACGCCAGCAACAACCCGGTCGGGATGACCGACCCGACGGGTCTGTTCAACATCGGCAAGCTGATGAAGAAGATCATCCGGAACGTCCGAAAAACGATAAAAAGCCGCAAGACTTGCACCCGGAACGGGTACTGCGTCGGCGGCCCACGCGAACCGACACTGGAGGACATGAACGACGACTTCCCCTACGACCCGAAGCAGAAGCCGACGGCGGAGGACTACCGGCGGAAGGCGCTGGCACACCTCATGCTCGGTGCCTGCCGTGGGGCCTTCGCAATCGGTGACCCGGTTTGCTCCGACATGGACGACAACAACGAGGAGTTCAACCACTACCTCGACGGTGACGGGTCGGACTGGCACTTCAACCTCGAAGAGGCGTACCGGGAGGACCCGCTGATCCGGCAGAGCGTGGACCTGGAACTCGCCGCGCTCCAGCGTGGAGCTGCGGAGCTGGTGAAGACCACCGGGCTCACCTCGTTCCAGATCACCGGAGAGAACCACCGCTGGGATGGCGGGGCGAAGACCTGGAACTGGCAGGCCGCGTTGGGTTCGTACAACCGGTGGAGCAGCGCGGATGTCACAGTGGACGGCGACAAGGTCACCATGAAGGTGACCATGCACGGTGTGGACCGGTGGAACTTCAACAACGGCGGCACGTTCATGGGTATCCCCGACGAGTACTTCGGTAGGCTGTCGGTGGTGGGCCTGGCCAAGAACTACACGCTGCGCGGCAGCATCACCCGCGAGATCACTTTCTCGCTCGGTGGCTCCACTCCGCCGACGGTGCAGGGGCCGCCGGCGCCCGGTCGGACCCAGAGTGAGGGCAACAGATGTCAGAGGTTGTGCCTGTGACCCGGCGTATCCATTTTGTCGTCGTGGCGGCGGCGGTGCTGGCCGGGTTGGCCGGCTGTCAGACCACTGCTGGGCGGCAGCCTGGTCGGGTGGCATCGCCGGCCGGTCCCGGGACCTTGTTCAGCCCCTCGCCCGCGCCCAGTGGGTACACCTACAGTGGCCCGGCGGAGGGGATGGAGCGGAGGACCATCGCACCGGATGGGCTGCTCGGCCTGGGGCTGCGGGTCGGCGAGGATTCGGCCGGCAGCGACCGGCTGTCTCCCTGTGGTGATCCCGAGCCCCTGTTCGAGTGGCTCGGGCTGGGCTACCTGCGGGAGTGGGAGTCGGGTCAGGACACGCCCGCGTGGACCTACGTCAAGCAGTACACGATGCCCTTCTTTCGCGACGAGCAGGTCATTCCGGGGAACCAGGTGGTCGCCGAGGTGAAGAGGCGGACCACCTGCCGGACGTACGACTCGCGTGAAGGTACGCCGAGGTTGACCGGCGAGCTGGTCCTGCCCGCCCTGCCGGGCGTGGACGCGCAGTGGGCGTTCTGCGAGCGGATCGCCCGCTCGGCCGACCGGGCCTACCAGGCGTGCACGGTGTACCTGGCCCGAGCGGAGATCGTCTCGAAGGTCCGGGTGCGTACCTCGGAGCAGGCCGACGCGCGGGAGCTGCTGCCCCAGGTGGCGGCGGTGGCGGCGAAGGCGCTCGCCGGCCGTTGACCGTGGCGGTCCCCGCTTCCGCCGCACGGGTCGGGGACCGCTAAGGTCAGCCACCGGAGCTGACCGCCTGCCCCGGTCTGTCATCCGAACGGCTCTGGCTCACATTCGACTCTGGCTCACATTCGACTCTGGCTCGCTATCGGTGGTGACGGAAGAGTGCCTTTCGGCCGAGCCGGATTTGATGTCGGAGGAGGGCCAAGCCGGAGCTTCCTGGCAACCGTTCTTCTGAGGGGCGGCGGTGGGAGCAGGTTGGGAGCGGTCGGCCGCTCCCAACCGCGCTGAAAGGCTCTCAACAGGGCTGAGCTGCTCGTATCGTCTTGCCCTGACCTGCGGCCCGCTACGTTCGTGCTGGTCAGGCCATTGGGGACCGTTCCTTGACACGGAAGAGGTCAGCTGTCCTTGGTCAAGTGGCGTTGTCTCGCATTGTCGCAGGTCGGGGTGCTGGCAGTAGGCGAGTTGTGATGCGGCTGGAACCAGATGCACCGCACTCTGAGAGCAGATTGGGAGCAGCGCGAAGACCCCTTCTTGGTTGCGGAAGGGGTCGAATCCCAGCAGCCAGTGCGACGTCCGGCGGCGAGTCGTAGCTCGCGGTGACTTCCGAGGTGCGCCGGACGGAGGTCGTGGACCTCGGCGGTCACGATCGGACGAGCCAGCTCAGTGAGGGCTTACCCTCCGCGGCCAGCGGAGTGTCGGAGGGCGATCTGGCGGGCGGCTTGGGCCGGTGTGAGGTGTGTGGTGTCGACGACCTCGGCCTCGGCGTGTAGCCACGTGCGGGCCGCCTCGGCGTAGGGCTGGAGGTATTTGAGGCGGAACGGGGAGGGGATGGGGTGTGCCCCTGCTATGCGTGCGCGGAGGGTGTCCTGGTCGGCGTGGAGTACGAAGTGTCTTACCGGGATGCCGTGGTGGGCGAGACCTGTGCTGATCTCGCGCCAGTACGGTTCGATCAGGACAGTCATGGGCACCACTAGGGTGCCGCCGGTGTAGTCGAGGACCCGCCGGGCGGTCTCGACAACGAGTTGCCGCCACGGTGGCCAGTGCTGGAAGTTGTCTGTGGCGGGTAGTCCCGGCGTGATGTCCATGAGTGTCTCGCCGACCTTCTCGGCGTCGAACACCCGGGAGTCTGGAATCAGTTGCTGCACGAGCACGCTGGTCGTCGTCTTGCCTGCGCCGTGGGTTCCGTTGAGCCATACGATCACGGAACCCATTCAACGCCCGCGAGCAACCCGACGGCGTCCGCGTCGGCCCATACACGCCCTCGCCACTTGGTCTGCCGATCGTCGCGGTCCGTCCGCCACTCGGCGGGAAGGCCGTGGTTCCGCCGTGGGGAAGCGGCCGGCGGTGAGACCTATCGCCGTTCTGTGCACAAGCCCCCCGTTTACCCCCCGAAAACCCGGCGAATCGTTGACGACGAGTGACAAGAAGTGGCGAGCGTCTGGCTATGTCTGTGCAGCTCAGCGCCAATGATTGGCAAGCATTGGCAAGCTAAGTTTGGCTACGGTTGGTAACAAGGGGTCGTGGGTTCGAATCCCGCCGTCCCGACAGGGTATAACTGCAGGTCAGAGGGCTGATTCGAGTAGATCGAGTCGGCCTTCTCGGGTTTCTGGGGACCACCACGGTCAAGTGCGCCATCTGGTAGCGCTCCTTGACTGCTGGTCGAGTTTCAGGTGGCTAATCGGGTCATCTGCCGAGTTGTTCGTTCTCTGTATCAAGGCGCCGCGCAAGCGCGGCGCACCGGGCGGCCTCGCGCTGGCCTGCTGGCGGCCTCCGGCCGGCATCGGCCCGCGCGGTCCGGCCCCACCAGATCTCAGATGCTCACAGTGAGACGTTCTGTGATCATCGTGCTGTGGAAGTCTGGTCACACGAGGGCAAGCTTTACGAGGTGAACTCGCTCTACTGTCTGCCCGAGGACGCATAGCACTACGAGCTGACAGGGCGCTGCGGAGCTGCTATTACCGGCCCGCATGCCGCCGTCGCCATACCCGACGCGACCCCATACGGCGGTCCCTTCAAACCACAGCCCGCCCACCTGGCCGTGGTTTATGTCGGCGAGGGCCAGGCACCCTGGCCCATTCTGCGCCGATTCCTCGACCTGGTCGAGTCGTCAGGGGACATCGTCGACAGCCAGCCCGGACCGACCGAGAGCGCTGAGCTACCGCTGTCAAACAACGTTTGGTGGCATAACGGCCAGCGGTTCGAGGTCAACTCGTTCCACCTCGGCGACCATGGCGCCTGGTGCTACGAGCTGCACAAGGGCGATGCCCAAGCCGAGAGCAACGATTACATTCGAGGTCCGCATCCCCGACGCCTCTCCGAGTAGCGGACCTTTCATCCCCGAGCCAGCCGCCCGCGTCACCCTCATTGCGCATGGCGAATGGACACTTCCCTGGCCAGTTTTCAAGCGCTTCATCGACGCGATCGAGGCGTCGGGCGACATCGTCAGCGAACAGCCAGAGCCAGACGGTCAGGTTCGGGACCGGCCGTGACGATCGCGTGGGTGGTCGGCCGCAGTCGAGGGTCGGGGCGATCGCCTGCCGCGCCGCTGCGCGGCTTGCCACCGAAGCATGTGGTACAGGCGCGCGGTGAGCCGGCGGTACGCGTAGCCGCCCCGGCCCTGCCTGGGCCGGGGCGGGAAGCCGTACGCGCCGTGCAGCCGCGAGCGGTAGCGCCTGAGACGCCAGCAGCGAGCGGGAAACCCCGAAGCGGAAGCGTAGGAAACCGGCGATACTTCCTCGCCATGAGCGCACCCTTCGTTCTCGCACAGCCCAGCGGTCCACGATGGGCCATTTATCCTCTTGAGGACTTGTTCGGCGAGGGGTACGTCTACACGGCCGCGACCGATCTACACGATGGCGACATGAGCGCCTCGACCGTTGCGCAGTTCGAGCGTCTGTTTGTCGGGCAACACCATGTCGGCATGACGAAGTTCGTCGAGACGCTCGCGGCTGACTGGTCCGGCTGGGACGGGGTCCGCCGCTGGCAGTCGCTCGAAGACGAGCTTGAGCTCGACGCATGTCACGACCGGCGGGGCTACGTGTCGCTTGGGGTGACACTCCGAGCGTCGGGCCTCTACCTGGACGACACTCGCTGGTCTGCGCGAGCCGTCTTCAAGCTTGAGGCCGGTGAGGAGATGACGCGTCTGGCCGCCGACCTGGCGCACTTCCTCCGGCCACAGCCCGGCTAGGAGACCGTGCCTGGCAGGGCCGAGGCATTGCCGAAAGCCGTAGAGTCGAGTTGCCCACGGCGGGAAGCTGCCCTGTTTCACCAGGCTGAACGGCGTGCAGAGTACGTGCAATGATCTTGACCGACTGGCGAAGTGGGCACCCGAACGCCCACGTCACCGCCATGCCCGCTGCCGTGTCTCAGTCGCCTTCCTAATCCGCGTGTTCGATGTCTGCCTTGACGCAGCAGTAGGCGACGCGTAGATGTGGGGCATGTTGCCCAGCGGGGAGAGGGCGGAGACGCGCGAGCAAGCGGATCGCCTGACGCTGATCAGTCGGTGGGGGCACTTCGTCTTGGACCGGCCAGTCTTCGTACAGCTAGGAGAGACCATTCGGACCCTGGATGGTTACCTCTTGGTCGAGCGAAACAACGGACAAGTCGCCGCATACCCGGGCTACGTGAATCGCTGAGCTGCAAAGACGTGTACTCGGAGTGCTACGGACTATTTACGGACTGATCTTGTAAGCGAGCGGCTGAGCGTGAACCGTTTCAGCAGGTCAGAGGGCCGCACACCGGCTGGGCCGTACTCCATTCCTAACCCGCGTGGCGGTGCCATTTGCGCCTGTCCCTGGGGACCAGATGGGGACCACCACGGTCAAGTGCGCCGTCCGTAGCGCTCCTTGACCGCTGGTCAAGTTTCAGGTGGCTAATCGGGTCATCTGCCGAGTTGTTCGTTCTCTGTATCAAGGCGGCCCGCAAGCGGGCCGCGCCCGGCCGGCCTCGCGCTGGCCTGCTGGCGGCCTCCAGACGGCATCGGCCGCGCGGTCCGCTGACGGGACCATAGACGAGGACTGAGGCGGGACGATCGCCGGCGGGGTTGCTCCCCGTTGACGTCAGGGCGATCGCTGCCGCGCAGCGGAGCTGCTTGCCTCCGGAGTCTGGTGGGCACCGTCCGCGGTTTGATGACGACGAGGACCAGGGCGTGACATCCCCAAATGCCCGATCCTCTACGCCACCCGGCCGGCGTCAAGTGCGCTGCGCGTCGGCACGCCGATGGCCTACGGCAACCCTGACCCCGACCGTGCGCCGCAGTCCTCGGCACCTACCCGGGGGATGGGGGCAGTCTTGTGGCCACCTTCCGGAGGATGGACGGTGTACGCCTGGGAACTTGACGCAGGTCATCGTCGCCAGGAGAGGATAGGCGGGTGTGGTCCTCCCTTTCGACGCCACCTGCTATTCCCGCCGGCGCCCTCGCCGCAGGTCCCCAACCGATGCTTTCCGCCCGGGGCGGCCTGCTCTTGCGACCGTGGAGGCCTTCCGATGCGCCGGCCTTCTTCGTTGCGTACCGGGACCCCGAGATCCAGCACTGGCACACTCGCCAACCCGCATCTGAGGCCCAGGTCCGTGAGTGGTTCCAACAGTATCGCCAGGCCTGGGAGCAGGAGACGGGCGCGAGTTGGGCGGTGACGCGCGGCGGCGGTGAGGTGCTGGGGCGCATCGCCATGGGCAGCATGAATCTCGATGACGGTGTCGCAGGGTGCGCATATTGGGTGCTCCCGGCCGCTCGCGGAGCAGGCGTGGCCTCCCGGGCGCTGACGGCCTTGAGCGCCTGGGCACTCGGCGAGGCCGGTTTCCATCGTCTGCACCTGGTTCACTCAACCCGCAACCATGCCTCCTGCCGCGTCGCCGTCAAAGCCGGGTTCCTCCTAGAGGGCACCAAACGCAGCGACGCCATCCACTCCGACGGCCGGCACGACATGCACCTGCACGCCCGTATCCGTGGCGACGAGTGACTCGCCTGATCCGGATTGCCTCCGGCCGGACACTGGCCGTGCAGTCCGCATCCAGTCCGCAAGAGGTCGACGGACGGCGGGGAGTGGTGAGAGATGTCGAAAAGGCCTTTCCGCTGCTAGGGGCCGACTCGGGCAGGTCGCTGGGTCGCCCAGCTTGATCCCATGATTCCTCGGTCGCCGTGCCCGTTGCGTGCCCGTTGGTACGGGAACCGAGGGTCAACGATTGTCAGCTTCTGGCCGTGGTCGCCATCATGGCGACGCAGGTCAAGCAGGTCATTGCCGAACGGCTTCCGCGCTTGTCCACACTTCCTAAACCGTTTGGCGGTGCGTGCACCTGACCGCGCATCGTCCACCACCGCGCATCACGTGTGGTCCCCACGTGGTCCTCAGAATCGCGCACGGTGAGGAAGTGTGGACGCGAGTGGAAGCCGCTCGATGGCCTGGCTTGACGTGCCCCGGCGCACTGGCCAGCACGTCCAGAGTTGACCGCCGATGCCTCTCGGCGGCACGCAACGGGCACGGCGACCGAGGAATTAATAGATCAAACTGGCCGCGAGTTCGGCATCTTCTCCGCCGGCACCTATGGCGGCATGTTCGGCGAACACGCCAGCGGTGGGTTCAAGGGGCGCTTCCGGTCACTGGACATGTACCCGGAGAGCGCGAAGACGGCGGCCTACTTCACCAAGGACGTCGCGTTCCGCTTCTCGGAGGCGATCGACACTGCCGCCGGAAAGCTGGGCTTTACGTACCAGATCCTCTACGACGACTACGTGGTGGCCCGCGAGTTCAACGCGCGCGCCCAGGCCGGCAAGGGCGCCGAGCACGGCCGGATGGGCAACCAGGACAACGTCACCGAGGAGGAGGTCCAGCTCCCCGACGGTACGAAGGTGAAGCGGCCCGGCAACCTCAGCTGGCACGGCCCGTTGGTGACGCACTTCCACGTCGACTTCTCGAGTCCGTACGACGCCGACGACGACTCAGCGGAGTGATCACCGGATACCACCGGGCAGTCTGACATGATCTTCGAAACACCAGGCCACAGCCACTAAAGCAAGTTTTGGGACGGTATACGCGTCACCTGCGCGGACGAGGTTTTCGGCAAGCAAAAGACAGCAGAGCAACCAGTCCCTCGACGCTGGTCACAGTCGGGGCGGTTCCTGTGCCGTTACGGACGGAAAGCGCGCCGGATCGGCGGCGCGCAGCAGGCCGTAGCCAACCCCGGCGATGCCGGAGAAGAAGCCGGCGATCTCGACATTGCGTGGTAGACCGCAGAGCCAGCCTCGCTCGTCGATGGCATCCATGATCCCGCTCGCATGCCGCTGGGCCACCTCGGCCAGGGCGGGGTCGGCGAGCTGCCGCGCGGCAAGCAGCAACAGTTCCAGGCTGCCGAAGTCGCCATGACACATGGACAGCCCGTACCCGAATCCGCGGTCAATCGTGGTGCGGATGGAGGTATCCAACTCCATCCGCAGCCCCGGATCGTCCAGCACCGGCATGGTCAGCAGCTTGGCTATGCCGATTCCCGGCGCGCCGTGACACCACGCCACCCGATCGGTCGTCACGTCACGCTCCGACTCGATCCGTACTGCGGCGACCGGCTCGACAGCGTGCCGGACATCCCGCCAGTTGCCGGTGGCCGGCTCGAACAACTCCCGCTCGTAGGCGACCGCCCGGGCCGCAGCATCCCGGTACCGTTCGTCGCCAAGTACTCGGGTGGCGGTCGTCAGCGCCGCAGCGATCCCGGCCGTGCCGTGGGCGAAGCCCGCCAGTGGTTGGCTGGCCAGCCCGTTCTCCTGCATCAGCCTGGGCAACCAGCTGGCGCCCGCACCGTACGGCTGCTGGTTGTCGACCAGGTGGTCGGCGGCCTTCCGGATCAGGTCGAGAATGCTGCCGGCACCGTTGACCTGATGGAGCCCGGCCAGCGCGAGCAGTGAGCCGGCGGCCCCGTCGGCGACCGCGAACTCGGTGTCCTGACCGATCGTGCGGCCGATCCGGGCAGCCAGCGTGTGTGCCTCCCCGAGAAGCTCCTGATCCGCCCACAGCTCGCCCAGGTGGGTGAGCGCGTACACCATGCCACCGAGGCCGCACAAGCCGCCGAAGTCGGCGTTGGCGGTGGGATGTACGCGGCGAAGCGCTCGACGACGGATCTGCCGAACCGCCGCAGCCGCCGCTTCCCGGGCGAGCCCACGTAGCTGCCGGTCGCCACTGGCCTCGGCGTAGTAGCCGAGGAAGAACGCGACGCTGAGGACACCGTCGTACATGCTCGGGCTGAGTGCCCCCACCGACCACGTACGTGGACGGGTACGGTGCGGGCCTATCCACAGTGCCTCACCGTCGGCGCGGACCGCGATCTCGGCCAGTCGATGCGCCACCTCAGCCGCGCCAGCCAGGAATCGGTCCGGATCGGTCGGCCGGTCGGCGGGGCGAAAGTCGTAGTACGTATAGATTTGCGTCTCGCCACGCTGGAGCGCGTTGGTGGCGATGCAAGAGCGAACCAGCCAGAGCTGCCGGGCCAGGTCTGCCTCACTAAGCTCAGCCAGTGTGGCCAGCGCACGGTCCAGACCGGGTTCCAACGGTACGTCGGGCAGCGGAGAACCCGCGCTGTCGTACAGCACCGGACCGCCTGCGGTCGCCGCGAACACTGGAACGTCGTTGCGCCACAGGTCGCGCCGCTCCGCCTCGATGACGCCGGCCAGCCCCGGCCGGTACACCGCGTCCCGCCAGAGCCAGTCGAAGTGTCGTTCCCGGTCCAGGCCTCGGCGAAGTACATCCGGATGGAACGACGTGTCCAGCAGCATCGCGTACGTCACCGTGTCCCGGATCAGCACCCGAATCTCGTCGTCAGCGAACGTACGCAGCAGTTCCGTCACCTCGTCGCGGTGCCGCAGCAGGGTGCGGTACACCTGTGCGAAGCCGGCCGATACGTCGTCGCTGTAGTCCAGTAGGCGTAACTCCTCGTCGCCGGTCACCGGGCGATGCGCGGGCGTGCCGAGATCCTGCCGCTCGATCCGTATCCGCATCGCGTCGGTGCCCTCGGCGTGTATGTAGGGCAGCCGGATCGGCGAGCGTTGCCCCGGGCTCCAGCCCAGACCGCTCAGGTCCACGTTGCCCTGCGCAGTCTGCCAGGTGCCCGTGGGCAACAGCCCAGCCTGCAGAACCGAACCACTGGTCAACTGGGTGATCGCCTGTTCGGCCCCCGACTCGCCGACCATGACCAGCGTCGACAGGCCAGGCTCAAACAACGTTTCCAGGTCCACCAACACGGGCTGGTCGCCGTCTGCGATCACGTTCTCGCCGTGGAAGTCGGCGGCCCGCACCAGGTAGAGCAGGGCCAGAAGGCCGCCCTGACGGCGGTAGAAGCGGTGGAGTTCGACGGTGTCGCGACACGGACGCGCGGTCACGAACTCGACCCAACCGTAGTCACCACGATCCAGATAGCGCAGCGTTCGCAGCGCCACTCCCTCGGTGTGCGCGTTGACCCATTCGAGTAGGCGCTGGAAGTGCACGTCCACGCCGACCGGTCGGGGCTTGTAGACCACTCGCAGCCCGCTGGTAAAGCGCACCATGCCCACCGACTGCCCGTCTCGGTGGTTGTCGCCGAGGCCCGTGGTCACCTCCGCGACCCGGCCCGGATCGGTCCCGCCCGCGAACTGTTCGGACAGGGCGGGCAGGTCCGCCGCCAGCCGGTCGAGCAGCCGGGCCGTCTGCGCCAGCCAGGCCCGACTGACCAGTACGAGTTGCCGGGCCAGCACCGGATAGCGGCACAGCAGAGACCACCGCCGCACGGGGGTACGCAGCTGGTGCAGGAAATTGTGCAGCCGCTCGGCGGGCGTGTCACCGGACAACTGCCCCGTGACCCAGGCCACGCCGAGCTCAAGCATCGTGGTGCGGCAGAGCATCGCGTTGAGGCGGGGCAGCAACCCACCGGCCAGCAGCACACTCGGCAGTACGGCCGGATCGGCGAAGGTCGTCTCGTAGGCAGCCAGGTGCTCACCCAGCTTCTTGAGCATCACTGCGGCGATCGGCTCAGCAACGGCCAGGAACGGAAAGTCTTCTGCTCGCCATGGCGGAGAGTCGGCCAGTTCGTTGCGCGGATCCGCGTACCAGCCGGCCAACTCCCGTACCCACGGCAGTGCCGCCAGCTCGATGTCCGGATCACCGGCGGCCATACCGTTCGCCGAATCTGGTGGTGCGGCTGCCTCTGCCGCAAGTAGCCGGGCGAGGGTGGGCTCGTCCAGCCTTGCCACGGCAAGACGGGTGGCCCACAGCCACCCGCCTTCGGTGGAGCTTGTGCCGGCCTGATCGAATGAGACCGCCGAGCGCCAGTCCCGTAACCGCCGCCGTGCCCTGATGAGTTCGTCCGGGCCGGCGTGCACCGACCTGTTCAGCCACTCCGACAGCGTCTGCGCCGCATCAACGGGAAAGCCAGTCAACGGAATATCAACAGGCACAGCACGCGGGACCGGTGCTGGCTGGTCCGGTGTTGCAAGGGGTCATATAGGTGCTACACGCCTCGTACATCTCCACCAGCTCGGCCAGTTCGGCGTTCAGGTCCCCGGCCGGGTGCGCCGGTAGCTGGGCAAGTTGATCTGCGCTGAGTGTCGCGCGGTAGTCCGTGTCGGTCCAGGCACGGACCACATCCGTTGTGGGCATCGCTGTCCTCTCGCTCGGTGCTCCACGTCGAGCAAACATAGTTCGACGGAAATGATTGTCTCACCGACGCCGGTGCTACGCATTCCAGCAGCCCACAAGTGACGAAACGGAACATACCAACCGTTCCGCATCTCTGCCTGACGAACTACCTCTGGTGCACAACGGCCGCTCGGACCGCTCCGCAGTCGCCGATCGACGCGGAGGACCGGCCCTCTAATCCGCCCTTTGTAGACCTCCTCGATCCGCAACTCCGGACTAAGGAGACGATCGTTACGAGTTCAGCGGGCGTGGGCGGCCGCACGGTGGAAGGACGGCCGGTAGTCGCCACCTGTGACAGTTCGTTTGCTGTGGCGGTGCCGGGTCCGCGGCAAGGGGAATTGGCTGCTCGCCGGAGAGAGGCGACGACTACGGTGCTGCTATGGCGGCGTGGGAGCTCTGGCGGCAGGATGACAACGGCAACCGAGTCCGGTCGGGCGTTTTCGCTGATCGAATCGAGGCGCTGGCTAGGGCCCTGGTGCTGGAGTCTGGTGTGCTGCACAAACAGATCTACTGGGTCGACGGGCCGTCCGATCCGGTCTGCCGCACAAACCGCGACCTCTACCGACGCCTTGTTTCAGAAGGCGAACGTATGAACGCGGCCGCGCGTAGTTTGGACGTGTTCTTGCGTGCGTGGTGGCGCGTCGCCCGGCCGCTGTCGGGTCGGGTCTCGTTGGACCTGGATACGGTTGCGGCGATGGTCGTGGCGGCGGGCAGGGTCGAGCCGGCGCAACTGCAGGTTTCGTGGCGTTCCGCCTCGTTTCGCTACACGGACAAGCCAACGTCGTATACCGACTGGGAGGCCATCGTGCTGTCTCAGATCACGGACCTGGCCGACTTCGCCGATCAGGGCCCGCTGGACGAGTACGCCCGGTTCGGCATTGACGCCCCCCGGCTGGCAGGATGTGCGCGAGCCACGGACCTCCGCTGGTACAACTTTGACCCGCAGGCGTACCTGGAATGCGGGATGGCCGGAGCACTGGGCGGTTGGAGCGAGGACGATGGCCTACGGAAAGCAGTTCCTGGCCCCGTCGTGCCGTTGGTGAACGAACCGGAGCCGGGCGAGCACACCATCGGCTCCCTCGGCTGGGTCGATCTCGCGGAGCTGGCCCGGTGCGGGCAGGAGTACGAGTAGCGGACTGCGGCCGAACTCAGCCCTACATACCGATTGCATCGCTTGCGGCAGATACGGATGGTGCCGGCTGGCGTTGATCAGTCCGACGTGAAGTTCCACCGTGTAGGTAGAGGACCGTTGCACAGTGCGCAGGTAAAGTCGTTGTCCCGCACGATGTTGCGCTCGCCGCAGGTGGGGCATCGGCGGAAAACGACATTGTCGGTGAAGGTGCCGGGATTCGATACGCCCAGGCGGTCTAGTGCCCTACCCACAGCAGGCCAGGAGTCTGGATCGGGGCAGTATCCAGTCGACTGGTTGGTCACCTCGGTGATGCGCCAGCCGGTTTCGGTGGGAGTGAACATCAACTCCCCAGCCGCGAGGACATCCCGGCCTCCCGCGAGGGCGACGTGCTCACTGCGACGGGGTGCCAGCCTGAGCACGCCATCGAGGCGTAACGACGAACGTGAAAGGCTCGACAAGTTCCCCGCGATCCCGCCTGCCGAGCCAGCCGTCGAGTAAAGCAGTTGTATCGACGGTAACGGCGTCCACGGCCGCGACCTCGCGGTCGTGTAGCTCGGCCGGACCCACGTAGCGGTAGCGCCTGGTCTGCCCCACCGCCCGACAGTATCCGCATGGCGCCGGATGCCTCCATACGATTCAGGCCGACTGTCGATCGCGAACCTGTCCAGCCCAATGATGAGGTCGCCTTCCCAGTGACCCGGCACGGCCCGGTCGTCGGCCTCAGCAGGCCGTTGGCTGATCATCACCTCCGGAGTGACCATGCCGTCACGACGCTGCCGGGCCCGAGCGCGTGGCACACGCAGTGCGCGGCCGGTGCGCAGACAGGCGACCAGGTCACGCTTCAACGCACCCCGTCCCTGGATGAACAGGGCCTGGTAGATCGCCTCGTGCGAGATGCGCATGAAGTCATCATCCGGGAAGTCGAGCCTCAACCGGTGAGAAGATCTGCTGCGGGCTCCACACGCTGGCCCATCGCCGGCCCTGACGCCGCGGCTTGTTGCGTCCCTTCCACCGTGCTGCCACCGGCCCCGGCACCGCCGTCCCATCGGGGCGCCGGACCTTGCCCGAGAGCCGTTCCTGCACGTACTCGCGCAGCCGCTCGTTGGTGACCAGCTTCGCCACCTTTGGACGCCTCGCGAGCAGCTCCGCCTTCCACTGCGCGACCGACGCCCGGTAGTCAAGCTTGCCTCCCCGGGTTGCCGCGTTGCGGCGCAACTCTCGGGAGATGGTCGAAGGATCACGACCCAACCGACGAGCGATCGCCCTGACCCCGAGGCCCTGGCCTGTGAGTAGGGCGATCTCTTCGCGTTCGGCGAACGACAGATACCGGCCCGCGACCTGGGCAACCATGAACAACGGCATGCCGCCACGCTGCCGGAACCACCTCGCCCCGACCGCTTGCGACACACCCCCCGCGATCCCGGCGTCCTCACTGGTCGGCCCTTTGGCGATCTCACGCCAAAACAAGCGCTCGATTTCCCGCCGTAGCGACGGCTTCCCCGGAGACGTCATCGACGCCCTGCCTGTCAGATCAATCCCTTACGTCGATCGTCTAGGTTCGATATCGGCCGGCCGGTCAGGCTGGCGGATCATCTCGAAAGAGGTGCGCTTTCACACCTCGGCCGCCCCAGCGGGTCGCAACGAGTTCGGGACGAGGGCGGGTCGGCTTGGGCACCCAGCCATGTTGTCTAGTGTCGGGCGCAGGGCAGTCCCAGTCGGCGATCAGTGCAAAAGGATCCGTGGCGCGATCAGGCTCATCATCACACGGCTCCCGGACGACCATCGCTGGGTAGAAGCGCGTCTCCTGAGCCACCCTGCAGTCATCCGTCCGGGAGGCGACCAAGGCGCCGCAGCCTTCGCAAGCCACACACGGGTTCCACCCCACCAAGGACCAGCAGCCCGTGTGAACAAGGTTGTGAACGAAGCGTGTCCCGCGTACGTCGCCCGGTGAGAGGACGAAGGTGCCGACGACCTGGTCACGGCCAAAAGCGGCCTCGTCGATCGCATAGGTGCCGGGGTCGAGGAGCGGCGGATTCACGTGATGGCAGTCCAGGAGCGACCAGTGCGGCCCCGCCGGCAGCTCCACCAACCGGACTGGGACGCTCAGCGTGTTCCCGCAGCTCGCACACCGAAAGTCCTCCACTGCGGCATTGTGACATTCGGGTCACGCGAAGGCATCCGAAAATATGAGCGAGCAGGAGTTCGCATGAAGGACCATCTCGAAATGCTTGCCTTCTTGAATGCACTTATTTCGGCTACTTGTTTTATTGGCCCATGACCGTCGCCCGGTCAGGCTTCGGTCTAGTAATCCAGCCGGGGGATGTGATCATGGTGTCGGCTCCGCCGGTGCAAGGATGTCCAGCGGAGGTGTTGGTGCTGGTCCAGACCGAGTCCGGTCTTCGCGGCTTGGAACGACTCTTCGATTTTCCAGCGACGGCCGGCAACCGCGACGAGGGTGCGTAGCGGGACGGTCTCGGGTGTCCAGCAGCGGTAGAAGGCCAGCTCACCAGTGCGGCGGTTGCGGCGGGTCAGTAGCCAGTGGTGTCCGCCGTGGGTGTCGGTGGCGTGTGGCAGGGCGGTGAAGGACCAGTCGTAGTAGCGGTAGCCTTTCGCGCCTCGCCCGGCGGACACGCGCTGCCAGGCAGTAGCGGGAAGGTCGGCGGCGAGGGTGTCGACGCCGATGCCGGTGCTCACCTGATGTCAGCAGGCCACGACCAGGACGTACCCCAGTCGTAGTTGACGCAGCCGGACGGCCAGGCGCTGATCGTTGCCGTATGCTTCGTCGCCGGCCACCCACCGACAGGACAGCCCGGCGGTGACCGCTGTGGTAATCATCCAGGACGCCAGTTGCGGCTTGGTGGCGATCCGTACCTGCTCAGGGACACCGGCCTCGGTCCGACGCTCGGGATTGTCGTACCAGGAATTCGGCAGGCAGAGCGCCGCATCCCGTCCGGGCTGGTGTCGCCGGGATGTTCTGCGATCGTCCAGCAGTTCTTCCTCAGCAACGGCGCAAGTAGGCCCCGGAGGAAGTCGCGTACGCGACGCCGAGGCTCGGGCCTGCGGAAACGTTTCCCGACCGTCAGCATCAGGTCGTCGAACAACATCCGCCACCGCTGGGCGTCTACTCTGTATCCGGCAGCCACCGCTGCGTCATGGTCAGTCCACACAACCGTCCATGATCGTCGGTGGCTGCCCTCGTTCCCGCACCACACCAAGCCGCAGCTCAGTCAAGGTCAACAACCCCGGCTGGAGTACTAGTGGCACCACATTTGCAGGATTCTGGGCAGGTTGTCGAGGAGGTGGGCGGGTGACCAGCAGACTGACGGAGGCGGTGCGGGAAAGCGTGGCCGGGGTGCGATCGTACGTTTCCTATGAGGGTCTGGTCGCTGAAGCCGGCCGCCGGCGGCGTCGGGCGTTCGTCGCGGCGGGGGTGGTGTTGGTGCTCCTGCTCGGCGTTGTCGTGGCACCGTGGCTGCCCGGTTGGCGGGACGAGTCGGGACCGGTCGGGACTGCGGTCGAGGCGGCCGGAGATTTGTCGTTGCCTGACCGGGCCGGTACGCCGCAGTGGGGTGGTTGGTCGGTGCAGCGTCGCCCGCTGGGTGCCGCTTCGATGATCTTTACCGCCGAGAACTGGTGGTACGAGCCCCCGAGTATGGGCACGGTGGCGGTGGTCTCGGCGGGTACCGACGACTATCGCCGGTTTTCCAGCAATTGGGCTGTCCGGGCTGGCGAGGATGCGCTGCTCTCTGGCGACGGTAACCTCGTGGCCACGCCCGAACAGCTGACGGATCTGCGTACGGGAAAGACCTATCGGCTGCCTGCCATCGGCGGTGCCGAGGACACCTTCCCGGTCGCCTGGTCCAGGGACGGTGGCCGACTGGCGGTGGTCGGTCTCGACGGCCGGTATGTGCGGCAGCGAAATGGTGACGAGGTGTACACCCTGACCCGGGCGGTGCTGGCGGTGTGGGAGCTGGCTACGAAGCGGATCACCACGGTCATTGGCATCGATGCGCGGACGGTCTTCCACGGCTGGCTGGCGGCGTTCAGCCCCGACGGCCGCTTTCTCGCCTACCAGTCGGGTAGAACCGTCGCGGTGGTGGCGGTCGGCGGTGCGGTGCGGAGCCAGTTCACCGTGCCGGAGGACACCCAGCTCGCTGGCAAGGGCGCGTGGACGCCGGACGGCCGGGGATTGACGCTGGTGACCCAGCGGCGCTGCTGCACGGGTGACGCCTACCCGGCCAGGTGGCAGTTGCGGATGGTGGATCCGAGCACCGGGGCGGGTCTGGTGACGACGCCCTTCGCTGAGCAGCCGGGGCTGGTCGCGCTGCGACTGTTGGGCTGGGCGCCGGACGGGGCGGCGGTGGTGGCCCGCTACCACCCCAGGACTGACGCCGAGGTGGCCCGCTACTACCCCAGGGCTGACGGCGAGGTGGTCGGTTTCGGTGTGCGGGACGGCATCACCTACGGCGGATGGACGGAGTATCGGACGGACGTGGTGGCGTTGACCGGCAATGGCCTGCGGGTGCTGCTCACCGGTACCGGGGAACAGGTGCACGGTGTCGACATCGCCGACGACGTGATCGCCAGTGGTCGTACCCATCCCGGCAAGCTGCCACCCGACGGCATGGGGCCGGAATACCGGATGTACCTCAAGATTGCTGGCCTGGTGCTCGTCGCGGTCCTGCTGATCATCGGTATACTTCCGATAAGCTTGATCATCTATTTAAGACGCAGCCGCAGGAGACCAGTCAGGACGGCATAGAGCCTGGCCGGTAGATTCGCCCCAACGCTAAAGAAAGTGGTTTTACGCGAGTCCCGTCGTGCGGCCGTGACAACGGGGCCCCGCCCGCGCTGGTGAGCCGAGCCAATGTAGACCCCGTCCCGAGCGCGGATTCACGCGTTCACCCACCTCGGAACGCATCCGCTGGCCAAGCGTTCTGGTACGGCGGTGACTGGGAGAGCAGATTGGGACCAGCTGGCCGCTCTCAACGGCGCTGCACCGCTCTCCAGCTTGCTGAGCTGCTCGTATCGTCTCGCCCTGACCTGCGGTCCAACATGTTCGTGTAGGTCAGGCCGTTGCGGGCCGTTCGCTGACACGGAAGGGGTCACTGGTTCGGTCAGGTCGAACCGCCTCGTCACCACTAGGGTGTCCACGAGGTCTCCGGTTTCGAGGTTCTGCTTGGTCGCCGAGCTGTCTACCGGAGACCTTGCCACATCTTGACCCCGACACGTCGAGCAGTCACCGGTTCGCGCAGCGTAGTCGCTGGCGAGCCGGTCCATGCCCCGACAATGGCCTGGTCTTCCACTCGAGCTACCCCACCGAAGTGGTCGGCAGGCAGGCCACACCTGACGATGTCTGCCGTCGGGTCCCGGCCGACACGACCTGGTAGCTCACCTGGAGCGGCGGCTTCGGTAGCGTCTCCGACTACCGGACCCCCGACTGCAGTGGTCAGGCGTCCGAGCTCAACCACTTCCACAGCTGGCCGAAGGGCCAATACCTCACATGCAAGGCCAGTTGACCAGTGGCTCCCGGTGGTGGTTCGTGGACGACCACCGGGAGCCATCGCGCTTGAGCTCGGCGGTCGTGGCGTACGGATCCGTCAGCATCCGGCGTTTTATGGATCTTTGCCGGTGATGGTCTACTTGGCTCTGCACTCCAAGCCGTACCTCGACACGACCACAACCGGTTGGCTCACGACAGGGTCAGCTCGATAGCCTGGGCCGGGCAGATACGGGCGGCCTCATGGACATTTTCCTGCAGCACCGCTTCCGGACTGTCTTGCAGGAGCACGACGATACCGTCGGTGTCGCGTTGATCGAACACTTTCGGTGAACTGAGTACGCACTGCCCGGAGGCGATGCAGGCGTCTTGGTCAATGGTGATTTTCACGAGTTTCTCCTTTGTGTCTTACCAGGTGACGGGTAGCTCATGCACCCCGTAGAAGACCGCGTTCTCCTTGAACCTCAGCTGTTCCAGCGGTATGGCCAGGGTCAGTGTGGGGATCCGCCGGTAGAGGGTGCCGTAGACGACTTGCAGTTCCACTCGGGCCAGGGGTTGGCCCAGACATTGGTGTGAGCCGAAGCCGAAGGCGACATGGTGACGGGCCTTGCGGTGGACATCGAGAGCGTCTGGGGTGGGAAATTCGGCAGGGTCCCGGTTGGCGATGCTCTTCACTACGACGATGCCTTCGCCTTCGCGGACGACTTGGCCGCCGATCTTGAAATCTTCTCGCGCGACCCGGCGGGCTTCGGTGTGCGTGATGGACAGGTAGCGCAGGAGCTCTTCAACGGCGTTGGCCACCAGCGCAGGGTTGTCGCTGCCGCGGACAGCGTTCAGCTGGTCCGGGTGCGCCAGCAGCGCCGCCGTGCCAAGCGCGATCATGCTCGCGGTGGTGTCATGCCCGGCCACCAGCAGGAGTTGAGCCATCGTGGCGATCTCACGCCGCGACATCGCACCGGTCCGGTACTGCTCGACCGCCAGTTTGCTGAGAAGGTCCTCGCCCGGCTCGTTGTGCTTTTTGTCCACCAGATCTTTCAGGTAGACGTTCAGCTCCTCACTGGCGGCCATTGCCTGTTCCGGGTCGGCTTTGTCCATGACGAGCGCACCGGCCACCCGGGTGGAAGAACGCGCGATCGGTGTACGGCACGCCGAGCAGTTCGCAGATCACCAGTGAGGGAACCGGTAGCGCGAACGCCTCCACCAGGTCGACCGGGTTCGGGCCGGCGAGCACTTTATCGATGAGGTCATCGACGATCTGCTGAATCCGGGGCCGCAACGTCTCCATTTTCTTGATTGTGAAGTCCGAGGTCAGCAGCCGCCGCTGGGCGGTGTGCTCCGGCGCGTCCATCTGCATCAGGGTCTTCATGTGCGCGTCGCGTGCCCGGCTCACGGCGTTGGTGTGCGGGAAGCCGGGCTGTGTCACATCGACGCTGACCCGCGGATCGGCGAGTAGCGTACGCACATCCTCGTACCGGGTGACCAGCCACGGCGTACTGCCATCCCACAGCCTCACTTGCGAAACCGGCGCGTCTTCGAGAAGCCGATTCAAGTCCGGGGACGGATCGAAGGGACACCCTGTCGCACGGGCCATCGGGAACATCGGTATCCCTGGCAGGGTTTCAGTCATGGAATCTCCTCTGATCGAATGTGGTCTCCGGGTGGTTGCATTCTTCGGATGGTTGCGGGTGGCGGGTGAGCGGATGACTGCTCAGCTACCGGATTCCGGGCCGTCACCGTGGACTGCCGGCCCGTGCTGGGGGGAGGGGGGCGGCTTTGGATCGACGGGTCAGCTCCACATGGGCCCGGCTATCGCGGGTCCGGATCACGGTGACGGTCACGAGGAGGCCGAGGACCGCGATCACGGCGGCGCCGAGGAAGGCGGAGGTGTAGCCGTCGGTGAGCGCCGCGACGGTCGGGGTGCTGTCGCCCTGGTCGAGTTGGGCGAAGGCAACGCTGGACAGGACGGCGAGACCGAGGGCGCCGCCGAGTTGCTGGCTGGTGTTGATCAGTCCGCTGGCCAGGCCGGCCTGTTGCCAACTGACCCCGGTCGCCGCGGCGACGAACAACGGCGTGAACACCAGTGCGAGCCCGGCCCCGGCAACCAATCCCGGAGTGAGGAGATCGGCTGCGAAGCTGCCATGAGGTGAGGCCTGGCCGAACCAGGCAAGACCCACGGCGAGCAGCGCCATGCCTGTGGCCAGGACGGGCTTGTATCCCCACCTGGTCACCGACGCCGAGCCGAGCGTGAGCGAGAAGACGAAGGTCACCAGGCACATCGGCACCAGGCACAGACCTGTGGTGATCGCGTCGTAGTGCAGCACGTTCTGTAGGTAGAGCGACAGGAAGAAGAACATCGACACCACAACGCCCCCGGCGACGATGCCGGCCAGGTTGGCTCCGGTCAGCGAGCGAATCCGGAAGATCGTCAGGTCGATCAGGGGTCCACGTGAGTGCCGCTCGATGATGACAAATGCGGCGAGCAGCGCGATCGCGCCGGCAAATGAGCCGATCGTCTGGATCGAGCCCCAGCCCCAGGCGGGGGCCTCAACCAGCGCGTAGACCAGCAATGTGAGCCCGGCGGTGACGGTGGTCGCCCCGGCGAGGTCGAAGATGCGGTCCGACGCGGCAGCCCGGGTTTCGGCAAGCATGGGAACCACGAGCAGCACGCATACGGCGACGATCGGAACATTGATCCAGAAAACCCATTGCCAACCGGCGTATTGGGTCAGGACCCCGCCGAGGATGACGCCCGCCGCGCCACCGGCGCCGCCGACGGCACCCCAGGCCCCGTATGCCTTGTTGCGCTCGATGCCGTCCCGGAAGGTGACGGAGATGATAGACATCGCCGACGGTGACAGGATCGCCGCCCCGAGACCTTGTACGACCCGAGCGGCGATCAGTACCTCGATGGAGTCGGCGAAGCCGCCCACCAACGAGGCGACGCCGAACAGCACCAGCCCGACGATGAACATGAGACGTCGGCCGAGTAGGTCGGCCAGTCGGCCGCCAAGCAGCAGGAAGCCGCCGAAGGCCAGCACGTACGCGCTGACCACCCAGGTCAGGGTTTGCTGGCTGGCATCGAACGTCTGTCCGATCGTCGGCATTGCCACGTTGATCACCGAGCCGTCCAGCACGACGATGAACTGTGCCGAGCACAGCAGTATCAATCCGTACCAGCGGCGGCGCTCATGAATTTTATCGACAGTGGTCAAGGTAAACCCTTCTCTTCAGCCCTTTCGGGCTCAACTGGTCTTTGAGAACCGGGTGCACGGGCAGCTCTCCGCCGGACGTGTCGGCGAGCTTGCTGGCTTCGTCCAGGCGGCAACCGGTGGTGCGGGACTGTGGGTGCTCGTCCCCAGGCACCCGCAGATCAACTCATGGCCGCCGATCCCGCCTTGGCAGCGCAGTGGAGACGGATCGGTCAGGGAGCAGGAAGGCGTGCCCGTCATGGTGTGGGCGGACTCGGTGCCGAGAAACCTGACCTCGCGGAACAGGGGGCAGGGTTCGTTCGGTGGGCGCGCGGGTTCGCTCCGTCCGGCGTCGCGGCCGGGCCGGGTCGCACGTGCATGGCCAGGGCTCGATTCGTCCCGGGCCGATTCTTGTCGCCGACAGTCATGCTTCCAGCATTCCGTTGAACCGATCCCGGAAGCTTTTTCGTCGGCTCGGGCGGTGGTGCGGTGCCTTTGGGGGGAGCAACCCTCAAACCGTGGGGGAACCTCTCCACGCTGTTGTCCACCGTCGAGCTTTTCCGAGAGGGATCGATATTGGTAGTGCTTTGTTGGGTCGTTGTGGCGTGTCGCTTGTATGAGCATCGTGGCGGTGGTGATCCAGGCCCGCAGGTAGTCGCGGGGGGCCCTATCGCCCCTGGCCCGCAACTGTGCTGCTGCCACTCGGTGGTGGGGATCCGCTCCGCGAGGTCGTTGACGCGGATGAGCGTGAGGCCGTCGTTGACCGCCACGCGTCGGTCGCAGCCGACCGCCGAGCCGTGGCCACGCAGCTGATCGGTCTTGCCATGTTCCTCGGCCTGGAACGCCCGCTGTGCGCACGTTCGACAGACCGCGCTGGTCGCTTGCCGTGTCCACCCCGCCCGACCTGGCTGTAGCCACGCGCGTCGGTGTTAAGCTCCCGACCGTGTCTCGCAGGCGGCGCACTCCGCAGGGTGCGCGGTGGGCGGGCACAAACCTTCAGGGGTTTCTCGCCATATGTCAGACCAGAGCCAACTCGAGGAATTCTTCAAGTTCCAGCAGGGGATAATCGACGAGTTCCGCGCCAACGAAGGCAAAGTCGGCGGGATGTTCGAGGTCTACCCTTTGCATCCTCACCACGACGGGGGCGCGCCCCGGCCGGCCCCGCACCCAGCCCCTCGGACTGATGCAGGTCGACGGAGAGGACCTAGTCGTCGCCTCGGCGGGCGGCGCACCGAAGCAGCGATGGTTCAAGCAGGGCGTCACGAAGCACCACTACGCCATCCGGGAGGTGAGCTCGTGCTGAGGCAGGTTGCGGACGGCGTGCTGGTTCACGAGAGCGAATTCCTCCAGAGCAACACCATTGTCGTGCAAGGCCGCGACGGCGTGTTGCTCATCGACCCCGGATTGCAGGACCACGAACTGGCTTGCCTCGCGACCGACCTGTCCGCATCGGACCGGACCGTCGTGGCGGGCTTCTCGACGCATCCGGATTGGGATCACCTGCTCTGGCACGCACAACTCGGCGAAGCGCCCCGTTACGGCACCGCCCGCTGCGCGGCCGCTGCCCGGGAACAGCTGTCCGACCCGGACACGAAGGCCCACATTACCGACCACCTTGCCGAGACGGAGATCGCCGGGAAGGTCTCGCTGGACCTGTACGGCTTCGTCACCGCCCTGCCCGTCGGGACGGCGCGGATTCCCTGGGACGGCCCCGGAGTTCGGATCATCGAACATCAAGCCCATGCGCCGGGTCACGCGGCGTTGTTCGTCGAGGAGCGCGGGGTTCTCGTTGCCGGCGACATGCTTTCCGACGTACTAGTCCCGATGCTCGATCTGGACGGTGCCGCCGACCCGATCGAGGACTACCTCGCGGCGTTGCGGCAGCTGGAGGGCGTGGCGGCCGACGTTGACGTCGTCGTCCCCGGCCACGGGTCGGTCTGCGGAGCCGGTCAGGTGCACGAGCGGATCGAGCGCGACCGGGCGTATGTGCTCGCCTTGCGTGATGGTCGCGAGCCCGGTGACCCGCGGATCGGCCCCTCGGCCAAGCCCGGCTGGGAGTGGGTGAGCGATGTGCACCACGGGCAGGCGCGGGCCCTGGCCGGTGACTAGGACGTGTTTCATGAGTTGTGGATCGCCGGCGTGGTCGCGGTGTGGCGGTGATCGATAGCTGAAGGGGGTGGACCGCTGTGCCCCGCACCTCGTACGGACTCCCGACGTTAATCGAGGTGCGGTCAACAACAGGGCATGTGGCAGCTCCAAGGTGATGGTGCACCGCCCCGGGTTCTGTGGAGACCTCAGATGTTGGCTCAACCATCTCGCGGAGCTCGTGCTGAGCGTAGAACATCGATTCGTGTTCGGTGGGGGCCCGGTGCCCGATCGCCGAGTGCAGTCGCTGGTTGTTGTACCAGGCGACCCACTCGGTGGTGGCCGGTTCGACCTGGACCAGGCTGCGCCACGGTCGACGGGGTTCGATCAGCTCGGTTTTGTCCAGGCCGATGGTGGACTCATCAGTGCGTTCTTCAGCGCTCGCCGGTGTTGCCGATGGCGGCGTTGATGCCGGCGGGATGCGGCTTTGTTTCTGCCATCTCTCGATCCTTTCCAAACGGGGAAGTCTCTACAGAATCCGGGACGTTCAATGGTCACGTATGCCGGCTGTGTCTCTCGAGTAGTCACTCGGCCGTCTCGCGGATCTCGCTGCGGAGTAAACGGACGGGCAGGTCGCGGCTGAGGACACTGAAATATGGCAATTTAGCCCAATTATCGTGATCGCCCACCACATACAAGCGCTGTTTTGCCCGCGAGACTGCGACGTTGAACAGGTTGGGCCGGGACGCGGCCCACTGGCGGGCACCGGGCTTTGCCGGGTTCCCGCCGAGAACGAACAGGACGACCTCGGCTTCCTTGCCCTGGGCGGTGTGGACCGTGCCATGGACCAACTGCGGATACTGGGCGGCGAGCAGGCGGCGCAACTGGCGGGCGACGTCACGGAACGGGCTGATCACCATAATCTGATCCGGGCTGATGCCTTCCCGCTCCAGGTAGCCGAGGACCTGCAGGGTCGCGTCGCCCTCGGCGGGAATCCAGTGCCCGTCGGCGCTACTGGCAGTGATGTCGATCCACGTGCTGTCCCTGACCGAGAGGGAAACACTACGAGGCGCGGTGGCGTGGACCATGAGACCGGCGTAGACCGCCGTGTTGACGATGTCGAACATCGGATTGTCGCAGCGGCGGTGCACGCAGAGCGGTGCCCCGACCCATACCCGGTTGTCGTCGGGGCCGGGTAGCCAGGTTCCCAGGGCGGTGACCCGGTCGGTCAGACCCTGCACGGAGGTGCGTCCGGGCAGCCAGAGGTCGACCACCCGGTGGTGGCGGGCCAGGGCAACCTGGGTGGTGTGCAGCACGGTGACGACCGGCTCGAGTTGCAGTGGATCGCCGACCGCGACGACCCGTTTGGCCCGCCACATCGCCCCGACCGCGGCCTGCGGAACGGCCTGGCCGGCCTCGTCGATGAGCAGCCAGCCCAGCGCCTCGCGGCCAAGCCGCCCCAACAGCCGGCTTACCGACGCGAACGTTGTGGACACCACCGGCACCACGAGAAACAACGACTGCCAGGCCTGGCGGACCACCGACTCCGACACGCCGGTCGGCACCTGCCCGGTCAGCACATCCATCGCCGTACGCAGGTTGCCACGCATGATGCTCGCCGCGCCGGCGATGAACGCCTGATGCAGGTCGAGGGCAGCGAGGAATACCAGAGTTCGGGCAGCGTTCCATTCCTCGTCGAGCCACGGCCCGCTGGTTTTCCGCCAGATCGGCTCGCCTTGTCGCTCAACATCGGGCACGCTGTGCCCGAATTCGCGCCGGGCCTCGGTGATGAGGTTCTGTGCTGCGGAGAGGGCCTGCACGGCCCGGTCCCGGTCGGTCATGGCGTTGGCGGCACGGTGCGTGGCGTTGGCAACGGCCTGGCCCGCTGCATGGGCAGCGCTCGCGGCAGCGGCAAGGCCAGCCTCAGTACGCCGCACAGCCTCGGCAAGAGGCTCGTCCTCGCGGTGCCAACGCCGAATCGCCTTTCCGAGAGTGAACAGCATCTCCCAAAGGCCCGGTTTTGCTGCGAGATGTTCCTGCCGCCGCTGGCGTGCGACCTGCACCACCTGGCTCGCGGCAACCACAGCCTGATCAGCCTCCCTCGCTGTCGCCTGGGCCGCCCTCCACACATTGTCCGCGGTCCGCCACGTCCGCTCGGCGACGTCACTCGCCTGCTCCAGGGCAGATAGTTGTCGTAGCGCCTCGTGCACCGCCTGGCGCGCCTCGCGGATCCGTCGCTCCACAGCGGCGGCGGCACGGAACGCCGACACGGCACTGCCCCAGTCGCACGAGTTGGTCCCGGCACCTACCGTGCCCAACCACTCGTGGAAACCGGGTCCTTCCTCACCAGGCTTCCTACTCGGATCAGCCGGGTTGCCATACCAGAAGCGGCCAACGAACTCGTTGCAGTTGGTCTTGTTGCCCAACCGCGTCGCGACCAGACCCCACGCAGGCTCACCGAGCAGCCGGGTGGCATGCTCGGATAAGTAGCCCGCCTGGTCCATCCACGCGTCGTCGATTGCCTTGCGCTGCGGGATCTCCCGGGTGACGTTAGCGACCGCACCGTTGTTCGCCGAGGCAACCACCATCTCGAAGCCGGCCAACTCGGCTCGCAGCGGCCGAATCCACCGCTGACAATGCTCAGTGCGCCACGCCAGCCGTTGTTCGCCGAACCCCGCCGTCGGATCCGGCAACTCCGTCAGCCGTACGGCCCGATCCACCACTACTGCGGCGACCAGGTCGCGCAGCATGGTGGTCTTGCCTGTGCCAGGCGGCCCGTTCACGGCGAAGACGCCGCCCGGCCCGCCGAGCCGATCCATCACTGCATTGATAGCCAGCTGTTGGCTTGCCGCCAGCGGATGGCTGACCTTGGCAGGCCACCGCCCGACGGGGATCCGCGTCGGTGCCAGCTGTTCCAGCAACGCGTCCTGCACGTCGGAATCTCTTACATTGCGTCGGCGAATCCTCGTTAGCGCGTCATTGGGAGTCAGGAAGTCCGCCAGCGCGGGTCCATAGTCGCCGTCGGCGACCGCGTCGGCGACCTGGGCCAGGTCATTCATATAGAAGCTGTTGAGGAAATCCACCTGTACGTCGTGCGCCCGCTTCCGCCCAACGCGTTCGCTGTGCACGCGAAGCCCTGCCGGAGCCAGCACGTCGGCCACGCCCAACTGCCCGACGGCCAGGCTGACCAGGGCCAACAGAGTCGCCTGATCCACCGGGCGGCTCACCACCACCCCCTCTTCGGCCAACGCCTGCGCTACCGCATCGTCCTCAGCGGCAGCCACCATCTCGCACGCCGCCGTGACGAACTGGTTCGCCGCCGCATCGAAGCCCTCCAGCCAGCCCGAGGCACCTGGCCCGGGTCGCCGCACCCGTCCCACCGCCCACGCGGCCGTCGACAACACCAGCGACCCCAGCAGCAACCGGCCATCCTCAGTCACCGCCGCAGCGAACAGCGCACTGTTGCCGCGCGGCGCACGCTCATCCGTATCCGGTCC
This sequence comes from Micromonospora polyrhachis, assembly GCF_014203835.1. NCBI lineage: Bacteria > Bacillati > Actinomycetota > Actinomycetes > Micromonosporales > Micromonosporaceae > Micromonospora > Micromonospora polyrhachis. The sequence continues at coordinate 375,790 of NZ_JACHJW010000001.1, read as the reverse complement.
CGAGTCGCCGAATACCCGCTCCAATGTCCCGTGTAGCCGGTCCAGTTCGAACACCCCGCCGTACACGGAATGCCGCCAGACCAAGTCTTTCCGCATAGCCTCTCGGCCCAACGGGTGCCCAGCCTCCCACGGCAGATGCTGCCCCGGCCGCACCTCATATCGGCGTTCCCGAGGATTCGGCGGATCCAGCTTCTGCGCATCGAACAGCTCCACGGACCGCCAGAACTGCAACACCAGCGCCCGCTGAGCATCCTCTCCGGCCGCCGCCGACGGCCTGAAGGGCCTTGCCGAAGCCGTCGAAGTCTCCTGCGCGGCCCTGCTCAACACCGGCTGCCGGACATCGTCGTACTTCCTCGCCCCCAGGTCGGCCAGCGTGAACGTCGCCGGGCACCCCGGACACACCAATGCGACATACCGCTGCGTCCGACCCGCCCGCTCGTACGGCTTGCGGAAGCTGTGCAGCGCGCCAGCGCAGCGAGGGCAAGCCCGGCCGACCCGCTCCTCGTACGACCACCCCGGCTCGGTGAAGCGCGCGTGCGCCGACGTCGGCCGCACACCCCACCGCTCAAACGCCAACCCCTGCACCGAACCCTTGTCACCCACCAGCCAACCCTCACCTTCACGAATGGCTGAAACGCGCATCACTGTAGGCAACCAGCACGGCTTGTGGTCAACCGGCGAGGTGCACCCTGTGGACGACCACAGGGATATCCACAGGTACGGCCTGGACCGCCCCGCTCGTCTCTCCACCGCTCCATGTGAGTAGCTCGGCTCCCATACGAACCACACAGCACCGTCTACTTCTACTGCTTGGCAGCGAGAACGCTCGGTCTGACTGCGGGTGAGGTCCTCTGTGGAAATGTGCTCCGGGTGGATCACGGGACCTAAGTCCTGCCCTCAAGGTCGAAAGTCACTCAACATATTGCGGCGGCTTATCGCTTCAACCCCCAGGTGTAGTGTTTTGGCGGTCGGTTCGGCAGGCAGTCGTATAGGCCTGTCGAGGCAACAGGGAACCCGGTGGGAATCCGGGGCTGCCCCGCAACGGTGAGCGGCCGCATGACGGTCCGAGCCCGATACCTGCCGGCACCTCCCGCGCATCTGGGCGCGGTGAGGTCTCTTCTCCGTACCGCCTCGTGGGAGGGCTGACGTGACACAGATCAACGCCGTGGACTCGGTGACCGAGTATTTGGACCGTAGCGACTGGCGGGTCACCGCCAACGCGAATCAGGGCTACTCGCTCGGGGGACTCATCCTGAACACGGCTGGCAAGGTGGTCGCCAACTACTGGCTCGACCAGGTCTATCCCGAGGCCATCGGCCGCGCCCATCGCGAAGGCGACTTCCATATCCACGACCTGGACATGCTCTCGGGTTACTGCGCAGGATGGTCCCTGCGCACCCTGCTGACCGAGGGTTTCAACGGGGTGCCCGGTCAGATCGACTCGGCGCCACCGAGGCACTTCTCCTCGGCGGTCGGACAGATCGTCAACTTTCTCGGCACGCTACAGAACGAATGGGCCGGTGCCCAGGCGTTCAGCTCCTTCGACACCTACATGGCGCCGTTCGTGCGCAAGGACTCCATGACGTACGAGGAGGTGCACCAGTGCATGCAGGAGATGGTGCACAACCTCAACGTGCCATCCCGTTGGGGCACCCAGACGCCGTTCACCAACCTTACCTTCGACTGGACCTGCCCCGAGGACCTTCGCGAGCAGGCACCGGAGATCGACGGTGCGGAGATGGACTTCACCTACGGGGATCTGCAGGCCGAGATGGACCTGGTCAACCGCGCGTACATCGAGGTCATGACGACGGGTGACGCGACCGGTCGGGTCTTCACTTTCCCGATCCCCACCTACAACATCACCAAGGACTTCCCCTGGGAGAGCGAGAACGCCGAGCGGCTGTTCGCCATGACCGCGAAGTACGGGCTCCCGTACTTCCAGAACTTCATCAATTCCGACCTCGACCCCGGCATGATCCGCTCGATGTGCTGCCGCCTGCAACTGAACCTCACCGAGCTGCTCAAGCGCGGCAACGGTCTGTTCGGCAGCGCCGAGCAGACCGGCTCCCTGGGTGTGGTCACCGTCAACTGCGCCCGCCTCGGATACCTGTACGCGGGTGACGAGCAGGGCCTGTTAGAGGCCCTCGACCGGCTGTTGGAGCTCGCCCGCGACAGCCTGGAGATCAAGCGGGTCACGGTCCAGGATCTGATCGACGAGGGCCTCTTTCCCTACACCAAGCGTTACATGGGTACGCTGCGTAATCATTTCTCGACCATCGGCGTCAACGGCATCAACGAGATGATCCGCAACTTCACGCACGACGCGTACGACATCACCGCCCCGGCGGGGCATGCTCTTGCCGTGCGGCTTCTCGACCACGTACGAACCCGCATGGTCGAGTTCCAGGAGCAGACCGGTCACCTCTACAACCTGGAGGCGACCCCGGCCGAGGGCACCACCTACCGCTTCGCGAAGGAGGACCGACGCCGGTTCCCCCGGATTCTGCAGGCGGGCACCGACGAGAACCCGTACTACACCAACTCCTCGCAACTACCCGTGGGCTGGACCGACGACCCGTTCGAGGCACTGGAACGGCAGGACGAACTGCAGACCAGGTACACCGGCGGCACGGTGCTCCACCTGTACATGTCCGAGCGGATCTCCACCGTGGCCGCGTGCCGCACCCTGGTACGCCGCTCACTGGAGCGGTTCTCGCTGCCCTATCTGACGGTGACACCGACCTTCTCGATCTGTCCCGAACATGGCTATCTGGCTGGGGAGCACACCACCTGTCCGACGTGCGGCGGAGACTGCGAGGTGTGGACCCGTGTCATGGGCTACCACCGTCCCGTCTCCTCCTTCAACATCGGCAAGAAGGGCGAGCATGCCGAGCGGGTGCACTTCCAGGAGAAGGTGGCGGTTCCCGCGTGATCCGCATTGGCGGCTGGTCCCGGCTGTCCACCTGCGACTGGCCGGGCCGCCTCGTCACCACCGTCTTCTGCCAGGGCTGCCCCTGGCGTTGCGGCTACTGCCACAATCCGGAGCTGCTCGACCCGCGCGCCGAACCGGCCGTGCGATGGGAAACGGTGACAACCCACCTCGCCCGTCGCCAGGGCCTGCTGGACGGTGTGGTCTTCTCCGGCGGTGAGCCGCTGCTGCAGCCGCGTCTTGCCGAGGCGATGCACGAGGTACGGACCCTCGGCTACACGGTGGGCCTGCACACCGGCGGCGGTTACCCGCGCCGCTTTGGACAGATCCTGGACCAAGGCCTGGTGGACTGGGTGGGCTTCGACATCAAGGCATCCCCAGATGCGTACGACGATGTGACCGGCGTACCCAACAGTGCGGGCCCCGCACTGCGAAGTCTGCGCCATCTGCTCGACTCCCACGTCGCCCACCAGTTGCGCACCACGGTCGACCCAACCCTGCTCGACGACGGCAACGTCACCGAGCTGAGGATCTGGCTAACCCGGCAAGGTATACGTGATCACGTGTGGCAGGAGGCACGGGGCAGGTGAAGAGGCCCAAGAGCACGGCGAATGCCGGTACGACAGGTTTCTTTCGTCCCTCCCGCCCTGCTGGCTGCTGAGCACGGCACAGAAGTCCCTGGCGTCCGAGGGCTGATTCGTCAACGCATCATGTGCCGACTGGCCGGCACATGATGCGAGCTGCCGGCCAGTCGGCAGCTCGCGGGAGGTGCCCAGCGGAGAACGCGATGTGGGCCACCTTCCCGTTCGAGAACATCGGTGACACGGTGGCCGGCATGCGCGACAAGACCGCGATCAAGCCGGTCCTCATTTTTGGCTGACCGGCAGCCCGGCTGCTGGTTGGTCGCCAGGCCCCGATTCAACTCGATGCCGGTCGCCTGGTGTCGGAGACACCCACCGCTCCGGTTGGCCCTTCCGGGTTGCCGAGCCGCACCTTCGGCTCGAAGTTCGTGGATGTGACTCGGCCTCGAACATGCCTCTTGCCGGTCGAGTCGCGCTCCTCTATGTTAATAGGAAATCACATGCCCGGATGACTTGAAGCCAGCTCGTACCGTAGGCATAAGCCGGTGTTCAAGGCGATATCCGGCCTACCGTTGGTAGGAGCGCGAATGCAGAATCTCAGCAGAAGGAGCGTCCTGACCCTCGGTGCTGCGCTGGGTCTGGTTGCTGCGACGGAAACCCCCAAGGCGTGGGCATGGTCGTCTGCCAACTCGATCGCCGGAACCGACACGGTCACCGACCCGTGGGAGGTCTGGGACGACGACACCGACCCGCTCCTCGTCTCACTGCTGGACAACAACCAGGTCCCAGCCGTCAACGAGGCGTTCAAGTCGTGGAGCAGGAACGGCGACCCGCTGCCCAGCGGCCTACCCCCCGAACTCACCGCCTACCTCAACAGGGTCAACACCCTGCCGTCGTGGGCCGACCCGGTCAAGCTGGACCGCGCCGCGAAGTTCAACAAGCGGATGAGTATGTACCTGTTCCTGCTGTACGGCCTGGGCAGCGGAATCATGAGCACGGTGATCCCGCGGGAGGCTCGGAACGTCTACTGGTCCGAGGGCGGTGCCGACATGAAGGCGCGCGCGGCCAAGACCTTCACGTACGGCTACGACCTGAACACGCCCGACGCCTTCAAGCCCACGGGCTACTTCATGGTCACCTCGCACAAGACGCGTCTGACGCATGCCGCGGTACGACACCTGTTGCCCCAGTCGCCGGCGTGGCAGGCGGTGACGGACCACCCGATCCCCATCAGCAACGGCGACATCCTGATCACCTTCCACAGTTTGGGCACGTACGTGCGCCGCAAGCTGCGCGAGTGGCGTAACTACGGCCTCCGGATGTCGACCGCGGAAGAGGAGGCCTACCTGCACATGTGGCAGGTGGCGCTGCACCTGCTCGGCGTGCGGGACGAGTTCATCCCCGCGACCTGGGCCGCCGCAGACGAACAGTCGGAGTACGTGTTGACACCGCTCCTCGCTCCGACGCGGGAGGGCATCGACCTGGCCGACATCCTGTTGAGCCTGACCTCATCGGTCGACCTGGGTGTCACCAAGGGATTCCAACGTGAGTTCTCCCGTTATCTGCTCAGCGACCAGATCGGCGACTGGCTGAGGCTGCCGCGTCATCCCGTCTCGCGTGGCGTGATCGAGGTTGGTTGGCCGGCGTACATCGCGTTCCGCGAAGGGACGTCGCCGATCATGCCGGGGACCTTCACCATGTTCGACCGGTTCGTGCGCGGCCTGGCGATGCTGTTCCTCAACAACGGCAGCTCGCCGACCCAAACCCCCATCACCATTCCGACCAGAAACCGGCCCGGCAGCTGAGTCGGTATCCGGTTCACAGGGTCAGCGCACCGGTGACCAAGGCGGTTACCGCGTCTCGGTGGCCGGGGGCGTCCTGCCAGCGCAGGGCGCGTCCGGCCTCGACCACCACACCGAACCCCGCATGAACCAGCAGCCGGGCCTGTCGCGGGTCCAGCTCCGGACGCACCGTCCGCAACTGCTGCTCCCAGACCGCGATGTGCTCACGCTGCGCGTGGATCAACGGGCGCCGCAGGTCGGCCGGAAGGCTGGCGACCTCGGCTTCGGCGACACTGGTGAGCGCGTTGTGCTCGAAACAATAGGCCACGTACGCCGCCGCCAGTGCGACCACGGCCTGACGTGGATCGGCAGCCTGATGAAGGCTTCGGTCCACAGCCTGGGCGAGCAGTCCCGCCGCCTGTAGACAGGCGGCCACCAGGATGTCGACCTTGCCGGGGTAATGGCGATAGATCGCGGATGGGGCAAGCCCGACCGCCTGACCGATCTGTGCGTTCGTAACGTTGCCGAAGCCGTCCCGCGCGAACAACGGGATGGCCGCCGCCAGGATCTCGGCGCGTCGCGTGCGTGGCACGGGCTGGGCGGGCAGTTCGACCAGGCGCGAAGTGCCCGCAGCCGCCGCCGGATCGGTGGCGACCACGCGCATGGCGGATGCCAGCAACAGATCCTCGATCCGGCGTTGGGCGATCGAGGTGTGGTGCATCGTGACGGAACCGATCACACCGAGGGCCGCTACGGCCCGCAGGCGCTCGTCGGGCAGTGGGTACTCGCGCCGTACCGGGTCGGTCACCCGCCCCACGACGTACGCGAACTTCGTCCGAAGCAGCCGGCGATCCTCGCGCTCGAGGTAGCGGGCCTCCCATCGGTAGAGGCCGCCCGAGGCGCGGTGCGCGACAGTGACCCGGGTGAGGGCGAGGAGCACATCCCGCAGGGCCGCCTCGGGCGGCCACTCATCGACAGCTGCGACAAGCTTGTCCACGATGATGTTGGCGCACGCGGCGAACAGCGCGTACTTGTTCGGGAAGTGCCGGTACAGCGCTGCCGCGCTGATACCCACGGCGGTGGCGATCTCCTCCATGGACGCCGCGTGGTAGCCGCGCTCGCTGAACACCTGGCCGGCTGCTTCGACGATGGCCTGCTTGCGGTTACGCGGTCGTGCGGCCACGGTCGGCCCGGTGGTCACCGGATCACCCGGGTCGACGTGGGCGGACACAAGACCATGCCTGCTAGTCAATCACAGCACGATCGAAGCCCTCGAAGTCGCGGAGCCCGTACGCTCGGTCGCTGGTCAGGCCCGCAACACCGCCAGGGCGAGGCGGGCCGTCTGGGCGTCGTAGCCTGAGGTGCGGTCGAATCGGCCAAGCCGACCGATGTCGGTGACGACGTTGAGTGCGGCGTGCACGAGCACACGGGCGTCGGCGACCGGCAGGTTTGGTCGCACCGTACCGACGAGTCGTACCCATTCCTCGACGTGCGAGCGCTGCGCCCCGCGTAGTTGGTGGCGGTCCTCGTCGGGCAGGTTGTTGTTCTCCGCGAGGTAGACCGCGACGAGGTCGCTCTGGCCGAACGCGTAGGCGACGTAGGCCTGCACGACCCGGCGTAGGGCATCGGCCGGGTCGCTCGCCTCGGCGATCGCGGCAGTCGTGGCGCCGGTGAGGCGGTCGGTGGCGCGGTAGTAGGCGGCCGCGAGCAGGTCGGCCTTGCTGGGGAAGTACCGGTAGACGCTGGAGGCCTGCATGCCGGCCGCACGCCCGATGTCCTCGACGGCGACGGCGTGGTAGCCGTGGCGGTGGAACAGGCGGATCGCCTCGCTCAGCAGCAGTTCCCGGCGCGACGCCGGCCGTACCGGCGTGGTAGCTGGGGTCGCGTGCCGCTGTGGCGGCAACTGGGGTGCCTCGGTCCGCAGCAGGGTCCAGGCGACCCGGGTGAGCAGTTGCTCCGTACCGGTTGCCGTCGCGCGATGCGTGGACACGCTGCCGAAGGCGCTGAGCGCCGCGTCCACCAGCAGCGCTGCCTGCCCGGCGGTCAGGTCGGGCCGTAGCTCGCGCAGCGGCCCGACGAGGCGTCCGACCAGCGTGTCCAGGGTGGCGACGAACTCCCGCTGGTGCTCGGGGGTGAGGTAGCGGCCCTCCCACTGGTACAGCCCGGCGACGCGCCGTTTGCTCACGGCGACGCCGGCCAGCGCGGTGAGCAGTTCGTCCAGGATGTCCTGGGTGGTGGTCGCCTGCGGGTCGGCAGTCGCGGCGAGTAGGGCGCCGACGACCTCCCGGGTGGCGTGCACGAGGATCGCGTACTTGTTCGGGAAGTGCCGGTACACCGCCGGGCCGCTGATGCCGACGACGGCGGCTATCTCGTCGACGGAGACCCCGTGATAGCCCCGCTCGCAGAACAGCTCGGCGCCGGCCAGCGCAATGCGGTCCTTGCGGTCTTTCGGCCGCTTCGTCGTTACGGGGCCCCCGCCGCTCGCTGCTGGTCGCACCCCTACACGTTAGCGCCACCTCGCGAGAGGGGCGCGGCGACCGTCGACCTTCTCGCTCGCCATGCGCGGGCGGAGCCGAAGGCGGCCAGCGGGCTTCGGGTGCGGAGGCTCCTTGACAAGCAACCGCGAGCTCAACGAAAGTTAGGCTGGATTCGCATTCGGTGAGCTGCGAGGAGCTTGGCCATGACGACCGAGGCGTTCATCTACGATGCCCTGCGCACACCGCGCGGCAGGGGGAAGCCGAACGGCGCGCTGCACGGGGTCAAACCGGTTTCACTCGTCGCCGGTCTGATCGAGGAGACCTTACGGCGCATGCCGGGCCTGGATCCGGCGCTGATCGACGACATCGTGCTCGGGGTGGTGACCCCGCTGGGCGACCAGGGTGCCGACATCGCCAAGACGGCTGCCCTCGTCGCCGGTCTGCCCGACACGGTGGCCGGCGTCCAGCTCAACCGGTTCTGTGCCTCGGGTCTGGAGGCGGTGAACATCGCCGCGCAGAAGGTGCGTTCGGGCTGGGAGGATCTCGTGCTCGCGGGCGGCGTCGAGTCGATGTCCCGGGTGTCGATGGGGTCTGACGGCGGGGCGTGGGCGCTGGATCCGGAGACCAACCTGCACACCGGCTTCGTACCGCAGGGCGTCAGCGCGGACCTCATCGCGACCCTCGACGGCCACGACCGCGACGTGGTCGACAGCTACGCGCTGCAGTCGCAGGCCCGAGCGGCGAAGGCGTGGGCCAACGGCTACTTCAACCGCTCGGTCGTACCTGTACGGGACCGCAACGGACTGACCGTCCTCGACTGCGACGAGCACATCCGGCTGGGCTCGACCGCGGAGGGGCTCGCGGCGCTTCGTCCCTCTTTCGCCGCCCTGGGGGAGAAGGCCGGCTTCGACGCGGTCGCGCTCCAGAAGTACCACTGGATCGAGCGCATCAACCATGTTCACACGGCGGGCAATTCGTCCGGCATCGTCGATGGTGCCTCGTTGGTGGCCGTCGGCAGCGAGGCGGTTGGTGCCGTCGCCGGTCTCACCCCACGGGCCCGCGTCGTCGCCACCGCACTCAGCGGTGCCGATCCGACGATCATGCTCACCGGCCCGGCTCCGGCCGCTCGAAAGGCGCTGGCAAAGGCGGGCCTCGGTGTCGAGGACCTCGACCTGGTGGAGATCAACGAGGCGTTCGCAGCCGTGGTCCTGCGGTTCGTCGCTGACCTGGGCCTGAGCCTGGACGTCGTCAACGTCAACGGCGGTGCGATCGCGATGGGGCACCCGCTGGGGGCCACCGGAGCCATGATCCTCGGCACGCTCGTCGACGAACTGGAGCGTCGCGGTGGTCGCTACGGGCTCGCCACGCTCTGCGTAGGTGGCGGCATGGGCATCGCGACCGTCATCGAACGAATCTGAGGAGTCACGAATGGTCAACACAATCCGGTGGGAGTACGGCGATGACGGCCTCGTCCTGCTCACCCTCGACCACCCCGGGCGTTCGGCAAACGTGATGAACGAGGAGTTCGGAGCGAGCCTCGTGGCGACCGTGGATCGGCTCGAAGCCGAGCGCGACCGGATCACCGGCGTGATCGTCACCTCCGCCAAGAAGACGTTCTTCGCCGGCGGCGACCTGGCCGCCCTGCTGCGGCTGACGCCGGCCGACGTCGAGACATCTGCGGCCGAGACACGTCTACTCAAGAACGCCGTACGCCGGCTGGAGACGCTCGGTCGTCCGGTCGTGGCCGCCATCAACGGGTCGGCCCTCGGTGGGGGACTGGAGCTGGCCCTGGGGTGCCACCACCGCATCGTGCTCGACAACCCGGCCATCGAGATCGGCTTTCCCGAGGTCACCCTTGGCCTGCTGCCAGGTTGCGGCGGCGTGGTGCGCACCGTCCGGCTGCTGGGCGTGGCCGACGCGCTGGTCGGCTGGCTGCTACGGGGCCAGCGGCGCAGACCGCAGGACGCACTCGCGCACGGAATGGTCGACGAGATCGCCGCCGATGAGGCGGGCATGATGGACGCCGCCCGAGCCTGGATCGTCGCCAACCCCGACGCGACGCAGCCATACGACCGTAGGGGCTACAAGATCCCCGGCGGAACCCCGTCCACTCCGGCGCTCGCCGCCCAGCTGGCGGCGATGTCCGCCACTCTGCGCAAGCAGCTCAAGGGTGCGCCCTATCCCGCCCCGCGCAGCATCCTCGCCGCTGCCGTGGAAGGTGCGCAGGTCGACCTGGACACCGCCCTCACCATCGAGGGGCGGTACTTCACGGAGCTGGCCACCGGGCAGATCTCCAAGAACATGATCAAGGCACTCTTCTTCGACGTGCAGACCGCCGGCTCGCGCGACATCGGCACGGGCCATCCACCGGTGCGGCGGGTGGCTGTCATCGGCGCGGGCATGATGGGGGCCGCCATAGCCTATGTGTGCGCCCGGGCCGGGATGCGGGTCGTGCTCAAAGACGTCACCGTCGAGGGGGCGCTGCGGGGTAAGGCCTACTCGGTGGGCCTGCTGGACAAGGCTGTCGCCCGGGGCGTGACCACTCCTGAGGAGCGCGACGCGATCCTGGCCCGGATCCAGCCGACCGGGGACCTGGCCGACCTGGCCGGCGTCGACCTGGCCATCGAGGCCGTCTTCGAGGATCCCGCGCTCAAGCACAAGGTGTACGCGGAGATCGAGCAGGTCGCGCCGGACGCGCTCATCGCCTCCAACACGTCCACCCTGCCCATCACCGTACTGGCCGAGGGCATCAGTAGGCCGGAGGAGTTCATCGGACTGCACTTCTTCTCACCGGTGGACAAGATGCCGTTGGTCGAGGTGATTCGCGGCGAGCGGACCAACGAGGCCACGCTGCAGCGGGCCCTGGGCCTCGTACGGCGGCTACGCAAGACGCCCATCGTCGTCAACGACAGCCGCGGCTTCTTCACCAGCCGGGTCATCGGCACGTTCACCAACGAGGGCGTGGCGATGCTGGCCGAAGGGATCCCGGCGAGCACGATCGAGCAGGCCAGTAGCCAGGCCGGATACCCCGCACCGGTCCTCGCGTTGATGGACGAGCTCACCCTCACCCTGCCGCGCCGGATCCGACAGGAGACGGCCGCAGCGACGGTGGCTGCCGGCGGCACCTGGCAGCCCCACGCCGCCGACGCGGTCATCGACCGGATGATCGACGACTACGGCAGACCCGGACGCTCGGGCGGCGCCGGCTTCTACGACTACCGCGACGGCAAGCGGGTCGGGCTCTGGCCGGGCCTGCGGGACAGTTTCGGCGGTACGAACCTCGCCACGCCCTTCGATGACCTCAAGGAGCGGATGCTCTTCATCGAGGCGATCGAGTCGGTGCGATGCCTCGAAGAGGGCGTGCTGGCCTCGGTGGTCGACGCCAATGTCGGCTCGATCCTCGGCATCGGCTATCCGAGCTGGACCGGTGGTGTTCTCCAGTACATCAACCAGTACGAGGGCGGCCTGCCGGGCTTCGTCGCCCACGCGCGGGTGCTCGCGGAGCGCTACGGTGACCGGTTCAGCCCGCCCCCGCTGCTGCTGGCCATGGCCGACCGGGGCGAGCGGTTCGAATAGAGCGGTCGGCCTCTGACGACCGACGTCGTCATTCTTCAGAGCAGTACGGCCGGCGAGTGTTCGGCACACTCGCCGGCCGGGCATCCAGGCGGCAAACGTGTTCGCCGACAGCACCTCACTGCAACTGTTCGGACAGTCCGTAGGTCTTCGCGATGATCTCGCGTTGGATCTCGCTGGTGCCGCCGTAGACGGTGGACACAACCGAGGCACGGACCAGGCGCTCCATGCCGAACTCGGTCGCGTATCCGTAGCCGCCCATCATCTGCATCGCGTCCAGGGTGACTCGGCGGGCGGTCTCGGTGGCCTTGAGTTTCGCCATCGAAGTCTCCCGGGGCAGCATCGTGTTCGGTGATCGGTCCACCTGGGCGGCGGTCTGGTAGACCAGTAGCCGGGCGCACTCGATCTCGGTGGCCAGGTCGGCAAGGCGGTGCCGGATCACCTGGAACGATCCGATTGGCCGGCGGAACTGGCGCCGGTTCTTGACGTACTCCACGACGTCGTCGAAGGCTCGCTGGGCGGTGCCGAGCATCGCGCTGGCGAGGATCAGCCGCTCCATGTTGAGCCCGGCCATCAGCTGCCGCCAGCCCTGGTCGATCTGGCCGACCACGGCGTCGGCAGGCAACACGCAGTCGGCGAAGTAGAGGTCGTTGACCTCGCGGCCGCCCATGGTCTCGATACCGGAGATGGTCAGTCCGGGCGTCGTGGTGGGGACCAGGAACATGGTCAGGCCGGTGTGGTCGCCAGCGCGGCCTGACGTGCGGGCGACGAGCAGGATGTGCTCGGCGAGATGGGCGTTGGAACACCAGGTCTTCTGGCCGGTTATGACGAACTCGTCGCCCCGGCGTTCGGCGCGGCAGCTCAGGTTGGCCACGTCCGAGCCGGCCTCGGGCTCGGACATCGCGACCGCCTCGACGACGCCCCGGGCCACCCCGCTCAGGATGAGCTTCTTCTGCTCCGACGAACCGAACCGCTCGTAGGTGGCGGCGACGATGATCGACGTGGTGAAGCCGCCGATCGGCACCAGCGCCTTGCCGGTTTCCTCCAGAAAGAGGCACAGCTCCACCATGCCGGCACCTCCGCCGCCGAACTCCTCCGGTAGCGACAGGCCTAGCCAGCCGAGTTCGGCCATCTTGCGGTACAGCTCAGGGCTGTGCGGTTCCCGTCCGCCGTCGGTGAGCTTCTGCCGCTGCTCACGGGTCCCGGCCTCACGGCGGCAGAAGTCCCGCACTGCCGCGACCAGTGATCGTTGTTCGTCGCTCCATTCCATGGCCGTACCTCCAGCGAGTGTCGCAAAGGGATTGACAGCAAGGCTAGAGTATCGAATATCAAATGTCAGGAGGCTGCCGATGACATCCCTGGTTGAGCACCCTCGTCGGCTTCGCAACGTCGACCCGATAACCGGTGAGTCCCGTACTGACTACGACATCGCCGACGAAGCCGCGGTACACGCCGCCGTCCGACAGGCGCGGGATGCGGCCGGCTGGTGGACCGGTCTGGACGCCCGGCAGCGCCGACGTCATCTGCTCGCGTACAAGACGCTCGTCGCGCGCCGCATCGACGAGCTGGCCGAACTCATCCGGAGCGAGACCGGTAAGACGGTCGCGGGGGCCCAGCTGGAGGTGATGCTCGCCATCGAGCACCTGGACTGGGCCGCCCGGCACGCCCGCCGCGTACTGAGACGGCGGACGGTGGCCTCCGGGCTGCTCGCGTTCAACCAGGCCAGCTCGGTGGAGTACGTGCCGTACGGCGTCGTCGGCGTGATCGGACCGTGGAACTACCCCGTCTACACGCCGATGGGAGCGATATCGCACGCGCTGGCCGCCGGCAACGCGGTGGTGTTCAAGCCCAGCGAGTTCACCCCCGGCGTCGGGGTGTGGCTGGCGCAGCGCTGGAGTGAGTTACTTCCCGATCGACCGGTTCTGCAGGTCGTGACCGGTGATGGCACGACCGGAGCCGCGCTGTGTCGCGCGCCGGTCGACAAGATCGCGTTCACCGGGTCGGCCGCCACGGGGCGTGCGGTCATGGCCGCCTGCGCCGAGCGCCTGACCCCCGTCGTGATCGAGGGCGGGGGCAAGGACGCGCTCATCGTCACGGCCGACGCCGATCTCGATGCAGCCGCCCAAGCGGCCGTCTTCGGCGGCCTGGGCAACGCCGGACAGACGTGTGCCGGAGTCGAGCGCGTCTACGTCGAGCAGGCCGTGTACGAGCCGTTCGTGGCCAAGCTGGCCGAGCTGGTGCGGCAGGTCCGGCCGGGTGCCGAGCCGGATGCGCCGTACGGGCCGATGAGCACCCCGGCCCAGCCCGACATCGTGCTGAGCCACATCACCGACGCGATCGACCGGGGTGCCCGGGCGGTGGTCGGTGACGCGAGTTCGGTGCGGCCCCCGTTCGTCGAGCCGGTTCTGTTGGCCGACGTGCCCGAGGACAGCACGGCGGTCACCGAGGAGACGTTCGGTCCGGTGCTGGTGGTCAACCCGGTGGCCGACACCGACGAGGCGCTGCACCGGGCGAACACCACCAACTACGGGCTCTCCGGCTCGATCTTCACGCGACATCGCCGCCACGGACTGGCGCTCGCCGCACGGCTACGGGCGGGCGCGGTGTCGGTCAACTCGGTGCTCGGGTATGCCGGTGTGCCGGCACTGCCCTTCGGCGGAGTCGGCGACTCGGGCTTCGGGCGGGTCCACGGCGCGGACGGTCTGCGCGAGTTCAGCCGGCCCCGGTCGGTCACCTGGCAGCGGTTCCGTCCGCCGATCGATGTGATGACGTTGCAGCCGTCCGCTGCCGCTATGGGGGCCTCGCTGGCGATGTTCAAGTGGCGTCATGGTCGCCGGTGACTCACCCGCTCCACACGCCCAGGCCATCGAGATGCTTGACCAACCGCTCGGCACCGTCGGTGAAGTGGCGGGCCACGATCGGGCGGACGGCGGCCGGGTCACGGGCCTCGAGCGCGCCAAGCAGGGCCTCGTGATCGGCGACCATGTCCGCCCGCCACTCCGGATCGGCCGCGTAGAACCGCGACGGGGTGTAGCGCGTCGCTGCTCGCAGCAGCCAGGACAGCTTGCGCGCGTCGGCCAGCCGGTTGATGCTGCGGTGGAACTCGAACTCGAGCTGCTCGACCCGGCTGATCTGCCTGGCCTGGGCGGCCCGGCGCAGCCGCTCGTGCTGCTGCCGCAGGTCGTCGAGCTGGGCGGGGGTGATGCTGACGGCGACCCGGGCGGCAAGCTCGCCGGCGATGTCGCCCTGGAGGCCGAACACGTCCAGGATGTCCTGTTTGGACAGCGGCGCGACCACGTGGCCGCGGCGTGGCTGCAGCTCGACCATGTCCTCCGCGCGCAGCATCAGCAGGGCCTCACGCACCGGCGTGATACTCAGGCCGGTCTCCTGGGCGACGTCTTCGAGCCGGATCCGCTCCCCGGGACGCAGTTGGCCGGACATGATCCGATCGCGCAACAGGCTTGCCACCGTCTCGGACAGCTGAGGATGAGAAACGTCCTGGACCTTGCTCCGTCCCACCACGAGGACAAGACTATCAAATGTCAAATTCTGCAAAGGACGCGCCGATGAGCTTATCCATGCTTGCGGCCGAACCGGCTGGTTGTGGCTTGCGGGCCGCGACCCGCGCCGGCGTCCGTACGATCTGGTTCGACCGGCCCGACCAGCGAAACGCGATGACGCTGGACATGTTCCGTGACTACTACGCGGCGTTGGTGGCTGCCGACGCGGATCCGCAGGTACGGGCCATCGTGGTGACCGGCGTCGGCGACTGGTTCTGCGTGGGTGCCGACCCGGAGGCGCTGCAGGCGCTACTCGACGAGCGGCACCGCGACCGACTGCTGGACGAGTTCGGCTTCGAACCACATTTGCCGATGACGCTGGAAACGCCGATCGTCGCGGCGGTCAACGGCGGTGCCGCCGGCCTCGGCCTGGTCCACGCCCTCTATGCCGACGTGCGCTTCCTGGCGGCGCAGGCCCGCCTGGCCGCCGCGTTCAGCCGGCTCGGCCTCATCGCCGAGTACGGCAGCGCCTGGCTGCTGCCCCGGCTGGTCGGTGTCGGCAACGCGCTGGATCTGCTGGTGTCCGGCCGCAAGATCGACGCGGTGGAGGCGCTCCGGATCGGACTGGTCCAGCGAGTGCTCCCCTGCGACGAGGTGTTGGTCGAGGCACAGGCCTACGCCGCCGATCTCGCCGCGTACTGCTCGCCGGCGTCCATCGCGGTGATCCGGCGGCAGGTCTGGTCGGGTCTGGAGACCGGGGCCGCCGAGGCGGCTGCCGAGGCCACCCAACTCATGGCCGCATCCCTGGCCGGGGCCGACTTCGCCGAGGCCCTCGCCAGCCGGGCCCAGGGACGCGCTCCCCGCTTCGCGGCGCGGGGCGGCGCATGAGCGGCCCGCTGGCCGGGGTCCGGGTCGTGGAACTCGCCGGGATCGGCCCCGGCCCGTTCGCGGCGATGCTCCTGGCCGACCTGGGAGCCGACGTCGTCCGGGTCGACCGACCCGAGCCGGGCGCGCTGCCGACCGGCGACCCGAGGCGGGACCTGCTCAACCGGGGCAAACGGTCGATCGTCGTGGACCTCAAACACCCCGACGGGGCCGAGGTGGTCCTCGGACTGGTTGACCAGGCCGCGATCGTGATCGAGGGCTGGCGCCCCGGGGTGGCCGAACGGCTCGGCATCGGGCCACAGCCCGCGCTGGAGCGCAACCCGGGCCTCGTCTACGGACGGATGACCGGCTGGGGACAGCACGGACCGCTGGCCGACGCGGCCGGTCACGACATCGGCTACATCGCCGTCGCCGGGGCGCTGCACCCGATCGGCCGCCCGGACGGCCCGCCGCAGATCCCACTCAACCTCGTCGGTGACTTCGGCGGTGGCGCGCTCTACCTCGTCGTCGGCTGCCTGGCGGCGCTGCACGTGGCCCGGACCACCGGCCGCGGGCAGGTCGTCGACGCCGCCATCGTCGACGGCACGGCCCATCTCACCACGATGTTCGCCGGTCTCCTGGCCGACGGCATCTGGCAGGCCGAACGCGGCCGCAACCTGCTCGACGGCGGGGCACCGTTCTACGACGTCTACGTCACCGCCGATGGCGGACACATGGCGGTCGGCGCACTGGAACCCCGGTTCTACGCCGAACTGCTGCGGCTGCTCGGGCTGACCGACGAGGACCTGCCGGCCCAGCATGATGTCACCGGATGGCCGGTGCTCCGCACGCGCTTCGCGGAGGTCTTCGCCAACCGCACCCGCGACGAGTGGACCACGCTCTTCGAGGGCACCGATGCCTGTGTGGCACCGGTACTGTCGCTCGCCGAGGCGCAGCGCCATCCACACCTGGTGGCGCGCGCGACCTTCGAGGAGCACTTCGGCGTCCGGCAGCCTGCGGTGGCGCCCCGCCTGTCGCAGACCCCGGGGGCGATCGTCGGCAGTCCGCCGCTGCCGGGCGCGGACACCGAGACCGTACTCACCGAGTGGGGCCTCGGCACACACCTGCGACGGTGGCTGGGCAACGGCGCCGTCAGCCAGACCGAAAGGGCTCGCTGATGCGTATCGCGACACCGCTGGCCTACGCCACGGATCCCAGGACCGGCGCGGACGCCGTGGCCGCCTGGGAACAGGACGGCCTCGACGTGGTCTGGGTGTCGGAGGCCTACGGCTTCGACGCGCCGACCATCATGGGCTACCTCGCCGCGAGGACGACCCGGCTGCAGATCGGCTCCGCCATCCTGCCCATCTACTCCCGTACCCCGGCGCTGCTGGCACAGACCGCAGCCGGCCTGGACGCGATCTCCGGTGGCCGCGCCATTCTCGGCCTGGGCGCGTCCGGACCGCAGGTGATCGAGGGATGGCACGGCGTCGCCTACGACCGGCCGCTCGCCCGGACTCGCGAGGTGATCCGGATCTGCCGGCAGGTGTGGCGACGCGAGACGCTGGTCCACGATGACATCTACCGGCTGCCACTGCCCGCCGGGGAAGGCACTGGCCTCGGTAAACCGCTGAAGATCCTCACCCGCCCGGTCCGCGACCGCATCCCGATCTACGTGGCGAGCCTCGGCGACAAGAACGTGCGGATGACCGCTGAACTCGCCGACGGATGGCTGCCATTTCTCTACGTACCCGAGCGCGCGGCCGATGTCTGGGGCGCGGCACTGGCAGCCGGCCGGGGTAGGCGGCCGGACGACCTGGGACCGCTCGAGGTCGTGGCCGGTGGCCCCCTGGCCATCGGCCCGGACGTCACCGGCCTGCGCGACCTCGCCCGGCCGCAGATCGCCCTGTACGTCGGGGGCATGGGCGCCAAGGGCCGTAACTTCTACCACGACCTGCTGTGCCGCTACGGCTACGCCGCCGAGGCGGACCGTATCCAGGATCTCTACCTGGCCGGCCGGAAGGCGGAGGCGGCCGCCGCCGTGCCGGCGGAACTGCTGGAGCGCACCAGCCTGATCGGGCCGCAGAGCTACGTGCGAGACCGCGTCCAGGCCTATCGCGACGCTGGCGTCACGATCCTCAACGTCACGCCGCTGGGTGCCGAGCCGCGACACCTCATCGCCACCGTGAAGGACCTGGCCCGGTAGGGATCCGTGCAGTAGGGAGATGACGCACATGGCGAACCGCACCATCTTCTCCGCCGACCACCTCGCGTTCGCTGAACTGGTACGCGCTTTCATCGACAAGGAGATCGCACCGCACCACGACCGCTGGGAAGTCGACGGCATCGTCGACCGCCACGTGTGGCGCGCGGCCGGCGCCGCCGGCCTGCTGGGCTTCTTCGTCGACGAACGCTACGGCGGCGGCGGGGTGACGGACCGGCGCTTCAACGCCGTCCTGACCGAGGAACTGGCCCGAGCGGGTGCCAGCGGCCCGGCGTTCGGTCTGCACAACGACATCATCGGGCCGTATCTCACCGAGCTGACCAACGACGAGCAGAAACAGCGGTGGCTGCCGGGCTTCTGTTCCGGCGATGCCATCACCGCGATCGCCATGTCCGAACCCGGTGCCGGCAGCGACCTGCAGGGCATCACGACCACCGCGGTGCGCGACGGGGACAGCTACCTCCTCAACGGGCAGAAGACCTTCATCAGCAACGGCATCCTGGCCGACCTGGTCATCGTCGTGGCCCGGACCGACCCGGCAGCGGGGCACCGGGGGATCAGCCTGCTGGTGGTCGAGCGGGGCATGGCTGGCTTCGAGCGGGGCCGCAACCTCGACAAGATCGGGCAGAAGGCGCAGGACACGGCCGAGTTGTTCTTCGCCGACGTCCGGGTGCCCGCAGCCAATCTCCTTGGCGTGGCGGGCCAGGGCTTCGCCTACCTGATGCGCAACCTTCCCTTCGAGCGGCTGTCGATCGCCGTCGCGGCACTCGCCGGTGCCGAGGCGGTGTTCGAACAAACCCTCGACTACTGCAAACAGCGCCAGGCATTCGGCCGCCCCATCGGCAGCTTCCAGCACAACCGCTTCGTGCTGGCCGAACTCGCCACCGAACTGCGCCTCGGCCGCGTCTTCGTCGACCAGTGCCTGGTCGAGCCCACCCTCACGGCGGAGACAGCGGCGATGGCGAAGTGGTGGTGCACCGAGCTGCAGCAGCGCACCGTCGATCGCTGCCTGCAGTTGCACGGCGGCTACGGCTACATGCGCGAGTACCCGGTAGCCAGGGCGTATCTGGACGCCCGCGTGCAAACCATCTACGGCGGCACCACGGAGATCATGAAAGAGGTGATCGGCCGGTCGCTGGGCCTGTGAACCGTACTCCAGGATGGGCACGAGGAGAGAGAGCCCGGCGGCACGGCACCAACCATGACCCGGAACGCCGGATGCTGCGGCGGCTATCCGCCGTAAAGGCCGTCGATGCTCTCGCGGTAACGATCGACGATGACCCGGCGTCGCAGCTTCAACGTGGGGGTCAGCTCGCCTGACTCCGGCGTCCAGCTCGACGGCAGCACCTCGAAGGTCTTGACCTGCTCGGGCCGGGCGAGCTTGGTGTTGGCGGCGTCGACAGCGGCCTGGATCTCGGCGAGTATCAGCGGATCCGAGGCCAGACCGGGCAGTTGCGCGTCGCTGATGCCGCGCGCCCGCGCCCACTGCGGCGCGACCTCGTCATCCAGCACGATCAGCGCCGTGACGTACGGCCGCCGGTCGCCGATCGCGACCGCCTGACCGATGAGGGGATGCGCCCGAAGCAGCCCCTCGATGTGCGCCGGCGAGATGTTCTTACCGCTGGAGTTGATGATGAGTTCCTTCTTGCGGTCGGTGATGGTCAGGAAGCCGTCGTCGTCGATCGTGCCGACGTCGCCGGTGGCCAGCCAGCCGTCCGCGTCGGTGACCGGCTCGATGCTGCCGTCGCTGGTCAGATACCCGGAGCAGACCAACGGCCCGCGTACGAGGATCTCGCCGTCGCCGGCGAGGCGCACCTGCATGCCGGGGTTGGCCCGACCGACGGTCCCGGTGCGGAACCGCAGCGGGGTGTTGATGGTGGCGGTACCGGTGGTTTCGGTCATGCCCCACACCTCCAGCACGTAGACGCCGAGCCCAGCCAGGAACCGCAGGACGTCGACCGGAATCGGGGCGGCACCGCTGCCGGCCCAGACCATGTTCTGCAGGCCCAGCGTGGACTGGAGCGGTCGCAGCACCGTGGCTTCGGCCTGCGTCAACCGATCGGCCAACTCGTCGGGCACGGGCTGGCCCGCCGCGCGCAGCTCGTACACCGTCAGGGCCACGGTGCTCGCGGCGCTCAAGGCAGCCTGCACCGCCGGTTCCGCGGTGGCCAGATGGGCCTGGACGCCGGCCGCCATCTTCTCCCAGACCCGTGGTACGCCGAAGAACGAGGCGGGACCGACCGCGCGCAGGGCCGGGATGAGCTGGGCGGGGTCAGGGCAGATGGTCACGTGCCCGGCGCGGTAGATGGTGTTGTAGATGCCCAACATCCGCTCGGCGATGTGGGCCAGCGGCAGATAGGCCACCGAGGGCGCATGGTCGGGTACGGACACGGTGGCCTCCAGGACCACGGCCTGATAGACCACGTTGTGGTGGCTGAGCACGACGCCCTTCGGATCACCGGTCGTCCCCGAGGTGTACAGCAACGTCACCGGTTGCTCGGGTCGGATCGCGTGCCAGCGCCGCTCAACGGCGTCCGGGTCGGCCCGGTGCGCAGCCTGGCCGACGGAGCGCACGTGGGCCAGCGACACGGTCTCCGGGGTCAGATCGCTGGCCTCGCCCTCGTCTACCAGCACGATCCGGCGCAGGTGGGGCAGGTCAGGCAGGATCGAGCGCCAGCGGGCCAACTCGGTGAGGCCTTCCAGCACAAGTACCTGGGCGGCGCTGTGTAGCGCCACGTACCGCAACTGATCGTCGCTCAACGTCGGGTAGACCGTGGCGGGCACCGCACCCAGATGGACCGCGGCGAGGTCGATCAGCCAGTGTTCCGGCCGGCTCGACATCATGATCAGCATACGGCTGCCCGGCTCCAGGCCGATCTCGGCCAGGCCGTCGGATAGCTCGACAACCTCATCGCGTAGCTCGGCCCACGTGCGGGTGTCGCTACGACCGAGCATGGTCAGCGCCGGCAGGTCGGCGAACTCGGTGGCGTTTCGGTGTAGGAGGGCGGGAATGGTCAGGGCGGCAGCTGCTTTGGCGTATTGGTCGGCAGGGTCCATGAGGTACTCCTTCAACCGTGACCGGGCCTGGCGGTGGTTCGGGTCGAGGCCGGCGTACCCCTCATCGTGGTGTCGTCGAGGGCGCCGCCGCCCATAGCAGCACTGTAAACGAGGGTTAACTTTCTGGGAAGAAGTGATTAGGAATGCATGCTTAGCTGCATTACGCGCGTGATCGGCGAACGAACGCCGATTAACGAGGTGGGTTGGTCGTCATTGGGCGGTCCAACCACCATCCACATGCAGGATGCTGCCGGTGACGTAGCTGGCAGCGTCCGACGCCAAGAACGCGACAGCGCCGACAACCTCACTCGGCAGGCCGAACCGGCCCATCGGGATCCGCTCGCGCAACCGTTTCGACCACTGGTCGTGGCTGCGTAGTCCCTCCGTCATCTGCGTCTCCAGGTAGCCGGGTGCCACCGCGTTCACGCGTACGCCGGCGGCCGCCCACTCCAGCGCCAACGTCCGGGTGAGCTGCTCGACCCCGCCCTTGCTGGCGCTGTACGCGGCCAGTCGAGGAAAGCCAACCTGGCCATGAACCGATGACATGTTGACGATGCTGCCCGCGCCCTGCTGGATCATGAACGCCCCGGCGGCGCGGGAGCAGATGAAGACCCCGGACAGGTTGGTGTCGATCACCTGCTGCCAGTCTGCGACGCTCAGCTGCTCGCTGCGCCGCAGCGCGGGACTGATCCCGGCGTTGTTCACCAGGATGTCGAGGCGACCCCATCGTTGCCGGGCTAACGCCACGACGGCGTCGGCAGTGGACTCGTCGGTGACGTCACCGACGACGATGTCCGCCGTGCCACCAGCAGCCACGATTCGGTCCCGTACCGCCTGCAGCGCGTCCATCCGGCGCGACTGGAGGATCACGGCCGCGCCGGCCTCCGCCAGGCCTTCGGCGACCGCCGCTCCCACGCCTTGGCCGGCCCCCGTCACCCAGGCGACCTTGCCCTCAAGAAGTCCCTTGCCCATGGTCATGTCGGATTCCTCTCTGGGGAGGTGGCGCCGCGAACTCAACGCCGCGACGACCTGCCCGTCGACAAGCCGCAGGCTCATCGCCACGGGCACCGCCATACTGCCTCGGTCATGTCTGCCCTGTGTGGCCCGCCTGCGCCGGGCCTGCTGGCGTCCTTCGGACGGAGTCTGCTCGCACACGCAGGCTGGGATCAGGCCTCGATCACATGGCACTCGACGCCAATGATCTCGACCAGGGCGGCGCGCATCTCGGCGAACTGCTTATCGGACAGCTGAAGCCGGAGGTGCTGTGGTCGGGGGAAGCCCAGACTTCTCTTACACGACCACGGGTTGCGCCTGAGGATCCGCCCGATGGGCCGCATCCCTGACGGCACCGGCTGATCCGACGCGGGCGGCGACCGGCCGGCGGGCGATGTGACAGGGGGTCCGGCACGCCCGGATGGGATTCGATCGGTAAGCGGCATTCCAGATTTCCCGCCGACCGGGTGTTCAGTGGGGGAACGCCCGGGGGACGCGTGAGCTGTGGAGTTCGTCGCGGAACGCGTGGATGCGGGTGATGACCTGTCGCCGGCCGACGGTGTTCTCGATGCGGTCGAGATACAGGCATCGGGCGGCGAGTTTGTCGAGGTCGACGGTGAAGTAGATCGCCATGAGCGGGTTGACGAACAGATCACCGCTGCCGGTGCGTCGGGTGGACCGGATGTCTCCGAACGCACCGCTGGTGGCGGCGGCGATCTGACCTTGGACGATGCTCGGCCGGTCCGGGGTGGTGGCCTGGGCGTCGGCGACAGCATCGCGGTACAACGTCGCCTCCCGGCTGGCACCGGGGATGGACAGGGCACCGAGGTAGCCGCCGTCGCGGTCGAGTGCGGCGAGGTTTTCCAGCACCTGGACGTGGTTGACGCCGTCGTAGGCGTCGATGCCGAAGCCGAGGCTGGTCACCAGCTTGACCGGCACGTCCAGCTTGGCCACGGCCGCCAGGCTGGTGATGTCCTCCACGGGGGTGCCGAGATCGCTTTCGTCGCCGCGTAGCAGAACGTCCGTGCCGCCATCGACCAACACCACCGCGTCGATGTCGAGTTGCTCGACCAGGTGCCGGTAGGCCGCCCGTAACGGCTGGACACCGAGTGGCGGAAAGGCGTACACGGTCGACGGCAGTTCCTGAGCCGCCAGCCACCGGGCGAGCGTCCGTTCGGGGAAGTACCAGTCCGGGCTGCCGGTGTCCGGCCGTACCGCCGCGACGGACTCCGCCACCCACGCGTCCCGGTCGAGCAACTCGAGCTCCGAGAAGGACAGACTGGCCAGGTACACCTGTGCGCCACCGCTCCACAGGGCGAACGCCAGGGGTAGGCCGGCGTACACGTCGAACCCCCCACCCGCGCCGGCGATGAGGATGCTCCGCGCCGGAGCCAGCGCGGCGAACAGCGGTGGAACGGCCAACGAGAACGCGCCGGGGTCGGCCGGCAGCGCGACAGTGTCCATCACCGCTCAATTGTCAGCCACCCGGCAAGCGGATCACTCGGGCCAGAGCCACGAACGACTCGACCTGCGCGACCGCGTGCAGGCGGTGGTCTACGCCCACCGGCGCGGTCTGGTGACCTGAGACATCGGGTGCGCGGACGATGGGGTGGTTTCACGCTATCCTGCTGGTTGAGTCGCTGGGATAGACGGTGGCTTCGTAGACGGCGGGGCTGAGGTAGCCCAGGGTGGAATGCCGGCGGCGGGTGTTGTTCCGCACTGGCCTTTGCCTCCGATCGCCAGGCACACCTCGTGCCGTCCTGCGTACGCGGACGTATCGGATCAGGTCTTGGGCTGCGACGAGGCAAGATTGCGACGACCGGGGACGAACGGGACGCCAAGCTCAGGAGGGCGTACGACCGCGCAACCCGACCCATTACGCCAGGGTCGGGGCAGGGCAGGTTAGGCGGCCGATCCGCCTGGTCCGGAAGTACCCGCCCGAATCGGGGCCTTGGTCCCACCCGATAGAGGGCCAAGGGCACCCGAAAACCATCCATTACCTGAGGACTATGGGGGTGTGCCACCTGCCTGGCACCGACGACCCGACCGGTCGTCGCCGTTGCCACGTAGGAGACCGCCGTGTCAGCACAACGCCCGTCGGACGCAGCCCGGACGCCCGCGATGGATCAGGTTCCCGGCGTGGCACCACTGCTGGCCACGCGGCGTTTCCTGACCCGCGAGACCGTCGGCGACCACGGGCGCACCCTGCACCAGATGGACGGCAACGCGTGGGACGCGTTCTACCGGGACCGCTGGCGTTATGACCGGGTGGTCCGGTCGACCCACGGGGTCAACTGCACCGGTTCCTGCTCCTGGAACGTCTTCGTGAAGGACGGGTTGATCACCTGGGAGCATCAGGCGACCGACTACCCGACGACCGGGCCGGATTCGCCGGACTACGAGCCGCGTGGCTGCCCGCGCGGTGCCTCGTTCTCCTGGTACGAGTATTCGCCCTCCCGGGTCCGGCACCCGTACGTGCGGGGTGTGCTGGCCGAGATGTTCCGTGAGGGGCTCCGGCGCCTGGGCGACCCGGTGCTGGCCTGGGCCGACATCGTGGAGACCCCGCTCAAGGCGCGCTCCTACAAGACCCAGCGGGGGCGCGGCGGCTTCGTTCGCGCCACCTGGGACGAGGTGACCACCATGGTCGCCGCCGCCCACGTCTACACCACGAAGAAGTACGGTCCGGACCGGGTCGTGGGCTTCTCGCCGATCCCCGCGATGTCGATGGCCTCCTTCGCCGCCGGCACCCGCTACCACGCCCTGCTCGGCGGCACCCTGCTGAGCTTCTACGACTGGTACGCCGACCTGCCCATCGCCTCCCCGCAGATCTGGGGTGACCAGACCGACGTGCCCGAGGCCGGCGACTGGTGGAACGCCACGTACCTGATGATGTGGGGCTCGAACATCCCGGTGACGCGTACGCCGGATGCGCACTTCCTGGCGGAGGCCCGGTACAAGGGCACGAAGGTCGTCGCGGTGAGCCCGGACTATGCCGACAACGTCAAGTTCGCCGACGACTGGCTGGCACCGCACCCGGGTACCGACGGCGCGCTGGCGATGGCGATGGGGCACGTCGTGCTGGCCGAGTTCTTCCGGGACCGGCAGGTGCCGTACTTCACCAACTACGTCCGCCGGTACACCGACCTGCCCTTCCTGGTCACCCTCCGCGAGACCGCGACCGGCGCCTGGACCGCGGACCGCTTCCTGACCGCCGCCGACCTGGGCGAGGCGAACGGCACGCACAAGACCGTGCTGGTCGACGAGCGCACCGGAGAACTGGTGGTGCCCAACGGGTCGCTCGGCTTCCGTTACGGCGAGGCCAACGCGGGCAGCTGGAACCTCGACCTCGGTGACGTGGTCCCGGCGCTGGGGCTGCTTGGCCACAGCGACGAAGCGGTGGAGGTCGACCTGGCCCGCTTCGACGTCGGCGAGACGGAGGGCGGAGCCACCATGCGCCGCGGCGTGCCGGTCAGGCGCGTCGGCGAGCACCTGGTCACCTCGGTCTACGACCTGCTCATGGCGCAGTACGGCGTGCGCAGCGGCGACCTGCCGGGCGACTGGCCCACCGGGTACGACGACGCGGACGCCCCGAACACCCCGGCCTGGCAGGAGCGCATCACCGGCGTTCCGGCCGAGCTGGCCGCCCGTATCGGCCGGGAGTTCGCCCGCAACGCCGAGCGCAGCGAGGGTCGCTCGATGATCGTGCTGGGTGCCGGTGCGAACCAGTGGTTCCACTCCGACATGACCTACCGCGCCTTCATCTCGCTGGTCACCCTGACCGGTTGCCAGGGCGTCAACGGCGGCGGCTGGGCGCACTACGTCGGGCAGGAGAAGGCTCGGCCGATCACCGGCCAACAGCACATGTCCTTCGCCCTCGACTGGCACCGGCCGCCGCGGTTCCAGGCCAGCACCCCGTTCTGGTACCTGCACACGGACCAGTGGCGGTACGAGCCGGTCCCGGCCGACGAACTCGCCTCGCCGCTGGGCACCGGTCGGCTGACCGGCATGACCTTCGCCGACACCATTGCCGCCGCGCAGCGGATGGGCTGGAGCCCCGGCCATCCCGCCTTCAACCGCAACCCCCTCGATCTGACCGACGAGGCGGCGGCGGCCGGGGTGAGCGTGCAGCAGCACATCGTCGCCGAGCTGAAGGCCGGCCGGCTGCGGGGTGTGGCCGAGGACCCGGACGACCCGGCGAACTTCCCGCGCTGCCTGACCCTGTGGCGGGCCAACCTGCTCGGCTCTTCGGGCAAGGGCAACGAGTACTTCATGCGGCACCTGCTCGGCGTGGATTGGTTGGCCAGCGCGACCGAGTGCGAGCCGGACCAACGTCCCCGCGACGTGGCCTGGCGTGAGGAGGCGCCGACGGGCAAGCTCGATCTGCTCACCTCGATCGACTTCCGGATGACCAACAGCGGCCTGCACTCCGACGTGGTGTTGCCCGCTGCCACCTGGTACGAGAAGCACGACATCTCCACCACGGACATGCACCCGTTCGTGCACGCGTTCAGCCCGGCGGTCGAGCCGCCCGCTGACGCGCACACCGACTACGACACCTTCCTGGCCCTGGCCGACAAGGTCAGCGAGCTGGCCGTGACCCACCTGGGGGTGCGCCGCGACGTGCTGGCCGCGCCGCTGCAGCACGACACTCCCGACGAGTTGGCCACGCCGAGCGGCCGGGTGCGGGACTGGAAGGCGGGCGAGTGCGAGCCGGTACCCGGCTCCACCATGCCGAAGCTCGTCGAGATCGAGCGGGACTACACGCAGATCGGTGCGAGGATGCGCGCGGTCGGCCCGCTGCTCGACAAGCTGGGCACCACCACCAAGGCGCTGACCGTCAACGTCACCGCCGAGCTGGAGTACCTGCGGCACCAGAACGGGGTCATCCCCGACGGGCCGTGCGCAGGACGGCCGTCGCTGGCCACCGCCGACCGCATGTGCGAGGCGATCCTGGCGCTCTCCGGCACCACCAACGGCCGGGTGTCGGCGGCCGGCTTCGAGGTCCTGGAGAAGCAGACCGGCCAGGCGTTCGCCGACCTGATCGCCGGGCACGAGAACGACCGGATCACGTACCCGGACACGCAGCGGGCACCGCAGCCGGTCTTCACCAGCCCGGAATGGTCGGGGTCGGAGAAGGGGGGACGTCGCTACTCGCCGTTCACCCTCAACGTCGAGCGGCTCAAGCCCTGGCACACGATCACCGGTCGGCAGCACTTCTTCCTCGAACACGACTGGGTGGCGGAGCTGGGCGAGCAGCTGCCGGCCTTCCGGCCGCCGCTGAACGTGGCGCGCAACTTCGGTAAGCCGGGGGAGGTCGTCGACGGCGGAGTGACCGTACGCTTCCTCACCCCGCACGCGAAGTGGTCGATCCACTCGATGTACCACGACAACGAGTTGATGTTGGCGCTGTCGCGGGGCGGCCCGGTGGTCTGGATGAGCGTCGAGGACGCCGAGAAGGTCGGCGTACGCGACAACGACTGGGTCGAGGCGCACAACCGCAACGGTGTCATCGTCGCCCGGGCGGTGGTCAGCCACCGGATGCCCGAGGGCACGGTCTTCCAGTACCACTCGCCGGAACGCACGGTCAACGTGCCCAAGGCGGAGAAGAGCGGCCGGCGTGGCGGCTATCACAACTCGATGACCCGGCTGCTGGTCAAGCCCACCCACCTCGCGGGTGGACACGCCCAGTTCACGTATGCCTTCAACTACTACGGCCCGATCGGCAGCCAGCGCGACGAGATCACCGTGATCCGCCGTCGCACGCAGGAGGTGGAGTACTGATGAAAATCCGTGCCCAGGTAGCAATGGTGATGAACCTGGACAAGTGCATCGGGTGCCACACCTGCTCGGTGACGTGTAAGCAGACCTGGACCAACCGGGAGGGCACCGAGTACGTCTGGTTCAACAACGTCGAGACGAAGCCAGGCATCGGCTACCCGAAGCACTACGAGGACCAGGAACGCTGGCGGGGCGGCTGGCGGCTGGACGGGAAGGGCCGTCTGGTGCTGCGCTCCGGCGGCCGGGCCAAGCGCCTCAGCCGCATCTTCGCCAACCCGGATCTGCCGACCATCGACGACTACTACGAGCCGGCCACCTTCGACAAGGACATCCTGGTCAACGCCCCGGCCGGTCTGAAGGACACCCCGGTGAAGCGGCCGTACTCGGCGCTGACCGGTGAGCCGATGGCAGTCACCTGGGGTGCCAACTGGGAGGACTCGCTCGGTGGGGCGCACGAGCGCGCCGACGGTGACCCGAACCTGGCGAAGATGCCCGCCGAGGCCGCCGCGAAGGTCAAGTTCGAGTTCGAGAAGACCTTCATGTTCTACCTACCTCGCATCTGCGAGCACTGCCTCAACCCGGCCTGCGTCTCCGCCTGCCCCTCCGGCGCCATGTACAAGCGCGAGGAGGACGGCATCGTCCTGGTCGACCAGGACCGCTGCCGTGGGTGGCGGATGTGCGTGTCGGCCTGCCCGTACAAGAAGGTCTACGTCAATCACGCCACGGGCAAGGCGGAGAAGTGCACCCTGTGCTACCCGCGCATCGAGGCGGGGCAGCCGACCATCTGCTCGGAGACCTGCGTCGGCCGCCTGCGGTATCTGGGCATCGTCTTCTACGACGAGGACGCGGTGCTCGCCGCCGCCTCCGTCGAGGACGAGCACGACCTGCTGGACGCCCAGCGTGCGGTCTTCCTCGACCCGCACGACCCGGCCGTGGAGCGCGCCGCCCGGGACGCTGGCATGCCGGACGAGTGGATCGACGCGGCGAAGCGCTCCCCGATCTGGAAGCTGATCTCCGAGTACCGCATCGCGCTGCCGCTGCACCCGGAGTACCGCACCCTGCCGATGGTCTGGTACGTGCCACCGCTGTCGCCGGTGCTGGATGCCGTCGGTCAGGCGGGCCGCGACGACGCCGACGCCGACGACGTCTTCCACACCATCCGTGAGCTGCGCATCCCGGTCGAGTACCTGGCCGAACTCTTCACTGCGGGCGACGCCGAGGTGGCCGCCGGTGTGCTGATGAAGCTTGCCGCGATGCGCTCCTACATGCGGGCCCGCACCCTCGACGGCACCGTCGCACAGGAGCTGCTGGACGGCATCGGTATGACCGCCGACCAGGTCGAGGAGATGTATCGCCTGCTGGCGATCGCTAAGTACGACGAGCGGTACGTGATCCCGGCCGCACACGCCAAGGACGCCGCCGCCCTGGAGGCGCAGGCCGCCGCACACGGCGACTGCTCGCTGGACTGCGAGGGCGGCCCGGGGATGAGCGAGCAGTTCCACCTCAACGGGGGCACCAACGCGGATTCCGGCCTGTTCCGGCGTACCGACGGCCGGCGCGGGCTCGCACTCAACCCGCTGCGGGGACACTCATGATCGCCACAACCCCGGCCGACCGGGCCCGGAGCTTCAGTCTGGTCTCGCTGCTGCTCGGCTACCCCGACGCGGAGCTGCTGGACGCCGGTCGGGAGCTGCGCGCGGCCGCCGCCGACCTCGAAGACCCGACGGTACGCGCCCAGGTCGGGGAGTTCCTCGACTGGCTGCTGGCCGCCCCGCTGATCGACGTCCAGCGGGAGTACGTACAGACCTTCGACCTGCGCCGCCGCAGCGGTCTCTACCTCACCTACTACCTGCACGGCGACACCCGCAAGCGAGGCATGGCACTGCTCGTGCTCAAACAGCGGTACCGCGCACACGGGCTGCGGCTCGCCGACGGCGAACTACCCGACCTGCTGCCGGTCGTCCTGGAGTTTGCCGCCATGGTCGGACCCGGCGACGGCGAGGCCCCGCTGCGCCAGCACCGGCAGGGCATCGAACTGCTGCGCGCCGCGCTGACCGACTCCGGCACACCGTACCGACTCCTGCTCGACGCGGTCTGCTCGATGCTTCCCGAACTGACCGAGGAGGACCGGGCCGCCATCGCGGCACTCGCCATCGACGGGCCACCGGTCGAAACCGTCGGCCTGGACAGCATCGGCGCCGGTCCCGACCTGCACGACACCCACCTCGCCCCGTACCCTTCCTGCTCCTTCGCGGAGGCCTCACGATGACCACGCTGCTCTGGGTCGTGCTCCCGTACATCTGCCTCGCGGTCTTCATCGCCGGGCACGTCTGGCGCTGGCGGCACGACCAGTTCGGCTGGACCACCCACACCAGCCAACTGTTGGAGAACCGCCTGCTGCGCCTCGGCTCGCCGCTGTTCCACCTCGGCGTGCTCGGCGTCCTCGGCGGTCACGTCCTCGGCCTGGTGATACCGGCGTCGCTCACCGAGGCGGTCGGCATCTCCGAGCACACCTACCACCTGGTGGCGGTCTCGGCCGGCTCGGTCACCGGCATCATGCTCATCGCGGGGCTCGCGCTGCTGATCGCCCGCCGCTTCGTCAACGGCCGGGTCCGGCGCAAGACCACCGTGATGGACCAGGTGCTCTACACCTTCCTCGCCGTCATTGCCGTCCTCGGCATGGTCGCCGTGGTGGGGGAGAACATCTTCGGCGGCGGCTACGACTACCGGGCCACGATCGCCGTCTGGTTCCGTGGCATCTTCTGGTTCCAACCACACACCGAGCTGATGGCCGGGGCACCGTTGGTCTACCAGCTGCACGCCATCAGCGGCTTCCTTCTCCTCGCGCTCTGGCCGTTCACCCGGCTGGTGCACGTCTGGTCCGCGCCGCTGGCGTATCTGTGGCGCCCGTACGTCGTCTACCGGGGTCGCCGTGGCCCAGCCCCGGTCGCGGCCCCGACGCCCGCCGCAGTCCGGGACGCCGAGCGCCGGCCCGTGTCATCCGGACGATGACGCTGATTGTTCCGCTCCAGCACCGTGGCCACGACGCTGATTGTTCCGCTCCAGCAGCGTGGCCACGGTGCCCTGGCTAACGTATGCGGGTGCCTACTCAAGGGGACCAGATGGAGAACGACTACCTGCCGGGCATCTACCGGCAGTTCCAGGAACGCTTCCCGGACGTCGCGGAGGCGCAGGGCGCGTTGGCACGCACGATCCGGGACCGTAATCCGTTCGACGAGAAGACCGACCGGTTGATCAAGCTGGCGATGGCGATCGGTGCCGAGGCCCAGGGGGCCGTGCGATCCAACGTCCGCAAGGCCCTCCAGCACGGAGCCACGCCCGACGAGATCCACGCGGTCGCCCTCGCCGCCATCACCACCTGCGGGTTTCCCACCGCGATCGCCGCGCTGGGCTGGATCGAGGAAGTCACCGAGGCGGTGTGAGATCCTTCCCGCCTGCGACCGGGTTTCCACGGAAGGAATCGGATGAAGGCCACGGAGAATCTCTGGCTACGCAAGATCGCCGAAGACCCCAGCCACTCGCGCTGGTACATCCAGCGGTTCCGGAACCTGGCCGCGCGCGGTGCCGACCTGGCCGGTGAAGCCCGGCTGGTGGACGCGATGGTGCCGCGCGGCGCGCGGATCCTCGATGCCGGCTGCGGCACCGGGCGAGTGGGCGCGCACCTCGCGGCGGCCGGGCACCAGGTGGTCGGGGTCGACCTGGACCCCGAGCTGATCGCCGAGGCCCAGGCCGCCCATCCCGGGCCGACCTGGCTGGTGGGTGACCTCAGCGAGCTGGACCTGCCCTCGGCCGGCGTCCCGGCCGGCTTCGACGTGATCGTCTGCGCCGGCAACGTGATGACCTTCGTGGCCCCGTCCACCCGGCGGGAGATCCTCTGCCGCTTCCGTGCCCACCTGGCCGACGGCGGCCGGGTCGCCGTCGGATTCGGCACCGGACGCGGCTACGGGTACGACGAGTTCCTCACCGACGCGAAGGCCGCGCGCCTGGCACCGGACCTCCTGTTGAGTACCTGGGACGTGCGCCCCTACACACCCGACTCGGACTTCCTGGTCGCCCTGCTCACCGCCGCCTGAGCACGGGCGCGTCGTCCGACCGCGGGGCGCGCCGGTCAACCGGTGCCCGTCCAGCGTCCACCACACGCACAGCGGGATACCACCGGCGCAGGTCGCGTTCCAGACGGTGACGCAGGGTCAGGTGGGCGGCGGGACAACCGTGGCAGGTGCCGGTGAGGCGGACGGTGACGACGCCGTCGCGCACGTCGACCAGGTCGATCCGGCCGCCGTGGGAACGGGCATACTGACCGACCGCTCCGTCCAGCAGCCCCTGGACCACCGGGTACAGCAGGGCGTCGACTCCGGAGCTGTCGGGTTCGTTCGCCGCGATCCACCCGGCGGGCTCCTCAAGGGCCGCGTGGATCGCGGTGCGTACCCGGGGAGCGTCGGTGGACCAGCTGCGGCCGTGGCCGAGCCGGGTCATTACCGCAGCGGGCTCCACCACGATCTCGGCGAGGGTACCGTCGGCCAACAGCGTCGCCAGTGGCACCGGGGCCGCCGCGACGGCACCGGTGACGCTCAGCAGGCCGGCGGGGATGATCCAGCGCACCCGGTCCGGCTCGCCCGGACATGGCTGGGGGTGGATGGGAACCATTGTCGTGCTACCCGGTCACCAGGCCGGTGACGAACCGGGCGAGGTAGGCCATCAGCCAGGCGGTCACGGCGAGGTAGCCGAAGGCGACGGCGGGCCATCTCCAGGTGCCGGTCTCCCGACGGATCACCCCGACGGTGGCCATGCACTGCAGGGCGTACGCGAAGTAGACCAGCAGCGCGGCGACCGTGGGTGGCGTGAAGACCCGCTGCCCGGCGCGGTCGCCGTCGGAGTACGTCATGGCGCGTAGTGCCTCGGCCGGGTCCTCCGGGTCCTCGGCCGCCGCGACCTGGCCGAGAGTGGCCACGAACGTCTCCCGGGCCGACTGGGCCGACAGTATCCCGACGTTGATCCGCCAGTCGAAGCCGAGCGGGTCGAACACCGGCGCCACCAGGCGGCCGAGGCCTGCCGCATAGCTGTGGTCGACGGTGTAGGCGGAGACCGCCGCCGGGTCGCCGGTGTCGACACCGGCCGCACCCAGTTGGGCGGCCGAGTGCAGCGGCAGGTTCAGCAGCAGCCACAGCACGATGGTGGTGGCCACGATGATGGTGGAGCACTTGCGCAGGAACGACCGGGCGGAACTCCAGACGGCGATCAGGACCGACCGGGGCGAGGGTAGCCGGTAGGGCGGCATCTCCAGATAGAACGGCATGAGTGTGCCACCCCGGCCGCCGAGCTTCTTGAACGCCCACGCGGCCAGCATCGCCGATACGGCACCGAGTACGTACAGACCGAACATGACCAGGCCCTGCGCGCCGAACGGGCCTACCGAGGCCGACGGGTCGACCAGGAGGTCGACCAGCAGGACGTAGACCGGCAGTCGGGCGGAGCAGGTGATCAGTGGCGCGGCCATCATGGTGGCGATCCGGTCCCTGGCCGACGGCAGGGTCCGGGTGGCCATGATGCCGGGGATCGCGCAGGCGAACGAGGAGAGCAGCGCGACGAAGGCGCGACCCTCCAGCCCGGCGCGGGCCATCACCCGGTCCATCAGGAACGCCGCCCGGGACATGTACCCCACCCCCTCGAGGAGGGTGATCAGCAGGAACAGCAGCATGATCTGCGGGACGAAGACCAGGACGCCGCCCACCCCGCCGATCAGCGCGTCGCCGAGCAGAGAAGCCAACCAACGGTTTTCCACGTGGGCGGCGACCAGGGCCGCCAGAGCGCCGAAGCCAGCCTCCACCCCATCCTGTAGGGGGGCGGCGACGGTGAACAACGTCTGGAAGAACAGCACCATCACCGCGAAGAAGACCACCGTGCCCCAGACCGGGTGCAGCAGAACGCCGTCGACGCGCTGCGTGATCCGGTGCCGCTCGGGGGCGCGGTAGTCGGCGTACGTCAGGACGGACTCGACCCACGCGTCCCGCTCGGCCGGCTCGGTCGGCGGCGCGAGCGGGGGAACCGACCACGCCGCCCAGTCGGCCAGTGCTTCGCGCAGCTCCGTGAGCCCGTACCGGCGATGGCCGACCACCCGCAGCACCGGTGTGCCCAGTGCCTGGGCGAGCGCGTCGATGTCCAGGTGGCCCTGACGGCGGGCGAGTTCGTCGGTGAAGGTGACGACCACACACACCGGCAGACCTCGGGCCAGAACCTGTGCGACGAACCCCAGCGACCGGCGCAGGGTGGTGGCGTCCACCACCACCAGCAGCGCGTCCGGCCGGTCCACGCCATCGGCGCGGCCATCGAGGACATCGACCATGATCCGTTCGTCCGGGCTGACCGGCTCCAGGCCGTACGTGCCCGGCAGGTCCTCGATGACGTACTGGTCCCGTCCTACCCGGCAGGTTCCCACGGACCGGGCCACCGTCACCCCGGGATAGTTACCGGTCTTGCCGCGCAGTCCGGTCAGTGCGTTGAAGATGCTGGTCTTGCCCGCGTTCGGGGCACCGACCAGTGCGATTCGCGGCGCCTGGGTCGCGACCGTGTCCGTACCACCGCTGTCGTGGCACCCGGCGGTCAACGGTCCACCTCGACCACCCGTACGCACGTTGCCTGCGCCCGACGTAGGCACACCTCGTAGTCCTTCACCCGGTACAGCACCGGGTCGCCCAGCGGCGCCCGCCGCAGCACCTGCACCACCGTGCCCGGGGTGAACCCGAGATCCGCCAGGCGCCCGGCGGTGCCCGGTGTCGTCGCGATGATGCCGGTGACCCTTGCCCGAGCGCCGGGCGGCAGGTCGGTGAGGGTGCCGGTGCTGACCCCGACGTCCGGGGAGAGTCGACGGCGTTGCCGCTCGGCGGTGCGTGTGCTGGCCATCCGTAACCTCCGGCAGTTGGCCTCGGTGCCTCCAGTTGTAAGGGCAGGCTAACCTTGCACTCCGCGCCGGGCGCGGGCCGTTGGACCTGATTCTGCACCGATGAGTCGTGACTCATACCGGGTCAGGGATGCGCCACCAGCTCGATGAGGGCGCGCAGTCGCAGCGGCATCTCCTCGCACAACGAGATCGCCGTGTTGGTCCGCAGCACACCCGGTGCCGCGAGGATGACGTCGGTGATCCGTTGCAGGTCCGCCGTATCGCGCGCGACCACCTTCACCAGCAGATCCGCCTCGCCGGTGGTCCGGTGCATCTCGATCACCTCGGGCACTGACCGCAGCGCTGCGGTCGCATGCACCGAACTCGCCTGGCTCAGGGCAATGGACACGAACGCCACCAGCTGACGCCCAAGATGGGCGGGATCGACCCTGCGGGTGAACTCCCGCAGCGCCCCGTTCTGCCGCATCCGCAGCAGCCGCGCGCTCAGCGTGTTGCGGGCGATGCCAAGCCGCTGCGCCAGCGCGAGTGCCGTGGCATCCGGATCTTCATCCAGAGCCAGCAGAATCCGCGCATCGAGATCATCCACTTGAGCAGTATGGCACCAGAGCACGGTAACCAACTACAGCATGCTCAACTGAGAAGGGTTCTCTTGCGCATATGAAAACGATCGTGGAGGGTGGCCGAGTGATTACGTCGCACGCGCCCCAGAATCTGCGACGGAGCCCCGCCCCGCGTTCGGTGTTCTCCGCCGGGGCCCCATGCCGCTTCGGTCACCGGGCGACATCGTCGGCCGCCCGATGACCATTCCCGCCGCCGAACTCGCTCCGCCCCGCTCCGCGGTCCGACACAGCATCGTCGAGGACCTGCTGGCGCTGGCCACCGGGACACTGATCGCCGCGATCGGGCTCCACCTCATCAAGACCGCCGGCGCGGTCACCGGAGGAACCGCCGGGCTCGTGCTTCTGCTGACCCACCTGTTGCCCTGGCAGTTCGGCATGATCTTCGCGCTGGTCAACCTGCCCTTCGCGGTGCTGGCCTGGAACCGCAAGGGGCCGCGTTTCGTGGTCAGCTCCGTACTCGCCATCGTCTTGCTCTCCACCTTCTCGTCGTTCCAGCCCCGGCTACTGCCTCTGGACGGTGCCAACCCCGTGTACGCCGCCCTGGTTGGCAACCTCGCTGCCGGAATCGGGCTCCTGATCGTCCTGCGCCACCACAGCAGCCTCGGCGGCTTCAACGTGGTAGCCCTGGTCTGCCAGGAGCGCTTCGGCTGGCGCGTCGGCTACGTGCTGCTGGCCCTCGACGCCACCGTCGTGGTCCTTTCGGCGTTCACCGCCCCCCTGCCCACCGTCGCACTGTCCGCAGCAGGGGTGGCCATTCTCAACCTCGTGCTGGTCATCAATCACCGTCCGGGCCGCTATCCCGAGGCGTTGTAGCCCGGGTTCGGAAGCGTTCAAGACCATCGCGACGTGATGGCCTCGAACGGTCCACGACCTGCCCCGCGCCACTTCGGCGGATGCCGGCGGCCGTCATCAGACGTACGGTCCTGCCCCGGTCCGGGCAAGCTCGGGTACGCCCCAGCCGTCGGGAACGGGCAGGTCAGCTTTTCGTCGGGCCATGATGGCGGCGCCGACCTGCGCGGCCTGAGCGCCGAAGGCGGATCGCAGCAGCGGAGGTGGGGTCCGCCAGGCGAGGGCCGCGTGCAGGGCGTCGCGTACCGGGTCGAAGAACAACACACCCGCGTCGGCGAGCCCACCGCCGAGGATGATGCGGGCCGGGTCGAGGGTCAGGGTGAGGGTGGCCAGGGCAGTGCCGAGAGCCTGGGTGGCGTCATCCCAGACGGTGCGGGCCACCGGATCGGTGGCCACCGCCTCGGCGATGGCCTGGCTGTCCAACCCGGGGGTTCCGCCGAGCCGGGCGTAGCGGCGGGCCAGCCCTCCGGCGGACGCGTACACCTCCAGGCAGCCCCGCTGCCCGCAACTGCACGGCTCCCCGCCGGGATAGACCGGCATGTGGCCGACCTCGCCGGCCGAACCGGTCGCGCCCGGCACCGGCGCACCGTGCACCACCACCGCCGCGGCGATGCCGGTGCCCAGCGGTAGCAGCAGGAAGTTGTCCAGCCCGCTGGCCGCTCCGGCTACCGCCTCGGCGATGCCGGCCGCCCGCGCGTCGTGCCCGACCGCAACCGGCAGCCCGAGGTCCGCCCCGATGAAGGCGCGTAGTGGCACGTTGCGGAACCGGAGATTGGCGGCGTACCGCACCACACCTTCGGTCTCGTCGACGAGTCCCGGGGTGACCACGCCGATCGCGGCGGGCGTGGCACCGAGGGCGAGCGCGTCGTCGCGCAACTGGCGGCACAGGGAACGGACGGCTTCGACCGGGTCGTCGTCGGCCCGCGACGGCACGACCAGTGCGTGACGGAACTGGCCATCCTCACCGAACACGGCCCCCTTTATGGTCGTCCCCCCGACGTCGACAGCGAGGACGCACTGGCCTTCGGATGATCGCGTCACGCGATCAACCCCGGCACCACGGTGAGGTCCGCGGTGAAGTCGTGGTCCAGGGGAAACACCGGTCGCACCACCTTCTGGTACGGCAGTCGCCCGAGGTCCTGGTCGACGCCGCCCGGGGTCAGGGCGAGCAGCCAGTCCCCGGCAGCCTCGAACAGTTCGGGTTCGAGATAGCCGATCTTCACCACGACGAGATCCATCTCGTCGACCGTGATGCCCAGCCGTGCGTAGGAGTCCAGCAGGCGGTACTGCATCCGGCGCGACGTGACGAAGACGCTGAGCCCACCGACCCGTACGCTGACGCACCGCCCGCCGTCGGGATCGTCGGCGACCGCCTCCAGGATTCCGTCGAGAGGGAGCGGGCCCGGCTCCCGGGAGTCGATGCGTCCGCCGACCGTCACCTGCACCGGTGAGCCGAGCGGCTGGTCGGCGATCTGCGTGACGGCCTGTGGGTCGACCAGCGATGCGCACACGGCGCGGCGCGAGCCGTCGCGGATCTCGGGGCGGGCCAGCATCCGTTCGAGGGCGAAGGTGACGTCGTCGGCGCCGCCGGCACCAGGGTTGTCGCCCGAATCGCTGATGAAGAACGGTCGCCGACCCGGATCGGCGACCGCTGCCAGGGCGGTGTCGAGGCACTCGTCCATCGAACCGGTGGGGGCGACGAAGGTGAACTCGTCGCGGGCCGCCCAGAAGTGCTCGCCGAGCTCCCGGGCCGCCTTGGCGCTGGCGGTGGCGTCGGTGCCGGTGACGACGACCGCGCCCCGGCAGCGCGGCTGGTCGGCCCAGGCGAACCCGATCCAGATCGCCGCGTCGAGGATGCCGTCGCGGGTCTCGATCTCGGGGATCCGTGCGTAGAGTCCCCGGGCCGGCTCCTCCCGGGTGCTGGTCATCTCGCCTGGCAGCAGGATCGGTACGTGGACCAACGCCTTGTGCGGGCGCTGCTGTCGGCGCAGCGCCTCGATCAGGTTCCGGGCGGCGCGTTCACGGGTCTCCCAGACGTCGACGTGCGGGGCGGTCCGGTAGCAGGTGAGCAGGTCACAGGCGTCGAAGAGCACCTGCGACACGTTGCCGTGCAGGTCCATGGCGGCGGAGACGAACGGCTCCGGCCCGATCACCGACCGGATGGCGGTGACCAGGTCACCCTCCGCGTCGTCACTTCCGACGACGGTCATCGCACCGTGGAAGTCCAACAGCATGCCGTCGAGCGGACCAGCCGCATCGAGCTTCGCCACCATCTCGCTGGCCCAGGCCTCGTACGCTGGCCGGTCCACCGCTCCGCCGGGCAGCGCCCGAGCGTGCACGAGTGGGACCCACTCGACGTCGGCGGCCCAGGGCGCGACGGGGGAGAGCCAGTCGTATCGCGCCAGTAGCGCATCGTCCCGGGTGACCTCGAAGTCGTGGGCGGTGCTCAGGTGGGGCGAGAACGTGCTGGACTCGATGTGGATGCCGCCGATGGCGACGCGGAGGGGACGGGGCACGGGTGTGGGCTCCTCAGGAGGGTCGTACGTCGGTGGTCGTGCGGAGCAGGTGCCCGAGGCCCACCAGGGCCGCATCCGGGCCCGCGACGCTGGCTTCGATGGTCAGGGACTGGGTCATGGAGGGTAGACAGCGCCCGTAGAGCATCCCCCGGGTCGCGGCCACGTAGACGTCCAGGCTGGACAGCGCGCCGCCGATGACGACGGCGTCGGGGTTGAGGAAGTTGACCAGGCCGGAGAGGGCCACGCCGAGCAGGCTGCCGGCGTGGCGTACCCGGGTCACCACGGTCGGATCGGCGTCGCCGACCGCCGCCATGATGTCTTGGATCGAGGTCGCCGACGAGCCCTGCCCGGCCAGTTGGCGGGCCAGGGCGGCGCCGCTGGCAACGGTCTCCAGGCAGCCCCGGCTGCCACAGGAACACTCCTGCTCTCCGCTGTCGGCTACGCGTACGTGCGTGACGTCTCCGCTGAGACCGCGACCGCCCCGGTAGATCTGTCCGCCGCTGACCAGGCAGGCGCCGATGCCCGTACCGGCCTTGACGTAGATCATGTCGCCGAACTCGTTGCCTCGGATGACGTACTCGCCGATCGCCGCCGCCTTGGCGTCGTTGTCGACGACCACCGGCACCTGGAAGTGCTTGGCGAGGTGTTCCCGCGCGGAGACGCCGCTCCAGCCGGGCATCCGGGCGGGGCCGACCAGCCGTCCACCGGGGAACTCGACCGGGCCCGGCAGTGCGACGCCGACCCCGAGCAACTCCTGACCTGGCGCGGTATCGGCCTGGAGCCGTGCGAAGGTCGCCGCGACGATGTCGAACACCTCGTCGGGTCCGGCGGCGATGTCGATGGACACCTCCTCAGTGGTGCGTAGCCCGCCGTCGGGCCCACACAACCCCACCCGGGCGTGCCTGCCGCCCAACTCCGCGACGGCGAGGACCCCCTTGGTTTCCCGTAGCCGCAGGATCCGGGGGCGTCGTCCCCCGGTGGACCGGCCCACCCCCTCCTCGAGGAGGACGCCCTCCTCGAGGAGTCGGCGTACCACGCTGGTGACGGTC
The DNA here is from genome assembly GCF_014203835.1 of Micromonospora polyrhachis. Lineage (NCBI taxonomy): Bacteria > Bacillati > Actinomycetota > Actinomycetes > Micromonosporales > Micromonosporaceae > Micromonospora > Micromonospora polyrhachis. The sequence continues at coordinate 336,077 of NZ_JACHJW010000001.1, read as the reverse complement.
GAGGGGGCGACCTGTAACGCTTCGATGAGGTCGGCGCGCGAGGTGGCGGTGCCGTTGGCCAGCAGGTCGAGGGTCTGCTCGCGCAGCGTGGCGGAGATCGATGGTTCCAAGGTGCCTCTCCTTGTTTGGGCGGTCCTCTGGCGCGCCTCAGTGTGTCGCAGTGCCACGGGGTGCGGTCCGGAGCCCACGCGAAGAGTATCGCCCATGCTTCGCCGACTTTGAGCGTACCCCGGTCAAAGCTGCCGAATAAAGAGAGTAACTTTCGTTGACTTGGCACTTCGGCGCGGTTACATTCTCCGCGTCGAACGTCGAGGAGCAGCTCGGACGGCTGGTCGCGTGGCGATGCCGCCGGCACCCGGAGACGCGGGGCAGTGCACATCAATCGAGGAGACTCATGAGGAGCAGATTTCCCGGGCGCGCGCTCCGCCGCGCGGTGGCGATAGCCAGCACGGTCGCCCTCGGGGCGAGCCTGGCCGCCTGCGGCGGCGGCAGTGATCCGTCGAAGGACGGCGGAAGTCAGGGCAAGGACACCGTCACGGTCGCCTTCCGTACCCCCAACTGGATCCTGCCGATCTCGGCGCCCGGCTACACGCAGGGCGAGAACGCCATCTTCGGCCAGGCGCTGTACCGATCCCTCTACCAGTACAAGCTGGACGGCACCGCGCAGTACAACATCGACCCGCAGCGCTCGATGGCCGAGCCGCCGGTGGTCAGCGACGGCGGCAAGACCCTCACCATCACCCTCAAGGACAACACCTGGTCCGACGGCAAGCCCGTCACCACCAAGGACATCCAGTTCTGGTACGACCTCGTCACCGCCAACAAGGACAAGTGGGCGTCGTACCGGGCCGGTGGCTTCCCCGACAACATCGCCCAGTGGTCGGTCAAGGACGACAAGACCTTCTCGATCACCACCACGAAGGCGTACAACACCGCGTGGTTCGTCGACAACCAGCTCAACCGCATCACCCCTCTGCCGCAGCACGCGTGGGACAAGGACTCCGCGACCGCGGCCGTGGGTGGGCCGGCCAGCACCCCGGAGCGCGCCCGGAAGGTCTTCGACTTCCTCACCGCCGCCGCCAAGGACCTCAAGACGTACGACTCCAACGAGCTGTGGAAGGTCAACAGCGGCCCGTGGAAGTTGGAGCGGTACGTGCCCAACGGTGAGGTCACCCTCACCGCCCAGCCGAAGTACTCGGGGGTGGACAAACCGAAGCTGACAAAGGTCGTACTCCGGCCGTTCACCAGCGACGACGCCGAGTTCAACGTGCTGCGTGCGGGCGGCATCGACTACGGGTACGTGCCCGCTGCCAACGTGTCGCAGGAGGGACATCTCAAGTCCAAGGGCTACACGATCTCTCCCTGGTACGGCTGGTCGATCACCTACCTCCAGCTGAACTTCAACAACCCGAAGACCGGGGTGCTGTTCCACCAGCCGTACCTGCGGCAGGCGCTGCAGATGCTCATCGACCAGCCGACCATCAGCAAGGTCATCTGGTCCGGCACCGCCGCACCCACCTGTGGGCCGGTGCCGGCCAAGCCGGGCACCGGCGGCACCGACGCCGCCGGCTGTGCCTACTCGTTCGACCCGGCGAAGGCCAAGGGCCTGCTGGAGAGCCACGGTTGGAAGGTGACCCCGGACGGGCAGACCACCTGCCAGGCACCGGGCGCCGGGCCGAACCAGTGCGGCGAGGGTGTCGCCGCCGGCACGCCACTGGCCTTCACCGTCACCAGCCAGACCGGGTTCACCGCCACCACCAAGATGTTCGCCGAAATCAAGTCGCAGATGGCCAAGCTCGGTATCCAGCTGACCATCAAGGAGGTGCCCGACTCGGTCGCGGTCACCCCGACCTGCAAGTCCACCGAGGCGGCCTGCTCGTGGGACATGTCCTTCTTCGGCTCGCAGGGCAGCTGGTACTACCCGGCGTTCGCCAGCGGTGAGCGGCTCTTCGCCACCGACGCCCCGGTGAACCTGGGCAGCTACAGCAACCCCGAGGCCGACCGGCTCATCGAGGCCACGCAGTTCTCCGGCGACGAGAGCACGCTCAAGGCGTACAACGACTTCCTCGCCACGGACCTGCCGGTGCTCTGGATGCCGAACCCGGTGTTCCAGCTCTCGGCGTACCGGTCCGGCCTGCAGGGAGTCGAGCCGCAGGACCCGATGAACCTCATGTACTTCCAGGACTGGTCCTGGAAGTGACCGATCACTGATCGCCCCGGCCTCGGCGGCGCCCACCGCGCCGCCGAGGCCCCGACCGGAGAGGAGGCACGGCCCAGGTGGTCCGCTACCTCATCACGCGCTTGGGTCAGGCCCTCATCGTCGTCGCACTCGTCACGGTGATCGCGTTCCTCATCCTGCATCTGCTCCCCGGGGGCGCGGCGCGAGCCACCCTCGGCAAGGAGGCGACGCTGGAGCAGCTCGCGGCGTTCAACCACGAGATGGGCTACGACCGGCCCTGGCCCCAGCAGTACGGCATGTTCGTACAGCGCATGCTGCACGGCGACCTCGGCTACTCGTACCAGCTCAACCAGTCGGTGACCGAGGCGATCGGACAACGACTGCCGAAGACGATGGTGCTCTCGCTGCTGTCGACCCTGCTCGCCGTCGTGGTGGCCATTCCGCTCGGGGTGATCCAGGCGGTACGCCGCAACCGCTGGCCCGACTACACCATCACCTCGTTGTCGCTGCTGGCGTATGCCACGCCCATCTTCTTCATGGGCCTCATGATGATCATTCTCTTCTCGCAGGTCTGGCCGATCCTGCCACCGGAGGCGCCACAGGGGTTCACCGTGGCGGAGATGCTCGGCGACCCGGCCGGGCTGGTCCTCCCCACGGTCACGCTCGCCATCGTCACCGTCGCGGTCTACTCGCGGTACGTCCGCTCCGCCATGGTCGACAACCTCAACGAGAACTACGTCCGCACCGCCCGCAGCAAGGGCCTGTCCGAAGGGCGCGTGGTGCTGCGGCACACGCTGCGCAACGGGTTGTTCCCGGTCATCACGCTGCTCGGCATGTACCTGCCCGCGCTGTTCAGCGGCGCGTTGGTCGTCGAGTCACTGTTCAACTTCCCCGGCATGGGGCAGCTGTTCTGGCAGGCGGCGCTGAAGCGTGACTTCCCGATCCTGCTCGGGGTCACCGTCATCATCTCGATCGCGACAGTCGCCGGTGCGCTCGTCGCCGACCTGCTCTACGCCGCCGTCGATCCTCGGGTCCGACTCCGCAGGAGCACCTCATGACCACATCTTCCGAGGCGGTGCGCCCAGGTACGGCCGCCGACCAGACCTCCGACCCGGGCGAGGGGCCGGTGCGCGGCCTCTGGCGGCAGGGGTTGGTCGTCTTCTGCGAGAACCGGCTCGCCCTGGTGGGCCTGGGCCTGTTCGTCCTGCTCGCCGGGATCTGTTTCCTCGGCCCGCTCTTCTACCGCACCGACCAGGTGCACACCGACCTCACGGCCGTATACCTGGCCCCTGGTGAGCAGGGACATCCGCTCGGGACCGACGGGCTCGGCTACGACCAGTTGGGCCGCCTCATGCTCGGTGGGCAGACCTCGATCGTGGTCGGGCTCGCGGCGGGAGTCCTCGCCACCATCATCGGCACCCTGTGGGGGGCGGTCGCCGGCTTCGTCGGCGGCTGGGCGGACTCGGCGATGATGCGGGTGGTCGACGCGATGATGTCGATCCCGTCGCTCTTCCTCTTCATGCTGCTGGCCGCCATCGTCACGCCGAGCGTGCCGATGCTCATCTTCATCATCGGTGCCTTCGCCTGGTTGGGGCCGGCCCGGCTGGTTCGCGGCGAGGCGCTGACCCTGCGGTCCCGCGAGTACGTCCAGGCCATGCGGGCGATGGGTGGGACGGGCGGCCGGGCGGTACGCCGGCACATCGTGCCGAACGCCATCGGGACGGTGATCGTCAACGCGACCTTCCAGGTCGCCGACGCGATCCTGTACGTCGCGTACCTGTCCTTCCTGGGCCTCGGCGTGCCCCCGCCGGCGGCGAACTGGGGCGGGATGCTCTCCGACGGCCTCACGAACACCTACAGCGGCCACTGGTGGCTGCTGTATCCGCCCGGGATCGCCATCATCCTCATCGTCCTCGCCTTCAACTTCATCGGCGACGGGCTGAGGGACGCCTTCGAGGTCCGCCTCCGGCGGAGGTAGCAGGAGCACAAATGATCGAATCGACCGAACCGACCGTGCGGCGCTCTCCGGGGGCGGCGGACACGACGGGCGACCAACCCCTGCTGGAACTGCGCGATCTCGACACCGACATCGCGCTGCGCCGCGGTACCGTGCACGCCCTCGACGGGGTCGACCTGGAGCTGATGCCGGGGGAGACCCTCGGTGTCGTGGGTGAGTCGGGCAGTGGCAAGACGATGACGGCTCTGTCGATCATGGGGCTGCTGCCGCCCGGTGGCCGGGTGTGCGGAGGGCAGATCCTGTTCGAGGGCCGGGACCTGCGGTCGTTGCCCGCAGGCGAGGTACGCCGGATTCGTGGTGTGCGGATGGGCATGGTCTTCCAGGACCCGCTCACCTCGCTCAACCCCACCATGCGGATCGGTGTCCAGGTCGCCGAGCCGTTGCGGGTGCACGAGCGGGTGGGCAAGGCGGAGGCCCGGGAACGGGCCATCGATATCCTGCGCAGGGTCGGGATGCCGCGCCCGGATCGGATCGTCGACAACTACCCGCACGAGCTGTCCGGCGGGATGCGGCAACGGGTCGCCATCGCGATGGCACTGGTCTGCTCACCACGCCTGCTCATCGCCGATGAGCCGACCACGGCGCTCGACGTCACCACCCAACGCCAGATCCTCGAACTCATCGACGACCTGCGGGAAGAGTTCCGGATGGCCGTCATTCTGGTCACCCACGACCTGGGGGTGATCGCGGGCCGGGCCGACCGGGTCGCCGTCATGTACGCCGGCCGGGTGGTGGAGACGGCCGCGACCGAGGAACTCTTCCACTCGCCTCGGCACCGCTACACCCAGGCACTGATGGAGGCGCTGCCTGAGTCGGCGATCCGGGACTCTGGTGAACACGCCCGGCTCTACAGCATCCCGGGACTGCCACCGGACCTTTCCCGGCCCCTGACCGGCTGCCGCTTTGCCCCCCGCTGCCGGTACGCCACCGACGAGTGCCGCAGCGCCGAGGTGACCCTGTCGGCCGGTGAACACCAGCACGCCTGTCTGCATCCGGTGCCCGTGGCATCCGTCGTACCGGTCTCGTTGCCGACCCCGGCCCGGGTCGAGCCGGTTTCGGCGCTGGCCAGCCGGGCGGCCGGGACAGGCAAGCCGACGGCGGGGCCCGCTGAACCGGCGGTTAGGCCCGCTGAGCCGGCGGCTGGGACAGGTGAACCGGTGGCCACGGCAGGTGATCCGACGGCGACACCGGTCCTGTCGGTGCGGGCGCTGGTCAAGGACTATGCCGCGAACAGCGGAGGGCTGCTGCGGCGTACCGCCGGGCAGGTGAGCGCCGTGGCGGGTGTCTCGTTCGAGGTCGGTCCGGGAGAGACGTTCGGACTGGTCGGTGAGTCCGGCTGCGGTAAGTCCACCGTGGGCCGTCTGGCCGTCGGGCTGGAGCGGCCGACTAGCGGGCAGATCATGTTGGACGGTACCGATATCGCCAGTCTGACCGGACGGGAACGGCGCCGGATGCACCGGCAGGTCCAACTGATGTTCCAGGACAGCTATGCCGCGATGAACCCGCGAATGCGGGTCGACGCCATCCTCGCCGAGCCGCTGGAGATCCAGAAGGTGGGCGACGGCGCGGCCCGACGGGCTCGCATCGCCACCCTTCTCGACCAGGTGGGGCTGTCGCGGCGGGTTTTGGAGCGCTATCCCCACGAGTTCTCCGGCGGCCAGTTGCAGCGAATCGGGCTGGCCCGGTCGCTGGCCCTGCAACCCCGGCTGATCGTCGGGGACGAGCCGGTGAGCGCGTTGGACGTGTCGATCCAGGCACAGGTCCTCAACCTCATGAAGGACCTACAGCGCGAGCTTGGTCTGGCGTACGTCTTCATCAGCCACGACCTGTCCGTCGTCGACTACATGGCGGACCGGATCGGCGTCATGTACCTCGGCAAGCTCGTTGAGGTCGGCCCCGCCCGGGACGTGGTCCGGGCGGCCCGTCATCCGTATACGCAGGCGCTCATCGACGCCGTTCCCTCAGTCACCCCGAACACCCCAGCCGTGCGTGATGGCGTCACCATCCGAGGCGAACTGCCCAGCGCGCTGAATCCGCCCACCGGATGCCGGTTCCGGACCCGCTGCCCCCTGGTCCAGGAGATCTGCGCGACGGAGCCGCCGCTGGCTGGCGACGGGCACCAGGTGGCCTGCCACTTCCCGCTACGCGCGGAGTCGGCGGCGGCCACTGTGGACACCGGAGCCGTCCGATGAGCCCGACACGTCGCACGATCGTGGAGATCTGTGTGAGCGACGTGCCGACCGCGCTGGTGGCCGAGGCAGCCGGGGCCGACCGGCTGGAGCTATGTGCGGACCTTGGCCAGGGCGGTACCACCCCCAGCCTGGGGGCCGTTGAGGTCGCCCTGCGGACGTTGCGCAGGGCGGGGGTACGGGTCATGGTCCGCCCCCGGGGCGGCAACTTCCGGGTCAGCGAGATCGAGAAGCAGGTCATGCTCGCCGACATCGAGGCCATCCGCGGCCTGCCCAATCCGCACGGTCTCACTGTCGGGGTGGTGGTCGGTGCCGTCACCACCGACGGCGGCCTCGATCTGGCCGTACTCCGGCATCTGATCGAGGCGGCGGGACCGCTGCCGGTGACCGTGCACAAGGCCTTCGACGAGATCGGCGACCAGTTGGAAGCGATCGAGGAGATCATCGACCTCGGGGCCGAGGCGGTGCTCACCTCGGGTGCGGCACCCACCGCGCTGGCCGGTGCCGCACGGATCGCAGCGCTGCGGCAGCAGGCCGGTGACCGGTTGCGGGTCATCGCCGCCGGCGACATCCGGTCGCACAACGTCCAGCGGGTGCTCGCCGAAACCGGGGCGCAGGAGGTGCACCTGCGGGCACCGATCCGGCGCGGTGGTCGCGAGGCCACGGACGGCCACGAGGTACGCCGGGTCGTCGCCGCCGTGCGTGGCGGTTGACCTGGCGCTCAGTCTTCGGTGGTGGGAGACGGAAGAGCCTTCCACCACCGAAGAACGTCGGAGACGCCAGTGCGTCGAAAGAACGCTGCTGATCTCGTTGACGGTCGACTGGGCGTAGGCTGAGCCATCGACGACGTTGCGTGGAAGGCGGAGAGCGGTGGAGATCATCGAGGTAAGCCCCCGCGACGGCCTGCAGAACGAGGCCGTACTCGTCTCCACTGAGGACAAGATCACGCTGATCGAGCGCAGTATCGCCGCCGGGCTGCGCCGGATCGAGGCGACCAGCTTCGTGCATCCCAAGCGGGTTCCGCAGATGGCCGACGCCGAGGCCGTCATGGCCGGTGTTCCGCGCCGCGCCGACGTCTCCTACATCGGCCTGGTGCTCAACCGCCGAGGTTTCGACCGGGCGATCGCCGCCGGGGTGGACGAGGTGAACTGCGTGGTCGTCGCCTCGGAGACCTTCAGTCAGCGCAACCAGGGCATGTCGGTCGCGGACTCGGTCCGTACGGTGCGCGACCTGGCCGACGACGCCCGCGCCGCCGGCGTCGCGTTGTCGGTCACGATCGCCACGGCGTTCGGTTGTCCCTTCGAGGGAGAGGTGCCGGAGGCGACCGTGGTTGACCTGGCCCGGCAGGTGGGGGAGTTCGGGGTGGACGAGATCGCGCTCGCCGACACCATCGGCGTCGGCGTCCCCACGCAGGTGGCCCGGCTCGTGGCCGGTGTCGGGGCCGTGGCACCGGGTGTCCGGTTGCGCTGCCACTTCCACAACACCCGCAACACCGGGTACGCCAACGCGGTCGCGGCGCTGGACGCCGGGGTGACGGTGCTGGACGCCTCGACCGGCGGCATCGGCGGCTGCCCGTTCGCACCTGCCGCGACCGGCAACATCGCGACCGAGGACCTGGTCTATCTGCTCGACCGCAGCGGCGTGGAGTCCGGCGTCGACCTGCGGCAGCTGATCGAGACCGCCGACTGGCTCAGCGGCGTGCTGGGTAGCACCGTTCCCGGTCAGCTCGCCCGGGCCGGCGTCTTTCCCGGCTGAGTCGGCGGGCACAGGCTCCGACAGCGGCGAGCATCGGCTCCGGCTGAGTCGGCGAGTACCGAGGTCCGGTGGCCGGGGTTCGTGCGCACTTTCCGGCGGGCGATGACTGCTGTCGAACGGCTCGCCCGAGGCGTTGACGGTACGCCGATCTATGGAAACACTGTTACTTCCATGGAAACGCTACTGGAGTGCCGGAGGTGGGCGTGCCGACCACGATCGTTGTGGGTGCCGGGCCGGGCGGCCTGGCCTGCGCCATCGCCGCCGCCGACGCGGGCGGCACCGTGCTGCTGTTGGAGAAGGCACCGGACGTCGGGGGTGCCCTGCCGTACTCGGGTGGGCACCTGTCCGCCGGCGGCTTCTCGTTGCAGCGAGCACGGGGCATCAGTGACGACCCCGAGCGGCACTTCGACGACATCTGGCGGATCAGCCGGGGTACCGCACGGTCCGACCTGACCCGGCTGACGCTGCGCGAACAGCCGGCGGTGCTGGAGTGGCTGCTCACCGCCGGGCTCACCGTCGATCCGGATACCCCCCGCATCGTGTACGGGCACGAGCCGTACCGCACGCCTCGGACCATCCACGCCACCACCGCCCCCGGCGGTCCGGCGATCCTGGCCGCGTTGCGCCCGATGCTCGACGCACATCGGGCCGCCGGCCGTATCGACCTGCGCTGCGGGGTACGTGTCACCGAACTACTGACCGAGGGCGACGCGGTGGTCGGGGTGGGTACGGCCGACGGCACGCGGTGGTGGGCCCCCGCCGTGGTGCTCGCCACCGGCGGATTCGGGTACGCGCCGGAGCTCTTCACCGAACTGGAGGGCGCCCCGCTGACCACCTCGGCGGCACCCACCTCCACCGGCGACGGCCTGCTCATGGGCCGGTCGATCGGAGCCGGCCTGCAGGGCCTGGGCCGCTATATTCCCACCTTCGGTGGACTGCCCCCGATCGACGGCGACCTTCGGGTCGACTGGGTGCACCGGCCGCACCTGGTGGCACCGGAGCGGCCGCCCTGGGAGATCTACGTCGACCGGGCCGGGCGGCGGTGGATCGCCGAGGACGAGCCCAGCATCGACCACAAGGAGCGGGTACTGACCACAGTCGACCGGATGACCTTCTGGACGGTCTTCGACGCCCGGGCGTTGCGGGAGTCGTACCCGATGGTGCACGGCTGGAGCCCGGCGGAGCTGGACGCCCGCTGCGGCCGGCGTCGGGGCGTACACCGGGCGTCGGGATTGGCGGAGCTTGCCGGGCTGGCCGGCATAGACCCGGCGGGGCTCGCCGCCACGGTGGCCCGCTACAACGGTTTCGTCGCCGACGGCCGGGATGCGGACTTCGGGCGGGCGTACCTGCCGGGGCCGATCGTCGAGCCGCCGTTCTACGCCCTGGAGAACCATCCGGTCACCCTGATCACGTTTGCTGGCCTGGATGTGGACGAGATGCTGGGGGTCCGCCGCGCGGACGGCGCGACGATTCCCGGCCTGTACGCCGTCGGCGAGGTGATCGGCTCCGCCGCTGTCAATGGCAACGCGTTCTGCTCCGGTATGTGCCTGACGCCGGCCATGGCCTTCGGTCGGCTGGTCGGGCGTCGCCTCGCGCGGACCGCGAGCTGAACCGGACTCCGCCTGGCTGTCCATGACAGGCGCGTGCCCGGACCGGTTCAGTGTGCGAAGGCGAAGCCTTCCCCGCGCAGCTTGCCGGAGCTGATCGGCATGAACGGGGTCCTGATCTCGCCCCGGTAGGTCAGTGCGGGCCAAGCCCCGGCGGCGCAGAGTTCGTCGAGGACAGCCTGGTTGGTCTGCGGTACGACCGCGTCCGGTACCGCGTTGAACACGCCGGTGAGGTCGTGGCTCACCACGAAGTCGAGCGCGGCGGCGGCGTCGCGGTAGTCGATCCGGTAGTGCAGGGCTTCGGCCGAGAACGGCACGCTGCCGCCGAGCATCTCGTGGGCCAGCTTCACCCGGGTCGGATAGTCGAGGTCGCGTGGATGCCCGTAGACGTCGGGGATCCGCAGTACGGCACCGCGCGGGGCGGCCAGTACGGCGTCCTCGGCGGCGACGAAGTTGCGGGGGGAGGCGTCCGGGTCGTCGGTGACCGGGGTGGCCTCGTCGACCAGCGCACCTTGGCCGGCCCCGTAGACCGACACCGAGCTGGTGAAGACCACCCGGGGGTGCACGACGGCGGCGGTGCGCGCGGACGCGGTGAGCGTGTCGGCGTACTCGGTGATGCGCTGGCCGGCGTCGAAGGCGCGGGCGATGCGCGGGCTGACGGTGAGCACGACCGCGTCGGCGTCCCGGGCGGCCCGCTCGACGGCCGCGCGGTCGCTGCCCCGTAGGACCGTCACCTCGGTGCAGACGGGTGCCAGCTCGGGCACCCGATCGGGGGAGGTGGTGGTACCGACCACGTGGTGGCCGGCCTCGACCCAGCGCCGGGCCAGCTCCATGCCGACGTTGCCACAACCGATGATCACGTAACGCACTCGAACCTCCCTAAGGGAAACGCCGTTTCCACTCTGCCCCATCTCCGGTCCGCTGCCAAGGCCGTCTCGCGAAACCTGTGGATGGCGCTGTGCTGCTCGCGGGATCGATCGAATCGGTCGGCGTCAAATCGCCTGTCGGGCTATTGACAGGAGGGTGGGCTGGCTGCCTTTATGAAACCTATCCAGTTTTGGAAACCATTGTTTCCACTGGCGAAACAGTGGTCAGGGGTGCACCGTTCCCCACGGGAAGGAGAGCGGGACCGCAATGGGTTTGTTCAGAACTACGGCTACAGCGGCGGTGGTGGCGGCGTTGGCCGCCATCACCACCGCGGTCTGTGTGTCCCCCGCGCAGGCGTACGGCCCCACCCCGGGCAACCTGGGCTGCCGGCTGTACTTCAACGATGCCGGTACCGGCAGCTCGCCGACCAACTGGGACGACACGTACGGGCTCACCCAGACGCCGGCAACGCCGAGCCCGGGGCAGACCGTGACGGTCACCTTCACCGCGGCGGCCGGTCCGCTCAACGGCCCGGTCGCCATCAACCCCGGTGACGTGCCGATCGTGGTGGAGGCAGTACTGGGTGGCTCGCAGAGCGGCTCGGTCACGCTCAGCCAACCCAACTACCCCGCCGGTCCGATCCCGGGTAACGCCCGAACCGGTCCGATCACCGCCACCGGCACCTACGTGGCCGGCGCGACGGGAGCGGCGACGCTGACCGTCAACCGGGTCATCCTCGACAACCCGGTCGCCAAGACGTACTGCTCCGCAGAGGGCGACCGGGACCACAAGGCAGCACCGGTCCCGACCCACATCGTGGAGAGCTTCACCGTCTTCGGCGGCACGGTCTCGGTCACCTCGGTGACCGGCCAGACCGTGACCGGGTATGCCCGGGCCGGCAACGTCATCAACTACGCGGTGAGCGGCCTCGCGCCGTCCACCGCCCTGACCGCGACACTGCGCGCCGCCGACGGCACCGGCACGCCCGAAGGCTCCGGCACGGGCACGACCGACGCCGCCGGTGCCGGCACCGGCACACTCACGGTGCCCAGCGGGGCCACCTCGGGGGCACGTACCCTGGCGGTCTCGGACGGGACCAACACGGTCTCCGTCCCGATCACGATCCTCGGTTCGCCGAGCATCGCGATCACCCCCAGCGGTGGCGGCTCCGGCACCGTGGTGGCGGTCACCGGCACCAACTGGAACCCGGGCAGCACGGTCACGATCGGCGGCTACAAGGCACTCACCGGCCCCCCGCCGCCGCCCGCGACGAGCGACCCGGCAACGACGGCCACGGCCGGCGCCAGCGGTGGAATCAACGCCACCTTCACCGTCACGGACGCCACCACCGCGTACATCGGCGCGCAGTCCGGCGCCCTGTTCGCAATCTCCGCCTGGACAGCATCGGCTGACTCGTGCGTTGCCAAGACCGGCTCCGCCACGACCGGCAGCTGCATCCTGTCGTACAACCTGTCGGAGACCGTGACCGCCGGCAACCTGTCGATGGCTCGCGCCGCCGGCAGCGGCAACATCACGTTCGCCGGCGTCACCGTCGGCGGCACCGTGCAGACGACGACGGGCAGCCTGTCGACCGTGACGGTGGCCGACTACCGGGGCAGCACCTTCGGGTGGAGCCTCGTCGGCACGGTCACCGACTTCACCGGCACCCCCGGCGGAACCATCGCCAAGAGCAACCTGTCCTGGACACCGGCCTGCGTCGGCACCGCCGGCGCGACCAACGCGGTTGCTGCGGTGCCCGGCACCCCGGGCACGGTCGACGGGGCGACGCTCTGCTCCGCACCGACCAGCGCCACCGGTACGGGCGGCAGCTTCGACGCCGCAGCCGGACTGACCCTCTCCGTGCCGGCGAACCAGCTCGCCGGTACCTACGCTGCGACCCTCACGCTCACCCTGAGCTGAGGACCGCCTCGACGTGGGGCGGTCGGTCGAGCCGGCCGCCCCACATCGACCAGTCGAAGGGTGCAACCGCGTGTGTCACCCCCTCTGGCCGCGTCGCCTCCGCACCGGTGTGGCCGCCCTCGCCGCCGCTTTCGCCGCTGTCGCGTCGACCGTCGTTCCGGCCGGGCCGGCCACCGCCGCGGACAACGGCGAGTGGGCCGTCATGCCCACCCCGCCCGCCAACGCCGGGCCCGCCCCCCGGCTCTACTTCTTCCTCGAATCGCCCGCCGGCCGGACCCTCACCGACTCGGTACGGGTGATCAACCGCACCGACACCGAACGCACCTTCACCCTGTACGGCGCGGACGCCTACAACACCGCACGCGACGGCGGATTCGCACTGCGCCGGCTCGACGAGAAGCACTCGGACATCGGGGTGTGGACGGCGGTCGGTGCCCGTACGGTCGTGATCCCGCCCAAGGCGCAGGCCGACATCCCGTTCTCCATCACCATCCCGACCAACGCCAGCCCCGGCGACCACGTCGGCGGCATCGTCGCCATGGAGGCCGTCCCGGGCGGTCGGAGCGAGCAGAACGGCGTCGCCGTCGCGGTGCAGCGGGCCGTCGGTGCCCGCATCTACCTGCGGGTGGCCGGGCCCGAGGTGCCCGGCCTCAACCTCGCCGACCTGGATCTGACGCACCGGACACCGTGGCTGCCCACACCGGTCGACGGTGCACTGGAGTACACCCTGGCCAACACCGGCAACCTGCACCTCGCCCCCACCATCACGGTCACCGCCGCCGGCCTGTTCGGACATCAGATCCGCCAACGTGGCGCCACTCCACAACTCGACCTGGTGCCGGGTGCCGAGGCGCGGATGCGTGCCCAGTTCACCGGGCTGTGGCCGGTCGACATCGTTACCGCCACCGTGACGGCGAAGGCCGACGGTGGCGTGTTGACGGTGCGGACCACCCGTACCGTCGTCGTCTCCTGGACCGGCCTCGCCGTACTCGCCGCGCTGATCGCCGCCGGGGTCGTGGCCTGGCGTAGGCGCCGCCGCACCGAGGCGGCCCGCCCCCGGGGCGTCCGGCGCGTCCGCACACCCGCGGAGGTCGGATGACGAGGATCGTGCGTACCCTGACCGCCGCCGTGTGCGGGCTGGCCTGCGGGCTGGCCGCCGGGCTGGCACTGCCCACCGGTCCGGCGTGGGCCGCCGAGCAACTCACCCTCGCCGCCCCGGCGGCGGCCCCGGGCGACCAGCTCGGGGTGACCGGCAGCGGCTGGCCCAGCGGCGCACTGGTCCAGCTCGTCACGTGCGGGCAGCTTGCCATCGCCGGCTCGGCCGCCTGCGACATGCGGGCCGCTCTAGCCGTCCCGGTGCGCCCGGACGGCACCTTCGCGGTGCAGTTCGTGCTCAGCGCCCCGCCGGTGCCCTGCCCGTGCGTCGTGCACGCCACGCTGGTCGGCGGTACCGCGCGCGGCCAGGCCGACGCGCCACTGGGACTCACCGGACACCCCATGGGGGAGACCCCCACAGCCGCAGCCGCCCCGGTCCGGCTCGACCTCGTCGAGGCGAGGATCGTCGGCCGGCAGGGCTGGCGAAGCCTCTTCGGCGCGGCGGCGACCCGAACCTTCGTCTACACCGTCCACAATCCCGGGCCGCAGCCGCTGCCCAACCCGCCGCTCAACGTCCAGTTCGGTCGCAGCGGCGGCGGCGACCGGGTCAGCACACCCGGCACCGGCGACATCCGGCCGGGCGAGACGCGCACCTACCGGGTGCCCGTGACCACCCCGTTCGCCGCCTTCGGCCGGTACACCGTGCGGGCCGACCTGGGCGGGTTCAGCCCGGCCGAGGTGACGTTCCGCAAGTACCCGTGGGGCCTCTTCGGGCTGCACCTGCTCGGCGCGGCGATGATCGTCGTGGGCGTCGCCCGTCGGGTTGCCAATCGTCGCAACCGTCGCAACCGCCCGCCGCTGCCCACGATGGCCGCTGCCCCGGCCGGCACGCTGCTGCCGCCCGTCGTGCGGGTCGGCTCGCTCGGGGCGTACCTCGTCTTCGACGACGCTCCCGGCGCCGGTCGGCTGCGTCGGCGGGCCCGCGCCCACCTGAGCGTCGGCGGGCTGCGGGACCTGCTCGGCGACGCCGGACTGCCGAACGGAGCCGACGCCGAAGGGCCGACCGGCACCGCGGTCATCGACCTCGCCGCCCTCGACGCGGTGCTCGCCGCCCGCCCGGGCGCGGCCTCGCTGGCCGGAGCACCCGGTGGCCACCGGAACGCCGCCGCCGTGATCGACCTGACCGCGCTCGACACACACCTCGGGAGCCCGCGATGAGCCGCGCACCTGGCAGCCACACCGCTGGTCGTCGCTCGGCCACCGGCCGGGACCGAAGCCTGACCGTACGGGCGACCGTCGCCGTCGTCGCCGCGCTGCTCGCCTTCGTCAGCTGCGGCGCGGTGCTGCCCGGCGTGGACGGCACCGACGGCACCGGTGTCGGGCCCGGCGTCACCGCCGACACGGTCACCGTCGTGTTCGTCGGTACCGACCTGACCAAGACGGGGGAACTGACCGGGTTCAACACCGCCTCGGCCGGTGACCCGGTGCGCCAGATGCGGGCGCTGGAGAGCTACGTCAACGCCAACGGCGGCATCGCCGGCCGGAAGATGCGGGCGATCTTCCGCAACTTCGAGGCGAGCGACGACTCACCGGCCGCCGAGGAGAAGCTCTGCAACCAGATCACCCAGGACGACCGGGCGTTCGCGGTCGTGCTCACCGGTCAGTTGCAGTCCAACGCCCGCCCCTGCTACGCGCAGCGGCACACCCTGGTGCTGGACGCCACCCTGATCACCATCGACCGGGCGACCAACCAGCGGCTCTCGCCGTACCTGTTCTCCCCGGCCTACCCGCTGTACGACGACTTCGTGCGCGCGTACCTGCCGGCCCTGGCCCAGCAGGGCTTCTTCGACGGGGCCCGGCAGGCGGGCATCGTCGCGGTGGACGCACCGGCCAACCGGGCGATGTACGAGCAGCACGTGGTGCCGTACCTGAAGCAGCGGGGGATCACCCCCACCGTGGCCTGGATCGACAGCACCGACCTGGGCACCCTCAACACCGGACTCAACCAGGCCGCCGTCGACCTGCGGGCCACGCGCGTCGAGCGGGTCTTCTTCCTCGGCGGGACCCGGCTGGCCTCCTTCTTCCTCACCTCGGCCAGCGCGCAGGGCTTCACCGCCCGGTACGGCATCTCCAGCTACGACAATCCCAGCTTCCTGATCGGCAACCCGGACATCATTCCGCGCGAGGCCCTGACCGGGGCGGTGGGCATCGGCTTCAATCCGAGCCAGGACGTCGCCGACCGGGAGTACGCCTTCCCGGCCACCGAGGCCGAACGAACCTGCCTGGGCATCTTCGCCGCAGCGGGGGAGTCCTTCGCCACCCGCGAGAACGCGCGCGTGGCCTTCCCGTACTGCGACGCGATCCTGCTGTTGCAGGCCGGCGCGAAGGACCTCGGCGCGGACCTCAACGCGCACCGGTGGCTGACGGCCGTCGGCAGGCTCGACACGCAATTCCAGCCGGCGACCGGATTCTCCGGACGGCTCGGCCCGGGCAGGTTCGCCGCCTCGAACGGCTACCGGGCGTTCGGCTACGACAGCGGCTGCGCCTGCTTCACCTACCGCGGGGAGGGCGTGTCCTTTGCGACCCGATGAAGACACCCGCCGCAGTGTCCCGCCAGGCACCACCCACGACGGTGCGGGGGCATGGCGTTCCCGGATCGCGGGCTGGAGCGCGGGTACGGCCGGCGGCCTACTGACCGGGGTACCGCTGCTCGGCGCTGCGGGACTCGCCCGTGGCCTCGGTGTCGACCTGACCAGCGTGCTGGCCGCGGTGATCGCCGCCGCGGTGCTCGGCGCGGCGGCGACCGTCGCGGTCGTGCAGCGGGTACCGCACCGCCATCCGGTACGGGCTGCGCTGCTCGCCGGTGCCGCGCTGGGGGCCGTGCTGCTGTTGGTCGTCCACGTCGCCGCCCCGATGCCAGGGCTGTTCGCGCTCACCGCACTCGGACTGCCCTGGGCGGCCCTGATGGTGGCCGGTCGCGCGGTCGCCGCCGGAACAGCCACCCTGCGGTACTGGCACGTGGGGCTGCTGAACGGGCTCGGCCTGGCCGCGCTGCTCGCCGGGGGCACCGGTGGCGGGTCCGGATACCACTGGGCGGCGGCGGGTGTCCTCGTGACGCTCGGCGCGCTGGCCGGGGCGACCGCCGGGGAACTACTGAGTGATGTCGGCTGGCCACCGGCGCTGCGTCCCCTGTTCGACAACGCCACCCGCCCCGCCACCGCACGTACCGCCGTGCTGGCCCAGGCGGGCCTCGGCCTGGTCGTGCCCGGGGCGTTGGTCTTCGCCACCGATGTGCTGCGCGCCGAGTTCGGTCTCGGTCCGCGCGGTGCTGTCGGTGTCGTCGGCGACGCGCTGGTCGGCGGGGCTGTACTCGCGGTGCTGCTGCGCGGCAAGTGGGCACTTCGCCTCGCCGTCGTCGCAGCTCCGGCCGGACTGCTCGCCGCCGCTGGTGCGCTGCTCGTCGGGCCCGACCCTACGGTGGTCGGCGTCGTGCTGTTCGCAGCGGGCCTGGCCGTCGCCGTCGGTGCGCTGGTCGCGCTCGCCGTCTCGGGCGAGCGCGTCGCTGCCGAGGTACTCCACCCGGATGCCCGTCCCGCGTTCGTGGCGGCGGCATCGGTGCTGTTCCTCGCCGGTGGCCTGGGCGGAGCCGGCCTGCTCACCCTCCTCGAAACCCGCTACAGTGCCGGACCGGCGTTGGTGGTGGCCGCGGCGGCGGTGCTGGTCAGCATCGGCTACGCCCGGCGGATCCGGCGTACCGCCCCGGTCGACGCCGAGCGGTTGGCCCGGGTGCTCGCCGACGAGGTGGAGGTGGCCCGGCTGGCGCACCGCGGCGTACGTCCCGCCGCCCTCTCCTGCTCCGGCGTCGACGCGGCACACGGTCCGGTCCAGGTGCTCTACGACGCGGCGGTACGCGTCGACGACGGCGAGATGGTGGCGATCTGCGGCCCGAACGGGGTCGGCAAGACCACTCTGCTGCGGGTGCTCTCCGGGCTGCACCGTCCCGCCGCCGGGGTGGTGCGGCTCGGCGGGGTCGATGTGACCACGCTGACCGCACCCCGCCGGATCCAGCTCGGACTGTCGGCTGTGGTCGGTCAGGCGGTCTTCGGCTCGCTCACCGTCACCGAGAACCTGCGCATGCACGGCTACACGCTGGGGCGGCGCAGCGACGCGGTGCACCGGGGGGTCGACGCGGCGTTCGCCGTCTTCCCGCGTCTCTACGAGCGGCGGGACCAGGTCGCCGCCACCCTGTCCGGCGGTGAACGGCAACTGCTCGTGCTCGCCAAGACGCTGATCCAGCGTCCCCGGATGCTGCTGGTCGACGAGTTGTCACTCGGCCTGGCTCCGGTCGTCGTCGGCGGCCTGCTGGAGATGCTGCGCCGGCTCAACGCACAGGGCACCTCGCTGCTGGTGGTGGAGCAGTCGGTCAACGTGGCACTGTCGCTGGCCGACCGGATCTGTTTCATGGAGAAGGGTGCGATGGTCGCCGAGCACACTGTGGGCGAACTGACCGGTCGGCCGGAGCTGGTCCGGGCCCTGATGCTCGGCGGCCACGCCCCGGCTGAGGACGTCGAGCCCGCGCATCAGACACCGGGCGGCGAGCCCGTAGTCCAGACACCGGGCGGCGAGCCCGCGTCGGAGGCCACCCGGGCGGATGGGGCGGTGATCCGATGATCGGCGGTTTCGACTTCGGCCCGGACCGCATCCTGCTGGGTCTCTTCACCGGCCTGACGTACGGGTTGCTGGCGGTCGGGCTGGTGCTGGTCTACCGGTCCAGCCGCTTCGTCAACTTCGCACACGGCGCGGTCGGAGTGTTCGGCGCCGCTGTGCTCGGCCGGCTGGTCACTGACGGTGTGCTGCCATACTGGCTCGCCCTGCCGGTCGGGATGCTCGCCGCCGCCGCGGTCTCCGGCGCTATCGAGCTGAGCGTGGTCCGCCGACTGCGGCACCGACCCCGGGTGATCGGCATGATCGCCACCCTCGGGCTGTCCCAGTTCGTGCTCGTACTCGCACTGCTGGTGAACAGCTCGGGAGCCAGCGGCCCCGCATTTCCGGTGCCGCCCGGGATGCCGTCCTTCACCGTCGGCAACACCCCGGTCGGCCCGGCGTTCACCGCGATGCTGCTGCTCACCCCGGCGCTGCTGGTCGGGCTCGCCATGTTCCTCAAGCGCAGCCGGTTCGGGCTGGCGATCCGGGCTGCCGCCGATGCCCCCGACTCGGCCACCCTCAACGGCGTCACCGCGGCCCGGATGGCGACCCTGGCCTGGTCGATCGCCGGTGCCGTCGCCGCCTTCTCGGCGATCCTCATGGCGCCGACCCAGGGCACCCAGTCGATCGAGTCGCTCGGCCCGGCCCTGCTGGTACGGGGCCTCGCCGGTGCGGTGATCGCCCGGTTCTCCTCGGTTCCGATCGCGTTCGGCGCTTCGCTGGGCATCGGGGTGGGAGAGCAGATCCTGCTCTCCGGTCGGTCCAGCGGCGGCCTCGTCGAGCTGGCCCTGGTCGCGGTCATCCTGGTCGCCCTGCTCGCCCAGCCGGTCCGGTCGCGCCGCGCCGGCGAGGACGGTGGCTGGGGCCGGATCGGCGCACCGCCGCTGCCCGCCGCGTACCAGCGGGTCTGGCTGCTGCGCAACCTGGGCCGGGTCGTCGCCGGGGTGGGCTTCGCCGTCGCCACCGTGCTGGCCTTCGTGATCAGCAACGAGACCGCCTCGGTGCTGATCGCGATCATCGGCTTCACCCTGGTCGGCCTCTCGATCGGGCTGGTCACCGGCGTGGCCGGCGAGCTGTCCCTGGGGCAGTTCGCCTTCGCCGGGATCGGCGCCGCAGTCTCGGTGCAGGTCTCCGTGCGGACCGGCAACCTGTTTCTGGGAATGCTCGCCGGCTGCACGGCGGCGGCGCTGGCCGCAGTCGCGGTCGGGGTGCCGGCGCTGCGCCTGCGCGGGCTCGCCCTCGCCGTCACCACGCTCGCCTTCGCGCTGGCCACCAGCGCGTTCCTGCTGCGGCAGGGATGGCTGCTCGGCGACGGTGCACAGGTGCCCAAGCCGCGCATCCTCGGCCACACCTTCGACCTGGCCACCGACTACTACCTGCTCGCGCTGGTGGTGCTGCTGCTCGGTCTGTGGGTGACGGCGAACCTGCGTACCGGTGCCTTCGGGCGGATCCTGGTGGCGCTGCGCGACAACGCCGACGCCGCCCGGGCGTTCACCGTCGCGGTGCCGGTGCGGGTCCTGCAGGCGTACGCGGTCGCGGGTGCGCTGGCAGGCCTCGGCGGGGCGGTGGTCGGCCACGGGCAGACCCAGCTCACCGTGAACACGTTCCCGGCCTCGGCCAGCATCGACGTCGTCGCCACCGTGGTGGTCGGCGGGATCACGCTGCTGGGCGGGCCGCTGCTCGGGGCGTTCCTGATCGTCGGCGTACCCGGGTTCCTGGAGTTGGACATCATCGGCCAGGCCGTGCTGACCCTGGCCTGGCTGGTCGTGGTGATCGCGCTTCCGGCCGGACTCGGCGGACCGGTGCTGTGGCTGCGTGACCGGATCGCCGCGTCGATCGCCCGTGGCAGCGCACCGGTACTGTCCGCCGCCGACCAGGTGGCCGGATCCGGGGCCGAACCTGAGGCCGACGAGGTGGCCGAATTCGGGGCTGCATCTGGGGCCGGGCCGTCGCCGGCCGCCGCCGGATCCGGTGGTGTGATCACGCTGCCGCCGCGCACCGTCCCGCTGCGACCGGCGGTGACCGGCGAGCCACTGCTCTCGGTGCGCGGGGTGGCCCGCTCCTACGGCGGCGTGCGGGCCGTCGCCGGGGCCAGCCTCGACGTCACCGCCGGGGAGGTGGTCGGCATCATCGGCCCGAACGGGGCCGGCAAGACCACGCTGTTCGAGATCATCGCCGGTTTCACCCGCGCGGACCGGGGTGCGGTCCGGTTCGCAGGCCGCCCCGTCACCGGGCTGTCGCCGCAGCGGCGGGCCGGTCTCGGGCTGGTGCGCTCGTTCCAGGACGCCCGGCTCTTCGCCACCATGACGGTCCTGGAGACCGTCATGGTGGCCGGCGAACGCACCGCGCCGACCAGCCTCGTCGCCGCCGCGCTCGGCGCGACCGGCCAGGACCGGGCCAAGCGCCGCCGGGCCGAGAAACTCGTCACGCTGATGGGTCTGGCCCCGCTCGCCGATCGGCTGGTCGGGGAGTTGTCCACCGGTACCCGCCGGATCGTCGAGATCACCTGCCTGCTGGCGCTGGAGCCGGTGCTGCTGCTGCTCGACGAGCCCTCGTCCGGGGTGTCTCAGGCCGACGGCGTCGCGTTGGGCGAGGTGCTGCGCCGGGTCCACGACGAACTCGGGGTCACCATGGTCATCATCGAGCACGACCTGCCGTTGCTGGCCCGGCTCGCCGACCGGCTGGTCGCGATGGACAGCGGCCGGGTCATCGCCGACGGCACCCCGCAGGAGGTCCGTACCCACCCCGACGTGGTCCGCTCCTACCTCGGCACCGACCACGCCGCCGTCCACCGCTCCGGCGTGCCTGCCCAGCGTGCGGGGGTGCTGTCGTGAGCCCAACCCGCCCCACTCTGTCCCTTGCCCGTGCCGGCCTGCGCCGAACCTGTCAGGAGATCGCCGTGCGAACCTTCCGCCGCCGGGCGCTCACGCTCGTCGTCCTGCTCGCCACCAGCTGCGGTCTCGCCGTC
Source organism: Micromonospora polyrhachis (assembly GCF_014203835.1). Classification (NCBI taxonomy): domain Bacteria; kingdom Bacillati; phylum Actinomycetota; class Actinomycetes; order Micromonosporales; family Micromonosporaceae; genus Micromonospora; species Micromonospora polyrhachis. Next base: position 314,776 of record NZ_JACHJW010000001.1, on the reverse strand, counting down.
GTGGCGGCACCCCCGGCCGCGCTCGCCGCGCCGACCCTTACCGTCAGCGCGACCACCGGGCTAACGGACAAGCAGCAGGTCACGGTCAACGGTTCGGGCTTCACCCCGAATCTGAAGCAGATCGCCGTCGGCCAGTGCGTCGCCGGCTTCAAGGGCCCGACCGACTGCAACCTTGCTGGCGGCGCCGCGTTCGTCAACGCCGACGGCAGCGGCAAACTGCCCACGGTCACCCTGAGGCTGGCCCAGAGGTTCGGCTCGTTCGACTGCACCAAGCAGGAGTGCGTGGTCGCGGCGCAGATCCTGCCCGCGAGCGACAACGCCGACCAGGTCCAGGCCAACAAGGTCTCGGTGCCGTTGACGTTCGGCAAAGCCCCGGCACAGCCCACGCCGCCACCGGCAACCCCAACTACGGCACCGTCGCCCACGCCGGCAGCCACCACCCCAGCTTCGACCATGCCAGCAGGCGCGGCGGGTACGCCGACCCCGTCGCTGGTCAATGCCAACCCGGTGAGCGCAGGCCCTGACCGGTACGCGGTCGCCGTGCTGGTCGGCTTTGGCCTGCTGCTGCTCTGCATCGGCCTGCTCGTGCTGATCCCCTACCGGAACCGGAGGTCCTTATGACCCGACGTCGTTTCCCCGTCCGGGTGGCGGCGCTCGCGCTCGTCCCGGCGCCGCTGCTGCTGTTCGCGATCCCGGCGGCGGTCTCCGCCCGGGCGACGCTGCCGGCTGCGGCGTTCGGTCCCACGGCCGCGACGCTGGGCTGCCGGCTCTACTTCAACGACGCCGGTACCGGCAGTTCGCCAACGGTCTGGCAGGACACCTTCACGCTGACCCAGTCGCCGGCCGAGCCGACGGTCGGCGACACCGTGACCGTCACGCTCAGGGCGCAGGCTGGCCCCGACAACGGGCCGGTGGGGCTGAACGCCGGTGATGTTCCGGTACAGGTGACACTGGCCCTGGGCGGTGCCCTCTCCAGCAGCGCGACCCTGCGCATGTCCTCATACCCGGCGCAGGCCGTCGCCCCGGCGGCACCGCTGGGCCCGATCACCGCGACCGGCACCTACTTCGCCAGCTCGGCCGGAGCGGCGACGCTCACCGTCCAGCGGGTCACGTTCGCCAACGCCTCGGCGACGACGTACTGCTCGGCGGCCGGCGACCGCGACCACAAGGCCGCACCGGCGCCGACCTCCATCGTGGAAAGCTTCACCGTCGGGGGTACCGGCACCGCGACCCCGCCACCGCCGAGCCCGTCGGCATCCACACCTGCGTCGCCGTCACCGTCCGTGTCGCCGTCCACGACGGGCCCGCCGGCACCGACGAGCACCGACGAGGTCGACACTCCGGCCGAGCCGTTCGGCCCGAAGCGCGTGGAGCTGAAGTGCAAGACGCTGAGCAGCATCGCGGCGTGGTCCACCACGCACACGCTGACCATGTCGCCCAGTAACCCAGGGCGGGGTGCCAAGGTGAGGGTGAGCCTGAAGTTCTCGGCCGGCCCGAAGAGCGGACCGGTGGCGGTCGGTGCCGGTGAACTGGTGCCCAAGGCGACCGTCAAGGTCGGTGGGGTGGGCAGCGGCACCGTGAACCTGCAGGGCCCGGCGTACGGCGCGATCGGTGCCTACACCGACCTGCCCGGCGCGACGCTGACCGGTACCTACACCACCTCGCAGGCGGGGCTGGTCACGCTGACGGTCACCAACATCGTCTTCGACCACGCGCAGGTCGACACCGATTGCAACGCGGGCGCCGACCCGGTGACCGGCCCGGCGGCGACGTCGATCGTCGCCAAGTTCACGGTGAAGTCGCGGGCCGCGACCGACGACGAAACCCGTGGCGGATCGCTGCCGACCACGGGCGAGGGGGGCATGCTGCCGCTGCTGCTGCTCTGGTCGAGCGCGGCGCTCCTGCTCGGTATCGGGCTGCTCGTCGTACTGCCGAAACGTCGCGGTACCCCACAGAGCTGAGCCAACGAACAGCGCGGGCCGGGGGATCATCCCCGGCCCGCGCCGTTGCGTGTGGCCGACCGCCCCGCAGGCGATGCGGCAGCCCTCAACATCCCGAGCCCGAGCCCGGCGATCCCACTACCAGCGCAGACAGGCGACGTGACGTTTGGTACTAGTCGCGCTGATGGATCGAGTACGTCACACCGCCCGCGCCGATATACACGTCGACGTACTGCTGGCCGGCGCAGGCCGGCACCCGGACCCCCGCGAGCAGCACCTGGTCGGATCCGGGGTCGGCCGCCCGCATCTGGGCGGCGGCGATGACCCGACCGAACTCCTCGTACGCGACATTCTCGTCCTCGCAGCCCCCGACCACGTAGAGCTCGACTGGGGCGTTCCTCGTCTCCTGGCTGACCGCGGCCAGGCTCGTCAGTAGCTGGTCGATGGCGTCTCTGGCCTCCTGGAGGCTGCCCATCTCATTGGCACTCAGGTGGCTGCAACCGACCCGCCAGCGACCGCCGTCGACGGGCGCGCGCGCCAGCACGGCGACGCATGGGCTGACTCCGTCGGTGCCGGCAAGAGCAGTCGCGCCGATAGCGGCGGTGGGCCCGGTTCCCATCTCGGCCTCGGCTTCCGCGTGCAGCGCGACGGTGTGTCCAGCGGCGATCCGGCCGTTGTGCGGTAGCACGGCGACGGCGCGCGCGAGCGCCGTTCGGTGGATCGCGTCGAACCTGGCTTGGTCGTCGCCGTCCAGTTGGTATTCGTCGCCGGTGGGGACGGTGGTGGGGCTGGTTTGCGCATTCTGGGCCGGGACCATCCGCAAGATCTCGCAGTCGAACGGCTGGATGAGCTCGTCGTTCTCGGTCTCGTCCGGGTCGGTCAGCCACATCCAGGACGTGGTGGCGAAGCGGTTGTTCGTCTCCTGGAGCATGAGGTCACGACCCTTCAGATGTCGATTTCGGGTAGACGCGTCGCCGGGTGCCCGGCGTCGGGTCCGCCTTGGCCGTCGGGGCCTCGAGGGGGGTCGGGGGTGGCGCGACAGCCGTCAAGGGCCCTGGGATGCCCAGCTCCTCTACCACCCGGATCCACTCCGCTGGTATCGCTTGCATGGTCTGGAAGTTGTTCGGGTTGCCGCTGTTGTCCTGACGCCACTGGTCGTTGCCGTCGACGTCCTTCTTCGGCATGTCGAAGGCGAGGACGAGCCCGCCCTCGCTGGCGACATCGCGCAGGGTCGGCTCGTTGCGTTTCCTCCCCATGGCCCATTCGGTGTGCTGCCGGGCGTAGGACAGCGCCAGGTCGAAGTCGAGGGTGGCGGTGTTCCAGCCCTGGTCCTTGCTCTCCCTGGCGATGTCGTGTCTCTCCCAGCGCTTGCAGCCGATGGCGCTGCCGGCTTTGCTCGGCGTCAGGCCCGTGACCTGGATGCCGTCGTAGAAGTTGCATCGGTTGGTGCCGTGGTAGAACCGGTACATGTCCGCAGGCGGCGGGTCCTGGGGCGGGTTCGCCAACCGCCACAGCCGTTGCTGCCGCCCGTTGTACGTCTGAAGTGCCTCCGCATCGCGCGTGTTCACGCCGAGCAGTTCGAATGCCGTGGCCAACCGGTACAGGATCAGCCTGTCGGCGACGGTGGCGAGCTCTGGCATGGCGTACTTCGTGGACAGGACGATGGTGTTGGTGGCCGGCAGGTAGTCGCTGCCAACGGGGCTGTCGAGAAGTGCCACGGTCAGCGGCCTGCCGTGCGCGGTGTCGAGGGCCCGCACCACATCGACGACCGCCTGCTCGGCCGCGTACCAGTGCGCCAGACGCGCGGTCAGGGCCTGATCCGGGTGCGGGGCTGGCGGTGGGGCCGGCGCGGGGCCAGCGGTGGTGGCGTCCCATGGCGGGCGGATCGGCTCGTCGTGGTAGACCGGCACTGGCGTGGGGGAAAGGGGGTGGACGGCTGCCAGTGGGGGTCTCGAGGTCTGCGCGGGGGATGACTCGTTCGGGTGCACTCCGTGACGCTAGGCATGGCTGTTGCGATGTGTCAGCGGACAGTCGCGAATCAGACGTGCGAAAGATGTTCGGCTCACCGCCCCTTCGCTCGGCAGACTCGGGGTTCGTTGCCAACGCGTCGCAGCCCCGTCCCGGCGGCACGCCAGCTGGCGGGGAGGCGAACGGCTTCGGCGGACAGGCCGCCCCGTCCGGAACAGCCCTCTCAGTACTCGCGGAGCAGGGAACCGGCGCCGTACACCCTGTCGGGGATTCCGTTCTCGCGCAGCGCCATCCACCAGGTCGCCGCGTTGATGGCGATCACCGGCTTGCCGAGCCAGCGTTCGGCCTCGTCGGCCAGCCCGACCATCGACAGGTTGGTGCCGCACTGCACCAGGGCGTCCACGTCTGGACCGTTCACCGCCAGCAGCGCCCGGCGCAACTCGTCCTCCGTGACGTGGGCGATGGAGACCGCCGTCGGGCACTTGAGCCCTTCGATCGCGGCCACCTCGAAACCGATCTCGGAGAAGAACTGCACGACGTTCGTGTCACCGATCGGCTGGTACGGCGTCACCACACCGATCCGGCGCGCGCCGTAGAGGCGCAGTGCCCGCTCGCACGCCTCCGCCCCGGTCGCCACCTCCAACCCGGTGGCCGCCTTGATCTGGGCGACGAACTGCCGGTTGCCCTCGACACCGCCCCAGAACGTTTCTGCGGACATGCCCATCACCATGTAGTCGGGCTCGCAGGTCAGTACCCGCTCGCAGGCCGCACCGATCTCGCCGCGGATCTGCGTCAGAAGGTTCTCGAAGTTGCTGTCGCTGGAAAGGTCCTGGTTGCGGATGTGGATCCGGGAGAAGTGCGCGGTCACACCGGGCACCGTCATCCGGTAGAAGTCCGGCTCCACGATGGTGTTGGTCGACGGGGCGATGACGCCGAACTTGCGGCGCCAGCCGAGCGCGTCGGTCATGACCTCACGGCTCCTTCCTGGGTGGGGGTCGGGTGGGGACTGGCCGAGGCCAGGGTGTGGGCGCGCGCGGTCAACCACGCCGCGACCAGCAGTGCCGCCTGGGCGAGGGTGTTGGTGCCCTGCTCCACCCACTGCATGGCCAGGGTCTCGTGATCGGGGTGGTCGCGTAGCGGCACCAGCAGCAGCACGAAGGCCAGTCCGGCGACGTAGAGCGCCACCGCGCCCCAGGCACGCCGTCGGCCGGCGATGACCGCGGCCAGGACGCTGATGGCGGTCACGCCCGTGGTGGCGAAGGCGAAGACCGGTTCGATGGTGCCGTACCCCGTCGCCACGACGACGGCGGTGGCCAGCGCGGCGGCGAACGGCCACCACGGCACGCTGCGCCTGCGCAGCGCACTGGACAGGCCCCAGAGCAGTCCAGCCGCGCCGAGCGCCATCAGCGGGAACAGCGCCGCCTCCAACCAGGGCCAGTCGATCGAGAACCCGGCCAGCAGCAGCTTCCAGGTCGACTTGGCCAGGCCACCGACGCCGATCAGGACGGCGCTGACGCGGGCGATCTGGCCCACCCGGGGTACGACCCGACCGGAGAGCCCGCCCAGGATCCAGAACCCGACCAGCGCCAGACCGGTCGGCACGAAGTCCTCCAGCGCGAGGATGACGGGGTAGTCGCTGCCGGTCATGGCAGGTGCTCGCGCGGTGCCGGACCTGCCCGCGCGCGGGGCCGGGTCATCCGGGGCCGCCAGCGGAGTCGTCGAAGAGGTCGCGCTTGCGGAAGCCGGCGACGGCGAACCGGGCGGCGGCCTTGCGGCTGGTCAGCCAGGCGACCCGGCTGCCGTTGCGGCCCCCGGCGAGGACCCGGTCGGCCAGCCACGGCGTGACCGTCTCCACCCGGTCACCGAGAATGTTGAAGACCTTCTTGGCCTTTGCCAGATCCTCCGGCTGGTAGTCGTGGGTGAGCAGGTCGGTCAAGACGATGCCGGGGGAGAGGTGGTGCACGGTGACCTGGTCGGCGACCCCGGCTGCGGCGAGCTCCTTGGCCAGGCTGTCAGTGAGGTAGGTGACCGCCCGCTTCGACGCCCCGTACCCGGTCAGCCCCGGCCGGATCTGGCCGTTGGAGCCGAAGCCCTCCATGTTCCACAGCGCGCCGTGGCCCTGCTTGACCATCGCGGCGAGCACGACCGCGCTGGCCCGGGCCACCCCGCCGAGGTTCGCCGCGAGCACCGTGTCCAGCTCCGCCGGGGGCAGCTCCCACAGCGGGCGCCGGGCATGGCTCGTACCCGCGTTGTTGATCCAGATGTCGACGCCGCCGAACGCCTCGACGGCGGCCGACCACAGGGCGGACACGTCGGCGCGGTCGGTGACGTCCGCGCGGACCCCGATCACCTCGGCGCCGGCCGGCACCGAGGCGTCGGAGCGCAGCGTGGCGAGAGCCGTGGCCACCGACTCCGCGCTGCGTCCGCAGAACGCGACTCGGGCGCCACGGGCCAGCAACTCGCGTACCAGGCCGGCACCGATCCCGCGGGTGCCGCCGGTCACCACCACCGCGGTCATGCGGCCGGCTCCCAGGCGAGCAGGCCGTGTAGGACGCTGTCCAGCACGTTGCCCCGGAACAGTTCGTACACCACGGCGAGGCGTCCGCCGGCGGACATGCCCGGCTCGGCGTCGATGGCGAACTCGCGGCCCTTGACCTTCCACACGTCCCCGCCGTCGGCGTGGAAGTGCCAGGACGGGTAGCTGGCCCGGCCGAAGCCCTGCGCGTTGCCCCAGGCGTCGGGGCCCTCGAAGAAGAGCCGGTCGCCGTCGCGGCGCTGCTCGACCACGTACCGCCGATCCAGGCCGGTGCCGGTCCAGTGCACCACCCGGCGGGTACGGAGCAGGTCGATCGGCTCCAGGCCGAGGCGCACCGCGACCTTGCCGCGCAGCTGCTGGTCGGCACCCCACAGCTCGCAGCTACCGGTGTACGCGCCGGCCTGCTTGGTCGGCAGGATGTACGGCACCGGACCGCGCCGCTCCTCGGCGGACAGGAACCGTGCCACCCGCTCCCGGGTGTCCGGATTGGTGTCATGGTCGAAGCTTCGGGTGTAGACGCCGTTGAAGCAGCCCACCACCGCCCAGCCCTGGTAGAGCATCGACGAGTAGACCTGGGTCTCGCCGTCGGGCAGCACCTGGTTCCAGGTGTTCAGGTCGACCTGCCAGCCCGGGCCGTAGTAGTGCGAGTCCACGAACGACCCGTACGGCTGGCCGGTGCCGAAGAAGTCGGGGCCGGTGTAGACCCGATCGGCGTCGGAGTCGATCACGCCGAAGGCGAAGGGCGCGCTCAGCCGGTAGCGCCCGGCCAACTCGCCCCCGCCGACCAGCCCGCCGTCCATGTAGTACGTGGTGACGCCGTCGGCGAAGACCGACGAGCGGCGGATCTCCTCGAAGCCCCGCCAGACGCCGGTGGCGGTGAACAGCGACGGCCGGCCGTGCCACTCGCCGGCGATCCGCTGCTGCCACTCGCTCGGCTCGGTGCCCCCTGGGTCGGGTGTCAGCTCGGCCGCCGGTGCGGTTGTCGGTTCGGTTACTGGGGCGGTCGGTTCAGGCATTGCCGATCAGCTCCGCCCGGATCCGGTCGGCTGCCGGCTCGCCGATCAAGCGGGTGACCCGGGCCCAGACCGGGTCGACGTCGGGGCTGAACAGGTTGACCCGCACGGCGGTGTCCCGGGCGGCCAGGTCGGTGTCGGCCAGGCCGGCCACGACCTCGGCCGGCAGGCCGTCGGTCACCAGCGTCGACCAGTGCTCGGCGTACGCGGAGACGGCGACTCCGATCTTCCGGAACGCCTCCTCGGTGGCCCGGCCGACCAGCATCCACGGCGACATCAGTGCGTACTGGCGTGGCCCGATGTCGGCCCGGCTCAGCCCGTCCATCTCGCCGGCCTCGGTGAAGACCTCGGTGAGCGGCTGGTAAGCCGCGTCCATGTAGGGCAGGTGGCTGCTCAGCTCGGCCCGGGGAATCAGGTCGAGGTGGTACGCGTGGTAGTCGCCGCCGTACACCGAGTCCAGGGTGAAGTGCGGGATCGCACTGTCGGCGGCGGTGAAGGCGAAGACCATGTGACTGTCGAGGCGGATCATCGGGACGACCAGCCCGACGTAGACCACCTTGACCACCGGCTGACCCGGTTCGCCCCGCCAGACCCGCAGCGAACCCACCGGGTCGGGCGACATCGGGCTGCTCAGCGGCTCGTCGATGACCATGGTGAGCGGGTGCCGGGTGGTCAGGTGCGCCACCGCGTTCTCGCAAAGTTCCAGCGGAAGACTCATGCCTTCTCCTTCGTTGTCGCGCCGTTGGCCGGGTCGGGGCTCGCCTGTGCCTCGGCCCCTGCGGCGGCGTCGGCGCCCTCCTCCTCGGTGATGCGTTTGAGCCCGATTCGCTGCGACTCCGCCACGGTCGGGTGGTCACCCTTGGCCTTGTGCACCCAGGCGCGGGCCAGCTCCGGGTTCTCCCGACGGGCTGGCGAGGGGATGACGGTCGCCTCCCGGCGTGGTACGTCGCCGGTCACCCGGTCCGCGTCGGAGAGCATCCAGCCCCGCTCGGCCAACTCCTGCCGGCGTCGGCGGTAGTGCACCGCGATGAGGTCGCTCTTGACGTGCAGCTCCGCGCCGAGGTCGAACGGGAGCAGTTCGGGGCGGACGTTGTCCACCACCTCGGCGTCCTCGTAGAAGATCCGGATGACGCGCTGCACGGCGTTGCGGTTGGCCCAGGCCCCGGTGAAGAAGGTACGCAGCGCGACCCACTTGACCAGTGTGGTCGTTTCGTCTATCGGGATGTTGGTGTCGTAGATGATCAGCTCACCGATCGACAGCCGGACGTGTAGCTTGATCATGTTGGGCAGCATCCAGCCGGCCGAGGTGACCACCGGCGGGCGGTTGGCCAGGTCCGCGTTGTTGCGGTTGATCAGGGACCAGAGGCCCTTGGAACGCGGCGGGTGCAGGCTGACCGTGGCGAACGCCGACCACTCGTCGCGCACCTCGACCTCGTACTCGGGAACCTCGGGCTTCTCCCGGTTGCCGAACACGCTGCCATGCACGAAGGGGGCGTGCGCGATGTCGCAGCCGTTCTCCAGGATCCGCTCGTAGTTGGCCTTCCACAGGAACTCGCCGGTCACCGCGCGATACTTGCCGCCGTTCTCCACCAGGTTGTCGAACTCCGGCCAGACCGGGATCGGCGGACGTTCGGCCTCCGGCAGGTCGCCCATGAAGACCCAGACGAAGCCGTAGCGCTCCTGCACGGGGTACGAGTCGACCCGGGCCTTGTTCGGGATTCCCCGACCGGGCTGGTTTGCCGGGATCTTCGTGCACGCCCCGCCCGGCTCGAACTCCCAGCCGTGGTACGGGCAGACGATGTTCTCGCCGGCCATCCAGCCGCCGGAGAGCGCCGCGCCCCGATGCACGCACAGGTCGGACAGGGCGACCACGCGCCCCCTCGGGGTGCGGTAGAGGGCCAGGTACTGGCCGAGCACGGTGACCCGGGCCGGCTTGGTGGTGACCCGGTCCGAGAACTCGACCGCGTACCAGAAGTTCTTGAGCATGGCTTACCTCCGACGAAACGAGGCGATCGAAGAGGTGGTGTCGTGCTTTGCCAACAGCCGGTCGAAGTCGTCAGCCGGTTCACCGCGAAGGTGGACAGCGAGGAACCCGGACAGCAGGTCGACCAGGAGCGCACGCGTGGTTTCCGGGTCGGCGGTCGCCTCCTCGTCGAGGAAGGCACGCGCCGAGGTGGGGTCGAGCGGGTGCACGATGCCGAAGTGGTTGGCACCGGCCAGCCGTACCAGCAGGTTGGTACCGTCCGCATCGGGCAGCGCCTCGTCGAAGGTGCGGGTGATCGGGTCGACGCGGTTGGCCGCGTCCTCGCCGTACCGGTCGGCGGAGCCGTTGATCACGCCGTCGTTGGTGCCGGCGAGCAGCATGACCGGGCAGTTCACCTGGGCCGGCAGCACGGTACCGGCCGGCCAGCCGAGCATGGTCGCCACCATGGTGTGCGCCCCGTAGGTGGCCACCGCCCGGACCTCGGGCAGGAACCGTGCCGACTGCAACGCCACCGTGCCGCCGGCCGAGTGGCCCAACAGCGCCACCCGGTCGAGGTCGAGCAACCCGTCGAGCGCTCCGGTGAGCTGCGCCAGCGCGTCGAGCACCGGGCGCAGTGACGGGCTGGTCGGCCGGCTGCCGTAGCCGTCCGGCCGGGCCGCGTCCAGGTCGACGCCGGGAGTGATTCCGTGCAGGCCGGCGAAGAGCACTCCGACCCAGTCGTAGGTCACCGCGACGACGCCCCGCGCGGCCAACTCCACCGCCAGCCAGCGGTAGGCGTCCTGCCCGACGTTGACGCCGGAGACCAGCAGGACCACCGGGTACGGTGCCCCGGCCCCAGCACCCCGCTGAGCCGCTCGGCGTCCGAGCCGGTGGGCCGGGCCGGGTAGTAGACCCGCAGGTGTGCGGTGTCGAACGGGGCCGGCGCGCCGGGGATACGCGCCGCCCACCAGACCGACCGGACACCGCTCATGGCATCGCCTTCGCTGTGCTGCGGCGATGCCATGAGTTCAGGCTGAGCTTCTGATGAGCGGCTCCTTTGCTTCGCTTCGGACCGCTCATGTCATCTCCTTCGCTGCGCTGCGGCGATGCCATGAGTTCAGGCTGAGCTTCTGATGAGCGGCTCCTACGCTTCGCTTCGGACCGCTCATGTCATCTCCTCCGCTGCGCTGCGGACCACTCATGCGGATGGCCGGGGGAGTTCGCGGTCGCCGCCCCAGAGCGCGCGGACGAGCTGGTTGGTGGTCTCCTCCCCGAAGTAGCGCACGCCCATCACGTTCGCCGGGTCGCGGTCGGCGATGTTGCGGCGGATCCGTAGGTCGGTCTCGGCGAGCGCGGCCCGCTCCTCGGCCGGCACCGGTTCGGCCTCGTCGACCCAGCGCAGCCAGCGGTCGACGTGGGCGTGGGTTACCTGGCTGACCTTCTCGATGTTCTCAGGGCTGCGGTCGAAGGAGTAGCAGTACGCCGTCGGTGACAGGCTGGCCCGGATGAACCCGGCCCGGCTGACGAAGTAGTCGAACGCGGGGTTGGCGCGCAGTTGTAGCCACTCCTCGTTGACCGGCTCGTAGTACCGGTCGTAGTAGTCGCCGTGCTCGACCATGTTGACCCGGGGTACGGAGTCGATGTAGAACCAGCCGCCGGGCCAGACCAGCAGGGCCAGCCCCAGGTGCGGCACCCTGACCTGTGGGCCCAGCCAGCAGGTCAGGTGCAGGTTGGCGAAGCTGGCCGCAGGGTTGCCCAGCCAGGAGTGCACGAGCCAGTCGACCTCGGGCCCGGTGTACGCGGCGAGCGAGCCGCCCGGTCCATTCGGGTAGTCCCCGTAGTGCTCCAGCGGCTCGGTGGACGGGTCGCGGATCAGCTCGAACCGTGCCGCGATCTTGGCCTTCAGCTCATCCAGCAGTATCTGGTACCGGTGGAACGTCTCGTGGACGTCGACCGTGGGGGAGTTGTCGACCATGTCCTCGACGAATTTCAGGGTGTCGGCCACGAGTCAGCGCCTTTCGGTGAGGGCCTGGACGAGCCGCCACGGGCGGCCGTCGACGAGGTCGGTTCGGCGGGAGACGAGCCGGTTCGCCGCCTGTGCCGGGGCCACCACGGCATGCGTGACGGGCTGGTCGGCGGTGATGTCGGTGCGTAGTGGGCTGCTGATCCGGCCGGTGAACGGCCCAGCCCAGGTGGTCCAGAGGGTGAAGTCGGCGCTGAGGGCGAAGACCGCGGCGCCCGTGCCGAGCGGCCCGGCGGCGATCACGTTGAGCCGGTTCTCGGCGGCCCGCTCCGGTAGGCCCAGCACCAGCTCCCAGGGCTCGCGCGGGGTGAACGGTACGGCGACCACATCGGCGTCGGCGAGCGCGGCGAGCCGGAACGTCTCCGGGAAGATCGCGTCGTCGCCGACCACGATCGCCAGCCGGCCCCAGGGCAGGTCGAAGGTGCGCAGCGCGTCGCCGAGTCGGGCGGCGTCGCGGGCTGCGCCGGCCCGGTGCAGTTGTGGCTGCACGCCGACCACGCCGTCCGAACCGATGAGTAGCCCGACCGGACCGTCGGCGTCCCGTGCGGTGGCCACGGCGTACCCGTCGGTGCCGTGCAGTGCCGGTGCCAGTGCGGCAGCCGCCTCGGCCGGCCCGACGTGCGCGCCGAGGGCATTCTCGGCGAGTACGGCGAGCAGCGCGCCCTCGGCGACCGACTCGCCGAGCAGGTCGACCGCCTGGCCGGGGTCCCGTGGCCGGACCACGGCGACCGGCAGGCTCGGCGCGCCAGGCGACCTCTGGCGGCCGGTCGGCGCGCCCCCGAGCGGACCGTAGAGTTCCGGCCGGCGGGCCGCGAGGATGTCGCTGCCGTCCGGACGGTGCTTGTCGTCGGCGCTCTGCGGAGCGATGTCGGCGATGACGACGGCCTCACCGGTGCGCGGGCCCTTGGCCACCACCGTCCCGTCCGGTGCGACGATCTGCGACTCGCCGGCCCCGTGCAGCCACTGCTCCGGTACGCCGAGGCCCCGGCTCATGGCCGGCAGGTGCGCGGCGGGCAGCAGCGGACCGACCTTGTTGGCGGCGATCACCCAGGCCCGGTTCTCCGCGGCCCGGACCGGGATGTGCAGTGCGGCCTCATCGGTGGCGAACGAGTTCAGGCTGTTCAGCAGCACCTGCGCGCCCCGCAGCGCGAGCCCCCGGGTGGTCTCGGGAATGACGCCCTCCATGCAGGCGTACATGCCGAGCCGGCCGATCGGGGTGTCGACCACGGGTCCAACCTCGGTCGCCGGGTCGAGGTGGTCGTTCTCGGCACCCATCAGGATCTGCTTGTCGCAGCTGCCGAGCACCGCGCCGTCCGGTCCGAAGAGGAAGTTGGTGCTGCCGGTGCGCCCATCTGGGTAGGCGTGCGTGACATTGATCTTGATGTGTATCCGGTGCTCGGCGGCGCTCGCCGAGATCGCGGTGAGGAACGTGTCGCCTGGCCGAGTGGCCAGAGCGTGTGCCTGTGCGCGGTCGGTGTACCAGGACAGATGGTTGCAGAACTCGGGCAGTACCACGAGTTGTGCGCCCTGTCCGGTGGCGTCGGCGACCAGGCGCAGGCAGGTGGCCAGATTGGCCTCGATGTCCTGGCCGGCTTCGAACTGTACGGCGGCAACCCTGATGGTCATATCCGCTCCGGTTCCCCTGGCGAAACGCTGTTTCCAGAACATACACTCGGGCGACGCCGGGGAACAGGGGGAAGAACAGGTGTTTACCCACGTGGTATTGATGAAGTTCGCCGATTTTGCCGATGCTGCCAAGGCGAAGTCACTGCTGGAAGGTCTGGCCAACACAATTGATGAGATCGCGACCCTGACGGTCGCCTTGGACAGGCTGCGGACCCCGGTCTCATACGACCTGTGCATGATCAGCACACACGCCGACGTGGAAGCGTTGCGCGCCTACCAGTCCCACCCCGCCCACCTGGAGGTGGCGGGCTGGCTCAAGCCGCGCCTCGCAGCCCGTGTCGTCGTCGACTACTGAAACAAGGATTGGTGCCGGGCCGGTCGAGTGCGGTCAGTGCCTCGACGCTGGTGCCGCGCGGCCATGAAACCGCCCGACGCGGTCCCGGCCTCAACCCGGGTACGCGTTGGCGGGCAGCCCGGCACCACCGGGCCGGAACGGGCCGGGGGCGTGCACGACGCAGGTCTGCGCGTACTCGGCCAGCCCCTCCTCGGCGTACTCGCGGCCGTAGCCGGAGCGCTTTACCCCACCGAACGGTGCCCGCAGCGACAGCCCGGTGCGGTTGTGCGTGTTGACGAAGACGAAGCCCGCCTCGACCCGGCGGGCCAGCGCGAACGCCCGCTCCTCGTCAGCCGACCAGACCGAGCCGCCAAGGCCCAGCTCGTCGGCGTTGACCCGGGCCAGTAGTTCCTCCTCGTCGTCGTAGAGCAGCAGCGGCACCGTCGGCCCGAACTGTTCCCCGGCGACCACCTCGGCGTCGTCCGGCGCGTCCAGCACGAGCGTCGGGGCCACGAAGTATCCGCCGGCCAGGTCGGTGCCGCCGTCGACGGTGCCCAGCGGCAGCGCGGTGGCTCCCCGGGCGACGGCCGCCGCGACGATCCGCTCGATCCGGGCGGCGGCACCGGCCGAGATGACCGGGCCCATGCTCACCCCGGGTGTGAGCGCGTCACCGACCCGCAGCACCTCCACTGCGGCGGACCGGTACGCCGCCACGAACTCGTCGCGGCGGCTGCGCTGCACGTACAGGCGCTTCGCCGCCATGCACACCTGGCCGCTGGTGGCGAAGCTCGCCAGGACCAGCCGGCGCATCGGCTCGGCGCCCAGGTCGGCGTCGGGCAGGAAGATCGCCGCGTCGTTGCCGCCCAACTCCAGCACGACCGGGGTGGTCTGCGTGGCGGCGGTCGCCGCCACCTGGCGGGCCGTCGCGCCGCCGCCGGTGAACGCCACCTTGCGCACCAACGGATGCCCGACCAGCGCTGCCCCGGCGGCGGCGTCACCGTGGACGACCGCCAGCGTCCCCTCCGGCAGCGCCCCGGTGAGCAGGTGCAGCACCTCCGAGACCGCCAGCGGGGCCAGCGGCGAGGGCTTGACCACCACCGCGTTGCCGGCGGCGAGGGCCGGGGCCACCTTGAGCAGGGTGAGGATGATCGGCGCGTTCCACGGCGTGATCGCGGCGACCACCCCGTACGGCCGGGGCAGCCGCAGTAGGCGCCCGGCCGCGTCGTCGATCTCCCGCTCCGCGTACGCCGCCGGGGCGTGCGCGACGACCCAACGCAGGTACGTGACGGCGAACCCGACCTCGCCGCGACAGTCGGCGAGCACCTTGCCCGACTCCCTGGCCAGCATCTCGGCCAGCGGCTCAAGTCGTTCGGCGATCGCATCGGTACCGGCGGTCAGCGCGGCGAGCCGCTGTGTGATGCCGGTGGCCGCCCAGCCCCGCTGCGCGGCGTCGGCCCGGCGGACCAGGGCGTCCACCCGGTCGGGCCCGCTGACCTCGACCGTGCCGACCAGCTCGGTGACCCGGGACGGGTTCTCCCGCTCGATCACCGCGCCGCGTGGGCCGCCGCCGGGTGCCGTCATGCCCGTGCCACCGGCGCTCCGGCCTCGGGGCGCAGCGAGGCGATCATGGAGCTGCGCAGGAGGTACGTCCGGGCGGCCGCCGGATTCTCGGTCAGCGTGCGCAGGTCGGCCAGATGCGCGGAGCGCTGCTGTGGATCGGTGGTCCGGATGCGGCGGTAGTTCTGGTCGGAGACCTCCTGCACGTAGGTCAGGGCGATCCGGCGCCGCTCGTCAGCCACCGCCGTCACCACCCGGTCCAGCTCCCCGCCGGCCACCGTTCGGTCCAGCTCCCCGCCGTCCGGTGCCCGGTCCCGCTTCTCGCCGTTTGGTGCCGTGCGGCCCGAGGCCAGCACCTCCGCGTAGGCGACCGCGTCGTGGATGCCCGAGTTCATGCCCAGCCCACCAAGCGGGTTGTTGACATGCGCGGCGTCACCGGCCAGCAGCACCCGCCCCCGCCGGAACGCCCCGGCGACCCGCTGGTGCACCCGGTACAGGCTGGCGTGCGCCACTCGCCACGGACGTCCCGGGTCGGCGATCGCCCGCAGCCGCTCGTCGAGCCGGCCCAACTCGTGGGCGTCGGGGGTGTCCTCGGGGGTGGGCAGCAGCACCCGCCAGTGGTCCGGCGTGCGCAGCAGCACCGACCATTCGACCGGGTCGAAGACGTAGTTGACGTACGCCAGCGGGCCGAGCAGCGCCGGCAGATCCTCGTCGGTGGAGGCCACCAGGAACCGTTCGGGGTAGGTGATCCCGTCGAACGGCAACCCCAGCGCCCGCCGTACCGCCGAGCTGGCGCCGTCGGCCGCGATCAGCCAGTCGCCGGCGACCTCCCGACCATCGTCGGCGACCGCGACTACGCCGTCCGTGACCACGCCATCGCCCGTGACCACACCATTGTCCGTGACCACTCCATCGTCCGCGATCACGCCATCGCCCGTGACCACACCATCCTTGGCAGCCGAATCTGCGGCCTGCCGTACCGAGTTGACCGGCCAGCCGAAGTGGACTCGGGCCGTTGGCTGCCGGGCCAGGTGGGCCAGCAGGATCTGGGTCAGCTTGGACTGCTCGCACTGCACCCGGTACGGGTACGGAGTGTCGCCGGCGAGCACCGTGAGGTCCAGCTCCGCGATCAGCCCCTCCCGGCGGTCCCGGTAGGCGAACGTCGGCGCGACCAGCCCGCGCGCCAACAGGTCCGGGCCGACCCCCAGCGCGTCGAGCATCTCCAGCGTCGGCGGGTGGAACGTGGAGGCGCGGGACTCGGCGGCGAGCTGCTCGCCGGCCTCCAGCACGGTCACCTCGCAGCCCCGGCGGGCCAGCGCGAGCGCCGCGGTCAGCCCGACCGGGCCCGCTCCGGCGATCAGCACGTGCATCAGGCGTACCTCCGATCGAGAGTCAGCGCGTCGTCCTGGCCGACCAGTGCGGTGAACGACGACCAGGCAAGGCGGGGCACCGCGTCGGCGTGGCCGTCCCGGCCGATCGCGGCGTAGGCGGCGGCAGCCGCGCGGAGCGCGGCCAGCATCGGCGCGACCGGATGCAGCACGACCCGGACCCCGAGCGCACCGAGCGCGTCGTCGGACGGGAAGGCGCGCACACCGGCCGCCTCGGAGCGGTTCACCACCAGGGGTACGCCGGGCAGCGCGGTACGCACCGCAGCCAGCTCCTGGGCAGTGTCCACACCCTCCAGGAAGACCGCGTCGGCACCTGCGGCGGCGAACCGGCCGGCCCGGTCGATCGCCTCGTCGAGGCCAGCCACCGAGTAGGCGTCGGTGCGGGCGATCAGCACCAGGCCGGTGCCCGCCTCGGCGATCGCCCGGATCTTCGCCGTCGCACCCGCCCGATCCAGCAGTTCCTTGCCGGCCAGGTGGCCGCAGCGCTTCGGGCTGACCTGGTCCTCCAGGTGTAGCCCGGCGACGCCGGCCGCCGCGTACCGCTGGGCGGTCCAGACCGCGTGCAGTGGATTGCCGTAACCGGTGTCCGCGTCGGCGATCAGCGGCACGCCGGCCAGCGCCGGGACCAGCCGGGCGGCCCGCTCCGCGACGTGTGTGCCGTGCAGATATCCCAGGTCGGGAAGGCCCAGATCGACCGCGGCGCAGACCGCACCGGACAGATGTACGGCCCGGTGTCCGGCCTCGGCAGCCAGTGCGGCGGTGAGCGGATCGTGTACGCCGGGGGCGTGCACCGGTGTGGCGCCACCCAGCAGCGCCCGTAGCAGGTTGGCCGGGTGCGTGGGCACCGCGTCGGGAACCCGGCCGTGACCCGGTGGTGGTCCGGCCGCGACCGGGGGCGCGTCCTCCGATGCGATGCTCCCGTCCGGCCGCTTCATAACCGACTATGCAGCGCGAAGCCGCCCTCGACGCCGACCACCCGTGGGTTGGTGAAGAACCGCAGGGTTTCGGCTGTGCCCTCCTCGCCATACCCGGACAGCCCGAACGCCGGGCGTGGGCTGAACAGGTGCAGGCTGAGCACCGAGGAGCCGTTGACCTTGACCTCGCCAGCCCGGATCCGGCGAGCTACTGCCAGCGCGGCCTCCTCGTCCGCGCCGAGCACGTACGCCTCCAGCCCGTACGGCGTGCCGTTGGCCAACGCCACCGCCTCGTCGACGGTGGCGTACGGGTGCACCGCCGCCACCGGCCCGAAGATCTCGTCTTCGGTGTGTGTTGCGGCGACGCCGGTGACCAGCGTCGGGGCGAGGAAGTTGCCACCGGCCAGTGGCCCGTTGACCGGCAGCGTGGTGCCGGTGACCGCCGTCCCACCGTGGGCCAGCAGGTCGTCCCGGGCGGCCACCACCCGGGCCAGGTGCCGGGAGTGCACCAGCGGACCGAGGTCGGTCGCGGGGTCCAGCGGCGCGCCGGCGACCAGATCGGCGAGCCGATCGGCGATCGCCCCGACGATCTCGTCGTGCCGGTCGGCGGGCACGATCAGTCGGCCCAGCGCCCGGCACCACTGGCCGTTGAGCGTGCTGAGCAGGTCGACTGCGGCCCGGGCGACGTCGGCGACGTCGGCGTCGGGGAGTACGACCAGCGGATTGTTGCCGCCGAGTTCGAGCTGCACGGGCTTGATGTCGTAGGCGCAGGCCGTCGCCACCGCCCGCCCGGCGGCGAGCCCGCCGGTGAAGGAGACCGCCCGGATCCGGGGATCGCCGACGAGGGCAGCGCCGGCCTCGGCCCCGCCGTGTACGAGTTGGAACACCCCGGCCGGTGCGTAGGCGGCGGCGAGCGCGGCCCCGATGACGGCGGCGAGCCGTTGGCTGCCGTGCGGGGCGTACTCGCTGGGTTTGAGGATCGTGGGGCAACCGGCGGCGAGTGCGTTCGCGACCTTGTGTGCGGCCATCGGTGCGGGCGCGTTCCACGGCACCACGCAGGCGGCCGGACCCCAGGGCAGCCGTTCGGCGTGCACGATCCGGCCGTCCTCGCGGTGGAACTCCTGGCTCTGTGGGCCCTGCCGCAGTTGGGCGGCGGCGAGCCGGAACGCCCCGCCGAGGATCACGCCCAGCGGTGTGGTCTGCCGGATCGGCACACCGGTGGTCACCGACTCCAGCGCGCAGATCTCGGCCGCGACGCCCTCGACCGCCTCGGCGACGCCGTCCAGCACGTCGGCGCGAGCCGGGGCCGGCAGTGCGGCCCAGCTCCCGGCCTCGTGCACCGCCGAGGCGGCGGCGACGGCGGCCTCGATCCGGTCCGGCGGCGTTCCGGCGGCGGGCCGCCGCACCGCCCCGGTCGCCGGATCCTCCAGGTCGAACCCGAGCGGTGCGTCGCTGGGGGTCCAGGCCCCGTCGACCAAATCGGCGAGCTCAGGCAGCTCAGGCTGGTCGGGCAGGGCCGGCTGGTCGGGCAGGCTCGGCTGGTCGGATCCGATCACCCGGCCACCGCCGCGAACAGGTTGTTGGACCGGTCGCTGGTGACCATGCCGGCCGCCTCCAACCGGCCGCGCTCCGGCGGGAAGGTCATCACCAGCCCCATCGCCAGGTCGCGCAGCGCCCGGCCGACGGGCCCGTTCATGGTGGCACTGGAGGTGCCGGACGCCTTGAGCGCGCCGACCGCCACGTCGAAGCACGCCTCGCAGATCGAGCCCTTGGCCAACCGCCACTGCTGGTAGACCTCGGCGTGCGGGCGCAGCGGTGGCTCGCTGGTCTCCAGCAGCAACTGGCGGCGCAGCCAGAGGTACGCCGTCTCCAGCCGTTCCGTCATGCTCCCGATGATCACCTGGTGCATGGGGCTTTCCGCGATTGGTCGGCCGGTGTCGGCGAAGGTCTTCTGGGTGAGCCTGGTGAGCGTGTCGTCGTAGACACTCTGCGCCGCGCCGACGTAGACCGCCGTGATGGCCAGCTGGTTGCCGACGAAGCTGCCCCGGCTGCACTGCAGCATCTTCACGAATGCGCCGGGCACGGTGAGCGCCTCGTCGGCGGGAATGAAGACGTCGTCGAGCCGGATGCCGTGGTTGGCCGAGCCGCGCATGCCGAGGCCGTCCCAGGTTGGCCGTGCGGTGACCCCGGAGGCATCGCGGGGCACCAGGAACAGTGCCAGCCTGTCCGCTGTCTCGTGGCCGGCGAGTCGGGCGGTGACCAGGTAGGTGTCGGCGACGCCGGTGGCGCAGCCGAACGACTTCTCGCCGGTGAGCGACCAACCGTCGACGCCGTCGTGGTTGGCCGGGGTGGCGGTGGTGGAGATGGCGATGTTGGCCGACGAGCTCTTGACCGACTCACTGGCGAAGTTGGCCAGCCACATCCCACCGGCCATCCGGGTCAGCACCTTCTCGGCGAAATCCCGTACGACGGGGACGTCGGCGTCGTCGAAGAGGCCGCGCTCGATCGCCTCCAGTGGCAGTAGGCCGCGGGAGGCGCTGGTGTTGTGGAAGAAGAAGGCCAACGCCGTCGACGGGCACGCGCTGCCCATCGCGAAGGTGGCGGCGGCGAGGTCGCGCAGGCCGCCGCCGAGGCCGCCATACTCCTGCGGAACCACCAGGCCGAGCAGCCCGGCATCGCGCAGCAGGGCGACGTGCGCGGCGGGGAACACCCCGTCGGCGTCGGCCTGCGCGGCGGCGGCCCGCAGCGCGGGCAGCACCTTCTCCACCCGGGCCGCGCGATCCTGCTCGGCCGGGGTGAGGTCGTCGATGAGGCGTCCGCCGGTGGACATGTGGTCACTCCTCTGGTTTGTTGGCGGGGAGCCGGGGACAGGACACCCCGAGTTGCCGGGCGAGAAAGACCAGGTCGCGGGTGCGTAGGGCACCCGATCGGCCGCTGAGGGTGGTGTCGAATCCGGTGACCCCGCTCTTCATCGCGACCATGGCGTTGACCAGGCCGAGCCCGCCCTGGGGCCGTAGCCGCACCCGAAGTGCGGCGCGACGTGCGCGCACGGTGGCGTCGGCGAGTACGGCCCGCACCTGCACCGGGGTGGCGTCGGCCTCCTCGACCAGGGTGACGGTGGTGTGCCCGGCGCACAGCAGCTGGTCCAGCTCGGCGAGGATGGCCTCCTCGCCACCGGCCCGGAAGGCGTCGGAGATCATCGGGTCGGGGGTTGCCCGCACCGTGAAGCCGGCTGCCGCCAGGGTGTTCGCGCGTAGGAGCGAGAGCCGGCCCCCGATCGCGATGTCGATCCGCTCCGGCAGCGGGTCGGCGAGTTGGCTCCACGCACTGGAGTGGAACAGCAGCGGGGCGCCGATCCGGGGGGTGCTGGCGGCGAGCACCTCGCCGACGAAGATCGTGTGGTCGCCGCCGGGGTAGGCGTGCACGACCCGGCAGTCCAGCCAAGCGGTCGCGTTGGCCAGGAACGGGCAGCCGGTTTCGGCGTGCGCCCAGTCCAGCCCGGCGAAGCGGTCGGTGACCTCGGGATGCATGCCGGCGAAGCGCTGGCCGATACCGGCCTGGCCCTTGCCGAGGAAGCTGATCGCGAAGACGCCGGCCCGCTTCACCAGGGCGTGGCTGGGAAGGTGGATGCCCAGGCAGACGGAGACCAGCGGCGGGTTGAGACTGACCGAGGAGAACGAGCTCGCGGTCATGCCATGTGGGCGGCCGTCGATGACCGTGGTCACGACACCGACGCCACTGGGCCACTGGGCGAGGACCGAGCGGAACGTGATGCTGTCGACCGACACTGGCAGTCTCTCCGTTTCGCATTAGGAAACGTCGTTACCGTAAACGTAACGACGGGTGGTGTCCCGTGTCAACCGCCGTTACGTCCGGGCGGCCAGCCCCCGAAACCGGCCACCGGATCGCCCCGGGCTGGCCCATTGCACGGGAGCGTGGGAAGCGTGGGAGTTTGTCGGTGGCGTTCAGGACACGCTGTTTCGCTGTGTGGAATCGAGCCACCTACACTGGTCCGAGACCGGACGGACGAACAGTGCTCTGGAGGCCCATCCATGACCAGCCGGACATCTGAGGCGACGGCACCGGCCGTGGGGGAGGACGGCGACGGCCAGTCCCGCTCGATCGCGGCGGTGGAGCGGGCGATGGACGTGCTGCTCTACTTCGGGCGCAGCGGGCGTCCGGACCTGGGGGTCACCGAGATCGCGACCGCGCTGGGCCTGACCAAGGCCGCCGTGCACCGCATCCTCACGGCGCTGCGCAGCCGGGAGCTGATCATCCTCGACCCGAGCACCCGTCGCTACGCACTGGGCCACGCGGCCGTCACCCTCGGCCGGGCCTACCTGGCCCGCACCGACCTGCGGGCGATGGCCGGTCCGGAGCTGCGTGCGCTGGCGGCCGAGACGGGCGAGACCGCCACCCTGTCACTGCGCCGGGGCGACACCCGGCTGTATGTCGACCAGGTGGTGCCCGAGCAGGAACTGCGGCTGGACGTCAACATCGGCATCCCGTACCCGCTGCATGCCGGCAGCTCGTCCAAGGCGTTCCTGGCCTTCGTCGACGCGGACGAGCTTGACGCCTACCTGGAGCGGCACCGGCTCGACGAGCTGACCGACCGCACCATCACCGACCCGGTGAAGCTGCGTAAGGAGCTGGCCGCCATCCGTAAGCGCGGCTACGCCACCTCGCGCGGTGAACGCCAGCCCGGCGCGACCTCGATTGCGGCACCGGTCTTTGACCACGATGGGCACGTGGTGGCGGTCGTCAGCGTGGCCGGGCCGGTGGGACGCTTCAAGCCGGAGTCGCCCGACCTGGCGAAGTCGCTGCTGAAGGCGACCAGCCGGATCTCCGCTCAGCTCGGTTACCGCGGTGCCTGACCGAACTGCACAGGTCACAGCGCCGCGAGCGGCTTCAGCACGCCGAGCGCCTGTCTGTGCGGCCTCCTAAGCCGACCCGGGGTCGGGTCACCGCCCAGAGCAGGAACGCGAGTGCACTGATCCCCGCCCCCAGCGCGCACACGCCACCCCAGCCGGCCCGCGCGTACACCGTGGTCGAAGCGATCCCCCCGACGCCGCTGCCGATCGAGTAGAAGACCATGTAGCCGCCAATCAGTCGGCTGCCGGCGTCCGGCCGCAACTCGTAGATGACGGACTGGTTGGTGACATGGACTGCCTGCACGGCGAGGTCGAGCAGGACGGCGCCGATCGCCAGTGCCCACAGCGACTGTCGGGTGAGCCCGATCGGCAACCAGGACAGGACGAGCAGGACGAGAGCAGCGCCGGTGGTCCACCCGGACAGACCACGATCGTTCAACCGACCCGCGGGAGCCGCCGCCAACGCACCTGCCACCCCGGCAAGCCCGAACGCGCCGATCGCGCTGTGCGACAGCGACAACGGCGGTGCACTGAGCGGCAGCGCGACCCCGCTCCACAGGACGCTGAACGCGGCGAAGATGAGCAGGGCGAGCAGGGCGCGGGCGCGGAACAGGGGTTCCTCGGTGAACAGTGACACGGTCGAACGGAGCAGCCTGACGTACCGAAGGCGGTTGCTGGCCGGCGGGTGATGGGGCAGCACCCGGTACAGGAGTCCCGCGATCGTCACGGTCAGCGCGGCGGAGACAAGGTAGACCGACCGCCAGCCGGCGAAATCCGCCAGGGTGCCGGACACCGTCCGGGCGGAAAGGATGCCGATCACCACCCCGCTGGTCACCAGGCCGACAGTCCGACCGCGGTTGGCCGGTCCCGCCAGCGCGGCGGCGTACGCCACTATCGACTGGGTCACCACCGCCAGCAGTCCCACCGCGGCGATGCCGGCGAGCAGAACTAGCGCCGTGCCGGCGGTACCGACCACGGCCAGCGCGCCGGCCAACAGCAGCAACTGCGTCACGACCAGCCGCCGCCGGTCCATCAGATCACCGAGCGGAACGACGAGGAATAGTCCGAGCCCGTAGCCGAGTTGAGTGATGGCCACCACGATGCCCACGGTCGCCGAATCGAGCGCGAACTCCCGGCCGATGGTCACCAGCAGTGGTTGGGCGAAGTAGACGTTTGCCACTGCCACCCCGGCGGCGCCGGCGAAGAGCAGGGTGAGCCACCCGGATAGCCCGGAGGGCGACGGCGCTCGACTTCTCGTCCGGTCGGTGATGGCCAGATCTATCTTCGAGTCATGGTTGCATGTTGCCACCAGGGCACCGTACGGGTTTCTGGTAGCATGTTGCAACCGGAATGTGACGAGGAGGGCGCGATGGTGAGGAGGACCCGCTTCGACGATGCCGAGTGCCCAGTGGCCCGGTCGGTCGACGCGATCGGAGATTGGTGGTCGCTGCTCATCGTGCGTGACGCGTTCGACGGCAGTCGCCGCTTCGGTGAGTTCCAGCGCAGCCTCGGGGTGGCGAAGAATATCCTCGCTGCCCGCCTGCGGACCCTGGTCGCCAGCGGCGTAATCGAAATCGTTGAGGCCCCCGACGGTGGCAGCTACCACGAGTACGCGCTGACGGAGAAGGGCAAGGGCCTCTTTCCGGTCATCGTGGCACTACGGCAGTGGGGCGAGACTCACTGCTTCGAGCCGGGCGAACCGCACTCGGAAATGATCGACCGCCAGCATGGGCACCCGCTGCGCGCCCTGGAGGTCCGATCCGACGACGGGCGACAACTCGGTCCAGACGACACCGTCATCAACAAGGTCGCCAGTCCGGGCCGAGACACCAGAGCCGCTATTTCCACCTGAATGAACGAAGGCCCGATCGAAGTCGTCCGGATCCTTCCTTGCCCGGTACCTGGTTCTGGCCCGCTGATTCGTCTGATCGACAGATTGTTGGGTGCGTACGGCGTGCGAGGTGGGTCTCCGGGTGTCGCTTGTGCCGCGTCGCCCCGTACCCCCTGATCAACGTTGCGGAGTGATCCAAGTATCTCGAAGCTTCTCTCGGTAGGAGTTCTTAGTCGAACAGGTTCATCGCGATCCCGTGGCTGAGCGCGCTCGTGCCCTGCAGACCGTCGATTTTCACCGGCTGGCCCGAGATGTGCGTGACGACGATACGCATGATGAACATCCGGGTTCCGCAGGTCGGGTCGATCGTCACCTGGGGCAGCCTGAAATAGGCGGCGTAGTGGTGGGCGTCGTCGCGGATCGTGTGCCGGGTCGTGGCGGTCGCCGTGTTGCGGCAGGTGTGCGCTGTCGGGTCGAGCTGGATTACCTCCAATCGGGCGTCGATGACCGCGTTGGTGCCACGGGCCTTCTGGTACGGTGCGACGCTGGACCGCTGGCACGAAGCCGTGTTCAGGTAGCAGGTGGTGACAGTCAGGTTGGCCAGCGACTGCACCGCGGTCGCGTCCGGAGCCGCAGTCCACTTGTAGACCGGCGTCCCGTCGTTGTAGAACACGTGCACGGTCGAGGTGCCGGCGCCGATGTAGCTGCACGTCGACGACGTGCCGGTGCTGTTGCAGACCGGATTCTGCCACCAGTGTGAGCCGGCCTGGTTGGTGTCGCTCATTTCCAGCCAGGTGCTGCCGGGTACCGCCGTCAGATGGTACGAACTGCTGGCGCTGGACGCGGTGTAGCCGTACACGCCACAGGTGTAGGTCCCTGCGGCCGGCGCGGTGAACAGCAGATCGGCGTACAGGGGCAGGTGCCCGTCGATCGCGTACGACGTGGTGTCGGATCCCTCGTGGTTGCGCGAGGTGACACCCTGCACACCGACCTGCGAGCCGGCGGAGTCGAGGCACCGCACATGGTTGTTCATCGCGGCGATCGAGGTCATGCTGCTGGTCGCCTCGAAGCGGCCCTTGACATGTCGGGACTCGCCGGTGGCCAGTGTGACGGTACGGCTGGTGAGCAGAGTGAGCGCACCAGGGGTGACGTTGCGCGCGCTGGCCAACGTCACCCGGGTTACCGACCCCGAGTCGGCCTGCGTCACGGCGGGCCAGACGGACAGCAGCCCTGCGGCGACGGCCGTCGCCACCGTGGCTCGCAGAGTTCGACGCATAGCCATACCTCCGGAGACGTACACCTGCGGCAGCGACGGAAGGGTACCGAATCGAGTCCGCTTCCACGGGCCCGTCACGCGGTGAAGGGCGTTGCCTGGACGCGATGTGCGGGCTGCCTTGGCAGCGCCTGACCGGCCTGGATGGGTCACAGCGTGGCGAGCGGCTTCAACACGCCGAGCGCTGCGGCTGCCAGCACGCTGCCCCAGATGCCCCAGACGTAGGGTAGGCAGCCGTCGATTGCCCGCCGCATCGTGCGCTCCACCTCCGGCGTGGAGCCGGTCGTCAGCAGTGTGCCGAAGGCCGGGCCGAACGGGCGCAGGGTGAGCCGGATGCCCAGTCCACAGGCGATGGCGACGCTGTAGAGCAGGATCTTGCCGCCCAGCCACTTCGGGTTGGTGCCCACACCGAACGGTGCGGCGGCGAAGAGCGTGTAGAGCGCGGTCCCGGCCAGTCCGGCGATCAGCGCGATCCTGACCGTCCAGTCTGCCCGGCGTACCCACCGGCGGTGCCCCGGGCGGTGATGGTCGGAGATCGTGGCGGCCAGCCACGTCGCCGCGAACACCCAGACCAGCGCGACGATCGGCCAGCCGAACGGATTGATCCCGAAGACCTGCGCGCCGTGCGGATCCAGTGCCATCAGCGTGACGCCGCTGGGCAGGAAGAGCACCAGGCAGATCTTCGGTCCCAGGTCGAGCCCGCTCATGATCTTTAATGCGGTGGCCCGGGCGGCCGGGGTGAGATCGGGCTTGAGGACGTACCGACTCGACCAGAAGACCCCGAGATCGCCGCCCAGCCAGAAGACGAAGAGCACGATGTGCAGCAGAATCCACCAGCCGTAGGGGTGCGGTCCCATTGAAGCCTCCTTGACGTCTCGACCACCAATGGAAACACTGTGTCCACTGTCGAAACAATGGCCGTGTGTCGTCGGGCGTTGTCGAGTGGAAGGGCCCGAATCCGTTGAGGTCGTACCTGTACGTGCCCGGGGACGCGTCCGACAAGCTGGCCAAGGCGACGGGGCGCGGCGCGGACGCAGTGATCGTCGACCTGGAGGACGCGGTGCCGCCAGCCGGCAAGGACGCCGCCCGCTCGGCGGCCGCCGCCTTCCTGCGCGCCGCGCCACCCGGAGTCGCCTGGTGGGTACGGATCAACCCGGGCCGGTTGGGCCACGTCGACGCCGCAGCCGTCGTAGGACCGGGGCTAGCCGGGATCTGTGTGGCGAAGGCCGAGTCCGCAGCCGAACTGGTCGCCCTCGACGAGGTGCTCGGCGCGGCCGAGTCGGCGGCCGGGTTACCAGCGGGCACGACCGCCGTGGTGCCGCTGCTGGAGTCGGCGGCGGCCGTGGTCGCGGCCCTCGACATCGCCCGCGCGCCCCGGGTACGGCGACTGCAACTCGGCGAGGCCGACCTGCGCGCCGACCTCGGCGTCACGCTCGGGCCGGACGAGCGGGAACTGCTCTTCACCCGCTCGCAGGTGGTGCTGGCCAGCGCGGCGGTCGGTATCGCGCCTCCGGTGGCGCCGGTCAGCACCGACTTCCGCGACCTGGTCACGCTGCGCGCGTCGACGATGGCACTGCGGCGGCTCGGCTTCGTCGGTCGGGCCTGTATCCACCCGGCGCAGGTCGCTGTGGTCAACGAGGTGTTCACCCCCACACCGGAGGAGGTGGCGACGGCGGCGGACCTGGTGGCCCGCTTCGACGCGGCGGTCCGCGACGGCACGGGGGTCTGCCTCGACGCACAGGGCCGGATGGTGGACGAGGCGGTGGTCCGCTCCGCCCGCCGCTTGCTTGCCCTGGCGGTGTAGGCACCCGTACCGGCCCCAGGAAGCCGCGCCGGCCTCAGGGAGTCGGGGCGGTCAGCGCGAGTAGCGCCGATGGCGTCACCCCGCCCTCGGTGGTGCCGAGCACGGCGTCGCGTAGCGCGGCGATCCGCGTCGGCGGAAGAGCCCGCTCGGCGTTGAGCTGGAACTTCGTCGCAAGATCGGCCGCGCCCAACGGGTGCTCCGGCCCGCCGCGCGACGAGTCGACCCGGTGCTCCAGGAGAGCACCGCTGTGAGTCCGCACCCGCAGCACCGCCGCGAACGCCCGCGGAAACAGTTCCGACGCCCGGGGGTCGGCCACGCACCGGACCCGGGCCGCCAGCGCCAGCCGGTCGGCCGGCAGCTCGCCGACAAAGTCGTCGAGCGACAGCCCCAGGCCGCCACCGCCGAGCAGCGCCGCCGCGATCGTGTACGGCCCGGAGAACTTCGCGTGGTACGCGCTGCGCGGGCGGATCTTCTCGGCGGTGGGTTCGGCGATGGTACGCAGTACCGGGGCAGCCACCCCCAGCTCGATCTCGGCGACGTCGGCCGGGTCGAGCCCGCCGGCCCGCAGCGCCAGGGCGCAGTCGATGCCGGGGTGGGTGAAGTGGTTCGACGGGTACGGCTTGTAGACCGTGCGGAGCACCTCCCAGTCGGTGCCCAGCCCGCGCAGCAGCGCGTCGGCGGTGAAGTCGCCGGTGTGCGCGGTGAAGAAGCCGAACCGTCCCTCCAGTACGGTCGGTGGCCCGGTCAGCCCGTCGGCCGCCAGCACCGCCGCGCTGACCCCGGCGTGGGCGGCCCAGCCGCAGTGGGCCTGCTTGATCGAGCCGCCGGTGCGGTTGGCCTCCAGGATGCCGGCACCCATGCTCGCGGCGATTCCGATGGCATGGCCGATGCCTGCGGCGTCCAGGCCGTAGAGCAGACCGGCCGCGACGGCCGCACCGATCGTGCCGCAGATCGAGGTGGCATGCTGGCCCCGCTCGAAGTAGACGTTGACCCCGGGGTCGGGCAGATAGCCGGCCATGCCGAGCCGATTGGTGATCTCGATCCCGGCGGCCACCGCCGGGACCACGGCGGCGACGTCGGCAGCCGTACCGGACCCGACCGCCTCTGCGGCGGCGAGCGCGGCCGGTACGACGCTGGCGCTGGGGTGCAGCACCGAGGGCAGGTGCGTGTCGTCGAAGTCCAGCGAGTGGGCCAGCACCCCGTTGACCAGTGCGGCGGCGGGTGCGGGCAGCCGGTCGCCGGCGCCGATGACGGTGGCCTCGCCGACGCCGCCCCAGCGGCGTACGGAGCGCAGTGCGGCCCTCGCCGCCTCGGCCCCCGGGTCGGCGTGCGCGGCCAGGGCCAGCCCGAGGATGTCCAGTACCCGGCCGGGGATGTCGGCGCGGACGGCGTCGGGCACCCCGTGGTCACGACAGTCGACCGCGAAGCGCGCCAGCCGGGCGCTGAGCGTGGGCTCGTCCCCCGGCGCGGCCACGGTCCCGGCTGTGCTTCCGCCCGCCATCCCGGCCGTGCTCCCGCCCGCCATCCCGGCCGTGCTCCCGCCCGACGTCACGGCAGGACCGCCAGCGGGCGGACCGGAGCTCCGGTGGCCCCGACGATGGGCAGCGGGTTGAGTACGAACAGGAACTCCCGGGCCCCGGTGTCCAGCAGCGGGGCCAGGTTCATCGTCTCGACGATGTTGATCCCGTGCTCCACCAGCAGGATCCGGTGCACCGGCAGGGTGGCGTGGCCACGTCCGGCACCGAGGTGCTCGAAGGCGATCGTCTCGCCGCCGACCACCCTGGGGGCTCGTTCGGCGAGCCAGCGCGCGGCGGCCACCCCGGGGCCGGGAACTCCGTCGGCGAGCCCGACGAACGCCGCCCCCTCGTCCCACCGACGCGACCAGCCGGTGCCGATCAGGACCGCGTCGCCCGGTGCGATCCGGGTGTGCCCGGCAGCCTGCTCCAGGTCGTCCGGGGTGATCTCGTAGCCGGCCGGCAGCACGGCGGTCCCATGTATGGCGGCGACGTCAAGCAGCACGGCCCGTCCGACGTACGGGTCGAACGTCTCGATGCCCAGCTCCGCGAAGCCCTCGTGGGACTGCGCCGCCCCGGCCGGCCGGCCGCCGTGCACGAGCCCGTCCTGCGAGACGTGGGCCAGCGCGTCGACGTGGGTACCGACGTGACCACCGGTGATGATGACCTCGTTGGCGGCGCTGCCGCCGTCGGCGCGTACCAGGTCGCCGTGGCGACGCTCGATCACCATCCGAAACGGTGGGTGGTTCGGTGACTGGGGCATTCCCCGGCGCATCGGTTGGGCCAGGTCGATGACCCGGGCCCCGGCCAGCGCCGACCACAGCGCGGTGGTGCCGGAGTCGAGGTCGGGTTGCGGTCCACCGGTCAGGGCCGGGAGACCTCCCGTGTCGGTCATGCCGCCGGTGCGTGGGCCCACTCAGATCACGCCTCTCGACTTCAGGTCGGCGAGTTCGTCGGCGCGCAGGCCGAGCCGTTTGCCGTACACGGATTGGTTGTCGGCACCGGGCGGGCGCCCGGTCCAGGCGATGGCACCGGGAGTCTCGGACATCCGGTACAGCACGTTGGGCATCCGCAGTGGACCGAGCACCGGCTCCTGCACCGTGGTCACGGTGTCCAGGGCCCGGTACTGCGGGTCGGCGAAGACGTCGGCGATGTCGTAGATCGGGGCGACCGCGGCCTGGGCCGCCTCGAACTCGGCGACCACTTCGGGGAGGTCCCGTTCGGCGATCCAGCCCCCGACGTAGCCGTCGAGTTCGTCGGCGTGCTGTGCCCGCGTGACGCCGTTGGCGAACCACGGTTCGTCGATCACCTCGGGGTGCCCGACGAGCCGCAGCACCCGTTCGGCGACTGCCTGGGCGCTGGTGGAGATCGCCACCCACCGGCCGTCGCGGGTGCGGTACGTGTTGCGCGGAGCGTTGTTGACCGACCGGTTGCCGCTGCGCTGCTGCACGGTGCCGAGCTGGTCGTACGCCATCGCCTGCATCCCGAGCACGGTGACCAGCGGTTCGATGATCGCCAGGTCGATGACCTGGCCACGGCCGGTACCGGCGGGTCGGCCGGCGTCGCGGTGGTAGAGCGCGGTCATGACGGCCTGGGCGCAGGTGAGCGCGGAGATGCCGTCGGCGAGCCCGAACGGTGGCAGCGTGGGTGGTCCGTCCGGCTGGCCGGTGATGGCCGCGAAGCCGCTCATCGCCTCGGCGAGGGTGCCGAATCCGGGCCGGTCCCGGTACGGTCCGTGCTGGCCGAACGCGGTGACCCGGGCGATGACCAGCCCGGGATTGTGTTCGTGCAGCGAGTCCGGGGCCAGGCCCCAGCGCTCCAGCGTGCCGGGCCGGAAGTTCTCGATCAGCACGTCGGCCTCGGCGAGTAACCGGCGGGCCAGCGCGGCGCCCTCGGGTCGACCGAGGTCGAGGGTGACGGTCTGCTTGTTGCGGCCGAGCATGGTCCACCACAGTGGCACGCCGTCCTTGGCGGGGCCGTGTCCCCGCGCGGGGTCACCCTTGACCGGATGCTCGATCTTGATGACCTCGGCGCCGTAGTCGCCGAGGATGGTGGCGGCCAGGGGACCGGCGAAGAGCGTCGAGGCGTCCACCACCGTGATGCCGTTCAGTGCGCCGGGCACGGGACCTCCACGGGACCGATCGAGGTGTGGGACGTCAATCTAACCGCCCTTTCTCAGCAATGGAAACCCCGTTACATTGTCCGAAACGCCAAAGGTGAAGGGGGTGCGCGGTGGCGCGTTACGATCTGCTGGTCAAGGGCGGCACGCTGGTACTGCCGTACGTGGGAACGGTCCGGGCTGATCTCGCCACTCGTGACGGCCGGATCGCCGCTGTCGCGGCTGAGCTCGACCCGGCGGATGCCGCCGAGGTGCTCGACGCCGACTCCCGGCTGGTCTTCCCGGGTGCGGTGGATGCGCACTACCACCTGGGCATCTACCGGTCGCTTGCCGAGGACGCCGCCGAGGAGACCCGATCCTCCCTGGTCGGCGGGGCGAGTACGGTGTTGTCGTACTTCCGGACCGGGCAGCACTACCTCAACCGCACCGGCCCGTACGCCGAGATCTTCCCGGAGGTACTCGCGGCCGTGGGCGGTCGCGCCTACACCGACTACGGGTTCCACCTCGCGCCGATGGACACCGCGCAGGTCGGCGAGGTGCCCGCGCTGGTCGGCGAGCATGGCGTGTCGTCGTTCAAGTACTACATGTTCTACAAGGGCTTCAACCTCAGCGCGGACTCCCGCGACGCCAAAGCCTTCACCATGAGCGACGAGTACGATCTTGGCCACCTCTACCAGATCATGGAGGCGGTCGCGGCGGCCAACGGCGCGGACCGGCGGGTCTCGTTGTCGCTGCACTGTGAGCAGGCCGAGCTGATGCGGCTCTTCATCGACCGGGTCCGGGCGGCCGGCGACCCGCAAACCCTCAAGGCATACTCCGACGCCCGCCCGCCGCTGACCGAGCGGGTCGCGATCGGCGAGGCCACCACCCTGGCCGGCGCCACCGGCTGCCCGGTCAACCTGCTGCATCTCTCCTCGGCGGACGCGCTGGACGCGGCCCGGGCGGCCCGGGCCGCGCTGCCCGGTGCCGACATCCGTGCCGAGGTCACCCTGCACCACCTCTGCCTCTCCTACGACGCGCTGACCGGGCTCGGCGGCAAGGTGAACCCTCCGATCCGTACGGTGGCCGATACCGAGGCGCTCTGGGCCGGCGTACTCGACGGCTCGGTCGACTGGGTGGCCTCCGACCACGCGTGTTGCCTCGAGGAGAACAAGGGCGACGCGCTCTGGCCGGCGCTGCCCGGCTTCGGTGGCACCGCGCTGCTCTACCCGCTGCTGATCAGCGAGGGGATGCACAAGCGTGGCCTGTCACCGGTTCGGGTCGCGGAGCTGGCCTCGGCGAATCCCGCGCGGGCCTACGGCCTGTGGGGACGCAAGGGCAACCTGGTCGTGGGCGCGGACGCCGACCTGGCGATCGTCGACCCCGACCTGGAGCAGGAGGTGACGACCGACCTGCTGCTGTCCGGGCAGGACCACTGTCCGTTCGAGGGGCGCAAGGTCCGCGGCTGGCCGGTTGCGACGGTGGTCCGTGGGCACGTCGCATACCGCGATGGCGCGGTCATCGGCGCGCCGCAGGGGGCGTACGTCGCCCGTTAGTCCCAACAGGTGTGACCGGGATGTGACGTGGCCGCACACAGCGGCTGGGTCACATCCCGTCGCCATCACATGGCGTCTACATTCCGTCGCCGGACCACGGACCGCGCGACCGGGACCGCACCGGCAGGGTGGAGATGACCGGTGCCTCGTCGTGCTCGTGGTAGTTCGTCGCCGTGCCGCCCCACTTGATCCACTCATCGGTGGTGTACCAGTTGACCAGCTCGCCGTCCGACCGAATGATCCAGTCGATGTCGGTCTCGGCGACGAAGTGGCCGTGCTTCACCCCGGCCGGTCGGAAGCAGTAGGTGCCCTCGTCGATGTCGCCGAAGTTGTAGGCCATCTTCCCGCCGAGCGTGTAGAACTCCTCGTAGCAGGGGTGGTGGGCCAACCGATGGTCACTCCAACCCTTGTGGGCCCGGATCAGCCGGGTGTAGAAGTTGGTCACCGGGTCGCGGTGCAGCAGCTTGATGTAGAGCGGGGTGATCGGCCCGACGGTCGGGGCGGGGGTCCACTCCATGGCGTCGGAGTCCACCACCGTCACCTCGCCGACGGCGGTGTCCCAGCGGCCGGAGGCGGGGCTCCACTGTGCTTTTTCGACGTCGAAACCGCAGTCGCCATACTCGCGCCAGTGCAACACCGACGAGCCTTCACGGATCCTGATCCAGTCCATCGGCACGCCTCGGGGCACCTGCAGGTAGCCGCCGGGGCCGATCTCCCGATCGCCGTAGATCAGCGAGCCGGACTGTACGAAGAACTCGGTGTCGGCGTGTGGTACGCCCGGCCCGCGCCCCCAGTCGCTGTCGAACCGCAGCGACAGCGAGGACGACCCGTCCTCCTCGTCCACCGAAAGTCGGCGTTCGCGGACCCCGCCCTCGCCGTGCGGCAGCTCCCCGACGTGCCAGATGTAGTCGTTCTCGTGAATCAGTTCGACGTGCGCTCGCACCCGCTGCTCCTCAGGTCGCGTTTCAGGGTCTTCCCGGCGGCGTCGCAGGCGGCGCACCACCCGGCCGGAGGTGCCCGGTAGCCGGCGGTGCCAGGCGCCCGGTAGCCCGGCGATGGTGAGATCGGTGCCGTCCGGGACCAGCATGGCTGCAATGGAAACACCGTTTCCATGGGCACGGCAAGCCTGTCGCCCGCATTGTTCCCCCTAGCGAAACGATGTATCCAACGCCTACCATGCATCGAATGGATGGGGCACTCTCCGACATCAGGGTCCTGGAGACCGGCACGTTGCTCGCCGGTCCGTTCTGCGGTCAGCTCCTCGGCGACTTCGGCGCCGAAGTGATCAAGCTGGAGGACCCCGGCCGGGGCGACCCCATGCGGCAGTGGGGCCGGGAGAAGCCACACGGCCAGTCGCTGTGGTGGCCGGTCGTGGCCCGCAACAAGAAGTCCGTCACCTGCAACCTGCGCAGCCAAGCCGGCCAGGAGCTGCTGCGCCGGCTGGTGGTCGAGTCGGACGTGCTGCTGGAGAACTTCCGCCCCGGCACGCTGGAGCGATGGGGACTCGGCTACGACGTGCTCAGCGCGCTCAACCCGCGCCTGATCCTGGTCCGGGTCAGCGGCTACGGCCAGACCGGGCCGTACTCGCCGCGCGCCGGCTTCGGCTCCATCGGCGAGGCCATGGGCGGCATCCGCTACGTCACCGGCGAGCCCGACCGACCCCCGTCGCGGGCCGGCATCTCACTCGGCGACTCGCTCGCGGCCACCTACGCCGCGTACGGCACCCTCGCCGCCCTGCACGCGCGGGAGCGCAGCGGGCGGGGCCAGGTGGTCGACTCGGCGATCTACGAGGCGGTGCTGGCGATGATGGAGTCGCTGCTGCCCGAGTGGTCGGTGACCGGCTACCAGCGGGAGCGCACCGGGGCGATTCTGCCCAACGTCGCCCCCAGCAACGTCTACCCGACCGCCGAGGGCGGCGACATCCTGATCGCCGCCAACCAGGACACCGTCTTTCGCCGGCTCGCCGAGATCATGGGCCGCCCCGAACTGGCCGACGATCCCCGATACGCCAGCCACGGCGCGCGCGGTGCCCACCAGGCCGAACTCGACCAACTCATCGCCGCGTGGACGGCCACCCACACCGCCGCCGACCTGCTCGATCGGCTGCACGCCGGCGGGGTTCCGGCCGGTGGTATCTACACCGCCGCCGACCTGCTCGCCGACCCGCACGTCGCAGCCCGCGAGGCCATCGTACGGGTGCCGCACGAACGCTTCGGCGAGCTGCCGATGCAGGCGCCGGTGCCGAAGCTGTCCGCCACCCCCGGCGCGGTGAACTGGTCCGGACCCGAGCTGGGGCAGCACAACGACGAGGTGTACGGCGACCTGCTCGGGCTCAGCGCCGAGCAGCGGGCGGCCCTACGCACGGACGGGGTGATCTGAGATGTCCGACGACGCCATGCACAGTGGCAGGCTCGACGCCGACTACGTCGGTGCCGGGTTCGCCCGTCGGCTCGGCTGGGGCACCCGGCCCGCGCTCGTGCTGGTCGACCCGGTCGCCGCGTACGCCGTACCCTCGTCGCCGTTGTTCCTGGCCACCGCGCAGGCCGCGCTGGCCGCGATGGTCGCGCTGCTGGCGGCGGCCCGCGCGGCCCGGGTCCCGGTGGCCTTCACCGCCGTGCGGTACGCCGACGAGTCCTGCGCCGAAGCGCCCCTGTTCGCCGCGAAGGTGCCGGCGCTGACCGCGTTCGCCACCGGCAACCCGCTCGGCGACTTCCCGGCCCAGGTGACGCCTGCCCGGGGCGAGCACATCGTGCACAAGCACTACGCCAGCGCCTTCGCCGGCACCGCGCTGGCCCCCTGGCTCACCGCAGCCGGCGTCGACACGGTGGTGCTCGGCGGCTTCTCCACCAGCGGATGCGTCCGCGCGTCGGCGGTCGACGCCCTGCAGCACGGATTCCGCCCGATGGTGGTGCGCGAGGCGTGCGCCGACCGCGATCCCGGCCCACACGAGGCCAACCTCTTCGACCTCGACGCCAAGTATGCCGACGTGGTGCCGCTGGCCGACGCGGTCGCCCGGTTGGCCGGCGACTGACCGGACCCGTTCTCCCGACTTGATTGGGCAGGAGCAGCCATGCGAAAGGCAGTCATCACCGGCAGCACCAGGGGGATCGGCTTCGCGCTCGCCCGCGAACTGCTCTCGCGGGGTCACTCCGTCGTCGTCTCGGGGCGTACGCGCCCGGCCGTGGACGATGCTGTCGCACGCCTGCGCCCGCAGGCCACCGCAACGGCCGCCGTCCACGGGTTCGCGGTGGATGTCACCGACGCCGCTCAAATCGAGCGAATGTGGAGTGCTGCGGCCGAGGCGTTGGGCGGCGTCGACCTGTGGATCAACAATGCCGGGGTCGCCAACACCACCCGGCGGATCGTCGAGACCACGCCGGAGGACGTCCGGACGATGGTGACCACGAACATGCTCGGCACCGTGTACGGCTCGCAGGTCGCCGTGCGCGGCATGCTCGCCGCCGGCGGCGGCCAGGTCTTCAACGTGCTCGGCGGCGGCAGCGACGGCCGGATCCGCCCCGGCATGGGGGTCTACTCGGCCACCAAGCGCGGTCTGGACTCCTTCACCCGGGCACTGGTCAAGGAGGTCACCGGCACCGGTGTGCGGGTCGGCCAGATCCGCCCCGGCATCCTCGTCACCGAGGGGTGGCTGCGCGAGGCCGCCGCCGCGCCGGAGCAGGTGGCGCGGCAGCGCCGACTGCTCAACATCCTCTGCGACCACGTCGACGACGTCGCGCCGTACCTGGTCGAGCGGATGCTGGCGAGCACCAGGAACGGCGACGCGATCGCCTGGCTCACCATCGGCCGGATGACCCGCAGGTTCCTCGCCCCCGGCAAGCGGGACGTGCTCGCCCGCTACGGACTCTGACCGGTTCGACTCAGGGAAGGATGGCATCGGGTGAAGGGTGTGCAGCTCAACATGGCCGCCGGGATCCGCGAGTTCGGCCGGGCCACGCCCGGCCGCGTCGCGGTCGTCGACGGCGACCACACCGTGACGTTCGGCGCGCTCGACGAGCGCTCCAACCGGCTCGCGTCCGCGACGCTCGCGCGCGGCATCGCCCCCGGTGAACGGATCGCGGTGCTGAGCGACAACCGCTACGAGTACTTCGAGATATCGGCGGCGATGGCCAAGGCCGGCATCCCGACCGTACCGCTGAACACGAAGAACAACAGCCCGGACAACGCCTACATCCTCGCCCATTCGCAGGCGAAGGGGATCATCCTGGCCGACGAGCTGGCCGGCAACGTCGACGGGCTGCTCGACGGCCTGCCGCTCGTGCTCAGCTTCGCCGGCGAGGTCGGCGAGCGGTACGAGACGTTCCTGGGACAGGGCCGCGCGGTCGATCCGCAGGTCCCCGTCGACGAGTGCGACCCGTTCTGCGTCACGTACACCTCCGGCACCACCGGGCGGCCCAAGGGCGTCCTGCTGACCCACCGGGGACGGGTCCTCACCGCGTTCGGGGTCGGGCTGGACTACGGACTCGGCCCCAACCGCAGCACGATCGCGGTCGCGCCGATGCACCACGGCGCGGGGTTCGCGTTCGCCTACACCGCCCCGATGCTCGGCGGCTCGTGCACCGTGCTGTCGACCTGGGATCCGGAGCGGCTGCTGGACCTGATGGTGGCCAGTCGCGCCTCCACGGTGTTCCTGGTGCCCACGCACGCCCAGCACCTCCGCCGGTTCTGTGCGGAGCCGGCCGCCCGGTACGACCTGTCGGCGCTGCGGACGTTGTACTTCAACGCCGCCGCGTTGCCGGTGGCGCTGAAGGAGTGGGTGATCGCCGCGTTCCCCGGCGTCGACGTGCACGAGTTGTACGGCTCGACCGAGTGCTCCATCGTCACCAACCTGCGCCCGAGGTTCGCCCTGGAACGGGCCGGCAGTGTCGGGCATCCCTGGTTCTGGAACGAGGTCCGGCTCACCGACGACGACGGTAACGAGGTCGGGCCGGGTGAGCCCGGCGAGCTGTTCGCGCGCTCGCCGCTGCTGCTGGCCGGGTATCTCGACGACGAGGAGGCCACCCGGGCCGGGTACGACGCGGACGGGTTCTTCTCCGTCGGGGACGTGGCCGTGCGCGACGAGGAGGGTTTCATCACCATCGTCGACCGGAAGAAAGACATGATCATCGCGGGCGGGGTCAACGTCTTCCCACGCGAGATCGAGGAGGCCATCGCCCGCCACGAGCCGGTCGACGAGGTCGCCGTGGTCGGCGTGCCCGATGAGGTGTACGGCGAGCGCATCGCCGCGTTCGTGGTGGGCCGCCCGGGGACGCGGATCGACGTCGGGGCGCTGGAGAGCCACGTCCGGCAGCACGTGGCGCGCTACAAGGTGCCCCGCGAGTGGCACGTCGTGGAGGTGTTGCCGCGCAACCCGAGCGGCAAGATCCTCAAGCGGGTCATCCGCGACAGGTACCTCGCGCGGGAC
The DNA here is from genome assembly GCF_014203835.1 of Micromonospora polyrhachis. NCBI lineage: Bacteria > Bacillati > Actinomycetota > Actinomycetes > Micromonosporales > Micromonosporaceae > Micromonospora > Micromonospora polyrhachis. The sequence goes on along the minus strand of NZ_JACHJW010000001.1, from coordinate 277,145 downwards.
GAAGTCCCCCCTTCTTCGGGTGCTCAGCGTCGAGAGGAGATCGACTGATGGGGCTCAAGCAGGGCTGGACCGGGCGGTTCTTCGAGGACTTCGAGATCGGAGACGTCTACCAGCATCCCCTGGGACGCACCATCACGGAGACCGACAACACCTGGTTCACGCTGCTGACCATGAACACAAACGAGATGCACTTCAACGCCGAGTACGCCGCGCGGTCGGAGTTCGGCAAGCCGCTCGTGGTGTCGACGCTCACGGTGGCCATCGCGGTCGGGCAGAGCGTCACCGACCTGACCCAGAACGCGTTCGCGAACCTCGGCTGGGACGAGATCCGGATGACCCACCCGGTGTTCGCCGGTGACACGCTCTACAGCGAGTCGATCGTGCTGGAGAAGCGCGAGTCCGCGTCCCGCCCGCATGCCGGCATCGTCATGGTGCGTACCCGTGCACTGAACCAGCACGGCGACGAGGTCTGTTCCTTCAAGCGGACGTTCTATGTGTACCGCCGGGGTGCCGAGCAACTGGAAAACCTCTTCCCAGTCGGGAAGTCCCCGCTCTCCCTCAACGGCACCGGCACCGGCACCGGCAACGGCACCGGCAATGGCAATGGCAATGGCGAGGCAACGGCATGAGGCTCACCTACCAGCCGTGGGGTGAGACGCTCGCGGAGCTGGCCGACGCCGGACGCCGGGCGGAACGCGCGGGTGCCGAGGTGCTCTGGGTCTCGGAGCTGCACCGCAGCGCGACCGGCACCGCCGCCGCCCTGGCCGGGGCGACGTCCACCGCACGGATCGGCACCGCGATCGTCCTGGCCTTCACCCGCAGCCCGATGATCACCGCGCTGGAGGCGCTGGACCTGGCCGAGCTCTCCGGCGGTCGGTTCGTGCTCGGGCTCGGCTCCGGCGTGCGCCGCCTCAACGAAGACTGGCACAACGTCCCGTTCGGCAAACCGGTCGGACATGTTCGCGAGACGGTCCGCAACATCCGGCTCTTCTGGGACGCCTGCACCACCGGTGCCGCGATCCGGGTCGACGGCGAGTACGAGCCGATGCACATGCGTGGCTACCAGCGTCCGTACGCCGTGCCGCAGCGGCCCATCCCGGTCTACCTGGCCGCGATGGGCCCGCTGATGACCCGACTGGCCGGCGAGATCGGCGACGGCTGGATCAGCCACGAGCTGTGCTCACCGGACTACCTGCGAGAGCGGATCCTGCCCGACCTCACGCTCGGCATCGACCGCGCGTACGGCAAGGCACGCCACGACCTCGACGTGGTGGTCTCCGCGTGCTGCTCGGTCGCCGCCGACCCGGCGCTCGCCCGCCGCCGCGCCGCCGGGGTGGTCGGCTTCTACGCCACGGTCCGCACCTACGCCGACTTCTTCGCCTTCCACGGTCTCGCCGAGGACCAGCAGGCCGTCATCGACGCGTTCCGGGCCGGTGCCGGCGCGGACGGCCTCGCCGGCAGCGTCAGCGACCGGATGATCGACGCGCTCACCATGACCGGCACCTGCGACGACGTCGCTGCGCGGATCGCGGCCTATGCGGGCCTCGCCGACACCGTGAAGTTGAGTCCGCCGACCCATGGGCTGTCGCCCGCCGAGACCCGCGCGGCCCAGGACGAGATCATCGCGCTGATCGGTGAGCTGACGGGAGCGTCCCTATGAGACCACTGGAGGATCTGCGCATCGTCGCGGTCGAGCAGTACGGCGCCGGGCCGTTCGGCAGCGTTCACCTCGCCGACCTCGGTGCCCAGGTCATCAAGATCGAGGACCCGCGGGCCGGCGGTGACGTTGGCCGGTACGTGCCGCCGTACGCCGAGGGGGAGGACTCGCTCTTCTTCGAGACGTTCAACCGCAACAAGCGCAGCATCTCCCTCGACCTGGGTACGGCCGCCGGGCGCGGCGTCTTCGAGCAGCTCGTCGCGGTCTCCGACGTCGTCTACTCCAACCTGCGTGGAGACGTGCCGGAGAAGCTGTGTATCCGGTACGACGACCTCAAGCACCTCAACCCGCGCATCGTGTGTGTGGCGTTGACCGGGTTCGGGATGACCGGGCCACGCAAGCGGGAACCCGGCTACGACTACGTGCTGCAGGGCCTCGCCGGCTGGATGGAGCTGACCGGTGAGCCGGACGGGCCGCCCACCAAGTCCGGTCTGTCTCTCGTGGACTACTCGGGCGGCTTCGTGGCCGCGATCTCGCTCCTGGCCGGGGTGCACGCCGCCCGCCGCGACGGTGTCGGCATGGACTGCGACGTCAGCCTGTACGACACCGCGGTGTCGATGCTGACCTACCCCGCGACGTGGCACCTGAACGCCGGGTTCCGGCCGGTCCGTACGCACAACTCGGCGCACCCGTCGCTGGTGCCGTTCCAGGCGTTCGAGGCCAAGGACGGCTGGCTGGTCGTCGGCTGTGCGAAGGAGAAGTTCTGGGCCCGACTGTGCCACGTCGTCGGCCACCCGGAGTGGGCCGAGGCAGGCTCGCCGTACGCGACCTTCGCCGCCCGCCAGGAGAACAGCGCCGACCTGCTGCCCCGGTTGGAGGCGATCTTCCGGCAGAAGACCGTCGACGACTGGCTCGGGCAGCTCTCCGCCGGGTCGATCCCGTGCGGCCCGATCAACGACGTCGGCGCGGCCCTGGTGGACGAACAGACCGCCGCCCGAAACCTCGTGGTCACCACCGACCACCCCCGGTACGGCGAGGTACGGCAGCTCGCATCCCCGGTCCGGGTCGGCGACGAGACGCCCACCTACCGTCGGGCACCACAGCGCAACGAGGACCTCGCCCTCGTCACCGAGGAAATCCTGGGCCTGGACGCGCAGCAGGTGGCGGCGCTGCGGGCGGCCGGCGCGTTCGGCGACGTCCCGACACCCGGCGCACGCACCCCCGACAGCCCCGACACCACTGCGGCTGCGGCACGATGATCGCCGAGGAGCTTGCCGAGTGGGGCACCAGCCCTGTCGAGGTGCCCGACGGGGTGCGGGCCGCGGCGCTGCGATACCTGCTCGACGGGGTCGGCACGGCGCTGGGCGGATTGCGTACCGGCATGGTGGCGGCGGAGTGCGATGAGCCATCCCCGATTCCGGCCGTCGCCGTCGCCCGGGCGCTCGGCGGGCCACCGGAGGCGACGATCATCGGGTCGCGGGACCGGGTCGGGGCACCGGCCGCCGCGCTCGCCAACGGCACCCTCGTGCACACGCTGGACTTCGACGACACCCACGCCAGCGGCCTCGTCCACGCGACGACCGTGGTGCTGCCGGCCGCGTTCGCCGTCGGTGAGCAGGTCGGCGCGACCGGCCGGGCCGTACTCGACGCCGCCGTGGTCGGCTACGAGACCGTGTGCCGGGTCGCCGCCGCCGCGCCGCACGGCTTCCACGCCCGTGGGCTGCACGCCACCATGGTGGCCGGCGTGTTCTCCTCGGCGATCGTCGCGGCCCGGCTGCTCGGTCACGACGCCGCACGGACCGTCGACGCGCTCGGCATCGCCGGTAGCCAGGCCGGCGGGCTGCTCGCGTTCCTGCACAGTGGTGCGTCGACGAAGCAACTGCACCCGGGGTTCGCCGCGCACGCCGGCATCCTCGCCGCCCGGCTGGCCGCAGCCGGGGCCAGCGGCCCGGCGAACGTCTTCGACGGCCCGCACGGGGTGTACGACGCGCTCGCCGCCGGCACGGTCGACCTCGCGTCCGTCACCGCCGACCTCGGCACGCGCTGGGAGACCACCCGGATCGGCATCAAGCCCTATCCGGCGTGCCAGCTCTCGCACGCCGCGATCGACGCGGTCGGCGACGCGATGCGCCGCAGCGGATTCAGGCCCGGTGGGTTCGGGCCCGGCGACGTCGCCGCGATCGACGTCGACGTACACCCCGACTCGGTTCCCACGGTCTGCGACACCCGGCGAGACCTGGCCCGGCCGGCGTCCCCGTACGCGGCGAAGTTCTCGCTGCCGTGGAGCGTCGCCGCCGCTGTCGTCGACGGTGACCTGACCACCGCGACGTACGAGCCGGACTCGCTCGGCCGACCCGAGGTGGAACGCGTTGCCCGGCTGGTCCGCTGGCACGTCACCCCCACCGGAGGCGCTGCGGCCGACGCGCCCGGCACCGCACGCATCACACTCACCGACGGCTCGACCATCACCGGCAGTGTGCCGCGCAGCACGGGCGGCCCGGACAATCCGCTGACCGACGAGCAGCTCGTCGCGAAGTTCCACGGCAACGCCGGAGGTGACGACAGCACCCACCTCGTCGACCTGCTGCACCGACTCGAAGAGCTGGACACCATCGAACCGCTCATGGCGGCGCTGGCCGCCGCCGGTACAGGTAGGGACCGCCCGTGACACTGCACGCCATCAGACCGCCGTCCTTCCGCTGGTTCCCGTACGACGGGTTCACGTTCTGCCTCGGCCTCGCCGAGGGCGACGCGGCTTGGACCTCCGGCCACACCTCCGCCGCGTTCGACGAGGCCGTCGGCAGGATGACGGTCACCGGGGACATGGCAGCCCAGGCGCGCACCGCGTACGAGAAGGTGCTGACGATCCTGTCCGCGGCCGGGTTCGGGCCGCAGGACGTCACCCGGGTCACCGAGAACGTGACAATCGCCGGGCTCGCCGAGTACGAGGCGGCTGCGGCCCTCCGGCGGGAGGTCTTCGGCGACCACGAGCCCGTGCTGCGGACGGTCGTAGTCGATCGACTCGTCCGGCGTACCGCGCTGGTGGAGGTCGAGCTGCACGCGGTGCGCGGCGGCGGCGAGATGCTGGCCGCCAGCGAGCCCCGGAGGGCCGGCACCTGGCGGGCCTCCACGGTGCGGACCGGTCACGACGGCGCGGTCTGTTTGCCGACGATGCTCCCGGTCGACGCCGCCGGTGCAGTGGTCCACCCGGGCGACTTCGCCGCCCAGTATGCCTACTGCCTGGACCGGGCGGGCGACTTGCTCGAGGCGGTCGGGCTCTCCCTCGATGCGGTCGTCACCACCTACGACTACTCGACCCCGGAGAGCCGCGACGTGTACCGCCGGACGCACCGCGTACGCAGGGAACGCCTCGGCGGTGCCGGCGTGTACCCGGGCGCGGGCGGCATCCTGATGAGCCGGCTGCACCACCCGGACGCGCTCGTCGCGATCGACGTCACCGCCTCCCGGCACCCGCTGGAACTGGTCAACCCGGGCTGGTCCCGCTACGACACGCTCACCTACGCCCCCGGGGTCAGGGCCGGTCGGACGCTGTACATGTCCGGGTTCGCGGCGCTGGACATGCAGACGCAACAGGCCCTGTATCCCGACGACATCGTGGCGCAGGCCGAGGCGACCTATGGCGCGATCCTGCACCTGCTGCGCTACGCCGGCCTCGGACCGGAGCACCTGCTGGAGACGACCGAGTACTGCGTCGAGTCCGCGCTGCCGGCGTACCGGGGCGTGGCGGGAGTGCGGGAACGGCTGCTCAGCCCGCCCTGGCCGGCGTCGACCGGGGCGATCTGCAAGGCCCTGTTGCGTCCCGAGTTCCTGTTCGAGGTCTTCCCGACGGCGGTGTACCCGGCATGAGCGGTCCGGAGCGAAGCGGAGGGGATGCCGTGGGCCTGCTGACCGACGAACTGCGCGCGTTACTGGGCACGAGGAAGGTGTACACCGCACCGGAACCGCTCGGCGCGGCGGCCGGCCGGTACTTCGGCATGGCCGTCGGCGACGACAACCCGCTGTACTCGGACGCCGAGTTCGCCCGCGCGCAGGGCCTGCCGGGTGTGACCGCCCCGCCGACGCTCATCTGCGAAACCAACCAGTACGCGAACCTCCCGATGGACCGCGATGGCTACGCCGGGCACTCCTGGCACCTGAACGTCCCCGGCACCCGCCAGGTCCGTGGCGGCAACAGCTACACGTTCCACCGCCGGGTACGCCCCGACGACGTCATCACCGCGACCTGGGAGATCCACGACCTGACCGAGAAGCAGACCCGTACCGGCGTGGACATGCTCGTGGTCTCCTCCCGCGCGACGTACACCAACCAGGACGGCGAGCTGCTCGCCGTCAACGAGGAGACGATCATCCTGGTCAGCCTGGACGGTGCCGCATGACGGTCCAGCTGCCCCCACTGCACGTCGGGGATGAGCTGCCCGCGCTGGAACGCACCATCACGCTCACCGACATGGTCGCCTACGCCGGTGCCACCTGGGACTGGTACCGCCTGCACTTCGACCCCGAGTTCGTGGCCGCCGCCCAGGTCCCGGGCCCGGTCGTGGACGGGCAGGTGCTCGGAGCGCTCTTCGTCGAGCTGCTGCAGGACGCGCTCGGCCCGCGCTGCTTCGTACACGAGTTGTCGTTCACGTTCCGAAACCTGATGTTCGCCGGCGAGACCGTCCGGTGCGCGGGCACCGTGGTCGCGGTCGCTGCCGACCGCGTCCGGGTCGACCTCTCCGCCACGATCCTGGCCAGCGCGTACGGCCCGCAGCGGCCCGCGGCCCACCCCGCCCATGCGACGGTCCTGCTGGGTACGGCCGACGGGCCGGGCGCGCGGTGACCGGCGTCGCGATCGTCGGTGCGGCCGAGTGCGACCTCGGCCGCACCGGGAAGTCCACGCTCACGCTGCAGACCCAGGCCGTCACCCGGGCGCTCGCCGACGCCGGGCTGACCCTCGCCGACGTCGACGGACTGGCCACCACCGGGGTGTCCCGGTTCTCCACCACCCAACTCGCCGAGTATCTCGGGTTGCGGCCTCGCTGGGTCGACTCGACGTTCGTCGGCGGGTCGGCCGCCGAGATGATGGTCGCCCGCGCCACGCAGGCGATCGAAGCCGGCCAGGTCTCCACCGTGGTCATCAGTTTCGCGTCGAACCAGCGCTCGGCGCGTTCGCGCAGCCTCGGTGGGGTCGTCGAGGAGCACACCCCGGAGGCCCAGTTCGAGACGCCGTACGGCCCGCTGTATCCGCTGTCGTACTACGCGATGGCGGCGCGGCAGTACTTCCACCGGTACGGCGGGACACGGGAGAAGCTGGCCGAGATCGCGGTCGCCGCCCGGGAGTGGGCGCTGCTCAACCCGGCCGCGTTCCGCTATGGTGCTGGGCCGCTGACCGTCGAGGATGTGCTTGTCGCGCCGATGGTCTCCAGCCCGCTGACCGTCGCCGACTGCTGCCTGGTGACCGATGGCGGGGGAGCGGTGGTGCTCACCGCGCTGGACCGGGCCCGCGACCTGCGGCATCCGCCGGTCCGGGTCCTCGGGTACGGCGAGCGGTCGACGAACATGTCGATGACCGCCGTCGAGGACCTGACGGTCACCGGTGCGCGGGAGTCCGGTCGGGAGGCGTTCGCCCGGGCCGGCATCACGCCGTCCGACGTGGATGTGCTTCAGGTGTACGACTCGTTCACGATCACCGCCGCGCTCAGCGTCGAGGCGCTGGGCTTCTGCGGACCGGGCGAGGTGCTCGACTTCATCCAGGACGGCCGGATCCGCCCCGGCGGTGGGCTGCCGCTGGACACCTCCGGCGGTGGCCTGTCGTACTGCCATCCCGGCCAGTACGGGGTGCTGCTGCTGGTGGAGGCGGTCCGCCAGCTGCGCGGCGAGGCGGGTGCCCGGCAGGTGCCCGACGCCCGGGTGGCCGTGGCGCATGGCACCGGCGGAATCCTGTCCACACACGCGACGGTCGTGTTGGGGGTGCAGCGGTGAACGTACCGCCGCCCGACGGTTGTGCTGGGCGTGCGGCGGTGAACGTACCGCCGCCCGACGACGTGACGGACGGCTGGTGGGACGCCACCCGGGAGCACCGCTACACGCTGCAGACCTGCGGGTCCTGCGGGCACGTCCAGCACCCGCCCCGAGCACTGTGCACCGCCTGCTCGGATACGGCGGACCTCGGGTTCGTCGAGGCGTCCGGAGACGGCGTCGTGGACACCTTCACCGTGGTGCACCGGGCACCCGGGCCGGGGGTTGCCGTGCCGTACACGATTGCCCGGATCCGGCTCGCCGAGGGGCCGATCGTGCTGTCCACGCTCGATGGCCAGGACTGGCGGATCGGGGAACCGGTCCGCGTCGGCTGGCGCGATCTCGACGACGGCCGGGCACTGCCGGTCTTCCACCGCTGACGGAGGCTCACCATGGACTTCACGCTCACCGAGGAGCAGCAGGACTTCCGCGCCCTGCTCCGTACCTTCGTCGACCGCGAGGTCATCCCGGTCGCGCGGGAGTGGGAGCACGCTGGGCGGTACCCGACGGAGATCGTGCGGGGAATGGCCGAGATGGGGCTGTTCGGCATCACCGTGCCGGAGGAGTACGGCGGCCTCGACCTCGACCCGGTCTCGTTCGCGCTGGTGTTCGAGGAGTTGGCCCGGGGCTGGATGGGCATCGCCGGCATCCTCGGTAGCCACTCCCTGGCCTGCCGGATGATCGCCATGCATGGCACCGAGGAACAGAAACGGGCCTACCTGCCCGACCTTGCCACCGGCGTCCGGCGGACCGGCATCGGCCTCACCGAGCCGGACGCCGGCACCGACCTGCAGGGCATCCGCACCACCGCCCGTCTCGACGGCGACCACTACGTCGTCGACGGCACCAAGATGTGGATCACCAACGCGCGGTACGCCGACCCGCTGCCGGTGCTGGTCAAGACCGACCCGTACGCCACACCCGCACACACCGGCATGAGCGTGCTGCTCGTCGACGCGACGCTGGAGGGCTTCCAGGTCCTGCGGGACATCCCGAAGCTCGGCTACAAGGGCACCGAGTCCTGCGAGATCCTTCTCGACAGCGTGCGGGTACCGAAGGACCGGCTACTCGGCGGCGTCGAGGGCGTCGGCCTCAAGCAGGCGTTGTCCGCCCTGGAGTGGGGCCGGGTCAACATCGCCGCGCGCTCGGTCGGTATCGCGCAGCGTGCCCACGACGAGGCGCTGGCCTACGCCCAGCAGCGCAGGGCGTTCGGCAGGCAGATCGCCGAGTTCCAGGCGATCCAGCTCAAGCTCGCCACCATCGCGATCCAGTTGCAGGCCGCGCGCCTGATGGCGTACTGGGCGGCGGACGCGGTCCGGCGCGGTCGCGCCGATGGGCAGACCGGGATGGCCAAGGTGTTCTGCTCGGAGGTCGCTCTCGAGGCCGCGATCGACGCGATGAAGGTGCACGGCGGCTATGGCTACTCCACCGAGTTCGAGGTCGAGCGCCTCTACCGGGACTCGATCCTGATGAGCATCGGCGAGGGCACGAACGACATCCTGCGGACCGTTGTCGCGAGGGCGCTCGTACGCGGCGAGCTGACGGTCTGATATTTCCGCGCGACCACCGCCGGCCGCCCGTATCGACCAACTCGACGACGTGGGGGGATGCGGACCGCTGAGTTGTCCAGGCCCGGTGGTCAGGATCAGCGCGGCCACGGAGATGTTTCCGAGTCCTCGTCTCCGACATCAGTGTCGTTGATTGGGTCCTCCCGGCGGCAGGCCGCCCACCGTCACCGGGTGACCTGCGTGGGACGGCGCCGTGGCGGCGCTCTCTACCGAGTTCCAATCGGTCGCTTACCTCTTGTCAAGAGCAGCTTGGTTCGGTTTTATATCCAAGAAGGCCAATGCGATTGGCGGATCGTCGGGTCCGCCCGGCCCACGAATTGGGAGGTGCTGATGTTGCGATCGACCTCAGGCGTCGCTCGGCTGGCGCTCGGGCTGGCCGCCGCGGTGGCCATGGCGCTGGCGGCCAGTCCGCCGGCCGCTGCTACGGGTGCCAAGACGTCGACAGCCACCTGGCAGCTGATGGACATCGGGCAGCGAATCTGCATTCCGGCCGGTGAGCCCTGGTGGACGTACTTCTGGATCACGATCGACGGAGAGTGGTCGACGCCCATCGAGGTCGGAGTGCGGAATCTGCCCGACGGCACGACCACGAGTCTGCCGCATCAGCCGCTCGCACCCGGATCAAGCGACGGTCGCAGCGCCCTCGACCTGATCGACATGACCCTACCGCCGCTACCGTTCGGGATCTACCAACCGGAGCTGACGGCGTCGGACGGGGTGGAGACACAGAGCGTCCCGGTCACGATCCAGGTGCAGGAAAGCTGGGGCTGCTTCTGAGCTTCGGCAGCGGTCGGTCATCTGGTCCTATCCAGCGTGGGGCCGGCACGTCTCGCCATCACCACGTTGGGTCTGCCACTGCGCCCCGCCCAGCGCAGCATGATCCTCGAACCCGACGAGACGTGACCCGACGAGCAGACCTCAGCCCGTCAACCTCCGCAGCTGCGCGAGGACCTCGTCCGCCTCGGGTCCACCCACCTCGCGAAGGATCCTCGCTGAGGTCTGCCAGCAACGGCGGGCCTTCTCCGATCGGCCGGTCGCCTGGTGGACCTGGCCGACTATCTTCCAGGCCATGCCCTCGCCGTGGCTGTTGCCGATGTCTCGGCAGAGCTGGACCGCCCGGTGGAGGTGGTCGAGGGCGTCGTCATGGCGCAGCAGGCCCAGGTGGGTTTCGCCGAGGTGGATGAGCGTGCGCCCTTCGCCATGACGATGGTCGATCTTTCGGCAGAGTTCGAGGACCCGCTGGAAGCTCTCCAGGGCCTCGTCGTACCGGTGTAGGCCGAGATATGCCTCGGCGAGATTGCCCAGCGCCACGCCCTCGAAATAGGGGTCGCCGACCTCGCGCAGGATGACGAGGGCGCGGAAGGAATAGTCGAGCGCGTGGTTGTATCGGCGCAGGCCGAGATAGACGTCGCCGATGTTGCTCAGTAACCGGGCTTCGCCGAACCGATCGCCCAGTCGCCGATTGAGGTCGAGCGCACGTTGGTAGTGCAGGATCGCCTCATCGAAGCGGTGCAGGTCCCGATAGACGCTGGCCAGCCCACTCAACATCCGAGCCTGCCCGCCGCAGTCTTCCGACCGCCGGGCGGCGTCCAGCCCGATTTGACAGACGGTTGCCCAGTCCGCCCAGTACTTGCGGATGTAATAGAAGCTCCACAGGGTGTTGGGCAACTGCCAGGCGGCCGTGAACATCCCGTGTTCGGCTGCCGCGCTGGTGACCGCGACCAAGCTGACCCGCTCGGCCTCGCACCACGCGAGCGCCTCGTCGTAGCCGCTGACCGGCGCGAGCTGCACGGGCACCGGTGCGCCATCGGCCATGGCGGGCTCCCGACGCGGATGCAACAGGTGGCCGGCGACCGAGGCACTGTGCAGATAGAAGCCAACGAGCCGGCGTACCGCCTCCAACCGATCCGTCTGGGTGTCGACGGTCTGCGCCTGTTCCCGGGCGTACGCGCGGAGCAGATCATGCAGCCGGCACCGATCCCGCCCGACGTGCTCGACGAGATGCGCGTCGGCCAGACCGTCGACGAGCTGCCGCGCCTCGGTGAGGGGAATCCCGGCCAACGCCGCAGCGGCATGGGTGCTGATGTCGGGCCCCGGGTGTAGACCGAGCAGGCGGAACATCCGTGCCTGGGTGGTGGACAGGCTGCGGTACGACCAGGAGAACACGGACCGAACGGCCGTGAAGGCGTCCTCACCAGCGCTCAGCACGTCCAGCCGGCGGGTCTCGACGTCCAACTCGTCCACCAGGTCGGTGATGCGCAGGTACGGCCGGCTCGCCAAACGCTGCCCGGCCAGCCGCAACGCCAACGGCAGCCGCGCGCAGGACCCAGCGAGGGCGGTCAGGGCATGGGGCTCCGCGTCGGACCGCGCCGCTCCGACCAACGTACGCAGCAGTGTCACGGCGTCCGCGACGGGCAGAACGTCGAGGGTGACATGTACCGCGCCCACGCTGACCGCGAGGCCGTCGAGGCGTGCCCGGCTCGTCACCAGCACCACACACGTGGACGAGCCGGGCAGTAACGGCCGCACCTGCTCGGCGTTGCCGGCATTGTCCAGCAGCATCAGCAGCCGACGGTTGTCCACGCTCGACCGGAAGAGCGCCGCGCGCTCCTCCAACCGTGCTGGAATGCCTTCCGGTGCCACGTTGAGTGCCCGCAGAAACGCCTCCAACACGTCACTTGGTGCGGCCGGCGGACCCGGATCGTAGCCACGGAGGTTGACGTAGAGCTGGCCGTTGGGAAAGCGATCCTTCATCCGGTGTGCCCAGATCAGCGCGAGGGTGGTCTTCCCCACCCCGGCGGTGCCGCCGATCGCGGATATCACCACCGGGGATGGGACGCCCGGCCCCGAGGCTGGCTCGGCCGACAGCAGCGCGTCAAGCTGGGCGAGGTCGGCAGTCCGGCCGACGAAGTCACGGCCGACCGCCGGTAGTTGCCGTGGCACCACCACGGGCGGCTGGCGCGGTACCACCATGGGCACCGTGACCTCTGGGTGGGGCACCAGCGCGGCGTCCTGGTGTGGCGGCGTGCCATCGGACGGTGGCTCGGGGCGGCGTGTCACGGCGCGCCCGCGCATAACGCGTTCGAGCTCGACGCGCTCCTCGGCGCTCAGTCCGAGGGCCTCGGCGAGCGCCCGGATGGTGCTCGGGTACGGCCGACGCCGCGCCCCACGTTCCAGCGCGCTGATGGCGTTCGTACTCAGGCCCGCACGCTCGGCCAACTGTTCCTGGGTCAGCCGGGCACGCTCGCGGAGCACTCGAAGCGCGGACCCGAACGCCCCGGGCGCCGTCCCCATGCGCTCATTCAACTACCACACTTCAATCTCCGACAGCGTGTGACAACCATCTGATGCAGCAGTTGCACATTCACGCGCATCTAACTGTGCGGATGACTGTGCGGGTTCCTGTGCGTGGTGCGTCATCCACCACCCGGCCCATCCTGGACGCGCACACAGCCCATCCGGGAAGGAGAGACAGCACATGCGAACATCCCTGAGGACAAGGCTGCTCGTACGGGCGGCGACCGTGGCACTCGTCTGCACCGGAGCGACGCTGGGACTGAGCACGGCGGCGAACGCGGCACCGGCCGAGGTCACAAACGCTCCGTCGACGTCCGTCGAGATGGCGGCGTTGGTCGACCCGTACTCGTTGTGGCCGGGACCGGGTTGGTTCTACAACGGCTCGGTCCTCGCCGCCAACCTCGAATACGCCAAGAGCGTATGTCTGACCAGCGGTTGGGACTATGTCGCGGCGGGTCTCGCGAGAAACCTCACCTGCGCGCTGCGTTACGACTACAGCGGCTACGACCTGTGGCTGCTCTACTGAGACACCCCAAAGCCACCGCGTCCAGACAACCACCGACCGACAGGAAGGCAGAGAGGGACATGCGAACCACGATCCGGCGAGTACGCGGCGCGCTGGTCGCCGGCGGACTTGGCCTGGCCGCGACCGCCATGGCGGCATCGCCCGCATCCGCCGGCAGCACGCCCGCACCCACCGCCAGCTTCGTCACCCCCGTGTACGGGATGACCTGTTCGACCGGGGTAACCGGCAGTCTCGGTGCCTACAACGGTTACGCCACCTGTTACACGCCCAACGTGGCGAAGTGGAAGGTTCGGGTGGACTGCACCGCCGGGTTCACCTACGACAGCATCATCGTCTACACCAGCAGCGCCGACGGGTGGTACACGCTCGGTCCCTCACCCACCTGCTACTGGGGCGTCAACGGGGTCAGCGTGATCGAACTGCCCTGACCGCACCTCGTGCCGACCGGTGGCCACGCTCCCCGCCGGGCCACCGGCCGGCACCTCGTCCACATTGCCCACCGGGGTACTCAGCCCTCCCACAGTGCGGCGAAGCGTCGCCAGCCGGTGTTGCCGCTGGAGTCGGCCACCGTTGGGAGCGCCCGCCTGCGGAGTCGTACGACGGCGTGCCGGACTTCGCCCGGGCCAACTCTCCGGTGATCCCCGGGTGCCGGACTTCGCTCGGGCCAGCTATCCGGTGATCCCCGGGTGCCGGCCGGCCCACGGCCGGGCCTGCTCCAGCACGCTACCCAGCCGGATCAGCAGGTCCTCCCGGCCGTACGCGGCGACGAACTGCACACCGACCGGCAGACCATCGGCCGACCAGTGCATCGGCAGCGACATCGCCGGCTGTCCGGTCGCGTTGAACGGCGAGGTGAAGCTGACGTACTCTCCCGACTTCAGGAAGCCGGCCAGCGGCTGCCCGGGTACCGGCCGCAGCTCGCCGAGCATCGCCGGCAGCTTCGGTAGCGTCGGCGTGACCAGGAGGTCGTAGCCCGGGCCGCGCCCGCCGTCGGTGCCGGCGTCGTCGTGGTTCCACCAGGCAGCGACCCGCCGGCACCACCGATGCAGCGCGTACAGCCCTTCGAGGTAGGCGACGGCGGTTACGTCCCTGCCGTACCTGCCGAGCGCCCAGTTGTCCTGGTCCAGGTCGTCGGAGGTGAGTTCCCGGCCGATCGCCCTACCCCAGCGCACGATGTCGAGGTATTGGAACACCGGCATCAGCACCTGCGCCTCGGCCGCCGGCGCGTCCAGTGCGGCCGGGTGTGCCTCCTCCACGATGTGCCCGAGTTCCTCGAGCAGGGTGGCCGTCGACCGGACCGCCGCCACCACCTCGGGGTCGAGCGCGACGTTCGGATGGTCGACCTGGATGCCGACCCGCAGCCGGCCCACCGGCACGCCAACCTCCTGCACGTACGGGCGCTTCGGCGTCGGTGCCGTGTACGGATCACCGGGTGCCATCCCGCCGACGACGTCGAGGATGCCGGCGATGTCCCGTATCGAGCGGGTGATGGCGGACTCGTGCGTCATGCCGGCCCACGCCTCACCCAGCTCCGGGCCGAGCGAGACCCGGGCCCGGGTCGGTTTCAAGCCCACCAGACCGTTCGCGCTCGACGGGATCCGTACCGAGCCGCCACCATCGTTGGCGTGTGCCGCCGGCACCATGCCGGTCGCGACCGCGACTGCCGAGCCGCCGCTGGAACCGCCGGACGAACGGCGGAGGTCCCACGGGTTGCGTGTGGGACCGTACGAGTCGGGCTCAGTCGTCGTCCACGCGCCGATCTCGGGCGTGTTCGTCCGGCCGACGAGCACGAACCCCGCCGCCCGCAGCTTCGACACCATCCAGGTGTCGGCCGGTGCCCGCCAGTCCAGCTCCTTCAGGAACCGGGTGCCGTAGTGGTAGGGGTCGCCCTCGCTCTGCTGGAACAGGTCCTTGACGGCGAAGGGCACCCCGCCGAACGGTCCGGCCGGCGCACGGTCGGCGACCGCCCGCGCCTTGTCGAAGCTGGTGTGGATGAATGCGTTCACCTCGGGATCCAGCTTCTCGATTCGGCTGATCGAATGCTCGACGAGCTCGCGGGCACTGATCTTGCCCGAGCGGACCAGGTCGGCCTGTCCGGTCGCGTCGAGCCAGGTGATCTCTTCCATGGTGTCCTCTCCTGGGCCAGGGTCGTCGGGCCGTCCGATGGTCGACCGGCGAGTGTTCCCCGTTCACCGTCCCGACAGCCTCACCGTCGCCGACCCGAGCCGACAACGGCTCGACAACGGCTCGGCAGCGCTGCCTAGGCAATGCCGCCTGGGTCGTACGGGCCAGCGGACGTTCTCGTACGCTGGCCGTCGATGATCCGTACGATCCGCCCCCGGCCGGCGCTGGAACGGCGGCTGGAGAGCGCCGCCTGGCAGCACCGGGTGACCGTCGTGCACGCTCCCGCCGGCTGGGGCAAGTCGCTCGGTCTGGCTGGCTGGGCCGCCTCGTCGGCGCGGCGGGACCGGATCGCCCGGGTCGACCTGGATTCGGACTGTGCCGAGCCCGTCGTCTTCTGGACCCGCGTGACCGAGGCGCTGGCCGGCGTCGATGACCGGTTCGCCGGCCTGCCGCCGCCTCCGGCCGGGTCGGGCGACCGTCGGAGCTGGATAGCGGAGCTCGTCGCCACCGGACGGTCCGCCCCCGCCGACCTCGTCCTGGCCCTCGACAACGTCGAACGGATCGACACCCCGGCCGTCCGCGATGAACTCGCACTGCTCGTGCTCGGCCGCTCCCGGATCCGGCTCCTGCTGGCCGGCCGTACCCGGCCCCCGATCGCCCTCGCCCGGCTGCGGGCCTTGGGGGCGCTGGCCGAGATCGGCACAGGTGATCTCGGCTTCTCCGCCGACGAGGCACGATCACTGCTCGACGGACCGGCCACCCCGGAGTTCGAGGAGGCGATCCGGCGGGCCGAGGGCTGGCCGGTCGCGCTGCGGTTCGCCGCCGGGCAACCACACGAGCGGCTCCGCGGCGACCACCACCACCTGTACGACTACGTCGTCGAGGAGGTGCTCGCCCTACTGCCGGCCGGCCTGTGTCGCTTCCTACTCGGCACCGCCGGGCTCGACTGGCTGAGCGGCCCGCTCTGCGAGGCGGTTACCGGCGGGGCCGACGGCAGCGGCAAGCTGGCCCGGCTCGAGCGGGCGGGAGTCTTCGTCGTACCGCTCGACCGCCGCCGCGTGTGGTTCCGTTACCACCCGCTGTTCCGGGAGGCGCTGCATCGGGCCGCGGCGACCGAAGGCGTCGACACCGAGGACACCCACCGCCGCGCCGGCCGCTGGTTCGTCGACCATGGCATGCCGGACCGCGCGATCGCGCACCTGCTTGCCGCCGGGGACGAGGTCGAGGCGGGCGAGCTGATCGCGTCGACGTACTGGCGGATGCTCGACGTCGGCCACATCACCACCGTCCTCGGCTGGATCGACCGGATCGCCCCGGCGCAGCTACACGCCGACGCGCGGCTACTGCTCGCGCACGCGTCGGCGAGCCTGTTCGCGGGCCGTACCGGGGAGGTGCACCTTGCCCTGACGCTGGCCGAGGCGGCGCCGGTCCGGCAGGGGCCCCTGGCCGACGGCCTGCCGTCGGTCGCCGCCGGTATCGCGCTCGGCCGGGCCTCCCTCAGCGCGTTGCACGGCGACGTCGGCGAGGCGGTGCGTTGGGCCCGGCGGGCCCGATCGATGCATGGGCCGGAGCACTTCACGCAGCGGGCGAACTGCGACGTCATCCTGGCCGGGTCGGCGTACTACGCCGGTCCCGGCGACGACGTCGAGTTCCGGCTGACGGAGATCGTGGAGTCGGCCACCCCGATGCGCAACACCGTTGCCGAGGTCGCCGGCCGGGCGACCCTCGCCCGGGTCCGCGCGGAGCGCGGGGACCTGACGGCCGCCGGGGAACAGTTGGCCCGAGCGGAGGCCCTGATCGGCTCCCGGTACGCCGCTGCACCGTTTACGGACCGGGTCTTCGCCCTCTGCCACGCGGCGGTCGCCCAACACACGGGTGCGGCCGACGTCGCGGTCGCCGGCTATGCGAACGCCCACGCTCTGGCGATCGCCGCGACCGACCGGATCACCGCCTTGGACGCCGCCCTGGGCCTGGCGGAGCTGGAACTCGACGCGGGGCGGGGGGACGCCGCCCGGCGCTGGTCGGCTGAGGCGGGGCGGCTGCTGGCGGAGTGCGAGGACCCCGGGCAGCGGCTGCGCACCCGCCAGGCGGCGGTGCGGGCCCGGCTCGCCGAGCGGGTCGCTGCCGATCCGACCGCTGGCGGACTGGTCACCGCCCGTCAAGGGGCGATCCTCCAGGCGGTCGCGCGCGGTCTCTCCGATGCGGCGATCGCTGCGGAACTCGGGGTGAGCGTCCGAACGGTGCACGCACACCTGCGGGCGGTCAATGCCCGGCTGCGGGTCCACCGCCGCGCCGATGCGGTCCGCGTCTACCGAGCGGGCGGTGGCCCCGCCTGATCGGGGGAGAGTCGAGCCTGGACCGGGTGGGCGGGGACCTCCGGGTGGTCGGGGGAGAACTGGCCCGACTGCTATTCCGTTAGACGACCGATATCACCCGTTACGCCAGATATTGTCGACACAGTGCTACATGGGCTGACCAGGGCGGAGTGGGTGTTCACGTGAATCGGCCAACGTCAGCAGAGCCGGGCCCCGTGGCGGACCCGCGCCCGCCACGGCTGTTAGCGCCGCTGCTGCCCATCGGTGAGCCGGTGGAGTCGCTGCTGCGAGGGGCGCAGTTCTTCTCGCCGGGCGAGTCGTCCCCCGACTATCGGGAGGTGCACCGCGTCGGTGGTCGGGCGGCGGAGCAGTTCTCTCGGCAGCGGTGGCACCACGACAAGGTGGTGCGGTCCACCCACGGAGTGAACTGCACGGGATCGTGCTCGTGGAAGGTCTTCGTCAAGGACGGGATCATCACCTGGGAGACGCAGCAGACAGACTATCCGTCGCCGGGGCCGGACCTGCCGGAGCACGAGCCGCGAGGCTGCCCACGGGGTGCGTCGTTCTCGTGGTACACGTACTCGCCGTCGCGGGTGCGTTACCCCTATGTGCGGGGGGCGCTGCTGGAGCTCTGGCGGGAGGCGCGGGGGCGGCTGGATCCGGTGGCGGCGTGGGCGGAGATCACCGGCGATCCCGAACGCGCCGCCCGCTACAAGGACGCCCGGGGCAAGGGTGGGTTCGTACGGTCCACCTGGCCGGAGGTCACCGAACTCATCGCCGCGGCACATGTGCACACGATCAAGGAGTACGGCCCGGACCGGGTGGTGGGCTTCTCGCCGATCCCAGCGATGTCGATGGTCTCCTACACCGCGGGCAGCCGGTTCCTGTCGCTGATCGGCGGAGTGATCCTGAGCTTCTACGACTGGTACGCCGACATGCCGATCGCCTCACCTCAGGTGTTCGGTGACCAGACCGACGTGCCAGAGTCCGCAGACTGGTTCAACTCCTCCTACATGATCATCTGGGGGACCAACCTGCCGATCACCCGTACCCCTGACGCGCATTTCATGACCGAGGCCCGCTACCGGGGACAAAAGGTGGTGGTGGTCTCGCCGGACTACTCCGACCACACGAAGTTCGCCGACGACTGGCTAGCGGCCAAACCCGGCACCGACGGGGCATTGGCGATGGCGATGGGTCACGTGATCCTCACCGAGTTCTTCCGCGACCGGCAGGTGCCCTACTTCACGGAGTACGTCAAGACCTACACCGATCTGCCGTTCCTGGTGACCCTGCGGCAGCACGGCGACGGCTATGTGCCGGACAAGTTCCTCACCGCGGCGGACCTTGGTCGTGACGGGGAGGGCGTCGCGCACAAGACGGTGCTGTTGAACGCCGAGACGGGCGAGCCGTTCGTGCCGAACGGCTCGCTGGGATTCCGGTACACCGAGTCGGGGATGGGGCGCTGGAACCTGGACCTCGCCGGGGTCGACCCGGTGCTGACCCTCTACGGCCGACACAGCGAGGCGGTGGCGGTGGAGCTGTCCCGCTTCGATGTCGGACCGACCGAGGGCGGGTCGACGATCCGCCGGGGGGTGCCAGCGGTGCGGGTCGGTGGCCGGTTGGTGACCACGGTGTTCGACCTGCTGATGGCGCAGTACGCGGTGCGCCGCGACGGGCTGCCGGGGCAGTGGCCCGCCGGTTACGACGACCCGCAGCCGTACACGCCGGCCTGGCAGGAGGCGATCAGCTCGGTGCCGGCCGCCGCGGCGGTGCGGGTGGCCCGCGAGTTTGCCCGCAACGCCGAACTGTCCCGCGGCCGGTCGATGATCTGCATGGGGGCGGGCACCAACCACTGGTACCACTCCGACCAGATCTATCGCGCGTTCTTCACCCTGACCCTGCTCTGCGGCAGCCAGGGGGTCAACGGTGGTGGCTGGGCACACTACGTGGGTCAGGAGAAGGTCCGCCCCCTGACCGGCTGGTCGACGCTGGCGTTCGCGCTGGACTGGCAGCGACCTCCCCGGCAGATGACCGGCACGTCGTTCTGGTACGTCCACACCGACCAGTGGCGCTACGAGCACTTCGGTCCCGGCGAGCTGAGCAGCCCATTGGGTCGGGGCCTGTTCGCCGGTCGGACCTTCATCGACTGCCTGGCACAGGCATCGCGGCTGGGCTGGGCCCCATCGCAGCCGGCGTTCGACCGCAACTCGCTGGACCTGGCCGACGAGGCTGCCCGCGCCGGTACGCCGGTGCCGGAGTACGTGGTGCAGGAACTACAGGCCGGCAGACTGCGGTTCGCTGTTGAGGACCCGGATGACCCGCGCAACTTTCCACGGGTGCTCACGGTGTGGCGGGCCAACCTGCTCGGCTCCTCCGGCAAGGGCATGGAGTACTTCATGCGACACCTGCTCGGCACGGAGCACGCGGTGAGCGCCGAGGAGTCGCCGGAGCGTGTGCGCCCGGTCGAGGTGACCTGGCGCGAGCAGGCGCCGCAGGCCAAGCTAGACCTGCTCACCACCATCGACTTCCGGATGACCAGCACCTGTACGTTCGCCGACGTGGTCCTACCGGCCGCCACCTGGTACGAGAAGCACGACATCTCCACCACCGACATGCACCCGTTCGTGAACTCGTTCAACCCGGCGATCGCCCCGCCCTGGGAAAGCCGTACCGACTTCGACGCGTTCCGGCTCATCGCCGAGGATTTCTCCCGGCTGGCCGAGACCCATCTGGGCAGGCGCAGCGACGTGGTCGCCACCCCGCTCCTGCACGACACCCCGGACGAGATGGCTCAGCCGGGCGGCCGGGTGCGGGACTGGAAGACCGGTGAGGAGCAGCCCGTTCCAGCGGTGAACATGC
This sequence comes from Micromonospora polyrhachis, assembly GCF_014203835.1. NCBI lineage: Bacteria > Bacillati > Actinomycetota > Actinomycetes > Micromonosporales > Micromonosporaceae > Micromonospora > Micromonospora polyrhachis. The sequence continues at coordinate 256,778 of NZ_JACHJW010000001.1, read as the reverse complement.
CCCGGCTGACCGTCGTCGAGCGGGACTATCCGATGGTGGCGCAGAAGATGGCCGCGCTCGGTCCGCTGGTCGACACCCTCGGCACCGCTGCCAAGGGCATTGGCTGGGTGCCCACCGAAGCGGTCGACTACCTGCGCCGGGCCAACGGGGTCGTACGCGGCGGCCCGGCCGACGGCCGCCCCACGCTGGAGCGTGACATACAGGTTGCCGAGGCGATCCTGGCCCTGTCGGGTACCACCAACGGGCAGTTGGCCGTGCGGGGGTGGCAGGAGTTGGAGCGGCGCACCGGAGTGCGCCTGGCCGACCTGGCCGAGGAACGATCCAGCGAGCGGATCACGTTCTACGACACCCAGGTACGGCCGCAGGCGGTGATCACATCTCCGGAATGGTCCGGCAGCGAGACGGCGGGACGGCGCTACTCGCCGTTCGTGGTCAACGTCGAGCGCAAGAAGCCATGGCACACCCTCACCGGCCGAATGCACTTCTTCCTCGACCACGACTGGATGGCCGAGTACGGCGAGATGCTGCCGACCTACCGCCCGCCGCTGAACTACGCCCGGCACTTCGGTGCGCAGGGACTGCAGGAGGAGGGTCGCCCAGAGCTGACCCTGCGCTACCTGACGCCGCACTCGAAATGGTCCATCCACTCGGAATTCCAGGACAACCTGCACATGCTGCGGTTGTTCCGGGGCGGACCGGTGATCTGGATGAGCCCGGTGGACGCGGCAAAGATCGACGTTTCCGACAACGACTGGATCGAGGCGTACAACCGGAACGGGGTGGTTGCCTGCCGGGCGGTGGTCAGCCACCGGATGCCCGAGGGCACGGTCTTCATGTACCACGCCAAGGATCGGCATCTGCTGACGCCCAAGTCGGAGATCTCCGGTTGGCACGGTGGCTCGGACAACTCGCTCACCCGGTTGATCATCAAACCGACGCACGCGATCGGTGGCTACGGGCAGTTCTCGTTCGGGTTCAACTACTACGGGACCACGGGCGGCCAGCGTGACGAGATCACCGTAGTCCGACGCCGGTCGCAGGAGGTGGAGTACTGATGATGCCGAGCGAGGCGGACGGGACCCGGCGATGAGGATCATGGCGCACGTGGCGATGGTGATGAACCTCGACAAGTGCATCGGCTGTCATACCTGCTCGGTGACCTGCAAGCAGACCTGGACCAACCGTCCGGGGATGGAGTACGTCTACTACAACAACGTCGAGACCAAGCCGGGCTTGGGCTATCCGAGACGCTACGAGGATCAGGAACAGTGGAAGGGCGGCTGGTCGCTCGACCGCAAGGGCCGGCTGCGGCTGAAGGCGGGCGGCCGGCTGCGGAAGCTGCTGTCCATCTTCTACAACCCGGACCTGCCCCCGATCGACGACTTCGGTGACCCGTGGACCTACAACTACCAGACCCTGACCGAGGCTCCGGCGGGCACGTTCAACCCCAGCGTCCACGCCATCTCGTCGTTGACGGGCCGGGACATGCGCCTACGGTGGGGCAGTAACTGGGATGATGATCTTGCCGGCTCGCTGGAGATCGCGCGAGACGACCCGAACCTGGCCGGCCTGCAGGATCGGGTCAAGATGGACTTCGAGCAGGTGTTCATGTTCTACCTGCCGCGCATCTGCGAGCACTGCCTCAACCCCTCCTGCGTGGCGTCCTGCCCGTCCGGGGCGATGTACAAGCGAGCCGAGGACGGCATTGTCCTGGTCGACCAGGATCGCTGCCGAGGCTGGCGGTTCTGTGTGTCCGGCTGTCCGTACAAGAAGGTGTACTTCAACCACCGCACCGGCAAGGCGGAGAAGTGCACGTTCTGCTACCCCCGTACCGAACTCGGGCTGCCGACCATCTGCTCGGAAACGTGCGTCGGTCGACTGCGCTACCTCGGGCTGTTCCTCTACGACGCCGACGCCGTGCTGCCGGCGGCTGCCGTCCCCGACCCGCAGCAGCTCTATGAGGCACAACTGTCGGTGTTCCTCGACCCCGAGGATCCGCAGGTGCAGGCGGAGGCGGCCCGGCAGGGCATCGCGGCCGACTGGATCGAGGCGGCCCGGCGCTCCCCGGTCTACGCCCTGGCGGTACGCCACCGCGTGGCACTACCGCTGCACCCGGAGTACCGCACCCTGCCGATGGTCTGGTACATCCCGCCGCTGTCGCCGGTCGCCGACGTCGTACACGCGGCAGGCTACGACCCGGCCGACCCCGACCGCGTCTTCGCCACCATCGACGCGCTGCGTATCCCGATCGACTACCTGGCCAACCTGTTCACCGCCGGCGACCCCGACGTGGTACGGGCGGTGTTGCGCAAACTCGCCGCGATCCGCGCCTACATGCGGGCCAAGCAGCTGGACCTGCCGGTCGACCCGGCCCTGCCCGGTTCGGTCGGGGCGACCTCCGTCGACCTGGAGGACCTGTACCGGCTGCTGGCCATCGCCAAGTACAACGAGCGCTACGTCATCCCGGCCGCACACGTCGAGGACGCCGGTCGACTCGCCGCCCAACACGAGCAACTGTTCTGCTCCCTCGACACCGAGGGCGGCCCGGGCATGGGCGGGCAGGGTCCCCCCACGGTGGAGGACTTCCACCCCGGCACCGACTCGCGCGCCAGCGGCACCTTCCATGGCCGCGACGGCCGGACGCACTTCAACCTGCTCGGCTGGAACGGCCAGGGCAGCGCACCGCATCTGTTCCCACCGGAGAGCCCAGGATGACAGCGCAGACGATCCACCCGTACAAGCTGGCCTCGGTGCTGTTGCAGTATCCGACGGTGGCGCTGTTCGACGGCCTCGACCGCCTTGATTCGGCCGCGCGCGACTGCCCCAAGGGCAGCCGGCGGCCCTTCGATCGGTTTCTGTCGTGGCTGCGGGCGAGCCCGCCGAATGCGGTGGCACAGCACTACGTGGAGACCTTCGACCTGCGCCGTCGTTGTGCGCTCTACCTGACCTACTACCGGTACGGCGACACCCGCAAACGGGGCATGGCGCTGCTGTCGTTCAAGGCCGCCTACCGGACCGCCGGGTTCGACCCATGCGACACGGACCTGCCCGACTATCTTCCGCTGGTTCTTGACTTCGCCGCGCTCACCCCCCGGGGGGAGGCCCTGCTGCGCGCGCACCGCGCCGACCTGGAACTGGTGCGCCGCGCGTTGCAGCAGGCAGGAACACCGTACGTCGATGTGGTCCACGCGGTCTGCGCGCGACTTGGCCGGCCCGGTCCCGGTGATCTCGCGCGAGTCGCGCAGGCCTGGGGTCAGGGACCGCCCCGCGAAGAGGTCGGCCTGGAGCCCTTCGCGCCACCGGAATACCTGACTGGAAAGGCGGCCCGACCGTGAGCGAGGTAAGCACCGGGGATCTCTTCTGGTGGGTGGTGCTGCCCTACATCGCGCTGGCTGTGTTCATCGTCGGACACATCTGGCGCTGGCGCTACGACCAGTTCGGCTGGACCAGCCGCTCCACCGAACTGCAGGAGCGTCGACTGCTCAAGTGGGGCGCACCGCTGTTCCATTACGCGACCTTCGCCGCGATCGGCGGCCACATCATCGGGATTCTCGTCCCGGTTGCGGCCACCGAGGCCATCGGCATCTCCGAGGAGGCCTACCACCAGTTCGCCTCGATCGCCGGCTTCATCGCCGCTGTCCTGGTAACCGCTGGCGTGATCATCCTGGCTGGCCGCCGGCTGCTGGTGCCACGGGTACGGGCGACCACCGACCCGATCGACTACCTGGCCCTGATCCTGCTACTGCTGGTCATCCTCACCGGCATCGTGCCCACCATGTTCAGCCTACTCAGCGAGGGATATGCATACCGCGACACCGTCGCGCCGTGGTTCCGCAGCCTGTTCGTCTTCCAGCCAGACGTGCACGTGATCAACCAGGCGCCGCTGATCTACCAGGTCCACGCGGTTTCGGCGTGGCTGATCTTCGCTGTCTGGCCGTTCAGCCGGCTGGTGCACGCCTGGAGCATTCCGCTGTTCTACCTGTGGCGCCCCTTCATCGTCTACCGCAGCCGCCGCCCCCTACCGCCCGCCGAGCCCGGCACGTCCGGACGGCGGTGGCGAAGGATCGGTACCCCGTACTGAATTCGATCTACGAACCAACTCGTCAAGCGGTCTGGCGGGCGTCGAGCATCGTCAGCAGCATCCGGCTGGGCTCCAGAGCCAGGATGGCGTGCGGCAGCCGCGTACCGAGATGGACGACCCCGCCGGGTCGAAGCTCTACCTCGCGGCCGGCCGCTGTTACCCGCAAGCGCCCGTCGAGCACCTGCACCAGCACCGGGACCACAGCGGTGTGCTCGGTCAGTTCCTGGCCCTTGTCGAACGAGAAGAGCACCAGCCGCACGCCCTCCGCCTTGAGTACGGTGCGCGAGACGGTGCTGTCCGGTGCGACCTCTACCAGTGATGCGACATCGGCCAGGTCGGTCATGACGAGATTTTCCCTACGGTCGTTCACCTGCGTGTCCCTTCGGGAGCGGTGATGGTTCTCTCGAACTGTGGTCGGCCTTCGTAGCAGGATGACGGTGAGGTCGACGGGGCGCCGCTTCCAGGCCGCGAGATGGTGTTCGAGATGGAAGCCCGCAGCGGCGAGGTCGACGTCATGAAGTCGACCAACCGACAGCCACCGTTGGTACCGAAGCCACAACGGCGATGCTATCGGGACGAAGGCGAGCCGCGCTTCGCGCCGTAGAACTTGGAGATTGCCACGTCCTTCGGCCGCTGGTTCGAGCCGCAGCGCTCGATCCGATCGCCTTCCGGTGTCGGGCGCTCGGCGCCTTCATCGAACGTTCATGGTTTGCCCGCTGGTTTCTTCGGATCCGGGGGTGACCGTGGGTCGGGACGAGCGACCGGCAACGTCAGTCAGAACAGAGCGGACAAACAGGGCGAAGCTCGCTGTGGAATCCAGGGCCGATAGATATCCAGGAACGAGCCCGATTCCCGGCAGCATCGCCGGGAGGAGACAGGGCATGAGATCGCGGCAGGCACGCTTGGCCATCACCGGTGTCGTCGTCGGGCTGGTGGTGCTGGTCGGGGGATGCGCCTCGACGGATGATCCAAGGGTCGACCCGAGCCCGCCCACGTCGAGTCCGTCAGCCGGTGGGATCGCGGGCACCGTATGGGTAGCCAATGAAGGCGGACACAGCCTGTCGGTCATCGACGCCGCCAACAGCACCGTGGTCACCACCGTCGAGGGCATCGAGGCCCCGCACAACGTGCAGGTCGGCCCGGACGGCAGTCGGGTGTACGCGGTCAGCGGTCACGCCAGCACGGTGGCTGCCCTCGACGCCACCACCTACCGGCTCGCCTCGGCCGCCCCCACCGGTGCCGGCCCCGCCCATGTCGTGCTGACTCCCGACGGGCAGAAGACCTACGTCGCCAACTACGAAGCCGGGACCGTGTCCGTCTACCGTTCAGGTCTGACTCCGTCGGGCACCATCGAACTCGGCGGCGGCCCGCACGGCATGCGCCCGAGCCCGGACGGCACCGCCCTGGTGGTGGCCAACCTCAAGGCCGGCACGGTTGACCTGATCGACGCCCGCAACGACCGGAAGGTCGCCGCCGTGCCGGTGGGCGGTCCTGTCGTCCAGGTGGCGGTCTCGCCGGACAGCCGGTACGCGTACGCGAGCGTCTCGCAGCCGCCGAGCATCGTCAAGATCGATCTATCGGCCCGTAGCGTCACCGGGCGGATCGGGGTGCCTGCCGCACCCGCGCAGGTCTACCTCACCCCGGACGGGCGTACCCTGCTCTCGGCCGACCAGGGCAGCGAGGACAAACCGGGTAACGCGCTGTCTGTGATCGATACCGCGACCATGGCGCCGGCCGGCAGCATCACCACGGGATCAGGTCCGCACGGCGTCGTCATCGACCCCACCGGCCGCCGCGCGTGGGTCACCAACGTCTACGACGCCACGGTCTCCGTCATCGACCTGCCCACCCGCACCAAGATCGCCACGATCGACGTGGGCGCTCAGCCGAACGGAATCAGCTACGCCCCACGGCCGCCCGCCTCGGCCGAACCCCGAACGTCGGTCACCCTGCCCACCCCATCGGCGGCCGCCAGCCCCGGAGGCCACGGAGACCACGGGGGACATGGCTGACAGCGCCCGCTGAGCGGCCGGCGCTCCCGGGGAACCGCTCCCACGCGGCTTGCTGCTCCCCTGGCTTGCACCAGGAGAGCAGCAAGCCCGCAGGATGGACGTCATGAGCACCCGTGTACTGGTTGTCGATGACGAGCAGAGCCTGGCCAAGGTGGTAGCCAGCTACCTGGAACGCGACGGCCACGAGGTGAGTTGCGTGTTCGACGGCCCCGCCGCCGTGACGGCTGCCCGTGCGCAACGACCGGACGTAGTGGTGCTCGACCTCGGCCTACCCGGACTGGACGGCATCGAGGTGTGCCGGCAACTGCGGACCTTCACCGACTGCTACGTCGTCATGCTCACCGCCCGTGCCGACGAGGTTGACAAGCTGGTCGGTCTGGGGGTGGGGGCGGACGACTACCTCACCAAGCCGTTCAGCCCCCGGGAACTCATCGCCCGGGTACGCGTGATGCTGCGCCGCCCGCGCGCCAGCGTTGCCGCTGCCACGGCCATGGTCGAGGAGCCACCACGCATCTTCGGCTCACTGTCCATCGATGTCGGCGCCCGCGAGGTCACCGTCGACGACCTGCCGGTCGAGGTCACCCGCACCGAGTTCGACCTGCTCGCCACCCTCTCCGCCCGGCCGCGAATGGCGTTTTCCCGCCGGCAGCTCATCGACGCTGTCTGGGGCGAGGGATGGGTCGGCGACGAGCACCTGGTCGACGTGCACATCGGGCACCTTCGTCGCAAACTCGGCGATGATCCGGCCGCGCCCAGGTTCATCCGTACCGTGCGCGGCGTCGGCTACCGGATGGGGGCAGGCTGATGCTCCGACTGAGGCTGGGCTTGGCCCGCCGACTGTTCGCCGCGCAGACCCTGGTGGTGCTGGCCGGCTCGATCACCCTCGGGCTGGTTGCCGTGGCGGTCGGCCCGGCCATCTTCCACGACCACCTGCGTCAGATCGCCGGCCACGTCGACCCGGACACGGCCCGACACGTGGAGGAGGCGTACGCCTCGGCCAGCGCGGTGTCCCTGGTGGTGGCGCTGGTCGCCGCGCTGGCTGCCGCGCTGGCCGTCAGCGCCTACGTGGCCCGCCGGGTGGCACACCCGGTGGGACAGCTCGCCGCCGCGGCGACGGACATCGCCGTCGGGCACTACACCACCCGGGTGGCCGCCCCCGGCCTCGGGGCTGAGTTCGACACCGTGGTCACGGCGTTCAACGCGATGGCCGGCCGCCTGGCCGAGATCGAGGCCACCCGCCGGCGGCTGCTGGCCGACCTCGGCCATGAACTACGCACTCCCGTGGCCACGATCGAGGCGTACGTCGATGCCGCCGAGGATGGCGTGCTGGTGCCCGACGAGGAGACCTGGGCGGTGCTGCGCGCCCAGACCGGCCGGCTGCGCCGGCTGGCCGAAGACCTCGCCGCCGTGTCCCGCGCCGAGGAACACCAGCTCGACCTGCATCCCCGCCGTATCGCCGTGGCCGATCTCGTCGGGACCGCCGTGGCAGCGGCCCACCCGCGATACACGGACCAGGGCGTCACGCTGTCCGAGCAGGTCGGGGCTGATCTGCCCGAGGTCGATGTCGACGCCGAACGCATCGGTCAGGTGCTGGGCAACCTGCTCGACAACGCCCTGCGCCACACGCCATCCGGCGGAGTCGTCACCGTCACCGCCGACCGTGATCCCGCCGGTGTGCGGATCACCGTCGTCGACACCGGCGAAGGCATCGCCGCCGAACACCTGCCGCACGTCTTCGAGCGCTTCTACCGGGCCGACGCCGCCCGATACCGGACCCGCCATGGGTCCGGTATCGGGTTGGCCATCGTGCGCGCCATCATCACCGACCACGGCGGCCGGGTCACCGCCGACAGCAGCGGCCTCGGCGCCGGAACGACCATCGTGGTGACCCTGCCTGCGGCCGACGAGCGACGGTAACGGCTCGCCTGCCAGCACCGGTGGTCGAACCTGCGTAGCAACTGGTCCGCCGGGTGGCCGAACATGTATGAGGCCCGAATCAACCGACTCGGAGGTCACGCGCGGTTGGCCGTGCCGAACAGGTAGCGCAGGTCGTCCAGCATGACGACCAGCAGACCGGCGACCAGCGCGCCGGCGACGGCCAGGACCGTTTCACCGGGGCGTACGGGGCCGGTCGGTGCGAGCATGCCGACGATGGCGCAGCCGACAAGGAACACGTTGCGCCACACGTGGTGCCAGCCCAGCGGCGCGGCGGTGCGGCCGAAACAGCGGCAGGTGCCACCGCCCCGCCGCAGGTTCATGACGATGGCGGTGGTGAAGACGAGCAGCAGGGCGGCCGACACGAGGAACCCGGCCAGTGGAGACACCGCCAGCAGGACGACGGCGGTGAACTCGGCGGTGATCACGGCTGCGGCGAGCGGGCCGGCCGGTCGGAAGCCCATGTCGCGAACCGAGCGGGTGAACTCGCGGTAGGCGGCCCGGCCGGAGACCTTGCCGACCGCCGCCGCCAGCAGGACCAAGCCGAGCAGCACCCGGCACCCGATCTCGACGTACATGTGTCATCGCCTCCCTCTGGCCACGCCGAGGATCGCCTCGCGTGGCACCGCCCCGAAATGCCGTGAGTCCTGGCTGTGGGCGTTGTCCCCGCGCACCGTTACGGCACCGTCCGGCTCGACCCGGTGTACGCGTTTCACCATCCATGTTAGGTCCGCATCGGGGACGACGTCGCGCGCGCGGAAGACGACGAGGTCACCGCTGGCCGGTGACCGTCCGATGCGGACGATGAGCCGGTCGCCGTCGCGCAGCGTCGGGGCCATGCTCTGCCCACGTACCACCACCAGGCGCCAGCGGCGACGCAGCCAGCCGATCATGACGGTGCCAACTGGTAGCCGTCGGCCTGGAGACGGAACAGCCGCGCGTACTCACCGTCGGCCGTCATCAGCTCGTCGTGCGCGCCCGACTCGACGACGCGTCCGGCGTCGAGCACGACGATGCGCTGCGCGTCGCGCAGGGTGCCGAGCCGGTGGGAGACCAGTAGCCCGGTGCGTCCCTGGCGGATCCGGGCTAGCGACGCGTGTACCCGGGTCTCGGCGTCGGCGTCGAGCCCGGAGCTGGGCTCGTCCAGGATGAGCAGGTCGGCGTCGGCGCGCATCAGGGATCTGGCGAGTGCGACCCGCTGCCACTGGCCGCCGGAGAGCGTCACCCCGGGCTCGCCGTCCTGGTCGGCGAAGGTACGACTGAGCAACGTGTCGTATCCGTGGGGGAGGGCGCGGAGGCGGTCGTGGATCTCGGCGCGCGCGGCAGCCTCCTCGACCTGCTCAGCCGTGTGCGGCAGTCGGCCGATGCCGACGTTCTCCGCTGCGGTGAGGTCGTAGCACATGAAGTCCTGGAACACCGCCCCCATCCGCTGGCGTAACGTCTCGACCCGTAGCTCGCGCAGGTCCACGCCGTCCCAGGTGATTCGGCCGCGATCGGGGTCGTAGAACCGGCAGAGCAACTTGACGAGGGTGCTCTTGCCGGCTCCGTTGAGGCCGACGAGCCCGATGGCCTCACCGGCGGGGATCGTGAGGTCGACGCCCCGCAGGATCCAGGGGCCGCCCTCGTCGTAGCGGAACCACACGTCCTCGAACCTGATTCCGCTGCGCAGCGGCGGTGCCGGCAGGGTCCCGTCGGCCAGGTCGGCGGGACTGTCGAGAACGGCGACGTAGTGCCGGAACAGTCGCATGGCGGCGCCGGCGTCGCCGAGCTGGCCAGCGATGCCGGCCAGGCCGGCGTGTGCCGCGCCGAACGCGGCCAGCAGAAGGGTGAGGTCGCCGAGGCTGAGCCGGCCGCGGACCGCTGCGTTCACCGCGATCACCGTCGCGGTGAGGGTCACGGCGGCACCGGCCAGCGCCCAGCAGGTCTGCACCACCGTGACGTGCCGCGCGGCGGCCAGTTCGATCCGGGCGGCCCCCCGGACGGCACCGGTGAGCCGGTCGTGGAAGAACCGGCCGAGTTGGTAGAGGCGCACCTCCCGGGCAGCGCGCAGATCGGTCAGCACGGCCTGGAACAGGAACCGGGCCCGGAACAGGCTGGCGCTGTCCTCCACGGCCTGCGCGGCTCGCCGGGACAGCCGTAGTTGGATGAAAAAGTCGGGTACGGCCACGGCGAGCAGGAGCAGGCCGGCCGGCGGCCAAAGCGACGTCAGGATCGCGGCGAAGCCACCGAGGGTGACGACGTTCTGGGCCACGCCGACCGCGAACATGACAACCGCGTACGGCGCCTGGTTGGCGGCCTGCTGGGCCAGCGCCAGCCGGTCGCGCAGGGCCGGCTGCTCGAAGGGGCCCAGGCCGAGAAAGGTGTTCAGTTTCCGGTACAGCTGCACGTCGGCGGCGATCGTGATCGCGTTCTGCAGTGCCGTGGTGAAGTAGCCGGACACGCGGTTGGCGATCGCCGCCACGGCTCCCAGGCCGGCGATCGTCACGGCGTACCAGGTCGCGGTCGACGGGCTGGCCGCGCCTCCCTTGCTGACCTCGTCGAAGAGCAGTTTCGTGAACCAGGCGACGCCGAGCGGCGGTGCCGCGCCGACGAGGATGAGGGCGAGCATGGCGCCGAGCGCCTTCGGGTCGGCGCAGCCCAGCCGCAGGGCGGCTCGCAGCGTGGCCACGCCTCAGGCCAGGACCGGAAGCTGGTGGTCGGCGCTGACGACAACCCCGTCGACGAGCGACAGCACCGCAGGGAAGCCCTTGACCTGGAACTCCTTCTCGGCGAGTGGCTCGGAGATCGTCGCCGTGTCGAAGTCGGTCAGGCGCGGTGCCATCGCCGCCGTCTCCTGCGGCGTACCGATCATGAACACGAAGGTGTCGTGGCGGTAGCGCTCGGCGTCGGCGGTGAGGGTGTCAAGGAGAGTCTGGCACGGGGGACAGGTCGGGGTCAGCATGACCACGGTGCGCCGGCCGGCGGTCAGGTCGGCGTGCGGGAGGCCGCTGACCTTCAGGCCCGGAGCGGGCAGCACCTCGGGAATGGGCTCGCCGTCGTGGTCGTGGTCGTGGCCAGTCCGCACCTCGCGCAGCCGCCGGGCGAGGGCCAAGGTCAGGACGAGGTTGAGCACGGCGACCGCGCCGATGACAGCGATGGCGGCGTAGGCGAGAGCCTGCATGAGAACTCCTCGGCGAGTCAGAGAGGTGAGGGCCGCGCCGAGCGGCGCGGCCCCCGGCGGACAACCAGATCAGCAGGCGCCGGCCTTCTTGACGTAGCAGAGCGTCTTCGACGTCGAGGTCACGCACGCGCCGTTGCAGTTGTAGTAGCCCTGCCGGTAACGGCGGAAGTAGTCACCGCCCGAGCAGTAACCGTCGGACGCGACGCACGAGCACTTCTGGCCGTGCTCCGGCACGCAGGCGCCGGCCTCCTCACGGCCGAGCACCCGGTCGAGGACGACGTCGCCGAGGCGGGTGATGAGCTTGGTCATGGGATGACCTCCTTTGTGGGTGGATGCCCATCACTGTGCTGGCCGTCGCTGCGTTCGCCCTGCGCTTCTACTGCGCATGGGCTGCGCTCTGCCACTGCGCCAGCCGTTCGCGCAGGTCATCGGCGTACGCGGCGCTGAAGTGCTCGAAGATGTGCAGCGCCTCGCGGCCCAGCGCGACGGCCCGGTCGTGTCGTCCCAGGCTCGCGTGGGCCTGCGCCAGCAGGCTCAGCGAGTTCGCCAGCGGGAACGGCTGCTCGATGTCGCGCAGCATGGCCGCGGAGGCCTCCAGCTCGGCCACCGCCTGATTGGCGTTGCCCTCCTCGAGATGCACCTTGCCGAGGAAACGGCGGGAGATCGCCTCGCCCCACTGGTGGCGCATCTCGCGAAACGCCGACCCGGTACGGACCAGCAGCCGGCGTGCGGAGGCGGTGTCCCCCGCGGCGAGGTGCGTCGCGGCCAGCGCCTGCTCGGCGGTGGTCACGCTCATCCGGTCACCGAGCCGTCCAGCGGTGGTCACCGCCTGCCGCAGGTGCGCCAGGGCCTGCGGCCACCGTTCGGCATGCCGATGCAGCAGCCCGATGCTCTCCCGCGCGAGCGCCGAGCCCCACAGGTCGCCACCGTCCTCGAAGAGCCGCAGCGCTGCGGAGCAGGCGGCGTAGGCGAACGATGAGGTGGGCTGATACTGCCCGTACTGCATGCCGAGGGTCAGCAGCACGTGACCGCCGACCGGGCCGACCGGCCAGTGCGCGGCGCACAGCCGTACCATCAGCAGCAGCGCAGCGTCCGCCTCCCGCAACCGACCGAGTTGGCGGCAGCACAGCGAGTAGCCCTGCAGAGCGACGAGCCGGTGCGCCACCAGTGACCCACGGCTGTCCCGGTGCGCCGCGCGCAGCAGCGGCACGGCTTCGGCCTGCCGGTTCAGCAGCCGGTAGGCCGTGCCCAGGTGGAGCCGCAGCGACATCCGGGTCGCCGACCGTAGATCGGCGTGACGGTCGAGCACGTCGCTCAGGCAGTCGGCGAACTCGGGCAGGTGCTGGCTACGCATCATCGCGAAGTTGCCCATCGTGCAGGCCAACCGCCCGGCCAGGTCGACCGCGTCCAGCCGTAGCAGGTCCCGCACCGCCGCCACCAGGTTCTCCCGCTCCTCCTCGAACCAGTCGACGGCGTTCCAGGCGTCGATCGTGGACACCACGTCCGCCACCGGCAGGGCCCTACAGGGCAGCGACGCGTCGGCACGTGCGGCGTACGCGTGCAGTCGTGCGTACCAGGCGATCACCTGCTGGGCGGCGACGTCGGTGCGTTCCCGGGCATGCAGCCGGACCAGGTCGTGCATGCGCACCCGGCCGCCGGGGTCGGCGGTCAGCAGGTGGGCGCGGCACAGCTGTTCCAGTAGCGGCTCGGTGGTCTCGTCCCACATGCCGAAGCTGTGCAGCGACGTCCGGCTGAGCACTGCGAGCAGTTGCGCGGCGGACGGTGGCAGGCGCTCGAAGCCGACCGTGAAGCTACTGCGCACGTCGAGCCCGTCGAGCGACAGTTCGTCGAGGCGGCGTCGTTCGTCGCGCAGCCGGTCTCGCAGCCGTGCCACGGTCATGGCCTCCCGCTCGGCCAACCGCACCCCGACGATGCGCAACGCCAGCGGAAGGCGACCGCACAGCTCCACGACGTCGGTCGCCGCCGCGGCCTCTCGGTCGATCCGCTCGGTGCCGGCGAGCCCGGCCAGCAGGTCCAGGCCGTCGCCGACCGGCAGCACGTCGAGGGGGACGACCTCGGTGCCGGGCAACCCGGACAGCGCCGACGTGCTGGTGATGAGAGCACTACTACCCCCGGGTGGCAACAGCGGACGCACCTGCGTCGCGTCCGCCGCGCTGTCCAACATCACCAGCATGGGCTGGTCGGTGAGCACGGATCGATACAGTGCGGCGCGTTCCTCAGCCGCTGTCGGGACGGCCTCGCCGGCCACCCCGAGGGAACGCAGGAAGGCGCCGAGCACCGCGTCGGGCCGCGCCGGCTCCGGGGTGTTGCCCCGCAGGTCCGCGTACAGACAACCGGCGGGAAAGCGATGGCGGCTCTCGTGTGCCGCGCGCAGGGCCAGCGTGGTCTTTCCCGTTCCCGCCAGCCCGGTCACGACGACGACCTGCGCGGCCCCGACGGCCGGTGGGATACGACCCAGCAACGACAGCAGCAGCCCGAGCTCCTTGCCCCGTCCGACGAAGTCACCGGTGACGCCGGGAAGCTGATTGGGGCGTATCCACGCTCGCGGTGACGGCTCCCGCTCGCTGCCGAGGATCTCCTGGTGCAGTTGCCGTAGCCGCGGCCCCGGGTCGATGCCGTGTTCCTCCGCGAGGATCCGGGCCCCGGCCCGGTACACGGCCAGTGCCTCCGCCTGCCGGCCGCAACGGTGCAGGGCCACCATGAGCTGGCCGCGTAGCCGCTCCCGCAGGGGCCGATCACGCACCAGTGTGGTCAACTCCGGCACGAGCTCCTGGTGCAGACCGAGCGACAGCAGTGCCTCGACGCGAAGCTCGACCGCGTGCTCGCGCAGCTCACCCAGGCGATCGCGTTCGAGGTCGACCAACCTCGCGTCGACGTCGACGAACGCGTCGTCGCGCCAGCGCGCGAGCGCCTGGTCGAGCAGCTCCACGGCGCAGCGCGCGTCGGTGGTGGCCGCCGCGGCCTGCACGGCGGTGGCGAACTCCGCCGCGTCCACGGCCACCGCGGTGTTCAACTCATAGCCAGGCGCCCTGGTGAGGATCAGCTCTGGCGTCGTACGGCGTCGGACCGAGGCGACGATCGCCTGGACCCGGTTACGGGCACTCGCGGGCGGATGTTTCGGCCAGAGGCCGTCGATCAGGCGGTCGACGGAGACGATGCGTCCCTGGTGGGCCGCAAGGCTGGCGACGAATGCCCGTTCCAGTGGGGCGAGCGACACCGCTGCCCCGTCGACGCGTAACTCGACCCGGCCGAGGATGCCGATTTGGTACTCGTGCACCGCGCAAAGCTAGCGCGGTGCCACTTGGATGCGATCGGGCGTTCCGGTCAGGCTCTGTCGGTCAGCGCGCCAGAGGCTCTGTCGGTCAGCGCGCCAGAGGCTCCGTTGGTCAGCGCCAGAACAGCATGCTGGTCGGCCAACTGTTGCCGGATGGGCAGGGCAGGGTTTCCACCTTCTTGTCGGACGCCAGGCTGATACACCGTCCGGTCTGCAGATTGCGGTAGGCGACCACGGTGCCGGACCGTATCGACCCGCTGGCCGGGCGCGGATTGGTGACCCGCTGCCAGAGCTGATGCGGGTTCGGGTTCAGGCACGGCAGGGTGTAGACGAGACCGTTGCCATCGCTGTCGAAGCAGAATCCGGTCATCTGGTTGAGTAGCCGGTACCAGTCGGCACCCGGGGCAGTGTCCTCGGAAAGCGGCGGTCCCTCGCGCCACTTCTGGCTGACCGCGCTGGTGCAGGCAGCGGCGAAGGCCTGCCCACCCATGGGCGTGCCGTTCAGTGTGACCACCGGCTCGGTGTTGCTGTCCACGCAGAGTCCGGTGGCCACACTCCGTATTCCGCTGGTACTGCCGGCGGGAACCTCCGCAGACCCGGTTGGAGCCGTGTTCCGGGTGGCCTGACCTTGTGCCTTCCGGTCGGACGCGGTCGACTTGGCGGTGGTGGGGACGGGCCTCGTCGGGCTCGCGCTGGCCGAGTGGGTGGTGCCGGGCAGCGCGATGTTCGGGTTGACCGGGGCCCCGTTGGTGTGGACGGCGAGATCCGAAATCGAATAACCGGAGCCGTTGGCATGGGCGGTGCCGAGCACGCGTACGTACCGGCCGGTGCCGGAGACGGCGAATCGCTGCTTGCCGCCGTCACCGGTTGTGGTGGAGTAGACGTCGGTCCAGGTCCGGCCGTCGACCGACATCTGGATCTGGTACGCCGTCGCGAATGTGCTTGCCCACTGGATCGACACACCGCACACGTCGACCTGCCTGCCCAGGTCGATTTGGAGCCACTGTGGATCGCCGGTGGTGCTGCTCCAGTGGCTGGTGGCGTTGCTGTCGACCGCGTTGGCCGCGGCGTAATCCATGCCCGCGGTCGAGGAAGCCGTCGCCGGCTGGTATCGGGCGATGTCGGCGGTGCCGCAGACCGGCGTCTGACCAGGTCGCAGCATGGGTGCGATCAGGAACGACGCGCCCAGCAGGGCGGCGAGACCGACGATGGTGGGCAGTAGGAGGTATCGCGACGGCAATCGGCGTCGTATCGGACCGCGCGTGGTTGGCACCTGTCGGCGTACGTCTGAGGGGGCTCCGGTGGGCTCCGATGCGAGGGCAGGCGGCGCGGACAAACCCGCCGTGGTGGTGGTGGCGATCGGGGTGTCCGTGCCGCTTCCAGTTTCGGCCGTGGCGGGGTCGGCCTTCGCTGGGCTGGCTTCAGCCCCGGTCGTGGTCGCCTCGGCTTCTGCCGGGCTGGCTTCAGCCCCGGCCGTGGCACCTTTCGGCGGGTTCGCTGGCGGCATGACACCGATGACGGTGCGCCGCCCGGGTGGCGCGATCCGCGCGGTGATGGTGTCAGCGGCGCGCATGGCGGCGCCCAGCGCCACCGCGTGCTTCGGATGGGTATTGAGCAGGATCGGCCGTCGTAACGTGTCACGCAGCACCTCGGCGACCCGCGGTATCTGCGACGAGCCACCGACGAGGAGGATCGCGGTGAGGTCTCGCGGCGTGATGCCGGCGGTCGTCAGAGTCCGCCGGAACGCCTCGACCGTGGCGTCCAGAGAGGGAGTGATCGTCCTCTCGAACAGCTCCCTGGTGATGGTCACGTGTCGATCGCCGTCGGGCAGGGACACCGTGACATCCGCCTGCGAGCGCGTGGAGAGAGCCTCCTTCGCCAGGACGCACTCGCGCTGGACCGCGGCCAGCAGCGCCGCGGCGTCGCGGTCGACGTGATCCAGCTTGTCGATGGCACCGCCGAGTTGACGATTGACGTGATCCAGAATGGCCTGGTCGAAGTCGGCACCACCGAGCCACTCAATGCCCTCCGGGGTGCCGACGATCTCGAGTCCGTCGTCGCCGTTGCGTACGACGGCGCTGTCGAAGGTCCCCCCGCCCAGGTCGTAGACGGCGAGCAGACCGTCCCGGGGCAGGGGATGGGTGGAGCAGTAGTAGGTTGCTGCGGCCACCGGCTCGGTGACGGTATGGATCGTCGGTTCGCCGGAGACCGGCGGTACCGGGTCGGTGTGTGGGCTCACCGGTCGGGGCAGGCCCGCCAGGGGAGGGATGGCGGCGAACTGCTCCCGCCGGTAGGGGCCCCACACGGCCGGGTGGGTCAGCACGATGTGGTCAGGCAGCGCGCCCCGGGTCTGAGTCACCCGCTCCACGATCGAATGGAGCAGGGCGGCCATCAACGCGCTGGGGGAGTGTGGTGTGCCGCCGAGGACCACCGGGGTGGGGTCGCCGAGGCGACGCTTGAATTCCCGAGCGACCCGGCTGGAATCCTGGAGACCGAGGCGATCGGCGGCCTCACCGGTCACCAGTTGGCCGTCTTCGTCGAGGTACACGGCGGATGGGGTCACTATCGCCTGCCCGCCGAGCCGCATCATGTCGAGGGCTCCGTCGCACGCCACAGCTGCGGCGGCGAAACTCGTACCCAAGTCAACACCGACCCCGTACATCCAGCCCCCTCGTTCAGGACCGATAGGTTATCGACGTTTGAGTCACCATCACAATGGATCGAGGCCAGACAAATTATGGTGCTCGGAGCGGTGACGGCTCCGAGACGACGGGCACTGTTTCAGGAGGCCGACCAATGGATGTAGCGGTGGCGGACGATGGTGCGCTGTTCCGGGAGGGTCTGCAACTGCTTTTGTCCGCTGCGGGCCACCGGGTTGTCGGCTGTGTGGAGGACGGTGACCAGCTACTCGAACTGCTGGCCGTAACGCCGGTCGAGGTGGCCATCATGGACATCCGGATGCCACCGGGCCTGGACGGCGGGTTGGACACCGCCCAGCGGATTCGAGCGCGGTACCCCCGCGTGGGAATGCTGCTGCTCTCCCAGCATGCCGAGGCCCACTACCTTTACCGACTGCTGGAGATCGGGACCGAGGGCATCGGGTACCGCCTCAAGGACCAGGTGGCGGGGGTGGCCGTGCTCGCCGACACACTTGTCCGTATCGCCGCCCGCGAACTCGTGATCGAGCCGGCGTTGGCGGTGAACCTGGTGGACCGGCCGAGCCCGCAGACCCGAGGCCCATTGGCGGACCTCACGGACCGGGAGCGTGGTGTGCTGCGACTGATGGCCGAGGGGCGGTCCAATGCGGGAATAGCCGGGGAGATGTTTCTGTCGGTCAAGTCGGTCGAGAAACACATTGCCAGCATTTTCGCCAAACTGAAGCTGTCCACCGAGCCCATGACGCATCATCGGCGGGTCCTGGCCGTGCTGGCGTACCTCCGGTCGAACCGGATGGCAGGTTAGCGGGTGCCCCGAACCCCCGCCCCGGGTAGCGGGCCGACGTGCCTGCCGCAGCCGTCCGGACCGTTCACCATCCTGGCCCGGCTCGCCTCGTTGGGTGCGCTGCCCGGCGCGGACCGGTCGGATGACGGATTCGGCGGATATCGATCGGCCCTGCGGATGCTGCTGCGTGGACTCGGCCATGCCTACCAGGTGCGGTACGTGGCGCTGTGGCTGCCGACAACCAATGATGTCGTCGGCTCGCAGTGGGCTCCCGCCGTTGCATGGCAGCTTCGGGGCCCGACGCCAGGGGCGAACCTACCGGACCGGGCCGACGAGCCCGATCTGTTGCTGACCGCGCCCGGCGTCGTCGCGACCGTGGAGGTGACCGACAGCGGGGCGCGGTACGGCATCCTGGTGCTGGCCCACCGGGAGCAGCCCGAGCCCTGGCCCACACCGCCGGCCGTGCTGGGCGAGACGGCGGTCTGTGTCGGCCTGCTGCTGCGCCTGGCGCGACATCTCGCGGCGGGTACGGCGGCGCGGGCCCGGACCCTTCCGGCGGTCCGGCAGGCCGATGTCGTGCGGCTGGAGTTGTCCGCGGTGCAGGCCGTGGAGCGTGACCGGCTTGCCACGGCGGTGACGGCGACGCCGGACCGGCAGCTAGCGGCGATCCTGAGCCACGCCCACTCCCTGCAGGACGCACTGGCCGCCGGTTCAGCGGAGGCCGAGGCGATCGCCGCCACGATCCGTGCTGGTCTGCACGAGATGATCGAGGGATTCCGGACGGTGGTCCGCGGCGTGTATCCGCAGGTCCTGCGGGGAAGCGGAGTCGCCGCCGCGTTGGAGGAGATCGCCGCGTCCCTGTCCGCACCCGTGGTCTTCCACGGGGATCTCGGCCGGCGCCAGGGCTGGGAGATCGAGTCAAGCCTGTACCAGGCCGCTGCCTCGGTGATGGCGGCCCTGGGCGTCCATGGTGGGAGCGGCCCGGTGTCCGTCGAGCTGTCCCGGGACGGCGACGTTCTGGTGGTCCGGGCACACCGTGCCGCGGTCGACCCGGCCGCCGTCGCCGCGGTGTTGCGGCACGACTCTCGGCGGCTGGCCGCACTCGGCGGGCGGCTCAGGGTCGGTCAGACACCCGGACGAGTGGCGACGGTGGTGGACGTCCAGTTGCCGGAACGACTCGGCGGGGACGCTCGGCTCGGTGGCGGCCCTCGGCTCGGTGGTGGTCCTCGGCTCGACGGGAAACGGCCGGAGAAGATGCGCGACACCGTACCGGTGTCGTCGGGACCAGCCAGGGAATCCGACGACCTTGACGGAGCGGGCGGCCCCGCCGGTGCCGCCATGCGTCGCCTGCTTCGCCTGCTCGTGGACCGCCGGGAAGCGTTGGCGGACAGTGTGCCGGTGCGGGTCGCCCTCGCGCGACAGGACCACCGTGCCCGGGTCCTGGTGGTCGGGGCGCAGGCAGAGCAGTTGCTGCGGGTGCTGTGCGCGCTTCCCGAGGACAGCGACCTGGCCCCGCCGGTCGCGGCGCGAGCCATACCCACCTGCTACGAGTACGGGCCGCGCCGGCGGATCACCCTCGCCCCGCTGGCCGGTGTGGCACCGTGGCGGCCGGTCCGGATCCCCGACTGGTCCGGTTTCCTCTGGCCGGACGCAGCGGTCGGCCTTGACCAGCTCTTGGTCGAGATCCCCGTCGAGGCGCTGCGTGGCTTGCGGGTGCTGCACTGTCGCGATCGAGTCGACGCCGATCTAGCCGTCCGGCTGCGACACTGGTCCGATGGAGCGTACGGTTCACCGGACGTGGTCCTGCTCGCGTTGGGCGGCCCGGCCAGCGCGGCAGAGTCGGAGTTCCTCACGGTGCTGCGGGCTCCCGACGGGGACGGGTTCTCGCCGATGGTGATCTGTGTGCTGGCCGAGGGGGTCGCCGCGACGCCCAGGGCACGACAATGGCTGCGGACGACGAGCGACGCGGTCGTCGACTGGTACCCGTCGGCCGGCGGTGGCCGCACCGTGGACGAGACAATGCGGGCTCTGCTGCCAGCACACGCCGGGGTACTGGCCGCCCGATGGGTACTGCGCGCCCTGGCTGCCTGTCACGCCGTCGGTCGGTTGGACGACGAACTCGCGCATGCGATGGAGGCGGCCGTGGCCGGTGCCTACCAGGTGGCAGAGCTGGATCTGTTGCAGACACTGCAGCGGCAGCGGATCAGACTGCCGCGCGGAGACGACGACGCCCGGCGACTGCTTGGCGCGTACGGATCGGACTCCCGGGCCCGGCTTGGTCTGGCCGGTGACGCCGACGCGGCGCAGGTGACCGAGGCCGCGCGCCGGGCGCTCGCGTTCTGGCGGGCCCAGTCCACGGTGCCCGAATGCGGGCCGGAGGTGCGGGGTGCGTGCGCGGCGCTGGTCCGTACCTGCGAGCGGCTGCTCACCGGTGGCGACGGCGGATGACCGGGTGGTGGCTCTCGCCTGCCCGTCGGTGCTCCGCCGAGGCCGGTGCCGGCCAGATCAGATCGTGACGAACCCAGCTACCCGGGTGCCGCTGCCCGGGCTCGACCGGACCGTCAGGGTGCCGCCGACCGACCGCAGACGGTCGGCGAGGTAGTGCAGCGGCATGCGTCCGCCGGTATCGAACCCCGGCCCGGTGTCCGCCACCTCGAACGACAGGCCACGAGCGGTGGTGCGCAGCGTCAGGGTGACCCTCGCCCCGGGGGCATGCTTGTGCGCGTTGCTGATCGCCTCCAGGCAGGTCAGGTAGATGGTGGCCTCCACGTCGGACGGGTAGCGCCGGCCGGTCGTCAGCGGGTCGATGTCGAGAGCGACCGTCTCCAACGGGCCCAGCCGGGCCGTCAGCGCGGCAACCAGACCATGCTCGGCCAGGGGCAGCGCCAGCAGTCCGGTCGCCGTGGTGTGGAGGACCTCCTCGGTGCTGGCCAGCAGCTCACGCAGCCGGTCGAGGTGTCGCCCCGCCTCAGCGGCATTGCCGGCCTCCTGCTGGTGCTCCACCATGGCCAGCGACATTTGCAACGCGACCATGTGGTGCTGGGCGCCGTCGTGCAGGTCACGCTCCAGTTGGTACCGCTGGCGCTCCATCTCGCCCGCCGCCCGCAGCCGGGCGTCGGCCACCAGTACGGCGTTCTGGGCGATCAGCCTCTCGGCACTGCTGGTGACCAACTGTGCCTGGATGTCGTCGACCAGCAGGCGGATCACCGCTTCCAGCTCGGGCCACCGGCGCAGTCGCTCGGCTGCCGCTGGAGGCTCGACCACGAGGTCGGCGGTAACCTGCTCGCCGTCGTACAGCCGGATCGGTGCCGTCCCGGTCACGGATATCGCGGCTTCGGTACCGGCGGCGGTCCACCAGTATTCCTGTACGACCTGTTCGCCCGGCGGGTCCGCGTCGCGATCGGCGGACAGGGGCAGCCGTAGCGCGATGGTGACGACGGCGGCGTCCAGGCAACCACCCAGCGCCCGAACCAGGGCCTCAGCCTGTGTTCCCGGCGACGCCCACCCCGGCAGGCCATGTACCGCGTCGACCACCCGTGCCACCTCGTCCGATGGCATCGGCACCGGGAATGACCCGCTGGTCTGCTCCGTCGCGCGGTGCATGTGCCCACTGTAGGCGACCCCGGTCGACCCGTACCGGCCCGGATCGTGGGCTCGGTGGCCTTGTGCCACGGTCGGGTCCAGATGCGCTTCTGCGGCTGTGATCGCCTCCAGGTGCGCTTCTGCGGCTGTGGTCGCCTTCAGGGCGCTCATGCGGCTGTGGTCGCTTCCGCGCGTTCACACGGCGCAGAGCAGGTGAGCCGCCGACGCCTTGCGGGCCGCCCGCAGCGCGTAGTGCACCCGGCTCTTGATCGTGCCGACCGGTACCCCCAGTTCCGCGCTGATCTCGGCCGCGGTCCTGTCGTTCAGGTACGCCTCCACCAGCGCGGCCCGGTGCTCCGGCCACAGTCCACGCAGCACCTGATCGACCACCAGGGAGTCCAGTACGACGCTCGTCGGGTCGGCCGTGGCCTCCGCGGCGGCGATCTCGATGTCCACCTCGGTCGGCCGGGCCCGCTTCCTGCGGTACCCGTCCATCACCAGGTTGTGCACCACCCGGCGCAGCCAGCCCAGCACCGACCCGCGGTCGGCGGTGAGCCGGTCCAGGTGCGTCCACGCCCGCAGGAACGCCTCCTGCACCACGTCCTCGGCGTGTCCGATGTCGCCGTCGGTCAGCCGCTGGGCGTACCTCAGCAGCGGCTGCTGGTAGGTATCCATCAGTTCGCGCAGTTGGGACTCGCTCGCCAGCGCGCTGCTGTGCTGCCTGCTCTGCACTCGATCGGCCATGCCATGACAGTGCCGCCGGAGGGTGGTGACCCGACATGGTGCGGCCCCTGCTCCCGATGGGGGCCAACCCGCGGCTTGGCGAGGGTTATCCCTACCTTTTCCGCCGGTACCGGCGGTTCACCGGGTGTCACCGCCGGTTCGCCGTTCGACCGGTGAACCCGACGGTGCCGCGATGCCGTGCCCCATGTGGACGACCTCGCACCCGGTGGCGGTGGGCCGGTGGTAACCGTCGTCCGGCACCGCCGTGACGGCTGGCACCGCTGCCCGGCGGCGATCCCGAGTGACGGCGCCATGGCGCCCCGACCGATGAGGTGGGCATGCAGGAGACGGACTTTCCGGCGGTGGGCATCGGGATCACGACGCACAACCGGGGCGCCGTGCTCCGTATCGCGTTGGAGGCGATCCGCAAGTACGCGCCCAGCGGTGCCGTGATCGTCGTGGTCGACGACGCCAGTGACGAGCCGGTGGAGGAGGCGACGTTCCGCTTCGAGTGCAACGCCGGTATCGCCCGAGCCAAGAACAAGTGTCTGGAACTGCTGGTCGAGCGAGGATGTACGCACCTGTTCCTGTTCGACGACGACTGCTGGCCGGTCGTGGACGGCTGGGAGCGGCCGTACATCGACAGCCCCGAGCCGCATCTGATGTACATCTTCACCGACACCCCGCGCGGCCGGCTGACCGATTCGATGGAGATCTACCGGGACGGGCAGCTTCGGGCGTACACCCATCCCCGTGGCTGCATGCTCTACTTCGAGCGGCGGGTGCTGGACCGGGTGGGCGGGTACGACACCCGGTACGGCCGGTGGGGCTACGAGCACGTGGACATCTCCAACCGGATCTACAATCTCGGCCTGACCTCGTTCCGGTTCGCCGACGTGGTGGGCAGCGAGGACCTCATCTTCAGCTGCGACGAGCGCACCAGGGTCGGCTCCAGCGTGGCCGACAGCGAGCGCTTCCGTCTGGTGCGCAACCTGAAGACCCGCTCGGAGGCCAGCTACACCTCGACCGAGTACCGCGAGTTCCGTACCCGCCCGGTCGGTGCGGCGGCGGCCCAGAACGTGGTGCTGACGACCTACCTCACCGCGCAGCCCGACCCGCAGCGCGGCACCGCCTGGACGCCGAACTACGCCGACCTGACCGAGTTGCGCCACTCCGTCGAAGGGCACGGCCGACGGTTGGTGGTGCTGCACGACTGCCTCGACGAGCCGGATACCGATCTGGTCACGCACGTGCGGGTGGCTCCGGGCGGGGCCGGCGGCTCGCCGTACTTCCACCGCTGGCTGTGCTACTGGCGCTACCTGCGCGAGCACCCCGAGATCGACCAGGTGTGGTGCGTCGACGGTACCGACGTGGAGATGCTGCACGATCCGTTCCCGGAGATGGACGACCGACTGTACCTGGGGGACGAGCCCGCGCCCCTGTGCATCCCGTGGATGGTGTACCAGCACGGCGGCAGCGCCAAACTGTTGCAGTTCCTGTCCGACAACCGGGGTGCCCCACTGCTCAACGCCGGTCTCACCGGTGGCCGGCGGGAGACGGTGCTGGACTTCTGCCGGGACCTGTTCGACTTCTGCGTCACCAACGGCCGGGAGTCCGGCCCGGTCGACATGGGGCCGTTCAACTACGTGGCCCGCACCTGGTACGCGGGAATGATCGTGCACGGTCGCCAGGTCAGCACGGAGTTCCGCAAGTACGACCGGGCCAACACGCGGTCATGGTGGCGACACAAATAGGCCCGCCCGACGGACGACCCGTGACGGTAGGTGAACCCCGACTGGCGCGCGGGGCGTGCCACAGATGAATCCAGGCGCTGCATCCGGGCGTCGGCGAAGGAGGGGGGTGACCGTGGACCTGGACACTGACCGGGACGTGGCATCGGAGGTGACGCGGGACGACCGTGACGTGGGAGCCGAGGCGACGATGCACGCGCTCCTGCTGCGGTTGGCCGGTTCGCTGCCGGACCGGGTGCTGGCCGACGCGCGGGACGCGCTGGCCGCCGGTCGGCGGCTGGAGGTTGCACAGGTGGTCACCTTCGCGGCGATCTCCCAGCCGCTGCAACTGGCCGCGGACGAGATCGGTGCGCTGCGCGAGGAACTGGCCCTCGGCGGCGACATCGACCTCGCCCTGGCGCTGGAGGAGTTGCGCGGGGAACGTCCACCGGCACCGTGGCTGTTCCTGTCCGCGCTGCCAGTCACGCAGGACGACGCGGGCCTGGTGATAAGGCCGCAGGACCGTAGCGCCGACGCGGCTGAGGACCGCGACCCGGTGGACCGGGCGCTGGTTGCCGCGGCGTCGGCCGTCCCGGCGGTACGGGCGGTGTGGCGGGCGTGGCGGATGCCGCCCAGCGCCCAGCCCTGGCAGGACCCGGTACGGGTGGCCGTCGTCAGTGTCGATGGCACCCTGGACATTCTGCCCACCCTCACCGTCCACCTGCGCCGGAGCATGGTCGAGGCCGGGGACGCCGAGGCCCAGGTGGAGGTCTGCTGGGCCGGGCTGGACGCGCCCTACTACCAGACCTTGGCCCGCTCGTGTGGCGTCCTGCTGTGGGCGGCGCGGCCGGCCGTGCCGATCACCACCGCTCGGGTGTTCGATGGTGTCGATCCGGTACGCGGCCCGTGGTTCGCCACCAACCGGCCGGTGGTCGCGGACACCACGGAACGCGACGAACTGCTTGCCGCCCTGCGCGCGGGGGTGGTCATCGCGTGGAGCAGCGCCGCGATGGCCGACATCCTGGCCCCGGAGCGGGGAGACGTGGTTCCGCTACATCTGCGCACCGACGGAACCTGGGTGTGGAGCGAGGCGACCACGTACTACCTGGAGAACTACGGTCTGTTGCCGGATCCGGAGCTGACCGCGCACCTGACCGGGCTGCTGGCCGGGGCCGAGCCTGCCGAGCCACTGGACGAGATCTCCCTACACCGTGCCCTGGCGCACCTGTACCAGCACCGTTCCGAGGCGGTCGTGTGGCAGGTACCCGGTGCTGACGCCGACCCGGTACCACCGGCCGAGGATCTCCCGGCCGACGTCGCGTCGCCGGACGGCGTGGTGCCGGTGAACCCGTGGCGGACGAACTCACCCCCCGAAACCGAAGTGGAGCTGTCGAACCGGAGATCCCGTGGGTGAGGTGCTTGCTCCGGTGCAGCGGGTACCCCTGCCGTCCTTCTGGGGACGTCCGCAGCCCGACCGGGCCGTACCGGCCGGACAGCACGTGACGCGGTATCTGCGCCAGGCAACCCAGGTGGTGGGGGCCGCCGTGGCCCGCATCCTGCCGGACGCCGGCTCGCGGGTACCGGTGCTCAATTGGGGGCCGTGGGAGAGCCCGGGATCGGTCACCCCGGGCCCGGCGGGCTGGTTCGCGCTCGTGGTCGAGGCCGACCGGTCCGGCTTCCGGCTGGGCGGCCGGCCAATGGTCGCCGCCGACCTGGCCCGGGCGATCTGGCACTGTCCCCGGTGGCGGGGTCGGCCGGTGCTGCTGGTCACCCAGGCGTCCGCGCCGGCCGACGGTGCCGGGCCGGTGTTGCGCCAGCTCGCGGTCGACCTGGGCGCACCGGTGTACGCCTCGGACGCCGGAATCCGCTTCACCTTCGGGCGTGCCTTCGCGGACGGGCAGTTCTGGTGTTGGCACCCGAACGGCGCGGACGAACCGGGGTTGGCCGGTCGCCTGCTGCCCCCGCTGGGGCCGGTGCGTGCCCGTCGTACCCCGCCCGGCCAGTCGCCGTCTCCGCTACCGCCCGGGGTGCCCGCCGAGCCGGTACCGCCGCCGGTGGCCAACCACCCAGCGATTGCCCCGCCGCCCGCCGCTCCGGCGGCGATCCAGTCGTCGGTTGCGGTACCGGGACTGGAGCCCGGTCGGCCGTCGGAGCTGGAGACGGCGCACCTGGTGCGTGGCCTGACGGTTCCGGTGATCGAGGTACCGCAACCCGATTTCGGTCTCCGGCGCATCGTGTTGCCCGAGTTCCCACCGCCCCGGCTGGAACTGGACACCCACCGGCCGCTGGACACCATCGTGGCCGCCGGGACAACGGACAGCCAGGCACCTGCGACGGACACGCCGGCCACTGTCGCCGCCATGCCGGCCGCTGTCACCGTGGTCCCGCCGAGCAGCCCGGACACCGCCGATACGCCGGGGGGCGGCGGGGCCGCCGGCCCGCCGTCGGTGTCGCCCGCCGCCCGGCGGGAGGCGGCCTGGCTCGGGGTACGGGCGCGGACCGAGGAGGCAGACCGGGAGCGGCTGCGTGTCGTGCTGGGTTGGAAATTCCAGGCCCACTCCCGCGCGGTGGTTCGGGCGCTGTCGCTGCACCCGGGGCTACGCAACGCGGTCGGCGCGCACGACGTGATGGCCGGACTCGTCGCGGTGCTCGCCCTGCTCGACGGGATGCGTGAGCGGGTCGACGACACGCTGCGGGGCGGCACACCCGACGAGGACGTCCAGTTGCTGGCCCGATGTGCCTGTGCGGGGCTGGTACAGCTGCCGGCCATCGGCGGACCGGTCTTCGCCGCGGTACCCGACGGGCTGGAGGTGACCGATCGGTACCGTCCCGGGGATCTGGTGGTGGAGCCGGGGTTCACCACGGTGTCGTTGACCGGCGGCACTGTCGGCACCGGCACCGGCACCGGCACCGGGGGCGGGGGCGGGGGCGGCACCGGGGGCGGGGGCGGTGCGGGCCGGTACGCGATCTGGTCGGCCACCGCGCGCCGGCTGGACCAACTCGGTATCCCGGGTGCCCAGGTCGGCCAGGCCATGTTCGCCGCCGGTACCCGCTTCGCGGTGCTCGGCGTCGACGACGGTCCGGACGGGGCGCCGTGCGTACTTCTGCGGGAGATCGTCTTCGAGCACCGCGGCGGCGCGCTGGACGAGCGGGTGGCCGGCAAACTGCGGGACGCGCTCGCCGCGCAGGCACCACGCGCGGCACCCGCGCCGCTGCCGTGGCCGCTGGGCTTCGCGGCCAGCGACCGCCCGTTCGCGCTCCAACTCGACCCGGCCGGTGCCCTCCGGGACGACCCCAGCGGACCGGCCCGCCCCGCGCCGGTATCCCCAGGCAGCGACAGTCATGAAGGAGTAGTTCCGTGACCACCAGCGTGCTGTCGGTGTCGGCCAGGGACACCGGCTGCCTCACCGACATCTCCCGGGCCCTGGCTGCGGCGGCCCCCGGCGACACCGTGGCGGTACGTCCCGGCGTGTACCGTGAGGCACCCCTGTTCCACCAGGATGTCGTCCTGGTGGCCGAGGACGGCACGGGCACCGTCATCATCGAGGTGCCCCCGGGCGCGGCCATCCTGGCTGCCGGGGGCGAGATCCTGATCCAGGACATCGCCATCCGCGGCGGCGACGAACGGATGCCGGTGTTGCAGGTGGCCGCCGGCCGGGTTCGCCTGGAGGCGTGCACCATCGACGCGGCGGCACCGGCCGCGATCCACGTACGTGGCGGTGCCGTTGAGATGCGCGGTGGCGCGGTCAGCAACTCCGGCGGGGCCGGCATCGTCCACGAGGCCGGCACCGGCGAGTACACCGGCGTGCGCCTGCACGACATCGCCAAGTGCGCGATCCTGGCGACCGGGCCGGGCAGCCCGGTGTTCCGGGACTGTACCTTCACCGGGATCGTCGAGGCCGCGCTGCTGGCCGTGGGGGTTAGCGCCCCCCACCTGACCGGCTGCCGCATCGACGAGGTCGGCCAGTACGCCGTCGTGGCGCAGCAGGCCGCCCGCCCCTACCTGGCCGGGACCACGGTGCTCGGTGGCGACGTCGGGCTGCTCGTCAACGACGAGGCGGCCCCGGTGCTGGACCGCTGCGAGATCCGGGACGCCCGGGTGCACGCCGTGGTGACCATGGCACAGGCCGCGCCCGTGCTGTCCAACACGCTCATCACCCGGGCCCGCGGCCACGGACTGGACTGCCTGGGTACCTCGGCGCCGCAGTTGACCGGCTGCGAGGTACGCGACTGCGGCGCGGCCGGCGTACTGGTCACCGATGCGGCGGCACCGCACCTCACCGGGGGTACCGTGGCGGGCTGTGCCGACGCGGGCGTGTTCCTGACGGGTCGGTCGAAGGCGCGGCTGGACGGGGTCGGCGTGCGTGACGTCCCCATCGGCGTGGCGATCGAGCAGGAGGCCGCTCCGCTACTGCGCGGCCTGTCCATCGAGGACGTCCGGTACGGCCTGCACGCGACCGGTGGTGGCGGCCGGTTCTCCGATGGTCAGGTCACCGGGGCGCGGGCCGCCGGGGCGAAGCTCGCCGAGGACGCGAGCACCGCGCTGGTCAACTCCCGGTTCGCCAACTGCCGGACCGGCCTGGAGGTGACCGGGGCCGCCCGTCCCGAGCTGTCCTCGATCGCCGTGGAGGACTCCGGCGGTGCGGGAATGGTGACCACCGGCTCCAGCGCGGTCACCATGTCCCGTAGCCGGATCAGCGGCAGTCACGGCCCGGGGATCCGGGCCGGCGCCGGTAGCACCGTAACCGCGACGGACTGTGAGATCGTGGGCAACCAGGGACCGGGTGTCCTGGTGGAGACCAACGCGCCGGTGCGGCTGCACGGTGGGGTGGTGCGCGGTAACGCCGGCGTCGCCGTGGACGCACCGAGCCCGACCGCCGCAGTCGAGCTGTCGAATGTGGACATCGGGCACAACGGGCGGCCGGTTTCCCCGCCGATGCCCGGACGACCGGACACACCGGTGACCGACCGCGCCCCGGGATCCGTCTCCGAGCCCACCGTGCCGGGTGTCGTCCCGCCCCGGAACCCGTCCGGCACTCGCCCGGCACACCCCGCGCAGTCCGACGTCAGGCTGCCGGATCAGGTCGCGACCGCCGACGGCGGCACCGGTACCGGCGTGTCCGGCGACCGGCCGCCGGGTGCCGGGTACGGACCGTCGGGTGTCGGGGCAGGCGGGGACGGGGAAGCAGACGGGCCGGTGGCCGCGCTCCTGCGCGAGCTGGACAGTCTGGTCGGCCTGGCCGGGGTCAAGCACGAGGTGGCCACCCTGGTCGGGCTCAACCAGATCGCCAAGCGTCGCCGGGAAGCCGGGCTGCATGTACCGCCCATGTCCCGGCACCTGGTCTTCGCCGGGCCGCCCGGTACCGGCAAGACCACGGTGGCCCGCATCTTCGCCCGGATCCTGGCCAGCCTCGGCGTGCTCTCCAGCGGGCAACTGGTCGAGGTGTCCCGCAGCGACCTGGTCGCCGAGCACGTCGGCGGCACGGCGGTGAAGACCACCGCGCGGTTCGAGGAGGCCCTGGGCGGGGTGCTGTTCATCGACGAGGCGTACACGCTCTCGACCGGAGGCGGCGGTCACGACTTCGGCCGGGAGGCCATCGACACCCTGGTCAAGCTGATGGAGGACCACCGCGACGAGGTGGTCGTCGTGGTCGCCGGCTACAGCCCCAACATGCGTACCTTCCTGGCCGCCAACCCGGGCCTGGAGTCCCGCTTCGCCCGTACCATCCAGTTCGACAGCTACTCGGACGACGAGCTGGCCGAGATCATCGACCGGCTCTGCCGGGCCCATCACTACGTGCTGGAGTACGAGACACGGCAGGCGCTGGTGCGGCACTTCGGTGAGATGGCCCGTACCGAGACCTTCGGCAACGCCCGGGTGGCCCGACAGGTCTTCGAGGACATGTTGGGGCGTCAGGCGTACCGGCTCTCGCGCAATCCGCAGGTCCCGGACATCGAACTGGCCCAGTTACTGCCGGAGGACCTGGGCGAGCAGGCGGCCGGTCCGTCGGCTCCGGCCGGCGCGGCGCAGGCGGTCCAGGACCTGCTCGGGCGGCTGGACTCGATGGTCGGTCTGGACGCGGTCAAGCGCGAGGTGACCGACGTCATCGACCTGATCGCCTCCACCGAGACCCGGGCCCGCGCGGGTCTGCCCACCCCGACGATCTCCCGGCACCTGATCTTCGCGGGGCCGCCCGGCACCGGCAAGACCAGCGTGGCCCGGTTGTACGGGCAACTGCTCAACGCGATGGGCGTGCTGCGTACCGGTCAGCTCGTCGAGGTCTCCCGGGCCGACCTGGTCGGCGAGTACGTCGGGCACACCGCGGTCAAGACCACCGACGTGTTCGGTAGGGCGCGCGGCGGTGTGCTCTTCATCGACGAGGCGTACGCGCTGGCCGGCCAGGGCAACGACTTCGGCAGGGAAGCCATCGACACACTGGTGAAGCTGATGGAGGACCACCGCGACGACGTGGTGGTGATCGCCGCCGGGTACACCGGGGACATGCGCCGCTTCCTGGCCAACAACCCGGGGCTGGCCTCCCGGTTCAGCCGACAGATCCCGTTCGAGTCGTACACCGCCTCGGAGCTGGTGTCCATCGTGCAGACGCTGGCCCGCGACGGCGGCTTCGACTTCAGCAACGACAGCCTTCCGCTGCTGTACCAGCACTTCGAGAGCCTGGTCCGGGACGAGACCTTCGGCAACGGCCGGTACGCGCGCCAGCTGCTCGAACGCGCCATCACCAAGCAGGCCAACCGGTTGCGCGGGACCGTCGCGCCGACCGTCGACGACATGCGCCAGTTGTACGCGGCCGACGTGCGGGCGGCCCTGGCGGGGTGACCGACCCGATGCGTACCGCGGAACCCGAAGGCCGCGATGGTCCCCGGCGCGGATCGGCCGATCGGACAGCGATGCCCGTCAACCCTTCCCGGCTCATAGCCGTGTGACAGATGTGAGCACCAGACCCTACCGGCGGCCGGCCCGCCGAAACGGACCAGAACTACCGCACGGCGAGATCTCGTTGCAGGAGCCGCCGGTCATCCCGGAGGTCCAACCCGCCGGCCTCCGTTCGCTCGCGATGATCCTGCCGACGCTGCTCATGACCGGCGGGTTCATGTTCATGTTCCTCGGTCGTTCGCTGAACGGTCCGATGGGCATGGTCATGCTCGTCATGATGGGCGGCGGCATGCTGAGCATGGTGGTCTTCCAGATGACGATGTCCTCCGGTAACCGCAGTGACAAGATCAACGGGGATCGGCGGGACTACTTCCGCTACCTGGCACAGACCCGTAGGCAGGTCCGGGCGTACGCGGCCAAGCAGCGCGACGCGCTGGCCTGGCGGCACCCGGACCCGAAGTCGCTGTGGTCGCTGGCGATGACCAGCCGGCTGTGGGAGCGGCGGCCGACGCACCCGGACTTCGGCGAGATCCGGGTCGGCACCGGTGCCCAGCGGCTCGCGGTGCGCATCACCCCGTTGCAGACCAAGCCGGTGGAGGACCTGGAACCGGTCTGTGCCAAGGCGTTGCGTCGCTTCGTCAAGGCGTACACGACCATCCCCGACCAGCCCGTCGCGCTGTGCCTGCCGGGCTTCTCCCACGTGCGGATCAGCGGCGACCGGGACGTGGCACTGGGCATGGTGCGCGCCATGCTCGCCCAACTGACCACCTTCCACGCCCCCGACGAGCTGCGGCTGGCCGTGTGCACGGGTGCCGAGCAGGCGGCGCAGTGGGAATGGGTCAAGTGGCTGCCCCACGCCAAGCACGTCACCGATGTCGACGTGGCCGGGCCGGTGCGGCTGTTCGGCGGCACCCTGGAGGAGGTGGAACGGCTGCTGGGCAGCGAGTTCGCGGCACGTTCCCGATACGAGAACGAGGCCCAACCCTCCCGCGAGGAGCCGTTCGTCGTGGTGGTCTGCGACGGCGGCGTGATCCCGCCGGGTGCCCGGCTCACCGTATCCGGGTACCGCAACGCCGTCCTCGTCGACTTCGACGGCCGGGGCTTCGCCGCCGGGGAGGACGTGCTCAACCTGGAGGTGAGCGCCACCGACGTGGAGATGATCGAAAAGGACCACGTGGGCCGGGAGGTGCGTACTCGGCTGGCCGCGCCGGACCACCTGGACCTGACCCGGCTGCGGACGGTGGCCCGGCTCATGGCCCGGCACGCCACGAAGGTCACCGGCGAGCAGCCGGCCAGTGGGCTCAGCTCCCTGCTCGACCTGCCCGACCTGCTGGACATCACCGATCTGGACAGCTTCGACGCCCGCGCCCGGTGGCGCGCCCGCACCCCCGCGGACCGGTTGCGGGTACCCATCGGCGTGGCCGCCGACGGTTCCCCGATCGAGCTGGACATCAAGGAGTCAGCCGAGGGCGGGATGGGTCCGCACGGCATGCTGATCGGCGCCACCGGGTCGGGTAAGAGCGAACTGCTGCGCACCCTGGTACTGGCGCTGGCGGCCACCCACTCCTCGGAGACGCTCAACTTCGTGCTGGTGGACTTCAAGGGGGGTGCCACCTTCGTCGGGCTGGACCGGCTGCCGCACGTCTCGGCGCTGATCACCAACCTCGCCGACGAGGCCGCGCTGGTCGACCGGATGCAGGCCGCCGTGCACGGCGAACTGGTGCGCCGGCAGGAACTGCTGCGGCGGGCCGGCAACTTCAGCTCGGTGCGGGACTACGAGAAGGCCCGCGGCCAGGGTGCCGACCTCGACCCGCTGCCCACCCTGTTCGTGGTGGTGGACGAGTTCAGCGAGCTGATCGCCGCCAACCCCGACTTCATCCAGCTTTTCGTGATGATCGGCCGGCTCGGCCGGTCGCTCGGGGTGCACCTGCTGTTGGCCTCCCAACGGTTGGAGGACGGACGCATCCACCAACTGGAGGGACACCTGTCCTACCGGATCGGGCTGCGTACCTTCTCCGCGATGGAGTCGCGGGCGGTCATCGGTGTACCCGACGCGTACGAGCTGCCGGCCGACCCGGGCAACGGTTACCTGCGCTCCAGCGTCACCAGCATCACCCGGTTCAAGGCCGCGTACGTCTCCGGTCCGCATCGGGCACGCGGCACCGGGTTACGTCGTGAGGTGATCGCGAGCCAGGTCGTGCCGTTCACCGCCCGGCCAGCCGTCCCGGCGGCCCCGCCCAGCCAAGCCCCAGACCAGGCCCCGAACCAGGCGCCGAACCAGGCATCGGAGGACACCGGTTCCACCGTGCTGCACGCGTTGGTGGACCGGCTGGTCGACCAGGGGCCGCCGGCACACCCGGTGTGGATGCCGCCGCTGGAGGCCGCGCCGACTCTGGACGACGTGCTGCCGCCGCTGCTGCCCGACCCCGAGCACGGGCTGCGTCCGGTCGGCGTCGGGGAGCAGACGTACCTGCACGTACCGGTCGGCCTCATCGACAAGCCGTTCGAGCAGATGCGTGACCTGCTCGTGGTGGACCTGGCCGGGGTCGGAGGGCATGTGGGGGTGGCCGGCGGGCCGCAGAGCGGTAAGAGCACCCTGCTGCGCTCACTCGTGTGCGGGCTGGCCCTGACCCACTCACCGCGACAGGTGCAGTTCTACTGCCTCGACTTCGGTGGCGGGTCGCTGACCGGGTTGACCGGTTTGCCACATGTGGGCGGGGTGGCCGGCCGGCACGAGCCGGAGCGGGTGGGGCGCACCGTGGCCGAGGTCCGTTCGATCCTGGTCGACCGGGAGCGCCGCTGTGCGGATCTGGGCATCCACGGCCGGGAGGCGTACCGGCGGGCCCAGGCCGACGGCCGCATTCCGGAGGATCGGTTCGGCGACGTGTTCCTGGTCGTGGACGGGTGGTTCACGCTGCGGCAGGAGTTCGAGGCGACCGAGGAGATGGCCCGGGAGATCGCCGCGCGCGGTCTGAACTACGGGGTACACGTGATGGTCTCCATGGGGCGCTGGACGGAGCTGCACATGTCCATGCGGGACAAGGTCGGCACCCGCCTCGAACTGCGCCTGGGTGATCCGGTGGAGTCCGGGATCGACCTGCGCGCGGCGGCCCAGGTGCCCCGAGCACCCGGGCACGGGCTGACCGAGGCGAAGCTGCACTTCCTCGGCGCGCTGCCGCGCATCGACGGCGTCCAGTCGGCCGAGGGGCTCACCGCGGCGACCGAGCAACTGGTCGAAGCGGTAGCGGAGAACTGGGCCGGGGAACGGGCGGCTGCGGTACGTACCCTGCCGGCCTCGCTACCGGTGGCCGAGCTGCCGGTGCCGCAGGACACCCGGATCGCGCTAGGCGTGGACGAGGACCAGCTCGCGCCGGTGTGGCACGACTTCCGGGTGATGCCGCATCTGACGGTGCTGGGCGACACCGAGAGTGGCAAGACGAACGTGCTGCGCCTCATCGCCCGAGCGGTGGTCGCCAGCCACACCCCGGCCCAGGCGCGCATCATGGCAGTCGACTACCGGCGGCAGCTCTTCGACGACGTACCGGACGCCTACCGGCTGGGCTACTCGGTCTCGCCGGACAGCACCCGGGCCACGGCGGCGGAGGCACTGGCCGGCCTCAAGCCGCGGGTGCCCGGCTCCGACATCACCCCGGAGCAACTGCGTACCCGCGACTGGTGGGCCGGCCCGGAGCTTTACATCCTGGTCGACGACTACGAACTGCTCGCCGGGCACGAGAATCCGCTGGCCGGCCTGATCCCGTTGCTGCCCCAGGGCAGCGACATCGGCCTGCACATGATCGTGGCACGGGCCGCGGCCGGGGCGATGCGGCTGTCGATGGACCCGCTGCTGCGCCGCATCCAGGAGCTGAACACCCCGGATGTGGCGCTGTCCTGCCCGCCGACCGAGGGACCGCTGCTGGGGGGTATCAAGCCTCGATCGTTGCCCCGGGGACGGGCGCTACTCTGCACCCGGCGTGGCAGCCGGCTGATCCAGACGGCACTGGTTCCCGGGCCCACGGTACCCACCGGGGTCGACCGATGATCCACACCGCGATGCGTCCACGTCGTACGCCCTCGCCGCCGGCCCGTTCCGCCGGACAGACTGCCGAGACGGAAACCGAGCAAGCTGTCGGGCCGGTTGTCGAGCCGGCCGCCGAGGAACTGGCGCGGCGGCTGCGGATCGCGGCCTGCCTGCCCGGGCCGTCCGCGGCACCGACCGCCTGGCCGCACGACGCGGTGCTGCTGGCCTGGCTGCGCCGGATGACCTACCCGGGGCTCTACACCTGGGCAGCCGAGGAGAACCTGGCGCGCCGCTGGATCGGCGGCGACATCTTCGGCTCCCGTCGACTGCCGCCGGCACCGGAGTTCCTCGCCGGAACCGACGTACGTCGCCTCGCCCCACACCTGGTCGCGCCGCTGTTGCGGCGGGTGAGCATGACCCGTCCCGCCCCGAGCGCCGCCGAACTGTCGCCCGAGGCCCTGGCCGCCGACGCCGGCCGGGTCAGCACGTTCCGGCGCGACGGTGCCGCCCGGCGGTGGGGCCAACCGGAGTACGCGCCACCGCTGCCGGCCACCACCGCCATCCCGCATGTCGTACACGGGATCTGGCTGGGCCGACCCCTGCCCGAGGCGAACGGCTTCTGGGCCAACTACGGCGCTGCGGCCGACCGCTACGCCGGCCAGGTCGACTTCGTACTGTGGACGGACATCCCCCGCGCCCGCTTCCACGCGGCCCGCACCACCCCGCCCGCGCCGGCCGGCCGGCCCGATCCGATGGCCCCGGTACGTGCCCTGCTGGCCTGGGCCGGCCGCCACGGCATCCACCTGGTGAGCGTGGCCGAACTGTTCCACGCGACCGCGCCCATGACCCTGCACACCCCGTACGCCCTGGAACTGGACCGTGGGCTACCGCAGGGCTTCGCCGCGGCCAGCGACCACCTGCGGGTCGAGGTGGTGCACCGGTTCGGTGGCCTGTACGCCGACGGTGACCTGCACCTCTTCCCGGATGCGGAGCCTCCGCCCGGCGAATCCGCCGACGTACCGGCGGACGAATCCGCCGGCGGCCCGGCCGGTGGTGGATACCGGCTGTTCCGTGGTCGGTGGCACGGGCGGCCGGAGGCCGACGGGCCGGCCCGGCTGCCGGAACTCCTCGACCGGGTCGCGGCGTCGGCGCACGGGTTCACGCTGCACGCGCTCACCGACGAGATCGTCCTCAACGACGTGATCGCGGCCCCGGCGGGGCATCCCGCGCTTGCCCTGTGGCTGGAGGGAGCGCGATACAACTACCTGCGCGACCCGCGCGACCTGTACGCCGCCCGCGCCGCCCACCCGGCCGCGCCCGGGTGGCGGGGGGAGCCGGTCTCCTGGACCTGGGCGGTCACCGCGATGCGTACCGGGCGGGTGCACCAGTGGCTGCTGGCCCGGCTCGGCATCGGTGCGGCCGACCTGGTCAAGTCGGCACCGGCGGTGTGTGGGCACAGTGAACTGAGCTGGCTGCCGCCGGTCGACGGTCAACCACCGGTCGCCTGCCCGGACCCGGACCCGCTACCGACCCTGATCGCCTGCGTGAATCTGCTGCGCTGGCAGCACCTGTCGCGCTCCGGGGACCTGTGCCTCACCGTGGTCGCCCCACTGGTACGCGGGCTGGCCGACCCGGACACCGCGTGGACCGCCCTGCTGCTCGCGTTCCGGGACCTGTCCGTCGACCTCGGCCCGGTCACGTCGGTCACCGACCGGCGACGCAACCAGGACCAGAGCCTCGACGTGGTGGTACTGCCACCCGAGGCGGAGGCGCTGCTGGACCGTACCGCGACACCGGCCACCTGGTTTGGTTCCGGCGTCACACCGGCGACCACGGCCGGTGACGCTAGCGGAGCCGGGTCAGCGGCCACAGCCGGCCAGGAGTGTTGGTTCCTGGGCGAACGCACGGTTCCGGCCCGACTGCTGCCCGCCACGAGCACAGGCGGCCCGCAGAACGACGGCCCGCAGAACAGCGGGCGACCAATTGTGAACTTCAGCGAGATGGAAGGCGTGCTCGGAATATGAGCACCGCGCGCGGGGAACTCTGCCGGCTGCTGGTGGTCGGACCGACCAGCCGGGTCGACGTGAGTCTGCCCACCCACATCCCGCTGGCCGACCTGATGCCGGCCCTGCTGAGCGCGTTGGGGTCGGACCTCGCCGACCGAGGGCTGGAGCACAGCGGCTGGATCGTGCAACGGCTGGGCGGGCCGGCCCTCGACGAGTCGTGCACCGTCGACGACCTCGACCTGCTCGACGGTGAGGTCGTACACGTACGCCCCCGCACCGACCAGATTCCGCCGCTGGCCTACGACGACCTCGTCGACGGCATCTCGACCGGCATCCGTAAGCGCTCCGGGCGGTGGTCCCCGCAGACCACGAGGATCACCGCACTGCTGCTGTTCGCCGCCTGGCTGGCCGCCGGGCTGGCCAGCATGTGGATGTGGCCGGACGTACCCGGGCGTCCGACGCTGCTCGCGGGGACGGCGCTGCTCTGCTTCGCCGCGGGCTTCGCGGTGGTACGCAAGCTGGCCGACCGCGCGACGGCCGGCATCCTGGGTGCCGCCAGCGTGGCCGCGGCGGTGCTCACCACCCTGGCCGCGCTGGTGCCGTACGTCTCGCTGGCCGGCGCGGCCGGTACCTATTTCGTACCTCAGGTGATCTTCGCCAGTGCCACCGCTGGCATCCTTGCCGCGCTGCTGGTAGTCGTGTTCGTCTTCCCACGCACCAACTGGCGACAGATCACCGTCGGCCTGTTGGCGGCGTGGCTGCTGGTTGCCGTCGGGCTCGGGGTCCGGGCCCAGACCACGCTGGACTGGGCCGCGATCGCCGCGATCGTGGTCACCGGCACCACCGTGCTGCGTTCGGCGGTGCCGGCGCTCGCCTTCAAGCTTGCCGGGTTCGCCCTGCCGCAGATGCCGGCCGAACCCGCGGACCTGCAGAAGGACATCGACCCGGAACCGGCGGCCGAGGTGCTCACCCGGGCCGCCGCCGCGGACCGGTTCATGACCGCCCTGTACGCGGCACTCGGTCTGGTCTCCGGGGCCGCGATGGTGTGGCTGGCGGCGACACCCGGCTGGGCCCCACCGCTGGCCGCCTGGCTCGCCGCCGTCGCCCAGATCCTGGTCACCCGCGCGATGACGAGCACCTGGCACCGGTTGGCGCTGGCCGGTCCGGCGCTTCTCGCCATGGCGACCTGGTGCCTGACCGCGACGGTGGTCCGGGGCCCACTCGCCGCCCAACTGGCCGTCGGCTGCTGCCTGGTCCTGGTGGTGGCGTGCGGGCTGGCCGCGCGGATCCCGGCCGGCCGGCGGTTCACCCCGATCTGGGGCCGGCTGGGTGACTGGGTACATACCGGGGCGGTGGCCGCGTTGGTACCGATCGTCGTGGTCATCACCGGCCTGATCGACGTGATCCGGGCTCGGGTGGGGTGACATGTCGTCGCGTCGTGACCAGGTGGACGCCCAGCGGTACATGATGGGCCGGGTGACCGGTGCCCTGGTGCGGGCCGAGCCGGAGACCGCCGAGTTGCCGACCCGCCGGGACCGTACGGGGACCGTCGTCAGTGTCGTGCTCGGGATCGTGCTGCTGGGCGTGGTCGCGATCTGGGCGCTGATCCCGGGATCCGGCTCGACCCGTTGGCGACAGCCGCGGACGCTGGTGGTGGATTCCTCGACCGGGGCGCGATACGTGCTGGTGGACGGGCGGCTGAGCCCGGTCGACGACGTGGCGACGGCCACCCTGCTGGCCGGGGGCCGGCTCACCCCGATCACCGTGTCCTCGTCCCAGTTGGCCAAGGTGCCACGGGGTGCGGCGGTGGGTACCCCGGCCGGGCCGCAGGTGCTGCCCGCGGCCAGTCGGATCAACCAGGGCGTGTGGCGTGCCTGTGATCTGGGTGCGGGTCGGATCGTCCTGGACATCGGGGTGCCGGCGGCCCCCGAACCGCTCGGGGACGGGCAGGCGGTGCCGGTCACCGCGGATGGGAAGACCTACCTGCTGTGGGGCGGGCGACGTCTGTTGCTCACCCAGTCCTGGGTGGCTGACGTGCTGGGGTTGGGGCTGCTCGTTCCGGTGCCGGTGACGACCGCCTGGCTGGATCTGATCCCGCTGGACGGTACGGTCGCCCCGCCGAGCGTGCCCGAGGCCGGCAGCGCGGGGCCGACGGTGGCCGGCCGGCCGACGTCGATCGGTCAGATGTTCGCCGTGGACATGGGCAACGGCACGATCAGCCACTACCTGATGACCGCCGGCGGGCTGGCCCCGCTGACCGAGACCGAGTACCTGCTGAAGCGGGCCATGCCGGGCTCGGTCCGGGAGACCCCGATCGGCGCGGCCGATCTGGTAGCCGCCGGCCAGCGTAGTCCGGTGCGCCCGCTGACCACGCTGCCGGCCGCCCCGCCCCAGTCACCGTCCACATCGAAGGACGCCGTGGTGTGTGTCGAGTACGCGGGTCGGGCCGACGAGAAAC
The DNA here is from genome assembly GCF_014203835.1 of Micromonospora polyrhachis. Lineage (NCBI taxonomy): Bacteria > Bacillati > Actinomycetota > Actinomycetes > Micromonosporales > Micromonosporaceae > Micromonospora > Micromonospora polyrhachis. The sequence continues at coordinate 217,439 of NZ_JACHJW010000001.1, read as the reverse complement.
CCAGGGTCGTCCTGGCCACCGCGACCGACAAGCCGTCCGGTGGCAGTGGACCGAAGACCTCCGTCCTGGTGCGGGTGTCACCGGGCGGGGGAGCGCTGCTGATGCCCCCCGCGAGGGCAGGCGTCGATCCCAACCGGCAGCAGGGGCTGCTGGTCGACGAGCGGGGAATCGCGTACCCGGTCAACGGCGGCGATGTCACCACCCTGGGGTACGCCCTGGACCGGGCTGCGGTGATGCCCGCCGCGCTGGTCGCCATGGTGCCCGTCGGGCCGGCGGTGGTCCGGCCGGGAGGGGGGTGACGCCGCCGCGACATTCGAGCACGCCGCCGTGACGGCGGAGCCAACTCGCACACCTTCCGGCGACAGTGCGCCGGACGACAGACAGGAAGCGTCATGTCATTCAGCAACAGCGGGATCGTCGCCGACGAGGGCACCATCAGCGCCATGGTCATCGCGTTCGGCGAGTGCCAGAGCGAGGCCATGGCAAGCGAGCAGACCGTGGTGAACGCCCGCAGCAACCTGGCTACCCAGTGGCAGAGCGACTCGGCCGCGCCGCGGTTCTTCCAGGCCGTAGACCAGTGGCTGGCCGGCTTCGGGCGGGTCCGGCAGGGCCTGGACATGCTCAACAGCAACATGCAGACCTACGCGCGACTGACCACCACGACCGAGGACGACACGGCGCTTCAGGCCGGTGGCTGGGCCACCCCCTGACCGTCGAGCATCCCACTGACCAAGACCCGGATCGAGGAGATCCGGACCGACGAACGTGAAGGAGCCGACAATGGCCAACTACAGCATCAACCCCGCTGCGGCACAGGAGGTCGCCAGCGAGATGGCCAGGGTGACCCGCCAGCTCGAACAGTCACTGGCCGACCTCCAGGTCTCGGTGCAGCGGTTCATCGTGGCCAACAACGGTCAGGCACCGGACACCTACGCCGCCGCCCAGCGGTTGTGGGAGCAGGGACAGCTCGAGATGCGCCAGGCCCTGGCCATGGGGCAACAGCGCCTCCAGGAGATCACCCAGACCTACGTCCATGGCGACAACCGGGGCGCGGCGGTCTTCGGCGGCTAGGGCGCCGTCGTCCCCGCTGGCGCCGTCTCCGTCGAGAGGAAGACCCGATGCAGAACATCGTCATCAACGAGAGCTACCTGCGGAAACTGCAGGCCATCTATACCGATCTGGTCGATGACATCGATCGGATCTACGGGAAGATCTACCCGTACGGTCACCTGCCGGAATCGCGGGTCGACTTCACGAAGCCGTTCACGTTGCGCCTCGGTGGGGCGGGCTTCAGCGAGGCGGTGGAGCTGGTGGAGCGGATCGACACCACCCGGTCGGGGCTGGCCGCGCGTTTCAAGAGCGGACGGGGCGAACTCAGCACGCTGGAGCACGGCATCAGGTTCCTGCTGGCCGACTCCGAGGCCACCGAGCAGGTGAGTACGTTGAGCGCCGAGCAGTTCGAGCATTTCATGCCCAAGGTCTCGTGATGACGAACATCAAGACGATCGAGGATGTCCTGGAGAGCATTCTGGGGCTGGTTCTCGGTGGTACCCCTGGACAGCACACGCTGGCCACCTCCGGAAGCGGAGGTGGCCAGTCCGGGGGTAAGAGTTCCGTCAACGACGCCTTTCGTCCCCCGAACATCAAGGGCCCATGGCTGATCGCCCAGTCGAGCACGCTCGAACACTTCGGCGGCTGGGCGCCCGAGTACAACAAGGACGCGGTCACCTTCTACAAGTGGACCCAGGCTGGGGCGAAGAAGAAAATCACCCGGGTGACGGTATGGGTGGGCGTGACCAACCGGGACAACGCTCAGGGGCAGACCCGCAACACCACCGACCCAACGAAGACCGTCAAACCGACGGAAAACCCGGTCATCGTGCTCGGCTCCGCGTGGGAGACGATCCACAAGGAGATCCCCTTGGTGGCCGGGGTCGGCACGTCGTTCGACCCGAACTCGATTGCGGCGGTGCGCCAGATCCTGGGCGTCCTGACCCACCACGCGATGAAGATCTCGGGTCAGCTGACCGACCAGATGAACTCGGTGAACGTCAAGAACCCCGAGTTCAAGGGCTCCGCCGAATCGGCCTGGTACCACCGGGTACAGAGCGCGAACCGGCACGTCAGCGACATCCATGACCAGTTCAAGCGCTGGGACAGCGTGCTCTACCAGGTCGAGACGGAGACGAAGAGCTTCATCAAGGCGCTGCTGGAGGCCAACGCGAACTGGTCGAAAATCACTCCGGCCGGCACCTGGCAACATCCGTACCGGGTCATCGCCGCCATGTTCAACCAGAGCACGCTCCAGTACGCCGACGTGCACAATGGTCAGTCGAATGCCTGGGATCTCGGCAGTCAGTACGCCAACACCGGTAACACGGCGGGAAATGATAGTAGTAATCCTCGACAATCGCGCTCAGGAAAAGACGTAGGAACTGTTCTGTGGACGCCGCCGAAGTGGCTGGAATATCCCGCGTTTGATGCCTTCAATCTCACCGAGTGGAACAAGCTGGATTTGCACCTGCGCCAAAGGTGGGTCACTAATCTCATCGGCACCTTTGCTCCGGTGCTGACCTCGGCGAAGACCATGGTGACGGCGTTTTCCGACGCGCGTAACCCGATGTATCTTGCCGACCCGGACCCGGTGCCACCCCTGCCGATGCCCAACGACATTGGCCCCGACGGCCACCCCAACTGGGACAAGATGGTTCCGGACTGGGACAAGATGTTTGCCAACTGGGACAAAATCGACTGGGACAATATGTTTCCCAATTGGGGTGGGGTCGACTGGGACAAGATGTTTCCCAACGGTGGGAACACGTTCGGGTATGACGGCATCGACGATCCGTTCGCCAACGGTCCCGGCGGCGGCTCGTCTGTGTACGGCGGCCTGGACGATCCGTTCGCCAACGGTCCCGGCGGTGGCTTCGCGTTCACCACGTCGGGCAACCCGTTCGCCAACGGTCCCGGCGGCGGCTCGTCTGTGTACGGCGGCTTGGACGATCCGTTCGCCAACGGTCCCGGCGGCGGCTCCGCGTTCACCACATCGAGCAACCCGTTCGCCAACCTGGGACCCGGCTTTTCCATGCAGCCAGGCGGCAACTTCGTCGATCCGCAGGAGTTGGGGGACCTGACGCCGGACCAGTTGCGGCAACTGCACTCGGACGGGTTGCTGGACGACGTGCCGCTCACCGCCGAGCAGACCGCCTACCTGCGGGAGAACGGCCTGTCGGTGCCGGATGGTACGACGATGCTGGGTCAGCTCACTCCGAAGCAGCTCGCCGCTCTACACCGGGCCGGGCTGCTGGACGATATCCCGCTCACCGAGGCGGCGCGGTCGCATCTCGGGCTGGTCGACCCGTCGAGTCAGTCCGGCGGGGCCACGTCCGTACCGGGCCTGGATCCGAGCAAGTTGCCGTGGTACTACACCAGCCCCAAGCCGCCGGTGGACATCAACCCGTTCCCGACCACGGTCGACGGTCTGGAAGTGTCGCCCAAGCCGGGCAAGGGCAGCACCGGTGGCCTACCGACCTTCGGCGACGTCACCATACCCGGTGTGGCTACGTTTCCGAGCCTTCCCGGGGTGCAGGTCGGCACCGGGGGCCTGTCGTCGGTGCCCGGGATCTCCGGGTCGGCCGGGGTGCTGAGCCAGGACAAGTTGGGCCTGCCCGTGGGCGGCCCGGGTGGTGCCGGGGCGGCTACCGGCGCGACGGGCACTGGTACCACACAGACAACCGGGGACAACTCGCTCGGCGGAATGCCGTACATGCCAGGCATGTTGGGCGGAGCGCCAGGCATGTACGGCGGCGGCGGACACCGATCCGGACAGGACCGCGATCGCCAGCGCACCACCTGGCTGAAGGAAGACGAGAAGGTCTGGGGTACCGATCCGGACTGCGCACCCGCGGTGGTCGGCCGACGTGGCCGCAAGACCCGAAGCGACGACGACGGTTACGACGACTACGACAAGCCCGTCGACGAGCGCACCGGTACGCAGGACGAACGCCGCCCGTACTGGGGACGGTGAACCACCGTGGTGCCGGGGTGAACCCGGCACCACGTCCCAACCGTGCGGTAGCAAAGGAGGTACTGCGATGAGCATGTTGGGCGACGAGGAACTGCTGGCCGAGATGCGGTCGGCCCTGGACGACATACGGGCCACCACCGATCGGGTACGTCGGCGGGTGAACCAGGCGAAGACCACCGTGGAGGACAAGAAGAAGCTGCTGTCGGTGACCGTGGGTGGGCATGGCGAGCTGACCCAGATTGCCTTCAACGGGGACGCCTATCGGCAGCTCGCGCCGGCCGAACTGGCCGATCTGATCGTGACCACGGTGCGGACCGCCCGGGAGGGTGCCCAGCGCAAGGTGATGGCCGGTACCGCCGAGTTGACCGGTGACCTTTCCCAACTCGGCGACACCGCGCGGACGGCCACCAGCATGGAGCAACTCGTCGAGGGCATCGTCGGTCTGGTCTCCGCAGGTGACGACCGGCGGCGGGGACGCTCGGCATCATGAGTGCGTCGCGGATCGAGTTCTCCGGGGAGGCCCTGGCCCGGCGGGTGCCGTTGCTGGGCCAGTTCCAGAGTGACCTGGAGGAAACGGTGAAAACCCTGGTCGACATCGCCGCCTGCCGGTGGGCGGACGACGCACCCGGGGACGACAAGGTCACCCTGCAGGCCCGCAAGGCCGTGCGCGACATGCTCGTGAAGTACGTGTTTCCGTCGTACACCGCACTCGGTGGGGCGGTCGGACTCCAGGGCGAGAAGTTGGACGTCGTCCGGAGGATCGGAGACAACACCGAGGCCAGCAACGCCGAGGCCGCCGGCGGCTGGGGTGGCGGTCACCGCGGCTGACGGATCCGCACCGAGTACCCATGATCCAGGGCGGGGAAGAAGCGTAGCGCGATGGCTTTCACCACCATGACGACCCTCCAGACCAGCGAAAGCACAAAGCGGGCGCTGGAGGTGTTTACCGCCATGAAGATACCCCGGGCGAAGCTGCCGTTGTTACTGAGCGACGCGAACATGCTCGACGCGCTGGCCGACCGGGTACGCAATCTGCTCGGTCCGGAACTGGTCCAGACGATCAAGGCGGTTGGCAACTCGGTGGACGGCCGGACCGCCGCCCGGTTCGTGGCCCAGACCGCCCCGTTCGTGACCATCCTGGCCGAGGTGGCCACCCTGCAGAACGAGGTGGCCGAGGCGATGCGCGGCTACCTCGTCGAGATGGACTACCTCGAACGCCAGGCGCTCATCATGTTCACCTTCATGATGATCGAGTTGGCCATCGCCGCTGTGGAGGCGTTCTTCGCCCCCGTGGACGCGGCGCGACGGGTCGCCACCACCCGGACCATCATCCAGACGATCCTGCGCTCCTCGCTCACCAAGGCGGCGGTACGCAGCACGGCCATCCAGATGTTGTTCATGCCGGGCTCCTCGCTGCTGGCCCAACTCTGGCAGATGGCCGAGGGCATCAGGTCCAACGTCGATTGGGAGGTGGTCGGCAAGCAGGCGTTGTACGGACTGGCGGTGGCGGGCATCACCACGGTGGTCGGGCCAGCGTTGAACCGCGCTGTCCCCGTCGTCGTCAAGGGTTTCGGCAAGATCGGTATCAAGGAATCCTGGCGTGACCCGCTGGCCGGCATGGTGATGCGGCCCGGCATCGAGATCGTCATGGAGGTGGGCGGCGGTATCGGGGCCAGCTACATCGTCGATCACCACTATGACACCGACAACGCCGGCCCGGACGCCATCTCCGGGGCGGTGTCGGGAGGTACCGGCCTGGCCGCCACCGGGGCCGGGCTCGGTGGGCGTCGCGGTGCCATCCGTCTCGGGTTCACGCCTACCCTGCCCCGGCTGCGGCTGCCCGGTGGCACCGGCTTCTCCGCGACGGGAACGCCGGTGCTGGACCCGATACCAGCACCCATCGACTCGAAGACCTCGACGACGTACTCCCCGGGAATCGACGATCCGGCGACCGAGACCGCTGGGAAACAGGTCCCGCCGCCCCCGGTGTCCGGCCCGGACAGCCCGCCGCTGCCCGCGCCGTCGTTGTCGATACCGCCGGTGCCGGTACCGAACTGGGTCGCCGCCACCGCCGCCATGACCGAGCAGTGGCAGCGGTTCCAACGGGAGCTCATGGACCGCTACGGCGGGCTGCTGGCCGGGGTGGTGCAGGCGCGGCAGAGCCTGGCCGCACTGCCCGTGTCGGTCGCACGTACCTTCGCCGGGTGGGTCGACGCCCGGCGTGGGGACGCGGCCCTTGCCACCATGCTGTCCAAGATGGGCCTGCCCGGTACCGCCCTCAGCGAGCAGTTCTTGACCGATGTCCGGAACCGAGCCGTGGCCCGGATGACCGAGGTACTGGCGCGATCGCTCGCCACCCCCGATCAGGTCACGGTTGCTCTGCCGACCGAGTTCGACCGGCAGGCGCTGCGCTCGGCCGCCCACCTGGCCGCCCAGCATCGCATCGACCAGCATTTCGCCATCGGCAGGCCGGCAACTGTTGGTGCGCCGGGGATGGCAGGTGCACCGGGGATCGCCGGCTCACCGCAGGTGACCAATGTGCCGACACCGTCCGCTGTGCGTGAGACAGTCGAGCGAGAGATACGGATCCAGATCGACCGGGGGGTCGACGCGATCCTCGGTACCACCGCGCTGCCCGCCGTACCGGCCCAGGTGGGCACCGCGCAGGTGAGCGCCGTTGCGAACCTGGTCCGGCAGACGACCGTCGACCTGCCCGCCCGCTTCGTGGCCGCCGCCGTTCCGGTCGGCACTGCCCCGGCCGCCTCCATCCCCGCTGTCTCCGTCCCGGCCGGCACTGCCCCGGCCGGCGTCGCATCCAACCGGGATGGCGCACCGTCCGCGCCGACGGTGTTCGAGGAGCACGCCACAGCGGCTGCCGGTCTGGCGGACACCCAGTTCACCGCGCTGACCAAGCGGTACGGGATCGATCCGGCGGGCCACTCCACGCTGGCCACCTCGTTCCAGGCAGAGTGGCTGGACGGGTATCGCCAGATGTTCGCCCCGACCGTTGACGCACGGGACACGGCGTCGGTCAGTGACGTGTCGTCGCTGGACGAGCCGATCGCCGATGGCCTCGGCAAGCTCGGTGAGTCTGCGCAGCAGGTAGCCGGCTGGGTCGTTCGGGAGCAGGTACGCCCCGGAAGCAGCAGCGATCCGTCGTCGTGCGTACCACGCACCCTCGCTGCCTTTGCCGCGGCGTACGGGCGGTTGGGCAACCAGACGACGTTCGACGACCGGATCGTCGGTCCGGATGGCCGCCTGGCGACCAATGTGAGCTGGACGCAACTGTTGGAGATGCTCGACGCGGTGCCGGAGCGGGTCGCCCGGCCGGACGGGGTGGCACCGGCGGATGTGCTGGCTGCGTTGAAGGCGGCCCCGGGGTCGATGGTCGTGGTGCGGGCCGCACCGTCGAACGAGCCACAGCATGTGTTCGCCCTCTACAGCCAGCCGCAGCCGTCCGGACCGCCGCTGGTCAGGGTGCTGGACACCCTGGTATACGGCGCTTTTGACCGCCCCGAGCCGAGTAACCCACTCAGTGATCCCTGGCTGCGGCACCTGTACGTGCCGAGTACCCGGGTCGCGGCTTTCGACGGGACCGGGCGGCCCACCGCCGTCACCGACCTACTGCCCGGGACTGCCGCCGGCCAGCCGTGGCCGGACGCCACGGTTGGCCGGACCGACGCCAGCGGCCTGGCCGACCTCGGCCTCGCCTCCACTGGTGGACCAGCCGCACCGACGACGGCGATGCTCGCGACGCAGTCGCCCACCTCGATGCTTTCAGTGCCCGGAGACGGCTACTGCCTGCTGTACGCCTTCATCGCCACCAACCCGGGCCTGGTCCGGACCGCACTGGGCACGGCGCTGCCCGAAGCTCTGCAACAGTTCCTGTCCAACCCCGGTCGGGTCCGGACCGCCGTGGCCGGGATGGCCGGCAACAGGGTGCTCCCGACGTCCGAAATTGCCCAGGTAACCGAGTTGTTGCGAAACCACGTTCGGCGCTACTTGGACGTCAACGCCAAGCGGCTGCCAGCCGATGTGGTGAGGCAGCGGCCGGATCTGCGGCAAGGGGAGCGGTGGGTCCAGACGCTCAGTGACGAGGAGGTAGTGGCGGAGCTGGCAAAGCGTGGGGCCGACAATGTCACCGACGCTGGATTCCTGGATCGGCAACGGCTTGGGTCTCGATATCTTGAGGTGCGTACCGAGCTGATGAAGTCGGGGCAGAATCTCGACCCGCTGACGACAGTGCCGCAGCAGCAGTTGGACTTCGTCAACCAGCACGGAGGTTTTCCGACGGCGGAGTTGGCACCAGATCGGGCCCGTGACTATCTGGTCGATCTGGTGAACAGGTCCGAGGGACCGCTAGCGCCGCATGAGATGACCGAGATCCGCTTCATCGTCGACAATTGGGCCACGGCATGGTCATCCCCGCGGACCGGGCCGATACTGCTGCCATTGCTGGCCCATGCCACCGATAGCCGGATTACCGTCCTGCAACCCACCGGGCATGGGGTTCGCCAAGTCGAGCAGCAGTACGGGCCGCAGGCCGGCCAGCCGGTGACCCTCTACCACGTGGCCCTCAGCCCGGAGCAGCCCACCCACTACAACCACTACAACGCCTCCGTACCGGCCGCACCGCCGCCACGACCGTCCCAGCAGCCACCACTGACCTGGCAGCAGCCGCAGTTCCAGCCGCCCGCGCCACCGAAGCTGTCGTCGGCGTCGGCGTCGGTGTCGTCGGAGTCATCGTCGGAGCCGGAGCCGGGAGGCACCCGGCGCGACCCCAATGCGGAAATCCGTGAATTGCGGGCCGAACAGCAGCGGAGACAACAGCGTCATCTGGCCGAGCAGGGGACATCGGAGACGGGCACGGCGGCCACCGGTGGGACTGGAACGCCACGGCCATGGCAGGGGAGCGGGCACCGGCTGGACGGCGGGCGAGTCGAGCCAGTGTCGACGCCGGTGACCAGTCCGCCGTTTGATGGGAGCGAGCGGACCCTGTTGCGGGTGGACAGCACGGGGCGCGCCGCCCTTGTCACGGTACGGCCGTCCGGTGCGGACCCACGCGCCGCCGTGATCGAGCCGATCCCGGCGGAGCAGTCCGTGCCAACCGGGCAACAGACGACATCGTCGGAACAGCCGGCATCGTCGGCGGAGCATCAGGCTGCGCCAGACGCGCAGCCGACCGGGCTGCGGGCCCCGGCGGGGCCGTCGTACCTGGAGTTGAAGGCGGACGGCACGCAGGTGCCGGTACGGTTGGCGCCTGACGCCCAGGTCCGCGTGGTTGAGCCGGCGAGCGGGCGGAAGCCGGCCGTAGGTACCTCCCGGTTCGATGCCGGCGCCGGACGTGGGGTTGAGCGCCTGGTCACGTACAACCCGCAGACGCAGACCTGGCACGTCTCAACCGCGGAGACCCTGGGCAAGACCGGCCACTCCGATCCGAAGTCGCCGGCCCGGAAGCGGCCGTACCAGGTGCTGCGGCGCAACCCGAACGACGGGCAGATCGACCTGGTCACCTACCAGCAGCGACCGGCGGTGCATGCGCTGGCGGAGACCTCCGTGCCGGACGAGTCGGCGGGTTCACCGCAGGCCGGCACCGAGTACGAGTACCACGAGCTTGGCTCCGGTACGGGCTGGCGGCGGGGCGACGTCTGGGGCGGCGAGCACACCACGTGGCAGATACGGGCCCCCGGGCCGGTCAAGGACTCGGAGGCTCCGGTGTCGGTGCTGGTGCGTGATGAGCGCACCGGGCTGTGGACCGTACTCGACCGGACCACGGTCACACCGCCCGAGCGACCGGCCGACGAGGCGCGGTACTACCGACTCGATGCCGAGTCCGGGGGGTTGATAGAGGTACCGCACCGGCCGGCGCAGCTCGATGTGGTGGAGGTGCTCGGCAGCGGCGATCTGCGGCGGGGTACGTTCGCCGCCACGGTCACACACAGTGGTGAACGGTCGAGGTTGGTGCTCAACACCACGGGTGAGTTGGTGGATCCGATCGGTGTGGAGGTCACCGCCGACCAGTTGGGCTTCGATCCGGATACCGGTCTGCTCGGCACCCGGCCCTCCTCGGCCGGCAGCCACGACAGCCCGACGCACGACGACGCTGGTTCTGGTTCTGGTGGTGGCGGTGCTGGCCATGGCGGGTCGAGGGGCGGCGGCACCGCGCAACGTACCCGGCACCAGGGGTCGACGACGACGACGGTCGGTGACGTCAGCGTCGTCTTCACCAGGGACACCTCAGCGCAGACCGACGCGCGGCCCGACACCGCCACTGAAGACGACACCGAAGCTACCCCAGGCGATGCTCCCGTCGCCCTGGGTGTCAAGCCAGGCGGTTCGCAAACCATCACGGCGCAGGAGGCCATCACTGCGCAGGAGACCATCACGGCGCAGGAGACCACCACGGTGCCGGTGGTCGAGGCACGCGCGCCCGAGACGCACCCGTCCGAGACGCAGGCCACCACCACCGATTGGAGCCATACCGGTCGTACCTCGTCGGATACCGCCGATGGTACGGACGGGGGTGGTCGCGTCAGTAGCGAGAGCCAGCGAGTGCGGGAGATCATCGAGCGGAACACGGCCAACTGGGCGCGACAGGAACGTGTCGAGGCCGAGCGGGAGCAGTCGCGACGTGCCGCGTTGGTGGCTGCCGCGCCGCCGGGGTACGGGGTTGAGCCGGTCGCCGCCGGTGCCGTGCTTCATCGGGGGTCGGCACCAGATGCGCTGCTCGAGTATGCGCGGTCGGTTCCGGCGGGTGGCCGTACCCGTGTCTTCGTGACATTGGAGGTTGCGGCCGACAGCGCGGCCTTGCGGACCTATCTCGATGGGCTGCCGCCGGCGATGGGGGATGGCGTGATCGTCGAGGTGCTCGGCGGCCCCGGGTTGACGCCGAAAGCTGCCGCCAGCCTCGCTACCGACCTGCGGGGCAGGGATGGTGTGGTGCGGCCGGTGGAGGTGCATCGGTCGGCATTGACGGAGCTGGCGGCGCATACGACACACGTGTTGCCGGTCGCCGACGGGGAGGTCACCTTCCCGGTGTTGGCGCAACGGTTCATCTTCTTCCCGCCGGACCAGGTGCGGGAACTGCGTCCGCCGCTTCGGTTGGCGTGGGACGCGGCCAGCGGTGCTTTTCAGATACCGGGCGGCTGGACGGCCGTCGCACCGACCCCGGGGGAGTTGCGTATCGGCCCGGCTGGGCGCGAAACCACCCCGACGGAGCGCTCTGCGGACGTCTCAGAGGCGGGTTTGCCGGTGATTGTCGGCGAACACGGTGTGCCGATGCCCGAGGCAGCACGGCCGGTAATCCGCCGGATGCTGCAGAACCTGCCGCCGTGGGTCGCAGTGGAGTTCCGATCGGCCTGGTCAACGGAATCAGCAGCGTCGGAGCGGCCGGTGCCGCAGCCACGGCGTTCGGATCAGCGGGTGCGCCGGGTGCCGGCTGGTATTTTCCTACACCACCACGCTCCAGGGTTGCCTGACCCGCAGGTGCCGAAGAGTGCGGAGACGGCCTTCGGTGACGATGTGCTGCTGGTGGTGGATCCGACCGTGTCACCGTTGGATGCGGCGGAGTACGCCCGTACGTTGCCGGCATCGATGCGTGAGCAACTGCTGCTCGACCTGCGTCTGCTGTCCGGAGTGGACCAAACGTTCGCTCGGAGCCTGGCGGATTTCGCGGATGTGCCGGTGCTGCTTTCTCCCGGCCTTACCGGTGGCGAGCTGACGGCTCGGTCGCAGCTGGTCCTCGGCGATCCGGCTCCGGATGGTTCGCGGCCGGTGGTGGCGTATCTGGTGCCGCCGGCCACTGAGCCGCCCGAGGTGCGGGCACCCGAGCCGAAGAGTCCGGCTCGGCAGCCTCCCTCGCAGGATCCCGCTCAGCAGCCTCCCTCGCAGGATCCCGCCCTGGGGGCTCCTGTCGCGGACGCGCGGGATGAGCATGGACAGACCGATGACGGCGAAGATCTGCTCAGCGACGATGACATTCGTATCGACATCGAGCCGATGGCGGAATCGAATCCTGTCGACACCACGCCACCACCACCAACTGTTCCACCTGACGCGCCTACCACGCCTGTGCAGGGCTCACCGCCGGCGTCTGAGTTGCCGGCGCCGGTTCCGCCGACGTCCGAGCCGCCGGCCCTGGTCCCCCCGGGTACCGAATCCGGTGGACAGAAGGCTTCGGTCGATCCCGCCGTGTACGCGTTGGGCATTCCCAAGACGACGTTGCCCGGCCTGGATCAGGTGGTCTCCCACCTGGAGGGACAGGCTGCGGCAATGGGCAGCCCGTTGGACGTCATCGGCGTGGACGAGATGCCACATCACCTGTTGGGCAACTATCCGCTGTTGCTCGGTGGGTTCGAGGTGCCGTTGGGCAACGGCGCAGAGGCTCTGGTGAGCCTGCATCTGAGCGACCCGGAGGAGGTGCACAATCCGGCCGCTTCCACGGACCTACCTGTGTCGGCCCCGTCCGTGGACGACCTGGATGGCCGAGACACCATCGACGCCGGCCGGTTCCATGCGAATCAGGCGACCCAGGGCAAGTTCCAGGTGGGTGCGCATTCGCAGTCCACGTCCGCGCAGGCTGGTGCGTTCCGCTTGCGGGCAGGCGGCGGGCCGGGCATCGGTATTTCGCCGGTTGGCCTACAGGTCGTGAAGTTCGGCGGCAGCGCGAACGTGAAGATGAATGCGGTATCGCGGGGCAACAACACGGTATTGGAGGCGGAGGAGGGGCACGTCCACGACTATCGTGCCGACTCCACGATGCTGAGCCTGCGGGGCGAGTGGCGGGTCAAGGTCCGCCAGAGCAACGCCATGCGGTGGGACGGGCTGACGGCGCACCGGATACCGGTGCCGGAGGAGCGGTTGTTCCTGTGGATGCCGGACCCCTACCTGGAGCCGACCGCGCCGCAAGTTCGGGCGACGGCACCGTCGGTGGCGCCGGGCCTGACCGGTGAGGCGTTGGCGGATGCCCAACGGTTGGCTCGGGATTTCGCGAGGAACCAGACGCAACTTCCCGAGTACTTCTACGCGACCGGGCTGACCGGCCTCCCGGACCTGACCGACAGCATCGTGGCCGGGCTGCGGGACGCGGGCCTGGATGTGCCGACGGGGAGCAAGCTGCACAAGGCGGTGGTGTACGCGGTGCAGAACCTGGACAACCACCTGGACAAGGCGATCAACAATCCGCGCGGCTACCGGTTCACCATCAGTAAGCGAGGCAGGGTGCTCGCGTCGGTGGTCGTGCACTCCACGATTCAGGAGGCACCGGTTCAGGTTGGTGCCGCCAGCGACAAGATCCATATCGAGAAGGTGCGCACGGCGATTGCCGGGGTGGGCGGTAGTTATGGGTTGAGTCACGAGACCGGGGTTCAGGGGTTCGCGGAGTTCGGCACGGGGACCCCGCTGCTGAAGTTCGCGATCAAACCGTACGTGGGTTATGGGGCGAGTAACAAGGACTCGGCGTCCGCGACCCGTCTGGGCCTGTGGGTCATGGTACCTCGGTACGCGGGGTGGACGTCGGGATACCGGTTGCGGATGGAGCATCGGCCAACGGTGACGGTGCGTAAGCACGCGGATCGGATCGCAGTTGCGAAACCTGTGGTCGGCACCGGTGTGGTGCGGGTGCCGGAGCCGATGGCGTTCGAGCGGGGTTGGCCGGTGGACCGAGCCGCGTTGAAGGAACAGCCGCCCGAGGGGGTCGACAAGGTGGCGTTCGCACCGGATGCGGTGCGAAACACGGGCCGCGGTCCGGCAGACAAGCCCGAGAACCAGAACAACGTCCTGCCGGAGCACGTACGCCAGGGGCGCGGGGTGGGCCAGGCGCTGGTGCGGGTGGATTCAGACGTGGTGTCGCAGGTACGTGATCCGGCGATCAGCGAGTTGCAGCGCGCCGGCTTCCTGCCCAAGCACCTGGACCGGATCTTCCGGCATGCGTCAGGGCAGAAGTCGAACAGCCAGATCGACAATCTTGGTTTGATCGACAAGATGCTCTCGCACGCGGGCTTGGAGTCGCGCTACGACACGACGCACCAGGATGGAATGGTCTTCACGCTGCGGCGGCGAGACCGGCTGAGCATGAGTAGTGCCCGGGTGACGGTGAAGGCGGTGCAGGACCTGAAGCCGGATGTCGACGAGCACGGCAACTCGATCTACTGGGTGCGGGGCACGGACGAGTGGCACGTAGTGAACCTGGGCATGGCGCTGAACATCGCGGCACAGGCCGCGGAGGGCGGAAAGCGGTTTACGGCCGGGGTGTCGGCTGGCTTTTCTGGCTTCCTCGATTATCTGAAGAGACTGGGCACGAGCCTGGAGTACAACCGGTCGATCAGCGCTGCCGACGCGGTGACCCAGATATCGAACCGACCGGAGTTGCTGGAGTATCCGGGACATGTCAACGAGTATCGGCTGCCGAGTAGATGGCAGGTGACGATCGAGTACGACAACGGCGACACCTGGACCGGTGAGCCGGTCGACGGCAAGAGCACTGTCCACCTGCTGCCACAGTTCAACACCGCCGCAGGGCGGCAGACGTCGAACGACAAGCCGGCCGAGGACGCATCGGCCGGACCACCGAGTGCGCAGACCACGACGAACGCGTCGACTACGGCCCCGGTGGAGCCGCCGCCGAGTGCCCAGACCACGACGAACGTGCCGACTACGGCTCCGGCGGAGCCGACACCGCCACACGCGATCGACCAGGCTGTCGTCTACTTCGTGGACAGTCACGGTCTGTTGTCGGAGGCACGGCGGATGTTGCCGGATCTGACGAGGCCGGGCGGTCGGGCTGACCAGGAGGTAGTCAACTTTACCGAGAACGTGAACATCAACGCGCATTTGAAGGAGATTCTGCGGGGCGAATACACGACGGACCAGTTCTTTGATCCGAGCCTGCTGTTGGGGCGTGATAAGCAGGGTGGCCTGTCGGTGTCGGGGCGGTTGGGTGCGTCGAGGTTCGTTGGGGCGACGGAGGACCAGTACACCCTGGGCTTGATAAAGCTGGCACTTTCCCAGGGCGCCCAGAGTTCGAATAAGTCCGACGGGCTCAAATGGAACATCCTCAACCCGAATGTCGGCGGTTCCTGGAACAATCCGGACTTGAGCGCTCTGGGCTCGGATCTGGTGAACCCCACCTGGACGAGTACGTGGACGAAGTCGAAGAGTCAAAAGAACACCGGTGGTAAGGAGTTGTTGGAGCTCGACTTCCATCGCACGTACGCGTACGCGACCACGATCGATCTCAACCTGCGCGCCGTGCAGGAGAAGAACGCCAAGCTTTTGCCGCACTCGGTGCGGATACCCATGCCAGCGGATCTTACCAATCGTACGGTTTTGTATCTGTTGTCCGAGGTCGAGGCGCTCGACCTGTACGGCCGGGGTGACCTGCCGGTCGACGACTCTCAGTTGGCCGATGCGATGCAGCGCTGGAGCACGGGCGAGCTGTTGTTGTCGGCCTCGACGGTGGGGCGGGTGTTGACCCGCTGGCAGGCCAGCCACACCGAGGACAAGACGCCGGATGCACACCAGCCGGACCGGCTCCGTTGGGTGGCGCAGTTGGCGAAGGAGCACCACACGGCCCTTTCGCCGGCTACGACCCCAGCCGTGGCGACGCCGCCGGCCGATGCTGATGGGCAGGCGTCGACAGCCAAGGCCGAGCCGGATCCGGATGCGGTCCCGTCGGTGAACCGGGTGGTCAACGACCCGGTGTGGACCAGACTGCAGGACACGTTCCGGCCGATGTTGGCGGAGCCGACGGCGTTCCCACCGGAGGCAGATCCACGGCGCGAGGGTGACTGGTACCAGAAGTTCGCCGGCACGGCACCCGCCGATGATCCGGTGGACCCGTATGCCGACATGTGGGTGCCGCCGTATCTGACTCAGCCGGGTTCGCGGAGGCCGGGACACCACGGTGTGCACGAGGTGACCCTGGACAGTGGGCGGTCCCTGCTGAATGTGGTGCGAAGCGTGGTGGACCAGGTCGCGCCCGGATTGATCGGAAAGGGGCACGACGACTGGAAGCCCACCACACAGGTGTGGTGGCGGTTCTGGGGCAACGATGGGGAGGCGGTGGTAGGCCGGCTGCCGGGTGGCATCGACACGTTGCAGGCGATCCTGGCGGGCGGGCGGGAGCACGCGCGCCTCGATGACCTGATGCAGCGGGACGGTTTCACCTTCATCCTCCCCAATGCGATCGGGTGGGCGCTGGAGGATGCCATCGAGGTGAGCGTGCAGATGGATCTGACCTCGGTGCCGAAGTACACCGACTTCATCCCCGACAACGGTCTGGAGAACTACGGGCACGGCTACACCGAGTACTCGGAGTCGAAGGCATACGGGGAGAGCGTCGGAGTCAGCGCGAATCTGAACCTGACGGGTTCCCACGACGAGCCGGGTACACCGGGCACACCGACATCGGGCACGCCGGCCGCGCGGACCGATCGGGGCTATCAGCGTGCCACGAGCCATTCGAAGGTGAACACCGCCGAGCAGACGATCTATGACTGGTCCGGGCACTACCGAGCCAAGGGCAACGCTAGGTGGACCGTGAGCGCCCGACGGTTGAAGATCAGCGGTCGGCCGATCAACAACTCGCTGGTAGCGTTGTACCAGAAGGTGACCGAGCACAGTGTCGCGGTACGCGAGGAACACACCGGTGAGATCGTGTTCAAGATTCCGCGGGGACTGGCGCAGGCCAAGCCGTACCAGGGGGCGGCCCAGCCGGCGGATCTCGCGCCGATCAAGCCTCTCAAGGGCGACTACGTGACTGCGGTGTTTCTGGACGATGCGCGTGGGGTCGCTCAGGACCTGATGGCGAAGATGTTCGGTGAAAAGGCGAATGATCCGCGGTACCGGCAGAGCCGGTCGTTACAGGAGCAGTTGAACAGTTCGCACCTGACAAACCATCTGCAGAAGGCCCTGACACCCCGCGGGTACCGGCTGACGCGTGGACTGCCCAAACCGGGACACTCCAGCAACCGGGCGACGCTGCGGTTGAAGGGTGAGATGGTCGACCTGGAGATCATTGCGCCGATCGTCAATGCCACCGGCGTCGGCCGGTACGCCAAGGTGCAGGAGGGTTTCGGCACCAGCAGCAGCAACGACACCTGGCAGGCCACCCTGGACGGCAGTGCGGGTCAGGCAGGCACGGTTGGAGGGCGTGAGCAAGCCGACGGGCCGCCCATCCCGCACACCATGGACGGCAACACCGGTGCGGACCGCACGACCGCGCTGAGTCAGAGCAGTAGGGGTGCCGACTCCCGCCGCGCCGAGCAGCACATCAAACACCAGGGGCCGACGTTTCTGGTCCGCGCGTTGACACGGTTTGCCATCGAAGGATCCCCACGCAAGCACCACCTGTGGCGGGGCTCCGTACAGAAGGAATCACACACCAGTAAACCGTTCTTCGGCCACGTCTACATCATGGCGCACCAGGACGAGATTCACGATCTGCTCCGCCGGCACGAGGAGGCACGGGCGACCCGAGCGCTTGCGGACGCGGCCGCCACCGGCGATGGTGCCGCCATCGTCGACGCGCTGCCACCGGCGATCGACGACACCACACCCCGGTCGGACCTGCTGCATCTGGTGGAGCAGGCGGGCCGGCAGGGGCTGGACTCGTGGCAGGTCCCGGCCGAGGTCGCGGCCAACCTCCGGACCACACTGCCCGACGACGGTAGGCCAGTGGCGTTCCAGGTCGACGAGGGGGACCGCGCGGCGCGCACCCTGCGGGTGGTGCAGGCGTGGGCGGAGGAGCATCTCGACCAACAGGCGCGTAGCCAACCGGAGGTGGTGGCGGCGTTGCGGCCACCGGAACCGACCAGGGCGGAGACCGACGCGACCTACCAGGGACGGATGGCCGAGGGCCAGGACACCTCACCCCGGCACGAGTCGGTGGGCGACTACGAGGGCCGAGTCACCACGTTGATCAACGCGGTGAATGGGCCGGCAGAGGAAGACACGCCCCCTCGGGCCTTGCCACCGGCCGTTCCGGCGCTGGCGATGGATCCGGTGCACCTGGTGCGGATGGTCGGAAAGCTGCTCGGCCGGCACATGCAGGTGCGCCACGTCGACCAGAACGGTGGGCACCGCACGCACTGGGTCGACCCGTCCGGGCGGGTCTATCGGATCGACCGGGACGGTACGCCGCATCTCGTGCTGGACGAGCATGGGATGTCGGCGGATCAGCGAATCCGCGCCGTGCTCGGACTCGACCCCGCGACCGTGGTCGGCCCGGCCGGCATGACGGCCGCGCAACGAATCCACAATCTCGCCAGTGACGGGCACGGCCGCGCCACCGACGCCCAGCTACGCCAACTCGCCGCCGACATCGGCATCCCGCCATCGCCGGCCGGGGTGCTGCCCCAGCTCTTCGAGGCAGCCCGGGACGTCGCCATGACGGAGACGCCCAGTGGGGTGTACTTCGCGGACCCGAGGGTTGCGGATCTCGACGCAGCGGCGGCGGGCCGGGCGGCAGCGCGGGCGCTGCCGCCGGTGGATGGGTCGTTCACCATTGCCGGGCACCGAAACCTGGCCGCGCAACTGGCCAACGACCCCGTGCGCCAAGCCCTGTTCCTGCGCACGCTCACCACCTCGCCGGCCTGGCAGCACGCCGTCGCCCAGGCGCGGGAGCGGGGGAGTGACACACCCGACATCATGCTGGTCTGGTGGGACGCGGCATGGATCGGTCCCGGACAGGCCACCCCGTTCGGTGAATGGCTTCGTGCCCAACTCGGTGCCCGGCGGCTGATCTCGTCCACGCACGGGAGCGACCAGACACCGGGCGAGCTGCGACCGCAGGCGCAGGCCATCACCCCGGTCGAACCCGACGTGCTGACAAGCTGGCTGTTGCACGACGGCAACTGGGCGGCGTCCCGGCAGTTCGCGCAGGACCACCTCGCGATGCTGCGTGCCGACTCGACCACGACGCGACTGGCGCAGGCCCGGCAGCAGGCCCGGCAGACGCCCCCGGAGCAACCGGGCGAGTCGGCCAAGTCCGCAGTGGCACCGGTACCGCCCGGTAGCGGCGACCCGACGCTGAACCTGCACCATGCCCTGCTCAACGCGATCCGCGCCGGGCAACTGACGGCGGCCTTCGACTACCTCGACGCCACCGACGCGGCGGCCCGGCACGACGTACTCGCCGAGGCGGTGGCGGCGGTGACACCAACCGACCCGGCCGCCCCGGCCGGCCTGCGGGCGCTGGCGGACCTCATCGCCGCCGACCCCCGGGTGTCACAGTCCACGTCCGGGCCGCAGTCCACGTCCGAGCCGCAGGCCCGCTCCGACGCGGGCATCCTGCGGGCCGTGGCGGACATCCTCGACCCGGCGGTCGGACCGCTGGCGACGTACCGGGCCATCGCCTCCGCCGCATGGACCATCACCCCCCAGCAAGGCTGGCCGGACACCCTGCGGGCCCTGGCCGACCGGCTGCCCACGGGACCGGGCACCGACATCGCGACGCTGGGCACCACAATCGAAGTCAACGCGCGGATCCTGCACCACGGCGTCGATGACCTGCTCGGCAAGCTGCCCCCGGCCGAGGCCGACCAGGTTGCCGCGGCAGTGGGCGCGTCCGGGGCGACCGCGACCGATCTCGCCCGCGCCTGGCGGGACGTCTCCACCGCCACCGGGCTGGTCCCGGCGCTGCCCCAACCGTCTGGCACCTGGGCCGGTACGGCGGTCACCACCCCTGGCCCAGCCCACGTCGTGCACCATCCGATGCCACCCGGCACCGACATCCTCGACCGGTGGCTCGCCATCGACAACTGGGACAACTCCCACGACTTCCTCGACACCCACCGGTCGGACCTGCTGTCGGACCGGATGCACAGCGCACTTCAGGTCCGACGGGCGGGGCTGCCCCACGACGCCGATCTCGCCGCCCGCGACGCGCTGCTCACCCTGGCCCGGTACGGCCGTATCGAGGACGGTTACCGGTACCTGCAAGGAGTCACCACGTCAGTGTCGGCAGTGGCCGGGACGCCGCCCCCGACGCCGACCGCTGCACCGACTCCGACACCGGATGCGCCGACCGGGCGGCAGGAGATGCTGATGGATCTACTGGCCCGGCCGGACCTGGCCGACCCGGCCGGCGTGTCGGCCCTCGGGTACCTGGCCGCCTCCCTGCCCGGCCCGGTCGACGCCGTGGACGCGGAGATCCTGCAGTTGACTGCCGACATGCTCGCCGGGCTGAACGTTTCCGCTGCCGCCGTCACCAGGTTGGTGCAGAACGCGCGCCAAACCTTCTCGGTGCAACAGCGGCAACGGTGGGCCGAGGTGATTCGCAACCTTGGTGACAACGCCACCGGCACCCGCCGCCCCGCGCTGCGTCACCTCGCCGACCGGCTGTACACCGCTGCCCAGCCACCAGCCCCAACCTCGGCTGGGACCCCGGTCGCCACGGTGCGGCAGGTCACCCGACAACGCCTTCAGCAGGCCACACACGACCTCCAGGACAGCGTCGACGCCCTTGGGCAGGCACATCGGGAGGAACAGCGCGCACAGCAGGCCCGAGACGCCGCAGCGGCGTCGCTGAACGACGCCAGGAACGCCGTCACCGAAGCCGAAGCCGAACTAGCCGGAATCAAGCAGAAGATCGACGATCTCACCCGTACGAAACCGGAACTCGAAGCAGAGGTGACCCGGCGAGAGAAGCTGGAGTTGGCGGCCCAGCAGGCGGTCAACGACCCTGCCACCAGGCAGGACGAGCAGCGGCTCGCTGCTGCCCAGGCAAGGCTCGACCAGGCGCAGCGGGAACTGGGAGAGGCCCGAGCGGCGGTTGCCAAGGCGGAGAGCGACCTTCGGAGCGCCGGGCAGGACCTCGACCGGCTCCACTCGAAGCTGCCGGACCTGCGTCAACAGGCCGAGGTCGCGGGGGAGGAGTTCCACGCCCGCGACGTCTCGGCACAGGCACACGTCAACAAGGTCCGGGTGCTCGACGAGGCCAGGACGGCCCGCGAGGCGGCCCGGGACGCGGCACAACACCAGGTCGACCAGTTGGCGCTGTCGTTCCCGCCGACCCCGCCCGGTAATCCGATCATGGACGTGGACACGGCGCTGGCCGAGATCGCCAACTCCGGCTACGGCCCGTCCGCCGTCCAGGAACTGGACCGCCGGGTGCGCGCCAGCGCCGGCGGTACGCGGCCATCACGGGTGGTGCTGCGCACCGACCCGACCAGGCAGGCGAACAACGTCACAGCCGCCCCGCCGGACGAGAAGGCCGTGCACAGACTGGACCGGGTCCAGCTTGGCCGGGACCTTGCCGCAAGCCTCGGTGTCCTGGTCGAACTGCGGATCAGCGGCGGTAGCATCCCGGTGCGGCCGTACCTCGCCTACCCAGGCGGAGAAGTGGTGCGGCTGGACGCCACCGGCCGCCCCGAGACCCTGGACGACGCCCTGGATCGGCTGCCCCAGCGTGTTCAGGACGATCTGGCCCCGCACCGGAACCGGCCCGAGGTGAGGTCCCGACTGGAGATCCTGCACGAGGCGGAGATCGAGGCACTGGACGACTGGGCTAAGAGCGTGACCGCCCTGGTGGAGAACCTGAACCGGCACCAGGGGTATCTGGCCTACCAGTGGGTCACCCAGAACACTCCGCCGATGGACGCCGTCGGCCTCCGGAGTTTGACCGCCGGTCTGAACACCGCGCCCTGGCCGGCATCCACCGGCGCGCCGCCGGCTGGTCCGGTGAACGCCAACGACTCCGACGACGTAGCCGCCGCCTGGTTGGCGTACACCCCACAGCAGCGCGCCGCCATGATGGCCGACCTGCTGGCCGCCGCCCCCAGTCTCGGGTTCACCGTGGCGCGGCCGACCCGCAACCGGCCGGCCGATCCGCCGGTGGGAGCCCGGGTGCTGGTCGTGGCCGGCTCCATGGTCGCCGCCGGGGTGGTCCAACCCACCACGCAACTGCGCTGGTACGAGCCCAGTCGCAACCGGACCGGCACGGGCAGCATGCGGATGTTCGGCGGATGGGCCGACCGGGCCGGTGCGGACGCGGGACCGGACGCCATCTGGTACATCGTGCTGGTGCCCGTCCCGGCCGATGGCCTCGGCGACCAGCCGGCCGGCGAGCGCCACGTGGACGAGGCAGCGACGGCCTCGTCGCGCTAGCTCGCGCTGTCGATGCGGAGCAAGACCAGGACGAGTACCAGCAGTCAGGGGAGAAGCCAGCGGTCGAACCAGGAGCGGGTCCGGCGCAGGACGTCGAGCTGGTGACGGCGTTCCCGGATCGAGTGGCCCTCTCTGGGGTAGATCACGAGTTCGTGCTCCACACCGAAGTGGCGCAGCGCCCGATGGAGGTACACGGACTGTCCGAGGGGGACGTTGGTGTCCTCGGCACCGTGCAGGATGAGCACCGGGGTGCGGATGCGGCTGGCGAAGGAGATCGGGCTGATCGCGTCATGCGGGTGCGGGCCGATGCCGGACCAGCCGGTGCTGCCACCGAGCGCGGCTTCAAATTGGCCGTTCTCCCCGGTGGCGGCGAGCATGCCCCAGTCGATGACGCCGGCACCGACCAGCGCGGCGCGGAACCGGTCGGTCTGGCCGACGGCCCAGGCGGACATGAAGCCGCCGTGGCTCCAACCGGCGATGCCCAGCCGGTCGGGGTCGGCGATGCCCTGGGCAATGATCAGGTCGATGCCGGTCAGGATGTCGGTCCACTCTTCCTGACCGACCCGGCCGGCGACGCTTGCGGCGAACTGGTGGCCGTGGCCCTGACCACCGCGCGGATTGGGCAGGAACACTGCGTATCCAGCGGTGGCCAGCCACTGTGCGCTGGGAAACCAGAACAACTGGCACCGGTCGGAGTAGCGATCGTACGGGCCACCATGCACGATCGTGATCAGTGGGAACGGGCCGTCGGATGCGGTTTGTCCGATCGGGAGTACGAGTAAGCCGTCCAGGTCGAGGCCGTCGTCGGCCCGGTAGGCCAGCGGTTGCTGCGTGCCGAGAGCGATGCCGTCCAGTTCGGGGCGGGTGTCGGTGATCCGTCGCAGCGGCCCGCTTGGAGGTCCGACGTGAACGTTGGCGGGTTGGTGACGGGTGCCGGTAAGCGCCGCGATCTCTGCGCCGGTAGGGGTGGTGGAGAGGTCGTCTAGGCGTCCGGAGTGCTGCGACACGTTCGTGGGGCCGGTGGGGTCGAGCCGGGCCAGGGTCGTGTTCAGGCCGTCGGCGAACACCACCAGCGGGGCGGCACCGGTCTGGCACAGTTCGGTGGGGCACATCAAGAGACCAGTGGTCCGGTTGCGTAGGGCGCGACTGGCCAGGGTCAGGTCGAACACGGCGGTGCCGGCCTGGAGAACCGGTGGGGTGAGTGCGACGTAACCGAGGTGCCAACCGTCCTCAGCCGGCCACCAGGCCAGGGAGCGTGCTTCGGTCTCGACCGGTCCGAGGTCCTCTGCGGTCCCGGTGGTGGGGTCGAACAGGTGTAGTTCGCCGGTACGGGGGCCGTAGTCGTTGTCGGCGCTGGCCCGGGTGAGCACGGCGAGCGGGCCACCGTCGGGCCGTTGCCGCAGTTCCACGACGTGCCGGTCGCCAAACACCTCCGGTGTGCTGATCTGGCCGGTGCGCAGGTCGAGCAGGCGCAGCCGGGCACGCGGTTCGCGTTCGCCAACGACGACGGCGTCGTCGCGGTCCCGGGCACGGCGCGCGTCTTGCTCGGTGGGTTCGTCCATGGCGAGCAGAGCGACCAGGTGGGGGTGGGCGAGTGGCAGGTGGTCGATGACGCCAGCGCGCCAACCGGTCAACACGCTCACCGTGCCATCGGCGAGGGCGAGCCGGTGCAACTGCGAGACACCGCGTTCGGCGCGGTCGGACAGGAAGAACAGCATGGCCGAGTCCGCTGACCAGCGTGGCCGAGACTCCGTTGCGGTGTCGGCGGTTGCCCGGCGTGATGCGGCGGCGTCATCGATGTCGGTGAGCCAGACTTCGGTGTCGAGGTGGTCACCGGTCCGGCTCAAGGGAGCGAGAACGTAGCAGAGCAGACGCCCGTTCGGGGCGAGGGCCGGGGTCTGCGGGGCGTGACCGTCAACCACGAGTTCGGCGGTCAGACCTGTCATGAGATAAGTTTGCCAACATCGACAGCGCGGTACGCAATCGAGCCAGCGTGGGTGCCCGGTGTGTTGCAAACCGAGGAGCACGGCAGGGCGACGCTCGCCGACGAGATGCTCAGCGGGCGACTTAGCTTGCCCGCCTGGCGAATTGCGCGGAACTGCCACACGCCCAAGTGCCGGCGCGAAGGATCGCGCCCTTCGGCTCCACCCGCCCGGGACCTTCGACCCTGCGGGCCGCAGTCGCTCCTGAGCAGCATGAAAGGGGAGGCTCCCGTTGAAAACTGGCGGATGAGTCCGCCGCAGGGGCCGGGACGGAGAATGGATCATGAGCGAGCAGCGCTTTGCCGAACGGGTCGCGGTCGTGACCGGAGCCGGATCGGGTATCGGCCAGGCGGTCGCCCGTCAGCTCGCGGTGGAGGGAGCCGTGGTCATCGGCTGTGACGTCGATGCCGAGGGTCTCGCCACGACCGCCAAGCTGGTGGAGGAGGACGGACACACCGCGACGATGATCGTTGTCGACATCACGGCATCGGCCGACATCGACCGGATCGTCGCCGCGCTGCCCGACCAGCGCGTCGACCTGCTGGCCAACGTGGCGGGGGTCATGGACCACTTCCTTCCCGTGACGGAACTGGACGATGCCACCTGGGACCGCGTCCTGGCGGTCAACCTCACCGGTCCGATGCGGCTGTGTCGGGCGCTGTTGCCGCTGATGATTGCGCGGAGCCGAGGTGCGATCGTCAACGTCTCGTCCATCGGGGGCCTCACCGGAGCGGTCGCCGGCAGTGCGTACGTCTCCTCGAAGCACGGGCTGGTCGGCCTGACCCGCTCGATCGCCAACCTCTACGCCGAGGACGGCATTCGGGCCAACGCGGTCTGCCCGGGCGGCGTCCAGACCAACATCGGCCGCAGTGCCGCGCCGAAGGTCCCGTGGGCCTACCAGCGTCTGGAGCGGTCATTCGGCCGGGTCACCCGGACGGCCACGCCCGCCGAGATCGCCACTCTGATCTGCTGGTTGGGCTCCGACGAGGCGGTCAACGTCAACGGGGCCGTCGTCGCCTCCGACGGAGGCTGGACCTCCTGACGTGGTCGCCGGTCAGCGGCATGGCCAAGCGGCTGTGCCGTCAGCAGGTCGACGTGAGTAGTCACCGTCGGTGCCTCTCGCCACGCGCCTTCGCCTTGCCATCGTCGGCAAGGCGAAGGCACTGGCCGTCTTGCTCTGTCGCCCTTGAGGCTCGATACCCGACGCTCGGCCGACCGGTTGCGCTTCCGCCCGCCCATGGAGTACGTGCCGGACGGGGTTCCCGCCTCTTCCCACCAGACGACCAAGGTTTGCGGCGAAGGTGTGCGGATTGAGGCTTAAGTCCGGAAGAGTGGTTTAGGTTCAGCACGTGACGTCCGACCTCGAGACCCAGCGACGAACGGTCTCGTTGCGCGTGACCCGACCCCGGTTGGTGGTGCTCGCAGCGCTGCGCGACCACCCGCACCTCCCAGCGATCCGCCGGCTCGGAAGGAAGTAGATGAGCGACTCTCAGGACAACGCCCCGGTCAGCGCGCAGGGCGTGGACAAGAAGGAAGCGGCCGGCTGCCCGGTCGCGCCCGACTCCGTGACCGCGCACGGCAGCGAGAGCGAGAACCCGGCGATCGATTCGCCTACTCCCAAGACCGGAGGCCGTCCGCGTACCAACCGGGACTGGTGGCCCAACCAGATCGACCTCTCGGTGTTGCATGCCCAATCGTCCAAGGTCAACCCGCTGGGGGAGGACTTCAGCTACGCCAAGGAGTTCGCCAAGCTCGACGTCGAGGCTCTGAAGCGGGACATCGTCGAGGTCCTCACCACGTCACAGGACTGGTGGCCGGCCGACTTCGGCCACTACGGCGGCCTGATGATCCGGATGAGCTGGCACTCGGCGGGCACCTATCGCATCCACGACGGTCGGGGCGGTGCCGGCGACGGTGGTCAGCGGTTCGCCCCGCTCAACAGCTGGCCGGACAATGCCAACCTCGACAAGGCCCGCCGGCTGCTGTGGCCGGTCAAGCAGAAGTACGGCCAGAAGATCTCCTGGGCCGATCTGCTCGTGCTCGCCGGTAACGTCTCCCTGGAGTCGATGGGCTTCAAGACCTTCGGGTTCGGCTTCGGCCGGGAGGACCTCTGGGAGCCCGAGGAGATCTTCTGGGGCCCGGAGGACGCCTGGCTCGGTGACGAGCGCTACGTCTCCGAGAAGGAGATGGTGGCCGGTGTCGGCGCGACCGAGATGGGTTTGATCTACGTCAACCCGGAAGGCCCTCTCGGCAACCCGGAGCCGGCCGCCGCAGCCCACTTCATCCGCGAGACCTTCGCCCGGATGGCGATGAACGACGAGGAGACCGTCGCCCTCATCGCCGGTGGCCACACCTTCGGCAAGACCCACGGCGCCGCCCTCGCCGATGACCACGTGGGCCCCGAGCCCGAGGCCGCCCCGCTGGAGGCACAGGGCCTGGGCTGGCTGAGCAGCTACGGCAGCGGCAAGGGCGGCGACACGATCACCAGTGGTCTCGAGGTGACCTGGACCGACGTGCCGACGCAGTGGAGCAACCGCTTCTTCGAGATCCTCTTCGGCTACGAGTGGGAACTCAGCATGAGCCCCGGCGGCGCGAAGCAGTGGGTCGCCAAGGACGCCGAGGCGATCGTCCCGGACGCCCACGACCCGTCGAAGAAGCACAAGCCGACGATGCTCACCACCGATCTGGCGCTGCGCGTCGACCCGACGTACGAGCAGATCTCACGCCGATTCATGGAGCACCCCGACGAGTTCGCGCTGGCCTTCGCCAAGGCCTGGTACAAGCTGCTGCACCGCGACATGGGCCCGGTCAGCCGCTTCCTCGGACCGTGGGTCCCGGAGCCCCAACTGTGGCAGGACCCGGTGCCGGCCGTCGACCACGAACTCGCCGGTGACGCCGATATCGCCGCTCTCAGGGCGAAGGTCCTGGAGTCCGGCCTGACGACCGCCCAGCTAATCTCGACCGCCTGGGCCTCGGCGGCCAGCTTCCGCTCCACCGACAAGCGTGGCGGGGCCAACGGCGCCCGGATCCGCCTCGAGCCGCAGCGCAGTTGGGGGGTCAACCAGCCCGACCAACTCGCGTCGGTGCTGACAACCCTGGAGGGCATCCAACAGGAGTTCAACTCCGGCGGCGGTGCGAAGATCTCGCTGGCGGACCTGATCGTGCTGGCTGGCTCGGCCGCCGTCGAGAAGGCGGCGCGCGACGCGGGCGTCGAGGTGACCGTACCGTTCCATCCGGGCCGCACCGATGCCAGCCAGGAGCGGACCGATGTCGAGTCCTTCCGGGTCCTCGAACCGCGCGCCGACGGCTTCCGCAACTACCTGCGGGCCGGGGAGAAGATCCAGCCGGAGACGCTGCTGCTCGACCGGGCGTACCTGCTCAACCTGACCGCGCCCGAGATGACCGTACTCATCGGCGGTCTGCGTGTCCTCGGTGCCAACGTCGGTGGCACGCGGCACGGCGTTCTCACCGATCGTCCCGGCGTGCTCACCAACGACTTCTTCGCCAACCTGCTCTCCCCGGGCACCCGGTGGAAGGCGTCGGAGTCCGACGAGCACGTGTACGAGATTCGCGACCTGGCCACCGACAAGGTGAAGTGGACCGCCACCGCGGTCGACCTCATCTTCGGCTCCAACTCCCAGCTACGGGCCCTCGCGGAGGTCTACGCCAGCCAGGACGCGCGCGACAGGTTCGTGACCGACTTCGTCGCGGCCTGGACCAAGGTCATGGAACTCGACCGGTTCGACCTCGCCTGATCCGGCCGTGAACGACGAGCCCCGGTCGATCCAACCGCGATCGACCGGGGCTCGTCCGCCGATTGGCCGGGTCGCGTGGAGCGACCCGGCCAACGCTTGTCAGGCTCGGACCGGCAGCGCCCAGGTGCTACCCGAGCAGGAGCCCAGGTAGAGGCCGGACAGGCCGTTCGGGCTGGGCGCGGTCAGGCACAGGCCGGACGCGGTGTTCCTCAGCGCGTTGCCGGCTTCGACGGTCCAGACCTGCGTCGCGTCCGTGGTGCTGCACGGGCCGCTGCCGACCTGTGTGCCGGACGCCGTGCCGCCACCGAGCGGCATCATGCACCTGTTCTGTCCCTCGATACGGCCGTCGGTGCGGATCGTGAACATCTGCGCGCCGGTGTAGTTGCACCCGAACAGCCACAGGCTGCTGTTCGGGCCGCCACGGTCGACGCAGTTGCCGGCCGGGTGGATGATCAGCCCGGCCGCGCCCGGCGCGATGACCAGCCAGACGAACGACGCGGTGGTCACGCCGGACGTCGACTGCACGCGCACCGACACCTGGTACCTGCCCGTGGTGGTCGGCGTGCCGGCGATCGTGGTGCCGGAGACGGTCAGGCCGGCCGGCAGCCCGGTCGCGGTCACGGTGGGTGTCGGGCCGCCGTTGTAGGTGACGCCGAGCACCAGCGACACGGCCGTGCCGGTGACGGACTGCTGCGGGACCGGCGTGATGATTCGCGGTGCGGTCGGCAGCGCCCACATCTGCAGTTCCGTCGCCGCACAGTTCGCGAGCGTGAACTGCACGTCGTAGTTCAGCGACGGCGCGGTCAGGCACTTACCGGAAGCCGGGTTGCGCAGCTCACCGTTCTCGGTCGCCTGCCACACCTTGTTCGCGGCACCGTCGCAGCTGCCCCAGGTGACGAGCGTGGCCGCGACCATGCAGCCGCCCTGCACCTCCAGTGCGCCGTCCGTGCGGACGATCCACTGCTGGGTGCCGCTGTCGCTGCAGCCCCAGACCAGGATCGGGTTGCCGTCCTCGGTCCTGCCGCGCGAGTTGTCCAGGCACCAGCCGCTCGCGTGGCGGATCTGACCGTGGAAGACGGTCCACTGGAACGACGTGGCACCGATGCCGCCGGCCGAGTCGGTGACCGTGACGATCGCCTCGCCGGATCCGATGGCGGTGGGCGTGCCGGAGAGTGCGCCGGTCGACGCGTTCAGGGTGACGCCGGATGGCAGGCCGGTGGCCGCGTACTGGCTGATGGTCTTGGCCGACTGCGCGGCGATGGTCAGCGTCGGAGCGGTGGTGGTCGTCCACTGCTGCTTCGTGACAGCATCGAGCGTGACCGGGGCGGTCGGCAGGTTCCAGGCCTGGCCGGCGCGGGTGGCGCAGGTGGCGATCGTCAGCTTTGCGTAGGTGTCCCCGGTCGGCGCCGTGAGGCACTTCCCGGTCGCGGTGTGCCGCAGCGTGCTGCCGGAAACCGCCCAGACCTGCGCCGCCGCGGTACCGCAGTCGCTCAACACGACGGAGACACCGTCGTCGGCCACGGTAATGCACTTGGCGAACACCTCAAGACGGCCGTCGGACCGGACCGTCCACATCTGCGCGGCGGCGCCGTTGCAGGGGTGGAGCTGGATCGGGTTGCCGTTCTGGCTGCTGGCGTTGGCCGAGTCGGCGCAGTAGCCGTTGATCCCGAGGATCCGACCGTCGCCGACCTGCCAGGTGAAGGACGCAGTGCCGGTCTGGCCCGCCTCGTTCGCCACGGTGAGCGTGACGGCGGACGTCGTACGCGTGGTGGCCGTACCGCTGATCATCCCCGTCGAGGCGTTGATCGACAGGCCGGCCGGTAGGTTGGTCGCGGACCAGGTGAGCCGCTGCGTGGTGTCCAGGTTCGAGGCGAACACCGCCTTGCGGACCACAGTGCCCTTGACCATGCCCTGGAAGCCCGGGTTCTCCACCGAGATCACGTCCTGGCCCAGGCCGGACGGCGCCTTGAACGTCTGGAGGGTCCCCGCTGCGCAGGTCGCAAGCGACAGCCGCGCACTCCAGTTCGTGGACGCGGCGGTCAGGCACTGGCCGGTGGCTGGGTTGACCACCTCGCCGTTGCTCCGCGCGGTCCAGACCTGAGCGGAGGAGCCGTCACAGGTACGCAGCACCACCTGAGACCCCGCGGTCATGCACTTGCCCTGCACCTCGAACCGGCCGTCGGCGTGCGCGGTGAACAGTTGCGCACCGTTGTTGGTCATGCACGGGAAGAGTTGGAGCGGGTTGCCGTCCGTGGTGTTGCTGCTGTTGTTGTCCACGCACAGTGAGCCCGGCCCGCCGAACGCGCCACGGCCCAGGATCACATTCCAGCGGAACGACGTGGTGGTGCTGGCGCCGGCCGCGTCGGTCGCGGTGACCTGCGCGATGCTGCTGCCTCCCGTGGTTCCGGTGCCGCTGATCACGCCGGTCGTGGCGTTGATCGACAGCCCGGCGGGCAGACCGGTGGCGGCGAAGCGGACCGCGGTCGGCGCGGTGATCTTCCTCAGCGTCACGACCTGGCCGACCGCCGTGTACTGCGCGCCCGGGTTCGTCACGGCGGGGCCGCTGCCGCAGCGTGTGTTCAGCAGCCGGTCCGGCGATCCGACGCCGGGGTCGGAGATCAGGCCGGTGGTGGCGCAGCCGACCAGCGCGTCGCGGACCTGCGCGGACGTGGCCGACGGGTGCGTGGCCAGGTAGACGGCGGCGGCACCGGCCACGATCGGCGCGGACAGCGACGTGCCGCCGGACGTCACGGTTGCGTCGTCCGCGGTCCAGGCGCCAGTCTTGATGTCGGTGCCGGGCGCGAAGATGTCGACACACGAGCCGTAGTTCGAAAAGCCCGCGCGACGGTCCCGGTCATCGGTGGCACCGACCACGATCGCCTCGGAGACGCGCTGCGGCGAGGTGGCGCAGGCACCGTTGTTGGAGTTGCCGGCGGCGATGACGTAGGTGACGCCGGACGCGGTCGAGGCACGGATCGCGTTGTCCAGCGCATCCTGTGGGCCGGTAGACCAGCTCATGTTCACCACGGCCGGGCGCGGCGCGGTGCTGGTGACCCAGTCGATCGCGGTCAGCGCGTCGGCGGCCGCACCCGCGCCGTCGCAGCCGAGCACGCGCACCGGATGCACGGTTGCCTTCTTCGCCACGCCGTAGACCGTGCCGGCGGCCGCGCTGGCCACGGCGGTGCCGTGCCCGCCGCAGTCGTTGTGGTCGGTGCCGGGGGTGCTGTCACCGATCCGGCCGGCGAACTCGGAGTGCGTGGCGCGTACGCCGGTGTCGAACACGTAGATGTGCGCGCCGGAGCCGTCATTGTCGTAGTCATAGGTGCCGCTGGGGGTGCGGCCGGTCTGGTCGACCCGGTCCAGGCTCCAGGAGGGATCGGTCTGGGTGCCGGCGGCGGTGACCACCAGGTCCGGCCGTACGGACGCGACGCGCGTGTCGCGGGCGAGCCGCTCGGCATCGGCCGCGGACATGCGCGCCGAGAAGCCGTGCAGCGCCGTAGTCCAGACGTTGCCGAGCTTGCCCGAGTAGTCGGCGGCCAGGTCACGCGCGTCCGAGCGGATCCGCGCCGCTTCCTTCGCCTTGACGGTGACGATGTAGCTGCCGGGAATAGCCGTACCGGCTTGCGGGGCGGCACCCTTCGATGCCGGGGGTGTGGCAGCAGCCGGAGTGATCGTGGGTGTGGCAGCGGCACGAGCGACCGTAGTGCTTGCCGGAACGGCAGGAGTCTGCCGGGTGGTGGCCTGGCTGGTGGGCGTGCCGTCGACCGGCATGGCCGCAGGGGTGCGGGCGTTGGGGAAGTCCGGCGGGACCGCCGAAGCGGTCAGGGCAAGCAGCGGGAGCACCAGCAGTGCACCAGCCGCCGGCAGGAGACGGTGCCGGGGCGCGGTACCCGGCCTTCGAAGATGATTCATACAGACGCTTTCTCCCGGTTGAGGGCTGTCATCACTTGCCGGTACGAAGTGGTGAAACCGGCCGTATTCAGGCGCGTCATGCTATACCGGTCGTCCATCATGGATGATTGACGGACGTCACCACACCTCCTTTTGGGGGGCATCCCTGGCCCCGCCAAATCCGACCGATCGGTACGCGGCTATCTGCTGAATGACCGCCTACCGGGCCTATGTGGCAGGGCTGGGATCAACGAGCTGGACAATGTGGGTACGGGCCTGGTGGAGCATCCGTTCGGCGGCGAGGACAGCGCTACCCGTGTCGAGGAGGCGACGCTCCCAGGCGGGGTGGGGAATCGGAAGCTCAACGGGCATCAGCTCGTTCATCATGGCGACGAGTTCGTAGACCAGCAGGTGTGCGGCCAGTGCTTCGCGTGCGGCGTACTCGATGATGTTGTCGATGGGGCTGTCCGGGTCGGGCAGGCAGGTTGGTGCGGGTAGTCGCGCCCGACGGACCTTGGTGCGGTGGCGTTCCAGCTTGTCGACGCTGGTGACGGCCAGGAGGCCGGCGAGGATGCCGAGGGCAGCGGAAAAGGCCCCGGACTGGTCGGCGGTGCCGGTGAGGGCGGCTACGCCGATTCCGGTGATGATGAAGAGATCGAACTTCCGGTACCAGGTGCGGTAGATGTTCTGCGCGCGGTCGAGGGCGTGTGCGGTGTCGCGGAGGGCGTTGGTGGCGTTCCGGCCGGTGGGTTGGTCGCCGTGGGTGGCATGGACGAGCCAGGCAACATCGCGTACGTGTTCGGCGGCGATGGCGGCGTAGTCCGAGATCAGGCGGCAGGTTTCCCGGTCTGGTGGCGGTGCCGTGCGGCTGTCTGCTGCTGTCGGAGGTACGGAGTGTGTGGAGCCCTGCGGTGTCATCGGATCACATCCGAAGTGGGGACGATGGGGCGGTCGGGGAATGCGGCGGGGCCGCCGCTGAAGGGTTGGCTTTGCGGCGGCCCCGCCGGTTTCGGGTGCCCGTCGGGCTGCGTTGCCGCGCAGGTCGACGGGAGTCCCAGGGATGGTTAGCTGTCGACTTGCGGCGTGCGGCCGGGTCGCCACATGGGGTGGATGGTGTGGCGGCGGGTGAGATGTAACGGTGGCCGAGCCTGGTAGCCGTGGTGGCTGAGTACGTCCCGGTGGGCGTCGCTGAAGGCTTCGGTGTAGGCGGCGGTGCCGTAGCGGTCGATCCGGCTGTGGTGATGATCGAGGAGTCTGGTGGCGATGCCGGTGCCGCGATGATCGGGGTGGATGGCCAGTAGTGCGAGGTGTTCGTGGCCTATCTCGGGGCGTTGCCCGTCGAGGAGTCGGCCGAGGGTGGTGAACCGCTCAATGTGCTCGCTGCAAGCAGCAGCCAGCCGGGCCTCGTATGCGGCCGGTGGTGGGATCTGCCGGTAGCGGTGGAACCAGACGCCGGCTCCGATGGGCCTATCAGTGTCGGCGAGGATGTCGACTTCACCGAAGAAGAGGGCATGTTCGACCCAGATCCGGATGGCCTCAGCGAGGACAGTGGGGCGTTGCTGCTGGTCGGGGACGAGCCAGTCGGCCAGGGGCAGGTCGTGGGCGGCCTCGGTGACGAGCGCGGCGATCGTGGCGACCTCGGCGTATCGGGCACGTCGTACGACGGGGGCGTGGGCGCTGACCATCAGCTCTCACCGTCGCTTTCGTTGTCGTCTGGTGTGGGTGCTGTCTTCTTGTCAGGTGTGGGGTCCGGCTGCAGTAGGGGTTTGGTGGGTGGATTCGGGACCGGCTCGTAGTCACCGCTGTACATGACAAACCACCTTTCGATCATAAATTGGGTGGGGGCCGCCGCCCTTTTTGCGGGAGTGGGGCGGTGGCCCCCTATCTGATGCGTTCCCTCTCGTGGCTTCCTGTGGCCACCGCATCCGATAGAGACATGTTGGTATGCGAACGACTACGCTCGGAATACCTACGAGGTCGGCGAGTGTGGATCGGGCCGGTTGTTAGTGGCTGAAGGGCTCGCCGAATGACTTGAATGCGAACTGAAGGCAGGGGGAAGGCGCGGGTGAGAACCGGAATCGACTTCTTGATCACGGAATTGCGAGAGGCGCGGGTATCCCGTGGTATGTCGCAAGAGGAGTTCGGGCGGCTCATCAACTACAGCGGTGCGCATGTCGGCAACGTCGAGAGTGGGCACCGCCCGGTCAAGGCGGACTACATCCGGGCAGTGGATCAGGCACTGAACACCGGCGGCCTCTACCTGCGGCTGTTCGAGAGGCTGGGCGCCCCGATCTGGCTGCGCGAGTGGATCGAAGACGAGCAGCGCGCCGTGTCCCTACGCTGGTACGAGCCAGCATGGGTGCCTGGCGTCTTGCAAACCGAGGAGTACGCCAGGGCAACCCTTGCCGACGAGATGCTCAGCGTGGCTGCGGTCGACGGTCTCGTCTCATCCCGGCTCAGCCGCCAAGCGCTGTTGCACCGGGACCCCCCACCCTTGCTGACCCTTGTGCTGGACGAGAACGTCATCCGGCGCACGGCCGCACATCAGCGTCACATGCTGGCGGCCCAGCTTGCCCACCTAGCGAAGTGCGCGGAACTGCCACACGTACAAGTGCACATTGTCCCGGCTGAAACCGGCCTCTACACCGGCATCAGCGGTCCGTTTGTGCTCGCCGGCTTGCCCAATGGTGGCCGGGTGGCGTGTGCAGATGGCCACCTCTCGGCGCAGATCACGGATCGCATCGAAGATATTGCTACCCTCGAAGCCAGGTGGGAGCGGGTTCGCGCGGTAGCTCTCCCGCGCCTGCAATCCCTCAAGATGATCAAAGAGGCGGCAGCATTATGAACATGACGGGCGCTCACTGGCGCAAGAGCACGCGTAGCGGGAGCAACGGCGGCAACTGCGTCGAGGTTGCCGACAATCTATCTGGTGTCGTCCTGGTTCGGGACACCAAGGATCGTGACGGCGGCACCCTGACCTTCGGCCCGACCGCCTGGGCGGGCTTCGTCGCCTCCGCCAAGTCCGGCGCGTTCGAGCTTCGCTAACGCAGCGACGACTCTCTCGAACCCCTGGCCCCATCCTCAAGGGCCAGGGGTTCGCTGTCTTTTTCGACAGTGGTGTGCCCGGTCGCGCTGCCGGTCGTGACGGGCTGGCAACGAGCCGACAAGGGCGACGTAGCGGGTCTCAAGTGGTGCACATCAACATGTACTCGCCCGGTCGATGGGTACGACCAGGACCACGGTGAAGACCAAACCCAGTGTCGAGGCGGCCAGCCAGGGCCAGGGATTCCTGCGGTGGCCCGAAAGACCCCACCAGGCTACGGCGAGGGACAGGATGGCGGTCAGCGTCATCAGTGCGCTGAGCACGGCTCGGGTGGTCATCTCTTGTTGGAGAGAATCGATCGTGTCGTTCGGGCATGGTGCTGAGGGCGCGAATGTCACCAGGGTGAGAAGGCAGCCGAGAAGGGCGACCAGACCGAGTAGCACGGTCAAGATCGTGGCCGCCAGGACAGCCGCAGGGGATCGCATAGGCGCGAGGTTACGCATCCGTGGTCACGGGCATGACACGCCTGGGTGACAGCAGCCGGTACCGGCATTACTGGTCTCGCTTGGGGTCTGCGGGCAGCTCGGTCCAGCACGGTCAGCCGTGCGTGTTGGGCGGCAGGTAGGCGATGGAGGCGGATGGTCGTGGCCGACGATGATGTGCAGCGCGGCAGTACCTTGAACGCCGACCACTGACGGCGACGTACCTGATCGGGCGTGGCGGCACAGGCAGATCTGGGGCGACGGCGGACGGTTGGACTGCCGGGCGCGAGTGAAGCAGAGGACGACGGTTGATGGCCAAGAAGCGCGGCAGGTCCGCCCGTGCCGCAGAGGGCATCCGACAGGATCGGATCTGGGCCTCCGTCCTGGCGCTGATCGTGCTGGTACTTGGTCTGGTGCTCGCGGGAGTCACCGGTGGATACCGGTGGTATCAGGCCAGCAAGGCGGAACGGTTGCGTGCCGATGGGGTGCCGGTCGTGGCGCAGGTGCTGGAGCGCCGGAATACGATGGGCCGGGGCGGTGGTCGGGACACCATTGTGGTCAGCTACGCATACCAGGGGACGACGTACACGAAGCGAATCCTCTGCGCTGGTCCGAACGGCTGTGATCGGAATCCGCCGCCGGAGATCTTCGTACGGATAGACCCGGCCAAGCCGGAAGATTTCGTCACCAACAACGGCAGCACCGATGATTCGGTGTTCTTCTTCAACTCCAACGGCGGAATCCCGTACGGCATCGTCATAGCCCTTGTCGGCGGCAGCATGCTGATATCCGCGCGGCTCGCCCGCCGGCAGTCCGCGACAGTCGGCCGATCCCGGGTGAAGTCATCGACGCGTCGTCGTCCATCATCTAATCGTCGGCAAAGTACGCGCCGAAAGTAGTGAACGCTCTCCTGGCGCAGCCGCCCGCCGCCGCGATCCTCGGCTACGCCCTAGCCCGCCACCGACCCGATCGATGGAATGAGACGGGCCGATCCCATATGCTCGGGGATGTGGCGATTCAACGGATGGACAACGTCAGCATCGTTGTCGGCGATCTTGAGGCTGTCACTGCCTTCTTCGTCGAGCTTGGCATGGAGTTGGAGGGCGAGGCGCCCATCGAGGGACGTTGGGTGGACCGTATCGTCGGGCTCGACAACGTCCGAGTCGACATCGCAATGATGCGGACCCCGGACGGCCACGGCCGGCTTGAGCTGACGAAGTTTCATACGCCAGTGGCAATCAGTGCCGAGCCGAAAAACGCGCCGGCGAACACGCCGGGCATTCGTCGCATCATGTTCGCCGTCGATGACATTGAGGACGTCCTTGCCCGCCTGCGGACCCATGGTGCCGAACTCGTAGGCGAGCTGGAGCAGTATGAGGACAGCTATCGGCTCTGTTACGTACGCGGGCCAGAGGGCATCATGATCGCATTGGCCGAGCAGCTCCAGAAGGCTGACTAGCGCGGCATCCGAGACGGATTCCTGGCGCGGGATTGGTGTTGTGGCCAGAGGTCGTAGAAACCTCGGCCATCTCGTACTGGAAGCTCTGGTGCGAGCGTTCAAGGTACTTGCGGCTGAAGGGTCCGTGGTTTTTCTCGTACCTTGCTCGACCGGGTGGAGTCCAGACACAGGATTCTGGTACGGCATCCGCGCCGTCGGGAACGAACGTGAGGATCTCGCCGATAGCTGCCACCCCGAGCGCGAATGTCTGCCGGCGCGCGGCGTTCACAGCCGAAGCATGGTGCGTGGACCCGCAACTGGGACCTCATATCCGACAGCACTTGCTGGAGTATTAGAGCTTGCACTGAGCGCCCCGGATCGGGATCGGGTCGGTGGTGTAGATGTGGCGGCCGTCGGTGGCCCGTACCTGGAAGCAGTATCGGCGCGTCGGGTCGACCGGCACCCGCATGGTGCGCTGCCGGTTGGCGACCAGCACCATCGTGTCGATCCGTTCACCCGCTACGACAACGGCGAAATCCAGGTCGCCATCGGCGCGCCAGGTCAGGTCGACGTGGCTGCCCCGGTCGGCTGGCGGGGCCAGTTCGAGGTTCACCTTCGGAGGTGCGGCCGACGGTGGTGCCTGTGCGGCTTCCTCGGCGATCGTCGGGGGAGCAACCGGCTGCGCCGGGCCACCCTGTTGCAGGACCAGCGGTACGACGGCCAGCCCCACGACGACCGCACCGAGGCCGACCAGCAGGCCCGGTCGCCAGCGAGTACCCGGCCGCTTGGACCGGGCGGACGAGGTGTCCTCACCGGTGCGATAGACAAGGACGCGTCCAACCCCGGCATCTTCAGGCAGCGCGGTGTCAGTCGGCCCGACTGGGGTGGTCGTCACGGCCGACGCAGGTGGCCCCTCTGACGACGCAGGTGGCCCATTTGGCGGTGCGGACCCGCCGGGAGTTGGGCCGGAAGGATAGCTTCCAGCGAAGTCGTCGAAGTCGAAGTCGTCCGGGTCGTCGGGGGCGTCGGGGGCGTCCTGATCGTCCTGCGAGTCGCCGGTCCGGTCATTCGTATCGTCCGAGTGGGTGGCCTCAGCGGGGTCAGTGCTGGTCGGGGTGGTTGCCGGCACCTGGGCGGGCAGCGCCTGCTGGTCAGCGGACGGGGCGGTCACTGCCCGGTGCAAATCCTGGAAGAACGATGCCACGCTCGCCGCGCCCGATGGCCGATCCGCTGGGTCCTTGGCCAACAGCCTGCCGATCAGGTCGGAGAGTTCGGCGGGGACGCCCACGCCTTGGGCTGGCGGCACCGGCTCCCGCAACACCCGCAGGATCCGCTCGCCCGGCGGCTGACCGATGCGGTGCGGGAACGGCGGCGTGCCGACCAACGCGGCGTACAGCACCGCGCCCAGTCCGTACAGGTCGGAGGCCGCGGATCGGACGTCGTCGCGCAGTGTCTCCGGGGCGGTGTATTCCAGGGCGTGCATCGGGTCGCGGGGAAACCGCTCCCGCAGGGCCAGCCCGAAGTCGGCGAGGACCGGCTCGCCGGACCGTCGGTACAGCACGTTGTGCGGCGTCACCCCGCCGTGTACGACACCCACGCGGTGGGCCGCTGCCAGAGCGCTGGCGACCGCCCATCCGATGCCGAGCACTTCGGGTACGGCCAGCCGGGCGTCGCCGACGTCGAGCGATTCAGCCAGCGAACCCTGACACCGTTCCATCCGTACGCCTGATCGCCCGTCCGCATCGTCGACGACACCGTCGATGGGCAGGATCGAGCGTACCGACCGTACGGTGTGCAACGCCTGGCGCTCGCGGTCGAGCCGCGTGGCGGTGTCGCGGTCGAACCTGTCGGCGAATATCTTGACCGCGACCTCGGTGCCGGTGTCCGTAAGTCGACCTGTGTGGACGGTGGCGACAGGGCCGGTGGCGAGCACCGTCGGGTCGATGACGACACCGCCTGTCGCAATGTCCACCGGTCCATACCCTTTCGGCTTCACCGTCGGCGCTAGCACAAACCCAATCTAGGTACGGCGACCAGCGGCCAGTGCGGCACGGCAGCTTCCTGCCTATGCCAACCGCTGTCGGCTGTCCTGGTCGAAGCTGCTCTCATGCAGACTACCGGCCTGGTCAGGGTTACCGTCGCCACTGCGCATCGACGGATCGACATGGCATTGCCGGAGCACGCCGCCGTCGCCGAGATTCTTCCTGGCCTGCTGGCCCGGGCTGGCGAGGGACTGGCCGACGACGGCGTCGCCAACGGTGGCTGGCTACTGCGCCGGGCCGACGGCATGGCGTTCGACCTGGACCGGACGCTGGCGTCACATCGGGTGCGGGACGGGGAGATCCTGCACCTGGCGCAGCGGCGGATCGACTGGCCGGAACTGGAGTACGACGACCTGGTCGATGCCATCGCCACCGGTTCGGGTCGTATCGGACACGCGTGGGGTCCGCGGCATACCCGGCACGCCGGGTTGGCGGCTGGGGCCTTCGCGCTGCTGCTTGGCCTGGTCGCGGTGCTGCGAGCGGGCCCCCCGTGGACGCCACCGGCGCTGTGGGCGCTCGCCGTGTCCGCGTTGCTCCTGGTCGCCGCCGTGGTGGTGGCCCGTGCGGTCGGTGATGCCGGCGTGGGTACGGTGCTCGCGGCGATCGCGTTGCCGTTCGCGTTTACCGGCGGCGGGCTGCTACTCGCCGACGACAAGCCGCTGACCGGGCTGTCTGCGGGCCATCTGCTGGTCGCCGGGGCGATGTTGCTGCTGGTGGCACTGGTGGGCCAGATTGGGGTGACCACCGCTCCGGCGGTCTTCGCCGGGGCGGCCACGGTAGGCCTGCTCGGGGTGGTGGGCGGTTGGCTGGCCACCCTCGACGAGGTCGAGTCGTACGAGGCTGCGGCCGTGGTCGGAGGCGGTCTTCTGGCGCTCTCCACCACGTTCGC
Organism: Micromonospora polyrhachis; assembly: GCF_014203835.1. NCBI lineage: Bacteria > Bacillati > Actinomycetota > Actinomycetes > Micromonosporales > Micromonosporaceae > Micromonospora > Micromonospora polyrhachis. Next base: position 177,785 of record NZ_JACHJW010000001.1, on the reverse strand, counting down.
CCCGCTGGCGTTACGGCTCGGTCGGGTGCCGATGCCGGTGCTGCCGCGATCCGCTGCGGACCTGGTCCGGGACGATCCGCAGCCGCGTCTTGAGCTGGTCCACGCCGCGGTGGCCAGGGCGGAAGGGCTGCTTACCGGCATGCTGGTCGGGTCGTGCGTGGCGGTGCTGTGCTGCCAGGTGGTGCTGATCCGCAGCGACAGTGTGGCCGCCGTGGTGCTGGTTGGGGTGCTTGCCGCCGGTTTCCTGTTGCGTGCGCGGCTGTATCCGATACTGCGCCACCGGGCACCGTTGCTGGCCACCGGGATTTTCGGCGTCGGGTGCCTCTTCGCGGGCCCGGTGATGGCCGATCGAGGTGCGCTGCTGGCCTCCACCGGGCCGCTGCTGCTCGCCCTGGGCGCCGGCGTCATCGTGGCTGGCGTCGGGTACAGCACCCGCACCCCTAACCTCTATCTGGGGCGGTTCGCTGAGTACGCCGAAATGCTGATCATGGCCGCCATCGTGCCGGTGGCCTGTTCGGTGCTCGGCCTCTACGGCTACGTACGCGGGCTGGGGGGCTGAGCCGATGGCGTCCAAACGGGACCAGCTTCAGGCCTACCAGTTTCTCGTCCAGCGGGCGACCTCGGCACTGGTCATCAGGGAGACCGACCCGGAGCAGCCGCCGTTTCGCCGGCCGGCGAGCGCGTCGCTCGCCGGTGTCGCGCTGGCCATCGTGGCCCTGGCGTGTGTCGGCCTGTACGGGATGATCGTGCCGGGCGGCAACAACGCCTGGCGCAAGGACAACGTGGTCATCGTGGAGAAGGAGACCGGCACCCGCTATGTCTACCTGAACGGGCGGCTGCACCCGGTCACCAACTATGCCTCCGCGTTGCTGCTGATCGGTAGTCATGGCAGCACCGAGCGGGTGTCCAGGAACTCCCTGGTCGACGTTCCACGCGGTCCCCGGATCGGCATCCCGGACGCGCCGGACGCGCTACCCGGCAAGGACCGGCTGCTGCCCGGAGCGTGGTCACTGTGCTCGGCGCCGGCCAGCGATGTGGCCGGCAGTCGGATCGAGGAGTCGGTGCTGCTGGTCGGTACCGTGCCGGGTGGCGGCCTCGGCCTGGGGGAGCAGGCGCTGCTGGTGGAGTTGGTGCCGACCGGCGACCGGTTCATGATTTGGCGCGGCCACCGACACCGGATCAACGACTATGGTGCGGTCGGTACCGGGCTTGCGTTGACCACACAGCCGTGGGCCAGGGTGGGCCGGTCCTGGCTGGACGTACTGCCGGAAGGGGCACCGGTCGGACCGATCGAGGTACCCCAGGCGGGAACCCCGTCCACCGCCGTGTCGGGGCGTACCGACATCCGGGTCGGGACGCTGCTGGTGGTGCACACCTCCGGCGGTGGACAGCAGTACTACCTGGCCGAGCGGGATTCGCTGCGTCCGATCACCGAACTGCAGTACGACATCCAACGGGCGTACTCGCCGATTCTGGCCGCCTATCCCGGCAGCGAGCCAAGGGCGGTTCCGCTGGCGCCGTCGTTGGCCGCCACGGCCCGCCAACTCCCGCTCGTCGACGTTGCTGAGGGGGCGGCACCCGCCACGCGGCCCACGATGTTCCGGTCACCGGACGACGAGGCGACCGTCTGCGCCATCTTCGACCCGGGTACGGCGGTGCCCCGGCTCAGTGTCGGCCCCACACTGCCGCCGGCAGATCCGCTGACCACGACTACGCGTCGGAGCGTGAACGGCACCCCGCTTGCGGACCGGGTCCACGTACCGCCGGGTCGGGCCGTCGTGATCGAGGTGATGCCGTCGGCGCTCGCGCCGGTCGGCACCCTGACGGTGGTGACCGACATGGGCCGGCGCTATCCGGTGGCCACGCCCGAGGTGTTGGCGATGCTCGGCTATTCGGCGGTCCGCCCGGTGCGGCTGCCGGCGAGCCTGGTTGCGCGCCTTCCGGAAGGTCCCAGCCTCGACCCGGCCGACGCCGCGCGCCAGTCGCTTGGCGGATGATCCTTCAACGATGCTCACAAGGGGCCGGGCCGGGCCGGATCGTGGTCCGGTCGACTCCGTCAGCGTGCCGCCCGGTCGACTCCGTCAGCACGTCGCCCTGGCCCGGTCAGCGTGCCGCCCTGTGCCGGTCAGCGTGCCGTCCGGTCGACTCGGTCAGCGAGCCGCCCTGGGCCGGTCAGTGGCAACAGGGTACGGGGATCCAGGGCTGCCCGTAGTCGGGTGGGGAACGGCTGCCCGGCCAGACCTCGGCGGATGGATCGCACCTCGGCCCAGGCGCTCGCAACGGTGTCGTCGGTCACCTCCATCCCGGACCACAGCGCCCGGTCCAACACGTGTCCCAGCCTGATGATCGACTCCGTGGTCGTCGTGCCCGCCACCGGGGCTGCCGACCTGGCCAGATCTCGGGGTGTCATCCCGATGCGGTACGGCACCCCGTAGGCCAGCAGTTGCTCGTACACCTCGGTCCAGGCGGAGATCACGCCGTCGGTGCCGGTCCGGCGACGTCGTCGCCCGGCGCGTACCGCCTTCGCCAACGGCACCCCGAGCAGCCAGCCGAGCAGTAGCCCGGACAGCACGGTCGCCACCATCAGCCCCACCTCGCGGAGATCGAGGGCGGCAACCTGATCGTCTCCGACCTGCTGCGGTGGCGGTGGTAGTTGGGGCGGACGCAATTCCTGCTCCGGCGGCAGCTGTGCCCGCGCCTGCGCGGCGGCCTTGGCGAGGCCGGACGGTGCCTTGTCCGGCCCGTTGATCTTGGTCCCGGCTGCGGTCGGGTTGAGCGGCACCCATCCCACTCCGGCCACCGCCACCTCCGGCCAGGCCAGCACGTCGCGGTTGCGTACGACGTAGGCGTCGCCATCGGTCTCGGTCGACCCGCGATAGCCGACCACCAACCGGGCCGGAATACCGGTCAACCGTGCCAGGACCACGTACGCGGCGGCGAACTGCTCGCTGGTACCGCGTTTGCTCTCGGTCAGGAAGTGCCGCAGCTGCGGCCAGCCATGCCCGGTCGACAGGTTGCCGCCGATCACCACCTGGTAGTTGTCGCTGAGGAACCGATCCAGTTGCAGCGCCGACTGGAAGCTCGGCCGTAGACCCTGCACCGCGTCCATGGCGAACTGGCGGATGTCGGCGGGTACGTCGCCGAAGTCACCGAGTCCCCCCGTCGTCTCGGTGTCGACCGAGCCGACGCCGAGAGCGGCAGCGTCGACCTCGGGTTCGGACCAGGTCAGCCGATAACGTCGGTCCTCGCCAGCAGCGGTGGGCTGATCCAGGAGCAGCGTACCGGCGGACTGGTCCACCAGCGGCACGAGTCCGTCCACGGCCAACGGGATCGGCTGGCTCGGCAGCCAGGGCCCGGCCAGGTCCCGTACGTGCACCTCAGCCGACCGGGTGGCGCTGCCCGGTGCCCCTTCCAGGCGGGCTCCCAGCCGGTACAGCCGCGTGTCAGCCGACCAGTTGACGCCGTCGAATCCATCCAGCACGACCAGGCTCCACCGGTCGACCGGTCGGTCGCTGCGGTAGCGGAACACCTCCCGGTTCGGGTCGGCCAGCCGCTGCGCGATCTCCTGCAACGGGTTGCTGATCCGGGTCTGCCGCAGCGGTGCCGTGTGCCCGTCCCTGAGACGGTACGGATCCCGGCCGGCCGGGTCGAGGCTGCCGATGACCACGGCACCCGCCACCATCGCGAGCACGGTCGGCACCGCCAGTCGGATGTGCAACCCGGAGGGCCGCCGGGGCATCCGGCTGCCGCCGTCGCGCGGGCGGGACCGACTCGGACGATTGGCGCTCAGCAGCAGGGCGACGGGGATCACGTAGCATGCCGCGGCCAGCGCTGCCGTGCCGCCGGTCAGTGCCTGGTACGCCTGGGCGAGCCCGGCCACCGCCAGGCCGGGAAGCACCGCCGCCATCGGGTTGCGGAGCCGGAGCAGGAGTTCGATGCCGAGCAGCGCCGCCAGCAACACGGCCAGCGGCACGAACAGCAGTTGTTCGGCATCCGGCCTGGCGGGCCAGGTGGACTGCAGGGTGAGCAGCCAGCCCTCGGTGAACCCACGCCACAACGCCCGCAGTGACGCCGCAGTGGGCAGGCCGGCGACGGTGGTCGAGAACGACACGGACTCGACCAACCCGAGCACACCGACGAGCAGCACGAGCAGTGGCCGCGCCGCTGCCAGGCGCGGCCAGCGCGCGACCAGTTCCACACAGCAGTAGGACGTCAGGATGACCACGAGCACCGGCGGCAGCAGCGCCGTCAGGCCGAAGACCGGCGCGAACAGCAGACCGGCCACCGCTGTCGAACCGAGCAGCCCGACGACCGCGAGCCGATTGCGGTCGGTGTGCCCCCTACCGAGGCCGCCCGGCACCTGGCCGTCGGTAAGAGCAGGCCGGTCGGATCCGCTCATGCGGAGCCGGCCCGCGACGCGTTCCACTTGGCTGTGGCGTCGGCGGCGTCCACCGCGGTGATCGACCCGGTGCCGCCGTGGGTTGCCGGCGGTGTGCCGCCGAGCCGGATCACGGTGTCCGGCCGCCACCGGCGGGCTGAGCCGAGTTCGGCGTCCGGGCCGGTGATCACGACGACGGCCCCACCTGGCCGGACCGTGGCCAGCGCTGGCGGCACCAGCGCCGCATCGTCCGCCGCGTCCTGGCTGACCAGGCACAGTTCGTCCAGTAGCAGCCGGGCCGCGCGCAGGCCGCTGTCCACCGGGGTGGCGGTGCCGGTCGGTGTGACCAGCCGGCACTGCTGTCCGGACGCCGCCGAGGCGTACAGCAGCGAGGCCGCCACCTCGACGGCCTCCTCGAACATGGCGGGGCTCAGTACGGCTACTCGGGTGTCGAGCACGACGGTGCACCTCGTCCGGGCCGGGTCGGCGTAGTCGCGCACCATGAGCTGACCGGTCCGGGCGGTCGCCTTCCAGTACAGGTGACGCACCTCGTCGCCGGGCACGTATTCCCGGACCGCGCGTAGGTCCGTCGAGCCGCGCAGCGGCGGATCGGTGATCGGCCCGGCATGGTGGTGCCGGGGGTGTGCCACCTGCGCCGGACGTGCCTGATGCCGACGGGGATAGACCCAGAGACCTTCGGTGCCGCCGACGGTCTGCTCGGTGCGGATGAGGTCGAAGAGATCAAACCGGGTCAGCACGAGCGGACCGACCTGGAGTTGGCCCCGCACCGCCGTGGGAAGTTCGTAGTGGTAGGTGGCCTCCGCGCCGGGGGCGAGTGGTCTGACCTGGATCCGGTGCAGGGCGACCCCGACCCGGTCACCTGCGGCGAGGCCGCCCTGCCGCCGTGCCGTGGGGTTACGTACGACCAGGGTCGCCAGTGCGGGCCTGCCCCGCTCGATCCGGTCCGGATAGACGGTCCGGCCAATCTCGACCTTCGGTCGGAACATCGTGCCCCCCACAGCGGCCAGAAGACACCCCACCGCGACGCCACCCAGCACGCGAAAGAAGGCGTAGCCGGCCAGCTCGCCGATGGCGTAGCAGCAGACGGCACCGGCGAGGACGGCGACGCCACGGCGAGTGAGCCGCACGCCTATCGCCCGGTCACGGCCGTGGGGATGGCGATATCGGACAGCAACTCGTCCACCACCTGGCTGGCCTGATGCTGGTTCAACTCCGCGTCCGGGGTGAGCACGAGGCGATGGCACAGCACCGGGTGGGCCACGTCCTTGACGTCGTCCGGGATCACATAGTCACGGTCGTGGGTGGCGGCGATCGCCTGGGCTGCCCGAATCAGGGCGATGCTGCCGCGTGGGCTGGCACCGTACCGGACCGCCGGATGCGTTCGGCTCGCCGCTGCCAGCCGGACCGCGTAGGAGACGATCTCCGGAGCCACCCGGGACTTGCGTACCTCGCCGATCACCCGCTGCACGTCGGCGATGTCCAGCACCGGCTTCAGCCCGTCGGGGCTCACCTCGGCGCAGTCCGCCAGCACGATCCGTTTCTCGGCATCGTGATCGGGATAGCCGACCGACAGTCGCATCAGGAACCGGTCCAGCTGCGCCTCCGGTAACCGGTAGGTGCCTTCCAGCTCGATCGGGTTCTGCGTGGCCACGACCAGGAAGGGCCGGGGTACGGCGTAGCTGACCGAGTCGACGGTCACCCTGCGCTCGGCCATGACCTCCAGCAGCGCGGCCTGGGTCTTGGGCGTGCCCCGGTTGATCTCGTCGGCCAACACCACGTTGGCGAAGATTCCACCGGGGTGGAACTGGAACCGTTCGGTGCTCTGCTGGTACACCGTCACGCCGGTGATGTCGCCGGGCAGCAGGTCAGGGGTGAACTGGATGCGGTGCCACCGGCCGCCGATGCTGGCGGCGATACACCGCGCCAGGGTCGTCTTGCCGACGCCGGGCACATCCTCGATCAGCAGGTGCCCCTCGGCGAACAGGGCTGCGGTGGCGAGCCGGACAACCTCCGGCTTGCCGCGTACGACCAACTGGACGTTGTCGGCGATGAGCTGGTAGGCCGCCCCCGGGGTTGGTGTCACGACGCTGCACCTTTCGTTCGACGCTTGACGCGGTGTCCGGCCCGGTCCGGCAGGTCCGATCCAGCGGGTGGGCCCGGCGGAGTCTCCCGGTCACGTACCTACCTGCGGCACACCTGTCCAGGTGTCGGTGCTGTCGCCAGCCGGGTTCTTGATGGTGGCCGTGACCGTGATGCTCCCGAACCAGGCGAGGTTCGAAAGGGTGAGGTCCGTGACGCCGTTGCAGGAGACCGAAGCGGATACGCGTTCGAGGAAGCGTGCCTGGCAGGTCGCGGGTGAGCCCTTGTTGTCGGCCCGCACGGTCACGAGCAGGCCGACCGGCACAGCCCGTACGCGGAGGATCTCCACGGTCGGCGGCGTAGCGGGGAACTTCGCGGAGCCGGCTGCCCCGCGGACCGTCGGCGAGCCGGACGGGCCGAACCTGGTTATCGCGCGAACCGTGACGGTACCGGAGACCCCGGTGTACTGGGTGGTTCGGCTGGTCACCCGACGGTCGGCCTGGCCAGACGCGCTCACCAGGTAGTGCACGAGCGTGCCACCACCGAGGTCGGGTTGGTTCCACGTCACGGTATACGCACCGGAGGCGGTGCTCACCGTGACCTTCGGTGCGGTGGCCGGACGCTGCGGGATGACGGTGTCGCTCGCGCCGGGGCCCCGACCCACCGCGTTCTCCGCGACCACGGTGATCTCGTATGACGTGCCGTTGGTCAGGCCGGAGACGGTCGCGCGCAGCGTCCCTCCGCCGACCGTGGTCGACCCGCCGGGCCAGGACAGGTGGTACGCGGTGATCCTTGCCCCGTTCGGGGCGGCGGCCCGCCAGGTGACGGTGGCCGACCCGTTACCAGCGGCCGCGTTGACCCTGCCGGGCGCACCCGGAGGATTCGCCGGTACGCCCGGAGGAGTCGCTGTCGGGCTCGGCGGCGTCGTCGTCGCGCCGGTCGGCTGGGCCGTCGGCTGCTTCGGGTCCTCGCCGTCGATCGGCACGTTCGTGACCGAACCGTTCTCGCCGTCGACGACCAGCACGTGTGAGCCATCCGGGCTGTCGACGTAGATCCGGTTGTCCTCGCCCCGGCCCAGCCTGGGTGATCCGCCGTTGCCGGGGATCTCGGTGCGGTCCTTGGGTGCGCCGCTGCCGTCGTAGGTCAGCAGTACGTTGCGGGTCTGGTCGACCAGCGCGATGACGTTCGAGGTGGTCACCGGCTCGGAGAACTTGCCGTCCTTGGGGAGTTCGACGACGACCGGTTGGGTTGCCGGGCGCTTGTGCAGGCCGGCGGTGTCGACCAGGAGCAGGCGGTTGTGCTCGGGGTCGACGACGGCCAGCCGTCCGGCCACGGCACTGTTCGCGACCTGGGCCGATGCGGGCAGGTCTGCGCCGATGGTGGCCGGCTCGCCGAGTCCGCCTTCACCGACTGTATGCAGTGTGTCGGACGTGGTGTCGACGAGCACCGGCTGGTCGTCGACGACGGTGAGCGAGCCGCTGTGTCCCTGTGTCATCCGGGCGTGGCAGACCAATCGGGTGGCGACCCGGGTCAGCTCACACAACGACCCGCTGTCGGTCCGGTGTAGCCAGACTGTTCCGTCACCGGCCGCCGCAGGCCGGGACAGCGGACCGCCGGCGGGCACCGTCGCGGCCGGATCACCGAGCCGGACCACCTGCCCCGCGTTGCGGTAGACCAGGTACGGACCGCCCGCGACCTCCAGCACCACCGGTTGTTCGGTGGCGGGCGGAGTACGGGTGTCCTCGACACTCAGGGTGGACTTGCTGAACACCGTCACCCGGGAGCGCTCGACCACATAGCCGGACCGTTCGCCCTGCACGACCTGGCTACCCTGCGCGGCACCGGGCACCATGGCCCGGGCGTCGACCCGACCGGTGGAGCCGTCGACGTGGAACGCCGACTGGAACTCGCTGCTGTAGACCCAGTGGCCTATCTGGATGAACTGCAGGTCAGGGGAGGCCGGGGAGCGGCCTGCCACGGCCATGCCGACAAGTCCCACGCAACTCGCGACCAGGGCCGCGATCGTCATGCGGGTCCGCGCCGTAGCGCTGAGCTTGCGGCGGCCGGGACCTCTCGGGTGCCTCAAGTCCATGGACACACCGCGACCCTATCGCGGGCTGATTCACCCGCGATACATCGATGAGCGGAGCCGAACGAAGACCGATCCGCGGCTCGTCGCTATTCGCCGAAGACGAAGTGTCATCGAAACCTCATGTCCGTCGCGTGAGGCTCGGGCGGTGACCAGTTTCGGGGCGACCCAGACCGGTGAGCAGGCCGGCGCACCGGTGCCGCCACCAACCGTACGGCCGATGACCACCTCCGATGCGACGGTCCGGGTAACGTCCGACGTCACGACGGCTCCGCTGGGCGCGGCGCGCGCGGCAGCCCGCGCCGCGCTGACCGCCGCAAGATCCGGGGCCCATCAGCCGTGGGCACCCGCGACCATGCCGGTCGCGGTCGATCGGGCAGAAAGACCACAGCAGCGCGAGCCGGTGCCGCCGCGACCCGGGCCGGCCCCGCGCCGACCCCGGAGACCCCTCGGTGGAGTCGGGGTGCTTCAGCTCATGTGTTGGCAGATCGTGCTGGTCGCCAGTGTCCTGGCCCTCGACGAGCAGTGGCCGGTGATCACCTCGACCGGGTTGGTGGCCGTCGTCGTCGTGGCGCTGACCGCCGTACGTGTACGTGGCCGATGGCTGTACGAGTGGCTCGTGTCGTCGTCGGGATACCTACTGCGAGACCGCGACCGGGACCTGCCCGGCGCGGGCGAGACCGGTAGGGCACTCCTGCGCATGGTCTCGCCGGAGGCGGTGGGAATCATCGGCACCGTCGATGACGACGGTGAAGACGCAGTGTTCATGATCAGCCGGACCGAGGGGATCACCGCCGTACTGCAACCGGAATCGACCGTACGTGACCTGGTGAGGGCGATGCCGGCTCCGCAGACGCTGTTGCCCGCAACGGATGAGCAGGTACCGGCCGTCGCCGTACAGGTGGTCCATCACGCCGGCATCAACCGGGCACGTCCGCCGCGTACCTGGGTTGCCCTGCAGGCGCTGCGTACGGCCGAGTGGTATCGGGACGCCGACGTCCGGCAGACGCTCGGCAACACCGTCCGGCGGGTGCAACGCAGGCTCCGCCGCGACGGCCTGCCGTCAAGGACGCTCACCGAGCACGAGACGCTGGGGACCCTCGCCGCCCTCGCCCATGTCAACGCTGGCCGAGGCGAGGTCCGAGAACAGTGGCGACGGTGGCGGAGCGGACCGATCGAGCAGGCGGTGTTTCGGCTCGACGGTTGGGCCGAGCTGCCCCCGGCGACCGCCCCACAACTGTTGCGCTGGCTGCTCACCGCCGCACCACAGGCGGCGGTGACAATAGCCGTCACCGCGCACCGTACGCCGGCCGAGGCCGAGCCCCTGGTGAGCGCCACACTGCGGATCGCGGCAACCAGCCCTGCCGCGTTGGAGAGCGCAGCGGACGAACTGGCCCAACTGGCTCGGGAGCGGGACGTCGGCATGGAACGCCTCGACGGCCGGCACGCCTGGGGAGTGGCGGCCACCCTGCCGCTCGGTGTGGTCAAAGGGTGATCAGGTAGCCACTTCCGCGCAGCGTGTGGATCAGCGGCGGGTCGCGGAGCTTGCGACGCAGTTGGGCGATCAGGACGTCCAGCACGTTCGACGCCGGGTCGGCCATCTCGTCCCAGGCATAGGAGATCAGCTCGTGACGCGACACCGGCTGCCCCGGCACCGTCATCAACCGTTCCAGGACGAGGAACTCCTTGCGTGTCAACGTCAGCAGCACCCCGGCTCGGGTCACCCGGTGCCTGCCGCCGTCCAGTTCGACATCCGCGCAGCGCAGCACCGCCGGCCGCCCCACCGTCGCGCGCCGGCACAGGCTGCGTACCCGGGCCACCAACTCCGGCATGGCGAAGGGCTTGACCAGGTAGTCGTCACCGCCGAGGCGCAGGCCGTCGACCCGGTCGGCCTCGCTGTCCCGCGCGGTCAGGAACAGCACCGGCAACTGCCAACCCGCCGCGCGCCGGCCGTGCACGTACCGCAGGGCGTCGCCGGCCGGCAGCATCCGGTCGAAGACCGCACAGTCGTAGGAGTTCACGAACAGTGCCTCGTCGGCCACCGGCAGGTCCGGCGCGGTGTCCACCGCGAAACCGGCACCACGCAGGGCCGCCTCCAGTGCCAGCCGCAGGTTGTCGTCGTCCTCGGTGACCAGAACCCGCATGGGCAACAACGCTAGCTTGCCCGCTCCAACAACCAACCACGGTCGGCTGCCTTGGCGCCGGCCTGGAACCTGCTGCGGGCACCGAGCCGATTCATGATGCCGGCGACCATCCGCCGGACCGTACGGACCGAGATCCCCAGCCTTGCCGCGGCCGACTCGTCGGTACTGCCGGAGCAGAGCAGGGTGAGCAGCGCCCGCTCCCGGTCGGTCAAGGCCGAGCCATCCGCGTCGTCGGGCAGCTCCATCGGGGTGAGCGGCACCGCGGCGGGCCAGATCCGATCGAACAGTTCCCTCGCCGCGGTAACCACGCTGGGCAGCCGGAAGACCGCCACGCAGCCGAGGCGTTCGGGGCCCGACCGTTCCGCCGGCAACAGGGCGGTCATTCCGTCGATCACCACGGCCTCCATCGGAACCTCGACGTCGGTGCGCACCTCCGCGCCGGCGAGCGACAGGCTACTGAGCCTTCTGGACAGCCGCGCCGAATCCGGGAACAACACCCGGTAGCGCACCCCACGGCGCAGGTTCTCGCGATCGGTCCACCGGAACGTCCCAAATGGCGACGTGCCCGCGCCGGTACTCATGACCAGAACTTCGCTGACAGCCGACGCGAGCAGCGCGTCGTAGCCGGCGTGGCCCGGAGTGTGACCGTTCCCCGCGACCAGGCTGAGCCTGCCGGTTTGTAGCGTGTTCAAGACAGAACTCCTCCGTTGACGGCGGGTCAGGCAACTCGGCTACTTATCAGCGACCGCTGATCTCGCCGTACGGGCCCGAGGTCGGGCTCGGTGGCGTCGGCACACCGGCGTTCGCGGAGCCGGCCGCGTATCCGATCGCAGATGTCCTCTAGCACCGCACGCTCGGCACCGGTGAGCAGCCGCCGGTACGGGCCGAGGAGCGCGGCAGGGTCGAGGTCCGGGTAGGCGTCCGGCACCGCTTCTGTCCAGGTCCGACGTGCTGCACGTCGAGTCGTACGGGGCCGGTCGGTGTCCTTCCGCTCGGCCGTCACCGCCTCCGTGTGCTGCTCAGGCTGCCGCGCGTCGTCGCCAAGGAGGACCTGCCATTGGGCCGCGACGAGGTGCGGCCCTGGCTCGATGCCCAGCTCGCCGACGATGACCCGCCGGGCCCGGTCGTAGGCGGCCAACGCGTCGGCCGGTCGCCCCGCCCGGTGTAGCGCACTCACCAGCCGGGCCCAGGTCCCCTCCCGCAGCGGGTCCTCCTCGACGAGGTCACGGAGCATCGCCGTCGCGTCGGTGTGCCTGCCCAGGGCGAGCCACGCCTGGGCCTGGAGTTCGCGCAGCTCCCGGTGTAGCTCGTCCAGCCTGGCTGATTGTGACCGCGCGGCATCGAAGGTGAGCCCGTCGAACGGCCTGCCGCGCCACAACGCCAACGCGTCGGCGAGCTGCCTCGCCGCCGTGGCGTACGCGCCGTCGGAGGTCGCCAGCCGGGCCGCTGCGGCGAGCGACTCCACCCGGTCGGTGTCCAGCTCCCCGGGCAGCACCCTGATCCGATAGCCCTCCGGCCGGCTCTCCACCCGGTCGCCAAGCTCCACTCGCAGCCGCCACACGTAGCTGCGCAGATTGCGTAGTGCGGACGGGGGCGCGGCCTGTTCATGCCAGATCGCGTCGATCAGGTGGTCTACGCTCACCACCGCGTTAGCGTTCAGAAGCAACACCGCCAGCAGCGTCGCCGGCTTTCTTGCCCGTAGCTTGACCGGCGCACCTGGTGCGGTGTGCGCTTCGAGCGGACCGAGAACGTGGAACTGCATGCCTCCCACCTTCCGCTGCCACAGATGAGGTTTCGATGACACGGGTGATGGTCGTCGAGGACGACGAGAATCTGCGGGTGGCGGTGACCGTCAAGTTGCGCGCCGAGGGCCTGCACGTGGACGCCGTCCGCGACATCGCTACCGCGGATCGGCTACTGCACGACGGTCACTACGATTGTGTGGTGTTCGACCGCATGCTTCCGGACGGCGACGCGATCGACTACGTGTACCCGCGGCGCCAGCAGGGCTGGGGCGTGCCGGTGCTGTTCCTCACCGCGCGCGATGCCCTCGCCGACCGGGTGGCGGGGTTCGAGCACGGCGGCGACGACTACCTGGTGAAGCCGTTCTCGATGGTCGAACTGACCGCCCGGGTGGCCAACCTCTGCCGCCGGTCCGGGACCGGCCGACCATCGGTGTTGCGCCACGCCGATCTGGAGATGGACTGCGCGCGCCGCGAGGTACGCCGAGCCGGCATTCTCCTGACCCTGTCGAGTAAGGAGTTCGCGGTGTTGGAGTTCCTCCTCGCCCGCGCCGAGCATGCGGTGGATCGGGCCGAGCTGATCGAGCACTGCTGGGACTCGGAGACCGATCCCATGTCCAACGTGGTCGACGCGGTGGTCAAGCGACTACGGCGCAAACTACGCGAGCCAGAGCTGATCCATACCGTACGTGGCCGTGGTTACCGGCTGGCGTACGCGTGACGGGGTCCTCCGCCGACCGGTTGCGCAGGCTGCGCTGGGTGCTGACCGCGGTGTTCACCGCGACGAACATGCTCGGGCTCGTGGCGTTCGCCTCGTGGATGATCAGAGAGGACGCTCGGCAGGGTGTCGCGCGGACCGATGCCGAACTGCACCGGGTCACCTCGTCGGTGAGCAGAACCGTCATCTTCGACGAGACCATCGACTTCAGCCTGGTCAACACCGACGTGCTGAACGACAGGTGCCCGCAGTTCGCGATCATGCCCGGCGGTGCGCCCGCGTTCCAGGCGTACCTGTCCAGGACGGAATGCGTACGCATGGACGGTGCGGTGATCAGCGGACTGGCGGCCAGCGGCGTACGCTCCGGCACCGTCGTCACCGGCTACCAGAAGGGCATCGGTGGCGAGCTGGTTCGGGTGCGGGTGGAACCCCTGCTGGACCGGGCTCGTAAGCCCATCGGTGCGGTGGTCGCGGTCGCCGACATGCGGCCGGAACAGCGGCAGCACGATCGTCTGGTGCTGATGGTGGTCGGCGGCTGCCTCGTGTTGATCGGCGGTCTCGGGGTGGTGGGGCACGTACTGTCGGGGCGGGCGATCCGGCCTGCGGCCGCCGCACTGCAGCAGCAGGAGGTGCTACTCGCCGAGACCGCACACGACCTGCGTACCCCGGTGGCGGCGTTGCGCGCGCTCGCCGAGACGGCGCTGGACAATCCGACCCAGCGGGCCGACCTGCTGCCGCGCACGGTCCGGCTGGCCGTCCGGATGGGCGGGATCATCGACGGCCTGCTCGTGCGCGCCAGGCTTGCGGCCGGAGTCGAGCAACTGGCCATCCAACCGGTGTGGCTCGATCAGATGGTGGCAGGCGTGGTCGAGGACGCGCCGGCCGACAGCGCGAGAATCACCGTCACCGCCGCACCGACGAAGGTGGACGCCGACCCGGCCCTGCTACAGCGGGCCATTGGAAACCTGTTGGACAACGCCGTGCGGTACGGGCGTCAGCCGGGTGCTGAGGCGATCGTGCACATCACGGTGGCCGGCGGCACGGTCACGGTGGCCGACCACGGGCCGGGCATCGACACCGCACTCGCGGACGAGGCGTTCGACCGGTTTTCGAGCACCGGCGGATCATCCGGCCTGGGACTGTCGATCGTGCGCTGGGTGGCACAGGCACACGGTGGCACGTTGTCGGTCTACAACGCCGACGAGGGTGGCGCGATCTTCGAGTTGAGCCTTCCGGTCAGCGCACCGTGAACTGCTGCCACGGCGGCAGGTCGACCCACTCGCCGTCGAGCTGGTAGGCCAGGTGGTAGGTGTAGACGCCAGGTTTGGGAACGTCTCGGTGGAACAGGATCTCCTGGGGCACCGTGCCGAGCGCGACGTCCTCCTGCTCCGGGAAGTCGTGGAATGCCCCTGCCTCGTCGCGTACCCGGACGGTCAACCTGCGTAGGGTGACCGCGCGGTCCGCGCTGATGGCGGCGCGAGCCGTGACCGTACTGCCGGCAGTGGACACCGCCGGCTCGACGGCGAGCCGACCCGCGATGGTCACCTCACCGGCCGACGGGCCGACCGGAATCAGGTCCGGCTCGCCCAGCCGGGAGAGGACGACGACGGCCAGCGTGATCGCCACCGCCGCAGCGGCCAGGTATATCCACCGTGGACGAGCACGCGTCGGCATGGGTCATACGTTACGGGCAGCCGGCGCGAAGAGGCCGCTGCGACCGGTTCCGGCCATCTCGCTGGCCCGATCGCCGACGAGCACGGCGGTGTCGACCGGACCAGCGGTGACCGGGGCCACGGCTATCCATCGCGCAGTCAGGCGGAGCCGAATCCGGTGACCCGAGGATGCTGACCTCGGGTACGGGTAACGGTGGAGGGGTCGTCGTTGCCGGACCGGCCACGCAGCGCCACCGGTACGCCATCGGTGCCGGCCGAGGGCCGGCGCCCACCACGGGAGCGGGCGGTGGGGTGTTCACCCGGTCCGGGGTGCAGGGTGCCCGCCACCTGCTGGCCGGCCATCGGCGGCATCATCGGCGGCACCGCACCACCCGCCGGCTTTGTCGCGCCCAAGGCGGCCACGCCCGGCTTCACCTCTGCGGCCAGGGTCGGTGCCAGCCTGCCGGCAACCGGCTTCGCGAGCGGCATCAGCCCGGTCCCGCCGGCCGTGCCCGCCCCGCCCGCCCCGCCCGCTACCGGTGGGCCGCCTGTTGGCGGCACCCCACCAAGCGATGCTCCGGAGAACGGATCGGGGACCGGAGGGCTGGGTGTCAGCCCGGCCAGCGATGGCCCGGCCGAATCGTTCAAGCCAGGTAGGTCGGTCACGCCGGTCACTCCGCTGCTGATCGACGAGGCCAGGGTCTGCAGCTCCGACAACACGGTCACGCCTGCGGTGGCCGCCTCGATGAAGTCGGCCGGTGAGTTGCCCTCGGCCGGTGGGGCGCCGCCCGTTGACTCGGGCAGCAGGTCGGCGGGGGACTGGATACCGGCACCCGAGACCACCTTGAGCATCGACATGTCGAACTGCGTACCCAGCGCGGTCATCCGCGCGCCCGCCGCCTGCTGGAATCCGAGCGCCGCCCACGCGGTCAACGGGTTCGAGAGGGCAGCGGTATAGGCCTGGTGAAGACCGGTCACGGTCTGTAGCGCCTCCGGGATCGCGCTCGCCAGCGTGGTGAGTGTCTCGGGCACCTGGGCCACATCGAGCCGGTCGCCCCACATCTTCAGCTCGGCGAGGGTCCGCTGTGCCTTCTCCTCGTGTGCCCGGCCGGCGTCGTCGGTCCAGGTCGGCGCCAGCTCGCCCACGCGGGTGTGTAACTCCGTTCGCGCGGCCTCGATCCACTCGCGTACCTCCGTCCACATCCGTGCGGCGTCGATGAGGACCGGGACGTTCGCCTGCTCGGCAGTGATCATCGCCAGGTGCACTTCGATGGGGAGCATGTTGTAGGGAATGGCCATGGAAGCCCCTCAGACAGTGGGCTGCGGGGCGTCGCCCGCAGACTCAGTGGGTTTGGTGGTGTCGGGCTCCCCGGAGGGCAGGGCCTGGGAGCCAGCCAGTTGCTTGACGAGATCGACTCCTTGCTTCACGACCTTGACGCCGGCGGCGGCCAGTTCCAGGGCGCTGGTGACATCCGCGGCGGTGTAGCCCGCGGCGGCAGCCTTGACCTTCGCCGAATCGGTGACGAGATCCTCAATGATCTTCGTCAGAAAGGTGGCCAGCTCGGCGGTGGCCGCCTTGTCCAGGACGGACATCGCGATGCCCTCGAACATCCCGGTGAGGTTCGGCGGTGTGCCCAGGCGTGCCAACGAGGGTGGCATGGGTGGCGCGGTGAGCTGGCCGGAGTATGCGTTCATCGCCTCGGTGTCGCCACTGATGTGCGTTGGGGGCATCTGCCTCTCCTCAATGTCCGGCGCGGTGTCTCGTCGGTCTGCGGTCTGGCTGGTTCACCTGCCACAACTCCTCGTCGAGCAGTGGGCCGGTGTCGGGCTCGGTGTCGGTTGCGGTGTCCCATCGTCGATGCGGTGCCACGGACGATGGCGACGCGAGGCTGTCCTTGGCCGGGTCCACCCGTCCAGCCCGGCCCAACAGGGACACCCCCGGGGTTCCGCTGGGTTTCCGCTTCCGTGGACTGCCCGTACCAGCCTGCTCGGCGGCTCCCGGCGCGATTCCGCCGCCACTGTTCGTTCGTTGGGTGTTCGGCGGATACATCGGCGGCATCGCCCCCGGGCCGGTGGTCCCGGTAGGCGTACCCGTGGTGGCCAGCATTGCGCTGGACGGTAGCGGCGTGCCGCTCGACCCACCGACCGGCACCGGGTTCGCCACTGGCGAGACGGCTGTCATGCCGGCGGCCCCACCACCGCCAGTCCCACCCCCGGCCAGGCTCGGCAGGCCCGAAGCGCCCATCCGGTCCAGGTAGTCCGCGTACTCCTCGGGGGACATCGAGGCCAGGTCCGCCGGGTCGAACTCGCCTACGGGCAGGGTCACCGGATTGGGTACCTCCGATCCCGTACCGGCGAGCGACTGCATCGCCTGGCTCAGTGCGTTCAGTGCCTCCGGTACTCCGTCCAGCAACGACTCGGCCTGATCCGGCGAGTCAGCGGCCGGATCGGTTGGCGACGGGTTCGGACCGTTGGCCGTATCGGGCACCGACGCAGGATCGACGCCGCCGGTCTCCTCCGGGCCTGCGGAGTTCGGACCTCCCATGGCCCCTGGGCCGGGCATGACACCACCCGGACCGACCTCCGACAGGTGTGCGCGTGGTCCGACCCATTTCAGCTTCTCGGTCAATTGCCGTACTGCCTGCTCGGCCACCAGGTATTCGAGGGCCAGTTCGTTCAGCGCCACCCCAGATGCCGCTTCGAAAGGCCGCTTGTCGAGTACCTGGCCATTCCGCTCGAAAGGCTCACGCTCTAGCTGATAGGCGGCATTTTGCAGGCGAATTCGATCCTGGGTGGACCTGATGGACACGGGAAGGTGGTCGTTGAACACCTTGTCGAGGGAGGCAGATGCAATTGCGTTGCGGACACTGATAAGTCCGTCGATGCTAGTCTTGACTCGCCCTTCGAGCTCCGAGAACGCCGCATCTCCCCAGTGTTTGCCTACGTTGTCGATCCTATTGCGGAGAGTGTGGGCTGTCTCGTCCAAGTAGCGGATCAATTCGGTCCATCTAGCAGCTTCGGCAGCGCAATTCTTGATGTGATTGTCCAGCTCGCGGGTAGCAATGTTGTCGAGTGTTTCCAGGCTGTAGCCAATACGGTAGTCAGTGAACTCGGTCACGGCACAAAACCTCAGGCGTCGTTCGCTGGAGCGGGCTGGAGGAAAATCTGAGCCTTGTCAGGCAGGTTGTATTCCCGACGGTTCAGGATGTTCTGGAATTCGCTGAAGCTCATATTGCCGGCGTCTTCGTAGCAGTCGGCAGCAGAAAGAATTATTGACTTGTACGCCTCGAATCCTTGCATTATGTGAGTGATCATCACCTGTGTCGCGTCCCTGGCGGAATGATTGGCTCCGGTCAACTTGACGCACTCCGCAAATTCATCCCCGCACGCCGGCAGTGACTCGCTAATGAGAGGCGGGAAAAATCCAACAATTGGTGCCGTGAAGTTGCCGGCGGATTCTCTCATCGGTTCCGGGGCACCGTCGATATATCCGTTGCCCATCCCGCTCCCCAATCCTTACGAGGCTGTGTTGTACAAGCCAAGCATGTTCATCGGTTGTCATGCCCGCCGCGACAGCAACCGGCCATCGGGCCGGCTCACTCACGAGGCGGGAGCCAGGCGATCTGGACCAGCCCCTTCTGGCCGCGGCGGTCCACCAACCAGCCGCGCCCGGGGGGCAGCACCTGAGCGCGCATGCCGCCGAGCAGCGGGCCCTCGTCCCGGTCACCGGACATCATCAGACCGGGTGTGCCGACCTCCCGTACCCGGTTGAGGAACGGCTCGAACAGCCCTCGGCCGGCACCGCCGGTACGCCGGGCCAGCACCACGTGCAGGCCGATGTCACCGCCCTGCGCGACCAGGGGCAGCAACGGCATCAGCGGGTGCGCCTTGTGGGTGGCCACCATGTCGTAGTCGTCCACCAGCACGAAGATCTCCGGCCCCTGCCACCAGCTCCTGGCCCGCAACTGCTCGGGCGTGACGTCCGGACCGGGCAACCGCTTGGCCAGCGCCTCGGCTGTCTCGGCGAGTAGTCCGCCGCTGTGCTCGTCGTTGGTGCCGTAGCCGAGCAGGTAGTCTTCGCCGACCTCCCCGAGCAGGCTCCGGCGGTGGTCGACCAGGATGATCCGGGCTTCGCTGGGCCGGTAGGCGTGCTGGATCCGGCTGGCCAGCACCCGCAGGAACGACGTCTTGCCGCACTGGGTGTCGGCCAGCAGGAAGAAGTGTGGGTCGGCAGCGAAATCCAGCCGCATCGGGGAGAGGTCCCGCTCGTGGATGCCGACGGTAAGCCCGACCTCGGCTCCGGTGAGCTTGTCGACGGCGGGCAGCTTCTCGAACGGGAGTACCCCGGGCAGCAGCCGGATCGACGGCGTGGGCTCGCCCGGCCAGGCGTTCCGGACCGCCTCCACCAGTGCGCCGATGCCAGCGGTGAGGTCTTCGGCTTCGGCGACTCCGTCGATCCGGGGCAATGCCACCAGCATCTGGTGCCCGCTCATCGAGATCCCCCGGCCCGGGGCATCGGTGGGCACGGTCAACGCGGCCCGCCGGTCGATGATGGAGTCGATCGGATCGCCGACCCTCAGCTCCAGCCTGCTCGCGAACAGGTCCCGGACGTTCATCCGTAGGTCGAAGGCGCGGGCGCAGCTGGCGACCACGTGCACGCCGTAGGACAGTCCGCGGGCGACGATGTCACCGACCATCTCCTCCAACTCGGCGAAGTCGTTGCGTAGGGTCTGCCAGCCGTCGATCACCAGGAACACGTCACCGTGTGGCTGGTCGGCGAACCGGCCTTCGGCGCGCAGCCTGCGGTAGGTGGTGATGCCGTCGATCTGGTGTTCGGCGAACAGCCGTTCCCGCGCTACCAGCAGCGTGGCCACCTCGGCGACGGTGCGCCGGACGGCTCCGGTGTCCAACCGGCCGGATACGCCGGCGACATGGGGCAGGCCGGCGATCGAGGCGAGCGTGCCGCCGCCGAAGTCCAGGCAGTAGAACTGTGCCTCGCGGGGCGTGTGGGTGAGCGCGAGGCTGGCGATCAGCGTGCGCAGTGTCGTGCTCTTACCCGCCTGCGGGGCGCCCAACACCAGCACGTGTCCGGCCGCGCCGGACAGGTCCAGCACCAGCGGGTCACGGCGCTGCTCGTACGGCCGGTCCACGATGCCGAGCACCGGTCGCAGTGATCCGGCCAGGGCGGGCGAGTCGGCGGTCAGGCCCCGCTGGGGGTGGGTGATCAGGGGAGGCAGGAGCCGGTCCATGGTCGGCGAGTCGGACAGCGGTGGCAACCACACCTGGTGTGCCGGGGTGCCCCGGCTGTGCAACCGGTCGACCAGGACGTCCAACAGGGTCTCGCCGGTGGCGGTGTCCTCGTCGGGCTCCGGCGTGCTTTCTTCGTCCTCGTCGACGTCGAGTACGGGGGCGAGGTAGGCCGTCGTGTACTCGTGCAGCACCAGATGCTCCCCGGATGCGGCCACCGTCCCACCGCGAGCGGTGCGCTGGTAGACACCCGACACGTAGGCCGCACGAAACCGGCTCATCGGATCGGTGCCGACCTTGAGGAATCCGTGGCCCGGGGCCCGGGGCAGTTGGAACGCCTCGGTTACCCCGAGCACTGCCCGGCTCTCCATCTCGGAAAAGGTCCGCAGACCGATCCGATAGGAGAGATGTGTCTCCAGTCCCCGCAATCTGCCCTCGTCGAGTCGCTGGGAGGCGAGCAGCAGGTGCACGCCAAGGGAACGACCAACGCGCCCGATCTGGACAAACATGTCGATGAAGTCAGGTTTGGCGGACAGTAGCTCGGAGAACTCGTCGCAGATCACCAGCAGCGTGGGCACTTCGGGCAGCGGGGCACCTGCGGCGCGCGCCTTCTCGTAGTCGCGCAGGGACGAGAAGTTTCCGGCCGCCCGCAGCAGCTCCTGGCGGCGGATTAGCTCGCCGTTGATGGCGTCGGTCATCCGGTCGACCAGGTGCAGCTCGTCGGCCAGGTTGGTGATCACGGCGCTGGTGTGCGGCAAGGCGTCGAGCCGGGTGAACGTGGCCCCGCCCTTGAAGTCGACCAGCGCGAAGTTCAGCGAGTTCGGTGGGTGGGTGACGGCTAGTGCCAGGACCAGGGTACGCAGCAGTTCCGACTTACCCGAGCCGGTTGCCCCGATCAGCAGACCGTGCGGGCCCATGCCGTCCTGGGCTGATTCCTTGAGATCGATTTCGATCGGGGTTCCGTCGGCCTGGATGCCGAACTTGACCCGCAGCCGGTCCCGGTTGGGCCGTGGCACCCATGTCTCGGCCGGGTCGAACTCGTACGGGTCACCCAGCTCCAGCAGCTCGGCCAGGCCCAGCTCCGTGGTCATCGGTGCATCGCCATGTAGGCCGGCGGTCAGCCGCAGCGGTGCCAACTGTCGGGCAAGCCCTTCGGCGGCGACCGCACCGAGGGTGTCCGCCCGACCGAGGTGGGCTTCGCCGTCGATGGTCTCGCTGGCGAGCGTGCCGTCGGTGTTCAGGTCGAGCACCACCGTGGTCCGGTCCAGTGCTCGCGGCGGCATCGTGGTCAGGTCCACGATGGTCACCCCTTCGACGCCTCCGCCGGTCATCAGGTGGTCGGAGCCGGCGACCGAACCGCCGTCGAGCACCACCATCAGGTGCGGGCCGGCGAGCCGGGTAGCCACCTCCGGGTCGAATCGTGGCCGCTTGGCCAGTTCCTCCTCAAGCATCGACTCCAGTGCCGGAATCGCCGGTGCCACCAGACGCAGCGGACCGAGCGCATCGGTCCGCTCCGGGTGCAACGCGTGCGGCAGCCATTTCACCCATTCCCAGTCGGCGCGGCGTTCGTCGCCGACACACATCGCGATCCGCAGGTCGTCCGGTGACTGCAGGGTGGCCAACTGTGCCAGCAACGCGCGTAGCATGCCGAGTGCGACGTCTCGATGCCCACGTAGGTAGATCCGGCTGAACCCGTTCACCGCGATCGCGATGGGCAGCCCGTCGACGGTGGCGTAGGTGGTGATGAACCGGCGTAGCGCTAGTGCGGACAGCGGTTCGAGTTCTTCCAGCGGCTTGGTGTCGGGGGTGACCAGCGTGGTGGCCGGGTTCTGCGCGCCGCGGCCGATCCGTGCGACACCGAAGTCCGGGGCGTCCTTGCGTCGCTCCCAGAGCCGATAGCTCGCCGCCAGCGACCACAGCGCGGCCGGGTCCGGGTGCAGGTACTCCATCGCCTCACGCTGCCTGCGCACCGAGCGCCTCAGTCGCAGCCGGTGTTGGGCCAGTTGCCGGAGGTACCTGCGTCGGGCGTTGCCCATCTCCCGCCTGCTCGGGCCGCCGCCCTGCACGAAACCCATGACGATCATGCCAAGCATGCCGACGCCCATCAGCCCGTAGATGACGAAGCGGATTGACCCGCCCAGCGAGCCGGAGAACATCAGCATCATCGACGCCGTCATGGCCACCATTGGCAGCACCATGAGCAACTGCGTCCACTGGCGTGCGGGTGGCGGTGGGATCTCCGGTGGAGCCTGGAGGATCAGCTCGCCGGCCGGCATTTCCGGAGCCGGCCGGCGGGGCGGTCTCTGCACCACGACTGTTGCCACGTCCGCGATCGTCCGCGAGCACCGGCGGCGGTGGGGCGCGATGGCAGGAAAGTGCCGCGAGCCACTGGCGGCGCTTCCTCGCGGCCTAGCCTGGGGCTCGACCATCGAGGAAGAGCGCTGTATCACCGAGCAGACCGATTCGGAGGAACGATTCGATGATGGGTCCGACCAGCGGCAAGATCGACGGTGACGTCGCCGCCATGCAGCGGCAGGCGAAGATCTCGTCCGACGCCAGTACCGATCTGCAGAACAGTTCCCAGCGCGTGACGAACTCGGTCGGCGACGGTGTGGCCGTCAGTTCCGGTTTGTGGCGCGACGGGCTCATGAACACCGAGGAGAGCAGGCACGGCTTCGTCACCGGTCGGATCGCTCCGATGTACCAGGATGATTCGGACGGGATGTACCGGGCCGTCGGCTACTACCAGGACGCGGACGACGCCGCGACGCAAGAGGCGAGCCGGGTGACCTTCGGGGGCACCGGCGGCCACGGTATCGCCGCCCAGATCTGACCCGGAAAGGAATACGACGATGAGTTCGTCATCTCGGATCACCGCCCACAGTGACACCAACCACGGCATGGCGGACGCCCTGAACAGGGGGGCACAGGAAAAGCGCGAGTACACCGACGACCACCACCGCGGCGCGGAGTTCATCTACCAGAACGATCTGACGGACTCGTTCGGCCAGAGCTACTACGAGCAGTCGGGCCAGGCCCAGGCGACGTCCAACGAGACCTGGGACACCGAGACAGCACAGGCGCGAGCCGTGATCAACGCCAACGAGCACCTGATGGACGCGGTGCGCAAGGCCCAGATGGGGATGGGTCGACTCTGATCGGTGGGTCAGGCGAGGCGGATGCCCCGGAAGAGCCCTGGAGCTCCCGGGGCATCCGCCGGTAGCGCTCGCTACTCGCGCTTTGGCTCGGAGATGAGGAATATCTGCTCCGGCGGCTCGACGACGGTCGGCTCGGTAGGCACCGTAGCGGCCCAGCCCGCTCGCCAACGACGCCGGCGACCGCGTGACGCGATCGCCACCACCAGCCCGGCCAGCACGATCCCGCCGGACACGACGGTGGCCAGCAACTTTGCCGTGTCCGCAGTATCGTGCTCCCATGCGGCCCGGTCGAGCTGCGCCTGGTCCGGCGGCTGCGGGACGTACGCGGGCAGCGCCGCCGGCCGGTCAGGGTCGAGCCCATCGGTCACGGCCCGATAGGGGTCGACCACACCGGCACCGTAAGACCTGCTGTCTCGACCTCCACGGGCCGGACTGGCCGTGGCCACCAGCCGCCGAGCAACCTCGCCAGCGGTGAGTTCGGGCCAGGCGGCGCGCACCAGTGCCGCGGTTCCGGCAACGAACGGCGCGGCATAGCTGGTGCCGTCGACATAGGTGTGGCCGGCGACCCTGGTCGTGGCCAGCACCTTGGCCCCCGGGGCGACAAGATCCACGTGCCGGCCGATCTGCGAGCCGGCCATCCGGGCCCCATCGATGTCCACCGCGCCGACGCCGAGCACGCCCTCGTAGGCGGCCGGGTAGGCCGGCAGCTCGGTGGTCGTGTCCCGCTGCGCGTTGCCCGCCGCAGCCACCACCAGCGCATCTGTGGCCACGGCGTACGCGACCGCCGCCCGGATGGTGGGAAAGTCGTCAAGGCCGGCGAGCGACAGGTTGATCACCTTCGCCCCCCGGTCGGCGGCATAACGGATGCCGTTGGCCACGACCTGCGGATCTATCCGCAGGGACTCGCCCTGGCCGCCGACATCCCTGTCGTTGATCCGCACCGGCAGGATCTGCGCGTCCGGGGCCACCCCGTGGAAGCCGATGCCGGGCACCGGGTCGGCGGCGATGATGCCGGCCACGCCGGTGCCGTGGGACACACAGTCGAACGCACCCGGCAGCGCACCCGCCAGGTAGAAGTCGCGGCCCCGATGCACCTTTCCGGGCCTGCGTAGCTGCGGGTGATCGGCATCCACACCAGAGTCGACCACCGCGACCAGCACCCCGGCGCCCCGGCTGTGCGGCCATGCCCGTTGTGGGTCGAGGATCTGTTGTGCCCAGGGCTGCGCCCGTACCTGGTTGCGGCCCGGATCTGGATTGTGGCAAGCACCGGCGGGCGGAGCCGCGGCCGCCCCGCTCGCGCCGCCGATGACATGAAGCACGGTCGCAGCCAACACGGCGGCGGCAGTGGGCACCTGACGTGGTCTCACCCATGGATCGTCGCGGTGTCGGGCTCCGCAGTGTTCCCACGTGGCCGCAACAGGTCAACCGTCCCTGCCACGTCGTACCCGGCCTGAAACTGGACCGGAAGCGATCTCGGGAGGCGCACCGTGGATACATCCCTGCACCTGGAGATGTACGGCGAGTACGAACGGATGGCCGAGGACGTCCGGTCGATACAGAAGCGGTCGGCCGAGATCCGGGTTACCGCCGATTCCGGCGACGGGCTGATCAGCGCAACCGTCGGCGGTGCGGGTGAGCTGATCGAGTTGTGGCTCGACCCGCGCATCTACCGCACCCCCAACTCGACCGCATTGGCGCAGGTCATCACCGACACCATCCGTCACGCGGTAGCGCTCTCCAAGGAGGAGGCCGTCGCCATCGCGGGAGCGTACCTGCCCCCCGGTGCCACGGCCGAGACGACCGACCTGCGGTTCGACCCGTTCCTGCACGAGCTCGACCGCCAGGTCTCCGGAGATGACCGGCCGTGAACGCGATCGACCGTAACGGTGACGGGGTCATGGACATGCTCCCCGACGAGACCAGAACCCATCTCAAGACAGTGCACAACGTCGGCGAAGAGTTCGAAGGCACCTGGCGCACCGCTCTTGGGGTGATCGACAGTACCGAGATCGGCGGGGGACCGATGGGCCGGAAGTTCATGGAGGGCTTCGAGCCCAACGTCAAGGAGCTGCGCTCGATCCTGGACAAGATTCCCGACGACTATCGGCAGTTGGCGAATTGGGGCTACAAGGCGGCGCAGATATACCAGGGTGCGGACGACGAAGCCGTTCAAGAGTTCCCGCGGAACTCGCAGCCTTGACATGGTGGATGTTCCGGAGCCCATAAGCGACCTGTGGGACGCGGTCAAGAACGCAGGCGTTGCGGCTTTCGAATATCTCTGGCCTCCGGACAGCGAATCGGAGGTCAGTGCCCTGGCCGACGTATTCAGTGGTCTTGCCGCCGCCCTGAAGAAGGCCATCGAGGAATCAGGTGCCGCCGCGAGGAGCATGTCTGCCGACACGTGGCGGGACGCGGCGGGCTTCCACATCTACCACAACATCGACTCATACAACCAGGAAAGTCTCGGCCCGGTCGTTACCGCGCTGGAGAGAATAGCGGCCGATTGTCGTGGTTACGCCAAGCAGATCAGCGACGCCAAGATGGCGATCTGGGTGGAGATAGGCATCAACGTTGGGCTCTTCGCGCTCGCCTCGGCCTTCGGTGGGCCGGCTGGGGCGACGATGTTTGCGGCCAGGATGGCCAGGTTGATCTCGGGGCGGATGGCTTCCTTCGCTGCCGGTGTCGGTCGGTCGGTGAACGGGTTGGGTGGGCTCAGTCGGGTTGGTGTGAAACTCGTGGGCGAGATGGTGCAGGAGGCTGCCGAGGAGACCTTCATCGACCTTACTTCCCAGGCCGCGAGCATGGTGCGCGGCTACGGCGGCATCGATGCCAGGCAGACTCTGTCCGCTGCCGTGAGTGGTGCCGCCGGGGGAGTGATGGGCACCGCCGTCAACAAGGCTGGGATGCATCGACTTACCGCAAAACTGGGGGACGTGGTTGACAAGAACATTTCGAAGAAGCTGGCCCCGTATGTGAGTAAAGGCACCAACGCGGTTGTTGTCAACGGTGCGACGTCGCCGCTTGCCAGTGCAGTCGGGCAAGGGGCGGTTTACAAAGAGTGGGAATTGCCGAGTGGGGAAGCCTACCTCGGTAATGCGGTAGTCGCCGGCTCGATGGCAGGGATGCGTACGACCGGCCAGGTCGCCGGCGGTCAGTTGTACGAGCATCACACCGGAAATCCGGTGCCGACGTGGGCGGACGTCGTACATGAGCTTGAGGGGAATACCGGCACGCCGCAGGCCGACGCCTCGGCAAATGACGACAAGCCACCTGACGATCCGCCGCAACGCGTGTCTCCGGTGTGGGGCGAGATGTCGGACAGCGGGGCGGGACCGTCGGCTGCCGACTCCGGTGGCAACGAAGCGTCGGAGTCATCTGGCCAGACCACATCGGGCTCCGCTGCTGAGTCTGAGTCTGGCCATGGTGCCGATGCCGGTGCGGGCAGCAAGGAGAATGACTCCAGCTCGACCGGGTCACCACCGGCGGACCGGACCGATCAGGTAGCCGGAGCCAGCCCTACAGCGGTGACCGGGACGGCGTCGCCCACTACGTCCGCAGCGGGCAGCTCCACATCGTCCCGCGCTGGCGGAAGCACGCCGCAGCACGCTCCTGGTGGCTCGAACCAAACCGCTTCGGGAACTGGGGAGCACACCGACAGCGCGTCGAGCCACGCGGGCTCAGAGTCGGACCTCGGCCACGACGAGCCTTCCGCAGCGTCGGAGACATCAACCGAGGCGACGTCCCCGACGGATGCCGTACCCCCGACGGATGCCGTACCCCCGACGGACGCCGCACCTCCGACGGATGCCGCACCTCCGACGGACGCCGCACCCCCGGCCGATGCGGTGCCGCCGGCTGAAGCTCCTATCGAGCAAGCCACAACAGATTCGGACAGCAACCAAACCGGGCGCTCGGAGCATCACGACCAGCCAGCCCAGCCGGGTCCCACCGGTGTCCAGCTTCGTCCCACCCCCGATGTTGGCCATCCCGCCGAGCGCACTTCACCGGCACAGACTGCCGCGCGCCGCCCGTCGCCGCCGAGAACGCAACCAGAAGCGGTACCAGAGCCGACAGTGAACCCCGAGGCCACGGATCCGAGCCCACTCCGTGCAGCGCAGGGCGAGCACGTCGGATCCGAACAGGACCGCAAAACGCCAGCTTCCGGGGTCGAAGGCGGACGGTCGAATGATCCGGAAGCGGAATCATCGCGCGAGGAACAGGTTGGCGAAAGGGGCGCTGAGCCGTCCCCACAGCCCGCAGATCAGGCCGCGCGGTCGGCTCCAATCACGCCCGGGGAGATCGCCGTCGACGATGCGCAGTCGGTCGGAGCCGATCGGCAGGCGGATCAGAGCGGGCTGGTCAGCAACACCGACACCTCGCCGGACCTGCTCGAAACGCTGCGGCTCGACCAGTACGACGCTGACGCAGCGGCGATCGCGGAGCAGGTCGCCGTGATTCGATCCGGCTTGGACAGTGGCGATGTGTTGAGGGCCGACGCGTTCGTCGCGGCGCTGCCGACCCCGATCGTGCGACTGGCGGCGGCGCTGGACGAGGCCAGCGCGGCGTTGGACCGGCGGGTGGCGAGGCGACTGAAGCAGGCGGAGGAGGCCCGGAAGGAGGAGGCGGAGAAGCGGGCGGATTTGGCGGGTCCGAATCGCGGCGATCGGGGTGCCGCCCGGCGACGCAACGACGCGATGAAGGAGGCCGATCAGCAGCGGGACAACGCGGCTCGGCACAAGCGGATTGCCGATGCGTACCGGCGGGCGTCGGCTCAGGCCGTTGTGGCACGCGACGCGTACCGCGAGCTCGCAGCCGGGGTGGCCAGGGTTCGAGAACTCGGCGATCTCGACTCTGCCGGCCGGGTCGAGCACCTCCCGAGTCTGGTGACGCAGGAAAGAGCAGCGGCAGCTCAGCTTGGGAAGTACCGGGACGCGCTCGACGCGGCCCAACCGCCGGCCCGGGCACTACATGTGGCGGTACCAACCGGGTGGTTGCCGTTCCAGAGAGCGTTGACTGACCGGGTCAACGACCTGCTGCAACAGCATGGTGTCGACGCCACGGTGCGGCCGGATACGTTCGGCTGGAAGTTGCGGTCACGGTGGCGTGAGGTGTCGGGCCCAGAGGGCGCCGTCATGCGGCTCGGCATCAGGACCGTCGGCGAGGTCCGCATCCGGTTCCGGCCGGGTACCCCGGTCGAACTGCTCGACCCGCCGACGAAACCGTCCGAGATGATGATCGGCCAGTTGCCGCAGGGCAACCTGGCGCAGAATGCCACCAGCTCCACTGCCTCCGGTTGGTCCGTCAACATCCCGGCTAGCAAGATCATCGCAAGGCTACTGGCATCGTACTCGGGCGACGGAAGCTGGCGAGACGCGGTGGGACAACTCGCCAATTTCGTGAAATTCGATCTCGGCGGCGGACGCGGCTGGACCACTTCCGTTTACGGCGGCGGGAACAGCCACTCGTTACTGGGTGCGGTCACCGACGACCGTGGTGACACCACCCTGTACGACGTGGATGGCGTCTGGGAGGTGGCCATCCGTACCCCGGCCACGATGCGGAAGGCCAGCCGCGACAGGAGTGGTGGGGGATGGTCCCCGACGCAGACGGTCGACAGCGGTGTCGACGGTGACCGGGACAGTGCGCGGCTGAGGGTCGGGCACGTCTACACCGAGCACAGCCCGGCCGGTACGGTGCGGATCACACCAGCGTCCAATGCCGAGCCGACGTCGTTCCCAGAGGGCGTGACGACCGGGATGACCGGGTTGGCGGACCTGAGCGACGAGGCGGCGTACGCGCTCCAGTTGACCGACTTCGACGTAGCTCGGCAGCAGGTGCGTGACCTGGTGACCCAGGAGCTTCCGGCGCGGCTCGCCGAGGCGGTCAACAGCCCGAACGGGCTGTTGCGGGTGATCACCGCTGGTGGCCGTCCGGTGGCGGTGGTGCAGGCTCAGGTGGAGTTGGGAGTTCAGGAGGGTACTGATCCGGCGGACCGCCGGTGGGATGCGGAACCGGTCGGCAGGGCGAGTCGTTGGACCTTCCTGGAGTGGCTGAGAGTCTCGTTCGACAACGCCTTCGGGTCAGTGACGAAGGGCAGATCTGGTTCGTGGTACTCCACCCTCGGTGGGAAGGCCACCGCAGAGGATGGTCTGCCGGATGGGGCGGAGTTCAGTTTCGGCGGCAAGTATTCGCGAGGCAGGAACAGAGCTTTCACGACCAACACCGGGGTGACCGGGATCAAGCCCACGGTGAATCGTAAGTCCGGTCACAACCAGGGCTACGAGCTGCGGAACATGACGGTGACGCTGCGAGTCCAGCGGTTGAAACGCAACGCTGGGCCGGTGACCCTGAGCACCACAAGTGACGCCCTGTTCTTCACCACGGAGTCGGATGCCGCCCGGTTCGGGCTGCCGGTCGACGAGGCCGCCGTGGTGGGGCATCGGGACGGTGTGGCGATGCTCCGTGATGATCCGGTCGATGGCCCTCCGCCGGGACGAAACGCCGAGCTGCCGAGCTGGCTGGGGCGTGCGGGGGCGCCGGGGGCGGGGCCGGCCCTGGTGCAACGGTTGGCTGGCGTGGATGGGCCGGAAGGTCTCCGGGCGACGCTTCAGGCCAAGCTCGAACAAGACGGGTGGCTGCCGAAACGAGACGAGAACGGGTTCCCGAAGTTCTCCCGCAACCTGCTGAAGGCGGCATACGAGGCGGCGAACCTGCGCGTGGTGTCGGAGTTGACCGCAGCCGATCTGGAGGCCCGGTACGACCAGGTGGCCCAGGATGGGATCACCATGTCGCTCGTGCGCTATCGGACCGGGTTGGCGCCGGAGCACATCACGTTGCGGGTCCAGTTGACCCAGGACTTCGACACTGCCACGTACGTCGGGCTGACCAGCGCGGACACGGTGGTCGGCCTGGACATCGGGTCGGACTCGTTCGGCCGTAGCAGCAACGAGTCGCGGGGTCACTCATCGTTCGGGAATGCGGGCGGCGGCGTCGCGCTGGACAGCGGCGAGGGGGCACCGACCGGGGGAGGGGCCGAGGGGGGCGGCAACCGGGGACGCGGCGCGGGCCGGTCGGTCGGTGACACGGTCAACCAGGTCACCCTCGTGGAGAGTGCGGGCCCGTCGGCGATCTTCCGGGTAGGGCACGGGCTACGGGTCGAGCGGCTCGATGACAACGGTACGGCGACCGAGCTGGCCCGCGCTTCGGGTGAGGCACGGGTGCTGCTGCCGGCCGACCTGCTGCCGGAGGACGGCTCTCGCCAGCAATCGAGTGTCCCGGCGCCCGGAACGGCACCGATCACGTCACGGCGGGTGCTGCGCGCGGCCACCATGATGCACATGGATGGGCGGTTCTGGGAGCAGGTGCAAGCGGTGCTCCCCAAGGCCAGCCAGCCCGGCTCTCCGGGCTACCTGCACCTGCGGAGCTTCGCCGGTATCCGGAACATGCTCGCCCATCCGGAGTGGTCGTCCACCGACTACCGAACCGAGTTGGCGGTGGATCCGAGCGGGCCGCGACCGCTGCGGTCGACGTTGTCGTTCCGGGGTACCCCAGGTGGCTCCGAATTCGTCTCCGCGTCGGGCCTCATCCTCGGTGACATCAACATGACCCTGGCCAGCCAGGGCCACACCTTCGCGGCGAACCATGGCGCCGGTTGGGGCGGGTCCGGCACGGGAGGCATTCGCGGCACCGGCGCGGACCCGACCAACAAGGACGACGACGAAAATGGCAACACCAAGCTCGGCTACTCCAGTTCTCACTTGCGCGGCGAGTCGCTCAGCTCGTTGCAGATCAACGCGCGTGAGCGGTTGGTCATCGACACCGACATGGCGTACGTGTTCCGGATGCCGGTGGATTTCGAGGTCACCGGTACGGAGCATCACCTGACCGGGGCGCGGACCGACTCCCGTACCGTGACCCGATCGGTGGTGTATGCGCTACCGGAGCGGATCGCGCTGGCGTTCTACGCGTCCGGGGAGCAGTCCGTACCACTGGATGTCGTCGCGGACGCGATCACGCGGTACGCCAACGGTGACCTCAAGCTCGATCGGTCCATCGTCGTCGACGTGCTGGGCCGTTACCGCCAGGACGTGCGGGCAGTGGGTGGACAGGTGGTAGCCGAACTCGGCCTGCCCGATGCCCGGTTCCAGACCGATGGCGGGCTTGCCGACCGGTTGGCCGACCGGTTGGCCGAGGCGTACCCCGAGGTGACGGTCCCGCCGGAGCACACCGATCCGACCACCCGAATCCGCTATCTCGTGCTGCGGGCACCAACGATCATCCCCATGCAGGATCTGGCACTGCCGGAGCACCTGCGCGACGCGGTGGGCGACAGCGGGCTCGGAGCCGTCGACCTGACCGACACCGATGGCCGTTCGGTGGAGATGTTCGATCAGGTGATGGAGGTCCTGAACACGGTCGCGCCGTACGCCACCGACCAGCTGCCCGGCCTGCACCAGGGGTTGACCAGCATCCTGGCCGGTGGACGGTGGACCGGCAACATCGACAACATGCTCTCCTCGGATGGGCTCCAACTCTCCTTCCAGGTGCCGCTGACCAGGTGGTTCACCGAGATGGTCACAATCCGGGTAACCGCGACTCCCGTCGACGGCGGGGTACGGACCGGGCACAGTGCTACCACCGGTGTGATCAGCCAGGACTACAGCTACCTGGAGTCGGGGCGGACCGGGAGCACCGGACGGGGGCCCGGCGGATCGCTGTCCGGCGATGGCAACCCGGGCGGCGGCTTCGACCACACCCCGGCGGGCGGCGTCGGCACCGGTCGCGGCCGGTCCGGCAGCGGCACCACAGGTGAACAGCTCACCCGGGTCCAACGCGCCGGATACTTCGACGGCGGCGTCGACATGTTCAGCCGAAACTACCAGTTCACCGTCGAAGTGACCCGGTCCCGGCCCCGCCCGGTGGAGCGGCTTCTGCGGCTCCCCGCCGATCTGCTCCGACGGCGCGGCGTACCGTATATCTCGTCGGCATCTCTCGATGCCTCAGCCGAGTTGTTGGTCCCGGCGGGTCTGGCCGTACCGAGGCGGATCTTTCAGGCCACACAAGACGCGAAGGTCAGCCCGCCTGAGGTCCGTTCCGCACCCCGAAGGAAGCCGGAGCCTACGAGTGTGGCCCGACTGCCGGAACGCTACAAGGTCAGCTCGGTAGCCGCTGGAGAGTTGCTCGCCACGATCCGGGAACATCTGGCCGACAAGAGCAGGCTTGGCAAGGCGGGGATGGCTGCCCGAGATTCTGACCTGACCCGGCAGTTCTCCGCCATCGTGCACAACTCGATGCTGGAGAAGATCACTAGCCCGGGTGGGCACGACGTGGTCACGTTGCCGGTACCGGGCAAGCCAGGCCGAGCCTGGCGAGTGCGGGTCGAAGCCACGGCGCATGACCTGCGGATCGCCCAGAAGGTCGTAACCGACCACATCCCCGAAGCCGAGCCCAACGCCGGAGCAGAGGGGAACTACGAGGATCGGCGGCACCGTCCACAGGTCGAAATGGGTGAGGTCGATCGGAGCCAGCACCTGCTCAGCCAGAGTAGTGGGCGTGACCATCTCGTTCCGGTCACCGCGAACTTCGGCGATACACAGACGGCCATTGGCGAATCCAGCCAGGGCGTCAACTTTGGCGACAACGCCAGCGTGGGCCGGTCGATGAGTGCCGGCGTCCGCAACGAGACCACCAACAACGAGAAGGGCCCGGTGACGGTCGTCGCACTCGAACTCCGCTACCAGGTGACCCTCGAGGAGGTGGTCGTCAAGCGTAACCTCGGTGAACAGGTGAGAAGCAGCGAAAAACTGGGTCCGATCATCGGCCGTGCCTATCTCACCATGCACGACCACTACGTGACGGAAACACTGACCCGACCCGAACCGTCCAAAGGACTCAGCGGTGCCCAGCGCGATCGGCCTGGTGGCCCCTCGCCGCAGATAGAACCGGTTTCGACGTACGGGAAGCCGGATGGAGACGGTTCCACTGCGGATGGGCGGAGCACCGCCGCCGCAGTGCCCGGCTCGACGTTCCATGGGTTGGGCCGTCCGACCGCCGATCCCGCGGCGGTCTGGAACCGGGCCCGGACGGTGTTCCCCATGGTGTCCGGGATGGTGGGGGCCACCGACATCGTCGAGGTTGGTTCGGGACAGTACGAGATCCGGCCCGCTGGATCGCCCTCGATTCGGGTCCGGCTCGCGGTGGGGCCGTTGGACGGTGGGGTCGTGGCGCAGACCGTGCGAAACGTCGATGGGACGTTCACGGTGACGGTGTCGGACCGAGCCGGTGACAATGCGGTGCCCCGCGCCGTGGCCCACGAGGCGGCGGAGTTGGTGGCGTTGCAGGTCATGGGGCAGTTGGCTGCTCCGCTTGAACCAGGCAACGTCCACGGGCCGATCGATCCAGCTGGGCTCAGCGCCCACGACCACGGCCGGATGGCAGAGATTCGCCTCCTCGCCGCGCAGTACGGCACCGCCGACGCGGATGGGCGACAGAGTATTCGCGCCGAACTCGCCGCCCTGACCGAGCACCTGGGGCTCGTACCCACGAGCGAGGACGCGGCTGCCCGCCGCAAGCTACTGCCGCTCGACGTGGTGGCATACCTGAACCAGCTCACCGTGCCACCCATAGCACGGTCGCAGGTTGCGGCGGTGGTCACCGGCGAGTCGGATCTCACCGAGCTGCAACGCTACCGGAGGTACGACTATCGGGCCCGGTTGACCGATTCCGGAACGGTGTTGTCCGGGGCCGAGTTGCGAACCCGGCTGCACGAGTTGGCGATGTCCGCCGAGGACACCCAGGCCAGCCTGCCGAGGCTGCCTGCGTACGCCGGGCAGATCCTCCGGCTTCCCGACAACCTGCTGGCCCAGATCCGGGCGGTGAACCCCCAGTTGGCCGACCAGGTCGCCCAGGAAGGGGTGTACATCGACCTGACCGGTCGCTTCGACCTGCGGCCGTACGTCCCGCCGGGCCCGCCAGAGGTCAAGGTGCGTGGTGCCGAGCCGGCCTTCGATCTGCGTACGGAGGCGGGGCGGCAGTCGCTGCTCGAAGAGGACCGGGCGCGGGCCCGCGCGACCCTACGAGCCCGGTACGCCGGGGACCCCACGGGGTTGGCGGTCCTGTCCACCCACAACTTCCACTACGTGGGCGGCTCCCGAGTGATGGTGCTGGTGTCGGACGCATTGACCTCGGCGCTGCGTACCTTCTTCCCGCCGGTTGCGGGCCACTACCAGGAGGGGAGCGCGACCAAGACAGACCAGGACGAAACCAGCGCGCTCGCGCACCGGGTGTCACTGCCACCGTCGCCCAACAAGCCCGCGCTGGGCTACGGTCGGCCGGTTGATTCCGAAACCGGCCAGTCGATACCACTGTGGAACGGCATTCCAGGTCGTGAGCAGGTCCAGCAGGGTCGACTCAACAACTGCCCCATGGTGGCGAGCATAGGTGCGGTGGCCTCGCACAGCCCGGACACCATCCTCGGGCTCTTTCAGTCACACCCCGACGGCAGCGTCGATGTGGTCCTGCATGAGAGCACGCCGCCGGGTGAGCACACCAAGCCCACGGGCCGCCGGCTACGGATCACGGTCTATCCCGAGGTGCCGGAGACCGCCAGCGCACCCGGTCAGGCGGCCTACGCGACGCAGAACGCGGTCGGCGCGTCCTGGGCATCGATCCTGGAGAAGGCCCTGGCGGCCGTTGACCGGACCTGGACCGACCAGCGACGCGATAACTGGCAGCAGACTTGGGCAACCGTGCACAAGGTCACTGACCCGGGCAGCGCCGCCCCGCTCGGCTACGCCCGGCTCAGCAGCGGCCTGAATGCGTGGCTGGTGGCCGAGGTGCTCACCCAGTTGACCGGAGAACCCGCTCGAATGGGGCGATTCGACTCAACCCCGGGGCAGGAGCAGGCTGTCGAGGCCCGGTTGGCGACGCTACTCGCCGCCGGTAGTCCGGTGGTGGTGGGGACCATGGGTAAGGACGACTACCCGGAGCACCAGCAGCAGAAGCTGCCGCACGATCTCATCATGACGCATGCGTACGAGGTGATTAAGGTCGAAGGCGGATTCGTGCGGTTGCACAATCCGTGGAACCGCCGCCATCCGAGCCCGATCCCGATTCGGGAGTTCCTCGACCTCATGGCACCGGAACACACATACCTGGACCGCGTACCCGTGACTGCCCCCGCCCAGCCGCCTACCTCGCCGCCCTTCCATGCCAACACCCAGTTCCGGCCCGACGAGGACGACCCTGACTCCACCTTCGCCTATTTCGCCCAGACGTCGCCCGGCGGCACGGTCGAGGGCTTGACCGTGGTGCAGACGGGAGCGTTCGGCCAACGGTCCACCGGCTGGACGACCGGCCATCCCGCCGCCGACGCCGGTGGCACGCCGCCGGTTGGCCGGATCGAGGCGGAGCGGATCGCGCAGCAGGTGCTCGGCTTTACGCTGCCGGACGAGCCGACGTTGCTCGCGATGCTGGGCGGGTGAAGGCCCGATGAGGAAGCCGGAGGGGATTCCCATGAGGTCGTTCACCAATGTCGAGGTGATTCCCAACAACGTACCGGTGGATCTGGGGCCGGCACGGCTGGGCGTGGGTTGGGTCGCCCCGGGCCCACCGGTCTCGGCGGAGATCATTGTGATGCCGACCAGCGGTCCGGACAGCTACGACGTCGTGGTCAACCTGAGCGAGACATTTCCGGTCGGCGAGGAGGTCTGGCGCTTCGCCGACGTCAACTTCGACAACGCCAATCAGTGGCAGGTCACCGTCCGCCGGGTGGACGCCGACGAGCCCCAGGACCCACCGCGCGGGTACGTCTGGGACCCGGCCCGGCTGAACCCCTACGGCCGCCTCGGCGAAGAGCAGTTGGCCTCGGTCGAGGCCGCGTTGGGGCAGGACCTACCACCGAGGTATCGGCGCTGGCTGGCCAGGAACAACGGTGCCTCGCCCGCCGTCGAGCACCATGGTGCCGGTCTGCCGTTCCGGCTGCTGCCGGAAACCCCATTGCTCGGTGTGCACCCCCGCCATCCGGCGATCGACCTGGTGGCGGCCCAGGAACTACACCGTGATCGGTGGCTGAGCCGGGAGTATCTGGTGATCGCCGTACCGTCCGGCGGGTTGCTGGCGGTCAAGGTGAACCATCCGTACGGTGACGCGGTGTGGTTTCTGCCCGAGGACGACCGGTGGGCTCCCACCGCCAGTGCGGGCGCTGCGGACCGGGAGCAGCGACTGGTCTACCTGGCGCAGGACATCAGCCACTTCATCGGTCGGATGCAGCCCGTGCCGGCCGCTCCGTCCGAGAAGATCGCCGCTTCCGACTCGACCGACCTCAACTGGTGGGAGCAGCCCTGACCCTCCCGGTCCCGGTGAGGTCTCCGGTAGCCCGGAGAACACCACCAGGCAATCGCGGGTTCGCCGTCAAGGACCGGCCCCGGCTCCGTCATCCATGCCCCCCGATGCCCAGCCTCCGACGATCCTTGCGACCGTACTGCAGAGGTCACGTAAGCTGTCCGCATGTCCGGATCGACCAAGGTTGATCGTACGGCTGGCCGGTTCGGCGCGGTGCAGCTGGTTGCCATCGAGGCCACCGCGATGGCTGGCGCCGCCGCCTACATGCTGACCCCGGCACTTGGCGGGATCGTGGTCGGCACGGCGCTACTGATCGCGATCGGGGTGCTGTGTCGCGTGCGCGGTCGATGGGTCTACGAGACGCTGGGCACCCGGTCGCGACTGGTCCGCCGGCGCCGAGCCACACGCAGGGCCGCGCGCCAGACAGCGGAGTTGGCGATGCGGGACACCACGCCCGACCCGCGCCTTGTCGCAGTGGCACCCGGGCTCACGGTCACGACCGTCCCCCACCGCTCCGGGGCGTTCGGCGTGGGACAGGACCCGCTGGGGTGGTTCGCGGCGGTCGCGGTCCTCCCGACGCCCGCGGTGTCCGGTGGTGGTGGCGTCCAGATAAGACCATCCCGGCTGGCCGAACTCGCCGCTGAGCCGGCACTGCCGGCGAGTTCGATTCAACTTGTCGTCCGCCATCGACCGTTGCCGGCCGCGACGCTCCATCCTGAATCGGCGTGCGCCGCGTCGTACCGGGAACTGCAAGAGGCGGCGGCGCAGGTCCCCGTACACCGTGAGGTGTGGCTGGCCACGCGGCTGAACCCGCGGCTGGCCGACGGCAGCACCGCCTGGTCGGATCAGGACCAGGCGGACTGGAACCGCGACACCGACGCACCACCATCGATCATCGGCACCCACGACGCACTCTGAGCCTCTCGTCGACTGCGGCGGTGGCTGGATCAGGCGAGCCATGATCGTTGGCAGCTGAGCAGTGCGACACGCCGACACGACCGCAGCTCACACGCATCCGATCGGATCTGTCTGCGGTCGCCGCCGGGCCGCGCTGTCATACTCAAGCATCAATCTGTCGAGGCTGGGTGTCGCGGTGATGGTGTGCGGTTCCGAGTACTAGGTCCACTGGAGATCATCCGGGACGGACGGCTGGTGCCGGTCGGCGCGCCGAAACAGCAGACCCTGCTGGTCCTGTTCCTGCTGCGACCGAACCGGGTCGTCACCGCCGACTGGTTGATCGACGCGCTCTGGGACGGTCGTCCGCCCGCCAGCGCGGGCATGACGTTGCGTAGCTATGTCGCCGGGCTGCGCCGGGCCGTGGAGCCGCACCGTTCGCACCGCGCGCCCAGCCAGCTCCTGCGCGGCCACCTCAAGGGGTACGAGTTCCGCGTCGACCCCGACGCGATCGACGCGAACCGGTTCGCTCATCTGGTGGACACAGCCGCGGTCGCGCTCGCCACGGGAGATGCCGCAGCGGCGGAACACGGCTACGCGACGGCACTGGCGTTGTGGCGCGGTGAGGCACTGGCCGGGGCGGCCGAGCTGAGCGCCGTACGGCCGGAGGCGACGCGGCTGACCGAGTTACGGCTCAGCGCCGAGGAGGGCCGGTTCACGGCGGCCGTGGCCGCCGGCCGGCATGCGAGCCTCCTGCCGGACCTGCACCAGTTCGTGGCGGCCAACCCGCTACGAGAGGCGGCCCGGGTGCAACTCATGCTCGCGCTGTACCGGTCCGGACGGCAGACCGAGGCGCTGGCGGTCTTCGAAGAGGGACGGCGCATCATGGCCCGCGAGTACGGGCTAGATTCCGGTGCCCAGGCCCGCGACCTGCACCGGCTGATTCTCGAACAGGCCGTACCGCCCGCACCGGTCCCACCGGCGGTGGTGGTACCCGGTCCGGTGGTGCCGGCTGCATCCGACCCGGCACGGGCCGCGCCGCCGACCATGACGACGGCCCTGCCGGTCGGCGGGGCGGAACAGTTGGTCGGCCGACAGGTGGAACTGGCGTTACTGGAAAACGCGCTAACCGAGGCGAGCCGTCGGGGTGGCCGCGTGGTCGCGGTGGTGGGCGAGCCGGGAATCGGCAAGACCAGCCTGGCCGCTGCCATCAGCGAACAGGCGACTGCCGACGGTGTCCCGGTGGTGTGGGGACACTGCCCCAACGTCGGCCAGTCACCGCCGTTCTGGCTGTGGCGACAGGTGGTGCGGGCGCTCGCCGCGATGCCGCAGGCCGGTACGACCGGATCGGCGGCGTCACTGGACGGGTTCACTACCGGACCTCTACACGGGCTGGACGGTGTTGCCGACCCCGATCCGGTGGCACGGTTCCACGCGTACGAGGCCGTGGCGGAACTGGTACGCACGGTGGCCGACCGGCACGGGCTGCTCATCGTCCTGGACGATCTACATGCCGCAGACCCGGACTCGTTGCTGCTGCTGCGGTTCCTCGCCACGGTCCTGTCGAGCACCCGCGCTCTGGTCCTCGCCACCCTGCGGCCGTACGAGCATCACCCGGTGTTGGCGGCGACCGTGGCGGAACTGGCCCGGGGCCCCGGATTCACCCAACTGCGGCTGGCCGGGTTGGCTGCCCCGTCGGTCGCCGACCTGGTCCACCGACGGACCGGAGTGTTGCCCGGGGAGCGGCTCGTGGCCCGCCTGGTGACCCGTACCAGTGGAAACCCGTTCTTCATCACCGAACTACTCCGATCGGGGACTGACCCGGGCATCGGAGACCTCCCGCCGAGCATCCGGGACACGGTCCGGCTCCGGCTCGGTGAACTGCCCGAACCGGCCCGTGCCTGTCTTGATCTGCTCGGCGTGGCTGATCGCCAGCTGGACGTGAACACGATGGCGACGGTCCTGGAGATGACGGCCGAGGAGATCACCGACGGGCTGGTGGTGGCGTACACGGCGGAGTTGGTCATCGAGGCCGGACCGGCGACCACCCGGTTCCGCCATCCGCTCTTCGCCGAGGTCACCTACGCCGAACTGCCCCCGCCGCGCCGGGCCGCGTTGCACGCCCGCCTGGCCATGGCCTACGAGCGGGCCGGTGATGTCGCCCCGGCCGAGCTGGCCCACCACTACGGCCAGGCGCTCGGGCTCGGCCACGGCGCGGACCACCTGCGGTGGTCGCTGGCGGCAGCCGACGACGCGACCCGGCGGTTCGCCTACGAGGATGCGCTCAGTCAGCTGGACCGCGCCGCGCTCCAGTTGTCGCCGGTCTCCGCCGGTTCGCCGTCGTCGGCCCAGATCGAACTCGCCGTCCAGCTCCATCGGGCCGCCCTGCTACAGATGACGGTGGGCATCGGTGCCGACGCGGTCGACAGCGTCTGTTCCCGCGCCCGGGACCTGCTGGCACTGGTCGGACCGAAGGCGGACATCCGGCCTGCCCTCTGGGCGTTGGGTGAGCTGGCTGCCAACCGGGCCGACTACGCGATCTGTGCCGAGCTGGCCGAGCGCCTGGTCCGGGCCGAGGACGGCGAAACCGGCCCTACCGTCGCGGCCGGCGAATACCTACTGGGTTCGGTCGCCTACTTCGCCGGCAACCTGGCTGCGGCCGACCAGTGGCTCACCTCGGCGATCGACCGGCTGCGCGCTGCCGATCCGCAACTACTCGGCCAGCAGATCGGCCGTCGTCCAGCACTGGCGGCGTACAACTTCCGTGCGCTGGTCCGGTCGCTGCGTGGCGACGCCGCCGCTGCCCGCGCGGACATCGGCGACGCCGACCAGCTCGCCGAGGAACTCGGTGACCCGTACGGGCGGGCGAACGCCGCGCTCTACGCCGCCTGGATGGCAATGCAGGAACACGACGTGGCCACCGCTCTGGCTGCGTCCCGTCGGTGTCGCGAGATCGGCGAGGCCAACGGTATGCCGCACTTCGTGGCGACCGGCACGTTCTTCTTCGAGTGGGCCACCGCCCGAAGCGGGGATAGCGCGCGGTTGCCCGCGATGCGTGCCGCAGCCGAGGGGATCTACCGCCCCGGGTTGCGGGCTACCCGGACCGTCACCTTCAGTGCGATGGCCGAGGCCTACCTGGCCGCGGGCGAGCTGACGACCGCAGCGGTCCTGGCCGACGAGGCGCTGGCCGTGGCCGATCGGCTGGGGGAGTCCGTCTTCACCGCCGAGCTACATCGGATTCGGGGTATCGCGTCCAACGACCCTGCGGAGTTGGTCCTCGGTGCCCGGATCGCTGCCGAACAGGGTGCCGGGCTGCTGCTGGCCCGCTTCACCACGCCGGACGGACCATGAGCCGACCTCGGTCGGCCCCTGGGCTGACGTCGGTCTCCATGCGCTCTGCATAGCTTCTCCACACCCGCCTGATGTCGTGGCCACCGTTCTGGGACGGTCGGGCCGTCCCGGTGAGTCAGGTTCGTTTCGGGGGGTTCTGCCATGCGTCCAGATCAGCTGTCGGGTCATGAAACGGTTCACGAGGTCGATGTGGTCGTCGTCGGGTGCGGCCCGGTCGGCGCGCTGACGGCGAACCTGCTCGGTGCGCGTGGCCTGCGTACGTTGGTGGTCGAGCGCTGCAGCGCCCCGCACGGCCAGCCACGGGCGTTCTCCTGCGACGACGAGGCACTGCGCATCTACCAGCAGGCTGGGCTGCTTGACCAGGTCCTTAGCGATATGCACCAGCCATCGCGGGCCGACTACGTCAACCGTGCCGGTCGGACCTTCGCCAGCATCGCCCTGTCCGAGGTCGACTTCGGCTTCGGGCATGCGGCGCTGAACTTCTTCGACCAGCCGTTGCTGGAACAGACACTCCGCGCCGGCCTGGGCCGGTTCGACCACGTCGACCTCGCCCTCGGTACCGAGCTGGTCGCTCTGCAGCAGGACGACGACTCGGTGCACCTGGTGCTGCGCGACGTGGCCACCGAGCAGTCCCGTCCGATCCGGGCCAGATACGTGCTCGGCTGCGACGGAGCCCGCAGCACCACCCGGTCGGCCGTCCGGATTCCACTGGTGGGGGCAAGCTACGCCGAGCCGTGGCTGGCCGTCTCCGGCGACATCCCGCCGGACGCCGTACGGTTGGGCCACACCACATTCGTGTGTGACTGGCAGCGGCCGGCGTTCGTGTCGCCCGGAGCCCGGGGCAGCTACCGGATGGAGTTCATGCTGCGCCCCGGTGAGACCGAGGCCGACATGCTCCGGCCGGAGACCCTCACCCGGCTGATCGAGCCGTACGTCGACCCGGCGCGGTTCACCATCACCAGGGCGGTGGTCTATACCTTCCACCACCTCGTCGCACGGGAATGGCGCCGGGGTCGGGTGTTCCTGCTGGGCGACGCGGCCCACCAGATGCCCCCGTTCCTCGGTCAGGGCCTGTGCAGCGGCCTGCGCGACGCGGCGAACCTGTCCTGGAAACTCGCCATGGTGTTGTCCGGTGCCGCCGACCCGGCAGTGCTCGACACATACGAGATGGAACGGCGCCCGCACACCGTGGCGATGGCGCGGACGAGCGTACGAATGGGACGGGTCTTCCTGGCTCGTAGCCGCACCACCGCCTGGCTCCGTGACACCGCCCTGCGGGCCGCCCAGTTGGTGCCCCGGGTGCGCCGGTTCATCCGGCACTTCGAGTTCAAGCCAGTACCGGCGTATCAGCGGGGTCTGTTGGCCGGTGGCCGGCGGGACGGTGCGGTGGGGACGATGTTTCCCCAGCCACGGGTGGGTCTCCCGGGTTCGGCCGAGCCACAGCTGCTCGACAAGGCGCTGGGCTCTGGCTTCGCGGTGCTCGAATACGGTGCGCCAGCGGACCCCCCGGACGACTCCCGGTGGCGCGGGCTGCCGGTACGGCTCGTCGCCGTACACCCGGCCGACACGCCACTGGAGAGTCTGTCCACGTCGGTCGAGTCCGATCGGCATGTGGACGTCGTCGATGTCGACGGGACGATCGGTAGCTGGTTACGCGATCACCAGACAGACCTGGTGATTTTGCGGCCAGACCGGTTCGTCTTCGCCCTCGCGACGGCCGACGAACTCGATCGCGTCGCGGGGGAACTCGCTGCCGCCCTCTCCCCACCAGCCGGGGTACCCAGTGTCGATCACCGGTCTGAGAGGGAGACCGCTGCGGTGATCGCCTCCGCGACGCACTCGTAGTCCTTGACGAGCGGCCCGACCAGACGCGGTTCGGGCTCGACTGCCTCGACCAACCCGCGCACCAAGTCGCGGATTCTGGCCTCGTGTGTGGGCGGACGGACGCGAGAGTGTCGCCGATGGAAACTGTGCCAACGTCGTAGGCCAACGTCGACGAGGCGCTCGCGGCCATTCGGTCCGGCGACGGGGCATCCCTGACTCCACAGGTCGGCCAACGCCGCCAGAGCGGCGGTACGAGCAGGTTCCGCCATCCGGTGGTGGATCATTGCGTCGTGGTGACCCCGCCGCCGCAGGTTGCTCCGGGTTCCATTGACGCGGTCTCCCGGTAGGTCCGGATGAACTCGTCGATCGCCGCGTCACCGACGTCGTTGACCCGGAGCTGGTAGCCCCAGGCTTGCAGTGAGATCGGCGACTCCTGTCCCGGGTAGGGACTGAGCATCAGGTACGACTGCCCGCGTACCCGCTTGGCGAGCCGCTCCACGTCGGCCGCCGGAAGGCTCGGCAGGTAGGTGATCCACACTGCTCCGTGTTCGAGACTGTGCACCGCGTTACCGTCGACAATGGGGGCCGAGTAGACGTCGCCGTTGCAGTTCTGCCACATGGAGAAGTGTGGGCCGCCGGCCGGTGGAGTCATCGGATACGTGGAGGGCACTTCCACGTGGTCCTGCGCCAACGCCCCCGGGTTCGTTTTGCGATAGTCGATCACCCCGGCCAGGGTGCCCTCGTCCTTGCCCTGTTGGTACCAGATGAAGCCGCCCACCCCACAGGCGACGAGCAGCACCAGTACGACGATTCCGGCCACGATCCCGATGATCAGCCCGGTTCGTCTGGCCGGTGGAGGTGGCGTCACCGGTCCGGGCTGCGGATAGCCAGGTTGACCGTACCCGGGCGGCTGGCCGTACCCGGGTTGTAGCGCCCCGTACCCCGGCGGGTTTCCATAGCCGGGCTGTGGCGGTAGCGGTCCGGACATCTGGGGCGGTACCGGTGGTGATCCCGGTGGCGGGGCCAGGTACTGCTGCGGTGGCTGTTCCGGGTTGCCCATGTCTGTTGTCGCCTCCGGGCCAGGATCGGGGCCCTGAT
The DNA here is from genome assembly GCF_014203835.1 of Micromonospora polyrhachis. Classification (NCBI taxonomy): domain Bacteria; kingdom Bacillati; phylum Actinomycetota; class Actinomycetes; order Micromonosporales; family Micromonosporaceae; genus Micromonospora; species Micromonospora polyrhachis. The sequence goes on along the minus strand of NZ_JACHJW010000001.1, from coordinate 134,049 downwards.
CCTATCGAGGACCGCGCGAACTCCGTGACTACGTACGCCGTTCGGGTGGTGGTGGGCTCGCCTCGCGATCACCAAATGAGATCATTTCAGAAAGGAACGTGATCCGGTGCCGCGCAGGGTTCATGCCTTGGTGCGGTGCGGTGCGGCACCGATGAACATTCCGGCGGTCCCACATGCAGGTATGGCGATGTGGGCGGGACGACGGCGCAGCGGGAGACGAGGACGTGGACACCGAGGTCATCCAACGACCACCACCGGAGATCCGGTACGCCGACCAGCTCGCGCGGCTGCGGGACAGTGACCGGCACGAGCGGCCACCCGGCTGGGCGCTGAGCCTCGACGCGGCCCGTCGGTTCGTGGTGGGGGATGACAAGCTCGGTGTCACCAGGAAGTTCGTCGGTGACCCGTCACTCATCGACCGGGCGCTGGTCACGTTGGCGACCAGTCGGGGCCTGATGCTCGTGGGAGAGCCGGGCACCGCCAAGTCACTGTTGTCGGAGCTGCTGGCGGCGGCGGTCTGCGGCAGCTCCACCCTGACCATCCAGGGGGGAGCCGCGACCACCGAGGACCAGATCAGATATTCCTGGAACTACGCGCTGCTGGTCGCCGAGGGACCGTCGACCCGCGCGCTGGTGCCGGCGCCACTGCTGCGCGGGATGGCAGAGGGCAGGATCGTCCGGTTCGAGGAGATCACCCGGTGCCCGCTGGAGGTACAGGACTGTCTGCTGTCACCGCTCTCTGACCGGGTGCTGACCGTACCGGAGCTGATCGGACCGGACGCGATGGTCTTCGCACGTGAAGGTTTCAACGTCATCGCCACGGCGAACACCCGGGACCGGGGCGTCAACGAGATGAGCGCCGCGCTCAAGCGCCGGTTCAACTTCGAGACCGTCTTCCCGATCGCGGACTTCGCCACCGAACTCGACCTGGTCGAGACCGAGGCCCGGTCGTTGCTGGAACGCTCGGGAGTGCGCACCCCGCCCCGTCGGGACGTGCTGGAGGTGCTCGTCACCACCTTCCGGGAACTGCGTAGCGGTAGGACCGACCGGGGGGACGCCATGGATCGCCTCTCCTCGGTGATGAGCACGGCTGAGGCGGTTTCGGTCGCGCACGCCGTCGGTCTGCGCGGCTGGTTCCTGCGCCGGGACGCCGGCAGCGCAGCCGACATCGTGGCCTGCCTCGCGGGCACCGCCGCCAAGGACGATCCGGAGGACCTCGCCAGGCTGCGCCGCTATCTGGAGCAGCAGGCGTCCCGGCGCGACGGCCCGCAGTGGAAGGCGTTCCACGAGGCCCGGAACCTGCTGCCCGGCTGATGCTGCCGACCTTCATCGGAGTTCGTCACCACAGTCCGGCGTGTGCCCGTCTCGTCGCCGCCACCATCAAACGGTTGCGCCCGGCGTACGTGCTGGTCGAGGGCCCCGCCGATGTCAACGACCGGCTCAACGAGCTGCTGCTCGGCCATGACCTGCCGATCGCGATCTTCAGCTCGTACCGGGATCGGGACCGGGTCCACACCGCGTGGACGCCGCTGTGCGAGTACTCCCCGGAGTGGGTGGCGCTCACCGCAGGGCGCGAGGTCGGTGCCGACGTACGTCTCATCGACCTGCCCTCCTGGCACCCGGCCCTGGCCGGACGGCGCAACCGGTACGCCGACGCGGAACAGCGGTATGCCGACGCCGTGGAGCGGCTCTGCCAGACGTTCGCCGTCGACAACGTCGACGCACTCTGGGACCACCTGTTCGAGTCCGCCGACGTTGTCGACGGATTCCGGGACCAGCTGTTCGAGTCCGCCGAGCCGGATGAGGCCGGCGACCCGCTCGACGGGCTCAGCGAGCGGCTGGCCAGCTACTTCGACGTGGTGCGCGGCGACTCCGATGCAGGCCGGGCAGACACCGTGCGCGAGGCGTACCTGGCCGACTGGGTCTGTGCCGCGGTCGCGGCGGCCGGCGACCGGCCGGTCGTGGTGGTGACCGGCGGGTTCCACCGCCCCGCGCTTGTCCGCCTGGTGGCGCAACGTCTGGCCGAGCAGGAACGGACAGGCCGGGCGCACGCCGGGCCGGAGCAGGCCGACGTCCCCGGGTCGGGGTGGCCCGAGGTGCCAGGGCTGCCGGAGGACGCGCACGGGGGTAGCTATCTGGTGCCGTACTCGTTCCGGCGGATGGATTCCTTCGACGGCTACCAGGCCGGCATGCCATCTCCCGGGTACTACCAGCGACTGTGGGAGGACGGTCCGGCCGGCGCGACAGCGGACACCATCGCAGCGGTGGTGGGCCGGCTGCGCGAGCGGCGACAGGTGGTGTCGACCGCTGACCTCATCGTCGCTCGGGCCATGGTGACCGGCCTGGCCCGGCTTCGTGGCCACCGCAGCCCCACCCGGACCGACTTGCTCGACGGCCTGGTCAGTGCCCTGGTGAGCGAGCCGATGGACGTGCCACCGCCGTGGACGGGCCGGGCGTCGCGGGCCGGGCGGGGACGGCCCATGCCGGGAACCCATCCCGTCGTGACGGAGATGGTCACGGTGCTCGCCGGCGACCGGGTCGGTCGGCTGCACCCCGACACCCCGGCTCCACCGCTGGTCCACGACGCCACCGCCGAGGTGGAGCGGTACGGTCTGGCCGACCCTGGTGACGTGCACCTGGACCTGACCGTGGAGCGGGACCGGAACCGCAGCCGGATCCTGCATCGGTTGCGGGTGCTGGCCATTCCCGGATTCGGTCGTCGTTCGGGCCCGAGCACCGGAGTCGATCCGGTGCTCACGGAACACTGGACGTGCGCCGGTACCGAGCTGCGGCTGCCGGCCCTGATTGAGGCGGGTGCGTACGGTGCGACGCTGATCGATGCGGCGGCGGCCGTACTCGAGGAGCGGGTCGGGCAGGCCGGTGGCGCGATCGACGAGCTGGCGGCGGTGCTGTTCGACACGGCGCTCTGTGGCGTCGGTGAACTGTCCGCCCGGGTGCTGGACGCGATCACCACGGCGATCGGCACGGTATCGGACGTCGGCCAGCTCGGCCGGGTCATCGCCACCGTGCTCGACCTCTGGCGTCATGACCGGCTTCTGGGTACGGCGCACAGCCCGACCCTCGGTGCGGTGATCGTCGCGGTGGTCGCCCGGGTGTTGTGGCTGCTGGAAGGGGTACCCGGTAGGGCGGTCGGTGCCGACCTGCCTCGGCTCGCGGCCATCGTCGCGACCAGGGACGCGTTCGTGCACGCCGACGTCGCGCTCGGCCTGGACCGAAGCGCGGCCATCGCGGTGATGTCCCGGGTCGCGCGTGACAACGCCGTATCACCGGACCTGCGGGGGGCCGGGTTCGGCTTCTGCTGGTCATTGGGCGGGCCGGACCTGCTGCGGGACCCACTGTGGCGCGACGTGACCCGTACGGTTCGTGGGGTCGCGACCCCCGCGCTGTTGGGTGACTGGTTGGCCGGGCTCTTCGCGCTGGCCCGAGAGCGGGTGCTCGCCGGCGAGCAGGCCGTCCTCGACGTCCTGGACGAGATCTTGGCGGCGATGACCGAACACGACTTTCTGCTCGCCCTGCCGGCGCTGCGGCAGGCGTTCGGGTTCTTCCCACCCCGGGAGCAGGAGATGATCGCCCAGCAGCTCCTGGCGCGACGGGGGCTGTCGACTCCCGGGCAGTCGCTACTGCCCGCCGAGATCGATGATGCGGTGCTGCGCCGAGGCCGCGAGCTGGAGGCCCGGGTCGACGGGCTGCTGGACGGGGCCGGGCTGCTGGATGGGGCCGGACTGCTGGATGGGGAGAACGGAGCACCGGCGTGACCCTTGACCCGATGGCGGGCCCGCCTGCCCACCCTGAGCCGACACTGGAACGCTGGCGACTGGTGCTCGGCCCGGCCGCCCAGTCATGCTGCGGCGACCACCCGCTCAGTGCGGACGCTGCCGCCCAGGATGCCGCTCTGGGCTGGCTCTATGGCCGGGACAAGGAGCTGACCAGCAGGGACATTCGTGGTAGCGGTGTGAGGCGGGTCGTGGAGGAGGGGAGAGCCGGTGACCGGCAGGGCGGCAGCGGCGCGTCGGTCATGACCACCGTCGACTGGCTCGACGAGATCTCCCGGCTGTTTCCGAAGGAGACGATCGAACGGCTGGAGCGGGACGCCGTAGAGCGGTACGACATTCACGACGTGGTGACCAATCCTGTCGTACTCGAACGTATCGCACCGAACCCGACACTGCTCAAGGCGGTCCTGCGGACCAAATACCTGATGAGCCCGGACGTGCTGCAACTGGCCCGGCAACTGGTCGACGCCGTGGTCAGGGAACTGGTGCAGCGGCTGGCCACCGAGGTGCGCCGGTCGTTCGCCGGGGCACGGTCCCGGCGGAGCAGCCGGTTCAAGCTGGCCCGTGACCTCGACCTCCGCCGCACCGTACGTGCCAACCTGGCCAACTACCAGACGGAGGAGCGGAAGCTCTACGTCCACACGCCGTACTTCGTCGCCCGCGACGAGCGCCGGCTGCGCCAGTGGCAGGTCATCCTGCTGGTGGACCAGTCCGGTTCGATGGCCGGATCCGTGATCCATTCGGCGGTGACCGCAGCCTGCCTGTGGGGGCTGCCCGGCGTCAAGGTCCATCTTGTCACCTTCGATACCACGATCGTCGACCTGACCGAGCAGGTGCAGGACCCGGTCGAGCTGCTGATGCGAGTCCAACTGGGTGGGGGCACCGACATCGCGCGAGCAGTCGGATACGGTGCGAGCCTGATCGACAACCCTCGCCGGACGATCGTCGCGCTGATCACGGACTTCTTCGAAGGCGGTGACGCTGCCGCGTTGGTGCGCACCGTACGCCACCTGGTGGAGCAGGGCACAACGGTGCTCGGGCTCGCCGCCCTGGACGAGGAGGCGGAGCCGGCCTACGAGCGAGGGCTGGCCCAGCAACTCGCCGACGTCGGTGCCCACATCGGTGCGATGACCCCTGGTGAGCTGGCCACCTTCGTGGCGGAGAAGGTGGGACGGTGAGCCGAGCGGACCTGCTGGCGCTGACGCCGGACTCGCTGACCGCGTTGACCAACCGGGGGCTGGTGAAACGCGCGACCAGGGAGGTGGAGGAGGCCGCAGGGCCGACGCTGGAGGTCAGTGCCGACGGCACGGTCACCGGTGCGTATCCCGATGGGGTCCGGGTCGTGTTGCCCACCGGAGCCGGTCTGGAGAGCGCCACCTGCACCTGCGCGGCCATCGGTGCCTGCCGGCACATGGTCGCCCTGGTACTGATCTATCAGCGACAGGCCGATGCGTTGACGAGCGGACCAGCCGGGCCGGGGGAGTCGACGTCGGCCCCGGACCCGACGGTTACGGCGTGGTCACCGGGGGAGTTCACCGACGAGGCGCTGCGGAGTCTGGTTGGTACGCGAGCCTTCGATGCCGCTCGTCGTACCCTGCGGACCGGGTTCACCGCGCGGGTACGCCGGCCGACCGGGTCGGATCCGGCACCGTCGGTGGAGCTCCCGGCCTGCTATGTCCGGTTCCTGGTGCCCCGTGAGCTGAGCTACGTGCACACCGACGCCGCCGACCGGGCGCGGGACCGGTTCATACCGTTGGCGGTCTGGGCCTTCCGCGTCGCAGACGAGCAGGCCCCCGATGCCGAGGAGGTGCTGGTCGAGGTCGGCGAAAGGTCCGCCGGCACGCGAGCCGGTTCCGGCCTCGGCCCCGCGTTGCGGCTCACCGAGGAGATCCTGCTCGACGGGATCGTCCACACCGGTACGGCGCAGGCGGCGACGATCGCCCGAGTCCGGCGCGACCTGGACGCCGCGGGTCTGCGGTGGCCGCTGCTCGCCGTCGACGAACTGGCGGAACAGCTCGACCGCTACCGCTCACGCAACGCCCGGTACCGCCCCGAGACCGTGGCCCAGTTGATCGCCGAGGTACATGCCCGGCACCGGGCCGCGGCCGGGCGGGCGTCCCACCCCCCGGCCTGGGTACTGGGTACGCAGGAGGCGGCGAGTACGACCCTGCGGCAGGTACGCCTGATCAGCCTCGGCTGCCGGGTCACCGAGGGCACCGGCCCAGAAGCGGAGCGGATCGCGGACGTCTACCTCGTGCACCCGGACACCGCGTCCGTACTCGTGCTGCGGCGTGGCTGGGGGGCGTCGGACGACCAGCCGCTGACCGGTGCCGAGCTCGGCCACAGACGTATCGGCGGGGGCACCCTGAGCATGCTCTCCGCCGGCAGTGTGGTCAGTGCGTCGGCGGTCCGCAGCGCCAGCCGGATGGTGCGACTGGGCGGTGCTCGGGCGGCCAGGTCGACGATCCTCCCGTACGACGACAGGTGGGCCGAGCTGCCCGCTGCCCTGCTGGTCCGCGACCTCGCCGAGGAGTATCGGAGGATGCGGGAGCTTCCGCCCCGGCTGATCCGACCTCGGGTGGCGGCCGAGTTCGTCCGGGCGGTGGAGATAGGCAGGGTCGGTAAGGTCGGTTACCTCCCCGGCGACCAACGGCTTGACGCGATCATCGAGGACCCGGCCGGTACGCGCGCCACCATCTCGGCCAGCTACCGGTCGGTGTGCCCGGGGGCCCTGGACGCGCTCGCGGAGACCCTGGGCGGAGCCCACGGCGAGCCGCGTTACGTCAGCGGCATCCTGCGTCGTACGCGGGGCGAAATCGTCATCGACCCGCTGGCGGTGGTGGTCGGCTCGAAGCTGGTCGTCCTCGACCTGGCCCCAGGGGACGGCTTCGGCACCTTGGACGCCGGCGAGTCGATTCGGCATTCCGATCCGCTCGAAGCGGCGGTCGAGGTGGCGCTGTCCCTGCTGGCGGAGGCCGCGCACCATGGACTTCGGCGGCTGCCTCCGACCTTTGCCAGTCGACTTGCCGCTGCGGCCGCCACCCTGGCTCAGTTGGGGCTGCACCGGGCCAGCGCGTGTCTCGACGATCTGGCTGCGGTTCTCGGCCCGGATCCGGGCGGGGCGGCGGCAGCGTCCTGGATAGATGCGCAGATCCGGCTCGGCGTCACCGACGAATGCCTGTGACGCCGAGCCGGACCGGTGCGACGCGACCGATCAGCTAGACAGGAAGCGCAGGTCCCGTACGACCTCCGAGATGGCGATCGGGCCGAGGTCGGCGAACCTGGCCGGGTCCTCGGCCTGGTCACGACCGGCTGCCCCGTCCGGCGAGACGCTGGTCGTCCAGACCCGGACGCGGGTCAGTTTCTGAGCCGCGTCCGGTTCCTGCCAGTGGAAGCCGGGCGAGTACTCGATCTCGACGGTGCGGTCGCCGGGCCAGTCCCGCAGCACCGCGCTGTGGTAGTCGTTCTCGTAACGCCGCCAGCCCTGGGCGGTCAACGCGAACAGTTTCCGCCCCTCGACGCTGATGCCGACGAAGGAACTCAACTCGGCGTTCGCCTCGGCCTCGGAAAGGTTGATCATCTCTCGGGTGAGTTGGGGAAAGGGTTGGGTGATGGCGTAGTCGGCGAACACCGTGGTCCACGTCTCCCGGTCATCAGTGAAGTGCCAGGGATGGACGATCCCCACGGTCGCGGTGGGGTCGAGGGGGACGGTCTTGTCGTCGATGTCGGCGAGGGTGCGGTCCTCGGCTGGGCGGAACATGGTGACGACGGTTCCCTGCTCGTCGAAGGTGGCCCAGAGCAGCCGATGGGTGAGTTGCCACATCAGGGGGTGCTGGACGAACAGGCGCTGGAACTCCTCTGCGGTCCAGCGACGGCCCGTGACCATCGCCTCTTCGAGGGCGCGGGTCCGGTCGGCAGCGATGGTCTTTACCTCCTTCTTCAGATCCGTGAACCGCTGCTGGGCGGCCGGCGCCAACGTCTGATCGTCGGTGGCCGCTGGCCGGGGCATCCGGGTGAGGCGTTTGCCGTTCTGGTCGGTGATCCAGGGCTGGAGTTGTGCGTCGAGGCCGACGGTGAACTGGCGGGGGCCGTAGTCGAGTGTGGTCCGGGCGTCGGTGTCGAAACCAAGGTCTGGCACGATTCGGTCGGCCAGTTGCGCGGGCTGTAGGCCGCGAGCCTCGGCAGCAGCGTTTATGCGCTGCTCGGCGAAGCGGCGGAAGCCGCTGGTCTTTGCCTTGCGTGACAACCGGTGCAGAGCGGTCAGGGCAAGGTCGGTGCCGATCGCGGCGAGTACGTCCATGCCGGTGCGTACGCGCAGGCTGCTGCCGGTCGCCCAGGCGGGGAAGAGCGACGTCAACGCCGGAACGATGGTGTCGTTACCGATCAGGGCCAGGGCCACCATGGCGAACTGGGACTTTGCCGGATACTGCGCGGCCTGCCATTGCTCGAAGATCGTCCAGGCGAAGGCGGCGAGGCTGTGCGGCTCGCAGAGCGCGCGTACCTCGGCGATCCCGGGGTGGGGTGCGGTGATCTTCGAGACGGCGAGCAGCGCACACAACTGGCGGACCGCGTCGGGGGAGAGCACCTCGCCGCCATCTGCAAGCCGCACGGCGGGAAGGGCCGCGATGACCAGCCACTCCGGCAGTTCGGGAACCCGCATCGGCTTCCCGTCGGGCTTGCGCGGGGGGCCGGCGAGCACCGGCAATGTCGCGCCCACTGTGCCGCCGGTCGAGGGCGTCGCCGCGCTCGCGAGGATGGCCTCCACCCGGGCCCGCGCTGCCGCGTCGAGGGCCGGCAGCGCATCCGCGACCGCCTCCGGGTAGGCGAGTACGTGGTTGCGCAGCAACTCCGACACCGTGGCATCGGCGTCCACCGCTTCGGCGGACTTCGCCAGCAGCACGCGTAGCGCGAGTTGCGGGTCGCGTTTGGTGGCGGTCAGCAGCGCTGGGCGGAAGTACTTACGCGCGACCCGGTCCACCAGACGGCCGAGCGCCTCCTCGGTCGGGATCGCGGCCAGCGCGGCGACCGCCCGTTTCTCGTCGTCGGCACTGTCGAGATAGTTGTAGTACCGGGTCTGTTCGTGACGGTCCAGCAGGGCTGCCCAGCCCGCGCCGATTCCCGCGCCGCCGCTGGCCACGATCTCCTCGGCTCTGGCCCGTGCCTCGGCCGGCAGCACCGTGGTCGCAGCCGGTAGCAGCTGCGGATCGGCCAGCACCTGAGTGCCCAGCAGATCCGTGTACAGCGCCGTCTCCTGGGGATTGACCATAACCTGACGGTCGTGCCACTGCTTGTACGCCGGCGGCGCTGCTTCGAGTTCGCTGAGTATCCGTAGCGCCCGCACCGGATAGCGCGACAGCACCCCGGATTTCAGGAGCGCGCCGGGGCGTACCGATTCCTCAGCGAGCGCTGCCCGGCACAGCAGTCGGAACGCCTCGTCGGTCGGGATCAGCGAGAGCATCCGGATGCCATCAAGCCCCAGCCGCTCGCGATGTTTCCACTTGTCGTCTCCCAGTCGCAGCAGGTTGCGGTAGAACGGGTTGATGAGGATCGGGGCGGCGGCCGGTCCGACCCCGTCCAGGACCGTGCTCACCGGACCGGCCGTCCGGTCGAACAGGTGCATGACGAACGCCATGTCCCTGATGTTGCCGTCGAGCAGTTCGAGGTGGTGGACCGTGCTGGCCGCAAGGAATAGCAGCCCACTCAGATAGAAATAATTGTCTCGGCCGAAGCCTTCGCCCTCGGGATCAGCGGACCAGGCCGCGGCTGCGGCGCAGTCCTCGTCGACCCACGCCACCTGCGTCGGCACCAGGTACGACGTTACGATCCGGCCGACCGGTGAGGTGCGGTACTCGCCGAGGATCTCGCAGACCCGCTCGTATTCGGCATCGGTCACCACGGCCAGCTGGGTTCGTACCGCATGAGCCATCGGGACGAGACTGTTCCGGTCATCTCCGCGCCACAGGGATTCATAGGTCTTCTCCGGGCGGGGGTCGATCGCCCAGAGTGATCTGTCGACGACGAGCCTGGTCATTTCCCCGATGACCCGGGCGGCGAACTCGATCCCGTACCGGGACACCCACACATCAACGGAACATGTTGGGGTCTCGTAGTCCCTGCTGATGAGCACGGTGGCTACCGCGGCTCCGACCACGTTCGCCTCGTCGCCGGGATCGTCGAGCTCCCGCCAGCTGCGCAGGTAGCGCTGCCCTTCGGCCAGCAGCGCCGGGTCGTACAGCACATCGCGTTCCGATGCCCTTGCCAGGGACCTCGAGACCTCATCTGATCTCAGCCGGGTGCGCAGCCGAACGTCCGCGTCGAGGGGGATGGTCCGCTCCGGTGCGGGGTGCCCACCCCGGCGAGGATGCAGCACCTTGCGCCACACATTGGGCAGCACCCAGGCGTCCTCGTCCGGCAGCACGAACTTCGGCATGAACCCTCCCTAATCGATCAAACGGCCCCCGAAGGCTAGACCATTGGTAGGACACGGCCAGATCGCGTAGATGGCCCGCCATGGTCCAGCCACTGGTCAGGTGGGCCAGCCGCGTTCGTGGTCGGCACGTCAGATGGTGATGACCACCTTCGCCCGTGCGTGTTCACCTTCGAGGTATCGGATGGCTTGGGGAACCTCGTGTAGCGGATAGGTCCGGTCGATCACCGGGGTGAGGTGGCCGGCCTCGGCGTGGGTGCGGAGCGTGTCGAGGTGCGGTTGGCTGGGCGTTGCGGTGAGTGTGACGATGCGGTGTCGCACGAAGGGGGCCAGTAGCCGCCCGCGCGTGATGAGCCCGACCGGTCCGATGAGGCTGCCGCCACGGTAGACCCCGCCACCGGAGAGCACCAGCGTCCCGGTCGGGGTCAGCGCCCGCCGGAGCGCGGTGAGTGAGCGGTTGCCGACCAGGTCGAACACCAGGTCGTAGCGGCGGGCATCGTGGCTGAAGTCGTCGCGGGTGTAGTCGACGGCGTGGTCGGCACCGAGGGAGCGGACCAGGTCCACGTTGCGTGTGCTGCACACCGCGCTCACCGTCGTGCCGAGGACCTTGGCCAACTGGACGGCCAGGGTGCCGACGCCGCCGGAGGCGCCGTTGATGAGGACACGCTGGCCGGGTTCGACCTGCCCGACGTCGCACAGTCCCATGAGTGCGGTGACACCGGCCAGGGGCAGGGCGGCTGCCTGCTGCGGTGTCAGGTTCGCCGGCTTCGGTGCGATCAGGTTCTCGGGCACGCGTACGTACTCGGCGAATGCGCCGTTGGCATCGCCGAGGTCACCGAAGACGGCGTCGCCGGGGCGTACCTGTCGCACGTGGGCACCAACGGCCTCGACCCGGCCGGCGAAGTCACGACCACGGATGCGCGCCTGGGGCCGTGAGCGACCCATGGCCAGTCGCGCTATCCGTGGATCGCCACGCATGGCATGCCAGTCGTACGCGTTGAGTGCGGCGGCCTCGACCCGTACGAGCACCTCGTCGACCGAAGGTGTCGGCACGTCGATCTCCGCGAGCCGGAGCGTTTCCGGCGGACCGTAGTGGTCCTGGACGATCGCTTTCATTCTTTCCTCCCCGGGTGTACGGCGTACACCTCATGGGCACAATCTAGGTGTACGCCGTACACCTGTCAATACGGTTATGGTGTCAAACGTTGCCGAAAGACGAGGACCGAGATGGCTGAGCAGGCTGAAGTGCTGCGCCGGACGCCGCTGAGCCGGGGCCGGATTCTGCACGCCGCCGTCGCGCTCGCCGACGAGGCCGGAATCGAGTCCCTCAGCATGCGCAACCTCGCCCAGGAACTGGGCGTCGTGCCGATGGCCCTCTACAAGCATGTGGCCAACAAGGACGAACTACTCGACGGCATGATCGACGTGGTCGTCGACGAGATCGATCCGCCAGTACGCCACGCCGACTGGAAACACGTGCTCCGGGAGCGCATCCTCTCCGCGCGGCAGATGCTGCGACGCCACCCCTGGGCGCCGCTCGCGATCGAGTCGCGGAACATGGCGACGCCGGCCGTCCTGGCCTACCTCGACTCGATGGTCGGGACGCTTCGAGCCGGCGGGTTCTCCGCAGATCTCACCCACCACGTGATGCACGCGATGGGCAGCCGAATCCTGGGCTTCAGCCAGGAGCTGTTCGACGTCTCCCGGCGCGCCGGTCGGTCCGGCACGACCCAGCCGGAGCCCTCGGAGGGCCTACCGCCGGAAGCCGCGGCCCGGTTTCCGCATCTCGCCGAAATCGCCACGGCAGCGCTGCACGACGACGCATCGGTCGTGGGGCAGGGCTGCGACGACCAGTTCGAGTTCGAGTTCGCGCTGGACCTGCTGCTGGACGGCATCGAGCGGCTGCAACAGCAGGGCTGGACGTCGTCGCGCCGACCCCGGTGAGACGGCCAGGACGAGACACGGTCCCGGCACGGCACGAGATCACCCAGCAGCGCCATCGGTGGCGTGGGGCACTGCGGTCAAGCTGCCCGGGACGGTACCTGTTCGTCGTCGAGTCGTTCAGCGAAGTCGAGCCAGCCGCTGGCGCAGGCGCGGGCCACCGCCTGCAGTGAACGCCGGCAGTGATGAGGAGCCGCCTTCGCGGTCGGCCCGGGGCTGTCGAGGAAGGCCAACGTGGTCGACACCAGGCGGAGCAGCGCCCGACCCTGATCGGTGTAGCGCAGCGCCGGCTCCCGGGCCAACCATTCCAGCTGTTCACGGATCCTCGGCACGGTGGTGCGGCCGGCGTCCCCCGTAGCCCACTGCCGTTGCGCGAGCGGCGTTCCGGTGCTGGGGTGCCCGATTACCTCGGGGGCTGCGGCGAGCAACCGCCGCCGTACGTCCAGCGCGGTGCCGACGGAGACGCCGGCCCGGCGCGCCACCTCGCGCAGGCTCACCTCCGGTTCCTCACGCATGATCCGCTCGGCTGCGCGGCGTCCCTCCTGGGCGGACAACGGGTGTCGCCGGCCGTCACGCCCGACACGGGTGGTCAGCCGCTGGCAGTCGTCGGCCGACTCCTGCCGTAGCCTGGCGACCGTGCGTGGCGCGACCCCGCACATGGCGGCAATCGAGCGATCTGAGCAGTGGGGGTGCGTGCTGAGAATGCGCCGTACCGCCGCCGCGCGATCCTTGGTGCGTAGCGCCCGGCCGTGCACCGCGTTGAGTCGTACCGCGACGACGAAGGCCTCGTCGTTGCTGCCCTCGAAGTACACCACCGGCACCTGTCGCTCGCCGCGACTGCGCGCCGCGGCCAGCCGGTGTAGCCCGTCCATCACCCGCATTGTGGCCCGGTGCACCACCAGGGGCGGCAGCTCCTCCGGTAGCCCGGCCAGGTGTCGAACGTGCGTGGTGTCGATTCCGTCGAGCCGGGGAGACAGTCCTTTCCGTAGCAGATCGACATCCACCCAGGTGATGTCGCTACGGATACGCCGGAGCACATCCTCAAGCCGGCTTTCCACCGGCGCGGCATGCTCCACTGTGCCGTCGCTCATTGCCACCGCCCAGGACACGTCATCCTGCCCTCCGCTGGACTACAGCCATCCGAGAACCGGTTGGCTCGGATGGGCGGGGCAGAACCTATCGCGATGTCGCCAGGGCTGGGCACAAACGACGTACAGAGTCTGTACAGATCACTGTTCCAGGACGCCCCACAAAGCTGGTACGGGTAGTCATGGCCGGCTGACCACGACTACCCGTACCGGTCCTCGATCAGTCGACGATCGTGTCGGGCAGCTCCTGCCGAAGGAAGACCGGGCGCTCAGCCGGGTCGGCGGTCCGGCGGGCCCCGTCGGCCCCAGCAGCCCAACTCGCCGGTTCATGCACGGTGTACAACCGCAGTGTGCCGCTGGGCGTACGGGCGAGGTAGGCCACGTTCGGGCCGTTGGCGTTGGTGAAGCTGAACGCGGTCGGGTCGGTGGCGTAGGTCTCGAACGCGTCCTGGGCGGGAATCCAGTCGCCCCAGGTGCCGCTGCCCTGAGCTGTCTCGGCGGCGTAGTGGATGTATCCGTCGGTGCCCCGCACGTAGACCCCGATCCGGCCGGTGACCGGGCTCAGCAACGCGCTCGGCGAACCAGCCGGGGTGACACCCGTGCCGCCGACCGTCGCCCAGGTCCCGGTGAACGTGCCGTCCGTGCGCCGCTCCGTCGCCACGATCCGACCCTGGGCGTCGCGGGAGAAGATCCGCAGGCGGTAGCCGGGCATGACCACCACGGCCGGGGTGCCGGTCAAGCCGCTGCCGCCGAGGCTGGTCCACTCCTGTAGAACTCCGCCGGAGTACCGGGCCGCCCGTAGCGTGCCGGTGTTGTCCGCGACGACGACCAGCGCGCTCGCGTCGGCCAGCGGCACCGCTACCGGGGTGCCGACCAGGCCGCTGCCACCGAGCTTGCGCCAGGCCAGCAGGTCCGCGTGCACCGGGTCCTGCCACCGGGCCCACAGCGCACCGCCCGCGTCCACGGCGAACAGCACCTCACGCTGGTTGGACAGCCGCACGACCGCAGGACCGGAGGCCATCCGGCCGCCCAGATCGGTCCAGGCGCTCCAACCGGGACTGCCGGCGGTGGACTGGGTACGGGTCCAGACGTCGCTGTTGATGTTCCGGGAGGTGATCCGAACCAGGTTCTGGGTGTTCTCGGAGAGCGCCGGAACCCCGCTGAATCCGTCGTTACCGGAGACCGCGGTCATCTGTAGCGAGCTGAAGTTGTCCGGGCTCATCCGGCCGTGCAACAGCCGGCCGATGTTGTCGGTGTGGGTCAGCTCGATGCTGTTCGAGGCGGCCTGCGTCACCGTCGTGGCCGCGTTCTGGGCCACCGGCACCGACGGTCGAGCCGGTACGTGCGACACGGCCAGTTTGCAGGCGTCGGTGGTGGCGGCCACGTTGCCGAAGTTGTGCCAGGAGCTACCGATGGTTCGCCGCAGGATCACCCAGGTGTTGGTGTCCTCACGGAAGCGGTACTGCGCCAGGGTGCCGTTGCCCTCGATACCGAACAGCGTGTCCCCACCGGCCGAGAAGATCCCCTTGCTGAAGGCGTTCCAACCGGTGCCGAGCTGTAGTTGGTAGTCGATCCAACGCTGGCTTTCCGGGTCGTACCGGTAACGGAAGAGCCGACCGTCGGTGGCGTCCCGGGCATACAGCACACCCGGGCCGGCGGCGACGATGAGGTTGAACCGGCCCCAGCCGGTGTCGAGTAGACGGCTTGAGAAGCTCCACGCGCCGGCCGCCTCGTCGTACCGGTAGGTCCGCAGCCGCCCCTCGGCGTCGACGGCGTAGAAGTCACCCCGCTCGTCGACGGTGATCTTGTTTCGGGCGCTCGCGGTCGCGAACTGGGTGAAGCCGGTGCTGATCCGCTGAGCAGCGCTACCGTTGGTCATCTCCCAGCCGCTGCTCGTCCAGCGGTAACGGTACAGGCCGTTGCTGTTGATGCCGTAGACCCGCCCGCCCGGACCGCCGAGGACCCGGCCGTAGGTTTGCCAGCCGTTCCCGATGTGTTTCGCGGTCGACCAACTGGAGCCCGTGCTGCCGGGCGCGTTGAGCGGGTAGCGCCAGAGCTTGCCGCTGGCGTCCGCGGCGAAGACCGACGTCTGCGTGGCACAGCTCACCGTGTCGGCGGCGTACGCCGGTGCCGCCTGCGCTGTCGCCAGCAACGTTGCCGCCACCACCGTGACCTGGGCGGCGGCCAGCCGCCCGCGCCATTGTGACCGTTTCATGACATACCTTCCACTAAGCCGACGTTGTGGAGCCGGTCGCCATCGACGCTTGCTGGCGACGGCCGGGAAACCCGTTGGGAACTCTGGGAACAGGTGCGGTGCCCACCGGTCACGCGCCGGGTGGCGGGGCAGGCAGGGTGTGGGCGGCGAAGACCCGGTTCGCGATCGGCACGAGGTCGAGGTTGGCCATTCCAGCCAGCCCAGCCGGGGTCGACAGGGTCCGTCCGGCCGCCGCGGCCAGCGTCGTCATCGGTTGCCGCTCGTAGATCCGACTCGCGTTGTTCTGAGTACGGAACAGGATCAACCACGTCTGTCCGGCGCTGTTGGTCACCGGCACGATCGTCGGATCGGTCGCCGCCGACTCGAACAGGTCCGGTATCGCGGCGGACCACCCGGTGAAGACACCCGAACCCTGCGCGGTCTCCCAGGAGAGCATCACCTGGCCGGTGGGACTACGCGTGACCACCGCCGTACGACCCAACACCGGATCCAGCACCGCTGCCGGGGCACCCGCCGACACGTACGAGCCCAGCGACGTCCACGCCGTCGGGAACGTCCCCGCCGCGTCCTGGTACTTCGTGGCGATGGTGCCGTCGAGGGACTGCACGAAGATTCGCATCCGGTAGCCGGGGTAGACCACGACCGCTGGCGCGCTGGTGCCGGTGCCACCCAGGTTCGTCCAGGTGGAGAGGGTGCCGTCGACGTACTCGGCCGTCGTCACCGTGCCGGCGGTGGTGCGCAGGAACAGCCGTACCCCGGTGCGGGTCTGTGCGACGACCGGCGTGCCGACGAAGTCCTGGTCGGTCAGCGCCCGCCAGCCGGGGATGGTGCCGGTCTGCTGGTAGACCCACAGCTTGCCGTCGACGTCGACGGCGAACGCGGCCATCGTTCCGGACGGCAGTCGGGTCACCGCCGGGGCGGCGGCCATCGAACCACCGAAGTCCGCCCAGGCACTCCACGTCGCCGAACCCACCGCCGTCTGCGTACGCGCCCACACGTCCGAATCCGAGTAGTGGGCGGCCACCTGCACCCGGCCGTCACCGAGCACCCCTAGCGACGGTCGGCCCGAGAACGCCTCGTTACCCGACAGCACGGTCCACTGCACCGAGCCGAAGTTGTCCACATCGGTCTGGTGTCCGACCAGGACCCGGCCGATGTTGTCCGTGTACGCGTACTCGACCATGCCCAGCGACGCACCCACCACCGGTCCGGCCTGCACACCCACCGACGCCGCGTACGACTGCACCGGCACCGACGGGATCGGGTCGGTGAGGTATCCCTGGATGTCCACGATGATGCGGGCGGATCCGCCCAGTGTGTTCTTGAGCCGGATCTGGCCGTTGGTGCCCGGTTTGACGATCACCAGACCGGCTGCCGTGTATGGCTTGCGCACATGCACCTGGCCGGCGTTGGGCTCGGCCCCGCCGGTCGGCCACACCTTGATGCCGCCGGTGGCGCTCGCTCCGGCGACCGTCACGTTGAGCACCACCCCGGCGACACCTCGGGTCGGCATGCCGAGCTTGCCGGTGACCTGGACGTCGACCACACCGCCGTTGACGATCGTGCTGCCGCTGTCGTAGAGCCGGGTCGCCGTCAAATGCCGGAAGCCGGCACCCTGGCTGCTGTCACCGGTGACGTAGCCGTACGGCGCGACGATCAGGTCGACGGCGGCACCACTGCGGTTGGTGAACGTGACCTGGCCGGTCGAGGAGAGCGGCAGCGAGACGAGGTGCGAGTGGTGCCCGGTCTCCTCGAAGTTGAGCGCCGAGTTCACCGGGCTGCCACCGCCGGCCGGCATCGCACCGAGCCAACCGGGGGCGGTCACGTTGACGGCGGCCACGTTGGCCAGCACGGCGGTCGCCGTGGTCGGGACCACACCACCGGTCAGGGTCACCGTACGGGTGCCGTTCGCGGGGATCTTCGCCTTGGTGGTTCCGGTGCCGTCGCGGGTGTCGACCAGCTTGTTCTGCGACACCGGGACGAACCCGCCACCGCCACCGACGGTGGAGCGGAAGTAGCCCTGTGCGGTGGCGATGACGTGGACGTTGCCGACGTCGTTGCGGACGGCGATCCGGCCGTTGCTACCCGGCTGCACGACAGCAGTGTTGGAGACCTGCTCGCCGACGAAGCTGTTGAGCATCGAGACCCCGTTCGGGGTGGTGCCGTCGGGGTAGGCCCGCAGGTAGGTGTTACCGGTGCCGTCCGTCGTCACCAGCCGGATCAGGACCGCGCTGACCCCGGAGGAGGGGACGCCGCCGACACCCAGCACCGGGAACGTCACCACACCACCGGCCCCGACGACGCCGGTGCGCCCGCCGAGTCCGGTACGGGTGTCGAGCAACGCAGCGCCGCTGGTCAGAGGTACGTAGTCGCCACCCAACCCGGCCGCGTCAGCGGCCGCCGGCGACGGGCGGGCGACAGCCACACCCACCGCCGCCACCAGCAGCGTCAGCACGGTCAGCAGCCGAGCCGGCCACAATCGGTACGTGCCTTCGGTAGTAGACACTTCACTTCCTTCGTCCTAGTCGAGTTGGCGTCGAGTGCCGGCGGTCGCCCTGGATCAGCAGCCGGTCGGGGCAGCCGATTCCGGAGGGTGGACAACTGTCAGAAACCGGGTGGAAGCCAGGTGTCGAGAACGTCGAAGAACTCGTCCGCCTGCCCGATGACGCTCTTGGGTAGCTCCGCCCGCTTCCCCCGGTCCTCCAGCACCCTGCGCAGTTCCTCCATCCGGTCGTCGTTCTGCCGTTGCGCGGTGCCGGCGCGCAGGTCGGTGCCGGCGTCGTCCAGCTTCGAGTCGTCGCAGTTGCACCTGCCCGGGGGCCGCTTGCCGGTGGTCGACTCCGGCAGGACGGACGGACCGTGTACCGGGCAGCCGGCGTCGGTGTTGTGCACCAGCAGGTCCAGCCCACCGGCGAGCACGTAGAACGTGTGCGTCGTGTCGACGGTGAGGTTGTAGACCCGCGTCCGCTCGGTCCGTTCGCGGGTGGCCAGCACGGTCGCGGTCCCCCCGGCGGAGGTCTGCAACCGCTCGCCGCCGGTCAGGTCGCCGGCGTCGACCCAGGTCCTCTCCTCGGCTGACCAGAACGGGTGGCCCTCGGTGGCGGTGACCGTGGCGCTGGCCGAACCGCTGGGGCCGTCGGTGTCCACCTCGACCTCGACCAGTTCCTTCCGACCCTCGCCGACGATGACTCCGGTGACCGCGAAGGCTCCGGTACGGCCGGTGGTGGGGTCGGTGGAGAACACCTTCTCGCCCACCCTGACCTTGCTGATCGGTTTGGTCGAACCGTCGGCCATCCGCACCAGCGTGTCGCCGGTGAAGCTGTTGCCCGTGGCGCAGGAGGCGATGTCGGCGGCGTCGTCCGCGCGCCGCGCCGTGACCAGCCGCGATCCGCCCCGAACCACGTCGACCACCTCGTCACCGTGCTTGGCGGCGAGGCTCGCCACCCGTGCCGCGCGGATCGTGCCACCACCGGCACCTCCGAGGGCGAAGCCGGCGACGGTAGCCGCAGTCCAGGCGCAGGCCTCCAGGTCACCCTTGCTCACACAGTCGACCAGGTCGGTGATGCCGACCGCCTCGGCGGCGAGGCTCAGCGCGTCCTTCACGTACGGTGCCGCCGCCTGGGCGAAGTCCACCACCGCCTCGGTCGCCTTCGACAACTCCTCGACGACCGTGCCCGCCACCTGGACGGCCGCCTGATAGAGGACCTTGGTCGCCTGGACCGTGTCGGCGACCACGTCCCGGACGGTGGCGACCACCGCGGCCGGGATGTGTGCGGCAGCCGACACCACCGTCTTGATGGTCGACACGATCGGCTTGAGCGCGGCGGCCACCGCCTTGATCGGATTGTGTTTGGCCACGTACTCGATGGCCCGACGCGCGGTTTCGGTGACCTTCCGCTTCATCTCGTGGATCACCTGCCGCGCCTGCTCGGCCTTCTGCCTCGCCCAGCTCATTCCCGCCGAGACGGCACCGGTCACCGTCTTCCAGGCTCGGGACGCCTTGTCGGCCACCCAGGCCCCGGCGGCCCTGAGTTTCTGGCCGACCCAGGTGACCGCCGTACGGGCCTTGTTGTAGAGCCACTTGGCACCGTTGGAGATCGCTGCGGCTACCTTCTTGATCCCCGAACCGACCCAGTTGGCCACCTTCTTCACACCGGACCAGACGTAGCTCGCCCCCGCCTTCAGACCGTTCCAGGCAGAGCTGGCCACCTTCTTCACCCCGGACCAGGTGGTGGAGGCGACCCGCTTCACCCCGGACCAGGCGTTGGAGGCCGTCTTCTTGACCTTGTTGACCACGGACTTGCACCAACCGCACGACGGCCAGTACCCGTCCGGGTCGATGTGCGCCAGCGGATCGCCCGCCGCGTAGGTGTACCGGTTGGCCAGGATCGCGTCGCCGGTGCTGTAGTTGACCGTGTCGCGGGAGAGGAACGCGCCGGTGCCGGGCTCGTACCAGCGTGCGCCCATGTCGACCTGGCCGGTGGTCGGGTCGGTCCAGTCGCCCTGGAAGCCCAGGTCGCCCGTATCGCCTTCGGTGGCCACGACCTGACCGAAGGGGTCGTACGCCTTCGAGTCGGTGAGTGCGGCCAGTGTCGTGTCCGCGGGTTCGATGCCGGCCACCACGTCGCCGTGCCCGTCGGTGAGGGCCAGTAGCTGCTCGTTGCCCTCGCCGACGGCGACGACCTCACCGGTCGGCCCCCGCGAGTAGCGGCCGGTGCCGTCGGTGACCACGTCGTCGGCCAGGCCCGCGTAGCCGAACGAGGTCGTGCCCCGGTTCGCCACCCGGTTCAACGCGTCGTACGTGTAGCCCACCGAACCGGCGGTGGTCAGCCGGTCGAACGCGTCGAAGGCGTACTGCTCGGTCAGGCCGGAGCTGGTCCGCGAGGCGAGCGTGCCCCGTGCCGTGTAGGTGTAGGTGTAGTCCGAGTCGGACAGCAGTCGGTTGCGCTCGTCGTAGCTGGCCGTCTTCGCGCCGGCCCGGATCCGGTTGCCGGAGGCGTCCCAGGCGTACGCCACCGTGCCCTGCGGCCCGGTCCACGTGACCAGGCGCCCGGCCAGGTCGTAGGCGTAGGTGTGGTTACCCGCCCCGGCGGTTCCGGTCGTGGTCTTGGCGACCAGCTTGTCGTCGACGTCGTAGCGGTAACTGATCGAGTTGACCGACTGTCCGGTCGAGTTGCGGGTGACGTCGCTGGTGAGGCGTGCCAGGTTGTCGTAGCCGAAGGTGCGGGTGCGGCCGGAGCCGTAGTCGATGCTGGTCGGCTGCCCGGAGGCGTCGTAGGTGTAGTTCTGGGTGACGCCGGTGATGCCGTCGCGGATCGCGGTCAGCCGCCGCTTGGTGTACGTGTAGGTGGCGCTGCCGGACGCGTCGGTCTGGTTGGTCAGCTGGCCGTCGGCGTCGTAGCCGAAATTGGCGGAGCCGGACCGGCCGGCGGCGCTGAGCAGGTTGCCCCGGTCGTCGTAGCGGTACGTGTCGGTGCCGACCGGTGCGGTGGCCCGGACCAGCCGGCCGGCCAGGTCGTAGCCGAGTGAGCGTTCCGGGGTGCCCGCGCCGGCGCCGGTCTCGCTGGTCAGCCGGCCCGCCGCGTCGTAGCTGCGGATCCGGGTCACCCCGCCGGGGGCGGTGAGCTTGGTGGGCTGGCCGGTGATGTTGTACGCCAGCGTCCAGGTGCGGTCGGCCGCGTTGGGGTGGGCGGTGGTGACCGGCTCGATCTGCGACTCCAGCAGACCCCAACTGTTGTACGTGGAGATGGTGCGGTTGCCCCGGCCGTCGGTGTACCGGGTGGGGTTGCCGGCCACGTCGTAGCCGAAACCAGTGGTGATCGAGGAGTTGGCGGTGGCCGGCTCCACCTGCCGGGCCAGCCGGCTGTGGGCGTCGTACTCGTAGCTGGTGGTCACGCCGCCGGGGCTGACCGCCGAGGTCAGGTTGCCGGCCGCGTCGTAGCCATAGGTCTGGGTACGCAGGACCGTGCCGTCTGCGGCCAGGTCCGACTCGGCGGTGATCAGCCCGAGCAGGTCGTAGTCGATCCGCTCGGTGCGGCCCAGTGCGTCGCTGACCCGCACCTGGCGACCGGCGTAGTCGTAGCCATAGCTGGTGACCACCCCGGCGGGGTCGGTCACCCGGGTGAGCTGGCCCAGCGTGTCGTACACGTTGTTGGTGGTGGCACCGCTGGGCGACACGACCGAGGTGACGTTGCCATTGTCGTCGTAGCGGTATCCCATGGTGAGCGCGCGGACGGTCGGGTACCGCTCCAGCACCGTGGCGGTCACCTGCCGATCGAGGTCGTCGTAGGTGGCCTCGACCCGGCTTCCGGTGGGGCCGGTCGTCGACAACAGTTGGCCGGTGCGGGTGTAGGTGTACCGGGTCACCGCCCGGTCCGCGACGCCGGTCGGTTCGTCCCGGCTGACCAGCCGGCCCAACTGGTCGTAGGAGTAGCGGGTGGGGTTGCCCCGCGCGTCGACGGTCTCGACCACGTTGCCCGCCGGGTCGTAGCGGGTTGAGGTGGTGGGCTGCAACGAGCCGATCCCGGCCGGCGGCCAGTACGTCGGAGCTGTCCGGCCGACCTGGCGACCCAGCCGGTTGTAGGCGTAGCTGGTGACGTTGCCCCGGGCATCGGCTGTGTGCACCGTCTCGTCGAAGGTGTTGTAGCCGGTGACGGTGGTCGGCGTGACCGTGGTCGGCGCATCACCGTCCTCCTCGGCGGCCACCGGTGGAGCGATCACCCGAGCCCGGCGCCCCAGCTCGTCGTAGCCGTACCGGATCGTCCGACCGAGTGGGTCGGTGGCGTCGGTCAGCAGCCCACGCTGGTCGTAGCTGCTGGTGGTGACCCGGCTGACCGGGCCGGCGACGACTGTCTGGCGGACCGGGTTGCCGCTGTCGTCGTACACGTAGTCGACCTGTTCCGGGGTGGTCGACATGGTCCACGGCACGTTGGATGCCCGGCCGGTGCGGGTCATCCGGGTCACGTTGCCCATCGCGTCGTACGTGTACGACGTGGTCAGTGCGGCACCACCGGGGTTGACCACGACGGTGGCGACGTTGCCGGCCCGGGTGTACGTCTGTTGGGTGACGGAGGTGCCGTTGGCGGCTGCCTGCCGGGTCCGGTTGCCGGCACCGTCGTACGTGTTCTCCTCCACCACGTAGTCGCGGGTGCTGCCGTCGGGATTGCGGAAGTTCTTCAGCACGATGCGGTGCAGTTGGTCGTCGCCGTAGTACTGGTACTCCAGCCGGCGGCCCATGGCGTCGGTGTCGCTGACCATCCGGCCGGCGTAGTCGTAGGTGTAGGTGTGCAACACGAGGTAGTCGCCGGTGGTGGGCCCCTCGTCCCCGGCGTACGCCCGCAGCCGGACCTCGGCCAACGTGTTGCGCGCGGTGTAGGCGTAGTCGTACCGGTTGCCGTTGGCATCCACGACGCTGGTCTCGTTGCCGAACCGGTCGTAGTTCTTGACGGTCTCGTTGCCCTCCGCGTCCGTGGCCTTGACCGGGCGGTTGTGCTGGTCGTACTCCCAGGAGGTGGTACGGGTGGCGTCGGCACCGTGCACGTCGGCGACCTCGACGCGGGTCACGTTGCCGTCCACGTCGTACGTCGTCGTGGAGCGCTTCTGGTGTGCCTGGCCGGTCACCGCGTCCGTGGTGGCCGGCTCGGTGGTGCCGACCGGGCGGGACAACGCGTCGTAGGTGTGGCTGGTGACCACACCGGCCGGGTAGGAGTCGGAGATCTCCGTGGTGGTGAGCGTGCGGCCGAGCGCGTCGTAGGTGTAGCTGGTGACCATTCCCGACGGCTGGGTGACCCGGTACAGGTCCCCGTTCTGGTAGTAGGCGTAGCGGGTGATCTTGCCGAGTGCGTCGGTGGTGGTCAGCAGCAGGCCGGCGGGCACGGTGCCGCCGCCGTACGCGCCCTCACCACCGGTGGTGTAGGTGTGCCGGACGGTGCTGCCGTCCGGGTTGACCTGGGTGGCCAGCTCACCGAACGGGGTGTAGCTGTAGGTGGTCCGGTAGGTGTTGTCGGTGGCGCCGGCCGAGCGTCCGTCCCGCGCCTCGGTCGGCAGGTCGTTGCGTGGGTCGAACGGGTCGGTCACGGTGGCCGGATAGGTCGTGTAGGTGGTGTGGCA
The DNA here is from genome assembly GCF_014203835.1 of Micromonospora polyrhachis. Taxonomy (NCBI): domain Bacteria; kingdom Bacillati; phylum Actinomycetota; class Actinomycetes; order Micromonosporales; family Micromonosporaceae; genus Micromonospora; species Micromonospora polyrhachis. The sequence continues at coordinate 110,476 of NZ_JACHJW010000001.1, read as the reverse complement.
GACGCCGGCGGCCCGGCAGGTCCGCTTCGAGGTGACATTGCCGCGCTGGTCGTGGGTCATCCGCACGGCGTCGCCGTTCTCGTTCGTGACCACGGTCTGGTTGCCCCGGTCGTCGTACTCGAACGTGCGGATCGCCATCCCCTCCAGCGGGTGCCGCACGAACACCGGCCCGCCCGATCCACCGGGAATGACGGTGCAGAACGCCGGGTCGTCCGGGTCGGGGGTGGAGCACACCTCGGTTGGCGGTGTCGTGGGGGAGGGGGTGGGTGAGCCGGGCCGGTCCTCCTCCCGGGTCTCCAGGCCGAGCGGGGTGCCCGAGCGCAGCAGTTGACCGGTGAGCGCGTCGTACTCGTACAGGTGTGGTCGGTTCGCCGGGTCCAGCACCTGCACACTGCGACGCAGGTCGGTGTCACCGCCGTAGACCAGCGGGGCCCCGACGGTCCAGACGCCGCCGTGCCGGTCGGTGTGCTTGGTGACCCGGTCGGCGTTGGTGTCGTACGTGAACTGAGCTGCGATCTTGCCGCTGGGCAGGGTTACCGCCGTCATCTGGTTGGTGCCGGTGGCGTACCGATGGTGCGCGGTGACCGCCGCCTGGCCCAGCGGGTGGGAGTAGACCGCCACCTCGTCGATCGCACCGGTGAAGTACCGGCGTGCCGTCGTACCCCAGCCCGGCCAGGATGCCGGGGTGGTCGCGTACGCCGCGCCGAGCTGGTTGAAGGTCAGCAGCGAGTGCTCGACCGTCGTGCCGCTCCGCTCGGCCACCTTGGCCCCGTCGAGGTAGAGCGTCTGCACCCCGCCCATCACCGACAGCACCGCATGGTGCCAGCGCCCGTCGTTGACGGCGGCGGTCGAGGTCAGCGGCGCGACCGTGGGGCCGTTGAACTGACCGCGAAGCAGGCCGTCGGTGCCTACGTACAGCACGGGGACCCCGGTGGTGGAGGCTTCGCCGAGCGCCTTGGTCTGATAGCCCAGCAGCGGGCCGCCGCTGCCGGTGATGCTGGCCTTGAACCAGAGTTCGACCGCGCCGTCGCGCGACTTCTTCACCGCGCCCTTGGGCAGCTCGACCACCGACGAGGTGCCGTTGAAGGTGGCGGCGGTGTTGCCGGTGCCGGTCAGCGCACCGGCCGTACCGAGGGTCACGCCCGTGTGGGTGCCGGCGTCCTTACCCAGGTTGACGGCGACCTCGCTACCGACCGCCGTGCCCTGGGCCTCGCCCAGCCGCCAGTACGACTCCGGCTTGGCGTCGAGCACGCCGGTACGGTAGTGCGATCCGGCCGCGTAGTCGTAGCGGGTGCAGGCGTTGCCGGGGGCGCAGACCGAGGCGAGCAGGTCACCGCTGTAGGTGTAGGTCCAGGTCGGCGCTGTGCCGTCGACCGGGTCCGCGGCGACGCTGACCACGTGCGCACCGGACCAGATGAAGGTCAGCGACCGGCCGGCGGTGTTGGTCTGGCTGTTGGCGACCCGGGCTCGGGCCAGTTTCCCGTCGGTGGTGCGGTAGGTGAGCACGATCGACCGCAGGGCGGCATCCGTGATCTTCGTCAGCCGGCCGGTCGAGGAGAACTGGTACGTCATCCGTGCCTTGTCGACCAACGTCCAGATGGTGCCGTTCCAGGTCAGCGACGCGGTACGGCCGGACGGGGCGGCGAAGGTCCCGTCGGGGTTCTTTCCGAAGCGCACCTGCTGCCCGTCCGGGTAGGTGGCCAGCATGTTGCCGGTGCCGTCCGCGTCGGCGACGACCCGCATGTCGTAGCGGGTCGACCAGCCGGCACCGAACGCGCCGTCCCGCCGTGGGTCGAGGCTGTTGTAGGTGCGGACCAGGTTCAGCTCGGGGCCGACGGTGGTGACCGTGGCATCCATCGCGGTGGTGGAGACGTTGCCGGTCTGGGCGTCGAACTCGCGGTCGTTCGCGGCCGTCGTCGCCCCCGCGATCCGCGAGGTGATCTCCGGCTGCGGTACGGCGGTGAGCAGCGTCGAAGACGGTGACGAGACCTCGTTGCCCCCATCCTTGACGATCACCCGCCACCGATAGGTCCTGCTCCAGTACAGCTTGCCGGCCGGCACGGTCCACGCGGTCCTGGCCTGGAAGCCGGAGTCGAAGCACCCGGTGGTGCCACCGGAGGCCGTCTGCTCACACACCTCGAACTTGTAGGAGAGCGACGAACCCGGGGGCGCGTCGATGTCCAACGCGCGGGCCCACAGCTGCGGGGCCAGCGTCGACGCGGCGTATCCGTTCGGCGGGTAGAGCTCCTGCACGACCGGCGGGATGTCGGTGACCTCCAGCACCATCCGGGCGGGTGGTACCTGGTGGTCGGTGAAGACCACGCCGCCGGTGCGGACCATGGTGAAGTCGAGGAAGTACCGTCCCGGCGGCAGGGCCTTGATGGTCGCGTCGAGGGTCACCTTGGCGCCACGGGGTACCGAGGCAGTCAGGTTGGCCGCACGCTGCTGGGTCACCGCCGCCCCCGTCTGCGCGTGGTAGGCACGGTAGGCCAGGTAGTAGTTGCCCACCGTCCACGCCTCCGCGCTGCGGTTGGTCACCGTCACCGCGACCCGGCCGTCCTGGTTCTGCAGCACCGGCGGGTTGGGCACCGGCTTCGGGATGGCGTACGAGGCGTTGTACGGGCTGTGCGTCACGTACAGCTTCGGCGGGTTGGCCGTCCCGGGGCCGGTGAACCGCTTGCCGCTGAGCGGATCGGTCGAGGCGCGCAGCGACAGACCGTGGTTGGCCTGCTCTCCGTTGACCCACCGCTGCACCAGGTTGGCGCCGGCACCACCCAGGTCGAGCGCCTCGGCTGCGATCGGGCAGGCCGACCGGTCCGCACCGAACTCGACATAGCCGTACGCGAACGACTTGCTGGCCAGCGCCGCGCCGACCGCCGGGCCGGGGTAGGAGTAGCCGGTGCCGGCCGACCAGGCCGCCGTCACCGGGTGCACGGTCACCTCTCGGGGCCGGCAGGAGTCGGAGTCGTAGTTGACCACCTGTAGTTGCGCGCCGTAGATGGTGTGGTAGCGCAGCCGGTCCACCAGGCCACCGAACCTGAGGTACGACGCGGCGTTGGCCCCGTCCACCGTGCCGACCCGCAGCTCACTGCTGCCCGAGGCGGAGCTGGAGCCGTGCACGTACATGGCCGAATCGGCCGCGCCGCTGGCGACCGGCAGTTCGACGGTTGGGTCCAGGCGCACCGGGTAGACCCGGGCCGGGTCACGCAGCCACTTCTCGTCCACGGAGACCCGCAACGTCGGCCTACCGGCGACGGTGAGCAGTTGGTAGGTGACGGCCGTCGAGGTCACCGGAACGGGGGCGGCGTCGACGACGTAGCCCGGCGGGATGACGGCGCGCACCGTGCCCGCCGCGTCGGTCAGCACCACCGTGTTGTCGCGCAGTGCCGCAGTGAGTCCGTCGAGGCGCAGCGGGAAGTCGTACACCCTCGGCGCGTCGACGGAACGCAGTACCAGCGTCTCCTTCAGAGCCCCGGGGCGCGACTCCAACTCGAGGTCCACGTGGGGCAGCACGCCACGGTAGGTGACCAGCGCGCCATCGGCTCGTCCCGGCACCGGTGCGGCCCCGGCCAGCCCGTACGACACGGCCTGCCCGTCGGCGACGGTGAAGCGGGCCAGCGTCGGGTCGTCGGCCCGGGCGGCGAGCCGGACCTGCACCGCGTCGGCCGTGTTGCGCCAGCCTGAACCGGCGTCGGCGGTCAACCTCGGGTCGATCGGTGCCCAGCCGCCGCTGGCGGTCCGGTAGTTGACCGGTGCGGTGGAGAAGACGGTGGTCTGGGTGCCGTCGGTGTTGGTGTAGACCTGCTGGTAGGCGTCGCGCTGCTGCGCCAACTCCTGGCTGCTGGCCGGCTGGTAGCCCCGCAGTTGCGTCGCCGGCGGCTTCTGCTGGCTGGCGGTGTTGGCCGGTACGGTCGGCTGCTGGGACAGCTTGTGCTGCGGATAGCGCGACTGCTGGGAGGCGGGGATCGTCGTGTTCACGCGTTGCTGCGGAGCCTGACCGTTGCCTGATGCGCTGTCCCACCGCTGCCGAGGTGCGGGTTGCGCCCCGGTGCTCCCGTCTCGGGCCGCACCCGCCGTGGCAGCCGAACTCGTATCCGGGGGTTCCGGGAGCCCTTCCACCCCGTCCGTCGCGACGATGAGCGCCAACGTCGCGGCCAGCACGATCGCCAACATCGGCTTTGGCGAGCGGCGCGTACGCCGCAGGCTGCGCAGCAAATCCGAGGTTTGGCGATCCGATGCGTTCAGGTCGCTGTCCTGCATCCCAAACCTCCGCGGCGCGCAAAGTAGTTGGCGGGCACCGCAGTTCGCGATGCCCGCCAATGGATATCGCGCCGGGAGGCAGGGATAGTTGGCTATATGAACTTGTTATCCGCGATGGTTGTTCAACCGCTGCCGGTATTCACGTGAACTACCCGACAACCAGCGGCTGGGATGCCAGCCCGGATGCCAGCCCGCCGGGCACGTCGTGGACGTACCCGGCGGGTGTAGGGATGACGGTCAGCGCCTACCGGTGAGGGTGAAGGCGTCGACGATGGTCTGCTCGATGGTGTTGCCGGCGGCGTCCGCCGCGCTGGCCCTGATGCTGACCGTGCCCGTGGTCTCCGCCAGGCGCGGGACCTGGTAGCTCGCGATGTAGTTTCCGCCTCCCTTGGCGGTCGTCGAGAGCTGTCTCCAGGTGACCCCGCCATCGGTGCTGATCGACAACGTGACGCTCTTGACCGCCGGCGCGTTGGGCACCTGGTGGTATGCGGCGACCTTGATCTGGTGCCGGCCCGGAGCCGCGACTGCGTCGGTGAGGTCCGCGCCGACGTCGTACCGCAGGAACAGCAGCGGGTCGGCGTGGCACGGCGCGCCCGATCCCTCGGGGCAGAGGAACCCCTTCGGCGGCTCGTTCCCGGTCGGCGCGGTGGAGGTGAAGTTCCACTCCGTCGTGGTCTTGCCGTCGGCGTTGCCGGCCGTCAACCGGTATCGCCGCGGCTCGGCCGGCAGTTCGTAGGTGGCCCCCCACCAGGGTGAGTTGGCCTGGGGAAGCTCCTTGCCGTCCGCGTACATGCGCAGCTTCTCCGGTTCGAACATGTACACGCCCATCGCCTGCTCCGGGCTGGCCCCGGAGACCAGGAAGGTGATCGGGTAGAACGTGTTGCCCTGCCGGCAGAAGGCACACAGCTCGGTGGACCAGTCACCCTCCCACTTGCCCGGTTGGGACTGGAAGACCCGAGGTGCCAGTTCCGGCGCGCCGGGCACGAGGGGCCGTGCACCCCACCGTGCCGTGGCCGCTCCCGCCCGGTCGGTGACGTCGACGGTGCGGGCCTCCCGCTGTGAACCGGAGGGCGCGTAGAACTGGTTCCGCACGAGGTCCGGCGAGACCGGGCCACGATAGGTCGTGAACTGGACGCTGTCGGTGATGCCGTTGTACGGGACACCGGCGGCAACGGTCTCGTTCGGTCGGAAGGCCGAGTAGACGAGGCTGGCTGGCTCCGCCTCGGTGCCGTGTAGCACGGTGTCGACCTTGGCGAGCTGCCGATCGGTGACCTCGGTGTGCAGGGAGGTCGGAATCCGGCCCTCGTGATAGGTGTGCAGGGTGTAGACGTACGGGCTGACCGAGTCGTAACCCGAGACGTCGATCTTCACCGTGCCGCGGCGGAGCAGACCGCGCAGGTTCTCGACCTCCGACGGCGGGATGGTGGCGTACGGGATGTCAGGCACGTCCTGCGGGTTGTACCACCAGTCCGGCTGGACCGGGAGGTGGCAGGTCGTGGTCTCCCACGGCCCGCCGGTCGAGACCGGGTCGAGGAGGACCCCGGCGGCACCGGCGGCCCGCGCCCGGGCCAGCTGCTCGCCTCCGACGCGGCACTGCCCGCCGACGTCCTTGTCGGCGTCGATCTGGAGCAGGAGGAGCTTGCCCCGGGCGTCGATCTGGCGGAGGTCCGCGTCCCGGCCCCGCCCGCCGTCGACCAGCTTGAGGGTCTGCCGGCCGCTGAACCGGATCACCTCATGGCCGGGGCGCTTGTACCAGTCTGCCGCCAGCGTCGGGGTCAGCGCGACCCGCTTCGGCGCGGTGACCGCCATGGTCACCATCGGCTTGCCGAGCACCCAGTTCACCCCGAGGTGGAACGTGCCGGCCGTCACCGGCGGGCTGGGAATGGCCCAGAACCGGGAGTTGCCGTACCAGGTGAAGCTGAGGGTTGCTCCGCCCCCGCCGTTGGCGAAGGTACGGAAGGTGGTCCGGGAACCGATGAAGACCTCGGTGGGGCGGGGGGTGCCGACGGTCAACTGCTGGGCGGTGTCGCCGTCGAGCGTGATGGTGGTGTCCCCGGCGACCTGGAACTCCGGCAACTCCAGGTTGATGTGCTGTTCGCGGTGGTCGATCCAGAAGACGGCATGGCCGCCGGCTTCGTAGGTGCCGGGCGGGACCTCGTAGGTCGCCTCGAACGTCGTGCACGGATCTTCGTCCAGACAGCGGGCACTGATGGAGTCGTACGCGGAGCCGACCGCCGACCCGGCGACCTGGACGAGTGTGAAACCGCCCGTCGGGCAGAGCGTCATGATGCGGGCGCCGCAGTAGTTGGCGTCGGCGCTCTTGCGCTTGATGAGCTGGGTGACCCGGTACTTCGGCTGTCCGGTGTCGGTCTGCGGCGTGGCCTTCACCGAGCGCAGGCCGGTGGGCCAGATCGCCACCGCGTCACCGCCGAGCTTCGGGGTGGCGCCGTCGAACAGATAGTTGCTCAGCTCACCCACCTTCGAGTGGGGCTTGATGGCAGTCCAGAAGGCGGCGGCCCGGCGCGGATCGATACGAAGGTCGACCGTACCGAGGTCCGGGCGCTTCGCGGCCGTCGTCACACCGGACAGATCCGCGACCCGCTTGTCCAGGGTCGCCGTGTCCAGCCGGTCACCGTACTTGACGGTGACCGCGAAGGAGGTGTCCTCGCCGCGTTCCAGATGGGCGGCGAGCCAGGCGACATCGAAGATCTTCTGATCGATGACGCCGCTGGCGACCAGGGCCTGCGCGTCGCTCGGCAGGGCCTGGAGCCGGGTGGTCGTCCCATCGGGCGCGATGCCGACCTTGACGTCGATCGTCGGGTGGGTGCCGTCGGCCCGCCGGGTGGGGCTGGCGGTGACTGTGTAGCGATCGCCGTCCCGGGTCAGCGTGACCTCGTCGCCGGTGATCAACGTGACCGTGTAGGTCGACCGGGTCAGGCCGGGAAGCGAGACCGCTCGCAGTCCGGCTTCGGCTGCGGTGGCCTTGGCAGGTGCCGGCACCGGATCGGTTGGCTCGTAGGGCCGTGCGGCTGCGGCGGCGGGCGTACCCACCACGGTGAGGATCGCGGCGGCGGAGGCGAACAGGCGTAGCCGTAGTCGATGTTCTCTTCGGGGGCGGGAACTGCTGCGTGATCTGATCACGGATGGCTCCTTGCTTCAGGTGAGCTGGCGGGATCTCGCTGCACGGTGTGGTTCGACAGGTCAGCCACCTGCCCGCGCCAGTGACCAGTCCTGGGTCACGATCGCGTCCTTGCGGACCGAGATCGTCGCGGTACCGCTCTGGTATCCGGACGCACTCGCGGTGAATTCGGTGCGCCCGACCGCGGAGCTGAACACCCAGTACAGGCCGTCGCCGACGGCCGGGTCCACCGGCGTGGTGACGCCCGTGCCGGACTCCTGTGGCTGCCCGGTACGGGCCACGGTGGCGAAGACCGGCGCGCCGCTGTCACGGTCGCTGACGAACCCGAGGACCAGTCCACCCTCGACCGGCCGACAGGCGCGGGTTCCCACGAACACGTTGTCCACCGCCCACCACCATGCGTCGCGGCCCTGGTAGTGGAATCGGATCCGGACATCCTTACGGCCGGCTGCCTGTGGCAGCGGCAGGGTGACCTGCCCGAATGCATGGTTGCTGGTCTGCCGCCACACCGTCTTCCAGGTCCGGCCGCCGTCGGTGCTCACGTCGACGTCGGCCCGCTGGCTGGCGTCGTCCGGGTAGTAGGACGTGTGGAAGGCGAGCTGCGGGGAGGCGTCACCGGACAGGTCGAACACCGGTGAGGTCAGGCTGGTGTCGAGCCGCTTACCGTTGCCAGCCGCCGAGTCGGCGATGGCGAACCGACCGTCACCGCCTTCGGGCACCGGCCGGTAGCCGGGGTTGTCGAACCGCCAGCTCGGTTTGCCCGAGGTCTGCCAGCCGTTCCGGGTACCCGTGTCGGTCCAGTTGTTGAAGTCCTCGCCGACGCCGCTGAAGCGATAGCCGGGCGCGGTGCAGGTCGACGCGTCGATGGTCAGCGCCGCGTCCTGGACGACGTCCACCTTGCCCAGCTCGAACGTCCGCTGGGCGACCTGGTATCCGGGGTACTGGGCGGTGACCTGCATCGTGTACGGGGCAGATCCGGGCAGCCGCACGCTGTACCGGCCGGTCACCGGATCGGTGAAGATCGGGCCGAGTGGATAACCGCCGATGACGACCTTGGCGTACAGCGGCCAGCCGTGCCCCGACCCGTCGGTGATGGTGCCGCTGACCGTGTACATCGCCTGGGCCACCAGTGTGACGTCGGCCGTCGTGGTCGTTGCCTCGCGGACCTGCGCCTGCGCCGTGCCGGACGCGTAGCCGTACTTTCGGGCGTCGATGGTGTAGCTGCCGATGGGCAGGGCACCCGACTGGTACGCGCCGTCGGCGTCGGCGGTCACCTCACGGCTGACCGGACCGGTGATCGTGACGGTGGCACCGGGAATCGGCTTTCCGGTCTCGGCGTCGGTGATGGTGCCGCCCAGCCGGCCGGTGATACCCCTCGGGGCCTGCGTGACCAGCCTGAGTGCGTCGAGCCGACCCTCACCGAAGGCGTTGTTGTCGTCGTCGGTGCCACCACACTGACTGTTCGGGTTGTCCGTGGCGGTGCCGTCCAGCAGGGACTTGGTGCCGTCGACGTCGCCCACCAACGCCGCTGCCGCCGACCAGGCCAGGGCGATCGCGCCCGCCGCGTGTGGCGTCGCCATCGAGGTGCCGTTCATGGTGGCGTACGCGTTCCCCGGCATGCTGGATCGCACGTTCACGCCGGGCGCGGCGATGTTCGGCTTGATCTCACCGTCCTGGCCGGCGCCCCGGGATGAGAAGTCGGCGATGGTGTGGTCGGCGTCGTATGCCCCGACCGAGTAGTTGATCTTACGGCTGCCCGGCGAACCACTCGTCTGGCAGGCCGGTCCGTTGTTGCCGTTGGCCCACACACCGAAGATGCCCGAGGCGGTCCACGCCAGGCTGATGTCCTCCAGGAACGGGGCATCCGACGGGGTGGTGGTGCCCCAGGAGTTGTTGATGATGTGTGGCCGCTTGCTGGCATCCGGGTTCTGCCCGCTCAGGTCGGTCGGCTCCAGCAGCCACTGGCCAGAGCTGATCAATGCGGCGTCGGTCGGGCAGCAGCCGTTCGCCGTGATCCAGCGGGCCCGGGGGGCCACCCCCACCTGGTTTCCGGCACCGTCGTCGCCGACCATGGTGCCCAGCGTGTGCGTACCGTGTCCGTCGTTGTCACAGGGCGCGGCACCGCAGGTGCCAGCCGCGTCGAACCAGTTGTAGTTGTGGTCGAACACACCGTCGCCCTTGTTGCCGCGGTACTGCCGCACCAGCGCCGGGTGGTCGAACTGGGCGCCGGTGTCGATCGAGGCCACCGTGATGTCCTCGCCGCGTACGCCGAACTGGGTCCACACCTCGTCGGCGTTGATGTTGGCGACGCCCCACTCGACCGGGTCGACGGCCTGTCGGCTGACCCCCTTGGTGACCGCCGGAGGGTCGACCTTGAACGCCGGCAGCAGCGAGCTGACCTCGCTCTTGGCGGCCAGTCGCGTGGCGAGGTCGGACCCGCCGGTCACCTTGATCGCGTTCGTCGCCCAGAAACTCTGGTACGTGACGCCCGAGGCGGTGAGTTCCGCACGCACCGACCGCTGACTCTCGTCGGCGGCCTGCTTCAGTGCCTTGGCCACCGCCGCGCCGCGGGCGTTCCAGTCCTTGATGGCACTGGCCTTGGACAGGTCGGCCTTCGCGTCGAAGTAGACCCAGAAGTCCACCGGGGACTCCTGGGCCTGTAGCTGGGTCTGGAGCTGCGGGCGGATTTTGGCCTTCGCCGCGGCTGTCGCCTGCGGGTCCGGACCGGTCGACGGTAGGGCGGTGGCGGCACCGGTGAGGGCGAGCACCGTGGCCACGGTGGCCACCACCACGGTCGTAATTCTTCGTCTCGATGGACGGGCAGGGCGCATGAGGGATCCTTGTCTGGGAGTGCGGTGCGGGCTTCGGTCGTGACCGGTCACAACGGCAGGTAGCGGTCGTCGTCCTCGACCTCGGGCGGGTTGCCCGGTTCGGCCCCGGGCGGGTCCGCGACGTGGGCGTCGACCGGGCGGGCGGTCTCCGACGACGTCGTCTCGTCCTCGTCGGGGTCATCTCGATGCGGCATGCCAGCATCGTGGTCAACCGTCGGATGCCCTGCGATCCCTCAGGTGAGTGAAACAACCCGGCTAGCTCGGGGTTCAGTCGCTCGACGCCGTTCCCGGCTCGGTGGCGAGTCCCGTCGCGATCGCCCGTGCGGAGAGTGCCGCTCGCGAGGAGACCCCGAGCTTGCGCATCGCCGACTTCAGCTGGGTGGCCACCGTGTGGTGGGAGCGGTGCAAAGCCTCGGCGATCTCCCGATTCGTTCGCCCTTCGGTCGCGAGGGCGACGACTTCCAGTTCGCGAGGCGACAGCTCCCTCCCATAGCCCTTCCGCCCGCCACGCCACACCCGGGGCACCGTCCGACCATGGGTACGGAGGGCGCGGGCGACCCGGTCCGCATCGTGCCTCGCCGGCAGCGACGACAACGCGCCGAGGACATCGGTGAGCAGATCGAGCCCGTCCGGGAGGGCGCCGGCCCGGATTAGGCACAGTGCCTGCCGCTCCCGCGAGAGGGCCGCGCTGTATGGCCGGGGGAGCGCCGCCCAGGCCGCCGCGGCCTGTGCGAACAGGTCGGCAGCCAGGTCGTCCTCGCCATTGGCCTCGGCGAGTAGTCCCCGGCAGTCCACCACGGCCGCCTGCGGTGCCGGCAGTTCCGCTTCCCGTAGACCGCGTGCGAACGCGACCACCAAGTTCCGGGCTTGCGCCACCGCGCCCACGGCGAGCAGAGCCTGGACCCGCGCCGGCACCACGTCGGTACCCCAGAGCCACACGCCCTTGCGCGCCAGGACGTCGCAGGGGGCACGAGAGATCTCCAACGCCCCGTCCGGCTGGCCCTCGCGCAGTCTGATCTGCACCAACGTCGCCACCGCCTCGGCGACGGTGTCCCACGCACCGGCATCGCGTGCGCCATCGACGGCACGTTCGATCTCCCGGGCGGCCTGGGCGAGGTCGCCGGCCGTCATCCGGAGCAGGCCGCTGATCATGATGGGCTCGACCCGACTGACGGGATGGAAGTCGGCCTTGTTCGCCAGCGCGGCTGCTCGCTCCGCGAGGCCGTCCCAGGAACCGGTGAACCAGTCGAGGTGTAGCTGAGTGGAATCGATGAGATCCCTGATCTTGAACTGTTCGTATTCGACCGCGAGTCGGCGACCGTTGGCGAGCCAGCGGGCGGACTCCACGTATCGTCCCCAGCGCATGGCCGCGTCACCGACGTTGAGGTGACCGACGGTGACGATCCGGCGGTCCCGGGCGGCCTGGGCCGCAGGCGGGATGTGCGCGACCTCCGTCCAACCGCGCGGGTCGCCGAGTTGCAGCAGCGCGGCTGCCCGGCCGGCCGCGACCCGTAGCCGGTCCGACGGCTCCAGTGACTGGGCGAACTCCGCCGCCCGGTCCAGCCAGGTCAGGTGTCGAGCTGCTGGAGTGCGTCCGCGTGGCCAGCCGAGCACCATCATGGCGACAGCGGGGGAGGCGCGTCGACGATCGAGATGCGGTAGTGCCCGTTCCAACTCGGCGTGTGCCTCGTCGAACTCCTCCATGTCGTTGAGGATCCGGGCGAGCTGGAACCGCAGGTTCGCCGCCACCCCCGAATCGGGAGTGCCCTCATCGAGTACCCGACGCACGGCGGCAGCGAGGTCCCGCAGGTGACCTGGCCCGGTAAACGAGCCGAACGGCATCTTGTCCACCAGCGCGCACATTTGTTCGGCCGGTACGTGACCGTTGGTCAACACGTCGTGCAGAAGCGCGCCCGCTGTCGCCTCGTCGCCGGTCTCCAACGCCACGTTTGCGGACAGCTCCGCGTACCTGCCCCACTTCTCGCCGTCACCGGCGAGGCGGAAATGGTTCGCAAGCTGCGCCAACGGCCTGGGCACGACGGTTTCGAGAACCTGTCCGGCGCGCTCGTGCAGCGCACGACGCTCCCGCTCCGGAATGGCGTCGTAGATGGCCCGACCGGCCAGCACGTGCCGGAAGGAGACCCGTATCCCGTCGCGTTGGTGGAGCAGGCGGTGCGCGACGGCTTCAGCCAGACCGGCGTCGAACTCGGCCGGCGACAGTTCGCTGACCTGCAGCAGAAGGCGTTCAGCGATGGGGTCGGCGACGACTGCGGCAGCTCGCAACACCGATCGAGTACCCACGTCGAGGCGGCTGGCGTGCTCCAGCACGGTGTCGCGCACCGTCGGTGGCACCACGATCTCGTCTAGCGGCAGTCGCTTCCAGCCATGGTCGCGGCGGATGAGATCGCCACGACGGGCCATCAGCCGCACGCACTCCTCGACGGCGAGCGGTAACCCTTCGGTGCGTGCGTGCAGGTGCTGGGCGAACTCGTCGGAGACCTGCTGGTTGGCCAACATCGACGAGGCAAGCGCCGCGGTCTCGGACAGGTCGAGCGGGTCGAGGACGAGCCGTAGCAGCGCGCGGCGCGGTCTGCGGCGTCCCGACAGGCGCAGCAGCCATGGATCCCCGACCAGATCCTCCGGGCGGTAGGCGACGACCAGGCTGGGGCCCGGTCCGTCCCGTTCGGCCAGGAACAGCAGGAATTCGCGGGTCGCGTCGTCGGACCACTGTGCGTCGTCGACGACGAGCAGGTCCACACCGAGCTTGTCGAGCAGTTCGGCCAGCGCCCGGAGCACCCGGTGGCGCGAGGCGCTCGCGTCCTCGGCCGGCTCGGGAGCCGGCGGAAGGTGCTCGGCCCACTCGGGAAACAGCGGCCGTAGAGCGCCAGCCAGGCCGCTGAGACGCAGGTTCGCAAGCGCGTCGACGCCAGTGGTCAGCACCGCGTCGACGATCGGTCCCAATGTGTACGGCTCCCGAAGGGGCGGACAGACCGCCGTCAGCGCGGAATGTACGGAGCCGGTGGGGGAGGACAGGAACTCGTCCAGCAGACGGCTCTTGCCGACGCCGGCCTCCCCTTCGATCAGCACCAGTGCCGAGGTGTTCGTGAGGACCTGTCCCAGGCGCGTCAGCTCGTCCTCGCGACCGATCAGCAGCGGGACGGAAACTCCGTCGACGTCTGGTCCCGCCATACCGGTTTGGGGAGCGACCTCGTCGACCACCACCGCCCCCAACCGCTCGCCTGTTGGAACATCGCACAGCCGTTAGTGATCATCGTGCAGGTAGCCGCCAGCAGCAAGCGGTGTCCTGCCCTCCGGCCAGCATCAGCCCTGAATCCGTCACCGGCTACGCTGCGCCGAATGATCCTGCTGGTCCCGGCCAACCCCCTACGACCCCGCCGCCCCGACGACCACTTCGCGGCTGAGGCGGAAGCGGCTCACGCGATCGGGCTGGAGGTCGCGTTGGTCGACCATGATGCTCTGGCACGAGGTGACGCGCTCCGCGCTGTCGCCGCGGTTCCGGGTGGAGACAGGGCGCTCTACCGCGGCTGGATGTTGAACAGCGTGCAGTATGACTCCTTCGCCGCGGCATTGTCGGCCCGCGACGTGATCCTCAGAACCAGCGCCGAGCAGTATCAGCAGGCCCACGAGCTACCCGGTTGGTACCAAGCTCTGGCAACGGTCACCCCAACATCGAGTTGGACCATCGGCAGCGACCGTGCCGCGTTTGACCAGGCCTGCGCCGAACTCGGTACGGGATCCGCCGTCCTACGTGACTACACCAAGTCGATGAAGCATTACTGGCAGGAGGCGGCATTCATCCCCGACCTCACCGACGCCGCAGCCGCATGGCAGGTGGCCAGCCGATTTCTGGAGCTGCGCGCAGAAGACTTCACCGGTGGGATCGTCCTGCGCTGTTTCGAACACTTCACTACCGCCGAGATACGCACGTGGTGGATCGACGGGACGTGCGCGATGGTCGGGGCACATCCAGACACCCCCACCGACCTGCCGCCGGTGGATGTCGACCTCACCGAGATCGCACCGTTGGTCGCCGCCCTGGACCTACCGTTTGTGACCGTGGACCTCGCCCAACGGGCCGACGGCCGGTGGCGCGTCATCGAGATGGGCGACGGTCAGGTCAGCGACCGTCCCGCCACCATCGACCCCCGTACCCTCATCACGGCGCTGCTGGCAGGCGTTCGCTGACGGCATTCTGCCCCGTCGTCGGACGCTCGGGAATGCTAGGACGTGGCAGGTGCGGGTCGGCTGGTCGCCACTCTCCGCACCTGTCTACGACGTGCGTTGGCCGACGGCTCAGACCCGGGTGACGCGTACCGCGTCTGCCACCACGTATCCGGCGGCACTGGTCCAGCGGCTCACCCCGACCAGGTCGCGGTCACCGGCGGCGAGGTTGAAGGTGCCGAGGGAGCGCCAGGTGCCACCGTTGCTGCGCTGGTCCACGTTCACCGTCTGGTTTCCGGAGGCGGTGACGATGACGTGCGGCGTCGAGCTGTTGTATCCCGCGTCGGCGGGGTAGCGCACCTCGACGCGGTAGTTGCCGGTCTGCGGGATGCTCACCTTGAACCAGGCTGCGTCGCTGGCGAGCACCGGGTCGGCGAACCGGTAGTCGGCACCGTAGCGTTGGCTGGAGTACGACGACGTACCCCAGTTGCCGCTCGCGGTGAAGCGGCCAGCGGTAGCGTTGTCCACGATGGTGCTGTATGTCGGCGGCGTGCTGGTGAGCCCGAGGTAGTTGGCGATGCCCTGGGCGTGTCCCCGGGCGACGGCGGTGATGAAGTCGGCCCGCTTGAGCAGGTTGGCATCGGCGAGGGTGTCGATGAACAGGTTCTCGGTGAGAACGGCCGGCATGTTGGTTTCGCGCAGCACGTAGAAGTTGGCTGTTTTCTTGCCTCGGTCGGTGACCGTGCCGACTGTTCGCATCGCGGACAGGACCTGCGGATGCAGCGCATTGTGCAGGTTGACACTTCCGCTGCTCGCGGTGGTGTAGCGGTAGCTCTCGAATCCGGTGCCGCCGCCGGAGTTGATGTGGATGCTTACGAACAGGTTGGCGCCCCAGGCGTTGGCGTCACTTGTGCGGTAGGCGAGTTCGCGGGTGATGTCCGTCGTACGTGACATCCGGATGTCGACGCTGTAGTTGGCCAGCAGGATGTCGCGGGTCTGCAGGGCGATGGCCAGGGTGAGGGCCTTCTCCTGCAGGCCGTTGCCCACGGCACCGGGGTCCGTGCCGCCGTGACCCGGGTCGAGGTAGACCTTGGGAGTCGCGGCAAGCGCCCGGCCTGCGAGGGAGAGCGGCGCCACCATGGCACCGGCCGCAGCGGCGGCGGCAGCCAGCAGGGTACGACGTCGTGCGGTCGGGTTGCTGAGCATGAACACCTCATGGGGTGGGGGGTGGGTGGGGGTAATACGGGTCGACCGCAGCCGCGGTCGGATTTCGCCGGTACGGGGGTGCCGCGCCGTGTGTCGTACGCGAAGGTTGGCGCACTCACGGCGTTGTGCGGGAGGGCGCCGGCGCACGGATGGGGCGTGGGTGCGCCGGCGGCAGAGATCCGATCAGGCGTGGGACGTCGTTGTCACAGTCCTGGCGGGGCGGGACGACAGGCTACTGGCGGTCTGCCGGAGCGGAGCGAGGCGCGCGCTTGCCGGGAGAGGAGCACGGCGGACGCCGTGGCAGCGACGCGGTTCTGGCCGCCGCCGCAGGCAGAGCGCAGGTGGTCTGCGGTTGGATCATGGCCGAGACTATAACGAATGTCGATGCCACGCGAAAGATTCTGACGACGATACCTGCGCATCCTGAAGGTTTTGTTCGGATGTGGTAGTTGCGGTGGGGCAACTGTCGCCGGGGTTCAATATTGATAATCTTGTATGTATCGATTGAGTCGTGTATGAAGGCTGAAAGGGCGGCGCAGTGCCGCCCGCTTGGGGAGGAGCGACGATGAACCAATCCCGACGCCGCCTACGAACGGCGGCAGTCGCGCTCGCCGCCTGCACGCTCGGGCTGAGCCTGGTGTCAGCGCCCGCCGTCGCGGCGGAATCGGATCAGCCGCTCGCGCCGCAGTCCGAGCGGGCACCCGAGTCGGAGCAGTTCTCGGCGGAGGGCGTCACCACGGTCGGTGAACTCCGTACGGTCGACAGCTCACTGACGTACGCTCGCGACGGCCGTACGCAAATCATCCGGCACCCCGGCGCGACCTACGTGAAGGTGCACTTCAGCGCGCTGCGACTGGCTAATGGTGACTACGTCACCGTGTCCGGCCAGGACGGTCGGGAGAGCTACCGGTACGACGGTTTGATGAGCCGGTCGACCGGGTCCGACTACACCACCGACGGACAGTCGGGCTTCTGGGCCATGTCGGTGGACGGCGACACGGCGGTGGTGACGCTGCACAGCAGCCGCCGCTGGGGTGGGACAGCCGCGACCATCGACCGGCTCTGGCGCGGCTACGACAAGGCGGAGATCAGCCAGCACAACTTCTCCACGCAGTCGGTCTGCAGCACCGACGCCCGCCGCGACGTGGTGTGCTACCAGAGCAGCCACCCCACCGAGTTCGCCAAGGGCAACGCCGTGGCCCGGCTGCTGATCAGCGGTGGCGGGATGTGCACCACCTGGCGGGTCGGCAACACCAACCGGATGCTGACCAACAAGCACTGCTTCTCCACCCAGGCCCAGGTCAGCGGCAGCGAGATGCAGTTCAACTACCAGTGCGCCACCTGCGGTGGCAACAACCCGGGCGCGGGCACCAAGGTCAGCGGTGCCACGCTGTACAAGGTGAGCACCGGCGGGTCCAGCCAGCTGGACTACACCCTGTACTCGGTGAACAACTTCGCCAGCATCCAGGGATTCGGCACGCTGTACCTGGCGACGACCGCCACCACCACCGGCACGCGGATGTACATCCCGGGTCACGGCGACGGCAGCCCGAAGCGGCTGTCGATCTACGAAGACACCCAGGGCGGCACGCTGTGCACCGTGAAGAACGCCAACTACAACACCTATAACATCAGCTACAGCTGTGACACCTCGGGTGGTAACTCGGGCTCACCGGTGCTGAACGGCAGTCACCGGGTGATTGCCCTGCACCACCTCGGCGGCTGTCCGTCGAACCAGGGTGCCAAGGCCCACCTCATCTACAACGAGATCAGCAGCCTGATCGACAACGGCTGACAGACGTCAGTGCCGCCGGAGCGCGGAAGGCGCTCCGGCGGCTGGCGCCCGTCCGGCCACAATCAACGCTGGCGCTCCAAGCCCTCGCCACTGCTGCTGCTATCGCCCGACTGGTCGAACTCGACCGGCGAGTTGAGTCAGGCGGTGATTTGGATCTTGCGGCCGACGCCGGCCCGGAACTGCGTCAGCGCCTCGGCGTACGAGGCCAACGGGAACCGGTGACTGATGAGTACCCCCGGCTGGAGTATCCCGGCGGCAAACAACTCCCCGGCGCGCTCGAAACTGTGCAGTACCGCCATCGACCCGGTGATCGTGATCTCCTGGTTGTAGATCCTGTACGGCTCGATGGTGGCCCGGGCGGCGTACTCGGCGACGCCGAACTGGAGGAAGGTTCCCCCGCGCCCGACCCGACCCAGCCCGTCGGTGATCGCCGCCTCCACCCCGGTGCAGTCGATGACGACGTCCCAGCCGCGCGGCGCGGTCAACTCGTCGGCCGAGCCCACCGCCGCCGAACAGCCCAGCAGATCGGCCGTCGACAGTCGTTCCACGTTGACGTCCACCATGGATATGCTCGCGGCACCGGCGCGCTTGGCCAGTTCCATCATCATCAACCCCATCGTGCCGGCACCGTAGATGAGGTAGTGGTCGCCGAGTCGGCGCGGCAGTACGTCGAAGCCGCGCACCGCGCAGGAGAGCGGTTCGATCAGTGCCGCGTCGACCAAGTTGATGCCCTCCGGCAGCCGGAAACAGTTCTTCGCTGGTGCGAGGGCGAACTCGGCGGCACCACCGGAGCGGGTGACGCCGATCGCGTTCCAGTTCTCGCAGAGATTGCCCCGGGCTCGCCGGCAGTAGTAGCACTCACCGCAGTGCAGCGACGGGTCCACCGCCACCTGGTCGCCGACCCGTACGTCGGTCACGTCCCGGCCGACCTCGACCACCTCGCCGGCGAACTCGTGCCCAGGGACGATCGGAAAGGTGGGAGCGAACTCGCCATCCATGATGTGCAGGTCGGTGCCGCAGATACCGCAGCCCGCGACCCGTACCACCACGTCGCGAGGCCCCGGGGTCGGATCGGGTACGGACTCCAGCGAGACCTCGCCGGGCTGCACGATAACGGCGGCTTTCACTTGACTGCTCCCATCGATAGACCTCGCACGAGCTTGTTCTGCGCCAGCCAGCCGGCCAGCACCACCGGCAGGGACACGAGCGTGGCGGCGGCGCAGAGTCGGGCCAGGAACAACCCTTCGGAGGAGATGAAGCCGACCAGGAAGATCGGCGCGGTACCGGCCCGGGTCGCGGTCAGATTGACCGCGAAGAAGAACTCATTCCAACTGAAGATGAAGCAGATCAACGCGGTCGCGGCGACCCCGGGCGAGACCATCGGCAGGATCACCCGCCGGATGGTCGTCAGCAGTCCGGCACCGTCCATGGCCGCCGCCTCGATCACCTCCCGGGGCACCTCCAGGAGAAACGACCGCATCATCCAGATCGCCAGCGGTAGGTTCATCGCGGTGTAGAGCAGGACCATCGTCCAGATGTTGTCCAACATGCCCAGTTGCTGCACGACCAGGTAGATGGGCAACAGCGCGGCGACCGCCGGCAGCATCTTGGTGCTGATGAAGAAGAACAGCACATCCCGCCACTTCTCCACCGGGCGCAGTGACAACGCGTACGCGGCCGGCATCGCCAGCAGCAGCACCAGGATGGTGGCGAAGCCACTGGCCATCAGCGAGTTGAGCAGGTAAGGCACGATGTCCCGGTCGAACACCTGTCGATAGCCGTCCAGCGTCGGGCTGAACAACCAGCTCGGCGGGTTGCTGGCCGCATCGACCTCCCGTTTGAAGCCGGTCAGCACCATCCAGAGGACCGGAAGGAAGAAGACCAGTCCGGCCAGCCAGGCAGCAGACGTCCAGACCACCTGCCCACCCCGACGCCGGGCGAGACTCGGGGCTCGTGGGACTCGCTGGGCTCGCGGGACTCGCGGGACTCGCGGGGCTCGCGGGGCTCGCAAGATCGGCTCACTCCTCGCGCTCACTCGATTTGACCTTTCGTTCGCGGCTGCGGGGCTCGCAAGATCGGCTCACTCCTCGCGCTCACCGGGCCGCTTTTCGTTCGCGGCTGCGGGGCTCGCAAGATCGGCTCACTCCTCGCGCTCACCGGGACGACTCCTCCATTCGGAACAGGCCGGAGAGCACCCTCAGTGCGAAGGTGGCGACCACCATGGTGGCGATCACCACGACGACGCCGGCCGCCGCTGCCTCGCCGTACTCGAACTTGCGGAACGTGGTCAGGTAGATCTCGTACGGGAGGTTGGTGGTCGCCGTACCGGGGCCGCCCTGGGTGATGGTGAAGACCGCGTCGAAGGTCTGCACCAGGTAGATCGACCCGAGTAGGGCACCCAGTTCGAGGTACGGCCGCAGGTGCGGCAGGGTGATCCGGGTGAAGGTCTGCCCAGGCCCCGCCCCGTCGACCCGGGCCGCCTCCAACGTCTCGGTGGACTGGGCCTGCAACCCGGCCAGGATGATCAGCATCATGAACGGAGTCCACTGCCAGACCAGCGCAGCCACCACGGCAGTCATCGGATACTGCGACACCCAGTCCGTCTCGCCGCCCAACACGCCGTTGACCAGGCCGTACGCCGGGTTGTAGATGGCGTGCTTCCAGAGCAGCGCGGCGGCCATCGGCATCACCAGGAACGGCGTGATCAGCAGCGTCCGCACGATGCCCCGGCCAGGGAACTTCCGGTCCAGCAGAATGGCCAGGCCAAGCCCCAGCAGTACGGACAGCAGCACGGCGCTGGCGGTCAGCACCACCGTGTTGACCAGCGCGGCGCGTAGCCGACCGTCGGTGAGTACGGTCCCGTAGTTGTCCAGTCCGACGAAGCGGCGCTCGCCGGGGCGTAGCGCGTTCCAGCCCTGCGTCGAAAGGTAGAGCGTGACCAGGAACGGCACCTGGGTCACCACGATCGCGAAGATCAGCGCGGGAAGCAGTGGCCCTCGTCGGGACCATCGGTCCCGGGCGCTACCCGGGACCGGTCCGCCCGATCGTGGTCGGCGCGATGTGGCCTGGGCATCCGCGGTCAGTACTTGCGTCATCTGGCCTGTACCTCCGTCGACGGCACTCGTCCGCTCGGCTACTTCCGGTACTTCTTGGCGACCTCTTCGGCGAGTTTCTGCCCGTTGGCGAGGGCCTTTTCCACGGTGGTGCCGCCAGCTATCGCGGCGGCAACCTCCTGGGAGACCTTCGTACCGAGGTCGGCGAACTCCGGGATGCCTACGAACTGGACACCGACGGCCGGCCGTGGCTGCACGCCCGGGTTCTGCGGGTCGGCCTCTTCGATGGACCGCAGCGTCACTTCGGCAAAGGCCTTGGCCGACTGCTGGTACTGCGGGATCGCGTAGGTCGAGGTGCGCTTACCGGCCGGTAGGCGGGACCAGCCGAGCTTCTCACCGACCAGCTTCTCGTACTCCTTGCTGGTCGCCCAGGAAATGAACTCCCAGGCCGCGTCGGCCTGCTTGGTGGTGGTCGGCATCGCCCAGGCCCAGGCCCACAGCCAGCCGGAGGTCTTCGTCTTCGTCACGGGCGCGTGCACATAGCCGACCTTGCCGGCCACGGCGCTGGCGGAGGTGTCCTCCAGGGTGCCGGCGGCAGCGGTGGCGTCGTACCACATCGCGGCCTTGCCCTGGCCGAACAGGTTGAGGCACTCGGTATAGCCGGCCTGGGACGCTCCGGCCTGGCCGTGTGTGCGGAGCAGGTCGACGTAGAACTTGACCGCCTCGGTGAACTCCGGAGAATTCACCTTTGGCGTCCAGTCCTTCTCGAACCAGGTGCCGCCGAAGGTGTTGACCACGGTGGTCAGCGGAGCGAACAGCTCACCCCAGCCGGGCAGCCCGCGCAGGCAGATCCCGGCGGTTCCCGTGGCATCGTCGTCCAGCTTGGCGGCGAAGTCGGCTACCTGCTGCCAGGTGGGGCGCTCCGGCATGGTCAGGCCCTTGGCGGCGAAGAGCTCCTTGTTGTACATCAGGAACGAGGACTCGCCATAGAACGGTGCCGCGTAGAGCTTTCCGTCCTCGCCGGAGAGCGACTTTACGATCGGATCGAGCAGGTCGTCCGCGTCGTACTCCGGGTCCCTGGCGGTAAAACTGTCCAGTTCGTGTAGCCAGCCGTTCTTTGCCCAGATCGGTGCCTCGTACGCGCCGATGGTCGCCACGTCGTACTGGCCACCCCGGGTGGCGACGTCCTGGGTCACCTTGTCCCGCAGTTCGTTCTCGGGCAGGATCGTGAACTTCACCGTTATCCCGGTGGTTTTCGTGAAGTGCTCCTCCGTCAGCTTGGCGATGTCCTCCATCTGCGGGTTGCCCACCATCAGCACCGTGATGATTTTGCCGTCGTCGGAGTCTCCCGAGCCGGACCCACCAGCTCCAGAGCAGCCGGTCAACAGCAACGCTGCGGTAGTGGCGGCTGCCAGCACGGGTGCGGCCCGCCGAGTATTTCTGGAAACAGGCATGGTAAACCTCCAATAGCGGGCGTAATAGGTGTAGAGCTTGTGTTTTCGGGCCCTGGAGTTCAGGCGGAGGGGGCTCAGGTGCGCAGGACCACCGGGCCGAGCAGCGAATAGCGATGTGCCTCGGTAGCCGACAGGCCCGAGTCGGTGACGATCGTTTCGACGTCGGCAACGTCGGCGAACCGGCAGAAGCTGCTCACGCCGAACTTCGTGTGCACGCCGACGAACACCTTACGGCGGGCGACCCGCATCGCTTGGGCTTTGACGTCGGCGACGGCGGGGTCGGGTGTGGTGAGGCCATGCTCCCGGGAGATGCCGTTGGCCCCGATGAAGGCGAGGTCCAGGACGAAGCCATCCAGCATCTGGGTGGTCCAGTGGCCGACGGCGGCCAGGGTGTGGCCACGCACCCGGCCACCGAGCAGCAGTACGGTGGCCGCGGTGGAGGCGGACAGCGCTGCGGCGGTGTTCAGCGATGCGGTCACCACGGTGAGCGACCGGTCGATCGGCAGCGCCTCCGCGATCAACTGTGGGGTGAACCCCTCGTCGATGAAGACAGTCTCGGCGTCACCCAGCAACCCGACGGCGGCTGCGGCGATCCGCCGCTTTTCCGGTACCCGCCGACTCGTCCGGGCCGCGAGGCTGGTTTCGAACTGTGCGGTCTCGACCGGGTGCGCCCCGCCATGGGTACGCCGAACCAGCCCGTGGTGTTCGAGTTGGCGCAGGTCGCGGCGGATGGTCTCCGGCGAGACAACCAGGTCGACGGCGAGCTTGGCGACGCTCACCTCGCCCTGGTGCCTGGCCAGCGCCAGAATCCGATGCTGCCGTCCCGCTGCGCTCACCTGACACCTCCTCTGCGGCCGCTGAGGATCGTGAATATCTGTCCTGAATTTGTAACACCGCCGAAGCAGGGTGGTCCGACTCGCATCCGTGAAAGTCGAGCCCGGATTTGCCCGAGCGGGCGCGCGGTTTTCGGCGGGTATGTCGCTGCTTTTCGGACATAGCGTGCCACGGTGCATGACCAGATACGTGGGTGGGTTGCCCGTCTGCCGCCCGCACCGGGCACCGTACTGCCCGACCTGACGGATGTGCGCCCGAGTGCGGATGATCGCCGGGGGTGTGCTTCGGTCAGAGGCCGGTGGTTTCGCCGATGCGGGCAGCCGATCCCAGGCCAGAAACTGTTGAACGTCGATATAACTCCTCGCGGAGGGAGTACAGACGTGTCAGCAACCACCAGTCCCACCCGGCCCCGCCGCCCGATGCGGGCCCTGCTCGGCCTGGCCATGGCCACCGGTCTGGTCGTCAGCGCGGTCGTTGTCGGGCCGGCGGCACAGGCCGCCGACAACCCGTACGAGCGGGGCCCGGACCCGACCGACTCCAGCGTCGAAGCGGCCCGTGGTCCGTACGCGACCTCGTCGACCAACGTCTCCTCGTTGGTCGTCACCGGTTTCGGCGGCGGCGTGATCTACTACCCGACCACCACCAGCGACGGTACGTTCGGCGCGGTCGCCATCTCACCTGGCTTCACCGCGTACTGGTCGAGTCTGGACTGGCTCGGGCCTCGGCTGGCCTCGCACGGTTTCGTGGTCTTCGGCATCGAGACCAACACGACCCTGGACCAGCCGGACAGCCGGGGGCGGCAGTTGCTCGCTGCTCTCGACTACCTGGTCAACCGCAGCTCTGTGCGGAGCCGAGTGGACGCCTCCCGGCTGGCGGTCGCCGGTCACTCGATGGGTGGCGGCGGCACGCTGGAAGCGGCACGAACCCGTCCTGCGCTGAAGGCGGCCATTCCGCTGGCACCGTGGCACACCACCAAGAGCTGGTCCAGCTTGCAGGTGCCGACGCTGATCATCGGTGGCGAGTCGGACAGCGTGGCGGCGGTCGCTACCCACTCCGAGCCCTTCTACAACAGCATCTCGGCAGCGCCGGAGAAGGCGTACCTGGAGTTGAACAACGCCAGCCATTTCTTCCCACAGACCTCGAACACACCCATGGCCAAGCAGATGATCTCCTGGTTGAAGCGATTCGTGGACAACGACACCCGCTATTCGCAGTTCCTCTGCCCGGGTCCAGGCGGCTCGGCGATCGAGGAATATCGCAACACCTGCCCGACCTGATGGGCGGCGTGAAGTGACGCCCGCCGGCTCCCGGCGGTGACCACGCTGGTGCCGGCAACGACCTGATGACGACCGACCGGCGGGAGCATTCTCCTCCCGCCGGTCGGTCGTGCCGGGCGCTGGACGCGGCACGACGGGCGGCCTATATTGCACCGACAGTGCAACTATTTCGCGGGAGGTAGGCGTGTGGGAGGACCGGTTGTCCAGCCTGGTTGCTGAGTTCCTGGCCGGGCACGACCCCGAGGTGATCGACCGTACCCAATTCCTCCGAGCCCGGTTCGATGCCGGCCTGGCCTGGGTCCACTACCCGGTCGGCCTCGGTGGCCTCGACGCACTCCGCGAGCTACAGCCCCTGGTCAACGAGGCGTTTGCCGCAGCCGGTGCCCCCGACAACTCGCCGCACCGTAACGGGATCGGCCTCGGCATGGCAGCGCCCACCATCCTCCGATACGGCACCCCTGCCCTCCGGAAGCGACTCCTGCGTCCGCTCTGGACCGGGGAGGAGATCTGGTGCCAGCTCTTCAGCGAGCCCGGCGCCGGCTCCGACCTCGCCGGGGTGGCCACCCGCGCGGTCCGCGAGCCTGACGGCGGCGACGGTGCCGATGCCGACGGCGGGAATACCGCCCACGCTGCCAGCTGGATCATCAATGGGCAGAAGGTCTGGACCTCGCTGGCGCATCAGGCCCGCTGGGGGCTGCTGCTCGTGCGTACCGACCCGGATCTGCCCAAACATCAGGGGTTGAGCTACTTCGTCTGTGACATGACCGCCCCCGGCGTGGAGGTTCGACCGCTGCGCCAGCTGACCGGCGAGGCCGAGTTCAACGAGGTCTTCCTGACCGACGTACGACTCTCCGACGAACTGCGCCTCGGCGAGGTCGGCCAGGGCTGGCAGGTGGCCCGGACCACGTTGATGAACGAGCGGATCACCATTGGCGGCCGGCCGATGCCGCGCGAAGGCGGCATGATCGGCGTACTCGCCGAGGCCTGGCGACACCGGCCGGACCGGCGTACCCCGGGCCTGCACGACGAACTGCTCCGCCTCTGGGTCCGGGCCGAGGCGGTCCGGTTGACCGGGATGTTGGTGCGACAACAGTTGGCCGCCGGTGATCCCGGTCCGGAAGGGTCGGTGGTGAAGCTCGCGTATGCCACCCTCACCCAGGCGGCCTCCAGTCTGGAACTCGAACTGCTTGGCGCGGACGGGCTGCGCTACGACGACTGGAGCCTGCGGCGCCCGGACCGGGTCGACATGCTCGGTCGTACGCCGGGCTACCGCTACCTGCGGGCCCGGGGCAACTCCATCGAGGGCGGCACTTCCGAGATCCTGCGCAACATCATCGCCGAGCGCGTCCTCGGCCTGCCCGCCGAGCCCCGTGCCGACCGGCACACCGCCTGGAAGGACCTGCCCCGATGAGCGTCGACCTGCGCTACAGCGAGGTGGAGGGAGAGCTTCGCGACAACGTACGGGCGATGCTCGCCGCGCGTTGTCCATGGCCGACGGTGCTGGCCAACCCCGACCCGGACCCGGCGCTCTGGTCACTGCTCGCCACCGAGATGGGGCTGGCCGGACTGGCGGTCCCCGAACGCCTCGGCGGGGGCGGTGCCGGGCTGCGGGAGAACGCGATCGTCTGCGAGGAGTTGGGGCGAACGGTGGCCCCCGTGCCGTATCTGGCCAGTGCGGTGGTGGCTACCCAGACCCTGCTTGCCTGCACTGCGCAGCGTTGGCTGACGCAGCTCGCTGACGGGTCGCGCCGGGCGGCACTGGTGGTGCCGATCGACACCCCGCCGGGGCCGAGTGGCGTCCGTCCCGCAGCAACGGGCAGCCATCCGGGAATCGCTGGCGGGGTCGGTGTCCGGGCCGACGAGCACCGGCTCACCGGTACGGTGCCCGGCGTCGCCGATGCCGCCACCGCCGATCTGCTGCTGGTCCCGACCCGGGACGAACTCTGGATCGTCGAGGCCACCGCCGTCGGGGTCAGCCGGTCACCGGTGGTCTCGCTGGATCAGACCAGGCCCTTGGTCGACCTCACCTTCGACGCCGCGCCCGCGTACCGGATCGCGGCCGGACGACCGGCGGGCGCCGCACTGCACTGGGGGTTGACCGCCGGTGCGGTGCTGCTCGCCGCCGAGCAGTACGGCCTTGCCCAGTGGTGTCTGGAGGCGGCTGTCGACCAGCTGAAGAGCCGATACCAGTTCGGGCGGCCGATCGGCGCGTTCCAGGCGCTCAAGCACCGGCTCGCCGATGCCTGGGTCGAGGTCACCCAGGCCAGGGCGGTGAGCCGGTACGCCGTCGGGGTGCTTGCCGACGCGGATCCGAGCGCGGGTCCGAGTACGGAGGCGCAGGTGGCGGCGGCGCTGGCCCAGGCGCATTGCGGCCCGATCGCGGTACGCCTCGCGGAGGAGTGCGTGCAGTTGTACGGCGGGATCGGGTTCACCTGGGAACACCCCGCCCACCTCTATCTGAAGCGGGCCCGGACGGCGGCGGTCGCCTTTGGCGCGGCTGACCGGCACCGGAGTGCGTTGGCCGGACTGGTCGATCTGCCACCGGCCTGATCCGGAGAGGTCACCGGTTCGTAACGAGGTATTGACGAAGGGCGCTTGAAAAGTACACTCCCAGTGTAAATAGCAGTGGGAGTGCAAATAGTTTACCGAGGCGAGGTCGCGGTCTGCGCCGCGAACGGTGCACGAGCTGTGTGAAGGAGGGCCGATGGCCGGAACCGCAGCGACGACACAGCCGGTCCCCGGCGGGGGCCTGATACTGGACGGCATCGGAGTACGCTTCGGCGGCCTCGTCGCCCTCGACGACGTCTCCCTGCGGGTGTCACCCGGCCAGGTCGTCGGCGTCATCGGGCCGAACGGTGCCGGCAAGACCACCCTCTTCAACGTGATCTGCGGCTTCGTCCGCCCCGCCACCGGATCGCTGACCCTGGACGGGCGACCACTGCGTCCCCGGCCTGATCAGCTCACCCGACTCGGCATCGCCCGCACCCTGCAGGGCGTCGGACTCTTCACCGGCCTCACCGTCGCCGAGAACGTGATGGCCGGTGCCACCAACTCCGCCCGAGCCGGCTTCCTGTCCGCCCTGTTCGGCCTCGGCCGCAGCGACCGCGACGAGCGCCGGCTGCGCGCCGAGGCGCTCGGCCTGCTCGACGAACTCGGCATCGCCGAGCACGCCGACGCGTCGCCAGCGACCCTCCCGTACGGGGTGCGCAAACGGGTCGCCCTGGCCCGAGCCCTGGCAGCCCGGCCGCAGCTGCTCCTCCTCGACGAGCCGGCCGGTGGCCTCGGCGTAGAGGAGATCACCGAACTCGGTGAACTCATCGTCAACCTGCCCCGACGCGCGGATCGGGTGGGTGGGGCCGGTGGGGCCGGAGGAGACGAGCCCTGCTCGGTGCTCCTGGTCGAGCACCACATGGACCTGGTGATGTCGGTCTGCGACCAGATCGTGGTGCTCGACTTCGGCCGCGTCATCGCCACCGGTACTCCGGAGCAGATCCGCGACGACCCGGCCGTCGCCGAGGCGTACCTCGGCGTCGACGACATCGAGCACACCAGCGCGGAGGCGGCGGCATGAGCGAGCGGAGCGAGCGAATCGGTGGCTCAGGGTTGGCTCATGCCGACGGTGAGCGGTGCGAGGCGGCGGCATGAGCGAGCGGAGCGAGCGAATCGGTGGCTCAGGGTTGGCTCATGCCGACGGTGAGCGGTGCGAGGCGACGGCATGAGTGAGCGGAGCGAGCGAATCGGTGGCTCAGGGTTGGCTCATGCCGACGGTGAGCGGTGCGAGGCGGCGGCATGAGCGAGCGGAGCGAGGCGACTGATATTCCGCTGCTCCAGGTGCAGGGCGTGACCGCCGGATACGGTGCCGCACCGGTGCTGCACGGCATCGACCTGACGATCCCCGCCGGCACCATCACCGCCGTGCTCGGTGCCAACGGTGCCGGAAAGACCACTTTGCTGCGTGCCCTTTCCGGGCTTGTTCCCCCCACCAGCGGCCGGATCATGCTCGCCGGCGAGGAGATCGGTGGTACGCCGGTCGAGCGACTGGTCCGCCGGGGGATGGCCCACGTCCCCGAAGGCCGGGGCGTGGTCACCGAGCTGACCGTCGAGGAGAACCTGCGCCTCGGCGGGCTCTGGCGCCGCGACCGGGCCGACGCGAAACGTGCCCTCGACGAGGTCTACCAACTCTTCGAACCGCTGGCTCGGCGGCGACGGGCCAACGGTCATCAGCTATCCGGCGGCGAGCGGCAGATGCTGGCCCTGGGACGGGCCCTGGTCGCCCGGCCCAAACTGCTGCTGCTCGACGAACCCTCGCTCGGCCTCGCGCCGCGAGTCACCGGTCAGATCATGGCGTTGCTGCGGGACCTACGTGACCGCAGCGGTCTGACCGTGCTCCTGGTGGAACAGAACGTACGCAGCGCGCTCTCCGTCGCGGACACCGGTGTCGTCCTCTCGCTCGGTCGGGTGGTGGTCACCGCCGATGCCGCCCGGCTCCACGACGACGAAGACCTACGACACGCGTACCTGGGCTTCTAGGAAGGGCCACACCGATGGAACGCTTCCTCTTCCTCACCGTCGACGGGCTCAGCCGGGGCGCGGTCTACGCCGCCTTCGCGCTCGCCCTGGTGCTGATCTGGCGGGCCGCCCGGGTGGTCAACTTCGCCCAGGGGGCGATGGCGGTCGCCACCGGCTACGTCGCGTACAGCGTCACCGCCGCGACCGGGTCGTACTGGCTCGGTTTCCTCGCCGCCCTCGGCGGTGGGCTGCTTCTCGGTGCGATCGTCGAACGGGGGGTGATGCGGTTCGTCGACCACCGGGCCCCGCTGAACG
Source organism: Micromonospora polyrhachis (assembly GCF_014203835.1). Lineage (NCBI taxonomy): Bacteria > Bacillati > Actinomycetota > Actinomycetes > Micromonosporales > Micromonosporaceae > Micromonospora > Micromonospora polyrhachis. The sequence continues at coordinate 81,621 of NZ_JACHJW010000001.1, read as the reverse complement.
CGGTCATCGTCGCGCTCGGTCTGATCCTGCTCATCCAGGCTGTCCTCGGAATGCTCTACGGCAACGAGTTCCGCCCGGTCGCCACCCCGTTCTCCCGTGACCCGCTTACCCTCGGCGACCTGGCCCTGCTGTCCCGCTACGACCTCTTCGTCTTCGGCGCGGTCGGCGTCATGGTGCTCGGCCTGGCCCTGCTGTTCACGCACACCCCGGTTGGCCTGCGGATGCGTGCCTCGGCCTTCGCTCCCGAGGTCTCCCGGCTACTCGGCGTCAACGTCGCCGGGATGCTCACCCTCGGCTGGGCGCTCGCCGCTGCGGTGGGTGCGCTGGCCGGGCTGCTGGTCTTCCCGACCGAGTTGGGTCTGCACCCACACGCGATGGACCTGGTCTTCGTCTCGGCCTTCACCGCCGCGGTGGTCGGTGGCCTGGACAGCCCTCCGGGCGCGGTAGTCGGGGGCCTCGCGGTCGGTCTGATCCTCTCCTACGTCAGCGGGTACGTCGGCAGCGACATCACCCCGCTCGCGGTCCTGGTACTGCTGCTCGCCGTGCTGCTGCTCCGCCCGGCTGGCCTCTTCACCATCGGCAAAGCGAGGCAGGTATGACCACTTCCCAGCTGCGGGCCAGGTTGTCGATGCCAGGGCCGATGCGGTACGCGAACCCGCTGATTCGCTCCACCCTGCTGCGGCATCTGCTCTTCGCCGTCGTGGCCGGAGCCGGGCTCTTCGCGCTTACCGGGGCCTTGGGGCCGTTCCGTAACTACCAGTTGGCGACTGTCGCCGCCTACCTCTGTGCGACTGCCGGGCTCACCGTGTTGACCGGGCTCAACGGTCAACTCTCCCTCGGGCACGGTGCGTTGATGGCCACCGGTGCGTACACCGTCGCCCTGACCCAGAACGCGCTGGCCGACACCGGGCGGGTCAGCGGGGGATATCTGCTTCTCTCACTTGCCCTCGGCGTGCTGGTGACGGTCGTCGCCGGCACGGTGATCGGTGCCGCCGCCGCCCGGCTCCGCGGCCCCTACCTGGCCGGGGTCACCCTCGCCGTCGCGGTTGTCGTGCCGGCGCTGACCACCACCTTCCGGGGCGTCTTCAACAGCGAGCAGGGGCTGTCGGTCTATCTGGCGCCGGCACCGGAGTCGCTTGGGCTCTACTTTCCGTACGAACGGTGGCAGGCCTGGATCGCGATCATCGGTGCTCTGCTGACCCTGCTGCTGCTCGGGAATTTGATCCACAGCCGGTTCGGTCGTCACCTTCGGGCGGTCCGCGACGACGAGGTCGCCGCTCGGCTGGCCGGCATCCACGTCGGACGTACCCAGGTCCTGGCCTTCGTGGTCAGCGCCGGCTGTGCCGGACTCGGTGGTGGGCTGCTGGCCGTGCTGGCGCAGAGTGTCTCGCCCGGTGCCTTCTCCCTGACCCTCTCGCTCTATCTGCTGATGGCCATCGTGATAGGTGGGCTCGGCAGCCTGGCCGGCGCGCTCTGGGGTGCCCTGCTTCTGGTGGCCCTGCCGGCGTTGACCAGCACGATCACCGATCTGGCCGATCCGTCGGCAGCGGTCGCGCAGCGGCTGGACGGAAACCTCTCCCTGGCGATCTTCGGAGTCACGTTGATCGTCGTGGTGATCGCCGCGCCGGGCGGTGTGCAGGGTCTGCTGCGCCGCGTCGGCCGGTTCGTCGGAGCCCGGTGGCGGGTGCCGACCGGGCGGTGATCCGATGCGCCACCGCACCCGCTCCACCACTACCACCACATATCCCTCGTCACCGGTCCTGCGGCTCGCCGCCGGACCGAGAAAGGTCGGACGATGCAGCGCATCGCGCACCGCGCACTCGCGATCGCCACCTCCGCCGTACTGGTCACGGCCCTGGCGGCCTGTGGGAGCGACGAAGGCGGCCCGGCCGGAGGCAACGTCCCCGGCGTCACCGACACCGAGATCCTGGTCGGCACGCACATGCCGCTGACCGGCCCGGCCTCGGCCGGCTACTCGAAGATCGCACCGGCGACCAAGGCGTACTTCGACCACGTCAACGCCAACGGTGGCGTCCACGGTCGCAAGATCAACTACAAGATCATGGATGACGGGTACAACCCGGCCACCACCCAGCAGGTGGTCCGCGAGCTGGTCCTGCAGGACAAGGTCTTCGCCATCCTCAACGGGCTGGGCACGCCACCACACAGCGGTGTGCTCGACTTCCTGAACAACAGCAAGGTGCCGGATCTCTTCGTCGCCTCCGGTAGCCGGGCCTGGAACGCGCCGACGCGATACCCGTACACCTTCGGGTTCAACACCGACTACACCGTCGAGGGCAAGATCCTTGCTACCTACATCAAGAGCAACCTTGCTGGTCAGAAGGTCTGCTTCTTCGGTCAGGGCGACGATTTCGGTGAGGACAGCCTGGCCGGGGTGGAGCAGGTATTGGGCGCATCCACTGTGGCGGTCAAGAAGACCTACGTCACCAGCAACACCAACGTGGCCCCGCAGCTCGGTGAGTTGAAGGCCGGCGGTTGCCAGGTGGTCGTACTGGCCACCGTCCCAGGCTTCACCTCGCTGGCGATCGGCACCGCGGCCCGGCTCGGGTTCAAGCCGACGTGGCTGGTCTCCGGGGTGGGCGGTGACTACCCGACGCTCGCCGCGCAGCTCGGGGAGAACAAGGGCCTCCTGGAGGGGATGCTCGGGGTCAACTACCTTCCCTCGGCGGCAGCCAGTGACGACCAGTGGACTGCGCTCTTCCGCAAGATCAATGATGAGCGGAACGGGGGTGCTGCCTTCGACGGCAACATCGTCTACGGCATGGCGGTCGGCTATCTCTTCGTACAGGCGCTGCTTGCCGCCGGCAAGAACCTGACCCGGCAGGGCCTGATCGACGCGATCGAGCGGGGCGGCTTCAAAGGCCCTGGTCTGGCTCCGCTCCGGTTCTCCAAGGAGAACCATTCCGGATATGGCGGAATGCGCATGATCAAGGTGGAGCAGGGGAAGCAGGACTACTTCGGGCCCACCTACGAGACCGACTCGGCCGGCGGGCCGGTCAACGAGTATCCGGAAGCGCCGCCGGCACCCCCGGCGAACGGGATCCCGACCTCCTGAGTTGGTTGCAACGGCTGCTCGGGTGCCCCCGGCGCGTTTCCGCCGAGGGCACCCGGTCCAGGTCACCGGTCGCTCGTCGATGAGTGCGGCGATCTGCTACCTCAGCCCAGTCGCTCGACGATCATCGCCATGCCCTGGCCGCCGCCGACGCACATGGTTTCCAGCCCGATCGTCTTGTCGTGCCAGTGCAGCGAGTTGAGCAGGGTGGTGGTGATCCGGGCGCCGGTCATCCCGAACGGGTGGCCGACGGCGATCGCCCCGCCGTTGACGTTCAACCGGTCGAAATCGACGCCCAACTCGTCCGCGCTTGCCACCACCTGCACCGCGAACGCTTCGTTGATCTCCACTAGATCGATGTCTGATATGGACATGCCGGCTCGGTTCAGTGCCCGGCGGGACGCCTCGACCGGGCCGAGGCCCATGATCTCCGGAGAGAGGGCGGAGAGCCCGGTGGCGACGATCCGGGCCAGCGGGTCGATGCCCAGTTCGCGGGCCCGAACGTCGGACATGATCACCAGGGCGGCCGCGCCGTCGTTCAGGGGGCAGGCATTGCCGGCGGTCACCGTACCGTCCGGGCGGAAGACCGGCTTCAGTGCGGCCACCGCCGGCAGGGTGACCCCCGGCCGTGGGCCGTCGTCGGCGGTGACGACCGTGCCGTCCGGTCGGGAGATCGGGGTGATCTCCCGGGCCCAGAAGCCGTTGGCGATCGCCTGCTCGGCGCGGTTCTGCGAGCGGACCGCGAACGCGTCCTGCCGGGCCCGACTCACGCCTCGGAGCTGAGCGACGTTCTCCGCGGTCTGTCCCATCGCGAGGTAGACGTCGGGCAACTCGCCGTACTCCCGGGGATCCTGCCACGACTCCGCACCCGGGACGCTGGCGCGGCGTGCGCTGCGATCCCGGGCCGTGGCGAAGCGCGGGTTGGTGGTCTCGGGTAGCCCGTCACTGCGGCCGTGGGCGTATCGGGAGACGGATTCGACCCCGGCGGAGACGAAGATGTCTCCCTCGCCGGCCCGGATGGCGTGGAACGCCATCCGGGTGGTCTGTAGCGAGGAGGAGCAGTACCGGTTGACCGTGGTGCCGGGCAGGTGGTCGAAGCCGAGCAGGGTGGCGACCACCCGGGCCAGGTTGTAACCCTGCTCGCCGGCGGGTTGACCGGTGCCGAGCATGAGGTCGTCGATCTGGTGTGGATCGAGCTGCGGTACCGCGTCCAGTGCGGCCCGCACGATCGTCGCCGCGAGATCGTCGGGGCGTACGTCGGTCAGGGAGCCCTTGTTGGCGCGGCCGATGGGGGAGCGGGTAGCGGCGACGATGACAGCTTCGGGCATGGCTCCTGATGTCCTCTCTTCAGGATCAATATGCACTAAGGGTGCGCTTACTGTGGCGTGGCTGTCCATTGAATCCTCGGTGGTACTTCTCACGGTGATTGACGGGCATGACAACCCGTCCCTAAAATACGCACCGTGACTGCAAAAACTGCGCGACCGTGTGTTGGTCGTCTTGCCGGTCGGGTGGCCCTGGTGACCGGTGCCAGTCGCGGCATCGGCCTGGCCATTGCCCAGCGGTTCGTCGACGAAGGAGCCCGAGTGGTGATCACCGGCCGCAAGCCGGTGCCGCTCGCCGAGGCGGTGACCGCCCTCGGCGGCCCGTCGGTGGCCCATGGCGTCCCAGGGGCAGCCGACGACCCCGAGCACCGAGCGCGGGCTGTCACCGAGGCGACCAGGACCTTCGGCCCACTCGACATCCTGGTCAACAATGCCGGCATCAACCCGGTATACGGGCCGCTCACCGGTCTGGACCTGGACGCGGCCCGGAAGATCATGGAGATCAACACCCTGGCGGCACTCGGCTGGGTCCAACAGGCCTGCGCGACCGGCTTCGGCGACCGCGACGCCGCCGTAGTCAACATCTCCTCGGTCTCGGCGTCGCGGCCAGCCGCCAACATCGCCTTCTACGGCGTCAGCAAGGCCGCACTGCACCAACTGACCGCCGCGCTCGCCGTCGAACTCGCCCCGCGGATCCGGGTCAACGCGGTCGCCCCGGCGGTGGTGAAGACCCGCTTCGCCGCCGCCCTCTACGCCGGGCGGGAATCCGAGGTCGCCGCAGGTTATCCGCTTGCCCGGCTCGGCGACCCGGCCGACGTCGCCGCCGCTGTCGCCTTCCTCGCCAGCCCGGACGCCGCCTGGATCACCGGACAGAGCCTGATCGTCGACGGTGGACTCACCATCGCCGGCCGGGTCGCCGAATGACCCCCGTCGGGCTCGACCTCGACGACGCGGTGGTGGTGGTCACCGGCGGCGCGTCGGGTATCGGGGCCGCCCTCGCGGAACGCTTCGTCGCTGCCGGGGCGCGGGTCGTCGTCAACGACCTGGACGTGGTCGCCGCCGAACGCGTCGCAGCCCGGATCGGTGCCCTGGCCATCGCGGGTGACGCCGCAGACGCCGACTTCGTCGACCGGCTGGTCGAACGGGTCTGGACCGAATACGGTGCACTGGACCTCTTCTGCGCCAACATCGGCATCGCCCCGGCCGGTGGCCTCGACGCGTCGGACGAGACGTGGGCGCGGGCGTGGCAGGTCAACGTCCTCTCCCAGGTCTACGCCGCCCGCGCCCTGCTGCCCAACTGGCTCGCCGACGGGCAGGGCCGACTGCTGGTCACCGTCTCCGCCGCCGGGCTGCTGACCATGCTCGGCAACGCACCGTACTCGGTCACCAAACACGCCGCGCTCAGTTTGGCCGAGTGGCTTCGGGCCAGCTACGAACACCGGGGCATCACTGTGCAGGCACTCTGCCCGCAGGGCGTACGGACTCCGATGCTCGCCCGGTCCGGGACGATGGGCAGCGCACTGCTCGACGATGGGGCCCTCAGCGCCGACGAGGTCGCCGACGCGGTGCTGGAGGCGCTGACCGACGACCGGTTCCTGGTGCTGCCGCACACCGAAGTGGCAGACTTCTATCTTCGGCGGGCCGCCGACCCGGACCGGTGGCTGCGCGCGATGAACCGCCTGCAGCAGCGACACGAGACAGCGCGGGATCGGTCCCGCTCCCAGGCGGCACCGGCACCGCCGCAGAGGGAGTCGTCATGAGCGCGCGAGACGCAGTCAGCCTGCCCGGTCTGGACCTCGACCGGCTCCGGTGCTACCTCGACCAGCACGCCCCGGACCTGGTCGACGGTGAACTTCGGGCCGACCTGATGGTCGGCGGCCGATCCAACCTGACCTATGCGGTGACCGATGGGACGTCTCGCTGGGTGTTGCGCCGCCCACCGCTGGGCCATGTCCTCGCCACCGCACACGACATGGCTCGGGAGTTTCGCGTGCTGAGGGCGCTCGGCCCGGTCGGCTTCCCCGTGCCGACGACCTTGCTGTTCTGCTCGGCCCCGGCGGTGCTCGGTGCCCCCTTCTACCTGATGGAGCAGGTCGACGGCGTGGTCCACCGGGACCCGGACGAGTTGGAACAGCTCGGCCCGGACCGGGTGCGTGCCCTTGTGCTATCCCTGGTGGAGACCCTCGCCGACCTGCACGAGGTCCGGCCGGCAGGGGTCGGGCTGGCCGACTTCGGTCGCGTGGAGGGTTACAACGACCGGCAGGTCCGGCGCTGGAAGCGGCAACTGGACGCCTCCCGTAGCCGGGACGTACCCGGGATCGAGCAACTCCACGACCGGTTGGCCACGGCCGTACCCGATTGTCCGGACGGCACGATCGTGCACGGCGACTTCCGGTTGGACAACGTGCTGGTCGGCCCGGCCGGCGAGATCCGCGCGGTGCTCGACTGGGAGATGTCCACCCTCGGTGATCCGCTGAGCGACCTCGCGTTGATGCTGGTCTACGCCGGCCGCCCGATGCTCGCCGTCGCCGGCCCGGCGCGTTCGGCGCTCGCGGTCTCCGGCCATCCCGACACCGCCGAGATCACCGCGCACTACGCCCGACGCTCCGGCCGCGACACCAGCAACATGCGGTGGTACGTCGCGTTCGCCGCCTTCAAGCTCGCGGTGATCCTCGAAGGCGTGCACTACCGGTACGTACACGGTCAGACGGTCGGCCCCGGCTTCGACCGGATCGGGGCGCAGGTAGCTCCACTGGTCCAGCAGGCGCACGAAACATTGGACGCAGCGGTATGAGTGCGCGAAATCTGGGCGCAGCGGCATGAGCGAGCGAAACGAGTGGACGGCATGAGCGAGCGGAGCGAGTAGGCGTATGGACTTCGAATTCGACGGTCGCACCGAGGAGCTGCGTGCGCAGTTGCTCGACTTCATGACCGAGTGGGTCTACCCGGCCGAGCCGGTCTTCGCCGATCAGGCCCGGGAGTCGGGCTGGTCGCACCCACCGATCCTTGACGACCTGCGGGCCGAGGCCCGCCGTCGCGGGCTCTGGAACCTCTTCCTGCCTGGCGTGTACGGCGCCGGCCTGACCAACCTGCAGTACGCCCCGCTCGCGGAGATCACCGGGCACAGTCCCAGCGTGGCACCGGCGGCGTTGAACTGCGCGGCTCCGGACACCGGGAACATGGAGGTGCTGGCGGAGTTCGGCACCGAGGAGCAGCGTAAGGAGTGGCTGGAGCCGCTGCTCGACGGGCGGATCCGGTCGGCGTTCGCGATGACCGAGCCGGAGGTTGCCTCCTCGGACGCATCCAACATCGCGACCCGGATCGAACGCGACGGCGACGACTACGTGATCAACGGTCGGAAGTGGTTCATCACCGGGGCGATGAGCCCGCTCTGTCAGATCTTCATTGTGATGGGCAAGACCGACCCGGATGCGCCCCAGCACCGGCAACAGAGCCAGATCCTGGTGCCCCGGGACACCCCGGGGGTCACCGTCCGCCGGGGCATGGAGACATTCGGCTTCGACGACGCCGACCATGGTGGACACGCCGAGATCGACTTCGTCGACGTACGGGTTCCGGCGAAGAACCTGATCTCCACCGAGGGATCCGGGTTCGCCATCGCCCAGGCGCGGCTCGGTCCAGGGCGGATCCACCACTGCATGCGGCTGATCGGCATGGCCGAACGAGCCCTGGAACTGATGTGCCGTCGGGTCAGTAACCGGCAGGCGTTCGGCGGTCCGTTGGCCGACCAGGGGGTGATCCAGGACTGGATCGCCGAATCCCGGGTCCGGATCGAACAGGCCCGGCTGCTGGCGCTCAAGACCGCCTGGCTGATGGACACGGTGGGTAACAAGGGGGCCCGGACCGAGATCCAGGCAATCAAGATCGTGGTGCCGGAGATGGCCCAGTGGGTGGTGGACCGGGCCATCCAGGCGCACGGTGCCGCTGGCGTCAGCCAGGACACCCCGCTGGCTCGGCTCTGGGTGGCGGCCCGGACCATTCGACTGGCCGATGGTCCGGACGAGGTGCACCGTCGGTCCCTGGCTCGGCGCGAACTCCGCCGGCACCAGCCAACGGACGGCTGATCGCTACTACACTGCTGATGCACATTCCGACGGTCAGCAGGGAGCACCAGGCGATGAGCGACACCGACGTACCGGTGCGGGTGGATGGCCGCACCGCGCGGGCCGAACGCACCCGGACAGCCATCGTCGACGCGCACCTGGCGCTGATCGGTGAGGGCGATCTGCGGCCGACCGGCGAGCGGATCGCCGAGCGGGCCGGGGTCTCGCTTCGGGCACTCTGGACCAACTTCAAGGACATGGAGACCCTCTTCGAGGCCAGCGGTGAGCGGGTCCTCGCCGAGCAGAAGGCGGCCTACCAGCCGATCCCGGTCAATCTGCCACTGGTCAAGCGGGTGGACGCCTTCTGCCGGCAACGTGCCCGGCTGCTCCAGTTGATCGCACCCTCGGCGCGGGCAGCCCAGTTGCGGGAGCCGACCTCGGCACAACTGCGCCGCAACCGGGCCAAGCACATCGAGTTGCTCCGGAACGAGCTGACCGAGTTGTTCGCCGTCGAACTCGACGCCGCGGGGCAGGACCGGACACAACTGCTCAACGCGTTGATTGCGGCGAGCATGTGGCCGGCCTGGTCGATGCTGCGCGACGGGCTGGGCCTCGGCGTCGACGAGGCCCGTCGGACGATGACCCGTACCATCCTGGCGCTGCTCGCCGCATCCGACTGAGCGAGTCGGGCCACCCGGACGGGTTGACCCAGCTAGTGCCGTTCTAGTTCGTGGAACTCGATGCCCGGGTGTGGTGAAGCTCCATGATCGGTCTGATTAGGCCTGTCCAGCGAGCCCGTGCAGGAACAGTCGCGTAAGTGTGTCGACCACCTCGTCGTCCGGGGTGGCTGACCCGTCGGTGGGCAGTGCGTACGCCAGCGTCACCAGCACCGCCCCCATCGTGGCGGCCACCAGTGTCGGCTCACCCGGCAGCTGCCCTCCGCGATCCCGCGAGTACTCGAGGTGGTCGCGCAGCATGGCGGTATCGGCAACGAGCCGTTGCCACATCTGCCCGCTGGCCGGCCCGGCCGCCATGGCGGACTCGAAGAGGGCCAGCGTGACCGGCCGGTTGGCGCGGAGCAGCTGCCACGCGGCCGCGAGCCCAGTCATCGCCCCCTTCCGATCTCGTCACCAATAGGTAACACTCGATGCATGATTGATGCATCATTAGTGCAAAAAGCTGGCCTGCGTGGACGGGCCACGCAATGCCGGGCGATCATCAACCTGATCGACGAGGCCGCCAGCGGCACCGGCGGGGCCCTACTGCTGCACGGTGAACTCGGCCTGGGCAAGACCACACTGCTGGATCAGGGCAGCGCGACGGCCACCGCCCATCCCGCCGGGTTCACCGTCCTCGCCGCCAAAGGTCTGCCCGACGAGGCCACCCTGCCGTACGCCGTACTGCACCGGCTCCTCGAACCGCTCGTCGGGCAGCTCCCCCTCCTCCCCACCCGGCAAACCCAGGTGCTCACCCGGGCACTCACCGGAGAAGGCTGCCCCGAGCCGGACCAGCTGGTCCTCTGCCAGGCGGTGCTCGGGCTGCTCGGTACGGCCAGCGCCGAGCAGCCCCTGTTCTGCCGTCTCGACGACGTACCCGCCGCCGACCCTCCGTCGCTCGACGTGCTCGCCTTCGCCGCCCGTCGGCTGCGCCCATACCGGGTCGCCATGCTGTTCACCAGCGAGGTGTCGGCCACCATCTCCGACGTACCGGCGCTCCAACTGACTCCGCTCGACCCGGCCGACAGCCTGGCCCGGTTGGCCGACCTGATCCCCGACGGCCTGCCAGGCGACGCGGCCACCACCCTGGCCCGGCTCGCGCGGGGCAACCCGCAGGCCCTCACCGACCTGGCCGTGGCGCTCACCCCCGCCCAACGGTACGGCGAGGAGCCACTGCCCACAGCCCTGCCGCTCGACGGGGTGCTCGGCCGGTCGTACCGGGACCGGTTGCGCCGGCTCCCCACCGAGACCCGCTGGCTGCTCCTGCTCGCCGCCGCCGACGACGTACTGGACCAGCCCGGACTCGTCCGAGCCGCAGTTGCCTCCGGTACGGCACTCTCCGCCCTCGCGCCAGCGGAACTCGCCGGCCTGATCCGAGTCGATGACCAGGGCGTGAACTTCTCGCCACAACTGCTCCGGGCCCTGGTCTATCGGCAGGCACCGCTGGCGCGCCGACGCACCGCGCATCTACTGCTTGCCCGGATCATCGACACCGGTCCGGAGCAACGACTACGCCGCGCCGTGCACCTGGCCGCTGCCGCCGATGGGCCGGACGAACCGCTCGCCACCGAACTGGAGCAGGCCGCCGCAGCCCCGACGGGGACCTATGCGACCGCCTCAGCGGCGCTGGAACGCGCCGCCCAGCTCAGCGACGCCCGTACCAGTGCTGGGCGAGGTAACGCGGCGAACCGGTTGATGACCGCAGCCCGCTACGCCTGGTTGGCCGGCAACCCGCAGCGGGCCCACCGGTTGCTCTTCCGGGTCCGGGCGGGCGGCACGGACCGGGCGGTGCAGGGACGGGCCTGGCTGCTCAGCGGAGAGATGGCACTGCGTGCGGGCGCGGCTGGCGAGGCACTGGACTGTCTGCTGACCGCCGCTGAATCATTGGCTCCGACTGACCGTCAATTGGCCCTGGAGGCACTGCTGCGGGCCGGGGAGGCGGTCAGCTTCTCCGGTGAATACCACCGGTACGCCGAGATCGCTCGTCGGGCGGCCGGGCTACGCCAGCCCGGCGCCCCGGATGCCGTCCTGTTGGCCCAGGAGCACATCGCCGGTTCCGCCGCGGCCTTCCAGGGGCACCACCACGCCGCAGCGGCGCACCTGCGGCGGGCGGTCACCATCGCGACCCGGTCGACCGATCCGGCCGGGCTCACCGTGGCGAGCGTCGCCAGCCTGCTCGCTGCCGACGACGTCGCGGCCCGCAACCTTGCTTCCCGGGCGGTGGCGCGGGCACGGGCCAGCGGAGATGTCTCGATGCTGCCGAGGGCGTTGGAACTGCTCAGTTACGCCCACTACTGGTGCGATCCGACCGGGACGACAGCTGTGGCAGCAGCCCAGGAAGGTTTGACAGCAGCCTGGGAGAGTGGGCAGGAGAACAGCGCCGACAACCACCGAGGCATGCTCGCGGTCCTGGCCGCGATCCGGGGCGACCGGGCTGGGGCGTTGCGGCACGGCCAGTTCCCAGCCGGAACGCAACCGGAACGGCAGCGGCCGTGGGCGTTACGCCAGTGGGCGCTGGCGGTGCTCGACCTCATCGACGGCCGCAGCCCGGACGCCGCTGCCCGACTGCATTCCCTGGCCCAGCCCGGCACCGGCAGCGGGCAACTCGTCGTACAGGTGATGGCCACGCCGTACCTGATCGAGGCGGTTGCCCACAGCGGTGCCGCCGCAGCGGTGGCACCGTCGGTAGCGGCGGTGTCCGGGCTGACCCCGGGATCCCCGACGGCGGTGCGGGCGCGGGCAGTACGGGCGTTGGCAGTCTTCGACCGCTGGGCCAGCGGCACCGGAAATCCCGGTCGTCGGGCCGTTTCGGCCCGCTGTCATGCGCTGCTGGCACCCCGGGGAGGCGGGGTGGCCGAGGACTACTTCCGGGAGGCGTTACATCTGCACGCGGCGGGTGGGGCGGACTTCGACTGGGCCCGTACCGAACTCCTCTTCGGCCAGGAACTGCGTCGCTCGCGCCGACCCCGTGCCGCCCGGGAACATCTCCATCGGGCGGCGGAGACGTTCCAGCGGCTCGGCGTCCCGGTCTGGACCCAGCAGGCGATGGCGGAGCTGCGGGCTGCCGGTGCGACCGTCCCGGCCCCCACAGTGGATGTGCGGACGTTGACCGCCCAGCAGTTGCGGATCGCCCGGCTGGTGGTGGAGGGAGCGACCAACCGGGAGGTGGCCGCCCGCCTGCACCTCAGCCCGCGCACCATCGACCATCACATGCGCAACATCTTCCACCGGCTCGGCCTCCGCTCCCGGATGGAGCTGGCCCGTGTCCTGCGGTGAACACGGCACCCCGGTGGGGTGAGCAGTTGCCAGGGGAGTCGGCGATCAGTCGAAGTGCACGACGGTACGGGCACCTTCGCCCCGCGCCATCCTGGCGAAGGCGGCCGGAGCCTCGGAAAGTTCACACCGGTCGGTGATCAGCGGGCCGAGGTCGAGTGACCCGTCGAGCACCGAGGCGGCCAGCTCCGGTACGTCCCGGTCCGGGTCGGAGGAGCCGTAGACCGAGGAGCGCAGGGTACGGGCGGAGTGGAAGATCTCCAGCGCGCTGAGTGCGACCAGATCGTCCTTCGCACCCATCCCCACCACGGTCACCTGGCCGCCACGCCGGGTGGCCCGCCAGGCGGTACGGATCGTGGTGGCCCGTCCGACGCATTCGAAGGCGTGGTCGACCCCGCGCCCGTCGGTCAGTGCCCGGATCTGTTTACCGAGCGTGTCGTCGGAGGTCAGGAAGTCGGTGGCCCCGGCGGCCCGGGCCAACTCGCTCTTGGCTTCGGCGAGGTCGGCGGCGATGATCCGCCCGGCACCGGCGGCCCGGGCGGCGATCACTGTTGCCAACCCCACCCCGCCCAGCCCGAGAACCAGCACCGATTCGCCAGGTGCGACGGCGGCGGTCCGGGTGACCGCACCAACCCCGGTCAGTACCGCGCAGCCGAGCAGGGCGGCCGATTCGAACGGCAGTCCGGCCGGGACACCGATCACCGCCCGTTCGCTGACGACGACTTCCTCAGCGAGTGCACCGAGACCGAGCGTGACGTGCAGCGGATCGCCACCGGTGGTGTGACCCCGGGGCACCGCTGGCGCGCCGGCCTGGGCGCAGAGCCATGGTTCACCGTGCTGGCAGGACCAGCACTGCCGGCACGGGGGTGCCCAGTTCAGCACCACGTGGTCGCCGACACCGACTCGACGTACGTCGTCGCCCACCTCGGTCACCACGCCGGCGGCCTCATGTCCGAGTACCAGGGGGTACGCCGCCGCGACCGTTCCGTTCATCATGGACAGGTCGGAGTGGCAGACCCCGGCGGCGCGGATCCGGACCCGCACCTCGTCAGGTCCGGGGGCGGGGAGTTCGATGTCGGTGACGGCTGGCTCGGTACCGACGCCAGTAACGACCAGCGCCCTCATCGCTGGACCGCCTCTCGTTGGCCCGCCTCTTGTTGGACTGTCCTGTGCTGGATTGCCTTGAGCTGGGTGAACTCGGCGAGGCCGTGCCCACCCAATTCCCGGCCGATGCCGGACTGTTTGTAGCCACCGAACGGGGCGAGCGGGTTGAACGAGCCGCCGTTGATCTCCACCGAGCCGGTGCGGATCCGGCGGGCGACCGCGAGGGCCCGTTCGTCGTCACCGGCGAAGACCGCACCGGCGAGGCCGTACCGGGAGTTGTTCGCGATCGCCACGGCCTGGTCGAGGTCGTCGAAGGCGATGACCGACAGGACCGGCCCGAAGATCTCCTCCTGGGCCAGCGCACTGTCCGGGTCGACGTCGGCGACGATGGTGGGTGCGACGAAATGCCCCCGTTCGGGGACCGGTGCGTCCAGTCCGCCGGTGACCAGGCGACCGCCGTCGGCGAGGCCGCGCTCGATGTGTGCGCGTACCCGGTCACGTTGGGTGGCGGAGACCAGCGGCCCGAGTCGGGTGGCTGGTTCGAAGGGGCCGCCGAGCTGGTATCCGGCGGCGAATTGGGCGGCGAGTTCGAGGGCTTCGGCGTATCGGCTACGGTGCACCAGCATCCGGGTCCAGGCGGTGCAGGTCTGGCCGGAGTTGATGAAGCAGTTGGCGATGCCGGCCCGGACCGCGGTGGGGAGGTCGGCGTCGTCGAGGATGATGTTCGCCGACTTGCCGCCGAGTTCGAGCGCTACCCGGGCGATCCGGTCGGCGGCCAGGTGGGAGATCCGCCGGCCGACGGCGGTGGAGCCGGTGAAGGAGACCATGTCCACGTCCGGATGCCCGGCGAGGGCCTCCCCGACGACCGGGCCGGTCCCGGTGACCAGGTTGACCACCCCGGGCGGCAGCCGGGCCTCGTCGATCGCGTCGAAGAGTTGGTAGGCCACCAGCGGGGTCAGCTCGCTCGGTTTCAGCACCACGGTGCAGCCGGCGGCGAGCGCGGGGGCCAGTTTGGCGATCACCTGGTGCAGTGGGTAGTTCCACGGGGTGATGGCACCGACGACGCCGACCGGTTCGCGGAGCACCAGCGAGTTGCCGATGGTCTCCGCCGCATCGGGCTGTCGGGCCAGGTCCACGTAGCTCTTCAGGACCGTCAGCGGGAGGCCGACCTGGACCCGGGTGGCGAACTTCTGTGGAGTGCCGAGTTCGAGGCTGATGGTCTCGGCGAGGGTGCTGGCGCGGGAGGCGAGTGCGGCGTAGAGCCGGTCCAGCGCGGCGGCCCGATCGAGCGGGTCGGTGTCGGCCCAACCGTCGAAGGCGGCGCGGGCGGCGGTGACCGCCCGGTCGACGTCGGTGGCGGTACAGGCGGGAATCTCGGCGATGATCTCTTCGGTGAACGGGTTCTCCACCGGGATCTTCTCGGTCCCGTCCGGCCGCGCCCATCGGCCATCGAGATGGATTTCGGTACGGCTGAGCTGCATCGGGGTACCTCTCACATCAGGTGAGCGGGTCAGCGGATGACAGGGGCTACAGGGGGCAGCGGTGTGCTTGAGGCGCAATAACTAGCGCTGCAAGTTTTCTCGACTGTAATGCCCGCCGCTTCATCGATCCATAGGTTGGGCGAGTTTCTCGTAACTGTGGGAGAGGCCGTCGATGAGTGCGTCCAACCCGAGCGCGAACGCTCCATCGTCGACGCTGTGCTGGTGCTCGGCGAGTCGGTGCGCCTGCCCCAGATGCGGGTGCGCGTCGTAGAGGGCCGGATCCTCGACGAATCCCTTGGCAAAGGAGCCGAGGGTGGAGCCGGTGACCAGATAGCGCATCAGGGCGCCGATGTGGGTGGCTCTCGCTGGCGGCCAGCCGGCGTCGACCAGGCCGCCGTAGACGGCGTCGGCCATCCGCAGTGACGCCGGCCGTCGGCCCGGCCCCTGGGCGAGGTACGGCACGATGTTCGGGTGCGCGGCCAGTGCCGACCGGTAGGAGAGTGCCCAGAGTCGCAGTGCCTCCCGCCAGTCGTGGGTGTGGAAGAACGAGACGTCGACCTGGGCGACGATCGTGTCGGCGACCGCCTCCAGGATCTCGTCCTTGGTGGCGAAGTGGTTGTAGAGCGACGGTCCACGGACCCCGAGTTCGGTGGCGAGCCGGCGGGTGGAGAGTGCGGCCAGCCCCTCGGCGTCGATGAGCGCGGCGGCGGTGGTCACGATTCGCTCCCGGCTGAGCAGGGCCTTACTGGGCCGTGGCATTGGTGGATTCCCTCCGGATGGGTGCGATCGGAACTCTTTCACATCGGGGTCTGGACGAGTTAAAACTTGCACCGCTAGTTTAATGGCCATGGATCTGAGTCTCTCGGCTGAGCAGACCGCCGTGCGCCAGCTCGCGGCCGAGTTCGTCGACCGCGAAGTGGCACCGCACGCCGCTGCCGCCGACCGCGCCGAAGCACTCGACCCGGACATCGTCCGGAAACTCGGCGACCTCGGCTTCCTCGGTCTGACCATCGCCGAAGCCGACGGCGGTTCCGGCGGCGACCACCTGACGTACTGCCTGGTGCTGGAGGAACTCGGCCGGGGCGACTCGTCGGTACGCGGCATCGTCTCGGTCTCCCTCGGTCTCGTCGCCAAGTCGATCGCGACCCACGGCACGCCCGAGCAGAAGACCCGCTGGCTGCCCGGACTCTGCGCCGGTGAACTCCTCGGCAGCTTCGCGCTCACCGAACCCGACAGCGGATCCGACGCCGCCGCGCTGCGGACCCAGGCGGCCCGTGACGGTGACGACTGGCTGATCAGCGGGGCGAAGGTGTTCATCACCAACGGCACCGTCGCCGACGTGCTGCTGCTCTTCGCCCGTACCGGTGATCCCGGCCCCCGGGGCATCACCGCCTTCCTGATCCCCACCGGGAGCGCCGGGCTGACCCGCCGCAGGATCCACGGCAAGCTCGGGCTCCGGGGCCAGGACACCGCCGAACTGGTCCTCGACCGGGTACGGGTGCCCGACAGCGCGCGGCTCGGTGACGAAGGTGCGGGCTTCCAACTGGCCCTCGGCGCACTGGCCAAGGGGCGGGTGTCGGTCGCCGCCGGCTGTGTCGGCATCGCCCAGGGCAGCCTGAACGCCGCGCTGGGCTATGCCGCCGAGCGGGAACAGTTCGGTAGGCCGATCGCCGGACACCAACTGGTGCAGCAGCTGCTCGCCGAGATCGCCGTCGACACCGCCGCCGCCCGGCTGCTCGTCTGGCAGGCCGCCGACCTGATCGACCGGGGGCAGCCCTTCGCCCTCGAATCGTCGGCGGCGAAGCTCTTCGCCACCGAGGCCGCCGTCCGGGCCGCGAACAACGCGCTACAGGTCTTCGGTGGATACGGCTACATCGACGAGTATCCGGTCGGAAGGTACTTGCGCGACGCCCGGGTCGCCACCCTCTACGAGGGCACCAGCCAGATCCAACAGCTACTCATCGGGCGGGCGCTGACCGGCGTCAACGCCTTCAACTGACCAGCACCAGGGGAGAGAGCATGGACAGATTCGCCGACCGGGTCGCCATCGTCACCGGCGCGGCCCAGGGCATCGGTGCCGCCACCGCCCGCCGGCTCGCCGCAGAGGGAGCCGCCGTCGCGGTCGTCGACCTCGATGGCGAGCGGAGCAAACTCGTCGCCGACGAACTCACCGCCGCCGGGGGCCGCGCGATCGGCGTCGGCTGCGACGTCACCGACGCCGACGCGGTGGAGGCGATGACCGAACAGGTGGTCACCGAACTCGGTGGACTGCACATCCTGGTCAACAACGCCGGCATCACCCGGGACAACCTGCTGTTCAAGATGACGGCCGCCGAGTGGAACGCGGTGCTGAACACCAACCTGACCAGCATGTTCCACTGCTGCCAGGCGGCGCAGAAGCGGATGGTCGCCGCCCGTTACGGCCGGATCGTCAACCTGAGCAGCCGCTCCGCCCTCGGCAACCGGGGGCAGGTCAACTACGCCGCGGCCAAGGCCGGTGTGCAGGGACTCACCGCCACCCTCGCCATCGAACTGGGTCCGTACAACGTCACCGTCAACGCGGTCGCCCCCGGCTACGTGGCCACCGCGATGACCGCCGCCACCGCCGTCCGGGTCGGGTCCAACCCGGAGGAGCACCAGAAGATGGTCGCCGAGCTGACCCCGCTGCGTCGGGTCGGCCAGCCAGCGGAGATCGCCTCGGTGGTCGCCTTCCTGGCCAGCGACGACGCCTCGTACGTCAGTGGCCAGACCCTCTACGTCAACGGCGGTGCCCGCTGAACCGTCGGGCGGCACCCGGCACCCGACTTTCGGCACGCCGGGTGACCGGCTCGACGACCAGAGCAGCAGGAGGAGGAGATCGTGGACTTCGCACTGAGTGATGAGGAGCGGGCGATCCGGGACACCGCCCGGGAGTTCATCACCCGGGAGGTCGTACCCCTGGAGCCGGAGGTGCTCCGCCGCGAGCGCGCCCACCAGCCCGGCCTGGAACCCGACCAGCTACGCGAGCTGCAACTCAAGGCCCGCAAGTTCGGCTTCTGGGGCCTGGACACCCCGGACGAGTACGGCGGAATGGGCCTGCCGGCCGTGACCCAGTCACTGATCTGGACCGAGGTGGGGCGCAGCTTCGTGCCGTTCCGGTTTGGCGGGGAGGCGGACAACATCCTCTTCCACGCCAACGACGAGCAGCAGCGCGAATACCTGCTGCCGACCATCGAGGGCGAACGTCGCTCCTGCTTCGCCATCACCGAGCCCGGTGCGGGCTCGGACGCGGCCAACATCCGGCTCGTCGCCCGCCGGGACGGCGACGACTGGGTGCTCAACGGTGAGAAGACCTTCATTACCGGCGGCAACGAGGCCGACTTCGCCATCGTCATCGCCGTCACCGACCGGGACAAGGACGTCCGCAAGGGCGGCAGCACCGCCTTCCTCGTGGACCGGACGATGGGCTGGCGCTCGGAGTTCATCCAGACCATGGGGGAGGGCGGGCCGGCGTCGCTGATCTTCGAAGACGTCCGGGTACCGCAGCGGAACGTCCTCGGTGAGGTCGGGCAGGGCTTCGCGCTCGCCATGCAGTGGATCGGCAAGGGGCGGTACGTCATCCCGTCGCACGCGCTCGGTATCGCCGAACGGGCGCTGGGCATGGCGATCGAGCACGCGAACACCCGGCACACCTTCGGTCGACCGATCGGCGAGAACCAGGCGATCGGCTGGATGCTGGCCGACTCGGAGACCGAGCTGGAGGCGGCTCGCTGGCTGGTGCTCCGGGCGGCCTGGACCATCGACGCCGGGCTCGACCCGAGGCATGCCTCGTCGATGGCGAAGCTCTACGGCGCCGGGATGATCAACCGGGTGGTGGACCGGGTGATGCAGATCCACGGCGGCATGGGCTACACCCGGGAACTGCCGATCGAACGGTGGTACCGGCAGGTCCGACTGCTGCGCATCTTCGAGGGCACCGACGAGATGCAACGACTGATCATCTCCCGCGACCTGCTGCGCGGCTACACGAAGCTCGGAGGGCACCTGGCTTGACATCCTCCACTGCCCTGACGGGCGGGGATTCCCTTGGTCGCCCTTGGGTTTTCCTGCTTCGACACCGACTGCATCGGCAGGTCCACGTCCGCACGTCCAGCGGCATCCGTTCAGCGCGCGCACCACACGTCGAGCACAGTTTGGACGACGGGAACCATCGGTCCACCACGACCAGGTTCCGGCCGTACCAGTCGGCTTTGTATTCGAGTCCGGCCTGAAGGCCGGAGCATCCACGGAAGGAATCCGATGACGACGTTCGAATTCGGCGTGCGGATGTTCGCCACCCCCAGCGAACTCGTCGCTGCGACCGGGCAGATCCTCGGCCCGGGGCAGTGGCATCCAGTGGAGCAGGGCCGGGTGGACCTCTTCGCCGACGCCACCGACGACCACCAGTGGATCCACGTCGACGCGGAGCGGGCCGCGTCCGGCCCCTTTGGCGGCACCGTCGCGCACGGCTACCTCACCCTGTCGCTGCTGCCGGCCCTGGTCCGGGACGTCTACCGGGTCGAGGGACTCCGGTTGGGGGTCAACTACGGGCTGAACCGGGTACGGTTCCCCGCCCCACTGCGTACCGGCAGCCGGATCCGGGCCACCGTCCGGATCGACGAGGTGACCGAGGTGGCCGACGGAATCCAACTGGTCAACACGGTCACCGTGGACAGCGACAGTGACAGTGGCAAGCCGGTCTGCGTGGCCGAGACGGTGAGCCGACTCTACTTCGCCCGGGAGGCGTGATGACCAGCCTGTCGCTCGCCGCCGTACTCGCCGAATCCGCCCGGCGGTATCCGACCAAGACCGCCGTCGTGGACGGCGACATCCGGGTTACCTACGCCGACCTGTGGCAGGAGGCCCGGTCGTACGCGGCCGGACTGCGTGAGCTGGGCATCCGCCCCGGCGGCACGGTCGCACTGCTCGCGCCGAACGTGGTCGACTTCCCGCGCGCCTACTATGCGGCGCTCGCGGTCGGCGCGACGCTGGTCCCGGTCCACCTCCTGCTCACTGCCGACGAGGCCGCCTACGTGCTCCGGGACAGCCGGGCCGACCTGCTGATCTGTCACGGTAGCCAACTCGCGATGGGCGCGGCGGCAGCCGAGCGGGCCGGCATCCCGCTGGTCACCGTCGGAAAGGTGCCGTCGGATCCGGCAGCGCCGCCGCAGTCGTCGGTCCAGCAGCTCACGGAGCTCTGCGCCGGGCTGGAACCGCTGCCGTCGTACGCCTCGCGCAGCGCGGAGGATCCGGCCGTGATCCTCTACACCAGCGGCACCACCGGGGAGCCGAAGGGCGCGGTACTGACCCACCTCAACCTGGTGATGAACACGATGGTGAACGTCTTCGACGCCAACGAGAGCCGCACCACCGACGTGGTGCTCGGCTGTCTGCCACTGTTCCACAGCTTCGGGCAGACGGTGGCGATGAACGGCACCTTCCGCATCGGCGGCACCCTGGTACTGCTCACCCGGTTCACCGGCCCTGCCGCACTGGAGTTGATGGTCAAAGAACGGGTGGACGTCTTCCACGGCGTACCGACGATGTACGTCGCGCTGCTGACGGCCGCCGCCGGACGTACCGGGCTGCCCCGGCTGCGACTCTGCATCTCCGGTGGCGCGTCGCTGCCGGTCGCCGTACTCGAACGCTTCAACGCGGCCTTCGACACCACGATCTTCGAGGGGTACGGACTCTCGGAGACCTCACCGACCGCGACCACCAACCAGCCGCACTTCGGCACCCGGGCCGGTACGGTCGGCCACCCGGTCTGGGGTGTCGATGTGGAGATCGCCCGCCCCGAGGTGCCGGAGCGGATCGAGCTGTTGGGCACCGGCCAGCTGGGCGAGATCGTGATCCGTGGACACAACGTCTTCGCCCGATACCTCAACCGTCCCGAGGCGACCGATGAGGCGATCGTCGACGGCTGGTTCCGTACCGGCGACCTCGGGACCCGGGACGCCGACGGCTTCGTCACCATCGTGGACCGGACCAAGGACGTGGTGATCCGGGGCGGCTTCAACGTCTACCCGCGCGAGGTGGAGGAGGTGCTGGCCCGGCACCCGGCGGTCGCCCAGGTCGCGGTGATCGGCGTACCCGATCCGGTGCACGGGGAGGAGATCTGCGCGGTGGTGGTGCCGGACCCCTCGGCCGACCTGCCGGACGCCCAGGAACTCGTCGGCTGGGCGCGGGAGCGGCTCGGCCGGCACAAGTATCCGCGGCGGATCCGGTTCGTGTCCGAGTTACCGCTCGGCCCGAGCCACAAGGTGCTCAAGCGGGAGCTGCGTCGGACGATCGCCGAGTCCTGATCCGTCAGGGGTGGTCTTGTAGCATTGCCGGGTCCTGAGGAGGCTGTTGAAACGAGGCGACATGCGGTGGTTGCGGTTTGTGCTGGGCAGGAAGCAGGTCCAGCACGATCCAGTCCGGCAGGAGTCGCTGCTCCAGGACGTCCGGCATCGGTTCGGCCCCAGCGTCCAGGTCCGGTTCTCCGACCAGGTCGACGCGGTGACGCGGCTGCTGGACGGTGCGGACGGCATGGTGGTGGCGGCCAGGATCATTCATGAGTTCGCCGACGAGGCCAACACGGCGCTGCTCGCCCAGGTTGCCGACCTCTACCGGCAAACCGGTCGTCGGTTCATCGTCGACCGCCGCAACTACCGGCCGCTGTGGAAGGCGGCCGGGCCGCAACTGCGGTGGCCACTGTTCGCACTGCCGTGCGGCTTCCACCCGTACGTCCAGGTGGCCGCCGCCGTCACGGCGCTCGGCAACCAGGCCGCCCAATACGTGCGCATGACAGACCCGAACCCGCTGCTGACCCACGTGTTCGAGGTGCTCGACCTCACTGCCAGCGGCTGGGAGTACGGCCGGGTCCCGGTGGACGTCGACGCAGCCGCCCTGGCACATCGGCTGATCGCCACCGCTCGACAGATCCGAGCGGAGATGGAGAAGCCGCCGCCGCTGCCACCCCCGACCCGGGAACTGATGCGCCGCAACAACACCATCGACGTGTACGACCTCAGCCGTACCCGGGTGGTGGGCGGGATCAACCTGGGTGCGGAGCTGCGACCAGCCCTGCTGAGCTGAAATCAGTAACCGCCAGGCAGGTTCGAGTGCTTGTGGTGGGATACTTTCCCACCACTCGACGATCCTTGTCTTTATCGGTTGGCCGACCGCAGCCGGGTTCGGTCCGGGGGACAACTCGACAACGACCCCGCTGGTGGCACTGCCCGGCGACGACCTGATAGGAGCCGCCCCGTGATCCTCCTCTCCGACCAGCGAATTTCCGCCATCCCGCTCGGTGACAATGGGGAGGCTCTGCTCGATCTGCGGGAGATCCCGGAGTTCCGGGTGGACGACCGGTTGGCGGACGCGGCCGGGGCGTACGCACACCTACGGGAAGCCACGATCGAGAAGTTGCTGGCCGCCCAGCGCTCCCTACCGGATGGACTGCGGCTGCTGGTCGTCGAGGGCTACCGGCCTCTGTGGCTGCAGACGAAGTACTTCGAGGACTATCGCGACGAACTGCGTGTGCACTATCCGGACTGGGATGCCGAGCGGCTGCACGTCGAGGCCAGCAAGTACGTTTCGCCGCCCGAGGTGGCTCCGCACAGCACCGGCGGCACCGTCGACCTCACGCTGTGTACCGAGGAGGGGTACGAACTCGACATGGGTACGCCGGTCAACGCCAATCCCGTGGAAAGTGCCAATGCCTGTTTCACCGGATCACCCGACATCTCTGCGGAGGCTCGGCGTAACCGCGACCTCCTCGGCGCGGCACTGCGGTCAGCCGGCATGGTCAACTACCCGACGGAGTGGTGGCACTGGTCGTTCGGTGACCGTTACTGGGCGCTGAGCACCGGGGCTGACCAGACCCGCTACGGCCCGGTCAACCTGGGGTGAGCGGCAGTCTCGTCGTGGTACGAAGGTAGGGCCCTATCAACTTTCCTTGCCTGCGTCAGCCAGGCAGTTGGGAGGGGGAGCTGTGTCGTACCCGCCGGAGCCGTGGCACCTGCGCGGCCAGATGTACCTGTCGGTCTGGTCGGTTCCCCGCTCCGAGCTGCCGCCGCTCCCCGAAGGGCTGAGTCACGTCGTACGTCCCGTGACGCTCGGCGGCCGGGGGCTGGTCGGTACCGCCTGGATCGAGTACCAACCCGGCGGAGTGTTGCAGTACCGCGAACTGCTGACTGCAGTGCTCGTCCGGGCCAGGGCCCGGACGGGGGTGACCATCACCGACATCTGGGTGGACAGCCCAGTCTCCCGTGACGGTGGGCGCGAGCTGTGGGGCATCCCCAAGGAGATGGCCGACCTGGAGATCGCGGCGGAAACGGTGCCTACCGGTCGTGACGTGATCGAGGCAGCGGCCCATACGGCGTCACGCATGATCGCCCAGGGTCGAGTTCAGCGAGGAATGCGACTCCCCGGGCGCTGGCCGTTCCGATTCACCGTGACGCAACTGCTCATCTCGGACGTTCGCAGTACTCCGGTCCGAGGCAGAGCGGGACTGACGACGGCCACCGCACGATGGACGATCGAGCCGGGCGGACCGATGGGACGACTGGCCCATCGCCGCCCGATGATCACGTTGGCATTGCGTGACTTCCAGTTGACCTTCGGAACGGCCGGTGGACAGTCGGACGGTGCCACCGGGGAGGGGCCCGTCGGGCCCGATGCCGGCCGGGAAATGCCGAGCGGTCCGCAGGACCGAACCTAGCTGCTCTCCGCCGCTGTGGCGGACTTCGATCGGTCGCGACTCCTGGGAATCCCGGTTGTGATTGCGGCGGCCATGACGAGCGCGAGCGCCATGAAAGCGAAGGCTGCCTTGTCGGTGCCCGCCACGGCGCCTGCGGTGGTTGCCGCAGCGAGGCCGATGGCGCCGCCGAACTGTTTGGCCGTGTTCATCAGGCCGGAAGCTGCGCCGGCGTGGTCGGATGGGACACCGGTGGTCACGATGGTGGCCAGCGGCGTGTTCATGAGCCCACCGCCGATACCGATCGCGATGCTGGGCAGCAGGATCGTGAGTACGAATGGCCCCTGGTCGACGACCGCCAGCCAGATCAGCCCGGGAGCGGATATCGCAACGCCGGCCACGACGAGTGCCCGGGATGGGAGCCGCTTCATCAGTTGTGGGGTGACCCAGAGGTTCACGGTGAGCATGCTGGCGGTGAGCGGGAGGAAGGCCAGCCCGGCTTGGAGCGGCGTGTATCCCAGCTGCTCCTGCATCAGGTAGGTGAGGAAGTACCACAGACCGATTTGGAAGCAGGCCGCTGTCAGCGCGGTGGCGGTGTTGCCGAGGAGGATGAGTCGGCTCCGCGTCAGACTGCTCGGCACGAGCGGGTGCGCTGTGTGTCGTTGTTGGACGACGAGTAGGGCGAACAGCAGCACACCTGTGACTCCGCCGACCAGGGCGGGTGCCGCCTCAGCAGCCGATCCGCCGGCCACCGAGAGCGCGTAGGTGGCGCACGCGAAGGCGCCCGTGGCCAGTCCGGCACCGACGAGGCTGATGCGTACGCCGCGTTGGCCTGCGACGAGCCGCCGGTGCAGGGCAGCGGCGGTCATGGCGATGCCAGCGCCGATGGGCAGATTGATCAACAGGGTGGCGCGCCAGGAGATGAGGTCGGTGAGCGTCCCACTGGCGATGTTGCCGAGGCCGCCCCCGGCCAGGCTGACCGCCGTCCAGATGGCTATCGCCCTCGTCCGAGTCGGCCCTTCTGCGTGCGTAGTCGTCAGCAGGGTGAATGTCGCGGGAGACACGACCGCAGCGGAGAGGCCCTGCACTGCCCGTGCGGCGATGAGTGTCCAGCCTTCGGTCGCGAAACCGCCGATGGCGCTTGCGATGGTGAACGCCCCGATGCCCCAGGCGAGCAGCCGTGCGATGCCGACGACATCGGCCAGCCTCGCTCCCACCAGGAGTAGCCCGGCGAAGCCGAGGCTGTATGCCAACGCCACCCACGATGCCGCGACTCGTCCGAGTCCTAGATGATTGAGTCCTAAATCCCTGCTGGTCAATGGTCGTATGCGATGAGTGATCTTGGGTTGGGTGCGCCGATGTTGGTGTTGTGCCAGATCACGGCGGCCAGGGCGAGTAGGCGTTGACCGACGCGGGCGAACAGGCCGTCGTGTCGGCGGGCTCCGTGTCGTTCCAGGGAGAGTTGGCCTTTCAGGCTCTGGAAGATCGACTCGATCCATTGGCGGGCGCGGAGCAGGGCTTTCTCGGCCGGGGTGCGTGGGGCGTCGGCCTTGGCGTTGGCGCGTTTCGGGCGGACCAGGTGGATGCTCCGCAGGTCGCAGAACTGGTCGAACTCCGGGCTGGCGAAGCCACGGTCGGCCAGGATGACCTGCCCGTCGGCGATTAGGTGGTGGTCGGCCTCGATGAGGGCGGCCATCACCTCCCGTTCGTCGAGTTTCGGGTTGGCCAGGCACCACAGCACGGGCATGCCCTCGGCTGTGGCCAGTAGATACAGGCGCATGCCCCAGAAGTAGCGGGAGTGTGAGGCGCTGTAGCCGTAGCCGGCGTCCCCGGCCAGGTCCGAACGTTTCGTGGTCTCCCGCGAGGTGCCGCACGGTACCGGGGTGGAGTCGATCAACCTGAGGATCGGGGCACTGGTCGGGGTGACATGGGCCAGGGCCCGGAGCACGGTGGCGATGAGCTGACCGCTGCCGCGGACCCGTTTGCCGTAGCCGGACGCGGTCGGCAGGTACGGGAACATGTCGCGCAGGTGGGTGCCGGCCCAGCGGATCCAGTGCCGTTCACGAGGGAAGTCGAACAGGACCTGGGTGATCATCAGGCAGACCAGTTCGGCGTCGGACAACCGCTGGGGCCGGCCGGGACGGCGGCGACGCGGTACCAGGTGATCGTCTACGAACACGTACAGTGCGGTCAGAAGGGTGTTGATGTCAGCTGTCACGAGCAGACAACGACACCCTTCCCTGTACCAGTACGCCGGCACCTCCCACCAGCAAAGATTTAGGACTCAATCATCTAGATCGGTCTGAATCGACGGCAGTGCGACGTTCACCACGGAGATGTCCAGCACCACCATCAGTTGAGCCAGACAGGACGCCCACAGCCCGAGCCGCTGCAACGAAGGCGACATCACCCTCCTTGATACACGTGTATCACGTGGTACGACCGTATCATCAGGTTGGGGAAAGGAGATTCGCGGAGTGCCCGAGAACGAGCGCAGAGCCGAAATCATGGATGCCGTGGAACGCCTCCTCGGACGGGGCGGCGTGAACGCAGTGACCATGCGGGCAGTCGCCAGCGAAGCGGGTGTGTCGCTCCGGCTCGTCCAGTACTACGGCAAGAACAAGGACGCGCTCCTGACCGCCACCCTCGACCGCCTCGCTGACAGGAGCATCGAACGGTGGCGCAGCCGCTCCGAGCGCCAAGGCGCAAGCGGGTCAGCGATCGACCAGGTCAAAGCGTTCCTCGACGAGGCGCTACCCACCGATGCGGCGAGCCGGGGCTTCCACCGGGTCGGTGTCTCACTGGAAGCGCTTGCCATTACCCACCCCGGGGTGGCGGGGCAGGCGTACCAGGTGCACCTTCGGGCGCTTGCGGACCACCTCGTCCGCGCTCTCCGCTCCGACACGCACCTCAGTGCGGCAGCCGCCCGGCTGCTCGCCCTGGAGGTCATGGGTCTCGCGCACGGCCTGGGAACGCTCCTGATGGCCGACCAGCTCACCGAGTCCGAGGCGGAGTCGCTGACAGCGGACTACCTCGAACGACTCCGGCCACGTCTGTCCCACTGACCCATCTGCGCTGGCAGCGACGGTCCGGGTGTCCAGTGGCGCGACCTCCTCCGGTAGGGCCTTGCCGGCAACCCCCGCGCGGGCGGGACGTGGTGGCCAGCGACCGTGGACGGAATGGGGTATCGCCGCAGTGGCCGAGTGGGCACAATGATCGCCGTGCTCGCTGCCACCCGAGATCTGCTCGTGTCGCTCGACCCGTTGTCGTACCCGCAGCGGATGAAACATCTTGTCGCGTGGGCGCGGACCGCGCCAGACCGCGCAGAGGTCTGCGCCGACCTGCGCAGCCGAGGCAGTTACGAACGACACCTCGCCCTGGTCGCCGCCGTGGTGACCAGGGACGTGGAGGGCGTCGAGGCTGCCACCCGGGACCCGTACGCGTCGATCCGGGCCAGCGCGCTCAACGCGGCGCTGCGTATCGGCAGCCTGAACTGGAGCATCCTGGAGCTGTCCGCAATGGAGCGGCGGCGGATCTACCGCACGCTGCGCCGGCTGAACGCGCCGGAGATCGCGGACGCACTGCTGTCCGAGGTCCGGTCGCACTACGGCGACGAGGAGGCCGCTGCCCTGCTGCCCGCCTGCAGCCCGGCTACCATCCGCGCGCTGCTACCTGAGCTGGAGCATGCGCTCAACCTTGAGAGGCTGGTCAACCGGCATCCCGGACTGGTGCTCGACCGGGCGGGTGAACGGCTGGCCCAGGCCACGCCTGAGCTTCGCGACCGGATCTGGGCCGAGGTAGGCCGGGCGGTCCTGCGGTGCGACCCGGCCCGCGCGCTCGAACTGCTGGAGCGGTACGCACCGGAGAAGTGGTTGCCGGGCAACCTCACCGCGTACGGCGTCCTCGCCGCGTACGATCCGGGCCGCGTCGTCACTCTGCTCAGCGCGCCCAGCCGGAGTGGCTGGCTGCGGCGCATCTCGCTGCCGAGGGCGCTGCTGCGTCGCCTCGCCGTACTCTCCGTCGAGCAGC
Organism: Micromonospora polyrhachis; assembly: GCF_014203835.1. NCBI lineage: Bacteria > Bacillati > Actinomycetota > Actinomycetes > Micromonosporales > Micromonosporaceae > Micromonospora > Micromonospora polyrhachis. Next base: position 53,855 of record NZ_JACHJW010000001.1, on the reverse strand, counting down.
TCGCCCCACTCGCCCGTCAGGTACGGGAGTGCACCTGGTCGCTGGCGGCGTTGCTCGATGCCGTCCCACCGGCCCGCCGTGGCGACCTGTACGACCGGGCGCTGGCCGACGTGGAGACGGCCCTGCTGGTGCCGGCCCGCGAGGTCATGGAGGTGTTGCCAGTCGCGGTCCGCATCCGGGAGGCGAGTCGCGTGCTGGGCCTGGCGAAGATCCGCGAGCGGGAGGCGCAGGTGCTCCTATGGAGTGCCTACCTGGCCTGGCCGGACGCGGCTGCCGCACTGGATGCGGCGGTAGGCTCCGGCGACGCCGACGAGCGGGCACAGACGTACGTGTTGCTGGTGGAGGCCGCCCGCCGCTCGCGTGACCCGCAGGCGGTGGCCGAGGTGGTGACCCGGCTCGGCCGGCTGCGCAACGAGCAGGACCCGGTTCGCGTCGCCGCGCTCACCGCCCTGGCCAAGGTCGCTCGGCTACTGACCCCCGGCGCCGCAGCTGGCTTGGCGCAGCTGACCAGTGACGCCGTCGAGGCGCGCGACGCCTCCGCCGCCACCACGGCGGCGCTGAGTACGCTCGCCGTCGACACCCTGCAACACCACGTCGACGTACCGGAGCTGCGTGAATGGGCGTTGGCCACCATCGACATGATGGGCACCAGTGCGCGCGTGCCGCTGTTGCGCCGCTTCGACGGGGTGCTGCGCCGTGGACAGGAGACGATGGTCGTCCGGCGGCTGCACGACTGGGTGGAGACTGCCGCTGGCCGGGGCGAATATGGTCCGCTGTTCGCGCTTACCCACGCCCTCGGGCGGCGGGCCTGGCGGGTGCCGCAGCTGCAGGAGATGTTGCGTCGGGCGATCCATCCGCGGACCTCGGCCGGGGTGGCCGAGGTTGCGATTCGGCTCTGGCTCGACGATCCGCGCAGCCGTGGCGAACGGGTCGCCGAGGTGCTCGCGACCGACCCGAGCACCGTGACGATCCCGGTGGTGTGGGAGACGATCTGCTCGTCTCGTACCGACCTGCTCGACCGGGTGTTCAACCGGCATCTGCTCGACCGGGTGTTCAACCGGCACCTGCGGGGTCGGTTCATCGAGGCGGGGACGCGGTGGGTGCCGGGGTCGGCGCGACACCCCGAGCGGTGGCTGCCTCGGCAGCACGCGGCGTTCGTGGCGTTGCAGGAACGGATCATCGTGGACGCCGATGCGACGGTGTGGCAGCGGGCTGCTGCGATCCACGCCGCAGCGCGGATGCCCGGCCTGGGCCGTGCGGTGGTGCTGCGTCACGTCGACGCGTCCGAGGTGGTGATCGCCGAGGCGGCGCTCGGTGCGCTCGTCTGGGGCGACCGGCCGGACGAGGCGCTGCCGGTGCTGCTGGAGTACGCCGGCGGCGACCGAGCCCGGGTCGCCCTCTACGCCGCCGGCCGGGCCGCCCGGCACGTCCCGCCGGCTCAGCTGCCCGTACTGCTCGGTGGGGTGCTGTTCGGTCCCGCCAAGATCACCAGCCGTAAGGCCGCTGTCCGGCTGCTGGCCCGGTATGGCTCGTCCGAGGTGATGGCGACGCTGCTGCAGGTGTACACGCAGCCGGACACCCACCGGGACGTGCGCGCGGCGGTCGTCGCCGCCGCCCGGCAACGGCTCGATGCCGAGCCGAGCTGGACGATCCTCGATGCGGCCGGCAACGGTAGCCGGGAAGAACGTCGCGCGGTGCTGGCTGGCGATCCGCATCTGGTTCCCGAACGCCACCGTCCCCGATACGCCGCGCTGATCGTCGCCGCCTGCCGTGTCGTCGACCGGGAGGTGCGCCGTGCCGCGTTCGCCCAGTTGCCGGCCTGGTCGTACTGGGCCGCCGACGTCAGCGAGCTGATCCTGGATCGGCTCACCGACCTTGGCGAGCAGTCCCAGGCGATCGAGATCACCCAGCTGCTGCGCGCCCTGGGCGACGCCGGGATCCGCAGTGCGCTCGTCCGTCTCGTCGAACGAGACACGGGCGACGAACTGCCGGGTGACGAACTGCCGGCCGACGATCTGCGGAGCGACGCGGCGGCGGATCGCCCGGCCCGGCGACGTGTCGAGGCGATCGCACTTGCCACCGTCGTCTGGTCGAGGATCAGCCCGGCCGGGACCGACCGGTCGGGGCCGATCGCCGCAGCGCGCTGGCTCGCGGGCCAGCCCGGATACACCGGCGCGGCTGCGGCGATGCTGGTCGGCCTCGGGCAGCTGGACAATCTTGACGAGATCGCCGACCTCTGCGCGAGACGTCCGGTCCTCGCGGTACGGACCGCCGAGCACGTCGGCAGCCGCCTACGCGAGCTGCCGGAATCGATCGATCCGGCGACCCTGCCGGACATGATCGACCGGTTGATCGGGCGGGGTGACCTCGCGGGTGGGCTGTTCGCGATGGCGCTGGTCCGGCCCGGTGCGACCTTCGGCTGGTCGTCCCCATGGCGTGACCTGCTGCTCCGGTTGCGTCAACATCCTGACGCCGACGTACGCGAGGAGGCGTACGGCGTCGACATGAGCTGACCGTCATGGATATTTCCACCTCGGCGGCACCGAGAGGTTGACAGCGACCGCTTTTCGGTGGGGTGACCGAGTGGTGGTCATCGCTGTGGAAACCCTGCCACGCAAGCCTCGCGGCTGCGTGCGTATCGCCCTGCGCGGCTGCGTGCGTATCGCCCTGCGCGGCTGCGTGCGTATCGCCCTGCGCGGCTGCGTGCGTATCGCCCTGCGCGGCTGCGTGCGTATCGCCCTGCGCGGCTGCGTGCGTATCGCCCTGCGCGGCTGCGTGCGTATCGCCCTGCGCGGCTGCGTGCGTATCGCCCTGCGCGGCTGCGAAATCCGGGTGTGCGAGGGCTGCTACCAGGGCGTTCTCGCCCTAGGTTAGCCTTACCTTAGTATCTGCCGGAGCGGCTTTCGTTCCGATTGACAAGGATTGCTATGTCTCACACCCTTTCCGCGCGTACCCGAACGCTAGCCGGCATCGCCGTCGCCGCCATCGGTGCCCTGACGATGGTCGGCTGCGCCGACTCCGCTGATACCGCGGCCACGTCGCAGGACACCACCACGACAGCCACGGCGGGCTGGCCGCGCACCTTCAAGAACGCCGACGGCACCACCACCGAGATTCCCAAGAAGCCGGCGGCCATCGTCTCCACCTCGGTGTCGGTATCGGGCACCCTGCTCGCCTTCGACGCTCCGGTGGTCGCGTCGGGCTCCGCCGGCAACGGCAAGTTCTTCGCCCAGTGGGCCAACGTCGCAACGGAGCGCAACGTCGCGAACCTGTGGCCGGCGGGCAAGGTTGAGCTGGAAGCCGTGTACGCCCACAAGCCCGACCTCATCGTCGTCTCCTCCAGCGGGGCCGACTCGGTGACCGACCAGCTCGGCGAGCTGCGGGCGATCGCCCCGACCATCGTCGTCGACTACGGGGGGCAGACCTGGCAGGAGCTTGCGGCGAAGTTGGGCGAGGCCACCGGTCGGGAGGCGGAGGCCAAGAAGACGGTTACCGCGTTCGACGACTACGTCCGCACCGCCGCAGCGAAGATCACCGTGCCCAGCGGGGCCGTGAACATCGTCTCCTACAACGGTGCAGGTGAGGACAACCCGATCGCTCGCGTCGGCTCCGCCCAGGGGCGCCTGCTCACCGACCTCGGCTTCACCGTCGAGGACCCGAACACCGCGTGGCACACGCAGGCCAAGCTGCGCGAGGACTTTGTGTTCACCGCGTACGAGAACCTCACCAAGCTCACCGCCGACACCACCTTCATCCTCAGCAAGGACGACGCGGGCGCGCAGGCGTTCGCCAAGGACCCGGTGCTGGCGAACCTCCCGTCCGTGAAGAAGAGCCAGGTACACGGTCTCGGCCTGAACTCGTTCCGGATGGACAAGTACAGCGCGACGGAGATCGTCGACGGCGTCGTGGCGAACTTCGCCAAGTGACCGTCCAGTAGCGGGGTGGGGCGGCGACGCCCCCACCCCGTCACCTTCAGGAAAGCCACCCTCACGTGATGAAGACCACCCCCACCCCGCGCCTGCGTCACCGGAGCACCGGACTGGTCGTGCTGACGGTCGTACTCGTGATCGGCGTGTTCGTCAGCATCGCCGTCGGCACTCGCGACATCTCCCTCGCCACCACGTGGCAGGCCGTGTTCGCGTTCGACCCGACCAACTCGGAGCACCTGCTCGTCGTCCACCAACGCATCCCACGCGCCCTACTGGGCGTCGTGGTCGGCATAGCCCTCGGTGTCGCCGGCACCATCATGCAGGCCCTCACCCGGAACCCGCTCGCCGAACCGGGCCTGCTGGGCGTCAACGCCGGAGCGATGACCGCCATTGCCGCCGGCATCGCGTTCTTCGGCATCACCAATCCGTCCGGCTACATGTGGCTCGGCATCCTCGGTGCGGGGATCGCCGGAGCCGTCGTCTACCTGCTCGGCGGCGTACGCACCGGCACCAACCCGGTGCGGCTGGTGCTCGCCGGGGCCGCACTCACCGTCGTACTCATGGCGCTCACCCAGATCATGCTCGTCAACAGCCTCGACAACGTGTTCGACCGCTACCGGCACTGGATGGTCGGCTCGCTCGCCGGACGTGGCGCCGACGTGCTCCTCGCCGTCGGCGTACTCACCGCAGTCGGACTCGTCGCCGCCTATGCACTCGCCCGGCCACTCGACTCCGCGATGCTCGGCGAGGACCTCAGCCGGTCGCTGGGCGCAAACCCCACCCGGATATGGGCACTGGCCGGACTGGTCGTCATCGTGCTCGCCGGTGCCGCGACGGCGGCAGCCGGGCCCATTACCTTCCTGGGCCTGGCCGCGCCGCACCTCGCACGGCTCCTCGTCGGCGTCGACCACCGCTGGGTGCTGCCCTACGCGGGCCTGCTCGCCGCCGTGCTCATCGTCGTCGCCGACGCCCTCGGCCGCATCATCCCGCAGAACGGCGAAGTGGGGGTCGGAATCATGGTCGCGATCCTGGGCGGACCGTTCTTCGTGATGCTGGTACGCCGACGCCGGATGGTGCGGCTGTGAACGCGCAACGTCGGCTGCCCCGGAAACAACAGGTGTGGCGGGTGGGCAGACTCTCGCTGGTGATCTCGCCGCGGCTGGTGACGGTCACCGTCGTCCTGCTGGCGGCCACCGTGGCCCTGGGGATCGTGGCGATGACAGTCGGCACGCTGCGCCTGTCGTTCAGCGAGGTGGCTGCGGCGCTGTTCGGCACGTCCGGCAACCCACAGTACGACCGGATCGTGCAGAACCTACGGCTGCCGCGGGTGGTCACCGCGATCTTCGCCGGTGCGGCACTGGGCGTCTCCGGCGCGATCTTCCAATCGGTCTCGCGCAACGCACTCGGCTCGCCCGACGTCATCGGCTTCACCACCGGTGCCGCCACCGGTGCGATCATGCAGATCGTGGTGTTCGACGCCGACGCTGTGCAGGTGGCGTTGGGTGCGGTATCAGGTGGCCTGCTCACCGCGGCGGTCGTGTACCTGCTTTCCCGCAAGGGCGGCACCTCCGGCGGGTACCGACTGATCCTCGTGGGCATCGGCGTGGGCGCCGTGCTCGCCGCTGTCAACGACCTGCTGCTCGTGGTCGGAGACCTGGACCAGGCGATCTCGGCCAACCTGTGGCGGTCAGGGTCACTCGACGCACGCACCTGGACGCACGCCCTGCCGGTAGCGGTCGGCACGCTCGTACTCGTCCCGCTGGTCCTGCCACTGGCCCGTCAGGCGTCACTGATGGAGATGGGCGACGACGTGGCGCAGCAACTCGGCGTACGGGTGGAGCGCACCCGAGTGCTGCTGATGCTCGCTGCCGTGGCCCTCGCCGGGCTCGCCACCGCAGCGGCCGGGCCGATCGCGTTCATCGCGCTGGCCGCCCCCCAACTCGTGGCACGACTCACCCGCTGGCGCACCATGCCGGTACTCAGCGCCGCCGCGATGGGTGCCTGCCTGCTGGTGCTCGCCGACGTGGTCACGCGGCTGCTGCCCATCACCGCCGCCGTTCCGATCGGGCGGATGACCGGCATCATCGGCGGCCTCTACCTCATCTGGATGCTGACCCGCTCCAAGCAGGTCTGACCCGTGAAGGACCCCAAGTTGCCCACCCCAGCCCTCGAAGCGTCACACCTGACGCTCGCGTACGAGTCGCGCCAGGTCGCGCACGACCTCGACGTGCCGGTCCCGGACGGCGCGGTGACCGTGATCCTCGGCCCGAACGCGTGCGGCAAGTCCACTCTCCTGCGCGCACTCGCGCGGCTGCTGCGCCCCAGCGCCGGACGCGTGCTGTTGCACGGCCAGGACGTGCAGCGCCTGGCCCCGAAGGAGCTGGCCCGCCGGCTGGGGCTGCTGCCACAGTCGTCTGTCGCGCCGTTCGGCATCACCGTCGCAGACCTTGTCGGACGCGGCCGGTTCCCGCACCAGCGGATGCTCCAGCAGTGGAGCCTGGCCGACGAGGAGGCGGTGAAGCGGGCGATGGTGGCGACAGGCGTGACAGAACTGGCCGACCGCGCCGTCGAGGAACTGTCCGGCGGTCAACGGCAGCGGGTGTGGATCGCGATGCTGCTCGCCCAGGACACGCCGGTGATGCTCCTGGACGAGCCCACCACCTACCTTGACATCTCGCACCAGCTCGAGGTGCTGGAGCTGTGCCGGCGGCTCAACCGCGAGGAGGGCCGCACGCTGGTGCTGGTCCTGCACGACCTCAACCAGGCGGCGCGCTTCGCCGACCATCTCATCGTCATGCGCGAAGGCGCGGTGGCCGCTGCCGGTGCCCCGAGCGAGGTGCTCACCGAGCAGCTGCTGCGCGACGTGTTCCGGCTGGAGGCGCGCGTCATCGCCGACCCGGTCTTCGGCACGCCCCTGGTCATCCCGATCGCCGCCCGGGATGGGGACGCGTGACCCTGCTGCACATCGGACTGTCGCTGTCACCTACCTGGCTGCGGGCCGGCTCGTGGCGGCGGCCGGACAGCCGGGTCGAGGAGCTGTTCACCGCCGACTTCTTCGTCGAAGCCGCCCGGTCGGCGGAAGCAGCGCACCTGGACTTCCTGTTCAAGCCGGATGCGCTCACCCTCGATCCGGCATCGGTGGAGCACGGCCTCGGGTTCAGCGCCCTGGACCCGACGATGCTCATGGCCGCGCTCGTGGCCGAGACGACGCGCATCGGGCTGGTACCGACCCTGTCCTCGACCTTCGCGCACCCGTTCACCACCGCTCGGCAGTTGCAGTCGCTGGATCGGCTCAGCGCGGGACGGGCCGGCTGGAACGTCGTCACCTCGCTCGGCGGCGGAGAGAACTTCGCCGACCGGGATGTGCCGGCGGACCCTTACGTGAACGCGGTCGACTTCGTGACCGTTGTCGAGGGCCTGCGGCAGTCGTTTCCCGCCCGGGCGCTGCACCACGACCGGACGGCAGGCGTGTTCGCCGACCCGGCGGCACTGTCGCAGGTGCCGCCACACGGCCGGTACGCCTCGGCCGGTCCGCTCAGCGTGCCGGCGCTCTCGGACGAGCCGCTGCCGCTGCTGCACGCGGGCGGCTCACCGGCGTCGGTGGACTTCGCGGCGCGCTTCGCTGACGCCGTGTTCGCCATGACCGCCGAGACGTCGGACGGCGTCGCCCTACGCGGGCGACTGCACGCCGGGGCCGGGGCCGCCGGCCGGAAACGCGCCCCACTGGTGTTGCCCGGCGTCTCGCTGTGCCTCGCGCCGACCCGTGCACAGGCCGAGGAACTGGCGAACGAAAACCAGCCGGGCCCGACGTCACCGGCGCACGTGCGGCACTGGACGATCGTCGGCACCCCGCAGGATGCTGTGGACGAGATCCTCCGCCGCGCCGACGCCGGTGCGATCGACGGCGTGATCGCCCTGCCTGCGGCGTCGTGGGGCTCGCTGCACCTGTTCACCTCGGAGGTGGTCCCCGCCCTCGCGGCCGCCGGACGGTTCCGTACCGCATATTCCGGCACGACGCTGCGCGGGCACCTCGCGGAGGGGATCTGATGCGCCCGACGTCACCCGTGATGCGTCCAGCGCCGCCCTCGCCGCCGAGACCGCCGTCCCGCCGTACCGTAAGCACGCTCGCCAGCCGCCTTACGGCGGCCGGTTCGACGGCGGAGTTCTGGGAGACCATCGGGCGACGCACGCCGATCGTCGAGGATGCCGCCGGCGGCGGGTGCCGGGTGACGTTCCTGTGGCGCTCCACCGAAGCGGCAGCCGTCTACGTGACCATCAACCGGGTGACGCACGACCTCGACGACAGTCGCATGCAGCGAATACCGGGCACGGACGTCTGGCACGCCACGTTCCGGCTCCCCGCCGACTGGCGCGGGTCGTACACGGTGCTCGAAACCGACGTGGCGGGGGACCGCGCCCTGCACGAGCACGAACCCCGGTGGGCGATGCGTACCATCCGCGAGGAGGGCGTCGTCGATCCCCGTAACCCGGCGCGTACCCGTACCCACGGCGGCTCGACCGCGTCCGTGGCGGAACTCGACGCCGCGCCGCGGCAGGCCGCACCTGCGGATGGACCGTCTCCCCGCATGCGGCAGCTGGTCGCGCCCTCCGGTCGTACGGTGTGGCTCTCCCCGCCGATCGGCGACGACGGCGCTTCCCATCCGCTGGTCATCGTGTTGGACGGGGAGGTGTGGCAGGCGTCCGGCTACGCCGTGGCTGCCACCGACCGGCTCGTCGCGGCAGGGACGATCCGTACGCCGTTCGTCGCGATGGTGGAGACCGGTGCGACATCGCCGCGACGGATGTCCGACCTCAGCATCGACGGCACCATGAGCGACGAGATAGCCCTGAGCCTGCTGCCGTGGTTGCGCGATCAGATGCCGGTGAGTGCCGATCCGCGCGACGTCGTGGTGACCGGGGAAAGCCTGGGCGGACTGACGGCGCTGAAGACCGTGTTCGACCATCCGGCGGCGGTGGGATCGGCGCTCAGCCAGTCGGCGTCGCTGTGGCAGCACGACATGCTCGGGCGTGCCGCAACCGCAGCCCCGGTGCACCTGTTCCTCACGGTGGGCGCGTTCGAGGGGACGCTTCTGGAACCGCACCGCCGGCTACGGGAGGTACTCGCGACCAGCCCGCACACCGTGACGTACCGCGAGTTCCAGGGCGGGCACGACATGGCGTGTTGGCGTGGGTTCTGGGAGGACGGCATCGCGGACCTGCTCGGACAGCCCCGACCATAGCCCTTCGCTGGTCGTTGGGAGCTGGATGCTCGGGTGGTTGATGGACTCAGCGAGTTCGTGATGGGTTGTCGCCGCCGTGGCTGGAATTGAACATGACCGACGGTGGGCGACGGCATTCCTCGATGCTCAAGTGCCGCAGCGCTACGACACGCCCGGCACAGCATCTGGTGTTGTCATTCCTTGGGTGTGCCCATATATAGTGCTACCCGTAGCTGGTTCGACTACCGGTTCGGTGGCCGAGGCAAGAGGGAACCCGGTGTGATTCCGGGGCTGCCCCGCAGCGGTGAGTGGGAACGACCGCCGTCAACGAAGCACTGGACCCGCAGGGTCTGGGAAGCGACGGTCAGTAGGCATGAGCACGACGCCCACGAGTCCGAAGACCTGCCAGCGCGCCACGCGTGGGTACGTGTGGCGGTCGAAGGCCGCGTGGGACGGCCGACGCCTTCAGCCGGGCCGGCACGGTACGTGTGCCGTAGGGAACCCGGTGGCGTCCTCCTGCGCGTCCGTCGACCTTGTGGACAGGCGTGAGGAGGGGGAATGACGGTGACACGGGATGATGCCGCGTCCGATCAGACAGTGTCGGAGCAGCGTCGGCGGGTGATGCAGGTCCGTAAACGTAATGGCGACCTGGAGTCGGTCGACGTCAACAAGATCGTCAAGGCGGTGGAACGCTGGGTCGCCGACCTGGAAGAGGTCGACCCGCTGCGGGTCGCGACCAAGACGATCAGCGGCCTGTACGACGGGGCTACCACAGCGGAGCTGGACAAGCTGTCAATCCAGACGGCGGCCGAGCTGATCGGTGAGGAGCCGCAGTATTCCAGGCTGGCGGCGCGGCTGCTCGCGGCGTTCGTGGACAAGGAGGTCCGCGGTCAGGGGGTGGCGAGTTTCAGCCAGTCCATCCGGTACGCGCACGGTCTTGGCCTGATCGGGGATGCGACCGCCGCTTTCGTCGCCCGTAACGCGCGCAAGCTGGACGACGCCGTCGACCCGGATGGCGATCTGCGGTTTGAGTACTTCGGACTGCGTACGGTCGCGGATCGGTACCTGCTGCGGCACCCGGAGTCTCGTCTGGTGGTAGAGACGTCCCAGTACTGGCTGTTGCGGGTCGCGTGCGGGCTGTCGCAGACGCCGGGTGAGGCGATCGACTTCTACCGTCTGATGTCCAGCCTGGCGTATCTGCCCAGTTCGCCGACCTTGTTCAACTCCGGCACCCGGCACACCCAGATGTCCTCCTGCTTCCTGGTGGACTCTCCCCGCGACGAACTCGACTCGATCTACGAGCGCTACCACCAGGTCGCCAAGCTGTCGAAGTTCTCCGGTGGCATCGGCATCGCCTGGTCCCGCGTCCGTAGCCGCGGTGCCCTCATCCGCGGGACCAACGGCAAGTCGAACGGCATCGTGCCGTTCCTCAAGACGCTCGACGCCGGAGTGGCGGCCGTGAACCAGGGCGGCCGGCGCAAGGGCGCGGCCTGCGTCTACCTGGAGCCGTGGCATCCGGACGTCGAGGAGTTCCTGGAGTTACGTGACAACACCGGCGAGGACTCCCGGCGTACGCACAACCTGAACCTGGCCAACTGGATCCCGGACGAGTTCATGCGCCGGGTCGAGGCAGACGACGACTGGTCGCTGATCGATCCCACCGACGCGCCCGAGCTGCCCGACCTTTTCGGCGACGCCTTCGACGAGGCGTACCGGGCGGCTGAGAAGAAGGCTGTCCGGACGGTCAAGGCCCGGGACCTGTATGGGCGGATGATGCGCACCCTGGCGCAGACCGGCAACGGGTGGATGACGTTCAAGGACGCGTCCAACCGGCTGTCCAACCAGACCGGAGCGCCGGGCAACACGATCCACCTGTCCAATCTGTGCACCGAGATCCTGGAGGTGAACAACGACACCGAGACCGCGGTCTGCAACCTGGGCTCGGTCAACCTCGGTGCCCACCTCACCGCCGAGGGCATCGACTGGGAGAAACTACGGGCAACGGTACGCACCGCCGTGGTGTTCCTCGACCGGGTGATCGACATCAACTACTACCCGGCCGCGCAGGCGGCGGCGTCCAATCCGCGTTGGCGGCCGGTCGGGCTCGGACTGATGGGCCTGCAGGACGCGTTCTTCGCCCTGCGCCTGCCGTTCGACTCTCCGCAGGCCCGGGAACTGTCGACCAGGGTGCAGGAGGAGATCCTCCTGACCGCCCTGGAGACCTCAGCCGGGCTTGCCGAGCGGTTCGGCCCCCATCCGGCCTACGCCGAGACCCGTGCGGCCCGCGGTGAACTGCACCCCGACCTGTGGGGTGCCGAGCCAGCCCAGGTCGACCGGTGGGCCGCGTTGCGATCGTCGATCGCGGCGCACGGCCTGCGGAACTCGCTGCTGGTGGCGATCGCGCCGACCGCCACGATCGCCTCGATCGCCGGCTGCTACGAGTGCATCGAACCGCAGGTGTCCAACCTGTTCAAGCGCGAGACGATGTCCGGAGAGTTTCTCCAGATCAACACGTACCTCGTCAATGAGCTGAAGCAGCGAGGGCTGTGGACGGCGGCGATCCGGGACCAGATCAAACGGGCGGATGGATCGGTGCAGGGAATCTCCGACCTCCCCGTCGAGGTACGGGAACTGTTCCGCACCGCGTGGGAACTGCCGCAACGGGCCCTGATCGACCTGGCTGCCGCCCGCGCACCGTTCATCGACCAGTCCCAGTCGCTGAACCTGTTCATGAGTGCGCCGACCATCGGCAAACTCTCGTCGATGTACCTGTACGCCTGGAAATCGGGACTGAAGACCACCTACTACCTGCGGTCCCGTCCCGCGACCCGCATCCAGCAGGCCACCGTCGCCGTCACCCCGGCCGCCAAGCCGATCGTCGCGGTGAGCGACGAGGAGGCGCTGGCCTGCTCCCTGGAAAACCCCGAAAGCTGTGAGGCCTGCCAGTGACCACCATTCCCGAATCCCGCACCAGCACCAGCACCACGATGGGGGAGCGGCACATGCTGCTCGACCCTGGCATGGATCTGACCCTCCGGCCGATGCGCTATCCGCGGTTCTTCGACCGGTTCAAGGACGCCATCAAGAACACCTGGACCGTCGAGGAGGTCGACCTGCACTCCGACCTCGCCGACCTGGCCAAGCTGTCCCCGGCCGAGCAGCACCTGGTGTCCCGGCTGGTGGCGTTCTTCGCCACCGGCGACACCATCGTCGCCAACAACCTGGTGCTCAACCTCTACCAGCACGTCAACTCCCCGGAAGGCCGCCTCTATCTCTCCCGTCAGCTGTACGAGGAGGCCGTGCACGTCCAGTTCTACCTGAACCTGCTCGACACGTACGTGCCCGACGAGAAGGAACGGTTCGCGGCGTTCGCAGCGGTGGAGAACATCCCCTCGATCGCCCGCAAGGCCGAGTTCTGCTTCAAATGGATCGATTCCCTCTCCGAACTGCGTGAGCTGAGGACTCGCGAGGACCGGCGGGCGTTCCTGCTCAACCTGATCTGCTTCGCCGCCTGCATCGAAGGACTGTTCTTCTACGGCGCGTTCGCCTACGTCTACTTCCTGCGTTCCCGGGGAGTGCTACACGGCCTCGCGTCGGGCACCAACTGGGTGTTCCGCGACGAGTCCATGCACATGGCCTTCGCCTTCGACGTCGTGGACACCGTACGCGCCGAAGAACCGGACCTCTTCGACGCCGACATGGAACAGCAGGTCAAGGACATGCTGGCCGAAGCCGTCGAATGCGAGGTGCAGTTCGCCGCCGACCTGCTCGAACAGGGCGTATCCGGGATGTCACTGCCCGACATGCGGGAATATCTACAGCACGTCGCCGACCGGCGCCTGGCCATGCTCGGCATCGAACCGATCTACGGCAGCCGCAACCCGTTCGCGTTCATGGAACTCCAGGACGTCCAGGAACTGTCGAACTTCTTTGAGCGGCGGGTGTCCGCCTACCAGGTCGGCGTGACCGGCTCGGTCAGCTTCGACGACGAGTTCTGATTCGCCGGCATCCTCTGATTCGACGATGTCCGCTGACCGGAGAGGCCGGTCTGCTGTCCTGGGCGGCGCTGCCGCCCAGGACAGCAACCACCCGGTCACAGCCATCCGCCACCGGTCGGAACACATCGGCCATGGCGCGAATCTCCGCAGGACAGGCCCGGACGTCACGACGCCCATATCGACCTTCCGGTCCAGGTGGCACCGTCTGATGCCACGGACGTCGAACGACAGGTCAACCCGACACCGCCCAGACACCGTCCCGAACATCGGACAGTCTGGCGCCGATCCCACCATCAGGCCCGTACGATGGCGGACGGTGCTGGTTCGCCCCACCCCGCAGGGTGGGGCGTCGCAAGAGGGAACCCGGTGAGAGACCGGGACTGCCCCGCAGCGGTGAGTGGGAACGACCGCCGTCAACGAAGCACTGGACCGGAAGGTCTGGGAAGCGACGGCCAGTAGGCGACCTGGTGTCATGCCCGCGAGTCCGAAGACCTGCCAGCGCTGCGCACACCACCCGGTGTGCGCCGCCGGCGGCCTCTCGGGAGGGTCAGGGCGGAAGCCGGTACCTCGCCGTACCCTGCCTTCCCCTCCCGTGCCCGCCGGGCACCTCGAGGGAAGGACCCCCTTTGATGAGTACCAGTACCGCATTCGGCCAGAGCACCGTGCTCGGCTATCCGCGCATCGGCGCCAACCGGGAGCTGAAGAACGCCGTCGAGGCGTACTGGGCCGGCAGAATCGACGCCGACCACCTGGAGAAGACTGCCGCCGGGCTACGCGCCGAGGTGTGGCGAACGCTGGCCAATGCCCGCCTCGACGCGATCCCGTCGAACACGTTCTCCTACTACGACCACATGCTCGACACCGCCGTCGCCGTCGGCGCGATCCCCGGTCGCTTCGCCCGGCTCGGGCTTTCCCCACTGGACACCTACTTCGCGATGGCCCGTGGCGTCGACGCCGAGCCCGCGCTGGAACTGACGAAGTGGTTCGACACCAACTACCACTACCTGGTGCCGGAGATCGGTCCGGACACCGTCTTCACCGCGAACCCGACCAAGGCACTGCGCGAGTACACCGAAGCCCGCGAACTGGGTATCACCACCCGACCGGTGCTGGTCGGGCCAGGCACGTTCCTGCTACTGGCCAAGGGCAATGACCCGTTTGCCCGCCTCGACGACCTCGTCGAGGCGTACGCCGGGATCCTCACCGCCCTGGCCCAGGTGGGCGTGGCCTGGGTGCAGCTCGACGAGCCTGCGTACGTCGTCGACCGCAGCCCGGCCGAGATCGACGCCCTGCACCGCGCCTACACCCGACTCGGTGAGATCGCGCCCCGGCCACGGATCTTCGTCGCCACCTACTTCGGCGAGCTCGGTGACGCCCTGCCGGCGCTGCTGGACACCCCCGTCGAGGCGATCGGCCTGGACCTGGTTGCCGGGCCCGGCAACCTCGACCGGCTCGCCGCCGCCGGTCCGCTACGGGGCAAGACGATCGTCGCCGGCCTGGTCGACGGCCGCAACATCTGGCGTAGCGACCTGCGGGCCGCCGTCGCCGCCGGGGCAACGGTCACCGCGTTGGCCGACCACATCGCCGTTTCCACCTCATGCTCGCTGCTGCATCTCCCGGTCGACCTCGCTGTCGAGACCCACCTCGATCCCGACCTGCATGCACGGCTCGCGTTCGCCCGGCAGAAGGTCGACGAGGTCGTCCTGCTCGGCCGTGCGCTGCGCGACCGCACCGCCCACCTGCCCGCACCGCTGCCACCCGCCCCGACGAAGTGGCGGCACGACGACGTACGGGGTCGACTCGCCGCGCTGCGCCCGGCGGACCGGCAGCGCGGCGACTACGCCAACCGGGCCGCTGCCCAGCAGCAGAGGCTGGAACTGCCGGAGCTACCGACCACCACGATCGGTTCGTTCCCGCAGACGGCCGAACTGCGCAAGGTTCGCGCCGCGTACCGGGCCGGCACCCTCGACGACGCCGACTACAGGTCTCGGATGCGAGCCGAGGTAGAGCACGTCATCCGGCTGCAGGAGGAACTGGGCCTGGACGTGCTCGTGCACGGCGAACCGGAACGCAACGACATGGTCCAGTACTTCGGCGAGCAACTCGACGGATTCGCCGCCACCGAGCACGGCTGGGTCCAGTCGTATGGCTCCCGCTGCGTCCGCCCGCCCATCATCTACGGCGACGTGGCGCGCAAGGCACCGATGACGGTCGAATGGTCCATCTACGCACAGTCGCTGACCAGCAAGCCGGTCAAGGGCATGCTCACCGGTCCGGTCACCATCCTGGCCTGGTCGTTCGTCCGCACCGACCAGCCCTTGTCCGACACCGCGGACCAGGTCGCGCTCGCCCTACGCGACGAGTGTCACGATCTGGAAGCCGCCGGGATCCGAGTGATCCAGGTCGACGAGCCGGCCCTGCGGGAGACTCTGCCACTGCGCCGGGCCGACCAGAATGCGTACCTGGACTGGGCGGTCGGTGCATTCCGGCTCGCCACCAGTGGTGTCGCCGACGATACCCAGATTCATACCCACCTGTGCTACAGCGAGTTCGGTGAGGTGATCAACGCGATCGCCGCCCTCGACGCCGACGTCACCAGCATCGAGGCGTCCCGGTCGAAGATGGAGGTCCTCGACGACCTCGCCGCCATCGGCTATTGCCGGGGCGTCGGCCCAGGGGTGTGGGACATCCACTCTCCCCGGGTGCCCTCACGTGACGAGGTGGTCGAGGCGCTGGTGCGGGCCGGCGCAGTCGTTCCAGCCCCGCGGTTGTGGGTAAACCCGGACTGTGGCCTGAAAACCCGTGGTTACCCCGAGGTCGAGACGTCGCTGCGTCACCTGGTCGCGGCCGCCGCCGAGGTTCGGCAGAACTGACCAGTCCGCCGCCGGGTGGGCTCCCAGAGAGCCCACCCGGCTGGCCCAGGATCGGCACTGAACTCGGCCAATCCGCCTTTGAATCTTCGTGGGGCGGGGCATGCCGCACGGGATCGGGGCGGAGTCGACGATTCAGTGGTTGTGGAACCGGAATCCGCTGTCGCGGGTGGAGCAACAGCGGCGTCAACCCTGGGTCGGTGCCGTCGATATCGGTTCGCGCCGCGAGCCAGTCGGTCAACAGGCGCGTGGTGTCCACGCCGAGCATCGGCGCCGCACGATCGATCAGGGTGGTCAGATCGGCGTGCTCGGTGGTGGTGACGGCCAGTTCGGGCGTCGTGGTCCGCCGCCATCCGGTCCGGGCGGTGTCGCGAGCCAGTCGTGTGGCGTCGGCCAGCCCGCGGCGGGCAAGCTGGGGGTCGGGGTCGACGGCCAGGGTCAGTGCGGCGCGTAGCCACGCGGCGGTCGCCTGCGGGCGAAGCAGTCGGTAGCCGGCTCTGCGTAGTTCGGTTCGTGCGTCGGCGTAGTTCGGTTCGTGGGTCGGCGTAGTTCGGTTCGTGGGTCGGCCAGTAGCTGCCACGGCAAGGCGGTGGGCAGTCTGTGATGCTGGGGGAGTAGCGCTGCCGTCGCTTCGCGTATCACGGCTGGTGACGGGTCGTGCAGCAGCGGTGTCAGCACGTCGATTTCGACGCCGTCCAACTTTCGTAGCGCTCGCACGGTGTGGGATCTGATCTTCCCCGAGGGATGGCTTAACAGCGGCCGTAGTAATGCGACATCGGCTGCTGCCCCGGTTTCGGCCAGCCCGTCGATACTGCCGGGCCCGGTTGGTGCCACGTCGGTTACGGCGGTGCGGTAGTGCCCGAGGATGTCCGTGCCGTGGCGGCGGGCGGCGTCGCGGGCGATTGCCCGTACCGGCGGGGACTCGTCGTCCAGATAGCCGGCTGCCTTCTCGTCGAGACCGGTGCGGAGTAGACCGGTCACCGCGTACGCCCGTACCTCGGCGTGGCGACTGTCGGCCGCCGGTGCAGCAGGTCGACCCGACGGGTCCACACGGCTTGCCGGCAGGCCGCCTCCGCGGCCTGCACGCGGATCCGCACATCAGGGTCCGACTCGGCCGCCGTAATCAGGTCCGTAGATTACCGTCCGGATCGCCGGCCAGCAGCAGAGACAGCACCATGACCAACTCCCTGGACAGCACGTCTAGGTACGACTGATCGGATGATGTAGCGTCCCCTGACACAACTGTCTTAGAGCCAACCCTGGCTGCCCGGCACGAGGGAAGCCGAACCGGAGGGACACAGCCGTGAGGTTCCATAGCGCAGCCCGCAAGGCTGGCCTCGTCGTGGCGATCGCCGCCCTGTCGTTAAGCGCGGGATGCGCCAAGAAGGATGAGGGCGAGGTCCAGGCGAGCGGGGTCAAGCTGGTCGCGGCGGGCAAGCTGACCGTCTGCACCCACCTGCCGTACCCGCCGTTCCAGTCGAAGGACGCCGGTGGCAAGGTGGTCGGATTCGACGTCGACCTGCTGGACCTGGTCGCCAAGGAGTTGGGCGTCGAGCAGACGATCGTCGACACGCCGTTCGAGGGCATCAAGTCCGGCCAGGATCTCAACACGGGCAAGTGCGATGCAGCCGCCGCCGGTATGACGATCACCGAGGAACGGAAGAAGGTAATGGACTTCTCCGATCCCTACTTCGACGCGACGCAGGCAATGCTGGTCAAGGCCGGCAAGCCGTACAAGTCGTTCGACGACCTGCGGGGCAAGAAGCTCGGCGTCCAGGCGGCGACCACCGGCCGCGACTACGCCCGCAAGTTCGAGAAGGAGAAGGGCCTCCAGCTCGTGGAGTTCGAGGACCTCGCGGCTCTTCAGCAGGCCGTCGCCAGCGGCCAGGTGGAGGCCGGCATCAACGACCTGCCGGTCTGGACCGAGTACCTCAAGGAGAACCCGGGCGGCTTCGTGGTCGCGGCCGAGTTCGACACCGGCGAGCAGTACGGGTTCTCGGTGAAGAAGGACGGCAACCCGGAGCTGCTCAAGAAAATCAACGACGTGCTGGCCAAGGCCAAGCAGGACGGCACCTACGACACGATCTACGAGAAGTGGATCGGCAAGCGGCCGGCCGCTTGATTTGAAGTCGCATGACCGGAGGGCGCGCGCCGCGCGCCCTCCGGATCGGCAACCTCGGGTAGCAAGGAGCATCGAACCGTGAAGCTGCGACGCCGCCAACGAGAGCGGCTGTCTCTCTGGCTCCAGTACCTGGCCTTCCTCGCCGTCATCGCGGTGGTGGCCTTCGCCGCGGACTGGGGCAGGCTGAAAGAGGCGTTCTTCCGCGTCGACATCATCGAGTCGATGTTTCCGGAGATCATCACCGTCGCGCTGCGTAACACGATCCTCTACACGCTGGGCGCCTTCGCCTTCGGCCTCGTGTTCGGCACCATCCTCGCGCTGATGCGGCTGTCCCGGGTGGCCCCGTACCGCTGGGTGGCGACGGCGTACATCGAGCTCTTCCGGGGTCTGCCCGCCCTGCTGGTGCTCTTCCTCGTCGGGTACGGCATCCCCATCGCCTTCCCGGAGCGGGAAATTCCGGGTGGCGTGTTCGGTTCGATTGCGATCGGTCTCGGGCTGACCGCCGCGGCCTACATGGCCGAGACCATTCGCGCCGGCATCCAGGCCGTACCGAAGGGGCAGATGGAGGCGGCCCGCACACTCGGCATGTCGCACTTCACCGCGATGCGCACCATCGTCATCCCGCAGGCGTTCCGGATCGTGATCCCGCCGCTGACGAACGAACTCATCCTGCTCACCAAGGACTCGTCGCTCGCCTACGTGCTCGGCGTGACAGCGCAGACCATCGAGGTCACCAAGTTCGGTCGGGACATGCTCAACGACCGGGTGAACGCCACCCCGCTGCTGGTGGCGGGCCTCGCCTACCTGGTCATCACGCTGCCCCTGTCCCAGGTGGTACGACGCCTCGAACTCCGCTACGCGAAGGCTCGGTGACCCACATGACGACGGCCCAACCCCGACCCGCAGTCGAGATTCGCGACCTGCACAAGTCCTTCGGAGCGCTCGAAGTGCTCAAGGGCATCGACTTCGAGGTCGGCCACGGCGAGGTGGTCTGCGTCATCGGACCCTCCGGGTCGGGCAAGTCGACCCTGCTGCGCTGCGTCAACCTGCTGGAGGAGCCGACCGCTGGTCGGATCTGGGTGAACGGCATCGAGATGACCGACCCGGATGTCGAGATCGACTCCGTACGGCGCGGCATCGGCATGGTCTTCCAGTCGTTCAACCTCTTTCCGCACCTGACCGTGCTGGCCAACCTCACCATCGCCCAGCGCCGAGTACTCCGCCGTGGACGTGCCGAGGCTGAACGGACCGCGCGGGACAACCTGGAGCGGGTCGGTCTGGCCGACAAGGCAGAGGCGTTCCCGGCGCAGCTCTCCGGCGGGCAGCAGCAACGGGCGGCGATCGCCCGATCGCTGTCGATGGACCCCAAGCTGATGCTCTTCGACGAGCCGACCTCCGCCCTCGACCCGGAACTGGTCGGCGACGTGCTCACCGTCATGCGGAAGCTGGCCGAGGATGGCATGACGATGATGGTGGTCACCCACGAGATGGCGTTCGCCCGGGAAGTCGCTGACCGGGTCGTGTTCATGGACGGTGGCGTGGTGGTCGAGCAGGGGCCGCCGCAGGAGGTGCTCGGCGCGCCGCAGCATGAGCGCACCCGCTCGTTCCTGTCCCGGGTCCTCGACCCGACCCACATCGCGTAGCTAGGTAGCCCGACCGGTCTACGGAGCCGCCGCATCCGTCGGGCGACGACCGCCACAACGTGTGACGAATACTTCGTCGGCACTCCGCGTACGCCTGTGAACTACCCGGTTCGCTTCCCCGCCGTACGTTGCTGCGTCGTCGGGGTCATCGGCTTGCCCGGCTGGCCGGCGGGATGCGGGCACCGAGGCGGGATGCCTAGGAGCGTCGTCCGTCGGGAGGCGGCAGACTGTCAGGCGTGACCGGGGTGACTATCGCTGCGATCGCTGTATTCCCTGCAGGAGCAGTTCGATCAGGCGGCGGGGGTCGTAACGGGGGTCGCTGTCGTGCCCGATGCACAGGTTTCCGACGCCGCGCATGAGTTCGTAAGGCTGGATGCCGGAGGTGATCTCACCGGCGTCGGCTGAGGCTTGCAGTAGCTGTGCGCAGACAGGAAGCAGCCGGTCGAGGAAGTACGTGTGCAGAGCCTGAAAGCCGCTATCGCCCGATTGCAGGGCGTTGGCCAGCCCATGCTTGGTGACCAGGAAGTCAGCGAACAGATCGACCCATTGGCGCAGCGCCGCGAACGGTGACTCGGCTGCTTCCAGTAGGGCTGGGCCTGCTTCGGCGCAGACTTCCACCTGGTGACGGTAGACGGCAATGACGAGATCGGCTCGGGACGGGAAGTGGCGGTAGATCGTCCCGATGCCGACGCCCGCTCGGGTGGCGATCTCACGTATCGGCGCGTCGACGCCGGAGGTGACGAATACCGCGGCGGCGGCGTCAAGAAGCGCCTGCTCGTTTCGTACGGCATCAGCCCGCCTGCCTCGGGCCGGGACTTGCGCAGGCTGACTCGCGGCCACCATGTCTCCTCTGCATCACACTTGACTAAACGGAACGAGGTTCCGTATCGTTGTGGAACGACGTTCCGCTTCGAGTCTAGCGGAAGCGTTCCGGTCGCCCCGGCCGTGCAGACGACCACCGGTGGCGGACAGCGGATCTACGAAAAGGAATCCACGTCCATGAAAATATCGGCGCCCACTCCCGTCTTCTCAGTCAACCCCGTAGTGCTACCCGCCCCCGGCCGTGCCGTGGACCTGCAGGTGCGGGTCTCCGCCCCAATGACCGGAAGTGGCCTGCCGATCATCCTGCTCTCGCACGGACTGGGCTCTTCCCACCACCTGTCCTCACTCAACGGCTACGCCCCCCTTTCCGGCTTCTGGGCCGCGCAAGGCTTCGCCGTGATCCAGCCCACCCACCTGGATTCGAAGACGCTCAGCCAGAATCCCGCCGTGAACCCCAGCGGCCACGACCCGCAGCACTGGCGAACCCGCGCCGAGGACATGAGCCAGATCCTCGACCAACTCGACGTTGTCGAAGCCGCGGTCCCGCAACTGGCCGGGCGCCTCGACCGTGGCAAGGTAGCGGTGGCCGGGCACTCGATGGGCGGGCACACTGCCAGCCTGCTGCTGGGCGCACGCCTCACTGATCCCCGTGACGCAACGGTCGTGGACCTAGCCGACCACCGGATCAAGGCAGGGGTGCTGCTCGCAGCCACCGGCCGGGGCGGCGACGCCGTCACCGCATTCGTGACCGAGAACTATCCGTTCCTGACGACCACTGATTTCTCCGCCATGGCCACACCTGCCCTCGTGGTGGCCGGAGACAAGGATGACTCCGCCTTCCTCACGGTCGCGGGCCCGGACTGGCACGCCGACCCGTACCACCTCGCCCCAGGCCCGAAAGCCCTGCTCACCCTCTACGGTGCAGAACATTGCCTGGGCGGAATTTCCGGATACGACGTCGCCGAGACCACCGACGAGAACCCCGCCCGGGTCGCGACGATCGCCCTGCTCACCAGCGCGTATCTCCGCAGCCATCTCTACCCCGGCGATCCCGCCTGGCAAGTCGCTCGCGATGCACTGGCAGCCGACCCCAATGCGTCGGGTCGCATCGACTGCAAGTAAGCGGCACAAAGTCCGGCAGTACCTACGGTCCGACTGGGCAGCTTGGTGCCGTCACCTCGGTACAAAGCTGCCCAGTTGATGGACGAACCCCGAACCGCGTCAGCTCACACAGGCGGGCTGGTGTTGCAGGTGGGAGGCCAGATGAAGCGCCGCCCGTCGTCAAGCGGCTAGCCGAACGCACGCGGCCTGCGCCAGCCCGCGGCGAGGACCGGACCTCGAGCAGGCTGTCCCGAACTGTTTCGCAGAGGAGATGGTCAGGGCAAGGCAGATCCGGAAACGGCAGCGGGCGGTATCGGGTATGGGGAACCGACAGGGCTGTACCGTCACGTCGTGATTGATCAAGGGTTTGTGTGCCGGGGCTGCGGGCAGCGCCATGAAGGTGTTCCGTTCTCGTACGGTGCGCAGGCGCCGGCGTACTGGCAAGACGAGCTTGCCGGGGACGAGAGCAGCGTTCTTGAGGAGGAGATTTGCATCATCCAGGCACGGCACTACTTCGTCCGGGCGCGCCTGGTCATCCCCGTCCTTGATGTCGGCACAGACTTCGAATGGGGCGTCTGGGTGTCGCTGAGTAGGGACAACTTCCGCCGAACAGTGGATCTATGGACGACTCCCGGCCGGGAACAGGAGTCGGCGTACTTCGGCTGGCTGTCCACCCAGCTTCCTGTCTATCCGGCGGAAACGCTGAATCTCAAGACCGAGGTGCACACCGATGAGGTCGGCACCCGGCCGCATGTGATCCTCGAACCGACTGATCATCCTCTGGCGGTGGAACAGCGCACCGGCATCACGGTGGAACGAGTGCAGGAAATCGCGGAGCTGGTCCTCCATCCCATGGCGTGACACGCCGCGCGATGCATCCAGTTCATGAACTGGCATCGGAAGCCGGCCAGGACTGCTGCGGTCCTTTTCGGCCTGGGCGTCGGTGCCACGGTCGGTCCGTCCCTCGGGCCGGCCGCCGTCCGGTCCGGCGTCGCGATTACCGCGCTTGGCATCGGACTCTCCCTAATCGGTACGACGGAATCTGATCTCGTGGGGATGACCTGGTCGACCGCGACGAGGATGCCGGGGTGGCCGGCGACGAGACGACTGCGGGAACAGCGGTCGCCGCGGAACGACGCCGGCGGATTCGAAAGCCCCACACTCGGCGGCCTGGGCACCCGGGTGGAACAAATCCTCGAACTAGCTGAGGAGCAGGCCGGTGACCACTGCGCCGAGGCGCGGCTTGAATCCGAAAGGATCGTGACCGCCGCCCGGCGGGAGGCGGATGCGATCCTGAACCGGGCGCGTGAACAGGCGGTTGGGATCACCGGCAGGGGCCGGGATTCATCTCCGACACCGCCCACTCGTGGGCCGTCACCGAACGACGATCCGAGCCGTCACGCCTGACGGGTGACGAGTGACGAATGACGGGTGACGGGTGACGGATGACGGATGACGGGTGACGGATGACGCGTTGATTGCGGCAGACCAATGTACCCAACTCTGGTCAGGCCGGGTCGGTGTGCAGGGGCCTGGGAGCGCCGTTCCACGTCCAAGAGGCTGGCGCCGGTAAGCCGGGGAGAGCTACTCGTCCTGTGGCCCACAAGAGTGTCGGCCAAGGTTCGCTGTCCGTGGGCGCGGAGGGGAATAGCCGGCGCAACGCCCCCGTACAAAGATCGGCAGGTGGAGACCAGGTGAGATTCAACCCGGCGGCCACGTCGTACATGTGCACTAGGACCTCGACCACACCCATCGCGGCAAACCCGGATACGTCGGACGGGCCGTACATGTGAAATGACTGCCGATCCGGTGGCACGGTTTCGATTATGGCCGCCAGCATTGCCCCGCAGGTCTCGAACACCTGCACCAACCCGGCCGGGCCCTCGGCCGGGTCCACGAAGACCGTCAACGCCGGGGCGCCCTCGCGACGTCGGCACCAGCCGAACGGGACGTGGGTGGTCGTGGACGGGCTCGCCGGACCGAGCTGAGCGGCATATACGAAGAGGTCGTCGCTCATGTGCTCGACGGTCTCCCAGCAACTCCAGCCAAGTCCGCCGGCCGGCGTGTGCCAGTCGAGGTGGGTCGCTGTCGCGAGAGTTCGACGGGCAAGTCCCACTACGCGTCGGACGTCTTCAGCGATCATCAGATGATTAGGGAAGAACGGTGAGCTGCTGCGCAAGCCATTTCCCGCCATCGGCCAAGCGAAGTGGCTGAGCCGGCCACCACACTGTCAGCGGGACGAGTAGTCGGGTGAGTGGCCGGTCTCGCAGGTGCGGTCCCTGGCGTCTGCTCGGCGGCATGAGTGGACGTTGGGGTGTGGCCGCATCGTCAGGGCCCGGCAGCCACCTGCTCAGCTGTCGAACCAAACAACCAGCCGCACATTGTCGTCGCCATGCCGCTCGGCAAGGTTGCGCATGGTGTCGAACAGCGCGCGCAACTGCGGGTCGACGCGCAACACGTCGCCGTGGGATAGGCGCTCCACACGCCACAATCGATCGTGCGTACGCCATGCGGTCCCCTCGGGGTAGCTGCTACCCCGAGGGTCGGCGTCCTCGCCGGCCACCGTCCGCCAGGCATTCCCATGGCGGGCGGACTTGCCGACGAAGCGTGGGCCTTCGCCTGTCAGCTCGTACTCGTGGATCCGGTCGTCCACGCGGGGCGCCTGCGTCGTCCAGTCGACGCGGGCCAACTCCGCCCACGCCACCCAGGTGTGATCGTGTTCGCCGTCCGTGAGTTGGAGACCGAGTAGGTCGGAGCTTGCGTCTTCCGGTAGGCCACGGCCGGACGCAACAGGTGCGAACCCGGCGTAGTTCCGCACACCGAACAGCAGTCCGAAGGCATCGTAGTGACGAGGTAGGGCATCCAGACTGAGGTCGGCAAGTAGCCACGGTGAGCCCGGCCCGGAGGGCCGAATTTCTAAGCCGCCTGCGATATCGGTGCCCACGCCAGCTCGCCTTTCATCAGGACGACCGGAACGCTGTCCAGTGCCGAGCGATCCGCGACCCGGGTGCGCGACGACCATACGCGGTCCCGGCCAACGCATTCATTTCAGCACGTGCGGCCGGCTGACTTGCCGGTCCCGCTGGTGCGGCCCCTGATGCCCGCTTGGTGGCATGTGCGGGTGCTGTGTCTAGGCTTTGGGACGTGTCCGATCTTCACGCGACCCTCGCCGCCATTCTCGACCGTGGACGGCCCGAGGAAGAGGGGGAGGTGCTGCTGGCCGCGATCATCGACGGCGGCGTGTACATCCCAGTTGATGGGCAAGGTTCGGTCATCTTTGTCGGCGTCGATGACTCCGGCCCGGTCCTACCGGGGTACGTGAGCGACACCTGCCTTAGACAGTGGCTGCCGTCATCAGCCGACGCGGTGCTCTGCGACGCGTTGCGTCTGATCGACATCGCCGAGCACACCGGTGTGCACACGCTGGCGGTCTTCTCGACCGAGCAATGGGCCAAGGTACCGCTCGGCCTGGTGGCCCGTACGCTACGTGACCGGGGCATGCGCACGCAGGGTGAGCAGACCGTCGAGCTGATCTGGTCGACGCATCCGCTGGCGCTGGCACTGCGGCAAGCGTTCGCCGAACGGATACTGTCGTTTCCCGCCGTCCGAACGGTTTGGCTCGCTCACGCCCGCTGGGGCGGATCCGACAGTGAGCAGCTCATGGTTCACATGGACGTGGACGCATCTGCACCGGAGGCGGCGAATGCTCTGCTGGATGCCGTTCTGAGTAATGATGTGAAGCTGCGTCCGGGTGACCCTCTCGTGGCATTGCGGGTGTTTCAGCCAGAGGAGACCGACGCGATCCGGGAGATCGACCGGCTGGGTCTCGATACGGTACGCGCTCACCACGCCCTGTCCCAGGTGGAGATCATCTCGCGACAGTTCGACTGATTTGGCCTTCCCTGCGGACCGCAGCGGACCTTCGGTCTGGCGTCGGCCTGCTGCTCGGTGCGACGACACTGGCGGGAACCGGGAACTCCGCTTTCGACTCGTCTTTACAGGTTTCGCGCCGGCCGGCTGCGGCGAACAGCCGGGCGAAGACGAAGCATGCGGCGATGAGCGTGAGGAAGGCGATGCCGGCGACCAGGAGGTACACCGTTGCGTGCCAGCTCATCGTGGTGGGTGTGCCCCTCGGGGTGCCGAGTGGCAAGCCCTCCACGGAGTCGGTGGAGAAATGCGGCCGCGCCGAGCATCCCGGCACCGAGGACGCTGATCAACCGTGGTTCCCACGTACCTCCGGGATTCGCCGCCGAGGCCGAGGACTCGGCGCAGCCCGATCGCACACACCAGGAACAACGACCGCTGGTCGCGAAGTTGACGATCTGGATCCACCCTTGGTCGCCGTTGCTTAGCATGCTGGCCGGGTGCCGGCGACGACGCGCTGTGGGCCCGCATCCGCCGATGTCGAATCCGTCCCTGCTGAGCATCTGCAGGACGACCACGACGATGTAGAGCGGTCCGGCGACCATGCCACAGGTCAGCACCGTCCTCGTTGATCCGGCGATTACCCCGGGATTCCGCCGGCGGCGGAGGTGATGTTGTGGGTCATCAGCGGTCACCGTTGGTCTCGGGGGCGAAGTGCTGCACCGCGAACGCGATGGCCGCAGCGATGTCGTCGTCACCGGTTGCCCAGGCAGCCTGGATCACGGGCCCCCAGACGTGGCAGCTGCGGATGGCGAAGTTTCTTCCCTCAGGGGTGTCCAGCCACGTGGCGGGATCAAACTGCACGCCGTGCAGGAAGAAGTCGAGGCAGAGCAGCGTGAGGTCCCAGCCACAGCCGATTCCGATCGTGCCACCGGGACCGTACGTACGCACGAGCTCGTCAACGATCTGGGTGGGTGAGGCGTGCTCCAACTCGAAGACGGTGTCGCCGTCGTCGCCGGCCGCCAGGCGCACCTCGACCTCGGTCGGCATGCCTTCGCCCAAGACCCAGGTCACCTTGATCAGGTGGGTTTCTCACAGCGCAGGATCTCGCCACCAGCGTTGTCCTTGAGCTGGAAGGTACCGCCGACCCGCAGGTCGCCCTCGATCGGGCCCAGCCATCGGCTGAGCCGCTTCGGGTCGGTGCAGGCGTTCCAGACGTCCTCCTAGGAGCGTCGTAGACCCGGCTCAGCAGCACCGATCGCCCTTCGCCGGTGGTCACCGCCTGATTGCCGATCTCTCGCTGGGTGGCATTGATCTGGTTGACGATGTCGAACATGTTTCGCCCTCGCTATCGGACTTAGCTTCCTGACGACGATCTGGTGTCCCGACAGCGTTGTCATGGTTGGTTAGCCGCTCGCGGCGTTGGCGTTTGCCACGGACGAGTTCGGTGGCCCGTTTGCCACGGACGAGTTTGGTGGCCTACGCGTCGAGGCGCTGGCCCCAGAACTGCCGGAAGCGCTCCAGCCAGATGTCGACCTCCTGCAGAGGCGCTGCCTCCACTGCGTAGAGACGTCGCGTACCGTCCGGACGGACGGTGACGAAACCCGACTCCCTCAGCACTCACAGGTGTTGCGACACCGCAGGTGACGAGATGCCGAACTCGATTCGGATGACCGCGCTGACGGAACCGACGGCCTGCTCCCCATCGGCGAGCAACTCCAGTATTCGGCGTCGCACCGGGTCGCCGAGGACATCGAACGCGTCCACCCGGTCACTGGGTCAGCCTTGACTTAACTAAGTCAAGACTCAAATAGATGGCGAAGATGCCCTGGCGCGCTGCTCACCACGCGGAGCGGTAGCCGATTGACCTGATAGGCATCTATGCGGTGTTGTTGATGGAGTTGGTGACCCGGCGGCCCCACCTGCTGGGCACTGCGGCCAACCCGACCGGTGACCGGGTGGCTCGACAGGCTCGCAGCCTGATACTGGAACTGGGGTGCAGCGTGGGTGCAGCGTGGGTGCAGCGCGGGAAAGTGCTGCCCGAGCTGACCAGCGAGGAGGGGAAGGCCGGGTAGCCGAACCGAGTTTTCGAACGGGACAGGCTCCGCATCGCCGCGCTCGGCCTGAATCGGGTACTTCTCGCTCACGACGGCGCGGTCAGCATCCTCGCCGCTTGGCTGCCCCCGCTCCGTTACCTCGGATCAGTGGCCTGTCCTCGCCGTTCTGGCCATTTGCCGAAGACGGTTACGGCAGCGACCGGCCCGTAAGGGTTGAACGCGGCGTATGGATTCACGCAGCATCAGTCAGGCAGGTCGGCGATCCGGGTCGATAGTTTGCGCAGCACCGCGAGTTCGTCCGGATTTAGATGATCGAGGAAGCGCGCTCGTACGGAAACGACATGGTGCGGGGCGGCTTCATCCAGCACCCTGAAGCCATCGTCGGTCAGGTGCAGGATGCAGCCTCGCGCGTCCTGCGGATCGGGCTCCTTGTCGATGAGTCTCCGCGCCTGCATGCGGGTCGCGTGGTGGGACAGTCGACTGCGTGACCACTCCATTTTGGCGGCGAGGTCCTTGAGCGCCCACCGCCGGTTTGGCTTCTCCGACAGGGTGCTCAGCACCTCGTAGTCAGCCGGTGACAGCCCTGAGTCGCGAGCCAGGTCCCGGCTGAGTCGTTCGGGCAGCGCTATCAGCAGACGCCGAAAAGCGCGCCACGCATGTTCCTCGTCCTCGCTCAGCCAGGCAGCGTCCACCCGGTTACCCTACACCTCATTGACATGTCATAGATACCCTGGCTAAGGTCTGTGACATGTCATCAAATCTATCGAGGACACCACGGCACGTGCTGGTCATCGTCGCGAGCACCCGCCCCGGACGGCTGGGACCGGCAATCGCCGACTGGTTCGTCCAGGCAGCCCTTCCGGCGGCCACGGCCAGTGGGGTCACCCTCGACATCGCGGACCTGGCCGACATCGGACTGCCGCTGCTCGACGAGCCCGAGCATCCCTCCAGCGGTACCTATGTACACGAGCACACCCGCTCGTGGAGCCGACAGGTTGCCGCAGCTGACGCATTCGTTGTGGTGACACCCGAGTACAACTACGGCATGCCGGCGGCATTGAAGAACGCCTTCGATGTTCTCTACCACGAGTGGGCGTGGAAGCCGGTAGGTTTCGTCAGCTACGGCAACACCTCGGCCGGCACCCGCTCGGTACAGATGACCAAGCAGGTCGTCACCACCCTGAGAATGTTGCCTATCGGCGCCACCGTTGCCCTACGCATCGCCGAGAGCATTAACGACGGGCAGGTACTGCAATCCGCAGGACTCGATGAATCCGCTCGCCGAATGCTGCTTGAACTGAGTCGAGTGGCCTCCGCGATGAGGCCCTTGCGCACCGAGCCCGACGGCGAGGTCGCCGGCGTGGCCGGGCCGGTCGACGGACTCAGGCTGACCATGGCCCAGCCTGACGACCTCGCCGAGTTGCTCGTGCTCCAGCGGTGCTGCTGGGTGCAGGAGGCCCTCGCGAACGACACGCTCGACCTGTCGCCGCTACGGGAAACACTCGACGAACTGCGCGAATCGATGTCAACCTGGCAGGTGTGGTGCGTACGCCGACAAGGGCGCCTCGTCGCAGCGGTCAGAGCCCGGGCACATGAGCGCGCGTGGCTGATCGGTCGCCTCATGGTGGCCCCCGACCAGGCCGGGAACGGCATCGGTAGCTGGCTCCTCTCATACGTCGAACAGCAGGCCCCCCAGGAGGAGACCGCGTACTACGAACTGTTCACCGGCCATCGCAGCATCCACAACATCAAGCGGTACGAACGCGCCGGCTACGTCCTCACCCATGATGAAGACGTTCCGCATGGCAGTGTCCGCCTCACCAAACAGCGGCAACCGGCCGCCTTCGTCATGTGACCAGACTCCGCCGCCAGAAAGGGCTGCGGGCTCGCCGACGACAAGCGGCCGACCCCACCGCTACAGCTGTGGCAGTACGCAACTGAGGAGCTTCCCGATTTGCCGCAGCTCGTCGCCCGCATGCGGGCCACCGGCGTCGGTGAGGACGACACCGAGATCCGGTACAGCATCGCCGCGCTCGCCGCAGCCCTGCGACGCATTCCGGCCCAGCCGCCGATACCACTGGCGAAGCTCGCCCACGACATCACCGGTGATCCGCACTACTTCGATTTGGCCACCCGTAACGGCGTTCTCTTCGTGGCTGCGGTCGCCGAGCGCGTCGGCCAAACCGAGCCGGCTCGGCCGGATTTTGTGCGTGCGCTGCTGTCCACCGTCGGTGTCATTGCCGACCGGCTCTCCGCGACCGTCCTTCTCTTCAACGTCAAGGTTGTCGGCGACGGACCTATCGACCGGCGACTGCGTGATTCACCAGCACCGGTGGCGCTTACTCTGCTCGACCTCGTACAACATCCGCCCGTTCTCGCGCCGCAAACCCTGACGGTTGTGGAGAACCCGTCGGTCCTGGAGATCGCTTTTACTGCCAGGGTGCGACAACCGATTGCTTGCACCAGTGGCCAGTTGCGCGCGATCGATGCATGTCCTATTCCAACTCGTTGTCTCGCAAGGCGTGCGTCTGCGGTATGCCGGTGACATCGACACCGCAGGCAGACAGATCGCGGCGGTCGTCGCATCGACCTATGGTGCCGATTTGATCGCGATGGACGACGACACCGCCTCCGAGGCTCTACATCACCCGCCGGTTACACCCTGGCCCAGGCTGCGCGAAGGTGAGCCGCTCCGTGCGTTCACTGCCGAAACGATCACAATCTACCAGGAACATGACGTTCTTCTGGCACGAATCTTCGGTGTCAGCCGCTCTGAACTCGCATGACCCGGCCTCTTCGGTCGGCAGCGATCGTGCGAACTCGCTGTCGCCGCCGTGTGGTGGTTCGGACGGAGCCGACGCCTACTTGCCAGGTTCCGCTGCCACGAGGTCGGCGCCGGGTTAGCATCCTCGGCGGCGACAACTGAAGTCCACAGCATCAGGGCCTGCCGATGGCCGAGTAGCCGGAGGGAGACCAATCTCCCGGCTACTCGGCTACTTGGAGCCGGACGTCGGACGTTACGGTGAACCAGCATGCGACCCGCGCGCGATACATATGCCGACGTAGCCGCTGATCCACCCCATCGGCCTGATAGACCGACGATTTGAACGGCGGGGAGGCGGGGGCTTAGTGGTGGTCACTGGCCTGGCCAGCATCGTCGGCGTGCAGGCCCATTGCGGGCGATGCGCCGACCGGACCCGGCGACGTGCCCAAGGCCAACGACTGGGCCACCCCACGGCTATGACCCCGAAGAAGTCGCGCACGCGATGCAACTGCTCGCCGAGCCGGACCCGGTCGATGTCGTCGAGCGCCACGCTAAACGGTGTCTCCCGTAGCACCCTCTACAAGGCCTTACCCGAGCTTGTACCGTCGCAACTTGCCAAGGAAGGCCGTGTGGAAAAGTCTTACTCGCCCGGGCGGCTGTTAGCCAACCAGCCGATGAGCTGCCGGCTGGTTTCCTCTCCGATCGCCTCGGCGGCTCGGGACGCCAAGGCCACGAGCTCAGCGTGCTTCGCCGCGGTGACAGGCAGCTCGGGCCCAGAGGCGTAGTGCCAGGCAGTTCGCGTCACGTCACGAGTGATGCGGGTGGCATCAGCCCTGCCCCGTTCGGCCAGGCGCGGCTCCGCGTCGACGGCCAGAATCAAAGCCGCACACAACTCGATGTCGATACCGCAGCCGCGTAGGAGTCGGTAGCCTGCCCGGCGTAACTCCATTCGATCGTTTGCGAGTAGTTCCCATGGCAGGCCTGATGGCAGAGCGCTGACCAGTGGGCGCAGGGCCAGGGTTGCCTCCCGCACCACGGCCGGTGACGGATCCCGCACCAACACCACGTCGGCCGCCCGAATCTCGTCCAGCAGACGCAGCCCCCGTACCGCCTGGACGCGGACCCTCGAACTTGGATGGTCGAGCATTCGTCGCAAGAGCGGCGCGTCTGCGGCCGAGCCGGTCTCGGCGAGCCCGGCTATCGCCCCCAACGCAGGCACATCGGTGTTGACTGCGGTCCGATAGTGCTCCCGGACGTCGACACCGAGGCGACGGGTAGCGTCCCGGGCTACCGCCCGCACCAACGGCGCATCATCGTCCAGATACCCGGCAACGTAGGCGTCCTGGCCGACCCGTACCAGCCCGGTCAACGCCACCACCCGCACCTCGGCCCGCGCAGACCGAGCCAAACGCTGCAGGACGTCGGGCCGGCGGGTCCAGACCGCCTCACGGCACGCCGCCTCCGCCGCCCGCGTCCGTATCCCCACATCCGGATCCGACTCAGCAAAGGTTACGAAATCTGTGATACGCAGCGGTCCCAGCGCCATCACGATGTCGAACATAAACCGTCGCTCTCGGCAACCACCCGAGCCGAGCAAGGCACGCCACACCTGCTCTGTCGCCGCCAGCACGGTTGCGTGTACCTGGTTGACGGCGAAGCCAGCACGCGCGTGCCTCAAGGCGCAGCGCCATCGGCAAGACGACCGGCAAGTATGCGGCAGGCTCATCGGCGAGCAGCACCGCGAGTCCGGCCCGACCCTGATCCCGTACCACCTTGACCCAATCAGCGGTACGCAGCACCAGGAACGGCATTATTTCCACGCAGGGACGACCAACCATTGCCTCGACCGCCCGCTGTCGGATCCGCCCGTCACCATGCATGCTTGCCAGCGCCATCGCCACGTGCCCCGACGACACGTCTACGAACCGCTCCGAGATTCGTCGCAACGCGGGCTCCCGGTACGGGCCGTACCACGGCCCCGACCGCGCGTGCTCGTCCAGACGGACCACCAACCCCGGAGCCCTGGCCACCAATGCCAACGCCGACCGTCCCACCACCTCATCACCCGCGTCATCGACCTCCAGCAGCACCTCAACCAGACGGTTCAACGACTCCCACCGGCCCGCCCAAGCCTCGTCGACCGCAACCTGCACTGCCTCGAGTAGCCTGTCCTTTCCCACCATCAAAGGTGGTGTAGCCCCGTTGTTGTGTCTGCTCCAAATCACCACGACATTCTGCCCGAGCCACCCCGCCCGACCGAACCCCATTCGCGGTTCCGCCGGTGATCCGAGGCAGACCTGACCGCATTGAATCGCTTCATCAGCATTCGTATGAGGCACCGTGTGGGACCTGCAACCCACGTGAGAGCAGCAGGCTGGTCAGCGATACCGAATTGGCCACGTCCACGTCCGCCGGAATAGAGTACATCGTCCGAGGCGAGGAGTTGCACGCCTTCATCCGATCCACCTGGTACCACGCGGATCTCGACAATCTGAGTACCGCAGCGGTCGGCACCGGTGTGTAAAGAGCCGACACTTCGGCAATAGTGGCCCAGCATCTGGCGTCGCCATCGCCGGCAACGCAGATGGTGGCCGTATCCGCCGCCGGTGTTCTATGGGATCAACTCAGCCACGGAAAGCGCCTTGTCCAGCCGACCAGCGGTCAGGTCGTCGTGACGGATCACGAAACTCCCATCGCTCCGGTAGTAGAACTCGTTATCTACGGGAAAGCGGGCGAGCGACACCCACTCAATCGTCAGCCGGTGCGTCTCCTTCTCCACATGGGAATACCATTTCGCGACCGGGATGACGATCTCGCCGGTCTTCTCACGCCACGCGAGGGTTTGCTCCGCAATACTCTTGATTACCTCCTTGTCGGCATACCCGCCGATATAGGCGCTGGCGTACCCGTTGTCAGGCGGCCAGAGATCGTTGGCCAGAGCACAGAGTTCGTCAAGGTGCGGCAGGTCATGCTCGAGGTCACGGGCCAACTGCTGCCGGAAGGGCGACAGGTCGTCCTCCTCGTCCTCGTCGTCCTCGTCCGCCCCGAACCAATCGGGGAACTCCGCGCGCAGCGTGGCGCCGACGTCGTACTGCCTGTCGACGAACGCGTGGCCGGTGGATCCTGCCGCCACCTCGGTATCGGCACCGGCCGGCACATACACCACTTGCCCGTACCTCCGCTCCCCGGTGGCAGCGGCCTGCTCGTGGTCCAGGAAGAACAGCAGCGAGCCGTCTGCCGGCAGGCCGAAGCCGTCGACTCTTGGCAGTGCCGCACAGTCGACCGAGAAGATGAACGGCAACGGACTGACCCCGTCGGACGGCCAGTCCATGCCCACCGGCAGCCGGGGCAACCCACCGAACTGCCCGACCGGAACACCGCTGGATCCTCCGCTCAACCGGATCGACAAACGGAGGTGCTGGATGAACCGGCTGACCTCGTCGGCCGGGATGCCCAACGCGAGCGCTGCACGACGAAGCTGCCCCTGATGATCCATAGCGCAACATGGTGCCACGAGGGTGAGCCCGGCGACCGGGTGCCCCACGGCCCGCACGCGCTGTCGTCGGCATCGCTGCCGCCGATCGGACGTTCGGAACCGCCGATGAGAGGGCGTCGCGCTCGCTGTTGTACCGATGTGAGTTCGCCGAGAAGTGGCCGTGTGCGCCGGCCTGGTCGCGCATGTCTTGCATGGCGACCGTACTTCTCGGCGATGTGCGGGCCTGCTGGCAGGCGCTGATTGTCAGCGGGCTACAGGTTGTTGATTCGGGCCAGCAGCTCTGCCTCGGTCAGGTTTTCCAGGACCGCGTCCTGCTTGCGGCCCAGGACTGCCAGCAGCTTTTCCTTCTCCAGTTTCCTGGCTGCCGCTGCCTTCGCCGACTGGTCCTCCGCGAGGCGGGTGGCGATGACGTGCTTGACGACCTCCAACTTGGTCTCCAAGGTTGCCTTGGCCGGATTGGTCTCGGTGGCCACGAACGACTCGGTGTCGATGGCCTTGAGTTCGGCGTTGACCGCCTTGGCCACGTCGTCGAGGCTGAAGCCGGACTTGGCGGTCAGCGGAAGCTCCCACAGCTGTTCCGTGGTCAGCAGTCCCTTGGCCGACGGGTAGCGGAATTTCTCCCGCGTGGCCTTTTCGAAAATGGTCACGATGGCCTCTCTCAGATTTTCTGGGTAGGGAATCAGAACTGGATACTGATGAGGTGGCGCCGGCCGTCGGTCATGGTCACCTTGGCGACCACAGAGCTGCGGACCGTGGAGCTGAAGCCGAGGCCGGACAACTGATCCGGGGACGGCTCGCACTTGGTGCGATCGCCGAGAACCTCGAACACCTTGCGGTGCGGTTGCAGGTCGCCGCGGAGGAACTCGTTGTAGATTCCCCGGGTCGGCTGGTCGTTCACGCACCCTTTCAGGATGAAGAGGTAGTGGCGGTTGCCGACCTCGCCGTCGTCGAAGTAGTTCGGCGAGTACATGATGGTGGACACCGGCACGAAGTGTTCGGTGGTGATTCCCCACAGGTCCTTGCCTGCGGTGCCCGGCTGCATGTCCTTACCCGGCCGGAAAGCGGTGATCACCTCGTCGGCGACCGTCATCCGGCCCACGTCGACGGTCTCCTTGTGGCCGACCGCCCGCTCGTGGCTGTAATGCTCGATTTTCCCGTTGCTCTCGGTCTCGATCACGAAGCCGACCTCGGTGCTTTCCCGCTTGTTGAACTGGTTCACCTCGATCCGGTACTCGCCGTTGGGGACGTTGTCGGTCCAGGTGACGTTCTCCACCGGCTCGCGCGAGAACGTCCCGCCCGCGTTCATGTCGACGTCCAGCTTGTTGCGTTTGTCCTTGTACCAGATGTGGTCACCGTTGGGTTCGAACACGTGCAGGTCGAGGTCGTCGTGGTTGAACCAGGACAGGCTCACCCGCAGCTTGCCGGTGACGTTGCCGCCGGCCCGCTTGACCTTCTCCCTGATCGAGTCGGTGACGTTGCCGTTGTAGGACCAGCCGAAATCGTTGTCCCAGGTGAACAGCCGCGGGGCGGCCGGGTGCCGGCCGGTGGTGAGACTGACGAAGTGCGGTTCGTGGCTGTTGGCGACCCACAGGTCGATGGTCGCGGCGCCAGGCAGGATGTCTTTCATGAAGGTGACCACGGGAATCTCCTCCGGCTTCGCGTCACGAAGGCGCGCACCTGCCGACTTCGTGGTGGCCGCCTGCATGAGCAGCCCTTCGATGCCGTCCTTCATTCGCGACTGTGTGTCGTTGTCGACCCATAGCACGTTGGTGACCGACACGTCGGACAGCCGGGCGAACCGTCGCTGCAACGACTCCTCGATGCCCAACTCGTCGATGGTCTTCATGGCAGCCTTGACCATGGCCGGGGTGATCAACGCCGTGGGGCGCTGGTAATTCTGCGGTGCCACCTTCGTCTCGAACGACCGGACCGCCTGCTCCAGGTCGACGCCTGCGGACAGATCCTGGACGAGGGTGCCGATCACCGTGTTGCGGAACCGGGCCGCCGGGTTCATGGCGTTGGCGAAAATGAAGGACTGTCCGTCGGTTGCCTTCGTCCACCGGTTCTGCAGTGACCGGAACTCGGTCACCGCCCGACGATGCTCCGTGCCGCGGTAGAGGGCGTTGTCGTCGATGAGGTCGACGACGGTGTCCAGAGCGTGCTGGGTCAGCTCGGCCAGGCCACGCTGGAACACCTGCACCGCGGCGTCGAAGGTGCCCCGTGCCGCGCCGACGTCTTTGATGCGATGCCGATTTTCCACCCGGCCGTGCAGGTGGTGCCACACCTCGACCTGGCCGTCGCGCAGCGTCCGGGTTGTCCTCGTCCCGTACTGCGCCTCGGTGGACCGGAAAATGGTGGACAAGGGCAACGCACTGACGAATTCGTCCATTGCGGCGGCGACGACGGAGAAGACCGGGTCGGATGCAGACACCCCGGACCAGACGGAGCGAACCTGTCCGTTGTGGATCTCGACGATGTTACCGAAGCTCTTGATGAACCCGCGGCAGGTCGAGCAGTCGTACTCGGACCGCTCGCGGAACCGGAGATTGGTGCCGGCGGGGAAGGAATCGAGAAAGATGAGCCAGAGTGAGTCCCGGTCGAGTCCGTCGCCGACGACGTACAACTCGCCCTTGGACATCGTGGACAGACGTATAGTTACATCCGTTACGAACTGCTGGAAATCGCCCACTGTGTCATCCTCCTTGATCACTGGAGATCCTATGGAGTGCCTGCAATCGGAGAAACGCATTTCCGGCTGTCCGCACGGTCCAGGACGGGCGCCGGTGGCCGGCGGTCAGTCGACCGGATCCGCGTACGGCGGTAGGGTGCCGAGCCGGCGGTCAGCAGTTCCGCCAGTTGGCCGATGGCTCCGTTGAGCAGATCCCGGCTCACGCCGTGGTTGCCTTCCCGGGCACCGGCAGGCCTGGGTAGTAGGGGCATGCTCCGCATGATGACTTTCCTCGTCACCAACAACTCCGCCGACTACTGCGAGGAGACCGATGTCCTCGCGCTCGAACTACATGCCGAGATCGCGAAGGACGCCTGATACCTGACCCGAGTAGGGATCTCGAACATCTTCTCAAGCACGCCAGGCTCGCACCGAGGGACCGTGTGAACGCGCGCTTGATCAGGTGCTCGCTCATGCCGCGATCGGAGCGTCACACGGCGTGACAGCGATGCCAGCTGCTCACAGCGCGAGACTGTCGACGAGCGAGCGAATCCGGCATGGTCAGACACCGCTCCGGATCTGGGCGACGATGGTGTCGTCGGGGGGAGCGTGGGCGATGCGGAGCACCTCGGAAGCCAGAGGGCGCAGCTCTGGCGGGTTTCTGTCGGCGCGAAGGTCCAGCGACGAGATGATGCGGCAGTGACCCCTAGGTCCTCGTTGGTCAGGAATATGTGCAGACCGGTTTCCTGGAAGTCGTCCCGCAGGTCGGTGCACGGATCGTCCTCGCCGTCGCTGCCGCGACGCGAAGGTACGAGCAGTACCAGGCGTCGGTCGACACCAGCGTCATCGACAGCCCGTCGGGCTCGCCCGGGCACTGCCTGCGGAGTACCCGCCAGTCGGCGAGCAGGTCGACGCGGTCGTCCAGGAGATCAGCCGGTGCCACCCGCCTGTCTGGATCCGCCTTACGATGCATGCTGCGGACCTGCGTAAGTTCGGCTGGCCGTGCGGATACTGCGGCCAGCTCACGATCCTCAGCCCCGGCGGCGACGGCGTCACCGTCGATGTGCGCAGCAGTGAGGGACCAGGGTGTGCGTCGTTCGCCGCGCACCGGTCCTGTCTGGCCGACCGCCTCGACCCGGACTTCAACGGCGATCGGGCACGGGTCAAGGCCGTGGGACGCAACCAACCGCTGCCCCCAGCAATCGGAAACCAATCTTCCTGATAGCGGAACGTACCTCCGGATGCGCCCTCGCAGACATACGAGATCACGTGCACGCACATGCCGCCGTCCGAGTGTGACGGCTGTCGGGCGGCCGCGTTCGAGCTGGTCAGCTCACGCGGGGCCGTCGAGATAGCCGACGTCTGTAGAGCCCGACGCGACGTGGACGCGATATCCCCAGTGCCGTAAGACCTGGGCGATCTTCGCGGCGCCGGCCGAGGTCAACGCCCAATGAGCTACTGCCGTCGCGCAACGCAACAAAGCAGCAGCGCAAGACCAGGCACCCCGCCGCCTCGCCGCGGACGACATCCGACGCATCATTGGCAGCTTCGATGACATCCGTGACACCCTGCGGGACGCCGACGGCAAGGCCAAAAGCAGCGTCTACCGCGAGCTACGACTCGCCCTCGCGTACGACCCAGGTCAAAACAAAATCAGCGTCGAGGCTGAGCCTGACGCTGATTACTGTGGGGTAACAATACGTGTCCGAGGGGGGACTTGAACCCCCACGCCCTATACGGGCACTAGCACCTCAAGCTAGCGCGTCTGCCATTCCGCCACCCGGACTTACCCGGCAACCTTACCTGGCCCGCCCAACGCTTTCTCATCGGCTGGGCCCTGGTGGGTCGCTCGGGGGCTTACTGTACACGGCGATCGTGGATCATGGGAAATCGCCGGCCCGCTGCCTCGCCTAAGCGCTGTGCGGCGCGGAGCGGGCCGGACATTTGCTCACAAATCAGTACGTGACTTTCACCCGCATCTTGCCCCAGGTGAGTGGGCCGACGATTCCGTCGTCGGCGAGCCCCTGCATCCGCTGATACCAGCGGACCCCTGCCTCGGTCTGAGGGTTGAACTCACCGTTCGGCTTGCCGCACCGCCGCTCACCGATCCAGCGTTGGACGAAGGAGACGTCCTCGCCGGTCATGCCGCGGCGGAGGGTGCGGGAGCCAGGCTTCGCCTTTGCCGGCTGGGAGATGGGTACGGCTGGGGTCGTGGCGGCGCGGAGGGCGGCGATGGTCTTCAAGCCCACCACGCCGTCGACCGCGAGCTTCTTGGACTTCTGGAAGCTTCGGATCCAGGCATCGGTCTTGGCGCCGAGGTCGCCGTCGACGACGAGTTTCGCGCCGAGCTTGTTGGCCAGATTCTGCAGTTCCCGCACATCGCTGCCGGTGCAGCCCTTGGTCAGGGTCCGGTCGCCCAGCTTCGGTACGGCCGCGTTGGCGATGCCCCAGCCCCGGGTGCTGCGCTCGCGGGTTGCCGAGTGTCCGACGCTGACATGTAGGTGCTTGTCGTGCGGGTTGGAGCCGGTGTAGCGGGCTGACTTGAAGCTTCGGCTGCGGCTCCAGATGGTCCGGTTGTAGATCACGTACTCGGTCGACGGGTGGGCGATGCATTTGCGGATCACCAGTGACGGGTCGATCCCGTCCTTGTCGACGTCCAGTGCGTTGACCGATCGGTTGTCCGCGTCCGGATTGTGGTCCGATTTGCTTTTCTGGTGGGCGGCGTCACCGATCCAGCCGTCCGAGGCCCGGTCGCGCTTGGGCCATCGGGCGTTGATCTCGTCGCGCAGCACCTTCAGGGTCGGCGCGAGGTGTACGGCGGGAAGCAGGCTGGGCGGTTCCGGGGGAGTGGGCGGCCCCTCCGGAATTTCCTCTCCGGGCGGATCCTCGCCGATCCCGAGGTCGTATTCGATCTCATCGCCGATGAAGGTCTCCGGATCGTCGTCCTCACCGAAGTGGGTGACGTCCGCCTCGACGATGTCGATCGTCGTTTCCATGGTCTTCTCCTGAGCGTCAAGAGCACTCACCCGTTCGCTCGTCGAACTTGGAGGTCCTATATGGACTAACGGGTGGCGTGCCGGGTGTTATGTCGACGACGATGACCTGCGCAGCGGCGGTGCTACAAGCGATAGTCAGGTTCCTGGCAGCAGCGCTGGCGAACAGGTTGGCCGGTCGCGCCGACCGGGGCGTGGCACCCCGCGTCAGGGACACCGGTTGTCACACGAGCGGCGAAAAATTCTCGGCTTTCGCACGATGCTGGGAGTGCCCGAGCGCTAGGGGCGGAGGACCGGTCACGGATGGATGCCGGTACCGGTGCCGAGTTCGTGCACCCGGCCGCCGGGCAGGCGCGCTGCCAGGGGCGGCGTCGACATGCCCGACCCCTCGCGTAGGCCGCGTAGGAACTCCTCGATCGCCTCGCGGGCACTGTGCCGAGGCGTCCAGCCCAACTCGTTCCGGGCGCGGCTGACATCCATGATCGGTACCCGCAGCACGGCGTCGAGCAGGTGCGGTGACGCGGGGACCAGCCGCAGGTGCCAGGCGGCGGCCAGCGCCGCCCGTACCGGTCCGCTGGGCATCCGTACAGTGCGAGCGCGCAGGCAGTCGGCGAGCAGGTGCGCGTCCACCACCGGTTCGGCGGCGACGTTGAACGCGCCCCGCACGTCGCGCAGCGCGGCCAGCCGGTACGCCTCGGCGGCGTCGGCTGAGTGCACCGCCTGGAACCGCAGACCGGGCAGGTCCGGCATGATCGGCACCATGCCGGGCCGGACGAGCCGGTTCGGCAGCAGCGGCCCGACGAACAGCCGCCGCTGCTGGCTGGCGGACTCCTGTTTGAAGATGAAACCCGGACGTAGTCGTACCACCCGTACCTGCGGGTTGGCGTACTCGACGGCGTCGAGGGCCCGTTCCAGATACGCCTTCTCTCGGGTGTAGGACGCGGTCGGCCAGCCGTTCGTCGGCCAACTCTCGTCGACCGCGCGGTCCTTGGGGCCGGGGGAGTAGGCGCCTACCGAGGAGGCGTAGACGAGGGCTGGCACGCCAGCCCGGACGACCGCCTCGAAGACCCGGCTACCGCCCTCGACATTGGTGCGCCACGTCGTCAGCGGTCGGTGGGTGGGCTGGAAGAGCCAGGCCAGGTGGATGACGACATCCGCTCCTTGGAAGAGCCCGACCAGATCCGCGTCGACGATGTCGGCGGCCACCCACTGGGTGCGGGGAGCGCTCCAGCGCGGTCGTCGACGGGCCACCCCGACTATCGACCTCACCTCGGGGTCCTGGCTGAGCGCATGGACCACGCTGGTCCCGACGTTGCCGGTGGCACCCACCACCACGACCTTGACACCGTCCGAGGGGCGGGACTCGGCTGACCTGCGGTCTGGCATTGCTGACCGTTACCCGCAGCTGCCCGGTTCATTCTTGGGCGGCTGCCAGGATGCCGGCGCCGCGCAGATGTAGGCGGGCTGCGGCGATTGCCGCAGGGGTGTCGGTGAAGATCCTGTCCTGGGCGTCGAGCGGCTCCAGGACACCGAGCACGTCGAGAGTCCGGCGGTGTTCGGACCGGATCCCGGAGAGGTGGACGACGATGCCCCGCCGCTGCAGCCGCTCGATCGCGTCCCGTAACACGATCGCGCCGGACGAGTCGATGGCGGATACCCGGGACATTCGAAGGATCACCACCCGCACGTCCGCGACCTCGGACAGTTCGAGCAGGAAGCGGTGCGCGGCGGCGAAGAACAACGGACCGTCCAGCCGGTAGGCCACGATGTGGTCGGCCAGCAGGTCCAGTTCCTCCAGGTGGTGGTCGCCTTCGTCCAGCGGCACCTGGTCCAGCCGTACCGAATTGGCGATCTTGCGGAGGGCGAGCGCGCCGGCGACGGCCATTCCGATGAGGACGGCGGCCACCAGGTCCAGCAGCAGGGTGGCGATCATGGTGAGCGCGATGACCACCGCGTCGGAGCGGGAAGCGCGGGCCAGCGCGGTGAGCGAGCCGACCTCGACCATCCGGATCGCGGTAGCGACCAGCACGCCCGCGAGCGCGGCAAGCGGGATCTTGGCGACCAGGGGCGCGGCAACCAGCAGGACCAGGGCGAGGACGAGCGAGTGGGTCAGTGCGGCCAGGCGGGAACCGGCACCGGACCGTACGTTGACCGCGGTGCGGGCGATCGCCGCGGTCGCCGGCACCCCGCCGAAGAGCGGGGTGACCAGGTTCGCCACTCCCTGCCCGAACAGTTCCCGGTCCGGGTCGTGGCGCTGCCCGACGGTCATACCGTCGGCGACTGTGGCCGACAGCAGGCTCTCCAACGCCGCCAGGGCGGCCACCGCCACCGCGGAGGTGGCCAGCATCGGCACGGCGGCCAGTTCCAGGAAGTCCAGCGACGGGCTGGGCAGTGTTGCGGGCAGCGCGCCGATCGGGGCCACCGGCAGTCGGAAGACGACGGTCGCGATGGTGGCTGCGGCCACGGCCAGCAGGGAGAACGGAACCGCAGGGCGCCACCGCGCCCCGATCAGCATGATCACCGTGACGGCGATGGTGAGCAGCAGGGCGGGCCAGCGCGGCTGGTGGACGAATTCGACCACGGCGTGCCAGGCACCCGCTGTTACCCGCTCGCCCTGTGCGGTCACTCCGAGGGCGGCGGGCACCTGCTGGAGCAGGATCACCGCCGCGATGCCGGCGGTGAACCCCTCGATCACCGGAGCGGGCACGTAGCGCACGTATCGGCCGGCCTTGGCGAAGGCCAGCACCACCAGGATCACTCCCGCGAGCAGGCCCACGGTCAGCACACCGCCGGGGCCGTACGCGGCGACGATCGGCACGAGCACCACGGTCATCGCCCCGGTCGGGCCGGAGACCTGAAGATTTGACCCGCCGAAGAGGGCGGCGAGGCCGCCGGCGACGATCGCGGTAGCCAGTCCCGCAGCCGCCCCGAGGCCGGACGCGACGCCGAACCCGAGCGCCAGCGGCAGCGCGACGATCGCCACCGTCAATCCGGCGAGCAGGTTCCGGCCGGGCTGGCGACGCATCGCCAACCAGTCTGCCCGGGTGGGCATGAGCCGGCGTACGGCGGTCAGCGCGGGTGTCATCGTTCGGCCGGCAGCCGGTCGACGGGGGCGGGCTCGGCGGTGTCACGCAGCGCGCCGAGGAGTTCGGCCTGGCCGGTCAGCATCTCGGTCAGGATGCGCCGGGCCGCCCGCATGAGATCGGCCACGTCTGGCCCGGCCAGCGTGTAGGTGACGGTGGCGCCGTCCCGGGTGGAGTGGACGATGCCGGCCCGGCGCAGCACCGCCAGCTGCTGGGACAGGCTCGATGCCTCGATGTCTATCTCGGCGAGCAACTCCCGGACCTGCTTCGGCCCCTCACCCAGCAGCTCCAGCACCCGGATTCGTACCGGGTGGCCCAGCATCCGGAAGAACTCTGCCTTGGCCTGGTACAGCGGAACCATCATTTGATGAATTGAAGATGTCTTCAAGTCGTCAACCGGGGGCGGGGTGGCGAACTGTGACGCGTACCA
This sequence comes from Micromonospora polyrhachis, assembly GCF_014203835.1. Lineage (NCBI taxonomy): Bacteria > Bacillati > Actinomycetota > Actinomycetes > Micromonosporales > Micromonosporaceae > Micromonospora > Micromonospora polyrhachis. The sequence continues at coordinate 10,796 of NZ_JACHJW010000001.1, read as the reverse complement.
CCATGCCGCCGGGGGGAGGGGTGGTTGAGACATCGCTATCGGCCCCGGGGCCCTCGCACAACGAAAGGGGCGGGTCGGGCGTATTCGCCCGACCCGCCCGATGGTGCGGCGACTACTTCAGCCAGGGCATCCGCTGCACCAGTGGCAGGCGTGCCCAGAGCCGACCCAGGCCCAGGGTGTTGCCCGCGCCCACCAGGGCCAGGCCCGCGAGCACCATCGCGTTGATGAGGTGGTCGTCCAGGAAGGGGTTGTTCTCCGGGGGCAGGACGGCGGTCCACATCATCACGTAGAGCAGGCCACCGGCGACCGCCGCGACGCGGAGACCGATGCCGAGCAGCAGGGCCGTGCCGATGGCGGCGAGGCCGAGCATGAACAGCCAGTCGGCCCAGGCGGCGCCGGCGATGCCGTTGTAGAAGCCCTTGAACGGGCCTTCGGCACCGAACTTGAGGAAGCCCTCGGTGGGGTGACCACCGTTGATCCAGGCCGCCTTGGCTTCGGTGCTGTGGCCGAGTCCGAACGTCTTGTCCAGGAACGCCCACACGAAGGTCCAGCCCAGGGCCAGCCGGACGGCGGCCCAGACGTAGCGGGTGGCCTTCTGCCGAGTGGTCTCGGCGGGGGTCGGGGTGGTTGTCGTCCGGGTGGTGGGCCGCTCGGTCAGCGCGGTCATCGTCTCCACGTCCTTTCCCGGGATTATCGGGGTGCTCCCTGGGAGGAGCTATCTCTAGTTAACGTGTTCGACCAGGTCCGGCTCTAGGGTCGGCGGTCAATGGTCGGTTGGGACCTTGGACCCGTACCCGTCAGGTCCACCGGCGACACACCCTTCGGGGCGAGATCGACGCGCACTGTCGGCCTCCACAGTCGATGCCAGAACAGGCTCCTCCGCAGTGGACTCCGCCTCGTCGATCAGCTCGTCGATGTCCCGGCGCGGCGTGGGCCAGCCAGGCTGGCCGTACCCGATCCGCATGACGATCTGCGGTGCGCCGAACCGGCCCAAGGCCAGGCGCAACTGTTCCCGGGCGGCGGGCACCTCCACCGGTTGGGACAGCAGGGACACCGCCAGTCCCGCGTCGGTGGCGGTGAGCAGCACCCGTTGCATCGCCTGGCCGGCGGTGATCTGGTCACCGGCCGAGTCACCGGGGGAGCCGAGCACGGCGACCAGCGGTTCCGGCTCGAAGTCCCGGCCGGGTGCCCGGGTGTGCACTCCGAACGGCCGCTGGGGCAGCAGGTCCTGAGACTCGGCGATCGGCCCGCCCGAGGTGACCGGCACCCCGTCGACAGCGTGCTCGTACCGGACCCAGCGGGCCATCTCCGCCCGGTAGCGGGGGTCGCGGTTGAGCACCCGGTTGGCGCTGTTGGCGATCTCGGCGAAGGCGTTCACGGCTGGCGTACCGATGATCAGGTCCAGCCAGGCGCCCTCGTCCCGGGCAGCCTCGATCAACCGCCAACGGGCCTCGGCGGGTACCGGATTCGCCCAGAACGGTGCCCGGTTGCTGTGCCGCCGCGCGATGGCCGCGTACAGCTTCTGGTCGACCGGGGTGGGCGGCCGGGGCCGGTCGGGGGTCAGCCGGGCCACCACATCGGGCTCCTCGGGATACGGCCGGACCCGTACCTGTGCGGGGGTGCCGGCGACCGCCAGCGCGAGCCGGAGGTTGAACACCGCCGCGCCGCAACTGAGACGGGCGGCCCAGCCGGTGGGGTCGGTCACCGGCAGCCGTCGCTGCGGGTCGACCAGCACCTCGATGCCACCATCCCGGAGCCGGAACCGCCACGGCTGGGTGTTGTGTACCGACGGCGCCCGACCCGCGGCGGAAACGGCGGCGCGCAGGTCGGCGATGGTGTAGGCGGAGTCGCTCATTTTCTGCCTCCTGGTCGCTCCCACCCGGGTACGACGGCGACGGGACAGCCGGCGCGCTCGATGACGCTGCCGCTGACCTCGCCCAACGGGGTGACCGGAGCCCACGGGGATCCGACCGGGGGCGGTACTTCCCGACCGTGGTCGCCGACGACCAGCAGCCGTGCCCCGGTGGCCACGCGTAGCAGGTCGGGTCCGGGGTCACCGACGTACTCCGTCGATCGCACCGGTACGTCTGGAAACTTGTGCAGCCATGGATCGACCTCGGTGGCGAGCAGCGCCAGGTCGGCCGGGTCGGTGGGCTGCTGCCCGACCGGCGTGACCCGGACCGCAGCCAGGGGCAGCCGATGTGTGTCGGCGTAGCGGAAGCCGAATTCCAACGCCGCGTGACCGGCGATGGTCGGGTCCACGCCTACCACCACGTGACCGGCGAAGGGGGCATCCGTCCCGGGGCTGACCGGCCGCGCGACCACCACCGTGCAGGGTGCCCGGGTGGCCACCCGGTGGGCCAGGCCTGCCGTGCCATCGACGCTTGTTCGTCCGGACGGGCCGATCACCAGTAGGTCCGCGTCGCGGGCGTTGGCCAGCAGCACGTCACCAGGGTCGCCGGGCAACAGACGCAACCGGACTCGGGCATCACCCAGCCGGGTACGGGTGCTCGCCACCGCCCGAGCCAACGCCGGGTCGAAGAGTTCCAACAGTCGGATCGGGGTGCCCGAACGCCGGTCGGCCAACGCCGAACCGGGCGGGCAGACATGGCACAGGACCAGTTTGGCGCGGGTGGCGGCGGCCTGCTCGGTCGCCCAGGCCAGCGCCGACCATCCGCCGCTACCGCCGACCCCCACCGTGATGATCGGTCGCACTCGGCCACCTCCTAGCCGGAAAACCCGATGACCTCGTCCGGGTCGCGACGCGGCACCGGAGGCAGTTCGTCTGTGATGGCGGGCAGTCCCACCCGGAGAACCAGGTACGGCTCGCCGAGGCCGGCGAGCAGGTCCCGCATCAGTTGCCGGGGCCAGTCCAACTCGATCGGATCACTGAGCGGTGCCGCCGACAGCCCCTCGGCCGTCGCGGTCAGCAGCAGCGCGGAGAGCGCCTCACCCGCCCGGAGCCAGGACGCCGGCTCGTCGGTGGCGCCGAACAGCACGGCGTACGTCGCACCCCGGTCGGTGCCCTCGCCCACCTCCAGCCCGGCCCGGCCGTCGAGGGCGTAGTCGCGCACCGGAACCCGACGCGGGCCCTGCCGCACGGCGGTGCTGGCGGGTACCCCGTCGCCGCTCCACGGCGGTCGATTGGTCCACCGGATCAGTTCGGCCCGGTAGGCCGGGTCGACCAGTTCACTGGCTGCCGCCTGGGCGGTCGCCACGGCGAGCATCGGCATCTGGTCCGGCCGTACGACGTGCAGGTGGGCTTCGTTCTCCTCGACCACGCGGTGTAGTCGGTCGAGCATCTCGGCCGGCACCGGTTGCGTGTCGAAGGCGCGCCGGTCGGTGCGTCGCCGAGGGATGGCCTCGCGCAGCCGTACCTCCCCGTCGAGTGGGGGCTGCCGGTCGACGATCCGGAGGGTGGCGAGCAGGTCGGGGTCGGCCGGGTCGGGGAAGCGGGCCACCTCGACCCGGAACCCGGCGGCACCCAGCGCGACCCGCGCATGGTGCAGGGCAGCTCCGCAGCTGACCATGAACAGTCGCCCCTCCGGATCGGTCACGGCCAACTGCCGGCTCCGGTCGGCGAACAGTTCCAGCGCGTCCCGCCCAACCCACCAGCGCCATGGCTGCGAGTTGAACACCGACGGTGCGCGCAGCGCCTGGCGCGCCGCCTCCGCCAGCGCCGCAGGGACGTCGGCGGAGGGCGGTACGGTGTTACCAGTCATCGGACGCCTCCTCGATGCTCAGGACTCCAGGTTGCCCAAGATGTGACCAGCCTGACAGGGCCGGACGTCCCGAACCGGTGGGGCATACCTACCCCTATGGTGCAGCTGCGGCCGGTTGACCACGTCTCGCGGCTCTGCCGGCATGCCCTCGCGGCGGCGGATCGAGGGGCCGGGACCTTCGGCCCTGTGCGATCGTGGCCGTTGTCAGGTAGAAACAATGGCATGATCCGCGTCTTCCTGCTCGACGACCATGAGGTGGTCCGCCGTGGCCTGGCCGACCTGCTGCAGAGCGCCGGCGACATCGAGGTGGTCGGCGAGTCGGGCTCCGCGCAGGAGGCGACCCGGCTCATCCCCGCGCTCCGTCCGGACGTGGCGATCCTCGACGCGCGGCTGCCCGACGGCAACGGAATCGACGTGTGCCGGGACATCCGCGCGGTCGACTCGTCGATAGCCGGCCTGATCCTCACCTCATACGAGGACGACGAGGCGCTCTTCGCCGCGATCATGGCCGGGGCCGCCGGCTATGTGTTGAAGCAGATCCGGGGCACGGACCTGGTCGACGCGGTGCGCCGGGTCGCCTCCGGGCAGTCGATGCTCGACCCGGCGGTCACCCGGCGGGTCCTCGAACGCATCCGCAGCGGCGTGGAGGAGCCCCGCGAGCTGAAGTCGCTCACCGAGCAGGAGCGGCGGATCCTGGAGTATGTCGCCGAAGGGCTGACCAACCGGGAGATCGCCGGCAAGATGTTCCTGGCCGAGAAGACGGTGAAGAACTACGTCTCCAGCCTGCTGGCCAAGCTCGGCCTGGAACGGCGTACCCAGGCGGCGGTGTTGGCCACCCGGCTGCTCGGCGATCGGCACTGATCGGCACGCAGTCGGCTGCTCGGCGAGCGGCACTGATCGGCACGCAGTCGGCTGCTCGGCGAGCGGCACTGATCGGCGAGCGGCCGGGCGGTCCGACGCCCGGATCAGTCGCGCAGCGGCACGCTCCAGCACAGTGCCGTCCCGCGCGGCTCGGCCCGGCGGATCTCGAACGTCCCGTCGTGCCCGGCCGCGCGTTCCCGTAGGTTGACCAGGCCACCCCGTGCCTGGTGGGGGTCGGTGCCGATCCCGTCGTCGGTCACCGTCAGGGTCAGCCGACCACCGTCGACCTGCACACCCACCGTGACCTTCTCCGCCTGGGCATGCCGGACGGCGTTGGACAGCGCCTCCCGGAGCACGGCGAGCAGATCGGGGCGGACCGTGTCGGGCACCGCGCTGTCGATCGGACCGACCAGTTCCAGGACGGGACGGAAGCCCAGGGCCCCGGCCGCCGCGTCGACGGCGTCACGGATCTCGGTGCGCAGCGCGGCGCTCATCGGCGTACGCAGTTCGAAAATGGCCCGGCGGATGTCGCGGATGGTGGAGTCGAGGTCGTCCACGGCGGCGTTGATCCGCTTGGTCACCACCTCGGGTCGGTTGCCCAGCGGGACGGCGCTCTGCAACTGCAGACCGGTGGCGAAGAGCCGCTGGATGACGACGTCGTGCAGGTCCCGGGCGATTCGCTCCCGGTCCTCCAGGACGGCGAGCAACTCGCGTTCCTCCTGAGCCCGGGCCCGCTCCAGGGCTAGGGCGGCCTGACCGGCGAAGCTGGCCAGCAGCGGTACGTCGTCGTCGCTGGGCAGGGCCTTACCGTCGGCGTGTGCCACCACCAGGATGCCGGAGAGCTGGTCGCCGGCGGCCAGTGGCGAGACCACGGCCGGTCCGGCGGTCACCGACACCGGCCAGGGCGCCGCCTTGGCGAGGCTCTCGATCACCGTGTGGCGTTGGTGGGTCACCGAGTCGGCGAAGGCGGTCTCCTCGGCGGGCAGGACGGTGCCGAGCAGGCGGGGTGAGCGGCCCTCGGCGGAGTCGACCACCTCGACGGTGAGCTGTTCGGCGTCCTCGTCGTAGAGCAGCACCAGCGCCAGGTCGGCCTCGGCCACCTGGCGGGCCCGGCGGGCGATCAGGGTGAGCGCGTCGGTACGGCGTACCTCGCCGAGCAGCACGCCCGTGATCTCGGCGGCGGCGGCGAGCCAGCGTTCCCGCCGGTGGGCGACGGCGTAGAGCCGGGCGTTCTCGATCGCCACCCCGGCCGCGGCGGCGAGCGCCACCACGATCTCCTCGTCGTCCTCGGTGAATTCCCGTGCGCCCTGTTTGTCGGCGAGATAGAGGTTGCCGAAGACGTGCTCCCGGATGCGTAGCGGCACCCCGAGGAAGCTGTGCATCGGTGGGTGGTTCGGCGGGAATCCGTAGGACTGCGGATGCTGGGTGATGTCCGGCATCCGGACGGGGCGGGGATCGGCGATCAGCAGGCCGAGCACCCCACGACCGTGCGGCGGGTCACCGATGGCGGCATGGGCCTCGGGCGGGATGCCGTGGGTGATGAACTCGGTGAGCTGCCGGTCTGGACCGATGACCCCCAGCGCGCCGTAGCGGGCGCCGGCCAGGTCGCATGCGGCCTCGACGATCCGACGCAGTGTGCTGTGCAGGTCGAGGTCGGTGCCGATGCCGACGACGGCGTCCAGCAGCGCGCGGAGCCGTTCCCGGCTGGCCATCACCTGGCCGACGCGGTCGAGCATCTCCTGCAGGAGTTCGTCGAGCCGTACCCGGGACAGCGGGGTCAGCCCGAGGGACGGGCTCTCCCGGTGCGGGTCGCCCGCGGGCGGGGTGGCATCAGAGGTCACCCGCCGATGCTACCCGTCGGACCGGGTCGGGCCTGGGGCCGAGGACGCGCTGCAGGTTGCCGCCGAGGATCGCGGCCCGCTCGGGTTCGGCCAGCCCAGCCCAGCCAGGGTGGGGAGGTCGAGGGTCTGTCGGAAGGAGACCTCGTCCAGGCTGGGCGCGAAGTCCGACCCCCAGTAAAGCCGATTCGGCCCGAACCGGTCCAGCAGTACCGCCAGGAACGGCACCGCCGAGTCGTGCGGATAGGCGTGCGCGGGTTGGCTGACCGCGTACAGGCCGGAGATCTTCACCCCGACGTGCGGCAGGGGTGAACTGGGAGGCGTTCGGCAAGGCGATCGGTGACGAGAACCTGGGCGTGACCCGGTGGCCGGCCATCAACCCGAACGCGCCGCTGGCCCAGAAGTTCTCCGGCATCGAGGGTGCCGTCTACGGCGTGACCAAGTGGAGCAAGAAGAAGCAGGCCGGGCTGGAGTTCATCACCTGGCTGGCCGGTAAGGAGAACGGCGAACTCTGGGTCAGGTACGGCAAGGGCCAGCCGTTGAACAAGAACGTCGACAAGGCGCTGCTGCCCACCTCGCCGTCGTTCCAGAAGATCCAGGAACTGGTCGCCCAGCCCACCCTGCACTCCGGTGTGATGCTCTCCGGCCCGGAGACCGACGCCCTGGCCCGGGGCTGGCAGCAGGTCACCCTCGGCCAGCTCACCGTCGAGAAGTGGGCCGAGCAGATGCAGCAGGCGCTGGAGCGTAGCCCGACCAAGAAGCAGGGCAAGTGAGCCTGCCGGGTGGGGCGCCGACGATGCCGCCCCACCCGGCAACGGCCGGAGGGAACCCCATGTCGATTTCAACCCGCCGGTGACCGAGCCGGCGGTTGAAACCGTCCGGGCGACGCCACGCGAGCGTCCGGGCCACCCGGCGGCCCGCGCCCACCGGGTACGGGAATGGTGGCTCGGTGCCGCGCTGGTGCTACCGACCGTCGCACTCGCCGTCACCTTCAAACTGGTGCCGCTCGGCCGGGGCGTGGTCACCAGCCTGGAGTCGTCCAACGGCTTCGACGGCTCGTCGTTTGCGGGCGCCGACAACTACACCCGGATGCTCGACGACTCGATGGTGCTGGCGAGCTTCCGCAACGCGTTGCTGGTGGTCGCCACCCTGCCCCTGTGGATCGTGCTGCCGCTGGTACTGGCACTGCTCATCCACCAGCGGACCCCGGCTGGAAGCTGTTCCGGGCGGTCTACTTCATCCCGTACACCATCGCGCCGATCGTGGTCGGCATCATGTTTCGGCAGATCCTCGCCCCGGACGGACCGCTCAACGCGATGCTGCGCGGAGTGGGCCTCGAACCGCTGGCGATCGAATGGCTCAACGGACGCTACAGCGCGCTCTACTCACTGGTCGCCGTGACCCTGTGGAGCTTCTTCGGGCTCGGGGCGGGCAGCAGGGTCGGGATGACTACGTCGGCCCGGTCGTACCGTCCGTACCCGCCAGATACTGCTGGAGCCGGGCGTGCCGGAACTGGTACTGCGCGCCCACCTGCCGCAGTACACCGCGTCGGTGCGCGTCGTGCAGGAACGGCATCAGCCGCCATGGCAGCCGCCGTCGGACGGTCAGCCAGCCCCGGGCCACCACGAATCCCACCCAGAGGCGTCCGATGCGTGCCATGAGTGCCACGGTCGTGCCGAGCATGACCCCTATCGCGAACCCGGCGAGGAGCCGTCCGCCCGGGCCGAGCGGCCCGACGGCCCGCTGGAGGGCCGGCAGCCCGCCGAGCAGGCCATAGAGGACGGCGCCGACTGCTCCGCCGACCAGCGCCGAGGTGAGCAGTAGCCCGCGTTCCATCCGCATCGACTCCGTCGGGTCGATGAGCGCGGATGTCGGAGCGGGCTTACCCCATCGGACACCCAGGCCGATGGCCAGACCCAGTCCGAGGGAGAGCGCGCTGCCCCGGCCCATGCCGGGGATCTGACTGGCGGCGGCTCCACAGGCGACGCCAGCGGCGACCGCCGTGGCCAGCACCGGGGTGAAGCTTTTGAGCCGGAGGGCGAGGTGGTGCGGGCGGGCCACGGTGAGTGATACGTCCAGGTAGACGATCACCGCCAGGACTGCCCCCATCCTCGGGCCGAGCGTGGGGGTGTCGGAGAGTGCGAACAACAGTAGGCAGGCCAGCCCGACGGTCAGCCCCACCAGCGTCGCAAGTGTCCGGCTGGGCAGTGCGGTGATCAGGTCCCACCAGGCCAGGTTGCGCGTGCCGCGTTGGTCCAGGTGGCGGGCGAGATACCGGAACCAGCGGGCGGCCTGTGAGGCGGCGTAGGCCGGGGTGGGCCGATCACCGGGAGCGGTCGGCGGTGGTACGGCCGGATAGAGGGCCGGCAGGTAACTGGCCAGCAGGTGAGCTTCCAGCTCGGCGGGCTCGGCCGGGGACAGCAGCGCCGTGGGGTCGGAGCCGGGTACGGCGTACGCGGTGCGGGCCAGGTAGGCGTTCAGCGGGGTGGAGAGTACGGCGGCCAGTGGACCGGCCGGGGATGCCCGTAGTGCGGCGAGTACGGGTGCCCATCGGGCCGGGCCGTCGAGTTGGGCGGCGGGAAGGTAGTCAGCCAGTTCGGTGGCGGTCAACGGGGACAGCTCGATCACCGCCGCGCGGGCCAGTGGAGCGCCGACGGCGGTCACCGCGGCCGCGTACTCGGTGGACCGGCAGGTGAGCACCCAGGGCCGGTCGGCAAACGTGGCGTTGATGGCGGCCAGCGCTGACGAGTGCAATTCGGTCGGAAGTTCGTCGAGTCCGTCGAGCACCGGGAGCACGAGGCGGCGTTCGACCAGGCGGCCGGGGGCTCGCGGAGCGTATGCGGCGGTGTCGGTGAGGACGGGGTAATCGGTGGCCAGTCGGCGGGCCAACCAGGTGTCGAGGTGCTCGGCCGGAGTCCAGCCGGCCAGCGGCACCAGCACCGGGACCGGTTCCCCGGCATGCCGGTCGGTCAGCAGGTCGCGGACGAGCAGCGCCGCGCTCGAGGTCTTGCCGGACCCCGGTGCGCCCAGGACCACCAGTTGGCCGGCGGGCATCCGACGCCAGGTGGCGGCCAGGGTGGTCACGTCACCCCGCGTCGGTGGGCCGGGCCGCCGACGGGTGGTGCGGCCGGTCGTGGCCTGACGGGCGGTTACGGGGCGGCTGGTGATCGCCCAGCGGACCGGCAGCGGGTCCGGACGGGTCAGCCCGCGTGCGGCGGATTCGCGTTCCCACTGCCGGGCGACCTGACGGGCGAGGGCCTCCTGGGCCCGGACCAGGCCGGTCTCGGGGTCGACCTGGACGGGGCGCAGGGCCAGGTACAACGACACGGTGGCCACGAGGAAGCCGGCAGAGCCGAACATCACGCTCGCGGCCTTGTCCGCGCTGTCCAGTCGCGCCGATGGATGGAAGGCCAGGTAGAGAAAGCCGGCCACCGCGGTCAGTGCTCCCACCGCGACCAGCGTCCACACCCATCGACGACCCGCGCCTGTCCGCACCCGCTCATCCTGCCGTGCGGGGCGCGGCGAGGGAATGTCGTCAATCCGGCAGTCGTCGGTTGGTCGCGCCGCTAGACGGCGTACGCCACGGACCCGTCGGCGCGCAGCGGGATCCGGGTCAGCGGCCGGCCGGTCAGGTCCAGCGGTGCCGCCCCGTCGAGGTCGAGGGTGACGCCCAGGCCCGGCTCCTGCGGCAGCGGCAGGAAGCCCCCCTCGCGCCGGCCACAGGCGCGGGCTGGCCCGTCGGCGAGTTGGTCGTCCAGCGGCGAGTACCCCTGCACCACGAAGTTGGGGATGGTTGCGTCGAGGTGGACCGAGGCCATGGTGAGCAGTGGGCCGAGGCAGTTGTGGGTGACCACCGCGCTGTGGTGTGCCTCGGCCAGCGCGGCGATCTTCCGGCAGTGGCTGAGCCCGCCGGCCAGCCCGATGTCCGGTCGGACATACTGCGCACCGCCCTGGGCCAGTAGTTCCTTGAACTCCCAGATGGTGTGTAGCCGTTCGCCGTTGGCGACCGGCACGCCGAGGGCCCGGCGGGCGACCTCCGCCTGGCTGCTGATGCTGTCGATCTGGATCGGGTCCTCGACCAGCAGGGGATGGTGTCGACCCAGGGCGGGAATGACCGCCTCGGCCTGCAACGGGGTGAGCTTGCGGTGCAGTTCGACGAGCAGGTCGACGTCCCGGCCGACGGTGTCGCGTACGGCCGCCGTGGCGGCCTCGGTCTCGGCCACCAGCCGGGCCAGCGAGACGTCGCCGTAGTCGGCGGGTAGCGGGTCGAACTTGACTGCGGTGAAGCCGTCCGCGACCGCCGCCGTGGCCTGGCTGGCGAGCGCTTCCGCGCCGGTACCGGGCAGCAGCAGATGCAGCCGGATCCGGTCCCGGA